>OZ257128.1:0-1167500 GCA_965278945.1 Actinomycetes bacterium
GCCGGACTTCGGCGCTCATCGGAGCGGTCACTGCTCACGGTCACCTCCGTGCTTGAGCTCCTGAGTGGGTCGGGCAGGTCCTGATCGTAGACGCGCATCGAGGATCGTTCGGGATCGCGCCGGTAGGCTCATCCCTCGTGCTCGCCCACGTGAACGCGACGCGATACGTCACGCCCCTGCGTGAAGGCGGTTCGCTGCCCGGCCTGATGGAGGCCGATGACCTGGGCACCTACGTCGTGAAGTTCCGTGGCGCAGGGCAAGGGCGCAGCGCGCTCATCGCCGAGGTCATCTGTGCCGGACTTGCGCGTGGACTCGGCCTTCCCGTGCCGGACCTCGTCACCGTGGAGGTCGATCCCGCGCTCGCCTCGGGGGAACCCGATCAGGAGGTCCAGGACCTGTTGCGCGCCAGCGCCGGGATCAACCTCGGCGTCGACTTCCTTCCCGGTGCTCTGGACTTCGATCCGAAGGCGTTCCCCGTCGACTCTGTCCTGGCCGGCCGTGTCCTGTGGTTCGACGCCTTCGTCGGCAACGTCGATCGCTCTCATCGAAACCCGAATCTCCTGCAGTGGCGTGGGCTGTGGCTCATCGATCACGGCGCCTGCTTGTCGTTTCATCATCGGTGGGCGGCGGCAGCAGGCTTCGACTCTCGTCCGTACGACTGGTCCGACCACGTCCTCAGCGGCTCGCACCCGGACGTCGTCGCAGCAGACGACGAGTTCGCTTCACGCGTCACGGGCGAGCTGATCGACCGGTCGGTGGCCGATGTTCCCGACGCGTGGCTTGTCGACGAGCCCGGTTTCGCGGGCGCCGATGAGGTCCGCTCCGCCTACATTGAGCGCATCACCGGCAGGCTCGCCGCTCGCGAGGCGTGGCTGCCCCGGCTCGAGGGGGCGACATGACCGAGCAGCGCTCGGCATTCGAGTACGCCGTGCTTCGAGTGGTACCCCGGGTCGAGCGCGGCGAGGCGATGAACGCGGGCGTGATCTTATACTGCAAGCCGCTGGAGTACCTCGGTGCTCGCGTGCTCCTCGACCGCGATCGTCTTGCGGCCCTCGATCCGCACGCCGATCCCGAGGCGGTCGCACGTGCGCTTGACGCGGCAGCGGACTGTGCGTTGCGCGGTGACGATGATCAAGGTCGCCGGTTCCGCTGGCTGACGGCCCCGCGCAGCACTGTCGTCCAGCCGGGTGCTGTCCACACGGGCCTGACGAACGACCCGAGTGCTGAGACCGAGCGATTGTTCGCGCTACTCGTGCTCCCGCTCGGCTAGCGCAGCTCGAACAATGGGATCAACCCTCGCGCAGCTCATCCCGCTTGCCATCGGCGTGCTGGCCAGTCCGCTGCCGATCATGGCCGTGGTGCTGCTTCTCCTCGGTGAACGCGCTCGTGCGACGGGTTCGGCCTTCGTCGTGGGATGGATCATCGGACTGGTGAGCGTCGGCCTGGTCGGCATCCTCATCCTCAACGAGACCTCCGTCTTCGGCAGCCAAGGAAGTGGCCCCGTCGTTCGCTTGCTCAAGGGACTTCTTGGCAGTGCGCTGCTCGTTCTCGCGGTCCTGCAATGGAAGCAGCGCCCGCAGCCCGGCGAGCAGGCTGAGCTCCCGAAGTGGATGGCGGCGCTGGCCTCGTTCTCCCCGTCGAAGTCCTTCGGGCTGGGCTGGACGCTCGCCGCAATCAAGCCCAAGAACCTGGTACTCGCGCTTGCCGCGGCGACGATAATCACCGAGTCCGGCATGGAGATCGGCAGCGAGCTGATCGCGCTCGCCGCATTCGCCCTGGCTGCGTCGATCGGCGTCTCGGCCCCGCTCGTCGTCTACTTCGCGCTGGGCGACCGAGCGGCCGTCACCCTTGATCGCTGGGGTCGCTGGCTCTCCCGCAACAAGTCCGTGGTCATGGCTGTGGTGCTGCTCGTGATCGGACTGCTGCTGATCGCGTCAGCCATCTCGGGCTAGCCCGACTCCACCACGCCGACGCGACCCGAACCGTCGTGAAGTCGGTGTCTGCGGGCCGGGATCACGACGATTCGGGTCGCGTCGACGTCAGCTCGCGGTCGGAGCGGCGCTGCGCTAGTACTGATCCAGCCAGACCTGCGAGTCCCAGTAGGACGAACGTGACCGGGAGCACCAGGCGTGGATTGATGTCCACCTCGTAGTAGTTGCTCGCGATGTAGCCCACGGCCAGCGCGGTGAACAGCAGACCGGCGACGAGCGACAGCAGATCTATTGGGTGCCTACGCACGGGAAACCTCCAAGGTTCCGAAGCTGACATCGGCGGTGAGATTGATTGTTGGTGCGCCAGGGGGAACGACGCCGGGAACTTCGTCGACGACCGAAGCCTGAGTACCGCTCGCATCGGGCAGGCCCTCGATCTCGATCGTTCCGGCGCCCACTGATCCATCGATGAGTACCCGCACTCCGTCGGGGACGAGTATCTCGAGGGTGCCGATACCGACCGATGCGTCTACATCCGTGGGGACGGTCGGTGACAGGGCCAGATCGGTGAGATCAAGGAACCCGGTGCCGATGTCCAGCCGGAACTCCTCGGCAGTGTCCACCGTGGTTGTCGGCGCCCACGTGTAGTCGCCGATCTCCGTGCCAAGGCGTAGGTCGGACGGGAGGACGGCGGCAAGCATCGTCACACCGAGTAGCGGGATCGCGATGGAGAGCAGCCAGCGGGCGCGACCGAAGAAGGTGCCCACGAGCAGGCCCAGACCCAGCACTCCGAGTCCGGCTGCGAGGACGACAACCGGCGGAATGTCGGTCACACCGCTCACGTTCAGCGCGACCAGCGTGCCGACCGTGATGAGAGCGAGGCTGAGGGTCGCTGCGCCGAGGTACGAGCGAGGCTTCGGCGCGGGCGGCGGGACGGGCACTGGTGTCGGCGCAACATAGCCGGGGTAGTCGCCGTAGCCGCCGTAGCTGAATCCGGTCGTCTCGGTCACCGGAGCGACAGTGGTCGTCGCCATGGCTGCGGAACTGGTCTGCTGCGGGGACTTGTCCTTGTTGAGCAGCCACAGCACGACACCTCCTGCCGCGGCCAGCAGGAGGACTGACCCGCCGCCTCCGAAGAACCAGAAGCCGTGCCACGGTCCACCGCCGAATACTGCAGAGAGCACGATGATGCCGAGGCCGGCCGCGACGACAATGAGCGCGACGCGTCCGACCGAGCCCGGCTTGCCGGTGCTGTCGAGGAACTTCTGCGCCTCGTTCGCGGGCGCTCCTTCCTCGGGGATGAAGAGCCAGCCGGCGGCGTACAGCAGCAGTCCGCTGCCGCCGAAGATCGCAAGGACGACGAGAACCACGCGCACGATTACCGGGTCGACGCCGAGCCAGCGACCGAAGCCGGCAGCGACACCGCCGATGACGCGGTCATCGCGAGTGCGGCGCAGCGGAGGCCGCGACGCGAACGAGGAGGGGGGAGGCGCAAACGTTGCGCCGGGGGCGGGATCAGGAGTTTCTGTCATGACCCAAGCCTCACTGTCCCCGAAGGCCCACACATCCGGGACCAACCCTGAATCGACCCCGATCTTGACCCCGAGAATATCGGGGGTGCGCCCTGATGCGCGCACCCTTGCCGAGCCGGGATGATCGGGGGGTGAGCCTCACAGTCGAAACGCCGCGCGCCACGCGGTCCAGTCGCGGCCGAGTCCTGGCGGGAGTGGCCCGCGGGCTCGCCGAGCACCTCCAGCTGCCGGTGTGGCTGGTGCGTGTCGCCTTCGTCGCCCTTGCTTTGGCTGGTGGTATTGGCGCCTTGCTGTACGCGATCTTCTGGGCGGTGCTGCCGCTTGCCCCAGATGGTGAGGTCGAAGGCGAGGTCGCCGAGAGTCCTAGCGCGGACCTCACCAGGGTGCTGGCGCTCGCAGCGCTGGTGCTGGGAGTGGGCCTGCTGCTCGCGGCGTTCGGCTTCAACATCGTTGGCGGAGTGGCCCTGCCAATCATCGTCGCGATCGTCGGTGCAGCGCTGGTGTGGCAGCAGGCCGACGCTGATCAGCGGGCCGAGTGGTCCTCGACGGCGACACGTGCCGCGCGGGAGACGGCGGGATCGACCGCGCGCGCGGGACGGTGGCGCATCGTGTTTGGCGTGTGTCTGGTCGTCCTGGGGCTGGTTGGCGTACTGATCAACCGCACGGGAGCGGCCGCTGCCGTTCAGGCATTGGCAACGGCGGTTCTCCTCGTTGGCGGCATCGGACTGGTCGTGTTCCCCTGGTTCTACCGACGCTGGCGCGAGCAGGACGAGCAGCGCCGAGCCCTCATCCGCAGCGAGGAGCGCGCCGATATCGCCGCCCACGTGCACGACTCAGTACTGCAGACGCTGACACTCATCCAGCGCAACGCCTCCGATTCGCGAGAAGTCACGCGGCTGGCACGCTCAGAAGAGCGGGCCTTGCGATCCTGGTTGTATGCGCCGCAGGGAGATCCGACGAGGACATTTGCGGCTCGCCTGTCACGCGATGCGGCAGAGGTCGAGTCGGCTTACGCCGCGACTCTCGACGTCGTCACTGTCGGCGACGCCACCATCGACGGCGCCATCTCCGCGTTGCTCGCCGCGACGCGAGAGTCGATGATCAACGCCGCCAAGCACGGGGGAGGTGCCGCCTCCGTCTACGCCGAGATCGGCGACGAGACTGCAGAGGTGTTCATCAGGGATCGAGGGGTCGGGTTCGATCCGGCCAACGTGCCCGACGATCGGCACGGCCTTCGTGAGTCCGTCATCGGCCGGATGGAGCGCGCCGGAGGATCCGCCGAAGTTGTCAGCACCGCCGGGACCGGCACGGAGGTCCGCCTGCGTATCTCACGCGCACCGGAGGCGTCGGCATGAGCGAACCGAAGCTCAGAGTGGTCCTTGTCGACGATCACGCCATGGTGCGGTCGGGGGTTCGGGCAGAGATCGGAGCGGACGTGGAGATCGTCGGTGAGGCGGGCGACGTCACTGAGGCGATCCACGTGATACTCGCGACGCGACCGGATGTCGTCCTTCTCGACGTCCACCTGCCCGGCGGCGACGGACGCGCGGTGCTCGACGCCTGCGTGGAGCAGGTTCCCGAGACGAAGTTCCTGGCCCTGTCGGTAAGCGACGCCCCCTCCGATGTCGTCGATATCGTCCGCGGCGGTGCGCGCGGCTATGTGATGAAGGCGATCACCGGTCCAGAACTACTCGAATCCGTGCGTCGGATCGCTGACGGCGATGCGGTGTTCTCGCCCCGCCTGGCCGGTTTCGTCCTCGATGCCTTCGCCGGCGGATCGGCCGAGGACGACGAGGAACTCGATCGGCTTACGCCACGCGAGCGGGAGGTCATGCGCCTGATTGCGCGCGGCTACACGTACCGCGAGGTGGTGAGCGAACTGGTTCTGTCGGTCAAGACCGTGGAAAGTCATGTCTCAGCCGTGCTGCGCAAGCTCCAATTGTCGGATCGGCACGAACTCGCCAAGTGGGCTTCGGCGCGTCGGCTCATCTAACGTGCCAAGATCGCGCGCATGACGAAGGCGCAACGGGGAGCTGCCGGACTAGTCCTTGCGGTTCTGGCTTCCAGCCAGTTCCTCATGACTCTCGACAGCACGGTCATGAACGTCTCGATGCCGCAGGTCGCCGCCGACCTGGGCACGTCGATCACCGGCATCCAGACCGCGATCACGCTCTACACACTCGTGATGGCCACGATGATGATCACCGGCGGCAAGATCGGAACGATCATCGGCCGCCGCCGGGCCTTCGCTATCGGGCTGGTCATCTACGGCTTGGGCTCGTTCGTCACCGCGATTGCGCCCAACCTTCCCGTCCTGCTTCTTGGCTGGTCGCTGCTCGAAGGACTGGGCGCGGCATTGATCATGCCGGCGATCGTCGCGCTCGTGGCGGCCAACTTTGCCGCGGACAAACGATCGAGCGCATACGGAATGGTCGCTGCCGCCGGAGCGATGGCCGTCGCGGCTGGCCCGCTCATCGGCGGTGCGGTGACGACCTACGCCTCGTGGCGCTACGTGTTCATCGGAGAGGTCGTCATCGTCGGCGTCATCTTGCTGTTCCTCCGCAGGATCGCTGACACCCCTCCGGTTCGCGCGAAGCTCGATCTCGTCGGGTCTGCCCTGTCAGTGGTCGGACTTGGCGCCTTCGTCTTCGGCGTGCTCCGCTCGGGGGAGTGGGGATGGGTCATCCCGATCCCGGGAGCGCCGACCATCCTCGGCGCCTCGCCGACGATCTGGCTGATGCTTCTCGGCGGTCTGGTCGTGTACTGCTTCCTGAGGTGGGAGACACACCTGCAGGACACTGGCGGCCAGCCGCTCATGGACCCGGCCATGCTCAGGATCAGGCAGTTGTCCGGCGGACTGACCATGTTCTTCGCCCAGTTCATGGTTCAGGCCGGAGTGTTCTTCGCCGTGCCGTTGTTCTTGTCGGTGGTGCTCGGCCTCTCGGCGCTGGAGACCGGCGTCAGGCTTCTGCCGCTGTCGGCCGCCCTGCTGCTCACTGCCATCGGCATTCCGAAGGTTCGCCCGCGCGCCAACCCGCGCCGTGTCGTGCGCCTCGGACTGCTCTCCATGCTCATCGGCATCTTGTTCCTTGTTGCCGGGATGAGTCCCGGCGCGAACGCGGCCGTCGTCTTCATTCCCATGCTGCTCATGGGCCTAGGGCTCGGAGCGCTTGCTTCGCAGCTCGGCGCCGTGACGGTGTCCGCGGTTGGTGACGAGCAGAGCGCGGAGGTCGGCGGCCTGCAGAACACCGCCACCAACCTCGGCGCGTCACTGGGAACCGCGCTGATCGGGTCGGTGCTCATCGCGACCCTGAGCGCATCCGTGATCACCGGCATCCAGACGAATCCCGACGTGCCCGAATCGGTGAAGACGCAGGCGAGCACCAGTCTCGTCGGCACGGTGCCGTTCATCTCCGACGCGCAGCTCACGACCGCGCTGACCGATGCGGGGGTCACGGGCGCTGAGGCCGATGCCATCGTCGAGGTGAACACGCAGGCACGGCTCGATGGGCTGAGGGCGGCGTTCGCGTTGGCCGCGCTGCTCACCATCGCCGCGCTGTTCTTCACCGGCCGCCTTCCGACGCAGGCGCCCGGCACGGCCGCTAAGGCCGACCTGCAGGTCGAGACCTAACGGGCGAGTTCGACGGCCAAGGCCTCGAGCAGGCTTCGGCTGCCCTCCTCGCGGGAGTCCATGAGAGGCTATCCCGGTGCGACGACAGGTGATTTCGGCCGCGGCGACGGTAGTCGCGCTCGTGGGCCTCGCGGGAATGACGCCAGCGCAGGCCGCGCCACCGGACGGCAAGCGGGTGTGCCCTACCCGGGACTTCACCTACGGGGATGGCTGGGGAGTCGATCGCGGCGAGCGCCAGCACACCGGCATCGACATGCACGCGAAGCGTGGCACCCCGATCCTCGCCGTCGAGGACGGCGTCATCGATCGCACCAAATTGCAGGACAACGGCGCTCTCCAGATCGTCATGCGCGGGTCGAGCGGAGCGAAGTTCTACTACGGCCACATGGACGAGGTTCTGATCAAAGGCGGCCAGCGAGTCAAGGCGGGTGAAGTCATCGGGCTCATGGGCGACACGGGATCACCCGGCAGCGTGCACCTGCATTTCGAGTTTTGGCGAAGTGGCGGGGAGTCCGACGCCGTCAACCCCGAGCCACTGATTCGCCGCATCTGCCCGGGGTAGAAGATGACCGCATGAACTCGCGTCGCGTCCGTGCAATCGCTCTTGTCTCGTCCGTCTCCCTGATGGCTCTCGCGCTCACCGCCTGCGGTGGTTCGTCGTCAGCCGAGTCCACGTCCGCGCCGGCAGCGAGCCCTTCGGCGGTTGCGTCCGATCTGGCCTCCGAGGGCATCGATGACAACACCGGGTCGACGGCGACGTACTGCGGTCCGCTGGCCGACGCGTATGCGATCAAGCCCCCGTCCGGGTCCCAGGTCAGCGACGAGGAGCTCCAGGCGTTCGCCGATGCCCTCGAGCCGGCCGCGGTCGCGGCACAGGCCGACGGCCGCCAGGACCTGTACGACCTGTTCGCGCTCGTCGCGCGCATGAATGCCGAGCCCGACGCCATGACATCCGACGAGGTCAACGAGGTCTTCACGCAGATCGATGCGCTCGGCCCGGAGGTTCTTGCCGACTGCGGCATCGACCTGATGTCCTGACATCAGCCAGAGCGGAAGGCAAGGCCTCGCGAGCTCAGTTCGGCCTCGAGGATGCGCACGGCCTTCGGGCCGATCCCGTGCAGATCGGCAATCTCCTCTCTGGTGACGCTGGTCAGGTCCTCGTAGCCTGCGAATCCGGCGTGCCGAAGCGCTCCGCGGGCCGGGTTGCCGATGGGGATCTCATCCCACGCATCAGTCATCTGCGCCTCCTCGGCGTGACCAAGCCTCGCGTTCGAGGCGGTAAACGATGCAGTCGTCGGAGCCGAATCGCCGCGGGCCGACGGCGACGAATCCCAGCCGCTCGTAGAAGCGTCGCGCCCGGGTGTTTCGCTCGAGCGGATCTATGAGCACGGCGTCGATCTCACCTTGTCCGAAAGCGAAGTCCAGCGACAACGTCATCATCTGCGTTCCAAGGCCGCGGCCAAGATCTGACTCCTCGCCGATCCAGATGTCCAGGGCCAGAAGACCGGGCTCGATGTCGCCCCAGTAGTGGGACTCCTCCTCGCGCGGATCGATGAGCTGCACCATCCCTACCGGTCTTACGCCCTCCTCGGCGATGAAGTACCAGCGCCACGTCGGATTCTTGGCGAGTTCGACGAACCAGTCCTCCGCGTCGTCGTCGCCGCTCGAATCGATGACGTGCGGCTTGGTGTCCCAGTAGGTGAGCAGCGGAGCATCGAACAGCGACACGGGTCGCAACCGGATCGTCACCAGATCAGCGCAGCGATCAGAGCGAGGAGGGGTAGTGCCCCCTGGATGGCGGCAGCGCGCGCCATCCGCGGACGTGCGATGACGAGGACGAGTGCGGCACCGACCATGAACAAGCACCCGAAGACCACGAGGGTCGTGCCCTGTGGCTCCCAGTCCCGAGCCACCCCGACGACGCCGACCGCGGTACCGATCGCCAGGAATAGGTTGTAGAAGCCTTGATTCAGCATCGGGAAGGCGAGCAACTCGACCTCGGCCGGATCACTCACCCCGAACGTGCGGTGCGCGAACGGCTTGCGGAAGGCGACCGACTCGAGGAAGAAGAAGTAGACGTGCAGCAGGGCGGCGAGCCCGGCGAAGACCAGCGAGATGGTGGGCATGGCGTCACGCTAGTCCAACAGTTCGTCCCGCGAGCCTTCTCCGCTGACGACCGCCTTGAGGGTGTTCCGCCAGCCCGAGTTCGCTTCGGCCCGTTCGACCCACACCGCGAACAGCGCGTTCGAGATCACCAGAACCGACGTTGTGATCATCACCACGTTGACCGCTCGATCGTCGCCAGCCGTGCCGGCCAGGCCGATGCCAAGGACGACGATCCCCGAACAGATCTGCACCCAGCCCGGAGCCCCGAACCGTCCTCTTACGGTCCAGCCGAGCAGGGCGAACGAGAAGAACACGGTCGCCAGCGAGATCCCGAAGTACAGCAGGCTCGCATCGCCGAGCACCTCCTCTTCCTGGGCGGTGACGAGCACGAGAAGGTCGAGGGTTCCGGCCATTCCGTAGATGAGAAGCAGATGACCGAGCAGTGACAGGCGCCAGTGGACGAGCACTCGGTCCAATCGTTCGGAGAATGTGCCGTCGAAGTAGATCCACCAGAGGGCGAAGCTCAACAAGAACGTGAGGACGAAGATCCCACCGCGCGGGATGGACCCGTGGCTGTGCAACTCGTGCACGAGTTCGGCGAATCCCTCGCCCAGGATGATGAGGATGAACAGACCGCGCCGTTCTCGCAGGTGATCAACGCGTAGCAGGGTCCCCGAGCCGGGCGTCTCGAGTCGTGCGGTCAGTGCCGAGCCCACGCTGATGCCAAGTGCCAGCGCGATGACGAGACCGGCATTGGTACTGAAGAACAGCGCGCCGGCGAAGCAGATGCCCGATGAGACCCCGAGGGAAAGCAGGCCGCCCTTGATGACGCGCGCCCGCTCGAGCCCGCCGCGCTCGCGGAGCACGAGAACCCCGATCACGAGAATCGACGCTCCGTACGAGGCGAGGCCGATGGAGTTCTGCAGGCCGTTCTGGTCGACCGCAAGCGCGGCAATCACGATGAATGCCATTTGTGCCAGCAGGAGGAGCCGCCTGAGCAGGTCATCACGCGGGAACACGTTGTTGAGCACGGTTGTCATCAGCCATACCCACGACAGCGCAGCGATGCTGAGCAGAGCTGCGATTGCGGTGCTCCACGACGGATTCTCGAGGTAGGCGTCGTTGCACAGACTCACGGCCGCGACGACGACCAGGTCGTAGAACAGCTCGAACCAGCTGACCGTAGGCCCGGAGCGGCGACTCTCTGCCGTGGGCTCGTCGGCGGACGGCGTGGACATGGACGCAGTATCGCGGACACGGGGCGCTGAGTACGCTGCACACCCGTCGGCGGCACGCGTTGGCTCTGGTGATCGGGGAACTTGTGAGCGGCACATTCACGCTGCGTCAACGGCTGCGCTATCGCTTCGACAACACGCTGTCCCGCGGGCTGTGGGCAGTCCTGATCTGGCTCGGCTTCATCGCCGCGGCCTTCTTCCTGCTCATCGCATTCATCATTCGGTTGTCGGGGGTCGGACCCGGCGACGAGAGCACCAGCTTTGCCGATGGCCTGTGGCTGGCCCTGACTCGGTCGCTGGACCCGGGAACCTTCTCGGGAGATGACGGAAGCCAGTTCAGGCTGATCATGCTGTTCGTCACCTTCGCGGGCATCTTCCTGGCGGCCACGATCATCGGCTTGGTGTCGTCATCAATCGACAGCCGCGTGGACTCGCTGCGCCGGGGGAAGTCCTTGGTGATCGAGTCGGGGCACACCCTCATCGTCGGGTGGAGCGACAAGCTTCCGACCATCGTCGCCGAGCTGGTCGAGGCGAATGTCAGCGAACGTGGTCGCGCGATCGTCGTCCTCACGGGGGAGGACACAGTGGAGGTCACCGAGGACATTCGTTCCGTCGTCACCGACCTCAAGACATCCAGGCTCGTTGTCCGAAGCGGCATGACCACGCGGGTTCACGATCTCGCTCAGGGGAACCCTCAGGATGCGAAGTCGGTGATCGTGCTGCGGAGCTCCGAAGGATCGGACGCACAGGTCGTGAAGTCCGTTCTGGCTCTGACCCGGCTCGTGCCGGGTCTTGAGGGTCTGACCGTCGTGGCGGAGATCGATGATGCGCACACCGCGCAGGCGCTCAAGCAGGCCGCCGGCCCGTCGCTCATCACGGTCACGCCGATGGACGTCATTGCTCGCATCGGTGCTCAAGTGTCCAGGGCTGCCGGGCTCGGTGCCATCTATCAGGAGTTGCTCGACTTCGATGGCGACGAGATGTACACGGTCGAGGTTGGATCGACGTGGATCGGCCGCAACTTCGGCGAGCTGCTGCTTGGCGCATCGAACGCGACCGTCATCGGGCTTCGCCACTCCGACGGAAGTGTGGAGCTGAGCCCGTCTCCGGGAACCTCTCTGGCCGCCGGTGACTTCGTCATCGGGATTGCCGAGGACGACTCCACCTTCGTCTTCGACCGTCCGCCCGTAGCCTGGCAGCCGACCGGCGAGCGGCGGCTGGACCCGGTCGAGAAGACGCAGGAGAGAACTCTTATCGTCGGGTGGAGCGATCTCGCTCCGCTGATCGCCCACGAGATCGAGATCCACGTCGCGCCCGGCTCGGAACTGCATGTCATGGTCAACGAGGACCTGCACGACGTCAGCCGGGTGGGTCAGTCGATGAGCCTGACGCAGCAGGCGCTGATCATCCACGAAGGCGATCCGATCGACCGTTCGGCCATCGTGCGAGTGATGGACGAGGGCCCCTTCGACCACATCATGCTGCTGTCGGAGCGCGAGCAGTTCTCGACCGACGAGGCGGACGCCCGCACGCTGCTGACATTGATGCACGTGCGCGGCGTTGCGGAGAGCACCCCGCACGAGGAGAACGTCGTCGCCGAGTTGCTCGATCCGCACGATGTCGAGCTCGGCGGAACCTCGGACAATCACGACTTCATCGTCAGCCAGAAGCTCATCAGCTTGCTCATGTCGCAGCTGAGCGAGAGCCCGCACCTGGCGCCGGTGTTCGCTGATCTGTTCGATTCCGACGGAGCCGTGGTGGCCCTGCACCCCGCCCAGCGGTACCTCCCGCTGGGCGAGACGACCTTCGGAGAAGTCGTTGCAGCGGCTCGCGACTGGGGTACCGTGGCGATCGGCTACCGCTCCGCCGCTGCGGCGGGGCAGGATGGAACGCTGGGAGGCGGTCTACGGGTGAACGCTCCGAAGGATCACCGCATCACCCTCGCCGACGGCGACAGCATCGTCGTCATCGCACGCCCATGAGGGCGCCGCGGATCGCGTTGCTGCTTGCCGCCCTGCTGATGGTTCCGCTCATGGCCGCGTGTGCCTCCGATGACACCGGGCCCGCGGACAGCACGGCCACGAGTGGCGGGCCGCGAGGGGGCGAAGGACTGGTTGCGTCGTGGTCATTGACGGGGGCCGCGATCGACTCTGTGCAGCTGTCGGAGTTCGGGATCACGATCACGTTCACCGATACCACGGCCGCTGGCTTCGGCGGCGTCAATCAGTACACGACGACGTTCACCTCCGGCCCGTCAGGCGACTTGAACTTCGGCGAGATCGCGTCGACGAAGATGGCCGGTCCGGAAGAGGCGATGCAGGCAGAGCAGGCGTATCTGGCCTCGCTCGAGACAGTCACCGGCTACACGGTCGCTGGAGACGTGCTCGAGCTCTTCGCTGGCGAGCAGGAGATCCTGACCTACGCGAAGGGGTGATCCGTCAGCGGAGCGCGAACTCCTGGAACATGCACATCGAGGGCGCGGTGGCCTTCGTCACGTAGGGAAGTTCCTTCTGGCAGTTCTTGAAGTAGATGCTGCCGTCCTGCCCGATCGTGCCGGACAGGGTCTTTCGCCCCGATGCCAGGGAGCCACCGGGCATGACCAGCGTGACTTTGTCGCCGCGTTCCACCAGACCGACCGGGATCCGTTTGCCGAGTTGGCCGTTCTGGAAGTGCATCACCAGGACGCCGTCGTAAGACGATGCCGGACTCGATGAGGCCGTGAGGCTAAGCGCGTAGCCGACTCCGTCCTGACGAAGCGAGGCGGAGTTCCAATGGCCCGCAAGGTCAGTGTCGGCATGCGCGGTGGCCTGCACTCCCAGCAGCAGGCCCGCGGCGATTGCGGAGACGGCGAGTGTGCGGGTGGTGACTGACATGGAGACTCCCTGGGCGAGTGATTACTGCGGACCGTTCAGCGAGGCGATCGCGTCGAGGACAGATCGCACATGTGCGACCTCGTGCGTGCGGAACACGTTAGTACCACCGACCGCTGCCAGAACAGCGAAGAAGCCCTCGGCGGTTCGGAACTGATCGCCGAACAGGTCGAAGGCGTGGGGGAGGGCATTGCAGACCGGCTGTCTGAGTACCCGCAGCCGGAAAGACTGCAGCAGCACGGTCGCCTGATGGCGCGCGCGAACGACGGGGTCGACGAGATTGCCGTAGTAGAAGCCCATTCCCGGATCGATCACCAGTCGGTGGACTCCCCGAGCATGGGCCAGGTCCACGCGGGCCTCGAAGTGATCGAGCAGTGCCGGGATCGGGTCGATGTCAGTCGCCACGTCGGTGATGTCGCGCACGTTGTCGCCAGCCACGTAGCAGAGGACGACGGTTGCCTCGTGCTCGGCGGCGAGATCGAGGATCGCGTCCTGATCGGCAGTTCCGGTCAGGTTCACTACCTGCGCGCCGGCCTTGAGGCATGCGCGAACGACGTTCACGTCGTAGGTCTCGACCGAAACGGCGATGCCCTCGTCGCTGACGCGCTCGATGACCGGGCTCATTCGAGCGATCTGATCCTCCGCGCTGACGCGGACCGCTCGTGCCGTGCTGGACTCGGCGCCGATGTCGACAAAGTCGGCACCCTGCGCCGACATGACACGGGCCATGCGCACGCCCGCGTCGGTCGAGATCGCGATGCTCTCGCGGTAGGTCGAGTCGCGCGAGAGGTTGATGCAGCCCATCACAGCCGGACGGACCGCGGTGTCAATCTCATGGCTGCCGATGAACAGCGGGGCGACGTCGACGAGCAGGTCCTCGCGGTGCGACTCGGCTAGCGCAGCCAAGTCCGTGAGGGAGAGCATCCAGCGAGTCTAGGCGTCTACTGTGCGGGCATGGCCCCCGTTGCGGAACGCTCGCGCTGCTCCCTTGCGGACGGGCGAGTGCTCACCTACATCGAGTTCGGCGCCGCCGACGGATCCGTGGTGCTCCATCACCACGGCGGACTCGTGAGCGCCACGGATATCGCGCCAGGCGATGCCGTGGCTCGACGCCTGGGCGTGCGCTGGGTCTCCTTCGATCGTCCCGGAATCGGTGGATCGACGCCGTCTCCGGGACGAACAGTCATGGATGGCGCGCGCGATGCGGAGGAACTCCTCGATCACCTGGGGGTGGACCAGGTACGTCTGTCGGGCTGGTCCATGGGCGGGCAGTACGCGCTGGCGACGGCGCACCACCTCGCCGACCGCGTCGTGCGTAGCGCGATCGTCGCCGGGGGTCTTCCCCTCGATGACCCGACGAACCTCGCGGAACTGAACGCCATGGATCGGCGGTTCACGTCGATGGCGGTCAATCGGGTCGCGGAGCTTCGGGTCGCTGCTTCAGTGCTTGGTGGCCTGGCCGCCTTCTCTCCGTCCATGTGGGCACGCGTCGCCGCCAAGGGCGAGGGCTCGAGTGACGAACGCGCGGTCCGTGACGCTGCGGTAGAGCTCGCGGCGTCCGCGCACGACGCGACACGCCTGACGGCCGGCATCGTCGAGGAGTACCGCGCATGGGCATTGCCGTGGGGCTTCACGTTCGCCGATGTCACGACACCCGTAGATGTATGGCAGGGCGCCGAAGATCACCTCGTGCCGATGGCGTGGGCGGAGCGGATGGCTACGTCATTGCCTTCAGCGACGCTCCATGTCCTGCCCGACACCGGGCACTTTCTCCTGCTCAACCACGCCGAGGAAGTGCTGAAGGCCCTGCTTGCCGGACCTGGGCACTAGTTTCGGCACGTGACCGTGCGAATGCGCCTGCTGTGGTTCGCGCTCATCGTCGTCATGTCGGCGGCCAACTTCGTCGTCCTGGCCTCTGGCGCGCTCAATCTTGAGTGGGTCACGTCGCGCATCGCGAACGGGGAGTACGAGTCCCTTCCCACGGAATGGCGAATCGCGTGCCTCCTTGGCGCGGCCTTGATGATCGCCCAGGTGGTCCTTGCCTGGCAACTGCTCGAACGAGGCGGGGCGTGGTCGCCGTTCAGTGCCGTGGCGAGCATGCTCCTCGTTCTGCTCTATGTCGTGAGCACTGTGCTGAGCGCGATCTCTCCGTCCGACGACTCGCGCTGGAACGCCGTTCCCGCTGCTGTCCTGATGGTGTCATTCTTCATGCTGCGGGGACCTGCGGAACGGGTGTCAGCCTGACTGGTGGATGTGCGACCAGACCTGAAGGTCGTGCAGTCCGTCTGCCCGTTGTTGTGCCTGTCGCAGTGTTCCTTCAAACGCGAAACCGGCGCGCTCGAGTGAGCGCTGTTCGCCAATGTTCATGACGTCGGTCGATGCCTCGACGCGCACTGTGCCCTGGCGGTGCAACTCCTCGGCGAGCAGACGCTGAGCGACGCTGCCGATGCCCACTCCCCGGTGCTCGGCTACGAGCGAGATGCCGATGTTCATCGCGCGGGAGCCTGCCGTAGGCCCGTACCAGACCGCATGCGCCGACACGTCGCCGACAGCGAGCGTCGTGCCGTCACGCGAGGTGAGCTCAACCAGCCACCGGTACAGAACCATGCCCTTCACCTCGGGCGAGACGGGACCCCAGTCGCCCCATTCACTGGGCGACTCCGGTCGCGGGTAGTCGTCATCGATCGGTCGGATCGAGACTGTCCCGACTCCATCGATCACCGACATCTGGACTGGAGGTCCGTTCATGTGTGCCATGGTGCCGCATGGGGTGTTGACTCAGCTGGTGCCGTGGTCCATTCGATCGATACGAGCGTTGGACGATGCGCAGGTCGCGTGCCTGCATCGCAGGAGTCGAGTCGAGGCGCTGCCGTGGCTGCCGGACGTCCACACTCCCGAAGAGGACCTGGCGTTCTTCGGACGGGAGATCTCGACCTCGATCGGCTGGGTCGCGGTAGACGGCGATCGCGCTGTCGGCTTCGCGCTCGCGCGCGATGAATGGCTCAATCACCTCTATGTCGACCCCGATCATCAACGTGAGGGTGTCGGCAGCACGCTGCTGGGTGAGGCGATGATCGCGATCGGTCCCGGCATCCGACTATGGACGTTCCTGCGCAACGAGCTTGCGCGGACCTTCTATGCCGGCCACGGCTTCGTGGAGGTAGAGCGAACCGACGGACGCGCGAACGAGGAGCAGGAGCCCGACGTGCTCCTGCAGTGGGGTCAGTCCCCGATCTCCGCGCGAACCGCGTAGAGCTCGGGGAAGAAGGTGAGGTCCAGGGCCTTTCGCAGGAACGGCACTCCGCTTGATCCTCCGGTTCCGCTCTTGGATCCGATGATCCGCTCCACGGTCTTCAGATGACGGAACCTCCATAACTGGAAGTTGTCCTCGACATCGACAAGTGCCTCGCAGGCTTCGTACTCCTGCCAGAACTCATGGGAGTGCTCGTAGATCCGGGCGAAGACGGGAACCAGGTCCGGGTGCAGTGCCCACGCGTCACGCACGTCCCGTTCCAGGATCCCCCCGGGAACTTCGTGTCCCCGACGATGCAGGAAGCGTAGGAACTCGTCGTACAGGCTCGGTTCGTCAAGGAGCTCGACGAGAAGCGCTTGAACTTGAGGATCGTGGTCGAACACCTGGAGCATGTCCGCGCTCTTGTTGCCGAGGATGAACTCGACGGCTCGATACTGCCAGGACTGGAACCCCGATGAGCTCTGGAGGAAGGATCGAAACTCGTTGTACTCACTGGGGGTCAGCGTTGTCAGGACCCCCCATTGCTCGATGAGAGTGTGCTGGATGTGCTTGACGCGTGCGAGCCCCTTGAGAGCGGGGGAGAGGTCGTCGTCACGCAACCGCGCACGCGCCTCACGAAGTTCGTGCAGGAGCAACTTCAGCCAGAGCTCGGATGTTTGGTGCTGGATGATGAAGAGCAGCTCATCGTGGCGTGGGGGAGAGCTCAGCGGCTGCTGCGCCGAGAGAACGAGATCGAGTCGGAGATACTCGCTGTAGGACATCGCCTGCCTGAAGTCCCGCTGCACGCCCTGCTCGAGGTCGCGAGTACTACCCGGCTCCGTCACGGTGCCTCCCGGCTCTCAGGCTACTGATCTGCTGCTCCGCGCGCAGCGTTCCGAATGACTGTCGATCCCTTGAGGACGACTATCGAGTAGTCCTTGCCCTCAAGTGTCGCGGTCATGGTCCATGTCCCAGCGACGGGAAGGACTCCTGACGCGGACGAGGTGCGGCCTGCGCCGATAACGGGCCAGGTGATCGGTTCGAGAAGACGTGGGTTCGTCCACTCCACCTCGCCGGACGTCGCCCGGTGCGCGAACGTGACAGTGAGCGGCCCAGATCTGCTGCCGCTGAGAACCGAGGGGACCGCCGGCGTCGTGCTAAGCGCGACCTTCGATCCGCGTGGTCCTTGCCTGCCCACACCGAACGAGATGGCCCCGGCCACGGGATGTCCGTCATCGGAGACGACGTGCCAGGTCACGGCGTAGCTGCCGCGTGCGAGTGATCGTGATGGCGTGACGGTCAGCCGTGTCCCGGACATCGTCGAGCTTGACGGAACCACTGCCCCGGCATTGTTGACGATCGCGGGCTTCTGGACGTCGAGCGTGACGGGCTCACCGAAGGTCACGGTGATCACCTTTGGTGCGGAGGCTAGCTGAGCACCGTTGCGTGGACTGCTGCTTGTGACGTCTGCGTGGGCGTGCGCGACTGCTGGGCTCACCATGATGATGAGTGAGCCCAGCAGTGCGGCCCCAAGGGCTCGGCGCATCGGTCTACTTCACGACCGGGGCGGCGACGGTGATCGACGGGGCCGGCATCGCGAGCGAGGCCGTCGAGCCGGGAGCCGGGATCTCGACCCAGCCCTCGGTACGTGCGATCGAATTGCCGACCACGCGATCGCCGACCTTCGCCTGCACGTCGCTGCCTTCGGGGACCTTCGACGTTGCCGTGGTGACCGTGAACTTCCCGTCCGCGCCTACCGACACCGGGCGGATCGTCAGCGGGACGTCATCGACGAACAGTGAGACTGCCTTCCCGGCATAGGCAGGCAGGAACCCGGTGATGGTCGCCGTCTTTCCCGAGCGAGCCACCTTCAGTTCGGCGTTGCAGACCTGCACCGACTGGAAGTAGAACTTCTGAGAAGCCACGCCCGGAGCCAGTTTCGGCCAGGTGAGTCGGATGCCGAAGTCGTCGAACTGATCGTCCGGGAGCGATCCGCGCGACCAGATGATGGTCTTGCCGTCCGACGTCAGGTTCCAGCCAGCCTTCGGCTGTGCCTTCACGTTCGTCACGCCGTCGGGCACGGTCACGGTGAGGGTGTTGGTGGCATCGCCGCCGCAGCCATGACCGGGACGAAACCAGAAGGCGCTGCTGCTCCCGGCAGTGGGGGTTCCGCCGCCAAGGTCGATGCCCATGTGGGCGCTTGCCGGGCCAGCGATCGCAATCACCGCACTGGAGGCGGCGATTGCCGTAGCCAAGCCGAGTCGCGCGTTACGAGATCTGAAAAATGCGTGCATGGAAGTACCTTTCGAGAGTCAAGGAGAATGAGAATGCGGTTCAGCTACCGAGTTGTCGGAGGACCGCGACCTTGAATCGAGGAGGCAAATTCCCAGGCGAGGAACGGCATGGGCGAGCGTGCCCAGGAAGCGTTCGCACCATCGAGGACTGGGGCTAGCTCTGGGTTCCACGTACGTGTGAGATCGGCGAGGAAGCGAAGCCACCGATGCAGGAGATCCTCGCCGTAGGCCAGCACCAGCACTACGAGAGCAGTGGCGACCGAATGGCCAACCAGCATCCGCGGGGACGGGGTGAGCGAGGCTCCGTCGCCGTGAGCGCCGTGCCCGAAACCCACCACGAGCAGAACGTGGGCGAGCACCTGCGTTCCCACGAGGTAGCTCAGGAGCGTGATGGTGCTCAGTCGGCGATCGGCAAGCGACGCGCTGAGCACCACGAACAGCGGGAGCAGGACCAGCAGTGCTGATGCGTCCGGCAGGGACCCGCCATGGCCGGCCGCGTGACCCGCGGTCGTGATCAGCAGGACCGCGGAGCCAAGGAGCAATCCTCGTGCCGCGCGGGCGATTCCCGAGAACCGACCCCGAGGAGATGTCACATCAGGACCCTATCGACGGGGAGACGGGACTACGTGGCCGCTGTCGAGCGCTGCTTCGACAACTGGCGCTGCCCGATGAGGACTGCCGCGAGGTAGAGGCCGGCTGCGACGACGAGCAGCAACTGGTAGCCGAGCAGGAGCGACAAGTACTCCAGGCAGCCGCCGATCATCGCGCCGAACAGGTTCGCCGCGAAGGCCGCGGTCGGGTTCGCCGAGTCCTTGAACCGGGAGGTGAACAGGAGGTTGGCGAAGAAGATCGGCATGAACGCGAGAACTGCTGCCGCGAGCAGCCGCAGGGGCACCGGGAGTGCGAGCAGCGAGGAGTTCGGGATGAGGAACGCGAGAAGCAGCGACCCGAACAAGGCCGTCACGATGAACGGCCGCGGTATGTCACGTTTGGCTCGGCGGGTGACTTCGATTGCCGCGAGCACGGCCAGCAGGACTCCGGTGAAGACGAGCGCATTGACGAGCCATGTCGTGCCGAACAGGAGCGCGAACGTGGTAATCGACCGGGTCTCGAGGAGCAGGAATGCCGCGCCCATGAAGAAGAGGTCGCCGTAGCCGCGCATGTTGCGAAGCGGGCCGCCGAAGATGCGAACGCCGATCAACGATGCCCCGATGATGAGGGCGATGATGAGCAGGTACAGCGTCGGGATCGTGCGCTCCTTGAGGTACAGGAACGGGTGGTCATCGGTAGCGGGCGTCGGAACGTCCTGGCCCGCCGCAAGGACTGCGGCCCTGTCCCACGTTGCCCCGGGTGCGCAGATCGCGCTGTCCGCGTTCTTCCCGATCGTCACTGCGGCTACCGACTGCATCGCCGTGAATGTGTCAAGGCACGGTGCGTGCCCGTAGACCTCGTCGACCGTCCCAGCGAGGCGGTTGATCAGCCATGGCTCGCGGTAGTAGTTGTACATCGCGAAGACGCCGTCGTCGGTGAGGTGGTCGCGTGCGGCTGCCATCGCCTGCTCGGTGAACAGGTACGACTCCAGGCGAAGCTGCGAGGCGCCGGAGACGAGAGTTAGCGAGTCGGGGAGGGCGAACAAGATGAGGTCGTACTTGTCGTCGCTTCGCGACAGGAACGCCCGCCCGTCGTCGATGTGAACCGAGACCCGCGGATCGTCGTACGGATTGTTGGGGTTGAGCTCGATTCCGATCTGCTGGATGCGCGGGTCGATCTCCACCGCGTCGACGTGCTTCGCGCCGTTCGCGAGTGCCAGGGCAACGTCGGTGCCCGTCCCAGCGCCGACAATGAGGACGTTGTTCAGCGGGTTGCCTACCGCGCGCTCATACGGTCGCGCGTACATCGGCTCGACCTTGAGCCGTTCCTGCGCATCCATGACGTTCTGGTGCGGGATGCCGTTCACCTGGATCTTGGTGAACTCCTGGGTGGTTCCGACGTTGTAGCTCTCGGTCGTCACCTTGTAGTAGGGCGACCACGAGACTCCCGCGGCCAAGGACTCGAACACCAGCGCGCCGATGATCACCACCATCGCGATCCGGCTTACCCACGGCAGCGTGAATCCATACAGCGCCCACAGGACGATCAAGGTGACGACGGGCCAGATCCACGACGGGGCGCGAAGGAAGGCGATCAAGGTGAACGCCAGGGTTCCGCCGATCGAGCCGATGATGTCCCAGCGGTAGGCGTCGAGCGCCTTGAACTCCCGGAACGCTCGTCCGGTGATCTCGCCGAACATCGTCATCGTGATCGCTACGACGATGAACACCAGCGGCAGCGAGACCCACATGGGCAGGCCCGTCGGCTGCACGGTTGTGAAGTAGATGAGATCTGTCGATGAGCCGTCGAGCTTGGCGGGGAAGAACGAGATGAACGCGACGAGGAACAGCAGGCCGATCGGGACGTAGCGGCCCATGTCGCGGGGCATGCGCGAGCGTAGGAAGCCCAGGCCGATGCCGAGGAAGGACGCCAGCAGGATGAGGTTCGAGAAGTAGGACAGGTGCAGCAGGTTCGCACCGGTCCAGCGGATCAGCGCGAGCTGGACGAACAGCATCAGAGCGCTGGCCGCGATCAGTCGCCAGCGGCCCGTGAGCACCCGGCGGTAGGCGGGCGCATTGCTTTGGGTCGCGGTCGAGGTCACCGCGGAACCCTAACAAGCATTGAAGGCGATCACGAAGGCGTCCGGGGAAGGGTGATGACGCTGTCGGCCATTGCCGCTGCCTCCGCGGCGTCGTGGGTCACGTGCAGCGCTGCGGTTCCCTCGTGCCGCAATGCTGCCGCGACCTCGATCGCGAGCCTCTGGCGCAGGTCGGCGTCGAGTGCGCTGAAGGGCTCGTCGAGAAGAAGCACCGCCGGTCTTGGAGCCAGCGCGCGAGCCAGGGCGACGCGTTGAGCCTGGCCCCCGCTCAGCTCATCGACCGGCCGGTCCTCGTACCCGGAAAGCCCGAGCCAGTCGAGCAGCTCGGATGCACGGATCCTGGATTGCGCGCGCGACTGCTTGTGCCGGCGTAGGCCGTAGGCGACGTTGTCGCCGACGTTGAGGTGCGGGAACAGCAGAGGCTCCTGGAAGATCATGCCGATGCCGCGCCGGTGGATCGGCATGTCGGTGACGTCGACGCCGTCGACGCGGATGCGACCGCCGAGGGCTGGGGTGACACCCGCGAGCGTGGCAAGGAGAGTCGACTTCCCGCTCCCGCTCGGCCCGACGATGGCGACGATCTCGCGTTGCTGGACGACCAGGTTGATCCCGCTGGCGAGGACCGTCGAGTCGTAGCCGATCGATAGATCGGTGACGGCGAGGCGCGCCGTCACCGGGCACCAACCGCGGTGCGCGGCCTGTTCACGCCGAGTCGATCGATGACGAGCACCATGGCCAGTGTCAGGAGAACGAGCACGACGGCGAGCGCCGCGGCAACCCCGTACGACTGCTCGCCTGGCCTGCTGAGAAGTCGCACGATCTGGACCGGGACCGTCGGACTGCCTGCCCGTGCGAGGAACGAGGCCGCGCCGAACTCGCCGAGCGAGACCGCACCGGCCAGTGCCGCCGATGCGAGCATCACCACCTTCAGCACGGAGCCGTATGTCGTGACGAATGCTCTCGTCGGCCTTGCCCCCAGCGACGCCGCGACTGCGAGTCGCCGAGCGTCAGTCCCGCGCAGGGCGGGGGCGACTACCGCGACAACGAGCGGCACAGCGACGAGCGAGTGGGCGATGGGCACGAGCAACCCGGTGCCTCGCAGGTCGAGCGGAGCACGTCCGAAGGCCAGCAGGGTGCCCAGCCCCAGCGTTGCAGCAGACACCCCGAGCGGAACGACTGCGACAAGCGCGATGACGCGCGTGCGGCCGTCGCTGAGGACGGCAACCGCGGCGAGGCCTCCGACGACGCTGGCAATCAGCCCGGCGACCAGGGCGTAGCTCAGGGACATCCCCAGTGCGGACAAGGGCGATCCGATCCGGGTGGTGCCCGAGTCCACCGAGCCCAGTGCTGCCCACCACGAGGTGGTCCACGCGCCTTGAGCTCGCAGGGAGTCGACGACCAGCGCGACGATCGGAGCCGCGACGACGATGACCGTGACCGCAACAACGGCACGAATCGCCAGGCCCATCGCGTCGCGCGGGATCTGCCGCAGTTGCAACGGCCGCATGACCCGCCTCGGTGTCTTGCGGCTTGCGATCGCTCCCGCGATCAGCACGACGCTGACGAGGACGAGTTGGATCACCGCCGTGGCCGCGGCGCCGGGGAAGTCGAGGAGGACGGATGTCTGTCGGAGGATCTGCGACTCGAGCGTTCGCGTGCTCGCATCTCCGAGGAGCAGGACGATGCCCAGGGAGGTGAATGAGAAGACGAACACGACTGCTGCACTCGACGCGATTGCGCCTCGAAGGCTGGGCAGGGTGACAGTCCTGAATGCCTGCCATCGGGTCGCCCCAAGCGTGCGAGCGACGTTCTCGTAGTCGTCGTCGAGTTGAACCCATTGCGCGCCGACGATGCGCGCGACAACGGCGAGGTTCACGTATGCATGCGCGATGACCACGAGAGCGAATCCCTGCGGCAGCCCGGTCCCGAGCAGGCTCCTGAAGGCGAGCGCCACGACAACCGTGGGCAGTACGAAGGGAACTGTCACCATCGCCTGAGTGAGGGCCCGACCCCTGAAGCGGTACCTGGACACCACGTTCGCAATGGGAAGGCCGAGCGCGAGGGCGAGAGCCGTGCTCACGAGGGCTTGGACTGCGGCGAGTCCGGCCACCTGCCACGTTGACGCCGACATCAGGCCCGCGAGCCCGCCATCGGCTCCCACCCGGATCCCCAGCGTCGCGAGCGGGTAGATCAAGAAGGCCGCGAGGAAGGCGGCCGGGACGATCCACGCCCAGCGCAGCCAGCGGGGTGCGTTCAGCGACCCATCACCGTTCCCCAGTCGGCAAGCCAGCCGGACACTCCATCGGCGACCTGCTGCGGGTCAAGCTGCAGGGGGCTCGCGACGGTCGCGGCGAACTTCGTGAAGACCTCCGGCAGCGGGGTGTTGGCTCGGGCCGGGAAGACGAACATCGACAAGGGCAGGTCGGCCTGGACCTCGGGCGACAGCAGCCAGTCGACGACGGCTCCCGCGGCCTGCGGGTTCTGCGTTCCCGCGAGGACGCCGGCGTATTCGACCTGGCGGTAGCAGCCGTCGGTCATGACCGACGTGCTCGGCTCGGTGGGCTTCGGATCGCTCGCGTAGACGATCTCGGCGGGCGGGCTGGTCGCGTACGACACCACGAGGGGCCGATCGCCCTTGCCGCCACCTGCGGTGAACTGGCCGGTGTACGCGTCAGTCCACGACCCGGCCACGGATACCCCGTTGTCCCTCAGCTTGTGCCAGTAGTCCTGCCATGAGTCGGGGTAGCGGGCGATCGTCGCGAGCAGGAACGCCAGGCCGGGGGAGGAGGTTCCCGGATCCTCGACCACGAGCAGGTCCCGGTACTCGGGCTTGGCGAGGTCATCGAGTGTTGTCGGGGCCGCGATGCCCTTGTCCGCAAAGTACGAGTCATCGATGTTGACGCATACGTCGCCGAAGTCGATCGGGGTGAGCATTCCGTTGGCTGTGTCCGTCGCGAGCTCAGGCCGAAGTTCGGCCGCGTCGGATGCCGTGTAGGGCTCGAAGACACCGCCGGCCAGTGCTCTGGACGCAAGGGTGTTGTCGATGCCGAACATCACGTCGGCGGTCGGTGACCCGGCCGCCAGGATGGCGCCGGCAACCATCGTGCCCGCGTCCCCCGCAGTGACGATGTCGAGCGAGATGCCGGTGCGCGCGGTGAACTCCTCCTTGAGCGCGTCACTGACGACGAAAGAGTCGTGCGCGAGCAGCGTGACGCGAGCCGGAGCCCCTGGCTGCGTCGATGAGTTCTCGCTTGCCGCCGATCTGCAGGCGGCGAGGGTCAGCGCAACCGCGATGATGATGGCAATTGGTCCGATTGGTCGTTGAATACGCATGGCCTATCCCTCCGCTGGCATTACCCAGATCAGGTTCATGGGTCGGTGGGAGCGGCCACCCTCTCAGCCCGCCGATCTCGCGAGCTCCCCTACTGCGCATCACAGTAGTACGGCGCTCATTTTTGCGAGGTGGGTGGTGTCTGACAGGCTGTTGGCCATGGAGGCAATCGATCGACAGATCATCAGCCTGTTGTGTGCTGACGGACGCATGTCGCTCGCCGATATCGCGCGCGACACCGGCCTGTCGACGTCGGCGCTGCACCAGCGCGTGCGACGTCTCGAGCAGCGCGGGCTGATCACCGGGTATCGCGCGGAGGTGGACTACCGAGCCGTCGGGCTTCCGTTGACCGCGTTCGTCTCGCTCACGCCGATCGACCCTGCTACGCCCGACGACGTGCCCGACCGTCTAGCCCCCATTGCCGAGATCGAGGCGTGCTGGTCGGTCGCCGGTGCCGAGTCGTACATCCTCAAGGTCCGCGTCGTCGAGCCCGCTGATCTCGAGGAGCTGCTCGCGCGGATCAGGGCAGTTGCCAACGTCTCCACGCAGACGACGATCGTCCTGTCCACCTCCTACGAGAACAGGCCGCCGCTCATTCCGTGAGCCGCCGATAGCCTTGGCTGATGGCCGACCGCACGCACGATGCCTTCACCTCCCCGGACAACTGGACGCCGGTCTCGCCTCGGCTCATAACGGCGCGCCGCGTTTCGGTGAGCCTCGCGTACGTCATCGTCATTGCTGTCATCGTCGCGCTGTTCTTGATCGAGCGAGTTCCGAGGCCAGTCGCAATAGGCGCCGCGGTCGCCGCGGTCGTGACTTACGTGTGGCTGTGGTGGCTGGTCGGACGGCGAGTCCGCTCCTTCGGCTACTGCGAACGGGGTGACGATCTGCTCGTCACGAGCGGCATCATGTTCCGGCGCCTTGTCATCGTCCCGTACGGACGCATGCAACTTGTCGACGTCAAGGCCGGTCCCATCGACAGGTCGTTCGGACTCACCACAGTGCAGTTGCACACTGCTGCGGCAACGACCGACGCCAAGATCCCAGGACTCGTCCCCGACATCGCTGCGGCGTTGCGCGATCGGCTCGCGCAACGGGGCGAGCAGCGCTCAACAGGCCTGTGACGACCCCCGACGAGCAGCCGCTCCCGCCTCCCTCGGCAGTTGGCGATGATCTCGGCCTAGGCCTGCAGCTTCCTGGAAGTGGCACCGTCGACGACGCGGGCCGGCGCAGGGTTCACCCCGTCACTCCCTTGGTGCATGCGGTCAGCGCGTTGCCGCCGGCGCTGATCCTGCTCTTCACACTGTCGATCGGCGGAGCCTTCGCGATCGGCGCCCGCACCATTGCTTTGGCGGTCGCGCTTCTCGTCCTGCTGCCGCTCGTCGTGGGCGTTCTTGCCTACCTGTCGTGGCGGAACCTGTGGTTCTGGTTCGACAACGACGGCGACTTCCGTGTTGATTCCGGGATTCTGACCAAGAAGCAGCGACGGCTCCAGCTCAGCCGGCTGCAGTCCGTCGATGTCGCGCAGCCGCTCATCGCTCGACTGTTCTCGATGGCTGAGTTGACCGTCGAGGTGGCGGGCTCGAACGACTCGCGCGTAAAGGTCCGCTTCCTGCCCCTGGCCGACGCGCGCGACCTTCGAAGCGAGTTGCTCGCCAGGGCAGCGGGACTTCGCCACGATGTCGGCGAGGCGCCGGAGAAGCCAATCGCCTCGGTGGCGCCACGCGACCTGGCAGTCTCGCTGCTTCTGCGCAGCGTGACGGCCGGGCTGCTCGCGCTAACGGCATTCATCATCGTCATCACCGTGCTCATGAGCGGCTGGGGAGGACTTGTCCTCGCCCTGTTCACCGGCGGTCTGCCGATCCTCATGGTCGTCGCCGAGTTCATGAAGAACTTCAACTTCACCGTGAGCCAGTCGCCCGACGGACTTCGGACGAAGTTCGGGCTGGCGAAGACGGAGACGCGAACCATCCCTCCGGGCCGCGTTCAGGCGATCGAGTTCGTGGAGCCGTTGTTATGGAGGAGGTGGCGGTGGGTGAGGATTCGCGTGAACATCGCCGGCGTCGGCGGCACCGACTCGAACGGCAATCAGCAGGAGACGCTGCTGATCCCGGTCGCCACCCGCGACATCGCGGACGACATCGTCAGCCGGATCCTGCCCGGCTTGGACATGGCGGCCATGGACTGGCATGCCGCTCCGCAGCGCAGTCGGCGCCGTTCGCCAATCCAGTGGCGCAATCTCGCGGTGGCCAGGGACGACGCCGTCCTTGTCTCGCGCCGCGGGCGCATCACGCGTCGCACCATGGTGATTCCGCATGTGCGCACCCAGTCAGTTCGCCTGACGCAGGGACCGTGGGAACGCGCCCTCGACCTCGCCACCGTCCACGTCGACTCCACGCCTGGGCCGGTGAAGGTCATGGCATTGCATCTCGACGCGATGACGGCGCGCTCGGTAGTCGACGACCAGTCGATTCGGGCCGAGCGCGGTCGGTCCGAGGACCGCAGTACCCGGTGGGCAGTGGGGCAGATCGACGCCCAGTCGACGGAGCAACAGGACTAGTTGTCCGCGAACTCCGCGGCGATGGCGGCGGCGAAGGTCTCGATGTCGTGCTCGGTCGTGTCCCACGAGCACATCCAGCGAACCTCGCCGGTGGCTTGATCCCATGTGTAGAAGCGGAACTGCTTCTGCAGCCGCTCCGTCACATCAGCGGGCAGTACCGCGAAGACGGCGTTGGCTTGCACCGGCCGCACGATCGATACGCCGTCGATTTCGCGTACCCGCGACTCCAGCAGCTGTGCCATCGCGTTGGAGTGCTGCGCGTTGCGAAGCCACAGGTCCCCGGTCAAGAGTGCGAGGAGCTGGGCGCTAATGAAACGCATCTTGCTCGCCAGCTGCATCGACGACTTGCGCAGGAAGTCGACGCCGGGAGCCGAGTCGGGATTCAGCACGATGACAGCCTCGCCGAGCATGATGCCGTTCTTCGTGCCGCCGAAGGACAGGACGTCGACGCCAGCGTCGGTGGTGAACTCGCGGAAGCCTGACCCGAGCGAGGCGGCAGCGTTGGCCAGGCGAGCGCCGTCGACATGCAGCCCCATCCCGTGCGAGTGCGCGTGCTCGGCGATCGCGCCGATCTCGTCCGCGGTGTACAGCGTGCCCAGTTCTGTTGACTGAGTGATCGTCACTGCTCCCGGCTGGGCACGGTGAACATCCCCGAAGCCCCAAGCCTGAGTATCGATGAGTGTCGGCGTGAGCTTGCCGTCGGGGGTGGGGATGGTCCACAGCTTCAGTCCGGCGCCATGCTCGGGAGCGCCGCCCTCGTCGACGTTGACGTGCGCGGATGCCGCGCACACGACGGCCTCCCAGCGCTTCGTCATCGCCTGAAGGGACACGACGTTCGCACCGGTACCGTTGAATACCGGGAAGACCTCAGCCTGGGATCCGAAATGGTCCTTGACCACGTCGTTCAACCGGGCAGTGATCTCGTCGTCGCCGTAGGCGACCTCGTGACCCGAGCTGGCCGCGGAGATCGCGTCGAGGACGTCTGGGTGGACTCCGGCGTAGTTATCGCTGGCAAACCCTCGCCACGGCGCAGTGCTCATGAGGTCGAGTATCCCGGACCGGTCAGGTCGAGGCGGAGGCCGTTCTCGACCGGCCCGGTGCTCGCGTCGGCAATGGCTGTCGCGAGGACCCGCACATGCGTGAATCCCGGCCACTGCTTCTCTGGATCACCAGCAATCATCTGGTCGGTGAGCAGCGCCTTCACGGCGACGGTCACGGCACTCGCGGGGGTGTCGGCGAAGGAGTCGGCGACACCGACCATCCAGGCTTCCGCTGCGGACTTCGCCGCCGCGTAGGCGATGCTGCTCGCGGTCGGGTGAGCTGCCGCGGTGCTCGTGACCATGAACACGCGTCCGTCTTCGCTCGACTGAACGGTCTCGCCGAACACGGCGGTCAGGGTGACCAGCGTTCCCACCACGGGCGGCTCCAATGCGCGCCAGTTGGCGACCGAGTCGAGGCCGAGCGTGGGCGAGCTTCTGAAGCCGCCGACGAGATGGACGACGACATCGACGCCGCCGAGACGTGCGACGAGGTCATTGCGCAGCGCCGTGACGGAGTCGAGGTCGAGCAGGTCAAGACCGTGCGACTCGGCTGACCCGCCCTCGGCGATCAGCGGTCCGACCGCAGCGTCTGCGGCGGCACTCCTCGAATCGACGACAACGACGTGGAAGTCGCGGTTCGCGAACTCGACGGCGACGGCCGAGCCGGCCCCGCCCGCTCCCGCGATGAGCGCGACGCGGCTCATGCCGTGATCCCGGCGGTTGCGGCGATCGTGGGCTCGAGCTTGCGCTGCAGGGAATCGAAGAACACGTTCAAGGGGAACTCATCGGGCAGGACCACGTCGACCATCTCCTTGTTCTCCCCGCTGAGCGGGAGGGCCGAAGGCCCCTGCGCCCAGACCGAGGCTGGGTGCGGCTCCACGAGCCCGCTCACATACTGGTGCGCGGCGATCCACTGGGCAAGCCGAGACCTGTCGATCCCGCCGCGATAGAGCTCCTCGACCTCCGCGCACAGCGCGATGACCGAGTCCGTGATGCGGTTCCAGTCGATCGTCAGCTTGTTGTCCGTCCACCGAACGACCTGATCGCGGTGCAGCCAGGCGAACATGATCTGGCCGCCGAGACCGTCGTAGTTGCGAACCCGACTTCCGGTGATCGTGAAGCGGAACAGCCGATCGAACACGATGGCGTGGCGGATGAACCTGCCCAGGTGCATGTCACTGTTGTCGAGATTGACTGTCTCGCGGAACGTGTTGAGGTCGCACCTCAGTTCCTCGAGCGCGTACATCCAGAACGGCATGCGCTGCTTGATCATGAACGGGTCGAAGGGCAGGTCGCCATGGCTGTGCGTCCGGTCGTGGATCAGGTCCCACAGGACGAAGGTCTCCTGCGCCAACTGCTGATCGTTGAGGAGCAGGTCCACGTCCGGCGGGAGCGATAGCCGAAGGGTGTCGGTTGCTGCGCGCGAGACCGCCCGGAATCTGGCCGCCTCGCGGTCGCAGAAGATGCCGCCCCAGCGAAACGTCGCGGTCTCCCGCGTGGCGACCGTCTCCGGGAACAGCACTGCCGAGTGGGTGTCGTATCCCTTGGTGAAGCCGACGAACTCGATCGGCACGAAAGCCGCGTTGTCGTACGTGCGCTCCTGGTCGGCGAGCCACTGCGGCCAGAACGTTCGCGTGACCACTGCCTCGAAGTTGCGGTTCGGGTTGCCGTTCTGCGTGTACATCGGGAAGACGACGAGGTGCTCGATGCCGTCGACGCGATTGAGGTCGGGCCGAAAGGCAAGCAGCGAATCGAGGAAGTCGGGCACGCCGAAGTTGCCGTCGACCCAGGACGCGAGGTCGGCCCGGGTCGCCGCGAGGTGATCGCTCTGGTGCGGGAAAGAAGCGGCGAGGTCGCTGATCGCCTCGCTGATCGACGTGACTGCCGCTCGCGCTGCGTCGCGGTGCTCGTCAGGCACCGATCCGTCCTTGGCCTGCAGTGGCCGGACGATCTCGATGGCGTCGACGAGCCTGAGCCATGCGGGGTCAGCGTCGAGCCACGACGTGGCGGTGCCGCGAGGCTCGGAACTGGCGAGAGCGGCCCGGCCTCCGGCTGCCCAGGTGACCACGTTGAGCCACAGCTGCCGGTGGTCGAGGTCCATGATCGAGTCGTCGCCGAACAGATCCGAGTCCGACGCCACGACGACGCGCCCGCCGCCGTCGGACCTACTGGTCATGAGCAGTGCCGCCATGGCGGGATCGGCTGACGCAGATGTCGCGGCGATCGTCTCCGTGGTCCGATTGCTATCCGTGGCTCGCAGCGTGCCGGCGCGGTAGAAGGCGGCCTCGGCCACCCGTGCGGTGAGATCGTGCTGCTCTCCGCGATGCAGGGTTCCGAGCACCCATGTCGGTACGTCCTTGTAGCAACGGGCAGGGTCCTGCGCGGTGGAACTGTCGATGGCGATGCCGAAGCGCTCGGACAGCTCGGCGAAGTTGTTGCCGTATTTGGCCTGCTCAGTCTCGGCGAGGATCACGAGCCCGCCGCCTGCGGCGACGAACCGATCGACCGCGTCCAGCTCAGCAGAGGTCAGGACCGGGCTGCCGACTCCGGTGGTGTGCTCCCACGCGTCGTCGGCGGCGTGCGGGAGGACCAGGACGTCGACCTCCGCGAGAGTCGCGTCGTCGAGTTCGCCGCCGGAATGGACACTCACCTGGAAGCCCGACTCCGCTGCCGCCGTCGCGGCGTGCGCGTACGACGCGTCGGCCGGATTGACGGGGTTCATGCGGTCCGCGACCTCGGGGCGCGTTGACCAGGCCTGCCGATGGGACTCGTCGACCAGGATTCGGGCAAGCGGGCGCATGTGGACTCCTGTGTACGGATACTTTACTGCGAAAAGCGTATCAGACAGGAAAATATCCCTAGGTCGATGCGTTCAGCGAACTCATCTTCGCCCAGGTGTAGCCAGCGGCGCCGATCACGACGAGCATCGCAACGAGTAGTAGCGCGCTCACCACGTCTATTCCGAAGGCAAAGATCCGGATCGCGGCACTTGCTCCGAGCATGAAGATCGCGAAGCACTGAAGGAACAAGGAGAAGCGCAGCTTCCTGCGGATGGCGTCGTCGTTCATGGTCGGATCCTTGCACCGACCTAGACTCGTGGCGAGGAGTGATGCCGGGATGCACACCGTGGGAGGCGTGCGGGTTCTGGCCGACCTCGACCACACCACCTTCGACATGGTGGTGATCGGCGGGGGCATCACGGGAGTGTGCGTCGCCCGCGAGGCAAGCGCGGCGGGCATGTCCGTGCTGCTCGTCGACAAGGGCGACTTCGGGTCGGGCACCTCGTCGGCGACAACCAAGTACATCCACGGCGGCATTCGCTACCTGGAGAACCTCGAGGTAGCGGTGGTTCGCGAGAGCCTGCGGGAGCGCCGGATCCTCGCGCTCGCTGCACCGCATCTCGTGCGCCAGCAGCGGTTCCTCATGCCGGCCTGGGAGTGGAGCAAGCCGGGCGCACCGGTGATCGGCCTCGGCGTCGGCCTCTACGGGAGCCTGGCCTACGACCGCAATCGCGACGTGCCGGCATCGCTGCGCATACCGCGGTCAGGCTGGCTGTCGAAGTCGGTCGTCGCGCGCGACGTCCCATGGCTGGAGACCGAGGGCCTGCGGGGCGCATGGGCTTACTACGACACGCTCAACGTGTTTCCCGAGCGGCTGCTCCTGGAGTTCTTGTTCACCGCCATCGAGGCGGACGCAACCGCGGTGAACTACTGCCGGGCGACAGGCCTGGAGTTCGCCGAGACCGACGGGACTCGGTCCGTGACGGGAGTGCGCCTGGTCGACACGCTCAGTGGCGCGACGCGGATCGTCGACGCACCCCTCGTCGTCAATGCTGCGGGTCCGTGGGTCGACGAGGTGCTTGCCGGGATCCGGTCGTCGGTGCGCGTGCTGAGATCCAAGGGCGTGCACGCGCTCGTGGCATCGATCGACGGCATGCGGCAGCGAGATGCGGTGTTCGCTCGCGCTCGGTCCGGCGGTCACGTGATCGTCTCGCCATGGATGGGCCGCCTTCTCGTCGGGCCGACGGACACCCCGATGACGGAGTCGGTCGACGACGCACGCGTGACGCGATCAGATGTCGACCTTGTGCTCGGCACGCTCAACGCCACCCTTCGCGACGACATCGCCCCAGTGACGGTCGACGACGTGATCGACACGACTGTCGGAGTGCGGCCGCTCATCGCCGCGGGCACGGGGGAGACCTACGGCGCGAGTCGGCGCCATGAGATCCACGACCACGGGCCCGAGGGATACGACGGCCTGTTCTCGATTCTCGGCGGCAAGTGGACGACGGGCCGGGCGACTGCCGAGCACCTGATGCGGCTGCTCGAACGCGGCGGGCGCATCGGCAATCGCTCCCTGGTATCGACGCGACACGGCGCGGTGAGCTCGGCGTGGGCGTGGGCCGACGATCCTGCCCCGTTCATCGATGCGGCAGTGCGCACGTGGTCCCCGCTCGGACTCGACAGCGAGGTTGTCCGGTCGCTGCTGATGATCTACGGGACGCGAGCAGAGGATGTCCTGCAGCTGGTCGCGAGCGACCGGTCGCTCGGCGCACGGGTATCCGAGCGACCCGGCGTGCTCGACATCGCCGCGCAGGTTGTGTGGGGCATCGAGTCCGAGGGCGCCCGCACGATGGCCGACCTCATTGATCGACGGATGACGCTCGGGTCGCTGGGCGGCGTCACAGCAGAAGAGATCGAACGGGTTGCTGGATGGGCAGCTCCCCTGCTCGGGGCGGATGCCGAACGACTGGCGCTGGAGGAGATCAATCGCCGGCGCGCACTGCGAGCGCTGTGGTCCGCGGCCTAGCCGAGCGGGCAGGGATACGGGCCCTTGAACATGCTCGGGCACGTCGTGTCGTTCCACCGCACGCCGGTCAGGACCGCGCCATTGATGCGCGCATTGGAGAGGTTGGCGCGAGTGATCCGCATCGGAGAGGTCTGCGCTGATCAGGATCGCCCGAGTGACCCGCGCATTAGTGAGGTTGGCGCGGGTGAGGTTCCCGCGAGTGAGGTCCACACTGCTCAAGTTCGCGTCGACGAGAACGGCGGCCGTGAGGTTCGCCTCCAGCATGTCCGCGCCCATGAGTCTGGCACGAGTGAGGTTCGCGCCCCACAGGTTCGCGCGACCGAGGTCCGCGTTGGCGACGCTCGCGTCAGTGAGGTCCGCGTGGTTGAAGTTAGCGCGGGCGAGAGTCGCACTGTCGCCGTTGAGCCCGATGAGGACCGCACGATTGAGGTTCGCGTCGGTGAAGACTGCATGGCGCAGCGTCGCACCGGAGAGGTCTGCGAACGAGAGGTCCGCCTGCTCCAGGTGCGCATCAGAGAGGTCCGCACCGGCGAGGGTCGCACCGGTGAGGTTCGCACGGTTGAGCATCGCGTCCCGTAGATCCGCACCGCTGAGGTTGGCCCCGGCGCAGTCTGGCGCGCACGCCGGCGTGCCGTGCAGCTCGACGTTGTCACTGCCCGAACCGCCGACGAGCACATCATCACCGCTGTCCGTGCCGTTGACCGTGTCCCCATACAAGGTGTCCTCGCCGGCTCCGCCGCGGAGGACGTCGTCCCCGCCCATGCCGATTAGCACATCGGGGCCACCGCGACCGCAGATGACATCGTCACCGGCGGTTCCGCGCAGGACATCGGCGCCGCTGGTGCCGATGATTGTGCAGGCCTCCCGCTCGGCCGGGGCCGCAGTCGCCGGCCACTGCTGCAGCGCGGCAGCGGAGATGATCATGACGACTGACGCGCCGATGAGCGTGCGGAAGCGGGTCATGAGCGGCTTTCTGGTTTGACGGACCGCGCGCCGGGCCGCGCCTGGTGATTATGCCCGGGACAGCGACCGGCTAAACCTCTATCAAGGGGCTTGCTAGATGGCCCGCTCGGCGCTCGTCGCGTTCCAGCACTGGATGACCCGTGTCTCGTGCTCGAATCCCAGGGACGAGAGCCGCGCAGGGTCCAGGGCGTACAGGCGTCCGTCGATGGGCGGCTGGCCTAGCCACCGTGCAGTGAGGATTCGCAGGACGTGGCCGTGAGCGACCAGCACGCAGTCGCGCCCCGCATCGACGACGGGCAGGCAACGCGCGATCACGCGATCGACGCGAGTGGCGACGTCGGCTAGCTGCTCGCCGGGAGTCGCGCCGGGCGGGACCGGGTAGTCCCACACCAGCCACGTCGGATTCGTGAGGTCGGCGCGGATCTGCGTCGTGGTCCGTCCCTCCCACAGCCCGTAGTCCCACTCCAGCAGGTCGGCGGTGAACTCGTCCGGGACGAGTCCGGCTCGTGCAGCGGTGTCGCGTGCACGTTGGAGCGGGCTGCACAGTACGAGCGCGGGGTTGACCCCCGCGAGCTCGGCCCGGACCGCGTCGGCCTCGGCCTCACCGCGCGACGTGAGCGGCAGATCGGTCGATCCGGTGTGACGGCCGTCGCGGCTCCACTCGGTCTCCCCGTGCCGGATCAGCCAGATTCGCGACGTGCTCATCCGCGCCGTCCCTTCCGTTGGTCGAAGGTGAAGATACCCAGCGCCGCGAGTCCGGCGAGCAGTTGCGGCAGGAACCACACGAGTCGCCAGATGAGGTCGGCGGCAATCGCGGTCGACGAGTCGACGCCGAAGCGGGTGAGCAGCAGCACGAGAACGGCGTCGACAGTGCCCAGTCCGCCGGGAGTGATGGGGAAGCTCGTGAGTAGTAGCGCAATGGAGTACGCGGCGAGCACCTCTATCCAGCCGACGTCGTCGGGGAACGCGCCGAGCCCGGCGAGTGCTGCGACGAGCACGACGTACGGCGCCATCTGAGCGGCGATGTTCGTGGCGGTCAGGCTTCGCCATCTGGTCGCGACGAGCGCGCTCGCCTGCAGATTGAACTGGCGCAGCATGGCCTCGACGTCCGGCGGCGTGCGGCGCAGTCGCCGCCACAGCCAGTTCGCCGGTCGTTGCAGGCGCACCCCGATCCGCCCGGCCGACTCCGGGCTGCGCAGCACCGCGAAGATCCCGAGCAGCGAGATCGCGACGACGACCAGCCCGACGATCGCGGTGGCGGTGTACCCCTCGGCGGAGCGACCCACGCTGAAGAGAAGGAGCACCGCGATGGCGGGCGTGCCAAGGACCATGAGGTAGGTCCAGATGGCATCGGCCGACACCGCTGCTGCAGCCGCGGCGGAGGAGACGCCGTATCGCGAGAGGATCGAGTACTGGGTCCCGACGGCGACCGCGCCACCACCGGGAATCACGTTGCTGATGAGGAAGCCGGCCTGCCGGTCGACGAACGCGTGGCGATACGCCAGGCCGGGAATCGCGGCCATCGCGGTGAACGGATAGACGGCGATGTTCACCAGCCCGGCGAGGACGATCGCCGCGATCCAGGGCACGGGAATCTGCGTGAGCTGCTCGAATGCCTGCTCGTAGTTTCCCAGCTGCGGGAACAAGAAGAAGAAGACAGCGCCCATCACCACGACGCCGACGATCAGCAAGATGATCGTCGTCCGGCGGCTGCGCTTCTTCTGCGCTTTCGGCGTCGCCATCCCCGCACCCTAAGCGCAGAATTGAACCGCCTCCCGGGTCAAATCCGCAGAACACGGCCCGGAACGGCCACCAAACCCCGATTTGGCCCGGGAGGCGGTTCAAATCCGGAAGGCGGGCCGGACGGCCGAGACGATTTCGTGAAAACATGCACAAGCACGTACACTTCACCTGTCGCTACGTCGTAGTGGCAATCATCAGGCGCTTTAGCGCTGCTTGCGAGTCTTGCTTCTTCCGTGGTCGATATCGGGTCACTCATTCAAGGCGCGCTAGTCGTCATGAATGGATGCCTAACGATGCATGCCGTCTCCACCACCGCGCCCGACGCCGAACTCTCGTTCAGCGATCTGGGCATCTCCCCGAACCTCGTGCCCGCGCTCAAGCGCGCCGGCATTGATTCGCCGTTCCCGATCCAGGTCGCGACCCTCCCCGACGCCATCGCAGGACGCGACATCCTCGGCCGCGGCCAGACCGGCTCGGGCAAGACCCTCGCGTTCGGCCTCGCGCTGCTGACCCGTCTTGACGGCCGCCGGGCACTCCCCAAGCGCCCGCTCGGCCTGGTCCTCGTTCCCACCCGCGAGCTGGCGATGCAGGTCAGCGATGCGCTGAGCCCGCTCGCGCACGCGCTGAATCTCAACGTTCGCCTCATCGCGGGTGGCATGCCCTATTCCAAGCAGATCCGCAGCCTCGAGCGCGGCGTCACGGTCGTCGTCGCGACCCCGGGCCGCCTCGTGGACCTGGTCAACCGCGGCGACCTCGACCTGTCCGACGTGTCGATCACGGTCCTCGACGAGGCCGACCAGATGGCCGACATGGGCTTCATGCCGATCGTCCGCGAGATCCTCGACATGACCAAGCCGAAGGGCCAGCGCCTGCTGTTCAGTGCGACCCTTGATGGCGATGTCGACGCGCTGGTGCGCATGTACCTGCGCAACCCGGCCACCCACTCGCTCGATCCGGTCAACGCTCAGGTGTCGACCATGGATCACCACGTCCTCCTCGTGCACCCCGCCGACAAGGACATCGTCACCGCGCAGATCGCCGCGCGTGACGGACGCACGCTCTTCTTCATGCGGACCCAGGCCGGCGTCGATCGTCTTGCCGGCCAGCTCGCTGCCCAGGGCGTCGCGGTCGGCGCACTTCACGGCGGCAAGACCCAGGCGGTGCGCACGCGCACCCTCGACGCATTCCGCAAGGGCGACACGCCCGCGCTCGTGGCGACCGACGTTGCCGCTCGCGGCATCCACGTCGACGGTGTCAGCCTCGTCGTGCACGTCGATTCGCCTACCGACCCCAAGGACTACCTGCACCGCGCCGGTCGCACCGCTCGTGCGGGCGAGTCCGGCACGGTCGTCACTCTCGCGTCACCGAAGCAGCAGCGCATGGTCTCTTCTCTCACCAAGCGCGCGGGCGTCGACCCGAGCGTCGCGCGAGTTCGCCCCGGCGACCAGACGCTGAGCGATGTCACCGGCGCGCGCGAGCCCTCCGGCGTCCCGTGGATCGCACCGGTGTCCGCATCCGCGTCACGCGGTGCGACATACGGCAAGCGCCCGTCGTCCAACTTCAAGCCGCGCCGCAACTCGGCACCGCGCAAGCACCAAAGTCGCTAACTTGGCTGCGTGACCTTGGTTCCGCCGCCACAGCTGTGGTTGACCATTCGCGCCAATGATGCGCGTGCGCTCATCCGCTTCCTTGTTGACGTTGTTGGCTTCGAGGAGACCGCAGTGTTCGGCGAGGGCGAGGTCGTCGACCATGCTCAGCTGGACTGGCCGCTCGGCGGCGGCGTGATGCTGGGGTCGGTCCGCGAGAACTCGGACGTGTGGCCGCAGTCTCCTGGGCAGTCGGGCGCGTATGTCGTGACGGATGATGCTGACGGACTGTACGAGCGCGTGGTGGCCTCGGGCGCTGTCATCCTCAAGCCCCTGCAGGACACCGACCATGGCGGCCGCGACTTTACGTTCCGCGACCCCGAGGGCAACCTGTGGTCCTTCGGCACGTACCGCGGCGAGCCAAAGAAGGCCTGACTACGCCTCGAGCTCGGGGTGCTCGTCCTCGACGATCAGAACAGGCAGAGCCCCGCCGCCGATACGCCCGGCCAGCCGCAATCCGTAGCCGACGGACGGCCCGACGAGTAGCGCGAACATCACGGTGCCGATCCCCACGGTTCCGCCGAGCAGCCAACCGATAACCAGGACCACAGCCTCGATGCCCAGCCGCACGGCGGCTATAGGCCAGCCGGTCTTCAGGTGTATTCCGGTCATCCACCCGTCGCGCGGCCCGGGTCCCAGGTTCGTCGTGAGGTACATGCCGCTGCCGAATCCGATCAGCGCGATGCCGAGTATGACCATCGCGAACCTGACCGCCAGATTCGTCGGCTCGGGCAGCACCAGCACCATGACCTGCAGCGACGCGGCGATGACGATCGCGTTGCTGATCGTTCCGAGGCCCGGTCGCTCGCGAAGCGGGATCCACAGCAGCAGGACCAGACAGCTCAGCAGGAATGTTGCCCCGCCGATGGACAGCGGCAGTCGCACGCTGAGGCCCTGCGCAAAGACCGTCCACGGGCTGACGCCGAGGTCCGCCGCGACGAGGAGTGCCTCGCCGGTGCCGAAGATCCACAGCCCGGTGATGAGGATGACGAATGTCGTCGGTCGCGCGCGCCAGCGCGATGCAGATCGCCATCGCGTGACCGGGACCGATCGCGATGGTCGAAGGAACGACAGTCTGCCTGGCACTCGGCGCAGTCTGCCTCAAGGCGCTCAATCACCTGCTCTTTGGGCTGTCCCGGCTTATGGTTACGAAATGATCACGGCAAAGCGACGCGTTGGTGTACTGGCCGCGGTGGGACTGGCCGCCGTTCTCCTTGCGGGATGCGGAGGCGGCTCGGACGCGACGACCAGTGGGGCGCCCGCTTCGGGAAGCGCTGGTTCCGGGGGCAATCAGGTCCTCCTCGACAAGCAGCAGGTCACGATCCTCGACCAGCCGATCACCTACCCCAAGAAGAAGCCCGCGCAGATCTCCAGCTCCATAGTTTCCCTCGAGCCGGGGCAGGAGACCGGGTTCCACAAGCACGGGGCGCCCATGTACGCCTACATCCTCGAGGGCACGCTCACGGTGGAGTACGACGCCGGGGTGACCAAGGAGTACCCGGCCGGGACCGCGCTGATGGAGGCCCAGGGCGTCTTCCACAACGGGACGAACAAGGGGGACTCGACGGTCCGTGTCCTGGTCGTCAACATGGGAGCCAAGGGAGTCAAGAACTCGGTCGAGCGCGCGCCGTAATCCGTGCCCTAGAGTCGCGAGCGTGCTGAGCGTCGACGACTACCGCGACGGAATTCTCGCCGGCATCGGCGTGCTGTCGCCCATCGAGGTACCGCTGTCGTCTGCACACGGGTGCGTCCTCGCGGCCGATGTAGCCGCCCCGTGGCCGCTTCCGTCCTTCGACAACTCGTCCATGGATGGATATGCGGTCATAGCTGCCGACGTCGCACTCGCGTCGGACGGGGCGCCAGTGAGCCTGACCGTCATCGACGACGTCCCCGCCGGCTTTCGCTCCACCGAGGTGGTGACCAGCGGCAACGCCGTGCGCATCATGACGGGAGCGCCGATGCCCGAGGGGGCCGACGCGGTCGTTCCCGTCGAGCGCACCGATGGCGGAGTCGACGTCGTATCCGTCAGCCGTGGAGTCGACCGAGGCGCCTACATCAGGCGCGCTGCCGAGGATGTGGTCGCCGGCGAGATCGTGCTCGAGGAGGGCACCTTCATCGGGGCACGCCAGATGGCCATTCTCGCGGCCGTGGGATGCGGGCTGGTCTTCGTCCATCCGCGACCCCGGATCGCCGTCATCTCGACCGGCTCGGAACTCGTCGAGCCCGGACTTCCCCTGCGGCACGGACTGATCAGTGACAGCAACAGTTATCTGCTGGTCGCGGCCGCGCGCGAGGCCGGCGCCGATGCGTACCGCGTCGGGCCGATCATGGACGACGAGCGGCTGTTCATGGACGCGGTTGAGGACCAGATCCATCGCTGCGACCTCATCTTGACCAGCGGTGGAGTGAGCATGGGTGCCTACGACACCGTGAAGACCGTGCTCAGCACCCTGGGGACGGTGGAGTTCGTCAAGGTCGCGATGAACCCCGGGATGCCGCAGGGCCACGGCTTCGTCGGCGATGAACGCGTGCCGATCATCACGCTGCCTGGCAATCCGGTCAGCAGCTACATCTCCTTCGAGAACTTCGTCCGTCCGGTGATCCGACGCATGCGGGGCATGAGCGACATCATGCGTCCGACGTTGCAGGCCGAGTTGGGCGAGGCGCTCGACTCGCCCGCGGGCAAGCGCCAGTTTGCGCGCGCGCGATTTCTGGAATCGGGTGCGGTCGTGCCCACCGGCACCGGTCAGGGCTCGCACGTGATGGGCGGTCTCGCGCATGCCGAGGGTCTGATCGTCATCCCCGAGGACGTCACGCGGATCGAAGCGGGCCAGACCGTCACGGTCATCGACCTTCGCTCCCAGTAGCTAGCGCAGGACTGCGGCCAGGTCCTCGAGCCGATCCTGATTGATCGAGTACCAGGCCCAAGTCCCGCGGGTCTGGCGACTGACGAGACCAGCCTCGGTCAAGACGCGCAGGTGATGACTGACTGTCGGCTGCGACAACGACAGGGGTGCGGTCAGATCGCAGACGCATGCTTCGGCGTTCGGGCTCGACTTGATCAGCGAGAGCAACTGCAGTCGTGCCGGATCGGCGACGGCCTTGAGCACGCGCGCGAGGCTCTCGGCAGTGGGCCGGTCCATCGGAGCAGCGAGCCCGTCGGGGCAGCAGGTCGATACGTCGGTCACGGACACGGTCTCTCCTTATATTGACAGTCATCAATGTATCATGCAGACTCAGCATCGACAGTCATCAATATATTGAGGGAGTCCGCAATGTCCCGCGTTCAACTGGCCCTGAATGTGTCCGATCTCGAGGCGTCCGTCGCCTTCTACTCCACTCTCTTCGGCGTCGAGCCGCACAAGCGCCGTCCCGGCTACGCAAACTTCGCGATCGACGATCCGGCGCTGAAGCTCGTGCTCATCGAGGTCAGTGCCGACGATCGCGGCACCGGAACTGCCGGGGCCCTCAACCACCTCGGCGTCGAGGTCTCGGATGCTCAAACGGTGGAGGCCCACGCCGACCGCCTGCGCGTTGGCGGGCTCGCGACGATGGACGAGAAGGACACGACCTGCTGCTACGCGCTGCAGGACAAGGTCTGGGTCCATGACCCCGCGGGCGCGCCCTGGGAGATCTACACGATCAAGGACGACGCCCCCGACGGGATCCAGCTCGTTGGCGGCGACGGCACCTGCTGCACGACCGACGCGGCCGGCGAGTTCGCCGTGCCGGAGAAGGCAACCGCCTGCTGCTAGCCGACGAGGACGCCGAGACTGGCCAGAAGCACCTCGACGCGACCCTTGATCTCGTCACGAATGGGTCTCACCGACTCCACGCCAAGGCCGTTCGGGTCGGTGAGGACCCAGTCCTCGTAGCGCTTGCCGGGGAACAGCGGGCAGGCGTCGCCGCAGCCCATGGTGACGACGACGTCGGCCGCACGCACGACCTCGTCGGTCCACGGCTTGGGAAACTCTCCCGAGATGTCGATGCCAATCTCGGCCATCGCTGCGATGGCTGCGGGGTTGACCTCCTTGCCAGGTTCGGAGCCACCCGACCACGCAACGGCGCGCTCGCCCGCGAGGGCACGGAAGTAGCCGAGGGCCATCTGCGAGCGGCCGGCGTTGTGAGTGCACAGGAACAGCACGGTCGGACGGTGATCGTCGCTCTTGCCCTCCACGCGCGCCAGCGCAGACAGACGCTCTCTCGCGAACCTCTCGGCGAAGGTCGGCAGGTACTTCGTGACGGTGACTCGTCCGGCGAACTCGTCGTAGGAAGAGTTCAGGAAGCGTTCGATGGTCTCCTGGCCGAACATCCCGCCGAACTCCTTGGTCAGCAGGAGTGCGGTCGAGCGGAGGACGAGCTGCTGCTCAAGCGGAATGTCATCGCGGCGAAAACTTTCGGTCATGACGGTCTCCTAGCTGGTGATGGGGTCAGGAATGGATGAGTGGCTGCAGGTGGGAGACGCGCTCCCCGATCTGACTCAGGGCGAGGTCGAACGCGAGGTCGGTGTCCACGGAGGAGGGATCGGCAATGGACCAATGCACCCGCCGATTCGGCAGGGGACCGAGTTCCTCGTTGACCGAGTCGCAGACCGAGACGACGACGTCGTCGGCGCGTAGGACGTCGTCGAGGTGGCGTGGCGCCGATTCATCCACGCTCAGGCCGGCGCGTCGTGCGGCTGACCGTGCTCTCGGATTGATGCGCTGCACGGGATGCGTGCCAGCCGACGTACTCGGCACTGTGCTGACCGACCGCCATGCGGCCTCGGCCAGCACCGAGCGCGCGGAGTTGTGCGTGCACACGAAGACGACACGCGAGGCGGTGATGTACGTGTCGGGCGGCAGCAGCCCGGCGAGGGCCGCCGGGACCAGGCTGACGTACGTTCGGCGGCGATCGCCTTGAGAATGGCTGCGAGTGATCACTCCCGCGCTCTGGAGGATCTTCAGGTGATGGGCCAGGAGGTTTCCCGGGACGCCAGCGGCTGCGGCCAGCGCATCGGGGGAGAGGTCCTCAATACGCAGCAGGTCGACGACACCGAGGCGAATGGGGTCACCGAGCGCGCTCAACACCTGAGCCCGGCGCTGTAGATCATTCGCTTCAGTATTCATTGAGTCAATGCTCTTTGATTAAGTTCGGCCTGTCAACTAGTGTCGCCCCGTCGAATCGAAAGGACATGCGGATGATTGCTCAGCTGGCCCGCCGTGGGGTTGCGGAGTTCCTGGGCACCGGATTGCTCGTGGCAACGGTCGTGGGATCGGGAATCATGGGGACGCTGCTCTCGGACAACCTCGCAGTCACCTTGCTCATCAACGCGGTCGCGACGGTGGCGGCGCTCGGCGTGCTGATCCTCGTCTTGGGTCCGATCTCGGGAGCGCACTTCAACCCTGTCGTTACGGGAGTGGAGATGGTCCGCCGCGAGATGGGCGTCATCGAAGGCGTCCTGTATCTCCTCGCGCAGGTGGGCGGAGCGCTCGTCGGGGTGGCCCTGGCCAACCTCATGTTCGACCTTCCGGCGTGGCAGGCATCGACCCACGAGCGAACCGGGTTCCCTGTCTGGCTGGGCGAGATCATCGCCACGGCTGGCCTTCTCCTCGTGATCGGCGCCCTGACCCGCACGGGTCGAGGATCCCTGGGTCCGGTTGCGGTTCCCGCGTGGATCGGGGCGGCCTACTTCTTCACGTCGTCGACCTCCTTCGCCAACCCTGCCGTAACGATCGGCCGGAGCCTGACCGACACGTTCTCGGGCATCGCGCCCGCGAGCGTCCCGGCCTTCATCGGCTTCCAGGTCGTCGGAGCCGCGGTCGGGGCGCTTCTCATCGCGTACCTCTATCCACGCCGAGGCACGGAGGAGCCGTTGGACCTCCCTGGGCCGATCCATTCACCTTCTGTTCATCTTTAGTTCGCTACTTCGTCATCGAAGAATCCTCCGTAGTAAACCGTTCCCCCACACACTCATCTCAACCAAAGCGGGGCGGTCAACTTCCGTTCATCTTTAGGCCATGTGAGCAGCGGCTAAGGAGGGCAGGGCGGGGTGGATCTCCTACTCATCACGGTTATCGCCGTGATCCTCATCGCCCTCATCTTCGACTTCACGAACGGCTTCCACGACGCGGCAAACTCGGTCGCCACCGTGGTCGCGACCCGAGCACTCCCGGCCCGTTGGGCGCCAGCGTTCTCGGCAACCTTCAATTTCCTCGCCTACTTCATCGTGGGTACGGCGGTCGCGAACACGATCGCGAAGACGGTCAAGGCGGAGTACGGGGGAGTGGCGCTGGCCTTTGCCGCCCTCTTTGCCGCGATCGCGTGGAACTACCTCACCTGGCGTTTCGGAATGCCCTCGTCCTCGAGCCACGCGATCATCGGCGGTCTCGTGGGAGCGGGTATCGCTGCCGGCGGGCTCGGCGCCATCGACTGGTCGAGCGTGCAGAAGGCCGGAATCGGCATCATCTTGTCGCCGGCCGTCGCCTTCGGCATCGCCTTCTGCGCGATGTACCTCGTGCTGGGCATCCAGCGGCTTACGAAGCTGCACGACGACCATGGGGTGTTCAAGGGCCTTCAGCTGGTGGCGGCCGCCGGTGTCTCGTTCGGGCACGGCGCGAATGACGCACAGAAGACGATGGGCGTCATCGCGGCGCTCCTTCTCGGCGCGGGATACACCGACCTCGCTGCTGACGGCTCGACCGTCGTCGTCCCAGAATGGGCTGCATTGGCGGCCTACGGAGCGATCGCGCTCGGCACGCTATGGGGCGGCTGGAAGATCATCGAGACGATGGGCCTGCGCATCACCACCCTGCACGCGAACTCCGGTCTCGCGGCCAACATCGGCGCGACCACCTCGATCTTCGGTGCAACGGCGGTCGGCATGCCGATCTCGACTACTCACGCTGCTGCATCCTCGATCGTCGGCGCTGGCGTCGGTTCTGGCAAGGGCGCGAACTGGCGGGTCGTCGGGGAAATGCTGATCGCGTGGGTCCTGACGATCCCGGCGGCCGGCATCGTCGCCTTTGCCATGTACCACCTCACCCAGCTGCCCACAGCCATGGCGGTCATCACCGTCGGGGCCGTCGTCACCGCCTTCGGCGCCTGGGCCATCTGGGCCATGCTGCATACGGTCCATGCCGAGGACATCGAGGCCGAGATCCCGAGCGAGGCCGAACTGGCCGAGCCCGTTCCCGGCGAGCCGCATCTGCAAGGACACGCTGCCGTCGAGAAGTAGGTCGTTAACCCGCTGTTCATTCCGCGTTTCTCGGCTCGTTCAGCGGCGCACTCCGGGCGTCCATGTGGACCTAACAGACTCCCGGCATGTCAGACGTGCAGGTCCCTGAGCAGGAGCAGCGCGACCTCCAGGCCGCGGCGACCAGCCACCGTGGCGACCGGGTGTTCAACCGGATCATCACGGGCGCGGCATTCACCGCACTTCTCGTGCTGGCCGGCATCACGATCTTTCTCGGAGCGCAGGCCGTTCCGGTGCTCCAGACTCAGGGGCTGTCCTTCCTGACCACCTCGATCTGGAGCCCGCCCGACTACGGCATCTGGGGCATGCTCTACGGCTCGGTGTTCCTCGCCGTCATTGCACTCGTGATCGCCGTGCCCGCGTCGCTCCTTCTGTCGGTCTTCATGGTGTTCCTGGCGCCGAAGTCGGTTGCCAAGGTGCTGACCAACCTGGTCGACCTCATGGCGGCGATCCCCAGCGTCATCCTCGGTCTGTGGGCCTTCTACATCCTGTCGCCAGTGAGCGAGCAGTGGCAGGAGCTGCTCAACCAGTACCTCGGCTGGATCCCGATCTTCAAGAACGAGAGCGGAAACTTCAGCGGAACACCGTTCACCGCGGGATTCATCCTCGCGATCATGATGATCCCGATCGTCACCTCGGTTACCCGTGAGGTACTGGGCCGCACGCCTCCTGAGTTGATCAATGCGTCGGAGGCACTCGGCTGCTCGCTGTGGACGATGCTGCGCTACGTCGCCCTTCCCTACGGGCGCGGCGGCCTGGTTGGCGGCGTCATGCTCGGCCTGGGTCGAGCGCTCGGCGAGACCATCGCGGTGTTCTTCGTCCTCAAGATCGTGTTCGACCCGGTCAACTACTACGAGGTCATCGAGTCGGGCGGTGGTTCGGTCGCGACGCTGATCGTGTCGAAGTTCGGCGAGGCCTCAGGACCGTACGAGACCCAGCTGCTCCTTGCTGCCGGCTTCTTCCTCTTCCTCGGCACGCTGCTTGTCAACGCCATTGCCAACCTCATCGTCAACCGCACGGGACGGATGCAGGGATGACCGCCACCTCGACCATCATCTTCGACGACTCCTCACTCGTCGAGCTTCAGCAGCAGAAGCCGCAGGTGCCGTGGGGCAGGCGCACGTCCAAGTTCCGGACTGTCGTCATACTCGCGGTATTCGTTCCCGCCGCAATCGTGACGATGCTGTTCTGGTTCTCCTCGATCCCCGGTCCCGTAATCATGATTGCGATCTACTTTCCGCTTCAGATCGTCGCCGCGATGCTCGCCGCGATAGCCGTGCGTGGCACGAAGTCGGCCGCCGATGCGGTCATCATCGTCTCGGCGATCGGCGCCACGATCTTCAGCATGGTGGTGCTGATCTCGGTGCTCTGGTCAATCATCACCAAGGGACTCGAAGCCCTGAGCGGCGCCTTCATCTTCCAGAACAATGAGTACATCAGCCCGTCGACGCCGCTCGGCTATGGCGGCATCGGCCATGCGATCCTCGGCACCGTCCTCATCGTTGCCATCTCCGCGATCATCGCGGTGCCGTTGGGCGTCATGACAGCCGTCTACATCACCGAGGTTCGTGGCAGGGCCGTCCCGTATGTTCGCTTCTTCGTTCAGGCCATGAGCGGTGTGCCTTCGGTTGTCGCCGGCCTGTTCATCCTCACCGTACTTATCCTCACCGGGGCCCTGGGCAACAGCGCACTCGCCGGCGGACTCGCGTACGCGATCCTCATGCTGCCGACCGTGGCACGTACGGCCGAAGAGGTGCTCAAGCTGGTCCCGGACGACCTGCGTACTGGAGCGTTGGCCCTGGGTTCCACGCGGGCTCGCGTCGTGATGCGCGTGGTAATCCCCGCGGCGAAGACCGGCATCATCACCGCCGCGATCCTCGGCGTTGCCCGAGTGATCGGCGAGACAGCGCCTCTCCTGCTCACGGCCCTGAACAACGACAAGACCGTGCTCAATCCGATCACCGAGCCGATTGCCGCACTCCCCACCTACATCTTCAACAATGTCGCCCAGCCGTACCCGGATGCAGTCACCCGAGCCTGGGGAGCCGCGCTGACGTTGATGATCCTCGTGGCGATCTTGTTCACCCTGACTCGCATGTTCAGTTCCAAGCGTTAGCCGATAGAGGGAGAAAGCCGACATGTCCGCCGAATTTGATGAGGTAGCCGTGCTAGAGCAGGAACTCGCTAGGCCAACGTCTGGTGCCGTGAGCCCGGTCGAGATGGAGGCGCGCGACGTCAGCGTGTGGTTCGGCAAGCGCAAGGTGCTCGAGGGCGTGAACATCGAGTTCCGCAAGAACTCGGTTACCGCGCTCATCGGTCCTTCGGGCTGTGGCAAGTCGACGTTCATCCGCACCCTCAACCGTCTGCACGAACTGATTCCGAGTGCGGCATTGGCCGGGAGCGTCCTGTACGAAGGCAAGGACATCTACGCACCGGAGGTCGATCCGGTCGAGATCCGGCTCGCCATCGGCATGGTCTTCCAGAAGCCCAATCCGTTCCCGAGCATGACGATCCGCGGGAACGTCCTGTCAGGACTCAAGCTCTCGGGAATGAAGCGCCCCAACCACGATGACATCGTCGAGGAGACGCTGACGGCGGCTGGCCTGTGGACCGAGGTCAAGGACCGCCTCAACGCGGCTGCGGGCGACCTGTCGGGCGGACAGCAGCAGCGCCTGGTCATCGCGCGATCGCTCGCCGTCAACCCGCACGTCCTGCTGATGGACGAGCCGTGCTCGGCGCTGGATCCCGGATCGACGCTGAAGATCGAGGAGACGATCCGTCAGCTGTCCAAGGACATCACCATAATCATCGTCACTCACAATATGCAGCAGGCCGTTCGCGTCGCGGACCAGACGGCCTTCTTCCTGGCGACCGAGGGCAGCCCTGGCCATGTGGTCGAGCAGGGACCGACGACGGAGATCTTCGGCAACCCGCAGGACCAGCGCACTCTCGACTACGTGAACGGACGTTTCGGTTAACCGTCTGTTCATCTGGGCACGGACTGTTCACCCAGACGTCGGCATCTGGCTACTCGGTGCCCACCAACGTGACATTCGCGCTACCTAACTTGCAGGTGTTGGACACAACATCTACGAAGGAGAAACCAGTGCGTCGCACTCTCGCGATTCTGGCAAGCGCTGCGGTCGCCGTATCGACGGTTGCCCTCGCTGCCCCGGCCCACGCGGCCAACACCATCAGTGGCGGCGGGGCATCGTTCCCTCAGCCGTTCCTCGCCCAGTGCGCGGCCGACTTCAACGCCTCGCAGAACGACTTCGCCATCCAGTACACCTCGACAGGCTCGGGCACTGGAAAGTCGAACTTCACCAGAGGCATCTTCGTCTACGCCCAGAGTGACAGTGCGTACACGTCCGGCGAGCCTTCGTTCGGCTGGGAGTACGTGCCGAACATCGGTGGCGCGGTCGCATTCCCGATCAACCTCAAGAACGCCAAGACCGGCCGTTCGCTCGGATCCTCGATTCAGCTCAAGCAGACCACGCTTGCGAAGCTGCTCTCGGGCAACCTGACCACCTGGCGTGCGCCCGAGATCCTCAAGGACAACCCGCGCATCGCGTCGGCCATCCCGAATGTCCCCGTCACGATCGCCTATCGCTCTGATGCGTCAGGCACCTCGAACAACACGCTCCAGTACCTGAACAACTGGGCGCCGTCGATCTGGACCAAGGTCCAAGATGACTTCGGCACCGCGTTCCCGGGTGGCCGGCCCCCGGCCAACTCCGTTTCCGGTCGCGGTAACCCTGCGGTCCTGGCTGCAGTCGGAGCCAAGGAAGGCACCATCGGTTACGTCGACTTCGGCGATGCCAAGGGCTACCCGTCCGCTCGCATCCAGAACGCGAACGGCGAGTTCATCGCACCGTCGTCCGCCTCTGCTGCGAAGAACCTGGCCAACCAGACCAGTATCGCTTCGAACGGTCTCGTCAGCCTGAACTACAAGCTCAAGGCCGCGGGCGCATACCCGGTCGCGATCTTCAGCTACGGCCTGGCTCGTACCGATGGCGGTGGCCCCAACGGCCTCGGTGTCCGTCAGTTCTTCGACTACGTGCTGCAGAAGTGCGGACCGTCTCGTGCGGCTGCGCTCGGCTACGTGCCGGTCAGCGGCAAGGTGCTCGCCAAGGCGAAGACCCTGGTCGCGAACATCAAGTAGTGGCCAACCCCCACTGCTGAATAGTTCAATCGCAGCTTAAGGATGAGGACGATGCCCCGGATGAGAACGACAACCCGGGGCATCGTCCTCGTCGCTGCTGCAGGACTTGCGGTGGCTGCCTGCACTCCACCGCTACCGCCGGACGTGCTCGCGGCTCAGGCGGAGAACAACATCGCCTGCCAGACGGGCAGTCTCGACGTGAGCGTGCCAGAGGACTTCGTCGGCTCGATGACAGCGATCGGCGACGGACTGCTCGGCGTGTGCGCCGACCAGACACTCACCGAGGTTACTGACTCGGCGACCGCGAAGTTGCAGCTCATCGACAGAGCGCCGACGCCCGAGGAGGTTGCAGCCTTCACTGCAGAGGCCTGCACCACCGGCTCGGTCATCGTCGTACCGGCCTTCGGATATGCCGTCGCGTTGTCCTACAACGTCATCGGTCTCGAGGGCATCATCATGACGCCCCAGGCCATCGCCGGAATCCTCAGTGGCGCTGTCACATCGTGGGAGGATCCGCTGATCACCGAGCCGAACGCCGACTACGATCTGTCTGGCCTCCCCGACATCGCAGTGGTATCGATAGAGAGCCCGCAGGGGTCCGTCGAGGCGATGACCGCTTGGCTTGAGTCCGAGGCCTCGTCGGGGTGGACCGGCGGAATCACGGGAACCCTCTCGACCGGTACCCAGTTCCCCACCCAGGTCGATCTCATGGGTGAGTTGCTGGCGACCGAGGGCACGGTCGCGGCCATTCCGGCATTCACGGCCGTCAACAACGGTGTTCCGATCGCCGGCGTTCCGGTTGGCGACCTCATCATCAGCCCCGACGACACCCAGTTGCTCAAAGTGGGCGTCGCCGCCACGAAGATCACCACCGAGGCGAACGGCAACATCCTCGCCAGCCCGGCGATCGGTGGAGTTCCGGTGGACGGCCAGTTCGACCTCGCGTCGTCGAAGATCGTGCTCGCGGAGGGTCAGCCTGTGATCGGCTGGCCGATCATGGGCGTTGCGCACTTGATGGTCTGCGACGATCCGTCCGATCCGCTTCCGCTGTCCGTTGCCCAGTACGTCGTGCGGCTGGCCGGTCAGGGCGCGCTCGAGACGTTCGGCGTGACTCCGCTCCCCGAGCCGATCCGGGTTCAGACCTTCGTGCCGCTCAAGGTGACCGCTGCGGCGCCGAACGAAGGCTGATCGCATGCCCTAGCGTGGGGGCGTGAGCAAAGTCGAACACGAGACGACGAGCAGTCGGCTACCGCGCTGGTACATCAAGGCGGTCTGGTACGCGCTGTTCGCGATCTTCGTCGCGATCTGCATCTGGTACGTCGCGTCGCGACTGACGGACCTGATGATCACGGTGGCGATCTGCTTCTTCCTGGCATTCGCCATCGAGCCGACGGTCAACCGGCTCGCGGCTCGCGGCTGGAGCCGGGTGCGCGCGACGCTGCTGGTCTATGTCGTCGGCCTTGCGGCGATTGCCCTGTTCCTTGTTCTCTTCGGTCGGCTGCTCGTCGATCAGACGATCGGGCTCATCTCGGCGATTCCCGATCTGTACGACCAGCTCCGCACGTACCTCGACACGACCTTCCACGTGACCATTCCCGAGCCCGACGAGCTCATGGACAGCTACCTGAATGATGCGCTGGCGCTCGTGGCGAACAATGCGCTCGGCATTGCCAGTCAGCTGCTCGTGGTGATCTTCGGCGCCCTCACGGTCCTGCTGGTGACGTTCTACCTCGTAGCCGACGGGCCGCGCTTCCGTCGCACGATCTGCTCGGCCTTCCCTGCGACGACCCAGACCGAGATCCTCAGGATCTGGGAGATGGCGATCGACAAGACATCGAGCTACCTGGTGTCGCGCGCGATCCTCGCCGGGATCTGCGCCACGTTCACCTCGATCTTCCTGCTGATCGCGCAGGTTCCGTATGCGCTACCCCTGGGCATGTTCACTGGCATCGTCTCCCAGTTCGTGCCGACGATCGGCACCTACATCGCGGGCATCGTCCCGGTCGTGGTCGCCTTCGCGTCCTCGCCCGGCAAGGGGATCGCGACGCTCATCTTCATCCTCGCCTACCAGCAGATCGAGAACCTGACGCTCGAGCCGCGAATCTCGGCCAAGGCAATGGAACTGAACACCGCCGTGTCGTTCCTGTCGGTGCTCGCCGGCGCCGCGATCCTCGGGCCGATCGGCGCACTGCTCGCGCTTCCGTTCGCTGCCACGGTCAAGGCCTTCGCGGGCACCTACATCAACCGCAATGAGGTCGTGGAGAACGAGCTCACCGATGTCGGCGAGTCCTCGTCATCTGCCGAAGAGGCGTCCGAGGAATGAACCAGTAGCTTTCTCGGCCGGCGCGCACGTGCATCGCTGATCCGCCGGCACGCCCTTGAGGGCGGACTCGATGTGCTGGCCGCACCCTGACCACGTCGCCTTCCCGCATGTCTTGCAGGTGGTGCGATGACACATGTCGATTCCCTTCGTCGAGACTCCGTCTCCGTTGTCCGGTATCATATACCCCCGGGGGTATCGAGGAGAGTGAGGCAGTCGTGAGAGTGATCGTGGTGGGCGGAGTGGCCGGTGGGATGTCAGCAGCGGCGCGACTGCGCCGGCTGGACGAATCAGCCGAGATCGTCGTGTTCGAAAGGGACGACTACGTGTCCTTCGCGAACTGCGGGCTGCCGTACCACGTCGGAGGGGACATCGAGAGCCGCGCGGATCTGCTCCTGCAGACCCCGCAGAGCCTGTCCGACTCGCTCAACCTAGACGTGAGAACCGGCCACGAGGTTGTGGCCATCGATCCGGACGCCCACGAGGTCAGCGTTCGTGATCGCTCGGGACTCACGACGACAGAGCACTACGACACCCTTGTGCTGGCCACCGGCGCGACTCCGCTGCGACCAGACATGGCCGGGATCGATCACCCGCGCATTCGCACGCTGCGCAATATCCCGGATATGGACGCCATCATCGAGGTCCTCGACGCAGGCGTGCGCTCGGCGGTCGTGGTCGGCGGCGGCTACATCGGGCTGGAGATGGTTGAGGCGCTGCACCATCGAGGGATCGACGTGACCCTGGTCGAGTCGACCGATCAGGTGATGACGGTGCTCGACCGCGAGATGGCGATTCACCTGGAGCACCACCTGATCAACAATGGCGTGCGGGTTCTGCTGTCCAGCCGCGCGTCAGGATTCTCCGATGACGGCGGTCGAGTCGTCGTGCATCTGGACAGCGAGGACCTCACCACCGACCTCGTCATACTCGCCGTCGGCGTCCGTCCCGAGAGCTCCCTTGCCCGGGCAGCCGGCCTACGCGTATCCGATCGCGGGGCAGTGATTGTCGATCAGCACATGCGCACGTCGGACCCTCACATCTACGCGGTCGGAGACTCGATCCAGGTCACTGACACCGTGACCGGGGAGCCTGTCGTCGTTCCGCTGGCCGGTCCCGCCAATCGGCAGGGTCGCATCGCGGCGGACAACATCGCTGGCCGGACCACTGCCTATTCGACGACGCAGGGCACCGGCATCGTCAAGCTGTTCCAGCTGACTGCCGGAATGACCGGTGCCACGGAGCGGACCCTGGCCAGGCTTGGCCGCCCCTTCCTCAAGGTGTACGTGCATCCGAATGGCCATGCCTCGTACTACCCGGGCACTTACGCCATGCACCTGAAGGTGCTGTTCGATCCGAGCGACGGTCGACTGCTTGGCGCGCAGGCAGTCGGAGTCGACGGTGTCGACAAGCGCATCGACGTCATGGCCGTGGCCATTCGCGCGGGCATGACGATCGAGGACCTGGAGACCTTGGAGCTGGCGTACGCGCCGCCGTATGGCTCCGCGAAGGATCCGATCAACATGGCCGGGTTCGTCGGAAGCAACCTCCGAAGGGGGGACGTGGCGCTGTGGTACGCCGAGCAGTGCCCGGACCTGCCGGCCGGCGCAGTCGTGCTCGACGTGCGTAGCGCAGCGGAGCACTCAGCATGGGCGATTCCGAACTCGATCCTCATCCCGCTCAAGGAACTACGGTCGCGGCTCGGAGAACTACCCGTGGGTGCGCCGGTGTTCGTCTACTGCCGGTCGGGATTTCGCTCCTACCTCGCTCAGCGCATCCTCGTGCAGAGCGGCTGGCCCGACGCCAAGACCTTGTCGGGCGGGGAACTGACCTTCCGTGCGGTCCACCCGGACACGAGTGCCGGCTGGGCGGCCTACCCGTTCGTCAGCTACGCGGAGGACGAACTGGCCGCCGTGCACGCTGACCGCCCGGCGGGCTGACCATGGCTCAGTGCAGCCCACCATGGTCGATGAGGCGCTGGTAGGAGTCGAGGATCTCCTGCTCGGCCTCGGTGCGCCCGACCCAGCTGGCGCCCTCGACGCTCTTGCCGGGCTCAAGGTCCTTGTAGACCTCGAAGAAGTGCTGGATCTCAAGCCGGTCGAACTCCGACACATGGAAGATGTCGCGAAGATGCTCCTGGCGCGGGTCGCCCGCAGGCACGCACAGCACCTTGTCGTCGCCGCCCGCCTCGTCGGTCATGCGGAACATGCCAACCGCGCGGCAGCGGATGAGCACGCCGGGAAACGTCGGCTCCGCGGTAAGCACGAGCGCATCGAGCGGATCGCCGTCCTGGCCCAAGGTGTCCTCGATGAAGCCGTAGTCATGGGGATAGCGGGTGGACGTGAACAGCATGCGGTCCAGGCGGATGCGCCCGGTGGTGTGATCCATCTCGTACTTGTTGCGGCTGCCGGCCGGGATCTCGATCGTGACGTCGAAGTCGAGCGGTTCCACTCACGCCTCCTTGGGCCGTGCGACTACGCCGCACACTTGGACACTAGGACATGCAGCGTAGTGTCCTAGTGTTTCTGAAGTCCCGTGCGAGGGAGACGTAATGCGCATAGCACCGCAGCGCTGGACGGCCGTGCTGGTCGCTGGCGTCGTCGGCAGTGCCCTGCTCGGCGGCTCTTCCGCCTTGGCCGAGACACGTGGCATTCCGCCTGCCCCGGCACCCGTCGTGCTGTCGCCGCTCGATCTGACGGCGGGGCTGCTGCCGACGGCCGCCGGCGTCGCCGCGGCGATCGGGCCACTGGCCTCGCGGTCACTGAAGGGCGGCTCGGTCGTCGTCCTCGATCCGGCCAGCGGGGCTGTCCTGTTCTCGCAGTTGGCGGACCGACCGCGCATCCCAGCGTCGACTGTCAAGCTCGCGACGGCGGCCGCCGCTCTCAACGCGCTCGGCCCGTCGACGCGTATCCCGACCATCGCGTACCGATTCGGCGACACGGTCTACCTCGTCGGCGGGGGGGACCCCACCCTGGTCCGCGCCGGTGGCGGGAACCCGCTCGCCGGCGGCAGCGCCTCGCTGCGCGAACTCGCCAAGTCCTCCGTCACGGGATTCACGGCCAACTCGACGATTCGCCTCGTGTACGACTCGTCGGCGTTCACCGGTCCGCGCCTTGGCCCGGGCTGGTCGCGATCGTTCCCGGCGACCGGCGTGGCCGCTCCGGTCACGGCCCTGGTGGTCGATGGCGGACGCGTTCGCCCCGGCGCCACGTCCAGGGTGAGCGATCCAGCCCGGCAGGCCGCGTCGGTCTTCGCGGGCTACCTTCGATCGCAGGGGCTCGACATCTCGTCGGTCCGCCCTGGACCGCTGCGCGACGAAGCGACCGAGATCGCGCGGGTCGAGTCGCCTCCGGTCGCCGACATCGTGCAGCGCATGCTCACCGAGTCCGAGAACAACTTCGCCGAGGCGATGGCGCACCTCACCGGAGGCAAGCTCCTGGGCAATCCGAGCTTCGCGGGTGGTGCAGAGGCTACCGAGAATGAACTGGTCAACCTCGGCATCAGCGTCGAAGGACTCTCGCTCGCCGACGGCAGTGGGCTGTCCGGTCAGAACAAGGTGCCCGCACGGCTGCTTGCGGAGGTGCTGTCCGATGTGGTCATGGCATCCGATCCCGACCTGTCTGCGATCGGACCTGGTCTTGCCGTCGCCGGACTGACCGGCACTCTCGCCGGGCGGTTCAACACCGCCGCCACGCGTCCGGGTCGCGGCGTCGTCCATGCGAAGACAGGCACGCTTACCGGCGTGACCAGCCTTGCCGGAACTGTGCTCGATGCTGATGGCCGGGTGCTGGTCTTCGCGCTGATGGCGAACAACGTGAAGTCGCTTGCCGCCGCGCGCGACACTATGGATCGCATCGCAAGTCGCCTCGCCACCTGCGGCTGCAACTGATGCAGAGCGGAGGGCGGGCGCGATGATGCCCACGCTGGTTCCTGTCAATCAGTTCAATCACTTCTACCGCGGCGGCGGACGCATCGGAGAACTGCGCCACGGTCCGGGCGGCCCGCAGCGCCCCGAGGAATGGCTCGCGTCGACGACCGCGCGCTTCGGGCAGGCACCGCAAGGCATGAGCCTGATGCCTGACGGCCGGCTGCTGATCGAGCACGTCGAGGCCGATCCCATCGCGTGGCTCGGACCCGACCACGTCGAGCGGTACGGAGCGAGCACCGAGGTGCTGATCAAGCTGCTCGACCTGGACCAGCGTCTTCCGGTACACCTGCATCCCGACCGCGAGTTCGCGCGGACGCATCTTGGACTCGCGCATGGCAAGACCGAGGCCTGGTACGTGATCGACGCACCCGAGGGCGCGCAGGTCGGCGTCGGATTCCGCGAGCCCGTGACGCGAGCGCAGGTCGCAGCCTGGGTGTCAGCAGGCGACAGCGCCGCCCTGCTCGGTGCGCTCCAGACGACGGTTGTCAGGCCCGGAGACGCGATGCTCGTTCCTGCCGGCCTTCCACACACCGTCGCCGAGGGCGTCTTCGTGCTCGAGCTGCAGGAGCCGACCGACCTGTCGATCCTGCTCGAGTGGCAGGACTTCGCGGTTGATGGCAGTCGGGACGGGCACCTGGACCTCGGGTTCGACGTTGCCCTCCAGGCGGTAGACCTGTCGCCGGTGTCCAGCTCGGACCTCGACCGTCTCGTGGTCAGCCGCGAGCAGATCGATGGCGCCGGCCTGAACTCCGTGCTTCCTGCCGCGGCCGACAGCTACTTCCGCGCCCATCGATTCGACACCTCGATGGGCGAAGTCGACGTGGACGCGGGCTTCGCACTCGTCCTTGTGCTCGCTGGTCATGGCATCCTCGCCAGTGGGGCGGGGTCCCTCGCCGTCACGCGAGGAGACGCGGTCCTTGTTCCCTACGCCGCCGGTGACTTCACCGTTCACGCGAGCGGTGATCGCACCGCGGCATCGGGTGTGGTGTGCCGACCGCCTGCGCCGTCAACCCCGTTCGGAGCGCGATGACCGAGCCGATCGACTGGGACCTTGCCATCGCGACTGCCAGTCGCCTTGCGCCGAAGGGTCCGGACCTGTCCGCCGACGACGCGTACGGCGCGGTCCGCATGCTGCGCGAACTTGCTCGCGAGGCTGTCGCACCGGTGCGCGAGGTCACCGGGCTCATCGCACCGGAGAACTCACCGGCGGTCGTCGTCGACCGACCCGGGTGGATCGCGTCGAACGTCAACGGGATGCGAATCGTCCTGTCGCGATGGGAGGAACTCGCCGAGCGCACCGACGCTGCACCCGCGGTGATGCGCAGCCTCGGCTCGCGCGGGTCGGCCCTCCAGCTCGGCGCCGTCCTCGCGTGGATGTCCGGCAAGGTACTCGGGCAGTTCGAGGCCTTCACCGAGCCAGGAGAGCCCGGTCGCCTCCTGCTCGTCGCGCCGACCATCGCGAACGTGGAGCGAGTACTCGAGGTCCCGTCGCGTGACTTCCGGTTCTGGGTCTGCCTTCACGAGGAGACTCATCGTGTCCAGTTCGGTGCGGTGCCGTGGCTGAGCGATTACCTCGCGGACCGGCTCTCGGCGCTACTCGACGCATCCGACCTCACGGCGCGCGAGACGCTCCAGCGATTGGTGGCCTTCGTCTACGCGCTGGTGCGCTCCTTGCGCTCGGAGTCGGAGGTCTCGGTCGTCGAGGCCATCCAGACACCGGAGCAGCGGGTCATCTTCGATGAGTTGACGGCGTTGATGTCGCTCCTCGAGGGGCACGCGGATGTCGTGATGGACGACGTCGGACCTCAGGTCGTGCCTGCCGTCGCGTTGATCCGCGAGCGCTTCACGCAGCGTCGCGAACAGCCAGGAACGCTGGACTCGTTGGCGCGCAAGGCGTTGGGCATGGATGCAAAGCTGCGTCAGTACAGCGACGGTGCAGCGTTCGTGCGGCACGTCGTCGATCGACGAGGCATGCCGGGATTCAACGCGGTGTGGACATCACCCCAGCATCTCCCGACGCGAACGGAGCTTCACGACCCGGACGCCTGGCTGAGCCGAATCGCGACGACGTGAGCGTGCGTGCCGCATCGGACGCCCTCATGTCGGTACGGGCGGCGGTCGAGGACAGCATCGCGGATCTGCCCGCAGGGGCGTGCGTGGTCGTGGCCTGCTCGGGAGGCCCGGACTCCCTAGCCCTCGCCGGCGCCGCGGCGTGGGCCGGCCCGCGGCGCGACATCCTTATCCACGCGGTCGTCGTCGATCACGGTCTACAGGAGGGTTCGGCCCACGTCGCTGCCGACGCAGCACGGGCGTGCCTTGCGCTGGGGGTTGCGACCGCCGACGTCATCGAGGTCGAGGTCGGGAAGGAAGGCGGCCCCGAGGCTGCCGCGCGTGCCGCTCGATTCGGCGCCCTGGCCGCTGCTGCCGAACGGCTAGACGCGTCTGCCGTCCTACTCGGACACACTCGCGACGATCAGGCCGAGACGGTCCTGCTCCGGCTGGCCCGCGGTTCGGGAGCGCGTGCCCTGTCGGCGATGCGGGCACGCAGCGACCCGTGGCGTCGACCCTTCCTTGGTCTGGCACGATCCGAGGTCCACGAAGCGGCAGCCGAGTTGCTCGGCCCGACGGGACGCCAGGCATGGCGCGATCCGCACAACGTCGACCTCGCGTATGCGCGTGTCAGGGTGCGCGAACTGCTCGCTGGACTGGGGCAGGCTCTGGGCCCGGGAGTCGCAGTGGGCCTGAGTCGCTCGGCAGAGCTCCTGCGCGACGACGCCGATGCCTTGGACTCGCAAGCCGAGCAGGCCTTTGCTGCCTGCGTCGTCGCGACCGATGTCGACGTCAGCGCCGAAGCCAAGGCCCTGATCGAACTGCCGCGTGCGCTGCGCACCCGGGTGATCCGGTTGATGGGCCTTCGCGCCGGGTGCCCGTCGGAGGAACTGGGATACGAGCGGGTGGTCGAGATGGAGGCTCTCGTCGTCGACTGGCACGGTCAGGGTGCGCTCCGGCTGCCGGGGCGTGTCGCGGCGACTGGTGCATATGGGAGGCTGTCGCTGCGACGTGGTGAGGAGTGAGCGAAGCGAGCCCCGGAATCACGGCGCGGTAGGCATGCGCAGCACGCTCGACCCGCCGTCCGACATCCTCCAGTAGCGACAATCACCCAGACAGGAGCGTCGAGTGGACCCCGAGCACATCTCCTCGGAACTCGAGCACGTGCTGCTGACCGAGACCCAGATCCGCGACCGATTGACCGAGATCGGCGCCCAGATCGATGCAGACTACGAGGGCAAGGACCTGCTGCTCGTCGGCGTCCTCAAGGGCGCCGTCATGGTGATGGCCGACCTGGCCCGCTCGCTGTCGCGGTCGGTCGACATGGACTGGATGGCCGTCTCGTCCTACGGCTCAGGCACCACGTCGAGCGGAGTCGTCCGGATCCTCAAGGACCTCGACGCCGATCTCAACGGTCGCAACGTGCTCGTCGTCGAGGACATCTTGGACTCGGGCCTGACGTTGTCGTGGCTGCTGAAGAACCTCACCTCGCGCAACCCGGCGTCCGTCGAGGTGTTCACCCTGCTCCGTAAGCCGGACGCCCAGAAGGTGAACGTTGCACCGCGCTACGTCGGCTTCGACATCCCCAATGAGTTCGTGGTCGGCTACGGGCTTGACTTCGCGGAGCGCTATCGCAATCTTCGGTGCGTGGGCACTCTCGCCCCGCATGTGTACGGCGGCTGACGGTTTGCGCAGGCTTTCGCGGCTGGCGTAAGGCGTCGCCCGCTTAGCGAAGTCGTCCGACCCTCACCCGCGTAGTACCGTGATGTGGTGGACCTGAGGAAAATCCTGCGCGGCCCGATCTTCTGGATCGCTATTGCCGTGCTGTTCGTTCTGATCGGCTCGAGCTTCATCTCGGGCATCGGGGCGCCGACTCAGGTCGACACCAGCCAGGCCATTTCGGACATTCAGGCCGGGAACGTCGACACCGCCACGATCATCGACCGTGATCAGGTCCTCGAGCTCACGCTCAAGGACGGTTCGAAGATCCGGTCCTCGTACGTGGCCGGCCAGGGCGTCAACCTCCAAGAGCTGCTCCAGGAGAAGTCCGACGCTGGCCAGTTGCCGGGTGGCTACAACATCGTCGTGCCGACGGAGAGCGTGCTGGTCACCCTCCTGATCTCGCTGCTGCCGATCGCGCTGATCGTCCTGCTGTTCTTCTTCCTCATGAGCCAGATGCAAGGCGGCGGCTCGAAGGTCATGCAGTTCGGCAAGTCGAAGGCCAAGCTCGTCAACAAGGACATGCCGCAGACCACCTTCGCCGATGTCGCTGGAGCCGAGGAGGCGGTCGAGGAGCTCGAGGAGATCAAGGACTTCCTCGCCGATCCCGCGAAGTTCCAGGCGGTCGGCGCGAAGATCCCCAAGGGCGTCCTGCTCTACGGGCCCCCCGGCACGGGAAAGACGCTGCTGGCGCGCGCGGTTGCGGGCGAGGCCGGCGTGCCCTTCTTCTCCATTTCCGGATCCGATTTCGTCGAGATGTTCGTCGGTGTCGGCGCCAGTCGCGTCCGCGACCTTTTCGGCCAGGCCAAGGAGAGCGCCCCCGCGATCATCTTCATCGACGAGATCGATGCTGTCGGACGTCATCGCGGCGCGGGCATGGGCGGTGGCCACGACGAGCGCGAGCAGACTCTCAACCAGATGCTCGTCGAGATGGACGGTTTCGACGTGAACGCCAACGTGATTCTCATCGCGGCGACGAACCGACCAGACATCCTCGACCCTGCCCTCCTGCGTCCCGGTCGCTTCGACCGCCAGATCGCCGTCGAGCGCCCCGACCTCAACGGGCGCTTTGAGATCCTCAAGGTGCATGCCAAGGGCAAGCCCATGGCTGATCACGTCGACTTGCTCGCCGTTGCGCGTCGGACTCCGGGATTCACCGGCGCCGACCTAGCGAATGTCCTGAACGAGGCCGCGCTGCTGACCGCGCGCGGAGACCATCAGTTCATCGATGACATCGCCCTCGACGAGGCAATCGATCGCGTCATCGCGGGGCCGCAGAAGCGCACGCGGCTCATGGACGATCTCGAGAAGAAGATCACGGCGTATCACGAGGCCGGCCACGCATTGGTCGCCGCTGCGCTTCCGGGCAACGACCCAGTGCACAAGATCACGATCATGCCGCGCGGTCGCGCGCTCGGCTACACGATGGTGCTGCCGGACGCGGACCGATACTCGACCACGCGCAGCCAGATGCTCAACCAGCTCGCCTACATGCTCGGTGGCCGCGCTGCCGAGGAGCTGATCTTCCACGATCCGACTACCGGTGCCTCGAACGACATCGAGAAGGCCACCGCGGTCGCTCGGGCGATGGTCACGCAGTTCGGCATGACCGAGCGGCTTGGCGCGATCCAGTACGGCAAGGATGCCAGCGAGCCGTTCCTCGGCCGCGACATGGGCCATGTCCGCGACTACTCCGAGGAAGTCGCCGCGGCGATCGACGAGGAGGTCCGCGCGTTCATCGAAGCGGCCCACCAGGAGGCGTACGACGTCCTCGTGGCGAACCGCGACATCCTCGACGCGATGGTCCTCGCGCTCCTCGAGCGCGAGACGCTCGACAAGGCCGAGATCGAGGAGATCTTCGCCGAGCTGCAGTTGCGCGAGATCAGACCGGCGTGGACCGGGTCGGCGCGCAGGCGCCCCGACGAGCGCGGGCCCGTGCTGACCCCGGTCAAGGCGAGCGCGAGCAACGGCTCGGCAAACGGGCACGGATCGTCCAATGGATCCAATGGAAAGGTCACGGAGGACACCTCCGAGGTGAGTGACCTCGCATGACCGGCATCAACGAGGTCTCCTTGGAGGAGAGTGCCCCGCTGCAGCCGTTCGATGCTGAGGCCGCCGAGAGCGCCGTACGCCAGTTGCTCATCGCCATCGGCGAGGACCCCGACCGTGACGGACTGCGCGATACGCCCGCCCGAGTCTCGCGCGCCTTCGCCGAGATGTTCCGAGGCCTGTACATGACGGCCGACGAGGTGCTCACCACAACGTTCGACCTCGGTCACGACGAGATGGTCCTGGTCAAGGACATCGAGCTCTACAGCACCTGCGAGCACCATTTGGTGCCCTTCCACGGAGTGGCACACGTCGGCTACATCCCCAGCGACAACGGCCGCATCACCGGACTGTCGAAGATCGCTCGCCTTGTCGACGTGTTCGCAAAGCGCCCGCAGGTGCAAGAGCGCCTGACGACGCAGATTGCCGACTCGCTCATGAGAATCCTCGAACCCCGCGGCGCGATCGTGGTGCTCGAGGCGGAGCACCTGTGCATGTCCATGCGCGGCGTTCGCAAGCCCGGTGCACGCACCGTCACCAGCGCCGTCCGCGGCAGCCTGCTGGCCCCTGCGACACGGGCCGAGGCCATGTCGCTGATCCTGAGTCGATGAACCTGCGGCCCGTCGGGCTGCCGGCCGGCCTCGCCGGGCTCGATCGGACTGCCGTCATGGGCGTGCTCAACGTCACGCCAGACTCGTTCTCCGACGGCGGCCGCTACCTGAATCCCGAAGACGCCGTCGCGCACGGCCTGCACCTGTGGCGCGAGGGCGCCGACATCATCGACGTCGGCGGAGAGTCGACGCGGCCCGGCGCATCGCGCGTTCCACTCGATGAGGAATGCTCGCGTGTGCTGCCTGTCGTTGCCGGACTCGTGGCAGCGGGCGTCCCGGTGAGCATCGACACGATGCGTCCCAGAACGGCCGAGCTCGCGGTCGCGGCCGGCGCATGCCTGGTCAACGACGTCAGTGGCGGTCTTGCAGATCCGGGCATGTACGCGCAGGTGGCGGCCCTCTCGGTCCCGTATGTGGCGATGCACTGGCGCGGTCACAGTGACCGGATGAACGACCTCGCCACCTATGACGACGTTGTGGCCGATGTCATCGCGGAGTTGACGCAGCGAGTCGACAGTGCGATCGCCGCGGGGATGGCGCGGGATTCGATCGTCATCGATCCAGGACTGGGATTCGCCAAGGAGTCGCACCACAACTGGAAGTTGCTGCAGGCGCTCGACGAGCTCATGTCGGTCGGCCTCCCCGTCCTTCTGGGCGCATCGAGAAAGCGCTTCCTCGGAGCTCTCCTCGCGGATGACCGTGACGAGCCGCGGCCCACCGATGAGCGTGATGCCGCGACAGATGCCGTGACCGCGATCGCCGCGACCCACGGAGTGTGGGCGGTGAGGGTGCATGACGTCAAAGGCAGCAAGGATGCCGTCCGCGTCGCATCGGCGTGGACTCGAGGGGGACACGAGCGTGGCTGATCAGATTCGCATCCGTGGGATTCGCGGCACCGGGAACCATGGCGTGTTCGAGCATGAGCGCATTGACGGGCAGGAGTTCATCGTCGACGTCACCCTCGACGTCAGCACGCACGCCGCTGCGGGAAGCGATGCGCTGAGCGACACCGTGGACTACGGCGTCGTTGCCGATGAGGTGTACGCGCTGATCACCGGTGAGCCGGTCGACCTGATCGAGACCCTCGCCGAGCGAATCGCCGCCGCGTGCCTGACGCACGCCGGAGTGCTTGCCGTCGAGGTTCGTGTCCACAAGCCCCAGGCTCCGATCGCGGTGCCGTTCGACGACGTCGAGGTGCGGATATCCAGGACCGGCCATGCGTAGCGTCGTCTTCGGCATCGGCTCGAACCTCGGCGACTCCGCGTCCATCCTGCAGGGGGCAGTGTCCGACCTGAACGCGATCGACGGGCTGGAGATCACCGCGGCGTCGCCCATCTATGAGACCGATCCCGTTGGCGGTCCGCAGCAGGGCGTCTTCCTCAACTCCGTCCTCGTGGGTCGAACGAGCCTCGACAACGCAGCGCTGCTTGATGCCGCGCAGGCGGTCGAGCAGCACTGGCATCGGGTGCGCGAGGTCCGTTGGGGTCCGCGAACGCTCGATGTCGACGTGCTCGCGATCGATGACGAGGTCTCCGACGACCCGCGACTGACCATCCCGCACCCGCGTGCCCACGAGCGGGCCTTCGTGCTCGTGCCGTGGCTCGAGGTCGATCCGCACGCGCGGATCGCTGGTCGCGGTGCGTTGGCAGATCTCCTCGACGACGTCGACACGTCCGGCGTCCGGCGTACCGATCGCGAACTCGTCATCGACACGGCGTCGCGGCCGTGAACGCGATGATGCCGACTCGCACGCGCACCCTGATCGCCCTCGCCGTGGTCGCCGGTGCGATCGGCTGGGGCCTGGTTCAGATCGTCGATGCCTGGGCCGGGCGGCTGCTGCCGGTCCCGTGGCTGGCCGCAGCGGCCATGTGGCTGCTCGCTGGCGCGACGCTGTACTGGGCGGTTGCCAGTCGGCCACGGCTACAGGGCAGGCCCGGTGCCAAGCCGATGCCGCCGATTGTCGCTGCCCGCACGGCCGCGCTGGCCATGGCCGCATCTCGCGGAGGATCGCTCGTCGCGGGCTTCTACGCAGGCGTCGCGATCGCGATGGTCCCGTCGATCGGCATTCCAAGCGGCGGGGCGACCTTCTGGTCGGCGACGTTCGCCAGCCTCGGCGCGCTGGCTCTCGTCGCTGCGGCGCTGTGGCTCGAGCACGTGTGCCGCCTGCCGATCGGGCCGGATGATCGGTTCGGCGATCGCAAGAACACGCCGAGATAGGGTTCACGCATGAGCGAAACCGCCCTCGAGGACCTTCCGTTCGAAGAACTGCGCCACAAGGCCTTCCACGTGGCCGAGCGTCACTTGGACCTGGGCTTCTTCACGGACCTGTTCGGGCATATGCCGGGAATGGTGGCCATCGAGGGCGAGGGCGGTGACCTCGGCGCGGTCGGCGGCACGTTCATCGAGACGGTTCGCGCGGTGCGCGAGATGTTCGGTGATGACACCGACCTGGACCCCACGACCGAGGCCCTGCTGCGCGCCCGCTTCGCTACCTACCTCCGCGAGCACGGCGAGTCCTAACCCCTCCCGCCGACCTTGAGGTTGGCGTGGGTTTTCGGCACCGTTGTCCACGCCAACCTCAAGGTCGGCGGGAGGTTTCAGCGGTCGGATTCACGGACCGCTGCCTGCGGGGCTCGCTGCGCTCGCTCCTCATCAGCGGTCGGACTTACGGACCGCTGCCTGCGGGGCTCGCTGCGCTCGCTCCTCGTCAGCGGTCGATGTCGCCGACGACGAACATGAAGGACATCACGGCATCGGCCAGGCGGTCGAGCGGCACGCCCACCAGCGCGGGGGCCATCGCCTGGACGTTGTTGAACGATGCGGACCGCACCTTCAGCCGCCATGGCGTCTTCTCCCCGACGCTCGCCAGCAGGTAGCCGGCGATCCCGAGCGGGCCTTCCATCCAGGCATGCGTGATGCCCTCGGGCACGCGTACAGCCTTGGGCAGCAGCACGTCGATCGGACCTTCGCCGAGGTCGCGCAGCCGATCGACGCAGGCCGACATCAGACTCAGGCTGATCGGGATCTGCGCTGCCAGGACCTCGTATCGCGCTGCCGCGTCGCCCTGGTCGGACACGGGGACGCTGATGAGCTCGCGCAGTTCTCCGTACGCGGCGTACGGGTCATCGCGGCGCAGGTCGAGGTCAAGCCCGCTCGCGCGCGCGACGGGACCGCTCGTGCCCATCGCGACCGCATCGCTGCGCGGGAGCCGAGCCAGCCCGGACAGGGTGCCTCGCAGCGATTGGGACAGGTCGATCGCACGTTCGGCTGCGGGCGTCAGGCGATCGATGAGCTCGGCGCAGTCGGTGAGGCACTCGGCGGGAAGCGGTGCCGCAACTCCGCCGATCCGCGTGAACATCGGATGCACGCGACCTCCGGTCGCGCGCTCCTGGAACGCCGTCAACTGCTCCCGGGCGTCGAACAGGGTCGCGCGCACTGACTGGTCCTCGGCCACCGGAGCGAGGAACGCAAGCGCAACGCTGATCCGGTTCGCCTCCGCGAGGAGCGTGCGGATCCACGTGGCGCGCTCCGGCGGCGTGATCCCTGTCGCGGCCTCGACGGCGAGGGCGATGCCGAGCTCGGATGAGAACGCTGACAGCCAGTCGTGGCGATTCGCCAGCATCATGATCTGTCGGTAATCGCGGGCTTCGAAGAGCTTCTCGGCCCCGCGGTGCATCAGGCCGACGCGAACGTCGGCCTCGGCGACGATGTCGTCCACCGCGCTCACGTGAAGCTGGAAGCCTGGTTGCGCCGAGGGGTGGTAGTCGTTGAGATGCAGCACGCGGTCGCACTCCAGATGTGCGGCGACCCCGACTCCGAACAGGATGCTCTCTGACCGGATCACCACGTCATTGTTTCGTTTGCGGCGACGTGGACTGCACGAGCCACCAGAAGTCGTCTGCACGACCCGATGGACGCAGGCTGGTGTGCGCGGCTGGCGCGGCGGCGGCGCACGCGTCGAGCGCGACATGTGCCGAGATGTTGCAGGAGCCGTCGGGAACGGGGCTCGTCGGGCGACGGTCGAGATAGCCCGCAAGTGTCCCGCCGTCCCAGCGTCCTGCGGCTCGGTCGGGCAACACATGCCCGTAGTCGATCGCGATGGCGATCCCCTCGGTGACGAGCGACCTGATCGCCGCCCATGCCGCGTCGCGTTGCAGGCCCACCTCGATTCTGGCTGCGGGTTCGGCCCGCGGCCACCACGCGGCGCACCACTGCCGGATCTCGTCCGAGGGTGCGTACCCGATCGACTCGTGGCCTGACGACGGATCGACGAGTACCAGCCGCAGGGCACCATCGTCGTCGGGCTCGACCACGTCGCACGGCACGTCATCGAGCAGTTCGTGGGCCACGACGAGTCCGGGGGCCGCCTCGATCCGCGCTGCCACCTCCATGATGTCGCCGGCTATCCACGTGACAGCAGGATCCAGGTCACGCGGGCGGTCTCGAAGGTCAATGCCGCGCCAGTCGGTGATCTCGCGCAGCTCGGCAGGCCAGAGGCTCATCAGCTCACGCAGGAGGGTGCCGTCGGCCGCTCCGACGTCCGTAACGGCGAGGCGGACGCCGGTCGACGCCAGTGCGTGCATCGTGGGGGTGGCAATCGCGACTACTTCCCGGGCGACGCCATCGTGCTCCATCACCGCCGTGGTGAAGTGATCCTCCGCCCGCCCATGCACCGAGCGGTAGAAGCCGTCGGGACCGGACGCGGACCGACGCCAGGCCACCGACCACGGCACAGCGTCATCCCCCACGATCGGCCACGCTACTGCGGTCTACGCTCCATCAGGTGAGCACATCGGGACCTCCGAGGCTGCGCGTTGGCATCGTGGGGGCGGGACGGGTTGGCGCTGTTCTCGGCGCGGCCCTTCGTCGGGCAGGGCACGAGATCATCGCGGTCTCGGCCGTGTCGGATCTGTCCCGGCTGCGTGCCGACGCCCTTCTGCCCGGTGTGCCGATCCTCCCGGCGACAGACGTCGCAATCGAGGCCGACCTGGTGCTGCTGGCCGTGCCGGACGATGACCTGCCCGCGCTCGTGTCCGGAATGGTTGAGGCCGGCGCGATCCACGCCGGCCAGTTCGTGGCGCATCCTTCGGGACGATTCGGCACGGAAGTGCTTGAGCCGGCAACCGTGGTCGGTGCGCTGGGCATGGCGATTCATCCGGTGATGACCTTCACGGGCACGAGCGTCGATCTGGCTCGCCTGGCCGACTGCCCCTTCGGCGTCACGGCGTCGGATGCGGTTCGCCCGGTGGCGGAGGCGCTCGTCGTGGAAATGGGCGGCGAGCCGGTGTGGGTTCCCGCCGAGGCTCGCGGGCTGTACCACGCAGGAGTTGCCTTCGGCGCGAACTTCCTGATGACCGTCGTGCTCACGTCCCTTGAACTACTGCGTGACGCGGGAATGCCAGAACCCGAGCGGCTAATGGCCCCCTTGCTCAGTGCATCGCTCGACAACGCGTTGCGACATGGCGACTTGGCACTCACCGGGCCGGTCGCGCGCGGTGACGCGAGCACTGTCGCCGAGCACCTGCGGCGTATCGAACAGGTGTCCCCGGCCGCCGCGTCTGGATACCAGGCACTCGCACGGCTGACGGCCGACCGCGCGCTGTCGGCAGGTCTTATCGACCTTGACGCGGCCGGAGAGCTGCTTGCCGTGCTCGCGCCCGCCCACGGTGGCGACCGATGAGAGTTGTCGCGTCAGTGTCCGAGCTGGCGATGGCCGAACGCGGGTCGGGGGACTCCGCGGTAGTCATGACGATGGGCGCCCTGCATGACGGCCATATCGAGCTCATGCGTGCTGCGCGTCGCGAGGTTGGCGTCGACGGCACCGTCATCGCCACGATCTTCGTCAATCCTGCGCAGTTCGCGCCCGGCGAGGATTTCGAGCGCTACCCCCGAACCCTCGAGGCGGACCTGGCCGCGTGCGAGGACGCGGGTGTAGACCTCGTCTTCACGCCGACGGTCAGCGAGGTCTACGGCTCGCCCGAGGGACTGCCCGTCGATGCGGTGACGGTCGACCCGGGTCCGCTAGGCGACATCCTCGAGGGAGTCACGCGCAAGGGCCACTTTCGCGGAATGCTCACCGTGGTGCACAAGCTCCTCGCGATGACCGGTCCCGACGTGGCGTTCTTCGGCGAGAAGGACTATCAGCAACTGGTGCTCATCGGACGCATGGTCCGCGACTTGAACATGCCGGTGCGTATCGAGGGGGTGCCGACCGTCCGCGAGCCCGACGGAGTCGCCCGAAGCAGTCGCAATCGCTATTTGTCGTCCGAGGAGCGCGTCATCGCCACCACGATTCCGCACGCGCTGGAGACCGTCGCAGCATCGCTTGCCGATGGGGTCGAGGTCGCGGTGGCAGCAGGCAGGGAGGTCGTGGCCGCGACCGCAGGAATCGCGTTGGACTATCTGGAGGTCACCGATCCCGAACTGGGACCCGCGCCCGTGGCGGGACCCGCGCGCGTGCTGATCGCCGTTCGCATCGGCTCGACTCGACTCATCGACAACATCCCGTGCCGGATGGGAACGTCATGACGACGTTCGCGCGCAGGCTGTGGGCGTCACCGCCAGGCTGGACGGCGCGGGCCGACGTGATCGTCGTCGGCTCGGGTGTCGCGGGTCTCACCGCCGCACTGCGCGCGCGAGCCATCGGCCGCACGGTGCTCCTCGTCACGAAGGCGCAGGTCAACGAGGGCTCGACCCGATGGGCGCAGGGAGGGATCGCTGCCGCGCTCGCGGATGACGATTCACCCGAGGAGCACCTGCACGACACACTCGTCGCCGGCGTCGGGCTATGCGATGAGGAGGCCGTTCGCATCCTCGTCACCGAGGGCCCGTCGGCTGTTCGCGAGCTCATCTCGACGGGCGCCCGGTTCGATCGCGACGCGAGTGGCGCGATCGCACTCGGCCGCGAGGGCGGCCACCATCGCGACCGAATCGCCCACGCGGGCGGCGATGCAACCGGCGCCGAGATCTCGCGGGCCTTGGTCGCTGCCGTACGCGAGGACCCGAGCATCGAGGTGGTCGAGAACGCACTAGCGATCGACCTGCTGCGCGATGATCACGGCGCCGCGCAGGGCGTCACCTTGCACGTGATGGGATCCGGGCAGCGCGACGGCGTCGGAGCCGCGCTCGCGCCGACCGTCATCCTTGCGACCGGGGGCTTCGGCCAGGTCTTCGGGCAGACGACAAACCCGTACGTCTCCACCGGCGATGGTGTCGCTCTCGCGCTGCGGGCAGGCGCCGATATCGCCGACCTGGAGTTCGTTCAGTTCCACCCGACGGTGATGTGGCTGGGTCCACTGGCCCAGGGCCAGCAGCCACTCGTGTCGGAGGCGGTGCGAGGCGAGGGAGCCGTGCTGCTCGACTCCGACGGTCGACGATTCATGCTCGACGAGCACGAGCTTGCCGACCTTGCGCCGCGCGACGTGGTCGCCAAGGCGATCATGCGGCGAATGCGGGAGGAGGGCAGCCCGCATGTCTGGCTCGATGGCCGGATGCTCGGCGCGGACACGTGGCTGCAGCGGTTCCCGACGATCTTGGAGTCCTGCCGCGCGCGCGGCATCGATCCCGTGACCGACCTCATCCCCGTCGCGCCCGCGCAGCACTACGTCTCCGGTGGCGTCAGGACCGACCTGTGGGGGAGAGCGTCGATCCCAGGCCTCTACGCGTGCGGTGAGGTCGCCTGTACCGGAGTGCATGGCGCAAACCGGCTCGCGTCGAACTCCCTGCTCGAAGGCCTGGTCTTCGCGCGCCGGATCATCTCGGCCATGCGCGACGACGTTGTCGAAGTTCGCGATCCCCTGCCGCTGCCGGCTAATGGCGGACTTCTCCCGCACCGGGTGCGTCGAGGCATGCAGCAGGTGATGGAGATCGACGCCGGCGTCCTGCGCAGTGCAGACTCGCTCGAGCACGCGACGAAGGAACTCGCCGAGTTCGGCGCGTCCACCGATGCGCAGCCATCGACGGAGGACTGGGAGACCACGAACCTGCATCAGATCTCGACGGTTCTCGTGCGTCAGGCACTGATTCGCCAGGAGACGCGCGGGTCGCACTGGCGCGAGGACTTCCCGGACCGCGATGACTCGGCATGGCGGGTGCGCCTCATCAGCAGCGTTGATGCTGATGGCGAGCTGGTCACGCGCCAGGAAGCCGTGACGGGGGCGACGACATGACAGCCAGCGACTCGACGCGAATCTCCGATGTCGTCAGGCTCCGACTGACCGACGCCGGTCTTGATCCGGCCGACGTCGAGCGACTCATCGCGGTAGCCGTCGACGAGGATCTCGACGGTGGCGTCGACGTGACCACCGTCGCAACGGTTCCGATCGGCCAGCGGTCGACGCTCGACCTCGTCGCGCGAGCACCGGGAATCGCGGCCGGCGTACCCGTCGCAGCCGCCGTGTTCGACTACGTTTGCGGCTCGGATGCGAGAGTTCGACTCCTGATCAGCGACGGCGTTCCCGTAGTGGCAGGAGATGTGCTGCTGTCGGTGACCGGGGCGACACATCCGCTCCTGCAGGCAGAGCGACCGGCGCTCAACCTGCTCGGCCATCTCAGCGGAATCGCCACGCTGACTCGCGCGTGGGTTGACGCCGTCGCCGGAACATCGGCCGCGATTCGCGATACCCGCAAGACGACCCCGGGCATGCGCCGGCTCGAGAAGTACGCGGTCCGATGCGGGGGAGGCGTGAACCATCGCATGTCGCTGTCCGACGCGGCCCTGGTCAAGGACAACCACGTGGTCGCCGCGGGCGGCGTCGCGGAGGCCTTCGCCGCGGTCCGGGAGCGCTTCCCAGGCATACCCGTCGAGGTCGAGGTGGACTCGCTCGAGCAGTTGGACGACGTCCTCGCCGCCGGTGCCGACCTCGTTCTGCTCGATAACTTCTCGATCGCGGATATGTCCGAGGCCGTTCGGCGAAACGCGGGCCGCGCGCTGCTCGAGGCATCGGGCGGACTCTCGCTCCCGGTTGCCGCCGCCGTTGCGCTGACCGGGGTCGACTACCTTGCGATCGGAGCCCTCACCCATTCCGCACCCGTGCTCGACATCGGTGCAGACCTTCGCCAGGAGGCCTAGATGCTTCTCGCAATCGACGTCGGCAACACGAACACCGTGCTGGGGCTGTTCGGCGGCGAGTCGCTGGAGTCCTCATGGCGCATCAAGACCGACGCCCAGTCGACCGCGGACGAGATGGCCCTGACCTTTCGCGGACTGCTCGCGGACCAGCCGGCAATCGACGGCATCGCACTGTGCAGCACGGTGCCTTCGGTGCTCAGGGAGATGCGTCTGATGCTCAGCCGCTACTACCGCGACGTGCCCACCGTCATCGTCGAGCCCGGCACCAAGACGGGAGTTCCCGTGCTCACCGACAACCCGAAGGAAGTCGGTGCCGATCGCATCGTCAACACGATTGCCGCGCACCATCAGTTCGGCGGCCCCTGCATCGTCGTCGACTTCGGGACCTCGACGAACTTCGATGTCGTGTCGGCGAAGGGCGAGTTCCTCGGCGGCGCCCTGGCCCCCGGGATCGAGATCTCACTCGATGCCCTCGCCTCGCGCGCTGCGCAGTTGCGCAAGGTCGAGCTCGTCCGTCCACGGTCGGCAATCGGCAAGAACACCGTGGAGGCGCTGCAGTCCGGAGCGCTCTACGGATTTGCCGGGCAGGTCGACGGGCTCGTCGACCGCATCACGGCCGAACTCGGGGAGGTGACCGCGGTGGTTGCGACCGGTGGCCTGGCACCGATCGTCCTTCCCGAGTCGCGTCGCATCACCCATCACGAGCCCGACCTGACGCTCCGTGGCCTGCGGCTCGTGTTCGACAAGAACGTCGACGCCGCCTAGAGGGAGTTCATTCCCCCAGGACGAGGGCGGTAACGGCGTCGAGGCCATGCACGCGGCCCTCGGTACGGGGCAGGATCAGCGTGCGGATTCCGAGACTGGCGCCGCCGCCATCGTCATTGGCGTTGTCGCCGACCATGAGCACGGCCGATGCCGGCAGTCCGAGCGCATCGAGAGCGGCCTGGAAGATGCGGGGATCGGGCTTCACGAATCCCACCTCGAAGGACAGCACCATCGCATCGACCCACGAGGTCAGGTCCTCGCGATCAAGGACCGGGCGAATGCGCACTCCCGCATTCGAGAGCAGGCAGACCCGAATCCCGGCCTCGCGCAGCCGTCGCAACGTGGGGAGCGTGTCCTCATACGCATGCCACGTGTCGAGCATGACGTCGTACAGGGCAACAGCCAGCGAGCGGTCCACACTGGGGCCGGTATCGATCAGCTCATGGAACACGCGCGAGTGATTCTCGAACGACAGGTCACGCGTGCTCTGCGGGTCGAGGATCCGCGCACCCTCCCAGATGCGGTCGAGGAAGGCGACGAGATCGGCTCGCTCCGTGTCCGAAAGCGGGTGGGGAGCGACGGCCAGGGCTGCATCGAGCCAGTGATCGGCATCGCCTTGATCTAGGAGCGTCGCGTGGATATCGAAGATCACGCCCTCGATCGGACCCGGCTTCGGCCAGCTGTCGTGCGCGTTGCTCATGTCGGGAGCCTACGAGGCATCGAATAGCCTTGCCGACGTGACAATCGATCCAGCGTCGGCTGCAGAGGACGACCTTCCCGAGCAGATGCGCATCCGCCGCGAGAAGCGCGAGGCCCTCGCGCTCCGCGGTATGGAGCCATACGCGATCGGACTGCCCATCACGTCGACGATCGCTGCGGTCCGTGACGCCTACCCCGATCTTCCCGTCGATACGGCGACTGGAGACCGAGTCGGGATCGCCGGACGCGTGATCTTCGCGCGCAACACCGGAAAGCTCTGCTTCGCGACGCTGCGTGCCGGGGACGGCACCGAGATACAGGCGATGCTCTCGTTGTCGAACGTCGGGGAGGACCAGCTGGCCGCGTGGAAGGAGCTCGTCGACCTCGGCGACCACGTGTTCGTCGAGGGCGAGGTCATCACCTCCAAGCGTGGCGAGCTCTCAGTCCTGGCCGACAACTGGCGAATGGCCGCGAAGGCCCTGCGCCCCCTGCCCGTTGCCCATAAGCCGTTGAACGAGGAGACCAGGGTCAGGCAGCGTTATGTCGACCTGATCGTCCGGCCCGAGGCGCAGCGGATGGCGCGCATGCGCGTCGCGGCGGTGGGCTCGATCCGCGAAGGCCTCACGCGACGCGGCTACCTGGAGATCGAGACGCCGATGCTGCAGACGCAGCATGGCGGCGCGACGGCGCGGCCGTTCGTGACGCACGCCAACGCCTTCGACATGGAGGTGTTCCTGCGGATCGCCCCCGAACTCTTCTTGAAGAGAGCCGTCGTGGGTGGGCTGGAGCGCGTCTTCGAGATCAACAGGAACTTCCGCAACGAGGGAGCGGACTCCACGCATTCACCCGAGTTCACCATGCTCGAGTTCTACGAGGCATACGCGGACTACCAGGTGATGGCAACAATCACGCGCGAGCTGATCCAGGAAGCTGCGGTCGCCGCGTGCGGCTCGATGGTCGTGACACATGCGGACGGCTCGGTCCACGATCTCGGGGGAGTGTGGCCGCAGGTCGACCTGTACGAGTCATTGTCGGTGGCTGTTGGCGAGACCGTCTCTCCGCAGACGTCGATGGAGCGCCTCAGCGAACTATGCGCGGCCGCGGGAGTGGAGGTCGCACCGACCTGGGTTGCGGGCAAGCTCGTCGAGGAGTTGTTCGAGCACTACGTCATCTCCGGGTTCACCGGTCCGACGTTCGTCATGGACTACCCGGTCGACACATCGCCACTCGTCCGCGGGCACCGCACGAAGCCCGGTGTCGTCGAGAAGTGGGATCTGTACATCGACGGCTTCGAGTCGGGCACCGGGTACTCCGAGCTCGTCGACCCCGTGGTCCAGCGCGAGCGGCTCGTGCAGCAGGCGAGCCTCGCAGATCGCGGTGACGATGAGGCCATGCGGTTGGACGAGGACTTCCTTCGCGCCATGGAGTTCGGCATGCCCCCGATGGGTGGTGTCGGGGTCGGAATCGACCGACTGCTCATGCTGCTTACCGGACAGGGGATCAGGGAGACCATCTTGTTCCCGCTCGTGAAGCCGGAGCGGGGCCAGTGAGCGACGCCAGCGAGAGCATCGTGGTCCGACCGGCACGCACGACCGACGTGCGGGCCATCCGCTCGTTCATCGACCAGTACTCATCGGATGGTCGCCTGCTGTCCAAGGCCACGGTCACGATCTTCGAGGATGTACCCGAATTCCTCGTGGCGGAGATCGATGGCGAGGTCGTCGGGTGCGGAGCCATCCACGTGATGTGGGAAGACCTGGCGGAGGTACGCACGCTCGCCGTCGACCCGAAGCTTGTCGGCAGGGGAATCGGCTCGATCCTGCTGACCGCGTTGATGGAGCGAGCGCGCGACCTGGGAGTGAAGAAGGTGTTCTGCCTGACCTTCATGGTGCGCTTCTTCGCGACGCATGGCTTCGTCGAGATCGACGACGCGCCAATCGACCCCGCGATCTACGCGCAGCTCCTGCAGTCGTACGACGAGGGCGTCGCTGAGTTCCTCGGCCTGGAGAGGGTGAAGCCGAACACCCTGGGCAACCACCGGATGCTGGCAACGCTGTGAGGCACCGCGGAATCGGCATCGCGTCCGCGCTTCTCGCGGGTTTGGCCGTCTGCCTTGCCCCTGCTGCCGTCAGCGTTCCCACCGCAGATCCTGCGCCGCTCGCCGGAAAGCTCATCGTCGTCGACCCGGGCCACCAACTCGGCAACTCCAATCCGCGGTTCGCCAAGCAGATGGCACAGACGAAGTTCAACGGGACGATGGTCAAGGGCTGCAACACGACCGGAACGGCGACGAACTCCGGACTGCCCGAGTCGACATTCACGTGGAAGGTCGCGCAGCGCCTCAAGTCGCTCCTGGAGAAGGCTGGCGCCAAGGTCGTGCTCACGCGCACGACGAACTCGTACAACGACTGGGGGCCGTGCGTGTGGGACCGCGCCGGTCTGGCTAACAGGCTTAATGCAGACGCGATGATCTCGATCCACGCCGACGGGGCAGCATCGAGCAGCAAGGGCTTCTTCGCGATGGCGCCAACACGGATCAAGGGCTGGACCGACGACGTGGTCAAGGTCGATCGACGTCTTGCCCACGCGATGATCGCCGGGATGAAGCAGGCCGGCGCCGTGCCGTCGAACTACATTCGCGATCAGCTCCTGCTCACGTCGAACACGACGTCGTTGAACTTCAGCAATGTGCCGACGACGACCATCGAGGTCGGCAACATGCGCAACGCCTCGGATGCGCGACGTATGACATCAGCGCGCGGCCAGCAGCAGTACGCGGACTGGTTGTTCGCGGGGATAGAGCGGTTCTTCGACAGGTAGCGGTCAGTCGCCGAACGACTGGACGAGCACTCTCAGCAGATCGGCGAGCTCGTCGCGCTCACGTTCGCCGAGCACTGCGAGAATCGCGTGCTCGCGGGACAGCAGGTCGCTCATCGTGTCGTCGACCACGGCCCGTCCGGAGTCGGTGAGGACGACTCGCACCCCGCGGCGGTCGGACGGGTCGGGCTCTCGGCGCACGTGGCCGCCGGTCTCGAGCCGGTCGATTCGATTGGTCATCGTCCCGCTTGTCACGAGTGTCTCGGCCGCGAGCTGGCCAGGCGACAGCGAGTACGGCGAGCCGGCTCGGCGCAGCGCCGCGAGCACGTCGAACTCCCATGTCTCAAGCTGGTGCTTGGCGAAGGCCTGACGGCGGGCCAGGTCCAGGTGGCGCGCCAGCCGGGTCACGCGCGACAGCACCTGCAAGGGCGCAACATCGAGATCGGGTCGTTCGCGCTGCCAGGCGAGGGCAATGCGATCCACCTCGTCGAGTGGCGTCGCGTCGGTCATCGCGCCATCGTACGTCAAGAATCTTGACGTCGAGAATGCTTGGTCCAAAGAAACTTCGCGGCGGAACTTGTCGATCCGGAGTAACAACGACAGCATTCAGCACATGAGTCGCTGGGCAGTACACCACCCGATCGCCGCCCTACTGGTCTGGTTCGGCGCGATCTTCGCGATCGCGTTCGCCGCCGTCGGATTCGGGGGGACGTACAACGACACCTTCGCGCTGCCGGGCGTGCAGTCGACGACTGCCCAGGACCTGCTCACGAAGCTGGCCGGCAAGCCCACCGACACCTCGTCGGCGCAGGTGGTGTGGACCTCGAGCACGGGTGCCGCGACCGAGGGCGCGACTAAGGAGGCCATCGAGCCGACCCTGAAGGCGCTGGCCGACCTCGACTTCGTCGAGTGCGTCGCCGGGCCGTATGGCGTGAACTACGGGAAGAACTGCCCCAAGGCGACCCCGACCGACCTGAAGGCCGTCGTCCTCGGCCAGATCAGGAAGGAACTGTCGAAGAAGACGGGCATTCCCGAGGATCGCCTCGTGCAGGCGGCGGAACTACTCGAGAAGCTCGCACCGCTGCAGACGACCGACCCGAAGAAGCTCGCCGAGGTGGCGCGCGCGCTCCCCGAGATCGCCAAGCTCGCTTCGGCACCGAAGGATGACCTTGACGCGCTCGCGGCAATCACGCCAAAGGAACTCAGCTTCCTCGTCGGGCTGAACGCGGCGGACATCACCAGCGCACTCGATGCGATCGGCGGCCTCGCGAAGTTCGCCGAGCTTCCCGCCGCGACCCTGAAGTCGCTCGCGGACGCAAACAGGTCGGACCTCGCAGCGTTCGCCGAGAAGCTGCCCGCCGATGTCGCCGGACTGAACAAGGTCGTGTCGGCGCTCGACTCCGCGACGGCCGCGGATCCTGCACTGGCGAAGGACATCACCGCGGTGGCGAAGGCCACTGGGTTGACGAAGAAGCAGGTGCGGTCGGCCGCAACCCTGCTGCACGAGATCGCGCCGCTGGCCAAGGAGGACCCCGCCAAGCTGGCGGCGGTCGCCAAGGCGCTGCCCGAGCTCGCATCGATAGCGTCGACGCAGAAGTCCACGCTCGACGCGCTCGCCAAGCTCAAGCCCGAGAACCTGTCCTTCCTTGTCGGGCTGACGAAGAAGGACATCGACGCCGTTGTCACCGCGTTCGGCGACCTGCGCAAGTTCGCGGACCTCCCGGCCGACACGCTGAAGCAGTTGGCCGACGCCAGCCCGGACCAGTTGGCCACGTTCGCCACGGCGCTGCCGAGCGATATCGCCAAGGCGACCAAGGCGATGGCCGAGGTCAAGGCCGAGACCGAGAAGCTGGGCAAGGCTGCCGATGCGGCGCAGGCCGCGACGTCGGCAGTTTCAGCTGACGGCAAGGTCGCCTACGCGACCGTGACCTTGTCCGGCACCGCCCCGACGACGGCCCAGGCGACGAAGTTCGTCGACGCGGCCATGGCAGCCAACTCCGACACGCTGACCGTCGGCGTCTCTGGAGCTGGGCTCGAGAGCGCCGGGTCTGGCCCCGACAACTCGGAGGCGATCGGCCTGCTGGTGGCGATCCTCATCCTGCTCGTCGCCTTCGGATCGCTGATCGCCGCGGGGCTGCCGATCGTCGTCGCGCTCACGGGCCTGGTCGCGGGCCAGCTGCTCGTCCTCTTCGTCGCTCGCTTCATGGACGTCGCGACGTTCGCGCCGACCCTGGCCGGGATGATCGGGCTCGGCGTCGGCATCGACTACGCGCTGTTCGTCATGAATCGCTTCAACCAGGGAGTGCGCCAGGGCCTCGCGCCCAAGGACGCCGTCCTGGCGTCCGTCGGTACTGCGGGCAAGGCGGTCGCGTTCGCCGGCAGCACCGTCATCGTCGCGCTGCTCGGCATGTTCGTCCTGAGGATCACCTTCTTCAACGGACTTGCGGTCGCAGCGGCCGCCGCAGTGCTGATGGTCATGCTCTCGGCGCTGATCATGCTGCCCGCGCTCTTGTCGCTGCTGGGCAAGCACGCCCTGGGAGTGCGCATGCCGTGGGCGCGCCATCCCAAGCCGGAGAATCCCGAGACGTCGCGCTGGGCGAAGTACGGGGCACTCCTGCAGAAGAAGCCGATCATTCCCGCGCTGCTCGCGATCGTGCTCGTCGGCTTCCTGGCGAGCCCCGCGCTGAAGATGGAGCTGGGCTTCCCCGACAACTCATCCGAGGCGACCGGATCCCCTCTGCGCGTCGGATTCGACCTGCTGTCCGACGGCTTCGGTCCGGGCACGAACGGCCCGTTCTACGTGGCGGTCCAGACGCCGAAGCCGGACGACTACACCGCGCTGGCTTCGGTCATCTCCGCGCTCGAGGCGACACCAGGCGTCGCGTCGACCCTGCCGTCGACCGGCATGCTGCCACTCCTCGAGCTGGACAAGCAGGCCTTCGGCGACGGGGGAACGGTGACGTCCGTCATCGTCAATCCGTCGACGGCGCCAGCGGCGGAGGAGACCACGCAACTGCTGGATCGCATCCGGTCGGAAACTGCCCCGAAGATCGAGGCCGATAGCGGCGCGATCATCTACGTTGGCGGGCAGCAGGCGGTGGCCGAGGACTTCACGACGGTCCTGCAAGGGGCCCTGCCGCTGTTCTTGTTGCTTGTGGTCGGACTGGGCTTCATCGCACTCATGCTGTTGTTCCACTCGTTGCTGATCCCGTTGACGGCGGCACTCACATCGTTGCTCTCGTTCGCCGGTGCGCTCGGCGTGACGGTCGCGGTGTTCCAGAACGGCGTGGCGAACTCGCTGCTGGGCGTTACCGGAACCGGGCCGATCCTGCCGTTCCTGCCGATCATGGTGTTCGCGATCTTGTTCGGGCTGTCGATGGACTACCAGGTGTTCCTGGTGACACGCATGCGCGAGGAGTGGAACAGAACCCACGACAACGCCGATGCGGTTCGCCTGGGTCTGGCTGGGTCGGGGCGGGTGGTCGTCGTCGCGGCGACCATCATGACGAGTGTCTTCTTGTCGTTCGTGCCGACTCCGCTCGACACGATCAAGCTGTTCGGTGTCGCGCTCGCTTCGGCCGTCATCATCGACGCGTTCATCGTCCGGCTGATCCTCGTGCCGTCGCTGATGAGCCTGTTCGGCAAGGCCAACTGGTGGCTGCCGAAGCCGCTCGACAAGGTCCTGCCGACCATCAAGCTGGAGTAGCGCTCACTCCTCGCTAGCTGTCCAGATTCCATGGACAGCTAGCTCCGGGGCTCGCTTCGCTCACTCCTCGCTAGCTGTCCTTGACGATCAGCTTGGGCTTGGCCTCCATGTTCTGCAGGCCGTTCCACGCCAGGTTGACCAGGTGCGAGACGACCTCGTCCTTCTTCGGCTTGCGCACGTCGAGCCACCACTGCCCGGTCTGCGCGACCATGCCGACGAGCATCTGCGCGTATAGCGGCGCCCACTTCGGGTTCAGCTTGTGCGCACGGAACTGGTCCTCGAGCAGGTCGGTGACCTTTGCCGCCACGTCGACGATGACGGTCGCGAACGTGCCGGTGAAGCCGACTCCGCCGGCGTCGGGATTCCGCGCCGCGGGGGTATCGCGCACGAGGATGCGGAAGCCGTCGGGGTACTGCTCGATGTAGTCGAAGAGCGCCAGTCCCGCCCGCTCGAGCAGGACTCGTGCCGAGACCTGCTCCTCGTTCTCATGCTCACCGAGGGCCTTGATCATCGAGTCGAGCAGGTACGCCATCTCGCGATCGACGACGACCGCGTAGAGGCCTTCCTTGCCGCCGAAGTGCTCGTAGACGACGGGCTTGGAGACGTTGGCCTTCGCGGCGATCTCCTCGACGCTGACGGCCTCGAAGCCCTTCTCCGCGAACAGGCGACGGCCCACGTTGAGCAGTTGCTCGCGCCGCTCCTGACCGCTCATGCGCACGCGCTCGTGATTCTCCGGGCGGCGTGCGTCGCGCCGAGGCGCCGCGATTGGCGTCACGTTGCTGGGCAGCGCGTCCGCGTCGTCGATCTCGACCTGCTCGGGTGTCATGACTGCTCCTGCTGGAGCCCCCGCACGCGCCTGCGCATCTGCGGATCCTTGAGCCTGGCGGCGATGCGCTCGGGCTTGGGCCAGCGCACGTCACGCGCGAGCTTGACCTTCTCCAGGCCACGGATGATCTCCGCGCTGAGGTCGAACTGACCGCGGAGCACGCCGTGGCGCGCGGACGTCTGGTCGATGTGGTGCAGGTTGTGCCAGGACTCGCCCATCGACGGGATCGCCAGCCACGCCACGTTGCTGGACATGTCGCGTGACTCGAACGGGCGCTTGCCGAAGACGTGGCAGATCGAGTTGATCGACCACGTGACGTGATGCAGGAGGGCGATGCGGACCAGGCCGGCCCAGAAGAAGGCGGTGAGCGCGCCCATCCACGACCAGGTGACCAGGCCGCCGATGAGTGCGGGGAGGAACAGGGTCGTGAGGACGATCACGGGGAAGTAGCGCGACATCAGGCGCAGGTCCTTGTCGGCCGCGATGTCGGGCGCGAACTTCTCGATCGAGGTGTTGTCCTTGTCGAAGAACCAGCCGACGTGCGCGAACCACAGGCCGCGCGCGACCTGGCGTCGCGAGGTGCCAAAGCGCCACGGGGAGTGCGGGTCGCCGACCTCGTCGGAGTACTTGTGGTGCTTGCGGTGATCGGCAACCCACTGGTCGAGCGATCCCTCGAGCGCGAGGGATCCCATGAGGCCGAGCGCGATCTTGACGCCGCGGTTCGCCTTGAACGAGCCGTGCGTGAAGTAGCGGTGGTAGCCGACCGTGATGCCCAGCCCGCTGATCGTCCACATGATGAACACGAGGGTGATGTCTACCCACGAGAGCCACCCGCCCCAGGCCACCGGGATGGCGAGGGCAACCGCGATCAGCGGTATCGCGACGAAGTAGGCGATGGTGATCCGCATCCCCAGGCCGTTCAGCTGGACCTCATCGGGACGGTCCAGGGACTGGATGTCGGGGCTTGCGGTCATGTGACTCCCTCGCGGCGCTGGTCTGGGTGCGTTACTTACGCTTCCGTAGGTTACGGTACCGTAGGTAAGCCCGTCAAGCCTCGGCGAGAGTGTTCGCCGGGTGTTCACGAGGGCCAACTACTGTTCTCCTGCTGCGCGGTCCCGGGTCGTCTAGTGGCAGGACAGCGGACTTTGAATCCGTCAACGAAGGTTCGACCCCTTCCCCGGGAGCCCCACAACCCCTTCGGAATTGAACCGCCTCCCGGGTCAATTCCGAAGAAGTCGCCCCGGAACGACCACCAAACCCGGATTTCACCCGGGAGGCGGTTCAATTCTGGGTGCCTATATGGTGAGCACGACTTCCCACGCCCGACCCGCTGAGGACCAGATGTGACCAGCGCTCGTCCGTCCGTTGTCGTGATCCTTGCGGCCGGCGAGGGAAAGCGGATGAAGTCCGCCACCCCGAAGGTTCTGCATACCGTCGCCGGGCGGTCACTTCTTGGACATGTCATCGAGGCGGCCAGTTCCATCGAGCCCCACCACCTGGTGATTGTCGTCGGGCATGGTCGCGAGCAGGTCGCCGCGCACGTTGCCGAGATCGCGCCGTGGGCGCTGACCGTGGTCCAGGAGCGTCAGGGCGGTACCGGGCACGCGGTCCGCATCGCCCTCGACGACATCGTCGCGCGCGGCATCTCGCTCGTCGACGGACCGGTCGTCGTGCTGACCGCCGACACCCCGCTGCTGACCGGCGCGACGCTGACCACCCTGCTCGTCGAGCACGCCGGCACGAGTGCTGCAGCGACAGTGCTCACCGCCAGGCTCGTGGACCCCACTGGGTACGGGCGCATCGTGCGCGATGTCGACGGCTACGTGTCGGCCATCGTCGAGCACAAGGACGCGACCAGCGAGCAACTGTCGATCGATGAGATCAACTCGGGGATGTACGCGTTCGACGCCGGCCGCCTCGTCGATGCGCTCGCCGGCCTGAACACCGACAACGCGCAAGGCGAGGAGTACCTCACTGACGTTGTCGGGATCCTGCGCAGCGACGACGTCGTGGTGTCGGCCTCCCTGTGCCAGGACCCGTCCGAGATCCTCGGCGTGAACGATCGCGTCCAGCTCGCCGAGGCCGCTGGCCTGATGCGCGATCGGATCAACGAGGGCTGGATGCGCGACGGCGTCGCGATGCTCGACCCGACCAGCGTCTGGCTCGACGTCGACGTGGAACTGGCCGCCGACGTGACGATCCGCCCGCAGGTGACCCTGCGCGGTCCCACCTCCGTCGATACCGGCGCGATCATCGGCCCCGGCACGACGCTCACCTCGTGCGAGGTGGGGGAGGGGGCCGAGGTCATCCACACCTGGGCCGAGCTTGCGGTCATCGGCGCGGGCAGCCGTGTCGGCCCGTTCACCTACCTGCGCCCTGGCACGGTCCTCGGCCGCTCGACCAAGGCGGGCGCCTTCGTCGAGATCAAGAACTCCTCGATCGCGGATGGCGCGAAGGTCCCGCACCTGTCCTACGTCGGCGACGCGGACGTGGGCGAGGGCACCAACATTGGCGCCGCGACTGTCTTCGTCAACTACGACGGCGTGTCCAAGCACCGCACGGTGGTGGGCGAGCACGTCAGGATCGGAAGCGACAGCATGCTGGTCGCGCCGGTGACCATCGGCGACGGCGCGTACACCGCGGCAGGCTCGGTGATCACCGACGACGTCCCGCCCGGCGCTATGGCGGTGGGCCGCTCGCGGCAGCGCAACATCGAGGGCTGGGTCGGGCGCAAGCGCCCGGGAACGGCGGCCGCCGAGGCCGCGACGCGCGCCCAGGACGTGGCCGACGACTCTGAACTGACCGGCACGACAGACGACAACATCAACCCGCAGGCATAGGAGCATTGGTGACCCAGCTGACAGTCCCGACCCAGAAGAAGATGATCCTGCTCGCGGGTCGCTCCTACCCGGCACTCGCTGAGGAGGTCGCCTCCGAGCTCGGGATCACGCTGTCGCCGCTCACCGCGTACGACTTCGCGAATGGCGAGATCTTCATCCGCTTCAAGGAGTCTGTCCGGGGCACCGATGCGTTCGTGCTTCAGAGCCACACGACGCCCATCAACACCTGGATCATGGAGCAGCTGATCATGGTCGATGCGCTGAAGCGGGCGTCGGCCAAGCGGATCACCGTCATCATGCCGTTCTACGGTTACGCGCGTCAGGACAAGAAGCACCGCGGACGCGAGCCCATCTCGGCTCGACTGATGGCCGACCTGTTCAAGACTGCCGGCGCGGACCGGCTGATGACCGTCGACTTGCATACGTCCCAGATCCAGGGCTTCTTCGACGGACCGGTCGACCACCTCTTCGCGATGCCGCTGCTGGCCAAGCACGTGTCTTCACGGGTTCCCCGCGACCGCATCACCGTCGTCTCGCCGGACGCGGGTCGCGTACGCGTCGCCGAGCGATGGACGGATGTCCTGGGCGCTCCGCTGGCGATCATTCACAAGCGCCGCGACCCCGACGTGCCGAACCAGGTCCGCGTGCTCGAGGTCGTCGGTGACGTGCGCGGGCGAGTCTGCGTCCTGGTCGACGACATGATCGATACCGGCGGGACGATCGTGAAGGCCGCCGAGACCCTGTTCGAGAACGGTGCTGCCGAGGTGATCGTCGCTGCGACGCACGCGATCCTCAGCGATCCGGCCAAGGAACGACTGGCCGCCTCGGACATCTCCGAGGTCATCGTCACGAACACGCTTCCGATCCCCGACGAGCGCCGCTTCGACAAGCTCACGATCTTGTCGATCGCCCCGATCCTCGCCGGGGCGATCCACGAGGTGTTCACCGACGGTTCCGTGACGAGCATGTTCGAGGACGGCCCGAGTGAGTCCGAGGCCTCCTCCCACTAGGGGCGAGGGTGCGTGACGGGGCACTGCCCGAGACGGGGTAGACTCACGTCACTCCTCGGCGAGGGTGTGCTCCCAGCACCGTGATCGACGTGGTCGGCGCACACCAGCGTTGCCGAGGTGACCGACGACGAGGAGCTTGAGAAGTGACGACCGTAGCAATGACCGCAGTGTCCCGATCCGATTTCGGCAAGGGCGCCGCCCGCCGCATCCGCCGCGATGGCCATATCCCCGCCGTGATCTACGGCTCGGGCTCCGAGCTCGTCCACGTCGCTCTTCCCGAGCACGACCTCACCCTCGCGCTGCGCAAGCCCCGCGTCGTCCTGTCCGTCTCCTTCGACGGCAGCACCGTTCTCGTCAAGCCGCGCGATGTCCAGCGCGACCCGGTCAAGCGCAACCTCGAGCACATCGACCTCGTGATCATCAGCAAGGAAGAGGCAGTCGAGCGCGGCGCCATGGCAGATGCCATCAAGGCAGCCACGGACGCCGCAGAGGAAGCCGGCATGGACGCCGCCTCCGCAGTGCAGGCCCTCGAGGCCGCAGTCGCACTCGGCGAGGACCCCACCGAGGCCGCGAAGCACGCGGTGTCGGACGCAGAGCACAAGGCCGAGGAGTACACCGAGGCCAATGCGCACGACGCCGCCGTCGAGGCTGCCGAGGCCGTCGCAGCCGCGCCGGATCTCATGGACACCCCGGCTTCGGAGTAGTCGAATTTCGGCTGGTCCTTGGCTCGTCGTCGGACTGGGCAACCCCGGTCCGGAGTACGCATCCACTCGTCATAACGCGGGCTTCCTCGCGGTCGACGTCCTCGCGGATGAACATCGGATCAAGCTCGCGCGGCACAAGCGCGGCCACGCCGAGGCAGGCGAGGGCCGGCTGTCGGTTCCCGGTCCGCACGTCGTGCTCGTGAAGCCGCTGTCGTTCATGAATGAGTCCGGCGGACCGGTGAAGGCGATCATGGACTTCTACGGGGTCGGCCCCGAGCGACTGGTCGTCGTCCACGACGAGCTGGATATCGGCTTCGGCTCGATCCGCGCCAAGCTGGGCGGCGGGGACAATGGGCACAACGGTCTCAAGAGCATCCGCAAGTCCATCGGCACCGGCGACTTCTTTCGCGTGCGAGTGGGCATCGGGCGGCCGACGGGCAGGCAGGACCCCGCGGAGTACGTGCTCAAGGGCTTCGGCACGACTGAGCGCAAGGAGCTTCCCGAGGTTATTCAGCGGGCCGCGGACGCAGCGACGTCACTGATCAACAGCGGGCTCGAGACCACCCAGAATGTGTTCAACGGCGATCCCGCCTGAACCAGGAAGGCACGAATGCCCACCAGATCCGACGCTGAACTCTCGCGTGATGTCGCGCGTCTGGCCGGCCAGCTGCTGCTCGAACTCCGCGATGGCTTCGATGCCGACGGTGACGCCAACGCGCTGCGCAAGCAGGGCGACCGTCTCGCGCACGAACTGATCATGGCTGAGCTCACGGCTGCCCGTCCCGACGACGCGATCCTCAGCGAGGAGGGCAAGGACAACGACCTGCGCCTGTCCGCGTCGCGCGTGTGGATCGTCGACCCGCTCGACGGCACCTGGGAGTACGGCCAGGGCCGTCAGGACTTCGCCGTGCACATCGCGCTGTGGGAGCCCGCAACGGCCACGCTCTCGGCGGCCACAGTCGACCTGCCCGCGCAGGGTCTCAGTCGCACCGTGCTCGACGTCACCGACGGTCCGGCTCCGCTGCCCACGGACCGTCCGATCCGGATCGTCGCCTCGCGCAGCAGGCCGCCTGCGACACTGCCGCGCGCGGTCGAGATCCTCGCCGAGCGCCTGGCGGCGGCGGGCATCACCGATCAGGGCGTGGAGATCGTCGACGTCGGGTCGGTCGGGGCGAAGGTGAACGAGATCATCTCCGGTCGCGCGGAGGCGTACGTGCATGACACCGGGTTCTTCGAGTGGGACGTCGCTGCTCCCTACGGGGTCGCGACTCATTACGGACTCGTCCCGTCTCATGTCGACGGATCCGAGGTGCTGTTCAACTACATGCCGCCGTACGTGACGGACCTGCTCGTCAGCCATCCCGGACTTGTCACAGACCTTCGTTCGGCGCTGCGGGAGGCCGCGAGCCTGTGAACCTGTCCGCCCTACTCGAGTGCCTCGACGGGGAGCCCGCGTTCGACCTCGTCCGCGAGTTGTCGACGGCCGGAACCGGCGCTGTGGTCGAGGCAACCGCGTCAATGCACCCTGTCGTTGTCGCCGAGATTGCCAGGAATCGTGCCGCCGGGACTCCTGTCTTCGTCGTCACCGCGACGGGACGAGAGGCCGAGGACGTGGCGGCCGCCTTGCCGGGATTGCTTCCTGACGCGAGGGTCGTGGTGTTCCCGTCGTGGGAGACGCTGCCGCACGAGCGGCTGTCGCCGTCATCCGACACGGTAGGTCGCCGGGTTGCCGTGATGCGCCGACTCGCCCACCCGGACGCCGCGGATCCGATGACCCAGCCCATCGACGTCGTCGTGACGTCCGTGCGGGCGTTCCTGCAACCGGTGGTCAGGGGCATCGGCGACGTCGAGCCCCTTCGCCTCGTCGTCGGTGACGAGGCGCCGTTGCACGAACTCGTGACGCGGCTGGTCGACCTCGGCTACGAACGAGTCGACCTCGTCGAGCGTCGCGGGCAGTTGGCGGTTCGGGGCGGGATCCTCGATGTGTTCCCCCCGACGGAGGAGCACCCGCTGCGCGTCGAGTTCTGGGGCGACACCGTGGAGGAGGTTCGCGCCTTCGCGATCGGCGATCAGCGGTCCCTCGAGCTTGCCGAGCGTGGATTGTGGGCACCCGCGGTGCGTGAACTGCTGCTCACCCCGCAGGTGCGAGAACGCGCAGCTGCCCTCGCGCTTCAGCACCCCACCATCGCGGACATGTGCGATCGACTCGCCAACGGCATGGTTGTTGAGGGGATGGAAGCCCTCGCACCGGTACTGGCCGACGGCATGACCACGCCGCTCGAACTCGTCCGTGGAAACTCCCACGTGATCGTCCTCGAGCCCGAGCGAGTTCGCCGCCGGGCCCATGACATCGTGCGCACCGCGCAGGAGTTCCTCATGGCGTCGTGGCACAACGCGACGGTCGGAAACGCGACTCCGATCGACCTGGCCGCCGCCAGCTACCTCGAGCTGTCGGAGATGCGCGAGATCGCCAGGCAGCGCGCGGTCGCGTGGTGGACGGTGACGCCGCTGCTGTCCGACGCCGAGCTCGACGACGATCTGGTCACCGGAGAGCGGATCCGCATTCCTGGTTCTGCCATCGAGTCCTACCGGGGAGACTCCGCGGCGGCGATGACCGACCTGCGTGCGTGGGCGCTCGCGAAGATGCGAGTCGTGGTGCTCGCCGAGGGGCACGGATCGGTGCAGCGCCTCGTGGAGGAGCTCGCGGACGCGGGAGTTCCCGTCGTCGAGTCCGTCGACCTGTCCGCAGCGCCGGACGCCGGCCTCGTCACCGTCACGCGCGGTCGACTCCTGCACGGCTTCGCGCTGGCGGACTGCGGCCTGGTCGTCATCACCGAGACCGACATCGTCGGCCAGCGAACCTCGACCAAGGACATGCGCCGGCTTCCCTCCAGGCGGCGCCGCGCAATCGACCCGTTGACGTTGAAGATCGGCGACTACGTCGTGCACGAGCAGCACGGAGTCGGCAGGTACGTCGACATGGTGCAGCGGGCGGTGGCGGGTGCCGAGCGCGAGTACCTGGTTCTCGAGTACGCGTCGAGCAAGCGCGGCCAGCCGCCGGACCGCCTCTTCGTCCCGATGGACCAGCTTGATCTCATCACGCGGTACGTCGGGGGCGAGGCTCCCACTGTCCACCGGCTCGGTGGTGCGGACTGGCAGAAGGCCAAGGGACGCGCCCGCAAGGCGGTCAAGCAGATCGCCGGTGAGCTGATCCGCCTGTACGCAGCCCGGCAGGCGAGCAAGGGCTTCGCGTTCTCGCCGGACACTCCCTGGCAGCGAGAGCTCGAGGATGCCTTCCCGTACGTCGAGACGCCGGACCAGGTCGCGTGCATCGACGAGGTCAAGGCCGACATGGAACGGCTGGTCCCGATGGACCGCCTCATCTGCGGCGATGTCGGCTACGGCAAGACCGAGATTGCCGTGCGCGCGGCGTTCAAGGCTGTGCAGGACGCCAAGCAGGTGGTCGTCCTCGTGCCGACGACGCTTCTTGTCCAGCAGCACCTGTCGACCTTCGCAGAGCGCTACGCATCGTTCCCCGTGAAGGTCGCGGCGCTGTCGCGGTTCAACACGGAGAAGGAAGCCAAGGAGGTACTGGCGGGAGTCGCCGACGGCACCGTCGACGTCGTCATCGGCACGCATCGACTCCTGACGTCCGGCGTGAGGTTCAAGGACCTCGGGCTCGTCGTCATTGACGAGGAGCAGCGCTTCGGCGTCGAGCACAAGGAGCACCTCAAGGCCCTGCGTACCAATGTCGACGTCCTCGCTATGTCGGCCACGCCCATTCCGCGCACCCTGGAGATGGCGGTCACGGGAATCCGCGAGATGTCCGTGATCCAGACTCCGCCCGAGGAGCGGCACCCGGTGCTGACGTTCGTCGGACCGTACGACGACAAGCAGATCTCGGCGGCCATCAATCGCGAGCTGATGCGCGAAGGACAGGTGTTCTTCGTCCACAACCGCGTCGAGTCGATCGACCGGGTCGCCCGACGCATCGGCGATCTGGTGCCGGATGCGCGCATCGCGGTGGCGCACGGCCAGATGAACGAGTCTGCGCTCGAGCAGGTGATCGTCGACTTCTGGGACCGCCAGATCGACGTGCTCGTCTGCACGACCATCGTCGAGTCCGGTATCGACATCGCCAATGCGAACACCCTCATCGTCGACCGCGCCGACACCTTCGGCCTGTCCCAGCTGCACCAGTTGCGCGGACGCGTCGGCCGGGGCCGCGAGCGCGCGTACTCGTACTTCATGTACGCGCCGGACAAGCCGCTCACCGAGCTCGCCCACGACCGGCTGGCGACGATCGCGCAGCACACCGACCTCGGCTCGGGCATGCACATCGCCATGAAGGACCTGGAGATCCGCGGTGCGGGCAACCTGCTCGGCGGCGAGCAGAGCGGTCATATCGCCGACGTCGGATTCGACCTGTACGTGCGACTGGTCGGCGAGGCGCTCGCCGAGCACCGCAACGAGCCGGTCGCCGGCGCGATGGACGTCAAGGTCGAACTCCCGATCGACGCGCATATTCCTGCGGAGTACGTCCCCCATGAGCGATTGCGCCTTGAGGCATACAAGCGGCTCGCCGACGCCGCTACCGACGTGGCCGTCGACGAGGTCGCATCCGAGTTGATGGATCGCTACGGCCCGCTGCCGACCGCGGTCGAGTCGCTGCTCTCGGTGGCCAGATTCCGGGTGCTCGCCCGGTCGGCCGGCCTCCAGGAGGTGGTCCTCAAGGGCTCGACGATCCACATGCATCCCGTGGAGCTCCCCGAGTCAGGGCAGATGCGCCTGGTTCGCCTCTACCCGCGCACGCTCGTGAAACCGGCGATCCGTACGATCGTGGTGCCGCGTCCGGCGACGGCATCCTTCGGGGGTGTCCCGCTGCGCGACATCGAACTGCTGTCCTGGGCGACTGACCTCGTGAAAGCCGTCCTGTTGCCCGCATCGCCTCAGGAGAAGTCGTGATGACTGGAGTCCCGCGCCGCGTCCTCGTCGCCGCCATGCTCGGCGCCGTGCTGGTCCTCAGCGCGTGCGGTGGCCAGCAGCCAGGCTCCGCCGCCACACTCGGCGACACGCGCATCACCGAACAGCAGCTGACCGACCAGATGCGGGAGGTCTTCACCGCGCAGGGCCTGCCTGTCGACTCTGCCGATGCGGCTCTCACGTCGACGACGCTGGGCCGGATGATTGTCATCGATCTTCTCGACACCCTGTCCGAGCGCGCGGGCATCGTCATCACTCAGGGCCGGATCGACGAGCAGCTCGCGGCCTACATTGCCGAGTACGGCGATGAGTCGACGATGGAGTTCACGTTCGCCCAGCAGGGAGTCGCGCCGTCCCAGATCGAGGGCGTCATTCGCCTCAACCTCCAGGCTCAGGATCTCGGCGTGCAGCTGGCTCCGGAAGGAACGGCGGAGGAGCAGGGCGCGGCTCTGTTCACCGCAGCCTCCGCGCTGAGTGAAGAACTCGACGTCACGACCAGCCCACGTTTCGGCACCTGGGACCCCACCACGCTGCAGGTAGGCCCAGTGCCCGACGACCTGTCGACGCCGCCTTCGCTCGAGCAGTGACCACCTCGGCCTCCCCGGGCCGAAAGGGCGAGCGACTGCTCGACCTCGTCGCGGTCATGGACCGACTTCGCTCACCTGGCGGCTGCCCGTGGGATGCGCGGCAGACCCACGAATCGCTCGTCGAGTACCTCGTCGAGGAGGCCTACGAGGCCGTCGAGGCAATCGAGAGCCACGACAGCGCGGGCCTTCGCGAGGAGCTGGGCGACCTCCTGCTGCAGGTGGTCTTCCATGCGCGCATCGCGACGGAAGGCGAGGACTGGGATATCGACGACGTGGCGCAGGGCATCGTCGACAAGCTCGTCGCCCGTCATCCGCATGTGTTCGATCCAGCCTTCGAGTTCGACCCCTCGCTGACCCCGGAGCAGGTCGAGGCGAACTGGCACGCGCAGAAGACGCGCGACAAGGGCCGCGAGTCGGTGACCGACGGAATCCCCGTGGCGTTGCCGGGACTCGTGTACGCAGGCAAGGTGCTCTCGCGCACCGCGGGACTGTCCGACCGCATCGAGCCTCTTGCGGCGCAGCCGAAGGCACTCCTCGCGCTCGACGACGTGGAGACTGCCGAGCAGTTCGGCGACCTGCTGCTGGCCCTCGTCGCGCAGGCAAAGGACCGCGGATTCGACGCCGAGTCGGCGGTGCGCGGTGCGGCGAGACGACGCGTCCAGGCCGCGCGACGAGCCGAGGGACTGCAATGAGTGTCGTCGAGGGCTTCCACGTGCTTGCGCGTCGGATCGTCGACGACCTGCTCACCGCCGATCCCGTGTCGGCGACCTGGCTCGGCGATCACCGCTTTGACGATCGACTGCCCGACCTCTCCGACGTGGGCGGGCTCCTCGCCCGCATCGATGATCACGTCACCGAGCTCGACGCTGTCGACGACGTCGAACTGGGCACGTCCGACCTCGTGGACCTGGAGATCCTTCGGGCGGCGCTGCTCCGATCGCGATTCGAGCTCGGCGAGCTGCGCGGACACGCGTGGGACCCCATGCAGTGGAACCCCGGAACGGCGCTCTACCTCCTGACATCGCGGGAGTTCGCCTCCGTCGCTGATCGGGCCGAGAGCGCTCGGGGTCGCCTGTCGGCGATCCCTGACTACCTGGACCAGGCCAGGCGGCAGCTGGAGGAGATGTCGCGCATCCATGTCGAGACTGCGATCGCGCAGTTCGAGGGAACCCGCGCGCTGCTCGACGGGCCGGTACGTGAGCTTGCTGGCGCCGATGACATCACCGACCGCGCGATCGCGCACATCGGTGACTTCACCGAGTGGCTGACGGACCGACTGCCCGAGTCCCAGCGCAGTCCGCGGCTCGGTGCCCCGGTCTACGCAGCGACCCTGTGGCATAGCCTCGATGACGACACGTCTGCGGAGAGCCTGCTCGAGGATGCTCAGCAGCACCTCGACATCGTGAACGACAGCATGAGAGAGACCGCCGCGAAGTACCTGGGCCTGGGAAGCGGCGACGACGAGACGGTCCGCGAGGCCCTCGCCGAGATCGCCCGATCGGCTCCGGTCACGGACGCAACGGTTCTCGGCCTGATGGAGGCTGCCCTTTCTCGCACGACGGCCTTCGTGCGCGAGCACGATCTGGTCGAGATTCCCGACCTCTACGTGCGGGTGATCGAGATGCCGGAGATCCATCGCGGAGTGGCCGTCGCCTATTGCGATGCGCCGGGACCTCTGGAGACGACGATGCTGCCCACCTACGTGGCAGTCGCTCCGACGCCGTCATCTTGGGATGCTGAACGCGTCGACTCCTTCTATCGCGAGTACAACGGCATGCAGCTCAACAACCTGACGGTGCACGAGGCCATGCCCGGCCACGTGCTGCAGCTGGCCGCAGCACAGCGACTCGACCTGCCCACTCCGGTCCGGCGCTTCGGTCGAAGCGGCGTGTTCATCGAGGGCTGGGCGGTCTACGCGGAGGAGCTCATGGTCGCTCGCGGATACGCGCCTGACGCCGACCCCAGGTCAGCGCTGGCGATGCAGATGCAGCAGCTGAAGATGCTCGCCCGCGGCGTGATCAACGCGATGCTCGATGTCCTCGTGCACGCGCACGATCTCACCGAGTCCGAGGGCCTCGCGCTGATGACGGACCGTGGATTCCAGGAGGAGGGAGAGGCCGTCGGCAAGTGGCGCAGGGCGCTCCTCACGGCTGGGCAGCTGCCTACCTACTACGTCGGCTACCGCGCGATGTCGAGCATTTCGCAGGACCTGCGCGTGCTCCACCCGGAATGGACCGACCGCCAGGTGCACGATCTGATGCTCGCCCACGGGTCGCCCGCTCCTCAACACCTGCGCACGCTCATCGGGATCTAGGCTCGCGACATGACCGCATGGCAGCGCGTGCACGACGCGACCGAGCACCTGCCCGCTCCGCTTGCTGCGGTCGACCTTGGCGCTCTCGACTCCAACGCGCGCGACCTCGCCAGGCGTGCCGGCGGCACGCCGATTCGCATCGCGACGAAGTCCGTCCGCTGCCGCGCAGTGCTGGACCGCGTGCTGGCCATGCCGGGCTTCGCGGGACTGATGGGCTACTCGCTGCCCGAGGCGATCTGGCTGGTCGGGCAGGGGGCGACCGATGTCCTCGTCGCGTACCCGACCGTCGATCGTCTCGCGCTGAACCAGCTGGCGTCCGACGAGTCGCTGCGTTCGGCGATCACGATCATGGTCGACGATCCGGACCATGTGCGGATCATCGCCGAGTCGGTTCCGCCTGGTTCGCCGCCCGTGCGAGTCTGCCTCGATGTCGACGCGTCTCTGCGGATCGGACGAGTTCACCTCGGCACTCGCCGATCATCCGTGCATTCAGTCGAGCAGGCACGAAGCGCGGCTCGCCGCATGGCGACCGAGCCCTCGGTCCGACTCGTCGGCATCATGTTCTACGACGCGCAGGTCGCCGGCCTGCCCGACTCGTCAGCCGACGTCCGCGCGATGAAGCAGGTGTCGATCCGCGAACTGCGCCACCGTCGCCCGCGCATCGTTGACGCGGTTTCGGAGTTTGCCCGGCTCGAACTGGTCAATGCCGGAGGCACGGGAAGCCTCGACCGCGTCGCCGACGACCCCTGCCTCACCGAGGTCGCGGCCGGCTCGGGGCTCTACGGACCAACCCTGTTCGACGGGTATCGGGACTTCACGCCGCAGCCCGCATTCGCCTACGCCCTGCCCGTCACGCGCCGACCTGCTCCGGACGTGCGGACCTTGTTCAGCGGCGGCTATGTCGCCTCCGGGCCGGTAGCCCAGTCCCGGCAGCCGACGCCCTGGCTGCCCGAGGGCCTGTCCGTGCTGCCGCGCGAGGGTGTCGGCGAGGTGCAGACGCCGGTCCGGGGCGAGCGTGCCAGCGCGCTCAGCGTCGGCGATCGGGTCTGGTGGCGGCACCCGAAGGCAGGCGAGGTGTGCGAGCGCTTCGCGACGATTCACCTCGTCGCGGCCGACTCGACGGTCTCCGCCGTTCCGACGTATCGCGGCGAGGGTCAGTGCTTCGGGTAGCCGGCGACTCGATGTGGACAAACTGGGCGGGCACCGCGAGCACGACACCCGTCGCGATCGCCCATCCCGCGAGCACCGAGGAGGTCGCAGCGCTCGTTGTCGACGCGGCGACTCGCGGGCTGCGGGTGAAGGCGGTCGGCAGCGGACACTCCTTCACGGCGATCGCCATAACCGACGGAGTACTCGTCGAACTCGACAGGCTTGTCGGTGTGGTGTCAGCGGACCAGGTCACCGGACTCGTGACGGTGAAAGCCGGCACGCCGCTGCACGCACTGAACGCTGCACTTGCTTCGCGCGGACTGGCCATGACGAATCTCGGCGACATCGATCGCCAGACGATCAGCGGGGCGCTCGCCACCGGCACGCACGGAACCGGTGGGCGCTTCCAGGGACTGGCAGCTGCGGTTCGCGGCGCCCGAGTCGTGTTGGCTGACGGGAGCATCGTCGACTGTGACATCGAGCGCGAACGCGACTTGTTCCAGGCGATCAGGGTCGGGCTCGGCGCGCTGGGCATCATCACGGAGCTCACGATCCAGTGTGTGCCGGCGTTTATGCTCAATGCTCGCGAGGATCCGGGAACGCTGACGGAGACGATCGCGCGGCTGGACGAACTCGTCGAGGACACCGACCACTTCGAGTTCTACTGGTTTCCGCACACCGACAATGTCCTGCTCAAGCGCAACACCAGACTGCCCGCCGACGGGGTCGTCCGACCACTGCCGCGCTGGCGTGCCTGGGTCGATGACGACCTCCTGTCGAATCGCGTATTCGAGGGCATCAACCGAGTCAGCACCGTCCGGCCGTCATGGATCCCGCGGATCAACTCGTTGACCAGTCGGGTCCTGTCGTCGCGCGAGTTCACCATGCCGTCGCATCAGGTATTCGCCTCGCAGCGCGAGGTGCGTTTCCGCGAGATGGAGTATGCAGTCCCGCGGGAGCGGATCGTTGATGTGCTGCACGAACTGAAGGCGATGACCGATTGTGGCGACCACCGAGTCTCGTTTCCGGTCGAGGTCCGCTTCGCGGCCGCCGACGACATCTGGATGTCCACCGCGTCCGGCCGCTCATCGGCCTACGTAGCCGTCCACCAGTACCACCGGATCGATCACCGCGCGTACTTCGACGGGTTCGAGGCGATCGCGCGCGAGTCGGGCGGCCGCCCTCACTGGGGCAAGTTGCACTCTCGGACCCGTGACGACCTGCGCCCGGCCTATCCGCATTTCGACGACTTTCTCGCGGTCCGCGATCGAGTGGATCCACAGCGCCGATTCGGCAACGACTACCTCACTCGGGTCCTCGGCCCCTAACCCCGCCGACCTTGAGGTTGGCGTGGAAACCCGGGACCGGAACGCACGCCAACCTCAAGGTCGGCGGGCGTTCAGGTTGCCTGCGAGGCGAACGGGATCGTGCCGCGGTGGAGCCGTCGCATTGTGCGGTCACCGATGGCGGGCTTGAGGATGCCGGATGGCCCGACCACGATGAGCAGTTCTCGCGCCCGGCTCATTCCGGCATACATGACGCCCCGGGGCGGGACCCCGTCATGGAAGCCGTCCACCGCAAGAACGATCACCGGACGCTCGAGTCCCTTGAACCCGGAGACCGTCGAGTAGAAGACGTCGTCGGTCGACCACAGGTCCGCCCAGTAGAGACTCTTGTCCGTGCCGCGTTCGACATGAACCGGGTGGCGGTGCGCGGTCGTCAGCAGCGCGACGTGCTCGGGCAGCCAGCCTCGATCCTGCACGAGGGATTCGACAACATCGTCGGCCTGCGCGATCACCTGATCCGCGGAGCAGTCGACGTACTCGACCGGGTATCCGTCGCCCGCGCGGGTCTGGATCTGCGCCGAGATGAGCGGGGCGAAGGTCTCGACCACCTGGTGGGCGTTGCGCAGGTTCTCGTCGAGGACCAAAGGCACGAGTGCAAGTTCCGGGCGCCCGCTGCGCCCGTTGAAGACCGCCTGCTCGTCGTCACGGAAGACCGCCAGCCGGAAGTCGTCGGACGCTGCCGAGGCCAGCAGCGCCGGCCACCAGCTGTCCGCAAAGTCCTGCGCCTCGTCGACGACGAACGCGGTGAATCGCTCATCGGCGGGCAACGATGCGGCCGCAGAGATCATCAGCGCGGGGGCGTCGACGTCCCAGAACCGGCTGTCGTCTTCGGTCGGGGGAGGGGCGCCCCAGTCCGCACCGAGTTGATGGAACGTCCCGACGAAGGCTGGGCGGCTCGTCTTCGGCAGGTCGCTCATTGCCTTGCGTACGTAGGCGACGACTCCGCGTCCGTAGGCGACGAAGCACACGCGCTCGCCGGCCTCGGCCCATCGACGGGCCTGCTCCATGGCCAGCCAGGTCTTTCCGGTGCCTGCGGATCCAGTCACCTCGAGCCGGGGGTTGGCGCGCACCACGTCGAGGATCGCGGCCTGCGAAGAGGTGAGATCGTCGACGTGGCGAAGGCGCGCGGCGGTGCGGCCGGCGATCTCGACGGGAACGTCGTGGGTTCCCTGCAGCGCATCGATGGCCGACTCGACCCAGCCGTCCGCGGGCACCGGTGCGTGGATCGCGTGGTCCCACATGCGCGTGTAGACCATGTTCGCGGCGTCATCGAGATCGCGTTCTCCGATCAGCAGGTCGCGCCGGGCCTCCGGGCCCATCGCTCCGTCGACGTCGACATACGGAAGCGCGAGGAGCCACGCGGCGCGTACTGGTCCGCGCGACCACGACGGACCGTTCTCGAGGAACCGCCGCAACGCGTAGACGCCGTTGCGCGCCTGGCCGATCGGGTCGATCGAATGGGGTCCGCGCCGGCCCGACTGGCTCCATGCCCCGTCCGCGTAGGTGACGTGGCCGCCTTTCACCTCGATCACCGCGGCGCCGCTGTCGGGCATGAGGACAAGCAGATCGATCTCGACCTCGCCGGCCTGAACGTCGGTGAATCGCACCCCGTGCATCAGCACGTCGTCATCGCGGAGCTGCGACTTCAGGGCCTCCCACACCAGTCGCTCGGATTCGTCCTCGAATCGAGGGTGCACGGGAAAGGTGCGCGGGGCCATGGGGCCAGCCTGTCAGTCGCGCGTATTCCGGTCGTAAACTCGGGGGAATGGGCAACTACCGGGAGTTCGTGCGAATCCCCGGAGTCAAGCCACTGCTCATCGCCTCGACCTTCCCGCGGCTTGCCTACGCGATGGTCAGTCTGGCCATCTTCTTCCAGGTGCAGAGCGTCACCGGAAGTGTCGGTGCGGCAGGTCTCGCCGTCGGCCTGACCACCGGGCTCATGTCCGTCACTGCGGGTCCCCGTGGCCATCTCGTCGACCGTTTCGGCCAGACCTGGCCGCTCTACGGGCTCGTGCCGGCCTACTCGGTTGCCTGTCTCCTGCTCGCCTTCCTGGCGACGAACTCGTGGACGCTGATCGTGCTGTGCTGCCTTGTCGGTGTATCCGCGCCGCCCATCAACATGAGCATTCGTCCGCTGTGGGCCGACGTGGTCGGCCCCGATCGAGTGCGCCTCGCGTACAGCGTCGACACCGCGTACACGAACTTGCTGCAACTGCTCGGGCCGGTTGCCGCAACGATGGTGGCCCTGCACTTCTCTCCTCGGGCGGCCGTTGCTGTGGTCGGGATCTCGATGGCCCTCGGCGGCCTCCTGCTGGCCTTCAACGTGCACTCGCGAGCGTGGATCCCCGAGGAGCGCGAGCATGGCGAGCGCGGCATCTTCAGGTCGCCAGCGCTGCGTCTGCTCGCCCTCGAGGGCGTCGCGATGGGACTGGCGATCGGCTTCGTCACGATCGGCATTCCGGCACTGGCGACGTTGTCGGACCAGCAGTCGATGGCCGGTCCGCTCATGTCCGCGATGGGCGTCGGCGCGATCATTGGCACGATCTGGGCTGGCGCGAAAGCCAAGGACATCGCGCCGGCGAACGGCCTGCGTGCCTCGGTCGCGCTGTTCGCGATTGCGTTGCTGCCTATCGGGTTTCTGCCGATCGGCCCGTGGCTCATGCTCAACATCCTCGTCGCTTGGGCGTTCCTCGGTCCGGCCCAGATCTTCTATCTCGAGACCATCGACATCGTTCGCCCGCGCGGCACGGCCGTATCCGCGCTGGGGACGCTCTGGATGATCGAAGGCGGCGCTGCCGCGATCGGAAACGCGATTGGCGGGAATGTCGCGGTCTGGTTCGGTCCGCATGTGACGCTGGGGCTGGCAAGCCTGTGCGTGATCTTCTCGCCACTGATCTTCACGTTCGGAATGCGCGGAGTCCTGCGTCCGGCCAGCAGTGCGGAGTTCGTCAAGGCGGATGGGGTCCGGCCGGTCTGAGGCATTCCCGCGGCGCTCTCGCGTGCATCTAGACTTCGGCCATGGCTGACATCGAATCGATCATTGCCCGCGAAATCCTCGACTCGCGGGGCAACCCGACCGTAGAGGTCGAGGTTCTCCTCGCCGACGACACCGTGGCCCGTGCGGCGGTGCCCTCCGGTGCGTCGACCGGTGCCTTCGAGGCGTCAGAGCGTCGCGATGGCGGCGAGCGCTACGGCGGCAAGGGTGTGCTGGAGGCAGTCGCAGCGGTCGAGGACGACATCGCTCCCGAGCTTCTCGGAGTGGACGCGACCGACCAGCGCCTGATCGACCAGATCATGATCGACCTCGATGGGACGCCGAACAAGGCACGGCTCGGCGCGAACGCGATTCTCGGTGTCTCGCTCGCAGTCTCCAAGGCGGCCGCGCAGTCCGCAGGCCTACCGCTGTTCAGGTATGTCGGCGGCCCCAACGCACACGTCCTGCCCGTCCCGATGATGAACATCCTCAACGGCGGCGCGCATGCCGACTCGAACGTCGATATCCAGGAGTTCATGATCGCCCCGATCGGTGCGACGACCTTCGCGGAGGCACTGCGTCAGGGCACCGAGGTCTACCACGCGCTGAAGTCCGTCCTGAAGAAGGAGGGCTACTCCACCGGGCTCGGCGACGAGGGCGGATTCGCTCCCTCGCTGCCGAACAACCGCTCCGCGCTGGAGCTCATTGCCACTGCTGTCGAGGCGACCGGACTGGTCCTCGGTACGGACATCGGCCTGGCCCTCGACGTGGCGGCGACGGAGTTCTGCACGAACGGCTCGTACACCTTCGAAGGAGCCGAGCGCTCGGCCGAATGGATGACGGCTTACTACGAGAGCCTGGTGACCGATTTCCCGCTCGTGTCGATCGAGGATCCGCTCGACGAGGACGACTGGGCCGGCTGGGTCCACCTCACCGACGCTCTCGGCGACCGCGTGCAGCTGGTCGGCGACGACCTGTTCGTGACCAACCCGGAGCGCCTGCAGCGCGGTATCGATGACGGCGCGGCCAACGCGCTGCTGGTCAAGGTAAATCAGATCGGATCGCTGACCGAGACCCTCGACGCCGTCTCGCTCGCCCACCGCAATGGATACCGCTGCATGATGTCGCATCGGTCCGGGGAGACCGAGGACACGACGATCGCCGACCTCGCAGTGGCGACCGACTGCGGTCAGATCAAGACCGGTGCCCCCGCCCGTTCCGAGCGCGTCGCGAAGTACAACCAGCTGCTGCGCATCGAGGAAGAGCTCGGCGGCGCGGGTCGCTACGCGGGCGCTGGTGCGTTCCCGCGTTTCGGTCGCTGACCCGTCCTGTGTTTCGTGGCACGATCGCACGGTGAGCGGCACCGATCAGGCACCTGGGGATAGCCCCGAACCGGGAGTCCGCTCAACGGGTCCCAGGCCTGCGGCCGGGCCGTCCGCCCGGGCTTCGTTCACGAGTCGGGCCGTCATCTTGGCCCTGGTCTCGGCCGCGCTCTTGTTCACGCTCGCCGTTCCCGTGCGGGCCTGGTTCGCCCAGCGGGCGCAGATCGCCGGCCTTCGAGCCGATGTCGATGCCGCGCAGAGCCGCGTCAGCGAACTGCAGGTCGAGAAGCAGCGGTGGGCAGATCCCGCATTCGTCGCCGCCGAGGCACGCCGCCGACTGCACTTCGTGCTGCCGGGTGAGGTCGGCTACGTGACGCTTGGATCCGGCAGCGCCGCAGCGGCCGCGGCTGCGGACGACGGAGTGCAGCCGCCTTGGTACACCGAACTGTGGGGAGCCTTGCAGCAGGCCGATGACCGTGGCGCCAGCTGACGGCCTCGATCTCGACGACATAGCCGCCGTCACGTGGCAGCTAGGCCGAGTACCCCGCGGCGTCGTCGATGTCGCTCATCGATGTCCCTGCGGTGATCCCGATGTCGTCATGACGGCTCCCCGGCTTCCCGACGGAACTCCGTTCCCGACGCTGTACTACCTCACCTGTCCCGCTGCAGCTTCGGCGATCGGCACGCTCGAAAGCACGGGTCTCATGCGGGAGATGGAGGCCCGGCTCGAGACCGAGCCCGGCCTGGGCTACGCCTACCGCGCTGCGCATGAGTCGTATCTGGCCACGCGACGAGAAGTCGGCGTCGTGCCGGAGATCGACGGGATCAGCGCCGGGGGAATGCCGCTGCGGGTGAAGTGCCTGCACGTGCTCGCCGGGCACTCGTTGGCGGCCGGGCCCGGCGTGAATCCGTTCGGCGACGAGGTCATTGCCGAGTTGGGTGAGTGGTGGGCCACGGGCGGCTGCCGAGCGGCGCGCGCGATCTCGGTGGACTCGTGAGTGCGTCGTCGCGCGTGGTCGCGGGCATCGATTGCGGCACGAACTCCGTCCGACTGCTCGTGGCCGAGGTCGACGACCAGCGAGTGCTGATCGAGCGCGCCCGCCTGATGCGCATCGTCCGCCTCGGCGAGGGCGTGGACCGTACCGGGGAGTTCTCGGCCGCCGCGTTGGATCGCACCTTCGCCGCCCTCGATGAGTATGCGTCGGTGCTCAGGGCGGAGGGCGCCGAGCAGGTGCGCTTCGTCGCGACCTCGGCGAGCCGCGACGTCTCCAATCGAGCGGAGTTCGTCGCTGGTGTTCTCGCGCGGATTGGCGTGGAGCCGGAGGTCATCACCGGTGATGAGGAAGCCGCGTTGTCCTTCGCGGGCGCGCTCCGCGGCCTGCCCGATCGTCTGGTCAGCTATCCCGTGCTCGTGGTCGACATCGGCGGCGGCTCGACCGAGTTCGTCCTTGGCCCGCACGAGCCGCTGGCGTCGTTGAGCATCGACATCGGCTGCGTGCGGATGACCGAGCGGCACCTCGTGTCAGATCCGCCGACCCCGGCGGAGGTTCGCGCTGCGGAGATCGACATCGTCGCCGCGATCTCGGCAGTGCCCGCGGTCGTTCCCATCTCGCAAGCCGGTTGCTTCGTCGGACTTGCGGGCTCGGTGACCACCGTCGCGGCGATGGCGCTGGACCTGGACCGCTATGACCCGGACGTCCTGCACGGCTCGGTGATCTCCTTCGCCGATGTCGATCGAGTGGCCGCGCGCCTCATCGGCATGACCCGCGCCGAGCGGGCCGCCCTGCCTTACATGCATGCGGGACGGGTCGATGTGATCGCTGCGGGAGCGATGATCCTGAGGGCCGCCATGGCAGCGGGCGGGTTCGGCGAGGTCATCGTCTCCGAAACGGACATACTCGATGGCATCGTTTACAGCCTGATGCCATCTGTGCCCCCATTGCCCCTGCAACCTTTCATGTAACCGCTTGTGTGCTGACCGCGAGGATCCCTACACTCGACGGTCAGGAGGATCACGTGGCCATCACCATCAAGGACGTTGCGGACGCTGCAGGCGTGTCCACCGCGACGGTGTCGCGTGCCCTGCGCGGACTGCCCAACGTCGACGCCGGCACGCGCGAGCGAATCCAGCGGATCGCTACCGATCTCGACTACGTCATCTCCCCGAGCGCGTCCCGGCTGGCCAGTGGCCGCACGGGGAGCATCGCGGTCATTACTCCGTACATCGCGCGCTGGTACTTCAGCACGGTGTTGCACGGAGTCGAGTCGGTGTTGCAGAACGCCGGCATGGACCTGCTGCTGATGAGCGTCAGCACTCCCGACGGGCAGCATCGCCTGCCGCCGGCGCCGCGCCTGCGTCGACGAGTCGATGGAGTGCTCGTCATCGCGCTGCCACCGCAGGATGCTCAGCTGCACGAGGTACTCGGGCTGCAGATGCCGACGAGCCTGATCGGATTGACGATGCCCGAGGTGCCGAGCGTGAGCGTCGACGACGTCCTTGCCGGTCAGATCGCGACGCAGCACCTGATCAATCTCGGGCACACCCGGATCGGCGTGATCAACGGCGCGCCGATTATCTCCCCGTACACGGCCGAGAACGATCGGTACAAGGGGTATGAGCACGCGATGAAGGACGCCGATCTGATCATCGACCCGATGCTCGAGGCCTACGGATACTTCACGATCGCTGGTGGCGAGCAGGCGATGACCGCCCTCCTCACGCAGAAGGTGCCACCGACCGCGGTCTTCGCGATGTCGGACGAGATGGCCTTCGGTGCGATGAAGGCGATGCGCGCGCACGGCATCACTCCGGGCAAGGAGATCTCCCTCGTCGGCATCGACGGTCATGACATGAGCGAGTTCCTCGACCTCACCACCGTCGTCCAGCCCGTGCAGGACCTCGGCCGGATCGCGGCCGAGGCCCTTGTCCTGCAGTTGCGGTCATCGAGTCCGCACCTTGCCGCCGACTCGATCCGGCTGCCAACCCAGTTGATCGTGCGGGGCTCGACGTCCCCGTACCGCGCGTAAACCGCTCAGCGCTCCGGCATCATGGGCACCGTGAGATCCGAGCACGTCTGGTGGCAGCGCGCGGCCGTCTATCAGGTCTACCCGCGGTCCTTCCGCGATCTGGATTCTGACGGAACCGGCGACCTGCGCGGAGTCATCCATGAGCTCCCGTACATCGCAGGCCTGTCCGTCGATGCGTTGTGGCTGTCACCGTTCTACTCGTCGCCGCAGAACGACTCGGGATACGACGTGGTCGACCCCCGATCGGTCGACCCGGTCTACGGATCGCTCGCCGACGCGCAGGAGCTGATCGACCAGGCCCACTTCCGCGGACTGCGAGTGCTCGTCGACATCGTCCCGAATCACTCGTCGAGCGATCGCCCGTGGTTCAAGGAGGCGTTGCAGGCGGCGCCGGGCAGCCCCGCGCGGGATCGCTACCACTTCCGCGACGGACGCGGGCCGCATGGGAACGAGCCGCCCAGCAACTGGATGAGCATGTTCGGCGGCTCGGCGTGGACGCGCATTCACGAGGTCGACGGACTGCCCGGCCAGTGGTACCTGCACCTGTTCGACCCGACGCAGCCAGACCTCAACTGGGCAAACCCGCAGGTCCGCCTTGACGGGCTCGAGACCCTGCGGTTCTGGCTCGACATGGGCGCCGACGGGTTCCGCGTCGATGTCGCACTCGGCCTCGCGAAGGACATGACCTATCCGGACGTCGACGACCCCGAAGGGCTGGTCCTCGCGCTGCGCATGGACCTCGACGACGGGTCGGACGAGGCAAAGGCGCGCCGCCTTCGGGTCGCCAACTCGCCGATCCTCGATCGCGACGAGGTGCAGGACATCTATCGCGAGTGGCGAGCGCTCCTGGACACGTACCCCGGGGACCGGATGGCGGTGGCGGAGGCGTGGGTGCCGCCCGTTCGCGCCGCACGGTACGTCGCTCCCGACACGTTGCACCAGATCTTCAACTTCGACTTTATGGCGGTCGGCTGGGACGCCGGCAAGATCACCGACATCGTCCAGCGAACAATCGCCGACCTTGCCGAAGTGAGCGCACCGCCGACCTGGGCGCTGTCGAACCACGACACCGCGCGCGTCGTCACGCGGCTCGGCGGCGGGCCGCTCGGCCGGCAGCGGGCGCGCGCGATGGCGCTGATCGCCCATGCGCTGCCGGGCTCGGTTTACGTCTATCAGGGCGAGGAGCTCGGGCTCGAGGACGCGGAGATGCCCGACGAGGCCCGACGCGATCCGGTCTGGTTCCGCACCAAGGGACTGCAGAAGGGTCGCGACGGCGGGCGGGTTCCGCTGCCGTGGCGAGGAGACGCGCCTCCCTACGGCTTCCACGACACCGTGGTCAGCGATGTCATGCCAGCGCTGTGGCTGCCGCCGCCGCCCGGCTGGGCGGAGTTCACCGTCGAGTCGCAGTCACGCGATGCGAGCAGCACGCTGGCGCAGTACCGATCGATGCTCCGGCTGCGTCATGCACACCCGGGACTCGTCGACCTCGACAACGTCACGTGGCCGGACGTGCCGGAAGGAGTGTTCGCGCTGCGACGTTCGTGCGGGTTCGCGTGCGTCGTGAACTGCACGGACGAGGAGATCATCAGCCCGATAGGCGGCGTTGTCCTGACCGCCAGTGACGGCTCCGTGCACGCGGATAACGGCATCGTGACTCTGCCTGCGGACACCGGCGCCTGGATCCAGACCTAGACCTGGCTCCAGACCAAGCCCGCCGACCTTGAGGTTGGCGTGGATTCGGGTACCGAATTCCCACGCCAACCTCAAGGTCGACAGGGTTTAGGACAGGCGGAGCTGCTCGCCCTCGCTGTCGAAGATGTACGTGCGCTGCGGATTGACCTTGACGACCTCGCCGATTCTCGGCGCGGCAATTCCCTGTCCGCGGGCGACGAGGTCGACGGGGCTGCCGTCGAACGCATTGAAGGTCCCGTAGACGTACGTGTCGGCACCGAGCTCCTCGACGAGGGTCACCGTCATGTCGGCGCCCTCGGTCGAGATGTGCAGGTCCTCCGGGCGGACGCCCACCAGCACCTTGCCCGAAGCCGCCTTGTCGAGGAATGCGCGCTCGACCGCCACGGTGAATCCGTTGAGGTCGATGCCACCGTCGACGATCGGCGCCTTGATGATGTTCATCGACGGGGAGCCGATGAACGTGCCGACGAAAGCGTTGGCCGGGTTGTCGTAGAGCTCGCGGGGGCTCGCGCACTGCTGCAGGATGCCGTCCTTGAGCACGGCGACACGATCGCCCATCGTCATGGCCTCGACCTGGTCATGCGTGACGTAGACGGTGGTCGTGCCCAAGCGGCGCTGCAGGGCGGCGATCTGGGTGCGGGTCTGCACGCGCAGCTTCGCGTCGAGGTTCGACAATGGCTCGTCCATGAGGAAGACCTCGGGCTCGCGCACGATTGCGCGGCCCATCGCCACGCGCTGACGCTGGCCGCCGGACAGGGCCTTCGGCTTGCGCTCGAGGTACTCGGTCAGGTCGAGGAGCGCAGCGGCGTCGTTTACCCGACGCGTGATGTCCTCCTTCGAGACCTTCTGGATCTTCAGCGCGAATGCCATGTTCTCCGCGACCGACATGTGCGGGTACAGCGCGTAGTTCTGGAAGACCATCGCGATATCGCGGTCCTTGGCGGGCACATGGGTGACATCGCGGTCACCGATCCAGATCGCGCCGCTGGAAATCGGCTCCAGGCCGGCGAGCATCCGCAGGCTGGTGGACTTGCCGCAGCCGGACGGACCGACCAGGACGAGGAACTCGCCCTCGGCGATCGTGAGGTCAAGATGGCTGACGGCGGGCTTCGTGCCGCCGGGGTACATGAGGCTTACATCGTCGTATCGGACTTGCTTGGTCATGGCGAAATCCCCTCACCGGCAGGAACGTGCCGGACGATCCGTAGTGGAAGTGATGTTCGAACCGTAGCGGACCGACGTAAGCGCTGGCGGTCTGTCGGAAAGATCGTCAATGCAAGCCGGTTGCAGGGATTCGCGTTGCGCTCGTATATCAAATTGTGATGCTTACATGGCCACCTTGCACTCAAAGCGGTTGCAACAGGCCTCGTGATGGGGACAAGATGACAGCGTTTACGTCGTTCAAGTCCGCTTGATCGGCCACCCGCCGGGGACCTTCCCCGTCGATCCGTGAAGTCAAGGAGAATCCATGACCGCAACATTGCGGCGCCGTGGGGCAGTGATCCTCGTCGGTGGTGTTGCAGCAAGCATGCTGCTCGCCGCCTGCGGGTCAAGCTCCTCGAGCGATAGCAGCAGCAGCAGTGAGGCTGCTGCCTCAACTGCAAGCGAAGCAGCGCCGGCAAGCAGCGCTGCCGCCGTCGCAGCCGGTTGCGAGGCGTACGCCGCCTACACCGGTAACGAGGGCACCAGTGTGACCCTCTTCACCTCAGTGCTGCCGCCTGAGCAGCAGCGCTACGAAGACGCGTGGAAGCCCTTCGAGGACTGCACGGGTATCGACATCGTGTACGAAGGAAGCGACCAGTTCGAAGCCCAGCTCCCGACCCGCATCGCCGGTGGCAACGCCCCCGACCTCGCGTGGATCCCGCAGCCTGGTCTTCTCGCCAAGCTCGTCGAGGCCGGTGGCCCGGTTGCGGCCCCTCAGGCCGTCGCGGACAACGTCGACAAGTACTTCAACCCGGCGTGGAAGTCCTACGGCACGGTTGACGGCACCTTCTACGCCGCACCGAACAGCTCGAACATGAAGTCGTTCGTGTGGTACTCGCCGAAGGTGTTCGCCGAGAAGGGTTACGCAATCCCGACGTCATGGGATGAGCTCATGACCCTGAGCGACCAGATGGTCGCTGACGGCATCAAGCCGTGGTGCGGTGGCATCGAGTCCGGTGGAGCCACTGGCTGGCCGGCAACCGACTGGCTCGAGCAGACCGTTCTGCGTCAGTCCGGTGGCGACATCTACGACCAGTGGGTCGCGGGTACCGTCAAGTTCGACTCGCCTGAGATCACCGCGGCAATGGACACGCTCGCGGCCTGGATGAAGAACCCCGATTACGTCAACGCGGGCTTCGGCAACGTCCAGACCATCGCCACCACCGCCTTCCAGGATGCAGGCAAGCCGATCCTCGACGACAAGTGCGGCATGCTCCAGCAGGCGTCCTTCTACGCGGCCCAGTGGCCGACGTTCAAGGAAGGCGCCGTTGTGGCTGAGGATGGCGACGTGTTCGCCTTCTTCCTGCCTCAGATGGACGCGGCTGTCGCAGCCAATCCCGTCGTAGGCGGCGGCGAGTTCACCACCGCGTTCTCCGATCGTCCCGAGGTCCAGGCCGTGCAGACGTACCTGTCCTCGGCGGAGTACGCAACAGCTCGCGTTGCCCAGCCCGGTGGCTGGGTGTCGGCGAACAGCGGAGTTCCGCTGGACACCTACACCGACGCGATCGCAGCACTGTCGGCGAAGTACCTCACCGATCCCAGTGGCGTCTTCCGCTTCGACGCTTCGGACCTGATGCCGGCTGCTGTCGGTGCGGGTGCGGAGTGGACGCAGATGACGGCGTGGTTCGCTGAGGACAAGCCCACGCAGGCTGTTCTGCAGGCGATTGACGCAGCCTGGCCCGCTTCCTGAAACAGGTAGCACCGGCTAGTTGCTTGGATTGACTGAGCGCCGGGGTCCGCAGGGTGTAAACACATCTTCGGACCCCGGCCTCATCATGTGAGGCCAGCGACAGGGCCGCATCGAACGCAGACGACGAGAAGGGAAGGTGCAGTGGAGGAACTCACCTCCGGACTAGGCAAGATCGGCACCGGCTTGGCCGCGGTCGCCATCTTCCTTGGCCTGCTTCTCATCGTCTTCTTCATAGGTGCGCGGGCAAAGGGCAAGCTGCAGTTCCCCGCGGCCATCATCGTGTTCCTCGGCCCGGCGATCCTGCTGCTTGCTTACGGCCTGATCGCCCCGGCCTTCCTCACCACCGTGGGCAGCTTCAAGAACGCGAGCGGCTCCGAGTTCGTCGGTTTGGCCAACTTCTCGTGGATCTTCACCACGGAGGAGAACCGCAAGTTCCTCATCAACACGGTCCTGTGGATCATCATCGCCCCGCTGGTCTCTACGGCGCTCGGCCTCACGCTTGCGCTCCTGCTGGACCGCATGCGGCGCGAGTCGATCTCCAAGTCGCTCATCTTCATGCCGATGGCGATCTCGTTCGTGGGAGCGGGAATCATCTGGGGCCTGGTCTACGAGTACCGCGATCCGTCCGGACCGCAGGTAGGCCTGCTAAGCCAGTTGGCGCAGTGGATCGGTATGGACGATCCGCCGAACTGGCTGCTCTGGCAGCCGTGGAACAACTTCTTCCTGATGGTCATCATGATCTGGATCCAGGTCGGCTTCGCGATGGTCGTCCTGTCCGCGGCGATCAAGGCGATTCCCGGGGACGTTGTCGAAGCGGCTGAACTCGACGGTGCAACCGGCTGGAAGCTCTTCAGCAAAGTCACCATTCCGATGGTGCGCGGAACCCTGATCGTCGTCTTCACGACGATCATGATCGCGGTCCTGAAGATCTTCGACATCGTGCGCACGATGACCAACGGAAACTTCGGCACGCAAGTCGTGGCAAACGAGATGTATGCACAGTCGTTCGTCCAGTTCGACGTTGGTCGAGGCAGCGCACTCGCCGTTGTCCTGTTCATCGGCGTCGTCCCACTGATCGTCTACAACGTGGTCCAACTGCGGAAGGAGCGGACGATCAGATGAGCGTCGAAGCGCAAGAGATCATGCCGATGCCACAGCCGAACCTGCCCGAGGAGACCATCCCTCAGGCCGCGCGCCGCAAGCTGAGCAGCCCGTGGGCGACCGGTGTCGTCATCCTCATCACGATCCTGTGGACGATCCCGACCTTCGGCCTGCTTGTGACGTCCCTTCGCCCGTCAGAGCAAGCGACGAACTCCGGCTGGTGGACGATCTTCACCAACCCGGCTATGACCCTCGACAACTACAGCCAGGTCATCACGGGCGGAACGACGATCCCGAACGGCATCGCGCCGTACTTCTTCAACTCCTTCGCCATAGCGATCCCGGCCGCGATCTTCCCGCTCGTGATCGCCTGCATGGCCGCCTATGCCATCGCGTGGATTCCCTTCAAGGGCTCCACCTTCATCTTCTTCACTATCTTCGCGCTGCAGGTCATCCCCTTGCAGATGTCGCTGCTGCCCCTGCTGACGATGTTCAGCAAGGGCTGGAGCCTAGGCCCGATACCTATCTTCCCGGACCTGAACAAGCCGGGCACCGAGCAGTCGCTGTTCATCGGCACATATATCCCGTTGTGGATCGCGCACACGATGTTCGCCCTGCCGCTGGCCATCTTCCTGCTGCACAACTTCATCAATCAGCTGCCGCGTGAGTTGTTCGAGGCGGCCCGGGTCGATGGCGCGAGCCACTTCCTCATCTTCCGCAAGCTGGTACTGCCGCTGACGGTTCCCGCCATCGCGTCGTTCGCGATCTTCCAGTTCCTGTGGGTGTGGAACGACTTGCTTGTCGCGCTGACGTTCGCCGGAGGAACGCCGGACGTCGCGCCCATCACCGCCTATCTGGCCAATATCAAGGGGTCCTATGGATCCCAGCTCCATCTGGTTACCGCGGGAGCGTTCGTGGCGATCATCGTTCCGCTCATCGTGTTCTTCTCGCTCCAGCGCTTCTTCGTGCGAGGACTTCTCGCGGGCTCCGTCAAGGGATAGGTATTCATGGATCTGGTTGTCCCGCGCGACTTCGAACTCGGAGTCGCCACTTCGTCATGGCAGATCGAAGGCGATGTCGCCGGTCGTGGCCGATGCAACTGGGATGACTTCGCGCTGACACCGGGCGCGATAGTCGACGGTTCGACAGGCGAGCCCGCGTGTGATCACGTGCACCGTCTCGACGAGGACCTGGATCTGCTGGCCTGGCTGGGTGTCGATGCGTACCGGTTCTCGATCAGCTGGCCGCGGGTCATGCCTGACGGCACGGGGGAGCTGTCCGCCGAGGGCCTGGCGTTCTATGACCGGCTGGTGGACGGACTTATTGCGCGCGGCATCAAGCCAGTGGCGACCCTGTTCCACTGGGACCTGCCGAGCGTGCTGGAGGACAAGGGCGGCTGGACGAACCGCGACACGGCCGAGCACTTCGCGGACTACGCGGAGGCGATGGGGCGTCACTTCGCGAGCCGGGTCGACAGGTGGGCCACGCTCAACGAGCCGTGGTGCTCGGCCTTCCTTGGCTACTGCGCGGGCTACTTCGCCCCGGGACGCACCGAGCCCGGCGAGTCACTTGCCGCCGCCTACCACCTCATCCTCGGCCACGGACTCGCGGTGCAGCGCCTGCGCGCGGTCGGCGCGCAGAACCTCGGGATCGTCCTGAACCTGATTCCGATCATCAGCGAGTCCCCCGACATGGACGCGGCCGCGAAGCACGTCGACGGCCTGCAGAACCGGCTGTTCTTGGAGTTGCTCGCGGGGCGTGGCATTCCCGCCGACCTCATCGAGTCGTGCGCGTCGGTCACAGACTGGTCCTTCGTCGACGATGCTGACCGTCCCGTGATGTCTACGCCGATCGACTGGCTGGGAGAGAACTACTACACGGTGATGCGGGTTGCCGCGCCCAGCGTTTCCGATGTCGACGCGATTGGCCAGGAGACCCGGATGTTCCCGGCCTGCCCGCCGCTGAGCTTCGCGCCCCGCGCGCCGCTGACCCACATGGGCTGGGAGATCCTCCCCGAGGGCATCGACCTGGCCCTGCGCCAGGCGACCAACGCCCTGCCAGGCGTGCCGCTGTGGGTCTGCGAGAACGGCGCCGCCGTCGACGAGATCACCGATGCGGACGGCATCCACGATCCGATCCGCACGGAGTACATCAAGGACCACATTCGCGTCCTGCTGCGTGCGCGCGAGAACGGGTTCGACATCAGGGGCTACTTCGCGTGGAGCCTGCTCGACAACCTCGAGTGGGCCTCGGGCTGGACGATGAAGTTCGGCATCATCCGCGTCGACCCGGCCACCGGGGAGCGCACCCCTAAGGACAGCGCGCGGTGGTACCGGGAACAACTGGCCAAGCCGCGGTCCTGACGACGGGCATACTGCCGTCATGGCAGACATGACGATCGATATCGGTGGCGAGGCAGTACCCACGTTCTTTGCCGTCCCGCCATCCGGCTCGGGCCCGGCGCTGATCGTCGTTCAGGAGTGGTGGGGACTCGTCCCGCATGTCCACGATCTTGTCCAGCGCTTCGCTGACGCGGGGTTCGTCGCCATGGCCGTCGACCACTACCGCGGCGCGCAGACAACCGAGCCCGACGAGGCCGGCAAGCTGATGATGGGACTGTCGATCGAGCAGGTGGCGGTCGATCTGGCGTCGGCCGCTGAGGTGCTCCTGGCCCGCGACGAGGTTGTCGGCGACGAGGTCAGTGTCATCGGATTCTGCATGGGTGGGGGACTCGCGCTCCTTGCACCGACGGTGTCCGACTCGATCACGAAGTCCATCGCGCTGTACCCCGCGATGCCCTGGCCGCACTACGCGCCGGACTGGGGCCGGTACGCGGGCAAGTCGGCGCAGGTGCATCTCGCCGAGCACGACAACCCCGCAACTGCGCCTGCGGTCGCGGCGCTGGCCGGGGAGATCGCCGCGGCGGGCGGCACCATCGAGGTCATCGACTACCCAGGCGGCGTGCACGCCTTCTTCAACGATGCGCGTCCTGAGGTGTACCAGTCCGACAACGCGGCGCTGGCGTGGTCGCGCATTCTCGACTTCCTGCGTGCGCCCTCCAGCTGATCTGCTGGCCCTCGATGCGGCCATCTGCGACTGTCGTCGATGCCCGCGCCTGGTGGAGTGGCGCGAGGAGGTCGCGCGGGTCAAGCGAGCCTCGTTCGCGGAGCAGGACTACTGGGGCCGGGCGGTTCCCGGGTTCGGCTCGGCCGCACCGTCGATCTGGATTGTCGGCCTGGCGCCAGCCGCCCACGGCGCCAACCGCACCGGCCGGATGTTCACGGGGGATCGCAGCGGTGACTGGCTCTTCGCGGCGCTGCACCGCGCGGGCCTCGCGTCGCAGCCGACATCGACTGCTCGCGGGGACGGACTCTCGCTGACCGGTGTCCGGATCACGGCTGCCGTCCATTGCGCGCCGCCCGACAACAAGCCCACCCCCGACGAGTTCCAGAACTGCTCCGACTGGCTGACCACGGAGCTGCGCATCATCGAGCCGAGCCTGAAGGTCGTCGTGGCCCTCGGCGGACTGGCCTGGAAGTCCGTCGAACGTGCCATGAGATCGGAAGGGTGGACCCTGCCGCGGCCCCTGCAGCCTTTCGGGCACGCGGCGCGCTTCACGGCGACGTCGCCGACCCCGAGGCCGGTGCAGGTGATCGGCTCGTACCACCCAAGCCAGCAGAACACGTTCACCGGACGGCTGACCGAGCCCATGCTCGACGACGTGTTCACCGCCGCCCTCGAGGTCGCTTCGTCCTAGGGTTGGTACGCGCCCCTGTAGTCCAATTGGCAGAGACACCCGGCTTAAACCCGGCACAGTGAGGGTTCGATCCCCTCTGGGGGCACGCGCGAGAGGAGGCAGGCGTGGGCCTTATGTCGTGGTTACGTCGCAGTTCTCCGCGGGGAGCGGGCTCGGTCGTCGGAGTGTTTGACGAGATCTACAGCCCGTCCGCCGCCCGCGCCCGTGAGCACCTGGACCGCCAGCACGAGCAGGTCGTGGCAACCCCGTCGCCCGGGGACCGGCTCCTGTCCGAAGGACGAGTCGTCATTGAGGGCCACCTAATTGGCGAAACCGATCCCATCGGTTAACGTGGAAAGCATGCAGTCATCGAACCCCGTCCTCACGCGCTATGAGAAGAACGACAAGTCCGGCTTTGCCTATGCCGAAGGCGTAAACGCCTACACGCAGGCAGCGGCCGGCGGAGCCGGAGCGGCCGACGTCAACACGGCGTTCCAGCAGGTCACGGCAGGCGGCGGAGCCCGTCTGACCATGAATGACGTCATCGTCAAGTGCCTTGCCGTTTTCGCCGTCACCGTGATATTCGCGGTCATCGGCTGGAACCTCGTCATCTCCATGCCGTGGCTCATGTGGGTCGGCTTGCTTGGCGGCCTTGGTCTTGGCCTGGTAAACGCCTTCAAGAAGGTGCCCTCCCCGCCGCTGATCCTTCTCTACGCGGTCTTCCAGGGCGTGTTCCTCGGTGGCATCAGCAACTTCTACAACACCTTGGCGCTCTCCAACGAGTACCAGGGCATCGTGCTCCAGGCCGTGATCGCGACGATGACCACCTTCGGCGTCATGCTCACCTTGTACCTGACCGGCATCATCAAGGTCACCAAGAAGTTCCAGAGCGTGATGATGGTCGCGCTCGTCTCGTACCTGGTTCTTGGCCTCGCGTCATTCGTCGCTGCGCTGTTCGGCGTTGGTGGCGGCTGGGGCTTCTACGGGATCGATGGGCTCGGCCTGATCATCTGCGTCTTCGGCGTGCTGATTGCCGCGTTTTTCCTTCTCCTCGACTTCGAGGCGATCAGTCAGGGCATCAAGCAGGGCGCGCCGGAGCGCGAGTCATGGCGCATGGCGTTCGGCCTGCTTGTCACGCTGATCTGGTTGTACCTGGAGTTCTTGCGACTGCTGTCCATCCTCACGCGCAACTAGCGCAGCTTCGCAGCTAAGGAAGGCTGCGCCGCAGTTCGATCAGCCGGTCAGTAACAGGCCGCGCATCGGACAGCGGCGCAGCCTTCACTGCTTTCAGGTAGTCGCGCCCGATCACCGCGAGCAGTGATCCCAGTCCGTGCGGCTCGAGCCGGGGAAGAACGGCATCGGCAGGAACCTCGCTGTCGATCTCGCGAGTTCGCTCGAGGATCTCCTCGGCGGCCGCGTAGCACGCATCGGTGGTCGTGGCAGCGCGGTACAGCGGCATGCCGTTCAGGCGCTCGACTACGCGGTCGAGCTCGGTCTGGAGTGCCTGCACCTCGTCGTCGGTCGCCATACTCACATCTGCCCGGCGACCGGACCAAGCTGAACTGCCGGAGCGCTCATGGCGCCACCCTACGGCGCTATGGTCGTGAGGTGGAGATACATGACTCGGTGCTCGACCTCATCGGCAACACCCCGCTTGTACGCCTTAACCGCGTCACGGAGGGGATCGTCGGCCAGCCTGGCCCCCTCGTCTTAGCCAAGGTCGAGTACGTCAATCCGGGCGGCTCGGTCAAGGACCGGATCGCGGTGCGGATGGTCGACGCCGCCGAACGGGACGGGCTGCTCCTGCCTGGCGGCACCATCGTCGAGCCCACCAGCGGAAACACCGGGATCGGCCTGGCACTGGTCGCCCAGCAGCGCGGCTACAAGACCGTGTTCGTCTGCCCGGACAAGGTCAGCGAGGATAAGCGCAACGTCCTCAAGGCCTATGGCGCCGAGGTTGTCGTCTGCCCGACTGCCGTCGACCCCGAGGACCCGCGCTCGTACTACAGCGTCAGCGATCGCCTCGCCCGCGAGCTTCCCGGTGCCTGGAAGCCCGACCAGTACGCCAACCCGAACAATCCGCTGTCGCACTACGAGACGACCGGCCCGGAACTGTGGCGCCAGACCGACGGACGCATCACGCACTTCATCGCCGGGGCGGGCACGGGCGGGACGATCTCCGGGGCGGGCCGGTACCTGAAGGAGGTCAGCGGAGGGAAGGTACGCGTCATCGCCGCGGACCCCGAGGGCTCGGTCTACTCGGGAGGCAGCGGCCGTCCGTACCTCGTCGAAGGCGTAGGCGAGGACTTCTGGCCGACGACCTACGACGCGACCGTGCCCGACGAGGTCATCGCGGTGTCGGACAAGGACTCATTCGAGATGACGCGAAGGCTGGCCCGCGAGGAGGGTTTGCTCGTGGGTGGTTCCTGCGGGATGGCTGCTGTCGCGGCTCTGCGGGTCGCTGCGACTGCGGGACCGGACGATGTCATCGTGGTGCTGCTGCCCGACGGTGGGCGCGGCTACCTGTCGAAGGTCTTCAACGACGAGTGGCTGAGCAAGTACGGATTCCTGCAGGCGGACACCGAGCGCACCGTCGGCGACGTGCTTCGTGGCAAGTCCGGCGAGTTGCCCCCCTTCGTCCACACCCATCCGACCGAGACCGTTCGCGACGCGATCGACATCCTTCGCGAGTACGGCGTCTCGCAGATGCCGGTCGTCCGCGCTGAGCCGCCGGTCATGGCCGCGGAGGTGGTCGGCTCCGTCGTCGAGCGTGACCTGCTTGACGACCTGTTCAACGGGCGCGCGCAACTGGCCGACAAGGTCGACGCGCACATGTCCGCGGCGCTGCCGATGGTGGGAGCCGGCGAGCCGGTGTCCGCTGCAGTGGAGGCGCTGCAGGGCTCCGATGCCGTCGTCGTCGTCGACGACGGCAAGCCCTCCGGTGTCGTCACCCGCCAGGACGTCCTCGGCTACCTCTCGAGGTAGCAGTCAGTCGGGCATGTCCGTCAGCTCGACGATGGTGATGACTGTCCCTGTCACGGGGGCGGTGAATGCAGATGCGATGCCGTCGGGCACCGGCAGGCCGCTCACCAGGACCGTGGCGTCGAGCGCGACGGCGTTGGCCAGCGATTCGTCGACCGAACTCACCATGATCAGCGGGGTCCAGTGCGGCGGCGCACCCCCGAACTCCGGGGACACGCTGGCGAAGGGTTCGGCCCCGGTGCTGAGCATCGCGCTGCCGTCATCATCGACGGTCTGCGCAACCAAGCCGAGCAGCGCCGAGTAGAACGTGCCTGCGGCGGCCGGCGCCGAGGACTGGTGGTCAAACCAGCATGGGGCATTGGGGCGGTCGTAGGCGTCAAACCCGTCGAACTGGTCCTTCTGCCACAGTCCGAAGGCGGCTCCGGTCGGGTCGACACCGATGGACATCGATCCGAAGTCCATCACCTGCATCGGCCCCATGAAGACGTTCGCGCCCAACTCAGCGGCCAGGACGCTGGTCGACTCGATGTCCGGAACCGCGAAGTAGGTGAGGAACTGGCCGTATCCCTCCGGATCGGCCATCAGTGCCGCGACCCGATCTCCATCACTGAACGCCATCGTGTAGTGACCGGTCTCGGGGCCGCCAATCTCGAAAGTCCAACCGAGACCCCGGCGAGGAAGTCCATGAGGCCGTCTCGGGCCTCGACGTCCTTGACGGTCACGTCCATCCAGCACGGCTGCCCTGTGGCGAACTCCATGGTCGAACCTCCTGCGTCGTCGAAGTTACGAGCGTACGCAACTCGACTGACACCCCGTGCCGAAAAGACGGTCTAGGAGGAAGGGCTGGCCGCCGGGGCCGGGAGCAGCACGGAGCACGTCTCCATGGCGGACTGAACGGCCTCGTCCGTCCGGTCCAGACTCGCCATCCAGTCGTCGCCGTCGGCAAGCGTGACGTCGTTGTCGGTCAGGCAGCTCTTGTACGCCGCGATAGCGGTCTCGTCGATCTGAGCGCCGCCACCGGGACCGCGCTGGCCGAACCCGCCCTGCGGGGCCAGACTCGCGCACGCGGCCTGGGCCGCATCGAAGGTCTCCTGATCGACGCCTTCAGGAAGGCCGCCCCCGGGGAAGCCACCGCCCGCAGGTCCGCCACTTGGCGGTGCGCCAGTCGGCATGCCCGAAGGCATGTCGGTCGGCATACCGCTCGGGAATCCGCTTGGCGGTCCGCCATTGCCACCGCCGACGCCGTCGGGCAGGGTGACGCCGTTCTCGGCCAGGCAGTCGCGATAGGCCGTCATGTCCGCACCGCCCGGCACCGCAGCGCCTGTGGCCGACGATGTCGCGGCCGCCGCTGCGCTATCGGTTGACGAGTCCGTCGACGACGAACCGCCGCATGCGGACAGCAGGAGGAGCACTCCGGCGACGGCTGCGGTGAACTGAGCGGTGCGGCGAATCATCAGTTGTCTCCTTGTGGTGAGGGTGCGGTGCTTGGCGTGGTCTTGGTGGCTGCGTCCGGAGCGCCGCCCTCGGACACGGAGGTTGCGGTCAATGTCCCGTCGTCCCCGGTCTCGCCCCGGATGATCACTGTCGATCCGGTGACAAGGTCATCGAGCGAGGTCTGCGACTGCGTTGTGACGGGAACTGATTCGGGGACGACTACCTTCACCGTGTTCCCGTCGGCATCGGTGATGTACAGGCTGGTGCCGTCGACGAGCTTGACGGTTCCGGTGGTCATTCCGCCGGCCGCGCCCGCTGTGCCGCCACCGGGACCGGCTCCGACCCCAGGGAAGGCTCCTCCGCCGGGGAAGGCACCTCCGCCAGCCAGCGCCGCGAAGTCCGGAAGCGCCGAGGACGACGAGGTAGTTCGCTTCTCGACTAGTGCGCCGCCAGCGAATCCAACGGCAAGCACGAGGAGGACAAGCAGTACCCAGGTGAGACGGTTAGGGCGCGCATGCTCCCGCTTGGCAAGCAGTGTGGCCAGGTCGTCGTTCGTGGTGTCACTCATGTCTCAGCGCCTCGATTGGTCGTAGGGATGCGGCACGGTTTGCGGGGTAGCTGCCGAAGAACAGCCCGAGGGCAACGGAAACGGCGAATGCGCCGATGACGGAGACCGGCATGATCACCGGCGTCACACCCGCTATCTGGAACTGCGTCACGACGAGCGCTATGACGACGCCGGCGATCCCGCCGATCATCGACAGGACGGTGGCCTCGACCAGGAACTGGCCCATGATCGCGGACTTGCTCGCACCGATGGCCTTGCGAATTCCGATCTCTCGGGTCCGCTCGGTGACGGTGACAAGCATGATGTTGGTGATGCCGATGCCGCCGACAAGCAGGCTGATGGCTGCGACCGCGCCGAGCAGCACGGTGAACACCTGGTTGGTGTCCTCGACCGTCGACAGCAGGCTCGCCTGGTTGAGTACCTGGTAGTCCCGCGATGACGTGTCCGTCGTGCCATGGCGGTCGTCGAGGATTGAGTAGACCTCCGACTCGGCGGCGGCGGTAGCCGATCCCGAGACGGCCTGGACGAGCACAGTGTCGAGGCTGCCGTAGCCGGTCAGATGGCCCTGGACGGTGGTCAGCGGTGCCACGATGACATCGTCGGAGTCCTGGAATCCGCTGCTGCCCTTCTCGGTCAGAGTGCCGACGACGGTGAACGGCGTCCCTGAGCAGACGATCTCCTTGCCTACTGGGTCGACGGTGCCGAAAAGCTCGTCGACAACGGTCTGGCCGACCACAACGGTGCGCTTCGATCCCGTCACGTCCTCATTGGTGAAGTAAGTGCCAGAGTCGAGCGTCAGGTTGGAGGCTTCGAAGTAGGACGGCCACGTGCCGGTAATGCTGGTGGAGTAGCTGGTGCCTTCGTACGTACACGCGGCCTGAGCCGACACGACGGGCGACGCACTCTTGACGTCGGGTGCGAGCACGTCGTCTGAAAGAGCGATTGCGTCGTCGACCGTCAGGTCCTTGAACTGGGTGCGCCCGCCTTGGCCGGGCGGCCCGAAGGCGCCATGGCGGACGGTGAGGGTGTTGGTGCCCAACTGCTCGATGCTGCTCGTCACGGCCTGTGAGGAACCGTTGCCGACCGCGACCAGCACGATCACCGCCGCCACACCGATGAGGATGCCGAGCACCGTGAGCGAGGATCGGAGCCGGTTCGCGGTAACCCCGCGAAGCCCGATGCTGATTGTCTCGAGAAGGTTCACTGTCGATTCCGCCGCTCGGCTGAGATGAGCCCATCAACCAGAGTTATGACACGATCCGCGCGATCGGCAACCTCGTCCTCGTGGGTGATCGTGACAATCGTGCGGCCCTCTGCGTGCATCTGGTCCATCAGATCAAGAACGTCGGATGTGGCCTGGCTGTCGAGGTTTCCGGTCGGCTCGTCTGCGAGCAGCAGCGAGGGCTCTGCGACGAGGGCACGGGCGACCGCGACTCGCTGCTGCTGCCCACCGGACAGTTCGTTGGGCTGGTGCCGCATCCGATCGGCAAGCCCGACTGACGCCAGCGCCTGCGCCGCGCGAGTGTGGCGTTCCTTGCGGCCCACCCCTCGATACAGCAGCGGTAGTTCGACGTTCGCGATGGCACTGGTGCGCGGGATGAGGTTGAACGACTGGAAGATGAATCCGATCTTCCGATTGCGCACGATCGAGAGCGCCGACTCGTCGAGGGAGTCGATGTTGATGCCGTCGAGCTCATAGTGACCGCTCGTCGCGCCATCGAGCGCGCCGATGATGTTCATGAGGGTCGACTTGCCCGAGCCGGACGTCCCCATGATCGCCAAATAGTCTCCTCGCTCGACCGTCAGGTCGACGCCTCGGAGTGCGTGCACCGTGGTCTCTCCCAGGCCGTATGACTTGGTGATGCCCGTCAAGGCGATGACCGGAGCCATCACGGACCGCCCTGAATAGAGACTGCGGGACCGGCGCCGCCACCGCCACCGCCTAGACCCCCACCACCCCCGGGGATGCCCCCGCCGGGAAAGCCCCCGAAGCCGCCGCCGCTGTCGGTGGTCGAGATGACCAGCTGGTCGCCCTCGGAGACTCCGCTGGTGATCTCCGTTCCCGAGTCCCCGGCGAGGCCTGTGGTGACCACAACCGTCGTGTCGACGCCGTCCTTGCGGACGGTGACCGTGCTCACGCCACCCGTCGTCGTGACAGCGGCACTAGGTGCCCACAGGACTGCAGTGGCCTGGTCAACGGTCACGACGACGCTGGCGCTCATTCCATCGCGCAGCGCATCGGGAGCCTCGTCGAGTGTGATGGTGGCCCCGTAGGTTGTGACGTCGCCTCCCGTTGTCGGCAGGATGTCGACCGCCGTCACGGTTCCAGTCGCGTCCTCACCCGAGAGCGCGTCGAAGGTGACCGTCGCGGACTGGCCCACCGCTACCTTGAGTGCATCGGCCTCGGAGAAGTTCGCGACGACCTCGTAGCTCGCATCGGGTATCAAGGTGAGAACCGGAGCCCCCGCGGCGGCGGACTGGCCGGCCTCGATCAGAACCGTGCCAACCACACCGGTGACTGGTGCGCGCATGACGGTCTCATCGAGTGCATCGTTCGCTGACTTCACGCCGTCCCGAGCCACATCGATCGCCGCCTGATCGGCTGTCGTCGATCCTGAGCCGGTGTTGACGGTCGCCGCCCCGGCCTGCAGGGAAGCCAGGGACTCTTGTGCCCGCACGATGCTCTGCTGATCGGAGGCATTGCTCTTCTTCAGGGCCAACTGAGCAGATTCCACTGACTTCTCGGCGGCATCGATCGAGTCCTGGGCCTGCTCGGCGAGGCTCGACTGAAGCTTCTTGAGAGAGACGTTCGCCGAGGTGATCCTCGCGTCGGCGTTGACGAGGCTCTGCTGGCTCTGAATTGCCGCGACCTTCTGGGAGTTGACGGTGTTGTCGTAGCTCTGCTGCGCATTGCGAAGCGAGTCGTTCGCCGACGTGCACTGGGTCGACGCCGAGCCGTAGGTGTTGCAGTCGTTGGTCTGCTTGGCCTGGGCGCTGGCAACGTTCGTAGCCGACTGGTTCACCTTGAGGTTGTTCGTCGTCTCGTCGGCGGACGCACTTTGCACGGCCTGGTCATACGCGGTCCTCGCGTTCGTGACCTCCGCCTCCGCGGATCGCAACTGGCTCCACGCGTCAGTGCTCGGGCACGAGCCGTTCGGATCAAGGCAGCTCGTCGACCACGAAGCTTTCGCGTCGGCGAGATCTTGCTTGGCGTTGTCCAACGTCTGCTGGTTGCTCTTCTTGTTCAGCTTGGCGGTGGTCTGCGCATCGGTAACCGCGCGTTGCGCAGACTGAAGCGAGAGTGAGGACTGATTCGCGCCAGTGACGGCCTGGGCGAATGAGCGCTTCGCGGAGGTGAGAGCAGACTGCGCTGCGGCGTCGTCCTGGCTTGCCAGTCGGTCACCTGACTCCACCGTGTCACCTGCCGTGACTCGCATCGACTTGACCGTCCCGCTCTGCGTGAACGACAGGTCGACTGTTCCGGAGGTCTCGACCGAGCCGGTTGCCGTGACGGTTTCGCTCACCGTTCCCGACTGGACGGCAACGGTGCGGCCCGTCGATGCCTCAGCCGTGGAGTGGAACAGCCAGAAGTAGCCGCCCACCACGGCTGCCACCAGGACAAGGGCGAGAGTGACATTGATCCACACGATGCGTCGCTTCATGCAGGCACTGTGCCTACGGAGTCTGTGAGTTCTCTGGCAACGGCGTGTGGAGGGGCTGTGATGTCGAACTCTGATCGCTCACAGGAAACTGACAGGATTCACACAGATCACACTCGGGTGAAAGGAGCAGGCTGTCGCCATGGCCAAGTCCGGTACGCCCGAAGCCCGCCTGCTTGTCGTCGACGATGAGCCGAACATCGTCGAACTGCTTGAAGCCAGCCTGCGCTTCCACGGCTTCGAGGTGACGACCTGCGGAGACGGGACGACCGCGTTGAGCCTGGCCAAGTCCCTCAAGCCTGACCTCATGGTGACCGACGTGATGATGCCGGGGTTGAACGGGTTCGAGCTGGTCCGCAGCCTTCGGGCCGACGGCTACCAGTTCCCCGTTCTGTTCCTCACCGCGAAGGACGCGGTCGATGATCGCGTCACCGGCCTGACGATCGGCGGCGACGACTACATCGTCAAGCCGTTCAGTCTCAGCGAGGTGGTCGCGCGTATCCGGACCGTGCTCAAGCGCGCGGGGACCGCACGAGTCGACCTAGCACCCGAGCTGCTGACCTACGCCGACCTCACGGTGAACGAGGCAGCGCACGACGTGCGCCGGGGCGACCGGGAGATCACGTTGTCTCCCACGGAGTTCCGGCTCCTGTGCTACTTGATGGAGAACGCCGAAACCGTGGTCAGCAAGGCCCAGATCCTCGACTCGGTGTGGCAGTACGACTTCGGCGGCGAGATGAACGTCGTCGAGTCGTACATCTCCTACCTGCGGCGCAAGATCGACATCGAGGATCCGCATCTCATCCACACCGTCCGCGGGGTGGGATACGTGCTGCGCAGGCCGCGAACATGATCCGGTCGATCACGCGACGGCCGCTGCGCGTGCAGATCAGCCTGCTCCTGGTCGTGCTGCTGTCGGTCGGGCTGATCGCGTCGTCCTTCATCGCGACCACCGCGCTTCGCGGCTACCTCACGGACCGAGTGGACGAAGCGATCCAGGGCGGAGCGCGGCCGGCCGGCGCGGCGCAACCTGCCTTTCCCTCCGTGATCATCAGCTCCGGGACGGAGTCGCCGGGGTTTCGGCCGCCGTCCCGGTTCTACATAGCGGCGGTGTACGCGAACGGCCAGACCACCGATGTCATCTCGGTCCCGGACTCGACCGGTGCCGAGGTCCCAGCGATCCCGGCTGCATCGGAACTGTCGGCCCTGACCGGGCAGGCATTCACGGTCGGATCTGCCGACGGTGGCCCCGATTGGCGGATGGTCGTGACCGCGACAACCACGGGAGATGGCTGGATAGTCGTCGCGTCGTCGCTGGCCGACGTTCAGGCGACGGTAGGCCGCTTGGTGCTGCTGCAACTGGTCGTCGGCGTGATCGTGGTGATCATCGCGGGGGTCGTGGGCTACTGGATCGTGCGTAGGAGCCTGCGTCCGCTCGACGAGATGTCCGCGACTGCTCACACGATCGCGGACGGGGACCTCAGCCTGCGCGTGCCGGAGACGGGCGACGGAGCCGAGGTCGATCAGCTCGCATCGTCGTTCAACACGATGGTGACGAGGATCGAGGCTTCCTTCGCCGCGCAGCGGGCCTCCGAGGTTCAGGCGCGAGCGTCCGAGGAGCGCATGCGTCAGTTTGTCGCCGACGCGAGCCACGAGTTGCGCACCCCGCTGACCTCCATCCGCGGGTATGCAGAGCTGATCGAGGAAGGGGCTGCAACGGACCGTGACCTCGCCCTCGAGCGGATCCAGAGCGAGGCGACGCGGATGGGCCTGCTCGTGGATGACCTGCTGATGCTCGCGCGACTCGACCAGCACCGCCCGCTCGTCGCGGAGCCCGTTGACGTCCAGGCGCTCGTCCACGACGCTGTCGAGGGCGTGCTCGCCGGCTCGCCCGAACGACGCGTCGAGATCCATCTGCCCGTCGTGGGCTCGGTCGTCGTCAACGGCGATCGCGATCGGCTGCGCCAAGTCCTGGACAACCTGCTGTCGAATGCGCTGCGCTACTCCTCGCCCGAGGACCTGGTCGAGGTGGCGGTGTCGGTCGAGTCCGGGTGGTGCGCGATCTCGGTTGTCGATCGGGGAGTCGGCCTGACGGAGGACGAAGCCGGCCAGGTGTTCGAGCGGCTCTATCGAACCGACGATGCCCGATCGCGCGTGCGTGGTGGCACAGGCCTTGGACTGGCCATCGTGCGATCCGTCGTCGAGGCGCACGGTGGATCGGTCTCAGTCGTCAGCGAGGTCGGCTCAGGGTCGACGTTCGTCGTGCGACTTCCCCTGCTCGCCTCCTAGGACGCGAGTGCGGGCAGGGCCAGCCCGGTGTTGGCATGGCAGCGGTAGCCATTGGGATTCTTGTACAGGTACTGCTGGTGGTAGTCCTCGGCCAGGTAGTAAGTGCGCTCGGCGGCCGGCCCGATCTCCGTTGTGATGTCCGGGTATCCACGCTTGGAGATGACGTCCGCGTAGGCCGTGCGGGTCTGCTCGATGAGTTCGCGCTGCTCGTCGGTCGTGTAATAGATCGCGCTGCGGTACTGGGTCCCGGTGTCGTTGCCCTGGCGGTAGCCCTGCGTCGGATCGTGGTTCTCCCAGAAGGTCTTGAGGATGTCGTAGGTCGAGATGACTGACGGGTCGTACGCGACCATCGCCGTCTCCGTCTGACCGGTCATGCCGCTGCAGACCTCTTCGTATGTCGGGTTCGGCGTGAACCCACCCATGTAGCCGACGCTCGTCGTGACGACGCCGGGAAGGCGCCAGTAGATCTCCTCAGCCCCCCAGAAGCACCCCATCGCCACGTAGATCACCGCAGTGCCGTCGGGCCACGGTCCAGTGAGAGACGTGCCGAGGACTGAGTGCACGGAAGGCGCGGGGAGGACTGGCCGGTCCCGGCCCGGCAATGCGGTGTCGGCGTCGACCATGCGCGACTTGCTGAATCCGAAGATGCCCATCGCCATAGGGTACGTGACATGGACGGATTCGACACTCGCGCGATTCACGCGGGGCAGGAACCGGACCCTCTGACCGGCGCGGTCGTGCCGCCGATCTACCAGGTCTCGACGTACGCGCAGGACGGGGTTGGCGGGCTGCGGGGAGGGTACGAGTACTCGCGCAGCGCCAATCCGACACGTACGGCCCTCCAGGAGTGCCTTGCCTCCCTGGAGGCGCCCGGGATCGAGGGTGCGATCGGGCTGGCCTTCGCCTCGGGGCTTGCGGCCGAGGACACTCTCATCCGCGCGCTGTGCAGGCCGGGAGATCACGCGGTCATTCCCGACGATGCGTATGGCGGCACCTACCGGCTGTTCGCCCGGGTCGCCGCGCCGTGGGGACTTGAGAACACCCCGGCCGCATTGACCGACCCAGATGCCGTAGCGGCCGCCATCATTCCTGGCCGGACGAAACTGGTCTGGGTGGAGACACCGACCAATCCGCTGATGAACATCGCGGACATCGCCGCGCTCGCGGACGTTGCGCACGCCTCGGGCGCGCTGCTGGTCGTCGATAACACCTTCGCCTCGCCCTACCTGCAGCAGCCGCTGTTGCTCGGAGCGGACGTAGTCGTGCACAGCACGACCAAGTACCTCGGCGGCCACAGTGACGTGATCGGCGGCGCGCTGGTCACGGCGGAGGCCGGCCTCGCCGAGTCCTTGGCCTACCACCAGAACGCGATGGGCGCGGTCGCCGGGCCGTTCGACAGTTGGCTCACGCTGCGTGGAATCAAGACTCTAGGCGTGCGCATGGACCGGCACTGCGAGAACGCGGCGGCAGTCGCCGAGTTCCTGGTGCAGCACCCGGCTGTCTCCACCGTTCGCTGGCCCGGGCTGCCGAGCCACCCCGGTCATGCTGTCGCGGCACGCCAGATGCGCGGGTTCGGCGGCATGCTGTCCTTCCAGGTCGCCGCGGGTGAGCAGGCAGCAGTCGACCTGTGTGGTCGCACGACCGTGTTCACGCTCGCGGAATCACTGGGCGGGGTCGAATCGCTCATCGAGCACCCGGCTCGGATGACCCACGCGTCGGTGGCGGGCAGTCCCTTGGAGGTGCCTGCCGATCTGGTCCGGCTGTCGGTGGGGATCGAGACGGCAGCGGATCTCATCGCGGACCTCGAGCAGGCTCTCGCGGGATCGTCCTGACAGTGGTCAGCACGCATGGCCATGTGCGTGGAGAGCGCCGTTGGCCGATGGCCTTGGCCGTCCTTGTCGCAGCCGGACTGCACGTTCTGCTTCCCGAGCAGCTTCGAGTCCAAGGTGCCGCGTGGATGCTGTGGGCGGTGATCGGAATCCTCGTGGTTCTCATCCTCGCGGATCCCGGACGCATCGACCGAGTGGATCGATGGATCCGCATCGTGACCGGCGTGCTGTTCGGACTCATCACCCTCGGCAATGCCTACGCTGCCGTGCAACTGGTCGTCGGCATCCTCGACAACGCCAGCTTCACGCAGCCCGAGGAGCTGCTGATCAGCGGTGCGATCGTGTGGCTGACCAACGTGATCACGTTCGCGCTCTGGTTCTGGGACCTCGACCGGGGTGGCGCTGCGGCACGAGCATCCGGGACGTCACGGACACCGGCACTGGTGTTCCCGGAGATGACCCACGCCGAGCACGTACCGCCGAACTGGCTGCCGAGGTTCGTCGATTACCTCGCCTTCTCCTTCTCCACGGCGACCGCCTTCAGCCCCACTGACGTGTCCGCGGTGAAGCCGTGGGCGAAGGCAATGGTGGTCTGCGAATCGCTGCTGTCGCTGGCATTGGCCGCACTCGTGATCGCCAGGGCGGTCAACGTCCTTCAGTGAGTTCGCGCGCGGCCCGTCGAATGTCGCTAACGTCCGCCGCATGAGCCTCGTGACGAATCTCGTCCCAGTGTCGATGCGCGGCTACCAGAAGTCGTGGTTCGCGGGAGACATCATCGCGGGTGCCACTCTCGCCGCCGTCGCGATTCCGGAGACGATGGGCTACACCTCTATCGCCCAGACCCCGATCGTCACGGGCCTGTACACGGTGATCTTCCCGACGATGCTCTTCGTCCTCCTCGGGTCCTCGCGTCTGCTCGTGGTCGGGGCCGATTCCGCGACGGCGGCGCTGCTCGCAGCAGGTCTCGGGGCAGCAGCGATACCCGGAGTCACGCCCGGCTCCCAGCAGTGGCTGGGCTACTGCGGGGTGATCGCGCTGATGTGCGGGGCGCTGCTCGTCATCGCGCGCATCTTCAGGCTCGGCTTCCTCGGGGACTTCCTCAGCGCCTCGGTGCTCGTCGGATTCCTCACCGGTGTCGGCGTGCAGGTGTTCTCCGGGCAGATCCCCGACATGCTCGGGGTGCCGAAGGGGACGGGAACCTGGTTCGAGCAGCAGTGGACGATGATCACGTCGATTACCGACCTGAACTGGCCGACGTTCGCCTTCGCGCTGGGCACGCTGGCGATCATTCTCGGCTTCAAGCGTGGGCTGCCGAAGGTGCCGGGCGCGATCATCGCGGTGGTGCTGTCGATCATCATCTCGGCCGCGGTCAACGCGGACGCGGACGGAGTGGCGATCGTCGGCCCAGTTCAGGGCGGCTTCCCACCCATCGGCCTGCCGGAGGGCGTCACGATGAGCGGCGTGTCCGCGAACATGGCCACTCTCATCGCGATTGCCTTCTCGTGCTTCGTTCTCATCATTGCTCAGAGCGCTGCGACATCGCGAAGCTTCGCCATGAAGCATGGGCAACCGGTCGACATCAACCGTGACATCGTCGGACTGTCAGGTGCCAACTTTGCCGCGGGCCTCAGCGGAACGTTCGTCGTCAACGGCAGCCCCACTAAGACACAGATCCTCGACGAGCAGAAGGGACGTACTCAGCTCGCGAACTTCACGATGGCGGTGATCGTCCTCCTCGTCGTGCTGTTCTTCACTGGGCTCCTGGCAGACATGCCCAAGTCGGTGCTCGCCGCGATCGTCTTCCTCATCGGCGTCGATCTGGTCGACATCGCGGGCCTGAAGCTGATCGCTCGAGTGCGGACGAGTGAGTTCGTCATTGCGGTCGTCACGGCAGTGGTCGTCTGCGCGGTAGGCGTAGAGCAGGGCATCATTCTGGCGATCGTCGTGTCGATCCTCAACATCATCCGTCGCCAGTACCGGCCGCGCGACTACGTCGTCGACGTGAGCAGTGCCGGAGAACCGACGTTCCTCGCGGCAACGCCGGGCACGCAGAGCGCCCCAGGCCTGATCATCTTCCGGTATGACTCCGAGCTGTTCTACGCGAACGCGAACAGCTTCGTCGACGACGTGGAAAGACTCATCGCGTCCGCACCCGACCCGGTCGAATGGCTCATCATCGACGCGTCATCTCTCGACGATGTCGACTACTCCGCAGGCAAGTCGCTCAACGGGCTGCTCGACCTGCTCGCCGCGCGCAAGGTCACTCCGGTGCTGGCCCGCGTCGACACCAGCCTGCTGGAGACGCTGAGCAAGTACGGCATCGACTCGAGGATCGGTACCGAGCACATTTACGGCAACCTCATCGACGCGTACAACGCCTTCGAGGCTCGACCGACTGCCGCAAAGCCCTAGCTGCCTCGCGTCATCCGCTCGAGCATGGTGCGGATCTCCGTCTGCTGCTCCGAAAGCGCATCGAGCCGCGCCAGCAGTTCCTCGTGAGTTGTCGTCTCGACCACTTCCGGCCCGTCGGACTTGCTGGACTTGCGGCGGGTGACGAAGAATGCCGCGACCGTCGCGCTGACGGTACCGATCAGTCCGATGCCGACGACCATGACGACTACCGCAATCGCGCGGCCGACGGACGTGACCGGGGTGTAGTCGCCGTAACCGACGGTCGTGGTGGTGACAATCGCCCACCAGACCGCGTCGCGGAACGTTGTGATGGTTGCACCAGGAGCGTCGTACTCGACGCGCCAGACGAAGAAGGCACTGCCCAGCACGATCACGACGACGAGGCTGACAATCGACCCGGCGATCTTCTCCGTGCTGACCGACGACAGGGCCTTGCGCAGCACGAGGAAGACGCGAAGCAGTCGGAGCATCGGCACGAGCACCATGAGCAGGTCGAGCTTGTGGGTCCGAACGAAGACCACCTTCGGTATCGAGCAGGTGAGCCGCACGAAGTAGTCGACGACGAATGCGCCCCACACGACCCAGCTGATGGCGTCGAGCAGGGTCCGCACCCCGGACGGCGCCTCGGGGAATGCCCACAGGAGAACGAACGCGACGAGGAACGCGATCGCGAGCATGTCGAGGGCAGCGCTCGTGCGCGCTACCCAGGTCAGCCCGCGTGGGGACAGGGTCGATTCGCGAGGCAGATCCATGCCTGAATTGTGGGCGGTGAGGGTCTCGTTGGCCCGCACGGCTCGCCCACTGATCTCAGGTGGTCAGCAGGCGCCCGTATCGGTGCATCGTCCGCGACACCGACTGCTCCAATAGCCAGTGCGGAAGCTCGATTTCGCCGGAGACCGTGATCGGCGCCGAGTCGACCACCACCCCCAGCTCGTGCGCGCGGGCGAGGAAGGGCTTCGAGGCCCCACCCGGAGCACGGACTCGCACCAGGTGAGTGGGCACAGACGCCGACTCGATGGAGGCGAGCGCACTCGACTCATCGGACGCGACCGTCAGCGTGACTCCGGTGAGCGAGGCTGCCGCGCCTGCCGTCTGGATATCGCTCGCGTCCGCGCCGAGGAGTATCACCGCGGCGAGCGGCCGGTAGCGAAGCACGTTGGTCTCGCACGCGAGGCCGGAGGGGTCGTTGTCTTGAGAGAAGTGCGAAGCCCACGCCTTCGCGAATGATGCCTCGGCGCCCGACGTGGAAGAGGGGCGCCCCGTCCACTGCCCGTAGTCGTGCAGGTGATTGGGCCCGCCCGGCTTGTGGCCAGGTCCGATGGATGAGGCCTTCCAGCCTCCGAACGGCTGCCGCTGCACGATGGCGCCCGTGATGTGGCGGTTGATATAGGCGTTGCCGACGTCGACGCGAGCGAGCCAGTAATCGATCTCGGTCGGGTCAAGGCTGTGCAGCCCGCCGGTGAGTCCGAAGGCGGACGCGTTCTGCAACGCGATGGCGTCATCGAGGGACTCGGCTCGCATCACACCGAGGACCGGCCCGAAGCACTCGGTGAGGTGGAACCACGAACCGGCCGCGACACCCAGGCGCACGCCGGGACTCCACAGGTTCGTCTCTGCCGACACGAGGCGAGGCTCCACCAGCCAGCGCTCGCCCGACTCCAAGGACGTCAGTGCGCGCTCGAGGGCCGGCCCCGGAGGGCTGATGAGTGGCCCGACCCGGGTGGCGAGATCCCGCGGATCGCCGACCTTCAGGCTGCGGACCGCGTCGGCCAGTCGAGGCGCGAAGGTCGGGTCGTCGTAGACGCTCGCCTCGACGATGGCCAGGCTCGCTGCGGAGCACTTCTGGCCGGCGTGACCGAACGCGGAGCGCACCAGGTCCTTGATCGCCTGGTCGATGTCTGCCGCGGCGGTGATGATCAGGGCGTTCTTACCGCTCGTCTCCGCGTGCAGTCGCAGGTCGGGTCGCCATTGCAGGAACATCGAGGCCGTCTCGTAGCTGCCGGTGAGCATCATGAGGTCGACCGCCGGATGCGTGATGAGGTGCTGTCCGACCTCGTTGTCGGGAGTGCAGGCCAGCTGCACGACGCCGTCGGGAACCCCTGCCCTCACCAACTGGTCGACGAGGAGAGCGGCGACCTCGCGAGTCTCGGGGGCCGGCTTGAGGATGACCGAGCAGCCGGCTGCAACGGCGTGGACGACGCCACTGGCCGGGATCGCGTACGGGAAGTTCCATGGGCCCGCGACGACGACCACCGAGTGCGGTGTCCAGGTCATCCCGGCGCCGCTGAGGCTCTCGTGCCGGACTGTCAGCTCTGCCGCGAACCGCGTGAAGTCCACGGCCTCGGAGACCTCCGGGTCACCCTCGCTCACGGTCTTGCCCGAGGTGGCCGCCATTACCGCCAGAGTCGAGCCGCGTTCGTCTTCCATCAGGTCCGCTGCACGCGAGAGGACATCTCGGCGCGTCTGCCACGGACTCTCGCGCCAGAACCCTTGCGCTTCGACAGCTTTCGCGAGGATCGCGTTGGCCTCCTCGACTGTGCCGATCTCGTGCGGAGTCATCACGACCGTGGAGTCGAGTGCGTCAGTGATCCACTGGCGATTCGTGGCAACGGTGAAGTCGGTGTCGGGGCTGTTGTCGAACCCCGGGCCGGGATGTGCGGCACTCGGCTCTGCGGTTCGCTCCTGGGTCCGGAAGGTCGGGGCGACGCGGTCGTAGCGCGCGTGCACGGACTGCCGGAATCGATCGGCCTCGAGCTCCCATGCAGGCGAGCCCGGGGTCAGGTCGAACAGCGAGCTGAGGAAGTTGTCTGTGGACGAGTTCTCGTCCAGGCGACGTGACAGGTACGCGATCGATGCCTCGCGGTCGACGCGTTCGACCACGGGCGCGTACAGAAGCAGGGTGCCGATCTCGTCGCGTACTGCGCGGGCCTGCGGAGGTGCCATCCCCTCGAGCATCTCGATCTCGAGCCGGTCGAGGGCTCCACGATGGCGGCAGACGGTGATCGCCCAGGCGATCTCGAAGAGGTTGTGGCTGGCCACTCCGATGCGCACGGCATCGGCATTGCCCAGGTCGAGTGCGGTCTCGAGCATTCGCTTGTATGACGCGTCGACCTCGAGTTTCGTCGGGAAGGTCGCCGCGGTCCAGTCGTGGAGCTCGGCATCGACCAGTTCCATCGCCAGGTTTGCGCCCTTGACGAGACGGATCTTGATGCCGGCGCCGCCCGCGGCACGTCGGCGATTCGCCCACGCGCACAGCCGCTCGAGGGCGCCGTGAGAGTCGGGTATGTAGGCCTGCAGGACGATGCCGGCCGCGACGTCGAGGAACTCCGGCTCGTCGAGAACGTCCATGAATGAGCGCACCGACAGTTCGAGGTCCCGGTACTCCTCCATGTCGAGATTGACGAACGTCGGCGGACTCGTTGCCGATGCGGCGCGGTACAACTCGCGAAGCCGCTCGGCGATGCGCCGAAGCGAGTCCGCCTCCGCGAGGACATCGAGGTTCGCGCACAATGCCGAGATCTTCACTGACACGTAGTCGACGTCAGGTCGCTGGATTCGCTCGATGACCTTGACGCACCGCGCGGCGGCCTCGTCGTCCCCGAGAATGGACTCGCCGAGCACGTTGATGTTGAGGCGAAAGCCCTCCTGGCTGCGGGCGCGCACGTAGTCGGCGAACTTGGGATCGTCGGCGGGCAGGATCACCCCGGCCGTGTCGTGGTCGATCCGCCAGTCGACGGCGCGTTCGGCCGTCCGCGGCGCGAGTGGTGCCAGGCGCCCAAGGGCCGCGAGTCCGACGCGATCGATGACGGGAAGTGATCGCGGTATTGCCGAGCGGGTCAGGTCCCGAAGGCGGCGAGCAGCACGACGCGGCTGGCGGATGCGCAGGACCTGATCGGTGAGGTCCAGCAGCAGGTCTCGGCCGGCCACGTCACCGAGCAGCCCGCTGAGTCGTGCGGCCCGGGCCTTCTCGCGACGAGTCGTGGTGTCGAGCGACCGGACGAGGATTCGCTCGGCCAGGTCCTGGGCTTCCTCGATCATCAGGGTGTCGTCGGGCATGTACCTATCGCACCATGGCCGTCTTGTGCCAAAGTCCGCTTGTGAATGTCCGATTAGTACAAAGCGACCCTCCGCCGGCGGCCCGCTCCTTCATGGAACTGGTCGACGGCATCCCCCAGGTCCTGGGCTGCCTCAAGGGCAGCGACGGGCGCTACCGATGGTCGAATGCCGGATTCGCGCTGCGCGTTGGTCGCGACGTCGATGCGGTCGTGGGCCGCACCGTCGATGACCTGTTCCCTCCCGACTTCGCGCAGTCCTACGCCGCCCAGGACGCGCTCGTGCTGGCGACGGGGCGCCCACTGCAACGTCACCTCGAGCTCATCGTCAGACCCGACGGCGACATCGGCTGGTATGTCACGTCGAAGTCGTGCATCCACGGGACTGGCGGGGAGCCGTGGGGGCTTGCCGTGCTGTCGTTCGACCTGCACGCGCAGCTGCTGAGCGGGCATTCAGGCCTGGCGCGTGCGATCGAGGCGGTCCGAGGCGATGTCGGCTATCCGTGGCGGGTCGCCGAGCTCGCGGCATTGGCTGACCTGTCGCCCAAGCAGCTCGAGCGCCTAGCGAGGGCCACGCTGGGCCTGTCGCCGCAGCGTCTGGTCCAGCGCATACGGATCGAGCACGCAGTGCAGCTCATCACGACGACCTCCGACACGATCGGCGAGATCGCCGCTTCATGTGGTTTCTACGATCAGAGCTCGTTCACGAGGCAGTTCCGGTCGGTCCTCGGCGTGACTCCCGGCGCGTATCGCCGAGCGTGACCCGCATCGGCTATGAAGTGCCAGTGGTGAGAACGATGGAGTCGGCGGTGCGGCAGCTTTCTCCCGCGCACGACCTCATCGCCTGCAGTTGCGAGTTCAACTCGGCCAGCAGCGCGGGATCGGCGGTGCTCGCGATGTTGTTCATCTCGTTCGGGTCCGCCACGAGGTCGTACAACTCTCGTTCGCCGTCGCGGTAAACGACGAACAGCCACTGCTGCGTTCGCAGGGAACCGAACTGGGGCGGAGCCTGGGCCTGATAGTCCGGGTCATCGGGTGTCGAGCGACCCATGCTCTCCGACAACGCGGCCGTGCGCCAGCCCGCGGGAGCGGTACCGGTCTGGAGGAATGGGACGACTGAGCGGCCGTCGACCCAGTCGGGTGCTTGCGCGCCCAGGAGTTCAGTGAATGTCGGGGCGAGGTCGACGGTCGAGGTCATCGCGTCGACGCGCGCGCCGGGGGAGATACCGGGGCCGATGACGACCATGGGCACCACCGTGTCCTCCCTGAAGGCGGTCCGCTTGCCGTTGGACAGTCGGTGCGCACCCGCGTGGTAGCCGTTGTCGGACGTGACGACGATCAAGGTGTCCTTGTCCCGGCCGGTGGCGACGAGCTGCGCCTTCACGGCATCGACGGAATCGGCCACAGACTCCGCAGACTCCGCACGCTGACGCCACAGCTGATCCAGCTGCCACTGCTTCCACGGAGTCAGCGGCTTGAGCTTCTTCATCCAGGTGGGCTCGTTGGTGCCCGCGAGGTTGTAGCTGGCGGTGCGCGGCGCGATCAGGTTGGCATGAGTGCCCTTGTTGCGCGCCGCCACGGGCGCCGGCTTGTGCGGGTTGTACGTCGATAGTTCGAGGAAGAAGCCATCAGGTGCGGTTGCGATGAAATCGACCGCGCGATCAGTGATGACGTCGTTGAGGAAGTCCTCGGGCTTGTCGCCGTGACGCACGAGCTTGCCGTTCGAGTTCAGGATGTAGTCGTAGCCGTTGTACGACTCCCCACGCGAGACCGGGACAGCCCACTGTGACCAGCCGGGCGGGATCTCACGGGTGCTGCGCGCCGTGGTGGTCGTCGCGGGGTAGTCGTTGAGGTACTTGCCGAACAGCGCTGTGGTGACACCGGCGGACTGCAGCCACACGGGCAGGCAGTCGTTCTCCTCGCCACGGTCCTTGAAGGTCGGCCAGCCGCCACCTGTGGCGGCGGTGTTCGACACGACGAGGTGGTTGTGGATGTACTGACCGCGCAGGATCGACACGCGCGATGGACAGCACAGCGAGTCGGTGACGACATGGTGGGTGAACGTCATGCCCTCGTCCTGCAGGGCGGCAAGTCTGGGGACGGTATTGAACAGTTCCCAGTCGAGGTCGTCGGCGAGCACGAAGACGACGTTCTTGACGTCGGCGAGAGAGCCAACCGTTGCTGAAGTCGGAGCCGGGCTAGCGGACGTGCTCGGACCAAGGGGCAGGGAGCCGTCCTCGGTGGAGAGGGCTGCACTGCTCGTCGTGGCTTGGGACGGCGACGAGATCACGGCGGTGAGCACGCCGAGGGCAGCGATCGTGGCGATGGCGGTGAGGACTGCCGTCGCGCCGACGATCGCGCGCTTGCGGCGCGGCACGTCGATCTCGCTCATGCGGTGGCGGTCCTTCGGTTCCGGTGGAGGGTTTCGGGCATAACGAGTACCAAGATAACCGCTACCAGGCTCAGGGCCGCTCCCGCCGCGAACGCCCAGTCGAAATCGAACTGATCTATGAGGAGGCCTGCTACGAGCGGGCCGAGGACGGCACCGACATCGGACATCATCTGGAACGTCGCCACGACGATGCCGCCGCGCCGTCCGGCGAGAACATCGCCGACCACGGCAGCCGGGGCCGAGCCCAAGAAGGCGGACGCAACGCCCTGGATGGCCATGGCTACGAGGAAGAGAATCGTCCCGGCGACGGCCTGAGTTCCCCAGCCGTTCGTCGCCACGTCCGTAAGGGTGAGTACGACCATGCCGGCGGTGGTGCCGATGGTCCCGATGAGCAGCGCCTTGCGCCTGCCCTGCGTGTCCGAGATGCGACCGGCGGGAAGCAGGAGCACCGCCTGGATCGCGGCCGAGACGAGGAATCCGATGCCCGTGAGGGATGCGCCCCGCTCCATGCCCTCGGTAACGAACAGCGGGACGGCCGACACGCGCAGCCCGAACAGGACGAATCCGGTGACGAGGTTGGTTCCCAGCGCCGCCTGGTAGGCGCGGTCCTTGAGGGCCGACCGCAGTTCCTCGAGCTTGTTGGACTGGCCCCCAGAGACCTGCTCCTCACGCTCGTGCAGCCGCGACTTCGCCATGAACACCATCGCGACGATCGCCGCTGCCGTGAGCGTGGCCGCGTAGACGAAGAAGGGTGCGCGGATCGACCACGCGACCACCAGTCCGCCAACTGCAGGTCCTGCGACGCCGCCGAGGAGGAAGCCGCCCTGGAATGCGCCAGCCGCGCGACCGCGTTGCTCGGTCTCGACGACGCGCAGGAGCAGGGCCATCGCGGACACGGTGAACATGCTCGATCCCAGCCCTCCGATGCCGCGAAGGACGATCAGGTGGGTGAAGGTCTGGGACAGCCCGGCGAGGGCGCTCGACACGGCGACGATGACCAGGCCGGTGGACATGACGACGCGCTCGCCCAGTCGATCAACGAGGGCTCCGGACAGCGGGGACGTGATGAACCTGACGAGCGCGAAGACCGAGATGACCGCACTCGCCTCGAGGGCGCTGACCCCGAATGACCTGGCAAACACGGGCAGCGCGGGAGCAAGAATCCCGAAGCCGAGAGCGACGCAGAATGCCACTGCGGAGAGGACTGCTACCTCGCGCGGCAGGCCCGCCAGCAGGGGTGTGCGGCCGATTGCACCGCCGAGCCGTCGTGCCCTGCTCACGGCCGACGGGAGCGAAGCGGCGGGCGTGTCACGTCCGCACTCTATCCTCCGGGCTGTGCCTGCTTCCGCCGTGTACGCCGCCGAGGACCAGTGGTCCGCGGTGCTCGACAGGGGCGGATCCGTCGACTTCTTCGGCTCGCACATGGACATTCGAGCTCAACGGCGTTTCGGCGATATCGAGTCGATCCGTCTGTATGTGGAGGCGGTACTCGACCTGCCCGGCGTCGTCACGAGATATCCGGATACGGGCGCGGTGATCGTTCGCGAGCGCTCCGGACAGGGGAAGGCCCACTACGAGGCTCACACCGCGACCATCGCGATCCCGATGAAGTCGACTTGGGCAGCACGCGAGTCGGTGATATTGCATGAAGTCGCGCACCATCTGGCAAGTAGCGGCAGGCCGCCGGCCTCTGCCGGAACGTCGGGGCGCCACCAATGGCACGGAGTGCGCTTCCGGCAGGCGATGTGCCTGCTAGCGCAGGTGGTGCTTGGCGCCGAAGCCGAACTGCTGCTTCGTGCGGGGTACGAGGAGGCGGGCTTGCGTACGGTGGAGCCGACATGAGCCTTGACCGCATCGCCGCGCTGCTGGCCAAGGCCGAGCGAACCGACAATGAGGCGGAGGCCGACGCCTATCTGATGAAGGCCCAGCAGCTTGCGACCCTCGCCAGTGTCGACCTCGCCGTCGCTCGGGCCAGGCTCGCCAAGCGGGAGGCCCGCCAGCAGCCCGAGTCCAGGACCACGACGATCGGGGAGAAAGGCCGCCGCGCGAACCCGCACCTGATCTCGTTGTTCATCGCAATCGCGCATGCGAACGACGCTCAGGTCGACGTCGCATCAAACAGCACCTATGTCATCGGCTACGGAATGCCTGCCGACCTTGACGTGGTCGAGACCATGTTCGGATCCCTAGCCGTGCACATGGTCCATGCGAGTCAGGGCTACGTGACCGCAGGAACGTGGCGTGGCGAGACGTACGTCGCGCGGGTCGCAGGCCGCCGCCGAGGGGACCGCCGTCCGCACACCGCGCAGACTGCTCGCGCCGCGTTCTATCGGGCCTACGTCGAGCGCATCTCCGAGCGCCTGGCAACCGCGCGCAGCGAGGCGCTCGCCCGCATCGCACGGCCCGCCGCTGCGGTGCCGGCCGTCGACGGCGCACTGGTCCTTAGGCAGAAGGCGACGGAGGTGCGTGCCTTCCACTCGCAGGTGTCCACAGCGCGTGGCTCCTGGGGCGGCTACTCGGGTGCGGTGCGCAGCCCCGCCGGCTCAGCGGCCGAGGCGGGACGCAGCGCCGCCTCGCGCGCACGCCTGGCAGCGCAGATGGAACTGCCGAGCAAGGGTCCCGGCATTCGGTCCGAGTGACACACTTGCCACGTGACTGATGTGAGCATCGCCGACATAGACGAGGCGGCCGCCACGTTGACCGGCGTGATCCGCGACCTGCCGCTGGCGGGGGCGCACTTCCTCGAGCAGCGTGTGCACGGGCCGGTCCGGCTGGTCACCGAGAACCTCCAGCGCGCCGGCTCATTCAAGATTCGCGGCGCATACAACCGCATCGCCAAGCTCACCGACGAGGAGCGATCGCGTGGAGTCGTCGCCGCGAGCGCGGGCAATCATGCACAGGGCGTCGCCGTTGCCGCGCAGATACTCGGGGTCGACGCGACGGTGTTCATGCCGGAGGGAGCGACCATCCCGAAGGTGCAGGCGACCTTGGACTACGGGGCGGACGTCCGCTTCCACGGTGTGAGCATCGAGGAGGCGCTCGTCGCGGCGCGCGAGTTCGCAGCCGAGACAGGCGCGGTGTTGATCCATCCGTTTGATCACGTGGACGTGGTGGCGGGCCAGGGCACTCTCGGCCTGGAGATCATGGCGAAGTTTCCCGAGGTGCGGACCGTTCTCGTGTGCACGGGCGGCGGCGGCCTCCTCGCCGGCGTCGCGATCGCGGTCAAGTCCATCGATCCCACGGTTCGCGTAGTCGGAGTCCAGGCAGAGGGTGCCGCCGCCTACCCGGCATCGCTCGCCGCGGGCATCCCCACCCTGCTCGGCGAGATGAGCACGATGGCCGACGGCATCGCGGTTGGACAACCAGGAGACATCACATTCGCGATCGTTCAGGAACTGGTCGACGACGTTGTCACTGTCAGCGAGGAGGAGATCTCCCGCGCAGTGCTGCTGCTCCTTGAACGCGCGAAGCTGGTCGTCGAGCCGGCCGGCGCCGCGGCGGTCGCGGCTGTGCTTGCCCACCCCGAGAGCTTCGAGCCGCCGCTCGCCGTGGTGATCTCCGGAGGAAATGTCGACTCGCTGCTACTGCTGCGCATCATCCGACACGGGCTCTCGGCGGCCGGGCGCTTCCTGACGATCGGCGTGCGCATGGCCGATCGTCCGGGATCGCTGGCTCACCTGCTCAGCGACATACAGGACCTGCACGCGAACGTTGTCGATGTCGAGCACAACCGCGTGGACCCAGGGCTTCGGGTCGACGAAGTCGATATCATCGTTCATGTCGAGACCCGCGGCCCCGAGCACTGCGTGCTGCTTCTCGACGAGCTGGCCGCGCGCGGCTACCGCATCCGCAACTGACGCCGACCTTGAGGTTTGGCACCCTCCCGCGCGCAGCGCGGGGTGCCAAACCTCAAGGTCGGCGGGAGTTCTAGTGGACGTAGACCTCGACGTTGAGGATCTCCACGATCATGTCCTTGTCCTTCAGCGGGTAGCTGGCGGTATCGCCGACGCGCTTGCCGAGGACTGCCGCACCCAGCGGTGACGTCGGGCTGTAGACCTCGATCGAGGCGTGCGCGGCCTCCTCGCGCGAGCCGAGCAGGAAGGTCTCGACTTCATCCCAGGCGGGGAATCGCACGGTGACGACCTTGCCGGGCGCAACCTCGTCGAGTTCGGATTCGGGCGCACCGATTCGCGAGTACTCGAGCAGTTGCTTCAGCTGGCGCACGCGGGCTTCGTTCTTGCCCTGCTCCTCGCGGGCGGCGTGGTACCCGCCGTTCTCCTTGAGATCGCCCTCGTCGCGCGCGTTCGAGATGCGCATCTTGATCTCCTGACGCCCAGGACCCTCGCGATGCGCGAGTTCCTCCTTGAGACGGTCGTACGCCTCCTGCGTCAGCCAGGTGATCGGGATCTCGGTCATAGCAGGGAAGTTTAGTGCTTCCGGGGCGTGCGCTAGCGCGCTGAGCGTCGCGATCGGACGTAGTCCGTGACGACGTAGTCACCGAGCCGACCGCCGGAGACCCCCAGAACCCGACCGGAGTTGCGTCGGGCCATGCCATCGAGGAAGCGCTCTAGGCCCGGATCCTCGCCCAGCCGGAACCACGAGATAGGCACCCGGCGCCTGGTCATGCGATCGACCTGCGCCACGGTGGCGCTGATCGTCTCCGGGGATGGCGGCCACGTGAACCAGCCCTCGCCCTCGGGGGTGAGGTGCGCCGTCGGTTCGCCGTCGGTCACGACCATGACGATGCGCTGCGAGCCCGGATGCCTATCGAGGAACTGACCGGCAAGGAGTAGCGCGTGGTGCAGATTGGTTCCCTGCACGTAGCTGGCCTCGAGATTGGGCAGCTCGTGCGGCTGCACGACTCGAGCGACGTTGGCAAAAGCGATGATCTCCAAGGCGTCCAGCGGGTAGGCGCTCGCAACGAGGGAGTGCAACGCCAGCGCCATCGTCTTGGCCTCGCGCCAGGTGTCGTTCGCGACCATGGAGAACGACTGGTCGATGAGAAGCACCACCGCGGCTCGGGTGATGGTCTCGGTCTCGTGGACCTCGAAGTCCTCGGCTGACAGACGTGTTCGCTCGCTGCCGGTGATCACCTGTCGCGATACGGCATTGCGCAGGGTGCGGACGACGTCGACAGGCTGCTCGTCTCCGAAGGTCCACGCGCGCGATGTGCCCGTGAGCTCTCCGGCCGCACCAGTCCTGCGAATCTCGTGGTTGCCACGGGTCGCGCCATCGAGCGAGTCGAACACGGTGCGAAGCGCAGTTCGGCCGATTCGACGGACCGCCTTCGGCGTCAGCTGCAACGACTCGCCATCGTTGAGCAGGTAGCCCTGCTGCTCGAGTTCGCGCTGGAGTGCGCGCATCGCCTCCAGGTCATCGCGAGCACTTCGTCCGAGTGCCCTCTCGATGGCCTCCTCGTCTATCTCGTCTAGGTCGGCCCGCGCGTAGCTGTCGCCAAGCGAGTCCGACAACTGCTCGAGGTCGGCTAGCTCATTGAGTGCATCGGTTGCCTGCGGCAGCCCGAGGCGCTCGTCGCCGTCCATCGACTGTCGCCCCCGCCACGAGAACTCCGGGCGAAGGTTGCGCAGGTTGTCCTGCAGAGCGCTCATCTCGGACTGGAGGTCCAGATCACCCAAGGCTTGATCCATCGCGTCCTGCAGTTCGGCTCTCTGCTCGGGACTCAGCGACTGCAGCATTCGCTGCATCGCCGCGGCACGCCGGGCGAGGTCATCGATGAACTCCTCGATCGTCTCGGGTGCATCGGGGAAGAAGTCGCGATGCTTCTCGATGAACTCCCGGTAGTCCTCGGAGACGTCCTCGCCGCGTTGGTGCTTCTCGAGGAGCGCGTTGAGGTCGTTCATCATCGCCTTGAGCGCAGCCCGGCTCTCCGGTGAGGACATGCTGTCGATCCCGTGCGTGAGATCGCGGAACTGCTGGTCGATCACGTCGCGTTGCAGGCGCTCCTTGATCTGCTCGAAGGCCTGCTTCGCGGCCGGAGATCGCCAGTCGTAATCAGCGAGCTGCTGCACTGCGCGCCCGATGTCGTCGGGCACGTTGTCGAGCATCGCCTCGCGGAAGCGCGCATCATCCGAAGGGTCGGGGAACAGCGCGGATCGCTCGGCTTCGAGAGCTTCGTCGAGCAGATCGCGCAGGTCCTCGAGCAGGCCATCCATGCGACCGGAGTCCTCGAGTTCACGGCGACGCTCTCGGATCTGCCTTGCCATCTCCTGCAGTCCCCGGCGGCCCTGGGTGCCCTCGCGCATGAGGTCGCGCAGGGCCTCGGTGACGGACTGCCCGCCCAGGATCCGCTCGGCCAGCTCGTCGACGCCGATGCCCGCATCCGCCGGGGCAGCAAGCGGGTCGGGACCACCGTGGAAGGCGCCGTAGCGAAAGCCGCTCATCGCTCGCCCGGCTCAGGAACTGCTGTAGCGACTGACACTGCCGATGGAGTCCTTGTCGATGCGCCGGGTCAACCACAGACCCTCGACCGCGTACTCGACGCAGGCCGCCACCAGGCCGGGCGACTCCGCCATGTCGGACTCCAGGACCCGCACGAGTCGCCCGAGCCCGTCCAGCGGACCGAGCTCGGTGAGCAGCGTCGATGCGGGAACCGTGTCGCCCGACATCAGCGAGTTGCCCTCGTCGAACCAGGTTACGAGTGCGGTCAGTGTCGGCCGAACCTCGTTGCCACCGAGTTGAGTGCGCCAGGCCTCGGCGGTCGCGCGGCGGGCGAGCAGTTGCAAAGTCTCCTCCTCGCGGCCCTCCTCACTGACGTCGAACTCGACCTTGCCGCGAAGAGTCGGCACGACTCCCGCGAGATCGCCAATCCGCGCCACGGGGTCGGACTCGCCGCTGAGAGCGGCACGCCGAACCGCGGCGCCGGAGAGTGCTTCGACGCAGGCGATCGCGAACCGGGCAGACACGCCACTGCGCTGGTCGACCGCGGACGAGCCGCGTACCTCCCGAGTGAAGCGCGCGACGATATCGAGCATATGTCGCGGAACGACCGCATCGATGCGCGCCTCCTGCCTGATCAGCTCGATCTCGGCCTCCAGACTGACGGGATAGTGCGTGCGGACCTCCGCCCCGAAGCGGTCCTTGAGCGGGGTGATGATGCGCCCGCGATTGGTGTAGTCCTCGGGGTTCGCGCTCGCCACGACGAGCAGGTCCAAGGGCAGCCTGAGCTGGTAGCCGCGCACCTGGATATCGCGTTCCTCGAGCACGTTCAGGAGGGCGACCTGGATTCGCTCGGCTAGGTCGGGCAGTTCGTTGATGGCGAAGATTCCGCGGTTCGTGCGCGGCACGAGGCCGTAGTGGATCGTCTCGCTGTCGCCCAGGCTTCTGCCCTCGGCGACCTTCACGGGATCGACATCGCCCACGAGGTCGCCGACCGACGTGTCCGGGGTTGCCAGCTTCTCGCCGAAACGCTCGCTGCGGTGTCGCCACGTGACGGGCAGTTCGCCGCCCAAATCTGCGGCGAGGCGGCGGCACCGCGCGCAGATCGGCTCCGTGGGATCGTCGTTGATCTCGCAGCCCTCGACGACCGGGATCCACTCGTCGAGCAGGCTGGTCAGCGACCGGATGAGACGAGTCTTGCCCTGTCCGCGCTCGCCGAGGAGCACGATGTCGTGCCCGGCGAGCAGTGCACGTTCCAGCTGCGGGCCGACCGTGTCCTCGAAGCCGACGATGCCCGGGAAGGTGGGCTGCCCGGACTTCAGCCGAAGGATGACGTTGGCGCGGATCTCGTCCTTGACCGAGCGGGCTTCGTATCCGTCGGCGAGCAGGGACTCAAGGGTCGTCGGGAACTGCGCGGGCACGGGCGGTGCGAGGGAGGTCACGGACCGACCGTACGTCGATCGTCCCCAAAGCGCGAGCGGTGTCAGCGTGTAGCGGAATCCAGGGAGTTCAGGAGTACGGCTGGTCGGGCGGCACCACGCCCGGCGGGAACTGAGGCGGTGGCACCTTGGGTGCGGCGCCGGTCGCGCAGCCGAGCAACTCGACGGTGTACGCCGGGGCGAGCGTCCGCAGCGCGAAGTTCGAGATCACCACGTCGTCGACGGCCGAAGGAGGCACGATCACCTCCGCGTACCCGACGTCGATGCGGTTCTCGTCCTGCGCACGAAGGACGCATTCGATCGGGGTCGTCGCGTCAGCGCGCACCTGGTAGGTGATGTCGACGCGGTCGGGTCCGACGACGCCCCAGGAGATCAGCCGAGTCTGGATGTTGTCCGAGCTCACGCCGATCGTGACCCAGATCAGCACTCCCACGAATCCGAGCACGACGACGGCGACCGCAATCCGGCGGCCGACCGGCCGTCCGTTGAGCCCGTATCGCTCGCGCATGGCCGGGGTGAGTTGGTCCCGGGTGAAGGGGGAGGGCACGTGGTGGAGACTAGACCCGTGACATCCCCGCTTCGCCTCATGGCCGTGCATGCCCATCCCGACGACGAGTCCAGCAAGGGCGCGGCCGCGACGGCGCGCTACGTGGCCGAGGGCGTCGAGGTCATGGTGGTCACATGCACCGGCGGAGAGCGTGGCGACGTCCTCAATCCCGCTGCGCAGGATGCAGTCGACGAGCGTGGGCTGCGAACCGTCCGCCGTGAGGAGATGGCCGCGGCCGCGTCGATTCTCGGCGTGCGGCACGAATGGCTCGGCTTCGAGGACTCGGGATTTCCCGAGGGCGACCCGCTGCCGCCGCTTCCGGAAGGGTGCTTCGCCGCACTTCCGCTCGAGGACACGGTCGGCCCGTTGGTGTCGCTGATCCGCTCCTTCAGGCCGCTCGTTGTCACGACCTACGACGAGAACGGCGGTTACCCGCACCCCGATCACATCCGCACGCACGAGACGACGATGGCCGCCGTCACGGCAGCCGCGGACCCCGAGTACCAGCCCGAGCTCGGTGGTCCGGCGTGGGACGTCCCGAAGGTCTACTACAACATGCAGTTCAGCAAGGGTCGGGTCGAGGCGCTGCACCTGGCGATGATCGACGCCGACCTGGACTCCCCGTACCACGACTGGCTGAAGAACTGGGAGGACCGTCCGGACGACAGCGCGCGCCTGACGACTCGCGTCGCGGCCGGTGACTGGTTCGAGGTGCGCGATCGCGCGCTGATCGCGCACCAGACTCAGATCGACCCGGACAGCATGTGGTTCGCGGTCCCGCTGGATTTTCAAAGACGGGTATGGCCCACGGAGGATTTCGAGCTCGCGCGGTCACTGGTCACCACGGATATCCCCGAGGATGACCTGTTCGCCGGATTGAGGGAGCAGGCATGATCGGCGCCATTGTCTCGACCGTCACGGACGACCAGGACGTGATGTCCAAGCTGATCGACGACGCCGGACCGGTCGCCGGGTTGTTCGTGCTCGTGCTCGGCGTGTTCGTCTTCCTGCTGTGGCGCTCGATGACAAAGCAGCTCAAGAAGATCGATCCGACGCTCCCACCCGGTCCCCATAGCGCTGAGCAAGCACTCGATCGAGGGTTGACGGAGCAGGCGCTCGAGACGGGCCAGGCACCTACGTCGGATGCTGATGAGTCGCCCCGAACCTAGGTCAATGCTCCGACTGGCGCTGACCCCGCGCTGGCTGATGGCGGCCGGCCTGGTGATCCTGCTCGCGATCGGCGGAGTACTTCTTGGCCGGTGGCAGTGGGACAGAACCCAGTCGATCCTTGCTGCCGAACGCGCCGCGCAATCGGCTCCGATCGCTGTTGAGGACGCAGTCGGCGAAACAGGTGCGACCACGATCCCCTCGGACAGCATCGGGCGGCCGGTTATCGTCGACGGTGCCTACGTTCCCGAGTTCCAGGTCGCCGTGACCAGCCGAGAGCATGCCGGAGTCCCCGGGGTGTGGATCGTGACCGGCCTGCGACTTGGGGACGGCAGGCTGGTCGCCATCCTTCGCGGCTGGCTGCCTGATGCAACGGCGCCCGGATCACAAGCACCCGCGGGTCGGGTCTCGGTGTCGGGTGTCATGCAGCCGGACGAGACGTTCTACGCGGATGCCAGCAATGCACCGGGCACTGTCTCGGCGATCGCGCACGATGCACTCGCGCAGCTGTGGGGCGAGGCACTCACTCCCGGCTTCGTCGTGCTGACCGAGGAGACACCCGAGACGAGCCCGGCGCCCATCCCGGTCATCCCGACCGTGCAGACGTCAGACGTGCCGTTCCCACTGCAGAACTTCGTGTACGCCTTCCAGTGGTGGCTGTTCGCGCTCTTCGGGATTGCAGTCTTCGGCCGCTGGCTATGGCTCGAGACGCGCCGAGATCAGGACAGCACGCCGATCTCGAAGCCCTGAAGCTCCTCGGCGGGCTCGGCCTGGCCCTCGTGCTGCGTCGTGAACGCGGCGCTCGCGTCGGTCCCGCATAGGGACTCGATGACCGCAGCACCGCCCGGGTGCTGACTGATCCACGAAGTCAGGTCGTACACCGTTCCATTGATCGCGGCCCAGCAGTCCGCGGCCGTCGAGTGAGTGGCAACGTCGGCCATCGAGATGCCTGAGCCGGATGCGGCGGGGGACGCCGTCGCTTCGGGCGTCGCGGTTGCCGCGGGCGCCGGAGCCGACGTCGACTCGGAGCTGGGAATGCGGCCCTCCCAGACGGCGAGCGCGCCGGTGTGGCCGGCAGCGATGGTCAGCGCGATGCTTGCGAGCGCGAGGAGGATCGACAGGCCGCCCAGCACGGTGAGCGCTGGCGGGGTTCGATCCGCGCTGGCCGTGCGCCGTTGCATCCAGAACCACAGAGCCGAGACCACGAGCAGAGCCAGGCACAGCCAGGGCAGCTTGTCGCCGAGGTTCGAGTGGTCCTGGGGGAGTCCGACTCGATCGGCGAGGGCCTGCCCTGACTGCTTCGCGATGAATGCGGACACCGTGCCGATCACGAGTCCGGCCATGACAATCCAACCGAATGTCGGGCGCCATCTGGGAACGAGGACGATCGCGATGAGTCCGAGCGCGGCGAGCGGTAGCAGCACGACAACGGCGTGAACGACGAGGGCGTGGACCGGCAGTCCCATGAAAAGGTCGATCGTCATCGGGTCATCCAAGCAGGAAACACGCTTCGGAAGTTGGGCCGGGAGCGTCGACTACGGTGAAGCCTCATGATCACGGTGATTGGCGAAGCCCTCGTCGACATCATCGTCGACCCTCAGGGCGACGTCACGTCGGTTGTCGGCGGAGCTCCGCTGAACACGGCTCGGACCGTTGCCCGGCTCGGTGTGCCGTCCACATTCCTTGGTGGAGTGTCCACGGATGCCTTTGGCGAGCGGATCATGCGGTTGCTGGATGCCGACGGAGTCAGGCTCGGTCTCGAACGTCAGGTCGACGAACCGACGACGATCGCGATCGCGGCGCTGGACACGTCAGGTGCCGCCACGTACCGGTTCATGATGGACGGCACATCGGCCGCCGCGCTCACGCCCGACATGGCTCTGGCCCACGTGGGCAACGACTGTCGCGCGCTGCACGTCGGCACTCTCGGGCTCGTCCTGCAGCCGCTTGCCGACGCATCGGTCGCGGTGGTGTCGGCGGCCACACACGACCAGCTCGTCATGGTGGATCCGAACTGCCGGCCCAGCGTGATGGCGGGCTCTCCCGTCTTCCGAATTGCGCTTGAGTCCGTGCTGAAGCGAGCCGACATCGTCAAGGTCAGCGGCGACGACCTGGACTTCCTGTTCCCGAGTGTCGACCCGCTCACCGCCGCAACGCGATTGCACGCCGATACCGGCGCGGTCGTGCTGTTCACCGACGGCGCGAGATCGGTTCGCATCATCGGAGCGGGAGATGTCGTGATTCTCGATGTCCCGCGCGTTCCTGTTGTCGACACCGTCGGAGCCGGTGACTCATTCAGCGGTGGCTTCCTCGCATACTGGATCCACCAAGGCCTCGGTCGCAGTGACTTATCCGACACTGATCACGTGGTTGCTGCAGCGCGATTCGGCATTGCCGTCGCCGGCATCACCTGTCAGCGCCCCGGTGCCGATCCACCTCGATCAAGCGAAGTTCCTGGAGGTTGGCAGTGAAGGGTGCGTTCCTGCGGTACCGAGTGATGGCGTACGTCACCGGCGTGGTGCTCGCGACCGCGTTCGTGTGGCTCGTCCTAGGCCGACTGTTCTGGGACTACGGCGACCCGGGGATGCGGCCGGGACTGTATGGCGTGCTGTGGATCGCACATGGCTGGCTCTACTTCCTGTACCTCATCGCGGGCGTCGATCTGGCTTTCCGCGTTCGCTACAGCGTGGTGCGCACGATCGGCATCCTCATCGCGGGAACGGTTCCGTTCATGTCCTTCGTCGCCGAGTACTACGTGCACAAGGACATCAAGGCCCGCGGGCTGCTCGACGATTCCGCAGCCTGACTAGGCCAGTGACCAGTCGACGCCGTCAGCGCCGAGCTCCTCGAGCAATGCGTTAGCGCGGCTGAACGGACGTGATCCGAAGAATCCGCGATCCGCGGACATCGGGCTGGGATGCGCGCTGGCAATAATCGGCACGTCGATCAAATCTGACTCGAGGGTCTGCGCGTCCCGTCCCCACAGGACTGCCACCAAAGGCTCATCGTCTCGCGCGACAAGGGCCTCGATTGCAGCCGCCGTGATGGTCTCCCAGCCGATCCCGCGGTGGCTTCCGGGCTCGCCCAGTCGAACCGTGAGGACTCGGTTGAGCAGCAGCACGCCGTGCCGAGCCCAAGGAGTCAGGTCCCCGGTCGGCGGTGCCGCGAGCCCCAGGTCGTCGTGCAGTTCTCGGTAGATGTTCTGCAGGCTGCGGGGCAACGGTCGCACCTCGGGGGCGACGGAGAACGACAGTCCGACCGCGTGGCCGGGTGTCGGATAGGGATCTTGGCCGACGACCAGCACGCGGACCTCGTCCAGCGGCTGCTCGAAGGCGCGCAGGATCCGTTCGCCGCCGGGAGCCCAGGGCCGGCCCGCGGCGGATTCCCCGCGCAAGAACTCACCGATCTTGGTGAACGTGTCCTGGTGGGGGATCAGCGCGGGCGCCCAACTCGGATGGACGAGGTCCTCGACTGGCTTGGCCACGGCAGCAACCTAGTGTGACGCGGTCGGGTACACCTCGAAGTCGACGGCCTTGAGGCTCAGCCATACCGTCGCGCCCTTGACCAGTCCGAGTTCTGCAAGGGCGCCGGGAGTCACTGCCGCGACGACCGACGGCTCCGCGTCGATCAGGACCCGCACTCGATCGTGCGAGGGCTGCAGGGATGCGACCGTTCCCTGCCAGACATTGCGCGCGCTTCCCTCGGGAATGGTCTTGTGAACCGAGATCGACTCTGGCCTGAGCACCGCGAGCACGCGTCCGCTGATCGACGTGTTGGCAGTGTGCAGGATTCCCCCGCCGTCGACGGCGAGGACTCCGTCGCGTGCGGTTGCGCGCACGAGGGTCACGCCCATGAGAGCCGCGACGTACGCAGTGGCAGGGCGGCTGGCGAGCTCTGCAGGCGATCCGTCCTGCACGACACGACCACTCTCGAGGACGATCACCCGATCGGCCAGCAGCATCGCGTCGAGCGGATCGTGAGTAACGAGGACGACACAGCCCTCGAACTCACTCAGGCGCGCGTCGAGTTCAACGCGGACGGATTCACGCGTCTCGATGTCCAACGCTGCCATCGGCTCATCGAGGAGCAGCACCTTCGGGTCGGTCGCAAGTGCGCGCGCGAGGGCGACGCGCTGGGCCTGACCACCCGAGATCGCCGCCGGCTTGCGGTCCGCCAGATCGCCGACTGCGAGGGTGTCGAGTGCCGTGCGCGCGCGATGGCGCGCGGCTGCGCGTCCGGTGCCGCGGGAACGGGGGCCGAAGGCGACATTGTCGAGCACGGTCAGGTGGGGGAATAGCGCGTAGTCCTGGAAGACGACGCCGACCGATCGCGCTCGAGACTCGACAAAGGTTCCGTCTGCCGAGTCGACGATGCGTCCGTCGATCGAGATCGAGCCCCGGTCGACCGACTCCAGTCCCGCGAGCGCTCGCAGCAGCGTCGACTTTCCTGCGCCGTTGGGCCCGAGCACGGCGGTCACGGTTCCGGGCTCGAGCGTGACGGCGATCTCCAGGGAGAACTCGCCGCGGCGCACGACGATGTCGATCTGGACCGGGTTCATGAGACGGTCGGCCTGAGGTAGCGACCACGCAGGGCGACGAGTACTGCGACGCACACGACCAGCAGCACGATGCTGAGCGCGATCGCGACAGATCGATCGGACTCCAACGCGGTGTACACGGCCAACGGCATCGTCTGCGTGACGCCAGGGAAGTTGCCGGCGAAGGTGATCGTCGCACCGAACTCGCCGAGGGCGCGGGCCCAGCACAGCACCGCGCCGGCGACCAGCGACGGGCCGACGAGGGGAAGGGTGATCCGGCGGAACACGGTCCACGGTGATGCTCCGAGTGTCACCGCGGCATCCTCGTAGCGACGATCAAGACTGCGGAAGGCGCCCTCCAGCGTGATGATGAGAAAGGGCATCGCCACAAAAGCCTCGGCAAGGACCACTCCGGCGGTCGTGAAGGGCAGCTGAACTCCGAACCAGTCGTACAGGTACTGGCCGATCAGTCCGCGTCGCCCGAACACCACGAGCAGCCCGACCCCCGACACGACCGGTGGGAGCAGCAGCGGCACGAGGACGAGGGCGCGCCATAGTCGGGTGAACGGCAGGACGTCGCGCGCGAGCAGCCACGCCAACGGAATCCCGACGATTGCAGACAAGGCGACCGCCGCCAAGGACGTGATCAGCGACAGGCGCAGGGCCTCGAGGGCGAGCGGTGACCGCAGGATCTCGACGAACGAACCCCACGGTGCCTGGCTGAGGAGCCCGATCAGCGGGATGACGAGGAACGTGATGGCGACGATGCCGGGAACGACGAGGAACCACGGTGCTCGGCCGTTGCGCTGCCTGCTCACCAGGGCTTGGCGAATCCGTAGGCGCGAAGGATGCCCTGTGCGGACGGCGTGTAGCGCAGGTAGCTCACGAACGCCGCGGCGGCCGCGGGGTTCGGTGCATCCGTGACGGCGGCGACCGGATAGGTGGTGACGACGTTCTGAGCTCGGGGGATCGCCACCGATGAGATCGAGTTTCCCGCGGACCGGATATCCGTCACGTAGACGATTCCCGCATCGAGCTCGCCGGCGATGATCTTGCCGAGGAGCGCGCGAACATCGAGTTCCAAGGTTACGGGTTTCACGTTGAGGGCGCTCTTGGCGATGACCTGGTTCGCCGCGCTGCCGCACGGCACCGATGCCGCGCACAGGCCAACGAGCACTCCGGGGTTCTGCAAGTCCGACAGCTGCCTCACGCGTGCCGGGTTATCCTTGGGCATTGCGATTGCCATCGTGTTCTTGGCGAACAGGAGCGGCCTGCGGGTAAGCCCGAGGTTGGTGGCCTTCCACAGCGTGGACTCTGAGGCCGTCGCGATGACGTCGACCGGAGCGCCGGCGATGACCTGCTCGACGAGCGCAGAGCTTCCACCGAAGTTGAACTTCACGATCACGCCCGGAAAGCGCTTCTCGAACGCTCGCGCGATCACGGGCAGTACGTCGGTCAGCGACGCCGCAGCGGACACCGTGACGGTGCCAGTCGGTCCGTTCGCCTTCTGCGCGGCCATCGCCGATGGCGCGAGGGCAAGCATGATGGTCGCCGTCGCGACGACGGCGATACGTGCGACCTTCACGCCGAGTCCTCGCGCTCGACGATCACGTTCGTCGACTTGATGACGGCGGCGACGCGCACTCCCGGTTCCAGGCCGAGTTCGTCCGCAGACTCGCGGGACAGCAGCGAGGTGACGCGATGCGGCCCCGCCTGGATCTCGACGAGCGCCATGACGCCGTCGCGTTCCACGCGCGTGACGATCCCGGGGAATCGATTGCGCGCCGACTGCTGCATGGGTGCGGTGTTGCTGGGCGCGAGCTCGGCCATGAGCAGTCCCACGCTCGCCGCATCGACCGTCTGCGGCCCGACTCCTTCGCCGCCGACGAGGCGACCGGCCTCGACCCATCGACGGACGGTGTCGTCGCTGACCCCAAGCATCGCGGCTGCCTCACTGACCCGCATTTGCGCCATAAGTCAGGAATCTATCCCGCAAATGCGTCAGGCGCCACCGAGTCGCGCCGACGAGCACGGGGATTACAGTGGATGAAGGGAGGCCCTATGCCTGCGGCACTGCTGTGGATGGTCGTGGCGCTCGTCGCCGTCGGCGTCGAGGTGCTGCTGGTCGATCTGACCTTCGGGCTCATCGCGGTCGGCGCCGGGGTCGCCGGTGTTGCCGCGCTCCTGGGCGCACCGATCTGGCTTCAGGGACTGCTGGGCGTCGGCGTATCCCTCGCCGGCATCGCCTTCGTTCGGCCGTTCGCGCTGCGCCACCTGCGTCGCTCGACCCCGTCGACACGCACCGGAGTCGAGGCGTTGGTGGGTGCCGAGGGTCGCTCACTCAGCGAGGTGACCGCGATCGACGGGCGGATAACGCTTCGGGGTGAAGTGTGGTCCGCACGGCTCGACGCCGACGTGACCTCGGTGCCGGTCGAGCCGGGAACTCCCGTGCTGGTCACGCGCATCGACGGCGCTACGGCCCTCGTCTATCCGATCGACCCCCGTCCGTGACCACCGTCCAAGCCTGCTGAGGAGATCTCCATGGACCTACTGATACCCGCCGTCGCTGTCGTCATTGCATTCGTCGTCGTCCTGATCGTGCTGACACGGACCATCGTCATCGTCAAGCAGGCGAGCACCGCAATCGTCGAGCGCCTCGGGCGCTACCAGCGAACCCTGTCGCCGGGACTGAGCATTCTCGTGCCCGTCATCGATCGCGTGCGCATTCGTGTCGACATGCGCGAGCAGGTCGCGTCCTTCCCTCCGCAGCCCGTCATCACCGAGGACAACCTGGTCGTGTCGATTGACACCGTCATCTACTTCCAGGTGACCGAGCCCAAGGCGGCGACCTACGAGATCAACAACTTCCTGCTCGGCATCGAGCAGCTCACCGTCACGACACTGCGCAACGTCATCGGCTCGATGGATCTCGAGGAGGCACTGACATCACGCGACCAGATCAACGGACAGCTGCGCGGAGTCCTCGATGAGGCCACCGGCAAGTGGGGCATCCGGGTGAACCGCGTGGAGCTCAAGGCCATCGATCCGCCGATCACCGTTCAGGAGGCGATGGAAAAGCAGCTCAAGGCTGAGCGCGAGCGTCGTGCGGCGATCCTCACCGCCGAGGGCCAGAAGCAGGCGTCGATCCTCACCGCCGAGGGTGCCAAGCAGTCCGCGATCCTCAATGCCGAGGGCGAGGCGCAGGCGGCAGTCCTGCGCGCAGACGGCGCCGCCAAAGCGCGGATCATCTCCGCCGATGCCGAGGCCATCGCCGTGGCCAAGATCTACGAGGGACTGCGCACGGCTAACCCGCAGCCGAACGAGCTCGCGCACCGGTACCTGCAGGCCCTGCCCGAGGTCGCGAGGGGAGATGCGAACAAGGTCTGGATCATTCCCGCCGAGCTCACCGGCGCGCTGGCCAAGCTCAAGGACGGGCTGACCGGGCCAACCCCTTAGTCGCCTCGCGGCGGGCGACCGCGCTCAACTTCGGATGCTGGTCAACGAACGACTGGACAGCACCCGACGACAGCGCGGCTGCATCGCGAAGCGCCCAGCCCACGGCCTTGGCGATGAAGAACTCTCGGTCCTCGGCAACGCGATCGCACATGGCGAACAGTCGGGCAAGGTCCGTGCGCTGCTTGAGTCCGCGCTGATGCTGGACGGCCGCGCGAATGAGCCATCGGTCCCCGGAATCCATCCACGACCACATCAGGTCGACAAGATGGTGACGATCAACAAGCGGTGTCACGGCCGCGGTACCGAGCGAGTCCACGGTGTCCCACCACGGCTTGGTCGTGAGCAGTCGCTGGGTGACATCGGGAATGAACGCAGCCGAGAGCGTGCCGGAGTGCTTGGCGATGAGATCGCATGCTGCGTACTGGTACTCGCGCTCGTCGAGCATCCACAGTGCTTCGCAGACCCGTCCCAACTCGTCCTCGTCTAGGCGGCCAAGCGGCTTCCAGGCCTGCGATTGGGCGGATCGACGTGCCGGTGCCGGTACGCCGAGGAACTCCGACACGTCCTTCATGTATGCGGTCATCTCGACCGCCCGGCCGGGATCTCGCATCGGTGACAGCGCTTCGATCGTTGCCACTACCCAGTTCTCGAACATCGCTCCTACCCGCCCAGGCCCAGTCCCGTGGCGACCTGACGCATCTGGTGATCGAAGTACGTCTTGCGCGCGGTCGACCCGTCGGCGATGACGTTGTGCAGATGTCCGTACAGCTCGACAGAGACGCATCCCAGGAGTCCGCTCCACGCGGCAACGCCACGCAGGAGCAGGTCGTCGGACATCGTGCCTCCGACAAACTCGCGAAGGGGGGCGACTGCTGCGACAACTGGAGCGGGCACGGCGTTGCTGCTGGGCGCAAGTCCGGCTTCGGCAAGATCGTGCAGCGCCGTCAGCAGCACCACGGGAACCCGTGAGGCCGGCCCGATCGTGTCGGTTGGCGCTGCGTAGCCGGGGACAGGTGATCCGTAAATCAGCGCGTACTCCTGTGGGTGCGCCAATGCCCACAGGCGCACGGCGTGACACGTGGCAAGGAATCGGCCGAGGTAGTCGGTGCGCGGCACTCGGTGCTCGGCCTTCTCGACTGCTGCTCCGAGGCTGTCGTACGCGTCGATGATGAGCATGGTCAGCAGCGCATCGCGATTTGGTACATATCGGTAGACGGCCGACGACACCATCCCCACGTCGCGAGCGACCGCGCGCAGGGACAGCGCGGCTGCGCCCTCGCGGGCCAGATGCGCACGCGCCGCATCGAGGATCTCGGCAGTGATCTCGATCCTGGCTCGCTCGCGGGCAGTGCGCGGCACGTCTGCAGGGGTGGGCATGGCCCCAGTGTGCCCAACTTCAAGAGCAGTGGCAAGAAACAAGAGCACTGCTCTTGACACCCAACTGGGGTTCGATTAACGTGAGCAGTGCTCTTGAATGAGAGCAGCAATCACACAAGGAGTTCCCATGTCGCACCTGCCCATTGCGCCCGCCCAGGGAACCCACCTCGTCGTTGGCGCGGGAGAGGTCGGTTCCGCCGTTGCCCTTCTGCTCGGGGAGGCTGGCGTTGACGTGGTCATCGCCAGTCGACGCGGGCGCGGACCCGAGCACTCCGCAATTCGTCGCCTCGCCGTTGATGCGTCAAGCGTGGAGAATCTTCAGGCAGCGGTCCCTGAGGCCGTCGTCATCTACAACTGCGTAAACCCGCCGTACCACCGCTGGTCACAGGAGTGGCCGGCGATGGCCACCGCGTTTCGGGCGTATGCGGAACGGACCGGAGCTGTGCTCGCCACGTGCTCGAACCTGTACGTCTACGGACCCGTCGACGTCCCGATGAGCGAATCCTTGCCCCTCGCTGCGACCGGCACGAAGGCGCGCGTTCGGATAACCATGTGGCAGGACGACCTGGCGGCGAACGACGCAGGCCGAATCCGGGCCACCGAGGTCCGTGGTTCGGACTACGTCTGCGCAGGCACCCAGAGCATGTTCGGCGATCGCGTGACGCCTCGGATCCTCGCGGGCAAGTCTGTTCAGCTGCTCGGCGATCTCGACCAGCCGCACACGTGGACCTCGCCCGTTGATGTTGCCCGGACCCTGATCACCGTGGCCGCAGATCCCCAGGGCTGGGGCAAGGCCTGGCATGTGCCGAGCAATCCACCCCGAACGCAGCGCCAGGTGGTGGCCGACATCGCCGAGCGAGCCGGTGTTCCGGCCGTCAAGGCATCCTCCGTTCCTGCCCTCGTGCTGTGGGGCCTTGGCCTCGTTCAACCGTTGATGCGTGAACTGAAGGAGACCGAGTACCAACGCCAGCGGCCCTACCTACTCGACGATTCGCTGGCGCGCTCCACGTTTGGGCTTGAGCCCACGCCATGGGATGCGGTCCTGGATGACCTGATCGCCCATTGCCGCGGCGCCACGTTGGCGGTCTAGGCAGATACATTTCGCGCATGACTACTGATGCTGCGGTCGTTGCCGAGGGCCTGGTCAAGCATTTCGGTGACGTCGTCGCCCTGGACGGTATTGATCTGACCGTGGAGCGAGGGCAGGTCGTGGGGCTCCTTGGCCCCAATGGCGCGGGCAAGACCACGACCGTCCGCATCTTGTCGACCCTCCTGCAGCCGACATCGGGGGTCGCCAGGGTCAACGGATTCGACGTGGCGAAGAAGCCCGACGAGGTGAGACGGGCCATCGGGCTCACCGGCCAGTACGCAGCCGTCGACGAGTACCTCACCGGCCGCGAGAACCTGCGGATGTTCGGGGACCTGTACCACCTGTCGGCTAAGTACGTGAAGGAGCGCAGCGCCGAGCTACTCGACTGGTTCGACCTCACCGAGGCGGCCGATCGGCCCGCGCGCACGTACTCCGGTGGCATGCGCCGTCGACTTGACCTCGCGTCGAGCCTGATCGCGAAACCGAGCATCTTGTTCCTCGACGAGCCGACGACCGGCCTTGATCCCCGATCACGGGTGGGCATGTGGGGAGTCATCCAGGATCTCGTCAACGAGGGCACCACCGTGCTGCTCACGACGCAGTACCTCGAGGAGGCCGACCAGCTGGCCCAGGACATCGTCGTGATCGACTCCGGACGCGTCATCGCGCACGGGACGGCCGAGGTGCTCAAGGACCAGATCGGCGGTGACCGCATCTCGATCACCGTCACGGACATCAGCAGGATCGGCCGAGCCGCTGAGGTCCTGCGACCAATCGGTTCGGCCGATGCGACGCTCGACGACGGTCACCTGCTGATGCCGGTGTCGGGTGGATCAACGGTCCTCGTCGACGCAATTCGGCTGCTCGACGCGGAGGGCATCGAGGTGTCCGACATCGTCCTTCGTCGTCCCACGCTCGACGACGTGTTCTTGTCCTTGACCGGCCACGTGGCCGAGGAGCAGGCCCCGCCGCCCGCTGATGGCGGACGACGCGGTCGTAAGAAGAATCGCAAGGAGGAGAGCGCATGAGCACGTTGTCAGTGAGTCGGCCCGAGGCTCGCACTCGACCGTTGTGGGGCTGGACGATTCAGGACGGCCTTGTCGTCGCGCGCCGCAATCTCATCCAGACGGTGCGCGTGCCCGAGCTCCTCTTCTTCTCCTTGGTTCAGCCGGTCATCTTCGTGCTCCTCTTCGCGTACGTGTTCGGCGGCGCTATTCCCATCCCGGGCGATCAGGCCGCCGATGCGTACCGGCAGTACCTGATGCCCGGCATCTTCGGGCAGACCGTGGCGTTCGCAGCCGCGGCCAGCACGGTCGGTCTCGCGGAGGACATGCACAAGGGCCTCATCGACAGGTTCAGGGCTCTGCCCATGTCGCCGCCCGCCGTCCTCATCGGCCGGACGTTTGCCGACGCGACACGGCAGATCCTGGTGCTCCTCGTGCTGAGCATCACCGGCTACCTCGTCGGCTGGCGGATCGACAATGGGCTGCTCAACGCGATCTGGGCGTACGCGCTCCTTCTCCTGTTCGCCTACACGGTGGCGTGGGTCGGAGCCTGGATCGGCCTGTACATGCCGAATCCGGAAACGGCCAACACGGCAGGCCTGGTCTGGCTGTTCCCGTTGACCTTCCTGTCGAACGCCTTCGTTCCGATCACCTCGCTCCCGGGGTGGCTCGAGGCGGTGGCCGCGTGGAACCCGGTGTCGGCTGTCGTGCTGTCCGCCCGAGAACTCTTCGGCAACCCCACGGGACCGCAACCGGACTACTGGCCGTTGCACAATCCCGAGCTGTACACCCTGCTCTCGTGCGCAGTGCTGATCGCGGTCTTCGCGACGCTCTCGACGCGTCGCTACCGCCGGACGACCAGCCGCTGATTCTCGCTATCAGGCGACGACGTCTCGGAGCGGACGCGCCCCGGGACCCGGCCTGACTCGCGTTGCCCGGTTGCCCTCCAGGACGTGGCCGTGCTCGCACACGAGCGCGGCGTGCACCTCGCCTCCGCAGTCGTGATGGACGACGGTGACCGGGGGACCGTCGGGATCCACCGCGTAGGCGTTTCCCCAGTCCATCAGGGCCACGAGGATCGGAATGAGGGCCAGGCCCTTGTCCGTGAACCGGTACTCGAAGCGGGGCCGCTGGCCGGTCACCTGGTAGCTCTGACGTCGGAGGATTTCGTCATCGACGAGGCCGGCCAGGCGATTCGTGAGCACCTGGCGCGGTATCCCGGTGCGGGTGAGGATGTCCGCGAAGCGTCGTACTCCGTGCGAGACCTCACGCAGGACGAGCAGCGATGCTCGGTCGCCGAAGATGCTCGCGGCGCGCTCCAAGGTGCAGTTCTCCGTGGACCACTGCATCGTCGGCGGGGAGGTCATGGGCTGAGTCTACTTGACAGACTCAGGTTTGTCAGCGAGGCTCCGGTCATGACTTCGACCGTGGACGCCGCCATACGCACCCGCACGCACGAGTGGGCCGATCCGGCCGCGGTCCTGCCGCACGCCGCCGCCCTCAGCGGCCGCGAGGCCCTAATCGCGATGGGGGCAGGCGAGCTGCCGTACCCGCCGATCGCCAGCACGATGGACTTCGAGAGCTTCGAGCTGACGCCCGAGGGCGAGGTCGTCGTCACGATCACCGCGCAGGAGTTTCATTACAACCCGATCGGCATGGTGCACGGCGGGGTCATGGCGACGCTGCTCGACACCGTCTGCGGATGCGCCGTGCATGCGACCCTCCCCGCGGGAGTTCTCTACACGTCCCTTGACCTGTCGGTGAAGTTCATCCGGCCGATGACCACGCAGTCCGGACGCGTCCAGGCGCGCGGGCGGGTCGTGCACCGAGGTTCGCGGATGGCCCTTGCCGAAGGCACGATCGTCGACGAGAACGGCAAGCTCCTGGCCACCGCGTCTTCGAGCTGCCTGATCTTCGCCGGCTAGGACCTCCCCGGAATTGAACCGCCTCCCGGGTCAAATCCGCGTTGCGTGGCCGTTTTCGCCCCCCGGATCCAGATTTGACCCGGGAGGCGGTTCAAATCTGGATGGGGTTTAGGTGTCGGCGGGGGGCGAGGCGAGCAGGGCCTCGGCCTCGTCGACGGTCAGGCGGCCAGCCGCGAGGTCGGCGAGCACAGTCGTGGAGTCCTCGGTTGCGGCCGCCGCCGGCTCGGCGAAGCCCAAGCGCGCCAGCAGTTCGTTGAAGCGCTGCCGCGCAGTCGGGTAGGACACCCCCAAGTGCGCCTGGACATCGCGCAGATTGCCGCGGCTGCGCAGGAAGACCTCGAGCACCTCCAGGTCGCGCGCATCGAGTCTGCAGTACCGGCACTGCTCGAAGTGGCCGGACAACTCGGTGCCGCAGGTCGCGCAGCCCACGCGCAGGGTGATGAGCTGATCGGAGCAGACCGGGCAGGTCGACGGTGCGCGATACACCTGACTCACGCGATGCGTACCGAGGCGGACCCGAGCTTGGCACTGACGTTCAGGCGGCCCGAGCCTGCGCCGACGGTGACAACCTGAGTCGTCCCGCTTCCCGCCGAATTGTGCGAGTCCTCGGAGGTACGGATCTGAGCCGACCCCGCGGTGCTCTCCGCGGTGACCAGGACGTCGGATCCGGGAAGCACGGCAACCTGGGCCGAGCCCATCTCGCAGGACACCGAGGACTCTCCGATGAACTGCCACTCGACGTCGGCGCTGCCGGTCGAGACCGAGAGCTTGAGCGGGCCGCGTCCGCCCCGGATCTTGGCGGAGCCAGCCTCGACACCCACCGACAGCGAAGCCTGATGACCGCTGAGGTCGAGGGCGCCGGCAACGGTCAGGACCTCGAGCGGAAGTTGCGGGTTGACTCGCACCCGAAGCACCGCGCCCGCGCGCAGTCCCGCGTTAACCCAGTTCATGAACGACGAGCGCGGAGTCTCCGCGCTGTACGAGCCCTGGGACAGGTCCGAGTGGATGACGAGCTTGTCCCCGTCATGCTCGACTCGGTGGGGTCCTTCGGCGATCGCGGTGTCGACGGTCGGATCGGCGATGACGGTGAGGCGTACTGCGCTCGCCCTGATGACGACGCCACGGATGGCCGACGGCGCCTGAACAGCGGAGACGGGCTCGGCGCTGAGCAGGGCTTGTGCGTCCTCGGGCGAGAGTTCGCCGGACGCGACACGGTTGAGAAGGCTGCGCATGTCGGTTGTCATGACTTAATGGTAAGCGAGAGATATCAGTATGGCAACTACGCTTTCTATTTAGTCAAGTACGCGTCTCCCGGCGTGGGCGGGGCCGCACCGGTGGCGGATGGCATGCCGCGATTCAGCAGGATCGTGCCTCCGTCGACCGGGATATCGACTCCCGTGACGTACGACGCCTCGTCCGACAGCAGGAAGGCGATGACCGTTGCCTGCTCGCGGGGGTCGCTCAGCCGCCTCAGTACGGCGGTGGCCTCGAAGTCGGGCATCGTGATTCCGGCCGCACCGGCCATGTCGATCCACGCCTGGAGCATCTCCGTGCGCGTTGCTCCCGGGGAGGTCTGATTGACGCGGATGCCCGCGGACCCGTACTCGAATGCCGCGTACTCGGTGAGCGCAGTGGTCGCGCGCTTGCTCGCCCCGTACAGCGAGTTGCCCCCGATCGCGATGTGACTGCCGATGGAATTGACGTTGACGATGCTTCCGCCGCCCGTCTTGAGCATCGCGCCGATCTCGTGCTTGAGGCAGTGCCAGATGCCGCGAGTGTTGGTGTTGAACAGGGTGTCGAAGTCGTCGTCGGTGAGGTCGAGCATCGGCTTCGCTACGTCGACCGCGGCGACGTTCGCCGCCATCGTCAGCTTGCCGTACGTCGCCACTGCGGAGTCGACGGCAGCTGCGACCTCGTCATCGTGAGCGATGTCGGCCTGCACGAAGTGGCACGCGACTCCCGCGCGCGTGCACGTGTTGGCCACCTGCTCGCCGAGTTCGGCCCGCCTGCCGACGAGAGTCACGTGCGCGCCGCGCTCGGATAGCAGTTGCGCGGTGGCGGCACCCATCCCGCTGGTGGCGCCGAACACTATTGCCGAATGTCCGTCATAGGAACCCATGGCGAAAGCGAATCACACGATCGCTGGAAGGATGGTGCCCGTGGTGAATCGACTCGGCGACGCGACGTCCCCCTATCTCCTGCAGCATCGTGACAATCCGGTCGACTGGCAGGAATGGTCCGAGGCCGCGTTCGCCGAGGCTCGCGAGCGCGATGTCCCGGTGTTCTTGTCCATCGGCTACTCCGCCTGTCACTGGTGCCACGTGATGGCACACGAGTCCTTCGAGAACGAGCAGATCGCAGCGCTCATGAATGACTCCTTCGTCTGCATCAAGGTCGATCGCGAGGAACGACCAGACGTCGACTCGGTCTACATGCAGGCGACGGTCGGACTGACGGGCAGCGGAGGCTGGCCCATGTCGGTCTTCCTCGACCATGACGCCCGGCCGTTCTACGCGGGCACCTACTTTCCGCCGGAGCCGCGTCACGGGATGCCGTCTTTTCCGCAACTGCTCATCGGCATCCGGGAGACATGGAAGGACAGCCGCGACGACGTGCTCGCCGCGAGCGCACGCATCACCGCGGGCCTGGCCGAGCAGAGCCTGCCCGCTGCATCCGCGGCGTCGCCGACCCTGGACGACCTCGGTGCTGCGGTGACTGCTCTCTCGCGGGACTTCGACGAGCAGCGGGGAGGTTTCGGCGGTGCGCCGAAGTTCCCGCCGTCGATGGTCCTTGAGTTCCTGCTGCGCTACGCGGCGCTCGTCGAGGACTCTCCGGCGCTGCCGATGGCGGTCGGCACCATGGACGCGATGGCCCGCGGCGGCATGTATGACCAGTTGGGCGGTGGCTTCGCGCGCTACTCGGTCGATGCCGACTGGGTCGTCCCGCACTTCGAGAAGATGCTGTACGACAACGCGCTGCTGCTGCGCGACTACGTGCACCTGTGGCGGCTGACCGGATCAGCGCTCGCCGAGCGTGTGGTGCGCGAGACGGCCGTATTCCTGATCGACGAACTGCGTACGCCGGAGGGTGGCTTCGCGTCGGCGCTCGACGCTGACACCGAGGGCGGGGAGGGTGCCTTCTACGCGTGGTCCCCGCAGCAGCTGGTGGAGGTGCTCGGACCCGACGATGGCGAGTGGGCCGCTGCCCTGCTGTCCGTCACGCCCACGGGAACCTTCGAGCACGGACTTTCGACGCTGCAGTTGCGCGAGGATCCCGAGGACGCCGACCGGTGGGCCCGGATCCGCCAGTCGTTGGCGGTCGCCCGCGCGTCTCGCCCCCGACCCGGCCGCGACGACAAGGTCGTGGCCTCGTGGAACGGGCTCGCGATCGCGGCGCTGGCCGAAGCGGGAGCACTCCTCGGCGAGTCCGCCTGGGTGGAGGCCGCCATCGGTGCCGCCGACTTGATCGTTGCGGTGCATCTGGGAGCGAACGGCGACGACCGCCTCAGCCGCACATCGCGCGACGGGGTGGTCGGCACGAACGACGGCGTGCTCGACGACTACGGCTGCGTCGCCGAAGGCTTCCTCGCGCTGTACCAGGTCACCGGTGACGACGTCTGGCTTGCGTTCGCCGGCATCTGCCTCGACGTTGCGATCCAGCATTTTGCCGACGGTGACGGCGGCTTCTACGACACGGCCGACGACGCGCCACCGCTCTACCAGCGTCCACGCGATCCCTCCGACAACGCCGAGCCCTCGGGCTGGCTCGCTATCGCGCACGCGTGCGTCACGTACTCCGCGCTGACCGGACTTCCCGAATACCGCGAGGTGGCCGAGCGCGCCCTGGCCATCGTCACCACGCTCGCGCCTCGCGCGCCCCGGGCCGTCGGCTGGGGGCTCGCAGCGGCAGCCGCGCTCGTCGCCGGACCACTCGAGGTCGCGGTCGTCGGCGACCTGGACTCCGAGGACTTCGCCGAGCTTCGCCGAGTAGCCCTGATGGCGACGTCGCCCGGCGCCGTGCTCGCGATCGGCGACGGCGAGTTCGAGGCCGATTCGGTCCCGCTCCTGCGCGACCGTCCGCCCGTGGGCGGCAGGCCGACGGCTTACGTATGCCGCGGATTCGTGTGTGATGCGCCGACGACCGATCCCGCGAAACTTGCCCTCACCGTTGGGGCACGTGCTGGGCGGGCCACGGAGTAGCCTGCAGTCCAGCGACGAGGAGCAGGAGGGTCAGTGGGTCTGTCGGATCTGCTGTATGGCGTCTACGAGAAGCGACTGCAGGCGCAGATCCCCGCCGACCGCCGACCGCGCCACGTAGGTGTCATCCTCGATGGCAATCGCCGCTGGGCCACCGCCCAAGGATCGTCGAGCTCGGTCGGGCATCGCGCCGGCGCTGCGAAGATCGTCGACTTCCTCGGCTGGTGCGACGAGGTCGGCGTCGAGCTCGTCACGCTGTGGCTGTTGTCGACGGACAACCTCAACCGTCCCCAGCCAGAACTCGACGCGCTGCTCGGGATCATCGAGGACACCGTCACCGGCCTCGCCGAGCAGGGCAAGTGGAAGCTGCGTCCGGTCGGCGCCCTCGACCTGCTGCCCGCGCACACCTCCCGGCTTCTCAAGGAGGCCGAGGAGGCAACCTCCGGCGTTGACGGCTTCATGGTCAACATCGCGGTGGGGTACGGCGGACGCAGGGAGGTCGTGGACGCGGTCAGATCCCTGCTGCAGGAGCATGCAAGTCAGGGGACGTCACTCGACGAGCTCGCGACACTGCTCGATGTCGAGCACATCACCGAACACCTTTACACCAAGGGACAGCCCGATCCCGATCTGGTCATCCGCACCTCGGGTGAACAGCGCTTGTCCGGATTCCTGCTGTGGCAGAGCGCGCATTCGGAGTTCTACTTCTGCGAGGCCTACTGGCCCGACTTCCGGCACGTCGACTTCCTTCGTGCCCTGCGGGCCTATGCCGACCGCAATCGCCGCTACGGCACGTAGCGCCCGTCGATGGCCGACAGCCCTCCGGTCGACGTCGATGCGCAGATTGCCTTCGTCAATCCCCGTCGTATCGTCCTCGCGCTGACCTTCGTCGCCGGCCTGCTCGACGCCGTCGGATATAGCCAGTACGGGGTGTTCACCGCGAACCAGGCGGGAAACCTCGTGATCGGCTGGACGCTGCTGCCGGACAACGCGGCCGCCGCCTTGCTGTCGCTCGCCTCGATCATCGGGTGCGGCATGGGAGTGGCGGGCGTAGTCGTTCTGCGCCGCAGCTGGCCTGCGCTTGCGCGAGGATCCGGGTCCAGAGCCCTGCTCATCGCGGCCGCCGCCGGCATCCTGGCCGCTGCCGTGATCGGGAGGCTGCTCACGTCCGATCCTGCGGGCTCGGCCGATCTGTGGACCGGCCAGTGGTGGAGTCAGGCCGTGGCTATCGCGCTGTCCGCGGCCTCCGTGGCCGCGCTTGCCATGGTCTTCATCAGCGGTGCCGGGATGCGGGCCCCGATCCTCGCCTCGACTAACGCCTACGTCGACGCGGTCAGGTACGGCACGGCGTCGGTCCTGGGTAGCCCGACGTCAGACATGCGCGTGCGGGCCTGGCGGGCCGCAGGCTTCCCGCTGGCATGGACGCTTGGTGCGGCAGTTGCCACCTTCTTGCCGTTCGGGAGTCTGGGGACGGTCGCCTGCGGGGTGGTGGTCGTCATAGGAGTCGCTGTCATCTCGCGGCGTGTCAGTGACCCGACCGACGGACTGCGCCGTACGGTTTGAGGCACAGCGGTGGGCGTCCGCTCACCGCTACACAGCACCGGGTCACCGGGCAGGTGGCCCGCATCAGGAGGCCCACGTGCCCGTTGCGCGTCCCGAGTCCGCCAGCCGACGCACCTACGTTCTCGACACTTCGGTATTGCTGTCTGATCCTCGGGCGCTGATGCGCTTCGACGAACATGACGTCGTTATCCCGATCGTCGTCGTCACGGAGCTCGAGGCCAAGCGCAGCCATCCCGAACTCGGGTACTTCGCCCGGCAGGCGCTACGCCTGCTCGACGACCTGCGAATAGAGAACGGGCGACTCGACGAGCCGATGGCTGTCGGCAGTTCGGGCGGCACCGTGCGCGTGGAGCTGAACCACACCGAGGTCAGCGTCCTGCCGAGCGGACTGCAGCTCGGCGACAACGACACCCGGATCCTCGCGGTCGCGCGCAACCTCGAGCTCGAGGGCAAGTCGGTCGTCCTTGTCAGCAAGGACCTGCCGATGCGCGTGAAGGCGTCGTCGGTCGGCCTCGACGCGGAGGAGTACCGCGCCGAGTTCGTCGTCGAGACCGGGTTCACCGGGATGACCGAGATCGACGTGTCCGTCGATGACATCGACCGGCTCTATGACGAGCAGGTGATCGAGCACGTCGCAGCGCTGGACCTGCCGTGCCACACCGGGCTGGTCATGCTGTCCGACCGCGGCAGTGCGCTCGGCCGCGTCACTGCTGACAAGCGGGTGCGCCTGGTCCGCGGAGATCGCGAGGCATTCGGCATCCACGGGCGTAGCGCGGAGCAGCGCATCGCACTCGACCTGCTCCTCGATCCGGAGATCGGCATCGTCTCCCTCGGCGGTCGCGCCGGCACCGGAAAGAGCGCGCTCGCACTGTGCGCGGGACTCGAGGCGGTGCTCGAGCGACGCCAGCATCGCAAGGTGATCGTGTTCCGGCCGTTGTTCGCGGTCGGCGGCCAGGAGTTGGGCTACCTGCCGGGAACCGAGGCGGAGAAGATGTCGCCGTGGGGCCAGGCGGTCTTCGACACCCTCGGCGCTGTCACCACGCAGGAAGTGGTCGAGGAGATCGTCGATCGCGGGATGCTCGAGGTCCTGCCCCTGACGCATATCCGCGGACGGTCCTTGCACGATGCCTTCGTCATCGTCGACGAGGCCCAGTCGCTCGAGCGCAACGTGCTGCTCACCGTGCTGTCGCGCATCGGCCGGGACAGCCGTGTGGTGCTCACGCATGACGTCGCGCAGCGCGACAACCTTCGCGTCGGCCGTCACGACGGAGTGGTCGCAGTGGTCGAGAAGCTGAAGGGCCATCCGCTCTTCGCGCACGTCACCTTGACCCGCTCCGAGCGCTCGCCGATCGCGGCGCTCGTCACGGAGATGCTCGAAGACATCCAGATGTAAGGCTGTGGACAGCAGTGTGATGCCCGTCACACCCCGAATGAGGGTGTCACGCGTGACCGTGTGACGCCAGTGCGGCTATGTCCGGTTTGTCCGCTCTGCCTGTGAGATGGCCCACGCCCGGTTAGCGTGACAGGACGCCAGTTTTTCGGCACCGTAGGACCACATTGGCGTTTGGTTCGTCCGCCTACATACTCCCGGGGGTCCGCATATGCGTCGACAGATCGGTGCCGCGGCTCTCGCCACCGCTGCTCTGCTGACGGTCACCGGCTTAGCCGCCGGTGCCGCGCATGCCGGCATTCCCGCGCTTGTCCAGGCGGAGGATCCGGCCCCCGCCGACGACGGCCCGAACCCGGGCGCCGACGACACTGCGCAAAGCAGCGAGGCCGATCGCGAGATGGCGCTGATCCGCGGCGACCGCGAGGCGGCTGACCTCATGGGCTTCCTGCCCAGCCTGTACCTGGGCAAGTGGTTCATGCCTGGCAAGGAGGACGTGCGACGTTGCATCGTCCTGCGCGAGAGCCACGCGAACTACCGCGCATCCAACGGCACGTACTTCGGTGCGTACCAGATGAGCGCGGCGCTGGGCGTCGGCGCGACGTGGATGATGCAGTCGGAAGTGAAGAAGGAGTTCGGTGACGAGGGAGTGAAGATCGTCCAGCTCCTGCGCACCATGACTCCGAACAAGTGGAACCGCTACTGGCAGGACCGGGCCTTCTGGACGATCTGGCGCGGCGGCGCGGGTTCACAGCACTGGGGCGGCGCGCGCTGCTAGCGCGGCTGTCCTGCTCCGCTAGCGCGGAGCGCCAACCGGGATGTTGAGCGTGATCGGCCGCAGCGTCTCGGCGAAGAAGTCATTGCCCTTGTCGTCGACGACGACGAAGGCCGGGAAGTCCTCCACCTCGATACGCCAGACGGCCTCCATCCCGAGCTCGGGGAAGTCGAGCACCTCCACCTTGCGGATGTTGTCCTGCGCCAGTCGGGCGGCCGGGCCGCCGATGGAGCCGAGGTAGAAGCCACCGTTGTCGCTGCACGCCTGGGTCACGGCCTTGCTCCGGTTGCCCTTGGCCAGCATGACGAAGGATCCGCCCGCCTTCTGGAACATGTCGACGTAGGCATCCATCCGGCCGGCTGTCGTCGGGCCGAAGGATCCCGACGCGTAGCCGGCAGGAGTTTTCGCCGGTCCCGCGTAGTAGACGCAGTGGTCCTTCAGGTACTGCGGTAGCGGCTCGCCGCGCTCGAGCATCGACTTGATGCGCGCGTGGGCGAGGTCGCGCGCGACAACCATCGGACCCGTCAGCGACACACGTGTCTTGATCGGCAGCGCTGACAACTGCGCGCGGATCTCGTCCATCGGACGGGACAGGTCGATGTGCACGACGTCGTCGTCGAAGTGATCGTCGGTGAGCTCGGGCAGGTAGTGGGCGGGGTCCTGCTCGAGCTGCTCGAGGAAGACCCCCTCGGCCGTGATGCGCGCCTTGGCCTGACGATCGGCAGAGCAGGACACCGCGATCGCGACCGGGCACGACGCGCCATGGCGGGGCAGGCGGATGACACGAACGTCGTGGCAGAAGTACTTGCCGCCGAACTGCGCGCCGATGCCGAAGCCCTGGGTCATCTTCAGGACCTCGGCCTCCATCTCCAGGTCGCGGTAGGCGCGACCCTGGTCCGAGCCGTGCACGGGAAGCGTGTCGAGGTAGCGGGCGCTCGCGTACTTCGCGGTCTTCAGCGCGTACTCGGCGCTCGTTCCGCCGACGACGATCGCGAGGTGGTACGGCGGGCAGGCTGCCGTGCCAATGGCACGGAGCTTCTCGTCGAGGAAGTTCCGGAACGACGTGGGGTTCAGCAGCGCGGTCGTCTCCTGGAACAGGTAGCTCTTGTTGGCGCTGCCGCCGCCCTTGGCCATGAACAAGAACTCGTACTGGTTCTCATGGCCGGGATGGGTGTCGGAGTAGATCTCGACCTGCGCGGGGAGGTTCGAGCCGGTGTTGCGCTCCTCCCACATCGACAGGGGCGACAGCTGCGAGTACCGCAGGTTGAGCTGCTGGAAGGCGTCGTAGATGCCGTGGGACAGGTCGCGCTCGTCGTCGCCGGCCGTCAGGACGTGCTGGCCGCGCTTGCCCATGACGATCGACGTGCCGGTGTCCTGGCACATCGGCAGGATGCCGCCAGCGGCGATGTTCGCATTCTTGAGCAGGTCGAGGGCCACGAACCGGTCGTTCGGGCTCGCCTCGGGATCCTCGAGGATGTGCTGGAGCTGGGCGAGGTGACCAGGGCGCAGCAGGTGCGAGATGTCCTTGAACGCCTCGAACGCCAGCAGTCGCAACGCCTCGGGCTGCACCGACAAGAAGGTGCGATCGCCGACCACGATCTCTTCGACGCCCTCGGTGGTGATGAGGCGGTACGGGGTGTGGTCGTCCTGCAGGGGCAGCATCTCGGTGTAGCGGAAGTCGGTCACGGGTTCAGACTAGAACTTGCCCTCCCGCGCGGCTTCCCGGGCCTTTCGCCTTAGGCGTCGGTGAGCCACCAGGCGCCGTAGGCGGGGATACGCAGGGGAGCGGATGCGTCGACGAGGTCACCGGTGAGATGCTCGAGCAGGCGAGAGCCCGTCAACGGCTGCAGAAGAGCGGCCTCGACGTCCTGCGGGGACTCGGAGAGGTTGTACACCTGCACGATCGAACCCGCGGCGTGACGGCGCCGGAACACGACGATCGCGGGATTCGAGCCGGTCGTGCACTCCGTGCTCACTGCAGCGTGCAGGCTTGCAAGCGAGCGGCGCGTGTGGACCAGTCGTCGGATTGCGACGAGGATCCGCTGTGCAACCGAGCCCGCGGCATCGACGTCCAGCGACCAGTCCATTGCCGGCCGGTGCGCCCACCTGTTGTCGGTCATCTTCGCCGGATCGCCGAGATACGACTCGTCGTTCAGCATGCCGATCTCGTCGCCCATGTAGAGCAGCGGGAGTCCGCCGAATCCGAAGACCATCGCGTAGGCACACGTGAGACGGCCGATCGCGAGGTCCAGCGCCTCGCTGTCCTCGCGCAGCAGTGCCGACTCGACACCGGCCAGGCTCGCCGCGCTGCCCGAGGTGCGCCGGTCGCCCGTCTGCGGGTTCGACTGGAAGTGCAGCCCGCGGGCGAAGCTCCCGTCGAAGTCCCCGGCGTAGAAGTCGGCCAGGAAGGCGCGGTGCGCGAAGCCGTCCCAGCCGACGCTCGCCGCGTCGGCGTCGTCGATCGCCCAGCCGATGTCATCGTGGCAGCGCAGGTACGTCGCCCAGGCGCCGGTCACCGGGATCGGCGCGAAGCCGCCGAGGGCGGTGGCGAGCAGGCGCCCGTCGCGCGTAGCCAGCGCCGACCAGATCTGGACCATGAGCGAGTTGTGATACGCGAGGTCGGACACCTTGCCCGCGTGCTCGCCTTGGCCCAGGTACGCGACGACCTCCTGCGGGCCGACGATTGCCTCGGCCTTGAAGATGACCGCCGGAGCCATGATCCGCGCGCAGGCGCGCAGTGCCTGCGTGATGGCGTGGACCTCGGGCTGGTTCTGGCAGTTCGTGCCGAGCCTCTTCCACACGAACGCGATCGCATCGAGCCGGATGCAGTCTGCACCCTGGTTCGCGAGGAACCCGACGATGTCGACGAACTCGGCGAACACGTCGGGGTTGGACCAGTTGACGTCCCATTGCCACTCGTTGAACGTCGTCCAGACCCACTCGTTGAGCTCGGGATCGAGGGTGAAGTTCCCCGGCGCGAACGCGGGAAAGATCTCCGGCAGTGATTCCTCGAGGGCGTCAGGAATCTCGCGGTCCGGGTACACGTAGAAGTAGTCGCGGTAGCGGGCCTCGCCCTTCCGGGCACGTTCGGCCCAGTCGTGCTCGCGTGCCACGTGATTGAGGACGAGGTCCAAGGTGAGCGAGATGCCGGCGTCGTGCAGGTCTGCGGCGAGGTCGGCGAGGTCGGCCATCGTTCCGAGGTCTGGTCGCACCGAGCGGTAATCCATCACCGCGTAGCCGCCGTCGTTGGCGCCGGGGCGGGGAGTGAGCAGTGGCATGAGGTGCAGGTACGTCACCCCCAGGTCGCGCAGGTAGTCGATGTGCCCCCGGATGCCCTGCAGGTCGCCGGCAAACAGGTCGGCATAGGCGACGTATCCGATCGCATCGGGAGACTGGAACCAGTCGGGACGCAGAATGCGCTCGCCGTCGCGGACTCGAAGCAGGGCCGAGCGACGGCGATGCACGTCGGCGATGATGTCGACGAGGTGAGGCAGTACCGCGGCGGCGTCGTAGACGGACGACAACCCGTCCCACAGGTCGATCGCCCACCGGTCGAAGCGGACCATGACCGCGTCGCGATCGGCGTCCGCCGCGAGGGCTTCGGCGAGTGCGGTGCGAGCCCGCGCGAGAGCCAGGTCACGACTCGTGGTTGGTGCGTCGGACATGGCGTTCCGATCAGCTGGTGCGGAGGCTGGCCGATCCGCCGAAGTCGACGGACGAGTAGGTCGACAGCTTCGACAGGCGGTGCTCGCTGCGCACGTCGCGGATAGTGCCGCTCTTGCTGCGCATGACGATCGAGTGCGTGGTTGGCCCGTCCGCGGTGTAGCGGACGCCCTCCATGATCTCTCCGTCGGTGATCCCGGTCGCGCAGAAGAAGATGTTGTCGCCCGTGACGAGGTCTCCTGTGGTGAGCACGCGATCGAGGTCATGCCCGGCGTCGAGGGCGCGACGACGCTCATCGTCATCGCGCGGCCAGAGCTTGGCCTGAATTGTTCCGCCGAGGCAGGTGATCGCGCAGGCCGCGATGATTCCCTCGGGCGTTCCGCCGATGCCGGCCAGCATGTCGATGCCGGTGCCGTCACGAGCGGCCATGATCGCTCCCGCGACGTCGCCGTCGGCGATGAACTTGATCCGTGCGCCCGCCGCGCGGACCTCGTCGACGATGCCCTGGTGGCGGGGACGGTCGAGGATGCAGACGGTGAGGTCCTCGACGTGCTCCCCCTTCGCGCGCGCGATCTGCTGGAGGTTGTAGGCCATGGGTGCGGTGATGTCGACGACATCCGCGCTCTCGGGACCGACGACGAGCTTCTCCATGTAGAACACCGCACTCGGGTCGTACATCGCGCCGCGCTCGGCGACGGCGATGACCGCGATCGCGTTGGGCATGCCCTTTGCTGCGAGGGTCGTCCCGTCGATGGGGTCGACGGCGACATCGGCCTCGGCACCCGATCCGTCGCCGACACGCTCGCCGTTGAACAGCATCGGAGCGTCGTCCTTCTCGCCCTCGCCGATGACGACGACGCCGTTCATCGACACGGTGCCGATCAGTTGCCGCATCGCGTTGACCGCAGCTCCGTCGGCTCCGTTCTTATCCCCGCGACCGACCCAGCGGGCGGCGGCCATCGCGGCGGCCTCGGTTACCCGGACCAGTTCGAGGGCGAGGTTGCGGTCGGGAACCTCGAGGGCGGGTGCACTGGTCATGTCGGCAGCGTATCGATGGAGCGGGCGGGCTCACCTGCCCGATTGCCCAGCAGAGCCGATAGCCCATGATGGACGCGTGGGAAGCCAGGAGCCGCAGCCGACCGGACGGCCGAATGCGCGGATGCGCCAGACCATCGGCGACATGGTGCGCTCCATGCTCGTCGTCCTGGCATTCGTCGTGGTGCTGCTGATCGTGACGTGGCGTCCGCAGCCGGACGCCGTGAAGGTGATCGACCCGACACCAGCGGTGCTGCTCGCGACCGATCAGGCCGACTTCGACCTAGACGCGCCGACTGGGCTGGCCGAGGGCTGGCGCCCCACGAGCGCGCGCTGGGAGCCCACCGCGAAGTCGATCCCCGATCCGGTCCTGCACATCGGCTACGTGACTCCCGCCGATCAGTACGCGCAGGTCAGCCAGTCGGTGAACGCGTCGGACGACTACACGGCCGAGCAGACAGACGACGGCATCGCCGTCGGGACGCAGGCGGTCGAGGGCGTGAACTGGGAGCGGTGGGAGCGCGGCGATCGACACTCGCTGGTGCTGATCGCCGACGGCACGACGACGATCGTGTCGGGCACCGCGGGCTGGGACGAGCTGATCGCCCTGGCCGCGTCGCTGGAGCCCGCAACGCCTTAGCAGCTATTCCTCAGGGTCGGCTGCGTCCACGCGGGCGCGCGCGGTGTCGAGCCAGGTCTGGCAAATCTTCGCGAGGACCTCGCTGCGTTCCCATAGGGCGAGCGACTCCTCCAGCGTGAGTCCGCCGTTCTCGAGCGAGGCGACCACCGTGGCCAGCTCGTCGCGCGCCTGCTCGTAGGTGGGTTCGGCCATGACGCGACTCTAGTTCCCGGACGCAACGTCATCGGCGAGTGCTTGCGCCCGAAGGCGGCCTTCGCTGAGCCGGATGTCCAGGACATCGCCGGGTGCCGCGTCCGCAGCGCTGCGGACGATGTGACCGTCTGCCGACGTGACGATCGCGTAGCCGCGTTCGAGAGTCGCCGCGGGGGACAGGGATCGCGCGCGGGCATGCAGGTGTCCGATGTCGTTGGCGGCCGCGTCGAGCCGATTCAGGAGGACCGAGCGCGCCCGGTCGCGCCGATGGCGCATGCCCTGCTGCTCGCGGTCGAGCAGGTGGCCGATCACGACGGATCCGCGACGGCGCAGGCCCTCGACGAGCGAGACCTGCTCGCGCAAAGACGGCACGACTCGCTTCGCGGCATCGGTCGGCGTCGACGCGCGAAGGTCCGCGACGAAGTCGACGAGCGGGGCGTCCTGCTCGTGGCCGATCGCGCTGACGACCGGGGTGCGACACGCGGCCACGGCCCGGACGAGTGCCTCGTTGCTGAAGGGCAGCAGGTCCTCGACGCTGCCGCCGCCGCGGGCGAGGATGATGACGTCGACCTCGGGCATGGCATCGAGCTCAGCCAGCGCGGCAGTGACCGCCGCGACCGCCTGGACTCCCTGCACCGGCACTTCGCGCACCTCGAATGCGATGGCGGGCCAGCGCTCGCGGGCGTTGACGAGCACGTCGTCCATCGCGGCGCTCGCGCGACCGCAGATCAGGCCGATGCGCTGGGGGATGAAAGGCAGCGCCTTCTTGCGCTCCGGAGCGAAGAGGCCCTCGGCGGTGAGCAAGGCCTTCAGCCGCTCGAGCTCGGCGAGCAGCGCGCCCAGGCCGACGGGGCGGATCTCCTTGGCCCGCAGCGAGAGCGACCCGCGGGCCGCCCAGAAGTCCGGTCGCGCGTGCACGATGATCCGCTGGCCCTCGGCGAGCGGCGGATCCATGCGGCCGATGATCGACGAGTCGGCGACGACGGTCAGTGACATGTCGACATCGGTGTCGCGCAGGACGAGGTAGTGGTTGCGGGCACCCGGGCGCGGCCGGTACTCGGCGACCTGGCCGTCGATCCAGATCGCGCCGAGCCTGCCGATCCAGTCCGAGAGGAGCCGGGAGACCGTGCGGACGGCCGCGGGCGACTCGGCGCTGGTCTCCAGGGGCATGTCCCGGAGCCTACGATGGGGGCATGGCCGAATCGAAGAAGGTCTTGCTGGCTGCGCCTCGCGGATACTGCGCGGGAGTCGACCGGGCCGTCGTCACGGTCGAGAAGGCCCTCGACCTCTACGGAGCGCCGGTATACGTGCGCAAGCAGATCGTCCACAACAAGTACGTCGTCCAGGCCCTTGAGGAGCGCGGCGCGATCTTCGTCGACGAGGTCGAGGAGATTCCCGAGGGATCCACGGTCGTGTTCTCCGCGCACGGCGTGGCCCCCGTCGTCCATGAGGAGTCGCGCGAGCGCAATCTCAAGACGATCGACGCCACCTGTCCGCTGGTGACCAAGGTCCATGCAGAGGTGCGGCGCTATGCCAGCGAGGGCTACCAGATCGTGCTCATCGGACACGAGGGCCATGAAGAGGTCGAAGGCACGATGGGGGAGGCGCCAGAGGTCGTCACCCTCGTCGAGGATCCCCACGTTGCCTTGACCCAGGACATCCCAAACTCCGACAAGCTCATCTGGTTGTCGCAGACGACCCTGTCCGTTGACGAGACCCTGCAGACGGTCGACGTGCTCAAGGAGCGCTTCCCGCAATTGATCGCGCCGCCCAGCGATGACATCTGCTACGCCACGTCGAACCGGCAGGCTGCGGTCAAGGCCATGGCCCCTGGCTGCGACGTCGTCATCGTCGTCGGCTCGGGCAACTCGTCGAACTCCGTGCGCCTTGTCGAAGTCGCGCTCGAGGCCGGCGCGCGTGCGTCCTACCGCGTCGACTACGCGGGCGAACTCGATCCCGCATGGTTCGACGACGCCTCGCTGGTCGGACTCACCAGCGGCGCCTCGGTGCCCGAGATCCTCGTCAGCGAAGTGCTCGAGTGGCTGGCCGAGCGCGGCTTCTCCGACGTCGAGACCGTGCAGACCGCGGAGGAGACGCTGGTGTTCGCGCTCCCGCCGGAACTGCGGCGCGACATGAAGGCCGCGCAGGCCTAGCCGCGGCGGCGGCGGAACAGCACGAGAACGACAGCGACGACGGTCGTGCCGATGACCCAGTACCAGTTGTAGGCCATCGTGAAGAACACGAGCTGAGCGCGGTTGAGCACGCCGCCGCCGGTCGTGCCGCGGAACATCTGTCCGGCAGTGATCGCGGCAATGAAGAACGCGATGGGCGGGATGATGATCGCCACGACATCGTCCTCGCGGCGCACCCGCCACGCGCAGTAGACGCTGCTGACGAGCAGGGCGATGCCGGTCGGCGCACCGAGTTCGCCCTTGCCGAGCCAGGCGTTGATGAACCCGACGAGGACGGTCGCCCCGATGACGATGAGATAGACCGCGCCGGCCGAGATGCCCGGGGAGCGGTGGGAGATCTCGCGGGGCGTGCCGTGCTTGCGCCGGTCACTGCGGCTCTCTGTCACGGGTTCATCGTCCAGCACCGCGGCATCGTCGACGACCAGGCCGGTTCCGGTAGCGGAGACCGCGCTGTTCACCCGCACGGGGATCGAGGGATCGTCGTCGACGCGCACGAGGGTGCGGAGCTTGCCGCCGTGGTCTGACGTCAGCGCCAGTACCGCTGCATCGACGTCCGTGACGCCCTGGCTGCGGAACAGGCGGCCGGTGTCGACAGTCGCCGCGGGGGCCGGCGGCGCCGGAGCATCCTCGGGCTCTGAGTCTTCGTCGTGGTCGAGCTCGTCGACCACGACGGAGTCGGGCAGCGCGAGCTGGGCCTCGATGTCGGCGTCGAACTCGGGCTCGCCGGCATCAATCCCGGAGTCGGGAGCGGGATCCTCGAGACCGAGTTCGGCAAGGGCCGGCTCGAGCGGCTCGACGTCCTCGGGCCGGAAGAAGGACGCATACACCGGGTCGACCGGCTCGCGGCCGTGCTCGTCGTCGGGCGTCACCACGTCCGTACCGTACTCAACCGACCTGTGATTCGGGGAAATCGCCATCCCGCCGCCCCGACTAGGATCGTCCGCCGTGGCCCTCACCATCGCAATCGTCGGACTCCCGAACGTCGGCAAGTCGACCCTGTTCAACGCCCTGACCAAGAACGACGTGCTCGCGGCGAACTACCCGTTCGCGACGATCGAGCCGAACACGGGCGTCGTCGGGGTGCCCGATCCCCGGCTGAACGTGCTCGCGGGGATCTTCGGTTCCGAGCGGATCCTGCCCGCGTCGGTGGTGTTCGTCGACATCGCCGGCATCGTCAAGGGCGCGAGCGAGGGCGCCGGCCTAGGGAACAAGTTCCTCGCGAACATCCGCGAGTCGGACGCCATCTGCCAGGTGCTCCGCGCCTTTACCGACGATGACGTCATCCACGTCGAGGGCCGGGTCTCGCCCGCCGAGGACATGGAGACCATCAACACCGAGCTGATCCTCGCCGACCTGCAGACGATCGACCGCGCGCTGCCCCGCCTGCAGAAGGAGGCGCGCACCGACAAGTCGAAGGTTGCCGTCCTCACCGCCACCGAGGAGGCGCGCGAACTGCTGAACAACGGCACGACGATCTTCGCCTCCGGCGTTGATCCGACTCCGCTCAAGGAGCTGTTCCTCCTCACCGCCAAGCCCTTCCTCTACATGATCAATGTGGACGAGGACGAGCTCGCCGACGAGGCGTTCAAGCAGAGCATGCGCGACCTCGTCGCACCCGCCGAGGCGGTGTTCCTCGACGCCAAGCTCGAGGCGGAACTGGTCGAGCTGTCCGAGGAGGAAGCACTCGAGCTGCTGCAGTCCGTGGGCCAGGAGGAGAGCGGCCTCAACGCTCTCGCGCGAGTCGGCTTCGCGACGCTCGGCCTGCAGACCTACCTGACGGCCGGGCCGAAAGAGTCCCGCGCGTGGACCATCCCCAAGGGAGCCACTGCGCCCGAGGCTGCCGGAGTGATCCACACGGACTTCCAGAAGGGCTTCATCAAAGCCGAGGTCGTGTCCTTCGACGACCTCGTTGCCACCGGCTCGATGGCCGAGGCGAAGGCCAAGGGCAAGGTCCGGATCGAGGGCAAGGACTACGTGATGGCCGACGGCGACGTCGTGGAGTTCCGTTTCAACGTCTAACGGTCTGCTACGTTTTAGTTGTTTGCGCTTCCAGGTGATCGTTCGCCTGAAACATTTCGGAGCGACCTGAATCGATCAGGGTATGTCCGGATGGGGTGCTGTGCTTCGGCACATCAATTCCACCCGAAGGGACATGACAATGACGAACAAGGATGACCGCAACCTCCAGCAGGTTCTCGCCAAGATCGACGAGATGGACGAGCCCGTCCGCAGCGTGATGCGGCGGATGCACGATGTGATCGCTGCCGCGGGACCCGACCTCAAGGCACGCATCTGGTACGGGATGCCCGGCTACGCCATTTCAGCGAGCAGTCCCGTCCTGATCTTCTTCCGCAAGGACGAGCGGATGAGTCTGGGCGTGAGCGAGAAGGTCGCGTTCCGGCCAGCGGGTGGAGCCGACGGCCGGCTGATGCCCGCAGCCTGGTACTTCGACGATCTCGATGACGCCACTGAACTGCGGGTCGCCGAGATAGTCCAGGCCGTCACTGAGACCTGACGGATTTCGTGCGCGGTACACACGTGCGCGGATAGCCTTTCGGGATGTCAAAGCGCCTCATCGCACCCGTCCTGGCCATCGCGCTCGTCTTCGGGACGGTCGTCCTCTCGGCGCCCGCAGCCCAGGCCGACACCACTGCCGCGCAGGTCACCAAGTTCCTCAAGGCCGAGTGGCGTGCCGGCGAGGCCGATGACAAGCAATTCGTGTGCGACCAGTTCAAGGACAACGCTGCGTTCATGGTCAAGGCGACTGTTGACGCCCTCGTCGCCGGCGACTGGGACGAGCCGCTGCCGGCTCGCTCGGTGCTGCGGAAGGTTGTCCGCGACTTCCTGCGTTGGGCGTGCTGAGCTTAAGTTAAGACTTGAACATCTGACGCCGGTTGATTAAGTTAAGGTCAACCGAACGGGGTTGACATGGCTTCCTGGGCGCCGTTGCGCGAGCTGCTGAGCACCGTCAATGACTCGACGACCTTGACGTGGAAGCAGCTCGACGAACTGGTGGGCGGCCTGCCGCCGTCGGCGCATCGGTATCCGGCCTTCTTCTCGGGCGACCGGCCCTCGTGGCCAGGATTTAGAACCCGCAACGTCCAGCTGGGCAGGCAGGTGACATTCGAGCGCATCGTCGAATCTGATGGCTCCGCCCGATCTGCCCGCGTCGTCGGGAGAGTGGACGACGACCTCGTGGAGCGCGCCGCGGCGGCGACCGGCATCGATGACCGCGACAGCCTCGTGCGCGAAGCGCTGGAGACTCTCATCAGGCTGGCGAGCGCGCGGAAGCTGGCGACGATGGGGGGCTCTGACGCGGGCGCTTCCGCTGCCCCTCGTCGCCGCGAGGGCGCGGCGTGATCCTCGTAGACACGTCGGTGTGGATCGATCACCTCCACCGTTCCGACCCTGTGCTCGTCGACCTTCTTCTCAGCGACAGCGTCGTCACGCACCCGCGGGTGGTGGAGGAACTGGCGCTCGGCTCGCTCGCTCGGCGGGACGAGTTCCTGCAGTTGATGATGGGCCTGGCGGTGGTAGACGTACTCGGTCATGAGGACCTGCTGTCGCTGGTCGACGAGCATGAGCTCTGGGGCACGGGACTGAGTCCGACGGATGCGCACCTGATCGGAAGCGCGCTGTCGGCTGAGGCCACGAGCATCTGGACCCGAGACAGGCGGCTTCGATCTGCTGCGAAGTCACTCGCGCTGTCGTTCGAGCCTTGACGGCGATGTGACGACCCCGGTCGCGTGCCGTAGACGACGCGCGACCGGGACGTCACAACTCATCACTGCGCGGCGATGACCATGTTGAGCATGGTCGAAGTCACGACCTGCGCACCTGGGAAGCCCCCGTCGGCGAAGGCCCGCAGTGTCCGAGCCGGGCCTGCCTGCGCTCCCAGCGCCTCACCGCCCTGGTCAAGCGCATTCGCCACGCACAGCGAGTGACCCGACGCGTACCACGTCAGCCCGAGCGGGTGCAGGTTGTCCTCGAGACGGTCCCCGGCGTTCGGCTCCACGGCGACGACCCAGCCACCGTCGGCGAGGTGCTTGCGGGCGTGGCCGAGCGCGCCGACCGGATCACCGAGGTCGTGGAGGGTGTCGAACAGGCAGATCAGGTCGTACTCGCCCCCGTATGACTTCGAGTCCTCGATAGCGAACGAGACGCGGTTGCCAAAACCTGCACCATCGGCTGCGATGCGGGCGCGCCGCACTGACTCACCGTGGTAATCCACGCCAACGAACGTGGACGACGGGAAGGCCTCGGCCATGATCGTCGTCGCGGTGCCGAGCCCGCAGCCCACGTCAAGCACGCGGATGCCCGACTCGAGCTTCTCGACGAGGCCGGGCACCGCCGTCAGCCACTCCGAAACGAGGACGCCGCGGTAGACGGGTCGAAAGAAGCGCTCGAACCCGGTGAATAACCGGGAGTCGTGCTCGCGCCAGCCGACGCCCTCGCCGGTGGCGTAGCCGTGAGCGAGCCGGTCGACTGTCGCCCACACAGCGGCGACCACCTCGAAGCCGGCGGCCATGAAGACCGGGCTGTCCGGGTCGGCCAAGACCATGGCGTGCTCGGCGGGAAGGGTGAAGGTGCCGGTGGGAGGTTCGTACGAGACGTAACCCGCGGCGGCCTGCGCGGCCAGCCACTCGCGCACGTAGCGCTCGGCGAGCCCGGTGCGTGCGGCCAGCTGCTCGCTGGTGCTACTCGGATGTGCTGCCAGTGCAGACCACAGGCCGAGCCGGTCGCCCAGGTAGGCAAGGACGCTGTTGTGCGCTGTGCCGAGGTCGGTCGCGATCTTGATGACGAACTGCTCGACCAGCGCTGCGTCGGCGGCTTGGCTGAGCGGTGGTGTGGCGGTGTCGATGGACATGATGGTTCCTCTTTCGTCGACGCGGACCCGTGTGGTCCGCCGTCGACCCGAGGTTTCACGCCCGCGGTCGCACGCGACTGTCACGCGTCGCCTGTCCGCGATGTGCTCGTGACAGGTCCGTGACAGGTGCCGCGCCGACGATGTCCAGATGACAACCGGACTGAGTACTGCCGAACGCGACCCGAATGACCTCTCCTGGCTGGGCACGACACTGACCGTCTGGGCTCACCCCGACGACGAGACTTATCTCAGCGGGGGACTGAGCGCCACCTTGACGGACCACGGGGTCCGCGTGGTGTGCGTGACTGCCACGCGAGGCGAGGCCGGCGGGCCGGACGCCGATGTCGAGGCGCGCTCGCGCCTCGCTCACGTCCGCACCCGGGAGCTGGAGGATGCCCTTGTGCTCCTCGGCGTCCGGGAGCACGAGTGGCTCGACTACCCCGACGGCGGCTGCGCGATGATCGAGTCCGCTCATGCGGTTGCGCGTCTCGTCGAGGTGATCGACCGTGTGCGTCCGGAGACCGTGATCACGTTCGGACCGGAAGGGCACACGGGACACCAGGACCATCGCACGGTGAGCCGCTGGGTGGATGAGGCAGTTGCCGGCAGCACCGTGAATCCGCGGATCCTGCACGTGGTCGCAACGCATGCGCAGTTGGGGGTGGACCCAGCGCTGAATGACGACTTCGGCGTCTTCGACGAGGGCCTTCCCCGGGTGTGCGACCCAGAGGAGTTGGCTGTGCGTGTCGAGCTGGATGCGGACAGGCTGCGCCGCAAGGTCGATGCCCTTGTCGCACAGACCTCACAAACAGGTGGGCTCATTGATGCAGTCGGCATTGACCGATTCGCGGCCTGGGTGGCGGTCGAATGCTTCGCCGCGCCCGAGGCGACGTCCTCTCGTCCGGCATAGTTTGAGCCGACGGTCGTGCAGCACAACGTCCGGGAGGGATCGATGGACGCTGACGGAGCGGTCTCATCCCTGCGTGTCGACCTGCTCGGCGTACTCGCACTGCGCGTCGACGGGCTCGTGGTCGACGTGCCCGGGCAGCGTCGTCGCACCGTTCTCGCGGTCCTGGCCATGGCGCAGGGGCGCGTGCTCGCAACGGAGCGGCTCATCGACCTGACCTGGCCCGAGGATCCTCCCGAGGACGCGGTCCGCGCCCTCTACAACCACGTCTCCCGGCTGCGAAAGCACCTAGGAGCCGCTGGCCATCGACTGACCACGAGCCCGGCGGGCTACGCCCTGACTCTCGGCGAGGACGAGATGGACGTCCGGCAGGCGCGCGCGCTGGCCGACCGGGTGGCCGGGAGTGACGTCCCCGAAGCACTCGTCCTGGCGCAGCAGGCCCTGGACCTGTGGCGCGGGCCGGCGCTCGAGGAGTTCCGCTCGCACCCCGACCTGGCCGCGGCCGCGGTCTCCCTCGACGAGCTGCGCGCCCGCCTGCATGACGATTTCATCGAGGCCCTGCTCGCGCACGGTGGTCGGTCTGCCGTCGTCGATGCGCAGGCCGGGTCCCTCGAACGGCCCCTGCAGGAGCGCACGGCGCTCCTCCTGGTGCGTGCCCTCGCCCTCGACGGGCGACCGGCCGAGGCGATGGAGGCGGCCGCGGCTTATCGGACCCGGCTGGCCGAGGAGACCGGGCTCGACGCCGGACCCGCCCTGGCCGCCCTTGAACAGCAGGTGGCCGCTGGTCAGCTCGCTCCGGCGGCGGGGCTCAAGGTGGCGACCGTCGTCCGGCCGCCCGGTCCGTTCGTCGGCCGCGACCGTGACCGCGACGAGTTGCGACGGTTGCTCGGCGAGCACCAGGCGGTGACCGTGACCGGGACGGGCGGGGTTGGCAAGACTCGGCTCGCGCTCGAGGTGGCCGCGGAGATTGCCGACACCCAGAACCTGACTGCCGTCTTCGTCGATCTCTCGGCAGTCGAGGAACCGGGCCGGGTGGCGCAGGCCGTTGCGTCCGTCCTGCACCTGCGCACGTCCGAGGACGTGACGGCGGACGACGTCGCGCTGGCGATCGGGGAGGCGCGCCTCCTGTTGGTTCTGGACAACTGCGAGCACGTTGTCACGGCGTGCCGCGCGCTGGTCGATGCCGTAGTTGCCCGAGTGACCAGCGTGCGGATTCTCGCGACCTCGCGCATCGTCTTGCACTCTCGCGGCGAGTACGTCGTTCGTTTGCAGCCACTTCCTGTTCCGAGCGACGGAACTGACTCGAGCGGACTTGACCGGCAGCCATCCGTCCAGGCTTTCGTGGAGCACGCCCGCCGCCGCGACCGCTCGTTCGACCTCCAGTCCGAAGACACGGCGCTGCTCGTGGAGATACTGCGCCGCCTGGACGGTCTGCCGCTCGCCATCGAGATCGCGGCTAGTCACGCGGCCGCCATGCCACTCGCCACGCTTCGCGATCGCCTCGCACTTGACCTTGTCTCCTCGCGCGGGTCAGCCGACGATGCCAGGCAGGCAACGCTTCGCTCCACCATCCGCTGGTCCTTCGACATGCTGGAGCCGCCTGACCAGGAACTGCTTCTCGCGACCGCGCCCTTTCCTGGCGGAGTCGATCTCGACACGCTCGAGAAGCTCGCCGCGCAGGTAGCGCCCGGGCAGGATGCATTGCGACTGCTGCACCGACTCCTCGACGCGTCGCTGCTGGATGTCGAGAGCGACCGTTCTCGCTACCGACTCCTGTTCACCGTTCGCTCCTTCCTGCTCGACGAGCTCCAGGGGAGAGGGGAGGGCGCGGTCGCCGAGGACCGCTTCATTCACCGGATGGTCGACACGGCAACCGCGATCGAGGCCGGCCTGTTCGGGGAGGCGGAGGCGGCCGCCGACCGGCGACTTCGAGCCGAACTGCCCAACCTCCGGGCCGCGCGCGACGTCGCTCGCGGTCGTGGTGACCGTGACGCGCTCGTTCACATCACCTTGTCCCTGGATCGTCCGTCGATCTGGAGGGAGCTTCGTGAGTTATGGGCGTGGTGCCTCGAGCTCGCCGAGGAACCGTGGGTCGATGCGCATGCGCGCGGGGCCGAGATCCTCGGCGCCGCAGCGGAGGCGGCACGTCTCACCGGCGCGTACGACCGCTCGGTTGAACTGGCCCGGCGCGGCCTGGCCCTTGGCGGCTCGTCGACTCCTCGGCAAGCCCGGTGCGAGTCAGCCCTCGCCGCTGTCGCGCTATACCGAGGCGAGTTCCCCGTCGCCGCGCACGGTTGGCAGCGGGCATCGCTCGAGGCAGACGGTGTGCAGCCGGCTTACATCGCGAGCGCGGCTCTCGCCTGGGCCTACGCCGGGCAGACGGAGCAAGCCCGGGAACTGCTCGATCGGGCGATGCGTCTGGCGATGGACGCGGGCTGTCACAGTCATCACGCCTTCGCCTCGTACGTCTCCGGGGAGCTGACCGCCCGCGAAAACCCCGTTGCTGCGCTACCGATCTACGAGGCTGCGGTGATCGAGGCGAACTCGGTGGGGGCGACCTTCGTCGCCGGCGTGGCATCGGTCGCCCTCGCCTCGGTTCGCACCGAGATCGGTGATCGCGCCACGGCAGCCAGGGCGTTCGCGGACCTGTTGGATATCTGGCACCGCACCGGTCAGGCGCCTCAGCTGTGGACCACAGCTCGTAATGCCGCTTCCCTGCTGTTCGCCGAGGGACACGTGCGCGAGGCCATCCTGCTCACCACTCACGCGGACCGGTCACCGGACGCCGCGACCGTCGCAGACACGCCTGCTTCGAAGGTCGTGATCGCTGGCACATTTGACGCCGAGCAACTGCTGTCCGTGGAGCAGGAGGCCGAGGCGATGTCGTCGAGTGAGGTCCTCGACGCTGCTCGTCGGGCATTGCTGGTGCTTGCTCGCGACGGCGCGGAATCCGCACTTGAGGTTTGAAAGTCGTCAGGTCGGGCACACTTCGACTAACAACCCCGGGGGGACACTATGCGTCGTCGCACCAACCTCATCCGTCTGCTCGCTGTCGCTGCCGCCGCGACCGTTGGTGTCGCCGCACTCGCGCTGCCGGCGTCTGCGGCGCAGCCCGCCCCGAAACGTGAGTGCACCATCACGGGCACCAAGGGTCCTGACCTGCTCAAAGGCACGCCGGGAGCTGACGTGATCTGCGGCCTGGGTGGAAACGACGTCCTCGTCGGGCTTGGGGGCGACGACGTTCTCATCGGCGGTCCCGGCCGGGATGTCATGTCCGGAGGGGCGGGGAACGACCGCTTCATCGGCGGGCCGGGCAAGGATGCCGTTGACGACCCCGAGAACGCGCCGGGGAACATCGCCGGCGGGTACTTCGTCGGAGTGAAATTCTCGCTCAAGCAGGAGACCCCTCTCACCCTGACTCCGGTGGAGGACGGGAGCACCGAGTGCTCGGTCAACTGGGCAGGAGACAGGTACACGATCGGTTCGGACGAGCAGCCCTACGTTGCCCTCTTCTACGCCCGAGATGGCCTGTACAACTCATGCTTCACCACGACCGCCAGCGCTGCCTACGACGTGTACGAGAAGGGCACACGCATGGGGCGGATCTGGTTTGTCGCCACCCAGCCAGGCGGCGACAAGTTCCGCGTCACCTGTGAGGACAAGGTGAACTGCGCATGGAGCCAGGATTCTGGTGAATCGGTTCAGGGAGTACTCGTCCTTGCGGTCAGCGGCGGCTAGTCATCCCACCTTGCGGTACTTGCGATGCATCGTCTGGCGAGTGACGCCAAGAAGAGTCCCGATCTCTGCCCAGGACAGCCCCGAGCGCCTCGCACGGCGAACGGCTACGTCCTCCCGGCGGGAGAGCTCCCGTTTCGCCTCCGCGATTGCGGACAACTCGCCGATCACGCCGTCGCCCTCGCCTGCCATCGTGTTCATGGTGTCAGCATATGCTGACACTGCAGGATGGGAGCGGACTTCGCCTCCGGCGTAAGGCGCCCTGCGCTAACTTCTCCGCATGCCCGATGAACTGCCGCCAGCCGCTTGGTATCCCGATCCCGCGGGCGGCCGCAATCTGCGCTATTGGAACGGCGCCGTGTGGACCGATCACGTACATGCGCCGCCGGTAGTCCTCCAGCACGAATGGGCCGGATTCGGTAGGCGAGTCGTCGGATACCTCGTCGACGCAGCGGTGTTCTTGATCTTCTCAAGCGTGCTGACGCTCATCTTCGTCAGCACGGAGGGGAGCACCTGGGCCGATATCGCCCAGGCACTTGCCGGCGGCGTGTTGATGTTCTTGTACCAGTGGATCTCGATCTCGACGTGGAATGCGACGCCGGGCATGCGCCTGCTGAACATCTCCGTTCGCTATCTGTCCGGCGATCCGCACGGAGCGGTCCTGCGACGAGCCGCGATCTTCGGGGTCGTCATTGCCGGAGGTGGTCTCGCGGGCGCCGGACTCGTTGGCCTGGTCCTCGGCTTGGGCGTCGCCCTTGCCTTTGATATTGGCTGCCTGATGATGCTGGGCAATGCGGAGGGTCGCACGTGGCACGACCGCCTGTCTGGGACCCAGATCGTCGACAACCGGATCGTCGCAGGCACGCGACCGGACGGACGAGCCCTCGGCCTGACCGACTCCGCGAGAAGACTCATCATCGCCGCAATCGTCATCGGCGTCGTGCTGTTCCTCGTGGCGTCGACCGTCTCGGCGGTCTCGAACTGGGACGCCTTCACCAATCAGCCTGATACCTGGGACGAACTCATCGACATGTACTCGAGGTAGAACCTGCACGCCGCTAGGGCTACGGGGCCGCCTTCCAGTAGTAGGTGGTGCTGCACATCTGGCCCGCTGGATTCAGCGCGTAGTTGGGGATCTCGCCGACGCGGTTCCACCCGCGGGCCTCGTATAGATGGGACGCCTCCGACCCGGTGACGGTGTCGAGCACCAGGACGGTTCGTCCGAGTGACCACGCCTGCGCCTCCACCGCATCCATCAGTAGGGTCGCGATTCCCCGGCGTCGCGCGGTCGGGGAGACGAGCAGCTTGGAGATCTCGCCACGATGCTGCTGGTTCTGCTGGCTCGACAGCACGAGCGAGACCGTGCCGAGCACTGGCTCGCCCTCGCGTGCGACGAGCATCACCTGCTGGCCGGCGGCCACGCGCGCGAGTGCTGCAGTCCAGTAGCGCGCGGCATCCTCGGTCGTCACGGACGACAAGAACTCCACCGAAGCACCGCCCCGCACGCAGTCGACTAGCAGTGCGCTGAGACCGGCCAGCAGCTCGCCATCGTCAGGGTTCGCAGCGTGAATCTCGATCACGGCGCGAGGGTACATCCGAATCCTGAGTAGCCTCACGTCATGACCAGCGACGAGCCGATCGATCCTGCGGCGGCCGTGTCGCGTGCCATGAGCATGCGCGCGTCCGATGCCGACCGGGAGAAGGTCGCCGCGACGCTTCGTGACGCATACGCCGACGGCCGACTCTCACTCGACGAGCACGAGGAGCGACTGTCCGAGGTCTATCGCGCGACGACCTACGCCGAGTTGGTTCCCGTGCTGCGTGACCTTCCAGTCCCGCCGGGGACCATCGCCGTGCCGCAGGACCCGGACTCGACAGTCGCGCCGTCGAATCCCGGGGTCATCGTCCGCGGAGACAGTTCGAGCGGCTCGAACAGCAACATGATCGCGATCTTTGGCGGCTTCGAGCGCAAGGGCGCGTGGGCGGTGCCCGCGGAGATGAAGGCCACGTGCGTGTTCGGCGGCGGCGAGTTGGACATGACTTCCGCGGTGTTCACCAGCAAGACGACCACCATCACCGCTGTGTGCGTGTTCGGGGGGCTGGAGATCAAGGTGCCCGAGGGTGTCGAAGTTCAGGCCGAGGGGCTGACGGCGATCTTCGGGGGGCACAGCCTGCCGAAGACGAGTGCGCCTCCCGGCTCGCCGGTACTGATCATCAAGGGTGCAGCGGTCTTCGGCGGGATAGACGTCAAGCGGGTGTAGCCGCGTCCAACCCTCCGCGAGTGGGCAGTTGTCGGGGCGCAGATCCGACATTTCACCCCGACAACTGCCCACTCGCGGGGGTCAGGTGGTGGTGGGCGGGTCGACCTGGATGAGCATCAACGAGCATGGGCGTCCGTCGAGCGCACCGGATTGATGGCCGCGCTCGGCTCGTGACGGGTCGGTGCCCTGATCACCGCCAAAGGACAGCTCGCCCGGACCCATCTCGACTCGGGTCCCGTCCATGGTCTCGACGAACCAGCGGCCCGACAGGACCACGATCCACTGGGGCACCGGATTCTCGTGCCAGTGCACGACCTCGTTCGCGGGCAGCGTGAGGAAGACGACCTTGCGCGGCGTGGAGCTATGCGAAGCAACCCAGAGCGGCTCGCTGTCCGACGTGAAGGGAGCAAGGTCGAACTCGCCGACCGAGCGGCGCTCCTGACGGCTGACTCCGTCGTCATCCGTCCAGGCATGCCAGTACTCCAGATGCGGTCGGTCCCCGGTCATCGACGTTCGTCGTCCTCGACGATCTCGATGTCGATCACCTCGACGACGCCGACGTCGTTGCCGGCCTGGGGAGCGCTAGGCTCCGCGCGCCGTGACTTCCTGGCCGGCATGCGCAGGCCCTCGTCGGCCAGTTCCAGCTCGGCGAGGCGGTCGATGATCCGCCGGTCTCCGCGGCGCCAGTCGCCCGCCGGATCGTCGCTGATCCGCGCCAGGACGTGGAGGGGCTGGCGCGCGAGCGCGCGAAGGGCGAACAGGTCCAGGTCGTCGTCATCATTGACGAACCGCTGGGCGGCGCTCGCGCGCTGGATGAAGGCGAGGCGGATGGGCAGCCAGTACGCGGCGAACGAGGCGAAGGCCAGTAGCGCCAGCGCCACGGACACGAACATGGCCAGGTTCGACACGGCATCGGCCTCGGCCTGGCCCGCCGATGCGAGAGCGGACGCTGCCGTGCTGATCCCACTGAAGGGCGCAGCGAGCGCCCCGCCGACGATCGGCACGTCGCCGATCGTCTGGGCAGCGGAGTCGATGCTCTCCGCGAGGCCGCTCGCTCCATCGGATATCGCCTGGCCCGGAGCGGCAAGGTTCATGATCAGCCCGTGCAGCTTGACCGCGACCCAGATCCAGCCGATGGTCCACACGACCAGCCAGATGTCGCCGGCGAGTTGGCGGAACTTGCGCTCGGGGATGTCCGAATAGAACTTCATCAGGGTGTTCTCGTCTCGCGTGGAGGGCCGGCGGAGGGTCTGGTGGAGCGCTCGTGGATTAGGGCCATGGTGCCTCAGGCCCGTACAGTCAACGGGTGAATCGCCGCGAAGACCTCCGAAATATTGCCATCATCGCCCACGTCGACCATGGGAAGACCACGCTCGTCGACGCCATGCTGTGGCAGTCCGGGGCATTCCGCGCCAACCAGGATGTGAACGACCGAGTCATGGACTCGATGGACCTGGAGCGCGAGAAGGGCATCACGATCCTCGCGAAGAACACCTCCGTTCGCTACATGGGACCGTCCGCGCCCGAGGGCGGCGTCACCTTCAACATCATCGACACCCCCGGTCACGCCGACTTCGGTGGCGAGGTCGAGCGCGGCCTGGAGATGGTCGATGCCGTCGTCCTGCTCGTCGACGCATCCGAGGGACCGCTCCCGCAGACTCGATTCGTGCTGCGCAAGGCGCTGCAGAAGCAGCTTCCCGTCGTGCTCGTCATCAACAAGGTCGATCGTCACGACGCGCGCATCGGCGCGGTCGTCGACGAGACCTATGAACTCTTCTTGGACCTGGACGCGACCGAGAAGCAGATCGACTTCCCGATCGTCTACACGAGCGCCAAGGCCGGCCGCGCCTCGCTCACCCGTCCCGAGGACGGCGGGATGCCGGACGCGGAGGACCTCGAGCCGCTGTTCCGCACGCTGCTGACGACTGTCCCGGCCCCCGAGTTCGATCCCGACATGCCGCTCCAGGCGCATGTCACCAACCTCGACGCGTCGCCGTACCTGGGCCGCCTCGCGCTGTGCCGGGTGCACCACGGCACGATCCGCAAGGGCCAGCAGGTCGCGTGGATGAAGGCCGACGGAACCGTCGAGCGCGCCAAGATCGTCGAGCTCCTCATGACCGAGGCCCTCGATCGCGTGCCGGTCCTCGAGGCCGGACCCGGCGACATCATCGCCGTCGCGGGAATCCCGGAGATCACGATCGGCGAGACGCTCGCAGACATCGAGAACCCGGTTGCCCTGCCCGTCATCACGGTCGACGAGCCGTCGATCTCGATGACGATCGGCATCAATACCTCCTCCCTGGCCGGCCGCAGCGGGACGAAGCTCACCGCCAATCAGGTGAAGCAGCGTCTCGAGGCCGAGCTCATCGGCAACGTGTCGATCCGCATGCTCCCCACGGAGCGTCCTGACACGTGGGAGATCCAGGGCCGCGGTGAGCTTCAGCTCGCGATCCTCGTCGAGCTCATGCGCCGCGAGGCCTTCGAGCTCACCGTCGGAAAGCCTCAGGTGGTCACCAAGATCATCGACGGCAAGATCAACGAGCCGATGGAGCGACTGTCGGTCGACATCCCCGAGGACTACCTCGGCGTCGTGACCCAGTTGATGGCCCTGCGCAAGGGGCGCATGGAGCAGATGGTCAACCACGGCACCGGCTGGGTTCGCCTTGAATACATCGTTCCCGCTCGCGGCCTCATCGGCTTCCGTACCGAGTTCCTCACCGAGTCGCGCGGCACCGGCCTGCTCCACCATGTCTTCGATCGGTACGAGCCGTGGCACGGCGAGCTGCGCACCCGTCCCACGGGATCCCTCGTTGCCGACCGCACCGGCGCGACGACCGGCTTCGCGCTGGCGAACCTCCAGGAGCGCGGGACGATGTTCGTGGGTCCGGGCACCGAGGTCTACGAGGGCATGATCGTCGGCGAGAACTCGCGCTCGGACGACATGGACGTGAACCCGACGAAGGAGAAGAAGCTGACGAATATGCGTCAGTCCTCCGGGGACATCCTCGTTCCGCTCATCCCGCACAAGCAGCTGTCCCTCGAGCAGGCACTGGAGTTCTGCCGCGAGGACGAGTGCGTCGAAGTGACCCCCGGGGCGGTGCGAATCCGCAAGGTAATCCTCGCCGGAACCGATCGTCAGCGCGCCGGACGCGGCAAGAACAAGGGCTAAGACGGGATATTCTCCCGAATCCCTGCAATTTCGTCGTTTTGTGACCTTGAGAAGGTCACGATTTGAAAACGTATGTCCGGATAACAGGATCCCGTAGTTACTCGCGCGTAAACGTGTCGTAATCTCACGGGGCTAGCCTCACCGGGGCAAGCCACCCGAGCAGAGTCATGCAGGGCTGATCGGGGTACTTGTCCAGAATTCGGCCCAGGCCGATCCGAGTGGAGGGCGAAAGCACGGGTGAGCACTGTCAGCGATCCGACCGTCGACGCCGTCGCCGACCCCGCGTTCGCAGGCATCTCCCTTCGCAGGCTCGCCTGGCGTCGGCTGCGCCGCGACCGAGCCGCGATGATCGCGATGTGGATCCTCGTCTTTGTCTTCGTCGTCGCGCTCCTGACCCCGCTGATTACCGCGCTGCTCGGAGTGGATCCGACCGAGTTCGACATGACCGCGCTCGATCCGGCTCTCGGCAGCCTGCCCGCTGGGTCGTGGGGCGGCGTCTCCCTTGATCACCCACTTGGCGTCGAGCCCCTGACCGGACGAGACCTCCTCGCCAGACTCCTGTACGGCGCGCGCATCTCCCTGTTCATCTCGATCACCTCGGTCTTGATCATCGTGCTGGTGGGAACGACCGCTGGAATCCTGGCCGGCTACAAGGGCGGATGGGTTGACAGCGTGATCGGCCGCGCGACCGACCTGCTGTTGGCACTGCCGCTGTTCCTCATGCTGATTGCCCTGAGCCCAGTACTGACCCAGCGCCTGCAGGCGATGGGAATCAGCCCGGAGACCTCCCGCGTTTTCTACCTGATCATCGTGTTCGCGTTCTTCGGCTGGCCCTACCTTGCCCGCCTGATCCGCGGTCAGGTGCTGAGCCTGCGCGAGCGCGAGTTCGTCGAAGCGGCCGTGGCCAACGGCGCTCCCACCCGACGCATTCTCTTCAAGGAGATCCTGCCCAACCTGTGGGCACCGATCATCGTCTACGCGACGATCTCGCTGCCCACATTGATCGCGGCTGAGGCGGCGCTGTCTTACCTCGGCGTCGGCATCATCGAGCCGACTCCCTCCTGGGGGAAGATGCTCGCCGACTCGGTGCGGTACTTCGCGGTCGTGCCGACGTACCTGTTCATCCCCGGTACCGCGCTCTTCATCGTCGTCTACTGCTTCAACGTCTTCGGCGACGGAGTCCGCGACGCACTCGACCCGCGGACAAGCAGGAGCCTGCGGTGATCACTACAAGACTTCCGCTCAACCAGAGCAGGAAACCGGTCGGACCGACGACCGGCTCAGGGGCAGACAACCGTCGTGTCCCAGAACAGGAGGAAATATGAGTTCGGCCATTAAGAACGGTCTACGCCTCGTAGCCGTTGCTTCGGCTGGCGCTCTTCTGCTCGCTGCATGCAGCAGCGGTAGCAGCAGCGACAGCTCAAGCTCGAGCGAAGAGGGTGCGCAGGCGGGTACCGCCGGCGGCACCATCACCATGCTGACCAACGCGGAGCAGTGGCAGCACGTGGATCCGCAGCGTCAGTACACCGGCGCGGACATCGCGTTCTTCACCGGTTACACCACCCGCACCTTGACCCAGTACAAGTACGCCCCGGGTGCTGAGGGAACCGACTTGGTCGCGGACATGGCTACTGATACCGGAACGCCGAACGCGGACGCGACGTCGTGGAACTTCACGCTCCGTGACGGCGTCTCCTTCGAGGACGGTACGCCCGTCACGTGCGCAGACCTCAAGTACGGCGTCTCGCGCACGTTCGCGACCGACGTCATCACCGATGGCCCGACGTACGCGATCTCCTACCTGGACGTCCCCAAGGCCGAGGATGGCTCGTCGACCTACAAGGGCCCGTACAACACCGACGCAACCAACGATGTCGCGTCCTTCGACAAGGCCATCACCTGCTCTGAGGACGGCAAGACGATCACGTTCAACCTGAGCCGCCCCGTCGCCGACTTCAACTACACGGTGACCCTGCCGGCGTTCTCCCCGGTTCCGGCTGCCAAGGACACGGGCGAGGGCTACGACGACGCCGTTCAGTCGACCGGCCCGTACAAGATCTCCGAGTACACGAAGGGCCAGAAGATGGTTCTCGTGCGCAACGAGAACTGGGACAAGGCATCTGACGACTACCACCCCGCATACCCGGATTCGATTGTCGTCGAGTTCGCGCAGGATCCTGCAGCCATCGATCAGCGGATCATCGCCGATGGCCCCGAGGACCAGGCGACGATCGCGTACGGCAACATGCAGCCGGAGAACTTCGCCACGGTGCTGTCGTCCGGTGACCCGCGCTTCGAGGGTCGCACGTACAACGACTACGACCCGTTCGTTCGCTACACGGCGATCAACACCCAGAAGGTGACCAACCTCAAGCAGCGTCAGGCGATCGTCGCGGCAATGAACAACGCCGAGTACATCGCTGCGCGCGGCGGCGACTTCGCCGGCGAGCGTGCTGACGGTGTGGTCAAGCCGAACCTCGCAACGGACTACGCGCCTACCGGCCTGTGGGACACGCTGTACGGAGAGGCCATCCCGGTTGAAGGCAACATCGAGCTCGCGAAGAAGCTGATCGCCGAGTCCGGTGAGCCGATGCCGCCGCTGACCTACCAGTTCCCGACCAACCCGGTCGACGAGAAGATCGCTGCGTCGATCAAGAAGTCGCTCGAGGCGGCCGGAATGACTGTCGAGCTCGAGCCGATCGAGCCGGGCCAGTACTACGGCATCGTGTTTGACCCTGAGAAGGCCAAGGAGCTCATGCGCTCCGGCTGGGCGCCTGACTGGGCAAACGCCTCGACTGTTCTCCCCGAGCTGTTCGGCGAGACCGGTGGATTCAACCTGAGCCAGGTGCAGGACACCGAGTTCAACGCCAAGGTCACAGAGGCGCAGAAGACTCTGGATCGCACGGCGCAGGGCAAGCTCTGGCAAGAGCTGAACACCTATGCAGCTGAGCAGGCGTGGACGATTCCTCACCTGTTCGGCAAGGCCCAGAGCGTCTGGGGCTCGAAGATTGGAAACGGCTACCTGTGGTTCGCGTACGGCTCGCTGGCATACGGCGACCTTTACGTCGAGCAGTAGTCCGCTGGGTTGGCCCCGGGAGCGATCTGCTCCCGGGGCCAACCTCGGGCCGCGTACCTAAGCGGTCCGATCACCCTTCGACGAAGGATCGTTATCTGTGTCCGCTTATGTGGTGAGAAGAGTCCTGACGGGGCTGCTGATCCTTGTTCTCCTCAGCATGCTCACGTTCGTCCTCTTCGCCCTGCTCCCCGCCGACCCGGCGGCGCTGACGTGCGGCAAGAACTGCACGCCGGCGACCATCGAGCTCAACCGAGTTCGGTTGGGTCTGGATCTGCCGCTGTGGCAGCAGTACTGGGAGTTCGTCAGGGGTCTGTTCGTCGGCCGCACCTACGGCTCGGGAACCGCGACCTTCCAGTGCTCCGCACCATGCCTGGGGTACTCGTTCCGCAAGGGCGAGGAAGTCACGCCGCTCATCGTGAATGCCCTCCCCGTCACCATCTATCTCGCAATCGGTGCGTTCATCATCTGGATGACAGCCGGAGTGCTGCTCGGCATCTACGCCTCGCTGCGTCGCGGGCGCTGGCAGGAGAAGGCGACCCTCGGCGCCGCGCTCGTCGGCTACTCGTTCCCCTCGTTCTTCATCGGACTGCTGCTGCTCTTCTTCGTCGTCATCCGCTGGCGACTGCTTCCCTATCCCAGTTACGTCCCCCCGCTCCAGGATCCGGTCCAGTTCTTCCAGACGATGCTGCTGCCGTGGATCACGCTCGCGCTCGTCTTCGCCGCCTTCTACATCCGACTCACAAGAAACCAGATGCTCGAGACGCTCGGCGAGGACTACATCCGGACTGCTCGGGCGAAGGGGCTCTCTGAGCGCATCGTCATCCGCAAGCACGGACTGCGAGCCGGACTGACGCCCATCGTCACTGCTGCCGGGCTCGACCTTGCCGGTCTCCTTGGCGGAGCGATCATCATCGAGTCCGTGTTCTCGCTTCCCGGACTTGGCAGGCTCGCGATCCAGGCGGTCGACGATGCTGACATCTCGATCATCATCGGCACGGTTCTCGTCGCCGGCTTCTTCATCGTGATCGCCAATATCGTCGTCGACCTCTTGTACGCAGTGATCGACCCACGAGTGAGGCTGTCATGAGCGAGGATTTTGTCCGCGTGGAAGACCTGCGCGTGAGCTTCCCCACCGAGGACGGCGTCGTCAGGGCAGTCGACGGCGTCAGCTTCAGCATCGACCGCGGGAAGACCCTCGCCATCGTCGGCGAGTCCGGCTCGGGCAAGAGCGTTACGTCGCAGGCGCTAATGGGCCTGGTCAACAAGCGCAATGCCGACATCACCGGCAAGGCCTGGGTCGGTGACAAGGAACTGATCGCGGCGAGCGACGATGAGTTGCGCAAGCTCCGCGGGTCAGAGATCTCGATGATCTTCCAGGACCCCTTCGCCTCGCTGCACCCGTTCTACCGGATTGGCGCGCAACTGGTGGAGGCCGTCCGCGTTCATCAGGACGTGTCGAAATCCGAGGCACGCGCGCAGGCGCTGAAGATGCTCACGCGAGTGGGCATCCCCAACCCCGAGCGCCGGATCGACGACTACCCGCATCAGCTGTCCGGCGGCATGCGCCAGCGCGTGATGATCGCCATGGCCCTGATCAACGGGCCGTCGGTCCTGATCGCCGACGAGCCGACCACTGCTCTCGACGTCACGGTGCAGGCCCAGATCATGGAGCTGCTCGCCGAACTGCAGCAGCAGTACAACACCGCGATCATCCTCATCACTCACGACCTCGGAGTCGTCGCCGATGTTGCCGACGAGGTCGCGGTGATGTACGCGGGCAGACTGGTCGAGCGAGGAACCCTCGAGGACATCTTCTACGACCCGCAGATGCCCTACACGGTCGGACTGCTGTCCTCGGTACCGAGACTCGATGACGTAAGCGAGCGGCTGACGCCTATCGGGGGCCAGCCCCCGTCGCTCATCAACCTGCCGCCGGGATGCGTCTTCGAACCGCGCTGCGGCGCGGCGTCGTGGGTTCCCGATAACCGAGCAAAGACCGAGCGCCCCGACCTGCTGCCCGTGTCGCCGACGCATTCGGTGCGTTGCCACCTGAGTGTCGAGGAGCGTCGCCGATTTGCTGCCCAGTCACTGGCGACGGTCGGAAATGCGGAGGTCCCGTAATGACGGCCGAGCCGATCCTCAGCACGAATGCGCTGGTCAAGCACTTCCCGATCACCAAGGGTGCAATCCGCAAGAAGACGGTGGGCATCGTCAGTGCGGTCAATGGCATCACGCTCGGCGTCGCGCCTGGTGAGACTCTCGGCCTGGTGGGCGAGTCCGGCTGCGGTAAGTCCACCGCGGGCCGCACGCTGCTGAAGCTGCTCGAACCCACGTCGGGGACGATCCACTACGAGGGTCGCGACATCACCGGACTGTCGAAGCGCGAGATGGTCCCGCTGCGCCGCGAGATGCAGATGATCTTCCAGGACCCGTACTCGTCGCTGAACCCACGTCACACTGTCGGCTCGATCATCGCCGCTCCGTACGAGGTCCAGGGGATCAAGCCCGAGGGCGGAGTGAAGCGGGCCGTCCAAGAGACGATGGAGCGCGTAGGCCTGAATCCCGAGCACTACAACCGCTACCCCAACGAGTTCTCCGGTGGCCAGCGTCAGCGCATCGGGATCGCCCGGGCAGTGACGCTGCGGCCCAAGGTGGTCATCTGCGACGAGCCGGTTTCGGCGCTCGACGTCTCGATCCAGGCACAGGTCATCAACCTCCTGCAAGACCTGCAGGACGACTTCGGCATGGCATACGTGTTCGTCGCCCACGACCTGTCGGTCGTGCGCCAGATGTCCCATCGCGTCGCCGTCATGTACCTCGGCAACATCGTGGAGATCACTGATCGCACCACCTTGTTCGCGAAGCCGCTGCACCCGTACACACATGCGCTGATGTCCGCCGTTCCGGTGCCCGATCCGCGAGTGGAGAAGGCTCGCGAGCGGATCGTGCTTCAGGGCGACCTGCCCAGCCCGATCAATCTGCCGAGCGGTTGCGTGTTCCATACCCGGTGCTTCAAGGCGCAGGACAAGTGCCGCGTCGAGGTGCCGCTGCTATCCGAGTACGCGCCGGGCCACCAGGTCGCCTGCCACTACCCGGTTACCGAGAGCCTCGGCAGTGAGCTCATCCTCGGCCCGAACTCGGGCATGGTCGAACTTGAGGCGCCGACCGTTCGTCCGCCGAGCGAGGTCATCGCCGATGTCGAGTCCGCGGGATCGTCGCGTCCCGAGGGCGTCGACTACGCCGCAGACCCGAACTTCAGCAAAGGTGAGTGGTAAAGAACTCCGCTTCGAGCCGGGTCAGGTTCTCGGTCACGACCTCCTGCGGGGTCATGTGCGTAACCCCGCTCAGCGGCAGTACGGAGTGCATCTTGCCCGCGGCGAGCAGTGCCCCCGAGAACTGAAGGGTGTGCGCGGCGAGCACATTGTCGTCCGCCAGTCCGTGAATGATGAGGAGAGGGCGCTGCAGCTTCGGCGCCTTGAGCAGTAGCGAGTGGGCCTCGTATACCTCGGGATTGTCCTGCGGCATTCCCAGGTACCGCTCGGTGTACGCCGTGTCGTACAGGCGCTGGTCGGTCACTGGCGCTCCGGCGATCGCGGCGTGGAACACGTCGGGCCGCTCGAGCACGGCAAGTCCGGCGAGGAACCCGCCGAACGACCATCCGGTGATGCCCACCCGCGTCAGGTCGAGGTCCGGCTCGATGTCGGCCAAAGCGTGGAGCGCGTCGACCTGGTCGGCGAGCACACCGCTGGCCAGGTCTCTGTACACGCCGAACTCCCATGCGGGACCGCGTCCCGGGGTGCCGACTCCGTCGATGACGACGACGGCGAATCCCTGGTCGGCAAGCCACTGGTCGCCGACGAACGCTCCGGCCGCATGGACCACCCGGCCGTGGTGGGGGCCGCCGTACGGAGCGAGGATGACGGGCAGTCGCGCGGATCCCCGCACGTGTCCTGACGGCCACAGCACGGCGGTGGCGAGCTCGCGGTCACCAAGACGGTGGTACGTGACTGCGGGATCGATCACCGGGCGCTCTGCCATCGAAGGAATCGGGCCGGTCGCGCCCACCAGCCGCGCGTCGAATCGGGTTCCCGTCCGGTCGGCCGACGCCGTGGCGATGACCATGGCGTCGCCGCGTGCAGCGACCGAGTTGACACTGTCGCCGGCGGTGACCGAGTCGATGCCGCCGCTCCAGTCGACCCGGAATACGTGCTGGCTCAGGGGATCGGACGTTCCGACAACGACGACGCCGTTGGCTGAGGAGTCGACCAGTCCGCTCACGTTCAGCCTTGCGGGTGTGAGCGGGACGTCGTCGGCAAGAAGCTGGAAGCAGTCGTCATCCGCATTCACGACGATCTCGAGAAGGGCGCCGTTCGGCGCGCGGCTCGGGACACCGGGATGAATGGTCAGCCATGGCGAGGTCACCCGCTCGCGCACCGGGTGCAGCTCGTACGGCGTTCCGTCGAGCTCCAAGATGAGCTGTCGCTGCTGGTCGCGGCTGAGCACACTGACGATTGCGCCCTTCTCATTCGTCTGGACCGTCGCGAGGTACGGATAGTCGTCGAAGTCCCACGTGAGCTCGACGCGGCTTCCGTTCAGGCCGAGGACGAACAGGCGTGCCTTCGGATTCGTCGTGCCGGCCGACGGGTATCGATGCGGCACCGGCTCCTTCGCCGGGTTCGCCGGGTCGCTGATCCAGCGCACGTCGACCTCGGCCTCGTCGACGAACTCGGCGAGGACGGCGCTGCTCGACGGCAGCCACCACAGGCCCCGCACGCGATCGAGCTCCTCTGCGGCGATGAAGTCGGCCAGCCCCCAGCTCTCCGTGTCAGATCCTGGCTCGGCCAGGCGCACGGGTTCTCCCGTGCCGTCCGCGTGGACGACGTAAACGGCCCGGTCGCTGACGAATGCGACGTGCGCTCCGTCGGGCGCGAGCTGAGGATCGACAACAGGCCCGGGATGCGGGAGTTCCACGGCGACGGCATTGGCCCGCGTCAGGTCGATCGCGAAGGGGCGACCGTCAAGGCTGAACACGGCTGACCTCAGGTCGTCGTCGACGCTGAATGCCGTGATGCCGGAGGTCGTCTCGCGCATGCGCTCGCGCCTGGCCTTCTCCGCTGCGGGTAGGTCGGCAGTGCTGTCGACGAGATCGCGCGCATCGACGATGAGGCGCTCGACGACCGATCCGTCGGTCACCTCCGCGCACCACAGGTTGCCGATCGCGTCGCGGCCCGATTCGCTGCGAATGAAGCAGACTCGTGTGCCATCGGGGGACAGCCGGAAGGCCCGAGGCTGACCCAGGCGGAACCGGCGAGTCAGGGCCTCCTGCCGCGGATAGCTGATTGCCTGGTCGGTCTCGGTGGCGGTCATGCAGGAATGCTAGGTGAAGGGGGCCGGTAGCCTGTGGCGGTGACCAAGCGCATCCTGTTCGTCCACGCCCACCCCGATGACGAGTGCATCGGCACTGGCGCGACCATGGCCAAGTACGCCTCCGAGGGAGTGCAGGTCACCCTCGTCACGTGCACGCTCGGCGAGGAGGGCGAGGTGCTGCTCCCTGAACTATCGCACCTGGCGTCCGACAAGGACGATGCCCTTGGCACGCACCGACAAGAGGAGCTCGCCGCGGCCATGGCCATCCTCGGCATCACGGACTCCCGGCTGCTGGGCGGTCCCGGGAGGTTCCGTGACTCGGGAATGATCGGCACGCCGCCGAACGACCGCCCTGACTGCTTCTGGCGCACGGACCTGCTCGTCTCTGCTACCGAACTGGTCGCAGTCATCCGCGAGATCCGGCCGCAGGTCGCCGTGACCTACGACGACTTCGGCGGCTACGGGCATCCGGATCACATTCAGGCTCATCGAGTGACGCACTACGCGATCACGCTGGCCGAGAGCCCGACCTTCCGCCCGGATCTCGGTGCGGCGTGGTCGGTGAGCAAGATCTACTGGACTGCCTTCCCGAAGCAGGTGCTCCGCGAGGGCATCGCCGCGGCGAAGGCGGCCGGGCTCGACAACGAGTTCACGGCAATGGATCCAGACGACCTCCCGTTCGCGTGCGACGACGACCTCGTGACCACGGCCGTGGTGGCGCCCGAGTTCGTGCCACAGAAGATGGACGCCCTTCGCGCGCACGGCACGCAGGTCAGTGCCGATGACGGCTTCCTGGGAATCGTGTCGACCGTCGGACCCGAGCAGTTCGGCACGGAGTACTACCGACTTGCTCGCGGAGTGGCCTATCGCGAAGGCGACGACGTCCGGGAGTCCGACCTGTTCGCCGGGGTCGTCGAGTGACCCGGTCGTGAATCGCTGGGCCGGAGCCGCGGGGCTGTTCGTCGGCGGAGCACTGATCGGATTGCTCGGGGCGTTCGTCCAGGCGCATCGCACGCTTGCGGATTTCTACTGGGGCACTGTCACGGTCCCGTGGGGACTGGTCCTCGTGTGGGTCGCCCTTGTCGCCGTGATCCGCGGGGGGGCCTGGGCCCTCCACAGCCGGTGGGGGAGCTGGTCGGTTCTCGCGGGCTGGCTGGTCCTCACCATTGTCATGGCGGCGGAATCTCCCTCGGGGGACATGGCTCTGTCAGGCGGCAATCGGCAGATGACCTACCTGCTCGGCGGCGTCATCCTGGGGTCGGCGGCAGCCACCCTTCCCGTGCGAACGAATGCCCCCATGGCGAGGAACCTCTAGCGCCTTTCGCGCGTCCGAGCGTCCGGACGTGATTTTCGGGGGCGGCCCCGCATACGATCACTGTGGTGCGGACAGTCCGTCCGGGATCGGGGAGCGCGTGAACGGCCGGGCAGGGACTTCCTCTCGATGACGGCTTTCCGCATTCGCGTGATCGTCGCAGTCGGCGCGCTCATTGTCCTCCTCCTCGCCGTCTATGTCGTCATGGCGATGGGCTCGGGATCGACGGCTGCGTCGGGCACTACGGTCGGCGGCGTCGACATCGGCGGCATGACCCGGGACGAGGCGGCCGCCGCCGTGGCGACCGCTCTCGGTCCTCGCGAGACGAAGCGACTTCGTGTCACCGCACTCGACCAGACATTCGTCGTCAAGCCCGCCGAAGCCGGGCTCACCCTCGACGCAGAGGCGTCGGTCGAACCTGCCTACGGTCGTTCCTGGAGTCCCCTCGCGCTCGTGAGCAGGATGATGGGAGGCGACCAGTGGCCGGCGGTTCCCGCGGTGGACGAGGCGGCGCTCGCGGCGCAGGTCCAGCTCATCGCCGACGCGCTCGACGTCGCGGCCATCGAGCCCGTCCTGACCGTCACGGACGGCGAGCCCGAGTTGACCGACGGAATTGCCGGGCGAGCTCTCGACGAGGCCGCGACCGCCACCGCGCTCGCCGACGCGCTGCTCAAGCCACGCAAGCCGATCCAGGCATCAGTGGTCAAGGTCGAGCCGACGGTGTCGGAAGAGTCGGCGCAGGCGGCGCTGGACGTGGCCCGCGATGCCGTGTCGGCACCGGTCACGGTCAGGGCCGAGTCGGTCACCGCGACCATCCCCGCAGCGGCGATCGGCCGTGCCCTCAGCTTCAGTGCCGTCGACGGCGAGCTCGTCCCCACCCTGGACGGGACTGTCCTTCACCAGGCCATTCGCAAGGAACTCAAGCCGATCGAGATCAAGGGACGCAACGCGACGTTCAAGATCCGCAGCGGCAAGCCGAAGGTCGTGAAGTCGAAGGTGGGCCGAGGCGTCTCGGACGAGGAGTTGGCGAGTGCCGTCGCAGGGGTGCTCGACGGATCGGCGACCGACCGCACGGTCACGGTTTCCGTGGGGCTGCGGGAGCCGAAACTCACGACCGAACAGGCAAAGCAGCTCGGCGTTACCGAGAAGCTCGGTGGATTCACCCAGAACTTCCCCTACGCCGCGTATCGAGTGCAGAACATCGGCGAGGCCGCGCGTCGGATGAACGGCACGCTGCTCATGCCCGGAGATACGTTCTCGCTCAACGACATCATCAAGGAGCGCACCGAGAAGAACGGTTACACGGTCGGCTTCGTGGTCGGCGAGGGCGGCGTGTTCAACGAGGCGCTCGGCGGCGGGGTCTCGACGGCTGCTACCACCGCGTGGACCGCGGCCTTCTTTGCCGGCATGGAGCGCGTCCAGAACATCGCGCACTCGATCTACATCTCGCGCTACCAGCCCGGACTCGAGGCGACCGTGGCATGGGGGCTTTTCGACATGAAGTTCCGCAACGACACCCCCAACGCTGTTTTCGTCACGTCGTCGATAACGAACTCTTCGATCACGGTCTCGCTGTGGGGCACCAAGGTCTACGACAAGATCGAGGCGGACTTCGGCAACCGCACCGACATCAAGAAGTTCAGCACCATCTACGACAAATCGGACACCTGCCTGGGCCAAGGCGGCGTCGAGGGCTTCACGATCGTCGTGGATCGCGTGTTCTACCAGGACGGCAAGGAGGTCAAGCGGGAGCCGATCAAGACCACCTACAAGCCGGCCCCCGAGGTGATCTGCGGCAAGAAGCCCGACAAGAAGCCGGCCAAGAATCCCGACGAGACTGGTGCTTCGGCGAGCCCGTCGCCCACTGGCAAGCCGAGCGCGAAGCCCACCGACAAGCCCACGACCAAGCCGAGCGACAACACCTTCACGAATCCGTAGCCCACGCCCTCAGGCCTGCAGCTGCTGGCCTTCTGGCGTGTCGATTACGGTGTACCCGGAAGCGGCCAGAGCCTCGCGGAGTCGGTCGCTGCCCGCCCAGTCCTTTGCCGCACGCGCTGCTGCTCGCTCCTCGAGCAGTGCACCGACGGCGCTCGGCACTGGCTGCACCTGTGCTGGCTCGCGACCGACCATGCGCGCGAGGTCGAGTCCGAGCAGGCGATCCACGTGCGCGAACACCTCGAACTTCGCTCCTGGGGACAGGTCGGCGTCCTTCTCGATCTCCCGAAGGAGCGTGATCGCCCGCGGGGTGTCGAGGTCGTCGGAGAATGCGTTGCCGATCTCCTGGACCGCCGCCTTCGGCATCGCGGCGGAGGGATGGGTCGACCAGTCGGCGGCGCGATCGCGCCAGCGCGTAATGGTCGCGTCGGCGGCGGTCAGCCCGTCCCAGGTGAGGTTCATCTGCTGGCGATAGCGGTGCTGCATGAAGGCAAGGCGAAGGGCCAGGGGATCAAGTCCGCGGGCAGTGACGTCCGAGACGAGGACGACGTTGCCCGATGACTTGCTCATCTTGCGACCCTCGAAGAGCAGGTGCTCGCCGTGCACCCAGTGCTTCACCACATCGGTGCCCGCAACGCAGTTGCTCTGCGCACGCTCGTCCTCGTGGTGCGGGAAGCGAAGGTCGATCCCGCCGGTGTGAATGTCGATGCTCGTGCCGAGCAGCGACAGGCTCATCGCGCTGCACTCGGTGTGCCAGCCGGGAAAGCCCTTGCCCCAGGGCGTGTCCCACACGAGTTGAGTGCGGGTGTCCTGCGCGCGCTTCCACAAGGCCCAGTCCGCGTGGAAGCGCTTTGCGGGGTCGACTGCGCCGTCGAATCGATGGCCCGGACGAAGCTCGTCGAGTCGGTTCCCGCTCAACTCGCCGTAGGTGGGAAAGCTGCGCGCGTCGAAGAACACGGAGCCATCGCCGCCCACGTATGCGTGGCCCGTCGAGACCAGCTGACTGATGAGATCGATCATGAGGTCGATCGACTCGCTTGCGCGCGGGTAGTGATCGGCGGGATGGATGTTCAGCGCAGATAGATCGCGATGGAATCGATCCTCGTAATGCCGGGCGATCTCCAGGGCCGAGTGGCCCTCGGTCACCGCCTGGCGAAGGACCTTGTCCTCGCCGTCCCCCTGCCCCTCGTCGACGTCGCCGAGTCCGGTGTCGTCGGCCATGTGCCCGACATCCGTGATGTTCTGGACCACGATTGTGGACAGCTTTTCGTGCTCGGCCGTCCGGCGGATGAGGTCGGTCAGGAGGAAGGTGCGCATGTTTCCGACGTGGGCGTCGCGGTAGACCGTCGGGCCGCACGCGTAGACGCTCAGGATGCCGTTCTTCGCCGGGACGACCTCCACGACAGACTTCTTGCGAGTGTCGTAGAGGCGCACGCGCCCAGAGTAGGCCGGTTGTGTAAGTTGTGCCGGGTCGGCGACCGCAGCCGTGCCCGGCTGAATGATTCGGAGGCTCAGGTGACCTACGTCATCACATTCCCGTGTGTGGACCTGAAGGACAAGGCCTGCATCGAGGAGTGCCCGGTCGACTGCATCTACGAGGGCGACCGCATGCTCTACATCCAGCCGGATGAGTGCGTCGACTGCGGCGCATGCGAGCCGGTCTGCCCCGTCGAGGCGATCTTCTACGAGGACGACGTTCCGACCGAGTGGAAGGACTACACCGCGGCCAACGCGGAGTTCTTCGGCGAGCTCGGCTCACCCGGCGGCGCCGCGAAGCTGGGTGCCTCGGACTTCGACGCCCCGCTGCTGGCAAGCGTGCCGCCGCAGGAGCACGAGCACTGACCGTGGCTCGGCTGGCCGATCGGCTACCCGACTTTCCGTGGGACGTCCTCGTTCCCTTTGGCGACACCGCCCGGGCGCACCCCGGGGGACTCATCGACCTCTCGGTCGGCACGCCGGTTGATCCCACTCCGCAGCTCATCCAAGACGCCTTGAGCGCCGCCGCCGACGCGCCCGGCTACCCGACCACCGCCGGGCGTGAGGACCTTCGCGTCGCGTGCTCCAGCTGGATCCAGCGCATTCTCGGCGCCCGCGTCGACCCGTCGGCGATCCTCCCCGCGATCGGCTCCAAGGAGATCGTCGCCTCCTTGCCGCGCCTGCTCAACGTGCCCGCAGGATCGCGGGTCGTCGTGCCTCGTGTCGCCTATCCCACCTACGCAGTAGGCGCCCTCCTTGCCGGGGCCGAGCCGATCGCCACGGACCAGCCCGAGGAGGTCGAGGGTGCATCGCTGGTCTGGCTGAACTCCCCGGGCAATCCCACGGGGTCCGTCCTTCCCGCTGCGCGGATGGCCCAGATTGTCGAGTGGGCGCGTGCGACGGGCGTCGTCGTCGCGAGCGACGAGTGCTACATCGAACTCGGCTGGGATGCGCAGCCAACATCCATCCTGCACCCGGACGTGTGCGGCGACAGTCACGACGGCGTGCTGGCCGTCCACTCGTTGTCGAAGCGATCCAACCTGGCCGGCTACCGCTTCGGATTCGTCGCGGGAGATCCCGCGCTCGTCACCGACCTGCTCGCGGTCCGCAAGCACCTGGGAATGATGGTGCCCGCGCCAGTGCAGGCCGCTGCCATCGCAGCGTGGAATGACGACGCCCACGTCGCTGAGCAGCGCGCTCGCTACGGCCGCCGGCGCAATGTCCTTCGTATGGCGCTCGAGTCCGCGGGGTTCCGCGTGGATCACAGCGATGCCGGTCTGTACCTGTGGATCACGCGCGACGAGCCGTGCTGGTCGACCGTTGCATGGTTCGCGGAGCGAGGAGTCCTCGTGACGCCCGGCGACTTCTACGGCGTGGCCGGGGAACGACATGTGCGGGTGGCGTTGACGGGAACCGACGCGGATATCGATGCTGTTCCCAGGCGCCTCACGGGGGCCTGATCTGTGTAGATCACCGGTCTGTACGCTCCCCTCAGGAGGTTGACGTGACTGATGTGGTCCTGAAGTACCCCGAGGGCGAGTTGGCCCTGTCCGAGGTGCCCTGCACGGTGGGCGAGTCGGGAATCAACATCGCGCCGCTGCTCAAGGAGACCGGGCGGGTGACGCTCGACCACGGCTTCGTCAACACCGCCTCGTGCACGTCCTCGATCACCTATATCGACGGCGACGCCGGGATCCTGCGCTACCGCGGGTACCCGATCGAGCAGCTGGCCGAGCAGTCGACCTTCCTGGAGACGTCGTACCTGCTGATCTACGGCGAGCTACCGACCGCGGACCAGCTCGACGAGTTCAAAACCCAGATCCGCCTGCACACGATGCTGCACGAGGACCTGCGCCGGTTCTTCGACGGGTTCCCGCGCGACGCGCACCCGATGCCCGTGCTGTCCTCGGCGGTCTCGGCGCTGTCGACCTTCTACCAGGACTCGCTGGATCCCTTCGATCCCGAGCAGGTCGAGATCTCCACGATCCGCCTGCTCGCGAAGATGCCGACGATCGCCGCGTATGCCTACAAGAAGTCCGTGGGCCAGCCCTACCTGTACCCGGACAACTCGCTCGGCTTCATCGACAACTTCCTGCGCATGACTTTCGGCGTGCCCGCGGAGCCGTACGACGTGAACCCGGTCATGTCGAAGGCCCTCAACCAGCTCCTGCTCCTGCACGCGGACCACGAGCAGAACTGCTCCACGTCGACGGTTCGCATGGTGGGCTCCTCGCACGCGAACCTGTTCGCGTCAGTGTCGGCTGGCATCAACGCGCTGTTCGGCCCGCTGCACGGCGGCGCCAACCAGGCAGTCATGGAGATGCTCCAGAACATCCACGCGCAGGGCGGCGGGGTCAACACCTTCATCCGCCAGGTCAAGGACCGCGAGGACGGCGTGAAGCTCATGGGCTTCGGTCACCGCGTCTACAAGAACTACGACCCGCGCGCGGCCATCGTCAAGAAAACCGCGCACGAGCTGTTCGCCGAGCTCAATGTCAGCGACCCGCTGCTCGACATCGCGCTGCGCCTAGAGGAGGTCGCGCTCGCCGATGACTTCTTCATCTCGCGCAAGCTCTACCCGAACGTCGACTTCTACACGGGCCTGATCTACAAGGCCATGGGATTCCCGACGCGCATGTTCACGGTGCTCTTCGCACTTGGCCGACTTCCCGGCTGGATCGCGCAATGGCGCGAGATGATCAATGACCCGGACACCAAGATCGGCCGTCCTCGTCAGGTCTACATCGGCGAGGTCCTGCGCGACTACCACCCCATCACCTCACGCTCGGAGTAGTCCGCGATGGCCGATGCCCGGGTGGTCGAACTGGCCAAGAAGTCGGTCGTGGTCGAGCGGGTCATCGATGGCATTGAGCCGGTTCTCGCGTACGACGCGGTCAGCGACATCAACCGCATGCGCGAGTGGAGTCCCGAGGGCCGAGGTCGATCAGCGCCTGATCGACCATTGCGGGCTGGTGACTCATTCGCCGGAACCAACCGTCGCGGCTGGCGCAAGTGGTCGACCAACTGCACCGTGAGCCGCGCCGATGCACCCATGGCGTTCGCGTTCGACGTGTCCTGGGCCGGCATTCCGGTCGCGCGCTGGGGGTACGAGTTCGAGCCCGCCGGGAGCGGCGTCCTGGTCCGCGAGACCTGGCAGGACAGGCGCCACGGCCCGCGCGGACTGTTCGTCAAGTGCGCTGGCCTGGTCGCGAGCGGCGTGTGGAACCGCTCGGAGCGCAACGCGGAGAACATGCGCGAGACGCTCGACCGCCTCGCCGCGACCCTCACCCCCTGACCGTTTGTCCCGGATCCCGGGACAAACGAACGAATCCGGGCTGTTTGGTCGCGAAATCGCCAACTTGTCCCGCTACCCGACGCGCGTTCGCGCGATCATCGACGCAGAGTGGATACGCGAAGCGACCGACCTGCTGTCGCGCATGATGTCGTCCCAGGTCCAACGCACCACGATGAGTCCCAGCGCGCGAATCCGATCCTCACGGATCTTCTCCTTGATGTGGACTTCGCGAGTGTCGTACTTGAGTAGGCCGTCGGCTTCTCCGATCACACCTAGTCCTGTCCATGCCATGTCCGCGTACCCGATGAGCCCTGCGCTGTCATGCAATGGAAACTGCAGCTCGGGTTCGGGAAGGCCGGCTTTCATCAGCCGATACCGCGAAAGTGACTCCAGGGGAGTCTGCGCTCCGGGACGAACGAGGGGGAGGACGGAACGGACAACTCCAATCCCGCGAAGCGCGGGCCAGTCCGCCGTGACATCGGCCAGGTCCCGGATTGCCTCGGGCGCCTTCCACGCTGCAGCGTCGAGCGTTGCCAAGGCCCACTCGGCATCGGCCTGAGCAGCGCTCGTCACGGCAGCGATGTTTCGGCAGACTGTTGGGATGCCGTTGCGGACAGTTACGGCTTGTGCCTCGAGTCGGTGGGTGCGAAGGCGGACGTCGGGCAGGTGGTCCGCAGATCTGATCCTCCGGTGCAGCGAGCGGACGTCCGTGCTGGGTACGCGTACCAAATCGACGCTGCTCAACTGTCGTCTGTCGAAGGGCAGCCCATGAACCACCGCCGCTGTAGTGGCGACGGCGTAGGTCGGTCGTTCGAGTGCGCAGATCGAGGCAGCGCAGTCGAGGAGGTGGCGAGCGTTCACATCCTGTCGGGTCGAGTCGAGTACTGCAGTGTCGGTGTAGACGCCGTGTCGCAGTCGCTCCCACATGTGCCGGCGCGTCATGACGTTTACTACCTCGGGATCGATGCCCCAGGCGCGAAGGTGTTCTCGCCTGAATACCCTCCCGTGTGCGAGAGCGAGGGTCAGCACTTGCGCACGAATGTCGTCGAGCGCATCGCTTCCTCGGTAGTGCGTTCCCATGCGCGAAACCATGTTGCAGTCCGAGGCGTTTGGAAAGCGGCCATCCACAGGGACAAGTTGACGATTTCCCGACCAATCGGACCTGATTCGTTCGTTTGTCCCGGGATCCGGGACAAATGGGAAGGGGCTAGTCCGGGGCGTGGAGGGCGGCGTTCAGGCCGGACCAGGTACCGGACGTCGGCACGACCTCGATGGCGCCGCTGACCGAGTTGCGCCTGAACAGCAGGCCGGAGGCGCCAGACAGCTCGCGCGCCTTGACGATCGCGCCGTCGGGGAGCGTGACTTTCGAGCCCGCGGTTACATAGAGCCCGGCCTCGACGATGCAGTTGTCGCCGAGTGACAGGCCCACCCCGGCATTCGCGCCGATGAGGCAGCCCTTGCCGATCGTGACGACCTGGGTGCCACCGCCGGACAGCGTCCCCATGATCGACGCGCCGCCGCCGACATCCGAGCCGTCGCCAACCACGACACCCGCCGAGATGCGGCCCTCCACCATCGACGTGCCCAGGGTTCCGGCGTTGAAGTTCACGAAGCCCTCGTGCATGACGACGGTGCCGGGAGCCAGGTGCGCACCGAGTCGCACGCGGTCCGCGTCGGCGATCCGCACGCCGGACGGGACGACGTAGTCCACCATGCGGGGGAATCGGTCGATGCCGTGAATAGTCAGGTGCTGGCCCTTGCGCCGCAGGTGCAGTCGCGCAGCGGTGACACCCTCGACCGGGATCGCTCCCGCGTCGGTCCAGGCCACGATCGGCAGCACGCCGAAGATGCCGTCGAGGTTGATGGTCCGCGGCTGGACGAGACGATGCGAGAGCAGATGTAGCCGCAGGTACGCATCGGCGGTCGAGGCGGGCGGCGCCTGCAGGTCGTCGATGATCGTGACGACGGACTTCACGGTGACTCCGCGGGCGGGATCGGCATCTATGCCGGAGTCCAGGCTCGGCACGTCGTGCGGCTTAGGGCCGAGCGCCGGGTCGGGGTACCAGACATCAAGCATGAGATCGCCAGCGAAGGTCGCCAGCCCGAGTGCGGCTGCTCCTCCGGTGACCGTCGGGCGCTCGTCGGGTGAATCGCTCATGCGGCTACCGTAGCGACGTGAGCGATGCGATCTGCCTTGACCTCGCGGCGGGTGCGGTCGCGCTAGCGGCTCAGCTGGTCGATGTGCCGAGCGAATCTCATGATGAGGTCGTTCTGGCAGATGCGGTTGAGTCTGCTCTGGTGGGTCTGGATCATCTCGATGTGCAGCGACGCGGCAACACGATCGTCGCGCGCACGATGCTCGGGCGCGACGATCGCGTGCTTATCGGTGGCCACCTCGACACAGTGCCCGCGAACGCGAACCTCCCGCACCGCCTAGAGGGCGGCGTGCTGTACGGGCTCGGTTCGTGCGACATGAAGGGCGGCGTGGCGGTCGCGCTGTCCCTCGCCGCCAGCCTCAACGACCCATCGCGCGACGTCACGTACGTGTTCTATGAGGGCGAGGAAGTGGAGTCGCGGTTCAACGGTCTGCAGCGCCTGGCCGACAACGAACCCGAGCTGATCGTGGCGGACCTTGCGATCTTGATGGAGCCCTCGAACGCCGGTATCGAGGCTGGCTGCCAGGGCACGCTTCGAGTGGACGTGACGACCCGCGGCGAACGCGCGCACAGTGCCCGTGCGTGGCTCGGCGTGAACGCCATCCACGGAGCAGGTGACGTGCTCAACCGGCTCGCGGCCTACGAGCCGCGCCGGCCGATCGTCGACGGCCTGGAGTATCGCGAGGGACTGAACGCCGTCGGCATTCGCGGGGGAGTGGCCGGCAATGTCGTTCCCGACGAGTGCGTGGTCACCCTGAACTATCGCTTCGCCCCGGACATGAGCGAGGACGACGCGGTTGCGCACGTGCGCACGGTGTTCGACGGCCTAGACGTGGTCGTCGTGGATTCGGCTCCCGCCGCGCGACCGGGTCTTGATCGCCCCGCCGCTGCAGCGTTCGTCGCAGCAGTGGGGTCAGAGCCGCGCCCGAAGTTCGGGTGGACGGACGTCGCGCGCTTCTCGGCGCTCGGAGTGCCGGCGCTCAACTTCGGGCCTGGCGACCCGTCGCTCGCGCACACGCGTGATGAGCACGTGCCGATCATCCAGATCGAATCGTGCGAAGCCCAGATACGCGAATGGCTCCGGGCCTGAGCCCGGAGCCATTCGAAGTCGTGCGGTGGAGCGTCAGGCCTGCTTGTTGGCCTCGACGTCGAGATTGAGCTTGATGTCGTCACCGATCATCACGCCGCCGGTCTCGAGCGCGGCGTTCCAGGTCAGGCCGAAGTCCTTACGGCTGATCTTCGCCGAGCCCTCGAAGCCGATCTTGTTGGTGCCGTACGGGTCGGTGCTGAGGCCGAGGAACGTGTAGGTCACGTCGACCGACTTGGTGACACCGTGGATGGTGAGGTCACCGGTCACGACGACCTCGTCGTCGCCCTTGGGCGCAACGCTGGTCGAGACGAAGGTCAAGGTGGGGAAGTTCTCGACGTCAAGGAAGTCGGGGGACTTTAGGTGCGCGTCGCGGTCGGCCGTCTTGGTCTCGATGCTGGCCGACTGGATCGTCAGCTCGGCGATGGAGTTGGCGAGGTTCGCGCCGTCGATCGTGAACGATCCGGTGTAGTCGTTGAAGTGGCCGCGGACCTTCGACACCATCGCGTGGCGCACGGAGAAGCCGATGTTCGTGTGGGTGGGGTCGATGACCCAGGTGCCGGTGGCGTCGGCCAGGTTCTGGCTCGTGGTGGTTGCGGTGCTCATCTGGTGCTCCTTCGAAGTAAGGGTGAGGGTAATTGAACTCTCAATTGCCTATAGTTGAAGATACAACTATCCCGCCGGACTGTCAAACCCCCCGCCGACCTTGAGGTTGGCGTGGGAAATGCCCGCCGGAATCCACGCCAACCTCAAGGTCGGCGGACGGGGAGCGGGTGGCTGGCGGCCTAGGGTGGCGGGCGTGCCTGCCGTCTGCGTCTTCTGCTCCTCGAGTCTGCGCATCGACGAGCGATACCTGGCCCTCGCTGCCGAGGTGGGCACGGCGATCGCCGAGCGTGGCTGGACCGTGGTCTCCGGCGCCGGCTCGATCTCGATGATGGGGGCGCTCGGCCGGTCCGCCCGGGCTGCAGGCGGACACACGATCGGGGTCATCCCCGATGCGCTCGTCGCACGGGAGGTGGCCGACCACGACTCCGACGAGTTCATCGTGACGCGGGACATGCGCCAGCGCAAAGGCATCATGGACGAGCGTTCGGATGCCTTTCTCGCCCTGCCCGGCGGCATCGGCACCCTCGAGGAACTCGTCGAGGCCTGGACGGCTCGCTCGCTGAACATGCACATGAAGCCGGTGGTAATCCTCGACCCGTGGGGGGACTTCGCGCTCCTACGCCAGATGGTCGACACGTGGCGCGACCGCGGGTTCGTCTCGGCTGGCGCCGCCGATCACGTCCACTGGGCGACCGAGGTGAGCGGGGCCCTCGACGCGATCGGCGAGGCCTTCACTGCCGACTCCAGCCGTTGAATGGCCAGTAGTGGGGGTCGTCAGGCGCGTCCGGACCCCCACTACTGGCCACTCAACGTTCTGCCGGACGGGTGTGATCGACCGATTCGTGGTGAAATGTGCGGGTGACCTGGATCTTCGTCGTTCTCGCCGTGATCGTGATCGCGGGTGCGTTCCTCGCCTCGCTCGGGCTGCTCGGGGAGCTTCCGCCTGCCGACCTCGACACGCGCCCTGACCGGATCGGCGAGGAGCCCGAGTTCGACGTGGTCGTGCGCGGCTACCGGATGGACGAGGTCGACGAGGAGCTCGGTCGCCTGAATGCAGAGATTGCCCGCCTTGAGGCGGCCACTCCCGAGGCTCCGGACGAGACGAGCTGGCTGCGATCGTGAAGTCGGGAGCTCCCGCCACCGTCCGCGCAGATGTCGTGATCGGTGCGCCTGTCGACGTCGTGTTCGCCGCCGTCACGCAGTGGGCCGAGCAGGGCCGCTGGATTATCGGGACCCGAGTGGAGGTTCGTGAGGGGGACGGGGAATCGCTCGGCTCCGAGCTGGCCGCGTGGACGGGCGTGGGACCGGTCGGATTCTGGGACACGATGGTGATCACCCGGTGGGAGCCGCCCTACCGCGTCGACGTTCTGCACACCGGCACGGTGGTCAAGGGCATCGGCGTGATGGAGGTTGTCGCGCTGCCCGGTGGTCGCAGCCGGTTCGTCTGGAGCGAGGAACTCGACCTGCCGCTCGGCGCGTTGGGGCGGCTCGGCTGGCCCGTGGCACGTCCGGCGATGCGAGCGGGCGTGTCGCGCTCATTGCGCACCTTCGGACGTCTGGTCGAGCAAGGCGTCCTGCCTCATTGACCAGCGGCGTGTTCGCGGGCGGGAAGGTCGCACGAAGCATGGCCCCCGCCGGTTCCGCGTGAGGGCCGATCCGCGATAATAGGTGGACGCCCACGCAGGCCGTGGGCTTTTGTGCAACCAGTCAGGGACGGAAGGGGACGCACATGGCCGCGATGAAGCCGCGAACGGGCGATGGCCCGCTCGAGGTGACCAAGGAGGGGCGTGGCTATGTCATGCGAGTCCCTCTCGAGGGCGGCGGCCGGCTCGTCGTCGAGCTCAATGCCGACGAGGCCAAGGATCTTGGCGAGAAATTGCTGGTCCTGTTCGCCTGAGTCGCCCCAAGCAGACGCGAAAACGCCCCGAACCTTCACGGTTCGGGGCGTTTCGATGTCCGGGGAAGGCTAGCTGCGATTGCGCAAGGAGGCGACCAGGAGCCCGTCTCCGACGGTGAGCAGCGCGGGCATCCAGTCGTCGTCGGTACGGACCGCAGCGGTGACGTCGCGCAGGGCGACCGTCTCGGCCTCCCGCTCTGCGGGGTCGGCAACGCGCCCGCTCCACAGGACGTTGTCGAAGATCGCCAGGCCGCCGACCCGAAGCAGCCGCTTGGCCTGCACCAGGATCGCCGGATACTCGGTCTTGTCCCCGTCGACGAAGACGATGTCGTAGGCCGCGTCCGAGAGGCGGGGCAGCACGTCGAGCGCACGTCCGGCGATCAGGCGAGTGTGAACGTGGTCGTACCCGAGCGCGGTGAAGGTCTCCCGCGCGACCCGCTGGTTCTCGGCCTCGATATCAATGCTGGTGAGGACCCCGGCAGAGGTCATGCCCGACAGCAGCGCAGCACCGGAGACCCCGGCGCCGGTGCCGACCTCCACCACGGCCTGCGCGTTGACGGAGGCGGCGAGCAGTCGCAAGAGGGCCACGGCGGGACGGGTGATGGGCACGCAGCCAAGTTCCGCAGCGCGGGCCCGGGCCTCGCGCAGCGTTTCTGAGTCGTCCTCCCAGCCATCGACATACGCCCAGGATTGGGGCGTGGGCATGTAGGGATCGTGGGGGGCTGTGCTGGCGATGATGCACCTCCGAGAGTGTGACGCACGCCTCGTCGCTCGACTGGCCGCGTTCGGGGGCAGCCTAGCCTGAACCACATGACGAAGGCCTGAACTACGGTAGGGGTGCGGACCGAGCGGTCCGGCGTGAGCGAGTGGCTGCCATCACGGTGGTCGTGGAGGTTCCATGTCCGACCAGTTCCCACCCCAGGGCGCTGTGCCGTACGACCCTCCGGCGCCGCGGACGGACGTGTACCCGGAAACGGTGATCAGCGTGCCCGCGGTCTTCACTCCCGACCCGGTCGTCACGCGTCGCGGTCCTGGCGTTCTCGGCACGGTGCTGATCGCGGCGGTCGTCGCGGCCGTGGTTGGCGGATTCGCGGGCCTCGCCGGCTACCTCGTCGGAAGCAATGTCGACGACTCCGCGGGCTCCTCGTCCGAAGCGGTCGTGCTGCCCCAGACGTCCTCGGCGTCGGCGGAACGGCCCGCCGGGTCCATCTCCGCGATTGCCGCGGGGACGCTGCCGGCGGTCGTGTCGATCCTGGCCGAAGGCGAGACCGAGTCCGGGAGCGGCTCGGGCTTCATCGTACGACCGAACGGCTTCATCCTCACGAACAACCATGTCGTTGACCTCGTGGCCGACGGCGGGACGCTGACGGTCGTCTTCAATGACGGTGACCGGGCCGAGGGCACTGTGGTCGGCACGAGTGCCTCGTACGATCTCGCGGTCGTGAAGGTCGATCGTCGCGGCCTGCCGACGGTAATGCTCGGCGACTCCGATGACGTCGAGGTCGGTGACACCGCGATCGCGATCGGCGCGCCCCTTGGCCTGGATGGGACAGTGACGACAGGCATCATCAGCGCCCTCGACCGCCCGGTCACTGCGGGTGAGTCGAACGCGGAACTGTCCTACATCAACGCGATCCAGACCGATGCCGCGATCAACCCGGGCAACTCCGGCGGACCCTTGCTCGACGCGTCGGGCGCGGTCGTGGGCATCAACTCCGCCATCGCCTCACTCGCGATGGGCGGCGAGGCCAGCAATATCGGTCTTGGCTTCGCGATCCCGATCAACTCCGCGAAGCGCGTGGCTGAAGAGCTCATCGCCACGGGCAAGTCCCGTACGCCGCTCATGGGCGTGCAGTTGGTCATGGACTACACCGACGGCGGCGCCAAGGTGAAGAGCGTGAATCCGGACAGTCCGTCAGAGGAAGCCGGACTGCAGACCGGCGACGTCATTCGCAGTGTGAACGGGCGCAACATCGACGACGCCGTCGAGCTGGTCGTCGAGGTGCGCAACCACGCCCCCGGCGACACACTGGAGATCGCGTATGAGCGCGGCGGCAAGGACCTCACCACGACGTTGGTCCTCGTCGATGACAGCTCGGCCGGATAGGCGGGAAGCATGTTCGACATCGGCATCGGCGAGATCGTCATCGTGGCGATCATCGGACTGCTGATCTTCGGACCCGAGAAGTTGCCCCGTGCAGCCGCAGATGCCGCGAAGTGGCTCAAGCAGATGCGCACGATGGCCTCGGGTGCCCGCAAGGACCTCGCCGACTCCGCAGGTCTGGACTTCGGCGACACCGTGAAGTCACTGCAGGAGTTTCATCCCCGGCGGATGGCGGCCAGTTTCCTGAACGATGACGACGACGAGCCCGAGGTTCGCAAGAATCCGCCGCCGAAGTCGGGGCCGGCCTTCGATCCCGACGCGACCTAGGTCGCGTCTCGTCGTGACGGCGTGATGCCCAGCGACAACCCGGCCAGACCGCGCGGGCGATCACCAAGGGTCCGCGCGATCGAGCGAAGCGCGATCGACGCAGGAGCGTCGGGCTGGCTGAGCACCAGCGGCTGACCCGAGTCGCCGCCCTCGCGAAGGCGTACGTCGAACGGGATCTGACCCAGCAGCGGCACGTCGGTACCCAGTTGCTTCGAGATCGTCTCGGCGACCATGGCGCCTCCACCGAAGCCGAACAGGTCGAGCGGCTCCCCGCAATGCGGGCAGGGGAACGAGCTCATGTTCTCCACGACGCCGGCGACCTTCTGATGAGTCTGCTCGGCAAGGGTGCCAGCGCGAACCGCGACGTCGGCCGCCGCGGGCTGCGGTGTGGTGACGACAACGATCTCGGCATTGGGCAGCAGTTGCGCAGTGGAGATGGCGACGTCGCCAGTGCCTGGTGGCAGGTCAAGCAGGAGGATGTCGAGGTCTCCCCACCACACGTCGGCGAGGAACTGCTGCAGCGCACGATGCAGCATCGGTCCACGGAAGGCGACCGGCTGCGAGACGCCGCCCGGCTTGAACGGGAGCATCGAGATGACACGAACCCCGTAGGACTGAGGGGGCATGATCATGCCCTCGACCATCGTCGGCGCATCGAGCGCGTTGAGCATGCGCGGGATGGAGTGGCCGTACACGTCCGCGTCGACCAATCCGACCGTCAGGCCGTCCTGGGCCATGGCGACGGCAATGTTCGCCGTGACCGACGATTTCCCGACGCCGCCCTTGCCCGAGGCGATCGCGTAGACGCGAGTCAGGGATCCGGGCTGGGCGAACGGGATCTCACGCTCGCCATGCCCGCGAAGGGTCGCCTTCATGGCTTGGCGCTGCTCGTCGCTCATCACGTCGAGTTCCACGTCGACGCGCGTGACGCCCGGGAGCACGGAGACCGCAGCGGTGACCCGCTCAGTGATGGTGTCGCGCATCGGACATCCCGAGACGGTCAGGTACACCGCGACGCGTACGGAACCGTCGGCCGCTACGTCGACCGATTTGAGCATGCCCAGTTCGGTGATCGGCCGGTTGATCTCGGGATCGTTGACCGTGGCCAGAGCGGCCGTGACTGCTTCTACTGTGGGCATGCCTCGATGCTAGTCGTCGTCCGAATCGTCATCGGAGCCGTCGCCGGCCTTGCGCTCAGCCTTGCGCTCGGCCTTCTTCTCGGACTTGCGCTGCGCCTTCGCGCGGTCGTCGATCTTGTCCTCGATGCTCTCGAGCAGGTCGCGCAGCTCGCCGCGGACATAGTCGCGAGTCGCAACCTCGCCGAGTGCCAGCCGCAGTGCGGCGATCTCACGTGCGAGGTAATCGCTGTCGGCCAGCAGGCGCTCGGTGCGCAGGCGATCCTCCTGGAACTGGATGCGGTCGCGGTCGGTCTGCCGGTTCTGTGCGAGCAGGATCAGGGGTGCTGCGTACGACGCCTGCAGCGACAGCAGCAGGGTCAAGAAGATGAACGGGAACGTGTCGGGACGCGATCCTTCAGGCAGCAGGACGTTGAGAAGCACCCAGAAGATGATGAACATCGTCATCCACAGAATGAACGCCCATGACCCAATGTGCCTCGCCACGGACTCGGAGATGGCACCGAATCTCTCGCTGTCGACGGTCGGTCGGAGCGATCGCCCGCGCTCCTTGGGGAGGTCGAGTCGCGCGGTGCGGCGCGTCCGCTCAGTCGCCACGACCATGTCCTCCCGACTCGTCATCCGTCTCGCGCCAGTCCTCCGGCAACATGTGGTCGATCACGTCATCGATCGTCACGGCGCCGAGAAGGTGGTTGTTCTCGTCGACCACCGGAAGGGCGACAAGGTTGTAGGCAGCAAAGTTTCGCGTCACCTCGGCCAGCGGGGCCTGAGGTCCGACGGGTTGGAGGTTCTTGTCGATGAGCGCGGAGACCAGCGTTGCTGGAGGTTCGCGAAGCAGCTGCTGGAAGTGGCAGACGCCGAGGTACCGCCCGGTTGGTGTCTCGGTGGGTGCGCGCGTGACATAGACCTGCGATGCCAGGGCGGGCGACAACTCGGGGTTGCGAATCTGTGCGAGAGCGTCGGCGACGGTTGCGTCGGGAGACAGCACGATCGGCTCCGTCGTCATCATGCCGCCGGCAGAGAACTCGTCGTAGGACAGCAGTCGCCGAATGTCCTCGGCGTCGTCGGGCTCCATGCGCTCAAGCAGGTCGGCGGCCTGGTCGGGCGGCAACTCCGAGAGCAGGTCGGCGGCGTCGTCGGGGTCCATCTCCTCCAGTACGTCGGCGGCACGCTCGGCCTCGAGCATCGTGACGATCTCGATCCGGTCGTCCTCCGGAAGCTCCTCGAGGATGTCGGCGAGGCGCTCGTCGTCCAGCCCGCGGGCGACCTCCATTCGTCGCTTGGGAGGCAGTTCCTGCATGACGTTGGCGATGTCAGCAGCGCGCATGGTGTCCAGTCGGGCGAGGAGCTGCTCTGCGGGCTGGTCTTCGACGGGCAGCGACAGACCGCGGATGTCGTCCCAGTCGACGATCAGCGTCTCGCCCCTGCGTCGCAGGCCGCCACCGGCCTTGCGCACGAACAACTGGGTTACGTACCAGTCGCGGCTGCGCGCCTGCTCGACGGCCACGTCGAGGATCGAGACGGTCTGACCTGACTCGATGAGGTCGACCCCACGATCGAGGAGTTCAGCGGTCACGAGAGTCTCGTTGCTGCGCTGCTCGAAACGGCGAAGGTTGACGGTGCCAGTGACGATGACCTGACCGGAATCGATGGCCGTGACCTTGGTCATCGGCACGAAGATGCGCCGCCGCGAGCCAACCTCGACGACGAGGCCGGTGAGACGGGGCGGGTTGCCTCCGATCCGCAGCACCACGATGCCATCGCGTACCTTGCCCACCTGGTCGCCATTGGGGTCGAAGACCCCGATACCGGCCAGGCGAGCGAGGAATACTCGAGTCGCTGCACCGGTCGTCACGCCCGAAGGTTACCCCGAGAAAGCAGGAGGCCATGGCATCCCCGATGGAGCCTGCTGCGGGTCGCGACGCCTTTGCGAGGCCGCCAGCGGCCGACCTCGTGTGGCTCGGCATAGCCGTCCTGTTCATTTCCTCCTCAGGCCCGCTGATCGCGGCCATGGCCGCGCCAGCATTGGCGATCGCCTTCTGGCGCTGTTTCCTCGGCTCGGCGGCCACGGCGCCGTGGGTGCTCGTCAAGAGACGGGCCGAGATGCGCGCGCTGACGCGACACCAGTGGTGGCTGCTCGTCTCGGCGGGATTGCTCCTCGGGGCTCACTTCGCCACGTGGATTCCCTCGCTGCGGTTCACGACGGTTGCGTCGTCGACCGCCCTGGTCGCGACCCAACCGGTGTGGGCCGCACTCATAGCTCGCCAGCGGGGCGTTCACATTCCGCGATCTGCGTGGATCGGGATCGGGATCGCGTTGCTCGGGGTCATCATCCTGACCGGCATCGATGTCAGCGTCGATCCCCGTCACCTCATCGGTGACGCGCTCGCGCTGGCCGGCGGCATCCTTGCCGCCGCATATGTGACCGTGGGGGAGAGCGCGCGACGCACGGTGTCGACGTCGACGATGACGATGACCGCGTATGCCTCGTCCGCCGTGATGCTGCTCGCGCTCTGCCTCATCGGTCGCCAGGCGCTCGTCGGGTTCTCGGCGCGCGATTGGGTGTTCATCGTCCTGCTGACCCTCGGAGCGCAGTTGCTCGGCCACTCGTTGATCAACAAGGTGCTGGCCACGACGTCGGCGACCGTCGTGTCCCTTGCCATCCTGCTCGAGATGCCGGGTGCGACGGTGATCGCGGCTGTCACGCTCGGCCAGATGCCCTCGTGGGGGACGCTGCCTGCGGTCGCGTTGATGTTCGTGGGCATCATCCTCGTCATCCGCTCTGGCACCAAGGACGTGCCGACGGAGACCTCGCCGGTCTAGATTCAACCGCGTGACCGTCCTCGCGATCGATCAGGGCACCTCGGGGACGAAAGCGATCGTCGTCGACGAGAGCGGATCGATTCTCGGCTCGGCCGAGCGGCAGGTGCGCCCGGACTATCGCGGCGGCGGCGCTGTCGAGCAGGATCCAGCTGAGCTTCTCCAGTCGGTCCTCGATTCCGGTCTAGCCGCGATTGCCGCTGCCGGTGTACGCGTCAGCGCAGTCGCGATCGCGAATCAAGGGGAGACCGTCCTGGCATGGGATCCAGCGACCGGCAAGCCGCTCAGCCAGGCGATCGTGTGGCAGGACCGTCGCGCCGAAACGGTCTGCAGGCGGCTCGGCGGGCGCAGCGACGAGATCGCGCAGCTCACCGGCCTAGTCCTCTCCCCGTACTTCTCGGCTCCGAAGATGGCTTGGCTGCGAGAGCACGTCACGCGCAAGGGCGTGGTCACCACGAGTGACTCGTGGTTGGTGCGGCAGCTCACCGGCGAGTTCGTCACCGATGTGACTACGGCCAGCCGCTCGCTGGTCCTCAGCCTGGACTCCGTCGACTGGGATCCGACCCTCCTCGACATTTTCGGACTGTCCGATGAGCGGCTGCCTGAACTGGTCGACTGCGATGTGGTGGTGGGCACGACCTCGTCCTTCGGCGAGGACATTCCGGTCGCTGGACTCATGGTCGATCAGCAGGCCGCATTGCTGGCCGAGGGCTGCATCGAGCTCGGGAGCAGCAAATGCACGTATGGCACCGGCGCATTCATCCTCGCCAATACGGGTGCGACACCGACCCGATCGGGAGGCGGGCTGACTACCTCGGTCGCCTCCCGCACTCGCGGCGGACTGCAGTACTGCCTCGACGGCCAGGTGTACACGGCCGCATCCGCGGTGCGGTGGATTCAGGACCTTGGCCTCATCTCCGCGTCGGGCGACCTCGACTCCGCGGCCGCTGCCAGCAGTGATGGCGTGCTGTTCGTTCCTGCGCTGGCCGGACTCGCGGCTCCGTACTGGCGTGACGACGCGCTGGCCAGTTTCTCCGGCCTGAGCCTGTCGGCCGGCCGCGGACACCTCGTGCGCGCAGTGCTCGAGGGCATTGCCGCGCAGGTCGCCGTGCTCGCCGGAGTGTTCGAGGACGACCTTGGCACCAGGATCGCAGCACTGAGGGTCGACGGCGGCCTGACGAACTCGCGAGTGCTGATGCAAGCGCAGGCTGACCTGCTCCAGGCACCCGTCGAGGTGTACGCCTCCGCCGACGCCACGGCGTTGGGTGCCGCGTCGCTGGCATACCTCGCGCTGACGCCGACGCTTCGTCTGGCCGACGCGGTCTGGCCCTGGACCCCGGCGGCGGTCTACGAGCCGATGTGGTCTGCCGATCGCGCAGCCGAGTTCCTTGGCCGTTGGACGTCGGCGGTCGCCGCCGATCTCGGGGTGTGAGATGAACGCGCCAATCGAGGTGGATGTCGCCGTGATCGGTGCGGGGGTCGTGGGCTGTGCCGTCGCTCGTGAGTTGGCGGGCCGCGAAGTCTCGGTCGCCCTCATCGATGCTCGCGACGACGTGGGAGACGTGACGAGCAAGGCGAACACCGCGATCCTCCACACCGGCTTCGACGCGACACCGGGCACCTTGGAGTCCGCCCTGGTCGCGCGGGGCTACGCATTACTCTCTGCCTACGCTCAGATCGTCGGCATTCCGATCGAGCGAACGGGTGCGCTGCTCGTCGCGTGGCAGCCCGATGAGTTCGACGCGCTGCCCGGGCTGCTGGAGAAGGCGCGCCTGAATGGCTACGGCGGATGCGCAATCGTCGATGCATCCGCTGTGTACGACCTGGTTCCTGCCCTGGCCGCCGGGGCGCTCGGAGGCCTCGTCGTTCCCGATGAGTCGATCATCTGCCCGTGGACAACGACGCTCGCGTACGCGACGGAGGCACTCGCGCGCGGCGTGCGCCTGCTCCTGGGATACGAGGTGACGAGCATCGTCGTCGGGGACATGTCCACGTCGATCATGACGACGCAGGGTGAGATCCGCGCGCGATGGACTGTCAACGCCGCAGGACTCGGCAGCGACGTCATCGATCGCATGCTCGGTCACGACCGCTTCACCGTCGTTCCACGAAGAGGCGAGCTCATCGTGTTCGACAAGCTCGCGCGAGGTCTGGTTGATCGAATCGTGCTGCCAGTGCCGACCGCAAAGGGCAAGGGTGTTCTCGTCAGCCCCACCATCTTCGGGAATGTCATGCTCGGGCCGACATCCGAGAACCTCGATGATCGCGCCGATACCTCGACCACGGAGCAAGGATTCGAGTTCTTGTTGTCGAAGGCCGCCGCCATCGTGCCCAGGCTGCTCGAGGAGGAGGTGACCGCGAGCTATGCGGGCCTGCGTGCGTCGTCCGAGCATTCCGACTACGTGGTCGACATCGATGCCGATCGCAGATACCTCGTGCTAGGTGGGATCAGATCGACGGGGCTGACCGCGTCGATGGCACTCGCAGAACGTGCCTGCGACCTCCTCGAACGTGCGGGTCTGTCCCTCCCGCTGCGAGCGGCAGTTCCGGACCCGCCGCGGATGCCCAATCTGGGCGAGGCGTTTGCCAGGCCGTACCAGCGCGTGGACCTCATCGAGCACGATCCTGAATACGGCACCATCGTCTGCTTCTGCGAGCGCGTGACACGAGGTGAGATTCGCGACGCTGTCACGTCGCCAGTTCCGCCCGCCGATCTCGACGGACTGCGCCGCCGCACTCGTGCGGTCATGGGCCGCTGTCAGGGCTTCTACTGCGGGGCAGAAGTCGAGCGACTCCTCGGGGAGGCGAGATGACGCCGCAGCGCGCCACGCTCGCGCCGACTGTCGCCGTAGTCGGCGCAGGCCCGGCCGGGCTCAGTGCCGCGATCGAACTGCGGAAGCTCGGAGTCGAGGGCGTCCTACTCATCGAGCGGGAGTCAGTCGCGGGCGGAATCCCGCGCGTCAGCGACCACACCGGATACGGGATCCGCGACCTTCGCAAGGTGATGTCAGGACCTGCATACGCGAAGCGTCTGGTGTCCGAAGCGCGCGACTGGCGAGTCGATATCCGCACAGCAACCATGGTCACCGAATGGGTCGGTGACCGCTCCGTGCTGGTCACCGGCCCCGAGGGACGATTGCGAGTCGATGCTCGTGCGGTCGTGCTCGCCACCGGCGCTCGCGAGCGCCCGCGAGCCGCGCGGATGATCCCGGGGGACCGACCGGCAGGAGTTCTGACCACCGGCCAGTTGCAGAACCTCGTGCATGGCGTCGCGAACGGTGCGAGCCAGTCCGTCGGAATGCGCGCGGTGGTCGTAGGTGCCGAGCTCGTGAGCTGGTCGGCCGTCCTGACTCTTCGCGAGGCGGGCTGCGCCACCGTCATGATGACAACAGAGCACGACCGCGTGGAGTCGTACGCCGCGTTCTCCGTTCCGGGTCGGGCCCTCCTTCGAGTGCCCGTGTCGCGGCGCACCCGTGTCACCAGGATCATCGGCCGCCAGCGAGTCGAGGCTGTCGAAGTCACGCACATCGACACCGGCAGGCGTCGGCTCGTCGCGTGCGACACCGTCGTGCTGACCGGTGACTGGATCCCGGACAACGAGCTCGCCCGGCTGCGTGGGCTCGACATCGACAGTGGCAGCAAGTCCCCTCTTGTCGACGCGGGCTTGCGGACATCGGCGGACGGCATCTTCGCTGCTGGCAATCTGCTGCATCCCGTCGATACTGCTGACGTGGCTGCGCTCGATGGGCGGCACGTGGCCATGAGCGTGCACGACTACCTCGCCGGCGCGCGGGTCGATTCGCACGCCGTCCGGCTGGTCGCCGGTCCCGGCCTTGCGTGGATCGCGCCCGGCCTAGCGCGCGTGGGGGGCCAACGTCCGCCGCGGGGCAGGGTGCTGATGTGGCCGACCGAGCATCGGCGTCTTGCGCGAGTTGTGGTCAGCCAGGGCGACCGCACGGTCGCGAAACGAACTCTGCCGTGGCCCGCATCCCCGGGCCGCGTGCTTCGGGTGCCGTGGTCAGTCTTCGGCGGCCTGGATCCCGATGGCGGGGACGCCACGGTCTCTCTGCCCTGAAGTCACGCGCACGCCCTATGGAAGGGTGGAGCGCGTGACAACCATGCAAGCAGCCGATCCGATGAATCTCCCGGCGGGAACGGCCGCGGTGCTCTTCGACTGCGATGGCACTCTCGTGGACACGCTGGAGCTGTACCGGATCTGCTGGCGGCAGGTGTTCGGACGACATGGGTTCGAGATGACCGACGCCTGGTACGACACGTGGTCGGGCCACAGCATGGAGCCATTTCTTCGTGCCGGCCTGCCCGATATCGATGACCGAATGCGCGAGCGGGTGGCAAGCGAGGGCATCGCACTCTTCCTGGAGTCGACGCACCTTCTGCAGCCACTCGAGCATGTCGTGGCGATCGCGCGCCACTATCACGGGCGCCTGCCTATTGCTGTCGTGTCGGGCGGACCGCGAGCATCGGTGCTCGGTTCGCTCGGCGCCGTCGGCGTGACGGACCTGTTCGACCTGGTGGTGACAGCCGATGATGTTCCGCACGGGAAGCCCGCTCCCGACGGTTACCTGCTCGCGATGCAGTTGCTCGAGGTCACGCCCGAGCAGTGCGTCGCCTTCGAGGATTCGTCCAGCGGCATCACCGCGGCGAAATTAGCAGGAATTCCTAGCATCTTCGATGTGAGGCTCCTCGCACATTGATACCGTCACGGCGGGAGGTCGAAATGTTCGACTACACGTCGCGAATTTTCCACGTCGGTCATCTGGTCCACGACATCGATGCGTCCATGGCTGAGCTCGGCTCCGGCCTCGGACTGGCATGGACCGAAGTCGTCACCCGGGAGGACCAGCGGGTGTGGACCCCCGACGAGGGTCAGCGATACGTACCGCTGAAGTTTGTCTACTCGACCGAGGGTCCACAGCACCTCGAGTTGATCCAAGGGGTGCCGGGAACGCCGTGGTTCGCGGGTGACCTGGAGAACCTCCACCACGCGGGAGTGTGGGCCAACGTTCCCGCTCTCACCGAGTCGCTGCTTGCCGAGGGCTGGACCCTCGTGTGCAGCCAGGTCTCTCCTGAGGAGGGCTACGGCTCGTTCACCTACGTGCGGTCCCCGTCGGGCTTCCTCCTGGAGCCGGTAGCCGAGGCCAATGAGGAGCGCATGAGCCGGTGGTTCGCCGGTGGAAGCCTGTCCTAGATGCTGAGCGACGACTGGTGCATTGACACTTCGCTGAACACGAGGTTCCCCGTATACACGCGCTTCAACGCGAACGACGTCCTCCCTGACCCGATCACGCCGCTCGGCGCGAGCATGGCCTGGCTTCCGCACATCCTTCCCGGGTTCTCCTTCGCGTATGCCGAACTCGGCGCGATCAGCGTGGCCGAGGCCGCGGCCGATCCGAACGCGTGGCCTGCCGCCGCATTCAGGTACGGGCACCTCTACGTGAACGTCACGGTCGCTCGGCTGGTCGGAATTCGCAGCGGGCTGGGCTGGCGCGCCGTCGATTCCTCGTTCTTCGGAAACCATCCCGACGCTCCGGCACACGAGGAGTCGCCCAGCGACTTCGATGAGGCGGTCAGCGCGAAGATTGCCGCACGAACCGCGTGGACGCTGTCGACCTCGACATATCCCGATCTCGATGAGGAGACGCGGATCGCAGACGGTCTGCGTGCCGCGCGACCGGACTTCGATCTCATGACGAACGGCGCGCTCCTGGCCTACGCGCGCAGCCTCATCCCGTACGAGCGCCTCACCTGGCGGGGCGAGCTCATCGCCGGAACACAAGCGGCCGTAGGCCCAGCGGTGATCGGCTCACTCATGCCCGAGGACAGCGGGATGACCCCGTACGACCTCGTCGGCCCCGCGGGCGATGTCATCTCCGCGGCTCCTCCGTATGCGTTGTGGGACCTGTCTCGGGAGGTTCGCGCAGACGGTGCCCTCGGTGAGCTCTTCGATGCTGGTGTCGAGGGAATGATGCCGTGGCTGCATGACCACTTCCCGACGTTCTACCAGCGCTTCTTGGCCTTCCTACGCGACTTCGGATACCGAGGACCCTCGGAGTGGGACCTGGGCGCGGACTCATGGGAGACCAGGCCGGCACTTCCCCTCGCCCTCATCGACCGCATGCGTCACCTCGACGATTCGCACTCGCCCGCCCTGAGGCGCACGAAGGCGACCGAGGCTGCCGAGCGAGCGTTCGCGTCAGTGATGAACCACCTCGCCGATAACGAGGAGGCGCAGGTCACGCTGCGAGTTGCTACGGACTCGGCCCGGAGGTTCGCCGCTTGGCGTGAGCTCGGCAAGGCGAACTGCATCAAGGTGCTCAACGAGGCGCGGGTGGCACTGCGTGAACTCGGCCGGCGGATGGTCACCGAGGGTCAGCTCGACCACGAGGGCCAGGTGTTCATGGCGCTCGACGAGGAGCTCGACCTGCTCGTCCTCGACCCGCAGCTGGTCACTGAGGTCATTCGGCAGCGCGAACGGGACTGGAAGGAGTACACGACAGTGGAACTGCCACTGTTCCTCGACGCCCGCGTGCCCCGCATCCCGGTCAACGATCTACCGCGCCTGCAGGAGGAGAACTTCGTCGCGGCTGTCGCGGGCGACGTTCTCTCAGGAGTGCCCGCCGCCGCGGGTCGCGCGACCGGGCGGGCCCGCGTCATCGTCGATCCGGCCCAGATTGCAGCGTTCGAGCCGGGCGACGTTCTCATCGCGCCGCAGACCGATCCGTCCTGGACTCCGCTCTTCGTGGTGGCGAGCGCGGTCGTCGTCGGCGTCGGTGCGCAGAACAGCCACGCGATGATCGTCAGTCGTGAGCTCGGCATTCCCTGTGTCGCAGGTGTCAGCGGGGCCGTGAATCGCATCCCTGACGGAGCAACCGTCACCGTCGACGGTTCGACCGGCACGGTCACGATCGACGAGATCGCGTAGAACGGACCATGCGGGAACCGCTGATTCGCTATCCGATCGTGCAGTACGCGTACGTCGTGAACGACCTTGACGAGGGCATCAGGCACTGGGTCGAGACGCTCGGTGCCGGACCGTTCTTCGTGAGTCGACGACATCACGGACGTGAGCACACCTACCGCGGCAAGCCCGATGACGCGGTCTTCTCCTATGCATTCGGCCAGGCGGGTCCGGCGCAGATCCAGCTGATCCAGGTTGAGGACGAGCGGTCTTCCATCTACCGCGACATGTTCGCACCCGGCGAGGAGGGTTTCCACCACATCGCCTGCCTGGTTCCGGCCGCGGACATGGCCACTGAGGTTAAGCGGTTCGTCGACGCGGGTTTCGAGGTCGCATCCACGCTGCAGTCGTACGTGCCTGTCGCCTACCTTGACTGTAGAAGCGCTCTCGGCTTCTTTGTCGAGCTGCACGGTCTCAACGAGGACGTCGAGGAGCTGTTCACTCAGATTCGCGTGGCGCACGAGGAATGGGATGGCATCACCGAACCGGCACGTGTTCGCGCGAAGACCTCGTCGGTCGGACCGCGATGAATCAGCCCTTCGAGTTGATTCCGCTCGCAACCGTGCGGGTCACGCGAGGCGATGTGTACCGCATGGGCGAGACGCCATTTCATCGTCGAGTCATCGGCGCGATCGCGCAGGGCCGCTGGGAGGGAGAGCGTTTCAGTGGCGACATCATCGCCCCTGGTGGCGACTGGGCGATCCCGTCCTCGGACTCGTTGATGCTCCTCGATGTCCGACAGCTGGTTCGTACCGATGACGACGCGCTCGTGTACATCACGTACCAGGGTCGGTGCGATCGAACCCGCGGCACCTACACGGTTGCTCCCACGTTCGAGACTGCGGACGAGCGCTACTCGTGGCTCAATGCGATTCAGGCGATCGGACAGGGCCGCAACGACGGCGACACCATCGTGTACTCGATGTTCGAGGTGCGTTGATGGGAGCGGACAAAGTTGTCATCGTCACGGGTGCTGGAGCGGGCATCGGCAGGGCAACAGCCGAGTTGTTCCTTCAGCGTGGTTACTGCGTCGTTGCAGCTGATATCTCCCGCGAGGCCTTGTCGTGGACCGACGACACCGACTTGGCGCACGCGGTCATCACCGATGTCAGCGACGAGTCGTCGAATCTCGAGATGGTCGATTTGGCTGTTTCGTCCTTCGGCCGGGTGGACGCCTGCGTGCTCAATGCCGGTATTGCCCGTCGCGCCGTCTGGGAGGACGACGACGCGATGGAGGTCTTCGATCGGGTGATGGCGGTCAATACACGTGGCGTGGTTCTTGGCATCAAGACGGCCGCACCGGTGATCGCGAGCAGCGGCGGAGGTTCGATCGTGGTGATCGGGTCGACGTCGGGCGTTCGGGCGGACCCCCTGAGATGGGCCTACAACGCGTCCAAGGCGGCTGCCATTAACGTTGCTCGCGCCGCCGCCTTGGACTGGGCGACCCGCGGAGTCCGCGTGAATGTGCTTGCTCCTGGGCCGACCACAACGCCGATCCTTGATCCTGAACGTGCGGCGGAGTACGCGAGGAACATCCCGCTGCAGCGGCTAGGGCGTCCAGAGGAGCAGGCCGAGGCGATCTACTTCCTGGCATCGGACGCGGCAAGCTTCATCACCGGAGCTGTGCTGATGTGCGACGGCGGCATCACGGCGAACGTGGGGATCTTCCCGCCAGCTCAGGCTCTGTGACGATGAACAGCGCGGATACTGACTTCGACATCATCGTGGTCGGCTCGGGCGCAGCGGGACTGACAGCCGCGTTGGGTGCCCGCCAGGCTGGCGCTGCTCGTGTTCTCGTCGCGGAGGCTGAGACCATGATCGGCGGTTCGTCTCGATTGTCGGGTGGCCTGATGATGGGTGCAGGCACCCGCTACCAGCGCGCGCTCGGGATCGAAGACAACCCCAATGCGCTTTTTCACGACTACATGACGCTGAATCAGTGGCAGGTCGAACCGGCACCGGTGAAGCGGCTGACCGAGCGTGCCGGCGAGACGGTGGAGTGGCTCGGCGATCTCGGAGTCGAGTACTACGACGATCTCGTATTCGGCGGCGACGAAACGGTGCCGCGCGTGCATTGCCCTATCGGCCGAGGGCAGGCGGTCATCGACATCCTGCACAGGCACTGCCGTTCCGAAGGAGTGGAGTTCGCGCTGGGCCAGCGCGTGGATCGATTGCTGATGTCCGACGGAGCAGTGTGCGGCGTGGCCGTGGGCAGCGATGAGGTCCGCGCCGGCGCGGTGATCGTGACGACCGGGGGTTTCGGGCGCGACCGCGCGAAGCTGAAGGAGTACTTTCCCTCGCTCTTCGCGACCGAGTGGTTCTTTTACATCGGCGCGGAAGGCTCGCGCGGGGATGCCATCGACTTCGCGGGAGCCATTGGCGCTCAGTTCACGGGCTTCGACCGAGGGCTGCGCCTGGTCCACAGCAACTTCGACCAGATGTACGAGGCCTACCTGCCCGGCTGGGTCGTTCTGGTCAATCGCGAGGGCCGCAGGTTCTGCGACGAGACGGCCCCGTACGGAATCATGGACGGGCTGATGAAGGCGCAGGGCGATGTCGCGTACGCCCTGTTCGATCACCGCACCCTCGTCGACGCGACGAACCTCGGCGTGGCGCGATACAAGCAGTCCATCCCCGGCTCCACCAAGAAGCAGAGCCCGCACTGGAATCTCGACATCATCGACTTGATGGTGGCCGAGGGAAAGGTGCACAAGGCCGACTCGATCGAGGACCTCGCCGACCGCGTGGGTCTGCCCGCCGGGCACCTGGCCGCGACGGTTGAGCGCGTCAACGAGCTCGCCGAGCTCCATGAGGACCGCGACTACCTGAAGTCGGGGAAGTTCATGGAGCCCATCGCGTCGGGACCGTTCTACGCCGCAGAGGTCCGCACGGCCACGTGCGCGTTCACGGCCTACGGCTTGCGCACCGACCAGGATGCTCAGGTTCTCGACGAGGACGGCCGAGTGATCCCGGGGCTGTATGCGGCGGGCGAGGTTGCCGGCGGCATTGTCGGGCCGCGGTACGTCGGCAGCGGCAACTCCTACGGGAACTGCGTGACGTTCGGACGCATCGCCGGGACCCAGGCGGCGCACCATGTCGCATGATCCCGGTTCGGCAGATGACCGCGAGGCGATCCGCGAGGTCGCGTGTCGGTACTCCCGTGGAGTCGATCGACTCGACGCGGACGTGATGCGCAGCGCCTACTGGCCCGATGCGGTGGATGACCACGGCCGATTCGTCGGTAACGGCTGGGAGTTCGTCGAGCGGGTGGTGGGAACGCACGATCGCTGGGCAGCGACGATGCACTGCAACATGAATCACAGCATCGAGTTCGATGATCCCGACCACGCCCGGGGCGAGATCTACAACATCACCTATCTGGTTCCTCGCGACGACGGCCCGTGGTCGGTATGGCTCGGCAGGTACCTCGACCGCTACGAGCGGCGCGACGGTGAATGGCGGATCAGCCACCGAGTCTGCGTGCATGAGGCGACGACGACGATCGCGCATGCGCCGATGGCCGGAGACATGACTGGCTTTCGCGCTGGCGCGGAAGATCGTCCTTCGGGAAACCGGCCGCTAGGCACCTGAGTCGGCTGCGGCGGATTCCCCGGCCCGGCGCCCGAACACGAGGATCGGACCCAGGGTGCCCCCGGCTCCGCCATAGGCCATGGCGGTCGGTGCGGCCGCCACATTGCCAGCGGCGAACAGACCGGGGATCGGGTTCATCCGGGTGTCGAGCACGCGGCCGGCGCTATCGGTTCTCGGTCCTCCGCTGGTCCCCAGGGCACCCGACTGGACGGGAACTGCATAGAACGGCCCTTCGTCGATTCGTCCGAGTGTCGAGGCCTTCGTGAACCGGAAGCGGCCGTCACCGCTCCATCGGTCGTAGGCGCTCTCGCCGCGACCGAAGTCCTCGTCCAGCCCGGCGTCGACGAACCGGTTCCATCTTTCGACTGTCTGCTCAAGTGCTGTCGGATCGATGCCAAGAAGGCTCGCGAGCTCGCGGAGCGTCGGCGCACGCTCGATCCACTCGCCGACAGGTTCACCCGCCGGAGTGCCGAATGACCCGAACTCGCGCGCATGGTGCGCGTCGAACACGAGCCACGCGGGCAGATTGGCGTACCCGAATGCAGATGAGTCCATCTGGTGGAAGGCGCCACCGAGGGAGTTGTAGTTGCTCGCCTCGTTGGTGAACCGTCGCCCGCGTGCGTTCACCATGATCGATCCCGGCAGGGTCCGTTCGCGATTGACGAGATTGGAGCGCTGCGTGCCGAAGGCGGTGTCGCCGGGAATCTGCACTGTAGGAACCCACCAGGCCTGACCCATGTTCGCCAGCCGAGCACCTGCTCGCATCGCCATGAGCAGTCCATCGCCGGTGTTGGTCGGCACCGAGGTCGGCGCGGTCATCGGTCCGCGGAGGAACTCCCTGACCAGTTCCGCATTCCACTCGAACCCGCCGGTGGCCAGGACCACCCCGCGGCTCGCCAGCACGGGAACCTCGACGCCATCGATAAGGATCAGCGCGCCGACGACCCGACCATCCTCGACGATCAGGTCGCGAGCGGGTGCGTTGATAGTCGGTTCGACACCCAGCTCGAGGAGCGCTTCCAGGAGCGGTCCGACGAGGGCGTTGCCGCAGCCGCGCAGGTCGTTCTCAGCGCGATACGCGGCGGTCTCATCGTCAAGGAACCCCGTGCCACCGCCAAGGGTCGTGTCGGCGATGGTCAGGTGCGCGCTGCGCCTGCTGCGAGCGACGCGTCCGGACCATGCGCCAAGGCGCGGGTAGGCGAACAGCCCGGGATCGAGCGATCTGCCGCCGCCGGGGCGACCGCCGGGATTCTCGGGCTGGTAGTCGGGGTAGTCCGGCAGGATGCTGAAGCGAATCGAGGTGACCTCCTCTAGCCACTCGATCGTCTGCCGGCCGTTGTCGACGAATGCCGCGGCCAGCTCGGGGTCCATGCGGTCGAGGGACAGCGAGGAGAGGTAGTCGAGGGCGTCCTCGCGACTGTCCGCGATCCCTGCCGAGTCCTGGTGATGGTTGAGGGGGATCCACACGACACCGCCGGAGATCGCGGTGGATCCGCCGACGCCGTCGGCCTTCTCGTAGAGGCCTACCGACGCGCCCGTGCGGGCGGCCGCGAGGGCGGCCACAAGGCCCCCGGCGCCGGTACCGAGGACGACCACGTCGTGGCTGATACTGGACGTCATGTAAAGAATCTACCGCTATAGTTGGCTCGCCGTGTCCCGTTTCGAGGAGGCCCTGTGACCATCGACGGACTGATTGTTGACCACGCTTCAGGAGTGCTGCGTGTGACGTTCGACAGGCCCGAGCGACTGAACTCGCTGTCGGCCGAGATCATCCACGCGACAGCGGACGCGATCGACGCAGCGCCCGCTGCAGGCGCTCGAGTGGTCGTGCTGAGCGGCTCTGGCCGGGCCTTCAGCTCCGGTGCTGATGTGAGCGTCGACGGCACTCCGCCTGATCTCCAGACCCTCGATGCGGGCAACCGCCTAGCCACCACGATCGCGGGTTCACCGCTCGTTGTACTCGCCGCGGTGAATGGGATCGCCGCGGGACTGGGCTGCTCGATTGCCCTGTCCGCCGACCTGACGATCGCCAAGGAATCCGCCGGATTCATGTTGGCATTCACCAAGATCGGGCTGATGCCCGATGGCGGCGCGTCCTTGCTCGTCGCAGCCGCTGTGGGTCGCGCCCGTGCCCTGCGGATGGCCTTGCTCGCGGAGAAGGTCAGTGCGAGGGATGCAGCCAGCTGGGGCCTGATCGCGGGGGTGGTCGCGGATGACGATTTCGACGCGGAGATCGACCGGCTTGCCACGCAGATCGCGGCGGGCCCGCCGCTCGCCCTCGCAGCAACGAAGAAGGTCATCAACGAGGCCTCCCTTGACCTCCTGGGCCGGACTCTCCAGGCGGAGCGTGATGGGCAGGAGCCCTTGCTGGCATCGGCCGACTTCGCGGAGGGCATGGCCGCGTTCCAGGCCAAGCGACCGGCGGTGTTCACCGGAGCCTGATGTTCGAATCGTGTGGATTTCCAGACATATGACCAGTTCGGCACTAGCGTCGTCTTACTTGATGTCTGGTCGCGTAACGCGTCAGACCCATCCCCGAGAAGGAGCATCACATGGGTAAGTTGGACGGCAGGGTCGCGGTGGTCACCGCGGGCACCCGCAGCATCGGACGAGGCATCGCCGAGGCGTTCCTCGCCGAGGGTGCCAAGGTTGTCGTCAGTGGCCGCAGCGCCGAGAAGGGCGCCGTCGCGGTCGCGGAAATGGGCGGCGAGAACGTCCACTTCATCGCGTGTGATGCGACGAAGCAGTCCGATATCGAGGCACTGGTCGACGGGACCGTGGAGCACTTCGGCCGGATCGATATCTCCGTGTTCAATGCCGGCGGTGTCGCCAACACGTCGATGGTCGCCGACTTCACCGATGAGGAATGGCAGTACGAGCTCAACTTCAACCTCAACCACTGCTTCTGGGGCACGCGTCGCTCGCTGAAGTACATGGTTCCGCAGCAGTACGGCCGCATCATCAACATGTCGTCGATGTACGGCAAGATCACCACGCCCGGCGTGGCCGGATACATCACCAACAAGCACGCGATCATCGGCTTCTCGAAGGCAGCCGCGCACGAGGTAGGCGTTTCCGGAGTCACCGTCAATGCCATCTGCCCCGGCTTCGTCGCTACGGACATGTTCTACGAGACCGGTCCCGCGACCGTCGAGGCCATGGGCCTTCCCGATCTCGACGCACTCGCCGCGATCATGTACAACCCGACCGCGATCAAGCGGCCGAACACGACCGAAGAGGTTGCCGCGATGGCAGTCCTCCTCGCGTCCACGGAAGGCGCGGGCATCACCGGCGGCTCCTTCAACGTCGACGGTGGCGCAGCTCCTTACTAAGCACGATCCTCAGAAAGGCAGGGCCTGTGTCCCATCTCGGAAACCTCGATCAGTGGTTCGACGGTCGCTCGACGATCGTCACCGGCGGGTCGGGAGGGATGGGTCGGGCAATCGCGCTGGCCTTCTCGGCTGCCGGCAGTCGCGTCATCGTCAGTGATGTCGCGGTTGCCGGCGGCGAGGAGACGGTCGAGTTGGTCAGGGCCGCAGGCGGCGAGGCGCAGTTCGTCCAGGCGAATGTGGCCGACGCCGGCGACGTGAAGGCGATGGTCGCAGCAGCCGTGTCGGCCTTCGGTGGCCTGGACTACGCCGTCAACGCCGCCGCGATCGAGTTCGAGGTGGACTACCTCGCGGACCTCGCCGACGAGGACTGGGATCGCATGCTCGACGTCAACCTCAAGTCCGTCTTCTTGTGCATGAAGCACGAGATCAAGGCGATGCTGGCGGGCAGCGGTGGAGCGATCGTCAATATCGCGTCGACGAATTCCTATCGACCTCAGGCGCACCAGTCGGCGTACACGGCGAGCAAGTTCGGCGTTCTCGGCCTGACGAAGTCTGCAGCAGTCGACTATGCCCCGCAGGGCGTGCGCATTAATGCCATCTGCCCAGGGTCGATCGATACCCCGATGCTGCGTGGCGCGATGGCCAAGCGGGGGCGCGATCCGCAGGAGGTCGCCAATCGGCTGTCGCTCATCGGCAGGTTCGGCACGCCGGAGGAGATCGCGGCCGCCGCGCTGTGGCTGTGCTCTGGAGCGTCCGCCTTCACGATCGGTCACGCACTTGCCGTCGACGGCGGCTACCTGTCGCGATGAGCGCGGACCGCGAGTACGACGTTGTCGTCCTAGGCACCGGCGCCGCGGGACTCACCGCTGCCATCCGAGCGGCATTCGATGGCGCGTCGGTCGGCCTGTTCGAGAAGGACGACCGCGTCGGCGGCACGACCGCGTGGTCGGGCGGTATGGCGTGGATTCCGAACAACCCGCATATGTCCGGGATCGGGGTCGAGGACAGCCGCGATCAGGCGCTCACCTACCTGGGCAGCCTGTCCCACGGGATGATGATCGACGAGCTGATCGAGTCCTTCGTCGACAACGGGCCCGACATGGTCAGCTGGCTGGAAGCCAACACCTGCTTTCGCTTCCAGGCGGTGCCCGGATTCCCGGACTACCATCCCGAGCACCCCGGAGGACTGCCCGGCGGTGGACGGGCACTCGAGTGCCCGCTGTTCTCCTACGACCTGCTCGGGGAGTGGCGCGATCGCGTGACGCGTGGCTACCAGATCTCCGGGGCCTACATGATGAGCGAGTCCTCCATGGCCCGCGATCGTCCGAGCGGTGGCCCCAGCGTGGAGGAGCTCGCCAAGCGGGCCGAGACCGATGAGCGCGGAGCGGGACAGGCCCTCACCGGATACCTGCTTCGGGCATGCCTTGATCTCGGCGTCGAGCCGCAGACCGGCTCGCGTGGCGTTCGGCTGGTGACAGGTGAGAACGGCGTCTCGGGTGTCGTCATCGAGACTAATGACGGCGACACGTTCACCGCCGGTGCTCGTGGTGGCGTCATTCTCGCCACCGGCGGCTTCGAGTGGAACGAGGATCTGAAGAGGTCCTTCATCCGCGGACCACTGACGCGAACCGTGTCCGTGCCCACGAACACGGGCGACGGTCTCGTGATGGCCATGCGGCTGGGTGCTGCGCTCGGCAACATGCGCGAGGCGTGGTGGGTTCCGACCATAGACGTCGACGTGCCCGGCTGGGGCACGGTGACCTGGCAGGTCAATGGCGAGCGCTCCCGACCGCACACGATCATGGTCAACAACTCGGGCAAGAGATTCACCGACGAGGCTGCCAACTACAACGCGATCGGCAGTGCGTTCCATGTCGTCGACGTCGCGAAGTTCGACTACGCCAACCACCCCGCGTGGATGGTGTTCGACACGCACTACCTCACGAACTACGGCATCGCGCACCACAAGGACCCCGCAGCGGTGCCGCCGTGGGTCGTCTCCGCTCCCACGCTGGCCGCACTCGCCGAGGCCATCGGCGTGCCCGCATCGGCGTTCGAGGCGACGGTCGACCGCTGGAATGCCAACGTCGACAAGGGCAGTGACCCCGATTTCGGCAGGGGAGTCAGCGTTCACGACCGGTTCTGGGGAGACGCGAGATTCGGCATGACGCCGCAGACGACGCTCGGCCCGATCGATACCGCCCCGTTCTACGCGGTCCGCGTCAACAGCGGCTGCCTGGGCACCAAGGGCGGACCGCTAACCGATGCCTACGCACGCGTCAAGAACGTCGACGGCGAGGTGATCGCGGGACTCTACGCGGCCGGCAACGTCATGTCGTCGGCGATGGGCATGACATACGGCGGGCATGGCGGAACTCTTGGCCCGGGCATGACATTCGGGTGGCTTGCCGGAGCCGATGCGTCGGCTCGCGCGAAGGCCTACGCGGCGTAGTCGTAGAAGCCGCGGCCCGACTTACGGCCGAGGAGTCCGGCTTCGACATGCCGCTTGAGAAGTGCCGGTGGCGCGAAGGCAGCATCAAGGTGCTCCGCGTACAGGCTCTGCGACACTAGGAGCATCGTGTCGAGTCCGATCATGTCGCACAGCACGAGCGGGCCCATCGGCATTCCGCAGCCGGCGACCATGCCCTCGTCGATGTCCTCCTTGGAGGCAACCCCGTTCTGCAGTGATCGGATTGCGGAGAGCAGATAGGGCACGAGGATCGCATTCACGACGAACCCAGAACGGTCGGCCGCCCTGATGGCCTTCTTGCCCAGCACCGACGTGCAGAACTCGTGAGCCGCATCGGCAACTGCGGGATCGGTCACGAGGCACGCGACGACCTCGACGAGCGGCATGACAGGAACCGGGTTGAAGAAGTGCAGTCCAAGCACACGCTCGGGATGACTGCTTGCCGCGGCGATCTGCGCTACCGGAATCGAGGACGTGTTCGTGGCGATCAGCGCGTCGGGCTCTAGAACCTTGTCGAGTTGGTGCATGAGCGCGACCTTGTCCTCGACGGTCTCCCTGATCGCCTCGATCACGATCTGCCGATCCGCGAGCGCTGTCACATCGGTGCTGAAGGAGACGCGCGCCATGATCGCGTCGACTGGCTCCGTGAGCTTGCCGGACTTATCGGCCCTGCTCAGTGATGAGTGCATCCGCGATCGAGCGGCCTCAAGTGCGTCGGAGGAGACATCGACGACGACGACGGTGCAGCCTCCCCGCGCACCCACCTCGGCGATTCCCGAACCCATGACGCCAGAACCGACAACTCCTAGTCGATCCATGTCAGAAGTCACCGGCGTTCGCTCGCAAGGCCCGCAGGACGGTGTGCAGCTGGTTCGTCTGGTTCTCCGTGATACCGAGTTGCTCGAAGACCTGTCCGTTGAGAGCTGCGGTCGCTGCGATTGCCCGTGCACGACCTGTCTCGGTGATTGAGGCCAGCACTGCACGTCGGTCGGTCGGGTGCGGCAGTCTCTCGACGAAGCCTTGGCTCTCGAGTCGGTCGACGGCGCTCGTGATGCTGGTGGGGTGAACCTGGAGTAGCGCACCCATGCGAGTCATCGGGAGCGATCCGTGCTTGGTGAACGACAGCAGCGTAAGAATCTCGAATCGCGCGAAAGTGAGGTCGAGGGGTCGCAGAACAGTGTCGATCCTCTGAAGGACGATCTGCTGAGCACGGACGATCGACGTGACTGCGGCCATTCCGTCTGCTGCTGCGCCCCAGCCGTGAGCTATCCACTGTCGACGAGCCTCGTCGATTGGGTCGCTGTCCAGCAGCCTGCCGATGGTCACGACGCTCTCCTCCCGTTGACATACCGCGACGGCCATCACACATTCCGCCTGTACTGACCGCCCACCTCGAAGAACGCTGAGGTGATCTGCCCGAGCGAGCATACGCGAACGGCGTCCATCAGGACCGAGAATGTGTTGCCTCCCGATGATGCGACGTCCTTCAACCTCGCCAGCACCAGTTCGGACTCGTCCGCATGCGCGGCCTGGAAGGCGCGAACCCGCTCGACCTGGAGGCGCTTCTCCTCCTCGCTGGCCCGGGCCAGTTCCACGACCTGCACCTCGCCGGTGCTGTCGGTGTTGAGGAAGGTATTGACGCCGATGATGGGCAGCGAACCGTCGTGCTTGCGGTGCTCGTAGAGCATCGACTCGTCCTGGATCCTGCCGCGCTGGTAGCCGGTCTCCATAGCGCCAAGGACTCCACCGCGATCGGAGATGCGATCGAACTCGATGAGGATCGCCTCCTCCACGAGGTCGGTGAGCTCGTCGACGATGTACGACCCCTGCAGCGGGTTCTCGTTCTTCGACAGCCCCCACTCCTGATCGATGATCATCTGGATTGCCAGAGCCCGGCGGACCGACTGAGCGCTCGGGGTCGTGACGGCCTCGTCGAACGCGTTCGTGTGCAGCGAGTTGCAGTTGTCGTTGATCGCACACAGGGCCTGCAGCGTCGTACGGATGTCGTTGAAGTCCATCTCCTGCGCGTGAAGCGAGCGCCCCGAGGTCTGCACGTGGTACTTCAGCTTCTGGCTGCGATCGTCGGCACCGTAGAGATCACGCATCGCGATCGCCCAGATGCGCCGAGCCACCCGGCCCAGCACCGTGTACTCGGCATCGATGCCGTTGGAGAAGAAGAAGGAGAAGCTCGGTGCGAACTCGTCGACCTTCATCCCGCGCGCAAGGTAGGCCTCGACGTAGGTGAACGCGTTGGCAAGGGTGAACGCGAGCTGCGACAGGGGGTTGGCCCCGGCCTCGGCAATGTGGTAGCCGGAGATCGAGACCGAGTAGAAGTTGCGGACGCGGTTGTCGATGAACCACTGCTGCACGTCGCCCATGCAGCGCAACGCGAACTCGGTGGAGAAGATGCAGGTGTTCTGGCCCTGATCCTCCTTGAGGATGTCGGCCTGCACCGTGCCGCGCACGTTGGCCAGGACCCACGCGCGGATCTCCGCGGCCTCGTCCGCCGTGGGCTCACGGCCTTCGGCCTCGGTGAAGGCGTCGATGCGCTGGTCGATCGCCGTGTTCATGAACATGGCCAAGATCGTGGGCGCCGGACCGTTGATCGTCATCGACACCGACGTCTTCGGATCGCACAGGTCGAATCCGGAGTAGAGGACCTTCATGTCGTCGAGGGTCGCGATCGAGACGCCGGACGTGCCGACCTTGCCGTAGACGTCGGGCTCCTCGTTCGGGTCGCGCCCGTAGAGCGTCACCGAGTCGAAGGCGGTGGACAGGCGGTTCGCGGGCTGCCCGGCGGCGAGCAGGTGGAAGCGTCGATTCGTGCGGAATGGATCGCCTTCGCCGGCGAACATGCGAGCGGGCGCTTCACCCTCGCGCTTGAAGGCAAAGACGCCGGACGTAAAGGGGAAACTGCCGGGGAGGTTCTCCTCGCGCAGGTAGCGCACGAGATCGCCGTCGTCCTCGGTGCGCGGCAGAGCCACCCGGGGAATGCGTGAGCCGGAGAGCGTCTCGCGCCACAGCGCGGTGTGCAGTTCCTGTTCCCGCACCTTGACGACGAGTTCCTCGGCCTTGTACTTCTCGCGGACCGCGGGCCACGCAGCCAGTTCTTCGGCGATGTCGGGTCGCAGGAGCTCCTGCTCCCGCTCGAGGAGAGCCCGGACATCCGCACTGTCGGAACCAGTCTCGGCCAGCATCGTCGCCGCGGTGCTCAGGTGCTGTGCGGTGCGCGCAACGCGCGTCTGCTCAGCCGTGACGCCGTGATAGTCGCGAACTGTCTGGGAGATCTCGGCGAGATAGCGCGCTCGGGCGGGCGGCACCACCGTGGTGAGCCCGGTTGGCTCCTTGCCCTCGAGCTTGGCCAGCACGCCGGGACTCATGACCAGTCCGCGTTCGACCAGCAGTTCGGAGAGGAATTGATACAGGTGGGTCACGCCGTCGTCGGCGAAGCGGGCCGCCGACGTGCCGAAGACCGGCATGTCCTCCCACGAGACGCCGAATGCCTGGCGGTTGCGGACCAGCTGCCTGGCAACATCGCGGCGCGCATCCTCGGCGCCGCGACGCTCGAACTTGTTGATGGCAACCGCGTCGGCGAAGTCGAGCATGTCGATCTTCTCCAGCTGCGACGCGGCACCGAACTCCGGCGTCATGACGTAAAGCGATGCATCGACGAACGGGACGATGCCCGCATCGCCCTGTCCGATGCCCGGCGTCTCGACGATGACAAGATCGTGGGTGGCCTTGCACAGCGCGATGATGTCCGCGAGATGCTCGGGGATCTCCGACCCTGCTCGTCGAGTGGCCAATGAGCGGAAGAAGACCGAGCCGAGGTCGACCGCGTTCATGCGGATTCGATCTCCGAGTAGCGCGCCGCCGCCCTTGCTTCGCGTGGGATCGATCGCGATGACTGCGATCTTCAGCTTGCCCTCTTGATCGCTGCGGAATCGGCGGAGCAGCTCGTCAGTGAGTGTCGACTTTCCGGACCCGCCTGTGCCGGTGATCCCGAGAACCGTGGTCGAACCGCGCTGCGCGGCTGCGTGGATCTGGTCCAGCCAGCCCTCGGGAGCGCGTCCCTGCTCAAGCAGCGTCACCGCGCGGGCGAGGTCGGCATCGCTTCCAGCCATGACCGACTCGAGTTTGGGAACCTCGTCTAGGGCGAAATCGCACTCCTCGACCATCGACGCGATCATCCCGACCAGGCCCATGCGCTGGCCGTCCTCGGGGGAGAAGATGCGGACTCGTCGCTCCGCGAGGAATGCGATCTCGTCAGGAACGATCACCCCGCCGCCGCCGCCGTAGATCCGAATGTGAGTGGCGCCCGCCGCATCCAGGAGCTCTCGCAGGTAGGCGAAGTACTCGACGTGGCCACCTTGGTACGAGGAGATGGCGATGCCCTGCACGTCCTCCTGGATGGCCGCGCGAAGAACCTGCTCGACGCTGCGGTCGTGGCCCAGGTGGATGACCTCGCAGCCCTGCGCCTGCAGGATGCGGCGCATGATGTTGATCGAGGCATCGTGCCCGTCGAAGAGACTCGCCGCGGTTACCAGTCGGACCGGGTTGCTAGGCCCATGGCTGCTCTGCGGGGAAGACTGGACCACTGAGCGCTCCTCGACCCTTGCTGGATGACAGATATTAGGATATCAAAGTTCTTTTACGCAGGGAAGGTTTCGACGAGCTGGGCGGGACCGGCGGTCAGCCGAGAAGTGACTCGGCCAGCTGGCCGGCAGTGGCCCGGAATCTGACCGGACCGAGCGTGCGATAGCTCGCATCGAGCTGGAGGCGGGACCGGCACACGATCTCGAGCAAGGTGATCAGGCCGAGTCCGGCGATCGCGACTCGTACGCGATCGCGGGCCGGGTCGATCTCACGAAGGATGCGGGCCGCACGCCTGGCCAGGTCATTTCGGGTCTTCCGGCGCACTGCCTCGCACGAGCTGGTCGCGCCAACCGAGGTCACGAAGTACACGCGCGCCGGGCGCTCGTGCTCCTCGACCCACGTCAGGACGGCGTCGACGCAGCCGGCGACGTCGTCATCTGAGGAGATATCGGCCAGGGCGGCCTGCACGCCCTCGCTCCACTCGGCCGCGAAGTCGGCGACGATCTCGTCGAGGATCTCGTCCTTTGACGCGAAGTGGTAGTAGTAGGCGGCCGGCGTCATGCCGCAGTGCGCCGCGATATCCGAGACGGCGATCTCGTCCGGGGGCTGCACGGACAGCAGGTCGATGGCCGCCTCGAGAATCTCATGCCGGCGAGATGGCCGGTTCGCGGGACGAGTGGAGCGCGACTTTGACATGGTCCGGGCATCCTTCCACAAGGAAGCCCTCATCAGGGGTGAGAGGATGTACCAGCGAAGAGCCATGGCTATTGAGGGGGCGCAGTGGTCGACGAGTCGGGAACCGCGTACTCCGGTGGCACCGGTCGTCCCGCACACCGTCCCTCCCGCCGCAGCGAGATCGTCTACGCGGCAACGAACGTCTTCTCGCGCCTGACCTACGCCGAGGCCACGGTCGAGGACATCGCCAGCGAGTGTGGAGTCGCGCCAACCGCGGTCTACTACCACTTTGGCGGCAAGGAGGAGCTGTTCGACCAGGCCTTCGAGTCGTGCCTGCAGGGGTTCAGCGCCATAATCGACAGCGTGCGCGCGAGCGTCGACGAGCTCAACGAGATCGCCCTTCGCGAGGTGATCTACGCGGGCTGGGCCTGGTGGCGGACCCATCCGGTCGAGGCACGCTTCCTCACCCTCCATCTCAACGGTGCGACCCCGCACTCGCGTCGCCTGTACGAGGCGTGGCAGGAAAGGCACGCCCAGCGGGCATTCGACTACCTGCCCGAGGACGAGCGCCCGCCCCGTAGTTCGAGGAAGGCGCGTGAGCAATACGCAGTGCGTCTGCTCGGCTTTCACTTCCTGGGCGCGCTGCTCCCGATCTCCCAGAGTGCCTGGCTGGATGGATCGCTCAGCAGGCTGCCCGTGGCGAAGGTCGAAGCAGCCTTGGCCGACATCCTCATGCCCATCATGATGGGAGAGTCACAGCTCGATCCCGCTTGATCTCGTAGCGCGCGATCGAGCGCAAGTGCACCTCGTCCGGCCCGTCGAAGATCCGCAGCGCACGCTGCCAGCCGTACATCCGGGCCAACGGAACATCGTCACTGATGCCCAGCCCGCCGTGCACCTGAATGGCCCGGTCGATCACGTTGCAGGCGACTCGGGGTGCGATGACCTTGATCGCGGCGATCTCGGTGCGCGCGTACTTCGCACCGCCCTTGTCGATCATCCACGCCGCCTTCATGGTTAGCAGCCTGGCCTGCTCGATCTCGATCCTCGATTCGGCGATGCTCTGCTGGATCGTGCCCTGATCGGAGAGCGGCCCGCCGAACGCGATCCGGCTCTTGGCGCGCTCCACCATCATCTGCAGCGCCCTTTCTGCCGCGCCGATCGACCGCATGCAGTGGTGGATGCGACCGGGTCCCAGGCGGGCCTGGGCGATCGAGAATCCGTCCCCCTCCGCGCCGAGCACGTTCGCCACGGGCACCCGTACATCGGTGAGGGTTATCCACGCGTGGCCGTGCTGATCCTGCCGGCCGAACACCGTCAAGGATCGCTGGACGTCGACTCCCGGGGTATCGATGGGGACGAGGACCATCGACTGGCTGCGGTGAGTGGGGCCGTCGGGGTCGGACTTGCCCATGACGATGAGGAGCTTGCATCGAGGATCGCTGGCGCCGGTGATGTACCACTTGACGCCGTTGATGACCCATTCGTCGCCGTCTCGAACGATCGAGCACTCGATGTTGGTGGCATCGCTGCTGGCGACCTGCGGCTCGGTCATCGCGAATGCGGACCTGATCGTGCCGTCCAGCAGGGGTTCAAGCCACGTCGCCTTCTGCTCGGGAGTGCCGAACATGTGGAGGATCTCCATGTTCCCCGTGTCGGGCGCCTGGCAGTTCATCGCCTCGGGGAGGATGTCGACGCTCCAGCCGGAGATCTCGGCAAGCGGGGCGTACTCAAGGTTGGACAGGCCGCCGACGTCGGGAAGGAAGAGGTTCCAGAAGCCCAGCTCGCGGGCCTCCTTCTTCAACCTCTCGATGACCGGCGGCACCGTGTGATCGTCGACCCCGGCGTGCGCACGGTAGGCGTCGTACTCCGCCTCCGCGGGAAGCACCCGAGTGTTCAGGAAGTCCCACAGTCGGGCGGACATCTCGTCGACTCTGGCGCTGGGCTCGAAGTCCATAAACAACCGCTCCGTTTCGTGGGTTTCTTGACTCACACTTTAGTAACAGGAGTATCCTCCCCGTGTGCCGATCGGGACGAAACTATCGGCCACCGACCTGAACCCGACCGCGAGGACCCCGTGGCTGACCTGCCCCTAGGCCCGATTGCCGACGCCGCTGCTGCCGATCCCGACGGGGTCGCGCTAGTCGATTCGGGATCCATCCGTTCCTGGTCGACTGTCGCTGCCGAGTGCCGAGCTGCGGCTTCGGCGATGCTGGCCGGGGCCCCAGATCCGGACATGAGGTGGGGGATCCTGGGCGATAACGCATCCCCGACCCTGATCGCGCACGCTGCCGGACTGCTCGCCGGAGTGGGCACCGTGGCGGTCTCCCGTCAGCTGACTGTTCCCGAGCTCTCTGATCAGGTCGCCGACTCGACGATGGTCGGCCTGATCGCCGGGCCGGGAGGTGCGACGACCGCGGTTGCCGCACTCGACGCAGGGCTGGTCCAGGCCGTTGTCCTGCACTCGGGAGCCACGGCCGACGGGGCGCATCCGGGGCTGACCACGTGGGATGAATGGATCGCCAGCGCCCCGCAGACCCAGGACTTCCCCGATCGCCCGCCGCGTCCGGCAATGGTCTACACGTCCGGCACGACGGGGCGGGCGCGCGGAACGCAGACGCGGTGGGTCCTCGCGCCGGTGCAGACTCATCGCGACTATGTCGACCGGCTGCGCGACCGTGCGCAGTTCCCGCAAGGAGTGCATCTGGTCGTCGGCCCGCTCCAGCACAACGGTCCGCTCACTGCCATCCGTCATCTCATGCTCGGCCGTCCCGTTGTCATCGTGGGTCGCTTCGACGGAGCGGCGGTTCTCGAGCTGATCGAGCAGTACCAGGTGACGTCGTCGGTGATGGTGCCCACGCACTTCCAGCGGCTGCTCGCCGTGGATCCTGCGGTGCGCTCCCGCGTCGACGTCAGCAGCCTCGAACTGGTCGCGCACACCGGTTCGGCATGCCCCCCGGACGTCAAGCGCGCAATGATCGACTGGTTCGGCCCGATCCTGCTCGAGTCCTACGGCGGCAGCGAGTCGGGAACCCTCTGCCGCATCTCCTCTCCCGACTGGCTCGTCCATCCCGGTTCCGTCGGCAAGGCGGTCGAGCCATTTCACGTGGTGGTCGTCGACGAGGACGGAACCGAGCTCGCCCTGGGCGAGGTCGGCCTCCTTGCCTTCGAGGCGCCCGAGGGCTTCGGTGTCGCGTACCACCGCGACGAGGAGAAGACGGCTAAGGCGTATGTCCGCCCGGGTGCATTCACGCTCGGCGACATGGGCTACGTCGACGCAGAAGGCTTCGTCTTCATCACCGATCGTCTGTCCGACATGGTCGTCTCGGGAGGAGTCAACCTCTATCCCTCCGAGAGCGAGACCGCGCTGCGGGAGCATCCGCAAGTAGCGGACGTCGCCGTCATCGGCATTCCGCATGGTGACCTAGGCGAGCAGCTGCTCGCTCTCGTCGTGCCGGTTGACCCTGCGAATCCACCGGATCCCAGTTCGCTCGAGGCTTTCTGCCGCGAACGGATCTCCGCCTACAAGATCCCGCGGCGCTACGAGTTCATCGATGAACTGCCGCGCAACGAGATGCAGAAGGTCGACAAGAAGTCCCTTCGTCGCCCGTACTGGAGTTCTGACCGCACCATCGGCGGATAACGGAAGGCTGGACATGCTCAAGGGAATTGCGGGGCGAACCGCATTGGTTACTGGTGCCGGCGGAGGCATCGGGTCTGCGACCGTGCGGCGGTTGCATGCAGAGGGCGCCAACGTCGTTGCCGTCGACATCACGACCGCTGGCATCGAGGCGCTCGCTGCGGAACTCGGTGACTCGGTCCTCGCGGTGCGCGGCGATGTGACCAGCGCCCCGGACACGGAGGCCTTCTTCGCCGCTGCGGTCGAGCGCTTCGGGTCCGTCGACATGTTCCACGCCAACGCCGGCATCGAGAGCCGCGTCGTTCCGGTCGCGGCCTTCGACATCGAGGATTTCGACCGGGTGTTCGCGATCAACGTGCGCGGGTCGTTCCTGGGCGCAGCCGCTGCGGTTCGCCAGATGATGACCCAGCCGGACAAGGGGAAGATCGTGTTCACCGCCTCCATCGCGGGGCTGAAGAGCGACGCCGGTGTGACCGTCTACACCGCGAGCAAGCATGCGGTGGTGGGCATGGCCCGCGGGCTGGCCAAGGAGACGGCCGCGCAGGGCATCCGGGTGAACATCGTCGCGCCGGGTCCCGTCGAGACGCGGATGATGCGACCGCTCGAAGAGGGCCTTGGCGCGCTTGCCGGTCTCGATGGCGCCGGGCTGAAGGCCGCGCTGACGGCGGCCGTTCCGCTGGGCAGATACGCCGAGGCGGAGGAGATCGCGGCGGCAGTGGCGTGGCTGCTGAGCGACGAGGTGCCGTACATGCACGGCGAGGTCGTCACCGTCGGCGGCGGTCTCTACCCGTGACCGGGCAGATGCGCGTCGGCCTCAGCCTGCCCCAGCTCGGACCGCACGTCGACGCTCGCGCCGTGCGCGGGTTCGCGGAGAGCGCCGAGGAGCTCGGGTTCGGCTCGCTGTTCGTGCAGCAGCACCTGTTCTTCCCGCATGACGTCAAGTCGGGCTACTCGGCCCGGCCCGGTCTTGCCGTGCCCGAGCCCTACCGTTCCGTGCTGCAGCCCATGGAGTTGCTGGCCGCTGTCGTCGGCTGGACGTCGGATATCACCGTCGGGACGAGCATCCTGGTTGCCGGCTACCACCGGCCCGTTGACTTGGCGCAGCGGATCACCACACTGGACGTGCTGTCGGGTGGTCGTACCGAGTTCGGCTTCAGCGTCGGCTGGTCCGACGAGGAGCACGCGCAGTACGACGTCGACCCGCGCACGCGCGGTCGTCGCGTGGACGAACTGATCGATGCGCTCAAGGCGTGCTGGGGAGCTGACCCAGTCGCCTACGAGGGCGAGTTCTTCTCGATTCCGACGTCGGACGTACGGCCTAAGCCGGTGCAGAAGCCGCATCCGCCGCTGATGTCCGGGATGCGCTCCGAGGCCGGGCTTCGTCGTACCGCGGAGAAGTTCGACATCTGGAACCCGGCGTCGGGAACGCTGACGCAGCACCTGGAGACCTTCGATCGGCTGAACCAGATGCGCCCAGCCTCGCTCGCGCCGTTGACGATGTGCTGGAACCTGTTCACCCATCCGCCAGTCGAGGTCGCGAACCTGCGACCGCTTAGCGTTGATGAACTCTGCAATGAGGTCGCCGCTGCCGCTGCGGCGGGAGTCGCGGCGGTCTCAGTAGATGCGAACTTCGATCCGTCCGTCGCGTCGGTCGAGGACTGGGTCGCTGTACCTGCTCGCCTGGCCCCCCTGCTGGCGGCCGCGCAGAGGTAGTGGTGGACAACGAGCGCGCGATCTGCGAGGTCATGAGCCGATTCGCGACAGGTATCGACCTTCGAGACTGGACGATGTACCGAAGCGCATTCGCCGACGAGATCACCTTCGACTACACCTCTTACCGACCCGGTTCCCACGGCACCGTGAGCGCCGATGACTGGGTGGAGCGCGGCAGGCGCCGGTTCGAGGCGCTCGACGCCACGCAGCACACGCTGACTAGCCCGATCGTGGCGTCGGACCACGACGCGGGCTCGTGTTCGGTCCAGGTCAGTGCGTGGCATGTCGTGGAGGTTGACGGGCAAGCGCAGGAGTGCACGATCGTCGGACGCTACGTGAATGACATGGCTCGCATCGGCGACCAGTGGCGCATTCGAGTCGTACGCCTGCAGGTGCGGTGGATCAGCGGCAACCGGGCGATCCTGGATCTGTGACACCTCAGGCCCGCAGGCCCCGCCAGGCGAGAGTCCCACCGTCCACGGGGTAGACGCCTCCGGTCACGAAGGACGCGGCATCCGAGGCGAGGAAGCATGCGACCTGAGCCACCTCGTCGGCACGTCCGAAACGTGGGATCAACTGCGCACCGGTCATGTGCTGCTCGGTGTACGCCCTGTCCTCGGCAACGTCGAGGAAGCCTTGCGCCATGGGGGAGTCGATGGCGCCCGGCAGATAGACATTCACGCGAACCAATGGTGCGAGGGCGATCGCCGCTGACTTGGTCAAGTGGATGAGGCCGGCCTTGCTCGCTCCGTAGGCCACCGCACTCTGCGTGCCGTTGACGCCGGCAACCGAGGCGGAGTTCACGATGGACGGCCCGCGGCCCGAATCGCGCAGGTACGTGGCCGCGTGCTTGGTCGCGACCCACACCGCCTTCAGGTTCACCGTCATGACGAGATCCCAGGTTCGCTCGTCGATCGTCTCGAGGCTCGCGTTCTCGGTGAACATCGAGTCGATCACGCCGGCGTTGTTGATGAGCGTGTCGATGCCGCCGGCGAATGCTGCGCTGGCGTCGATCATCGCCCGGACGTCGTTGCTGTCGGCGAGGTCGGTACGAATGGCGAGTGCCTGTGCGCCCTCGCTTCGGACGAGTCCGGCAGTGATCTCGGCTTCGTCGGCATTGAGGTCGACGACTGCGACCGACTCAGCGCCCTGGCGCGCGCATTCAACGGCGATGGCGCGTCCCATGCCCTGCGCGGCACCGGTGACGATCACTCGCTTGCCCGCGAGCGCGCCGCTCACGCGATTGGCTCCGTTGCCCAGCCGACTCTCGTATCGGCCTGGACGTCAATCGAGATCCGCTTGGACTCGATGTAGCCGACGTTGTCGATCACGCGCACGTGGTCGCTGTAGCTGCCCCAGCCCAGGATCGACGTGTCGTCGCCCGCATACGTGTACATGAAATACGACTCCATGACGGCCTCTCCGGGAGAGACCCACGTGACCGCCTGATTGACGATGAAGTGCTTGCGTCCCAACGGATCGGCCAGGGCGGGCCGGTAGTAGGCGATGATCTCGTCGCGACCGTGCCGGGATCCGCGACGCGTCGTCAGCACCGCGTCCGGGGTGAAGACGGATGCCAGCAGGTCGAAGTCCTGGGTATCGACGGCGACCGCGTAACGCCACGCCGCCTCCCGGGCGCGCTCGGCGGTCTCGAGCCGCTCGAGCCGCGACGAGTCGTCGAGCGCCGGTCCCCAGCCGGGCCGGACCTCGCCATGCCCCGCGGGAGTGAACGACTTCTCGGTGATCTGCGCGGTGCCGTCGACGATCGACACGACATCGACGTACGAGCCCCAGCCGAGCGCCGACGTCTCGGGCGATGCGTGCGTGTAGAGGATCGTCGTGTCGACCTGCGCCACGCCAGGCTCGAGCCAGGTCACGGTGGGGTTGATCATCGCGTGCATTGTTCGCAGCCCCTCGGGCAGCATTCCGCGCAGTGAGTCGACTATGGCCGTTCGGCCGACGATGTCCGTTCCGCCCATGCGCAGGACCGCGGATTCGGAGAAGGCCTCACCGAGTGCAGCCCAGTCGCGGGCATCGACCGCGCGACCGTAGGCGACAACGACACCGCGTGCGGCCTCAAGGGTCTCGGCGCGCTCCAGACGGGCGAGTATCGAAGCAAGTGCCGCATCGTCTGCCATCACGCTCAGTCCTCCTCGATCGGATGTACTCCGCGCTTGGTCAAGGTGACCGGGCCCGTCACGGTCAGTCGGCACGCGAGCCGCCGGGTGCCGTCGACGATTCCCAGCGTGCGGGTGAGCGTCTCGAGCTCGTCGTCGGGCATCGGTCCGCAGTTCTCGGCTCCCTCGCGGATGATGCTGACGCACGTGCCGCACGATGCCGAGGCGTCGCAGACGGTGGGCCAGACGTATCCGGCCTCGCGGGCGGTAGCCATGACGGTCTGCCCCGGGGCGACATCGAGTTCGAGGCCGAGGGGCAGGACTGTTACCGCTCCCATGCACGTCCTCCGTCGACTTTGTTGCCCAAAGGGTTACTTACCGTAGTCCGATGCTAGTAACATGCAACCCTCACGACGAGCCGAATCGGCTCCCTCCTTTCACGAGATGGGTAAATCATGGATCTTGGTCTCTCGGGCAAGCGTGCGCTCGTTACCGGCGGCACCCGCGGCATCGGTCGCGCAACAGTCGAGCTGCTCGCCGCTGAGGGAGCGTCCGTGGCCTTCTGCGCCCGCAATGCCGAGGCGGTCGAGGCCTTCGCGGCCGAGCTCCGGGGGCAGGGCGTGACCGTCTTCGCGCGGGCGATCGACGTGAGCAAGGAGGACAAGCTCAAGGGCTTCATCCGCGACGCGGCCGAGGCGCTCGGCGGGGTCGATATCTTCGTCTCGAACGTCACCGGTGGCTCCCTCAAGGGCCCCGAGCAGTGGCAGCAGAGCCTCGAGCTTGACCTCTTGCCCCTGGTCCACGCCATCGACGAGGTGACCCCGATCATGGAGGCGAACGGCGGTGGATCGATCGTCGCGTTGTCGTCGACCTTCGGCTTCGACAACGTCTGGCCGAGCTCCCCGAACTCCTATGGCGCCTTCAAGGCCGCGATCGTTCGGCACGCGTCCGCAGCTGCGCACGCCCTCGCGCCCAAGGGCATTCGCGTGAACACCGTCTCACCCGGACCCGTCTACTTCGAGGACGGCGACTGGGGAAAGATCAAGGCAGGTCGTCCCGAGGTCTACGACAAGGTCAAGGGCTCGATTCCGCTCGGACGCATGGGCAATCCCGATGAGGTTGCCGCAGCGATCGTGGCGCTCGCGAGCCCGGCGTTGGGCTATTGCGTCGGTACGAACGTTGTCTGCGATGGCGGCATGACCGTCCGCACCCAGTACTGATCGGATCGTGACCGGCCCGAGCGCGCGATGTACGTCGGGACGCGTGGAGATCGCACTCGTTGCTGGCGGGAGATGGCACGACATCGACTTCGCGCGGCGCGAGCTCCTCGCGCTGCTCGGTGAGCACGATGCCGTGATGTGCTCGGTCCACGAAGACTTCTCCGACTCCGAGCGACTGCAGAAGGCCGATGCCGTCGTCGCTTACACGTGCGACGTCCGCCCGAGCGCGGCCGAGGCCTCCGCGCTGAGGTCCATGGTCGAGGGTGGCGGCCGTCTGCTCGCGCTGCACGCGACGAACTCTGCGATCGATGCGCCAGCGGTCGGGGCGGAGCGCGTGTTTCGCACGCCCGATGCCATGCCCGAGTTCACTGCGCTGCTGGGCAATCGCTTCCGTGCGCACCCGCGGATCGAGCCGTACCGAATCGAGGTCGTTCGTCCCGAGCACCCGCTGGTCAACGGAGTCGGGGGGTTCGTGACGACCGACGAGATCTACGTGAGCGAGCTGGCCGATGACCTCGAGGTGCTCCTCGACGTGGAGTTCTCCGGGCCGTGCCCGGGCTTTGACGCGGAGGATGTCGACCCTCCGGCCCGACTGCCCGTGCTGTTCACCCGAGTGCAGGGGGCCGGCACGGTGACGTACCTGACCCTGGGCCATTGCCGCGGCCGGTTCGACCTCGCCGACCAGGGGATCGCAGACCTCGGCGTGATCGATCGGATCGCGTGGGAGTCCGACCAGTATCGCGAGGTGCTGCGCCGTAGCGTGGCGTGGGCCGTGCACGGTGATGCTTGGCCCAGTTGTCCAGTGGAGGAGGCGGCATGAGCGACCGAGGTACCGCAGTGGTGACGGGCGCCGGGCAGGGGATCGGCCGTGCCATCGCCGCGCGCCTGCAAAGTGACGGGTACGAGGTCCTTGCTGTCGATGCGAACGACGAGGCGCTGGCCGCGCTCGCTCGGGACGTCGGGTGCCGGACGGTGACCCTCGATGTCACCGATGCCGACGGTGTTGCCGCGCTCGCCGCGCTAGCGCCGGACTGCACGGCGCTCGTGAACAACGCGGCGATCCAGCGCTACCAGGACCTGCTGCACACCACCCGCGACGAGATGCGACTCGTCCTCGACGTCAACGTGATCGGGCCCGTGCTGCTGGCCCAGGCACTGGTTCCCGTCATGGCCGCACGCGGCGGAGGCAGCATCGTCAACCTCTCGTCCATCACGTCCAAGGCGCATGCGGCCTCGACCTCGCTGTACCCGACGTCGAAGGCCGCCATCAATCAGCTGACCCAGGCGATGGCCGTGGAGTTCGGGCCGCTGCACGTCCGCTGCAATGCCGTCGGACCTGGAACCGTCGCGACGGAGGGCACTGCTGAGCACTACGGCTCGGAGGAGGCGCGCGCCGCGATCGCCGCCTGCCTGCCCGTCAGGCGGATGGGCGAGCCCGACGACATTTCCAATGCGGTGAGCTGGCTGTGCTCCGATGAGGCCTCGTGGATCACCGGTCAGGTCCTGTTCGTCGACGGCGGCTACACCGCATCCCATGGTCAGTTCTTCCGCTGGGCACGAAAGGCACCCAAATGACACGTCCGTTCCGCTTCGCCATCCAGGCCTTCAATGCCACCTCACGTACCGAGTGGGTCGACCTGTCCCGAAAGGTCGAGGACCTGGGCTTCTCCGCGCTGCACGTGGCCGACCACTACCTGGGGCCGGGCAGCATGATCGAGGGAACCGGCCACCGCGTGCAGACCATGTCGCTCATCCCAGCGATGACCGCCGCCGCGATGTCTACCTCGACCCTGCGCATTGGCTCGCGAATGGCGTGCGTGAGCTATCACCTGCCGACGATCCTCACGGCGGAGATGGCGACTATCGACGTGCTCTCCGAGGGCCGGCTCGAGATCGGTCTCGGTGCCGGGTGGCTGTCCAAGGAGTACGAGGCGATGGGCATCCCGTTCGAGGCCGCCGGTCGTCGCATCCAGCGACTGCGCGAGACGGCGGAGTTCATGAGGCTGGCGTACTCAAGCGAGGAGGAGGTCGATTACAGCGGCGAGTTCGTCAACGCGCACGGCTACGTCGCCTACCCGAGACCGATCCAGAACCCGCGTCCGCCGATCATGATCGGCGGCGGTGCGCCCAAGGTTCTCGGACTCGCCGGCGAGCTTGCGGACATCGTCAGCGTCAACTTCAACAACAGCTCCGGTGTCGTCGGCTCGCAGAGCATCGCGACGTCGACGGACGAGGAGACCCGCAAGAAGATCGAGTGGGTAAGGGCCGGTGCTGGTGACCGCTTCGATGAGATCGAACTGGAGATCTCGACCTACTTCGTCTCGATCGAGGGCAAGTCCGAGATCACCGCAGAGGCCGTCATGGCCAGGACGGGACTGGGCATGGCGGAACTTCAGGCCTTCCCGCACGCGGCGGTCGGCAGCGTCGAGGCAGTGTGCGAGGAGCTGATCCGTCGGCGGGAGACTTACGGGTTCTCCTACATCACCGTGAGCAACACCCACCTCGATGCCTTCGCCCCCATCGTTGCGGCCCTGGCGGGCAAGTGAGCGCCGACCACCGGTACGCGCTGGCGCATCTGTCGATGATCGCCGTGGCTCCGCCGCGACTCGTCGAGGTGGCGAGCGCTGCGGGATACGAGTACACGGGCTTTCGCCTGACTCCCACGGCCTCGGGAATCGATCACGACTTCCTCGGGGATAACAAAAAGCTCGCAGGCCTACGTCGCGCTGTCGACGACGCGGGGGTGTCGATCCTCGACCTCGAAGTGCTCCGCATGAAGGAGCCCGACGCTTTTGCCGATCCGCGGCCGTTGCTCGAGGCCGCGCAGGTCCTCGGTGCGCGTTACGTCATCACCACGATCGAGGACCCCGATCCGCAGCGGCGAGTCGACAGCCTCGCGCGGCTTGCCGCCCTGGCGGCCGAATACGGAACGGGCATCGCCGTGGAATTCATGCTGTTCTCCTCGTCGCCGAACCTTCACGACTGTGTCGACGTGGTCACCGCATCCGGCGCCGGCAACGTCGTCGTGCTCGCCGATGTCCTCCACCTGGTCCGCTCCGGTGGTTCGCCTGCGGATCTCGCGACCTACCCCGCTCACCTGTTCCCATACGCGCAGGTGTGCGGCGCGTCGGGAGCAGGCCCTGCGCCCGACGCGGTCACTGCGCGAACCGAGGCCGTCAACGCGCGCCTCATGCCCGACGAGGGCGACCTGCCCGTCAGCGAGTTCATCGACGTGCTCGGTCCCGAGGTCGTGCTCAGTGTGGAGTGCCCACTCGCAGGCGAGTCCGATCCCGCGGATCCGCTGACCCTCGCGGTGGCGATGCTCGCCTCTGCCCGGCGCGCGGCGGGAGACGCGTGAGCGAACTCGGATCGATCGACGGGCTGCACAACGTCCGTGATCTCGGCGGTCATCACACCACCGACGGCCGGACTGTCCGGTCGGGCGAGGTGATTCGCAGCGACAACCTGATCGGACTGACCGATCAGGGCGAGGCCGAGCTCATGCGGCTCGTGGCGCCGCGAACGGTCGTCGACCTGCGCATGGTGAGTGAGTCCGACGCGCTCGGCTACGAGTTGAGCCACGCGGACGTTTCAGTCCTCAAGCATCCGATGACCCCGCAGTCAGGAGTAACGCCCGAGCAAGTCCTGGCTGGGGGAGCGGACAACCTCATCGAGGACTATCTGCGTCAGGTCGAGGTCAACGCCGATTCGATCATCGCGACGCTGCAACTGATTGCCGATCCGGCGAATCGCCCGGTGATCATTCACTGCACGGCAGGCAAGGATCGCACCGGGATTGTCGTCGCGGTCCTGCTGTCGATACTCGGCGTAGACGACGAGGACATCGTCGCTGATTATCACGCGACCACCATCAACATGGCACCAATCGTCGCCAGGATCAGGGCGGCCAACGTCTACCGCGACAACGGGCTTGCCGCCGCGCCGCAGTGGATCTTCGACTCGGAGCCGGAGACGATGCGCGCCTTTCTCTCCGAACTCGAGGTTCGCTACGGCAGCGCGGAGGGCTGGGCCCTCGCCAAGGGCCTCGGCGCCGAAACCATCGCCGCGTTGCGGGAGTCCCTACTCGCCTGACCGAGCCGGCCCGCCATCGCGGCTGGGCATCGGTGGGACTGGCTAGACGATCGTCTCGCCGCCGTCGACGACGAGCGTGTGGCCGGTGATGAAACTCGCATCGTCGCTGAGCAGGAAGCAGACCGCGGCCGCGAGCTCGCTGGCCTTGCCCATGCGCTTCATCGGCACGTTCTGGCCGAAGATCTCGGCGCCCTTCTCGAGGTCTCCGCCGCGCGCGATCATGAGCGGAGTCGTCATGCCCGTGATGATCCGGCCGGGAGCAACGCAGTTCACGCGCACGTCGGGAAGTGCCTCGAGGGCGAACTGGCGAGTGAAGCCGGCAATTGCCGCCTTCGCGGCGCCGTAGGGCACGTTCACCTTGTTGGCGATGAGTGCCGCGACCGACGCGATCGTGACGATCGAGCCGCCGCCCCTGGACTTCATCACCGGAGTGGCGTACTTGCACGTGAGGAAGGTGCCGCCGACGTGGACCTCCATCATCTTCGAGAAGCGTGCGGAATCCCACTCGTCGATCGGGCCGAACTCCGCGTGGCCGGCGGCCGCGAGAACGAGATCGATGCCGCCCATTTGGTCGACCGCCGCCTGCACTGCGGCCTTGACCTGAGCCTCGTCTGCGACGTTCGCGCCAAGCCCGATGCAGCCGGGCAGTCCGGCGGCGACATCCTTCGCCTTGTCGAGGTCGAGGTCGACGAGCACTGCGCGGCCTCCCTCGGACACGACCCGCTCGGCGGTGGCCAGGCCGATTCCGCTCGCGCCTCCGGTGACGAACAGGATCTTGTTCTCGAAACGCATGTAGTCGGTTCCTCTCGGTTCAGTCGTTCGGTACATCGGTAGGTCGTGCGGTCGGCGCGGCGCGCCACATCTTGGCGGAGTCGAAGCCGATGCGCGTCTCGGGTTCAAACTCCAGGACGACCCTTCCCGGGGAGTTCAGGAACTCGGCGAACGCGGCCGCCTTCTCCGGCTCGCCTGGTCGCATGGCGTTCGCGAACTCGGGCAGGAACCAGGCCTTGGTCTCGTCGTCGGTGTGGAGAATGGCGCGGCACTTGTAGGTGAGGGACCGGCGATGCTGCACCGACGAGCCGCGGGAGGAGATGGCGATACTCACGCGTGGGTCCTTGCGAATCGACGCGATCCGCGGACGCTGGTCGCTGGCCGTCAGCCAGAACCGATCCTTGCGGTAGATGAAGTTGACGATGACGCCCATCGGCCACCCGTCCTTGCCAGCCCAGATCATCGTGCACTCGGTCTGCGCGGCGAGTAACTCTGCCTCGTCATCAGATTCAAGGGTGTAGGACCGAACGTCCTCCCAGTCCTTCGCGCCGCCCTCAGCCATGCGTTTTCCCCTTTGAGTGGTCGATTTCGCTGCCTTCGAAGCGTCCCACGGGAGGCCGGTCAATTTCTAGGAAATCCTTGCATTATCTGGAGTCAGTCTCTAGTTTCGGAAGGTCGTTCCTGCGGACCCGCGGGCGAACACGTGGAGGATCAACAGTGCGCGACCTGCAGGAGATCTCCGACCGCATCGACATCCAAGAACTGCTTGTCCGCTACTCGATTGCCATCGACTCAAAGCAGTTCGCCGATCTGGAACCGCTGTTCGCCGACGATGCCGAGTGCGACTACGGCAGCCTCGGGAGCCCGAAGGGGCCGACGGCAATCGCGACGCTGATCAAGAACACTCTCGCCGGACTCGATCAGACCCAGCACCTGGTCGGCAGCAGCGTGATCGTTGTTGACGGGGATGTCGCCGACGTCCGGACGTACCTGATCTCCCAGCACATTCGTGCCTCGACGCCCGGCGTGAACCACTACTTTATCGGCGGCGAGTACGTCGACACCGTGGTCCGCACGCCCGATGGCTGGAAGTTCCGCACCCGTCGGCTTGACCGAATGTGGTCAGAGGGCAACCGCGAGGTCATCGTGCGAACCAGCTGATCAGGCACATCCCGCACGTCACTAACGAAGTAACCAAAGGAGCATGGTGGACACCTGGATTGCGGATACCGAGCCGAGCGAGCGCTTTCCCATCTACACGCGAGGCAACGCCGACGAGGTAGGACCCGATCCGTTCACCCCCCTCAACTGGAGCCTGACGTGGGAGCAGGGCATCGTGCCGGGAACTGCCGATGCATGGATCTCGCTCGGGACCTTCAAGCCGGACGAGTTCTTGTGGACCAAGCCGGAGACGTACGGCTCCTGGGGCGGGTATTTCTTCAACCAGGTCTCCGTCGGACGCGTGTTCGGCTATCGCATGCCCGGGGGCAGCCCCGACGACATCGACAAGTCCTTCTTCGGCCAGAACCCGACGGTCCCCAAGTATGTCCACGACCCGCGCGACGACGACGACGAGTGCTCGGCGCTCCTCGCCGCATCGATGGGCGCGATCCTCGGCGGTGCTCACGAGGCGTTGCTCGCCGAGTTCCTCAAGCAGGCTCGCGAATGGCGCTCGTCACGACCGGATCTCGCCACGATCAGCGATGCCGAGCTCATCGAGTACGGACGCACTGCTGCGAGATGGCAACGGCCAACATGGGATGCGTACGCGCAGGTCGTCATCGGCGCAGCGGTCGGGCCGACCATCGTGCAGGGCGTGGCCGATGCCGTCGGCAAGTCGGAACTGGCCATCCAGATCTTCTCCGCGCTGGGTGACGTCGCCTCGGCTGGAGTTCCCGAGCGGGTGTGGGAGCTGTCTCGTGTGGTCCGCAACTCGCCGGAACTGGCAGCCGAGTTCGATGCCGGAGTCGACGGCCTTGGCGACCGACTGGCGGCATCGCCGTCGGCAACCGAGTTCAATGCCGGATTCGCCGAGCTGCTCGCGGAGTTCGGACACCGCGGTGTCAACGAGTGGGAGATCAGCGCGGACACGTGGCAGATCAACCCCACGCTCGGCTACCAGATGATCGATCGGGTCCGTCGCCAAGGCGACGAGGCATCGCCAGCGGTGCGTGCTGCCGAGGCGGGCGCGCGCCGGGAAGCGGCCGTCGCGGAGCTGACCGCTGCCGTCGCAGGCGACGAGGCGACGGCCGGGATGCTCGCGGCCGGCATCGCATCGGGCCAGTCCTCGTACCGCCTTCGCGAGGGCGGGAAGAACGCGGCCGTGATGCTCATCCAGGAGCCCAAGCTCGTCTTCCGGGAGCTCGGGCGCCGCATGTTCGAGCGTGGAGCGATCCTCGATCCGATGCACATCTTTATGCTGCTCGACAACGAGCTTGACGGGTTCATGGCCGATCCCACGGGTTGGGCAGACACGCTCGCGCAGCGCAGTGCTGACTTCGCGACGCTTGCCGAGTTGGAGCCGCCCTACGTGGTCATGTACGGCCAGCCGGTGCCGCCGCTGAGCGAGTGGCCGAAGCGGCAGCGCGAATCCACTGGCACCGCCGTTTCGTCGGGAACGGTCCTGCAGGGAGTCGCTGGCTCATCTGGAACTGTCACCGCTCGCACGCGCGTGATCTTGGACCTCGCGCATGCCGACGACCTGCAGCCGGGCGAGGTCCTGGTGTGCACGACGACGGATCCGTCCTGGGTGCCGCTGTTCATGATCGCGAGTGCCGTGATCTGTGAGATCGGTGCGCCAGGCAGCCACGCGGTGATCGTCAGCCGTGAACTGGGCGTACCGTGCGTGGTGTCGCTCCCCAATGCGAGCACCGCCCTACCGTCAGGAACGCTCATCGAACTCGACGGATCCACCGGAACAGTAAAGGTCGTTGAATCGGCGTGACCGTGAAGCTTCCCCCGACACCTCCCGAGCCGCCGTTCTCGGTTCGCACGCCGTTCCTCATCGGGAGGAAGGACGTCACGCGGCTGACCTTGGTCAGGCATGCGCAGCAGGACTATCCCGAGGGCGACGAGTTCGACCACTCCCTGTGGGACAACCCTCCGCTGTCCGGGCTCGGTCGCGTGCAGGCGCACGCCGTGGCCGCGGTGCTCGGCGAGGAGGACGTCGACGTGATCGCCTGCAGCACCATGCTTCGCGCGGTTGAGACGGCGGAGATCATCGCGTCACCGCATGGGCTGAAGCCGATCGTCCGGCCCGAGCTGCGGGAGATCGACTCCTATCGAGAGATCCCCGACGGCGTGAATCCGCAGAGCCTGGTCGATCCCGAGCTGTGGGCCGAGCGCGAGGCCCGCTGGCAGCGGCTGGTCAGCTGGGACCTGATGTTCTTCGGTGAGTCGTCCGCGGAGTTCCGGGCGCGATGCGTCGGGGCAATCGATGAGCTGCTCGCCGAGAACGCGGGCAAGCACATCGTGCTGATCAGTCACGGCGGAGTCATCAACGCCCTGCTCGGCTCGATCCTGGGCATCGAGGAGGACATGTTCTTCCTGCCCCACCACTGTTCGATCAGCTCCGTCGTCATCCATGAGGACATCCGCAGGGTGCACTCGATTAATGAGCATCAACACCTTCACATCGGCATCCTGACCAACTAAGTTGTGTAGATGACCGACACGGTTCCGCAGTACCTGGCCGGTACTCACACAGCGATGAGCCGAGACGAGGCGCTGTCTATCCTCGACCGGCTCGGCTCGCACCTGCGCAACCAGACGACGGACATGGCACCTGAGCAGATGCGCATCCCGATGTCGTACTACCTGGACCGCGAGGGCTGGCAGCGAGAGATCCAGGAGATCTTCTACAAGATCCCGCTGCCCGTGGCCACGTCTGCCGAACTTGCCGGCGTCGGCGACTACAAGGCCATGCGCGTGGTGGGCCGCGAGATCCTGCTGATCCGCGGCAAGGACGGTTTCCTCAACGCGATGCTCAACGTGTGCCGCCACCGGTCCATGAAACTGGTGCCCGAGGGCTGCGGAAGTGCCCGACGCCTGACCTGTGGTTACCACTCGTGGACGTACGACACCGACGGTCTGCTGACCGGGGTGCCGGGCGAGGACACGTTCGGCGCGGTCGATCGCGAGGACCACAGCCTGATCCGGCTGGCCTGCGAGGAGCGCGCCGGCATCGTGTTCGTCTGCCTAACCGCTGGTCGGGAGATGGACATCGACGCGTGGCTCGGCGACGTGCTGCCCAGGCTCGAGGCTCTCGAACTGGACAAGTGCTCGCACTTCACCACGAAGGAACTCGCTGGGCCGAACTGGAAGGTGACTCTCGACGGGTACCTGGAGAGCTACCACTTCTCGTCATTGCATGCGACGACCGTCGCGCTCACCAACCACACCAATCGCGCGACCTTCGATGCCTACGGTCCGCACATTCGCAACGTGTTCGCGCTCAAGGCGCTAGACGCGATGCTGGACCTGCCGCGCGAGGAGTGGGACCCCGCAGCGGCGATGGGGCTCGTCTACTGGATCTTCCCGGGGATGGCGATCGCGGGCGGCATGCGCGAGCGCACGGTCATCTCGATCATGCTCCCGGGGGACTCGTGGGGCGAGAGCATGACGTGGCAGACCACCCTGCTCAGGCACCCGCCGCAGACCGACGAGGAGATCGACGAGGCGGCGAAGACCGCCGAGTGGTTCTTCGCGGCTTTCCGCGACGAGGACTACACCGCGCAGGCACTCGTCCAGGACGGACTCGACACCCTCGCCGACCAGTACATGACGATCGGCCGCAACGAGATCGCGGTCCAGCACGCGCACGAGACGGTTCGCCGGCTGCTTTCCGGCGAGTCCGTCGCAGCGAGTCCTGGCACGTGACCGAACCTGCGCACACTGTCCTCGTCGTTGGCGCCGGACTCTCGGGCCTGGCCACCGCGCTCGGAGTAGCCGTACGAGGCGGCTCGGCGATCGTTCTCGAGGCGAGCGACATGGTGGGCGGCGCGTCGGCTTACTCGGGCGGAATGGTGTGGGTGGGCGCGAACCACGTCGCGGCCCGCGAGGGCATCTACGACGACCTCGACCTGGCCGAGAAGTATGTGCGCGACATCGCGCACGACTTTCCCGAGTTGCTCGACGAGGACGGCATGTATCGATGGCTGCGATCCGCGCCGGAGGCAATGGAATTCTGGGAGTCGGTGGGGGCTATCGCCTGGGAGATCATTCCCGGCCTCGCCGACTATCACGCCGAGGCCGCCGGCGCCTTGCCGCTCGGACGGTACTTGACCAGCAGAGTTGTTGACGGCTCGGTACTCGGTGCGTGGCGTGATCGGCTTCGCGTCAGCCCCAACTTCCCGGTCGGGACCACGTACGCGCAGATGCACATGAAAGGCAGGCGGTCGTTCGCCGTCGATCAGAACGAGGTGGACTCCCAGATCGCCGAGCACGGCGGAGTGCCAGCATTCGGTCGCACGGACGCGGGCATGCATGTGGACCAGACACAGGACGGCGTCGATCGGCTGACCTTCGGTACAGGTGTCGTCGCGGCCTTCCTCGCACGAGTCCTGCAAGAGCCAGGAATCGAGTTGCGTCTGTCCACGCGAGTAACCGGGTTGCGCGTCGACGAAGGTGGCGCCGTCATCGGACTTCAGGCAATGCAGGACGGTGAGGAGATCGAGCTGACCGGACCGGTCGTGCTGGCGACGAGCACGTACGACTGGAACCCCGAGCTGGTCAAGGAATTCTTGGGCTTAGACCCCGTGGACTTCAGCAGCCTTGCGCCCTCGAGCCTGCGCGGCGACGGAATCGTGCTCGCGCGATCCGTCGGAGCGGACGTCGCGCGGATTCCCGCGACCAAGGTGCCGATCGTCCCCGGCTGGTCCTCCCGCTCGAAGACCGGAGTCACGAACGGCCCGGAGTACGCACTCCCGCACTGCATGATGGTCGACTCGCGCGGGCGGCGCTTCTGCGACGACTCGTACTGGGTCGACGTCGTCGGGAAGGCGCTGGACCCCGACGACGCGCACATGCCCTTCTTCCTCGTCTGGGACGAGCAGCACCATCGCAAGTACGGCCTGGGTCTGATCCCTCCGGGAGGGGAGTACCCCGCGGAGTTCGTGTCTTCCGGCGACACGCTCGCCGAGCTCGCGGCGGCCTTGGGGATCGATGGCAGGGGACTCGTGAGTCAGGTCGAGGAGTTCAACGGTGCTGCCGCGCTCGGTGAAGACCCGGCATTCGGTCGTGGCACCGTTGACTTCGTCCAGCGCTTCTGCGGTGACCCCGCGCATCTGCCCAACCCGGTGCTCGGCACTGTCGACACCGCGCCGTTCTTCGGGACCAGGCTCAAGTTCGTCGGCACCGGGATTGGCTCGTCGGGAGTGCGCATCGACTCCGACGCGCATGTCCTGAAGCAGTCCGGTCAGCCGATTGTCGGCCTGTTTGCAGTCGGGTCGGTCGCTGCGCTCACGACGATGGGGTCGGGGTACAACAGCGGATTCGCGCTGGGCCGTGGCCTCACGCACGCGTACCTGGTCTCCGCCGAACTGGTGCCGTAGCCACCTCGTACGCCTGTTTGTAGGGTGAACCTCAACAAACTCGCCATTCCCCGCCACAGGGGGTGGCACACTTCCCCAGACATCCCGACCGAGAATGAATGGACACCCTCATGTCGCAGAAGGCCTGGCTCACCGATACCGAGCCCAGCACCCGCTTCACCGTCTACACGCGGCTGAACGCGGCCGACGTGATGTCGGACCCGATCACGCCGCTGGGCGCGACGATGTGCTGGATCCCGAACGTGCTGCCGGGCTGGGCCTCGGGCTACGTGGAGGACGTCTGCTTCACCGCCGAGGAACTCAGCGAGGAGGCGTCGGTAGGTGGCTTCTTCTACGGCTACCTCTACATCAACCAGAGCAACGTGCGCGTGCTCGGCATCCGCAAGGGAATGGGTTGGGAGGCGATCGACTCGATCTTCTTCAACTCGCCCGGCGCCCCGCCGCACGCCGAGTCTCCCCTCGACCAGAACGAGGAGCTGACGGCCGCGGGTGCGGCTCGTGCGGGTTGGGTGCTGACCACGTCGAAGTTCGAGAGCGGCGATGAGGACGCGGCCATCGCCGACCGGCTTCGCTCGGAGCGGCCCAACCTCAAGGCCCTGAGCAACCGCGCGCTGGTGGCCCGGGCTCGGTCGGTCATGCCATTCGAGCGGCTGGCCTGGCGCAGCGAGCAGATCGGCTCGTCCAACGCGGCTCTCGGCCCGGCCGTCGCGGGCGCGATGCTCGGTCCGGACAAGGCGCACCTGCTGGTGACCATCCTCGGCTTCGCCGGCGAGGTCGAGTCGGCTGCGCCGACCTATGCACTGTGGTCACTCTCGAGGACTGTTCGCAGCAGCCCTGACCTCTCCGCGCTCTTCGACTCGGGCGTCGACAACGTCGTCGCGAAACTGCCGACTACGGTCGGCGGCTTCTGGAGTGACTTCGCGGCCTTCATCGACGAGTTCGGCTATCGCGGTCCGAGCGAGTGGGACCTGGGCACCGAGTCGTGGGAGTCCAAGCCCTCGCTCGCGCTTGCCCTGATTGACAAGATGCGCCAGCTCGACGACTCGGCCGCTCCGTCGTCGAAGCAGGCGGCACACGCCGCCGCGACGGACAAGGCAATGGCCGAGGCCACCGCAGGAATGGACGAGGCCACCGAGTCGGCGTTCCGCGGTGCGATCGGCTCTGCCCGACGCTTCGCCGGCTGGCGCGAGAGTGGCAAGTCCAGTTGCATCAAGATCATGAACGAGGCCCGGATGGCCCTCATCGAATTGGGCGAGCGGCTCGAGGCCGCCGGCGTGCTCGACCACTCTCGCCAGATCTTCATCGCCCTCGATGCCGAACTCGACTCGTTGGCGCTCGGGTCGTCCGCGCTCCTGGAGAACCTGCGTCAGCGCGAGGCCGACTGGAACGCGCTGAAGGACCTTGAGGTCCCGATGTTCCTCGACGGTTCCGCGCCGATGCCTGCCATCGCAGACCTGCCTCGCAAGGGCGCGACCGCGACGACGCGTGCGGCGGTCGGGACGGTATTCAACGGAGCAGCCGCGTCGCAGGGCATCGCCGAGGGTCGCGTCCGGGTCGTGCTCGGCACCGATGCGATCGGCGACTTCGAGCCCGGCGAGGTCCTCGTCGCGCCGCAGACTGATCCGTCGTGGACACCGTTGTTCATGGTCGCCTCTGCGGTCATCGTCAACACCGGCTCGATGGGGTCGCACGCCATGATCGTCGCGCGCGAGCTCGGCATCCCGTGCGTTGCCGGTCTGCCCGGCGCCACGACGATGCTCAAGACCGGAGATCTCGTCCGGGTCGACGGCGCCAAGGGCACCATCGAGGTCCTTGAGGTCGTCTAGTCCCAGAACATGCCTGTTGAGTGGCCAGTCGTGGGGGTATTCCGGCGAAGCCGGACTCCCACGACTGGCCACTCAACGTGCGTAGGGGCCGGGTGGGCGACGGCTAGATCAGCTGGGCGAGCTCGAAGGCCTGGCGGGTGGCGAAGGTCACCCGACGCGGCGCGAAGGCATCGCCGAGCAGGTGCGTGCGCGGGTGGTGATGGGAGACGGCGCGATACAGCGCATCGTTCCCGATTCCTCCCGTGACGAGGACGACCGAATCAATGCCATCGATGCTGAACCGTCGGTCGCTGTACGCGTGCGCGAAGTCCACGCTGCCTTCGTGGATCTCGACGGCCCGCGCCATCTGGACGATCTCGACTCCCGCGCTGTCCAGGCTCGCGAACATCGCGCCCGCGTAGTACTTGCCGACCAGCGGCGAAGGCCCCGGCGTCTCGAAGGCGAGCACCACCTCGTGGCCCAGATGCGCGAGGTGGTCGGCCACGCTCAGCGGTGCGGGGCCGTCATCGACGGCGAGCACGAGCACGCGGAGCCCGAGTGGTCGCCCGGTGCCCAGGACGGCCGCATCGCCACCGATCACGTGGGGCAAGAACTCCCCGGGGATGCCTGGCCGGCGGCCGCGCGCGCCCGTCGCGAAGGCGACCACGTCGGCATTGGCGTCCAGCACGTCGCGAACGGTTGCGCGTCGCCCCGCATAGACCTCGACTCCGAGGCGAGCAAGCCGATCGATCGACCAGTCGATCCAGTCTTGGTAGGGAGCGTTCGCGCGCAGACGTGCAGCAATCGCGAAGCGACCACCGAGCTCGGAGCCCGCCTCCCACAACTGCACGCGATGGCCTCGCTCGGCGCCGCACGCCGCAAGTTCCATCCCCGCGGGGCCGCCGCCGACGACGAGGACCGACTGCGGGCGCGGGCTGATCGTCACCTCGGTACGCGATTCACGACCCGCGCGGGCGTTGATGCCGCAGCCGAAGCTCAGGCCCTCGAGCGTGTAGCGGTGAATGCAGTCGCCGAGCGCGATGCACGGCCGGATCTGGTCCGCCCGCCCGTCCCTTGCCTTCCTCAGCCAGTGGCTGTCGGCGATCAGGGCGCGAACCATGCCCACCATGTCGGCCTGGCCCTCGGCGATCACTCGCTCGGCGGTCTCGGCGTGGACGACCCGCCCGACGTACAGGACCGGCTTTGCGGTCGCCGTCTTGACGCGCGCCGACAGCTCGGCCCAGTGCGCCTCCGGGTACATGCCGTGCTGGATGTACGAGACCGGTCCCCAGTTGCCGCCGACATCGAGGTTGAAGTAGTCGACGGTGCCGTCCTCGTCGAACGTGCGCACGACCTGGATGCAGTCCTCCAGCCCGTAGCCACCGTCCATGTACTGGTCCATGGTCAGGCGCAGGCCGAGCGTGATCGGACGGTCTACGCTCGCGCGGATCCCGTCGACGATCTCCCGAAGGAAGCGCAGCCTGTTCTCGAACGAGCCGCCGTACTCGTCGTTGCGCCTGTTCGTCAGGGGAGAAAGAAACCACTCGATCATGTCGTCGTGGTTGGCGTGCAGCTCGATGGAGTCGACGCCCGCGTTTGCTGCCATCACCGCTGACGCGACGTACTCGCTGATGATCCATGTGACCTCGGCGTGACTGAGCACGTGGATGCCGCGGTGGTCCAGATACCCGGAGAACGTCGCGGAGGGCGCGCTCGGCATGCCGCCCTGCTGCACGAGCTGCACGCCCAGGTACGCGCCCTTCGCGTGCACTCGCTCGGCGAAGCTGGACATCCGCTCGTGGAACTTCGGGTGCCGGAAGATCCCCGGCTCCTTCCCGAGCGCGCCGACGCCGGTCGGCTCGAACCCGGGAATATGGACGTGCTTCACGTGCCCGGTCGGACCGCCGATCCATTCGAAGCCGTCGTCGACGCGCGCCAGCCAGTAGTCGACAAGATCCTCGAAGCGCGCGTCGTCTGCGGTGAGAGAGCCAGCACCGCCTCCGTGCGTGGGGACGAAGAGCCGGTGGCTGAGCTTCATGGTTCCGACCGTGATCGGCCGGAGCGCAGCGCTCAGCGACATCTGCAGAACCTGATCAAGGCACGATGACCGCACGCCCCTTGAGGTGCCCGGCCTCCAGAGCGGCATAGGCATCGAGCGCCTGGTCAAGCGGGTAGGTCGTGTACTCGGGCTTGATATGCCCGCCTGCCGCGAGCGCGAGGACCTCGCTCAGCTCCGAGCGCTTGCCCCAGTAGATCGATCGCACGCACAGTTCGTACGGTGCGGCGAAAAGGCCCATCGGGAACGTGCCCCCGCCTACCCCGACGATCGTCATGTCGCCCTGGACCTTCGCGCAGGCCACAGCCGTGGCCAATGTCGCGTCGATGCCCACGAAGTCGATGACGACATCGGCGCCCCGGCCGCCGGTGGCATCGCGAACCTGCGCAACCGCGTCCGCGGAATCGGAGCGGACCGTGAGGTCGGCACCGCACCCGGACGCGAGCGAGAGAGCATCGTCCTTGAGGTCCATGGCGATGACGTTGGCCGCGCTCATCGCCTTGATGATCTGAATGCCCATATGCCCAAGCCCGCCGACGCCGATGCACAGCGCGGTCGAGCCGGGGAGCAGCTTCGGCAAGGAGAGCTTGACCGCGTGATACGGCGTGAGCCCGGCATCGGTGATCGGCGCCGCCGCAACCGGATCCAGGCCGTCGGGTATGCGGACGAGATGGCGAGTGTCCGGAACGAGCATGAACTCGGCTTGCCCGCCGTCGACACCGAGGCCTCCGCCGAAGGCCGATCCGTAGCCGTCCAGGGGTGCGTGGCAGTAGGTGTCCTGGCCATCAGCGCAGGCCGCGCACGAGCCGCAGCCCCAGGGGCCGAACACCGCGACCGCGTCGCCGATCTCGAACCCCTCGACGCCGACGCCCAACTCGTGGACCCAGCCGGAGTTCTCGTGTCCGAGGGTGAAGGGCGGGCCCCAGGGGAACATGCCGTCGCCGAAGTCGTGGATGAGATGGAGGTCGCTGTGGCACAGTCCAGCGCCGGCGATCTTGACGATCACCTGGCCGGGCCCGGCGACCGGCACGGGTACCTCGACGAGCTCCGGATCGGTCTTCCAGGCAACCAGCTGTACGGCCTTCATGGGGTCTCCTCGCGTGTGATGATCGGATCGTAATTACCGGGGAACCACGGCGTGTGTTTCTTTAGACTTTATCTACATATAGATGCTGATGTCTGCGATAGTAGGACTTCCTAGCGATTGCGGACGGGACCGGGAGGAACCGATGAATGACGTTGCCCTGAGTGACGCGGAGACCACTGCTCTGGTCGCCATGGTTGTTCGCGGCATGGCGCGTGGTGAGGCATCTGCAGAGCAGCAGTCGCTCGCCGAGGCCGGGCTCATCCTCATCAAGGGCCCGATCATGATGCCGACGCCGGCCGGTACCGAACTGGTCGGACAGAAGCTGCGGCTGCCTGACGATGCGCCCGAGCGCGAGCGGATCATGGCCACTTTCCGGCGGTTCCTGCCGATCAACCGCGATCTTCGCGACCTGTGCACCGCGTGGCAGCTGCGACCCGACGGCAGCGTGAACGATCACGCGGACGAGGGCTACGACGCCGACATCCGCGACCGTCTCGACGACATTGACGAGGCGATCGCCCCCCTCCTGAAGCGCTTCAGCGAGGACATCCCGAGCATTTCCGGCTATCGCGAGCGCCTGACCGAGGCGCTCGCCAAGCTCGACGACGGCGAGGACGCGTGGCTCGCCTCCCCGCTCGTCGACTCGTACCACACCGTGTGGATGCACCTGCACCAGCAACTCCTGCTCACGATCGGCATGAGCCGCAAGGAGGACGAAGAGCTCGAGGAGCAGCTGGTCTTGGGCGGCGGCGCGTGACACCAGCGCCATGGACCCAACCGGTCGACGACGTCGGCCTCGTTCCGTTCGGCAGGGGGCTCGAGCGCGGGCTCGATGAGCGCTCGCTGTGCACGCGCGGAATCCAGCTCGAGACACTCGCCGGGCTCGGGCTTCCCGTTGCCGCGGGGTTGACAATCCCGGTGCCGAACGTTCCCGGCCTCACCTCTCCGGACCGCGCCAAGGCAGCCGTCCGGCTGCTGGAGTCAATCTCCAACCGGAAGGTCGGCACCACGACCGAGTCCGGTGGGCTGGTCCTGCTCCGGCTGAGCGCGAGCGCGCCCGTCGTCGCCTCGGGCCTTCCCCCCGACCTGGTGTGCATCGGGGTCAAGGGCGCTCTTGTTCCCGAGGGCCTAGCGCCGAGCGTGGTCGCCGACCTGTCAGCCGCCTGGTGGAAGGCCGCATCGTTCATCGCCGAGAACGCCCTTGAGGTGCCTGCCGACGAGATCGGCACGCTGGCCATGGACATCGACGACGCCGCCGAGCGCATCGAGCCGCTGCTGAGACTGTGCGAGACCCACGGAAACTCCCCGTTCCCGACGAAGCCCTCGCATCAGGTTGCTGCAGGCGCTGCAGCGATGCTGGCGCGGTGGAACTCGCCGCGTGCTGCGCGTGCTCGCCGCAAGCAGAATCTTCCGCACGACCTTCCCTTGGCGCTGCATCTGGAGAACGTCGTCGTCACCGACCATGACGAGGAGGGCCACGGGCACGCGCTCTCGCGCGATCTCGTATCCGGGCAGTTCGCCCCGAACGGCGCGTTCCGGCACGGCGTTCGCTCGAGCGGCGAACGGCAGAAGGTTGGCCATCCGCTGGGCTCGCTGCCTGACGGCGTGGAGATGCTCACCGGCGTCCTTGCCGAGCTCGAGGGCCGCCTGCGCAGCGCCGTCATCGTCGATTTCGAGTACGGCCCCGAGGGTCTCGCCCTCGTGGGCCTGGAGGAGATGCGGCGGCCGTCGGCAACGGTGGCCACGAGCCTCGCGGTGGACCTGGCGATCCGGGGAATCACCGATGAGCGCACGGCGGTTCGCAGCACTGAACCCGAGCATGTCCTGGAATTACTGCACCCGCAGCCTCGGCTGACCGGGAACGAGATCCCCTTCGTGTCGGGACTGGGAGCATCGCTCGGGGCAGCCGTCGGCCGTATCGCCCTCACCAGCGAGGCGGCCGTCGAGATGACTGATGCCGGGGACTCAGTGCTGCTCGTCATGAGCGAGACCACGCCGGGCGATCTTCCCGGGATGATGGCCGCGACCGGGATTCTCACCATCAACGGGGGATCGGCATCCCATGCCGCGGTTGTCGCCCGAGGGATGGGACGCCCCGCGATCTGTGGTGCGAGCGACCTGCGCATCGACAAGGAGGCCGGGACCATCTCGGCCGGCCAGCTCACGCTTCCCGCTGGCGACGTGCTCTCGATCGACGGTGCCACCGGCATCGCGTACATCGGCGAGCTCACGATCGAACGCCCTAGCCCGTCGCCGAGCCTGACCACCCTGCTCGGCTGGGCCGATAACGCGCGCCGCCTGGGAGTGCGCGCCAACGCCGACAACGGCGTCGACGCGGCCACCGCGATCGACGCCGGTGCCGAGGGCATTGGCCTGTGCCGAACCGAGCACCAGTTCCTCGGTGACCGCCTCCCGCTCGTGCGTCGGGTGATCTTGTCGCATGACGCCGACGCGGAGGAGTCCGCCCTCGCGGCGCTGGCCCAGGCCCAGCGCGAGGACTTCCGCGAGTTGCTGCTTGCCGTGGGGGACCGCCCGGTGACCGTGCGCCTCCTTGACGCCCCCATGCACGAGTTCCTGCCTGCGACCGCTGCGGATGCTGAGGATGAGCACCAGGCACGCATGCTCGAGCACATGCACGAGGAGAACCCGATGCTCGGCGTGCGAGGAGTCCGCCTCGCACTGATGCATGAGGGCCTGTACCCCGCGCAGGTCGAGGGGCTGTTCAACGCGTGGGTCGACGTCGTCTCGTCCGATGACATCCGCCCCGAGCTCGAGGTCATGATTCCGCTGATCTCGATCCCCGAGGAACTGGTGATGGTCCTGCGCCTGATCCGGCGGGTGAACCAGGAAGTCGCCACGCGTACCGGCGTCCTCGTCCCGTTCAAGATCGGGACGATGGTCGAGACACCGCGCGCAGCCCTCATGGCCGACAAGCTCGCGCAATGGGCCGAGTTCATCTCGTTCGGCACCAACGACCTGACCCAGCTGACCTATGGCTTCTCCCGCGACGATGTCGAGCGCCGCATGCTCGGCACCTACCTGGAGAAGGGCCTGCTGACCGCGAGCCCCTTCGCCGAGCTGGACGATCTCGGGGTGTCCGTCCTGATGGAGATGGCGGCGGAGAAGGCTCGCTCGGTACGACCGGACATCAAGCTGGGCATCTGCGGGGAGCACGGTGGCGACCCGCCGTCCATCGCCATCTGCGAGCGGCTGAAGCTCGACTACGTGTCGTGCTCGCCGGCGAGAATCCCGCTCGCCAGGCTGGCTGCGGCGCACGCCGGGATGGACCCGAAGTGAGAATCGGAACCCAGCCCGAAACAAAATACTTGGAAGGCCTTGCATTTGTGGTCTCGGGCACTAATGTTCTAGCGACCATGAGGGAGGCAAGATGACGGCTGCTCTGTCGGTGCGCAATGCATCGAAGATTTTCGGCGCGCAGGTGGCGCTCGACAACGTGAGCATCGACGTCGAGCCGGGCGAGGTCCGCGCCCTCGTCGGCCAGAACGGCTGCGGGAAGTCGACGCTGATCAAAATCCTCGCGGGCTTCCATGAGCCCGAGCCCGGCACCGAGGTCTTGGTCGATGGCAACGAGCTGCCGTTCGTCAATCCCACGGCGAGCCAGGACCTCGGCCTGCGGTTCGTTCATCAGGACCTTGGCCTCGTCGGCAACCTCGACACGGTCGACAACCTCGCCATGAGCTCGGGGTATCTCACCAACTTCATGAGCACGATCCGCTGGCGCAAGGAGCGCGCCGAGGCCCGCGAGGCGCTCAAGTCCCTCGGCTACGAGATCGACGTTCGCGCGCCAGTCGGCGGACTGGCGATGAGCGAGCGCACCGCCGTGGCCATTGCCCGCGCGATGTCGGTGCGGGGAACACCGCCGAAGATGCTCATTCTCGACGAGCCCACGGCGAACCTCCCCGGCCCGGAGGCGCAGCGCCTGTACTCGCTGGTTCGGCGCGTCGCCGATTCGGGCATCGCCGTCCTGTTCGTCTCTCATCATTTCGACGAGGTGTTCGAGATGGCTGAGTCGGTCACCGTTCTTCGAGACGCGAAGTTGATCCAGACGCGTCCCGTCGCGGGCCTGACCGAGGAGGCCCTCATCGAACTTGTCGTCGGACGGAAGATCGACGAGCATCATCGCGATTCCGAGGCACGCGAGCATGGCGTGGAGGTCCTCACGCTGTCCGGCGTGAGCGGTCACAGCGTGCACGCGATGGACCTCACGGTGCACCGCGGCGAGGTCGTCGGCGTTGCTGGCATCACCGGCTCGGGTCGGGAGGAGGTCGCCTCGCTCGTGTTCGGCGGTCACGAGCGTTCCGGTGTCGTCACGGTCGATGGCAAGGAACTCCCGCAGAACCGACCGGACATCTCGATCGATCGCGGCATTGCGCTCGTCCCCGCGGAGCGCCATGCGAACGCGGCGCTGCTGGATCACACGCTGCGCGAGAACATCACGATCGTCGACCCGGGCCGGCACATGAGCCTGGGCATCCTGCGACGCAACCCGGAGAAGGCGGACGTCACGGTGTGGCTGGACCGACTGACCGTCAAGCCGGCAGGGCAGACCGAGTTCACCATGCTGCAGTTGTCCGGGGGAAACCAACAGAAGGTCATCCTGGCGCGCTGGCTGCGGCAGGAACCGTCAGTTCTCATCCTCGACGAGCCGACGCAGGGCGTCGATGTCGGCTCGAAGGCGGACATCCACACTCTGATCGACGAGGCCGCCGCACAGGGCGCCGCCGTACTCGTGTGCTCGACCGACCACGAGGAACTCGTGCGCGTGTGCGATCGGGTGATCATCATGCGTCGCGGGCGGGTGGCCGACACGCTGCGCGGAGATCAGATCACTGGAGACAACATCACGGCCGCGACGATCGGCCGTGACACGGCCGAGCCCGCAGCCTGACCACAGCAACCGACACGACCCGATCCTCGACGAACCGGAGCCCGACATGACCGACGTGCAGACCGCACCCGCGCCAGATGCGATTAAGCCGCGGCGGCGCATCAACATCGGGCTGGACAGGTTCAGCGGGCTCTACGTGCTCGTCGTCATCATCATCATCTTCTCCATCTGGCTGCCCGACTTCCGCACGTGGGACAACGCGAGCGCGATCCTCACGTTCCAGGCGATCTCCATCATGCTGGCCCTCGGCCTGCTGCTTCCCGTCGCTGCCGGCGCATTCGACCTGACTTTCGGCGGCACGATGACCGTGTCGTTGTGCTTTGTGGCGTGGGCGCTGCTAGACCACCGCGGGGTGTGGTTCGCCGTCGGCGGTGCGTTCGTGATCGCGATCGTGATCGGGCTGGTGAACGCCTTCGTGGTGGTCAAACTCAGGGTCGACTCCTTCATCGGCACCTTGGCGATGAGCTCGATCCTGCTCGCGGTCGCCTACATGATCAGCAGCGGCGCCCAGCAGCCGCTTCCGCAGGCCGGCTACGCCCCGTTCATGGACTTCGCGCGGACCGAGATCGGCCCGGAGGGCTACACAGTCCAGATCTCCGTGCTCTACGCGCTGATCCTCGCGGCGGTGCTGTGGTGGCTCATGGAGTACACCCCGGTTGGTCGCCGCCTGTATGCAACGGGAGGCAACCCCGTCGCCGCGCGTCTCGCGGGCGTGAAGATCGGCCGGGTGACGATGTTCGCCTTCGTCGTCTGCGCCTTGATCGCGGCCTTCGCCGGCATCGTCTATCTGTCCACCACCGCAACCGCCGCTCCAAAGGTGGGCGAGAGCTACCTGCTCCCCGCGTTCTCGGCGGTATTCCTCGGTGCCACCCAGATCAAGCCGGGACGTGTCAACGTGCTGGGCACGCTCGTCGCGATCCTGCTCCTCGCGGTCGGCGTCAACGGCCTGCAGCTGGCCGGGGCGCCCACCTACGTCACGGACCTGTTCAACGGTGCGGCACTCATCTTGGCCATGGCCCTCGCCGCGCGCACCGCACGCCGACGAAGTTGACTTCGCTGACTCAGGGCAGCGCGATCGCTACCGGATCGGCTGCCGCGGCGGCGTGAGCGTCCTCGCTCGACACCCAGTCGAGCGCGTTGCCGAGCAGCAACCGGAACATCGGGTTCTCGAAGGTGCTCGGGCCGTCTCCCATCAGCAAGGTGGCGATGGGGCTGCTGCCCGCGGTGGTCGTCCAGCCCATGAGGGTGCTGCCGCCGTGCAGATCACCGTCGCTACCCCGACCCGCGCACGTGACCCCGGTCGACGTGCCGTTCGAGACCTCATCGAAGGTGTCCTGGAACAGCGCGCCATCCATATCGGCGTCGTGGACGAGGAGCGGCGTGATCCGGTCGGGCAGGACCGGTGCGAAGTACAACTCGTCGTCGATGGTGAAGTCCGTGACGCCCGCGCAGATCGGGTGGTCATCGGCGGTGACCGAGACCGTGAATGTGCCCATGCGGTAGCCGGACGAGGGAAGTTCTACGCCGCGCATGCGTGCGGGCCGGTAGTTGAACCGTCCCCCGATCGCCTCTGCCCAGCCCTCCCAGCCCGGCCACGCGGAGATGGCGTGGTGGAGCACCACCACGCCCTGTCCGGAGTCGAGGAGCCCGACCAGGTTGCGAGCCGTGGACTCATCGGGTCCGTCGACGACCGGTTCGGTACCCCGCTTGAGGCGTAGGCCGGGAATGTCGTGCATAAGGATCGCGTCCCACTGCCCGGTGTGCTCGGGAGCGAGCCAGGCCTGAGCGGTCGGCTGCGTCGAATGGGCCCAAACCCAGCCACGATCAGCACAGATCGAGGCGATCGCGTCAAGGAACTCCGTGATCGCCACTCGGTGGCCGCCGGTGAGGACGAGAATGCGTTTGGTCATGGCCACTCCGTCATGCCGGCGAGTAGGGGCGATCACTTACATGGACGTCCTAGTTACTATAGTCTCAATGCTCTAAGTGCACCGCGGGTTCGACCACACACATCGGAGACCAGCGCATGTCGATAGCAACCGAAGCCCTCGGCGAGGTGACGCCAGCAACGCGTGATGTCGTCCTCGACCTGCATCGGCGGATGGTTCGCATCCGCCTGTTCGAGGAGTCCGCCGGCAAGCTCGTGGAGTCGGGTGACATGCCGGGATTCCTCCATCTGTACGTCGGCCAGGAGGCCGTCGCTGCTGGAGTGATGTCAGTGCTCCGCGACGACGACCAGATCACGTCCACGCACCGCGGGCACGGTCACGCGATCGCGAAGGGCGCTGAGTTCCGCCCGATGTTCGCCGAGCTATACGGCAAGATCACCGGCTACTGCAAGGGCCGCGGCGGCAGCATGCACATCGTCGACATGAATCGCGGGATGCTCGGGGCGAACGCCATCGTCGGCGGCGGCATCCCGATCGCCATCGGTGCCGCCTTCGCGAGCCAGTACCGCGGTGAGGACACCGTCGCTGTCCCGTTCTTCGGCGACGGCGCGACGAACATCGGCGCATTCCACGAGGCGGCCAACATGGCCGCGGTGATGAATCTGCCCGTCGTGCTCGTCTGCGAGAACAACGGCTACGCGGAGTTCACCCCGCAGCACAAGCACATGAAGATCGTGGACATCGCCGAGCGGGCCACCTCGTATGGCATCCCCGGCGTGATCGTCGACGGCATGGACGCTCTCGCCGTCCGCACTGTCGCTGCGGAAGCGGTCGACCGAGCTCGCAACGGCGGCGGACCGACGCTGATCGAGGCGAAGACCTACCGGTACTTCGACCACCAGGGCATCAAGGGCATGCGCATTCCGTACCGCGATCCAGCGGAGGTCGAGGCGTGGCGCACCCGCGACGCGATCACCCTCATCGAGACGATCGGTGTCGAGCGCGGCCTGGCCACTGCCGACGAGTTCGCCGAGATCATTCGCCAGACCGAGGCCGACATCCTTGACGGGATCGAGTTCGCGCGGAACAGCCCCGACCCCGACCCGGCAGACATGCTCGCCGACGTCTACACCACCTGAGCCGAAGGACGACTGTGAGCCGGCAACTGACCTACGTCAAGGCCTTCAACGAGGGCATGCACCAGATCATGGCCGAGGACCCGGATGTGTTCCTCGTCGGCGAGGACGTCGCGGGCTACGGCGGCGTGTTCCACATGTTCGACGGACTGCTCACCACCTTCGGTGACAAGCGAGTCAAGGACACTCCCATCGCGGAGCAGGCGATCATCGGGCTCGGCGTCGGAGCAGCGGCTCGCGGGCTGCGTCCTGTGTGCGACCTCATGTTCATGGACTTCCTGGGCGTCGCCATGGACCAGGTCGCCAATCAGGCGGCGAAGATGAAGTACATGTTCGGCGGTGCGGTGTCGCTTCCGCTGACGATCACCACCGCCGGTGGCGCGGGAATGTCCGCAGCCGCCCAGCACAGTCAGAGCCTTGAGGCATGGATTGCCCACGTGCCCGGACTCAAGGTCGTCATGCCGGCGAGTCCCTACGATGCCAAGGGCCTGATCGTCGCGTCGATCCGCGACGACAACCCGGTGATCGTCGTGCTCAACAAGAAGATGCTGGGCGTCAAGGGCGAGGTTCCCGAGGAGATCTACTCGGTCCCCATCGGCGTCGCCAATGTCGTGCGCGAGGGCTCGGACGTGACGATCGTCGCGATCGGCCGAATGGTGGTCGAGGCGACGAAGGCCGCGGCCGCCCTTGAGGAGCGCGGGGTGTCCGTCGAGCTGATCGACCCGCGCAGCGTGCAGCCACTCGACATCGACACGATCGTCACGTCCGTGCGCAAGACCAACCGCGTGCTCATCGTGCATGAGGCAGTGCAGTTCGGCGGCATCGGCGCCGAGATCTCCTCGCAGATCCAAGAGGCCGCGTTCGACTATCTCGATGCGCCAGTCGCGCGGCTCGCTGCGCCGTTCGCGCCCGTCCCGTACGCGCCGATCCTCGAGAACGCCTACGTGCCGGACGCCGCTCGAATCGATGAGGCTGTTGTTCGCCTGCTTGAGCGGAGGTAGGGCGTGGCTCTCGAGATTCGCCTGCCCAAGCTCGGCCTGACGATGGAGGAAGGCACCGTCGACGAGTGGCTTCTCGCCGACGGTGATGCTGTCACCATCGGCATGCCGCTTCTTCGGCTGGCCACCGACAAGATCGATGTCGACGTCGAGGCTGAGGGCGACGGCATTCTTGCTCGTGCGGTAGCCGATGGCACGACTCTGGCGCCCGGCGCGGTTCTGGGCTGGCTGCTTGCCGCCGGAGAGTCTGCGCCTTCGGGTCCGGTGTCCTCGGCGGCGCCGGCAGCACAGGCCGAGTCAGTTCCCGACATCACGACCATGTCCGAACGGCCCGAGGCATCGCGAGAGACGTCCGATGATCGCGCGTTCGTGTCTCCGAACGCTCGTCGCGTCGCGCGCGAGCTCGGTGTCGACATCGACGCGGTCACGGGTACTGGCCCCGGCGGGCGCGTGGTCTCCGAGGACGTGGAGGAGGCATCTGCGCAAGGCGCTGCTGCCAGTTCGTCGACAGGCAGCAAGGTCCCCTCGCCGCTGGCCCGACGCAAGGCGAGGGAGGCCGACGCCTCCGCCGCCGTTGCTGCCGCGCCGGTGTCCGCCGATGTGGCGATCGCGGGCCAGGAGACATCGTCGATCATCCCGCTAAAAGGCATGCGCGGGACGATCGCGGCTCGCATGCTGCAGAGCCTCACCGAGATGGCGCAGCTCACGCACGGCTTCGAGGTTTCGATGGATGCCGTGGTCGCTCTGCGGGCCGAGATGAAGCAGCAGTACACCGCACTCGGTGTTCCGGTTCCGAGCCTGAACGATTTCGTCGTGCGCGCAGCCGCCATGGCGCTGCGGCAGCACCCGATCCTCAATGCCACCATCACCGGCAACGAGATCCATCTGCTCTCGCATATCCACATGGGCCTCGCCGTGGCCGTGCCCGGCGGTCTGATGGTTCCCGTCATCCGCGATGCCGACCGCCTGTCACTGCCCGAGCTCGCGCACGCGACTCGCGACGTGGCCGACCGCTGCCGTTCGGGCTCGATCTCGCTGGACGAGTTCGACGGTGGAACCTTCGCGGTGACGTCTCTTGGCACGTACGGCGTCGACTTCTTCACGCCGGTCATCAATCCCGGCAACGTCGGCATCCTTGGTGTGGGTCGACTACGCGATTCGGGGAAGTGGGAGGGCGATGCCTTCGTGAGAACGCAGGTGCTGACCTTGAGCCTGACCTTCGATCACCGCGCCGTCGACGGGGCGCCCGCCGCGGAGTACCTGCAGACCGTCGCTGAGTTGCTCGCGCGACCGCTCATCCTGGTCGCGTAGCAGTCCGTGCCCGCGATCTACCTGCTTCGCCATGGGCAGGCCAGTTTCGGCACCGAGGACTACGACGTGCTCTCGCCGCTCGGCGAGCGGCAGGCAGAGGTCGCGGCGCAGGAGTTCGCGCGTCGCGGAGTCGTTAACCCGGTGGTCGTCAGCGGAACACTGAAGCGCCAGCGCGATACGGCCGCGATCGTTGCGGATGTGCTCGGAGTGCGGGCCGACGAGCCGGATGCCCGGTGGGACGAGCTGCCGGCCCACGGCCTTGTGGACTCCTGGCTAGGTGGAGCCGCCGAGTCTGACGGGCTGTCATCCGCGCAGTTCCAGGTTCATCTCGATGCGGCAATGCGAGCGTGGGTCGACAGCGACTCCGCCGACTGGCGGTCCTTCACTGACGGCGCGGCCGCTGCGCTCACCGAACTCGGACGACGAGTGCCAAGCGGACGTGCGGCGATCGTCGCGACCTCGTCCGGGGTAACCGCAGCCGTGTGCGCGGCATTGCTGGGCACGGGGGCATCAGGGGTGATCGACCTGAATCGCGTCAGCATCAACGCGTCCATCACGACGATTGCCGCGAGCGAACGCGGGCTGTCGCTCCTGTCCTTTAATGACCACGCGCATTTTCTCGCGGATCGGGCCTTGCTCACCAACCGCTAGGCGAGTTTCGCGACACAAGGTCGAGTAAGTGGACGGCTCTACATGTAGCGGATGACGTCGCTGCCGTCCCAGTCGACCGACAGGGCAGCAACATTGGCGTAGTGCTCAACGATGTGCTCGGTGGGCGCGTACACCTCGAGAACCGCGCCGATCAGCGCACGCGCGTCGTGGTACCGCACCGGCATTCCCGAGGACGAGACCAAGTCCATCGCCAGCGGGAAACCGGCTGCCTCGAGCGCGGCGCTGGTTGCCTCGAGATCCTCGGCGTAGCACGCGAAATGGTTGACCTGGCCGAGCGAGTCGTGCTCCATAACCGCCTTCATGCCAGCGGGTTCGCACTCGTGAACCTCGATCAGTTCCAGCATCAACGTGCCCCACTGCCCGAAGGCCGCGCTGTGGTCGTAGATCGCAGGCTGGCCATTGTGCTTCGCCTGGACCTTCATGTGCTGACGGATCAGAAACGGTCCGGCGCCGACCTTGCTGGCCCACTCCAGGCATGCCGCCTCGAGGTTCTCCACCCGGAACGCGACCTGGATGAGCACCGAAGGAAGCAGCGACTGCTGGGGATTGGCGGGAGTGGTCACGAGGACTCCGATCGAGGGTTAGGGCGGTGAAAGTTACTGTACTCAGTGACAAGTTGTGTAGTCTTCGGTTCGTCATCACGTGTCCCTGACGGGGACCCAAGGAGTGGTCATGGCCAAGGTGTTCAATCACCCGATCTCGGGTTGCGTCTACACGCTGAATGACGTCGGGCTAGTGCGGGTCGATGACCCAGCGACGGGCAAGTACGGCGTCTTCGATGACAAGGGCACGTGGCACGAAGGCGAGCTTCGCGACGTCGACTTCCAGATCTTGGGCTGGGTCGGGCGTACTCCCGAGGCACGCGCCCTGCGCGAGGCCAACTCGTGAGGCAGACGCGAGCCGTCATCCTCGCCAGCCGCCCCGGGCGAACCTTCGTGTCGTCGGATCTGTCGGTAGGGACGATCGACCTACCCGAGCTCACGCCGGGCCACGCGCTCGTGCGCAACCAGTACATGAGCCTTGACCCGTCCACCCGTGGGCGGATGGACCCGGGGGAGAAGCAGTACACGACCAACTTCGAGATCGGCGGTCCACTCGACGGCTCCGCAATCGGAGTCGTGGTCGAATCCGCCTCCGACGCACTTCCTGTCGGCGCGACAGTGCGCCATCGCCTCGGCTGGCGGGAGCTCGCGGTTGTCGACGACTCGGTCGTCACGGTCTGCGATCTGGAGAAGGCCCCTGTCACTGCGTGGCTCAGCTCCATGGGGCAGACCGGCTTCACCGCGTACGCAGGATTGCTGCCCGTGGGCAATCTCGCGGCGGGAGAAACTGTCCTCGTGTCCGGGGCCGGGGGAGCGGTGGGCAGCATGGTCGGCCAGTTCGCCCGACTCCTCGGGGCCGGGCGAGTCATCGGCAGTGCGGGTGGAGCCGAGAAGTGCGCCTGGCTGCGCGACGACTGCGGATTCGATCACGTCATCAACTATCGCGATGAGGACTTCGCGACCGAATTGCCCGCAGCCGCACCCGACGGCATCGACTTGTTCTTCGACAATGTCGGCGGCTGGCAGTTCGCGGCCGCGCTGCACAGCATGCGCATCCACGGTCGCGTCAGCATGTGCGGTGCGGTCTCCAACTTCGGCACTCAGGAGCAGCCGTCGACGGCGGTGCTCATCGAGGCCGTGCTGCGCCGCCTGACGATCAAGGGCTTCATCGTTCGCGATTTCGAGGACTTGCGCCCGGAGTTCGAGGAGCGCGTGTCCGGCTGGCTCGCAAGCGGGGAACTGATTGATCGGGCCACCGTGTATGAGGGAATCGAGAACGCGGGAGCGGGTCTGGAAGGCCTGCTCTCCGGGGCGAACCTGGGCAAGGCCCTCGTCCGGCTCTCGGACTGAAGGAGGCAGCGCCGTGGCCATCGAGGTAGTCGATCCCACCCTTTTCGCGTCGGTCGACCCGGTCGCGTTGCGTGGCTCGTCGTGCTCGGGCTGCGGATCGCAGGTGTTCCCGGCCCTGGCTTCGTGCCCCGTGTGCTCGGGAGTCGACGTGTCCGATGTCGTGCTCCCCACCACGGGCACGGTGTGGTCGTGGACGACGCAGCACTTCGCCCCCAAGGCGCCGTTTCGAACAGACGAGTTCGCCCCGTTCAGCATTGGCTATGTGGACTTGGGCTCGATCATCGTCGAGGGGTGGCTGGTCGGCAAGACGCAGTGGTCGATCGGGGAGCAGGTCCGGCTCGTGCTGGCCAAGGCCTGGACCGAGGGCGACCAGACCGTTCACACCTTCGGCTTCGAGGCGGTCCAATGACCGACGAGGTCTACGTCGTCGGCGCGGGCATGACCCCTTTCGGCCGCTTCGACGGACTCGACCAGGACCTCGCCGAGACCGCCGTGCGCGCGGCGCTCGCGGACTGCGGGCTCTCGTGGACCGACGTCCAGTTCGCGGTTGGCGGTACTAACGGCGAGACCAAGCCCGACAACCTCGTTGCTCGCATGGGTCTGACCGGGCTCCCTTTCGTCACCGTCAAGAATGGCTGTGCGACCGGTGGCGTGTCCTTGATGACCGCCCGCAACGGTCTGATCGCCGAGTCGTTCGACATCGCATGCGTCGTGGGCTACGACAACCACGCGCGCGGAGCCTTCAACGCATCGCCCGCGCGCTACGGAATCGGCGACTGGTACGGCCAGACCGGAATGATGGTCACCACCTCGTACTTCGCGCTGAAGATCCAGCGGTACCTCCACGAGCACGGCATCGACGACCGCACCTTGGGCTACGTGTCGGAGAAGGCGTTCGAGTACGGGTCGTCCCACCCGCTCGCGTGGCGACGCAAGCCGGTGTCGGTCGACGAGGCGATGGACTCGGACATGATCAACGATCCGCTCACTCGTTTCATGTTCTGCTCACCGGACGCGGGAGCGGTGTCGCTGATCCTTGCGCGTGGACCGCGTGCATTCGACCTGTGCGACAAGCCGATCCGGCTGGCCTCGGTCGCTCTTCGCGGCCGGACCCCGGGGTCCTTCGAGGTCTTCTCGCCATGGCTGTCGCCCGGCGAGCGAACCAGTCCGTCGATCGACGCTGCCGCGGCCGCATTCGCCAATGCCGGCATCGAGCCCGCAGATGTGCAGGTCGCTCAACTGCAGGACACCGACAGTGGTGCCGAGATCATTCACCTGGGCGAGACCGGCCTGGTCGCGCACGGGGAGCAGGGAGCCGGGTACCTACGCGGCGACTACAAGGCAGGCGGACGCCTGCCGGTGAACACCGACGGTGGATGCCTGGCCAATGGCGAGCCGGTCGGCGCGTCCGGCCTGCGCCAGGTGCACGAGGTCGTTCGGCAGTTGCAGGGTCGCGCCGCCGGGCAGCAGGTCCCAGGCGGCCCGCGGGTCGGCTTCACTCATGTCTATGGCGCACCGGGTATCAGTGCGTGCACGGTTCTCATCTCAGACGGAGGCAAGTCGTGAGCAACGTCGACTTCGAGCATCTCGAGGCATGGCGGGCCGGTGTGCGCGCATGGCTCGAGACCGTCGCCCGGCCGCGCAGCGAGGACGTGCGGGTCTGGGGCGAAGGCGATCCTGAGCTGGCGATCTTCAGGTCGATGACCCACGAGGAGGAGACCGCCTACCTCGATCGCGTGCGCGACTACCGCCGCAAGCGATTCGATGCCGGGTACGGCGCCATCTCACTGCCCGAGGAGTTCGGCGGTGCCGGGCTGCCAAGCGTCTACTCGGTGGCCTTCGCCGACGAGGAACGAGCCTTTGCTGTCCCTCCCTCGTCGGAGATCATCTCCGTGACCACCGGACTGGTCGGCGCCGCGGTCAGCGTGTTCGGCACCTCGGAGCAGCGCGAGCGCTTCGCCGATCCGTTCCTGCGGACAGACCTATTGTGCTGCCAGCTGTTCAGCGAGCCGGGGGCCGGTTCAGACCTGGCCGGGCTGTCAACCAATGCGATTCGCGACGGCGATGACTGGCTGATCACGGGGCAGAAGATCTGGAGCTCCAACGCGCAGTTCTCCGACTACGGCTTCCTGCTCGCCCGCACCAACCCAGACGTGGTCAAGCAGGCGGGCATCACCGCCTTCCTCGTCCCGATGGACCTTCCGGGCGTCGAGATTCGTCCGATTCGTCAGATGAGCGGTCCGGCAACCTTCAACGAGGTCTTCCTCGACGGCGCGCGCATTCCCGACTCGCTTCGCATCGGCGAGGTCGACGCGGGGTGGAAGGTGGCCCAGGCGACCCTGGGATTCGAGAGGTCCTCGTCAGGATCAGGGCACCGTCGCAAGGGCGGCACTGCCGCCGACGTCATCTCGCTCGCGCAGTCTCTTGGAGTCAGCAAGGATCCGGTCGTTCGGCAGGAACTGGCCGATGTGTTCATCCGCGCCCGGCTGCACGCGGCGATGGTGGCGCGCGTCGCCCGCGCGAATGCGGCCGGCGACAAGCCCGGTCCCGCAGGGTCGCTCGGCAAGCTCCTGTCCTCGGACAACATGGTGCGGATCGGGAACGCCGCGGCACGACTGCTCGGCAGTTCGATGGTCGCCGACACGGGGGAGTGGGGCCAGTTCGCCTGGTCCGAGCATGTGCTCGGTGCCCCCGGCTATCGCCTCGCAGGAGGCACCGACGAGATCCAGCGCAACATCATCGCCGAGCGAGTGCTGGGGCTGCCCGCCGAGTATCGCGCGGACAAGGCACCGTTCTCCGAGCTCAGCAGGAACTGAAGGCGCCTACCAGTCGAGCAGTGCCGCGACGCGTTCGCGGTGGAAGGTCGAGTCACCGAGGAAGGCGGCGTCGTACCTGGCCCGGCGGAAGAACAGGTGCGCGTCGTGCTCCCAGGTGAAGCCCACGCCGCCGTGCAACTGGATGGTCTCGGCGGTCATCGCGATGTAGGCATCCGAGGCCCAGGCCTTGACGACCGAGGCATCGAGGGCGAGTACGTCGGATGCACCCGACGTGACCCGCTCGATGCCCGACCGCGACATCTCCACGAGCATCAATGCATCGGCCACGCGGTGCTTGACCGCCTGGAAGCTGCCGATCTCGCGGTTGAACTGTCGGCGCAGCTTGATGTAGTCCAAGGTCATGTCGAAGCACTGCTGCGTTCCGCCGAGCTGATCGGCACCAACGGCGAGCAGCGCGACAACCACGCCCTGATCGACGGCCGCGGACCCTGCTCCACCACTCGTCAGGGCAACCGCGGGCGCTGAGGTGAACGACACCGTCGCCGAAGGTCGAGAGAAGTCCAGGGACCGAAGCGGCGACACGACGGCGTCCGAGGCCTCGATCGCGAACAGGTCCGTTCCGTCGCCGGTCGTCGCCGCGACAACGAAGAACGTGGCGGACGCCCCGTAAGGGACGAGCCGCACGGAGCCGCTGACGGTCGAGCCTTCAAAGGTGCACGAGACCTGCGCCGGGCTCCATGCCCCCTTCGTGTCCGTGATCGCCGCGCTTGCGATCTCCCCGGCGACGATCCGCTCGAGGTAGGGCGCAGCAGGCTCGCCGCACCCGGCGAGGATCTGCCCGGACAGCACCGTCGTGGAGATGAAGGGAACGGGAGCCAAGGTCGCCCCCAGTTCCTCGGCGATGCCGAGGATCTCGACCAGGCCGCCGAGGCCGCCCACCTCCTCGGGCAGCCCGAGCCCGGCCAGGCCGATGTCCTCGGCAAGCAGGCGCCACAGGTCCAGGTCGACGCCGGTGCCTGAATCCTCCAGATCGCGAACTCGAGCGGGGTAGTCCGAGGCGGAAACAGCCGCGTTGACGCTGAGCCGGAACTCTGCGAGTTCGGCTGCGTCCAAGGTGCGCATGGGCAGTTCGCGGGACATGGGGCTCCGTGGGTCTTTCCTTAGTGGACGAACAGTAAGCCTAGTCCTCGACGGTCGGTGTGCGGGTTGGTTTGGCTCCTGCCCGGGATTGGCGTTTTCCTCGCAATTTCGCTGCGAGTGTGGGGCGGGAGGAGTGTTTAGGGCCATGGAGGGGATCGTCGTCGTGACCAAAGCGTGATTCTCGGACTTCGCAAAATCACTAGGACGTTCATGTAGATTGGCCCCTGCTCTCCTCCGAATCGCCTGGAAGGCGGATCCATGCGCAAGTCCATCGTCGTGGCCGTGATCGCTGCTGCGGCCCTGACCCTCGCCTCGTGCGCGATGCCCGCCGACGATCCCAACTACAACGCGGAAGCCGCCCTCACCGGCGATGATCCCTCAGCGGCGGCGTCGGAAGCGGCGGCGGACGCCGCTGCGCTCGACACGTTGCTCCTCGCGCCGACCTCACTCGGCGTCGAGACTCCGCTGTCGGCTCCGCCCGCGAAGGACGCGGTCATTATCAGCATCCTCAACAGCGGTCCTCTCGACGCTGTCGTCGGTGCCGCGATGGACGAGGCGGCGACGACCCTGGGATGGACCCACGAGACCGTCACGGTGGATTCCTCAGACCCGGCTGCTGCAGCGACCGCTTTCGATGAGGCCCTAGGCAAGAATCCGGCCGGTATTCACATCTCCGGGGAGTTCCTCGACTCTCTCACCGTCAGCCTGCCTGCAGCGGAAACGGCCGGAATCCCCGTCGTCTGCACCGGGTGCTCTGGCGAGCCGGCCGGCGGAATCACCGATACGAGCATCGACGGCACCGCGCAGAATGTCCAGTGGGGCGATGTGCTGGCCACCTACGTCGACGACAACCAGTATGAGAACGAGGACGCCGCGGTCCAGGTGTTCGTGCTGCCCGGTGGGGCCATCGCTGACTTCAACTCCGAGTTCGACACGAAGCTGGTCGACCTGTGCGTCGAGTGCCAGACGTCGCAGTCGATCGTCGACCCGACGTTCACCGACCTCACGGACCCGGTGGCTATTGCCGAGTTCCTGAGCAGCGAGATGTCCATCAGCCTGGGCGCGTGGGCACTTCTGGATGCTGGATCGCTCGGCGGCGATGCCGCGGCAGCACTGGCAGAGGATCCCACTCTGCTCGCTCCCGTGACCGTCATCGGCCGGGCGCCATCCGCGGCGGACATCGCCTCTCTCGCGGCCCTCGCATCCGCAGCGTCTCCGGCGCCGGTGGACCCGAGCCTTGGCCGGGACATGGACCAGGCGAAAGCGCTCCAGGCGTGGATTGCCCTACCCCTGCCCGTCATGGGCTGGCGGGTCATGGACCAGTTCGCCCGGATCATCGGCGGCGACGCCATCGAGACCGGACCGCTGCCAAGCCAACTGCTGACCGGTGCCAATGCGGCGGACGCGGTCCTCGATGCCGACGGCAACTACATTGGCATCGCCGACTACCAGGAGCAGTTCACCACGCTGTGGGGGATCTCCTAGCTCGCGAGTTGCTACTCGCGGGTAGCAACTATCCCAAGGCGAACTCCAGTATCTCAATTGTTCGATTTGCCTCCACTTTCCGAGTTCCTTGTGATTGCATACGGAAAGTGACCAGAACGTGACCAAATTCGCTTCCTATTCCTAGGACGTGAATGTACTTTTGCCACCTCGGCTTCTTAGGCCCTCAACTGGAAGAGAGATCCATGCGCAAGTCCATCGCTGCAGTCGCCCTCGTGGCCGCTGCCTCACTGGCCGTGGTCGGCATCGCGCCGGCCGCGTCCTCCGCACCCGCTGCCGTCCCGGCAGCCGACGGTGTGTCGGTCGCCAAGGCCATCGTGGCCAAGTACTCCAAGAACCCCACGAGCCTCGGAAACCTGACGCCGCTGCCTAAGGCTCCGCCTAAGGGCAAGTACGTCATCACCATCACCAACGAGACCGACGCAGCCATTACCCTCAACCGCAACATCGTCGAGGGTGGCAAGTCACTCGGCTGGAAGATGGAGTCGCTGCAGGCCGAGGGCACCATCGAGGGTCAGCGCGCCACGCTCACGCAGGCCATCGCCAAGAAGCCCGATGGCATCGCGGTGTCCGGCATGGAGACCGAGTCCTACGGTGACCTCTACAAGAAGGCCGCAGCAGCGGGTATCGCAGTCATCTGCTCGGCGTGCCTCTCGGCTCCCGGCAGCGGCCTGCTTGACTCGCACATTGCCAACGCCAAGCTCCTTGACCTGTGGGGCCAGATGATCGCGGCCTTCGCGGTTGCCAACACCAATGGCAAGGCGAAGGTGCAGCAGTTCGGCACCAGCATCTACCCGGTCCTCGTGCGCTACGACACGTCGTTCGCGAAGAACCTGAAGAAGCTGTGCCCGAGCTGCACGACGAAGTTCAACGAGCTTGACTTCGCCGGCATCCCCGCACAGGTGGCCAACGTCTACAAGGCGAACCCGGGCACCAACTTCATCTCCTCTGACCTGGGCGACTTCTTCCCGGGCGTGCCGCAGGCACTGTTCACCGTTGGCGCCAAGCCGGGCTCGGCTCCGCTCATCGGTGGACTCACTGCAGGCAAGGGCAACATCGAGCAGCTCAAGGCCAAGGTGGAGAACGCCTGGACCGGCTACTCGCTGCCGATCGTCGGCTACAGCGTGATCGACTCGTTCGCTCGCCTGTGGACCGGTGTTCCGTTCGCCAAGGCGGATCTGCCCACGCAGATCCTGACCCAGAAGAACGTCGGCACCGCGGTCTTCACCCCTCAGGGTGACTACCTGGGGGTCAAGGACTACAAGCAGCAGTTCGCGAAGCTCTGGAAGATCTAGTCCGACTAGCACCACAAGCAGAAGGGCCCGGTACCCAAGGACCGGGCCCTTCTGCTTGCTCCAGTATCTTTACTTGACGTCCAGTATCTAGTGGGGAAGAATCACCGTTAACCCTCATGAGGAGTCGCCCGCAATGACCGAAGTCGTGTCCCCACAGCGTGAGTCCACCGAGCCGCCGTCGCCGCGATCCCCGGGTACCAGCGTCCAGGAGTACCTCGACAATGACGCGCGCCCCGTGCCGGCCGTACTGCGCTACGACATCAACGAGAGCCTCGGCACCGCCGATATGGACGTCACCCGCTATATCTCCCGGGAGTTCCACGACCAGGAGGTGACGAAGGTCTGGCAGAAGGTCTGGCAGTTCGTCTGCCGCACGGATCACATTCCCGAGCCCGGCGACCACATCACCTATGACATTGCCGATGACAAGCTCATCATCATGCGTACGCACACGGGCGAGATCAAGGCCCTGTTCAACGCCTGCCTGCATCGAGGACGGGCGCTTCGCCAGGAGGGCGGGCGCGTCAACGAGATCCGCTGCCCCTTCCACGGCTTCTCCTGGAACATCGACGGATCTTTGAAGAATCTCCCTTGCGCATGGGACTTCCCCCAGGTCGAGTCCGCGGAGTTCAGCCTGCCTGAGGCGAAGGTCGACGTGTGGAACGGCTTCGTGTTCATCAACATGGATCCCGACGCCGAGCCGCTGGCGGACTTCCTGGGATCCATGGTCAAGGACTGGGAGCGCTGGGACTACACCGATCGCGTCGTGTACTCGCATTTCGGCGGCGTGGTGAAGTGCAACTGGAAGGTCGCCGGCGAGGCGTTCATCGAGGGCTGGCACTCTCTGGCCACCCACCCGCAGATGATGGAGTGGCTGGGCGACGAGAACACCCAGTACGACGTCATCCTCGGCGAGAACTGGAACAGGCAGATCGTTCCTCAGGGCGTGCCCAGCCCGACCATTGCCAACCACATCAGCGAGCAGGAGGTGCTCGACTCGTACTACGAGACGCGTGCCTTCTACACCGCGGGCGCCGGTCGCGACCTGTCGTCGGCCGACGGACAGACTCCCGAGGTCCCGAACGGGTCCACGGCGCGCACCGAGCTCGCCGCCCAGATGCGCGCCGCGCTGAGCGCCCAGTTCGGCACGGGTAACGACGAGTGGACCGACTCGGAACTGCTCGACGGGATCCAGTACTTCGTGTTCCCGAACTTCTACGTCTTCGCCGGCCCTCGTACCAACGCGGTGTACCGCTTCCGGCCGAACGGCAACGATCCGGACTCCTGCATCGCCGAGGTGTTCCTGCTCGCACAGCAGCCGGCCGACGGGTCACACCCCAAGCCGCCCGCACCGAGATGGCTGCAGCCAGGCGAGACCTTCTCCGACATCAAGGAGATCGGCCTGCTCGGTCCGGTATTCGACCAGGACATGGCGAACATGCCGTACATCCAGGAGGGTCTGAAGACCCTGCGCCGTCCGGGGATCACCCTGGCCCGCTACCAGGAGAACCGGATCCGCCACTACCACCAGATTCTCGACGAGTGGCTCGCCAGGTAGGACGTCGTCAGGCGCCGTCGTACTGCAGCACGTAGCTGACGCGATCCATCCGCGCCCTGCGGCACACGCGCAGTACCGGCTCGCCGCTCGAGTCTGCGGTGAGCCCGTCGCGCACGAGGATCGGCGAGCCGGCGCGAACGCCGAGTATCTCCGCATCGTCGACGGACGCGACGTCGGCCGAGATCGCCCTCCAGATCGGGTTCAGCTCGCCGATCGCCACGTTGAGCTGGCCGTAGAGACCGGTGACCGGGTCCCAGTTGCCTGCCGGATCGGCGAGGACCGACCGCGAGAACCACGCGCTCGACCACATCCACGCCTCTCCGTTGACCATGAGCGCGTTGTCGATCCGCCACAGCGGTCCGGGCGGGAGATCGAGGGAGTCGTTGTTGTGCGGGGAGTTCACCTTCGAGGCCCGCATCAGCACGTCCTCGTAGGTGTACCCCTGCTCGGCGATCTGCTTGGTGATGCTGGCCACGAGGGAATCGGTCGACAGTTGCTGAGACAGCGGGAGCCGGACGATCGGGGCGCTGACGTAGGTGCCTGAGCCCTGCTTGGACACGACCGCGCCGGCACGCGCGAGCTCCTCGATCGCACGCCGGACCGTCAGCCTGTTGATGCCGAGCTCCTCAGCGAGGCGTGATTCGCTGGGGAGTTTGTCGCCGGGCGCGTAGGTACCGTCGGCGATTGAAGCCGCCATCGCCTGGCGCACTCGCTCGTACAGAGGCACTCCACCCATGGCGGGACCGTATCGGGGGACGGGCCCGAACGCATGCACCGGAGCAGATCCGCGTACTTTCTGTAGTCTGACTACAGTACGATCGCCCTCGTGACCGACAACCTGGAAGACCGGCTCCGCAAGGTCGAGGACCGTATCGAGATCGCCGACCTGATCGTGCGGTACGCCCTTCTCCTCGACGATGCCCGCTGGGACGAACTGGCGCAGTTGTGGACTCTGGATGCGGTGTTTGCATCTCCCAGCAGTCGGACGACTGGGCGTGAGGCGATCATCGAGAACTTCAAGGTCAAGCACGCTCCGTACTCGGCGACCTGGCACGACCCGCATGGCAGCGTGGTGGAGTTGATCGACGCCGACCATGCGAAGGGGACGGTCATGGGGTACGCGGAACTTGCCAACGAGAAGGGCACGATGGCCACCTCGATTCGCTACCTGGACGATTACCGCCGCGAGGACGGGATGTGGCGCTTCGCGTCGCGCCACGTGCTGAGCATGTACGGCATGCCGCTCACAGATCTCGTCGCCGGCGGGTTCGGGTCCGAGCAGCGCAAGCGCTGGCCAGGTCGTGATCTTGCAGCCGCCGAACTGCCCGATTACGCGCAGCGTTTTCCGGGATACCCGGCATGAGCGCAGATCCCGCGAGCGGTCGTCGAGTTGAGCTCGGCGGCGTCTACAACGTCCGTGACCTCGGTGGTTACCCGACCGACGACGGGCACGTGGTTGCCAGCGGCCTGCTATTCCGCGCGTCAAGCCTGCATCGTCTCGACGACCAGGAGGCGTGGCGCGAGTTCGGGGCCGCATCAGTCATCGATCTGCGCTACCAGCGCGAGCGCGATGCCTTCCCGCTTCCCGATTTCATCGACGACCCCACCAACGTCTCGATGCTTCCCGACACGTGGCACGCATCCGATGAGAACCGGGCCCTTCCGCCGGTCGAGTTCCTCGCCTGGGTTCAGCAGCAGATGCTCGACATGGGCACCGAGACCGTGCCAGCGATCATCTCCGAGCTTTCGCAGAGCGACGCATTCCCGGCGATCTTCTTCTGCATGGCAGGCAAGGACCGCACCGGATTCGTCGCGGCCGTCCTGCTGTCCTTGCTCGGGGTGAGCGACGACGACATCGCCGATGACTTCGCCCTCAGCGGCGACGAGGTCGTGGCCCTCGTGCAGTTCCTGCGAACGCGTGAGGACTTCGAGAACCACCCCATGATGAATCAGACCGAGGAACTGCTCCGGGCTCCGCGCGCGGCGATGGAGTTATTCCTCGCGCGCGTGACCCTCGAGTACGGCGGACTTCGGCAGTGGGTGAGCACCTTGGACATCGACGACGAGGCCATCGAGCGCCTGCGCGCAAAGCTCCTGACACCAGTCGCACACACCGAACCGGAGGCATCGTGATCGAGCGTTCTCAGCTGTACATCGACGGGCGATGGGTGACGCCGGCAAGCAGCGATCTCATCACCGTCGACGAGGCCGCCACCGAAGAGGTGATCGGCACGGTTCCGTCCGGAACGGTCGAGGACGCCGAGCTGGCCATCATGGCCGCGCGGCGCGCATTCGACGGCTGGAGCACCACGCCCATCGCTGAGCGCGCTGCCGTCGTGCAGGCGATCGCCGACGGCCTACGGGCGAATGAGACCGAGCTCGCCGAGATCATGGCGCGCGAGGTGGGCACGCCGATGGCCAGTTCCATCAGGGTCCAGGTCGGGCTTGCGGCTACCGTCTTCGAAACCATCGCCGAGGCCGCGCTCGAACTGCCCGCCGAGGAGCGAATCGGCAACTCGATGATCATCCGCACCGCCGCTGGCGTGGTCGGCGCGATCACTCCGTGGAACTACCCGCTGTACCAGCTGGCGGCCAAGGTCGGCCCCGCCCTCGCGGCGGGCTGCACGATCGTGGTGAAGCCGAGCAGCGTCGCGCCCCTGGCGACCTTCATGCTCGCGGACATCATCGACACCCTGGGACTGCCTGCGGGCGCGTTCAACCTCGTATCCGGACGCGGCGCTCTGGTCGGCGACCTGCTGTCCTCCCACCCCGAGGTCGACATGGTCAGCCTCACCGGTTCCACGGGCGCCGGCGTCCAGGTGGCCCAATCGGCCGCACCGACGATCAAGAAGGTCGCGCTCGAGCTTGGTGGCAAGTCGGCCTTCCTGCTTGCCGAAGGCGCCGACCTCGACGGCGCGATAGCTGCTGCAGTGCGCGGCTGCTTCGTCAACAATGGCCAGACCTGCTCTGCCACGACCCGCCTCATTGTTCCGAGGTCGTTGCTCGCCGAGGTCGAGGAGCGAGTTGCGGCGGCAGTCAGTGCGTTCACTGTCGGGAATCCCCTTGATCCTGCGGTCGACCTGGGCCCGGTGGCGTCCGCAGCCCAGTTCCGCACCGTCAAGGACTACATCGACATCGGCATGACCGAGGGGACGCTGGTCGCCGGCGGCCCCGGTGCCGTCGACGGCTTCGACCGTGGTTACTTCGTCAAGCCGACGGTGTTCAGCCGCCTGGATGCGAAGGCGCGAGTCGTGCAGGAGGAGATCTTCGGCCCGGTGCTGGCGATCGTTCCTTACGACGGCATCGAGCAGGGGATAGCGATCGCCAACGACAGCGAGTTCGGACTGTCCGGTGCGGTCTGGGCGGCAGACATCCCCGAGGCAGTGCGCATTGCGTCGCGGCTGCGCACCGGTCAGATTGCCATCAACGGCGGTCGCTTCAACGCGCGTGCGCCCTTCGGCGGCTTCAAGGCATCGGGCGTGGGTCGAGAACTAGGTCACCACGGGCTCGCGGAGTACTTCGAACTGGTCAGCCTCCAGTTCCCGTCCGCTGACGACCTCGGCGCGTTTGTGCCCACGGTCTAGGTGGACAGCCCCTGCGAGGTCCTGCTCGTCCGGCACGCCCTGCCGGAGCCCGACGGGTCGATGGATCCCGGCCTCGGCGTCGTCGGCCGCGATCAGGCCGAGGCCCTGGCCCGGCACCTCGACGGCCTGTCGATCGATGCCGTCTACGCGAGCCACCTCAAGCGTGCCGTCCAGACCGCCGAGCCCATCGCTCGCGACCGGGGACTGAGCGTCACCATCGACGAGGGCCTGCGCGAGTGGATCTCCAACGCCACGAATTACGTGGGGGTCGAGAACATTGCTGATCCGGAGCGGGTCGCCGCGGTGCGTGAGGGCCGCTTCGAGGACGAGTTCTTGCCCCCGCACAACGCCGACGAACTTCGCGCGACGATGATCGCCACCGTGCGGCGGATCGGGCACGAGCATCTTGGCCAGCGCATCCTCGCGGTCAGTCACGGCGGCGCCTCGAACACCTTCCTGGCCGAAGTGGTCGGCAGCCCCAGGCGATTCTTCTTCCTGCCCGGGTACGCCTCCATCTCGCGCGTGCAGGTGTGGCCGGACGGGCGCTTCGTGCTCATCAGCATCAACGAGCCCACGAATCGTTGACACCGGAACCCCGGAGATCCATAGTTATCTATACAACCTTGAGCGATAGGGAGCGGACATGACGGACGTCATCGATGATGTGGCCGAGGCGGCCGCGCCCGCGTACATCCCGAGCAAGGTCCTCGACGGCGCCGCACGCGAGGAGGCCGTCGCGATGATGCGCCGGCTCGTCGCGCACACCAAGGACAAGACCACCGACCAGGCGGAAGCCGTCTGGGAGGAGCCGGTCGACAACTACCTCGATGAGGAGTTGTTCCAGGCCGAGATCGACCTCATCTTCAAGCGCATTCCGCTCCCGCTCGCCGTCTCCTGCGAGCTGCCTGCCAAGAACTCCTACAAGGCAATCGAGGTCGTCGGAGTGCCCGTCGTCATCACGCGGGATGCGACCGGCGCGGTGCACGCGATGCTCAACGTGTGCCGTCACCGCGGGGCCCTTATCTGCGAAGCCGGGACCGGAACCTCCCGAACCCTGACGTGCCCGTACCACGCGTGGACGTACGGCATGGATGGCGAGTTGCGCGGACTGTACGGGGAGTCGACCTTCGGCGACTTCGATCGCTCCGAGCGCAACCTTGTCGCACTGCCCTGCGTGGAGACGGCCGGGGTGATCTTCGTGTGCCTGACCCCGGGCCTGGAGATCGACATCGACTCCTGGCTTGGCGACTTCAAGGAGGTCCTCGAAAGCCTCAAGCTCGACGAGTGCGAGTTGTTCTCCTCGCGCATGATGCCCGGGCCGAACTGGAAGGTCGCGATTGAGGGCTACCTCGAGGGGTACCACTTCGCCTCGCTCCACGCGAACACCGTCTTCAAGACGAATCTCAGCAATACGGCGATCTTCGATTCATTCGGACCGCACGAGCGAGTGGCGTTTGCCTTGCGCAACATCCTCAATCACCTCGATGACCCCGAGGAGACCTGGGACCCCACGGCCAACGTCGGCTCGATTATCTGGACTTTCCCGGGCATGTCGATCGCGGGCGGATGGCGCGAGCGCATGAGCGTGGGCTTCCCTCTGCCGACGACGAACCGCAATGAGTCGGTCACCGAGCAGCGGATTCTCGTACGCAAGCCCATCGCCAACAGCGAGGAGCAGCACGAGCTCGAGATCATGCGCGACTGGTTCTACGACGTCACGTACAACGAGGACTACATCACCGGATACGGGGTGCAGAAGGGGGTCGCCGTGACTCCAGGTCGCACCCAGCTCTTCGGACGCAACGAGCCCGGGGTCCAGCACGTGCACAAGACCATCAACCGGCTCATGAACGAAAACCACGAGGAGGGCCGGCCGCTGCCCCGGACGGTCCAAAACTGACCTGCTCGGGTTCTGCTGTTTCGATTGACGGACTCCAGTAACTGGTGTGAGATGACGGGACGACGCTGATCGTTCCCGCATCCACCACTCGCAAGGAGTCCCACATGGCAGGCTCGCTCGACGGCAAGATTGCAGCAATCACCGCTGGAAGCACAGGCATCGGTTTCGGGGTCGCTCAGGCGTTCCTTGCCGAGGGCGCCTCGGTGGTGCTCGGCAATCGCTCGGAGGAGAAGGGCGCCTACGCCTTGGAGCGGCTGGCCGCGGGTGACCGAGCGGTGTTCAAGAAGACTGACGCCCTCATTCGCGCCGAGGTCGACGAGTTCGTCGACTACACCGTCGACCACTTCGGGACCATCGACATCCTCGTCAACTGCGCGGGTGGCTCGGACGCGTGGGCGCTGATCGGCGAACTCAGTGACGAGGCCTGGCAGAAGGCCTTTGACTGGAACTGCAGTTCCGCGTTCTGGGGCACCCGTCGGGCGCTGGCGACCATGGTGCCGAAGGGCTACGGCCGCATCATCAACATGTCCTCGATTGAGGGCAAGCTTGCGTCGAAGGTCGCCGTCAGCCACTACATCATGGGCAAGCACGCCATGAACGGTCTCACGAAGGCCACCGCGGTCGAGTACGCGCAGCAGGGCATCACCTGCAACGCGATCTGCCCTGGGCCGATCGAGACCGAGCTCATGCAGGACGCGGGGGCCCAGGTCGCTGCCGCGGCCGGCATCACCTACGAGCAGTTCCTCGACGAGTTCGCCCAGGACACCTTGACGAAGAAGCTCAACACGGTCGAGCAGGTTGCCGGCATGGCCGTCCTCCTGGCGGGACCGCTCGGGGACGGCATGACGGGGACGCTGTTCAACGTCGATGGCGGCACGTCTCCGTACTAATGGTCGATTCCTGGATCGTTGACTGGCAGCGCCACGACCGGCTGCCGTACTACACGCGTGCCAACGCGGGCGAGGTCCTTCCCGACCCGGCCAGCCCGTTGGGCTGGAGCCTGGTGTTCGAGGAAGGGCTGCTGCCGGGCTGGTACCGGGGCTTCGTCGAGTTCGGCATCTACGGAGCCGACGAGTTCACCGGTCCGAAGTACCCGGTTGCCGGCATCTTCGGCGGCTACTTCTACCTGAACCTGTCACACATGCGCCTGCTCGGGCTTCGCCTGGGTGCCGACCTCGACCAGTTCGATGCGGACCTGCTCGGCTCGCACCCGGACACGCCACCGTACGAGCCGCACCCGGACGACATCAATCCCGAACTGTCCGCGAAGGCGGCGGCAACGATCGGCGAGATCTTGGGGTCCACGTCGTTCCCGGTGATCGACGAGGACCGACGACGCACTGCCAGGCTCGCCCTCGACCGGCCCGACCTCACTTCGCTGACCGACGCGGAACTCGTGGCTCGGGCTCGCTCGTTCGGCCCCGAGCTAGACAACGGATTCGCCAAGCACGACTACTCGAGCCTGGCGTCGACTATCGGGCCCTCGATCCTCGCGGGCCTATGCGCGTCGGTCGGTCAGCCCGAACTGCAGCTCGAACTCATTTCCGGTCTCGGTGACGTCGACTCCGCGTCACCGTCGCGGGGGCTATGGACGTTGTCGCGCGAAGCGAACGCGTCGACGGAGCTGACGGCGCTGTTCGACGATGGTCCCGAGGCGGTGCTTGCCGCATTGCGTGAACCGAAGACCGAGGAGACCCGGGCGTTCGCCGACTCCTTCGCGGAGTTCATGCGCGAGTCTGGGTCACGCGGCCCGAACGAGTGGGACATCCACGCGCTGTCGTGGGAGGCCGAACCACTCCAGCCGCTGAAACTCGTCAATGGCATCCGCAAGGCCTCCGATGCGGACTCTCCTGAGGCGAGGCACGAGCGCCTCGCGGCGCGCCGCGAGGGAGCCGCCGATCGCCTCCGCTCCGCGCTCGACGGCGACGCGGATGCGCTCGGCACGCTGGAGATGGCACTGGCCTCGACATCGCTGTCGGTGCCTGCGCGCGAACGGACAAAGGCGACCTGCGTCGCCGTGGTCAACGAGGTGCGCATGACGATCCGCGAGCTTGGCCGCCGCGGCGTCGAGCGGGGCCTGTACGCCAAGGCCGAGGACGTCATGATGCTCATGAACGAGGAGCTGGACCCGTACGTGGAGGATCCGGGCGCGTTCACTGAGCTCATCGCCGAGCGCCTGCACGACTACGAGGCGCTGTTCGAGTTGGAGCCGCCGTTCATCATCTCCTCCGACCCGCCGCGCCTGTCGCAGTGGGCCAGGCGCAAGGAGCGGTCCATGGAGCCGTTGCGAGACGGCGACGTGCTGCCGGGGCTCGGAGGCGGTGCCGGTCGGTACAGCGGTCGAGCGTGCATCCTGACCGATCCTTCGGACATGGCCAAGCTTGAGCCTGGCGACGTCCTGGTCGCCCCCTTCACGGATGCGGCCTGGACCCCCCTGTTCCTCATCGCCGGGGCTATCGTCGTCGACGTGGGAGCACTCAACAGCCATGCGGTCGTGGTCAGCCGCGAACTCGGGATTCCCTGTGTCCTGTCGGTCACCACGGGCACCGCTCAGTTGCGTGACGGCATGGTGCTGACCGTCGACGGGAGCGCAGGCACGGTCACTGTCGATGCCGTCGCGGGAGCGGTCGGGTACTAGCCATGGCCTACGTCTACGAGGAGTACCGGGACCTGGTCGTCATCGAGCGGGTCGAGGAGGCCGACGGCGTCGTCACGATCCGCCTGGGCGCACCTTCGGGCGAGAAGCTCCCGCTATGGGAGCCGGGAGCTCACATCGACGTGCTGGTCGGCAACGGCATCGAACGGCAGTACTCGCTGTGCAGCCACTTCCACGCCGACACCTGGCGCATCGCCATCCTCCGCGAGCCGAACAGCCGTGGCGGCTCGTCGTACATCCATGAGTCCGTGCAGGTCGGCGACATGGTCAAGACGCGCGGACCGCGCAACCACTTCCCGCTCGTCGACGCTCCGGACTACCTCTTCATCGGCGGCGGCATCGGCGTGACTCCGATGGTGCCGATGCTCGGCGAGGTGCTGTTCGACAAGGCAGTGCCGTGGCGCTTCTACTACGGCGGCCGCACCCGCGCGTCGATGGCCTTCCGCGATCGGCTTGAGGCACTCGGCGCCGTGATCTGGCCCGAGGACGAGAAAGGACTGCTTCCACTCGAGGAGATCATCGGCGAGTGCGGGCCGGACACGGCGGTCTACTGCTGCGGACCCGAGCCGCTTATCGCGGCGGTCGAGGCCACCTGCGCGAAGCTCGGCCGGGCCGAACCTCATGTGGAGCGATTCGCCGCCAAGGTCATCGACACGAGCGGTGATCAGGGCGACCATGAGTTCACGGTCGTCCTCGCCAGCACGGGCGCCGAGTACACCGTCCCGAGGGACAAGACGATCATCGAGGTCTTCGCCGAGAACGACATCCCGATCATGACCAGTTGCACCGAGGGCGTGTGCGGAACTTGCGAGACCAAGGTGATCTCCGGTGACATCGCGCACCGGGACTCATTGCTGTCCCAGGAGGAGCAGGATGAAGGAGTCTTCATGATGGTGTGCGTGTCACGGTGCAAGGGGGACCGGCTCGTCCTCGACATGTAACGGATTCCCGGGCCGAGAGCCTTGTCGTAGTTGTCTACACAAGTTAAGGTGAAGCGTTCACCCGTTACTCGAGAGGACCGGCCATGACCACCTTCGTCCCGCCCACCCGTGGTGACAACCCGGTGCGGTTCTCGGCCGAGATCCCCAATACGCCCGGCAAGTCCGAGGTGCTCGACGCTCGCGTGTACACCGATCCCGACCGCTTCGAGCTCGAGCGTCGCTACGTGCTGAACCCGAGCTGGCAGATCCTGTGCAGGTCCGAGGAACTGGTCGAGGCTGGCGACCACATCGTGTGGGAGGGCCACGGCGAGACGATCGTCATCACGAGGCGCAGGGACGGCGGCCTGGCTGGCTTCCACAACATCTGTCAGCACCGTGGCGCGCGCATCGTGCGCGACTCGGGCTCGTGCGCACGCCGCTTCAAGTGCCCCTTCCACGACTGGGTCTACGACTACGAGGGCACGGTCATCGGCGTACCCGATCGCGATGACTTCGACCCTGAGGTCATGAAGGGTCTCGCTGCGCCGCAGGTCGAGGTCGACGAGTGGGGTGGCTGGGTCTGGGGAGTTCTCGACGGACCGGGCGTCGCGCCGCCGCTCAAGGAGTGGCTCGGCGAGGACATCATCGCCGATCTCGGCGCGTACAAGATGGAGAACATGTTCTTGAAGGAGAAGGTCACCTGGGACGTCGACGTCAACTGGAAGGTCGTCGTCGACGCGTTCAACGAGTTCTACCACGCACCGGCGCTGCACCACATCCCGCTGCAGGACGTCAAGGACGGCCGCGAGATGCGCATCCACGAGTTCGATAGGCACGCGATGATGGTCGTGCCGCTCAAGGGCGCGCTTCCCAAGCTCCAGGAGAATCCCGACCATCAGTCGGTCGCCATCTGCCACTACACGATCTACCCGACTTCGGTGTTCAACAACAATCCCGAGCACCTGCAGTTGTTCCGGTCAGTGCCGATCGCGTACAACAAGACGCGGTTCGAGACTTGGGAGCTTTGGTACAAGTCCGATGATCAGGCCTACATCGATCGCACCCAGCGGCACTGGGATCACCTGAAGATCGTCGTGGGGGAGGACGTGTGGACCTGGCAGGACATCGCTGCCACGTCGCGCTCGTCGTACTACAAGCAGAACTTCTTCAACGACCGCGAGTGCAAGATCCCGTTCTTCCATCGCCTCGTGCAGAAGGCAATCGACGAGGGCATCGCGCGTGACCTCGCTGGCGCCTAGCGCGCCGCTCTCCGTCGCAGACTTCACCTTCGCGTTCAACTGCCTCGGTGAGGGAACCCTCGGCGAGCGGATTGACGCGGCGAAGGCAGCCGGCTTCACGGAGATCGGCCTCAGTTGCCGCTGGACGAAACTATGGCTTGAGGACCACGACGTCGACGAGCTTGTCGAGTCGCTGGCGGCCGCCGACATGCGAGTAGGCGAGCTCGAGGCCATCCGTGTCATGCGGGAAGATCCCGACCCCCTCGAAGACGTGGCAGCGTTGCTTGCCGAGCGCCTGCGACCGGCTCGGCTGCAGTGCATCGGGCCGTACGACGGCACCATCGACGACGCAATAGTCCGGATCCGTCGAGTCGCCGATCGCTTCGCCGAATGGGACGTCGACCTCGTGCTTGAGCCGCTCCCATTCACCAATATGCAAACGCCCGCGGACGCTGCCGCGATCATCGCGCTGGTCGATCGCGAGAGCGTCGGCATGTGCATGGACGTGTGGCATCTGTACCGGATGGGCCTGCCTCTGTCCCACCTCGACGACCTGTGGCCGGCGATAAAGACCGTGCAGATCAACGACGGCACGATCATCGCCGAGGATCCCGATCTCTACGCAGACTGCCTGGCCAATCGTCGGCTGCTCGGCGATGGCGAGTTCGATCTGGTCGGCCTGCTGCGCGCTCGTGCGGCGAATCGGCCCGACTCGTCGCTGTCGTTGGAGATCATCAATCCAGTGCTGCGTTCGCAGGACGCTGCACTGTCGGCTCGTCAGATTGCCGAATCCGTCACAAGGGTCGTGGCCGCAAGCCTCGTCCGGGAATGAGGACACCATGAGCAGTGCGCGTCTGGACGGGCTTCGATTCCCGGACCGATTCGAGATCGAGCAGTTGATGTACACGTACGCGAGGGCCGCCGATATGGCCGACGTCGACACGCAACTGTCGACCTTCCACTCGGACTGCCGGGTGCGATTCAGCGGCGAGACCTGGATCGAGGGGCACGACGACCTGCGCATCAAGCTCGCCAATGCGTTCGTGCGGTACGCCCAGACGTCGCATGCGGTGACCAACATCTCGATCACCTTCACGGGCAATGACTTCGCCGATGCGGAGAGCCTCATTACCGCGTGGCATCGCGACGCCCAGGGCAAGGAGTGGACCCTTCACGGGCGATACGTCGACTCGTGGCGGCGCAGCGCCGAGGGCTGGAAGCTCCAGACGCGCGAGATCAAGGCTGCAGGCGCTGCTGGACGCGACGAGTCCAGCCTCACCATGCTCAACCGGTTCACCATGAGTGACGGCCACTGATGGGTCGACTGGCGGGACGCTCTGCCGTCGTCACGGGTGGCGCGCGCGGTATCGGCGAGGGAATCGTCCGGCTGTTCGTCGAGGAAGGGGCGCGCTGCATCATTGCGGACATCGACGTCGAGGCCGGCGAGAAGCTGGCAGCGGAACTGGGCGACGACGTCCGCTTCCTTCGCACCGATGTCACGTCCGAAGACGACATCACGGCCGCGATCGGTGCCTGCGTGGAGACCTTCGGCGTGCTGGACATCATGGTGAACAACGCGGGTGTCGTGGGCGTCCTCGGCCGCATCGCGGAGACCAGTCGCGAGGACTGGGACCGCACGAACGCGATCCTCCTGACGAGCGTCTTCCTCGGCACGAAGAACGCCGCTGCGGTCATGATCGAGCAGGGCTCAGGGGTCATCATCAACACGTCAAGCACGGCAGGAGTGCAGGGCGGGCTCGGGCCGCACGTCTACACAGCAGCCAAGCACGGGGTGATCGGGCTGTCGAAGTCCGTAGCGGTCGAGATGGCTCCCTACGGCATTCGCGTGAACGTCATTTGCCCTGGCGCGACTGTCTCGTCGTTGACGGCTGGCGTCGTCACTGGCGACAAGGATGCCCTTGAGGCCGCCGCATTGCGACTGGGATCGAAGTACCCGGGCGGCCAGGCGCCGATGCCGCGCGATATCGCGCTCGCGGCGGTCTACCTGGCGAGCGACGAAGCACGCTTCGTCAACGGCTTCGTCATGATCGTCGACGCAGGCAAGGAAGTGCTGGCGAACTCCGCTGGCGCGAAGTTCTACCCGCCGGTCGGCTAGCTCTTCTCGCCGACCTTGAGGTTTGGCACCCTCCGGCGTCGCCGAGAGGGTGCCAAACCTCAAGGTCGAGGGCGTTGCTAGCGCCCGGCGGTTGCCGAACCGCCTGCGATCAGCTGCTCGGTCGCAATTCGAGCCACCAGGAGCCCCTCGCCGCGTGCGATGAGCTCGTCGAGGCCTGCGTCCATAGCCGCATCGAGGGCATCGCCGAGTGCTGTACCCGCTCGCGAGTACTCCTCGGCTACCGCATCAAGGGTGAGGTCGGGTGCGGGCTCGAGCGCCGCGATCGAGTTCCGCAGGCGCTCGTCACCGGTCGACGTGACGACGTCATTCGCGTAAGCGGCATACGCCGCGATCTCTGCCTTCATCCACTCGATCTCGCTGCCGGCGCGAACCGCGCAGTTGCCGAGCACGGTGATGATCATGTGCAGGCGGATCTGGTCCGTCGCGTTGGTCATGAGGGGCATGACCTCGCGGCGAAGCTCCTCGCACACGTCCGTAAGGATCGCGGGAGTCGACGGTCGAGTGATCACTGCGGGCGCTCCGTAACGTTCGGCAGTTTCAGGGAGACAGTGAGAAACAGGTTGTAGAAGTGGGTTATGGCTATCACTAGATAGGTGCCCATGATCCCGCGGTGCCGGCCAGCGGTGACGTCCTCGGTGCCGATCAGCATCTGGCGAAGCAGGTGGATCATGCCCAGGAGCATGAAGTACTCGACCACCAGGGGATTCACCTGCTCGCGGGTCAGACCCGTTCGCTCGCGATACATCTCGAGGAATGTCTCTGGATCGGGGTGATACAGGTGTGGAGGCATCGGGATCTGGAAGTAGTACCCGAGGTCTTGTCGCGGGTCGCCGACATGGCCGAACTCCCAGTCGATGAGCACGGGTGTCTGGGTAGCGCTGAGCAGGATGTTGCCCGGCTGGTAGTCCCCGTGCACGAGCGTCAGCGGGACCTCGGGCGGGCGGTTAGCGCGCATCTTCCTGCGGATGTAACGAAGGACGGGGTTGCTCTCCACGCCGTCTTCGAGGATGTCGTCGTAGACCCCCATCAGTCGGTCGATGTGCGCGGACCAGGACTCCGGGCGCGAGATCGCATCGGACAGCACATCGAGGGACATTCCGTGAACCGTTACGAGGATGTCGATGAAGTCGGTGCGAGCCTTCTCCAGGTCCGGTCCGGTTTCCAGGAAGGCCTGCATGGACGTGGAGGGCACAGCATCGGAGACGATGCACTTCGTGCCGAGGTACTCGCCCGTTGAGTCGTACCAACGGGGTCGGGGAATATCGAAGGTCGGAGACTTGACGAGTTCGCACAGCAGCAGCCACTCGGAGTCGCGGTCGCTGTCGAACACCCCTGCCTCTTGGGGCGGATCGCCCCGGAGCATGAACTCCTCGGTGGTGCCGTCCGCCCATCTGACCGCGCAGCGCACCGTCGTCCTGCTGTACCCCCCGGGCATCGGCGTGCACGAGATCACGGTGCCGCCGGCGTCCGGCTCCAGGGCGTCGAGCAGCGCCTGGAATCCCGTCGCGTCCATAGCCACTCCTCAGGCCTCGTGCGGTCGGTAGCTCAGGTCCGCGTCGTCGCGGGTACCACGCACCGTGTGTGGTCGCTTGGTGAAGTAGTCATCTGTCGCTGGCTCCGTGCGAGTCCAGTCGACGACCTCGGTTCGGTGGGACATCGCCCACGCGCCTCCCGCTCGTCGGTAACGATCGATGTACCGACCGCAGATGAACCGGTCCATGGGCACGCCGTCGATCGGTGCCCGGTGATACGCCTGGAAGTACACCTCGCCGTGGGCCTCGTCGTCGCCGATGAACCACAGGTTGATCTGGCCGAGGATGTGCTGAGTCGCGTCGTGCTCGGCCAGCGCGCGCATGGCCATGACCGCCATCTCGTCAGGTCCGCCGGTGAAGGTCCCGTAGTGGGTCGTCGCGTCATCGGCGAACACGGCGCGGACGAGACCTCCGTCCTGCCGGTCCAGTCCGCGTGCGTACGTGGCCGAGAGCGCGCGAATATCTCGTTCGTCGATGAGTCGGTGCAGGTCGTCGTCGCTCATGACGAGATGACGCATTCCAGATGGCCGAAGCCGCGATCGCTGGGATCGTCGAGGTTCGTGCACGTGGCGAACTGCTCGGCCCACGCATCGGGGCGTTGGGTGAACCAGCCGGAGGGATCCTCGACGTCCACGGGATGCGACACGCCCCACACCTCGCCCTCGCCGTGGTCCTCACCGCGGAAGATCCCGCGCCCGAGCCGGTCGGCGAACCCGTCGTGGTAGCCGCCGCCCTGGAGGTAGGCGGGGGCTCCGACGGCCCTGAGCTCGAAGCGGTCGACGACCCCGTCGGGTCGCTGCAGCCACATGCGCACGGCCTTCGCTCGATGCACGGCTTCTACTTCCGTGGCCTCCACCGAGATCGGCGTGTACGACCACGGCTCGATCGAGGTGTCGTGGGGGATGACGATTGACTCGAACGGATCGAAGGTCCCGTTCGGCTGCTCGTGGAACTGCCAGAACATCACCCGGTCGGGCATCCGCATCATGGTCCACTGCCGCATCGTGAAGCCGCGACGAGGGTCGCGAGAGGTATCGGGTGCGATCGCTGACGATGGTGCGCCGCCGGTCCGGCCGTGGCCCCACGAGTGATCGCGGACGCCGACCCACGTGTTAGGGCTCACGGTCAGCTCCTGGCCGGCAACGGTGATCGTGCCGGTCACCTCGCAGCACTGGTCGTAGTTGGACCTGTCGTAGACCTTGCGACCGCCCGAGTACCGGACGATTCGATCCTCGAAGTATGGCTCGTGCAGTCCACGCCACTCCAGGTCGAAGGCGATGCCGTAGTCGTTCTCATCGCAGCGCAGGCGGAGGGTGCGAAGTGGCTCGATGATGTCCAGGCGGAGCGGTCCGACGCTGATGTCGTCGATTCGCGGCCTCAGCCGGCGCGACCAGCGAAGGTTGTGCTGCTTGTGGTCGACCGTGACGCACGCGAAGCCGTCGATCACGTCGGTGTTCGGATGCAGCCGGATCGCGGAGAAGAGCGTCGCCCCGGTCGCCTCGTCACCGAGGGTGAAGTAGAAGCCGTCATTCCAGTGGACCGAGTCGCTGGCTACCGAGTCGAAGGTGCCCGGGATCTGGTGCCGTGGGTACTCATCCATTCCGGTCAGTCTGCTTCCCTGGCTCATGGCAGGAGATTACCTCGTTCTCCCGCGTAATGAGACGAAATGTCCTATAACATCTGTGCATGGAGATTCTCGTTCTGGGCGGCAGCACCTTTGTCGGGCGACGGACCGTCGAACTGCTGCTCGCCAGCGGCCACGGCGTGACGGTGCTCAATCGCGGACTCACCACGTCGGCGCTGCCCGATGGGGTGAGCCGCCTCGTGGGGGATCGAACGAGCACCGACTCGATGCGCGGGGCCCTGGGCGGGACGTCATGGGATGCCGTGATCGACATCTCCGGGTTCGTCATGACTGCGGGCGGTGCCCAGTTCGAGGACCTGCTGGAGATCATCGACGGCACCGTCGGCTCGTACGTCTTCGTGTCGTCGATCATGGCGTACGCACCCACCGGGGTGATGCCGTGGACCGAGGACCAGCCCTATCGCGATGACCCGGCCACCACGTACGGCGGCTTCAAGGCCTATGCCGAGCGCGCGGTCCTGGCCAGATTCGAGCGGACCGGATTCCCCGGGTCGATCGCACGACCGGCCGCCATCTACGGACCCGACAACAACATCCTCGACATGGAAGCGGCGATGTTCCTGCGACTGCGCCGCGGCCTTCCCGTTCTCCTGCCGCACGAAGGACTCGTGACGACTTCGTACGGTCATGTCGATGACCTGTGCACCAATCTGCTGGAGATGGCCCAACTGGCCACCACGGCCGGTGAGGTCTTCAACATCACCGGCCAGGGCGTGTCGGCCCGGCAGTTCGTCGAGGACCTCGCTGAGATCGTCGGAGTTCGGGCCGACATCGTCGAGTTGCCGACCGGGTTCACCGACCTGAAGCCGGTGTACGGCCACCTCTTCGGCACTCGCCATCACGGGATCCTGTCCGTGCAGAAGGCAGCGGACTTCGGCCTGACCGTCGAGCGTGGCTTCAGAGTCGGGTACGAGCAGACCTATTCGTGGTTCCTGGAATCACCGCTCGTCGATGGCCCCGATCAGCATGCGGACCCGGTCTGGGGTGCGGGTTATGACTTCGCGCTCGAAGCCCAGGTGGTCAGGGAACTGCGGAACTCCTGATGGACACTCGCGTCTCCGATGAGTCGATGTGGGCTGCGATCCGCGACGCGCTATCACGTGAAGACGACGGCGGACAGTGGATTGGCGTTGCTGACTACGCGGCAAGGCGCGGCGCGGACCCGTGGCCCGAGCGCATGCGCGAGGCAGGTCGCAGCGAGGACGTGACGGGCGAGCTGTCGGCGATCGGCCGCGAAGTCGCGAGCGATCTGGGACCGTCCCCTCTGCGCGAGCAGTTGGTGCAGTGGCTGGGGGAGGACGTGGCGGCGGCCGCACCCCTGCTGTCCGTGTTCACCGGACATGGCACCGACGTCGAGCACGCTGTCGTGCACGTGGGGCCGGAGGAGCTCAACGCGCTGGCGCAGTGGCTCACCTCCGCGTGGAACCAGTCCGTGACCATCACTGCCGCAACAGTGATCGGCGGGGGATTCTCACGCCGGATGTGGCGAACGCGCATCCTCGTCGGCGGTGATGAGCGCCGGCTGATCGTGCGAGTCGAGCAGGGCGGGATGTTCGGCACCGACACGGCTTCGGAGGTCGCCGCTATGACGGCCCTGCTGGACTCCGGGTTTGCCGTGCCAGCGATCGTCGCGGTCGAAGCGACCGGAGACGTGCTGGGCGAGCCGTTCCTCATCATGGAGGAAGTGCCGGGCGAGGTCCGCCTCGACGACGACGGACTCGACGACATCATTCGTGCGGTCGCCGCCCTGCATCGCGTACCGGTCTCCGTGATCGACCAACGAGGACGGTCGCCGGAGCAGGTCATCTCCGACAACATTGACGGCTGGCTTCGGCTCTACCGCGAGCACTCGCCGATCGCGATCCCGCTCATTGAGCACGGCGCAGCATGGCTGCACGAGAATCTGCGGCCAACAGGCCCGAGCGTCGTCGTCCATGGCGATGCCGGTCCCGGGAATGCGCTGTTCCACCCCGACCACGGACTGACCATGCTCGACTGGGAGTTCGCGCACGTCGGCGATGCCGCCGAGGACTGGGTCTACCTGGCTCTCATCCGCGGCCGTCGGATCATGGACGCAGCTGCCTGGCGGGAACGACTCGAACGGGTCGGCGGGGTGGCACTCGACGAGGAGCAGTGGCGCACGTGGCTGGCCTTCAATCACTTCCGCGGTGCGTGCGTCAACTTGACGGCCCGCACAGTTTTCGAGTCGAGCTCAACACCGACCGCTGACCAGCTTGCCATCGGTGTCGCCGTGCACCTGCGCTTCCTTGCCCAGCTCGTCGAGATCACGTGCGCGTGATCGATGCGCGTCTGCTGCGCTCGCAGACAGCAGTCCACGAGGCAGTGCGCGCCGTCCTTGTCGCCGAGGGGGTGAGCGGCCTGTCTGTCGATCGACTTGCAGCGGAATCCGGGGTCTCTCGAAGCACCATCTACCGCAACTGGCCGGACATGTCGGCCCTCGCTTGCGAGGTGTTCGACGAACTCATGCATCGCGATACGATCGACCTGCACTCGGATAGTCGTCGCGCCCTGCACGACTACCTTGCCGACTATGCACGCCGGCTCAACGACGCGACCTACATTGCAGTCCTCGTGGCGCTCATCGACGGCTCGTCGCGCGACCCCGCGTTCGCTGACGTGCACCGTCGTGCCTTCTCGCAGACGCGGTCGCGCGCGGGAGCGATCATCCGACGCGCACAGGCGGACGGAGTCATCGACAAGGGACTCGACGTTCAGCACTGCGTCGAGGACCTGGTCGCACCCTTCCTCTACCGTCGACTGGTGACGCAGGTCAAGATCACCAGTCGACAGGTCCAAGACCTGCACGCAACCTTGCTACAACGATGGGCGGCTTAGCAGGTTCTCGCCTTGCAGCGACCGCGGCCGAGAGCTCTTGTCGTGGAAGTCGGCCTCGCGCGCGACCTTGAGCCCGTCGAAGATGAGATAGCTGAGTCCCTCGGCGACCCACTTCTTGCCAATGTGCTCGGCTCCGAGGGAGTCGTCGTGCACGGTCGCACTCATCCGCCACAGCATCGCCAGGCCGTCGGGCCGAGCCCAGAAGTCGCCGGTCGGCTCCAGGACGAGATCGGGATAGCGGTCCAGGCCATGCTGGAAGTAGGCGCGAATCGCCTCCCAGCCGACGTGTTCGCCGCCGATGATGTCGAAGAGGACGGGCTCGTCGGTGAGGTACTGCCGTGGCGCGTCGACATCGCCGCTCGACCACGCCGCGAACAGCGCGGTCGCCACGTCGATTCGGGCCCGGTCAGTCTCGTCGAACTCGCTCATCGTTCTCCTTGTCGGTGTCGTGAACTCATGCGGACAGGTAAGCCCCGCCGTTGGCGAGGATGAATTGGCCATTGACGAAGGCTGCGCCGGGCGAAGCCAAGAACTCGATCACGGACGCGATCTCCTCCGGCGTCGCCGGACGTCCTGCGGCGATTCCCGCGATGAGTCGTTCGTGACGCTCGGGTGAGATCCGACCCTCGAGCAGCTCGGTTCCTGCGGTGTAACTGGGCGCGACGACGTTCGCAGTGATGCCCTCGGATCCCAGCTCGCGCATCAAGGTGATGACGTAGGCATCGAGAGCGCCCTTGGCGGCCGCGTACGCGGGACTTCCGGTGCCGAAGGCGCTGGCCGCTGATCCGACGATGATGATGCGCCCTCCCGGTCGCGCCATGCTCGCCTTGAGCGCCTCGATGAGCAGGACCGCGCTGAGGGTGTTGCCCCGCCACGTGGACTCCCACACGCTCGCTACCGACGCGAGCCCGCCCTCGATACGCGGCTGGGGCGAGCCCGCGTTGCTCACCAGGATGTCGATCGATGACTCGGAAGCCCAATCAGCGAACTCCTCGACCGAGGCCACGTCGGTGAGGTCAACCGACCTGCAGTCCACCTGCACGGACGGGTGGCTGGTCGCGAGCGACGCGGCTACCTCCGCGAGGCGGTCTGGGCGACGGCCGACAAGGATCAGCCGAGTGCACGTGGCTGCCAGGGCGACCGCGGTTGCCGCACCGATGCCGGTGCCGCCTCCGGAGATGACCGCGGTTCGACTGTCCGTCATGCCGCCTCCGACTGAGTAACTGTTCAAGGACTACAGGAACCCTATTGCCACCACGGATACATCGGAGGCATGTCCGCCGAAGCCGTCCCCGAGAAATCCGCCGGTCGCTTGCCCACGAACGCGGCGACGCCCTCCTTGCCCTCACCGATGCTGGAGTAGAACATCGCGAGCGACTCCACCAGGTGTGCCTGGAGGGGATCGGACGTCGCGCTGTTGCGATACATCATCTGACGCATCAGCGCCGTGGCCACCTGAGACTTGCCCTGGACGAACTTCGCGGCGAGGGCGTAGGCGGTCGGCAGCAGTTCGTCCTCGGGCACGACCTCGCGAACCAGGCCGAACTCGTGAGCCTGCTCCGCACTCAGGATGTCAGCGGAGTACACGAGTTCGAGTGCCCTGCTGATACCGACGATGCGCGGGAGGAACCAGGTCGAGCATGCCTCGGGCACGATCCCCAGCCGCCCGAAGACGAAGCCGATCCGCGCTCGCTCGGAGGCGATACGCACATCCATCGGCAACGTCATCGTCGCCCCGATGCCGACGGCCGCTCCGTTGATCGCGGCGATCACCGGCTTGGTGCATCGATAGATCGACAGCGCGACACGTCCGCCCGTGTCGCGCACGCCGTCGACGATCTCGGGGTCGTCCAGGCGGGCGATCAGGTCGTCCATCGTCGGGTGCTGAGTCTCGTCGAGACCGAATACGTTGCCGCCGGTAGACAGGTCCATTCCCGCGCAGAAGGCTCGTCCGCTGCCGGTGACGACGATCGCTCCGACCGCATCGTCGGCGCTGGCCCGGTCGAACGCGCGAATGAGTTCGTTCGCCATCGTGACGGTGAACGCGTTGAGCTGGTCGGGGCGGTTCAGGCGCAGGGTGAGGATCCCGTCGGACACGTCGTACAGCAGCGTCTCGTAGTCGTCGGACATCATCTGCCTCCCGTGAGGGCGAACTGGCTCACGCTCGTCCGCACGAACTCGGTGCTCAGGCCGTCTCGCTCGCGGAGCCACTCCTGACCGCCGATGATGGAGGTGGCGGCGTCGTCCAGCGCCAGCGGGAGGATCGGCTCGCGCCATCCGCGGACGGCGAATGCCTCGAGCACCGCGCTGCCCATGCCGCCGTGGAGGGTGTGCTCTTCCAGCGTGACGATGCCGGCTGTGCCTGCGCTCGCCTCACGGATCGCGTCGGCGTTCAATGGCTTGATGACCGGGCACGTGAGCACGCGCACCGACACGCCCTCGGCCTCGAGTGCGCTGGCGACCTCGAGGGCCTGAACGATGATGGCCCCGGTCGAGATCAGCGTGACGTCGGTGCCCTCCCGTACGAGCACGGGAGCTCCGGTCGACAGGTCGGGCTCGGCTGCGTGGATCACGGGCTCGCGATTCTTGCCGAGCCTGATGTATGCGGGACCGGGCGTGCTCATGACGACATCGACACTCGCGCGAACCTCGAGCGCGTCGGCCGGGGAGAAGACCCTCATGTTTGGCAGCGAGCGCAGGATCGCGATGTCCTCGACGGCATGGTGCGTGTACCCGAGAGATCCGTACGCAAGACCGGCTCCGACGGACACGATCGTGACGCCGAGGTTGTGGTAGCAGACGTCGTTGCGAATCTGCTCGAGCGGACGCAGGGTGGGGAAGTTCGCAATCGAGTAGACGAAGGGCCTTCGGCCGGCGGATGCCATGCCAGCTGCGATTCCCACCATCGACTGCTCGGCGACTCCCGCGTTCAGGAACTGCTTGGGAAACCGCTCGCCAAACTCCGCGACAACCCCGAAGCCGATGTCGCCGACGATGAGCATGATGCGCGGGTCGTCGGCAGCGAGCTCGCCGAGTCTCTTGACGAATGCGTCTCTCATGCGCGTGCTCCCAGCTGCTCGAGAGCGAGCGATAGGTGCTCAGCGTTGGGGGTGAGCGTGTGCCACTCGACCTTGTCCTCCATGAAGTCGACTCCCCGTCCCTTCACGGTGTTCGCGATGACGACCCGTGGTCGCGGGCTGCTCGTAGGGGTGACCAGCGCGGAGATGAGCTCTCGGTGGTCATGGCCGTCGACTTCGGTCACGTCCCAGCCGAAGGCTCGCCACTTGTCGGCGAATGGCTCCATGCTCAGCACGTCCTCGGTACCGCCGAGGATCTGCAGGCGATTGCGATCCACGATGATCGTCACGTTCTGGAGTTGATGGTGAGCGGCGAGAAGTGCGGCCTCCCAGTTGCTTCCCTCCGCGCACTCCCCGTCGGACAAGATCACGAAGACTCGTCGGCTGCCTCCGTCGATCTTGTTGGCGAGCGCGATGCCGACACCGAAGGGCAGCGCGTGTCCCAGGGCGCCGGTCGACAATTCGACGCCCGGGATTCCGTGCGCGGTGACATGGCCGCCGAGATGCGACCCGTCGGCGCAGTAGTCGTCCAGCCAGTCGAGGGGGAAGTAGCCGGCGTGGGCGAGCACGGCGTACACGCCGGACGCCGAGTGCCCCTTCGACACGAGCACGATGTCGCGGTCGGGATCCTCGAGGCGGTCGGGGGATACGTCGGCCACTTGGCCGTACAGGACCGCGAGGATGTCAATCACCGAGAGGGCCGATCCGATGTGCGATGCACCTGAGCGCGAGCACATGGTGAGCGCGCTGATTCGGGCCTGCCGCGCGAGTTCGGTGGTCATGGGATCCCCTCCGCCGGGTACTCGGACACCCTATAGTTGGAAGGGCGAGAATATTGGGGAATGTCCCGGTTGGGCGGACCGATCCGTTAGCGGGCAGACTGACCCCGCCCATTCATGAACAGGAGTCCTGGATGTCACGTGTGTTGCGGTCGCGTCGGTCGAATCTTGCGGTGCCGGGGTCGAGTCCGAAGATGCTGGACAAGGCGCGTGGTCTGGGGACCGATCAGGTGTTCATGGATATCGAGGATGCGGTGGCCCCGATCGCGAAGTCCGAGGCGCGCAGGAACATCGTGGCGGCTTTGAATGAGGGCGGGTATGAGGGGAAGGTCCGGTCGGTCCGGGTGAATGACTGGACGACGGCGTGGACGTTCGCGGACGTGATCGAGGTGGTCACGGGGGCGGGGGCGAACCTGGACTGCATCATGCTGCCCAAGGTGCAGACCGCCGATCAGGTGGTGGCCCTGGACCTGCTTCTCACGCAGTTGGAGAAGAGCATCGGCCTGGAGGTGGGGCGGATCGGGATCGAGGCGCAGATCGAGAACGCCCTGGGTTTGATCAATGTCGACGCGATCGCGCAGGCGAGCCCTCGGGTGGAGACGATCATCTTCGGTCCGGCGGACTTCATGGCCTCGATCAACATGAAGTCCCTGGTGGTGGGGGAGCAGCCCCCGGGCTATGACACCGGCGACGCCTACCACTACATCCTCATGCGGATCCTCATGGCCGCCCGCGCCTACGACAAGCAGGCCATCGACGGGCCGTACCTGGCGATCAAGGACCTCGACGGCTACCGCAGGGTCGCCGGACGCAGTGCCGCGCTCGGGTTCGACGGGAAGTGGGTCCTGCACCCCGGGCAGGTCGACATCGCCAACGAGGTCTACTCCCCCACCCAGTCCGACTACGACCACTCCGAGCTCATCTTGGACGCCTACGACTACTACACCTCCGAGCAAGGCGGAGCCAAGGGCGCCGTCATGCTCGGCGACGAGATGATCGACGAAGCCTCCCGCAAGATGGCCCTGGTCATCTCCGCCAAAGGCCGAGCCGCCGGCATGACCCGCACCCAGACCTTCCAGGCCCCCGCATGACCCGCCTCGCCCGCACGGAGGGGCTGACCGAGGACCAGCGGGACATTCTTGCGGCGGTGCACGATTTCGTGGAAGCCGAGATCATCCCGGTCGCGACGTCGTTGGAGCATGCCGATGAGTATCCGCAGGCGATCGTCGATGGCCTGAAGGAGCTCGGGGTGTTCGGGCTGATGATTCCCGAGGAGTTCGGCGGGCTGGGGGAGTCGCTGCTGACGTATGCGCTGGTGGTCGAGGAGATCGCCCGCGGGTGGATGTCGGTGTCGGGTGTGATCAACACGCACTTCATCGTGGCGTGGATGCTGATGCAGCACGGCACCGATGAGCAGAAGGCGTACTACCTGCCGCGGATGGCCACCGGGGAGGTGCGCGGGGCGTTCTCCATGTCCGAGCCCGGGTGCGGGTCTGATGTCGCGGCGATCACCTCCAAGGCCACTCGCGATGGCGATGAGTTCGTGCTCAACGGGGCGAAGATGTGGCTGACCAACGGCGGGTCCTCCACGCTGGTCGCGGTGCTGGTGCTGACCCCCGGCGAGGTCGACGAGGGCGCGTCCGTCTACAAGAAGATGACCACGTTCCTGATCGAGAAACCGTCCGGTTTCGGTGAGGTCCTGCCCGGGCTGACCATCCCCGGGAAGATCGACAAGATGGGCTACAAGGGCGTCGACACCACCGAGCTGGTCATGGACGGGTTCCGCATCGGCGCCGACGCGATCCTGGGCGGGGCACCGGGCAAGGGCTTCTACCAGATGATGGACGGAGTCGAGGTCGGCCGTGTGAACGTCGCCGCCCGCGCCTGCGGGCTGTCGATCCGCGCCTTCGAGCTGGGCATCGAGTACGCCCAGCAGCGCGTGACGTTCGGCAAGCCGATCATCGAGCATCAGGCCGTGTCGTTCCGCCTAGCCGACATGGCCGTCAAGGTCGAGGCCGCCCACCAGATGATGGTCATGGCCGCCCGCAAGAAGGACTCCGGGGAACGCAACGACCTCGAGGCCGGGATGGCCAAGTACCTCGCGTCGGAGTACTGCAAGGAGGTCGTCGAGGACTCCTTCCGCATCCACGGCGGCTACGGCTACTCCAAGGAATACGAGATCGAGCGCCTCTACCGCGAGGCCCCCATGCTCCTCATCGGCGAAGGCACCGCCGACATCCAGCGCATGATCATCGGCCGACGACTCCTCGAGGAATACAAGACACGCACGTGACTCCCGGCGAGGTCCCCTGCGTCGGCGCGATCGCTCGGGACGACGCAGGCAGGCTGTTGCTCATTCGCCGTGCGAACCCGCCCGCCCAGGGCCTGTGGTCACTCGCTGGCGGTCGGGTCGAGGCTGGGGAGTCGTGGGAGGAGGCGGTCATTCGCGAGTTCCGCGAGGAGACCGGCCTCGAAGCAGTCGTGGACCGGCACGTCGGAGACGTGCGCAGGGATGCGCCCGACGGCAGCGTGTACGTGATCCGCGACTTCCTCGTCACGATCCTCGGGTCGGCCGTGCCGCAGGCGGGCGACGATGCCATGGACGTGGCGTGGTTCACGGAGGCCGAGTTGAGCACGCTGGACACCAGTCCCGGACTGGTCGAGGCGCTGACCGAGTGGGGGATCCTCAGCGGTTGACGGTGTCGCCGCCGACGCGCTTAGAGGAGTACAGCGCGACGTCCGCCCGGCGCAGCAGGTCATCGGACTTGGAGTCCAGCGTCCATTGCGCAACACCGCCGCTGACGGTGACTGTCGCGGCGGACAGGTTCGAGCAGCTGCGCACCGCCTTGATGACGCGATCGGCAAAGGCGTGGCCGGATTCAGCGTTCTCACCGGGCAGCACGACAGAGAACTCGTCTCCGCCAATGCGCCCGCAGACGAAGCCGGAGAGGCACTCGGCCTCCAGGATTCGCGCGAAGATCACGAGGACCTCGTCGCCCGCACCGTGGCCCTGGGTGTCGTTGACGCGCTTCAGTCCGTCCAGGTCGAAACTGACGACGCACAACAGCCCGTCGTGCCGGTCGATCTCGGCAATCTCGCGGTCGAGCACGTCGTAGAAGTGACGCCTGCTGGCCAAGCCCGTGAGCGCATCGGACGCGGCGACGCGCGCAAGTTCGGCATTGAGCCTGGCCATCTCCTGGTCGCGCCTGAGCAACCGCTCCTCGGCCAGCTTCCGCTCAGTGATGTCGAGCATGAATCCACACCACACATCCGGGTGGTTGGGTCGCGAGGGCAGTTGGCGCGAGGTCATGTAGATCCACTTCAACTCACCCGCTGGCGTGATGATCCGGCAGTCGATGTGGAACGTGACGCCCTCGCCCTCGATGGCGTCGTCCTCGGCGAGCACCCAGTCCAGGTCGTCAGGGTGGATCAGGCGCCAGAACGCCTCCTCGTCGGTCTGCATCTCGTTCTCGTCGATGCCGAGGAGCTCGAAACTGCCCGGCCCGACGAAGGTGAACAGGCCGCGACCCGCGCCCTTGGATACGTACTCGTAGAGGACTCCGGGGATCGTCGCGGCGATGTTGTCGAACCTGGCGTGGCTGCGTTCGAGCGAGGCCTCGGTCTCGTGATGGCGGGTGAGATCCCGGGCATCGCACAGGACGAGGAATCCGTCTTCGTGAGGAACCTCGATGGTCCGGACCTCGACGGGAAACGTCGAGCCGTCCTTGCGCACGTGCTCGGTTTCGAACCTTCGCAGTCGCCCGGATCCGTCACGGAACGCGGCGGGCACCTGCTCGCGGAAGCGCGCAGCGCGAATGTCATTGACGCCGAGCGCGAGCATCTCCTCGCGCGAGTACCCGTAGAGGTCAAGCGCGGCGGCGTTCGCGTCGAGGAACCTGCCCTCGGTGGTCATGAGGATCAACGCATCGCCCAGCCGACCAAACAGGTCGGCCGAGACGAACTCGTCGAACTTCACGGCGCTTATCGCCTCCCACGGCTGCCGACTGCCCTGCGCTGCGGGTCACCCTACCGAAGGAGAACTCCCGTTTGTCTGCAGCGCGGGAGCGGTCGGGCGCTGGTACCTTCCCAGACATGGTCGACATAGTTCGCAACGATGACGCGTCCCGATACGAAGCATGGATCGACGGTGAGGTCGCGGGATTCGCCGAGTTCCAGCTGACCGACGAGCTGATCGTGTTCACCCATACCGAGGTGGACTCCGCTTTCGAGGGTCAGGGCGTCGGGTCTGCGCTCGCGCAGTTCGCCCTGGACGACGTCAAGGCGGGTGGACGCCGCAAGGTGCTGCCCTTGTGCCCGTTCATCAAGGCGTGGATTGGCCGGCACCCCGACTACGTCTCCTTGGTCTACGGCGCACCGGCGTCGACCGCGAAGGACTGACGACATGACTCGCCGCACGTACACCGGGCCGATCGTCGACGTGTCATTCGACGGCGCGCTGTGCCAGCACGCCGTCGAGTGCGTGCGCGGGATGCCGGCGGTTTTCGACACGTCGGCCAAGCCGTGGATCAACCCCGAACATGCTGACACCGCCGAGCTCGCCGACCACCTGCGAGACGTCGTGGGCCGCTGCCCGTCCGGCGCCCTCCAGATCCCGAATTGAACCGCCTCCCGGGTCAAATCCACGTTTTCAGCCGCCAAACTGCCTTGAGGTCCGGATTTGAACCGCTCCTGTCCGGCGAAGCGCGGGGCGGGTCAAATCCGCAGAATCCCCGCCCGGAACGGTCACAAACCCCGATTTGACCCGGGAGGCGGTTCAATTCTGGGGGGTGAAGTCGGCCCAGACGTGCAGGCGGTCGCCCTCGCGGGACCAGCCCCAGTCGTCGGCTAGCGCGCGGACCATGCTCAGGCCTCGGCCGTGCCCGGCGTCGTTCGCGGCCTGCTGGACCGCTGGCTCGCCGTCGCCGGCGAGATTGCTCACCGTCACGCGCACTGTGCCGTCGAGGAGATCGAGCGCGAGGTGAATCGGGGGCTGCCCGTGCCGGACGGCGTTGGTCGTGAGCTCGGATGCCACCAGTTCGATGTCGTCGACCTGGGGCCACTCGGCAAGTTCCTCGCCAACATGCCGGCGGGCCGCGCGCGCGGCGCTGTGGTCACCGGGCAGGGTCCATCGGGCGGGCATGGCCACGTCCTACCCCCTTCCCCAGCGGTCAAACCTCATTTTGGCCCCTAGCGCGGGCCCTCGCGTGGTTGACGCCGTAGGGTCCGGACCGTGGCACGAATCCTGGCCGTCGCGAATCAGAAGGGCGGCGTGGCCAAGACCACGACGATCGTCAACCTGGCTGCCGCACTGGTCGAGGGTGGATCCCGCGTCCTTGTCGTCGACCTCGACGCCCAGGCGTGCGCGACGTTCTCGCTCGGACTGGACCCCGAGGATCTCGAGCGAACGGGCGCGGACGCCTTCATGTCGCGCGAACCAGCCCTTCCGGTGCGGAGTCTCGTCGTCACGACCGACGACGGAGTCGACCTGCTCCCCGCGGCCATCGACCTGGCCGGGGCGGATCGGGCGCTCGCGAGCGTCGTCGGTCGCGAGTACGTGGTGCGCGACGCGATCGAGCCCGTCCTCGGCTCCTACGACTGGATCCTGCTCGACTGCTCGCCGTCGCTGGGCATCATCACGATCAACGCGCTGACCGCCGCCGACGCCGTTCTCATCCCGCTGCAGTGCGAGACGCTTTCCCACCGCGGAGTCGGCCAGCTCCTGGAGACCATCGCCGACGTGCAGCGGCTGACGAATCCGGACCTGCAGATCGCCGGCGTGCTGCCGACACTGTTCGACGGCCGCACGACGCACGCGCGCGCGGTGCTCAACGACCTCGGCCCTCGCTACGGGGTCCGGGTGTTCTCGCCGATCAGCAGGTCGATCAGGTTCGCCGAGGCGCCGGCCGCAGGACGCAGCATCCTGGCGACATCACCGACGTCGAAGGGTGCCCAGGACTACCGGACGCTGGCGTCCGAGATCACCGAGGCGATCCCGGGCTGAGCCACCGGGAGTTCTAGTCCGCTGCTGCGGTCTCGCCGCCCTTGGTGCGACGACGGGCCCGACGCTGGCGTGGCTTGTCGGACTCCGATGCCTCGGTCTTCATCTCGGCATCGGGCTTGGACTCGGCCTTGGGCTCGGACTTCGGTTTGTTCGAGGACTTGTGCTCGGTCTTGTGACCACCGTCGGACTTGTGCTGCTTGCCGTCGGATCGACGACCATCCGAGCGGCGGGAGTCCTGACCGCGTCCGCCTTGGCCCCGGTCGTCGCTGCGCGGCTTCTTGCCCGTCTCGCCGAGATCCTCGATCTGCTCGGCGCCGAGGCCCTCGCGCGTGCGGGATGCCTTGGGCAGGGTGCCGGTCGTGCCGGCAGGAATGCCGAGGCCGGTGTAGACGTGATCGCTGGTGGAGTACGTCTCGATCGGGTCCTTGAACGGGAGCTTCAGGGCGCGGTCGATCATCTGCCAGCGAGCGACGTCGGCCCAGTCGACGAACGTGACGGCAACCCCCGAGGCGCCGGCTCGGCCGGTGCGGCCGATGCGGTGCAGGTAGGTCTTCTCGTCGTCGGGGCATTCGTAGTTGACCACGTGGGTGACGTTGTCGACGTCGATGCCGCGGGCGGCCACGTCGGTGGCGACGAGGACGTCGACCTTGCCGGTGCGGAATGCGCGAAGCGCCTGCTCGCGGGCGCCTTGGCCGAGGTCACCGTGGACGGTGCCGACCGCGAACCCGCGCTCGGTGAGCTCGTCGCAGGCCTTCTGCGCGCGACGCTTCGTGCGCGTGAAGACCATGACCAGCTGGCGGTCCTTGGCCTGGAGGATCCGGCCGAGGAGCTCGATCTTGTCCATGGGGTGCACGCGCCATACGTGCTGCTCGATGGCATCGACCGTGGCGCTCTCGTCGCCGATGTCCGCGGCGCGGATATGCGTCGGCTGCGTCATGTAGCGACGGGCGAGGTTGACGATCTGGCCCGGCATCGTGGCCGAGAACAGCATCGTCTGCCGCTTCGCGGGGATCATCGCGACGATGCGCTCGACGTCGGGCAGGAACCCCATGTCGAGCATCTCGTCGGCCTCGTCGAGGACCATGACGCGCACATGCGACAGGTCGAGATCGCGCCGGTTGGCGAGGTCGATCACTCGGCCGGGAGTGCCGACGACCACCTCGATGCCCTTGTTGAGGGCATCGATCTGCGGCTCGTAGGCGCGGCCGCCGTAGATGGCAAGCACGCGGACGCCCTTGATGCGGCCGGCCCGCTCGATGTCCGTGGCGACCTGGAGGCCAAGCTCGCGAGTCGGGCAGATGACGAGAGCCTGCGGCTTGCCCTGTGCTTCCGGCGGGAGCGCGTTGTACGCGTCTGAGCCCGGAATGGCGATGCGCTGCAGTAGCGGGATGCCGAATCCGAGGGTCTTTCCCGTGCCGGTCTTCGCCTGACCGATGAGGTCGCGGCCCTCAAGGGCCAGCGGGATGCACTGCTGCTGGATGGGGAAGGCATGGGTGATGCCGTCGGCGGCGAGCGCCTCGGCGATCTGCGGGTCGGCGCCCAGTTCGACGAACGTGGGGGCGGACGTGGGGTCTACGCGGCTGGTGTCCGGTTCTGTCTGTTCTGTCTCGTCCATAGTTGCGTTGCTCAGGGGAACTCCTGCTTTTGGTTCGTCACGCTTGTGACGATGCCCCAACTGTACCGGGAGCACCGGGCTAGCCTTGCCTCACCATGACCGACCACGCCCCGCCCGTCTCCGCGCTCGACACGGACCCCGAATACCGGGCCGCCGTCATCGACCTCCTCGGCGTCCTCGCATACGGCGAGCTGACCGCATTCGAGCGCCTCGCGGCCGATGCCGCGATGGCCCCGTCGATCGACGACAAGGCCGCACTGGCGGGAATGGCGACTGCTGAGTTCCGGCATTTCATCGCGCTTCGCGACCGCCTGGTCGAGCTGGGCGTCGACCCGCAGGAGGCGATGTCACCGTTCCGGCGGGCGCTCGAGGAGTTCCACGCCCACACCGCGCCGAGCGACTGGCTGGAGGGTCTGGTCAAGGCGTACGTGGGCGACGGCATCGGCACCGACTTCTATCGCGAGATCGCGACCTATGTCGACGACGACAGCAGGGCACTGGTGGAGAGCGTGTGCGAGGACCCGATCCAGTCGGACTTCATCGTCGATCGGGTACGCGCGGCGATCAACGAGGACCCCAGGGTCGGCGGTCGCCTTGCCCTATGGGGCAGGCGGCTCGTGGGCGAGGCGCTGTCTCAGGCCCAGCGCGTCGCGGCCGAGCGCGACGCGCTCTCGACCCTGCTCGTCGGCGGCGTCGATCGCCCCGGGACGGACCTCGCCGAGATCGGACGGATGCTCGCCCGGCTGACCGACAACCACGCGAGGCGGATGGCCGCCCTCGGGCTGGCGGCCTAGGTTTCGGCTAGCTCAGGAGCCGAAGCCGACTCGACGTGAACTGCTCGCGCCGACCTCGACGAAGGTGATCTTCGACCCGGCAACGAGCACGGTGCGTCCGCGGTCATCGGTGAGAGTGAGCAGTCCACCGTCGGCGATCGCCGTCTGGACCGCGGCGAGTACCGCTTCCTGCGACTCTGTGGTCTCCAGTGAGATCTCGCTGCGCGAGTCCTGGATCCCGATCTTTACCTCCACGGCATGGCTCCTTCGTCGTCTGTGACTGCGGGTCTTTCGTGTTGAACGCCCATCGTGTCAGGACATTCCCGTCATGTGCGCGCGGACGGCGGCCGATCGTCACGCCCTGAGCGGACAGGTGGCTCAGTCGTCGTCGGTGGGCGGGTGCGACAGCGGGAAACCACTGATGCCGCGCCACCCGAGCCCGCTGATGAGGTCGACGGCCTCGGCCCGGCTGATGACGGCGGCCTCCTCGCGCTGCCAGCGACGGGCAGCGACCTGGGTCATGCCCTGCAGTCCGGAGGCGAGCAGGAGCGCCTGCTCGTCGCTCAGGCCGGTGTCCTCGGCGATGACGTGAGCGATCTGGCGGGCGATCTCCTGATCCGCCGCGTCGACCCGCTCGCGCACTGCCGGCTCGTTGGCCAGATCGCTCTCGAAGACGAGGCGGAAGGCGCCCGCGGGGTCGTCGATGAACTCGAAGTACGCCCGGGTCATGGCACTTACCCGCAGGTGGTTGTCCGTGGTGCGCGTGAGGGCGGCGTTCGAGGTAGCCATGAGCTCCTCGACCCCGGCGTCCAGGAGCGCCAGGTACAGGTCGAGCTTGCCGGGGAAGTGCTGGTAGAGAACCGGCTTCGAGACCCCCGCGCGGTCCGCGATGTCATCCATCGACGCGGCATGGAAGCCGACTGTCGAGAAGACCTCGAGTGCGGCGGAGAGCACCTGCTGGCGGCGCTGCTCGCGTGGCAGTCTGGCGGCTCTGACGCCGTCGGTGGTGCTCATGCCCGCAGACTACTCGTCGGTAAACAGGGGCAGGCGGGATCGCGGGAGCGTGATCCCCGGTCGTACGCTCGGCCCGTGAGCGTTGACATTCCGTGGCCCCGTGAGGACGTCCTGCTGCCCACCCGCACCCTGAGCGTTCGCCATGCCGCGGGCCTCACGCCCGGACTGCCCACGGCCGTCTTTGCGCACGGTCTTGGCGGCTCGTCACTCAACTGGACCGATCTCATGGACCGGCTTCGCGGGGAGGTCGACGGATGGGCGGTCGATCTCGGCGGCTTCGGTCAGTCGCCGCCGCCCCGCGACGGGAACATGACGCCGTCCGGGCACGCGCGCGGCCTCGTCGACTTCATCGAGCACCTGGGCAGCGACCCGGTCCACCTGTTCGGCAACTCGATGGGCGGGGCCATCGCACTCCAGCTCGCGGCGCGGCGACCGGACCTGGTTCGCAGTCTCACCCTGATCTCGCCGGCGCTTCCTTCGGTATTCGCGACGAGGTCGAACATCCACCTGCCCGTGATCGCCGTGCCGGGAGTCGGCGAGCGCCTGGTACCGAAGTACCTGGAGACCGATCCTGTCTCGCGCGTGCGCGGCACCGTCGACCTCTGCTTCGCCGATCCGTCGCGCGTGTCCGAAGTCCGTCTCGCCGAGGCACTCGACGAGGTCAGGGAGCGCGACCACCTGACGTACGCGTCGGACACGTTCCTGCGCAGCCTGCGCGGGCTGCTGCGCACCTACATGGACGTCGGGCCGAATCGACCCTGGAAGCTGGCCGAGCGCGTGACCTGCCCGACTCTCGTCATCTATGGGCGCAAGGATCCGCTCGTCGATCCCAGAAGCGCGCACCGAGTGACCAAGCACTTCCGCAACGCGCACGTCGTCGTGCTGCCCGACAGTGGTCACGTCGCGCAGATGGAGCATCCGGAGTTCGTTGCTGCAGCGTGGGAGCGATTCATCCGCTAGCCGGCTGAAACTCTTCCCTAGCCTGAGTCCGTGCCTAGCGACGAACCCGTGCAGGACAAAGGCCTGGCGGCCGGTTCGGTCGGCATGCTCGGGGCGACCGTCATGGGGCTGGCCTCGACGGCTCCGGTCTTCTCGCTCGCGGTGACCATTGGATTCGTCGCGTCAGTCGCGGGGGTCAAGGCACCCGCCTGCATGCTGATCGCCTTCGTGCCGATGCTTTTCTGCGCGTACGCCTACCGCGCCCTCAACTCGGCGGTGCCGGACTGCGGAACCACGTTCACCTGGGCAACCAAGGCATTCGGTCCGCACGTGGGGTGGATCGGCGGCTGGGCCGTCGCCGTGACGGGAATCGTGTTCCTCGGCAACGCGGCCGAAGTGACGGGTCAGTACCTGTTCACGATCCTGGGCCTGGACGACCTCGTGCGCAATCAGCTCGCGGTCGCGTCCGTCGGCGTGATCTTCATCGTCGTCATGGCGTATATCGCGTACCGCGGGATCAGCATCGCCGCGTGGATGCAGACGGTGCTCGTCATCCTTCAGTACATCGCTCTGGCCATGCTCGCAGCCGCGTGCTTCGCGGCGGTCTACGTCACCGAGAGCAATCCCGCATCGCTGATGCCCCAGCTGGACTGGTTCAGTCCGTTCGGCATGCAGCTCGGAGACTTCATCCAGGCAACGCTCCTCTGCTTCTTCATCTACTGGGGATGGGACGCGATCCTCGCCATCAACGAGGAGACGAAGGACCCGAAGAAGACGCCCGGCCGGGCCGCCGTGCTCGCCACCGTCATCCTGCTCGTGGGCTACGTGGCTGTGACGACGGCGACGGTCGCCTATGCGGGACTCGGGGACACGGGAACCGGGCTCAACAACCCGAACGTCCAGCAGGACGTGTTCCACGCGGTCGCGCTGCCACTCGTCGGTCCGTGGGGCACGCAGTTCATCCTCATCGTCACGCTGCTGTCTGCAGCCGCGTCGGCCCAGACCACGATCCTGCCGACGGCACGCGGGACCCTGTCGATGGCGACGTACAAGGCCCTCCCGCGCCGGTTCGCCCGAGTCAACCCGAAGTACATGACGCCGGGCTTCTCGACGTTCGTCACCTGCGCGATCGGATTGAGCTACTACGTCGTGATGTCGGTGATCTCGGACTCGGTGCTGCAGAGCACGATCTTGTCGATCTCGCTGGCAATCGCGTTCTACTACGCACTGACCGCCTTCTCGTGCGTGTGGTACTTCCGCAAGACGGCGTTCTCAAGCGTCCACTCGTTCGTCTTCGTTTTCCTGCTGCCACTTGCCGGCGGGCTGATGCTGGCGTTCGCGTTCATCGCCAGCGCGTTCCAGATGTTCAATCCCGACTACACGGGAGCCAGCCTGTGGGGAGTCGGCCAGGTATTCGTCATCGGGGTGGGCTCGCTGGCCTTCGGGTTCGTGCTCATGGCGCTGTGGCAATGGCGTCGGCCAGAGTTCTTCCGCGGCGAGACGCTGCGGCACGACACTCCGGTGCTCGCACCGGACGTTTAGTGCGGAACCGCTAGGAACTATCGGTCTTCGTCGGCTTGCCCTCGACGGTCTTGGTTAGCAGGACAATCGCGGCACGGAGCTCGGCGATCTCGGCCTGCAGGGAATCGGGCTTCGTCTCGGTCTCGTCGTCATCGTCCTTCGGTGCCGTTCCGGGCTTGGACGTGCCCATCACCCAGCTGACCAGCTTGGCGGTGAACATGCTCGCCGCGAGGATGGCCGACACCTGGATGACGACGGCGAGGAACTTGCCGTCATCCGTGACTGGGGAGAAGGACTTCCCTGTGTCGATCCTCAGCAGGCTGCCGAACGCCCAGAGGAGCGAGTCGCCAGGCCCATGGAATGCGGATCCCGCGATGTCGTTCTCCAACTCGGCCATGGCAAGAGCGGCGAGTACGCCGACGAAGATGATCAGGCAGAAGGAGAACGTGAACGCATTGCCTGCCGAATGCTGGCGCAGCTCGAGGATGTAGGCGGCGATCACGAGGACAAACCAGACCGCGTCCCAGTAGAGGAACAAGAACAGCGGCGCAACCAGCAGCATTGGGATCGCCGGGTGGTGAAGCACGTACCGACGTCGCGGCTCGGTTGTGCGGACCAGGTCGTTGACGTACATCGCGAGCAGCACGATCCACAGCACCGACACGATCACGTGCAGGATTCGCGAGGTCGTCGAGGCCCAGTGGCCGAAGCCGACCGTGATGAAGGCCAGCGAGTAGATCGCGATGAAGACGAGACGGACCATCGCGTGGAAGCCCTGAGTCCTCAGGGCTTCGCGGAGTCGGGGCACGTCCGGAGTCTATGCACGAGAAGCCCCGACCTTCGTGCTCAACGGTTAGCGTTGGTATGTGCGAACGAGTTACCGCGATGGCTATGGCCCTCCGTCGATCCTGACGATCAGGGATGCTCCAGTGCCGGCTCCTGCCGCCGATGAACTGCTCGTACGCGTACGCGCGTCATCCGTCAACCGAACAGACAGCGGGATTCTTCGTGGCAAGCCGTTCGTCGTCCGGTTCTTCAGCGGGTTTCCTCGACCGCGCAGGACAGCGACCGGCTGTGACTTCGCGGGAGAGGTCGAGGCCATCGGCAGTGCTGTTCGGGGGTTCGCGCCGGGGGATCGCGTCTTCGGCCTCAATGACAGCGGCCTGGGCTCGCATGCGCAGTTCGTCACGGTGTCGGCAACCAAGACCGCGTTGCACATGCCCGAAGGGCTGTCCTTCTCGGACGCAGTCGGATGCACCGAGGGCGCGTTCTACGCCACGAACTTCCTGAACAAGATTGACCTTCACGCGCAGGACCGTGTCCTCGTCATCGGCGGGACGGGCGCGATCGGTTCGGCCGCGATCCAACTGCTGGCCGCACGTCATGTTCATGTCGATGCGGTGTGTCCCGCCGAGCACGTCGACCTGGTGCGTTCCCTCGGTGCCTCCGAGATATTCGACTCAAGCCGCGAGGACCACCTCAAGGCGGCCGATCCTTACGACTTCGTCCTCGACTCCGTGGGAAAGAGCAGGTTCGTGACCTGCCGACCGATCCTCACGGCGCACGGCGTCTACGTGTCCTCCGAACTCGGGCATAGGGGCGAGAACCTGCGGCTTCCGCTGACGACCAAGCTGTCTCGCGGACAGCGAGTCGTGTTCCCGATTCCTCGTGACGTCAAGGGCTCGCTGACCATGGTCAGCGACCTGATTCAGCGCGGTTCATTCCGTGCGGTCATCGATCGGACCTACCCGCTCGACGAGATCCGGCAGGCGTTCGAATACGTGGAGAGCGGGCGAAAGATCAGCACGGTGGTTCTCGACCCCGGCTGACACCTGGCGGTGATCCACTGCTCTTCGAAGATCCGACGGCCGAAGAGCTGTGGATCACCGATCGACTGACACATGGATGGCTGAGATTCGGGTCACTGTTCCTTCGAGCGACTCGAGCGACAACCACTCAGCGGCGAGGACCTCGATCATCGCGACGATCCTCGCGCCGGTCCTGCCTCCGGTCGACCCCGTTGCTAACGACCTTCGCCGTCCCGACAACGGCCGCGGTCCGTGCCACGGGAGCGCCCACAACTCCGACGCGTCCTACTCGCCTTGGTCCTAGTGGCATATCAGTTCCCTCCGTTAGCGGCCTCGAGGGCCAGTTCGGCTTCCATCGATGCGGCGATCGCCTGCAGCGGTATGCGGCCGGTCGCAATGAGTTGCCCGCCGGCGTGACGCGCCGCGGATGCGAACGGCGCGGCCCAGGTGTTCTCCCACACGAGTACTCCTGCCACGGTGCCTGGCTCCATCGCCGCGGCGAGCATGTCTATGTCGTCAGCAGCAAGGATCTCGGCGACGTACGTCTCCAACTGGCGAACGTCGTCCAGACCCGCGATGTCGTCGATCTCCATCGCATCGATGGATCCGTCGTCGTTCTTGACGATGATCAATAGGTCGAGGATACGGATGATTCCTGCTTCCGACAGGCGAGCAAGCTTCGCGGCCATTTCGCCGGTGAAGCTCTGGTGTCCTGCGGGGAACTCGATGACGAGATAGTCAACGGGTCCCATGCTGTCGAGGTCTTCGGCCTCTTGGGTCACGGTCTTCCTTTCCTTGTGGTGGGTGTCAACTCTTCTGGGTAGGTCCGGTCGGGTCCGTCTTCGACCACTTGGCACCGTCGGCCGCCAGCTGCTCCTTGAATGCCTCGAGGCACGCACCAGACAGGAACTCATCGACCGTGCAGTTCTGGCCTTGGGGCGCGGTCAGGCCCATGCCGTTGAACTGTGTGACCTGAGCGCTCGGTGGGTCCTGCGGAAGTGGAAGGGACGGGTTCGTCGTCTGTGGGCACGGCGCGCCTTGGGTCACGTCGTTCGCACTGAGCGCGTGCTTCCAGTTCTTGTTCTGCCCCTTCTCGCGGATGACCACAAGGTTTGGTGCGAGCTCGGTCTGCACTCCGCTCTTGAGCAGGTTCCAGCCGTTTGCCTTCACGACCGCATCGATCTTGCTTACCTCGTCAGCGGTCGCAGAGTTCGGGTAGAGGACAACCGTGGCGCTTCCGTCCGCATTCTGATTGATCTGGCGATTGCCGATCTGGGTGTTCTTCACGGTCCCGATCGCGTCAAGCTGCTTGGCGCCGCCGTAGACCACGATGCTGTAGAACTGCACGTCTTTGCTGTTCGACTGGTTGAGGGTCGTCCCAGTCGCGCCGGTGTAGTCCGGGAACGACGGCACCTCGGGGATATGCACCAGGGAGACCACATCGTTCGGCAGATTGGCCATGACGTAGCCACCGCACGCATCCGGAGGATTCCCGCTGGCTGGGGCTGACTGCACATCCGCGAACGGCGCGTGCGCAGCCACGTTGCGATAGAACTGCACCTGCTTGGGGTCTGGCGACGGCGGGAACTCTGCGCCGAGGCTGCCCGACACCGAGCCCGCCTGGATCAGGTAGTGCGGGATGTCGGCGAGCTCCTGCTCCGTGGGCACGGGTGCGTCCTCGAACGAAATGATCGGACCCTTGGCCTGCGCGTTGTACCAGACCTTCTCCGGCAATACGCTCTTAGCGCTGCAGTCCTCGACCGGCGTGCTCGTCAGTTCGCCCGTGTCCGGGTCCGTCAGGTACGCCTTGAGGGTGGGTGACGGCGTGTTCGTCGGCCCGCCGTACCCGAAGCGGTCATAGTCGCCGAGCCCGTCGTTGCCGAGTGACCAGTAGCTGCGACTCACGACCACGACATCCGGTGTCGTTTGCGATGTCGGAAGGAGCGCGACGTTCTTTCCCTCATTCTGCATCGAAGTCACCACGCTCGCCGGCGTGCTGCTTGGCATGAAGTAGATGTGGTACTTCCGCTCTGGCGCGAGGATCGGGTTGCCATCGACGAAGGGGTTCGTGGAACCCTGGTCAGGAGCTATCGCGGTGTCGGAGAACTTGAACAGCGGTACGCCCTTGGCAGAGTAGAGGTACCACGCCATCCAGTTCGAGTAAGGGAACTCGCCTTCGACGACGTAGGCCCAGGTGACCGTGTCGCTGTTGAGATGCTGTCCCGCGGCGGTGTAGCCCGCAGAGAAGCTCGGCTGGATCGGGTAGAAGTCTGCCGTCGATGCGTCGAACACCTGCGGGCATTCGTTGCCGCTGACGGCGGCGGTCGACGTCCCGGAAGACATGCTGGCCGGCATGGTGGCGACGCTGCCCGCAGGCGGAGAGCTGCTGCAGGCGGACAGGGCAAGCAGAAGTATGGACGGGCCTGCGATCCAACGAGCCACGCTTGTCAACGGATCTCCTCGAGGGTGGACGATTCACGGGCGCTGCGGGCGTTGCATGCGATGAGCGCTGCAACCTCCCCGGGGCGGTCCTCCTGCAGGTAGTGCTTCGCGCGTAGGACCCTCAGCCACGGCAGGTGGCTGGCCCGGAGCATGGGGAAGCCGTAGCGCCTAAGGGAGAGGATCGGGTCCTGTCCTCCCCACGCGACCTCCACCGGATAGGGCGCGAATCGTCGGTCTACGACGTCGTGCCAGGGGCCGACGTCCTTCGTTCGCAGACCGCGCATGATGCTCAGGTAAGCCGCGCCCTGGTCGTCGTCCAGGAGCAGTCGGCGGTGGACGTCGATCTCCTCCGGCGAGACCGCTCTGGCGTCACCAATCCCCACTCCGAGCATGAGGCCGCGAAACAGGCGCGGGGAGGTAAGCACCCCGCGGAACCGGTCTGAGAAGCGTCCGTAGATCTCACCGGGGAAGGGCGCATGATTCATGGTCAGCAGGGTGTTGAGTACCGTGAGCGACAGGACCCGCTCAGGGTCGGCCTGGACTGTCTGGAAGCCGATCGGCCCGCCGGCATCGTGCACGACCAGGTGAAACCGATCGATGCCCAGGGCGTCGACAGCCGCACTCGCGAACTCGCCCAGCCCACGGATCGTGTAGTCGAAGTCGGTCGGCCGGTCGGCCAGCCCGAGCCCTGGGAGGTCGAATGACAGGGCTCGAAAGCCCTGCTCGGACAGCCGTGCGATGACCTTGCGGTAGAGGAAGCTCGAGGTCGGCAGTCCATGCATCAGTACGACGGTCTCGCCGACTCCCTGCTCCCGCACGAAGCTGTTCACGCCGCCGACGGCGAAACGGCGCCCGGCGATGCGATGTGCCGCGAGCGTTGCGTCGACCTTCCGGGTGTCGATCAGGGCCGCCTCCGTCGTCCGGGCCCTCCAAGGCCAGATGCCCCGATCCCATCGGACCTTCGGCCGGCGCGCGTCATCCCAAGCGGATGAAGCGAGCGAGGATGCGAGGGTGGCCGGGCGGCCTACTCGTGGGCTGGCGGCTCCACGAGTCCGAGCGCCTGCGCCTTGAGAACTGCCTCGCTCCTGGATGAGACAGCGAACTTTCGATACATCGAGAGGGCGTGCGACTTCACCGTGTTCTGTGACAGGAACAGGCGCTCGCCTATCTGCGGGAAGCTCAGGTGGCTGGGCAGGAACTGCAGCACCCGCAACTCGGCTGAGGTCAGCGCCGCCGCAGACCCGGACTCGACCGCCATCGACCGCAACGAGGCACGCGTGTCGACGAGCATCGACTCGACCAGGGTCCCCTCCAAGTCCCTCGTCATCTTGCGCGCCGCCTCGTTCACCAGCACGCGTGCCGTAGCTCCATCACCGAGCAGCATTGCCGTCCTGGCCTGGATCAACCGGCCGGTCACCGCGAACCACGGGGCGATATCGGTGACCAGGCCGCTGAGTCTGCGCGCCTTGGCGAACGCCTCCCCGGCCGCGCGCTTGTCCCCGACTACAGCGAGGGCGAACGCCTGTGCGGTCACCGTGTGCGCGGTCGTGGCGAGGCGGTCCAGATCATGACGATGAATGAGCTCCATGGATCGAGAGATCTGGCGCACCCCGGCATCGCGGTCCCCACCCAAGATGGCAAGCACGCCGAGGAAGGCGAGGGAGTCAGCTTCGATCACGGGCACGTCGAGTGCGGCCGCAAGCGTCTCGGCCTGAAGGATGCTCTCGCGGCCCTCGTCCAGGCGGGCGAGCAGCGTCAGCGCGACGCCGCGAAGCCAGGCAGTGGCTGGCCGGAAGCCCGAGTCGGGGGCAGGCCCTCGAGCGCGTCCCCCGCGAGCGTGACGACATCGTTCAGCGACTGCCCGATGAGGACGAGGAGAGTGGCCAGGGATGCCGCGTAGTCATCCGTCGCGACCCGGCGGCGCCAGTCGCGACCCGCGTGGGCCTCGGCGGCCAGCGCCCAGCGCCGCATGCGCCCGCCGTTCCCTTGCTGCAGAGCCAGCCAACTCGCTGCCAATGACAGCCATCGGTCCTCCTGCAGTTGCCTGTCATCGAGGTCGCCCAGCCATAATCCGAGGCGGTCCGGACGGCCCGAGCCGATGCACGGCACGATCTCGGACCACACGAGTTCGCCGGTGAGGCGGAGGTCCCCTGAACGCTTCGCATGTCGGATCGCAGAGTCGAGGTCTCCGCGGGCGGCAAACCACTGCGCGGCCCTGGCATGCAGCTCCGGTATCGATCCCGGATCCCTGACGCACAGGATGGCCTGAAGGCAGTCCGCGAGCAGGTGGTGGTAGCGGTATCGCGGGGGATGGCCGTCGACCGTGATGACCAACTGCACACGACGAGCGAGCTCCCGGAGCATCGTCTCGGAGTCGGCTCGCCCTGTGACCGCGTCGCACAGCGGACCAGACAGCTCATCCAGGCCGGAGGTCGACGTGAGGAAGTCCTGCTGGTCGAGCGTGAGGGCGTCGAGCACCTGCGTCTGGAGGTAGTCATCGAGGAAGCGACGGAAGTCGCCGGTCGGCGATCCTCGGCCGTCGGTTCGGGCCAGCGCGACCAGGTACAAGCCAACGGCCCAGCCCTCGCTGCGGCTGAGTACATCAGCCAGTTCCGTCTCCTCGAGGTGCACCCCCGCGGCGACGAACAACAACGCGGCTTCATCGCGATCCATGGCCAGATCCCTGACCTCCGTGAGCCTTCCCTCGACTCGAGCTCGTCCCAGCCAGGCCGGCGCTGCGTCTCGGGTCACAAGAGTGAGCGTCGAGCCGTCAGGGATTCCATCGCACAGGGCGGCGAGGAGTTGATGGCAGCGAGATTCGCGCAGCAGGTGTGCGTCGTCGAGAACGAGGACGAAAGGACGCGTGCGCGAAGCAGCGAGCTCGCGGATCGCCGGCAGAAGCACGGCGGAGAACTCCGGCTCGGTACCGGTGAGCACGGCTCGGGTCGATGGCGCCGAGGGGCCGAACTCCTCGAGCGCGTCGACGATCAGGCTCCCCAGTACCGCCGGATCGTCCAGATGCGGCGCGAGCGCGACGAGCGCGTGGGGGCGGTCATCGATTTCCGACCATTGGCTGGCCAGCGTGGACTTTCCGGAGCCTGCGGCTGCACTGATGACGACCGCGGATGCGAGGGGCTGCTGCTTCAGCACGCCGAGAAGCCGCTGCCGTGGTACTCGATCTGCCCCCGCGCGTGTGTCCACGCTCACCCCCTTTGGCGCGTGATTCTAGGTCCCGCCTCCGAGGGCCGCAGAACCTCGCTTTCGGACAAGTCATCCGATCGGGAGGACGCCAAACGGTGACGCAGCCACGAACCTGTGCCCATGTCGAATGCATCGCGGACCGTCGTACCGCCATGGATGCGGTCGTACGAGCGGCAGGCCTTCTACTCGACCGGACTAGATGTCTCTGCACGCGCGGGCTTCCTTCTCGGGTCGTACTACACGGGACTGTCCCTCCAGCCGAATCTCCTGTCCCGCGGGACTCGGGACCAGGCGATCATCAGCGGCGTTGCGGCCTCCGTTGGGTACGCGTGGGGGGCCTCTGCGCATTCCTTCCTCCGCTCGACCGCCGACCGTTTGCCGATCTCGCAACGGTCCGTGTCTGGCCGCGTGGTCTCCGGCGTGATCGTCGACGCGCTGGCGGCCGCGCTCGGCGCTGCCGTGATGAAGGCAGTGCCACCGCGCGAGCACGAAAGTTCGCGCCGCGCGCTGGTCAGGCTAGGGGGCGTCGGGCTGAGCGCAGCAGGGCTTGCAGGAGTCGGAGCCGATGCCCTCGAACCGACCAGGGGGAAGGCGGGATTCCACGCGGCTGGAGTGGCGGCCGCGCTTGCCGCGACGGCCGCCGGGTACGCGATGACCAAGCCGGGCCGGTCAACGCGCGGCGCCCTCGGCCCTGACGACACGGAGGCGCACGAGAACGTCGTGCGAGAGATGTCGATGCCCAAGGCGCTGGTATCCGGCCTCGGGGTCACAGCCCTGCTGTTCGTCGTCGCCAAGGGCGAATCGTCGCTGTCCAGCGCTGCTGCGACGGCTGCCGCGAAGGCGCTTGGTGGGACGGCCGACGACAGGAGGACGATCGGCCGAGCCGTGGCCGCCGCGGCTCTTGTGGGCGTGGGGTGGGCAGCCGTCAGCGGCGCATCCCGGATCCTGACCAAGGCTGGAGTGGGAATCGAGGCGGCGCACGAGAACCCCCCGGACATTCCGGAGGTGACGGGTGGCCCGGGGTCCGCGGTCGCCTGGGTCGACCAGACTCGTGAGTCGCGTCGCTGGCTGACCATGACGCTGCGGCCCGAGGAGATCGCAGCCGTGATGGGCGAGCCCGCGATCCAGCCCATCCGGGTGTACGCCCCACTTCGCGCGGCAACGACGCCGGAGGAGCGGGCGAACCTACTACTCGAGGAGATCGACAGGACTGGGGCGCTTAACCGGCCGGTCTTCGCGCTGTTCTCGCCGACCGGCTCGGGCTACGTCAACTACGTGGCGACGGAGACCTTCGAGTTCCTCACCCGGGGCGACTGCGCTTCCGCGTGCATTCAGTACTCCGTCCTGCCGTCCGCGCTCTCGCTGACGAAGGTCGACCTCGCTACACATCAGACCCGGATCCTGGTCAACGGGATCGTCAGTCGGCTGATGGCAATGCCCGCTGAGCGACGGCCGAGGTTCCTGCTCTTCGGGGAGAGCCTCGGCTCGCAGGTGAGCGAGGAGATGTTCCGCGGCACGGGAGTCAGCGGCCCCGAGGGGATCGGCTTGGAGGCCGCCCTGTGGATCGGTACCCCGGCTTCGACCGTGTACCGCAGGGAGCTCTGGGGCGAACGAAGCGCATCCGAGCCGTCGCAGCTCGGGCCAGGGTCGTTCTACCTGCCGCGTGACGTGAACGAGTGGTCCGCGCTGCCCGACGCGGATCGCTCTGCCGTGCGGTACCTGCTCTTGCAGAACGGCGACGATCCGGTTCCGAAGTTCGACCCACCACTGGTGTGGAAGCGGCCGGATTGGCTCGGGCCGGACGAGCTGCGTCCTCCGGGCGCCCCCCTTGGCACGAAGTGGCTGCCCGTTGTGTCCTTCGTCACGACCTTCATCGACCTGCAGAACGCACTTCTCCCGACTCCGGGAATCTTCCAGGAGGGCGGGCACGACTACCGGCTCGCGATCCCCGAGGCGCTGCGAGCGGTGTGGCGCCTGTCGGCGAGCGAGGAGCAGATGGATCGCGTCCAGGAGGCCCTTCGTCATCGGGAGCTGCAGTGGGAGGCGAGGCGTCGCTGGGAGAAGGCGCAGGCAATGCCGACCCCCGAGCGACCCACAGCCGAGGAGAAGGTGCTGTCCGATGCGTCCGCCTGGATCGGTCACCCCATCACGCGAGAGGAGCTGCTTCAGATCATCGACGGCGTGTGACCTGCTGAGACAACGACATTTCCAGAGAGGTACTTCATGTTCAACGACAACGGCTCGTTCCTGCTCGCCCTGTTCGAGTTCTTCCTCTTCTTTGCCTGGTTCCTGTGCTTGTTCTGGGTGCTGGGTGACATCTTCCGCAGCAAGGACCTCGGCGGCGGAGGAAAGACCGCGTGGATCATCTTCGTGATCATCATCCCCTGGCTCGGCGTGCTCGTGTACGTCATCGCTCGCGGGAAGGGTATGCAGGAGCGCCAGCTCGAGCAGGCCAAGGAGGCGCAGGCCGCGCAAGCCGAGTACATCAAGTCCGTCGCGGGCGCCGGTGGGTCGGCGACCGACCAGATCGCGTCTGCCAAGGACCTGCTCGACAGCGGTGCGATCAGCCAGGCTGAGTTCGACACGATCAAGGCGAAGGCGCTGGCCTAGAACTCTGCTGCGGCGGGTCACTCCGGCCCGCCGCAGCAGCACATTGCTCGGTACGTAGGCTTGATCGGAACTGACGGCAAGGGGATTGTGATGGCGAAGGAGTTCTCCGGGAAGATCGCGCTCGACATCCGCGACTCGCAGCCGGACTGGGAGCCTTACCTGGCGCCAAAGGCCCCCACGGGAGCCCCGAACGTGCTGATGATCGCGTGGGACGACGTCGGCTATGGCGCGATGGACGTGTTCGGTGGCCCGATCAGAACCCCGACCATGCAGCGGATCGCCGACCGCGGGGTGAGGTTCGGCAACTTCCACACCACGGCCCTGTGCTCACCGACGCGGGCGTCGCTCCTGACAGGACGCAACGCGACGACGAATGGCATGGCGACCATCGCTGAGTTCGCCTCGGGCTTCCCAGGAATCTCGACGCGAATCCCCTTCGAGAGCGGGTTCATCTCCGAGGTGCTCGCGGGGCAGGGCTACAACACGTACTGCATCGGCAAGTGGCACCTGACACCCGGTGAGGAATGCAATATCGCGGCGTACAAGGGCCGCTGGCCTCTGGGGCGTGGCTTCGAGCGCTACTACGGCTGGCTGGGCGGAGAGACGAACTCCTACTATCCGGACCTCGTGCACGACAACCACCCGATCGAGCCGCCGGCGCGACCGGAGGACGGCTACCACCTCGCCGATGACCTGTCCGCCCGCGCGATCGAGTTCATCCAGGACGCCAAGACCATCGACCCCGACAAGCCGTTCTTCATGTACTTCGCGCCGCAGGCCGGCCATGCTCCGCATCTGGTGCCACTGGAGTGGGCCGACCAGTACAAGGGCGTCTTCGACGACGGTTATGAGGCGATGCGTCCAGCGATCCTGGCACGCCAGATCGAGCTCGGACTGCTGCCCGAGGGCACGGAGCTGTCGCAGATCAATCCGCACGGTGAGCCGACGCGTACCGGGCCGAACGGCGAGCCGTGGCCGCTGCTCGACACTGTGCGGCCATGGGAAACCCTGAGCGCTGACGAGAAGCGGCTGTTCGTACGGATGGCGGAGGTGTTCGCCGGTTACATCACCTACTACGACGACCGCCTCGGCAGGATCATCGACTATCTCGAGCGGGCCGGCGAGCTCGACAACACGATCATCGTTGTGGTGTCGGACAACGGCTCGAGCGGCGAGGGCGGTCCGAACGGAACGTTCAACGAGTGGCGCTTCTTCAACGGTATCGCCGACACGACCGATCTGGTTCTCGAGCACATCGACGAGCTCGGCACACCGGCCTCCAACAACCACTACAACACCGGCTGGGCTTGGGCACTGGACACGCCGTTCCCCTACTGGAAGCGGTGGGCCGGCTACGAGGGCGGCACCGCAGACATGTGCCTCGTGTCCTGGCCGGCACGGATTCAACCGAGCGATCAGGTGCGCCATCAGTACGTTCACGCGGTCGACGTCGTGCCGACCATCTACGACCTGCTCGGCATCACTCCGCCCGAGGCGATCAACGGGTACGAGCAGATCCCAATCGAAGGCGAGAGCTTCGCTGCAGCGATCAGCGATCCGAGCGCACCGAGCAAATCCACGCAGTTCTTCACGATGCTGGGCCAGCGTGCGATCTACCACGAGGGCTGGCTGGCATGCACGGTCCATCCGCCGCTGTCCGGCTGGGGTCACTTCGAGCAGGACGAGTGGGAGCTCTATCACCTCGAGATCGACCGATCGCAGTCGACGAATCTCGCGGCCGAAGAAGCCGAGCGGCTCGAGACGTTGAAGGCCCTGTGGTTCGAGTGTGCCGATCAGTACAACGGGCTGCCGCTCGATGATCGATCCGCCATCGAGCAGGTGCTCGCCGAGCGGCCCCGTGCGGCGGAGCCGCGAGATCAGTTCGTCTTCTACCCGGACTGCGCCGACGTCCCGGAATCGGCCGGGCCGATGATCCCCGGCCGCTCGTACACGATCGCTGCGGGAGCCCACATCCAGGAGGCCACCGCTGAGGGGGTGCTTTGGGCAGCTGGGGGAGTCGCCGGCGGGCACAGCCTCTACGTAAAGGATGGGCGCCTGCGATATACGTTCAATTGGGTTGGCACCTATCTTCAGGACGTGGTCGCCGACCGCGACGTGACCGCCGGCGCGCACGTGTTCGTTGCGGAGTTCGTCGCCACCGGGAAGAGCAGCAACCCCCAGATGCCGGGGGCGCACGGCGTGCTCACGCTCTACATCGACGCAGAGCCCGTGGGCTCGGCAGAGATCACCACTCAACCGGGCTACTTCTGCCTGACCGGTGACGGCATTGCGGTCGGCCGCGACAGCGGTTCGGCCGTCACCCCGGAGTACGAGGCTCCGTTCGCGTTCACGGGCGGGACTATCGACAAGGTCGTGGTCGACCTGTCGGGGGACAGATACGTAGACCACGAGGCACACGTCCGCGGTTGGTTCCTACTTGACTGACACGGCGGGCGCTGCCAACCGCGCGTTCCACGTGATGTCGAAGCCCACCGGGGCGATCTGCAACCTGGACTGCGAGTACTGCTTCTTCCTCTCGAAGGAGGAGCTGTATCCGGGCAGCGAGTTCCGCATGCCTGCGGACGTGCACGAGCAGTACGTCTTGCAGTTGCTCGCCGCGCAGCGTGGTGTGGAGGAGATCGTGTTCGCCTTCCAAGGGGGGGAGCCCACGTTGATGGGCATCGACTTCTTCCGTCGCACACTCGAGCTGCAGGAGAAGCACGCGGCACCCGGCCAACGGATCCTCAACACGCTTCAAACCAACGCGACGCTCATAGACGATGCGTGGGCGCAGTTCCTTGCCGAGCACGAGTTCCTGGTCGGAGTCTCGATCGACGGACCGCGCGAGATGCACGACGCGTACCGAGTGGACAAGGGCGGCAAACCCACGTTCGACCGGGTCATCGCGGGGCTTGAACGCCTCCAGCGACACGCCGTCGAGTGGAATGCACTGGTCACGGTGAATGCGGCCAACGCGAATCACGGCCGCACGGTCTACACGTACCTGAGGGACGGCCTCGGCGCCACCTTCATGCAGTTCATTCCGATCGTCGAGCACGATGCGGGCGTGGTCAGCCGGCGATCGGTGACGGGCCGCCAATACGGGCAGTTCCTCATCGACGTGTTCGAGGAGTGGGTTCGCTGCGATGTCGGAGACGTGTTCGTGCAGATGTTCGACACATCCCTAGCCCACTGGCTGGGAATGGACCAGGTTGGCATGTGCGTCCACGCACGCACGTGTGGAGATGCTGTCGCCCTCGAGCACAACGGCGACCTCTACTCCTGCGACCACTTCGTCGACGCTGACAACCTCCTCGGCAACATCACGCAAGGCAGGACGCTCCTCCAGTTGGTGAACTCGCCGCAGCAGCGACGATTCGGGAACGCGAAGGCTGACTCACTGCCAGCGTATTGCCGTTCATGCGACGTGCGGTTTGCGTGCAATGGCGGATGCCCGAAGGACCGAATCCTCCTGACCCCGGATGGAGAACCCGGGTTGCATTACCTGTGCGAGGGGTATCAGGCGTTCTTCCGGCATATCGATACCCCGATGAAGGTCATGAGCGCACTCCTTCGTCGAGGGGAGGACGCCACCGGGGTCCGCGCCTGGTACAGCGCCGCGGATCGTAGGGGCGTGGACCACGACCGGGAAGTGGACCGCGGTACTTAGATCGACGGCGCTGCGGGGAGAGCGGACGCGGTAACGCAGTTGTCCACAGCTGCCAATCTGTCTCTGGAATTGTTGTATTGCAGCGGCTTACGGTCGCCGTCCAAGGGATTGGGTCAGGTGATCGGGGGAGCCGGTGGATGCAATGACCGTGGTCGAGGACCGCGTACGCGAAGGCGTGCGGTCCCGAGGCATCGACCCGCTGAGCGATCCCGAGGCCGTTCGCGAACTGATCGATGCCACGGTTGCCACCGTCCTCGCCGAGTGGTCGCTCGAGGACGGTGCTGCACCTGCTGATGCTCATGCCCTGGGGCAGCACGCATTTTCAGCTGTCGCGGGCTTCGGTCCGTTGCAGACCTACTTCGACGATCCGACCGTAGAAGAGCTGTGGATCAACGAGCCCGGACGTGTGTTCGTCGCGCGCGCTGGTGGCAGCGAGCTCACGACCCTGGTCCTCGACGCGGCGCAGGTCCGCGATCTCGTCGAGCGGATGCTTCGGCAGTCCGGGCGCCGGCTGGACCTGTCCAGTCCGTTCGTTGACGCGATGCTGCCCGACGGCAGCCGGCTGCATGTCGCGATACCTGATGTGACGCGACAGCACTGGGCGGTGAACGTCCGCCGCTTCATCGTCGGGGCGAAGACTCTTGACGAGTTGGTCGCACGCCGCATGCTCTCCGTCCAGTGCGCGGCCTTCCTCGATGCGGCGGTCGTCTCCGGACTCAACGTCGTCGTAGCTGGAGGAACGCAGTCAGGCAAGACGACCTTTCTCGGCGCGCTCCTGGGCTCGGTTCCCGCGCGCGAGCGGATCGTCAGCTGCGAGGAGGTTTTCGAGCTTCGCCTGGACCATCCGGACTGGGTTGCCCTCCAGACTCGAGACGCCAGTCTGGAGGGCACTGGTGCGATTCCGCTGCGCAGGCTGGTCCGCGAAGCGCTCCGCATGCGCCCGACCCGGCTCATCGTCGGCGAGGTCCGGCAGTCCGAGTGCTTGGACCTGCTGGTCGCCATGAACAGCGGCATGCCGTCGATGGCGACCCTTCACGCGAACAGTGCTCGCGAGGCCGTCACGAAGTTGTGCACCCTTCCCCTCCTCGCGGGCCAGAACATCTCTGCCGACTTCGTAGTCCCGACCGTCGCGGGATGCGTCGATCTGGTGATTCACCTGCGGACCGACCCGGACGGCCACCGCAGCGTGGGGGAGATCTGTGCCCTCTCGGGTCGGGTCGAGGAAGGCAGGGTGGAGATGTCGGTGCTGTTCGCCACGCGAGATGGCCGCCTCCGTCGCGCGGATGGGCTCGTGTCGAACGCCGAGCGATTCGCCCGGCACGGCTACGACGTTCATGCGCTGCTCGATCGATCGGGAGAGCTGTGAATTCGGGGACCGCGTCCGGCGCCGTTCTCGGCGCCGCCGTCGCGAGCGGACTGCTGCTGATTCTCGTCGCCCTGGCCTCACCGAGCGACCGGAAGCAATCACCTCGGTCGGGCGCCATGCGAGGACTTGCCGCCCGGGCCGGCGTGCCGTGGCTGACGCCGGGCCGGCTCGTCCTCGCCTGCGTCGGGTTGGCCTTCGTCTCGTCCGCGATTGCCCTGATGCTGTCGGCTCTGCCTGTACTGGCCCTGATCGCCGGGCTCATCGCCTCGATGCTGCCCGTCGTGCTGCTGCGGCGACGGGCGGATCAGCTCGACCGGGCCGTCCGTACCGCGTGGCCCGAGGCGATCGATGCGCTCGTCTCGGGCGTTCGCGCGGGAATGTCGCTGTCGGAGGCTCTCGGCGCGCTGGCGGAGCGCGGACCGCAACCGCTGCGTCCAGCCATGTCCGGGTTCGTCGCGGAGATGCGCGCGACCGGGTCGTTCGATGATGCGATGCGATCGCTCCAGGATCGTCTGGCCGATCCGATCGCCGACCGCGTGGTCGCGTGCCTGCTGATCGCCCGCGATGTCGGAGGAAGCGACCTGGGACGCGTGCTTCGCAACCTGGGCGCGCTGATTCGCGAGGATGCCCGCATCAGGGCGGAGATCGAGGGCAGGCAGAGCTGGACTGTCTCCGCGGCACGGCTGGCGGTGGCGGCTCCATGGATCACGGTCGCCTTGCTGTGCACGCGGTCCGATGCGGTTCAGGCCTACCGCACGCCGGCGGGCGGGTTGGTCCTGCTGGGAGCCGCCGCCGTGTCGGTCGTCGCGTATCGGCTGATGATCCGAATCGGCCGCCTGCCTGCCGAGCAACGGGTGCTGTCATGAGGCAGTCGGCCTGGGGAGGGCTGCTCGGTCTGGCATGCGCGTTGGGCATCCTTCTCATCGCCGCATGGCTCGCCGCTCGACGGCCGCCCAACGTGGCCGCACGCATCGGCCCTTTCGTCTCATCCGGATCACGTGAACGGGACTATGAAGCCGCCAGGCGAGCACTGCTCGCTCTCGTTCTTCCGCAGCGTCTCCTCAACGCGACGCCGAGACTGCGGTCACGACTATCGCGCTCGGGCTCTGCTGAGTCACCCGGCCAGTTTCGGGTCGAGCAGTTGGCATGGTCGGCAGTCGGCGGACTTGCCGCCGCGTTGACTGGCGGGGTGATCGGTGCGCCGCCGCCAGCAGGAGTGATCGTGCTCGCGGCCATCGGCGCAGTCGCGGGAGCCCTGGCTCGCGAATGGCGACTCTCCCAGCGCATTCGTGAGCGGTCCCAAAGACTCGACGACGAGCTTCCCGCGTCGGCCGAGCTGCTGGCGTTCGCGCTCGCCGCGGGCGAGTCACCCCGCGGCGCGATCGTGCGGCTCGCCGAGAGCACCGACGGCGTGCTGGCCGAGGAGTTCGGCAGGGTGGTCGCCGAGAGTCGCAGCGGGGTGCCGCTCGAGTCGTCGCTGCGCTCGATGGCAGGGCGCACCGCCAGCGAGTCGCTATCGCGGTTCGTGGAAGCACTGCTGCTCGCCACCGAACGAGGAACCCCGCTCGCCGAGGTGATGCGAGAGCAGGCGAGCGACGTTCGATCCGAGGCGAGACGACGGCTGCTCACGCTTGCGGGGCGCAAGGACGTGGCGATGCTCGCGCCGGTCGTGTTCCTCATCCTGCCCACCGTCGTCGTGGTGGCCCTGTTCCCGGGGCTCAGCAGCCTTGACCTGATTGCCGCGTGAACTCCTAGTTGATCCAGTGATCGAGGAAGGAACCTGAATGAACCGACTACGGATCCGCCTTGCTGAGGACCGCGGCGACGTGCCCGGCTGGGTGCTCGTGGCCGTCATGACCGCGGGCCTCGTGACGGCGCTCTGGTTCGTTGCCGACGAGCAACTGACGGCGCTGCTCAGCCGAGCGATCACGTCCATTTCCGAGCCCTAGGCGGTGGGTCATCGAACTCGGAAGAGGTGTAGATGAATCGAGGACGCCGACGGCTGTCGGCGCTACTGTCGCGGCAACCTCACCGAGCCCTGCGAACAGGAGTTGCCATGAGAGCGCTGACCTATTACGGCAGTCACGCCGATGGTCGTGGAGATTTCCGCATCGAGGATGTGGCCGATCCCGAGGTGGGCCCGGGCATGGTGCTCATCCACGTCGAGTGGTGCGGGATCTGCGGCTCCGACCTGCACGAGTACGAGGCCCACACCGTCTCGGGGTACGCACCGCCGATCGTCATCGGGCACGAGTTCGCGGGATCCGTGTCAGCGACGGGAGATGGCGTTCAGGGGATTTCGGTGGGCGACCGCGTAGCGGTCGAGCCATTCTTGAGGTGCAACGACTGCGAGGCATGCCTAGCCGACAACTACCACCTGTGCCCGAGCCTCACGGTCGTCGGAGCCCAGGCCACCGATGGCGGCTTCGCCGAGTACGCATTGGTCCCGGCCTACAGCGTCCACGTCCTCCCGGACTCCGTGCCTACCGACCTCGGTGCATTGGTGGAGCCGTTGGCCGTCGGCTGGCACGCGCTTCGGAAGGGGCAGTTCGAGGCCGGCCAGACGGTGCTCGTGATTGGTGCAGGACCGATCGGCCTTGCCTCGCTCCTGAGCGCTCGGGCCATGGGGGCATCGCTCGTCGCTGTCAGCGTCAGGCGCGGAGGGGCCCGCGCGCTGACGGCAGAGCGCCTGCATGCGGACGCCGTCCTGGACTCGAGCTCGATCGACGTCGTCGAGCGAATCCTGGAACTCACAGGTGGCCGTGGGGTGGATGTCGTCGTCGAGACCTCGGGCGCACCCGAGGCCATGGTCACCGCGATCGGTGCGGTGCGCAGCGGTGGCGTCATCGTGAGCGTCGCGGTCTGGCTCGCCCCGGCTCCGTGCGACTACATGCAGGTTCTACTCAAGGAGATCACAATCGTGGGAAGCAAGGGCTACAACCGGCCCGACTTCCCCGAGGTCATCGCCGCGCTAGCGGACGGGCGGATCGAGGGAGCAGAGCAGATCATCACGACGCGAGTCGCGCTCGATGACGTCCTCGCTGACGGATTCGACGTCCTTGCATCCGACCGCAGCTCGCACGTCAAGGTTCTCGTCTCGCCATAGTTATCGCTCGTCGACTGAGCGCGGCAGCGCAGTAGTCGAGTTCGTCCTCATCGCACCGCTTCTCCTGCTGCTCGCGCTTGCTGTCCTTCAGGTGGCGCTGCTGACGCACGCCCGCGCGACTCTCACGTCAGCTGCAACTGAGGGTGCCCGCGCCGGAGCGCTGTCCGGCGCTGATCCCCGAGCCGGCATCAGCCGGGCGACGGCGTTGGTCGAGCAGAACGTGAGTGGCGCCGTCGTGCGACAGGTCTCCGCGGAGCGCGATGCGATCGAAGGCCTCGCGGTGCTCACCGTCCGCATCAGCGCGGAGGTCCCAGGACTCGGCATGCTCGGTGCGACGCGATTAGACGTCGAAGGGCACGCGATCATCGAGAGCGCGCGATGACGGGTCGTCGCCAGGCTTCGGCCGATCGAGGATCAGCGGTCATCGAGTTCATCGTGATCGGCGTGGCTGTCCTGGTCCCTATGGTCTACGTCGTCCAGTGCGTGATGACCGTGCACGCGGCAGTTCTCGCGACCACCCAGGCCGCGCGCGAGGCCGCACGAGCCTTCAGCACCGCCGCGACGGTGGTCGAGGGACAGCGGAGAGCGACGGCGGCCGCTCGCCTGGCGTTCTCCGATCAAGGCATCGAGCTTCCTGGCGAGGCCCTTCGCGTGAGGTGTGTCGACGGGCCGTGCCTGGCTCCGGGCTCGGCGGTGGTGGTCACGGTCGACTGGGATGCTCCGCTGCCGTGGATTCCCGACGCATGGTCCTCCGACGCAGTGGTCCCCGTGCGGTCGACCCAGCGAGTGCCCGTTGACGACCTGCGCAGCGACCAGTGATCGGCCAGCGCATGGGGAACATGCGCCGTGGCGATGGGGGCAGCGTCGTGCTGCTCGGTGTGGGTCTCGTCGCGGTGTGCGGACTGACGCTCACGGTGCTCGCCGACGTGTCGAGCGCGTTCCTCCAGCGGCAGCGGCTGCTCGCACTTGCCGATGCCGCCGCGCTGGCGGGCGCGCAGGCGATCGACCTGCCCGGCTACTACGCCGAGGGTGCGACGCCATCGACGCGCCTGGATCCTCGGCTCGTCGGCGCGGCCGTCCGCGAGCACCTGGAGGCCGCGGGGATCGACGGGCTGCGCGCCGAGCACGTGTCCTCGGACGGTCGCACGGTCACGGTCGCCCTGCGGGCACCACTGCACCTGCCGTTCTTCGACGATCTCGTCGCCGAGGATGTTCGGGTGGAGTCGACGGCTCAGCTCGGCTACCGGGAGTACCGCGATACCTCGTAGGCAGACCCCCGTAGCCTGTCCTCACCATGCCTCCCTTGGACATCAACGAACGTATTGCCGCCATCGAGACGACGCTGAGCAGCATCGAGACTGTCCTCGACGTCCCCGCGATGAAGGTCCAACTGGCCGAGATCGAGGTCGAGGCCTCCGTACCTGACCTCTGGGACGACCAGGACAAGGCGCAGAAGGTGACCTCCCGGCTGTCGTTCCTGCAGGGGGAGATCCGCAAGGTCGAAGCCCTGCGCAGTCGGCTCGATGACATCCCGATCCTCTTCGAGCTCGCGGAGGGCGAGGAGGACGAGGCCGCTCTTGCTGACGCGATGAAGGAGCTCGACTCGCTGACGGCCGCCGTCGCCGAACTCGAGGTCCGCACTCTGCTGTCGGGGGAGTACGACGCTCGCGAGGCCTTCGTCTCCATCCGATCGGGAGCCGGGGGGGTCGATGCCGCGGACTGGGCCGAGATGCTGCTGCGCATGTACACCCGCTACTGCGAGCGCCACAACTGGCCGTACGAGGTGAACGACACCTCCTACGCCGAGGAGGCGGGGATCAAGTCGGCAACCTTCCACGTCAAGGTGCCCTACGCGTACGGCACTTTGTCCGTCGAGCAGGGAACTCATCGGCTCGTGCGCATCTCCCCGTTCGACAACCAAGGCCGTCGCCAGACGTCGTTCGCCGAGGTCGAGGTGATCCCGGTCGTCGAGCAGACCGATCACATCGACGTCCCCGATGACGACTTGCGCGTGGACGTCTACCGTTCGTCGGGTCCGGGCGGCCAGGGCGTCAACACCACGGACTCGGCCGTGCGCATCACCCACATTCCGACGGGCATCGTGGTGTCCTGCCAGAACGAGCGCTCACAGATCCAGAACCGCGCATCGGCCATGGCCGTCCTGCAGTCGAAGCTCCTCGATCGCCGTCGTCTCGAGGACCAGGCGAAGATGGACGCGCTCAAGGGCGACTCCGCAGGATCCTGGGGAAACCAGATGCGCTCGTACGTCCTGCACCCCTACCAGATGGTCAAGGACTTGCGGACCGAGGAGGAAACGGGCAATACGTCCGCCGTCCTCGATGGGGAGATCGACAATTTCGTCGAGGCCGGAATCCGCTGGCGCAAGCAGAGCGGCTCCGCGGCCTAAGTGCCGCCTGTGCTTACACTGTCACGGTGATTCTTTTCGACCACGTGACGAAGTTGTACGCCAATCAGCAGCGCCCGGCCCTTGACGACGTCTCGTTGGAGATCGAGAAGGGGGAGTTCATCTTCCTCGTCGGTCCATCCGGTTCCGGTAAGTCGACCTTCCTGCGCCTCGTGCTCCGTGAGGAGCGCCCCACCAAGGGGCAGGTCTGGGTGCTGGGCAAGGAACTGAACCGATTGTCGAACTGGAAGATCCCCGCGATGCGCCGGCAGATCGGCACCGTGTTCCAGGACTTCCGTCTGCTGCCGAACAAGACCGTGTTCGAGAACGTGGCGTTCGCCCTCGAGGTCATCGGCAAGCCCACGTCCCAGATCAAGAAGGTCGTCCCCGAGGTTCTCGAGGTTGTCGGACTCGACGGCAAGGAAGGCCGACGCCCCGACGAGCTCTCCGGCGGCGAGCAGCAGCGCGTGGCGATCGCGCGCGCGTTCGTGAACCGGCCGATGCTGCTGATCGCTGACGAGCCCACCGGAAACCTTGACCCCGGCACGTCGGTCGGCATCATGAAACTGCTCGACCGCATCAACAAGCTCGGCACCACGGTCGTGATGTCGACGCACGACTCGCAGATCGTCGACCAGATGCGCCGACGCGTCATCGAGCTGGATTCCGGTCACGTCGTCCGCGACCAGTCGCGCGGCGTCTACGGGTACGCACGATGAGAGCTACGTTCGTCGCCAGCGAGGTCGGAACCGGCCTGCGGCGCAACCTCACCATGACGCTCGCCGTCATCATCACCGTCGCGGTGTCGCTCTCCCTTCTGGGAGCCAGCCTGCTCGTCCAGGCGCAGGTCTCCACGATGAAGGACTTCTGGTACGACAAGGTCGAGGTATCGATCTTCCTGTGCAGCAAGGGCAGCGATACGCCGTCCTGCGCGGGCGGTGCGGTGACCAATGCCCAGCGCGATCAGATCAAGGCAGACCTCGAGTCATTGCGCCCGACCGTGACGGACATCTACTACGAGTCCAAGGAAGAGGCGTACGAGCGGTTCAAGGAGCAGTTCAAGAACTCGCCCATCGTGAACAACGTCACCGAGAACGCGCTTCCCGAGTCCTTCCGCGTCAAGCTCGACAATCCGACGAAGTACGAGATCGTGGCGTCGGCCTTCGCCGGACGACCAGGTATCGAGCAGGTCAACGACCAGCGCCAGATCCTCGACAAGTTCTTCCGGCTCCTGAGCGGGCTCCAGCTGATCGCACTCCTGATAGCTCTGTCCATGCTCGTCGTCACAGGTCTGCTGATCATCAACACCATGCGGGTGGCCGCGTTCAGCAGGCGCCGGGAGACCAGCATCATGCGCCTGGTCGGGGCCTCGAACTTCTATATCCAGCTGCCATTCCTCCTGGAGGCCGCACTCGCCGCCGGCGTCGGAGCGATCCTGGCGATCGGGACGATCATCGCCGCCAAGGCCGTGCTCATCGACCAGGTCCTCGCGCCGTCCTTCCAGTTCACCGCGTTCATCGGCTGGGACTCCTTGGTGCTCCCGGCCATCGTGATGCTGGTCGTCGGAATAGGCCTGGCCGCCCTTGCCGCGTTCCTGACTCTGCGTAAGTATCTGCGGGTGTGAGCACCGAGCCTTCGCGGCGGCAAGATCGCCAAGGCCGCATGGGCTGGTTGCCCCTCGCCGTTCTCGGCGGTGTGCTGCTCGTTTCCTATGCCGTCGTGACGTCGTTGTACGACTCCGAGGGCGGCCTGACGCAGACCGGCGGATCGTCCGCAATCACGACGACGGGCTTCACGGCCGAGCTGACCCCCGTCGCCGTACGACCCCTGACGAGCACGGCGACGGTGCGGCTCTCCTTTACGTGGATCGGCGACAACGTCTCCGAGGACGGGCGTCTGGGCCAGAACACCCGCGTCACCGTGCTCACCGGGACAGGCGTGACCGAGACGCGGTACCCCGCGGGGACCGTGCCCGCGGCCGTCGAGGTCGAGATGGCGCTCAGCGGTGAGCAGTCCGCATACCCGTTCGACGACTACTCGGGTGTCATCTCCGTCCTCGTGGACTCGTACGTGGTCGAGGACGACGGGTCGATCACATCGACGGCGGACCTTCCGGTCGCGCTCAGCGCGACGGGGAGCGTGAGCGGCTGGAACACCGCGGCTGATTTCTCGCAGGGTGGCGACGGAGAGCACCTGTCCACCTTTGAGTTCACGCGAGCCTTCTCGACGCAGGCGTTCGCGATCGTCATCCTCGTGATGTCGGTGATTCTCGCGGGCCTGGCCCTGACGGCCGGCGTCCTCATGAAGACCCGTCGCCGCATCGTCGAGGCGACCCTCCTGTCCTGGGCCGCCGCGCTCGTCTTCGCCCTGCCCGCGCTGCGGAACTTCATGCCGAACGGCCCGCCGATCGGGGCCGCGATCGACGTCTACGTCTTCCTGTGGGTCATGGTGGCCGCGGTGACCGCCGCCGCGCTCGTCATAATTGCGTGGATCGAACGCGACCGACCCAGAAAGGGGGACGATCATGCCGCGTGAACAAGGCCGCAAGCTCGTCGCCCAGAACAAGAAGGCGCGACACGACTACGCCATCGAGGACGTGTACGAGGCGGGGCTGGTGCTCGTTGGCACGGAGGTGAAGTCGCTGCGGGCCGGACGTGCCGCGCTCACCGACGGCTACGCGACCCTCGACAACGGCGAGGTCTGGCTGCGCGGCGTTCACATCCCCGAGTACACGCAGGGCACGTGGACGAACCACGAACCGCGACGAGCTCGCAAGCTCCTGCTCAACAAGGACGAGCTGCGCCGCATCGCCGGCAAGGTCAAGGACACGGGTGTCACGCTTGTGCCCCTGTCGATCTACTTCCAGGACGGCTACGCGAAGGTGGAGATCGCTGTTGCCCGCGGTCGGCGCGCCTACGACAAGAGGCACGCGATTGCCGAGCGCGAGTCCAAGCGCGAGACCGAGAGGGCGCTGGGCCAGCGGCGCTAGTTGCCGCCGAACTCCAGCCACTCGGCTGCAATGCCCGACTCCGGCGCTCCCTCGAGTGGCGTGCGTCGCCACAGGGCAAGTAGCACGTCCTGCGCGGAGCCGGCGATCACCGCGGCATTCTCGGTCGATGGCAGCACGTCGACCTTGTCGCCCGTCGAGCGCACGGAGAGCCGACCGCCGACGTCAGTCAGTTCCACGTTCAGGATTCCGACTGGTGCACGTCGGCCGTCTCGGTCGATGACGCGAGGAACGATCACCTCGAAGTACTCGCGGACGAAGTTCGCGGCAAGCAGGGGATCCATCAGCGTCGTGCGGCCCGTCGCATTCTGGGCGTCCCACAGGTGCACAGCGAGCTCGTGCGCCTGGCGCCGTGGCCACACGGCCATGACCTGCGGGACGGTGAACGGATGCCAGGTCGGCGCATCTCCCGGCACCGAGCCGAGGGTCTCGACGAGTGCGCGATTGCCAGCTCGAAGCCAGCCGGCAAGGTCGTCATCGGCGGGCGGCGCCTCTATGGCCGCATCGTCCGGCTTTGCGGCCGTCGCGGCAGCGAGCCTGGCCCAGCGCTGGACGTAGCCGAGGTGGTGGGCCAGGTCGCGCAGGTTCCAGCCGGGGCACGTGGGCACGTCGGCGTCGAGGGGGCCGGCCGCGACGATCTCGGCAAAAGCCTCGCCATCGGCGGAAATTGAGCTCAGGTAGTCGACCACAGCCGCACTCTAGACACGATGCGGGTTGGCCGCGTCGGAGCATCGGCGTACCATCGAAGGGCACGACCGGCTCGACCTTGATAACTGAACATGGGGGTGACAGGTTTCGACGCTCAGATGTTTTGACCGGAGAAGCGTGTCGAGAATCCAGGGTGATCTCGTTAAGAATCCTTGGAAAACAATAACTGCCAAAAACACGCAGTCTGCTGAGTCCTACGCCCTCGCGGCGTAGTACATAGATCAGCCGTCAGCCCAATGCGTCCCCGAATTGGGGTCTGACGTCGCTAGGGGACTCACCAATCGCTCCGGTCACGGGAGCGGGCGGAAAGACAAACAGTGACTGGGCCGCCACGGAACAGTGCCGCACGAAGTTCCGGGGCCGAGAAGCGATAGCGCGGCTACACACGTAGAAGAACGGAAGAAGCCTGAACGGACCCGGGTTCGATTCCCGGCACCTCCACAAATCGACAAGGCCTAGGGCATCGCCCTGGGCCTTGTCGATTTGAACCGCCTCCCGGGTCAAATCCGAAGAACGCGCCCCGAATCGCCCCCAGAACACCGATTTGACCCGGGAGGCGGTTCAAATCTGGGTGCGGCGCAGCGCCTCGGGAGTCAGGTCGGCGAGCGTCGGGTAGCCGTCGATCGCCATGATCAGGTCCGCCTCGGCCAGGATCGAACGGAGAACGTGGACGATCCCGTCGACGCCACCGAGAGCCAGGCCGTACGCGTAGGGACGGCCGATGCCGACCGCTGACGCCCCGAGCGCGAGCGCCTTGACGACGTCGGCGCCGGAGCGGACCCCCGAGTCGAACAGCACGGGCAGGTCGCCGGCAGCCTCGACGACCCCGGGCAGGCAGTCGATCGCCGCCAGACCTCCGTTGGCCTGCCGACCGCCGTGGTTGGAGCAGTAGATCCCGTCCATGCCGAAGTCGCGCGCGCGGCGCACGTCATCGGGATGGCAGATCCCCTTGAGTATCAACGGAAGTTTCGTGATCGATCGCAGCCAGGTGAGGTCGTCCCAGATGAGCGACTTGCCGAAGATCCCCACCCAGTTCAGGACTCCCGCGCGCGGATTGGCAACCAGGTCCGCGTCGACCTTGCTCGCGAAGTTCGGGTCGCTGTAGTAGTTGGCAAGGCAATGACCGCGGAGCTGGGGGAAGTTGGCGGTAGCGAGGTCGCGCGGACGCCAGCCGGTCACCCATGTGTCGAGAGTGACGACGATCCCGGCGAAGCCCGCAGCCTCCGCCCGGTGCACGAGGCTCTCGGCGAGGTCGCGATCTGTGGGCGTGTAGAGCTGGAAGAGGCCCGGGGTATCACCGAACTCCGCGGCGACGTCCTCGAGGGGGTCGACCGAGAGCGTGGATGCGCACATCGGCACTCCGGTGCGGGCCGCGGCCTTGGCTGTTGCGAGATCGCCGTGGCCATCCTGGGCGCACAGTCCGATGACTCCGATAGGGGACATGAAGATCGGGACCGGCCAACGGGTGCCCCACAACTCGACCGACAGGTCGCGCTCGGTCGCCCCGACGAGCATGCGCGGCATGACGCCCCAGCGAGTGAAGGCCTCGACATTGGCGCGCTGCGTGAGTTCATCGCCTGCGCCGCCAGCGACGTACGACCACACCGACGGCGGCAGCGCCTCGGATGCGCGCGCCTCGAGCTCGTTGAAGGTCATCGGCATCGTGGGGATGACCCCGCCGAGTCCGTTCAGGTAGATCTCGACCTGATAGTCGCCGTACGACGGAGCCATCGTGCCGCCTAACTCGAGCCGGGACTTCGCACGCGGAAGCGTAGTGCGGTGTCCGCCGTTTTGGGCGAGGTCTGGGTGGGTACCTCGCGAGTACGTGATCGGACCTCCGGGCCAGCCAGCACGTTCATCACGCGGACACCACCGACACAGACCACCCAGTGAGGACCACCATGACCACCGACCAGCAGTTGCCCGTGTCCGCGTTCGAGCCATCCGCGACGGAGGTGCTGACTACCTCGCAGGGCACCCCACTCGGCGACACCGAGCACTCGCTCACGGCTGGCCGACGCGGCCCGACGCTCCTTGCGGACCACCATCTGCGCGAGAAGATCATGCACTTCGATCACGAGCGCATTCCCGAGCGCGCGGTCCACGCACGCGGTGCGGGAGCGCACGGCACCTTCGTCGCTAACGGGAAGGCGTCAGCGTTCTGCCGCGCCGGCTTCCTGGCCAAGGGCGTCGAGACGAGAGTGTTCGTGCGCTTCTCGACAGTCGTCGGATCGCGCGGATCGGCCGACACTGCCCGCGACACCCGTGGATTCGCCGTCAAGTTCTATACAAGCGAGGGAACCTTCGATCTCGTCGGCAACAACATCCCCGTGTTCTTCATCCAGGACGGCATCAAGTTCCCCGACTTGATCCATGCGGCGAAGCCGCACCCCGACACCGAGATCCCTCAGGCACAGTCGGCGCACGACACATTCTGGGATTTCGTCTCCCTGCACACGCAGGCAACGCACCACATGCTCTGGGTCATGAGCGACCGCGGCATCCCGCGGTCCTACCGGATGATGGAAGGGTTCGGCGTCCACACGTTCCGCCTGACCGACGCGGGCGGCAACACGGTGCTCGTCAAGTTCCACTGGAAGCCAGCGGCCGGCGTGCACTCGATGCTGTGGGAGGAAGCGCAGCTCACGGCAGGCATGGATCCGGACTTCCACCGACGCGATCTCGCCGATGCCATCGACTCGGGGAACTTCCCGTCGTGGGACCTCGGAGTCCAGGTGGTGCCCGATGAGGCCGACGAGATGTACCAGGGGATCGACCTGCTCGATCCGACGAAGCTGATCCCCGAGGAGCTCGCTCCTGTGGTCGTGATCGGCACGATGACCCTCGATCGCAACCCGACGAACTACTTCGCGGAGACCGAGCAGGTCGCGTTCCACCCCGGCCACCTCGTCGCAGGCATCGAGCCCACGAATGATCCGCTGCTCGCCGCCAGGCTGTTCTCCTACCTCGATACGCAACTGACACGGCTCGGGGGCCCGAACTTCGGGCAGCTACCGATCAACCAGCCGCAGGCGCCGGTGAACGACAACCTGCGCGACGGCATGCACCAGACGCTCGTCCACGACGATGTTTCTCCGTACTTCCCGAACTCGCTCGGTGGCGGGTGCCCGTACCTGGCCGACCCGAGCGTGGCGTTCGTGGAGAGTCCGACTCCCGTCGAGGGATTTCAGGAGCGTGCGTTCGCAGCGTCCTTCGACGACCACTTCACCCAGGCTGCGATGTTCTTCCGCAGCCTTACCCCGCTCGAGCAGCAGCACACGTGCGAGGCGATCGCCTTCGAGCTCGGCAAGTGCTACCACCAGGAGATCCGCGAGCGTGAGCTCGAGGTCCTCGCGCAGGTTGACGCGCAGCTCGCCGCAGGAGTGGGGGAGCTGCTCGGCCTGACGCCCCCGAGTGCCACGGCGGTGCCGGCGGGCTTCTTGTCTCCTGCGTTGAGCCAGATGACAGCAGCGGAGTTCCCAGTCAACGGCCGGGTTCTCGGCATCGTGGTCGGCGGCACGGCGGACGTGACAGGGTTTGACGACGCGATCGCGCTCGCCGCCGATGCGGGGATGGCGGTGCTGATCGTCGCTCCAACCGGCGCACCCGTCGACATTGGCGGCACGCCCGTACCCCCGGACCGGACGTACGCGACGACGCGATCCATCGAGTTCGATGCCGTCGTCGTCATCGCGGGTGCCGATGCAGATCTCGATCCTCGAGTGAGCACGCTGATCGAAGAGTCGTATCGGCATGCCAAGGCCCTTGCCTTCGTGGGCGGCCTGACGGCCGCCGGAGCGGGCGTCGAGGAGGACAACGGAGCGATGACCGCTGACTCGATGACCGATGCGGTCAGCGCCCTGCTGGCGGCGGTGCGCACGCACCGCGTATGGACTCGCCTGGAAGCAGGGAACGCATGAGCGGCGAGCAGGCGCCGAGCGTGCCTACTGAGGACATCCCCGACGTCGGTCCGTCACCGGAGATACCGCCAGGCTCACCTGATGTTGGCCCTCCGCCGGAACCCCAGACGCCGCTCACAGCGCCTTGACCCAGCGTGAGTTGTCGGTCTCCCGCGTGTAGCCGGCTCCTGCCCACGTGTCAGTGCCGAGTGCGTTGTCGTCGACCACCATCGCGTCGGCGCGGATGCCGCCGAGACTGCGGAACCTGTCCTCGGCTGCAGCGATGAGTTGTCGAGCGATGCCCTGACGTCGCCGGTCAGGCGCGACCGCGAGCCGGTAGAGGTGGCAGCGCCACCCGTCCCACCCGGCGATGAGGCTGCCGACGATCGTGTCGTCGTCGACGGCCAGCAGGAGGGCCTGCGGATCGCGGTTGATCAGCGCGGTGACTGCCGCGGAGCTGTCCGAGGGTCGTTCGCCGCCCATCGCCGATCCGGCCCAGAAAGCGGGCACGTCTTCAACGTCGCCTGCGACGGCCGTGCGAATGATGATCATGCGCGTGAGAGTAGCCATGTCCGAGGGGCCGACAACGACGAAGGGCCCCGCCGTGAGGCGGGACCCTTCGTATGTTGCGAAGCCTGAAATTAGACGACGCGGACCTTCTCGGCCTGGGGGCCCTTGGGACCCTGCGTGATGTCGAACTCGACGGTCTGGTTCTCGTCGAGCGAGCGGTAGCCACTCGAATCGATTGCCGAGTAGTGGACGAACACGTCGGGTCCGCCATCAGCCTGCTCGATGAAGCCGAAACCCTTTTCCGCGTTGAACCACTTGACGGTGCCTTGAGCCATAATGAAATTCTCCTTCAAAAGAACGTGACGAACGGTCGCCGTCACGCGGTCAGAAGAATCAGGCACCCGGTCGTACTCTGTGCGGTTGCTCAGGACTGTGATGCTGATATCTCTGTTCCTAGTGATTGAGTGTTCCCTAGTGCCGGTCAAACGGCAAACCCGAGGGTCTGCGGATGTGGAGAACAGTCATGGAATACGTCCAATTGGGTCGTTCAGGCCTCAAAGTCAGCCGCCTGTGCCTGGGCACGATGAACTTCGGCCCGGAGACCTCCCAGGCCGATTCGAACGTGATCATGGACCACGCGCACGACCAGGGGATCAACTTCTTCGACTCCGCCAACATCTACGGGTGGGGCGAGAACGCGGGCCAGACCGAGCGAATCGTGGGGGATTGGTTCGCCCAGGGCGGGGGCAGGCGCGAGCGCACGGTCCTCGCCACGAAGCTCTACGCGGACATGGGGACCTGGCCCAACGACGGCAAGCTGTCAGCACTCAACATCCGCCGCGCCTGCGATGCCTCGCTGAAGCGGCTGCAGACCGACTACATCGACATCTACCAGATGCATCACGTCGACCGCGCTACCCCGTGGGACGAGATCTGGGAGGCCATGGGCGTCCTGCGCCAGCAGGGGAAGATCATCTACACCGGCTCGTCCAACTTCGCCGGCTGGCACATCGCCCAGGGCCAGGAGGCCGCATGGCGTCGCCATCAGCTCGGCCTGGTCGCCGAGCAGTCCATCTACAACCTGGTCGAGCGCACCGTGGAACTGGAGGTACTGCCGGCCGCGCAGTTCTACGGCCTCGGCGTCATCCCGTGGTCACCGCTTCACGGCGGCCTCCTGGGCGGCGTCTTGAAGAAGCAGGCCGCCGGCACGGCCGCCCGGAGCAGCAGCGGGCGCGCTGGGGAGGACCTCGAGAAGCACCGGCCGGCGATCCAGGCGTGGGAGGCGTACTGCGACGAGCGGGGCGAGAACCCCGGCGATGTCGCCCTGGCCTGGCTGCTGCACCAGCCTGCGGTGACCGCGCCGATCGTCGGCCCGCGCACCCTCGACCAGCTCGACGGTGGCCTGCGCGCGCTCGACATCACTCTCGACGCGGCAGCGCTGGCCCGGATCGACGAGATCTTCCCCGGCCCGGGAGGCACGGCGCCGGAGGCGTACGCATGGTGACGGGAGGCTGTCGGTGAGCCTGGACTGGGAGCAGGTCGTCGTTGACTCGGCGGATCCCGAAGCCCTCGCGACTTGGTGGGCGAACGCCCTCGGGTGGGTCATCGTCGGGAGCGATCCGGACGAGTACGAGATCCGGCCTGAGCCGAACCGGACTCCGGGCCTGTTGTTCCTTCGCGTGCACTCGGGCAAGCCCGGCAAGAACCGTCTTCATCTCGACTTCCGACCCGATGATCAGGCTGCCGAGGTGACGCGCTTCGAATCGCTCGGTGCCACGCGCGTCGATATCGGCCAGGGCGAGCAGAGCTGGGTGGTTCTCGCCGATCCGGAGGGCAACGAGTTCTGCATCCTGCGGGCGATTCCGCAGTGAGCAGGGTTCCGCCGAACATCCTGTCCGGCCCCCGCCTGGACCTCGTGCTCGTGACCGTCGAGCAGCTGCTGAGCCGCGACGGCACGGCGGCGCCGATCCCGTTGGGCTTCGCCGACCCCGACAACGTCCTCGACCCGGACCACTCGCCCCTGTCCTTTCGCATCCCGCAGGTGGCCAAGGATCCGTCCGTCAATCCGTGGCTCCTTCGCCTGGCCGTGCTGCGGTCCGATGAGCCGCTGATCGTCGGCCTTGGCAACTTTCACGACAGGCCGGATGAGAACGGGATGGTGGAGATCGGGTACAGCGTGCTTCCTCGACACCGGCGCAACGGATACGCCACCGAGATCGCGATGACCATGTGGGCCTTTGCTGCAGCGCATCCGGACGTCCGAGTGCTTCGTGCGACCGTCAGCCCGGAGAACGCTGCGTCCTTGCGGATCATCGAGGGCGCGGGCTTCGTCGAGGTCGGCGAGCAGGACGATCCTGAGGACGGACTTGAGCTCGTCTACGAGTTGGCGGCGGCTGACTTCCGGTCCCGACCATGAGCGACATCGCGATCCGCGCGTTCGAGGCAGCAGACACGAACGGCGTGATCGACCTGTGGCGCGAGTGCGGGCTGCTTCGTCCGTGGAACGACCCCGAGAAGGACATCGCCCGCAAGATCGCCGACTCGCCCTGGGGGCTTCTCGTTGCGGAGTCGAACGGGCGCCTGGCCGGCGCGCTGATGGTCGGCTACGACGGCCACCGGGGGAGCATCAACTACCTCGCGGTGGCACCGGATCTGCACGGCACGGGCCTTGGCCGCGTGCTTGTGGCGCACGCCGAAGAGCTGCTGGTCGCGCGCGGGTGCCCGAAGGTGAACCTCTCGGTACGCGGGGACAACGACGAGGCGATCGGCTTCTACGAGCACCTGGGATACGTGGTCGAGGGGACCGACCACGCGGTCGCGATGGGGCATCGGCTGATCGCGGACTGAGGCATTGACGAGTCTTCTAGAATTTTCTAGAATCACTCCATGCCATTTAGCGTGAAGAGTGATCGCGCAGACGAACTGCTACGCGAGCTCCGCGAGCTCACCGGCGAGGGGATAACCGAGGCGGTAACCCGCGCGCTCGATGACCGACTCATGCGCACGCGAGTCGCACGGCTCTCGACTGCCAGCGACATGATGTGGAGTCTCGAGGCATTCTGGGCGAAGTATCCCGATTTGATTGGCCGTGACGTCGTCAGCGATGAGGACCTCCTGTACGACAACGAGGGTCTGCCGAAGTGACCGACGGCGCGTTGGTCGTCGATTCGTCTGCGGTGATCTCCATGCTGCTCCGCGAACCCGAGGCGCAGTGGTTCGTTGAGCGTCTGGCGGAAGCGGACGAGCGACTGATGAGCGCCGGCACGGTCCAGGAGTACTTGCTGGTCGCGTCGAGTCGCGAGCGCCACGCGCATCGGAGCGAACCGCGTGACCTGTTCTCGGATGCATGGCAACTCCTGGGAAGCTGCGACATACACGTGGTGCCGGTTAGTCGAGATCTGGCTGTGCTGGGAGCATCCGCGGTGACGCGGTTTCGCGGCGCTCCGGCGAGGTTGAACTTCGGCGACGGCTTCTCGTATGCGCTGGCTCGTTCTCGGGGCTGCCCGATCCTGTGCAAGGGAGATGACTTCGTCCACACCGACGTCGACGTAGTCCGACCGGCCTAGCCGCCTGCGAGCTTGGGTCCGGCCAGGTCCCAGCCGCCATCGGCGACGATGGTCGTGCCGGTGACGTAGTCGCCGCCGGGAGACAGGAAGAACGCGATCACCGCGGCAACGTCCTCGGGAGTCTGCATCACGCCGGCGGGAATCTGCTTCGCGACCGCCTCGAGGTCAAGCCCGTACCGCCCGAAGGCGTCGGTGCTCACCAGGCCGGGGGCCACCGCGACGAGACGAATCCCGTAGCCCGCCCACTCGATGGCCAGGGTTCGGGTGAGGCTGTCGACGGCAGCGCGCGCGGCGGACGAGTGCGCCATGTAGGGGATGCCCCGCAACGGGGTCATCGTCACGCTGACAACCTTGCCGTAGCCGTTCGGGATCATCGAGCGCGCGGCCACGCGGGTGGTGAGGTACCACGGAGCCTCGAGGTTGAGTCGCGTCACCGATCGGAAGCCGTTTGGCGAGACGGTCTCAGCGGGCGCCACGAACTGCCCGCCCGCATTGTTGACGAGCAGGTCGATGCGCTCATGCCGCTCGAGGATCGTGTCGAGCGCGGCATCGACCTGGTCGAACTCGCGAAGGTCGACGGACAGGGTGGTCATCGCGAGCGTGCCGGCCCGCGTGGCGCATAGTGCCGCGGTCTCGTCGAGCTTGTCCGCGGTCCTGCCGACGATCACCACCTGGGCGCCGAGATCGGCGAGGTGGAGTGCGGTGGCGCGGCCGATTCCCGATCCGCCGCCGGTGACGAGGGCGACCCGCCCGGTGAGGCAGCCGGGCCGAAGCGCATCGAGGGGACTGGTCATGGCGTCACGATAGCCAAAGACCTTGACGCGCGTATCAACTTGACGTTAGCGTCAGATTGATGGCTCCCGTCCTGAGATCTCGTATCGACCCGCGCTCGGAGGCGTTCGTCGCCAACCGCGGCGCGCTGCTTGACGCCCTGGCGCAGATCGACGACCTGTATGGCGATGTCACGCGTGGCGGGGGCAGCGGGAACCCGGACAAGGACGCGAAGACGGTGTCCAGGCATCGGGCCCGCGGCAAGCTCCTGCCCCGCGAGCGCATCGCCCTCCTGCTCGATCCGGGTGCAGCCTTCCTCGAACTTTCTCCGCTCGCCGGCTGGGGGAGCGGCGACGCGACCGGAGCCGGCCTGGTCACTGGCATCGGGCGGATCAGTGGGGTCGAGTGCGTCATCAGCGCGAACGACCCGACCGTGAAGGGCGGGTCCCAGGCGCCGATCACGGTGACCAAGGCGCTGCGTGCCATGGAGATCTCCCGGATGAATCGGCTGCCGCTGGTGTCGCTGACCGAGTCCGGTGGGGCCGACCTCACCCAGCAGGTCGACGTGTTCAACCCCGGCGGTGCGACGTTCAAGAATCTCTCGCGACTGTCCGCGGCCGGCATCCCGACGATCACGATGGTGTTCGGCTCGTCGACGGCGGGCGGCGCATACGTGCCCGGCATGAGCGACTACACGGTGCTCCAGAAGGACGCGGCGCGCGTGTACCTCGGCGGTCCGCCTCTGGTGAAGATGGCGATCGACGAGGATGCCGACGACGAGACCCTCGGCGGTGCGGAGATGCACGCGCGCGTGTCAGGCCTGGCCGACTACCTCGCCGTCGACGAGCCCGACGCGCTGCGCATCGGCCGCGACATCGTGGCGCACCTCAACTGGACCAAGCAGGGACCCGGCACGGCGGTGGCGCCGCGTCCGCCCGCGTACGACACCGACGAGCTCCTCGGCATCGCGTCGGCGGATATCAAGGTGCCGTTCGAGGCGCGCGAGGTGCTCGCCCGGGTGCTCGACGCCAGCGAGTTCGACGAGTTCAAGCCGCTCTACGGCTCGACACTCGTGACGGGCTGGGGGCACGTCAACGGCTTCCACGTCGGTGTCCTCGCGAACAACGGGATCCTGTTCAGCGAGGAGGCGCACAAGGGCGCGCAGTTCATACAGCTGTGCAACCGCATGAACGTGCCGATCCTGTTCCTGCAGAACATCACCGGCTTCATGGTCGGCACCAAGTACGAGCAGGGCGGAATCATCAAGGACGGCGCCAAGCTCATCAACGCGGTGAGCAACTGCGGCGTGCCGATGATCACGTTGATGATGGGTGCCTCCTATGGCGCGGGGAACTACGGCATGGCCGGCCGGGCCTACGATCCGCGCTTCATCTTCAGCTGGCCCAATCACCGCATCGCCGTCATGGGGCCCAAGCAGCTCGCGGGAGTCCTGACGATCGTTGCCCGGCAGAAGACCGAGGGAGCGGGCCAGGTCTTCGACGAGGCCGCGTTCGCCCCGATCCGCGATGCATTCGAGCAGCAGGTGGAAAGCGAGTCGACTGCGCTCTTCGCGACCGGACGCATGTGGGACGACGGGATCATCGATCCACGCGACACCCGCACGGTGCTCACGCTCGCGCTGTCCGCCGTGCATTCGGGCCCGGTCGCGGGCACGGACTCCTACGGCGTCTTCCGGATGTGACGACGATGCCGACACCAATCACCCGGGTCCTCATCGCTAACCGCGGCGAGATCGCCTCGCGCGTCATCCGCACTGCTCGTGCGCTCGGCATCTCGACTGTCGCGGTGCACTCGGACCCTGACGCGAGCGCGCCGTACGTGCGCGAGGCCGACCTGTCGGTCCGGCTGCCCGGTGCATCGAGCGTCCAGACCTACCTCGACAGCACGCTCATCATCGAGGCCGCCCTCGCCTCGGGCGCCGATGCGATCCACCCCGGCTACGGCTTCCTGTCGGAGAACGCGGACTTCGCCCGTCTGGTCGGCAAGTCCGGGCTGACGTGGATCGGGCCCACTCCTGAGTCGATCGAGGCGATGGCGCTCAAGGTCGAGGCGAAGCGCATCGCCGCGGCCGCCGGCGTGCCTCTCGTCGCGGGCGCGGAGCTCCCGGACGGGCAGTCGGATGCGGATGCGGCCGCAGCCTGCGCGGCGGTCGGCTACCCGCTCCTGGTCAAGGCCAGTGCGGGTGGTGGCGGCAAGGGAATGCGCATCGTGACGTCGCCGGCCGACCTGCTCGAGGCGCTGCAGTCGGCACGACGCGAGGCGAAGAGCTCGTTCGGCGACGACACGGTCTTCGTCGAGCGCTATCTCGCCGGCGCGCGCCATGTCGAGGTGCAGGTGTTCGGCGACGTCCACGGCAACGTGGTGCACCTGTTCGAGCGGGAATGCTCGATCCAGCGCAGGCACCAGAAGGTCATCGAGGAAGCTCCGTCGCCCGGCGTGACGCCCGAAGTGCGAGAACGACTTCATCAGGCGGCGGTGTCGCTGGCCAAGCAGATCGGGTACGTCGGTGCCGGAACCGTGGAGTTCATGGTGTTCGGGGACGGCGCGAATCAGGAGTTCTCGTTCCTGGAGATGAACACCCGCCTGCAGGTCGAGCATCCCGTGACCGAGGCCATCACGGGCGCCGACCTGGTGATGTGGCAGATCGTCGTCGCCTCGGGATTGCCACTGCCGGTCGCGCAGGACGAGCTCGTCGTGCGCGGCCATGCGATCGAGGCACGCCTGTACGCGGAGGACCCGGCGCACGACTACCTGCCGGCGACCGGGGTGATCCATCGATTCGGCTCGGCACCGAGATCGGGTCTGCGGATCGACGCGGGAGTCGCGGACGGCAGCGTCATCACTCCGCATTACGACCCGATGCTCGCGAAGGTCATCAGCCACGCCACGACCAGGGAACTCGCCGCGTCGATCCTGTCGGACGGCCTGGCGCGCATGACCCTGCACGCTCCCGTGACGAATCGCGACTCGCTCGCCGCCATCCTTCGCTCGCCGAGCTTCCTGTCCGGGGCGACGACGACATCCTTCCTCGACGAGCATGCGGACCTGCTCGCACCGGTTCTCCCCGAGGCCGACGAGCAACGGCACGCGCTCGCGGTTGCCTACGCGATCGCGGCCGACGAGGCTCCCGCCGACGCGGTCCCTCTCGGGTGGCGCAACGTGCCTGCCGCGCCCGAGTTCGTCACGCTCCACCGGCGCGGTGCCGAGGAGTTCGTGACGGTGCTGGTCGAGGGCGGACGCGACGGGGATCGCGTGCGACTGTCGCGCACCGAGGACGTGCCGTACGCGGGAGTGTTCTCGTCTCCGTCCCTGGACCTGCCGGCTGCGGAGGCGGTCGTCGAACGAACCGAGTCCGGTGCTGTCGTGGTCGTACGCATCGACGGGGTCGCTGCACGGTGCTCGGTCGCCCGATACGGCGACGAGGTATTCGTCGACGACGGTCGGCACGCCACCGCATGGACGGTCTCGCCGCGGTTCGCCGATCACTCCCTCGACGCCGCGGGGCACGGACCGTCGACCTCGGTCCCGGGGACGATCACGGCCGTTGCCGTAGCAGCGGGCGATGCCGTGGTCGCCGGGCAGACCCTCGTGATGCTCGAGGCGATGAAGATGGAGCACCGCATCATCGCCGATCACGCCGGCATCGTGTCTCGAGTCCTCGTCGAGGTGGGCCAGTCCGTCGACGCGCACACGGTTGTCGTCGAGTTTGTCGAACTCGTCGGGGATGAGGCGTCATGACCGAGCCGATTCGCATCGCGAACTGCAGCGGGTTCTTCGGAGACCGGCAGTCAGCAGCGCGGGAGATGGTCGAGGACGGCCCGATCGACGTACTGACCGGCGACTGGCTCGCGGAACTGACGATGCTGATCCTCGCGCGCCAGCGGATGAAGCACGGCTCGGGATATGCACGCACCTTCCTCACGCAGATGGAGGAAGTGCTCGGGACGTGCACCGACCGAGGCATACGCGTCGTGAGCAATGCCGGCGGGCTCGATCCCGAGGGACTGGGCACGGCGCTCCGCGAGCTCGCGACAACCCTGGGGCTGTCGCTGCGCATCGGGGTGGTCAGTGGCGATGACCTCGCCCCGCACGTCCGCGACCTGATCGTCGCGGGCGAGGAGTTCGCGAACCTCGACACTGGGGAGGCCCTCGCGGCCTCCGGCATTCGGCCGCTCACGGCGAATGCCTACATCGGCGGCGAGCCGGTCACCGCAGCCCTGCGGGCCGGTGCCGACATCGTCGTGACCGGGCGCATCACCGACGCCGCGCTGGTGATCGGGCCGGCCGCCTTCCACCACGGCTGGGATTATGCGGCCGCGCGAGCGGGTGACCAGGCGACTCTCGATGCGCTTGCCGGAGCACTTGTTGCCGGTCACGTGATCGAGTGCGGAGCGCAGGCGACCGGCGGCAACTACGCCTTCTTCACCGACGTCCCCGGACTCGAGCATCCGGGCCTGCCGATCGCGGAGGTCGCGTCCGACGGCAGCACCGTCATCACCAAGCACGACGGCACGGGCGGAATGGTCACTGTCGGCACCGTCACCGCGCAGCTGCTGTATGAGGTGGGCGGTCCCGACTACCTCAACCCCGACGTCACCGCTCGCTTCGACTCGATCCGACTCGAGCAGGTGGGCCGCGATCGCGTCCTCATCAGCGGAACCGTCGGCCAGGCGCCGCCGGAGCGGCTGAAAGTCGCGATGAACTATCTCGGCGGCTTTCGCAACTCGCTGGCGCTCGTCATCACCGGCATGGAGGTCGAGGCGAAAGCCGACGTCGTCCTGCGGACCATCACCGGCATCGGCCTGAACCAGGCCGCATCGCTCGAGCCGGCCGATCTGGCCGCGGCGTCGACACTCGACGTGCGCGAGCTCAGCGTCGAGCTGCAGGCGAGCTCGATCGCCGATCCCGCGACCGCCTCGCAGGCGCAGTCCTTCCTGCGCATCACGGTGAAGGACGACGACGCGGACAAGGTCGGCAAGCCGTTCACCGAGCGCGTCATCGAGGCAACGTTGTCCTCGTACCCGGGCCTGTTTCCGACGACGCCACCGGCAGCGGCCAGTCCGTACGGGGTCTACTGGCCGACCACCGTCGGGCGAGGAGCGGTCGACGTCGACGTGCGCGTCGACGGTGAGGTGATCGCATGACGACCAGACGCCTGCCGCTGGGCACCTTCGTCGGCGCGCGCAGCGGGGACAAGGGCGGCAACGCGAACGTCGGCCTGTGGGTCGTCGACCCGATCGAGGTGTCGGCAGTCGCACTCGCGCATGGGCATGCCGCCGACCTTGTCGCAGACCGCAGTCTCGTCGACCTTGCTGACGCGCGGTTCGCATGGCTTGCAGGGCTCGTCACCGTCGATCGCGTTCACGAGCTTCTGCCCGAGACGAGCGCGCTCCAAGTCGACGTGCACCCCCTGCCCAACCTGCGCGCGCTCAACATCGTGGTTCACGGGATCCTCGGTCGCGGAGTCGCGGAGACGACCCGCATCGACCCGCAGGCCAAGGGCCTCGGCGAGCATCTGCGCGCGCGGCTCGTCGATATCCCCGCTGACCTCCTGGACCCGGCATGACCGCCGTGCTGTCTGACGGCGCTCGGGCCCCGCTGTCCGAACGAGGCCGGCGCACGCGCGAGCGGCTGGTGACGGCCGCGCGTCAGGTCTTCGAGGAGCGCGGGTTCGACGCGACCCGCATGAGCGATATCGCCCAAGCTGCCGGTGTCAGCCACGGGACCGTCTACACGTGGTTCGCCACCAAGGAGGACGTGCTGCACGGCACCGTCGACTCGATAACCGAGGCGATGTACGCCGTCCTCAGCACGCCGGATGTCACCGATCCGATCGAGCGCATCTCGCTCGCCAACGCTCGGTACCTCGAGGTTCACCGCGCTACGTCCCGGTTGATGGAGGTCGTCGCCCAGGCAGCGGTCAACGACGAGTCGTTCCGCGCAGTGCTGTCCAACCTTCGCCACGCGCACGTCGACCGCGTTGCCAAGACGATCAGCAAGCTGCAGAAGGACGGCCTAGCCGTCCCGACCCTCGATCCGCGCATCTCCGCGGCCGCTCTGTGCGCGATGGTCGAAGGATTCGCTCGCCACTGGCTCAGCACCGAGGGTGCGTCGGACGAGCTGGCTGCCGATGCGCCCGTGATCGTGACATTGACAGAACTGTGGGCCCGGGCACTCGGGCTCATCAACCCAGGAGGTAACTGATGTTGTTCACGTCGGAGCATGACCAGTTCCGCAAGAGTGTTCGCCAGCTCGTCGAGCAGGAGATCAATCCGTACGTGGACAAGTGGGAGGACGACGAGATCTTCCCGGCCCACGAGCTCTTCCCGAAGATCGGCGCGATCGGCGGCTTCGGTCTGGAGTACGACACCGAGTTCGGCGGCGGCGGGACCGATCACTCGTACACCGTCGTGCTCGCCGAGGAGCTCGGTCGATGCGATGCGGGCGGCGTCCCGATGGCCATTGCCGTCCAGGCCGGAATGGCGACGCCGGCGCTCGCGCGGTTCGGCAGCGATGAGCTCAAGCGGGAGTACCTCGAGCCGACCCTGGCGGGGAACCTGGTCTGCTCGATCGCCGTGAGCGAGCCCGATGCCGGCTCCGACGTCGCGGGCATCCGCACGCGAGCCGTGCGCGACGGCGGCGACTGGGTGATCAACGGTCGCAAGATGTGGATCACGAGCGGCACGCAGTCCGACTGGATCTGCCTGCTCGCCCGCACGTCCGACGAGGGCGGGTATCAGGGCATGAGCCTGCTGCTCGTTCCCACCGATACGCCCGGCTTCAGCGTGGGTCGCAAGCTGAAGAAGATGGGTAACAACTCGTCCGACACCGCCGAGCTGGTCCTCGATGACGTGCGCATCCCGGTCAGCAACACGATCGGCGAGGCCGGTCGTGGCTTCCAGATGCAGATGGCCCAGTTCCAAGATGAGCGCCTGTGGATTTGCTACATGGCGGTCACTGGCGCGCGCCGCGCGATCGACCGCACGAAGGAATACCTCCAGATGCGCGAGGCCTTCGGCAAGCCGCTGATGGCCAACCAGTACATCCAGTACACGCTCGCGGAGCTGATCGCCGACATCGACGTGCTCCATGGCTTCCTGCATCACACCGCGGAGCGGTACGTCGCGGGCGAGGATGTCACGCGTGCTGCGACCGTCGCGAAGCTCCAGGCCGGACGGTTGAGTCGCAAGGTCGCCGACGCATGCGTGCAGTTCCACGGCGGCATGGGATACGCCGAGGAGCTGTGGGTCGCGCGTTACTTCCGCGACTGCCGGCTCGGCAGCATCGGCGGCGGGGCGGACGAGGTCATGCTGCGCGTGATCACGATGCTGGAGGGGATGGGCAAGAAGTGACCGATGCCGTAGGCGATGCGGTTCTCTACGAGGTTGGCAACGCGGTTGCCACGATCACGTTGAACCGTCCCGACTCGAAGAACCGGCTCGACGCGTCGGGAATGGCGGCACTGGCGGAGTGCTTCGCTCGCGCTGCGGGAGACGATGGCGTCCGCGTCGTCGTCCTGACGGGATCGGGCAACACCTTCTGCTCCGGCGCCGACATGAGTGCCGCGGTGAGCGGGGATGCTGCCGGATTCACGGGATCTGGACCAGCCGCTCTCGTCTCCGTGCTCACGGCGATGCTCGACCTGCCCAAGCCGATCATTGCCAAGGTCCAAGGGCACGTCGCGGGCGGCGGCAACGGACTCGTCGCTGCCGCCGACATCGCCATCGCGTCGTCGGACGCCCGCTTCGCCTTCAGCGAGGTGCGCATCGGCGTTGCTCCCGCCGTCATCTCCGTCGTCTGCCTGCAGGTGATGAATCGCCGGGCCGCGCAGGAACTGTTCCTCACCGGCGAGCGAGTCGACGCCGATCGAGTCCTCGAGGCCGGGCTGCTCACCTCGGTGAGCGCGCCCGAGGGCCTCGACGCTGCCGTTGCCGGCCGCGTCGAGCAGTTGCTCGCGGGCGGGCCCTCGGCACTGGCGGGCGCGAAGGAACTCCTGCGCCGCATTCCGACACTGTCACTTACCGACGCGTTCGACGAGGCCGCCTCGATGTCTGCGGCACTGTTCGCCTCCTCGGAGGCTCAGGAGGGCATGAGCGCCTTCCTCGACAAGCGCCCACCCAACTGGGCCTAACCCACTCCGCCAACGTGGGACAAATGGCGAGGGTTATGGAACGGAATTGACGATCTGTCCCGCTCCCGCGCGACGTTCGGCCGACGCGGTGCCGAGCCAGGTGTGCGGATTGCCGTCCCAGCACCAGCCGAGCTTCGGCGCCTTCGCGGAGATCCACATCGCGGGAACCCTGCGGTCGTGTCGACGTGATCCCGAGAGCATGAAGCACTTGTTCTTCTCCAGGACCTCGGGGAACAAGGTGACGAGGGCGATTCCCTCGGGGATGGTGAGCGGAGTGCGTCCGCGCCCGGTGATGACGGGCAGGGCGTCCTCGGGGCGCACGTTGCAGAACTCCTCGCCCCTTTCGATTCCGAACGCGATGTACGCCGGTCCCGCTGGCACGTCGAGCGTGGCGAGCGGCACATACGGCGCGAGCCCCTCGTCGCCGTGATTGCGGTCGACGACGCCCGGCAGGGTTCCGCCGGCAAGGCGCAGCAGGGGCACGAGCTTCTCGGAGTCGATCAGGTTCGGTGTGACCACGAGCACCCACGGAACCGTCGACGTGGTGGCAGGTGTCGTGTCCTTACCATCGACGAGCGCGCGAAGCGGCTCGACGAGGGCGACGAACGCCTCGTCGGAGATTCCCGCGAGCCCGGGGTATCCCAGGTCGACAAGCAGGTCGCGCTGTCGGTCGAACTCCGTGCTCGATGCGTGCGTCATACGCCCTCCGGGGTCGGTTTCGGGAACCTAGCCGTAACCCGTGTGGCCCCCGACTCATTCCCCTAGGGTCCGCTTCATGTGCTGCTTCGTCCTCATCCTGGGTTTCCTCGGTCCACGCATCGCCTTCCTCGCGGTATGGATCTTCGGCGACGACCGGGTGCAGAGGGCATTCTCGGACAACTTCTGGTGGCCGCTGCTCGGCGTGATCTTCCTGCCGTGGACCGCCTTGGCGTTCGTCGCGGCGTGGGCGCCGACCGGGGGAGTCAGCGGCATCGGCTGGCTGGTCGTGGTGCTCGGCTTCCTGCTCGACATCGGCAGCTACGCGAGCAGGTCCGCGGGACAGCGGTTCAGCTCGTCCGCTGCCTGAGCGGCCCAGTTCCGCGCTCCACGAGCCCAGAGGGACTCTGAGGCATAGCCTTCAGGTCAGGGTCGGGGCGGAGGTGCGGGTTCACATGAACTCCGACGCATGGGACGAGACCGACAGCGCCGCGCGGAACGAGATGTATCGGCTGATTGCTGAGAACGCGTCCGACCTCGTCCTGTGGGGGCATGAAGGCGTCCTGCGGTGGGTGTCGCCCTCGGTCACCGCTGTCCTCGGCTGGACTGCCGAGGATCTCGTCGGCAAGTCGTTCATCTCGATCGTGCATCCGGACGATGTGGAGAATGCCCAGGCGACCAGGCCTCAGGTCTACGGCGGCGCCCAGGTGCACACGCGACTTCGCGGACTCACCAAGGACGGCGGCGTTCGCTGGTTCGAGGTGCGCATCTCTCCCTACCTCGATGACAGTGGCATGAATGACGGCTCGATCACCTCGGCTCGTGACATCACCGACCAGGTGGCTGCAGAACAGGCGCGTGATGCCGCCGAGGCGGCCCTTCTCCGCCGCGAGGACCGGTATCGGCTACTCGCCGAGAATGCGTCCGATCTCGTGTACTTCGCCGACGAGGACGGGCGCGCGCAATGGGTGGCACCTACCGTTCAGGTGAGCCTGGGCTGGACGGCAGAGCAGCTCGTCGGGACGGTCATTGCCGATCTCATTCATCCCGACGACTGGGACGTTGTCGCGGCCATCAATGAGATCGCCGCTTCTGGTGACGAGGTTCTCGCTCTTCGTCACGGAACGAAGCACCCAGTGCTCGCTCGCGTGCGGCAGTGTGACGGTGACTATCGGTGGATGAGCGTCAGTGCCACGAGGGTCCATGAGCGCGGCCACGAGAACGTCAGTGTTGTGGTCGGCATGCGCGATGTTCAGGAACTCGTCGCGACACAGGCCCTCGCCGAGCGAGGAAAGCGCGACGACCTCACCGGCCTGGCCAATCGCACCCACCTCCTCGAGCGACTGGAGCACGTGCTCGGCGAAGGGCGAAGGCGAACCGATCTCAACGCGCTCTTGTACTGCGATATCGACTTCTTCAAGTCGATCAACGACTCCTTCGGGCATGCCGTCGGCGACCTCGTGCTCCGCGAGTTCGCCGATCGCATCCGGCACGCGGTCCGCGATACCGACCTGGTCGCGCGAATAGGAGGAGATGAGTTCGTCATCGTCCTTCGCGGGCTGGCCGGACCTGACGATGCCCACCTCGTCGCGGAGAAGGTGCGGATGGCGATGCGTGCGCCGATGATCGTCGACGGGATGGAACTGTCGCGGACTCTCAGCATCGGAGTGGCGATGGCGCGGGCGGAGGTCTCGCCGGATCAGCTACTGCGCAACGCGGATGCGGCACTCTACGAAGCCAAGGTCGCCGGTCGCGATCGCACTGTCGTTCGCCGCTGACATCACGGCGACCACTGGTAGATCAGGTCGGTGACCGACCTTCCTTCCCGGATCGCCCGCTGCTCGTAGTGCGTCACGGGGCGGTCTGCTGGCCGGTCGATCACGCCGCCTTGCCAGCGAGAGTCAGCGGCGAAGCACTCCTGCATGGATTCGGCGTACTCCTGCCAGTCGGTTGCCAGGTGCCACGAACCGCCAGGCACGAGGCGTGAGCCCACCAACGCGAGCACATCCGGCTGCACGAGTCGTCGCTTGTGATGACGGCTCTTGGGCCATGGGTCAGGGAAGAACGAGCGGACCCCCGCGAGCGACGACGGCGCGATCATGAACTCGAGAACCGCGAGTGCGTCGCCTTCAACCACGCGCACGTTGGAAAGGTGCTGGGTGCCGACAAGGTCGAGCAGGTCGCCGATGCCGGGCGTGTGCACGTCGATGGCGAGGATGCCGGAATCGGGATCGGCAGCGGCCATCGCTGCCGTGGTCGTGCCGGTTCCGAAGCCGATCTCCGCGATCGTCGGCAGCGGTCCGCCCCACAGGCCGTCGAGGTCGATCCGCTCCGTCCCGGCTGGAACGAGGAATGCCGCCTGGTCGACCAGCGCGGCCGCCTCGCGAGCCGTCATGCGCGACCGACGTGGCTTGTACGTGCGGATGCCCGGTCTCAGAACGGAGGAGCGCTGCTGGCTGGACAGGTCCGCGCGAAGGGTCATGCGGCCACGCGCAGCCGCAATGGCGCGTTGACCCGATACTTCCGGTCCGACTCGATGCGCCAGCACGACTGACGACCGCGCGAGCGGAACTCCCACAGTCCGTCCTCGGCCGGGCCGTCGGAGACGAGGGCGGTGTCCTCGTCTATGCCGACCACCGTCGCACCCGAGAGAACGAGCGGTCGAAGAGCGAAGTCGGGAATCATGCGGCTGAACTTGTCGAAGTGCGGAAGGACGCGCAGGTCGGGCACGACGCCGAGACCGTCTGTCCCGCCACGCTTCGGGTGCCGGAAGTCGGGCACGTAGCCACCCATCGACATTGCGCCGGCGCTGCATCCGGCCAGTGAGGCGCCGGCCTTCCACTCGGCCTCGATCGCGGACCACAGTCGGGTCCCGCGCAGGGTCGTGGCGAGGTACCCGGGGTTGCCGCCGGACAGGTAGATCAGTCCCGCACCCGCGATTGCCTCGACCCACGCGTCGTCGTTCGCATCGCCGCGATTGCGAACGTCGATCACGACCTGCTCGGCATCAAGGCGCGCGGCAGCCTCGGCACCCAGACCGTGCCAGCGCGCCAGCGACGCGTCGCCCTCGGGAGCCGCGGCGGTGGCGAGCTGGACGTACCTGCGCGGGCGGCCGTCAAGAAGCCATGCCTCGATGTCGTGCATCACGGGCAGGTACTCCCCGCTGCCGACGAGGGCAAGTCGTCCCGGCGCGGTCATTCGTCGAGGTTACCCGGGCCGGCACGGCGGACCCAGTGCTCTCGAGCCGGCAGATTCGGGCCGAGCACGAGCCCGAGGACGAGCGCGACAAGATGCAGTCCCACGCCGAATGCAATGACGGCACCTACGCCGAAGGCGAGGAGCGCGCCGCACACGGCAGTACTTGCGGCGAATGCGGCAGTTCGCAGGCTTGCCGACGTCGTGAATACCTGCGACTGCACGCGCGATGGCGACTCGCGGGCGCGGATGAGGAACATGGACGACATCAATGGCGGCTCGAGCGCTCCCATCGCGAACGCAGCGACGAGCAGCAGCCACTGCGTGGGTGCTGCTCCGATGGCCGCCAGCATGAATGCGGACAGCAACGTCGTCACGATCACCATGCGGTCGGGTCGCTGCACCGGATGGCGCGTGAACCACAGTGCGGTCAGGACTCCTCCTGCGGCGAAGACGCCCAGAATGACGCCGGTGAACTGGAGCGAGCCGGTGAGCTCCAGCGCGAGGACCGGGGCCGTCACGAACACGGCTGACTGACCGGCGAAGCCGATCGTCGTGATGATCACGGTCCGCCGGAGTGCGACGTTGCGAGCCATGACGGACATGCCGGCGCGCAGGTCCCCGAGGAGGGATTCCGTGGATCGCGCGCTGCCGGCGGATGACAGAGGTACGCGTCGAAGGCCGACGAGCGCGGCGATGACGAGCGCAACCGTCAGCCACAGCGGGGCCTGAGCCGACACGACCACGAGTGCCGCGGCAAGTGGTGGCGCGACCACGGCGGCCACGCTGTAGGTCGCGGCATCGGCGGAGTAAGCACGGGTCAACGCCGGGGCAGGAACAAGCCGTGGCAGTTGCGCGCTCCACGCTCCCGTCGCGGCGGGGTATCCGAATCCGGCGACTACCGCGAGGGCGAGAACGAAGCCGACGGGCACGTGGCCGATCGCCAGGGCGATTCCGGCCAGTCCCGCGCCCAGAGTGGCGAGCGCCCACGCGAACCCACGCCGAGGGCGGGTGGCTCGATCGAGAAGTGCCCCGATTACCGGCCCGCCGATGGCCGCTGAGGCGGTCATGGCCGCAACGACGTACGACCCTGTCGCGGCGCTCCCGAGTACGGCGATCGTGACGACGAGCAATGCCGGGCCGGCCGACTCCGACGCGGCTCGCGCGAGCGTCGCCGTCGTGAGGTAGGCAGGAAGGGAGTTCGCCTGCTGGCCGGTCACGTGCTCAAGGTATCCGCGGACCCTCAGAGCGCTCGCGTCCTATACCCCCATGGGTATGAGGGGTAGCATGAGCCCATGGAGATCGAGCCCGCAGTCAGCCACGATGTCGTCCTACGACTCAAGCGAGCACGCGGCCAGCTTGACGGCGTAATCAACATGATCGACGACGGTCGTTCGTGCTCGGAGATCGTCACGCAGCTTGCCGCCGTGTCGAAGGCCCTGGACCGCGTGGGGTTCAAGATCGTCGCCTCGGGCCTGCAGCAGTGCTGGGAGAGCGGCGACGACGCACCGATGACGCGAGATGAGCTCGAGAAGCTCTTCCTTTCGCTCGCCTGATCTTGTGCCCGCCTTCGACGTCGACGCGATCACGCTCGAGCACCTGAGCAGGCGCCGCAGTGCCAAGTGGCGCCACTTCGCCCCCGACGTCCTGCCGGCGTGGATCGCCGAGATGGACTTCCCGCTCGCCGAGCCGATCGCGAGGACCTTGCGGACGGCCATCGACAATTCCGATACCGGCTACCTGTGGCCCGGTGAGCTCGGCGAGGCATTCTCGACCTACGCGAAGGGCGCCTGGGGCTGGCAGGTCAGCAGCGAGCGCGTGCTGTCGTTGCCTGACGTGCTCACCGGAGTCGCCCAGTCCCTGCTGCACCTGACCGCGCCCGGCGACGGTGTGGTCATCAACCCGCCGGTTTACCACCCGTTCTTCAGCAGCATCACCGACGTCGTTCACCGCACGGTCGTCGAGGCGCCCATGAAGCGAGCCGCAGACGGGCGATACGACTGGGATCTCGACGCGATGGAGGCAGCATTCGCGCGGCCCGACGTCACCGCCTACCTCATGTCGAACCCGCACAACCCCACCGGAACAGTTGCCAGCGCGGAGACCTTGTCGAGAATCGCCGAGCTGTCCACCCGCTTCGACGTCGCCGTCATTGCCGACGAGATCCATGCACCCCTGACCCTTCCTGGCGCCGAGCACGTGCCGTACTTGACGGTCGCGGGGGACGACGCCAACGCCGTCTGCCTGATCTCGGCCTCGAAGGCCTGGAACATCCCGGGCCTGAAGTGCTCGCAGCTGGTCAGCACGGACCGAACGGCACGGACGGTGCTGGCCAGGATCCCGATGGAGGTCACCTACGGCTCCGGCCATCTGGGAGCGATCGCTGCGGTGTCGGCCTATCGCGATGGCGGGCCGTGGCTCGCAGACGTGATCGACATCCTCGACGGAAACCGACGATTACTCGCGGAGCTGATTGCCGACGAGATGCCTCGCGCGTGGTACCGACCCCCGGACGCGTCGTACCTGGCCTGGCTCGACCTTCGCGCGTACTACCTGGGTGAGGATCCGGCGGCGATCCTCGTCGAACACGCCAAGGTGGCTCTCAGTTCCGGGCCCCTCTTCGGCGCAGCCGGATCCGGTTTCGTCCGGCTCAACTTCGCCACGTCGCCCGACATCCTGCGCGAGATCGTCCGACGCATCGCCGCCGTGGTCCAATAGCCGACATGGCAGCGAGGCGAACCAAGGCGATCCGCTGTGCCCTGATTGCGGTGATGGCTTCACTCATCGCGATTGGTGGCGCGTCGGGGGCGACTGCGGATACGAAGATTCCCGACGGTCGATTCGCGCTGGGCGATTCGGTCATGCTCGGTGCGAAGTACAGCCTCAAGGCCCGCGGCTTCGCCGTCGACGCACAGCAGAGCCGGCAGGCCTACTCGGGACCGGCCGAGCTTCGCCGTCGTGGCGGGTCGCTTCCCCAGAATGTGGTGGTCCACCTCGGCACCAATGGCACGTTCCCGCTGTCGACCTGCCGATCGATGGTCAAGGCCATCGGACCGAAGCGGCACCTCTACTTGGTCACGGTCCATGTCCCGCGATCGTGGACCAAGGGCAACAACAAGGTGATCCGTAAGTGCGCTGCCGAGAATCCCGCCCAGGTCACTGTCATCGACTGGGACTGGGCCGCATCGCGCCACTCGTCGTGGCTGTACTCCGACAAGACGCATCTGACTCCGGCTGGCTCGAAGGCGTACGCACACGTGATCGACCAGGCGATCGCCCGAGTCGACGCCGTGCCTGCAGCAACCCCATGAACCAAGGAGCGCCCCTCGCCCCGGACTGCGAGGCGCTCAGGCGTGACCTGATCGCCAATCCGCTGGCGCCGATCTGGCAGCTCGATGCTGCCGAGGCTCGCGCGATGCACATTCGACTGACGATCGACGCGCGCGCCGGATGGGTGCCACCGCTGTCGGACCTGCCCGTGACGTGGGCCGACGTATCGTCGGCTCGACCCCCGATGCGCCGGTACACCCGCGACGGAGCGGACGGCACAACCTGTCTGCTGTGGCTGCACGGTGGGGGATGGGTGCTGGGCAACCTTGAGACGACCGACGCGACCGCGCGCACCGCGTGCGCCGCGACCGGCTGGGACGTGATCGCCGTGGACTACCGATGCGCGCCCGCCGATCGCTTTCCGGCGGCAACGAACGACGTGCTGGCCGCCGCTGACTGGGCCTTGGCGAACTACGACCGGGTCGTGGTCGGCGGGGACAGCGCCGGGGGAAACCTCGCGGCCGTAGTCGCCCAGCAACGCGGAGGCCACCCTGCACTAGTCGGGCAGGTCCTGGTCTACCCGGCCACCGACCCGACGCTGGGCTACCCATCCGCTGGCGAGTTCGTCGACGGCCCGTTCCTGACTCGCAAGGACATGGAGTGGTTCTACGACCAGTACGTGCCAGACGCGTCCGATCGGACGAGCCCTCTCGTCGACCTGGTCACTGACTTTCACAGCCGCGGGATAGTCCCGACACCCGCGGTCGTGCTCACGGTCGGCCACGATCCGCTCCGCGATGAAGGCATCGCGTACGCGGAACTGCTCGCCGACTCGGGGATGCCGGTGACCTGGATTCACGCGCCCGAGTTGTTCCACGGTGCCTTCTCGCAGTCCGGCTTCCTGCCGAGTGCAGCGACCCGAGTCGAGGAAGTGTGGTCCACCGCACATCGCATGTTCTCCTGACCTGTGTACTTGGTCACAAGTCAGCGCTTGCATGGCCCTTCGACACGTGATCAGCCGCCTCACCGGTGCATTCTGGGTCTAGCGTCCGGCGATGCCCCGCCAGACGTCCCTGCGATCCATCTGGAGCGAGTGCATGAGTGTTCCCGGCCTGGAGAATCCGCCCACCAAGAACAAGCAGCTGCTCGAGTGGGTCGAGGAGATGGCAGAGCTGACCCAGCCCACCGATGTCGTGTGGGCCGACGGATCGCAGGAGGAGTGGCTGCGGCTGACCGAACTCATGGTCGACGGCGGCACCTTCATCCGCCTCAACCCCGACATCCGTCCGAACTCGTTCCTTGCCCGCTCGGACCCGAGCGATGTCGCGCGAGTCGAGGACCGCACCTTCATCTGCTCGCAGCGCGAGGTAGACGCCGGCCCGACGAACAACTGGGCCGAGCCCTCCGAGATGCGCGGCACCCTGCGCGGCCTGTTCGCGGGCAGCATGCGCGGGCGCACGATGTACGTCGTCCCGTTCTCGATGGGCCCGCTCGGCTCGCGCATCGCGCAGCTGGGCGTCGAGATCACCGACTCCCCGTACGTGGTCGTCAACATGCGGATCATGACGCGCATGGGCAAGGCAGCACTCGACGAGATCGGCGAGTTCGGCGAGTTCGTGCCGGCGATCCATTCCGTGGGCTACCCGCTCGTCGACGCGTCGGGCACTGCGCGCGCCGACGTCACCTGGCCCTGCAATGACCAGAAGTACATCGTGCACTTCCCCGAGACCCGGGAGATCTGGTCCTTCGGGTCCGGGTACGGCGGCAATGCGTTGCTTGGCAAGAAGTGCTTCGCCCTGCGCATCGCCTCAGCCATGGGACGCGACGAGGGCTGGATGGCCGAGCACATGCTCATCCTCAAGCTGACGTCACCGAAGGGTGCATCCCACTACATCACCGCGGCGTTCCCGTCTGCCTGTGGCAAGACAAATCTCGCGATGCTCGAGCCGACCATCCCCGGCTGGAAGGTCGAGACCGTCGGCGACGACATCGCCTGGATGCGCTTCGGCGAGGACGGTCGCCTCTATGCGATCAATCCCGAGGCCGGATTCTTCGGCGTCGCACCTGGCACGGGAATGTCGACGAACGCGAATGCGATCAGGGCGCTGTACGCGAACTCGATCTTCACCAACGTCGCTCTCACCGACGATGGTGACATCTGGTGGGAGGGCCTGACCGACGAAGCCCCCGCGCACCTCATCGACTGGAAGGGCAATGACTGGACGCCGGCATCCCCGGACCCGTCGAGCCATCCCAACTCGCGGTTCACGGTTCCCGCGGGCCAGTGCCCGTCGATTGCCGCGAACTGGGAGGATCCCACCGGCGTGCCGATCGAGGCGATCTTGTTCGGTGGACGCAGGGCGACGAATGTTCCACTCGTGGCCGAGTCCTTCGACTGGGCACACGGTGTTTTCATGGGTGCGACAGTGTCGAGCGAGACGACCGCCGCCGCGGTCGGTGGCATCGGAATGCTTCGCCGCGACCCCTTCGCCATGCTCCCGTTCTGCGGCTACAACATGGCCGACTACTGGGGCCACTGGCTGAAGATCGGATCGTTCACCACTGCCGACAAGCTGCCGAAGATCTACCAGGTCAACTGGTTCCGCAAGGACGCCGAGGGCAAGTTCCTGTGGCCCGGATTCGGCGAGAACTCCCGCGTGCTGGAGTGGATCATCAGCCGTCTTGAGGGGCAGGCCGAGGCCGTCGATACGCCGATCGGGCGCCTGCCCGCCGAAGGCGCGCTCAGCCTCGATGGCCTGGACCTCAGCGATGAGCAGGTCAGCGAGCTGTTCGCGATCAACCCGGTCAGCTGGGTCGCGGAGTGCGACCTGACCGAGGAGTACTTCGAGAAGTTCGGTGATCGCGTGCCCGCAGAACTGCGCGGCCAGCTCGCCAGCCTGCGCGACCGCCTGAACGCCTAGAGCAAGTCGAGTGGGCAGTTGTGGCTCAGTTCTGCTTCGCAGAACCAGCCACAACTGCCCACTCGACGTTGTTTGGGTCGACTGACCCGACCACTCGACTAGGTGAGCGTGGCGACCAGAATTGCCTTGATGGTGTGCATGCGGTTCTCGGCCTGGTCGAACACGATGCTGTTCTTGGACTCGAACACCTCGTGGGTCACCTCGGCGCCTCCAACAAGCCCGAAGTCCGCGGCGATCGTGCGTCCCACGTCGGTGTTCTCATCGTGATACGCCGGCAGGCAGTGCAGGAACTTCGCACCGGGGTCCCCGGTCAGCGCCATGGCCGCAGCGTCGACTCGGTACGGCGTCAGTTGTTCGACCCGGTCGGCCCATACCGACTTGGGCTCGCCCATCGAGACCCAGACGTCGGTGTGCACGAACTCCGCACCGGGTAGCCCCTCAGCGAGGTCCTCGGTGAGGGTGATGCGTGCCCCGCTCTCCTCAGCGCGATCCCGCGCGAGCTGCTGGACGGCTTCTGACGGCCACAGCGATCGGGGGGCGACGATTCGGACGTCGGCGCCGAGGATCGCACCGGTGACGAGCAGCGAGTTGCCCATGTTGTTACGGGCATCGCCCAGGTACGCGTAGCGCAGGGGCGCATCAGGGTCGGCCGCGTGCTCGCGCATCGTGAGGAAGTCGGCGAGCATCTGCGTCGGATGCCATTCATCCGTCAGCCCGTTGTATACGGGAACGTCGGAGTAGGCCGCGAGTTCCTCGACCGACGTGTGCGAGGCGCCTCGGAATTCGATGGCGTCGAACATCCGCGCGAGCACGCGCGCGGTATCGGCGAAGGACTCCTTGTGCCCGATCTGGCTGCTCGCGCCGTCGAGGACGGTGACGTGTCCGCCCTGATCGCGCATGGCCACCTCGAAGGAGATCCTGGTGCGCGTCGATGTCTTCTCGAAGATTGCTGCCAACTGGCGACCGCGCAGGCGCTGAATCTCGGCGCCTGCGCGGCGTTCGGCCTTCAGGCTCGCCGCGAGATTGATCAGGCCGTCGAGTTCGGCCGACGTGAAGTCGGCCTCCCTGAGGAAGTCGCGTCCGGTAAGCGTCATTGCCGAACGCTACTGCGTTCAGGTCAGGCGATGCCCAGCGCCTGAGGCGAGACGGCCGCGGCGATGTCATCGGCCGCTGCGAGCAGGCCCTCGCCCTGCGCTCGGGGATAGTTCCGGGAGTCCAGTCGGGCGTAGATCAACTCGCGCTCGGTCTCGGACATGCCGCCCCAGACGCCGAACGGCTCACGCGCTCGAACGGCGTAGTCGGCGCACTCGATGCGGACATCGCATCCGGCGCAGATGTTCTTGGCGATCCGGTCACGGCGCAGACGCGCAGCGCCTCGTTCGTTCTGGGGATGGAAGAACAGCCGCGAATCAGCACTGCGGCACTTGCCGTCGTCCTGCCAGAACCATTGGGCATCGTCGGGGACCTGCGCGAGCGGTTGCTGCGGCATTGCGACCTCCTTGCGTTGTCCTGCCACGGTAAGCCCGGGGGGCATGCGCGCAACATGGACGAAGGTCCCAAGAGTTGAGTCGGCAGGTCGTCCTACTCGGAGGGCTGGCCCTCGGTCGCGAGCGAAGCGCGGACTTCCTCCATGTCGACGTCGCGGATGGCCTGCACGAGGTTGGTCAATGCCTGCTCGGGCAGTGCGCCGGCCTGCGAGTACAGCACCACGCCGTCGCGGATGGCCATCAGCGTGGGGATCGACGTGATGCCGAAGGCGCTGGCGAGGCCTTGCTCCGCCTCGGTGTCGACCTTGGCGAAGACGATGTCCGCGTTGGCCTCCGAGACGGTCTCGTACACGGGCGCGAAGGAGCGGCACGGGCCGCACCAGGAGGCCCAGAAGTCGACCAGGATTATCGGGCTGGACTCGACTGTGGGGGCGAAGGATTCCTCGGTCAAGGTGATCGTCGTCATGACCGGAGTCTAGACTTCCCGCATGCCTCCGACCGAGCCTCCGCCAACCCCCGGGCTCTCCGGCGGGACGCTGCTCGAGGAGCGCGTGGAGTTCACCAACGACGACGGTGACCACGAGAAGTTCGCGCATTACGTGGAGAAGGCCAAGATCATGGAGAGCGCCGTCACCGGCGTTCCGGTCACGGCGCTGTGCGGCAAGGTCTGGATCCCCAACCGCGATCCATCGAAGTTCCCCATCTGCCCCGATTGCGAGGCGATCCACAAGGGATTGCCGCGCAAGGGCGGCGGCGACGGTGGCGGGGACAAGTCCTGAACGCGTCCCCGGCGGCGCTGGGGACATCGGGTGACACGTCGCTGTGGCGCGGCGAGCTTCGCCCCCTGACCATTGGCATCGTCTCCCTGATCACGTTGATGGCCTTCGAGGGCATCGGATCGGCCACCGCGATGCCCGTCGTGGCGCGGGAGCTCAACGCGCTCAGCGCGTACACGTGGTCCTTCAACGCGTTCATTGTCGCGACGCTGCTGGGCATGGTCGTCGGCGGCAGCTGGTCGGATTCGGCCGGGCCTCGTGGGCCCCTGATCTCCGGGGTCGTGACGTTCACCTCCGGTGCGATCGTTGCCGGAGCGGCGACCAGTCTCGGTGTGCTGGTGGTCGGTCGTGCCCTGCAGGGTCTTGGCGCGGGAGTCGTCATCGTCGGTGCGTACGTGCTGATTGCTCGCGCGTACAACGAGAGCCAGCGGCCCAAGGCCTTCTCGATCCTCGCCGCGTCCTGGGTGGTGCCTGCGCTGATCGGCCCGGTCCTCGCTGGTTGGTTGGCGGACAACGTGAGCTGGCGGGCGGTGTTCTGGCTCGTCCCGCTGTTCGTCATCCCGCCGTGCCTGCTCCTGTTCCCGCGCATGGCCCGGTATCAGGGCGGGACCCCGCAGGAGTCCTCGCGTCGGCGTCTTCTCGCCGGCGGAGTCGCCACCGCCGCTTTGCTGGCTCTCCAGGACGGTGTGCTGCGCCTGTCGCCCCTTGGCGCCATCGAGGCCCTGGTCGGGCTCGTCGCGCTCGTCGTGGCTGTCCGGTACCTGCTTCCTGCGGGCGCGCTGAGATTCGCGCGCGGGCTGCCGACCAGCGTGATGATGCGCGGCCTGGTCGCGGCCGCGTACTTCGGCGCCGAGGTGTTCGTGCCGCTCGCCCTTATCGAGGTCCGCGGCCTCAGCACGACGCAGGCCGGACTCGTTCTCGCGGCGGCGGCCGTCTTCTGGTCGTCGGGCTCGTATGTCCAGAGCCGGCTGCCCGGCGATCTCGACAGGTCGAACGCCGTGCGCCTCGGTGCAACGATCGTCGGCATCAGCGTCATCACGCTGCCGCTTTCGCTGCTAGACGGCCTGCCACCATGGCTGGCAATCGCGTCATGGGCCCTCGGCGCGTTCGGCATGGGCCTGGCGATCCCCTCGGTGTCCGTCCAGGTCATGCGCCTGTCGCCGCCGGCGGACCAGGGCGTCAACTCCGCGTCGATCCAGATCGTCGACTCGGTGCTCAGCGTGGTGGCGGTGGCGGTGCTCGGCCTTGTGCACGCCGCGGCAGTCGCGTCGGGAGGGGCGACGGTCGCGACCTACGCGACGCTGTGGGGCGGCGCGGCGCTGTTCGCGGCGTTCGCCATCGTGGTCGCCGGGCGTATGCGTCCTTCCCTATCGTCGTAGTTCGCGCCGGTATCACGCGCACGTGCGGACTCTGAGAGGATGTGCGCGTCGACGCGAGCGCGTCGCTCACGAGGAGGTCCTTGACATGTACGGCCTGTCCGCCCGTCGCACCCTGCCCGTACTCGCGCTCGGTGCCGCGAGCCTCATGCTGGTGGCCTGCGCGCAGACGCCGAGCAGCTCGTCGTCATCCGCTGCCGCTCCGTCGAGCGCCGCGGCCTCCGCTGCGGCGAGCAGCGCTGCGTCCGATGTCGCGTCTGCCTCTCCCGAGCCCGCCGTGGACGAGTGCGCGCCGGAGAACCTCACGCTGCTGACGCCCGGCACGCTGACGATCGGCACGGACACTCCTGCTTACCCGCCGTACTTCGAGGACGACGACCCGACCAACGGCCAGGGCTTCGAGTCCGCTGTCGCGTACGCGGTCGCCAGCAATCTCGGCTTCGAGCCGAACCAGGTGACCTGGACCGTCGTGCCGTTCAACACGTCGTACGCGCCCGGCGACAAGGCATTCGACTTCGACATCAACCAGATCTCGATCACCCCGAAGCGCCAGAAGGTCGTCGATTTCTCGGACGGCTACTACACCGTCAACCAGGCGGTTGTCGCGCTCAAGGACTCGCCCATCGCCAACGCCACGACGATCGCTGAGCTCCAGGCCGCCAAGCTCGGCGCCCAGATCGGCACCACAAGCCTGGAGTACATCAACGACGTCGTGAAGCCGGCCGAGCAGCCGTATGTGTACAACGACACGAACGATGCGAAGAGCGCACTCCAGAACGGCCAGATCGACGGCATTGTCGTCGACCTACCCACCGCGTACTACATCACCGCTGTCGAGATGCCCAAGGGCAAGATCGTCGGCCAGTTCCCGTCGCCGGAGAGCGGCGAGCAGTTCGGCCTCCTCTTCGCCAAGGGCAACCCCTTGGTGACCTGCGTCAACAAGGCACTGGCCGAACTCAAGGAGTCCGGCCAGCTGCAGGCCATCCAGGATCAGTGGCTCGCGGGCGAGACGGCTCCCTACTTCACCGAGTAGCCCGCACCGCACCGACTAGCGCGCGAAGGCAGTACCTTCACTTCGCATGACGACAACCATGCCGGTGCCAGGCACTCCGGTCGCGTACAAGGACCCGCTGCGGCTGTCCATCGCTCGACGGCGAGCCAGGCGCAACACCCTCGTCGGCATGTCCAGCCTCATCGGCTTTGTCGTCATCGTCACGGTGCTCGTCATGCGCACTCCCGGCTGGCCGGTAGTGCAGGAGACCTTCTTCAGCCCGCAGCAGTTCGCCGACTCGTTCTGGGGCCTGCTCGAGGCCTTCTGGCTGAACGTCCGGATCTTCCTGATCGCCGAGCCGGTGATCCTCATTCTCAGTCTGGTCATCGCGCTCGTGCGCACGCTCCGTGCGCCGATCTTCCTCCCGCTGCGCGTTGTGGCGACGGTCTTCGTCGACGTGTTCCGCGGGGTGCCGACGATCCTCGTCATCTTCCTGCTGGGATTCGGGGTCCCGGCGCTGCGCCTGCAGGGAGTTCCCAACAGCCCGGTGTTCTGGGGAACCGTGGCGCTCATCTTGTCCTACAGCGCTTACGTCGCCGAAGTACTGCGCGCCGGCATCGGGTCGGTTCATCCCAGCCAGCGGATGGCCGCACGGTCGCTCGGCCTGTCGACGTTCCAGACGAACCGGTACGTGGTTCTGCCGCAGGCGATCCGCAACGTCGTTCCACCGCTGCTCAACGACTTCATCTCGCTGCAGAAGGACACCGCGCTCGTCGCGGTGCTCGGCCCGATCGAGATCCTCCGCCAGGCGCAGATCGACGCCTCGTCGACCTTCAACTACACGCCCTATGTCGCGGCCGCGGTCATCTTCCTTGCCCTGACGATTCCCATGACCAGGCTCGCGGACTGGATTCAGTCACGAATGGCCCGGCGGCAGCGTGCCGGGGGAGTCGCATGACCGGGTCGACGCTCCTCGCCGCGAGCGGGGTGTGGAAGTCCTTCGACGAGCACTCCGTGCTGCGCGGGCTCGACCTGGAGGTCACCCGCCATCAGGCCGTGGTCCTGATCGGCGCATCCGGATCGGGCAAGTCGACGCTCTTGCGCTGCATCAACGCGCTCGAGTCCGTCGATGCGGGGTCGATCATTCTCGACGGCGATCTCAACGTGACCGATCCATCAGTCGACCTGGACACGGTTCGACGTCGGATCGGAATCGTCTTCCAGTCGTACAACCTCTTTCCGCACATGACGGTCATCGACAACGTCATGCTCGCGCCGAGGAAGGTGGCGGGAGTCTCGGCGGCTCAGGCTCGCGACGAGGCACGTGCCCTGCTCGCCCGCTTCGGCCTTGAGTCGAAGGCCGACGAGTACCCGGACCGGCTGTCCGGCGGGCAGGCGCAGCGCGTGGCGATCGTCCGCGCACTGGCGATGCAGCCGGAGCTGATGCTCTTCGACGAGATCACCTCGGCCCTCGACCCGCTGCTGGTCGGCGAGGTCCTCGATGCCGTCCGGGACCTCAAGGCCGGTGGGCTGACCATCGTGATGGCCACCCACGAGATGGGCTTCGCACGCGATGTCGCGGACAAGGTGTGCTTCCTGCACAACGGCATCGTGCTTGAGCAGGGTTCGGCGCACGAGGTGTTCACTGCGCCGTCGCAACCCCAGACCCGGGAGTTCTTGTCCCGCGTAATGGGTTGAAAGCGCTGGTGTGTCACGGGATGATGGGGCCGCTACCGCTCTAACATGATGGGTTGGACGCAGAGTGCGTCAGGCTCGTCAGTGGGAGGTCTCATGACCACGGTTGATCAAGGTCCGACGGAAGCAACGGCACTGGGGGCCATTGGCCGCCACTGGGGCATTTTGCTGTTCCTCGGCATTGTCAGCATCATCGTCGGCGTCATGGCAGTCGCGTGGCCGACAGCCACCGTGGTCGTCGTCGCGATCCTGTTCGCGATCTGGCTCATTGTCTCGGGCGTCTTCGAGATCGTCCGCGGCTTCGGGCACGGACTGACCGGCGGAATGCGCGCGCTGCTGCTCATCACCGGCGTCCTGTCGTTCATCCTGGGCCTCATGATGTTCCGCAGTGCATTCCAGGCGGTCGAGATCCTCGCGATCTTCGTCGGCATCGCGTTCTTGTTCCGCGGCTTCGGCAGCATCTTCCTTGCTGTCGAGGAGAAGGAAGGACGCGGCTGGAACATCTTCGGCGGCATCATCATGCTCATCGGCGGCATCGTCGTGCTGGTGTGGCCGGGCATCTCGCTCACCACCCTCGCGTGGGTGGCCGGAATCTGGCTCGTCGTCGGCGGCATCTTCGAGATCATCGCCGCCTTCCGCCTGCGTTCATTCGCCCACAAGGCAGCCTGAACGAGCTGATGGCCGGATGCGGGACTCCTGATGGCAGCGGAGACCTCGCAAACCCTCGACCGAGGGCTGCGCGTCCTGGAGGTGATCGCTGAGTCCGCTGACGGGCTCAGCGTCACCGAACTGGCCGCGGCCCTCGGCATCGGCCGAACGGTCGTCTACCGACTGGTCGTCACCCTGGAGCAGCATGCGCTGCTGCGGCGGTCGGCCGACGGCAAGTGCCGGCTCGGACTGGGCATCCTCGCCATGGGACGCCAGGTCCAGCCGGTCGTGCGAGACACGGCCCTTCCCGCCCTTCGACTCCTGGCCGACGCCGTGGGGGCCACGGCGGTCCTGACCGTCGTCGATGGTCAGGAGGCCCTGGCGGCCGTGGTCGTCGAGCCTTCGCGCTCGGATCTCCACGTCGCCAGCCGTGCCGGGTCGCGTCAGCCGCTGGAGAACGGCGCCGCGGGCCGGGCGATCCTCGCCGCCCGTACCGCGGCAGGCCGCCTCCTTGACCCGCCGTGGGTCGTTGCGACGGGCGACGGACCGCAGGGCGCGTACGGCATCGCGGTGCCGGTGCTCGGGGTCCCGGGTCTCGAGGCGAGCGTCGGGGTGCTCATGCTCCGCGAGTTCAACGAGGCCGACGTCGGTCCGCGCGTGGCACGAGCGGCCGGCGAGATCGGCCGCGCCCTCCGCTAACCCCCACAACTGGTCACGTGAGCGTGCCGGGCGGGGAGTTTGCTAGTCCCAGCAGCCGGTGATGGTCGCGGACAGGCCGTCGAGGGCCTGGCGGGTCGACAGTGCCGAGTAGCGCTGGGGTCGGTCGTTCACGAACAACGCGAACATCCGCTCGCCACCGGTCGTGGTCTTGGCGACCCCGGACAGGGCGATCGTGTCGAAGAGGGTGCCCGTCTTCGCGTGCACGTCGCCTCGAGCGCACCGCGCCTGCTTGGTCACGTACCGGCCGTACCTGGACGCCAGAGTCCCGGTCTCGCCGGAAACCGGCATCGCCTCCGGCTCGAACATGGTGACGAAGGGACCAGGCGTTGTGACCTTCGCGACCCGAAGCACCACGGCGAGGAAGCGCGGGCTCAGCCGGTCCTTTCGCGACAGTCCGCTGCCGTCGAGCAGCTTCATGCCGGTGGCATCAATCCCCAGCGCTGCCAGTGCTTTCTCGGCCGCCTGCTGCCCGCCCTCCCACGTCGGCACGATGCCCTGGGCAACGGCGACCTGGCGGTACAGCACCTCGGCAACGTTGTTCTCCGAGACGCTGAGCATCATGCTCACCGCGTCCTCGATGGTGTTGCTCTCTTCGGCAAGCACGGCTGATGCGGGGTCAGCATTCGCGGCGTCGCCGAGCTTCGCCTTGAAGCCCAGCGAGCGGAGCTTCTTAGCGAAGACCTTCGCCGCATTGGTGCTGGGATCCCTGCTGTAGTCCCAGAGGCGCGCCAGCGCTTCGACAGAAGAGGCGACGGACGGGATGTATCCGGTGGTCCAGCCAGGACCGCGGTCAGCAGGAGGAAACAGGTCCTCGTCGACGCGGACCACGACGCGAACGTCCGGGGCGAGCTGCTTCGCGGTTCGGGATGCCAGCGACTGGAGATCGCTCGTCGTCAGCAAAGGATCGCCGCCACCCTCGAGAATCACCTCGTTGGGAAGGGCACCGGCCCGCACACGCGTCGTGAGGACTGCGTCCGCACCCATGGTGGAGAGCGTCGTAACGGCGGTGACGATCTTCATGTTCGACGCGGGCAGGAACAGACCGTCGGGATCGTGGGACGACACGACCGCCCCGCTCGGGCCATCGACGACGATCATGCCGACATCGGAGCCGATACGCGGATTGTCGAGGCGCTTGTGGAGTAGCAGGTCGATCTGCGCGTCGTTCGTCTCAGCGGTAGCGGTCGTCGCGAGCGTGAGGCTTGAGGCCGAAACGGCCACGAGAAGGGCAGGCGTAAGCCACTTGAGAGCGATGCGCATGTGACCATGTTGCGACAGGCCGTGCTGAGACCGGTGTTCGGGGTATCGCTCCGCGTGTCGCAGAATGGATGAAACATCCCCACTTTCGAAGGCTTCTACTTGTGCGCCGTTTATCGATCGCCCTGTTCTGCACTGTGCTTGCAGCCACGGCCGTCCTGATTTCGGGACCGGCCGCTGCCGAAGGTGCGCCACCGAAGCGGATCGTGAGCGGCTGGATCCCGTACTGGATGTCATCGCCCTCGAGCCCTCAGGGAATCAACTCCGCGGTGCAGAACGCTGACCTGTTCACCGACGTGTCTCCCTTCTGGTTCTCGGCGACGAGCAAGTCGGGTGGCGGCATTCAGGTGAAGTTCAACCCGAACTTCACCAACGGCGCCGCGAACGCCGCGTGGGCGCTTGCTCAACTGAAGTCCGCGGGCATCCCCGTCCTCCCGGCCATCGCTGACGGGTCCGGCAAGGGCCGCATGGCCGCGACTCTCGCGAACCCCGCTCTTCGCGCCGCCCACGTCAGCGACATCGTCAACCTCGTCGTGTCGAACGGGTACGACGGCATTGACCTGGACTACGAGGCCTTTGCCTTCTCGGACGGATCGTCGTCCTGGGCCGCCACCAAGCCGAACTGGACCGCCTTCGTCCAGGAACTGAGCGGCGCCCTGCATGCGCAAGGCAAGCTCCTCGCCGTGACGATCCCGCCTCCATGCAGCATCGGCGGAAGCTGCTCGGTCAACACCGGCTACTGGGTGTACAACATCACCGGCATCGCGCCTTCGGTCGACCGGATCCGGATCATGGCGTACGACTATCACGTCAACGGGATCGGCCCGATTGCCCCGATGCCGTGGGTTCGCGCGATCGTCCAGTACTCCGCATCGATCATGGATCCCTCGCACCTGCAGATCGGCGTACCGACCTACGGGCGGGCGTGGACCAGGAAGACGGCTTCCGGCGCCAACCAGACGACGGGCGTGTGCCCGTCGACGAGTTCATCGGCTTATAAGTCCCTGGTCGCCAACTCGTCGGTCACCGACGCCAACATCCCTGCGCTCCTGGCCTCGATGGGCGTTCCCGAGTCAGCAGTGCAGTGGTCCGACGCTGACCAGGAGAACTGGGTCTACTACGACAAGAGGCTGCAGTGGACGGACTCTTCGGGTGCCGCCCAGACCTGCATTGCCAAGCGAGTGATGTGGTTTGTCGGTCCTCAGGCAGTCCTGGCCCGCACTCAGCTCGTGGGCGAGTTCGGGCTCAGCGCCGCGGCCTACTGGACGGTCGGCGGCGAGAATCCCGCGCAGTGGCCGATGATCCGGGCCTACGGCCAGTCGCTCGCGCCCGCAGGAACCGACGTGGTCCTGACCGGCGTACCTGTGTCCCCGTTCGGAGTTCCCGTCACCTTCTCGGCGACCGTGACATCCCTGGGCGCTCCCGTGACCGGTGTCAATGCCGTGCTCCAGTTCCGTGAGACGGGGACGAAGAAGTTCGTCGACGTCCAAAGCCAGCCGATCAACCCGGACGGAACTGTGGCGTTCTCGGTCGTGCCCACCGGCTCGGGTGAGTGGGCCCTCTACGTTCCGGCCGTCGGCGGACGCATCGAGGGTGTGAGCGCGCCCGTCTCGACCCAGATCGTGTCGGCGGTGACAGGCGTCCCGAAGGTCGTCAAGGTTCCCAAGGGCAAGCCGGTCATCGTCAAGGCGCGTGCGCTCCCGGCGACGGCGGGCCAGTCGCTCGCACTGCAGATCAAGCGCGGCGCGAAGTGGAAGAACGTCGACACGGCCAAGGCGAATGCCAAGGGCCGGGCAGTGCTCAAGGCTGACCCCCCGAAGAAGAAGGGCTGGTACAGCTACCGGGTCGTCGCCGTGGGCAAGAAGGTGATCCTCAGCGGAGCGTCAGCGGAGATCCGCATCAAGATCAAGTAGGCACACGGCCGGCAGGTCGAACCACTGAAGCGACGCGAAGTCCTCGGAGATGCCGTCATGCGCGGGCTCTCCGAGATCCTCGGACAATGACGTCAGCATGGCGTGCGCCTCGGCCAGGTAGGTCGCAAGCGCGGACTCGTCGGCGACGTCGTGGTGCTCGGGGTACTGCAGGATCCCGTCGGCGTCGTAGGTGAGCATCGACAGACGCAGGGGCGGCTCCACCGCTCCGTCGCGGTGATGCCACCGGCCGCTCGCCGTGTCGAACCGGTACTGCGGCATCAGCTTCCATCCGTGGTCCGCGATGAGGATGACTGCCGACACGAGGTACTCGAACACCGCCTCGGAGATGAAGTAGTTGAAGTTCACGCGCACCCAGCCTGGCTTGATGCCCTCGCAGCCGTGGCTGATCTCGCGTTCGAACTCGTGGGATCTCTCGATATCGATCCCGAGGAGACGATGTCCGTACGGCCCCGCGCAGCTGCAGCCGCCGCGCGACTGGATGCCGAAGAGGTCGTTGAGAATCGCGACGACCAGATTGTGGTGCAGGTAGCGGCCGCCGGGGCGACGCACGACGAACGAGACGATCGACAGGCGCTCGGCGCTGAGGTTGCCCAGGACCTGGATGTCGTCGTGCTCGGACCACGCGGTGATCGCACGGCGCACGAAGTCGTGCTCATGCGCGCGGATGACGTCGACGGTGACCGCGTCCTTGAGCTGGAAGACCAGGCCCGCCCTGATGGACTCGACGATGGCTGGCGTCCCGCCCTCCTCGCGGTGCTCGGGATCGGAGAGGTACAGGTGGTCCTCGGGGTTGACGTACGACACCGTGCCGCCACCGACCACGTCAGGAACCGAGTTGGTCAGCAGCTGGCGCCGCGCAATCAGCACTCCCGGGGTGCCAGGACCGCCGATGAACTTGTGCGGTGACAAGAAGATCGCGTCCTTGAACGACAGCGGATGGTCATCGCAACGAGGTCGCATCTCGATGTCGACATACGGTGCCGCGGCCGCGTAGTCCCAGAACGCGAGGGCTCCATGCTCGTGCAGCACCTGGCTCACGCGGTGCGTGTCCGTGACGATTCCGGTGACATTGCTGGCCGCGCTGAATGACGCGATGCGCATCGGTCGATCGCGATAGCGAACCAGCTGCTCCTCCAGGTGCGCGATGTCGATGTGTCCGTCGGCATCCTCGCGAATCGTCACCACGTCGGCGATCGACTCCCGCCATGGCAGCTCGTTGCTGTGGTGCTCGAAGGGCCCGATGAACACGACCGGGCGCTCGTCGGCGGGAATGCGACTGGACAGGTCGTAGCGCTCGTCGAGATCTGCGGGGATCCTCAGGTTGAGGATGCCGATGAGGCGGTTGATGGCAGCCGTGGACCCCGATCCGCAGAAGATGACGCACGTGTCCTCGTCGCCATTGACGGCGTTCGCGATGATGCGGCGCGCATCCTCGCGCAGGCGCGTGGTCTGCAGCCCCGTGCCGCTGGACTCGGTGTGTGTGTTCGCATAGCGGGGGAGTACCTCGTCGCGAATGAAGTCCTCGATGAATGACAGTGCCCGCCCGCTCGCGGTGTAGTCGGCATAGGTCACGCGGCGGGCGCCGAACGGTCCGGCCATCGCCTGATCGTCGCCGATGACGCTGCTGCGAATCCGCTCGAGAATGGGCGGGGTCGGCAGGCTGGGGTCCTTCTCCGGCACGTTGAACGAGGACACGGGTCCACAGTAGGCCCGAACACGATGGGAGGATGCGCCCATGTCCATCGCTCCCGCAGAGGTCGAACTCCCCGATCTGGCCGAGGACACGGATCGACCGTGGGTGACGATCGTCTGGAACGACCCGGTCAATCTGATGTCCTACGTCACCTACGTGTTCTTGACCTACTTCCACTACGACCAGGCCAAGGCTGAGTCCCTCATGCTCGACGTTCACGAGAAGGGCAAGGCCGTCGTGTCGAATGGCAGTCGCGAGGAGATGGAGCGCGACGTCACGGCGATGCACACCTACGGCCTGTGGGCGACGATGCAGAAGGACTCCTGATGGCCAAGCCGTACGGCTTCTCGGTGACGAAGTCGGGCGACGTGCGCATCCGGCTCGAGGACTCCGAGCGCGGACTGCTGCTCAACCTGGCCCGGCAGGTGGCGGAGTTCGTCGCCCCCAGCGCTGCCGATCCTGACGCTGATCCCTTGGCCACCATGGTCGGGATCGACGAGACCGCCGAAGTTCCGGACGACCCCGCACTCGCACGCCTGTTTCCCGACGCGTTCAGGGACGACCCGGAGGCGTCTGCTGACTTTCGTCGATTCACCGAACGTGGCCTTCGCGAAGTGAAGTTCGCCAACGCGTCGCTCGTCATCGCGGCGTTGGAACTGGGTTCGTCGACCATCCCGCGCGACGACGTCGGCGCCTGGCTCGGCTTCCTCAACGACACTCGGCTGACACTTGGCACCCGGCTGGAGATCAGCGAGGACAGCCACGACGCGCTGGCCGCGCTGCCGCCCGAGGACCCGCGACTTGGCCTGTTCCACATCTACGACTGGCTGACCTACCTGCAGGACACCCTCGTCCGCGCGCTCATGCCCGGCGCCTCCTAGGGTTTGACGCGTGCTGGTCATCAGTCAGGAACTCGTCGACGCCATGGTCGCGCACGCGCGGGCCGATCATCCGGACGAGGCATGCGGGGTGATCGCCGGCCCCGAGGGCTCCGATCGTCCCGAGCGCTTCATCCCCATGGTGAACGCGGCTCGCTCTCCGACGTTCTACGAGTTCGACTCCGGGGACCTGCTTCGGCTCTATCGCGATCTCGATGCGCATGACGAGGTCCCGGTCGTCGTCTATCACTCGCACACCGCAACGGAGGCCTACCCCTCGCGCACTGACGTGGCGTACGCCTCGGAGCCGGACGCCCACTATGTGCTGATCTCGACCCGCGAGACGGGTGCCGAGGACGGGCCGTACGAGCTGCGGTCCTACCGGATCGTCGACGCCGTGATCACCGAGGAGCCGATCAGTATCGGCACCGGGAATGCCGTCTCGTAGAGTTGGGTTGCTTCAATCGTCAACAACCGCGTCACCCGTGAACAATCCCGAGCGTTCGGAGAGTCAATGTCCGTCGAGGTAAGCGTCCCCACGATCCTGCGCTCGTATACGGGCGGCGCGAAGAGCGTTGCGGCCACCGGAGACTCCCTTCAGGAGGTCATCGACAGCCTGAACGCCTCGTACCCGGGCATCGCGGACCGACTCATCGACGAGAGCGGCCTGCGCCGCTTCGTCAACGTCTACCTCAATGACGAGGATGTCCGGTTCCTCGACGGACTGAAGACTCCCGTCGCCGACAACGACGCGATCACGATTCTCCCGGCCGTCGCCGGAGGCTGACCCCATGCGGTTTGACTCGCTGATCGACTCCGTCGGTCGCACGCCGCTCGTCGGCCTGCCCACCTTGTCGCCGTCGGCTGACGTGCGCCTGTGGGCCAAGCTGGAGGATCGCAATCCCACGGGCTCGATCAAGGACCGTGCCGCCCTGGCGATGGTCGAGCAGGCCGAACGTGATGGTCTGCTGACGCCGGGCGCGACTCTGCTGGAGCCGACGTCGGGTAACACGGGCATCTCGCTCGCGATGGTCGCCAAGCAGCGCGGCTACAAGATCGTGTGCGTCATGCCGGAGAACACGTCGATCGAGCGCACCCAGCTCCTGAGCATGTGGGGCGCGACGATCATCCCCTCGCCCGCGGCCGGCGGCTCGAACGAGGCCGTGCGCGTGGCCAAGCAGATCGCGGCGGAGAACCCCGACTGGGTGATGCTGTACCAGTACGGCAATGCGGCGAATGCCCAGGCGCACTACGACACCACAGGTCCCGAGTTGCTCGAGGACCTGCCCACCATCACGCATTTCGTCGCGGGACTCGGCACGACGGGAACGCTGATGGGCGTCGGACGCTACTTTCGCGAGACCAAGCCCGAGGTCGACATCGTCGCCGCGGAGCCGCGCTACGGCGAGCTTGTCTATGGGCTGCGGAATCTCGACGAGGGCTTCGTTCCCGAGCTGTACGACGCGTCGCTGCTCACGTCGCGGTTCTCGGTCGGACCGCGCGAAGCGGTGCGCCGCACGCGCGAACTGCTTGAGCTGGAAGGCATCTTCGCCGGCGTCTCGACCGGAGCGATCCTGCACGCAGCGCTGGGTGTCGCGGCGAAGGCCGTGAAGGCCGGCACGCCAGCGGACATCGCGTTCATCGTCTGCGATGGCGGCTGGAAGTACCTGTCGACGGGTGCGTACGAAGGCACGCTCGACGACGCCGAAGAGGCGCTCGACGGCCAGCTTTGGGCCTAGGGCTCAGACGGCCTGGGTGAACCACCGTCGTGACTTGTCGGTGTTCACGATGACCAGCACGAGTGCGCTGAGGCCGATGATTCCCCAGCCGTAGGGCAGGCGGAACAGGCCGAAGAAGATGTTGATTCCGGCGAGGAAGTTGATCAGCACGTAGGCGGTGCTGGACCCGATCAGCGTCATCTTCGTCAGCCAGAAGTACATGAAGCCCAGGACGACGGACAGCAGCCCGTTGATGAACAGGTAGAAGGTCGGCACGCCCAGCGGAGTTCCGTCGATGTCGGTGATCGACGGCGTGTCGATGAACGGCGCGAGCATCAGCCAGATGCCGAAGATGAGGTCGAAGAATCCCGAGACCGCCACGAGCACTGCCACGAGGAAAATGCCGAAAGGTCGTTTCATGCGCTCATGCTAGGGACACGGGGCGCCCCGCGAGGGATGCCGCGCCATAGGGTTGCGGGGATATGAACGACGCACCGATCGGCATCTTCGACTCCGGCGTGGGCGGCCTCACGGTGGCTCGCGCCGTGCTCGACCAGTTGCCGCACGAGCCGGTTCGGTACGTCGGCGACACGGCCCGCGGCCCGTACGGCCCCCGTCCCATCGCCGAGGTCCGGGCCTTCTCGCTGGAGATCATGGACCAGCTGATCGACGACGGCGTCAAGATGCTTGTCATTGCGTGCAACTCGGCAAGCGCGGCCGTGCTGCGCGATGCTCGCGAGCGCTACGACGTGCCGGTCATCGAGGTGGTGCACCCCGCGGTTCGTCGTGCGGTTGCCGCAACGCGCAATGGACATGTGGGCGTCATCGGCACGCAGGTGACCATCACCTCGGGTGCTTACTCCGACGCGTTCGCTGCAGCGCCTCACGTTGAGTTGTCGCTTGCCGCCTGCCCGCGGTTCGTCGAGTTCGTGGAGGCGGGAATCACCAGCGGCGACGAGCTCATCGCCGTCGCGCACGAGTACCTCGAGCCGATGCGGGCGTCATCCGTCGACACGCTTGTTCTGGGGTGCACCCACTACCCGCTGCTCACAGGTGTCATCTCGTACGTCATGGGTGAGGACGTCACCTTGGTATCGAGCGCGGAGGAGACGGCCAAGGACGTCTACCGCACGCTGGTGGAGAACGATCTGCTCCGGCACGTCGACCTTCCCGAGCCGGAGCATCAGTTCGTCGTCACCGGCGACCCCGATGACTTCCAGCGACTCGGTCGCCGCTTCCTGGGGCCGGAGGTCGGACGGGTCGAGGTCATGCCGTGCGCCTGACGGTCGTCGGCTGCGCGGGCTCGTATCCGAGCGCTGCGTCTCCGGCATCGTGCTACCTCATCGAGCATGATGGAGCTCGGCTCGTCGTGGACCTGGGCAACGGATCACTGGGTGCGCTGCAACGCCACCTTGATCCGACGACTGCCGACGGCATCACCGCCGTGGTGCTCAGCCACTGCCACATCGATCATTGTGCTGACATCGCGTCGCTGTTCGTCGCACGTCACCACTACGCCAGGGAGCGCATGCCGCCGCTCCCTGTTCTCGGCCCGTCCGACGCTGCTTCGCGTGCCGCAGCGATTCACGGAGGCGGCAGCGCTGCCCTGCTGAACTCATCCTTCGCCTTTCGCACCCTTGGCGCCGGCCCGGTGGAGATCGGCCCGTTCACCATTCGCAGTACGCCAGCGCGGCACCCTGTCGAGTCCTACAGCCTCCTCGTGTCAGCAGGCGGGCGGTCGATCGCATACTCGGGCGACACCGGCCCCAATCCGGCTCTGAACGAACTTGCCGAAGGAGCGGATGTCGCGCTCTTCGAGGCCTCATTCGTCGGGACCGATAACCCCGTCGACCTGCATATGACCGGCGCGCAGGCGGGCAGCGCCGCGCACCATGCCGGCGTCGGCCGTCTGGTTCTCACTCATCTCGTGGTTCACAACGACAACGCTGTTGTTCTCGCCGAGGCAGCGGAGCAGTTCTCCGGCCCGATCGACCTTGCGTATGCCGGCATGGCGTTCGACGTCTGATCCGTCAGCGGGTGCCGTCGGGGGCGGCGGATAGGGTCACCGCATGACTCGATCCGACGGCCGTGAAGCCGACCAGATGCGCCCTGTGTCCTTCGAGCGTGGCTGGCTTGAGCAGGCTGAGGGCTCGACTCTCGTCTCGTTCGGCCGCACGCGCGTGCTGTGCACCGCCTCGTTCACCGCGGGTGTCCCGCGGTGGCTGAAGGACTCCGGCAAGGGCTGGGTCACCGCCGAGTACGCGATGCTGCCTCGGGCCACCAACACCCGTAATGCGCGCGAATCGGTCAAGGGCAAGCTCGGCGGACGCACGCAGGAGATCTCGCGTCTCATCGGACGTAGCCTTCGCGCCGTCGTCGATATGGAGGCGCTCGGCGAGAACAGCATTCTCATCGACTGCGACGTGCTCCAGGCAGACGGCGGAACGCGAACCGCAGCGATCACGGGCGCCTACGTCGCGCTTGCCGACGCCATGACCTGGGCGGCGAGCGAAGGCTTGATCAAGGGTGGCCGCAATCCGCTCAAGGGCTCCATCGCGGCAGTTAGCGTCGGCATCGTCGATGGCGAGCCCCGCCTTGACCTGCACTACGACGACGATGTCCGCGCTGACACCGACATGAACGTCGTGATGATGGGCGACGGCAAGTTCGTCGAGGTGCAGGGCACGGCCGAGGGCGATGCGTTCGACCGCGCGCTCCTCAATGACCTGCTCGACCTGGCGTCGGCGGGGTGCGTCGAACTGTCGAAGCTGCAGGCGGCCGCACTCGCGACGCCGCTTCGCGCCCGAGGCTGACGATGGCGCAGCGAGTCGTGCTGGCCACGCGCAACCGCGGCAAACTCGAAGAGTTGCATCGCATCCTTGATGCGGCCGGCCTGGACATCGATCTGGTCACCGCCGACGAGTTCCCGGACCTGCCCGACATCCCCGAGACCGAGGACTCGTTCGCCGGGAACGCGCTGCTCAAGGCACGCGAGATCGCGCGCATGACCGGCCTGCCGGCGATCGCCGATGATTCCGGCCTAGCGATCGATGCGCTGAACGGCATGCCGGGCATCTTGTCGGCGCGCTGGTCGGGCGGGCACGGTGACGACGTCGCCAACGTCAATCTTGTCCTTGCTCAACTGAATGACATCCCCGATTCGCGCCGCGGGGGAGCGTTCCATTGCGCCGCCGCGATCGCGCTGCCCGATGGCACCGAGCGCGTGGTCGAGGGCACGATCGAGGGCGTCATCATTCGCGAGCCTCGTGGAACGGGTGGCTTCGGCTACGACCCGATCTTCGTTCCCATCGGCGGGGACCGGACGCTCGCGGAGATCCCGGCCGCCGAGAAGGACGCGATCAGCCACCGGGGCAAGGCGCTGGAGGCCCTGGCGCCCGTCGTCGCCGACCTGCTGGCCGAGTAGAACGCCATGCCCGACGAGTGCTACCCGTGCTCGTTCAACGCGCTGCTCCCTTATGCGCCCTGCGCGAGGCCATCGTCGGCGAGGGCGGCTGGCGAGTGGCCCATGCGTTCAACTCCACGCTCCCCGGATGGCTGATTGTCGTGCCCACGCGGCACGTCACCGCTATGGACGAGCTGAGCGATGACGAGGCGACCGCCCTCGGCGGTTTGCTCAGGCGGGTGTCGATCGCCCTCTGCGACGTTGTCGGCTGCGAGAAGACCTACGTGATGCTGTTCGCGGAGCAGGAAGGCTTCTCCCACCTGCATGTGCATGTCGTTCCGCGCATGCGCTGGTTCACGGCCGAACAGAAGGGCCCTCGGGTGTTCTCGTTCATGAGTGATGACCAGTCAGCGTGGCTCTCGGAAGACGATCGTGATGCTCTGGCTCTGCGATTGCGCGCCCAACTGAACTGATCGGTGCGGGAGAAGGGAGTCGAACCCTCACGCCTTTCGGCACGGCGCCCTAAACGCCGGGTGTCTACCGTTCCACCACTCCCGCTGGCAAGTGGAGTTTACCCGACCTCGGAGGCCTTACGAGAGAACACCTTCCTGCAGTAGCTGTCGGTCTGCGAGTGGCAATTTGGGCAGAGGAATCGCAAGTTCTTCACCTCACAGTTCAGTGGGTTGCCGTCGACATGATCGACATGAAGTATGAGTGGCTTGCCCATCCACTCGTCGGTCGTGCTGCAGCCGACGCACTGGGTATGCACACCCACCTCGCGCAGTGCTCGACGGAGCATGTGTGCCCGTGCGCGAGGTTGGTCCGCAGATCTAGTGACGAGGATTTCGGAGGCCGACTTCCGCCTTTGCCGTTTTCCCTTGTTATGCCCCTGCCCGGTGAAGTGGGAGGTGTCCAGTTCTAGGCGCGCGATCCGCTTGCTCATGTGGAAGTGAGAGCCGCCCGCAGGCTTGATGCCGAGAAGTCGGAGTACTCCGGCAATCGAGAATGACTGCTCCACAGCGCGCGCAACATCGTTGTCAGAGTAGCGCGCCGATCGGCCCATTCCTGCAGGCTAGGCACGGGGTCCGACACAAAAGTTGAGTGGTGAGGTGTCGTCGTGATTCGCGTTCGCGAATCGACGACACCTCACCACTCAACGAAGAGCCGAACGGATGACTACGAGGTGAAGGTGAAGGTCACCTTGTAGTTCTTCGCGCCGGGGACGAGCGTTGCGGTCCCGTTGGCTCCGGCGTACTTGCCGGTGCCGCCGACGATGATCAGAGCCTGTGACTTGGTCGGCTCGGTGCCCTGCTGGACGCTGATGAGTCCGGCAGTCATGAGCGTTCCGCCCGGGAGGTCGTAGACCGCGTTGTTGATGCGGGTCAGGTTGCCGCCGGGCATGTTCACTCGGACAGTCTCGGCCCGGTAGACGAAGGTGCCGTTCGACTTGCCGCCCTTGGTGAACGACGTGTTCCCGCTGCCGGTCACGATGTCGCCGACGGTCGTGCCACTAGCGCCCAGGTCGAGAACGTTGCGCTGGGTGTCGTTCGCGTAGACGACCAGGGATCCGGACGGCGCGGCCGGGGCCACTGCGGACACCGGCGCTGCGACGGACACGGCAAGTGCGGCTGCGGCAATCGCTGCGGTCGCGAGAATGCGGACCTTCATGTGTTCTCCTCAGATTGTGTATCGATGTGGGCGAGAAAGCTGTCGTTCCTAGGAGGTGAAGTTGAACTTCACCTTGGAATTGTTGTTCTTACCCGGAATGAACGTCGCCGTACCGTTCGCGCCTGCGTAGTCGCCAGTTCCGCCGACGATGACCTGGGGAGCGGGTTCGGTCGGTCGGGTGCCCTGCTGGATGCTGACGAGTCCCGACACCATGATCGTGCCGCCGGGCAGCGAGTGGACCGAGGTCGACAGGCGAGTCTCGTTGCCGCCAGGCATGTTCACCCGGGTCGTCTCAGAACGGTAGACGTAGTCGCCTACGACCTTGCCGCCCTTCGTCAACGCGACGGTTCCGCTTCCGGTAGCGACGTCGCCGACACTCGTGCCCGTCGCGCCGAGGTCCAGGGCATCGCGCTGGGTCTGGACCGTGTAGATGGTCAGCGAGCCGCTCGGCTTCGCGGGAGCAGTCGCGAACGCGGGTGCTCCGACGGCAACGGTGAGTGCGGCGGCAGCGAGAGCTGCGGTGGCAAGAGTGCGAACCTTCATGTATCTCCTCAGAGGTATGTGCTGGTTCGCGCAGTCTAGGTGCGGCTAACCCCCGACCCTCAGCACCGGAAACAGGGGATGGTCCATCGGCTCGCCCGCCGGCAGTTCGTCAACGAGCCCTGGAAACTCCGGTGAGGTGCGCCATGGCCGCGGCGCGTGGGTGGCGTCGTCGCCGAGGAAGCGAAGCGAGAAGGCGCGACGGCGCTTGCCCCCGGGCACCCCGTAGGCGTGGTGCAGCGTGAGCATGTGAAAGAACACGGCGTCGCCCGGCTCGAGTGCCCAGCCTCGGATGGGGAACGAGGCGCGGTCGGCCTCGACGTCGGGAAGCTCGCCGAGTGATCCCTCGGGGAACCACTTTGCCTGCATGTCCACGAAGGTGCGCGGCATCAGCCAGCCCTCCAGGTGCGAGCCGGCGAGGAACTCCAGTGTCGACTCCGCTGCGACGGGATCGACCGGCATCCACATCGAGCAGTTGTCGACGCCCTCGACGTTGTAGTACGGCTGGTCCTGGTGCCACGGGGTGGGTTGCTGCGTTCCCGGCTCCTTGACGAGCAGGTGATCGTGATACAGCCGGACCTGACTGCTGCCCATGAGCGCCCCGGCGACGTCAGCGGCGCGTGACTCGAACGCGATCTGTCGGTACTCGTCGATGCGCTGCCAGTTGCAGAAGTCCTCGACGAACCTGCCCGGATCCTCGTCGCGGCTCGCGACGGCGAAGAGGGGACCGGGGTCGGCGAGGTTGCGATCGATCCCGCGTCGAACGGTCTCGACCTCGTCCGCGGAGAACAGGTCGCGCACGACAGTGCAGCCCTCCGCGCGGTACTGCGCGATCGCGTCGGCGTTCACGACGGTCGTATCGAGAGTGGCGACCACGGCGGAGATCCGTTACGCCAGGTCGAGGTCGCGGATGAGCTTCGCGACGTGGCCGGTGGCCTTGACGTTGTAGAAGGCCTGCTCGATGAGACCGTCCGCTCCGATGATGAACGTCGACCGAATCACGCCCACGACGGTCTTCCCGTAGAGCTTCTTCTCGCCATACGCGCCGTAGGCAGTGAGCACCGCACGGTCGGGGTCCGACAGCAGCGGGAACGTCAGCTCGTCGCGCTCGCGGAACTTCGCGAGCTTCTCGGGCTTGTCGGGGGAGATGCCGAGGATGCTCAGGCCGCTGCTCGCAAAGACCGAGAGGTTGTCGCGGAAGTCGCAGGCCTGCTTCGTGCAGCCCGCGGTCATCGCAGCCGGGTAGGCGTACAGGAGCACACGCGTTCCCCGCAGGTCGGCGAGGTGCACTCGGCCGCCGGAATCGTCGGCGAGGTCGAAGTCCGGGGCCAGGTCACCGGGAGACAGGGTCATGCCGCTCCTTTGGTCGAGAGCGATAACGCTAGATGGTCGCGCGAAGCCTTGTGTAACCGAGGGACTACTTGCGAATAGTTTGCAGAAGGTCCGAACTGGTTTTAGTGTTCCAGCATGCCTCGTCTCCTCGTCCTGCCGGTCCTCGTCGCTGCCCTCGCGCTTGCCGGGTGCTCCTCGGAATCCTCGTCGGCCTCGGACGGACGGCCGCTGGTGGCGACCACGGTGTCCCCGATCACCTCGATCGCCTCGTCCATCGGCGGCGACCGGGTGCGGATCGAGGGAATCGTCCCCGAGGGAACGAACAGCCACACGTTCGAGCCCGCGCCGCAGGTCGCCGAACTGCTCAGCACCGCCGACCTCATCTTGGTCAACGGGCTGAAACTCGAGGATCCGACAGTCGCACTGGCGGAGGAAAACAAGAAGGACGACGCGAGGATCGTGGAGATCGGCACGACGGTGCTGCCCGAGTCGGACTACATCTACGACTTCTCCTTCCCGAAGGAGGAGGGCAAGCCGAACCCGCACCTGTGGACCGATCCGCTCTACGCGATCGAGTACGCCGCACTCATCCGCGATGAGTTCAGCGCGTTGGATCCCGCGAACGCGGACTACTTCTCTGCCAATTTCGACGCGTTCGAGAAGCAGGCGACCGAGCTCGCGGATGCCATTCGCGTCGACCAGAAGACGGTCCCCGCGGGCAATCTGAAGTTGCTGACCTACCACGACGCGTACGCGTACTTCGCGAAGAACTTCGGCTGGACGGTCATCGGCGCGCTGCAGCCGAAGAACTTCCAGGACCCGACACCGGCCGAGGTCGCCGAACTGATCGATCAGGTCAAGGCGGAGAAGGTGCCGACGATCTTCGGGTCGGAAGTCTTCCCCTCGAAGGTCCTGCAGGAGATCGGTGAGGCGGCGGGCGCGAGATACGAGGAGTCGCTGCGCGACGACGACCTGCCGGGCATACCCGGTGAGGCGGACCACTCGTGGCTCGGGCTGATGAAGTACGACTACTCGACCATGATCGCGGGGCTCGGCGGAACGCCCGTGACAATCGACGCCATCGACGTGACGAGCAGCGTCCCGGACGAGGCGGTGTACCCGCAGTGACGGGCACGGGGGTGGGTCCCGAGCTCATCCGCCTGGACAAGGTGACCGCGTCCTACGGACATCACCCCGTCCTGTCCGACGTCTCCATTCACGTTCACGAAGACCAGTTCACCGGCATCGTCGGCCCGTCGGGAGCGGGCAAGACGACCTTGCTGCGGCTGTTCCTCGGCACGATGAAGCCGGCCGCCGGCGCCATCTGGCGCCGCCCGGACCTGCGCGTCGCGTATGTCCCGCAACTCGAGACCGTGAACTGGAACTTCCCGATCACGGTCTTCGAATGCGTGCTGATGGCCCGCAAGCCGGGTCGGGTGAAGCCGTGGGCCAGCGCCGACGAGAAGGCCAGCGTGAACGTGGTCCTCGACCGGCTCGGTATCCCGGAGCTCGCGTCCCGGCACATTCGGGACCTGTCGGGCGGTCAGCAGCAGCGCATGTTCCTGGCGCGAGCGCTGCTGCGGCAGCCGCAGCTACTCCTCATGGACGAGCCCACCAGCGGCGTCGATATCTCCACCCGCCACGACATCCTCCACCTGCTCGCTGACCTGCACGAGGACGGCGTCGCGATCATCTTGACGACGCACGACCTGAACGGCATCGCCGCGCATCTACCGCACCTGGTCTGCGTCAACCGGGCCGTGGTTGCCGATGGCACGCCTGGCGAGGTCATCACTCCCGCCGTGCTCGAGCGCACCTTCGGTGCACGGATGGAGGTCCTCGAGCATCTGGGGATGCGCGTGGTCGTGGAGGAGTCTCCCGCGAACTTCCGCCGGACCGCCTGACATGGACACGCTCCTGGATCCCCTCGGCTACGCGTTCTTCCAGAAGGGCCTCGTTGTCGCCACACTGTCCGGCGCACTGCTCGGCCTCATCGGCGTCTACATCGTCCTTCGCGGAATGTCGTACATCGGCCACGGACTGTCGCACTCGATTTTCGGCGGCTTCGCGGCCATGCAGTTGTTCGCAGCGCAGTTCTACGCGCTCGGTGCCGGACTCTGGGGGATCGCATCCGCGTTGGCGATCACTGCTGTGACAAAGCGCAGCCGAGTGGGCGCGGACGCAGCGATCGGTGTAATCACGATCGCCTCCTTCGCGCTCGGCGTCGCCCTGTTCGCGAAGTTCGGCACCAGCGGCCCCGCCTTCGACAATGCGCTCTTCGGCAGCATCCTCGGCATCAGCACCGGCCAGATCATCGGTCTCATTGCCGTGTGCGTCGTGACGGTGGCGTTCGTGACGCTCCGCTATCGAGCTTTGCTGTTCAGCACGTTCGACGCGGACGTCGCCGCAGTCTCGGGCGTCAACGTCGGCCGGCTGGAGGCCGCGCTGATGGTTGTGCTGTCTCTGGCGATCCTCGCGACGCTCACGATCATCGGCGTCACCCTGGTGGCCGCGATGCTGGTGATCCCGGCCGTCATCGCCCGCATGCTGACGGACTCCTTCGGCCGGATGATCTTCCTCAGCACTGGTATCGGCGCGGCCTGCGGACTGGTCGGCATGTACCTGAGCTACTACGCCGGGGTTCCCTCCGGGACGATGATCGTGCTGGTCGGCGCGGCCGTGTTCATCGTCGTCCTCGCTGTCACGGGCGGTCGGGGGCTTCGGCGTTCGTCCGGACTGGATTCCCACTCCGAGGACCTGCTGGCCGAGCGAGCGGCGTAGTCTTTCGTCCATGTCGCCAGCCACGCCCACCGTTACCCCGCCGGCATCGCCGTCGGTCGTCGCGATGCAGGCGGAGATCGCAGCCGCACGCGAGGATCTCGTCGCCTCACTCGCCGAACTCAAGGCAGAGACGACGCCCGGCGCGATCGCGCGCCGCGGTGGACGCTTCGTCACCGGATGGTTCAAGGACGAGTTCGGTGGAGTACGACCCGAGCGTGTCGCGATCGCCGGCGCTGTAGTCGTCGGCATCGTCGCCCTGAACCTTCTCCGGCGCTCACGTCGCTAGTTCGTACTGACGTGACCGCACTCGAGCACGTGTCGCAGGAGAGCCCGGACACGACCCCCAATGCCGACGGATCGGTGCCGATCAAGCTCCTGCATGACCGCATCCTGGTCCGCGAGGACAACGACGGGCGCGAGCGACGCTCGCTCGGCGGGATCGTCATCCCGGTCACCGCCCAGGTTGGTCGCAGGCTCGCATGGGCGAAGGTCGTCGCGGTCGGCCCCAATGTCCGCACGCTCGACGTCGGGGATCGAGTGCTGTTCGAGCCCGAGGATCGGGGCCAGGTCGAGCTGCACGGAATCGAGTACGTATTGCTGCGCGAGCGCGATATCCACGCGGTTGCGGCCGAGCGCCACAGCACGGCCGGCACCGGGCTGTACCTGTAGCCCATGAGCCACGACGTCGTCGATGACAGCCTGCGTCCCGTCCTTGTCGGAGGAACCGGTCGCAGCGGCTCGACGATCGTCGGTCACCTGCTTGATCACCATCCAGCGCTCACCTTGTGCCGACCCATGGAGGTCAGGTTCATCGCCGGCAACGACGGTCTGGCCGACGCGCTCGCGGTGGCACTCGGTGACCAAGGACCCGAGGCAGCGCACGCAGCAGCAAGCCTGGCCGTCGATCGCATCCTGCATCGCTGGTTCGAGCGCGCGGAGAACGTCGGACTGCACCAGTCGATGTCGCGACACGAGATCGAGGTCATGACGGGCGAGTATCTCGCCGAGTTCGCGACCGATCCGACACTGGCGACTCAGCGCCTGACCTTCGAGATCATGGACCGCATCGCCGAGCGCCTTGGCGCTCACCGGCTCGTCGACACGACTCCCGCCAACGCCCGCAAGGCTGACCGACTCGAGCCGATCTATCCGCAGTCGTCGGTAGTCGTAGTCACGCGAGACGGCCGCGACGTGGCCGCATCCTTCGCCAGCCAGTCCTTCGGGCCGAACAATCCCTACGAGGCACTGTCGCAGTGGGAGCAGCGGATGCTGCGCGCCCACAAGGCGGCCGCACGCAGTCGCCCGGGGCGAGTCCTCACCATCGAACTGATGGATCTCGTAGTGCGGGATCGCACGGCGACGGTCGCTCGCCTGTGTGACTTCGTCGGCGTCGATGTCGATCCGCACATGGTCACGTGGTTCGACGAGCAGGTGACCGCCGATGGCATGCACCCGGGTCGCTGGCGCGCTGATTTCGATGCCGAGATGACCTCGCGCCTGGAGAGCCAGTACGAGAAGGCATGCGAGCGGCTGACCGCTGCCGGAGTCGCAATTCCCGACTGACCGCCTCATGGCGCGTGAGCGGGGCGGTTTGCTGGACTCGGGGCGGATGTGATTACATCTGCGGCATAACTGAATACCTCATCCAGAGGGGCAGAGGGATACGGCCCGTTGAAGCCCCGGCAACCTTTTCGGTGAACTCGTCATGCGAGGCCACCCGAAAGTGGTGCCAAATCCGACCTGATAACCAGGGAAGATGAGCAGAGAGGCCTCGTCATGACTAGTCAGACCACCAGTCCATCGCTGGGTTCGGCGTATGCGCTGAAGTGCCGCGAGTGCGGCGCCACCACAGATCTCGACGCCAGCTACGTATGTGTCGATTGCTTCGGCCCGCTCGAGGTCGCGTACGCCCCCACCCTCGTCACTCGCGAGGACATCCAGGCCGGACCCAACTCCATGTGGCGCTACGAGGCGCTTCTGCCCGTCGTGCCTGGCGCCGGGGGGCGACCGGGACTGCAGCCGGGCCTGACCAAGCTCGTGCGTGCGGACAATCTCGCAGCCGCGCTCGGCGCCAAGTCGGTCTGGGTCAAGGATGACTCCGGCAACCCGACGCACTCCTTCAAGGATCGCGTCGTCGCCGTCGCGCTGGAGAACGCCCGGCGCCTGGGCTTCGAGACCATTGCCTGCGCGTCGACGGGCAACCTCGCGAACGCCGTAGCTGCGGCAGCCGCGCGCGCGGGTCTGAAGTCCGTCGTGTTCGTGCCCTCGAACCTCGAGGCGGGGAAGATCATCACTACCGCCGTCTACGGCGGCACCCTCGTCGCCATCGGTGGGAATTACGACGACGTCAATCGCCTCTGCTCGGAGGTGGCGTCGAACCGCGACTGGGGCTTCGTCAACGTCAACCTGCGGCCCTACTACGCCGAGGGCAGCAAGACGGTCGGCTTCGAGATCGCCGAGCAGCTCGGCTGGCGCCTGCCCGACGCCGTCGTGTCTCCCATCGCATCCGGCTCGCTGCTCACCAAGGTCGACAAGGCGTTCGGCGAGTTCATCGGGCTCGGCCTGGTATCCGATCATCCGTACCAGATCTTCGGCGCGCAGGCGACGGGCTGCTCGCCGGTGTCGGCGGCCTTCAAGGCCGGCCACGATGTCATCCGCCCGGTCAAGCCCGACACGATCGCGAAGTCGCTGGCGATCGGCAACCCGGCCGACGGGCCTTACGCGCTCGACGTGGTCCGTCGCACGGGCGGTGCCATCGCCGACGTGTCCGATGACGAGGTCGTCGAGGGCATCAAGCTGCTGGCGAGCACCGAGGGAATCTTCGCCGAGACTGCTGGCGGGGTGGTCGTCGCGACCTACCGCAAGCTGCTCGCGGAGGGCTCGATCGATCCTTCCGCCGAGGTGGTGCTGCTGAATACCGGCGACGGACTCAAGACGCTGGACGCGGTCGCACCGACATCGCAGCCCACGATTACGATTTCACCGTCGTACGACGAATTCGAGACCGCTTACGCCGAGGTGACCAGATGAGCATTGCCGTCAAGGTTCCGACCATCCTGCGCACGTACACCGGCGGGGTGGCAGACGTGACCGTGACCGGCGACACGCTCTCCGATGCGCTGACGAACCTCGAGTCGCAGTACCCGGGCATCGGCGCGCGAATCCTCGACGAATCGGGCAAGCTGCGGCGCTTCGTCAACGTGTACGTCAATGACGACGACGTCCGCTTCCTCGAAGACCTCCAGACGCCCACTCCGGATGGCTCGAGCATTTCGATCATCCCCGCGGTAGCAGGCGGCTAGTGCTGACCAAGCGTCGCGTCATCGACTTCTGCCGGGTCACGACCGCAGCCTGTTAGGGCTGCCGATTTCCCGTCCGCAGGTCCGCTCTCACGTGGAGTTCCGATGTCGCGCAATGACGTGCTCGTTGATGCAGATTGGCTGCTGAGCAATCTCGGCAGGCCCGATGTCGTTGTGCTCGAAGTCGATGAGGACGTCACGGTCTATGACGACGGTCATATAGCGGGAGCAGTGCGCATCGACTGGCGGAAGGACCTGCAGGATCCCGTCCGACGCGACCTCATCGGTCCGGTCGCCTTCGCCGAACTCCTTGGCAGGCATGGGATTTCGCCCGACACGATGCTCGTGCTCTACGGCGGCAACAACAATTGGTTCGCGACTTATGCGTACTGGTACCTCAAGCTCTACGGGCACAAGAACGTCGCGATCCTCGATGGCGGGCGCAAGCTGTGGGAGCTCGATGACCACCCGATGACTACCGAGGTCATCGAGCGGGCGCCGGTCGTCTATCCGGTGCCCGTCGAGGATGGCTCCCTGCGCGCTCGGCGCGATGCCGTGGTCGAGCTGATCGGCACCGCAGACCTCCTCGACGCGCGATCGCCGGACGAGTACGCCGGGCGGCTGCTCGCACCCGCACACCTGCCTCAGGAGCATTCGCAGCGCGCCGGTCATGTCCCGACCGCCGTGAACATCCCGTGGTCGCAGACGGCGAATGACGACGGCACGTTTCGCTCCGACGACGAGCTCAGGGCGATCTACGACGGCAACGGGATCACCGGTGACAACACGGTCGTTACGTACTGCCGTATCGGCGAGCGCGCGGCGCACACCTGGTTCGTCCTTCACGAATTGCTCGACTATCCCGATGTGCGCAATTACGACGGGTCCTGGACCGAGTACGGCTCGCTGATCGGCGTCCCCGTCCAGCTCGGGGATACACCGGGAACGAGTGTCGGTGGGACCTCGTGAAGATCACCGGGACGGTGACGCGCGATGGCGAGCCTGCCCGGTGCTACGTGCGGCTCCTGGATCGGAGCGGTGAGTTCGTCGGCGAGGTTCGCACTGACAATGCTGGCGGGTTCGCGTTTCACGTCGTCGCCGGCGAGTGGACGGTGCGAGTCATCTCCGCGGGCGGATCCCGCGACTTCGCCGTGACCTTGGCTGACGACGTCGATGCTGAGCCGATGGCCCTGACGGTCTAGACAGCAGAGCGCCCCCCGAGGGTGATCGGGGGGCGCTCTGCTGTCCTGCGAGTGCTACGAGATGCGGATCTTGATCCAGCGCACTGTTCCGTTCGGCAGTTCGACGCCGACGTTGTAGACGCCCTTCTTCTTGAGCAACAGTGCCGGCAGCGTTACGTCGCCGTTCTTGTCGGTGGTGAGTTCCGCTAGGAAGACGCGCTTTCCGTTGACGACGATGAACGCGTCGACGTCGGTGCGCTTCGGCAGGCCGCTGACCTCGGGCTGAACAACGTCGCCGACCTCCGCGCGCACCACCGGTGCGTTCGTCAGCTTGACCGTCGGCGGTCGGACTACCTCGGTCGCCTCGACGCTGTTCGCAACCCGCTGCGGCACGACGGTCACGTTCGACGAGACGACGATCGCCGTTGGCGGGTTGGTGTTGCTTCCCGTCGGCGTGAACAGCGGAGTAGCCGACGACGCACCGGCTCCGGTGCCGGAGCCGGTGCCTGTGCCAGATCCCGTTCCGGTGCCGGAACCCGTCCCCGTACTCGTGCTGCTACCCGTGCCGGTCGCGGTTCCCGTGGTGGATGAGCCGCCGCTTGAACCTGCAGCACCAAGCGTGTCGGCGCCGTTCAGTGCGTCGAGACCTTCACCTGCCGCGTAGAAGCCGGCGAAGGCCGGGGCTGCGTCAGCGGATAGCGTGACTCCCAGGCCGCTTAGCGTGAGGATGTTGCCGCTGAGGCTGGGCGCGCCGCTGATCGTTCCCATGGCACCGTTGAAGCTCTGCATGACACCGGACGACAGGCTCTTCGACGTCAGGCTCGCGTACAGGACGCTTCCCCCGCTCGTGAAGTGCAGTTGGGGATTTGACACGGTCATGTCGAGGGCGCCGGCATGGCCGACATACTGAACCGAGCCGCCGAAATTCAGAACGCCGGTGTTGGTCGCCGGATCCCACGAGCCGCCGGTGGCAGGGAACTTGAAGGTGCCGTCGCCGTTCGGTGTCGCGCCGTTGGCTCCAGTCGCCGTGCCGCTGGCGATTCCGCCCGTGATGTATGAGTAGAACGCCGACTTGACGCCCCAGTCGAGGCTGCCGGACACGACCGGACGCGCGGTGGAAGGAGCGTCGACGGTCGGTACTCCCGAGCCGCCGCCAAGGGCACCGGAGAACGGCGGAGTCGGAGTGGTGCCGCCACCGCCTCCGGACGTCCCAGCGAGGTTGACGGTGATGGGTGCGGGTGGCTTGGTGAGGTTGCTGCCGGTGGCGCTGGTTGCGTAGAAGAAGGAGCGCATGCTGGTGGGGAGGGCATCGAGCAGTGCCTGGGAGAACTGGCGTCCGGCGAGCGGGACGCCGGCGCTGATGCTGCCCTCGGTTCCGACGCCGTCCCATGGCGGGGTGATCGTCCAGGAGGTCGCGTTGGGGACTGCGGAAATGGTGACCAGCTGGACGCCGGTGGTGGCGGCGTCGAAGGTCGATGCGCCGGACTGGCGTACCGCGATGTCGGCGGTGACGGTGCCGGCTCCGCCGCTGGCGACAGTGACGACGGGGTTGGAGACCCGGATCGCGAAGTTGCCGAATCCGGTGTTGCCCATGGTGACCGTGCCGCTGTAGGTCACCGCTGTGGCGCCGGTTGCCGGGTCGTAGGTTCCGGTTCCGCCGGTGAAGACCCAGCCGCCGGACTCCTTGGTGACGTTGCCCGATACTGCCTGCGTCTGGGTGAGGCTGTTCACCGCCGGGCCGAAGGCGTAGTCACTCAGCTTCCACGACAACGACGCAGCCAGCACGGGTTGCGGGGTGGTGTTGAGGTTGACGGTGATGGGTGCGGGTGGCTTGGTGAGGTTGCTGCCGGTGGCGCTGGTTGCGTAGAAGAAGGAGCGCATGCTGGTGGGGAGGGCATCGAGCAGTGCCTGGGAGAACTGGCGTCCGGCGAGCGGGACGCCGGCGCTGATGCTGCCCTCGGTTCCGACGCCGTCCCATGGCGGGGTGATCGTCCAGGAGGTCGCGTTGGGGACTGCGGAAATGGTGACCAGCTGGACGCCGGTGGTGGCGGCGTCGAAGGTCGATGCGCCGGACTGGCGTACCGCGATGTCGGCGGTGACGGTGCCGGCTCCGCCGCTGGCGACAGTGACGACGGGGTTGGAGACCCGGATCGCGAAGTTGCCGAATCCGGTGTTGCCCAACTCGATGGAGCCGCTATAGGTGAGCGAGCTCGCCCCGGTTGCGGGGTCGTAGGTTCCGGTTCCGCCGGTGAAGACCCAGCCGCCGGACTCCTTGGTGACGTTGCCCGATACTGCCTGCGTCTGGGTGAGGCTGTTCACCGCCGGGCCGAAGGCGTAGTCACTGAGCTTCCACGACAGTGACGCGTTGGTGATGGAGACGCTGGCCGCCGATGCCGGAGGTGCCGCCACGGCGAGGCCGAGCACCGCCATCGCGCTCGCGAGCATGAGGAAGATCAGTCGCGCGGGCAGGGATCGCCGCTGGGTACGTGGAACGGTGGAGAGCATGGAACTCCTCGAGTGACGGTGCTGGCCGACGTAGAAGTAAGGACTACCTAAGTTTGGTAAGGCTATCCTTACTTATCCGTCAGGTGCAACGTGAGCCCCATCACCCCGGACAATGAAGAAGGGCCACCCGATTGGGTGGCCCTTCTTCATCACGTGCGCCGCGAGGGACTTGAACCCCCAACCCGCTGATTAAGAGTCAGCTGCTCTGCCAGTTGAGCTAGCGGCGCCAGTAGCGCGCGAGCGGAAATGCTACCAGCGCGACGGCGTGCTCATCCCACCGCCGTTCTCGCCGCCACCGCTATCCCGCCCGTGCCGCGCGCATCGCATTCGAGATCGCCCTGGCAAGCACGTACTGCCCCTCGACGTTCGGGTGGAACGAGGCGCTCGGCATCGTCGACAAGAACGTCACTCCGAAGGCCCATGCGTCCTCCTCGGCGCAGACGCCGTGACCGACAGCGGAGTCGCCCGATGCACTCCACGTCGAGATGACGGGCATCCAGCCGGGCAGCGCTGAAGTCGCGGCGATCTGCTGGTTCATCGATCCCTGCGCGACCGACAGGCTCGCTGTCCCGCCCCGGGCGCGCGGGTAGGAGTACGGGTTCGCCGGCGTTGTGGTCAGGATCGTGTCGCGCGCCCACGCGAAGTCCTTTCCCGCGATCGTGAAGTAGGAGCACGCCGAGCCATTCGCCGCTCGGGTGATGTCCGGGTACAGGGTCGGCAGGACTCGCGCCGATGGGGCCAGGACGAGAGGGTCGACGCGCGTGCCGTTCGCCAGCGTGCAGGTGGCACCGCCCAGGCAGTTCGCGATCCGCCGGAACTTCGGCGCCAGCGCTCCCGTCTCGGCCTGGACTCCGTCCTGGACCGTCGGGTAGGAGCTCAGCGGGGGGCGAGACGAGCGAGTCAGGGGACAGTCGGTGTTCAGCGCGCAGGCCTCGAGGACGGAGGTGAAGCCGACGTCGTTCCCGCCGACGGAGATCGTGACGATGTCGACGGGTCGGGACCCGACGATCGCGCGCGCCTGCTCGACCTGGCTCGCCTGCTGCCCGGCATTGGCCTGCGCGCCGAGGACTCCGTGGTTCACCGTCGCGCCCGAGCACGACACGTCGACAAGGGTCACGGACGTGGTTGTCGAGGAGTCCTCGAGCATCAGGGCCGCCTGGGCGGGTGCGCCGCGAGCACTGCGGTGGCATCGATCGTCATCCCAGTACGGACGAAACGATCCCGACTGCCCCGACCTCACCCATGCCTGCACATTGCGCGGGTTGCCCTCGCCGGATGCGTAGGAATCGCCAAGGGCGACGACGAGGATGTTGCGCACGGGAATCCGGACGACCGACCGATCTATGTCGGTCGCTGACCTCACCTGGAGCGAAGCTGTGTAGGTCGCCTCCGGCAGGAAGACGGTCGTCGCGCAGGTCTTCGGTGTCAGGCGCTTCCACGGCGTCGACTCGACGACGCGATCGTCGAGCCTGACCTGCCAGCGGAATCGCGTGCCGGTCGACTCGCAGGCGTCCAGGCGCACAGGAAAGCCGCGATCGGACAGGTACCACGACAGCGAGCCGCCGATGAGTCGCTCCTGGGGCTGGGCGACGCGGTTTCCCGCTCCCACGAACGCCTGCGACGGGGACAAGGTCAGCGCCCCGCGGCGCGGCACGCCCCCGTCGCCGTCGATGATTCCGTCGCCGTCCGTGTCCTTGGACTGATCGACCATCGACCACCGCGCATTCGCGCTGACGTCAGCCGCAGAGGCCGGAAGCGCCGCGACCAGCGACCCGAGTCCAACGGCGCTCGCGGTAAGGATCGCCACTGCGCGCATGCCGACAGGGTACGTCGGCTTGGGCCAGCGTGGGCGGAGTTGACGGCATATACCCTAGGGGGGTATGGTATTACCCACGACACGAGGAGGACGGCGATGCCCGGCTACAGCAGCACGAAGGATGCCCATCTCAATCGGCTGAAGCGCATCGAGGGCCAGGTCCGCGGCGTGACCAAGATGGTCGAGGACGACAAGTACTGCATCGACATCCTCACGCAGATCTCTGCCGCAACCAAGGCGCTCCAGGGCGTAGCGCTGGGCCTGCTCGACGAGCACATGAGCCACTGCGTCGTCGACGCGGCTCGCGCCGGCGGTGCCGAGCAGGACCAGAAGCTCAAGGAGGCGAGCGAGGCAATCGCGCGCCTCGTTCGCAGCTAGTTACGAGGAGGAGCAATGACAACGACAACGACAACGACGTACGAGGTCACAGGCATGACGTGCGGTCACTGCGTGAGCTCGGTGACCGAGGCGGTTGCTGAGCTTCCCGAGGTCGACGACGCCACGGTCGACCTCGACTCGCGCACGCTAGTCGTCATCGGTAAGGCCACGCCCGCGGATGTCACTGCTGCGGTCGCCGATGCTGGCTACCAGGCCAGCATCCGTCCGTAGGCGGCAAGCATGACCACGGACCATCAGGTCGACCTCGCGATCACGGGAATGACGTGTGCATCCTGCGCCAATCGCATCGAGCGGAAACTGAACAAACTCGACGGCGTCGTCGCGACAGTCAACTACGCGACAGAGAAGGCACGAATCACGTACTCAGCCGACGTCTCCACCGACGATCTCCTGGCGACGGTGGCCGCGGCGGGCTACAGCGCAGCTCTCCCAACTCTTGAACACGCGACGGAGCCGGAAGCCAGCGACGCCACGTCGGAACTGAGGCGCCGGCTGGTCATCTGCACGATCCTCACCATCCCGATTGTCGCCATGGCGATGATCCCGCTGCTGCAGATCGACGGATGGCAGTGGCTCTCGCTGACCCTCGCGGCCCCGGTCGTGGTGTGGGGGGCGCTCCCGTTCCACCGCGCCGCGTGGGCGAACCTGCGCCACGGCACCACCACGATGGACACGCTCATCTCCCTCGGAGTGCTCGCCGCGTTCGGCTGGTCGGTCTATGCACTCTTCTTCGGGACCGCAGGCATGATCGGGATGACCCACCCGTTCGAGTTCACGCTCCAGCGCGGCGATGGCTCGGGGAACATCTACTTTGAGGCGGCCGCCGGCGTCACCACGCTGATCCTCGCCGGCCGGTACGTCGAGGCGAAGGCCAAGCGTCGTTCCGGTGCGGCCTTGCGCGCGCTCTTGGAGATGGGCGCCAAGGACGCGTCGGTCATCCGGGCTGGGGTCGAGGCGCTCGTGCCGATCGACCAGCTCGTCGTGGACGACACCTTCGTCGTTCGGCCGGGGGAGAAGGTCGCGACCGACGGTGTCATCGTCGAAGGAACGTCGGCGATCGACGCGAGCATGGTCACGGGCGAGTCGGTCCCGACCGAGGTCGGTCCTGGCGACGCCGTCGTCGGGGCGACCGTCAACGTCGGCGGACGACTGCTGGTCCGGGCGACCCGGGTTGGAAGCGACACCCAGCTCGCGCAGATGGCGCGCATGGTCGAGGACGCACAGAGCGGCAAGGCCGATGTCCAGCGGCTTGCGGACCGGATCAGCGGGATCTTCGTGCCGATCGTCATCGGCATCTCGGTCGCAACTCTCGTCTTCTGGCTGGCCGTGGGAGCGGGCGCGGGAGCCGCGTTCACCGCAGCGGTTGCCGTCCTGATCATTGCCTGCCCGTGCGCGCTCGGACTTGCCACTCCGACCGCGCTGATGGTGGGCACGGGCAGGGGAGCTCAGCTCGGCATCATCATCAAGGGTCCTGAGGTCCTCGAGAGCACCCGGCTCGTCGACACGATCGTGCTCGACAAGACCGGCACGGTCACGACCGGTCGCATGGTGGTCGTCGATGTTGTCGCCGGAGCGGGCCAGGGCGAGGCCGAGGTGCTCCGACTGGCCGGCGCGCTTGAATCGGCGAGCGAGCACCCCGTCGGGCGGGCGATCGCGGCCTTCGCCGGCGCGAGGTTCGGTGCCCTGCCGAGGGTGGACGAGTTCGCGAGCACCGAGGGACTCGGCGTGAGCGGACGGGTCGACGGTCGCACCGTCATAGTCGGCAGGCAGCAGGTGTTCGCCGCGAGGACGCAGGAGATCGGTGCGGACCTGATGTCGGCGATGACTGTTGCCCACGATGCGGGGCGCACCGCGGTGGTGGTCGGTTGGGACGGTGCGGCGCGCGGCGTGATCAGCGTCGCGGACACGGTCAAGCCGACGTCGGCGCTGGCCATCCAGCAGCTCAGGGATCTCGGCCTTCGTCCGATCCTGCTCACCGGCGACAACAGCACGGTTGCCGAGGCGATCGCTGCCGATGTCGGCATCGAGGAGGTCATCTCCGAGGTGCTGCCCGCCGACAAGGTCGCGGTGGTCGCGCGCCTGCAGGGCGAAGGCCGGGTCGTCGCGATGGTCGGCGACGGGGTCAACGATGCAGCGGCGCTGGCGCAAGCGGACCTGGGCATGTCGATGGGGACCGGCACGGACGTCGCGATCGAGGCGAGCGACCTGACCCTGGTGCGCGGTGACCTCGCGGTTGCCGCCGATGCGATCCGGCTGGCCCGGCGGACGCTGTCGATCATCAAGGGCAACCTCTTTTGGGCATTCGCCTACAACGTCGCCGCGATCCCGCTTGCCGCTGCAGGCCTGCTGAGCCCGGTTATCGCCGGCGCGGCGATGGCCTTCAGCTCGGTCTTCGTCGTGGGCAACAGCCTGCGACTGCGCCGCTTCCAGCCGATCAGCGCACATGCCTGACAACCAGCGACCGACGGGCCGCGAGCTCACCCGGCTCGCGGTCTCGGCGACGCTGCACTGCCTGCTCGGCTGCGCTATCGGCGAGGTGCTCGGCATGGTGATCGGCACGTCGCTCGGCTGGAGCGACCTGCAGACCGTCGTGCTGTCGATTGCTCTGGCGTTCGTGTTCGGTTACTCATTCACGATCGGTCCGGTCATGCGGTCAGGCCGCACGCTGCGTCAGGCGGTTCCCGTGGCCCTGGCCGCGGACACTCTCAGCATCACCGTCATGGAGATCGTCGACAACCTGCTGATGCTGTCGATCCCCGGCGCGATGGACGCCGGGCCCGGTGCGCTGCTGTTCTGGGGCGCCCTGGCGGTGAGCCTTGTGGTGGCCTTCGTCGTCACCGTTCCCGTGAACAGGTGGCTGATCGGGCGCGGCAAGGGACACGCGGTCGTGCATCACATGCACCACGCCTGACATCGTGGTCTCCTTACCAAGGCAGTCGGGAGCAGCTATGCGAAGCGCAGACATCACCGAGTACGACATCGTCGCGGATACCAGCGACAACAACACCAGTCACATCGACAGCAGCAGCGACACGACGCTGTGCGGAATCACCGTCGTCGGACTGGACGCGTAGTGCGTCTGCCATCCAGCTCGATGTGCTCCGCGATCGCATCGGCGCGGGCGAGATCTGCGATGCCTGCAGCGCCCAGTTTCTCAGCGACGACGCCGCTTAGCGCTGGCGGGAGAAGGACTCCACGCGCTCGGCGGGTGTCATCGCCCTGAGTTCATCGAGTCGAGCCTTGTCGTAGCCGGAGACGGTCGTCTGCTCGAACGCGGGGATGACCGAGTGCACGATTTGGTCGGCAAAGACCTCGACCAGGTTGAACGACTGCGACCCGTCGATTCCCTTGAACTCGCCTGGCGCCCATCCGACGTCGAGCGTGTAGCAGGTAGCCGCGGCTACCGAGACCGGGATCCCGGCGAACGTCCCGTAGGTCGAGTAGTGCAGGTGTCCGGCCAGGATCACGCGGACATCGGTGCCCGCGATCACCTCGCCGAGACGCCGGCGGTCGGTCAGCTCGATGATGCCCATGATCTCAATCGGCGAGGAGATGGGCGGATGGTGCATGGCCACGATGGTGCCGTCGGGAGCGGGCTCGGCCAGTTCCGCCGCCAGCCACGCGAGCTGGCTGTCGGTCAGCTCGCCGTGGTTGTAGCCGGGAACGCTGGTGTCGAGCGCGATGACGCGCAGGCCGCCGATGCGCCACACGCGATCCTGGGTCTGGTCGGTGACCGTCTCGCCGAACAGTTCCGCCGCGAATGGCATGCGCACGTCATGGTTGCCCATGACCCAGATGACTGGCGCGGAGAATCGATCGGCGACCGGATTGATCAGCTCCCGGATTCGCGCGTACGCGTCGGGCTCTCCGAGGTCCGCGAGGTCTCCGGTCACCACGATCGCATCTGGCACCAGATCTGACTTCTCGATTCTGCCCAGCGCGGCGGCAAGCCCTCGGTCGGTGTCGACGGTTCCGAAGAGCCGCGCCTTGTCCGCCAGGAAGTGCGCGTCGCTCAGGTGCAGCAGCGTGTATGACGGTGCTGGGGACTGGCCGAGCCGTCCCGATCTACTCACCCGTCTGCCCGTCGATCGACTCCCGGATGAGGTCCGCGTGACCGTTATGGCGCGCGTACTCCTCGATCATGTGGAACAGCACCCAGCGCAGGGACACACGACCGAGCCAGGCTGCGTGCGTCTGGTCGAGAGCGTCGGTCCCGCCATCTTTGATCCGGGCATCAACGATCGCGCGCGATCGGTCGACGCGTTCGGCCCAGAGTGCTCGCAACTGCTTGCCCGAGTCCTCGACGGCGCTGCTCCACTCCCACTCGGGTTCATGGCTCGCCCACGGCTCCGGAACGGGCTGGCCTGCAACAACTTCGGTGAACCAGCCGTCCTCCACGGCGGCCAGATGCTTGAGCATTCCCCCCAGCGTCATCGATGACGGCGGCAGCGCCATGCGCAACTGGTCATCGCTCAGGCCCGCGCACTTCCACGCGAACGTCGCGCGCTGGTAGTCGAGAAATCCCAGGAGGGTCGGCAGGTCACCGCCGTTTATCGGTGGCCACGGCCGGTCCGAGCCGTCGTCGTTGGCGTCAACCATGGTCGTGAATCTACCGACCCATGACCGAATCTCGTACTAGTGCGACGTGGTGCCTACGCGCTTGAGCCGATCGCCCGCCACCCACGCGGACTCGCTTCCGCCGAGGCTGACGCGCGCCTCCCAGGCGCTGGCGGACTCGTCGATCCACCGCCACTCATGCATCACGCCGTAGCCCCACAGCGTGGGCTTGTGCTCGTCGCGCACCATGACGCGGATTGGTTCATTCGGGTGCTTGCTCCCGGAATTGGGCACCGTCTTAGTCCTCCATCACGCGGTGGCGTCGATCACCTCAGCGTGACCGGCGCGTGCCGACCCCTGGACTGCGGACAGCGGCAGATTAGCCGAACCCGCGACGCGATGTGCCAGTCTGGGCATCGGACGTTCGAGGGCCGGGATTGGAGTACGAGGTGGGTGCACCGCAGGGAGTCGACTGGCTCGTCATCGCCATGCTCGCAGTCCTGCCCGCACTCATTCCGATCGTCATCGCCTTCGCGCGCAACACCACAAATCGCATCACAGTTCTCCTCATTGCACTCCTCACGAGCTGGACGTGCATCGGCTGGGCCATCGCGGTGGCGATGGCCACGACCGGCAGACCTGAGAAGGCGCCGGGCGCCTAATTGCTGGGAGCGTTTCCGGCGGGCCATGTCGTATGGCTAAGATCCCCGAAACTTCGAACCAAACGGGGGAGTCGCTGTGGGTTGGACTGCGCGCGTGGGAATCTCCGGGCTGGCAGCGTGCCTGCTGGCATCGGGAGTGTGGACCGCCGTTGGCGTGTCGGGGGTCGCGGCGGCCGAGGCGTCCATCGATGGCGTCGTCGTCACGGGCACGGTGACCTCGACGCCCAACTCCTTCTGGTTCGGGCAGATGAACCGCGACGGAGTCTGCAACGTGATCCCTGGGTGCGTCGGCGCTCGCGGAGCGGGGGACGACTGGGTGCTGACCGTGCAGTTGCCCGTGGCGATTCCCGGAGCATCGACCATCGACGTGAACGTGAAGGTGACAAATCGCGTCATCCTGAAGTCAATGGGCCTGAAGATGACCTACTCAAGCCCGCAGCTAGGTGATCTCGATGCTGCGATGACCGTCAGCCTGACTCCCAAGGGTGGGGACACTGAGGTGTCGCTCAAGGTCGAAAGCGTCACGGCGACGGGAGCGATCGCCACCGGCGTTCCCTCGTTCTCCGCTGCGCTGAAGCCGCGCATGACGACGACCATGGCCCAGCTGAGTGAGGATCGCGTGATCGCCGGGACGAAGGTGCGGATGAAGATGAGCAGGTCCGGCATCGCGCGGGTGGTCGTCACGGGCACGGGCTTGACGAAGAGTCGTCCCGTCGCTACGGGCACGCTCTACCTCGTCGCGGATGGCAAGGTGGTCTGCACGAGCACCGTCAGAAGATCCGTCGGGACGTGCAAGTTGCCGCGTCTGTCGCAGGGAACGGAAGTGCGTGCGACAGTGGTTGGCGAGTTCGACAACGGTTACCCCATCTGGAACTCCGACGCCGATGAGGTGAAGTGATGAAGAACCGAGCGAAGGCGGCGTTCAGCGCGGTCGTCTTGGTCGGAACGCTCCCGCTCCTGGCTAGTTCCTGCCAGATATTCGGCGAGGCGTACCACTTCGACATAACGACGATGGGCATCGCTCCCGGCGTGGCGGTCGAGAGCCCGGCCAATACGTTTCGCATCCCGGCTGGGCCGGCGAAGCGGACGTTGAGGGTCACTGTCGAGGCTCGCTTGACGACGGCTAGCGAGGCCAGGAAGACCCAACCGGAGTTCTGCACCCTCGACCTCGGCGGACGGATGCCGATCTCGTTCGTGCCGGGCGAGGGCGACACGTTCGTGGGCGAGGTGCAGACCCCCACCAGATTCGACGCGGGCAAGGCCGCAGCTGGCTCGCTCACGTGCCAGATGGGCGGCTTCGCCGTCGAGGATCCGTTCAAGGTCGTCGTCGTCAAGTAGGACGCGCCGGGGCCGAAACCGCAACGACTGAGTTACGACCCGCCATCCGCGCTGACCAGAGGGTATTATCCTGGATAAGCCACTTGCCCGGCCGCTTTGGCGGCTCAATGCGGCTGCGTCGTCCGATCTGTCGTACGAGCCCAGGAGGGGACGTCCATGGTTCGGGCCCGCGCGGTGGGGGCGACGGCTTCAGCCGCCTTGGCGCTGGTCGTCCTCGGGGCCACGCCCGCCCAGTCCACCACGCCGGACGCGCCCAACGAGGCCAAGTGCACCATCGTCGGCACCTCGGGGAATGACATCCTCATCGGCACCTCACGCGACGACGTCATCTGCGGGCTCGATGGCGACGACCAGATCTGGGGGCTCGGAGGCGATGACACCATTCATGGTGGAGCCGGAGGTGACACGGTGCATGGCGGATCGGGTAGGGACCGGCTCATCGGAGGGCCAGGAGTCGACCGGCTCGACGGCGGGCGCGGGCGCGATGTCGTCGTCCGCGACCGCGAGGACTTCCTCACCGTTGTCTCGGCGCGTCCGTCGTACGCCGGTCTGCCCGTCGGCTCCCGAGTCGTCTTTCAAGGTCCAGGTTCGGTGCCCTCAGCGTGTCTGAGCCAGTTGGGGACGATCGCGGTGGGAACGGTGCCCGAATCCGGACCTGCTGCCACATTCCCCGTCGGACTCTGGCAGTCGCGCTGTGCGGTAGCGGCCGACTGGAACGTGAAGGTGATCCTTCCCAGTGGGCAGATTCGGCAGTCGACGATGACCTTCACGTTGCTTCCGCCGAACCGAGTGTCGGTCGCATGCAGTGCGCCCGACCTTGCATGCGCGGCCGAGAGTTCTGTCCGTTCTGCCGGCGGCATCCTCATAGACGTGACCGTGGCGGCTGGGTCCTGAACGCTCGGGACTGCGCGGATCAGTCGAGCAGTTGGAGCATGCCGCGCAGCGGAATGCTGACCCAGTCAGGGCGGTTGTTGAGTTCGTAGCTGACTTCGTATGCGGCCTTCTCCAGCAGGAACGTCCGCAGGAGCAGGTCGCTCGCGTCACGGCTTTCGGGTAGAAGCTGGCCACCTGCAGTGGCGCCATACGACTGCAGGAAGGCAGCCGACACGCAGGAGGTCCAGAATCCTGCCGCGCCGACCAGCACGGGCATGACCGCAGCCTCGCTCTGCACGTTGTTCTGCACGATGTGCTCAGCCAGTCGGGTGTAGGCGGCGTACTGGAACGACCGAAGCATTCCTGCAACGTCCCGCAGTGGGGAGCGCTTGATTCGGCGTTGGGACAACGACGTCGCAGGCTCACCTTCGAAGTCGATGATGACGAAGTCACGCCCGGTGAAGAGCACCTGACCCAGGTGGTAGTCGCCGTGGACGCGAATCCGCACGGCGTCGATGCGTTCCCCTTTCACCGGTTCGATCGCGGCGTACAGGGCGTCCTCGGCAGCCAGCACCGCCTCCGCGTCGAGGGAAGCTGAGCCATCGAGGCCTCCGCGACGTCGACGCAGCAGCGAGAGCGTCTGCCGGAACTGATTGCGCATGGACTGGTAGATGGAACGCTGGTAGTGCGACGTGAACCGCTCGAGTGCAAGGTCCGGATCTGTCGGGTCGGACGCCAGGGCCAGGTGCATCTGTGCGGTTCGCTCGCCAAGCAGCGATACCTGCTGCAGGTACGCCCCGAAGAGGTCGCGGGCGACTTCCGGGATCTCCAGATCCCACAGGGTTCTCGCCGGCCGCGCGCTGAGGATCACGCCCTCGTCGCCGAGGCCCTGCTGGACATCTTCCAAGTAGCTGCCGAGCTGGGTGAGGGTGTACGACCAGGCATCGCCTTCGTTAGCGACGAGCTCCTGCAGGATGGCAAGGGTCCGCTCGGTGCCGTCCTGACCCGAGTAGGTCACCGCTCCAGCCATCTTCGGGACGTGTTCGAACCCTGCCCGATCGGACAGGAATCGGCCCAACTCCCAGTCGGGGTTCATCCCACTCGACGCACGGCGGAAGACCTTGAGCGTCAGCCGGTCGCCGTAAATCAACGAGGTATTGCTCTGCTCCCCGCGGGCCAGTGACGGAACCAGGTCCGCGTCACCCCGCAAGCTTCGAAAGGCGCCAGTGCTGACCCCGTGGAGAACCCCCGAGTCACCCTTCAACTTCTGCTGCCGGCCGATCACGTCCAGCAGCGTCGAGCCGAAGGCGGGATCGTAGGTCGCGTCGAATACAAGTCCCTTCGGACCGTGAGGCCCGCGAGGCCGCACGCGCAGCATTGCTGCCGCAGGGGTGTCACGCAGGACGGCAGCTGCCGCATCGCCCTCGGCGAAGCCGAGGGGAAGAACGAAGGTGCTGGGTTCACCGTCGGTGTGGGTGACCTGAACGAAGACGACGTAGTAGCGCCCCGAACGTGACTTGCCTGGAACAGCTACCGAGTCGAGCACCGTGACCGCCTGGATGGCCCGAGCCTTGGCGCCGTACCACCGTCTTCCAAGAAGCATGCCCGGCAGCGCCGACTCGAAAGCCGACCTCGCGCGTGGCTGCGTGAAGAGCGTCTCCCACGGACCGCTGAGCGTGACGGTGGTGAGGGCGGGGTGGTCGTCGCTGGCGGATGTCGGCACGTCCACCCGAGAGTCGAGCTTGAGCCAGTAGAACGCGTGCGGGCCCAAGGTGAGGAAGTACGGCAGGTCACCGATCGGCGGGAACGTCGTGTTGCCGAAGAGCTCGACGGGAACGCAGCCCTGGAACGCGGACGTGTCGAGCTCAGCGCATTGGACATGTCGGGACAGGTTCGCCACGACGAGGACGTTCTCGTCCTGGTCGTGGCGGACGAAGGCAAGCACCTTCGGGTTGTCCGGGTGCAGGAAGGTGATGTCTCCGCGGCCGAACACGGGGTGTCGCTGGCGCAGCGTGATGAGCCGGCGCAGCCACCACAGAAGCGAGGTCGGGTTGTTCTGCTGCGATGCGACGTTGATCGACTCGTAGCGATACTCCGGGTCGATGTTTACGGGCAGAAGAAGCTTCTGCGGGTTGGCACTGGAGAAGCCGGCGTTGCGGTCGGCACTCCACTGCATGGGCGTTCGAACGCCGTCGCGGTCCCCGAGGTAGATGTTGTCGCCCATCCCGATCTCGTCGCCGTAGTAGAGGACCGGTGTTCCCGGGAGGGAGAACATCAGTCCGTGGAGGAGCTCGTTCTTTCGACGGTTGTTGCCGAGGAGCGGGGCCAGGCGTCGGCGAATACCGAGGTTGATTCGGGCTCGAGGGTCCGAGGCGTAGGCGCGGTACATGTAGTCGCGCTCCTCATCCGTGACCATCTCCAAGGTGAGCTCGTCGTGGTTGCGCAAGAACAGAGCCCACTGGGCGTTCGCGGGAATCGGGGGAGTCTGGTGGAGGATGTCCATGATCGGATACCGGTCCTCCATCTGCACCGCCATGTACATGCGCGGCATGACGGGGAAGTTGTAGGCCATGTGGCACTCGTCGCCGTCGCCGAAGTACTCCCGGGTGTCCTCCGGCCACTGGTTCGCCTCGGCCAGCAGCATGCGGTTGCTGTACTTGCCGTCCATGTGGGCGCGTAGCTTCTTCAAGAAGGCGTGGGTCTCGGGGAGGTTCTCGCCCGTGGTTCCTTCTCGCTCGTACAGGTAGGGGATGGCATCGAGGCGCAGGCCGTCGACCCCCATGTCCATCCAGAAGTCGAGTGCCTTGAAGACCGCGTCGTGCACCGCAACGTTGTCGAAGTTCAGGTCCGGCTGGTGGTGGTAGAAGCGATGCCAGAAGTAGGCACCCGCGACCGGATCCCACGACCAGTTCGACGTCTCGAAGTCCTTGAAGATGATCCGGGCATCCGCGTACTTGTCGGGCGTGTCACTCCACACGTAGAAGTCGCGCCATTTCGTCCCGGGCTGCGCTCGACGGGCTCGCTGGAACCACGGGTGCTGGTCGCTGGTGTGGTTGATGACGAGTTCGGTGATAACCCGAATGCCACGTCGGTGAGCTTCCTCGATGAAGCGCCTGACGTCAGCGAGCGTTCCGTACGACGGGTTGACCGCCGTGTAGTCCGCGATGTCGTACCCGTCGTCCCGTAGCGGTGACGGATAGAAGGGCATGACCCACAACGCGGTGACGCCGAGATCCTGAAGGTAGTCCAGCTTGTTCGTGAGTCCCTGGAAGTCGCCGATGCCGTCCCCGTCGCTGTCGAAGAACGACTTCACGTGCACCTGGTAGATGACCGCGTTCTGGTACCACAACGGGTCGTCGTCGAGCACGAGCATGCTCTCCCGCTCTGCGATGGTCATTCGGCCCATTAGCGCTCCTAGTCCCCGTATCCGGCGTGCCTTGAGTCGTCGTGCCTCAGTCGCGGTACTCAACATGGACGTACCCCTCGAGAAGCGGGCCCTACCAGCGAGGCAAGTAGTGAGGGGTATGTCCGAAATGCGCGGTCCGGCATGAGTTCCAGACTGCCCACTCCACTGATTACTTTCGAGTTCCTTCGGGTACGCAAGAGATGTAAGGCGCCGCACACACCCTGTTTGGCGCACCTGTGAGGTGAACATCGGGCACCGCTCTTGGGAGCGCTCAGGGCCCCAAGGCAACGAAGCGTCGCGACTTCCGCATCCGCGGAGTCGAGAGGGCAAGAACCGACCAAGGAGTAGTCATGGGGATCGACGACAAGATCAAGAACACCGCGCAGGATGCGGGCGGCAACATCAAGGAGGGCGCTGGAAAGCTGACCGGCGACAAGTCCCTGGAGAATGAGGGCAAGCTCGATCAGGCCAAGGCATCTGCGAAGAAGGCTGGCGAGTCCGTCAAGGACGCTGCTGGCGATGCGGTCGACGCCGTCAAGGACGCCGTCCGTCGGGACTAGTTCCTACGCATCAAGGAATCGGCCCCGAAGTGCACTGCACTTCGGGGCCGATTCATGTCAACTGTCACGCCACCTCGGATGTGCTCCGTGCCCGGCTGACGCATTCTGCGCACATCGTTCCGTGGGCGACGAACGGCATCTCCGCGAGCGTGTACTTCAGGTGCCATCGCCGCCAGCCGTCGTCGAGGTCCGCTCCGCAGAGAGGTTGGGCGCCATCGAGCGTCAGGTGTGCCTCTACGCCAGCCACGAGATACGACCGGATCACGGGTTCGTACTCATCGTTCACTGACACCAGATGTGCACCTCGACACGATGCCTCGGGCATGTCACCCGTCGACTCGGCTTATGCATATCCGACAGATCACCCCGGACGCCGCAAGTGTCAGTTCCCCGCGCGAGTAAGCAGCCCCCCACGCCAGCCAGTGAGCCGGAGTGATGGCTAGGCCGCAGAGGGTATGTGACGGATCGGATGTGAGATGGAGCATGAGCTCCTCTACCGGCTCCACGACAGGTAAGAACGCCTCGATTGTTGGCACGGGACCTCGCAGTCAGGCGACGCGTGCCGGATCGGGCCCTCCTGGCGTCGAGAGTGTTGTACCCAATGTCGAGCCAAAGCGAACGGGACCAGCAACGGCGCGATGCCTGGCCGCTTAGCACCCCGCAGTTGCGGGTACCGATCACACAACAGTTCCGAAACGGCGAAGAGGGTGGCGTGATGGCATTTGAGACTGACCCCGGTGGTCTGGAAGAACTCGGGACCCCCCGCGAGGTCCGGGAGTCACGTCCAGCCCTGTATCCCGAACATGCGGCTCTCGACGAGCAGGCACGAGCCCACCCGGAAGTGCGTGCGGACTACGGCCCCGATGACAGCAAGCCGCCCGCTCGGCGCGGAGGGCTCATCGGACTGTGGAACACCATTGCTTATGGGGTCCAGTACGCGATGCTGTTCGTGTGGGGCGCTGGCGAGCAGTCTCGACGAGCGGATCCGATCGAAAAGCTGAAGAGACGTTACGGCCGCGAGCAGCGCGACCACTGAGACTCGCTCGCCGATTCAGGAGGAGCCATGGAAAAGTACTCACTGACGGAGATAGCCACGGCTCAGTTGCGGCTCTCGAAGGAGGCGGCCGCGGGCAGAAGTTCCGCGACGCTGCTGGGCGGCCACGATCATGCGCTACGCCAGACGGTCATCGCGATCGTCGAGGGCCAGGTTATGCAGATCCACAACGGCCCGCTTGAGGCGACGCTGCTCGTGTTGAACGGCTCCGTCGAGGTCGCGACTGACGACGAGGGCATCGAACTGTCGTCGGGCGACCTCCTGGTGCTGCCCGGCGGACCGCACTCGATCACCGCGCGCGCTGACGCTACGGCTCTTCTCACCGTGTCCAAGGGCGAGTATCCCGACTGACCCGACCAGACGGTTGTCTCAAGCGGCGACGGGGTATTGCAGTGGCATGACCGACTCGCCTACCGTCCAGCCGTCGCCGGAACGAGATCCCGATTTACTTGAGCGCGAGGCCCCGGCGATCGACTGGCCGGCTGCACGATCGGCGGAAGAGCCGAACCTGCGACCGCTCACGTGATCGCGACAGGGCCGTCCGGCGACGCGCCACCTTCGCTCTCGTAGTTCTGGGGAGTGTTCTTGTCCGGTGGCGGTGCATCTTGGAGCCCGTCGCTCTCGGTTAGCGAATCCCGGTCGTGTTCGGGGTCCAGATTGTCGAGGCGATTTTGGTCCTGACGTCGCTGCGCCTCGGTATCACCGACCTCGGGGTGCTCGGTTTGGTCCAGTGGGACATCGGTCGTGGACTTCTCGTTCATGAACTCGGTGTACCCACTTTGGCACCGATTGGGCGTCCTGTGTCCCGGGTAAGGAGTTCGAAGTCCTGAAGGAAGGAAACGTCGTGACGTCATTCGGTTACACGCTGTCGAGCGAGGAACACGGCCCGGCCGCCCTGGTCGCGAACGCCCAGCGAGCGGAGGAGGCCGGCTTCGACTTCGTGTCGGTATCCGACCACTACCACCCCTGGGTCTCGGCCCAGGGTCACAGCCCGTTCGTGTGGTCGGTTCTCGGGGCCATAGCTGCGGCGACTGACGAGATCCAGGTCGGTGTCGGTGTCACATGCCCGACGACCCGGATCCACCCGGCGATCATCGCCCAGGCAACTGCCACGACCTCGCTCCTGATGCCCGGACGCTTCGTTTTCGGGGTCGGCACCGGCGAGGCGCTGAACGAGCACATCCTCGGCGACCGCTGGCCGCGACCGGAGGTGCGCAGGGGAATGCTTGCTGAGGCGATCGAGATCATCCGGAAGCTGTGGACCGGGGAGACCGTGGACCACGACGGGGAGTTCTACGAAGTCGAGAACGCGCGTCTGTTCGACCCGCCGACGACAGCGCCGCCGATCGTCATCTCCGGATTCGGTGATGCGTCCGTTGAGCTCGCCGCGCGTATCGGCGACGGCTTCTGGGGGCACGCACCCGACCGCGAGACGATCAGGACGTTCGAAGCCAGCGGTGGCACGGGACCTCGTTACGCGCAGCTCAACCTGTGCTGGGCGGAGGACGAGGCAGCGGCGCGAAGGACGGTGCACGAGGTCTGGCCGAACGCAGGCATTCCCGGTCAGCTATCGCAGGACCTGCCAACCTGGACGCACTTCGAGCAGGCGGCCGAGCTCGTGACCGAAGCCGATGCGACAAAGTCGGTACCGTGCGGCCCCGACGCCGGCCCGGTGGTCGACGCCGTGCAGGAGTACCTCGACGCGGGCTACGACCACGTCTACTTCCACCAGATCGGCCCAGACCAAGAGGGCTTCTTCAGATTTTGGGCCGAAGAGGTCCGTCCGTCCCTCGCGAGGCGGTGATGGCCGACGTGGAGGAGGACTTCGCCGAGCTGGTCCGCGGCCTCGACTACCCGATGTATGTCGTGACCACGGCGGCCGATGGCGAGAAGTCAGGCTGCCTGGTCGGCTTCACCACCCAGGTCAGCATCGATCCACCGAGGTTCCTCGTGTGCCTGTCGGAGAAGAATCACACGCGCGAGGTCGCGTCGACTGCTACCCACCTTGCAGTGCATTTCCTCGGGCCGGACTGCATGGACTTGGCCCACCTGTTCGGGGAGGAGTCCGGGGACGAGGTGGACAAGTTCGCGCGCTGTCAGTGGTCCGCGGGGCCGTTCTCCATGCCCGTGCTTGACCGGGCGGCCGCGGTGTTCGTCGGCCGGATCCTTGAGCGCCACGATCTCGGCGACCACCTTGGCTATCTGGTTGAGCCGGTACAGATCGACTGGCGACGGCCGATCGCGGACATGATCACCTACGCGGACGTCCGAGACTTCGACCCGGGCCACGACGCCTAAGCCGCGCCGTCGGCCTCGCTCTCGCCCTCGGGATCATCCGCGTTCCCATCCGCGCCGCCGTCGTGCGATCCGGCGGGCTTGTGCAGTCCGTCGGCCGCGCCGTCGGCACCGGTGTCCTTCCAGCCGGGCTCCTGCTCCTCGCTTGCGGGGTTGGTCATCTGTGCTCCTCGGGTCAGCAGGTGCGATCGGTGCTTCGGTACGCATCTACCCCGTCGCGCGAGGCGCGAACCACGGGCGCCAACGGTTGACGTGACAACCACATGGGTACCTAGACCAAGCCAGAGGCACAGACCTCCGGGCCATACCCGACCCAACGACAAGGAGGATCCGTGGACGCGATCGTGCTGTTGAAGAACGACCACAAGAAGGTCAAAGGACTGTTCAAGAAACTCAAGGGCCACGACCTCTCGGTCGTGCCGGATATCTGCACTGAGCTCACGATCCATGCAGAGATCGAGGAGAAGATCTTCTATCCGGCCATCCGTCCCGAGGTCGAGGACCTGGACGTCGATGAGGCCTACGAGGAGCACCACGTCGTGAAGGTCCTGATTGAGGAACTCGAGGCGATGAAGCCAACCGACGACCGGTATGAGGCCAAGGCCATCGTTCTCATGGAGATGGTGGAGCACCACGTCGAGGAAGAAGAAGGAGAGCTGTTCCCCGAAGTTCGCGAGGCATTGGGGCGAAATCGGCTCAAGGAGATCGGTGCCGAGCTCGAAGCGATGAAGGCCGACCTCACCGCAACTGTCGGCACTCCACAGCGGGCTCGGGCCAAGGCCAAGGCCAAGGCTCGTGTCTCCGTCTCTGCCTAAGTCCCATGATCAGCACGCTCGACACCAGCGAGCCCCCGGAGCAGGCTTCGGGGGCTCGCTGGTTCTTGGCCGCCCGCTCGCTGCTGGACTTCGTGTCGCGGCAGGAACCCGCAATCGTCGAGCCGGTGTTTCCCCGCCCCGGAACGCAGCCAATCGAGCACCTTGAGAATGCTCTCGCGACGTGGGCGCAGTTGTGGGAGACGTGCGCCTGGTGCACTGTGCAGCGCTCGAGCGTAGGTCCGAGCCACGACATCTCACCGGCCGTAATCGGCGAGCTCGCTGATGCAGCGCGGCGTGCCGTCGTCGTCGCCCGAGTGGTCGCGACCCCGGACATCCACGATGATGTTGTGTCAATGCTGGAAGATGCTGAACTTCTGTTAGCGACGTGGACCGACGCTGCGAACCAGAACCGCGTTGGCGCGAGACATGAAGCGATCCGAGCAGTAGTCGAGCGATGCCGCCGGCTTGAGGATCGGGTCGGCTCCCAGGCCAGCGGGCCCGAAGTCCGGGTGCAGGGGTCCCGCTATGTGAGCTGACGCTCATGTGAGCAGGCACACGTTCGCTTTGCCGATTAGCCCCTCACAGCGCTGGGTACCGAGCATTCAACGCCGATCGACTACAGGAGCCGACATGGACCCGACTGCACCGCCGCCCGACAGCGCGCTCTCGAACGAGCATGCGGACTCGGCGGATGCGACCGTCAACACCCAGAACGTGCATGACACGGACCCTGAAGGGGATGGCCATGCGCTGGCGGATAATGAGGCGTGGGCGCGACGCCTGGATGCTTTGAACTGAAGCTTCTGCCCCAGCGCATTTCGTTAGATACTTTTCGCAGTTCCACGGGTGAAACCCCACCGATAGGAGATTGACCCGTGCAGGTCTGGCCCGGCTCCCCGTATCCCCTCGGCGCTACATTCGACGGATCCGGCACAAACTTCGCCGTTTTCTCGTCGGTCGCGCATCGTGTCACGCTGTGCCTGTTCGACGCGGACGGCACGGAGACGCAGGTACCGCTCGACGAACGAGATGCCGATATCTGGCATGCGTTCATCCCGGCTGTCCAGCCGGGCCAGCGATACGGGTACCGAGTCGAGGGCGACTTCGATCCGCAGCTCGGGATGCGGTGCAATCCCGCCAAGGTTCTTCTGGATCCATACGCGAAGGCGGTTGACGGAGACGTCACGTGGGACGAGGCGTGCTTCGGCTACATGTGGGACGACCCTCAGGCTCGCAACGACCTCGACTCGTCCCCGTTCGTGCCCAAGTCAGTTGTGGTCAACCCGTACTTCGACTGGGCCGACGACCGCGCACCGCGCACTCCCTACAACCGGACCGTCATCTACGAGGCGCACGTCAAGGGGCTGACGCAGACTCACCCCGACATCCCGGAGGAGATCCGCGGGTCCTACGCGGCTGTCGCGCACCCGGCGATGATCGAGCACTATCAACGCATCGGAGTGACGGCGATCGAGTTGATGCCGGTCCACCACTTCATCACCGACCATCACCTCACCGAGCGTGGCCTGTCGAACTACTGGGGCTACAACACCCTCGCCTTCCTCGCCCCGCACGCCGGATACAGCTCGAGCGGATCAGACGGACAGCAGGTGCTCGAGTTCAAGACGATGGTGCGCGATCTGCACCGCGCGGGCATCGAGGTCATCCTCGATGTTGTCTACAACCACACAGCCGAGGGCAACGAGATGGGCCCGACGCTGTCGTACAAGGGCCTGGACAACCCCGCCTACTACCGCCTTGTCGACGGTGACCTCGGTCACTACTACGACACGACGGGCACCGGGAACTCCCTGCTCATGCGAAGCCCGCACGTGCTGCAACTGATCATGGACTCCCTTCGCTACTGGGTGCTCGACATGCACGTCGACGGCTTCCGGTTCGACCTTGCGGCCAGCCTTGCCCGTCAGTTCCACGAGGTCGACCGGCTGTCGGCATTCTTCGACCTGGTTCACCAGGACCCGGTCGTGAGCCAGGTCAAGCTGATCGCCGAGCCGTGGGACCTCGGCGACGGCGGTTACCAGGTTGGCGGGTTCCCCGCGCTGTGGACCGAATGGAACGGGCTGTACCGCGACACGGTCCGCGACTACTGGCGCGGCGAGCATGCCGCGCTGCCGGAGTTCGCCTCTCGCATCACCGGCTCGGCAGACCTCTACGAGTCCAGCGGGCGTCGGCCCTTCGCGTCGGTCAACTTCGTCACCGCGCACGACGGTTTCACGCTTCGTGATCTCGTCTCGTACAACGACAAGCACAACGAGGCGAATGGTGAGGACAACCGCGACGGAGAGAGCCACAATCGGTCCTGGAACAGCGGCGCCGAAGGCGAGACCGACGACGCAGACATCCGCGAACGGCGCTCGCGTCAGCAGCGCAACTTCCTCATCACGCTATTCCTCAGCCAGGGCGTGCCCATGCTCTTGCACGGCGACGAGCTCGGCCGCACTCAACACGGCAACAACAACGCGTATTGCCAGGACTCCGAGCTGTCGTGGATCGACTGGAGCAGTGAGGCCGTGGACACTGACCTCATCGAGTTCGTGTCTCACGTGTCCGCGCTGCGGCGTGATCACCCGGTCTTCCGCCGTCGTCGATACGGAGTGGGCGTGGACCCCAAGGGAAGCACCGAGGGCAGCGAGCTGACGTGGCTGCGACCTGACGGCGAGCGCATGTCCGACGATGACTGGCGTAACGGCTATGCGAGATCCCTCGCCCTCCTGTGGCACGGGGACCGCATCCGCGAGGTGGATGATCGCGGCGAGGTCATCGCCGACGACGACTTCCTCATCCTGCTGAATGCGCACGACGAGAGCGTGAGCTACGTGCTGCCCCCAGATCACCGGGGCAACTGGATCGTTGCCGCCACGACCGACACCTCATCGCGCGCCGTCGGGGACATGGTCGACGGGCGGGTCGACCTCCGGGACCGCGACGTCCTCGTCCTCCGCTCGGAGCGGATTAGTGGGAGCTAGTCCGCAGTCGACGTATCGGTTCCAAGTCACGCCCGGGCGTGGACTCGCTGCTGTTGCCGACGAGCTCGACCGCGTGGCGGGCCTCGGCGTCAGTCACATCTACCTGTCGCCGCTGCTCGCGTCCGTACCCGGATCCACGCACGGTTACGACATCATCGACCACACGCGGGTCGATGATGAGCTCGGCGGCGACTTGGCCCTGCGCGAACTCCAGCGGCTAGCGGCCGCGCGCGGCCTGGGCATCGTCGTCGACATCGTCCCTAACCACATGGCGATTCCCGTGCCGCAGTATCTGAACGCGACCTTGTGGTCGGTGCTGCGGGAGGGGCCTGATTCGCCATTCGCCAACTGGTTCGACGTCGACTGGTCCGCGCATCGGCCCCTGCTGCTTCCCATCCTTGGCGACCGCATCGACGCCTGCCTGGACGCCGGTCAGCTGCGGCTCGCGTCGGACGGGCCGGAAGGCACGCTCGTGGTGAGGTACGAGGACCACGTCTTCCCCGTGCGTGCCGGCACGGAGCTCCTGGACCTCGATGACCTTCTCGAGTCTCAGCACTACCGGCTGGCCTACTGGCGCCTGGCCGACGAGGAACTGAACTACCGCCGCTTCTTCGACGTCGACACCCTCGTCGGCATTCGGGTGGAAGACCGCGCCGTGTTCGATGCCACGCACGAGCTCATCGGCTCGCTCATCCGCGAGGGCGTCATCGACGGCCTGCGCATCGATCACCCGGACGGCCTCGCTGATCCCCGTGCCTACTTGCGTGAGCTGCGCGAGCTCACTGGCGGAAGCTGGGTGGTCGTCGAGAAGATCCTCGAGGATGACGAGGACCTTCCCAGCGACTGGGAATGCGCTGGTACGACGGGCTACGAGGCGGCGGCGAGGATCGGCGGCGTCTTCGTCGATCCTGCCGCCGAGGTGGTCCTGACGCAGGCATTCGCGGAGACTGTTGGTGACGACAGAACATGGGAGGTCGTCGCGGCAGATTCCCGCAGGGAGGTGCTCGGTGGACTCCTGGCAACTGAGGTCGAGCGACTGTCAGTACTTGCCTACGACATCTGCCAGGAGCACCTGCGACTGCGCGACCATTCCAAGCGGGGCCTGAGCGAGGCGCTGGTCGAACTCCTCGCGTCCGTGCCCGTCTATCGCGTGTATGTCTACGTCGACGAGCCGGCATCGGACGAGGCCGTCACGATGATGTCGACCGTGACGGCCGCATGCATCGAGCGTCTACCCGGTCGCGAATCGGAGTTCGAGCTGCTCCGCGACCTGGCCCTCGGGAGGCATGGGCGCAGCCCACTGAAGGACCAGTTCATCCGGCGCTTCCAGCAGACCTGCGGTCCAGCCATGGCGAAGGGAGTCGAGGACACCGCGATCTACCGCTGGTTCCCGCTCACCAGCCTCGCCGAGGTTGGCTCGCGTCCCGACCAGTTCGGCATCAGCGACGACGCGTTCCACGAGTGGGCGCTACGCCGGTCGTTGACGTGGCCGGCAGCGCTCACTGCTGCGTCGACACACGACAGCAAGCGAAGCGAGGACGTCCGCGCGCGCCTTGCTGTCCTGTCCGAGATCCCCGGAGAGTGGCTGGCGACGGCACGGGCATGGTCCGCTCGCATCGGTCCGTTCACTCCGGGCGACGAGGATTCCGACCCGCGACTGGAATGGCTGCTCTGGCAGACGCTCGTCGGGGCCTGGCCGATCGATGCGGCCCGGCTGGGCGGATACCTCATCAAGGCGGCGCGCGAGGCGAAGATCCGCACGTCATGGACGGCGCCGGACGAGGCATACGAAGCCGCCGTGCAGTCCTATGTCGACTCGGTGCTCGAGGACCAGACGCTGATGGCGAGCGTCGCGCAGACCGTCGAGCGTCTCGCCCGCGGCTTCGTGACCAACGTCCTCGGCCAGCGCGCGCTGCAGGCCCTCCTTCCCGGCGTCCCGGACATCTACCAGGGCTGCGAAATCGTGAACCTGCGGCTGACCGACCCGGACAACCGGCTGGAGCCGGACGCCTCAGTACTGCAGGCTGTCGTCGATCGCGCCGTCGACACCGTCGACCCCTGGACAGACTTGGACGCTGCCAAGGCACGGCTCACGACCATTGCGCTTGGCCTGCGACGAGACCGTCCGGCGTTGCTGGAGTCGTCGCACGACTACTCCGCAGTGAGCGCCGACGGCCCCGCGGCTCATCACTGCCTCGGCTTCCTGCGCGCGGACCTGTGCGTGCTCGTGAGCAGGTGGGCACTGCGCCTTGACTCGTCGGGCGGCTGGCAGGGCACCACACTGCTCGTCCCCGCGGGGACCTGGCGCGATGCGCTCACGGGGGGGAGATTCGAGTCCACCGGCCAACTCGATGCGGCAGCCGTGTTTGAGAGGTGGCCGACCGCTGTCCTGGTACGAGACGACCGGTGACAGGCCCGCTGCGCGTGTGGGCGCCGGACGCTGCCGAGGTCGCGGTGGTCGTCGGCGAGGTCCGCTCGGTGATGACGGCCGACGACGGCCGACCCGGCTGGTTCGTCGCGGATCGACCCCAGCACGGGACGGACTACCTGATCGCGATCGACGGTGTGGTGCGACCGGACCCGCTCGCCCGCTGGCTGCCCGAGGGCGTGCATGGTCCCAGCCGCGTCTATGACGCCGGGGCGTTCGCGTGGGATGACATCGACTGGAGCGGACGAGAGCTATCGAGCGACTCGGTGATCTACGAGCTGCACGTTGGCACCTTTACACGTGCGGGGAGCCTCGACGCTGCGGCGGCCAGGCTCGACCATCTCGTGGCGCTGGGCATCACGCATGTCGAGCTCATGCCCCTGGCCGCGTTCGACGGCGAGCACGGCTGGGGATACGACGGAGTGGCGCTCAACGCGGTTCACGAGCCCTACGGCGGACCGGCCGCGCTTCAGCGATTCGTGCAGGCGGCCCACGCGAGCGGGCTGGCAGTCCTCGTAGACGTTGTTCACAACCATCTCGGGCCGAGCGGCAACTACTGGGATGACTTCGGCCCCGTCTTCACCGATGCGCACCACACGCCCTGGGGCCGCGCTCTCAACCTCGACGGCCGCAGATCCGACGACGTGCGCGAGATCCTCCTGTCGAGCGTGACCGGATGGATTGCGGACTTCCATCTCGACGGGGTCCGCTTGGATGCAGTCCACGAGCTGCACGACACCCGCGCGGTGCCGTTCCTCGAGGAGCTCACCGCGAGCATCGCCGACCTGGCGATCGAGGTGGACAGACCGCTGTCCGTTATCGCCGAGTCCGACCGCAATGACCCTCGGACCGTTACCCCGGCTGCCGAGGGCGGGCTCGGAATGACTGCGCAATGGGATGACGATGTCCACCACGCGCTGCACTGGATCATCACCGGGGAGTGCGATAGCTACTACGCGGACTTCGCCGACGCGGGCCATGCCAGTCGCGCCCTCGAGCGGGCATTCCTGCACGATGGCCGATGGTCGAGCTTCCGAGGTCGCACGCACGGTCGACCCGTCGACTTCGCTGCCACGCCGCCGGAGCGCTTCGTCGTCTCGCTCCAGACACACGATCAGGTCGGCAACCGCGCGCGGGGCGAGCGGCTGACGCACCTGGTCGAGCGCGACCGGCTGGCCGCGGCCGCGGTGTTGCTGATGGCCATGCCGTACACACCGATGCTGTTCATGGGCGAGGAGTGGGGTGCGTCGACGCCGTGGCTGTACTTCACGTCGTTCGACCATGAGCTCGGCGCGGCCGTCACCGCGGGCCGCCGCGAGGAGTTCGCCGGCCATGGATGGGCGGACGGGGATATCCCCGATCCGCAGGATCCGGCGACCTTGGACGCGTCCGTTCTCGACTGGGACGAACTCGATTCCCCGGACGCCCTGCGCTTGCGCGACTGGTACTGCGAGCTGATCTCCTGGCATCGCGTCGACCTGCCAGCGCAGCCGCTCCCGAGGTGCCACTGGCACCTGCTCCCCGACGGCCGGCCGCAGTGGTGGGCGATATCGCGAGGTCGCTACCTCGCGATCGTGAACCTCGACGACGCCGAGGTCGCTATCGCAGTCGCTGCGCCGGCCAAGACCCTAGGTGTTCGCGCGTCGTGGTCGCACGACTTCTCGATCCTGACTGCGGATGACAACGCGTCCGTGGTGACGTTAGGCAGGGGAGCCAGCGTCATCCTCGAAAGCAGCGACGTCGAACGCAGCGACGTCGAACGCGGCGAACGCGGCGATCTCACCGTCGGCGAGTGGCTCGTCCACCCCCAGAATTGAACCGCCTCCCGGGTCAAATCTCGATCCAGAGGCCGTTTTGGGGCGCGAAAGCGGGATTTGACCCGGGAGGCGGTTCAAATCGGGGGAGTGTGTGGGGTGACGGGGCATGCACGAGGTCATCTCTCGTGAGAGAACCATTGCACTGGAACGTGTTTCCTCATGGAGTGGAGTGTTCCCGCGCGAAAATTGCCTACGCGTTGGGCACCCGCATTCCGTTCGCCGAGGCGGTCCCCGACACGGGTATACCCGGCGACTCTGCCGGCAACCCGGACGGCCGTCGTGGAAAGGCCGCCGTCACACTCCTCGACGATTACCGTGGTCTGAACTTCGGCTCAATGGTGGCTGACTGCGCCTAGCTCGATTCCAACCTGCCATGCCACTGGCGCTTGAGACCGCTGCACTGCCAAACTTTGGGTCCATGGCGGACAACAGCGACGACATGGACGCAGTCCTTGACGCGGGCGACAAGGTCGAGCAGGCGCTAGGCGAGGACAAGAAGGCAGCTGAGTCAGACCGGCTGCAACGAGAAAGCGACGAGCAAGACGCGCGCCAGGACGAATTAGAACGGGAGCAAGCCCCCGCGCCGCCAAGCTCTCCGTCCAAGGTCGATGACGCGCCAGGTGGCGGGGACGCGAGGGGCGCAACCAAGGATGAGAGGATCTACCCGTCTGAACGGACCGAGGCGGAGGCGGCGAAGAAGCTCAACGGCTGCCTACCTGCCGGATTGATCGGGATCATCGGTGCGGCTCTGATCGTCGCGGTCGTGTTGGTGATCAGCTCCATGACAAGCGAGGACGCGGCGCCGGACCCGGGGCCCACAGTGGCCGCCGAAAGTTCCGCGAATCCGAATCCGGATGCCAGTTCCACGCCGAGCCCCGACACCAGTTCGGACTCCACCCCGGAGCCCGCGCCCGCATCCGATAGTCAGGCGGGCGGTCCGCCCGCGGTGAGTTCACTGCCGGCGGGCGCCATCCTGGTCAAGGGCCGCTCTGGTGGACCGGTCGGCTACATCGCCAGCGACGGGCAGTTCCGGTTCATGAGCTTGAAGTCACCGGGCATCGTCACGGGCAGTCCAAATTCGACTAACACGCCGTGGACGCAGGACGGTCAGGTGCTGGAGTTCGGGGCGCGGCTGTCGGGCGCTAACCAGGGCCGGTACGGGGTCAGCATCTACATCGACGGAACGACCTACGGCCCGGGGGTAGCGATCGAGAAGGGCCAGCGGCGCGCGGTCACCACGTTCGACGGCACTAACGGCCCGTTGAAGGCCGGGCAGCAACTGAGCATCATTGTCGGCGAGGCCGGTAACCTGGACGAGACCGGCGAGAACTCACTGCAGTGGTGGTTCGTGTTCCAGCCGGACCCAGCGCCCGCCGAGTCCAGCTAGGGCCAGCGCGAGCTACTAGGCGGTGGCCGCCCTACTCCGTCGCACGGGAGCCACATACGCCAGGACCACCCCAAGGACCGCGAAGCCGAGGGCGAGGATCCCCAGGAGAAGCGCGGTCACCGGGATCACTCCGAACACGAACAGCAGCATCGCCAGGCCAAGACCAAACAGCAGTCCGCCGAAGAACCCGCGTACCGGGTGGCGTTGTGGCTTCATCGTCATGCACCTCCTCGGACGCCGGTGCCGGCGACAGTCCACACGATGAGCGCAGCGCCGATCGCGGCGAAGCCGATCCCTGCATAGAACAAGGGCGCAGAGGTCGGCGACCCCGTCCCGGTGATGTAACCGCTGCCCGTGCAGGTGCCTGCCTCGCCGGAGAATGTTCCCGAGACAGGGATTTTCACGTCGCCCTTCAGCAGGAGCTTCGCGGGCGCAGGCATGCTGGACATTTCGATGCTGCCCTGCGACTCGGACAGGCCCTCGGAGTTGTCGGTGCTGCCGCTCTTGAACGGCAGGCCCATGATCGTGACCGACCATTGGGCGTCCGTGATGACGGCGTTGGTCGAACCGCCCCACTCGGCAACCCCTTCGGCGTCGACAACGAGCGGATCGCTCAGCGTCCCGCCCTCGCCGGGGCCGAGCGCTCGGTCGAGTTCTGTGCCGTCAGCGCTGAAGGTGACTACCTGGCCAGTGCAGCCCTCCGCTTCGGCGGCCACCGCCGTGGTCGCGGGTATCGCAATACCTAACGTGGCCGCAGCGAAGGCGATGGCGAGACTCATTCGGGTATGACGGGCGCTCATATCTGTCCCCCATGTATGCGGAACTGCGTGCGGGAACGCTAGCCCGCCGTGTTGGTCGCCGTCTAGTACCTACTAGTTGCAAAGTGAAACGATGAAACGGCGACAGCGTTCCGGGTTGTCGATCAACGGCCAATCCTCCGATTGGCCGGCGATGCCGATCTTCCATTGCCGGCGTATAGACGAGCGGGCTTGGATGGTTCTAGTCTGCAGCGACGTAAACGCGGGAGGTCGACTTGAAGCGCATCGCTGTCGTAACGCTACTCGCGGTGAGCCTCGTCTTGGCCCCACTGGCCATGGCGCCGGGTGCGGCGGCTCAGGTACCCACGCGCGGCGAGGCTCCCGGCAAGATCTGCAAGAAGCCGGGGATGACCGTACAGACCCCGAAGTTCGGGAAGCTGACCTGCAAGGCGGGCCGGTGGCAGCGCTAGCGCTGCGTGACCAGGTCGCGTAGCTTCCGTCCATGAAGGTTCGGATAGCGGTGGCGACCGCCACAATCGCCCTCGGCGTGGGCGCCGCGATTCCCGTGCAGGCGATGCCGGCCGGCCCGTTCGCCGGACCCATGAAGTTCCCGGTCACCGTCACTGCCACGGTCCCGGCAAACGGCCACACCGGCATCGGCTCCCCGACGCTGCCTGCCGGTGCCAAGGCGATCACGATCAAGCTCGAGGACAAGTTCGACTCGGCGGTCGAGGACGAGCTCATCGCCGTGCTGCCCGAGATGAGTAACAAGAACCGTCTCCTCACCTGCGCTTCCCTTGGGGCCACCCACCTCTCCTCGATCGAGGGAGCGACCTGGGATCCGAAGGACCTGAAGCCCGAATTGGCCACACTTCGCGCGTCGGCTCTGATGAACACGTGCTTCCAGATGGTCGAGTACCTCGCCCACACGTTCCCCCGCACCCGAACTGATACCTCGACCTACCGGACAGGCTGCACGCAGACCTTGATCGGGCTCAGCGTCAAGATCACCAAGACGTCCGCCGGCTACACCGTCACCCCGACCGGAGTCGGAACCCTGCCCCGCCGTGGCCCGCTGGCCATCGGGTGCAAGGCGTCGACCGACGGGATCGACCTAGCGGTCAAGGCTCGGGGCAAGAAGAAGCTCGCCAAGATCGTCGGACCCAGCATGGGCTTCGGCGTCGTGAACCTGTCGACCAGCGCCGGCAGCCCGATCAGCGTCGAGTTCGGCGTACCCCGCTAGGCCGGTCGTTCCGCAGCAGTCATGGTGCGGTCTCGACCGTTCTCGAGCACGGCGCATGAGGTTCGGCCCGGCATGCGGCAGGTCCGCGCCGATCCTGTGAGGGAACTCGTCGGCGTACCGGACATCAAACCCGGTGAGCGCCTTCGCACGTGTACCTTCGCGTGCATGTGCTCGTTGGTCGGTCGGTGAGCATCAGGTTGTCTGGATTTCAAATCCGATCAGCAATGCGCAATGTCCCCCGCACCCAGGCGTGAGCACCGGGTGCGGGGGACTGGTATCGCCAGCGGTCAGTAGCGGGCGCGGGTCTCGTCGACGGTGTGCGTGAGGGACCCGGGCTGGACGTTCGTATAGCCCGACGCGGGCGCCGCGGTGGTGGTCGTGTTGACCTCGCTGCGGTGGAACCCTCCCCAGCTCGCCCAGAAGATCAGGGATAGCACGGCACCGATGGCGCCGACGATCATGAGGATCACGCCGACGGTTTGCAGGTCGATGCCCGAGGCATCGGCGCTGACGGCGAAGCGCAGGATCGCGCCTACTGCGATCAGCAGAAGACTGAACGAGATACCCATGGTCGTTCTCCTAGAGCCGGTGTTGCAAGGAGGTCACGCGGCGGGCGCCGCGGCCGGGGGTTGGTAGTCGAGCAGGGAGCTCAGGTCCATCGGTGCGTAGCGTCCGGGTCGTCCCATGCGGTGAGCACGACGGTGTCTTCAGCGTTGTGCACTGACGTCGACATCACGTGATCACCTCCTCCCTGTCCTTGCTCGCCTTGTACCCAACGGATCGATCAGTTCAAGACGTGCCGGGTTAAGTCCCGGTAAGGGTGCCGGGAAGTTGTCAACGCAACCTCCGATTGAGCGGGAGTGTCGCCCGGAGGATGGCAGCTCAGCTGGGCGCAGTGGATGAACGGCGGGCGCGGTGGACTGGTGTGCGTCCGCGGACTTGGGATGAGTGGCACGACCGCCGTTTGGTATGTCGTCTGACTTCCCTTCGTGCGATGCCCCGCGGTGTCCGGGGCATCGCACGCCCCACGTCAACTTCGTCGTAGCGGTTCAAATCGGGATCCGGGAGCGGTTTCGGCCACCAAACGTGGGATTTGACCCGGGAGGCGGTTCAAATCGGGAAGTGCGTGGGGTGAGTGACGGGACTTGAACGAGGTCATCTCTCGTGGGAGAGTCGTTACACGGGAACGTGTTTCCTCGCTGAGAGGAGTTTTCCCGCGCGGAATCTGCCTACGCGGTAGGCGCCGCTCTCTGCTGCCAGCCCTCTCGGCTCTCGACCAACGGAGGTTCCCCATCCAGGGGAATGCGCAACGCCGTCAGTGGCCGACCGTCCCGCGTGCGCCGTTCGTTCTCGAACTGCCAACCGCGGCTTTCGTAGAACTCCACGGCCGCCAAGTTTCCGGACTCAGTGACAAGGTGCAGCCGGCGCGCACCAGCTCGTCTTGACTCCATCGAGTACCGAGCCATGAGTTCCCCACCGACGCCCTGGCCGCGATAATCCGGGCCGGTGATCATGTACAGCAGTTCGCCGAAGCAGTCTCCCGCGCCAACTGGCCGAACAGCGCGCAGGACCGCGCGTGCTGCCCTTCGTAAGTACCAACCCGCGCGTCGCTGGACGAAGTCGGGCCACAGTCGTGGCCGGCGCGCTAGAGCGACTGCGCCGTGCGCGGCGAGTCCAAGTGAAGTTCGTGCCTGACACTTCCGATGCTGCCGGTCATTCGTAGTCCCAACGAGGTATCCAACGAGGTCTCCGGACTCGGCGTCCACGGCCGCAATCGTCGCCGCATCGGGCGAGGACAAGAAGACCTCGTAGAAGCGCGCCATGAACCCTCGGCCCAGCCGGGCGTAGAAGCTGTGAGGGAAGTGCTCTAGGTGCCACTCGACGACAGCGTCAAGATCCCGGGAGTGCAGGTCCCTCAGGATGAGTGCGGTTGCCGATTCGATGTGGGTCACTCCTCGAGCCTCTCCTGCCGGCGATGAAGGTCCGGAGGCATCGAGGTCAAGATTTGATCAAGAGGCAGGGTTCGGCCGAGTACGACTAGCCATCCCGTGGTGAGGCACGGCAGATCACCGCGGGCGATGGCCGGTAGGACGTGCTGATCGTCTCGCGGTCCGCTTCTACGCCGTTCTGGATGAAGATCCGGTCGACGTCGATGTCGAACCCCGCCATGCCTGATTGGCCTAGGCAGCCCGCTGTTGAGTCGTAGATCGTCGTATACGGTCGAATGTTCGTGCGGGGTCCGAAATCCGCAAGAATCTCGTCGAACACGGGAGTTCCCCAGAACCTGACGGTCATGCTGGTGTTCGTGGTCTTGGCTGTGATGAGTACTGCGTTGGATGTGTCATTGCGGAATCGCATATCGAATATTCCCCAAGCGACCGTCGCCTCAAGCCCGGGCTGGTATCGGGAAATGTAGATCGAGTGAGCACGAGTTTCGACGCGTTCCATCCCGGCAAAGAAGGCCGCAGTCCACGTCGCGGTAGCGGCAGCGGAGACTCCGCCGCCCAGATCCTCCGAGAACACTCCGCCTGGACCAATGACGATGCCCACCGTGTATCCGTTGGCGACTGTGCGTTCCTTGATCGTGTCGTTCATCGAGAAGGTCTCACCAGGCATGAGGATTGTGCCGTCGATATAGCGTGCCGCCTGGCCAATGTTCTGTACGCGGTACGCGGCATAGGGAAATGCCTGAGTGAAGGAGGACAGGCGTTCGCTGATCCCCAGACCGGCCGCATCGGCATCCGTGAGTTCCGGCTCGAGCGGGATCCGCGCGAGCTCAACAACCCCAGCCGGGGGGTACTCGGTGACCGCAGAGGCAACAAGCCGGGAGATATCGGCGGGATCGACCGTTGTTCCGGACCTTGAAGGAACGATGGCCGGAACGCCCTTCCTGATTCTGAACGCCGCGTCCGTGCCAGGAGTCTCGAACCCCGGATACCTCTTAATGAGGCGATCTCTCAGCAGAATTCCGTCCACGACCGGAGTGATGGCAGTTTCTGTGTTCTCGAACGTTGTCGACCGGGCAAGGACGCGTCTGCTCAGGGTGCCTGTGACACCTCCAGAACTGAAAGTCACTCCCTGATCGATGAACTGCTGGGCGGCAGATTGAGCTCGTCGCACGGCTGACTCAGGGACCTGCGGTGGATCGGTGTCGAACTGCGCGGGAATCCCGGTTCGAGGCCCGAGAAACTGTGTCACCAAGGCAGCTTCGGTCTGTGAGGCGTCCAGGCCTCGCCCGTCGCGACCGTCGCGGACCGTGGGTGTAATACCGACGAACTCGAGGACCGGTTCTTGGGCTGGCTCCAGCAGTTGATCCGCGAGATCGGACACATAGCCGGTCAAGAGCGGTTGGTCGACTGCAGCAACGGCGGCAATATCCTGGCTGCCATAGAACCAGTCGAGGATGTCGACGGGCATCCATCCGCCGTTCGCGACCTGAGAGACCGTTGCATTGACGTCGACGCTGATTCCCGCGTCGGCTGGAACGATCTCGTAGTCAGACTCGGGGGTGATCAAACGCATCGGTTCTTGTGCGGCGGACGCCGCGCGCTCCACTGCCTGTTCGGCAGCGGCGCGATCCATCCCGCCAACATCGATACCCGCCACAACGGTCTGCAGGGGCACTCGCGAGTTGGTCCAGAGCCCAACTCCGAGATAGAACGCAGCGAGCACCAAAACCGAGCCAAGGCAGATGGCAAGGATGGATACTGACCGCCGCACCGCCGGTCGGCTCATGCTGTCACTCGGTGCTCATCGCGGGTAGCAGGCCTGATCGTCTGACTGGTCCCCATCAATACACAATGGTCGGAATGGGTCACGTTTGGCAGAACGAAACGTGAAGATTTCATCAAGGATGAAATCACCGGCTGGTGAGACTGGCCGGTGGATGCTCAGTTCCGGGCTAGTGCGGGCAGTCTGATAGCGAACGTCGAACCGGTTCCAAGGCCAGTGCTTGTCGCGGTGAGCGTGCCGTTGTGGTCGACGACTATGGCCCGGGCGATGGTGAGTCCTAGGCCGCTTCCGCTTCCGTCGGTAGTCATGCGCGAGGGGTCCAGCCGATGGAACCTGGTGAAGATGTCCTCGAGTTGGTCAAGTGGGATTCCGTCGCCGGAGTCGCTGATCTGGATGACGACGACTTCACTTGCGCGCGCGACGCTCACCGCCACTTCGCCGCCGACGTCCGTGTGCCGAAGCGAGTTGTCCAGCAGGTTCGCCATCACCTGTTGGAGACGCAGGGTGTCCCCAACAATCCTGCACGGCTCGCCTGGCTGGCTCGACAGGAGTGCGACGCCTTTCGCGTTGTACCGCGGGGTCGCGGCCGCGACGGCTGTGGCGACAACGTCGCGAGCATCGAGAGTCTCAAGGATCAGGCCGAGTGCGTGCTCCTCGGCAGCGGCGGTCTCCCGGAGGTCGATGGAAAGTCGTCGGAGCCGTTCGACCTGATCCCTCATGGTTCCCCACGAGGTTGCGTCTGCGGGCAGCATTCCGTCTTCCATTCCGTCTATGAAGCCCTCGAGAGTCGCCAGAGGGGTGCGGAGTTCATGCGCCAGGTCAGCGAGGAGGCGAACGCGAACGCTGTCGGTTTCGGACAGGCGTTGGGCCATGTGCGTGAAGGACCCGGACAGTTCGTGCAGTTCGCTGCTGAACTCTGCGGCGGGCACCGTGATGCTGTAGTTGCCGGCGGCGACCTCGCGGGCTGCCCCGGCCAGTTCCTCGACTGGCCTGGACACTCGTCGTACCAGGAACCAGGACACGACACCCGCCGCGATCAGTGAGACAACGGTCGCGACTGCCACGGAGATCAGGAACGATGACGCGAACGCTTCCTCTGCGTGCGTCATGACCTCGGTGCTTTCGACGCCGGCGGAGGTGAGGTGTTCGTGGAACAGGCTGGGTGCGACGACAACCGCAGTGACGACGAGGGTGATGGCCCCGAGTCCGACGACGATGGCCTGGGCCACCATGAGCCGCGTGGCGAGCCGGGGCCTGCTTCGGCTCACCCGGCACCCATCCCGTATCCGACTCCGCGCACGGTCCTGACGAACCGGGGCTCGGCGGCGTCGTCGCCGAGCTTGGTTCGCACGTGTGCAATGTGAACGTCGACGACATGGTCGTCTCCGTACCAGTCCGCGCCCCAGACCGCGCTGATCAATTGGCGCCGAGTCAGTGCTGCCTTGGGGCGGGCCGCCATGGCGGCGAGGAGATCGAACTCTGTACGTGTCAGCTCGACCGGAGTTCCGTCGACCGCGACGGTGCGTGCCTCCAGGTCCATCGAAAGGCCCCCGACGGTGAGCAGTTCACCGCCGGCGGGTCCGTACGAGGTTCGTGGTCGCCTGAGCATGGCGCGGATACGAGCGATCATCTCCCGGGGCGAGAAGGGCTTGACCAGGTAGTCGTCCGCACCCATCGATAGCCCCAGGACCTTGTCGATCTCCTGGTCGCGGGCGGTGAGCATGATGATGTACGCGTCGGTGAACTGCCGGACCTGTCGGCACACCTCGATCCCGTCAAAACCCGGCAGCATGATGTCGAGAACGATGAGATCCGGGTTGGTCTCGCGTGCCTTCTCCACGGCGTCGGGTCCGTTGTGCGCGACTGTGACGGCGAAGCCCTCGTGCTCGAGGTAACTGGCCGCGACTCGCGTCAGAGGAACCTCGTCGTCAACAACCAACACCCGAAGAACGTCACTCACTGTCGGCGTCTCCCGTCACCCGCGTGCACATCGTGCCCCGACCGTAGCCAAGTCCGACTCGAATTGACGTTCGAGGCGCATCGCCGTGCCTACGAAGACGGGGATGCCGCACTTTGCGCCGGCTGGCCTTCGAGGACTCGGCGGGCCTGGGCGTACCCCTCGGCATCCAGGTCACCGGACGCGAACCGCCGGTCGAGGATGGCCCGAGCAGGTTCAGCCGCAGGGGCAGCGTGGGTGTCGTTGCGAGTAAGGCGTGCAACCGCCCATACGGCCAGGGCCACAACGCCACCCCAGAAGACGAGCATCATCAGCATGCCGACCACGCCAGCAACACCCCAGTCGGTTCCGTACCAACCCATCATGAGAGGCACCTTCCTTCCGCGGCGACACCGCAGCGCGCCGGTACCTCCATGGTCGGTTGCCCGCGTGTACGCATCCGTGACGTCAGGTCAAGATCTCATCAAGGACGAGGTTCCTGTGTCTTGACCAAACCTTGATCCGATCTCACGAGGTCGCAGATCAATCCGGCGCGATGCTGGTGCGCAGAAGTCCACGGGACGGAACTGCCCGTCACGACGACAGCCCGAAGGAGCATCCCCATGCGCGCTCGACCCCTGATACTCGCCGGAACTGCGGTCGCCCTTGTCGGTCTCCTGGCGGGCTGCGGGTCGTCCGCCTCGACAGAGCCCACCCCAGCGGGATCGCCTGCAGCCGCAAGCGCAGGAATGATGGATGCCGGGGCGGGGTCCGCCGATGACATCGCGTTCGCGCAGTTGATGATCCCGCACCATCAGCAGGCCATCGAGATGGCCGACCTGGCTCTCTCCCAGTCAAGTTCCCCCGACGTCGTCGCCCTGGCCATGCAGATCAAGGGCGCACAGGATCCGGAGATCGAAATGATGGGCCGGTGGCTGTCCGCGTGGGACGCGCCGATGGCGATGGAGAGCGACCACTCCGGCCATGACATGGGCGACATGATGTCCTCGGGGATGATGAGCGACGACGAGATGGCCGACCTCGCTTCTGCATCCGGCGCGGACTTCGACCAGATGTGGTTGCGCATGATGATCGCCCACCACGAAGGCGCGATCGAGATGGCCACGCAGGTCCACTCCACGAGCACCAACCTGGCAGTGCGCGACCTCGCCCAAGCCGTGATCGACGGTCAGACCGCGGAGATCGACACCATGCAGAAGCTGGTTTCACCGTGACGCGACCGCCCAGCTCGCGTCGTCGCATCGCGTCGATCATCGCCCTGGGGCTGGTCGGAGCCTTTGTCCTGACGGCGTGCTCGTCGGACTCGAGCGCGACAGCCGAGGGCGCAGAACCAGCTGCACAGGAATGGGAGCACGTCCACAACCTCGCCGTCGACGGTAACCGCGTCCTGCTGGGAACTCATGCGGGCCTGTGGCAGCAGCAGGCAGGCCAGCCGCCCACCCTGGTCTCCGAGTCACCCTTCGACGTCATGGGGCTGACCCAGGACGGGTCCCGATGGCTGGCGTCCGGCCACCCCGGACCCGGGGACGACGGACCCGGGGACCTGGGTCTGCTGCAGTCCGGCGACGGTGGCCGCACGTGGAAGCCGGTGTCCCTGAGCGGGGAGGTCGACTTTCACCGCCTCACCGCCTCTGGCCTGACGATCGTGGGGATTTCCGCGCATGACGGCGCGTTGCTGCGCTCCACCGACGACGGGATGACCTGGTCCAACCTGGGAACCAAGCCACTGTTCGACATCGCCCTTGACCCGACGGACGGCGAGAGAATCCTCGCGACCGCCGAGAGCGGGCTCCAGCGCAGTACGGACAGCGGCGTCACGTTTACCGCGATCGACGGCGCCCCGCTGCTTGCCCTGCTGGCATGGAGCGACGCTGGCATCTTTGGTATCGACCCCTCGGGACAGCTCTACCGTTCAACGGACGCAGGGGATTCGTGGACCCAGGCAGCGAACGTCGGAGGGGAACCCACGGCTCTGGCGGCATCACCGTCCATGGTGACCGTCCTGACCGGGACCACTCTGCTCGTCTCGCCAGACGGCGGCGACACGTTCACCAGCATCACGGACGACTAGGACACCGGGGCACCCGACCATGAACACCGCCACCGCGATCCTGGAAGTGGGGGGAGTCAACTGGGCTAGTTCCGCCGCCGTTGCCGAGTCGATCCTGCGCCAGCGCCCGGGAGTCCTGTCCGCGACAGTCAACCCGATGGCGCAGAACGCGACCGTCACATTCGACACCGCCGCCACCAGTGTCGCCGACCTGACGGCATGGGTCCGTGCCTGCGGCTACCACTGCGCCGGGCAGTCCGTACCCGATCACATCTGCGACCCGCTCGCGAACCCTCCCCACCCGTCCGGCCACGACCGTTCCGCAATGCGCACCGCTGCCGCGACGACGACAGCGAGTGCAGCGACCGCGCACGAGGCGATGGGCCATGGCGGATCTCACGCGGGCATGTCGATGGCGTCGATGGCGCGGGACATGCGCAACAGGTTCCTCGTCGCAGCGATCCTGTCGCTGCCGATTCTGCTGTGGTCCCCGATCGGCCGAGACGTCCTCAACTTCACGGTGGCCGCACCCTTCGGCCTCGACGACGATGTCTTCTCTCTGCTGCTCAGCCTGCCGGTGATCTTCTACTCCGCCTGGATCTTCTTCGATGGCGCAGTACGTGCGTTACGAGCACGAACCCTGGACATGATGGTGCTGGTCGCCGTCGCGATCGCTGCCGGATGGCTCTACAGCGTCGGCGTCACCCTCACCGGCGGCGGTGAGGTGTTCTACGAGGCTGCGACTGTCCTCACCTCGTTTGTCCTCCTGGGTCACTGGCTCGAGATGTGCGCCCGAGGTGGCGCCAACGCGGCGGTGCGCACGCTGCTGGAACTCGCCCCGGCGACCGCGACGGTCATCCGTGGCGGCGAGACCGTCGACATTGCCACTGCTGACATCCTCGTCGGAGACCTTCTCCTGGTTCGACCGGGCGCGAAGGTTCCCGTCGACGCAGTCGTGGAGGAAGGACTGTCAGAGGTCGACGAGTCGATGGTCACAGGGGAGTCCCTGCCCGTCGCCAAGGAACCGGGTTCACCGGTCATCGGCGCAACGGTCAACACGACCGGAGCCTTGCGCGTGCGCGCCACGGCGATCGGCGCGGACACCGCGCTTGCGCAGATCGTCGCCCTTGTCCAAGAGGCGCAGAACTCTAAGGCCCCTGGGCAGCGACTCGCCGACCGTGCGGCGTTCTGGCTCGTCCTCGTCGCACTTATCGGTGGAGCGGCCACCTTCGTCGCCTGGTATGCCTGGACGGGCTCCGTGCAGACCGCGCTGCTCTTCGCGATCACGGTCGTCGTCGTCACCTGCCCAGACGCCCTAGGTCTCGCAACCCCGACCGCGATAATGGTCGCGACCGGCATGGCCGCCGAGCGAGGCGTGCTGTTCAAGAACGCGACCGCTATCGAGTCTGCTGCCCGGATCGACACCGTCGTGATGGACAAGACTGGAACGCTGACCCGTGGCGAGCCCGAAGTCACCGACATCGTCACCGACGGCCTCGACGAGAACGTTGCCCTCGCCCTTGCCGCCGCCGTCGAGCGCGAATCTGAGCACCCGCTTGCCGCAGCGATCACCCGCCACGCGCTGGCGAAGAACCGGAACCTCCCAAGAGCTCACGAGTTCACCTCCATACCTGGCAAGGGCACGCGGGGACGCGTCGACGGACGCGACGTTCTCGTCGGAACGCCGACACTCATCGACGAGAACGGCATCGTCGTCAGCACCAAGCTGGCGATCGCGCAGGCGAGCCTTGCGGACGCCGGACGCACCGCGATACTCGTGGCCGTCGACGGTGTCGCCGTGGCTGTGATCGCCCTCGCCGACGCTGTCCGAGACACGGCAGCACGCGCCGTGGCCGATTTGCGCAGCATCGGCATCGCCGTGGTCATGCTCACGGGAGACAACGAGGCAACGGCTCGCCGCATCGCCGCTCAGCTGGGGATCGACCACGTCATCGCGGGCGTCCTTCCTGACGGCAAGACAGCGCACATAATCAAGCTTCAGCAGGCGGGCAGGAAGGTCGCCATGGTCGGCGACGGAGTCAACGACGCCCCCGCGCTCGCGCAATCCGACCTCGGCATCGCCATCGGAGCCGGCACCGACGTCGCGATCGAGACCGCGGACGTCGTCCTCATGCGATCCGATCCGCTCGACGTCGCACTGGCCGTGCGACTGGGTCGCGGAACCCTCCGCAAGATGAGGCAGAACCTTGGTTGGGCCATCGGCTACAACGCGATCGCCCTGCCTATCGCCGCCGGCGTGTTCATGCCCGCCTTCGGGCTGATGCTGCGCCCGGAGATCGCCGCACTCACGATGTCCGGGTCCTCGATCATCGTCGTCGCGAATGCACTGCTGCTGAAGCGGGCGCTGCCCGCGAAGTCAGGTGTCTCGTAGCCGCACTCCAGCCACGCGCCTCATGGAACCACTGTCCCAAAGGCCGTCTTGATGGAATCTTCATGCTTCCTCGTGCGAATCGTGAGCGTGGGTAGGGCATGGTCAAGGGCATGCGGAGCAGACGAGTTGCCGTGGCAGCGGCTCTCGCCTCGGTCATGGTGATGTCAGTTGGTGTGATGTCGACATCTGCCGCGGCTCCTCGCAAGGACCTCAAGCAGGTGGAGTCACAGGTTCGTGATCTCGAGATGCAGGCAGCAGCAGCAGCGGAGCGGGCTGGGGAAGCACAATCGCGACTGTCGGGACTCTCCGCGCGTCTGGACTCGATCAAGAGCCGCGCGGATCGCGAGCGAGCAGAGTTGCGCGTCGCGTCAGCGACCCTCGAGGACATCGCCCGCGCCGCGTACACCAGCGGAGGTCTTGATCCCACGCTGGAGATTCTCATGGCCGAGAACCCCGCTGAGTTCCTGAACCAGGCCGCCGTCATGGGGCAGCTCGAGCAGACGCAGATCGCTCAGCTTCGTCGCGCGCAAACCACCAGGCTTCGGGTTGCCCAGACAGAGGCCGAGATATCCGACAAGGAGTCCGCGGCGCAGGCGGTTCGAGACGAGATGTCCGCTGCCCAGGCAGAATCCGACGCACGCTTGTCCGATGCGCAGGAGGTTCTCGCCGGTCTCCAGGAGGAGGAGCGACAGCGCCTCGCAGAACTGGCGCGCCAAAAGAGGGAGCAAGACCTCGCCGAGGCAGCGCAGGCATCCAACGACACGCAGACCTGGAACGTGAGCGCCGAGACAGATGGCGGGTTCTCCGGCGGCTCCCGGGCGCAGGCCGCCGTCCAGTACGCGCTCTCACAAGTCGGCGACCCCTACTCGTTCAGCGCGAACCCGCCGTCCTCCTGGGACTGCTCGAAACTCACCGCCGCCGCCTGGGGGCAGGCCGGAGTCGGACTCACGGCCTTGAGCTACACCCAATGGGACCAGACCCAGCGCGTACCCGTCAGCGACATTCAACCCGGCGACCTGGTGTTCTACTTCGGCAGCGGAGCCCACCACGTGGCGATCTACATCGGCAACGGCAAGATGGTCAGCGCATCCAACCCCAGCGACGGAGTAGAAGTCATCGACTTCCTCGGCCCTTGGTACGGGGAGCGATTCAGCGGCGTCGGACGCGTTATCTAGCACGCGATTCGGGTGGAATGGAACTCGTAACGAGGCTTCATCGCGGCGAGTCCGGCACCCCAGCGCTAAAGAACTGAGAAATTGTCGTGCACGCACAGATGCCGCCGCGCCGTCACAATCGTCGTACCCAGCGGTGGGTGGGCGTTGGAACCGTTGCCATCGCGTGTGTCATCTTCGCGGTTTCATTCGCCGTCCACTGGGACGAGGGCCTTGGCGTCACAGTCCTCGTCGCGGCTGTCGGCGTTGCCCTCCTCGTCGTGTCGCTCTTGCCCGTGTGACGACGAGAGGATTGCCGAGATGGAGTACGCAGCCGGATCAGTTGAAGTTCCGAAGAGGGATCAGGTCGCCAGCTCGCCCACGTGCGCATCGCCAATCATGCGTTGTCTACTTGCTTCTAAAGTTGATCCCAGATGAACATCGGGACCGGGAGAACGTAATGGCCCTGGTGACGGGCGGCGCGCTCAGCGGGCAGGTTGCGTGTATGTCTTCGGATACAGTCGCGGATTCTCGCCCGCGCAAATTAGGCAGACTGCATCCCCGAGCTTGCGGTTGACCCAGCGATGAGCGGTGATGCGTTTGCACGTGAAGCAGTGCACCCGCGGGCGCACAGCGAAGCGTGAGGAAGTGATCACGGCCGAAGTATCGCGTGCTCTCCGGTCCCGCTGTCAACCTTTGGGCCGCAACGCAGTTCGGTTCGAATTCCGACCACTTCGATACTCATCCCACGGATTCGCCGCCGAAGCCTGCCCGCTGTTGTGCGCCCCATCTGTGACCTTGCCTAGGACGTTTGAGCATTGCCCGTACTCGAACGACTGCGAGCCACTGGCGGTAGCCGAGGTTCTCCACCACGAGGGCGACCATCATCCTTCGCAAATCGCGCCAACTCGGGTAGCGCCGGTATGCCCTCTCCTCGATGAGGACGGCGACGAGACTGAGCAGAAAACCGTACAACACGGTGAGTGCGAGGAGCAGCAGGAAGATCGGGACCGTGACGTAGCCGAGGACTAGTCCGATAGGTATCAAGATCATGCCGACTGTCTCGACAACGGGACCGAGCAGCTCGAAGAGCCAGAAGGCAGGCAAGGCCAGCCAGCCGACTGGACCGTACTTCGGATTCAGTGTCATCGCGCGATGACGCCACAAGATCTGACCAAGGCCGCGTTGCCAGCGGTCGCGCTGTCGGGCAAGGGTGCGTAAGTCCTGCGGGCATTCGGTCCAGCAGATGGGGTCGGGAAAGAAGGTGATCCGGCAGGGAAGGCCGGCCTCCTTTCGACTGCGGTAGAGCCGCAGGACGAGTTCGGCATCCTCGCCCACGCAGGTTGCGTCGTAGCCGCCTGCCTGGACGAGGGCATCTCGGCGGAACAGGCCGAATGCGCCCGAGATGATGATCAGCGCCTTCGCGCGCGACCAGCCAATGCGTCCTCCGAGGAATGCTCGCAGGTACTCCACGATCTGAATATTCGCCAGCAGGCTGCTCGGCGTCTGCACATGCGTGAGTTTTCCGCCCTCGAGAGTGCTGCCGTTGATGATCCGCACGATGCCGCCGGTCGCGACCGTGTCGTCGTCGGCTTGGAACTCCCAGACCAGTCTGGCCAGCGCCTCCGGGTCGAGGATCGTGTCTGCGTCCAACGAGCAGACCAGCGGATAGGACGCGTAGTTGATACCGGCGTTGAGCGAATCCGCCTTGCCACCGTTGACCTTGTCAATCAGCATTACGCGGTCATCAAGCCTGGATACCCACACTGCGTTCACGGTGGCGCTCGGCAGTCCCGATCTAGGAACCCGGTGCACCGCGATCATGTCGAACGCCTCGACGAGTCGTGGCAGCGTGGCGTCTAGGGATCCATCGTTGATCACGACGACCTCGAGTTGACTGAACTGACTGCTGAGGAGGGACCGAACCGATTCCACCACTCCCGCCTGCTCGTTGAATGCCGGCACAAGGATGGAGACTGGAAGCGACATCGGCGAGGTGCCGACGAACTTGTAGTCCCGTAGCGGACGCAAGGCGACATACTCCCGGACCGCGACCCAGCCGAGGTAGGTCATCAATGTGTAGAGCAACTGGAGAGCGACTGCATAGGCGATCAAGACGATGCTGAGTGCGACGTAGGCACGCGCGACAACGTCACCCATCTGGATCACCGCCATCCATGACGCCAGCTAGTTGGAGCTCCTCCCGCGCACGAGAAGCCGCGTAGCGATCGTCGCCATTCGCGACTGATACCAGCGCGGATACGCCGCGCGGGCCCATTCGGGTGAGCGCGATGGCTGCCTCGCGACGTACGTGCCAGTCACTGTGCCCTACGAGTCGGGCGAACGCGTCAACGTCTCGTTTGCGCCCAGTTGCTGCGAGCGCCCGAGTGGCCATGAGGACCAGGGTGTCGTCGGGCGACGAAGTCCTCGTACGAGCCGCATCGGCGATCTCTTGCCTTGCCGATTTACCCGCTTGTTGCGCGCACTCGCCGAGCGCCCTCATTGCCTGGATAGCTTCATTCGAGTCACCATCGCTCAGGAGCCAGAGAAGCGTCGGAACGGCTGCTGGATCACCCGCGAGCCCAAGGCATCGCGCAAGGGACGCGCGGGCGGTGTTCGCATGCGAACGGCCAATGGCTCTGAGGCGGGCGTCACACACAGGAACTGCCCACCGATAGCCGAGTCTTTCTATGATCCGCGGGTCGGGCAGTAGGCCCGCACTGAGAGCGTCGACGAGGGCATGCGCGGCCTCGTCAGTCTCTTCACGCTCGAGGGCCGCGACCGCGGCGAGTCTGACCGTCGAGTCTGAATCTGACATCCGGTCGGCGATCAGGTGCGTCGGCAATCGGCAGGCCGCATGTGAGCCGAGCAGCAGCGCCGTGCCGCGCTCCGGGGCGGACCGAGAAGACAACTGATGGATAAGCACGGAGACGAAGTCGTGCGAGCCGAGTGCGCCGGCGAGGGCAGTCGTCGTCGCTTCAGTCCACCACGAGGCGCCCCGCGTGACTGTGAGGACTGAGAGAAGATCGATCTGGTCTCGCGTGCGCGCGTCGGCCGCGCCAACTGTCGCAATGCGAAGAGCAGGCTCGTCTTCTGACTTCAGTGCGCGGAGAAGCACGCTACGGAGTTCTCGCGATCTCTCCTCAGCTCGGTCGCGTCGCTCCTTGCGGATGAAAACCAAAAGCACCGCGACCACCGCTAGGGCGATGACTGCGATCAGCACGGTGAACGCCAGCCATTCATGGCCCGCAAGCAGGTTCGGCGTTGTCACGAACCCACCCTCGCACGTGCGAACGTGAGAGTTCGATTAAAGCGCGACAAGAGGGCGCGGCCTCGGGCGCCATCCGTGGCTACAGCCCTCGGTTAAGGCGAATCGGGCCACCGCAGCCTTAGTCATCTCAACTGCCGCTCTCGGACTGCCTCATTCGGTCAGTTGGTGGTTCGCCGACCCTTTTGCAGGGTAATTGACGCCCGGGCACTGATCCGGAGGAGACGACCCATGCTCACTGCATACTTGTTCACCAACACGTCGGGCGAGGTCGTGGATGACTGGACGTCTGCTGTTGTCGACCTCATGCCGCAACACGTGCTGTGGATTGACCTCCAAGGACCGCCCGAGGGTGAACTCGCAGCCGTGATGTACGCATTAGGGGTTGATGCCGAACGCCACGACGACTTGGGCCGTCGAAACGAACCCCAGGTCCATTTGTTCGACGAGTACATTCACGTGGTTTCTGTGGTCGCTCCAGGCGACCGGGACCAGGTATCCGAGACCGGAGGAGTCCTGGATGCCCTGGTCGGCGAGAACTGGGTGGTCACGATTCACCAATCCGACAGCCCGCTCGTCGACGACTTCGAAGAGATCACCACCGGAAACAGTCAGCTCGGCGCCCTCGATGCGCCGTCCTTTCTCGCAACCCTCCTTGAGCGTGTTGTTCTTAGCTATACGGAAGCGTTCGAGGAGATTGCGGAAACGCTTGAGGATTTCGACGCAGATGTCCTGCGAAGCCGAGATGCCGACATCGACTCCAAGGTGGAGGTACTCGTCAACGCTCGCCAACGCGTGGGGGACCTTCGCCGCTCGCTCTCCCCCCACCGCCGCGTTTATGCAACGCTGAGCCACGCCGAACTCGACCGAGTCTCGACGACCGCCTCGGCCGAGAGATTTGGTCGCCTTGCGAGTCAAGTGGGTGATGCGCTCGGAGACGCACGCGACGCGAAGGAGGCCGTGGTCAGTTCGTTCGACATGCTGATTCTTCGAACCGGAAACCGTACCAACGAGATCGTCAAGGTCCTCACCCTGACGTCGATCCTGATCCTTCCGGGGGCGCTCATCGCCGCAATTTTGGGAATGAACGTGAACCTTGCGGGCGAGGAGTTCGCCACCTCGGGCCTGTTCTGGGGAACCATCGTCGCGATCATTGTGATTGCCTGCGCGACGCTGCTGTTCGCCCGCGCGCGTAAATGGATCTAGCCAAGGCGCGCCTGGTCGGTGTCTTCCGGCACTCATTTCGTACCGCCGCCGTGGCCGACCTGGAAGCGGAGACAGGCATCGTCGTGAATCCTGCTGACCTCGTGCCTTTCGCTAGCTTCTCCGACCCAGTGGACCACCGATTGGTCTATCCCCAGGGCGACAAGATCCCTTCGTTCGCTCTGTGCGTGGCCGACGAGGAGGCACGTCCCGTGGAGCGGGGAGGCCATCGAGCATCGATGGGTCTTGCCGCCTTCGTTGATAGCGGCGAGTTCCAAGCAGACTGACCAGGGCACCTGAGCCGTGCGCCGACTCGGGACTGTGGGAGATCCCAGCGGGAGCGCGCGAACCAGGATAGGAGTTCTCGAGGATGTGACCACCCGTGGACATTGACGTCGGTTGAAGGGTGCCTTCGATTGACTGATTCGCGCAGTGGGTAATGGGAAGTCGTCGCCGCACCTGCGGCGATCGAGTGCTGCATTCGAGGCAACGAACTTGGAGGCTCTCATGTCACTGTGGATCGTTCTCATCATCGCCGCAATCGTCGCGGCACTCATCGGCTTCGGCACAGCCGCGAAGTGGCTGTTCATCATTGCCGTAGTTCTTCTGGTCATCGGCCTAATCGGGGCAGTGATGGGCCGAGGGCGCTCGCGACTGTAATTCACGAGCCCGTTCAACTAGAACAGCCAAGATCCGTCAAGCGAAGGAGTTGACATGTCCAGCATCCTGGAATCAGTCGAAGTCGAGGTTCCGATACGTGTCGCATACGACCAGTGGACCCAGTTCGAGGAGTTTCCGCTGTTCATGGAGGGAGTTGAGAAGGTCCAGCAGCTCGATGACGTGAACCTTCATTGGGTAGCTTCGATCGCTGGAGTGCGTCGGGAGTGGGATGCACGCATCACCGAACAGGTACCAGACGAGCGCGTAGCGTGGACCAACCTCGATGGAGTAACCAACGGCGGTGTCGTTACCTTCACCCCGGTCGGTCCGGAGACGACTCTGGTGACCTTGCAGATGGAGGTCGAGCCCGACGGCCTACTAGAGAACGTGGCGGACACCTTGGGGTTCATCGAGCGTCGGGCGAGTGGCGACCTCGAGCGGTTCCGGGACTTCATCACGGCGCGGGGATACGAAACCGGCGGTTGGCGTGGCGAAGTGCACGGCGCTCACGTGACGTCGCCCGGCGATGGCCGGTATGAAGCCAAGTGATCGGTGTGCGGAGGCGCCCGAGCTGCGATTCAGTCGACGCTCCGCGGGGTACGGAAGAGGGCACCGGGAGGGCTCGCCAATCAGGCCGGGATGGTAGTTGACATGTTCTTCGCCAATATTGGGGTTGAGTAGTGTGGCGGAACCCCTTGAGCAGACTGACCCATCGCAGATTGCCGGGCTGCGCCTTGTCGGGCGGCTCGGCGTTGGCGGGATGGGCATCGTGTATTTGGCTCGGCAGGCAAGCGGAGACCTTGTTGCCCTCAAGGTCATTCGTCCCGAGTTGTCGGCGGATCCCGAATTTCGGACACGGTTCACCACCGAGGTACGACACGCCCTAAGCGTTACTGGCCCTTTTCTCGCGGACGTCCGCGAAGCGAGTACCTCAGGGACCCCGCAGTTCATCGCTTCCGTATACGTGCCGGGGGAAAACCTCGGGCTATGCATTCGTCGGCTCGGACGGTTGGACGACAACGAGATCACCGCCCTCGCTTGCGCTCTCGCCGATTCCCTGAGCCGCCTGCACGAGGCCAGGGTCGTTCACCGCGACGTGAAGCCGTCGAACATCCAGATGGGACCGCAAGGTCCGATCCTGCTGGACCTCGGCGTGTCTCGATCGCTGGACATGTCATCTCTGACGAAGACCGCCACGACTCTTGGCACGCCCGCCTGGATGCCCCCGGAACAACTGCAAGGCGAGACCTACGGTCCCGCAGGCGACATGTGGAGCTGGGCAGTCGTAGTTGCCTTCTGCGCAGGGGGCGAGCATCCGTTCGGCCTCGGCACGGGGGAATCAATCGGGTACCGCATCGTCCACGAACCGGCAGCCCTGCCGAACCTGCCTGAGCCCTTGGCGGGGCTAGTCGCGCGCGCCCTGGACAAGGACCCCGCTAAGCGTCCGGAGGCGAAGGAGGTTCTAGACGTCGTTGGCGTCGGCCTCGAGAGTGTCCCGTCGTACGTCACCGAGCGTTGGTCACGTCTGCGGGTCCTCGCCAATCATCATGACCAGAGCGTGAGTGCGCCAACCGTGCGGGTACGCACCGACGAGCAAACGATGGTCGCGCTCGCTCCCACGCGACTGGAAACGGCGTCGGCCGAGGAACCCACTCGTCGTCGAGGGTTAATGGTCGCGATCGCCGCAGTCTCGCTCGCAGTTGTTGGGTTTCTGACGGCCGCGACGCTCGCCCGCGGCGGAGACCTCGACGCCGCCTCCTTGACGCCATCGACCTCGGACTCTTCAAATGGGTCGAGACTGTTTCCCGACCGCCCCGCGCCATCGTCGCCGGCGCCGGATGCTCAACCCGTCGAGGACGCATCGACGGTCGAAGCAGCCTCAGGCAAGCCCCCGGGCAACGGGAAAGGCAATGGAAAGGCCAACGGGAAGATCAAGGCCTCTAAGAATCCCGGCAAGGGCAACTCAAAGAAATAGGTGTGTGGAGCACTAGTACGTCCCCGCGCGCCGTGCTCGTCTCGAGCGGCCGTCGGGGTCGTACACGACTCGGTAGACAAGCGTGGCCCATGCCTTGGTCCGTTGGCTCATGGCGGGCTCGCAGAACGTGCGCAGGTGTCCCGGAGGTCGAGGACCTGCCCGGCCGTCGGCGTGCCAGGTATCGAGCTCCTTCGCGGCTTGGCTCAGTGCCTCGTAGAAGTCCGCGGGGTCGATTAGAGCGGGATCCGTCGGTCCGACTGCGAGATGCTCGGCGGCGAGTTCGAGGCGCAGCGATCGGGCGACGCCGTCATCGCCACCGTCCACGAAGGCCGCGCTGAGCTCGGAGTCGTGGGTCCAGGATCGTCGGTTGGTGTTGTCCGAGCCGATGCACGCCCAGGAATCGTCAACGATGCACGCCTTCGCGTGCACGTACACCGGAGTGCCCACGTCATTTTCCAGGTAGTAGATCGCCAATCGGGAACCGCCGGCTTGCCGTAACTTGTCAAGGGCGCGGGCGCGACCGACTTGGTTCGGGGGCATCGACAGTCGTCCATCTTGCTCGGGATAGCCCGGGATCACGAAGACCATGAGCAATGCCGGATTCTCTCGAAGTGCACGCGCGTAGACGCTGGCAACCTCGTGCGACCACAGGTACTGGTCTTCGACATATACCAGCTTGGAGGCCTTGGACAACGCGCGAATGTATGCGCGCGCAATGCTGCGCTCGCCCTCGCGAGCAAACGGGTAACCCGGGCGCCTTGACGGGTATGTCCGCAGCAGTTGCACCGCTGTCCCACCGCAAGGACGCGGATCGGCAGCCTGCGGCGGTAGCGGGTCCGGGGCCTTGGTTTCCCGGTTCGCCCAAGAACTAAGCAGATGAACTGGGTGCCGGGCCAGCGGGGAGGGATCGTCCCATCGTTCGCGGAAACCCGCCTCGACGTCACCGACCGCCGGACCGCGAATCTCCAGTTGAATGTCGTGCCATGGAGGGTTGTCCCCGTAGACAGCCGCCATCGGCAACGCCTGCGGGTCGCCACGATGGTCGGCCCCATCACAGCGGCCGTGACACAAGTCGATGCCACCGAGGAAGGCGACGTCGTCCTCGGGATGCGTGGCGTACCGGACTACGACGAGCTTCTGGTGATGGGAGCCGAACTTCGGGACCCGCATGTCCAGGAGCACTTGCCCGCCCGCGTCCTCGATCTGCTTGCCGAGGCCACGGTTCTTGACGGTGGCGAACTGCATGGCCGCGTGGGAACGCCACAGTAGACCTCGAACGTCGGCTCCGCGCTCAGCGGCGGCGGCGAACACATTTCCAACCTCCGTCCCAGGCCCGTCCAGATGCTCCTCCGCGTCTCCTCGCCAGTCCGTGAACAGCAGCAAGTCTCCGGTGCCCAGCGTGGAGACGGCACTGAGCAACTCACGAAAGTACGTCGCTCCATGAACCAGAGGACGCACTCGGTTCCCGAGCGTCCAACTCGCACCATCGTGATGGCGGCTGTCCAGGGTGGTGTCAGGATTGCCACGGCCCTCAGGACTCAGGAACCACTTCCGCGCAGCGTCCGTCACGTCGGTCACAGCTCGCGCCCCTTAGGTCATTCTGCGTCGGTGGCGGGGGACGCAGGCATCGGTAGGCCAGCTTCGTGTCATGCAGCGCGGACCTGGCCGAAGGTACCCATGACCTCCCTGACTCAAACTAGTCACCTCCGCGTCATCGTAAAGACACTCCTCGTTTGACACCCGAGCACCCGGGGTAATTGGACCGATGCGCCGGTAATTCGGCGAACGATCTGGCGAACGATCTGGCGAAGGAGCATCATGACGAGCGTCGCAGTCATCGCACATGTGGGTAAGTCACTTGGCGGTGGCCTGGGTGAGCTGCGCAAGGTGCTCGCGGGATTCGGCGTCGATGATCCGCTGTGGTTCGAGGTGGCGAAGAGCAAGCAAGTCCCCGACGTCGCGCGTGAGGCGTTAAAGAAGGGCGCGGACGTTGTGTTCGTTTGGGGTGGCGACGGCTCGGTCCAAAAGTGCATCGACGCGCTCGCGGGATCGGAAGTCCCTATCGCGATCCTGCCCGCGGGAACCGGCAACCTCCTCGCCCACAACCTCGATATTCCCATCGATGTTGCCGAGGCCGTCAAGATCGGTCTTCACGGGGAGCGTAGGGCGATCGACACCGGAACGGTAAACGGGGAGCACTTCTCAATCATGGCCGGGGCGGGCTTGGACGCCCTAGCCATGAAGGATGCAGACAAGGGCCTAAAGGATCGCGTGGGTCGCGTCGCCTATCTGTGGACCGGAGCTCGCAACCTCAAGTCGTCACCCGTGCGATGCACAGTCGACGTCGAAGGGCGCCGGTTCTTCAAGGGAAAGATGACCTGCATCCTGCTCGGCAACCTCAGCCAGGTGATGGCCGGAATCGAAGTGTTCGACGACTCCAGTCCCGAGGACGGCATCCTCGAAGTCGGCGTCGTCAATGCGAAGAGCCGGACACAATGGATGCGTACGCTCGGCCGGGTCGTCGCCGGCCGCGCTGACAAGTCCCCGTTCGTCGTCACGACGCGCGGAAAGAAGATCGACATCCGCTTCGACCGCGCCACTGCCTACGAACTCGACGGCAGCGCACGCAAGCCCGCGAAGAAGCTACGCGTCAGAGTCGACTCCCGGTCCGTCACGCTCTGCGTGCCGATCTCCGCAGGCTGACCGACATGTCGAATTCGACTGGGGCGAGCACTGCGGAGAAGGTGGCGACGAGTACGCCCATGGGCTGGGTCGCGCGCATCGGCCTCGGAGCACGCGCCACGGTGTACCTCATCATGGGTGGCCTTGCGCTAGCGGTAGCCGCCGGCGGCAGCAAGTCCAGCGTCGACCAGCGCGGCGCCGTCCGCACCCTCCTCCATCAGCCGTTCGGCACGTTCCTCGTCCTGCTTCTCGCAGTCGGGTTCATCGCCTATGCGCTGTGGAGGTTCAGTGAGGTCGCCTTCGGACCTGACGGCGAAAAGGATGGCTTCGCTCCGCGAGCGAAATCCTTCGTGCGCGCAGTCGCCTACAGCATCTTCGCATTCGGTGCAGTCTCCATCCTTCTGGGCAGCAAGCAGTCGCAGAGCCGCCAGCAGGAGGACGCTGCGAACACCGCCCTGCACCTGCCTGGGGGTCAGGTACTCCTCGGGCTGGTCGGCGCGGCGTTTGTCATCGCCGGGGTCCTCATGGTGTGGGAGGGATGGACGACGAAGTTCCTGGCCTACTTCGACTACCTGCCGCCCACCCGACGAGCCGTCGTGGTCTGGCTGGGTCGGGTGGGAACCATCACGCGAGGACTCGTGTTCGCCCTCGCCGGCGCGCTCGTGATCGTCGGTGCGTGGTCGGCCGACACCTCCACGGCCGGAGGCATCAATGATGTGGTCCAGACGGTCCTGGACTGGCCATTCGGCGGGGCCGTCGTCGCCCTGATGGGGCTCGGCCTTCTCCTCTTCGGCGTCTACGGAGTCGCCGAGACTCTCTGGCGGCATGTCCCTGAGGGAGACCCGTCATGAGCCCGCACCAGTATCCCGAGCTCAAGCCTTGGCCCGTGGCGCTCCGGCTCGTGGGCGGAGGCTTGGCCCTGGCGTTCGCTTTGTGCCTCATCGGCTGGTCCATCGTCCGGTTCGTCCCGGACAGTTGGAAGACCGCTGAAGCAAGCAGCAACGATTGGTTCGTGGAACAGCGAACTTCCGCGCTGGACATGGCCACGCAGATAGGCAGCGACCTATCGGGCACGTACACGTGCATAGCCGTGCTGATCGTCGCGATCATCGTGCTGCGCGTATGGCTGGGTCGGTGGCGCGAGTCGTGGGCGCTCACCGCCGCGATCGTCGGCGAACTGTGGGTGTTCCTGATCGTCACGGCTCTCGTGGGCCGCGACCGTCCCGATGTGGCCCAACTCGATCTCGCTCCGCCAACGTCGAGCTTCCCTTCAGGACACACCGCCGCAGCCGTGGCGCTGTATGGGTGCCTAGCCGTCATCGTCCTTCGCGAACTGCGCCCCCGCTGGCTCGCCGTCGCTATCGCGATCGTCTTCTGGGCCATCCCGATCGTCGTCGGCGTGGCCCGGGTGTACCGCGGCATGCACTTCCCCAGCGATGTCATCTTCGGCGCGCTCGGGGGCGGGACATGGCTCGCTATCGCCGTGACCACAATCCTGCCGTTGCGCAAGGCTCGAGACCTCACCCCGGCGGCGTCGCCTGACCAGCGCCCGCCTTGGGCGAGGTCACTTGGCCAGCCATCGGAGGGACATCGTGGCTGACACGAACTTCAACGCCGAATCGAGCGGGCCAGCCCAGGTCATTGCCGACGCAGTCAGCGACGTAGTCGGCCCGTCCGCTCTAGGGCAGCCGAACGAAGCTGGCACGCCCGTCGACCTGCCCCAAGTAGCTCCGGCGGAACGCGCCTCCAACACCCTGCTCTGGCTCGGGATCGGCACGGGCGTCGGGTTCGCCGCACTCGCCGTCGCGGTGGGGATGCACTCCGTGCCAACCGGAACTCTGGACGGCTCCATCCACGGGTGGGTCATCGTGCACCGCGAGCCGTGGAACATCGACCTCGCACGAGCACTCACCTGGGGCGGCGCAACCGTCGTCACCCTTCCTGCTCTCATCGTGATAGGCGCGCTAGCACCTCGAGGGCCTCGGTCGATTCGGTCGCGAGTCGGCAGCGGCTTCCTCCTCGCCGGAGTCGGCGCGCTCGGCATGTATCTGGGCCTGGTCATCAACTCGTTGATGGGTGGCGAACGCCCCGACCCACGCGACTGGGCCGGAGATGCGGGCGGGCCTACCTTCCCCTCCGGGCACACGACGTCAGCGACAGTCTTCGCGGCATGCTGCGTGTGGGCGCTCGCCCCACGCCTTCGCACTCGCGGTCAGACCGCCGCACTTTGCATCGGGGCCGGCATCTACGCAGTGACAGTCGGATTGACCCGGGTGTGGCTCGGGGTCCACTGGCCCACCGACGTGGTCGGCGGCTGGCTGTTCGGGGTCGCGTGGACCGCGCTCGCCGCCTGGGCACTGATCCTGGCCCGCCGCCTGTGGTTTCCGCAGCGCGGGCGGCCCGCTTAGTTCTGTGCCACCGCGGGTACATGCGCTCCAGGCCGGGGATGCCGGCCGCGCACCCGCATCCGGGTGACAACCTGAGGAGAAGCACATGGGCATCGTTCTGAGTTTGTTACTCATAGCAGTGGGAGCCGTTCTGCGATTCGCTGTCACTGCCGATGCAAGCGGTATCAACCTGCAGACCGCCGGCGTGGTGCTCATGATCGTCGGGGCGATCGGCGTTGTGCTGTCCCTCATCTTCTGGGCGAGTTGGGGCGGATTCCGCCGCGAGTCGACCGTGGTGCAGCAGGCGCCGGGCACAGGCAGCACGACTGCCGTCACCACGACCGAGCGTCTTGACCAGCCGGGCGCACCGCAGTACTAGAACGTCCAGCAAGAGCGGGTGTCGGAACATTCGACGCCCGCTCTTGGCATGCCTGGACCGTGTCGAAGGTTATGCGCAGGTAAGAAGTTCCGCAGGCGCCCTCTACGAGGCCAATTCGTTATCTGTCGCGCGTTTGGCGGTGATCGCCGCGGGTACATCGCGATCACCGGTGCGGTGAGTGTCCTGCCGCCCGAAGCCGCACCACGAGAGGGCAGACGACATGAACACTGCATTGCGAAAGGCCGCACGGGCCACCGCGCTGGCGACGGCGTGCTCGCTGACACTGGTCGCCGGCGCGACCCTCGTGACGCCCGCCACTGCCGCGACGTCGGGCATCACCATCACGAAGTCCGGCTATGTCCCGGCGAACCGGACCATCACGGTCGGTGACACGATCGCGTTCACCAACACCGATACCGATCCTCATCAGGTCGTGTTCAGGCAGACCTCCGGGTTCACGTGCACCGCGTCGCCGTTGGTGATCGAGCCGACGAAGACTCAGTCCTGCACGTTCACCGCGGCGGCCGCGTACGCGTACTCGGACCCCAACCAGAACGGCAGCACGTTCCGCGGCACGATCACCGTCGAGGCTCCTCCGGCCGCGCCGACGATCTCCCTTTCTGCGGACAACGGCGTGGTCGAGTACGGCACGAAGGTCAACCTGTCGGGTAAGACGAGCACCAGCACCGCAGGAACGTCGGTGGACATTATGGCGCAGGCTGCCGGGGAGACGACCTACACGAAGGTCGCGACCGCGGTGACTAATGCGGGAGGCGTGTACAGCGTCGCCGTCACACCGGAGATCCAGACCACCTACCGCGCGGACTTCCAAGGCAGCGGGGCAAAGATCAGCAGCTCGACCCAGATCGTGCAGGTCAAGCCGAACGTGACCCTCGCGCTGCGGGTCGTCAAGAACGGCCGCGCGTACTTCGTGAGCAAGGTAACCTCCTCGGTCAACTACGCGGGCAAGACGCTGAAGGTCCAGCGGCAGAACCGACTCGGCGGGTGGACCACGCTGCGCACGGTCACCCTGGGCAACTTCTCCGCAGTCCGATTCCGCGTCAAGCTTCCCAGCGGCATCAGCCGATTCCGGACCCTGCTCACCACAGCACAGGCCGGCAGCGGCTACATCGGCAACACCAGCAACACCGTCGCCGTCACGCGATAACCCTCCTGCTCGGCTGGGGTCCACCGCGCCTGCGCGGACCCCAGCCGAGCACCACACCCAAAACTCGATGAATGCGAGGTCTTTATGTCCATCCTCAAATCCCTCGTCCTGGCCTGCACACTCGGGCTGGTTTGCGGCGCAACCGTGTCACTGCTCCTCCTCCTCGCACTCAACGGACTGACAAAGCTCAGTCGGCGAATCCAGACCGAAGCCTCGATCAGAGAGGTCTCGCGTCCTGTCGACGCACCGCTTGCATCCGCGGTCAGCGCCCCTCAGTCCTATGGTTCGAGCCCCGTGCCCGCCGCCGTGCTCGCTGCGTAGCAGCAATCTCGATGCAGCCTTCCGCCGAGCGCCGGTCTGGCATACGGATAGCGCGCGGAGTGTGCGCCGTCGCGGGCGTAGTGTTAGTAACTACTGGAGTTCTTGCGGCTTGCAGTCACGGCGATGGTTCAACGAACCCCGCCAGCACAACTGCATCCCCAGGTCCCACCATCTCTCCCACAGTCACGCCAAGTGTCGCGGCCACGATCACGCCGACCCCGGATCCCACCCCCTCGGGTTTCGGAGTGGGATCGGTCGTGAGAGCTCTGGGCATCGGCCTTCACGTCGCGGGCGTGCAGGAGGGCGCATGGCCTGACGAGTTGGTTCCCTTCGGGTCATTGCGCCTGTGGGACGCAGGCACGAACTGGTCACAGGTCGAGGCGGTCAAGGGCGAATACAACTGGGCGGCCCTGGACAAGGCCGTCAAGACTGCCGAGCGGCATGGCATCAAGGACGTGCTCCTCGTCCTTGGTGGCACGCCGACGTGGAACGCGACCCGTGTCCGGCCAGGTGATTACCCCGTGCCTGGTGCTGCGTCGCCGCCACGAAGCCTGGCAGCGTGGGATGCGTTCGTCCGTGAAGTCGTCAAGCGATACGCCGGCCGCATCTCCTCGTACCAGGTGTGGAACGAGGCGAGCCTGGCCATGTTCTGGAACGGTACGCCGGAGAAGCTCGCTCAGATGACCCAGCGTGCCCACGACATCATTCGCAGCGTTGATCCCCGAGCCGACGTGGTCGCCGCGAGCACGACCGTGCGTCTGCCCGGAGCGTTCGATCGCTTCTTCTCGCGCTACCTCGCCGCACTTGGCGAACTGGGCTGGCCCGTGGACGTATTCGCGGCGCACCTGTACCCGGCCAGCAGGGGGACGCCAGACGAGCGGGCCGCCTTCATCTCCCATGTGCGGGAGGCGCTCGTGACTGCTGGTGCACCCGAGCTGCCGGTGTGGGACACCGAGTTGAACTACGGGCTGGCCGGCCGGGGGCCGGACAACCCACTCCAATCAATCACCGGCGCCGAGGCCCGGGACTGGGTCGTGCAAACCTCGCTGGATTCATTGCACCAAGGCATTGCACGGACCTACTGGTACATCTGGACGCCTGACACGTACGCGTTGCTCGGTATGCAGTTGACCAACGACTCTGGCGCAGTGTCGGGATTACGCATCGTGGACCAGTGGACGGTCGGCTCGACGTGGCTGGGCTGCATCGACGACGGGGCAGTTGTCGCCTGCTCGCTTGATCGAAAGGGCGTGTCATCGGTGATTGCCTGGGCGTCGAACGTGTCCGCCATCTACACGCCTCCTAGGGGGCTGTCCCGAGCGTGCACAACGGCTAACACCTGCACTCCGGTGGTGGAGCCGTACGCGCTTGGCGAGACCCCAGTCCGTTTCGTGCCTTAGGCGTCGACTCGTCGTTACCATCGCCCCAAGAAGGAGGGCGAAATGCCACGGATCACTCGACGGTGCACGAACAGCAGGGTGCGTCGAGGAGTGCTCGTTGCCTTGGTGGGCGTGATGACGGCCACCTTGATGCAGGTCGCCACATCCACTGCCCGAGCCGAACTCAAGATTCCCGTCGGCCGGTTCGCGCTCGGCGACTCGGTGATGCTCGGGGCGAAGGCTGAGTTGAAGAGTGTGGGCTTTGGCGTCGTCGACGCGGATGAGAGCCGCCAGGCATACAGCGGTCCGGCTGAGTTGCGCCGTCGTGGTGGATCCCTCCCTACGAACGTTGTGCTTCACCTTGGAACCAACGGAACGTTCCCGCTACCGACCTGCAAGTCGATGGTTCGCACCGCAGGGGACGAGCGGCGGATATTCTTGGTGACGGTTCACGTTCCACGGTCCTGGGCGCAGGGAAACAACAAGGTCATCCGAAGGTGCGCGGCATCCTTCCCTCCGGGCCGAGTCATCGTAATCGATTGGGATCGGGCAGCGGCCCGCCATGACAACTGGTTGTATTCGGACCGTACTCACCTAAGGCCTGCAGGGGCGCGAGCGTCCGGACGGATCATTCATTGACGAAGCCATAGTTGAGGCCGCATCCACGTTTCCATAGGTGTTGAAGGCGACCGTTCGAATCTGTCGTTCACAACCGGCGGGGCCTCTCGCCTTCGGACGAGAAACCTAGGCGTCTCTGCCCGAGAGTTACGCCCACCGAAGCAGGGTGGTCGCGAGAGACTTCGATTTGCCGACAGGTCGTGTCAGGTGCAGTTATGTTGCCGAGATGCCAGAACACAAGCAGCTGGTCTACAACCGCGATCTCGACGGTGAATTACAGGCCTGGGTCGAGGCTAAGCGCGCTTACGGCTGGATCTTAATCGGCACTGGAACTCTGGACCCGATCACGGGCGGCACTATTTACACCTTCGAAGCAACGACCGGAGCGGACACGTGAAACCAGGCGACGCGGGTGCATCTCACACCAGGCGAGGGACTTTTCGCCTAGTTCTTCGGATTCTGATTCGGCAAAACGACGCGGGGCACTCCCGCCATCCGAAGAGTTCTGACTCGAACCTAAGGATGCGGCCTTCAGGCATCCACCAGCACTACGAGGGTTGGGATTACGCATCGTCAACTCCGTCCCTCTGCTCATAGCGCTGCCGCCGAACAGGCATCAAGGCCGGAGTAGGCCTGGGACCTGACGTTCGTGAGATCAGCAGGGAGAACATCCAGGAGGAGGGTGAATGCTGTCGGAACGTAGGCGAGGGGAAGGTCGCGTGCCGCCAAGGCAATCTCAAACCATGAAACGTAATCGGTTGTGATTGAGTCGTCGTCTGCGAGCGCGGCGGACGCGAGCGTGCGCAGCGTGGACGAGAGATCGTCGCGTGTCGCGCCCATAGTGGCGTCGCTCTCGCGCAACTGTGGCCACGTACTCAGTGCGTGGCCGTACGCGGCTTCGACGAGAGCCTGGTGATCCCGACCGAGAATCCGCGTCTCCTCGATGAACTCCGGCCGTCCGGCGGGCGGGCGGGGATGTGGGCGGGCCAGGTCGAGGTTGCCGATCAGGAGGTCGGCGCCCGATGCGAAGTCGGGGGCCCATAGGTCCGCACCTAGTCGCAGGCCCCACTTGCCTTGATAGCCGAAGCCTCGGCCGGCGCACAGGATGGTCATTCCCACCTCACGAAGGGCGCAGATTGTGCTCCATGCGCCGGTCAGCGACATTGACATTGAGCACGTAACGGCGACGATCGCGGGGGGATCATCACCGAGCATCTCTGCTAGGTCCCTCGCGGGGACTGACGGCCCGACAAACGAAACATCGATACCACGGAGACGGAGTACTTCTGTAGCCATCCGGCCAGGAAGTACATGCCATTCGCCCTCACTGCAGGCGATCACGGCGCGGCCGACGGAGCCTTCCTCGACACTGCCAGGCGCGCGCATGGCGGTATCCGACACAGCTTGCAGGGCGGATTCGGCGATGCCGGAGGCGCGGTGCTCTACTGCGATCGAGTAGCGACCCTGCTGCCACTGTCGTCCGACTTCACGTTGCGCCGCAGCCACAAGGTCGGTGATGATGCTCTCCGCATCGGCACCACGTTCGAGTAACCCGAGCGCGATGTCGACCGCCTCGCGGCGGTCGCCACGTTCGATGGCCCCCAAATAGGAGGGCAGGTGACTTCCGATGTCGAGCGGATCGGTGACCATGGGGATACTGGACGGGATCATCGTGGCGCCGTCCTCTCGTGGTGGTTTGGTCGCATTCGGGAGCCTTTAGCCTTCGCAGCTAATCTGGTCGCGGCCTGCCGCCTTCGCCGCATACATCTGCAGGTCCGCTCGTTTCAGGGCACTTTGGCCTGCCGGCATCGCGGTCGCGTCGGTGTCGCTGACAGTGGCGCAACCGACGCTGAACGTGACGCGCTGTGTGGAGGCCGCCGGCCAGGACATGCGAAGGCGTTCGAGTACGGCCCGTGCCTCGAGCATCTCGGTGTTGGGGAAGATGACGACGAACTCCTCACCGCCAAGGCGGCCGACGATGTCCCGATCGCGGACTCCTCCGCGTAGGTGAGACGCGAACTCGGCCAAGACGACGTCGCCAGCATCGTGTCCCAGAGTGTCGTTGATGCTCTTAAAATGATCCAGGTCGAGCAGCGCAAGGCAGTCTCCTGGCCGCGATCTGTTAATCGCGATCGACAATGATCTTCGCCCCCACAGTCCTGTGAGCGCATCCCTTGTCGCACTCTCCACGAGTCGCTCGGAACTAAGGCCGCGTTCGACAACGGTTCGTGCGTCAGAGACCGCGGGCACCAGGAAGCGAGTGAGCGCCTCGCGAAGCGCTGGGTCCACGGCCACTGGCAAGACTGGGTCGCCTTCTCCCAGGGAGAGGTCAATCGGCAACGCGCCAGACTGGTCGCCGTCGGCCTTCATCAGAGACGCACCCAGCCCCCGACACAGCGTCAGGACGGCTTCTTGCGCGGCACTGGCGTCCCGGGCGCGCAGGATGTCACGAGTCGCGTTGTATGCGAGCGTGAGATCCCGCAGTTCATCACGATCGTCCATCCCGCAAGGATGGCACCGTCGACGCGATCGAGTCGAGTTTTCAGTTCCCGGCATCGGATTCCCGACGGGGGGGATTCGCGCTCAGTGCCGAGTTGAGATTCGCCAGCGGAACGGCGGGGGACCACAGGAATCCCTGGGCGAACTGGCAGCCATACATGTGGAGGGCGTTCGCCTGCTCGGGCGTCTCGACTCCTTCGGCTACTGCTGTGAGATTCAGCGATTGGGACAAGGCGATGACGCTGCGGCAGATTGCTTCATCGTCCTTGCTCTTACCGATTCCTGAGACGAACGCCCGATCGAGTTTGAGGACGGTGATTGGGTACTTCCGCAGGTAAAGGAGTGAGCTATATCCCGTGCCGAAATCGTCAACGGCGATGTGGATGCCGAGCTTGGTGAGTCCGTCGAGCAGATCGCTTGCGAGGTCCTCGTTGTGCATCAGGGCCGATTCGGTGACCTCAATGAACAGTCGAGCTGGATCAAGCCCGCTGTCATCGAGTGCCCTTCTTACGTGGTCGAGGAGTGCGGGCTGGGCCAGTTCGATCGCGGATAAGTTGACGGATAGGTGCATGCCCGCCGCCGGTCCGGTGAAGTTGACGGCGTCCTTACAAGCTCGATTCAGCACCCACCGTCCAAGCGGGACAATCAGTCCGGTGTCTTCGGCCACAGGTATGAACTCGCATGGAGGGACTAGGCGACCGTCGGGGCGCAGCCACCTGACCAATGCTTCGACTCCGACGGGCATTCCGCTGTCCAGGTCGATGACGGGCTGGTAGTGGAGGACAAGTTCTGATTTCGACAACGCGGTGCGAAGGTCGGCTTCCATCCTCGTCTGCCGCTGTGACTCCGCTCGGAACGTGTCATTGAACTCGCGGACGCAGTTGCCCCCGCGAGACTTGGCGTCGGTCATCGCCGATGCGGAGCCCAGGAGCAACTCGTCGCCGTCGGGGACATCGACGGTGGATGCCACGCCGACACTTGCAGAGATCGTGACGGGGGATCCTCCGATATCGAACGGCTCGGTGAGGCAGTCGACGAGTCCTTGACTCAGCATGACAGAGCGTGGGCCGACGTCCGCCGCCCAAAGGACGACGAACTCGTCGCTGCCGAAACGAGCAAGCGTGTCGCCGGCTCGAAGTTGGAACTTCAGGCGACGCGAGACCTGCACGAGGAGGTCGTCTCCGCCGACGTGACCGAGCGAGTCATTGACCCGCTTGAATCGATCAAGACCGATGAAGGAGACCGCGACGCGTCCCCCGCGCCTGCCACGATGGGATAACGCCCGATCGATCCGAGACATCAGCAGCGTGCGATTGATCAGGCCAGTCAATGGGTCATGCAGTGCTTGCTGGGCCAGGAGGCGCCGCACCGATCGGGTCGCGACAGATGCTGCTGTCGAAGGTATTCGAGCGGCAGCAGTAAGAGGCACAATTCTCTGCTCAGTTGGCCCGGTTCGTACTACCGTAAGAGGGGTTTCAGGCAAGAAATGACGATCGTGGGCATGGGACGGGTTCAAGGGGAGGCCTAACGGTCCGACGCCTGTCGTCCTGGGTCCACCAAGACCGGCCTGTCGCATGTTCATGGTACCAGAGGAGGCAGTTGGTGATGGCCGCCGAACAGTTCGATGAGGTTGACGAGACGACCTCGCGGCCCGACGTAGCGCTGGCCGAGATCTTCAGCGACCTTGCTCGGTCGTTAGAAAGCCAGGACGGCCCCCACTTGACGCTCGTGGAGATCGTTCTGGCGGCAGTAGACATGATCCCCGGGTGTGATGAAGGCTCGATCAGTGTGGTCCTCGACCGAAAGACTGTCTCGTCCGACGCAGCCTCGGGAAACCTGCCCGCCGTTGTCGACGCGATCCAGACCGAGGTTGGCCAGGGACCCTGTCTGGACGCCGTGCGCCTGCAAACAACAGTGCTCGCTGCAGACTTGGCGTCAGAGGTTCGCTGGCCTCTGTTCTCCTCTCGCGCCGTAGCGGCCGGTGCGGCCGCGATGCTGTCATTCCACCTGTTCGTCGAGAGCGAGAATCTCGGCGCTCTCAACCTCTTCGCCCGTACCGCAGGCGCGTTTACCGACGAGTCCGAGCAGATCGGATTGCTATTCGCATCCCACGCAGCGATCGCGTTTGCTGGCGCGCAGAAGCTGGCTCGGGTGCAAGGCCGCGGTGCGGCGCGCGTTGTAATCGGCCAAGCTCAAGGCATTCTCATGGAGCGCCACAAGGTCACCAGCGATGTCGCGTTCGGAATGCTCGTGCGCGCCAGCCAATCTCGTAATACCAAACTGGACGCGATCGCCGAGCAGCTCGTCCTGGAAGGGCACCTCTAGCCTGCCTGACCAAGCTAAGCGCGCGATCACGCCCGCGGATGCGACTTGAATCCGAGTACGCATTGCGACCCACCCATCGGACCTTCGCGTTCGTCTCTAGCCGCCGGCCTGCATCACGGCGCGAAGGCTTGGTGACACCTGGTCATCGCCCGGTGCGGTAGTTCGTTCGGTCGACGGGATCTCTACGATCTGATCTGCACCGGGTACGTAAGCCTCGCCCTCGAGATCTGCGAGGGTCGTTCTAAACCTGTTGGAAGTGCTTCTAGCTTCGCTCGCTTGTGCCTCTGGTACTTCCATGTCAGCACGGTACTGCGGATTAGGGCATCGTCGTGGAATTCGTGTCCCGCAGGTGGTTTCTTCGCATGATCGAAGGGGGTCAGCCGGTGACCCGTGCCTGTCCCCGGCGATCCAGCGGTCCCTATTTAGAGTTGGTCGCTTGAACGCGATGCACGTTTCCCACGTTCCCGCTGCCTTGTCGATCCAACGCCAGTCGTGCATGTCCGCTGCCAGCGACGTATTCGCTGCGACTCGCACCGTTAACGTCGCCGCCTGCCGAAGGTAATGGCAGTTTCGGGTCAGTGGGGCGCAGCGCCTTCCTGCGTGTTATCGATCTGTGATCGTGATTCCCACCACAACTCGCGGGTAGGTATTCCCAACCAGTGGTGGTCGCCTTACCGTCACTGCGAGTGCTCACCATTCTCACGGCGCGCTCAACAGTCAGGGAAGGCTGTATCGTCACGACGCCCCAAGAGTCATGAGGCCCAGCCATCTCCATCCTGCTACGCGCCGACAGGCGCAGCAACGAATGCGCAAACCTCAGGCCCGATCGCGATGTCCCGCACGAAAGCGTGGACAGCGTTACCCGGTACGAACGTGCCGCTGCCTCGCCGGACACCGTCGACTTAAGGAGCACACGCAGTGGACTGGGAAGATGTCCAGCTAATCATCGACGTGATTACAGCCGTTATCGCTGTGGGCGCAGTCGCGGTCGCGGTCTGGGCTGTTAGGAGATCCGGGATCCGTGCGCGCGACGCCGTCGCGGCCGCCCAGTCCGCCGAGCTCGCGACCGCACGGGCGAATGACATCCTGATCGAGATGAAGCGTCTGCGCGTCGACGTGGCGCAGTTGGCCGCGATCGTCCGTGGTGCGAAGCACGCGGACAGTGACTCGGCACGATAGGTGAGTCGGAGGCTGAGGGGATTTGTCACCCAGACCTCGCGAAGGGTCAACGCCTGCTTCAGCTTGAGCGCGAAGTGATGCCCCGCTCCACGCCCGATGAAGGCATGATGCGGGGCATCGACTTTGAGGCCGACATCGCGGCAACTGCTAGTCGTCGTCGTCACCGTGCAGGAAGCCCATGAGCCACCCGTAATGGTGACCGTGATTTAGCCAGCCCTGAGCGGATGCCGGGGCCACGAGCAGCACGCGAGGAGCATCGGCCGGCGCGAAGACGGCCTTGATCGCTGTCGTGTACGCGGTTACCACTGCCTGGTGTGACGTCCTGGCCGCCGTGACAGCGGCAGCGAACTGTGCGTCGTACTTGGACTTGGCTGCGTCGACGGCCCTCTTGTAGGCGTGGCGCGCCGCCTCGAGTTGCGCCTTCAGGGTCGACAGAGTCGCGGCATCAGCGTTGCTAATGACTGCGTTGACGTAGGCAGTCCTGGCGGTCTCCTGCGCAGCGGCAAGTGGCGCAAGTTCGGCCTTGATCGCTGCACGGATCGACTGCAGCGCAGAAGTGAGCGTCGTGCGGGCAGCAGTCAGGGATGCGAAGAACGCATCGCGTGCGGCCTTGACCGCCGCCAACTGAGCATCGGTCAGTCCACGCGGTCCCGCGGACTGCCCGTGGTTCGAGTTGTTGCCGTTGCTGTTGTCAGCCATCGCTGTTGCCGCAGGCGCCCCAGCGAACAACGCAACAGTCGCAGCCACCGCCCCGATACGCCGTGCGGTTCCATTGCTCCGCATGATGATTCCTCCCTACCTAGGCGTTGTAGTAACTCCTTCGTACCCGAGCCAGAAGCTCCGTGGGCCAAGGCAGGGTTAAAGATGGGTAAGCGGGCGCCGAGTTCCTCGCGCGCGAGGAACTCGGCCCGCTAGCTTCGGACTGTCCCCGCAAGGGGACCAAGCAATGGCCACGCTCGCGCGAAGACACGACAACGGGGAGCACTGCTCATGCCGAACTCAGGACTGACCAAGCGCGCCGAAGGCATCTCTGTCCTGGTCCGCGACACAGATCGGCAGACCTCGTGGCAACTGGCACAACTCCGCGAATGGCGATGGATCAACCAGAAAGAAGGCATGTGGGAAGGACTCGTCGACGGGGACGGGTCACCGCGCTGGGTCGACGGATCGCGACTGCGTCGCGTAAGCGGCTAGCCACGCCGCGCGATGCAATGCCCCCGCACCTAGCCGCTCGGCCGGGTGCAGGCCTTTGCCTGTTCGTCAGTGGCCGGCCAGCAGGTGGGCGTCCGCCAGCGCCTGTATCTCAGATGGGCGGATGTTGCGGCCTTCGAGCATCCACTTGCAGCCTGGGACGGCGCACCTCGGCACGTGCCCAGCAGGTGGTGGTAGCCACTCAGATGAAAGCCCCCGCACCCAGGCGTGTGCACCGGGTGCGGGGGACTGGTGTCGCCTGCGGTCAGTAGCGGGTGCGGGTCTCGTCGACGCTGCGCGTGACAGTCCCGGGCTGGACATTCGTGTAGCCGGACGCGGGCGCCGCGGTGGTGGTCGTGTTGACCTCGCTGCGGTGGAACCCTCCCCAGCTGGCCCAGAAGATCAGGGATAGCACGGCACCGATGGCGCCGACGATCATGAGGATCACGCCGACGGTTTGCAGGTCGATGCCCGAGGCATCGGCGCTGACGGCGAAGCGCAGGATCGCGCCCACCGCGATGAGCAGAAGACTGAACGAGATACCCATGGTCGTTCTCCTAGAGCCGGTGTTGCAAGGAGGTCACGCGGCGGGCGCCGCGGTCTGCGGTTGGTAGTCGATCAGGGAGCTCAGGTCCATCGGCTGCGTAGCGTCCGGGTCGTCCCATGCGGTGAGCACGACGGTGTCCTCAGCGTTGTCCATTGACGTCGACATCACGTGATCACCTCCTCCCTGTCCTTGCTCGCCTTGTACCCACTGGATCGATCAGTTCACTACGTACCGGGTTAAGTCCCGGTAAGGGATTCGGTCAGCGATGTTGGAGCAGCCATCGTTCGGGGCAAATCCGACCAACACATCCACCTATCGGAGGTACTCCATGAAGATGACGACGAAGAACAGCTGAAATCCACGGGACCCGAAGTCGCACGAGAGCGCGTGATCGCCAGCTATTTGTCTGCCCACGCGGAGGTAAGAGCACCGATGCCGGCCTTTGTTCGTTCTGTGTAGGAGGCCGTGGTCCAGTCCTCCCACACGATTTCTGCAGACGCACGAGCCGCGCGAGCGTCGTCGATCGTGAGCGTGATCGCTCCAATCTTCGTTCGCACGGCACTGCCGTCCGCCCCTGGCGTCACTGCCGTGTGCGTAGACGGGTCACCAAGAAGGAGCATCGACCAGGGGAGCCGCAGATTCAGTGTCGCACCCTCAAGGTTCCAGGTTGCCATGGAGTTGTAGGCCCTGCTTGCCGGGTTCCAGTCGCCTAAGACGAGGTCGCCGACGGCGATGAACTCTGCAGGGTGCCCTGGATAGGACCTGTTCGTCGTCAGCCGCTGCAGTCGCCACCCGGGCAGGTCCTCTCCCGGAATGTCCTGTGCCGCAAGTCCGTCGAGCAGGATGGGATCGAGCGAGGTCCGCACGTAGGCCCGCGCTGTCTGATCGGTAGGCGACACAACGACCTGCACGTCAGTGTCGGTGTCTCCCAGGATATTGAAGCCGAGGGTGACGGGATTCGTCAGCGCGTCGTCGAACGTGATCTTGAGGTCGATCACGGACGCGTCGTGGTCTAGCGCAACCGCGCGGACGCCAGTACTGCTCTCGTGAATTGTGCGCCAGCCGACGCTGGTGGGATCGGTCGCGACAATGCCGAACCATTGCTCGTTTGTCAGCGGGTCGTGCCAGAGCGCTCGGCGCTCGGGTGCTGTTGCGTCCTGATGCTCCATCGTGTTCCACGTACGCTTGAACCACTCGTCAGTCCACGAGAATACAAGCGCGCCCGCGAGGTCCGCCTCGTGGATCGCTCGTGTCAGATCAGCGTCGACCTGCATGGCCGTCTGCTCGCTGTGCGCGCCTTGGTCGCGCCCATTGGTGCCCAGATGCGCCGAGCCGATAGAGGACGGCACGCCGAACTCTGTAATCATCGTGGCAAGCCCCGCCTGCTCGTGATGCGCCTTCAGGGATGTGAGATATCCGATGTATGCGTCAGGCCGCCCATTGGCAGTCGTCTCGGCGTAGGTTGCTGTGTAACGCAGGAAGTCCGGGTAGTACGGGTAGGCGTGATAGCTCGCGAAGGTGCCACCGGGGTAGGCAGGGGTCGCAAGGACGTGATTCGCGTCAATGCCGACCAAGTCCTCCTTAGGGGAGGGCTCGGTCGGGTGCACAAGCGGATCGGTCGTGGGCCAGTTGATAAACGCGATGGGGACGCTGCGCCCTCGCTTGACCTCGAAGCTGGCAAGCTCGTCCATGCGCTGTGCGTACCAGATTTCAGTGGGCGACGCTGATGCGGAACTCGCGAAGTACGTGCCCTTCGCCGCAGGGGCAAGGACGTTGCGAACATCGGACTTCTTCGTGGCCTCGGGATCGAGTTCTGCCCCGATGATCCAGGCCGCAAGCCACGGCGATACGTCGGCGGTCCAGGTTCCGGCCGCGAATCCGGGCATGGGTTCGCGCGAGAGCGCCCCGCTCACGGCTGCCGATACGTCTGCCAGTTCCCGAGTGAACGCCGCCGTGGACATGGCCGCGAAGAGATCTCCATTGCCGACATAGGACTCATCAGGAAGGTAGACGCCCTGCATCAAGTAGATCGGCGCGTCAGCGCGCGCGCTGTTATGGGCGAGAAGTGCCTCGTAGAAGCTCGGGGGAAGCAGCGTGTAGATGCGCACGATGCGGACACCGAGGTCTGCCATCTGGAGGAGCCATCGGTCGAAATCGGCTCGCGACATCTCGAGTTCGCCCGGGCTGTGCCCAGGGGTAGTCGAACCGAGGTTTACACCGGTCCAGAACGTGACGTCTCCGGATGCGACGTGCAAGCCCACCTGGGTTCCGCCACTGGTCTCTACTGGCGACGCGAGCACTGAGAGTCCGGCGATGCGTTTTGGCGCCGGCGTCCATGCATCTTCCGAACTTCGTGTAGCTCCCGCTGAACCCTCGAGGGTCTGGTCGTCGGTTGGCACAGACTGGGAGCACCCTGCCAACAGGACAAGCAGCGCGATAAGAAGGGCCATCCCTGAGTCCCGTATCAAGCTCCCACGCTCCATAGGCACAGTCTTGCGTGCGAAACCTTCGAATCCTCGTTGTCTTCAATCTCGGGCGAACTTCCAGAAGCACGAGTACTGAACATCGCCGCACCCAGCACAGCAGGCGGATGCAGTACCGCATTCTCGCCGCGGGGAAAGCCGCGACAGCCAATCGCTCGCCTCGCCCGAGACCGCACCGTTCCTCGCCTGCCGCGGATCGCGCTGTGGACCTTGCTGGTCTACCTCCTACTGCCGATCGATCTTGTACCCGACTTTCTCCCGGTCGTCGGTGTCGCGGACGACGCTGTCGTGCTGGTACTCGTCCTCCGCCTTGTTGCGCGGCGAGTTGGTGTGTCGGGTCTTCACGCCCACTGGCGGGGCACGGCACAGGGATTAGTCACCCTCCAATGGCTTGCCGGACTCTCCCCGCCCGCATTGGTAAGCGTTGAGGACGAACTCGCGGGGACCTCCGATCGCCGCAGTGTGCGGCCGGAGCGACTGGAACCCACCCGAGTGCTCTTCGATGCACCGCGCCCCTGAATCGACTACGTCGCGGATGCGGAGCGGCTCATAATCTGATCGTCGTCGGTTCGAGCCCGACTCGCCCCACTCGCAGGGAACCGTTGCAGTGCAACGGTTTGCGAGTGCCAGATCCTGCCACGGACTAGGAGGGTGCTCACTTGAGTCCTTTTGGTGGCACGTATCTGGCACGAGTTCCCGGGTCGTCGGCAGATGTGTGAAGTCGAGCGACGAGCGATGCTTGACACCTAGGTTTACTAGGCCTAGTCTTTCGAGGTATGAAAGGCCAAGCCTTGAAGGGTCACCTTGATCTGCTCGTCTTGTCCGTCGTGGCGGCCGGTCCGTGCCACGGGTATGGGGTCATCGAGCAGTTGCGGGCGCGGAGCGGGGACGCGTTCGACCTGCCCGAGGGGACTATCTACCCCGTACTTCATCGACTCGAGGGGGCTGGCCTGCTGGAGAGCGAGTGGAGCGAGCAGTCCGGTCGCCGCCGACGCACCTACCGCCTCAGCCAGCGCGGGCGCGTCGCCCTCGTCGAGGAGCGCTCCGCGTGGGAGGAGTTCACTACCGCGGTGGGTTCGGTGCTCAAGGGCGGGCCATGGCCGATTCCGACCTGATCACCGGGTACGTGACCGTGCTGCGCAGTTCGCTGCACTGGCGCTCCGATGTCGACGATCTCGCATGCGAGGTCGACGACCACCTACGCTGCGCGGCCCTGGGGCTTGAGGCACGCGGCCTCGACTCGTCATCAGCGCAGCGCGAGGTTCTCGTTCGCTTCGGCGACGCGGAACTCGTCGCACGCTCCTTCGCCCTGTCACCAACCGGAGGTACTGCCATGCCCAGTCGACTCACCCGCACTGCCGGAGTCCTCTCCATCGTCGCCTCAACGTTGTGGCTGATCGCTATACCCACCGCATTCATCGGCGCCGGAGCGGAAGGATCGGGAGTCTCCTACCTGACGCTGGCACTGCTCATCTTCGCCGCGTCGACGTGCACGACCGTGGCCACCTTCGGGATGCTGCGGCGAGCCAGCGGCCGGTGGGACGCGCTCACCGTCATCGCCCTGCTGCTTGCGATTCTCGGCACGCTGCTGCTGGGCATTGCCACCTGGGCGTGGATCGTGGGCGTCGGGTTCTTGACCATCGCTGCTCTCGCTACCGTGCTGCGCCTGCGGTCGGCACGGCTCGAGAACAACGTGGCTAGCGTCCTGCTGGTGGCCGCTTGGCCGATCGGGATCGCGGTGGCGCTCGTGCTCGTCGCCCTGAAGGTCGGACCTACCGACTCCTACGGGGACCACTACGTTGCTTACCTCATTGGATTCGCCACTGGCTGCATCCTCTTCGCCGCGGGGTTGTTGATGATCGGGCGCTGGCTCCACAGTGAACAAGCCGTCGACATCACGGACGCGGTCGCTGCCCCGTAGGCGCACACTCGCGGCATGAGGTAGTAGTTGCGCGCCGAGGTCAGGTGAGAAGGCGGCGCGACCAGGGGATAAGCGTCAACCACAAGGTGCATGTCAACGTAGACGGACTCGGTGCTACTGGCGTGCGCAGGCTGCTTTCGCGGCTATGTCCGCTGCCCGTTCGATGATGACGTAGTCGTCGTCGTTGTGTGCTGCGGAAACGAACCATGCTTCGTAGGCGGATGGCGGGAGCCAGACTCCGTTGTCGAGCATGGTGTGGAAGAAGGCCGCGAATACGGCGGTGTTCTGGGTTTTCGCCGCGTCGTAGTTCCTGACGGGTTGGTCAGTGAAGAAGAAGGAGAAGAGGTTCCCGGCTGCTTGCGGTTGATGAACGACTCCGTGCCGGCTGAACGCATCGCTGATGATGTTGCGTACGGAAGCGGCTGCGTGATCTACGTGCGTGTAGATCTCGGGTGTGCATAGTCGGAGGGTGATTAGTCCGGCGGTCGTCGCGACGGGGTTGCCGCTGAGCGTTCCCGCCTGGTAGACCGGCCCGCTGGGGGCGAGGAGGTCCATCAGGTCCTCCCGCCCGGCAAGGGCCGCGAGGGGCATACCGCCGCCGATGACCTTCCCGTAGGTGAACAGGTCGGGCTCCCAGCCCTCGGCCTTTCCCTCGAGGCCCCACCAGCCGTTGTCCTTCACGCGGAAGCCGGTCATGACCTCGTCGAGAATGAAGATGGCTCCATGTGCGGAGGTGAGTTGGGCGATGAGTCGGTTGAATCCGGGTGGGGGTGGAATGACGCCCATGTTGCGGGGATGGCCTCGGTGATGACGCACGCGATCTCGCCACCGCGTTGACGGAACAGTTCTGTGAGGGCTTCAGCGTTCCCGTAGGGCAGGACGACCGTGTCCGCGGCGGTCGTTGCGGTGACACCGGGTGAGTCCGGTAGTCCCAGAGTGGCGACTCCTGAGCCTGCGGCGACGAGCAGTGGGTCGGCGTGGCCGTGGTAGCAGCCGGCGAACTTGACGACGACGTTCCGCGTCGTCTGTGCGCGTGCGAGTCGTACGGCGGTCATGACTGCCTCAGTGCCCGAGCTGGTGAATCGGACTCGTTCGATGGGGTCGACGCGTCGGACGATCTCTTCCGCGAGCTCGACTTCGGACGGGCATGGCGCTCCGAAGGCTGACGATCCACCGATGGCAGCGGACGCTGCGGCGACGACCTCGGGGTGTGCGTGGCCGAGGATCATGGGTCCCCACGCGCCGACGAGGTCGACGTACTCGCGGCCGTCGGTGTCGGTGATGCGGGAACCATGCGCGTTCACTACGAAACGGGGCGTGCCGCCGACCGAGCGAAAAGCTCGCACCGGTGAGCTGACGCCGCCGGGCATCACCTCTTGGGCGCGGGCGAACCAGTCGTCAGAGCTGTCAGCCATGGCGGTTCCGTTCTAGGTGAGGGAGCGGGCGATTTCGGTTGCCCAGTAGGTGGCGATGATTCCGGCGCCGGCTCGTTTGACGCTGGTGAGGAGTTCGAGAATGGCACGGTCGCGGTCGATCATTCCGGCTGCGGCTGCGGCTTCGAGCATGGAGAACTCACCGGACACGACGTAGGCCGCGAGGGGAACGTCGATCATGTCGCTGACCCGGGCAATGATGTCGAGGTAGGGGAGGGCGGGCTTGACCATCACGATGTCGGCGCCTTGTTCGACGTCGAGGCGGACTTCTCTGAGGGCCTCGATGGCGTTCGCTGGATCCTGTTGGTAGCTCTTGCGGTCTCCGTCGAGTTGGCTCTCGACAGCATCGCGGAAGGGGCCGTACATCGCGGATTCGTACTTGGCGGCGTAGGCGAGGATCGCGGTGTCGGTGAGGCTGTTCGCATCGAGAGACTCGCGGACTGCGCCGACCTGGCCGTCCATCATGCCGCTGAGCCCCAGAATGTCCGCGCCCGCGTCGGCTAGGACGATCGACATTCGCTGATACACCGCAAGAGTCGCGTCGTTGTCGACGTATCCGTGCTGGTCGAGGACGCCGCAGTGGCCGTGCGAGGTGAACTCGTCAAGGCACAGGTCGGCTATCACGGGCAGCGCATCCCCGGTCGCGTCCTTGGCCCAGCGCACCGCTGTCGCGAGAACGCTCGTATCGGATACCGCGGCCTCGCCGTGCGGATCGCGGACCTCGGGGACGCCGAAGATCATGACCGCACCGACGCCGGCGTCGGCCGCGCCCGTGAGCGCTCGCTTGAGGGAGGCTTCCGTGTGCTGCACGACGCCGGGCATCGACCTAATCGGGATGGGCTCGGTTGCTCCCTCGCGGACGAACACCGGAAGGATGAAGTCCGACGGGGCGAGGTGCGTTTGGGACACCAGTCGACGAATTGCTGCGGTTCGACGTAGTCGACGAGGCCGTTGAGGCAGGTCCATGGTGGTCGCGAGCCTAAACCGTTAGTTACACACCCGGCACGACGGGAAGGTCAGCGCGCCCGTTCGGGCAGCAGGCGACGGTGCACAGACTGGCCCAATCGGGCGCATGCTGGACCTCGTGCCCGGCGAAGGCCTCGGTCACGAGGTCGGCGAGCGCAGTCACGAAGTTCGGATCCGTACCTGGGGTCCGGACGCGTGTCAGGTGCAACCCCAGGCGTTCTGCGGTCTCGGCGGCCTCGTGATCGAGGTCCCAGATGACCTCGACGTGGTCGCTGACGAAGCCGATGGGCACGACGACGACTGACGTGACGCCGTTGGAGGCGAGGTCGGCCAACGCGGTGTTGATGTCCGGCTCGAGCCACGGCACCTGGGGTGGTCCGCTGCGTGATTGGAAGGCAAGAGACCAGGCGGGAGTGTCGGAGTCGTTGCCGATCGCGGTTCGCATGACTCTCGTCGCGACGTCGAGGTGCTGCCTCTCGTAGGCGCCGGGAGGTGTATCGGCGCGATCGCCGGGAGGTCCTGACGTCAGTGCCATCGATTCGGGGATCGAGTGGGTCGTGAAGACCACGTGGATGTGTTCCATGGCGATGTCGCGACGTGCAAGGTCGCCAAGGGCCTGTGCCACGCCGGTGGCGAACGGCTCGATGAATCCGGATTGGTCGTAGTAGGGGCGGATCGTGGCGATGGTCAGATCGTCCGCGAGTCCGCTTTCCGCTAGAGCTTGTGCGAGGTTCTCCCGGTACTGGCGACATCCGGAGTAGGAGGAGTAGGCACTCGTCGCGATCGCGAGCACGCTGCGGTTTCCGTCGGCGTGACACTGTTGAAGGGCTTCGGTGAAGAATGGAGCGGAGTTGCGATTGCCCCAGTAGACCTGCTGGGGCGTCCCTCGTTTGGTGAGTTCCTCCTCGAGCGCCGCGATGAGTTGGCGATTCTGAGCGTTGATCGGGCTCACGCCGCCGAGGGCGAGGTAGTGCTGCGCGACGGCTACGAGTCGCTCGCGCGGGACACCGCGCCCCGCGGTCACCCGTTCGAGGAACGGCATGACCTCGTCCGGGCTCTCCGGGCCGCCGAACGATGCGAGCAGGACGGCGTCGAACCTCATCGCAGGAGGTCGGCAGCTTCAGCCGCGCTCACGAGCCGGCCCGTGTAGAACGGGATCTCCTCACGGACGTGGCGACGCGCTGAGGAGCCACGAAGATGTCGCATCATGTCGACTGTCTCGTGCAGCTCGTCGGACTCCAGCGCGAGGATCCACTCGTAGTCGCCCAGCGCGAACGACGCGACCGTGTTCGACAGGATCCCCGGATAGTCACGGCCCATCATCCCGTGCTCCACGAGCATGGCGCGGCGTTCGTCGTCCGGCAGCAGGTACCACTCGTACGAGCGGACGAACGGGTAGACCGCGATCCAGTCCTTCGGCTCGTGACCGGCCATGAAGGCGGGCACGTGAGACTTGTTGAACTCCGCCGGCCGGTGCAGGGCCATCCCCGACCACACCATGGCGATGCTCGGACCCATGCTGGTGCGTCGCAGGTCGCGCAAGGCTGACTGGATGGCTTCGGCCGTAGGAGCATGCGTCCACACCATGAGATCGGCATCAGCGCGCAGCCCGGACACGTCATACAGCCCTCGGACGGTCGTGTCGGCTTCGTCAAGCGTCGACACGAGGGCGTCGACCTCGGTGGCGGCATCGGCGGAGGGTGCGATGCCGGTGCGTCGGAAGACGGTCCAGCAGGTGTACCGGATCGTGTCGTTGATCTCACGGGCGGACGGGCGTGAGTGTTCGGCGGTCGACATGGCCGTAGTTTCGCACCTGCGTCTCAGGGACGCAGGTGGGCATCCTCAACCTGGTCCACGGCCGTTCGCGCCTGGGCGATTGTTCCGGCAAGCCCGTTGCCACCGATGCCGGCTCCGACGATCGCCAGGGACGGGTGCTCGGACACGGCGGCCCGAAGCGCGGCGACTCGGGCTCGATGTCCAGGACGTTGCTGTACGAGGGAACGTGGCCACCGGGTGACGTTGACGGCATCGAACTCCCGCACGCGGATCCCGCAGATCAACTCCAAGTCGGTGCGTGCGACGTCCGGGAGCTGAGCGAAGTCCTCGGCTATCTGCCCGTTTCGGCCGTACGACAGTCTCACTAGGTGCCGGCCCGGACCGTAGGCCTCACGGACCCACGACCATTTCGCGGTCGCGTGGGTCATCGCTTTTGCGCGCACCCCCGATACGCCGGGCGCGATGAGAACGCCAGAGCCCATCGGGTCGCCATCGAGGTCGTTCGACGTCAGAACGGCGGACACGACCGCGACGTCACCCACCGTGATGGAGGCCAGGTGCTCGTGGACTGCGGGCAGTGCGGTGAGCAGTGCTGCGGCTTGGGGCGCGTCGATGGCGAGGACGACCGCTGAGGCGCCGATACGGGTCGTCGGCGTCTGCACGGTCCACCTCCCGTCTGCTTCGTGGATGGACACGGCCATCGTTCCGGTCAGGATCGACGCGCCGGCTCCCTTCACGTCGCGTGCCAGAGCGGATGCCAGGGTCGTCATGCCGCCGTCGAGTCCGGCGACCGCAGCACCGGGTACCCCCGATGCCGAGCGAAGGGCGGCGGCTGCGGCCGCGAGGCTGCCGTAAGATTCCAGTGCGGCGATGAGCCCCGGAGCGACCGCGTCTGCCTCGACCAGGTCGGGGTCGATGGCGTGCACTCCGCCGACGACGGGAGTGACGATTTGTGCGACGACTACGTCACCCATGCGCAGGCGCGTCAGCTCACCCAGAGTTATCTGTGGATCGATCCGGGCGGGCAGGGGTTGACAGTCGCGAAGCTTCGCGTCCGCAACGGCGTCTGTGCCGATGATCGCGACGACCTCGGCGGCTGACAGGTTCGTTGGGATCCCTAAAAGCGCATGCGGCATCGCGAACGCGCCACTGTCCGTGAGTATGCGTGCGTCGGAGCGACGTGGACGGATGACGCGATCGCTGAGGCCAAGTTCGTCAATCAACGCGAGCGCCTCGGGCCGTGTGACAGCGAACGCCTCAGCACCCACGTCGACTCGCACGGAACCCAGATCAGTCGAACGCAGCGCTCCGCCCAAGAGATCCGATGCCTCAAGGAGGATGACGGTCGCGCCCCGCCGGGTCAGGCTGCGGGCCGCAACCAAGCCGGCCACCCCACCACCGACGACGACGACCGTCACGCGCTAGCCCTCGTCGTGAACGAGCGCGACCATGCGGGTCAGGACATCCGGGTTCGTGTCCTTGGGCACGCCGTGGCCCAGATTGACGACATGCGATGGGGCTTTCTGTCCGCGGCGGAGTACGTCGCGGACGTGTTCGGCGAGGATGTCCCAGTCGGCCGACAGCAGGTCCGGATCGATGTTCCCCTGCAGTGGAGTGGCTCCTCCGAGAAGGCCGTTCGCCACGTCGAGGGGGGTGTGCTGATCGATCCCCATCACAGTCGCACCGACACGCAGCATCGGCTTCAGTAGGTGCTCCGTGCGGGTGCCGAAGTGCACGCGAGCCACGGGAAGGTCGCTGACGGCATCGAGGACGGCGCGAGAATGCGGCGCGACGAAGGCCACGTACTCATCGAGCGACAGTGACCCTACCCATGAGTCGAACAGCTGCACAGCGCTGGCTCCCGCCATTGCCTGCGCACGCAGGAAGGCCCCGGTGACACCAGCGACCCACCCCAGGAGCGCGTTCCAGGTTTCTGGATCATTTGACATCATCCAGCGCGTGTTCGCCTTGTCCCGCGAGGGTTGTCCCTCGACCAAGTACGACGCGAGCGTGAACGGGGCACCCGCGAAGCCGATGAGCGGCGTCGAGCCGAGCTCGCCGATCAGGATGTCGACCGCCTGCGTAATCGGGGCAAGCGCGCCGGGATCCAACTCGGGCAGCGCGGCAACGTCTGCCATCGTGCGCACCGGGGACGCCATCACGGGCCCAACGCCGGCGACGATGTCGACGTCGACGCCGGCAAGTTTCAACGGCACGACGATGTCGCTGAAGAAGATCGCAGCGTCGACGCTGTGTCGGTAAACCGGCTGGAGGGTGATCTGCGCTGCTAGTTCGGGCTGCAGGCACGAGTCGAGCATCGGGATTCTGGCGCGAATCGCTCGATACTCGGGCAGCGAGCGACCTGCTTGACGCATCATCCAGATGGGGGCGCGCTCAGGGCGAATGCCTTGGTACGCAAGGACGATTGGCGAGTTGGTCGTGCGGCCGTCGATGAGGGGATGGTGCGCTGGCAGCACCTGACGACTTGTCATGGACGTCAACCTATCCGAGGTCCGAGGTGCCTCCCGCAGGACGTAGACTCATTCACCATGGTCATGGTGCTCGTCGGTGCAAGTCACCACGATGTTGCACTGGATGAGATCAGTCGCCTAGCCGAGGCGAACCGCGGACTCGCTGCTCGGCTGGTCGCCGCGAGCGACGATATCGAGGGCGCCGTTGTTCTGTCGACGTGCAACCGCTTTGAGGTCTACCTCGATCTGAACGGATTTCACGATGCCATCGAGATGACGACGACCATGATCGCGGAACTTGCTGCACTCGAACGCGATTCCGTTGTCGAGTCGATGCGGGTCGTCGTCGGAACGTCTGTTGCGCAACACCTTTTCTCCGTGGCATCAGGCCTTGAGTCGATGGTCGTCGGCGAGGATGAGATCGCCGGACAGGTCCGTCACGCTCTGTCGATAGCACAGCGTGAGCACACGACCACTGCGCAACTCGAGCGTCTGATGCAGCGAGCCCTGGCAACATCCAAGGCGGTCACGCACTCGACCGGCCTCGGCGCGGCCGGCCGGTCGATCGTTAGCGTGGGCCTCGACCTGCTGGAGACCCGCCACGGGCCCGTCGCCCAGCGGCGCGCGCTCATCCTCGGCACAGGGTCGTATGCGCGGGTGGTGATCGCTGCGCTCAGACGTCGAGGCTGCACCCAGATTCAAGTCTTCTCATCGTCAGGACGCGCCGACCGCTTCGCTCAGTCGCATGAGATCGAAGCTGTGAGTCTCGGCGGATTGGTCGAGGCTCTGTCGGGAGCCGATTTGGTCGTCGCATGCAGCGGCGCTCCGCACGCGCTCGTCGACGTCGACCTCCTACTTCGATCCAGGTCAGCGGATCTGGTTCTTCCGATTATTGACCTCGCACTGTCCCCGGATGTCGATGCCGCAGTTCGTGACCTGCCGTTCATCGACGTCCTCGATCTCGAGGTCATCGGCGAGTTCGCACCGCACGAGCACTCTGCCGCCATTCTTGAGGCGCAGAGCATCGTCCTGACCTCCGTCGAGGAGTTCGACGCAGCAGAGATTGGACGTACCGCCGACTACGCGGTGGTCGCGATGCGGTCCCACGTCATGGGCATCATCAACGAGGAACTCGAACGCATACGCGCGCGCGTCGACGACGAGACCGCAGAAGAGGTCACCCGGTCCTTGACCCGCGTCTCCAACGCCATTTTGCACACGCCTTCGGTCCGAGCACAGGAACTCGCGCGCACGGGCAACTTCGCGGACTACCGCAAGGCGGTCCACACGCTCTTCGGCATTGACATTGACCCCGACGTCCGTGACTAGGGACATCAGACTCGGCACGCGGTCTAGCGAGTTGGCAAGGACGCAGTCCGCGTCAGTTGGCGACGTGCTTGCCGGACGCAGCGGTCGGGCGTGGACCGAGGTGCTGATCCGGACTCATGGCGATGACACGACGATGCCTCTGAGTCAGGCGGGATCCCCCGGCCTGTTCGTCTCCGCTCTGCGGGATGCGCTCATTGCCGGTCACGTTGACGTCATCGTGCATTCCTACAAGGACCTTCCCAGCGCTCCATGCGCAGGCGTCACTCTCGGGGCTGTCCCAGGTCGCGAGGATCCGCGCGATGCTCTCATCTCAAGCGGCAACCGTCGCCTGGAGGACCTGCCCCCCGGGGCAGTAGTAGGTACCAGTTCACCTCGACGCGCCGCGGTGGTCTCCGTCCTTCGCCCTGATCTTGTCGTTGTCCCCATCCGCGGAAACGTCGACACTCGCATTAATAAAGTTCGCAGCGGCGAGTTCGACGCGACGATCCTCGCCGTCGCCGGTCTTCGCCGTATCGGTCGCGAGGCGGAGATCGCCCAGATCTTCGACGCCGACCAGATGGTTCCTGCACCAGCACAAGGCGCCCTCGCGGTCGAGTGTCGATCCGGTGACGAGGAAATGTGCACGCTGCTAGCGGGGATCGACGATCCGATCGCGCGCCTGGTAACCGCGGCCGAGCGTGAGGTGCTGGTCGGCATCGATGCCAGCTGCACGTCCGCCGTGGCTGCGGCCGGGACGTTCGACAACGGAACGCTCACCGTTCGGGCCGAGCTCTTCAATGAGCACCGCGTCCGGCACGCGACGGCCACCCGCGCTGCCGAGACGTCGGACACAGACGTCCTATCGGCTCGGGCGTTGGGGCTCCGCGTCGCGGCAGAGCTACTCGGCGCCGTGCGGACGCCGCCGGTTCTTCTGATCAGATCCGAAGGCAATGAACGCGACCTCGACAGCCTCATCGCTTGTGGAGTGGCTGCCGTGTGCGATCCCTATGTGCGGATCACGCCGTTGCCCGATGACGACCTGCTGGCGATGCTCCAGGCAGCGACCGGCAGTTGGCTAGTAGTTTCGTCGCCGATGACGATGCCCTCGTGGGCCGCCACTGTTGGCGCGGAGTCACTGCGGAACGCGCTTGCCGGCATGCGGGTTGCCTCGACCGGAGAGCGATCAGCGCAGACGCTGCGCGATCTGGGCTGCGAGAATGTCCTGACCCCTGACGTGGCGTCCGCGCAGGGTCTCCTCGACGCGCTGTCCGGCTTTGCTCCGCAGTCGGTCATCTTTCCGTGCGGCAGTCTTGCGTTGCGAACGATTCCGGATGGCCTTCGTGCGCTCGGGTGGAACGTCACGGAGGGAATCGTCTATGAGACGGCGACCGTGGCCCAGGTTCCCGCGAGCGTGGAGTTGATTCGACGCCGCGACGTCGCGGCAATCGTCCTGAGATCCCCGAGCGCTGCGCGTGCGCTCGTCTCGTTCATCACACCTGATGCCTCTATTCCGGTGGTGTGTGCTGGTTTGACGACTGCGAAAGCAGCCACAGAGCTGGGACTGACAGTGACGGCTATCTCCTCGACGATGGCGTCCGACGATGTGGCGCGCACCGTCGCCGAACTGTTGCACGACGTGAAGCAATGACGTCGGCTCCAGCAATGGTGAGCCGGCGGCAGCTCCGCGCCATCCTCGCCGCATTGATGCTGACGCTCATGCTCGCTGCCTTGGACCAGACGATCGTCGCGACCGCTCTGCCCACGATCAGCAGCGACCTCGGCGGACTCGACTCCCTCTCTTGGGTCGTGACGGCCTACCTCCTCGCCGCAACCGCCAGCACACCGATCTGGGGAAAACTCTCTGACCTGCACGGCCGCAAAGTCATGCTCCAGGTCGCGGTCGCGGTGTTTGTCGTCGGCTCCGCTCTTGCCGGCATCTCGCAAGACTTGCCTCAACTCGTGGTGACCCGAGCGATTCAAGGTCTCGGCGGCGGCGGCATCATGGTCCTCGTCCTCGCCGTCATCGCCGATCTCGTGCCCCCGCGCCAGCGCGGACGATACGCAGGCCTCTTCGGAGCGGTGTTCGGCCTCGCCAGCATCCTCGGACCCCTGCTAGGCGGCTACTTCACCCAACACCTGACGTGGCGGTGGATCTTCTACATCAACATTCCGCTCGGCATCGCCGCTTTCGCGGTGCTCGCGGCCGCACTCCACCTGCCAACACGCCACCAACGCAAGCCCATCGACTGGACCGGCGCGATCCTCCTCGTCGTCGGCGTCGTGATGACCCTGCTCGCCCTCGTGTGGGCTGATCATCCATTCAGCTGGCACTCACCCCAGATCCTCGGACTGTTCGTCGGCGGTCTGGTCATCCTTACCGTCTTCGTGCTCTACGAGCTACGAGCGCCCGAGCCGCTGGTCAACATGAATCTGTTCCGGAACCCGGTCTTTCGACTTTCCTCCGCGGTCGGGTTCATCGTCGGCTTCACGATGCTCGGATCGATCATCTTCCTGTCGGTCTATTTGCAGGTCGTCGGCGGTGCCAGCCCGATGCAGGCCGGGTTGCAGCTTCTGCCGTTTATGGTCGGCATCCTTGTGACATCAGTCGCGTCGGGCCGGCTGATCACTCGAACGGGTCGCTACAAGGTCTACCCGATTATGGGAACCGCGACCGCAACGCTGGGTTTGCTACTTCTCTCACGGCTTGGCGTAGATCCGACGTACTCGCAGATTGCGCTCGGCATGTTCGTGCTGGGAGCAGGACTAGGCGGAGTCATGCAGGTCCTGGTCGTCGCGATGCAGAACAGCGTCGATGTAACGGAGTTGGGTTCAGCGACGAGCGCGTCAACACTCATCCGGTCGATGGGCAGTTCATTCGGTGCTGCAGGATTCGGCGCGCTGTGGGGAGCGAGCCTGGCGTACACCCTCAACGGAGCGCTCCCAGGCGGAGTGTCCCTGCCCGATATCACGAACGTCACCGCGTCACTGTCGAGCATCGACGCACTGCCGAAACCCATTCACGACGCGGCCATCGGCGCGTTTGCGCACGCGACGAGCATCACGTTCCTGGCGGCGGTTCCTGTCATGCTCATTGCGTTCGTCCTGACACTGTTCTTGCCCGAGGTCGAACTGCGGCGAACACACCAGACAGACACATCGATCGGCGGGGACGCGACCGCTCCGCTGGCTACAGGTGAGTGATGTCGATCGACTCCGAATCAATGGGCGAATCCAGTGCCGGTGACGGTGATCGCGACGGTGTCGTTGATCGCGTAGGTCGAGTCGGGCGGCGTTCAGATGGCAACGCGGTCACCACGCCTGAACCCGTTGATTCGACGGGGCGACGGCCGTCGCCACGTAGCTGCGCGGCCTCTGGCGAGAACGGATTGTCAGAAACGGTCGTGGGTAACCAGGATTGGTTGATGGTACGGAGCTGACGGGATTCGAGGACCATGTCGGGCTCGTCGTCTACGCAGGGTTGGTGGTCCGGCCCAGACCCGCGACCGCGCCAATTGCTCGACGAGAGTGCACCACGAGCGTCGTCGTCGCGATTCCCACGAGACAGGAAACGGCCAGGGCCGACCAGCCGTCTAGGACCTCGAGGACCGGCCAGTGGAGCAGGTAAACCAGCAACGACGCCTGGGCCAGCGCCGCGAGCATCACGGCGATCGTCGCGGGAACACGAATCCGGCTCACCCATAAAAGCAGCACGAGTCCGAGTGGAACGGCGACCATGCGGAACCCGTTGAAGGTCCACGGTATAACCGCGATGAGAAGGACGGATACGAACACTCGCTGACGCGCTGACTGAGCCTCGGCGATGGCCCACCCCAGAGTCAGGAGCCACGCAATCGCGACGGGTGAGAAGGCGTTCGCCGGATACTCCTGCGGTCCGACGATACGACCGACCGCGAAGAGCAACGCTGTCACGGCGAGAGGAAGTCCGAGCGGGTAGGCGGCACGGAGGTTTTCGAACTGCGGAACGCGAAGCATGATGACCATCACGGGAAGCAGCCATAGGAGCGACTCGATGAACCAGTACCTCCACTCGGCGTTCATCGTGCCGGGACTGACCAGCCAGTTGGCGCCGACGATCTGCCACCCGTATGCGTCGGTGAACGCTGCCAGTATGGCGACGAACGCCAATGCCGGTAGCAGGAGCCACGCAGTACTCCGCCACATCAGGCGCATGCGGCGACTCGGATTCGCCTGGCTCACTTGGAACCTGGCGATGTTGAACCCGATCAGCGCCATGAGGACGTGCGCCCCACCCCGGATGTTGAACGCTTGGGCGTGCGAGCCGACAACAAGGATGATCGCTACCGCCCGCAGAACCACAGTGGAGTCCAACTGCCGGCCGCGAACCCACGGCGGCCGAGCTCTCGACCACCAGGGACTGGGCCGGGCGGTCGAGACCTTCGTACGACCGCCGGCCGTGGCGAGATCAGCGATGCTGCGACTCTCCCAACTGGTGGGCAGCGTTCCGAGGACATCCTCGACAGCGAGGGAGACCTCGACGTAGCTCAACGAGTCGCCCCCAAGGGACGCGAAGCTGTCGTCGGGGCCGACGGCCGTCCCGAGCATCAGCGCGTAACGCAGTCGCAGGTGCTCCTCGACAGCAGAGCACTGATCGACCTCGATAGATCGTGAGTGGATTGCCGCCTCGACGAGTGCGCGGACTGCGCGATCGTCGACCTTTCCCGTGTCTAGGCGTGGGAGCGACTCGACGGTAGCGACATGGGTTGCCGATGCCGGAAGACCGGTCGCGCGTTCGATGATCGCGCGATAAGCAGCAGAGTCGGTTCCCACAATGGCGACGCCCAGCTTGTCGTCCAACACCACTGCGCTGGCGAGAACGCCCTCCGCCTCGAGTGCTCGTTCGACGTCACCGAGCGCCAGTCGCAGGCCGCGGACCTTTGCGATCCTCGACGTCCTGCCACAGATCTCGATGAGCCCGCCGTCCGTGATCCGCGCCAGATCACCTGTTCGCAGTTCAGTGATGTCGCGGCCACGTGCGAGGTCCTTCAGACTCGTGGCATAGCCGAGCATGACGTTGGGACCCTCGTACACGAGCTCGCCCACTCCGCCGGGATCGACATCGGTAAGACGCACACGTCCGCCCGCGATTGGCCGCCCGACAGTGCCGGGATGCTGCTCGACCATGTGCGCGGGCAGGTACGACATGCGGGCGGTCGCCTCGGTCTGCCCGTACATCACGACCAGGCCCCATCCGCGCTGGGCCCCAAGTCGCGCATAGCGAAGCGCCGTGTCGGGGGCGAGCCTCCCTCCGGCAGCCGTGACCCGTCGAAGGGCAGGGAGATCAAGATCGGCGAAGCCGACCCGATCGAGGAGGTCGAACGAGTACGGCACGCAGGGTAGGGAGGTCACCTCGTGGCGGCGTACCAGATCCCAGAATTCCGGGGATGTCATGGATGCCGATGTCAGGACGACGCCGGCGCCGCGAGCAAGGTGGCTGTTCAGGACTGACAGTCCATAGCTGTAGCTCAGGCCCAGGGATGTGATGCCACGATCGGAGTCGTCGAGCTTGAGCGATTCCGCTACGGCATCGGCGTTGCTACCCAGATTCGCGGCCGACAGCCGCACCATCTTCGGGCTCCCCGTCGATCCCGAGGTGCTCAAGAGCAAGGCGAGGTCCGGGTGCAGGTCATGCTCGGCGGAATGCCGTACGTCGACCAGTCCGGAACCGCCGAGGACGCTGTCGGGGCGGTAGTGCGCGGCGATGTCCTCCGCGCGGCACTCGGGCAGCATCGCAACCACGTGACCCGCTCGAAGTGCGGCGAGGTAGGCGACGACGCAGTCCACCGTGTTCGAGGCCGGAATCGCGACGAGGCGGCGGCCCCGGCCGAGGCGAGCGCTCGCGACGTCCACGGCGTCGCTCAGGTCGGCGTAGGACACGGTGCGGATGCCCGCGATCAGCGCCGGCCGGTCGCCGAAGCGATCGAGCGACTGAACGAAATCTGGAACAGTCCCGATGACCGCCTCTGGCGCGTTGACGACCGTTCTAAGCATTAGGGTAGGCTACCCAATTCTCGGTCGCTGAGCTCACAGGGTTGGGGCTGAGCACACCACCAACCCAGGAGACGAAGGATGTTGTTGTCGACAATTCGATCCGCAGCGACCCTGACGGGGCTGGGGGCAACGCTCATCTTCACCCTGTCCGCATGCGGATCCTCCGCGGACTCTGCCGACACGACCGCGGACTCGGTCGCGGACGCCCCCGCAGAATCGCTGGTCGTGTACTCGGGTCGAAGCGAGGGGCTGGTCGGCGATCTCCTGACGGAGTTCACGACCGAGACCGGAGTGGAGGTCGCCGTCCGCTACGGAGATACCGCGGAGTTGGCGGCACAGTTGCTCGAGGAGGGCGATCGCTCACCCGCGGAGGTGTTCTTTTCCCAGGACGCTGGTGCGCTCGAGGCATTGCAGAACGCTGGACTGCTTGCCGCCCTTCCCGACTCAACGCTGACCAAGGTCGACTCCATCCACCGCAGCGACGATGGCACCTGGGTCGGTACGAGCGGCCGCGCGCGAGTCCTGCTCTACAACGAGGACCTGGTTCCTGAGGCGGAGCTGCCCACGGGCGTCCTGCAGCTGACCGACCCGAAGTGGAAGGGGCAGGTCGGCATCGCTCCGACCAACGCCTCCTTCCAGAGTTTCGTCACCGCGATGCGGGTCACCCTCGGCGAGGACGCTGCGGAGAAGTGGCTCAGCGACATGGTCGCCAATGACGTGCAGCGTTTTGACAACAACGTCGCGATCCGCGATGCGGTGGACGCGGGTAACCTCACGCTCGGCCTGGCCAACCACTACTACTGGTTCGAGAAGGCCGAGGAGGTCGGAGCCGACAACCTCAAGGTCCAGAACAGGTTCCTCGAGCCTGGTGACGCCGGCAGCCTCGTGAATGTGGCCGGCGCGGGAATCCTGACCACCGGCGCCGATGATCCGAACGCTCAGGCCTTAGTCGACTTCCTACTCAGTCCGAAGGCGCAGGAGTACTTTGCAACGGTGACGTACGAGTACCCCTTGGTTCCAGGCACGGCGCCCGCGCCCGGCCTGCCGAGCCTGGCGAGTCTTGAGGGCCCGTCACTGAGCCTCGGCCAGCTCGCGGACCTCGCCGGAACGCAGCAACTCCTACAGAAGGTCGGGCTCCTGTAGGTGTCCGGGCAGTCCCCGCGCGTCACGCCTCTGCACGTACTGGGAACTGCCGCCGCCCTGGTCGCGCTCCTTCCCCTGGTCTACCTGGTCATCCGCGCGGGCGGTGCCGGCTGGCAGACGATCTGGGAGATCCTCGCCGAGGAGCGAACGGTCGCCCTAGCCGTCCGCAGCCTTGGCATGGCCGCCGCGGTCGCCGCAACGTGTGGCATCGTCGGCATCCCCATGGCGTGGGTGATCACCCGCACCGACGTTCCCGGTGGACGATGGTGGCTCGCTGTCGCAGCACTACCCTTGGCCATCCCGTCTTACGTCACGGCATTCGCGTGGGTTGCAACGATTCCATCCCTGCAGGGAGCCGTTCCCACCTGGTTCATCCTCAGCCTGTCCTGCCTTCCTTACGTCGTGCTTCCGGTCGCCGCGGTGCTGTCACGGGTCGATCCCGCGCTCGAGGATGTCGCCCGCACACTCGGCAGCGGGCCGATGGCGGCATTTCACCGTGCGGTCGCTCCATTGCTCGTCCCCGCCGCCGCCGCTGGCGGCCTGCTCGCCGCCCTGTATGTGCTCAGCGACTTCGGTGCGGTCTCGATCCTGCGCTTCGACTCGTTCACCCGCGTCATCTACACCTCCTACCGAGCCTCTTTCGACCGCACGACAGCTGCCGTGCTGGCGCTCGTACTCGTTCTGTTGGCGCTCGTCTTCGTCCTCCTGGAGCGGCGCGTGCGGGGACGGCATCGGAACTGGCGGGTTGGCGGAGGGGTCGCTCGACGCGCGGAGCGGATCTCATTGGGCCGACGTCGGTGGGCTGCGCTCGGTCTACTGATCGCGATCTTCGGACTGGCCGTTGCGTTCCCGGCCGTCGTGCTGATACGGCTCATCGCTCAGGGTCAACGTGCCTGGGATTCGTTCGAGTGGCTCGCCGCAACGGGCAACACGATTCGCGCGTCGATGATTGGTGCGGCTATCGCGATGGCTCTGGCCATCCCTATTGGCATGCTCGCGGCACGCTACCGGGACCGCTGGGCACGAAGTGTCGAGTCCGCCGCCTTCCTCGGGCATGCGCTGCCCGGAGTACTCGTGGGGCTGTCGCTCGTGTACTTGGGAATCTCGCTCGTACTCGGTCTCTACCAGACGCTTGCGATGCTCGGCTTCGCCTACGCGGTGCTCTTTTTGTCCAATGCGATCGGTTCAGTCCGTTCGGCTGCAGCCCAGGTGCCCCCGGTACTGGAGGATGTCGGACGAACACTCGGCTCGTCGGGGCTGACAACCTGGATGCGCATCACCGCACCGCTCGCCGCTCCGGGTATCGCTGCCGGCGCCTTGCTGGTTCTCGTGACCGCGATGAAGGAACTTCCGGCCACGCTCATGCTGCGGCCGACCGGGATGGATACGCTCGCGACCGAGTTGTGGACGCGAACATCGGTCGGCGCCTTTGCGGAGGCTGCGCCCTACGCCCTGACCCTGATACTGGTGGCCGCGGTGCCGGCGTTCCTGCTCGCCCGCATCGTCGGCCGTCAGGATCTGGGGTGAGATGAGCAGCATCGAGATCCACGAGCTGGATCTGACTCTCGGCACGACCCACGTCCTGAAGTCCCTAGACTTGTCCGTGCCCGACGGCGCCGTTACCGCCGTTCTTGGGGAGAGCGGCTGCGGCAAGACCTCCTTGCTCCGCGCCCTGGCAGGCCTTGTCCGGCCGCAGCGGGGCACTATCCGGATCGGCGAAGCGGAGATGTTCGGCCCCAGCACATGGACACGCCCCGAGCAGCGAAACGTCGGCATCGTCCCGCAGGAAGGCGCGCTCTTCCCCCACCTGGACGTGGCGGCTAACGTCGGCTACGGACTGAGGGGCGAGCTGAAGCGACGGCGCATCGATGAACTGCTCGAGATGGTCGGCATGGCCGGGACCGGATCGCTTCGTCCCTATCAACTGAGCGGAGGGATGCAACAGCGGGTCGCCGTCGCCCGCGCGCTCTCGCGTCGACCCCAGCTGGTTCTGCTCGACGAGCCGTTCTCAGCGCTCGATGCAGGTCTGCGTGAGGAGGTCCGCGCGGATGTCCTCTCGGCTGTGCGCGCTGACGGATCGACCGCTTTACTGGTGACGCACGACCAGGACGAGGCGCTCAGTGCGGCCGACCGGGTTGCCGTCATGCGCGAAGGCCGGATTGTCCAGGAGGGCTCTCCCACGGAGATCTACCAATGGCCGATCGACATCGACGTCGCGCGCTTCGTGGGTGACGCGCTCGAGTTTCCCGCGACAGTCCGCCGGGCGACCGACGAGGGAATTGTCGTCGACGGTCCCGGCGGCCTGATCCGGGCACGCCACGGAACGGGCGCCAGCGCAGCAGCCGTCGGTGACATAGGCATTCTGGTGTTCCGCCCCGAGGGCTTGGCGCTGTCAGACGGCGGCGCAGGCAACGACCTCGGACCGGCCGTCATCGACTCGGTCAGCTATCACGGGCACGGGTACCTGATCTCGGCAACTCTCGCATCGGGGTCACGGGTGACGATCCGCAGTCTCGGAATGCCCGCGCTGCATCCCGGTGATACAGGCCGCGTGACGTACGGAACAGCACCGCTGTTCCTCCCGTAGGAGGATGACGGCTGTAATCGCTGCCATGATCGTTAATGACGAGGCGGTTAACTAAGCCTTCGCGGAGAAGAGCAATCCCGGCCCCCGCTCCGCCAGCGTACGGTTTTACATACGTGCAGTTGCGAACAGCTAGTTCTCCGATGAGGTCTCCGAAGAGCCCGGCGAGTGCGGCTTTGCCACCTGGGTAGCGCAGTGGGGACATGGGTCCGTAGCGCCTTTTAGCGATAACCCGGACCGGCGTTGTCACGTCGCCACCACGGCCGTCGATGCCTGGCCTTGCGCCGCCCGACCGAGTGGCCGCGGGCAGAAGCGTGTCGGACCGTCCTGGCTCCGAACGCTGTCAGGACTCACGGCGCGACCCTAATGACACCCGACTCGCCTCAGGAAGCGGAGTCGTGAATCCCCGGAATGCGCGCCACCAAGGGGTGCGCGGCGTTGGTTGGGTAACGCGAGGATCGCGTTCGCTCGCTGCTGGCGGGCGCTCTCGCGGAAGGTCCGGGACATGACTCAGGACGACGGCAGTACGGAGCAGTACGAGAGCAGCTGGAATGCAGGCCCAGAACAGAAGACGACCACCGCAGCGAGTCGATCAGATCGACCCATCCGTAGGAGCAGCCCACAGCCCAAGGGCTCATCATGCAGCGGACCTATTACTCATCCGGCTTGGAATCCGGATTCTCGGTGGTCCCGGTGACCGTGCACACGAAGGTCACGAGCATTGCGCACACCGCTGCGGGGATGGGTCAGGTCTGGTATCGGGTTACCGGCGCGACGGGGGTGGGCAATCGGCAGGTCGCGTATCGAGTCGGGGTCGGTGCTGAGGATGTCAGGCGGGTGCGTTTCGTCGGCGCCGGAGCGACAGCGGATTTGGTGGGTTTTCGTCCGGGGGGTCTGGTGGGCGGTGAGGCCGATCTGGTGCTGATTGAGCGCGCGTTCTCGGGCGAGTGCCTGACGCGGGGGGTGAAGACTCAGCGGTCGCGGTTCGCACGTGTCCCAGGTGAACCAGTGCACGTTGCCGTGACTGAGGCCTTGGCGGCCGCGGGCCTGGATCCTCGCGTCGTGTTCACGTCGCGTGACGCGGGCACGTGGTGGCGCGCGGTGGTGCGCGCGGCGGGGTCGGGCAGGTCGGTGTCGTTCCTGACTGCGGACGGTGTGCTGCGCGCGGTCGGTCGCGCAGGCGGCGTCGTCGACGGCGACGTGTTGCGCGGCGGGCTCGGTCAGGTGGCCCGGGAGCGCGTCACCGGCGTGGTTGCGGTGGGTCGGGTCGGGCTGGACGCGGTGACTCAATTGGACCTCGCCGTCCTCGAGGTTGAGTTGCTTAGCGACGTGGAGCTCGGGGAGCGGGTGTGGACGGGGGCGCGGGAGGCGGCGTCGCGGCATGAGCCGGTCGGCAATGCCGGCTACGAGCTGACGCTGACGCTGCCGAAGTCGTTCAGCCTCTATGCCATCACCGGCGACGCGGACCAGCGAGGTGACTGGTTGGATGCGATGGAGGGTGCGGCGACCCGGGCGCTGGAGCGCCTGATGGCCGAGGCAGGGTTTTGCTCCACGGGACATCGCGGCGACGGAGAGAATGTCACGATCGTGCCCGCGGATGGGTGGGCGGGGTTCATCGCTACCGAGATCTCCTCCCGCGCCGGCGACCCGCACCTGCACGTGCATTGCACGCTGCCGAACATCCTGGTCGGCCGCGATGGTGTCGTGCGGACGATGGCCGATGGTGGTCGCGAGCTCATCATCAACGCGCCACGGTTCGCCGCGTGGGGCCAGGCGTTCGTCGTGGAGGAGGCCGCTGCGCGCGGGCTTATCCCCGGGGCGTGGTTCCACCCCGGTACCGCGCAGTGGGAGGTCGGTGGTTTCACTGACGAGACCATCGTCGCGTTCAGTCGCGGACGGCGGGCTGTCCTGGCCGAGGAGGACGGCAGCGACGACGCATCCCCGAGAACGGCGAAGGCCCGATCGTTGCGCCAAAGGCAAGCCAAGGGTCGAGTGACGGCGGCGAAGTCCGATGAGCAGCCGACGTGGGCGCAGGTCCAGGCGGCGGTAGGTGCGCGAGCCGCTGAGCTCGGTGTGGATCTGACAGCCGAGCGGCACGGCGACGGCTCTGGCCGCTTCCTGCAACCGGATGAGTGGACCGACGCGAATTGGGTCTCCTGGGTGGAAGGCGTGGCGTGCCAGCACGAGTCGGTCACGAGCCTCGCGAAGATCCGATCCATCGTCGACCTCGCCACCGCCGCTCTGCCCGACGCCGAACGCCTGCGCATTGCCCGACTGGTCGTCGACGACGGGTTCGTCCGTGGACACGAGTCCCGCGACCGCGGCATGCGCACCGGCGGGCAGCAGTGGGTTTCCCGCACTGCGCTCGACGCCGAGTCGCGACTGCTCGATCGCATGACGGCCAGCGCAGGCAGGCTGCCGCAGTTGACGTGGCGCACGCGCTCGGGCGTGACACGGTTCGAGGCCGAGCGCGGCTGGCAACTCAGCGGCGAGCAGTGCGCGGCTGTCGAGGCCATCGTGGACGGCAGCGCCCCGATCACGCTGATCTCCGGCGTCGGAGGGTCCGGCAAGACCAGCGTCCTGGCCGCCGCCCGCATGGGCCTGGCGGGCGAGCGGTACTCGATGCTCGTCACCTCCACCGCTACCCGCGCGGCCTCCACCGCCGGGCACGAGTCCGGGGCACCGTGGATGAACCTGACCGCGCTGATGCACCGCATCCAGTCCGGTACTCGCGTCCAGGCGAGCATCATCGTCGTGGACGAAGCCTCGATGGCCGACGTCTCCACGATCGCCCGGCTGGCGGACTGGTGCGCGGATACCAACCGCCGCCTGGTGCTGCAGGGAGACCACGCGCAGCTCCGCGCTGTCGGAGCCGGTGACGCGTTCAACGTCCTGTGCCGCGAGTTCCCGGATGAGGTTGTCCGGCTGGAGACCAACCAGCGGCAGCGCACCGACATCGGCAGGATCATCGCGGCTGCCTTGCATGCGCGCTACGTGGACACCGCGTGGGACGCGATCACCGCCGACAACGCTGTGCTGGTTGCCCGGAACAGGGAACACAAGCTCACCCTCGTGGCGGATGTTGTCGCACGGGAGATCGCCGTCCACGGGGCGGGCCAGGTCACCTGCGATGCGGTGACGAACATCGAGGTCGACGAACTCAACCAGCGCATCCATGACCAACTCCTCGCGAGGGGAACCCTCGACCCCGACAAGGCCATCACGTACCGCACGCCGGCCGGTGACCGGGCCCTCGCGCCCGGCAGCGTCTTGCGGGTCACCGTTCCCGCGAACCACCGCGACCCGAGTCAGCGACTCGTCCGCGGCGAGCACGCCACCGTCGTCGATCCCGGTCGCGACCGAGTTCGCATTCAGTTCGACGACGGCCGCGAACGATCGATGACCCCGCGCGCGCTCCTGCGCCACCTGGACTACGCCTACGCCGGCACCACCCACAAACTCCAAGGCCAGACCAGCAGCGTTCACGTCGCAGCACTCCAGCCGGCGAAGGACGCGGCGAGCATGTATGTCAGCGCCAGTCGAGGCCGCGACCGAACCATCTTCGTCGCGGACGCGCGCGACTACCTGACCGACCGGGAACTTCGAGCCGCGACAACCTGGGAGCCGCGCGACCTCGACGACGAAGTACTTGAGCGAGTCCACCAGGCCCTGACCCGGCAGCCCGAGCGGATCGATTCACCACGCGAACACCTACGACCGCAATGGACGCACTCAGGACCGGGAGCGCCATCTTCCGGGATCGCGATGGGTTCGTGACGCTGTCCGGCGGCGCATGTCCGTGGAGGTGTTTCGCATCCTCAGTGCGGCGCGCTGAGAATGCGGAGAGTGTCCTGGCCGGCGGTGCGAAATGGCTCATCCAGCGCAAGCCATGCTGGGTGGCGAGCGTCGGAGAGCTCAACGGCAAGGTGCACGATTCGCTTGCGGTCGCTTCCTGTCAATCGGTGGAGCTCAGCGTCATGGTCGGTGATGCATGCGGCGAGAACGGCCGCGTCCTGCAGGTGCCGGTCGCGGTCGCGGGTGTCAGCAACGTGTGCCGCGCCTTTCAGCACGAGTGCCCCGAGTGCGTCCGGGACACTGATCGAGCAGGTCTGGCCGTTGCCGCTGTCGATCTCGTAGATGATCGTCCGTTGAAGTGCCTGCGTGCCCCCGTCTACCTCGAACATCGGCCGTCCGGAAAGCCGTTGCCGACTGCGTGGCGCTGCATGATCGGCAGCCATCACGTCGATCTTCTCTACACCCAGCGAAGACTCGCGTTCGTAGCGGTAGTGAGGGCTGTCCTTCCGCCGAGGGTCGGCCGGCTCGCGAAGCGTGTATCCGAGGTTCGTGATGCGCGTGTGGGCTTCCGCGGCGACGGTCGTGTTGATCTCGATGTGGAGCAGGACGTCGACGTCGTCGGTCGGACGAGTCACGGGAATGCCATGAGCAAGTGCGTGTGCCTGGACCATCACGCCGCCGACCAGAGTCCAGTTGTTCGTGGGAAATGCGCGTGCGAGTTCGAGCACGTTGGGCCACGGATGCGTCCAACCGCCAGGCGGCGTGGCTAGCTGGACGCGGCGGCGCTCGTCAGTCATGCCGACATCGCCAACCGTGTCCTGAGCAACGCAAGTCCAGCAGAGCGCTCGCGCACGTCCAGGGACTCCGCGAGGTCCAGAGCGACGACCACATCGTCCGCCACGCCTCCTACGGCGTTCCAGTTGTCGGCCACCCGCAGGGTGACGTTGCCTCCCGCATCGTCGGCCAAGTGGTAGCGATCAACCAGATGTCGCACGGTCTCACGGTCGACGTATCCGTCCACGGCGTCGCGCTGGGCCGAAGCAAGGCCGAAGAGCCCGGCCACATCGCGACGAGCGTCGACCGCCGCCGAACCCGTCAGCGTGACCGACTGTCGAATCCGATCAAGGAACGAGCTCGACGCTCGGTAGCGCCTGACTTCGGCCCGGCCGGATGTCGCTCGCACGAGGTCCTCGGCATCCATGTGGCGAAGCCTCGATCGCAGTCGAGACCGCTGCGTCGACTCGAGCCGCTTGGTTTGCCCGTGGGTCAACAGCTCGATCGCCGCGAGGATCGTCTCGGTAGACCATGGGCGCCCACGGCGCGCTCCCCGACCATGTAGTCGGTGCACCGAAGCCGCGTCGATCAGTGCAACCCTGCCGACAGTCCCCACCTGCGTAAGTTCCCCCGAGTTCAGCAGTCTTTCGACCTGCCGCACGCCGATGCCCAGCTGCCGAGCTGCCTCAGCGCTGGTCATCTGGTCACCTACCACGGTCATGTCATAAATAGTCGCATGAGCGACGTATTATGCCAAGTCCCTGGCTGGTTGTGACGCTGCATCCGCTGCCCCCGGCGCCAAACTTGCGAGGCACCGGCACCCTCGCGGCGTTGGTAGGACATGAGCAGCGAACAAGCGAGTGTCGAACCTGGTCGCGTCGTTCAGGAGTGGCTGAGTACGGCCGACGCCGCGCGGTACCTGGGCCTGACCTCGCACCGCATCCGCGCCGAATTCGCCGCGGGCCGTCTGCCGGGAAGCCGCCTCGGCTACCGAACCTTGCGCTTTCGACGCGAACACTTGGACGCGGTCATGGATTCACTCATCGTTCCCGCGCAGCGCCCGAACCCTGCGCCGTCTGGCGGAGTCGCTGGGCTCGTGCCGCACAAGCGTCGCGGCATCGCGCACACCTGGACGTCCTAGTCCTGGTCCGATGCGTGAACCTTCGCACCCATGGCCGCAGCCTTCTTGGCCCGCTGACCCGAGGAGAGCTTGCGCTTGCTACCCATCACGATGTCCATACCTTCGGGTGCATCGGCGGCCTCCACCCCGTCGAACATCACGCCGACCGCGGACGCCGTCTCGGCAGCCCCGGAGTCCATAACGTGCGCGTAGACCCGGAGCAGCATCGCTGGATCGTGGCCGAGGCGTTGCGCCACACGATTGACCGGCTGGCCCGCCTCCAGCAGCCACGTGGCGTGGGCGTGACGCAGGTCATGGATGCGCGGAACGAACGACACCAGTCCCTGCTCCCAGGCCGCCAGCACCACCGGGCGCCAGTAGCGGTGGTGGAAGTTATTGCGCCGGATCGGGTTGCCGTACTCGGTCTGGAATATGAACGCTTCCTGCTCGCGGTCCTTGACCAGCGGGCGCAGCGTCTCCGCCAACCCACCATCGACAAAGATCGTGCGCTTTCCGCGATCCGACTTGGGCGGTCCGATCTCAAATCGACCCTCGATCGCCGTGTCCTTCCATGCCTGCTCCACGATTATGCGCGGGGGAGTTGCGTCCAGACGCATGTGTCGGACTTGGATCGCGGTGGCCTCGCCCCATCGCATGCCGGTGAGCCCGAGAGTGAGGATGAGCGGTCGGTAACGCTCGGGGACCAGTTCGACGAGGGTCACGAACTCCTCGTGAGTCAGCGACTCCTGAGGGCTACTCGAGCGCTTGATCGGTGCTGCCCCCCGAGCTGGGTTCGATGGGATATCCCCGTCGCGGACGGCGAGTTCGAGCGCCGCGGAGACGAGTGCCAGCGTGTTCGAGACTGTCTTCGCCGACAGAGTCCCGCCCTGCTTGGACGGCCGTTCCTGCAGCCGACGTACCCACGCCAGCACGTCCGAGTGACGCACCATCTCGATCGGCGTCGCGGCCAAGATGTCCGTCGGAGGCAGGTAGGCCTCGACCTTGCGGCGGTCGCGTTGCAACGTTCCCGCCGAGCGCCGGGTGTTGAGTTCCATGTGGCGGTCAACCTGATCGCGCACAGTACGACCGCTGCGCAGGGCGACGAACCCCTGCCCCTTGACCCAGCCAGGTGGCCATTCGTTCCTGTGCGCCTCGACCAGCAGTTTGAAGCGTCGGGCCTCCTCGGCCGGGTCGTTGCTGCCGTCGGGGGCCAACGCGAACGTTTCGGAAGGCTTGCGCCCTCGCGCATCACGCCACTGGACTGTGTAGCTCGTGCTGCCGTCGGACAACTCCCGGGCTGCGATCCAGGCCACAGTTCCTCCTCCCGTAGGCACGGCGTAGGCGGGATTCCGGGGATCTGCCTACGCGGTGCCTACACGAGAGTAGCCCACCATCTAAAACTGTTGGGATTAAACGGCATTTCGTGGGGTGAGTGACGGGACTTGAACCCGCGGCCACCTGGACCACAACCAGGTGCTCTACCAGCTGAGCTACACCCACCATGGCACGCATCGACTGCATGACATCCCACGCAAGCGCGGGAGCGCGAGTCTATCGAAGGTCAAGTCCGAGCGCGGAGCGGGCCTTAGGAAGGCAGGTCGCTGACCGAGTGGAACTCCCCGAGTGCCGCGGCGGTGGGCGAGTCCGGGCCGGGCTGGGGCACGAACACGGCCTCGCGGTAGTAGCGCAGCTCGGCGATCGAATCGCGGATGTCACCGAGCGCGCGGTGGTTGCCCTTCTTCTCCGGGCTGGCGAAGTACACGCGCGGGTACCAGCGACGGACCATCTCCTTGACGCTGGAGACGTCGATGAGGCGGTAGTGCAGATAGCCATCGAGCTCGGGCATGTAGCGGGCGAGGAACCCGCGGTCGACGTAGACGCTCGACCCAGCGAGCGGCGCCTTGCGCGACTCGTCGACGTGACTGCGTACATAGGCGAGAACCTGCGCCTGCGCGTCCTCCAGCGTGGTGCCGAACGGGATCTCCTCGATGAGCCCCGACTCGGTATGCATGTTCACGACGATGTCGTCCATCGCGGCCAGAGGCGCGTCGTTCGGCTTGATGACGACGGTGATCCCGGCGTCGAGTTCGGTCAGGTCGCCCTCGGTGACGATGCACGCGATCTCGACCAGCTCATCGGAATTCGGGTCCAGCCCGGTCATCTCGCAGTCGATCCACACAAGTCGATCAGCAGTAGCCATGCCGTAAGCCTATGAGTGCGGACGCGGTCGCGAAGTCACGCGGCGTCCGGCGGGAGTTCGGGCCGGGGGATGACGGCGACGGGGACGGTCGACTTGTGAAGAACGCCGTTGCTCACCGAGCCGATCAGCGCCCCGATCGCGGGGCCGTGCCCGCGGGTGCCGACGACGATCATCGCCGGGTTCGGCGAGGCCGTGAGCAGGGACTGCACCGGCGGCCCGTGGACCAGGTGCTCCTGCACGTCAACGTCGGGGTACTCGTCGCGGAGCCCGGCCAGGACCTCGGCGGACAGCCGGATCTCCTCGTCGGCCACGTCGGCCAGGGGGACGGGGACGGGGCCGTCGGGGATGATCAGCAGGTCATACGAGGGCACGTCCCACGCGTGGACGGCGACAACGGTCCAGCCGAGGCGGCTGGCCTCGTCGAACGCGAAGGCGATCGCGGACTTTGCCCCGAGCGAGGCGTCGATGCCCACGACGATGTCCTTGGCGCCCGCCTCGGGAAGCTGGCGAATCGTGACGACCGGGCACAGCGCGTGCGCGGCGACCTGGGCGGCAACCGATCCGAGGATGAGGCTGGCGAAGCCCCCGTGACCACGCGAACCCACGACGACGACGTCTGCCGTCTCGGAGGCCTCGAGCAGCACCCCGCTCGGGCCACCGACGGTGACGACGGTCTGCACGTCGAGCGGACTGAGCTCATCCGCGAGCTCGTTGATCTGGGCGCGGGCCTGTCCCTCCAGGGTGCCGAGCATGTCCGGTCCCGGGCCAATGCCCGCGCCCAGGCTGCCGGCCGTGACGGTAGGCAGCAGCGCGTGGACGATCGTCAGCCCGCGACCGCGCAGGTCCGCCTCCGCGGCCGCCCAGTCGACGGCGACTCTCGAGGCGGCCGAGCCGTCATAGCCGACAACAACGCGTCCGTCGAACTTGTCAGTAGCCATGGGTACAGCATGGCCTGCTCGATCCGGTGAAGCACGGGGAGTTGGCTCAGTGGCTGCGGGTGCGCATGAGTGATTCCTGGACGACTGATGCGACGAGCACGCCGTCGGGGTCGTAGAACAGACCGCGAGCCAGGCCGTGGCCGCCGCGCGCGACCGGCGTGTCCTGGGCGAACAGCAGCCAGCGGTCCGCGCGGGCGCTGCTGTGGAACCACATCGCGTGATCGACCGACGCGAGCATGAGGTCATGCTCGCCGTGCAGTCCCATGTGCGGCCCGAGCGCGGTGCTCACCATCGTGAGATCCGACAGGTACGTCAGCGCGCACGCCTGCGTCAGCCAGTCCTCGGGCAGGTCCTCGCGGATGCGGACCCAGGCGATCCGCTCGAAGCGGCCGTTCGTCAGCTCGATCGGGCGCTCCGCCTCGATGATCCGCAGTCCGATCAGGCTCGAGTCCGGATAGTCATAGTCGTCGCTCGAGCCGTCGACGTAGGAGGTCAGCGGCATCGAGATGTCGTCCAGCGAGCTGGGCCGCGTGGCCTCCGGCATCTCGAACTGGTGCTCGGGTCCGTCGTCGGTCGTGGCGAACGATGCGGTCATCATGAAGATGGTCTCGCCCTGCTGGACGGCGCGGACGAATCGCGTCGAGAACGAGCGCCCGTCTCGAGGCCGGTCGACGAGGTACGTGATCGAGTCCTTCGTGCCGCCGGGCCGCAGGAAGTACCCGTGCAGGGAATGGATGTGTCGCGCGTCGTCATCGACGGTGCGGCCGGCAGCCATCAGAGACTGGGCCGCGATCTGGCCCCCGTAGGCACGCAGCGGAGCGCCGGAGTGACACCAGCCGGTGAAGATGTCACGGTCGACCTGCTGGAGGGTGATGCGATCGGCGAAATGCTCCTGCTCGATGGGTGCGGTCACACCGGTATTAGATACCCGCCGCCATCCGAGCCGTGTTGTTGTCCTCAGGTAGCGGGAACCCGGCGCGGTTGCAGGCCTTCTGGACGCGGGAGGACTGCAGGGTGAACTTCGCCTGCTGCTTCTTCGACAGGTCGGATAGCGCCTGGCTCTTCGCGAGGCCCTTGACGGCCTTGCGCATCTTCGTGGCATTGGCAACGAGCTTCGGATCGACGGTGCCGTCCTCTTCGGCGATCTTCCCCTGCGCCACCATGATCCGCAGCAACCGGGTGAAGTCGGCGCGGACCTGAGCCTCGGTCATGTCGCCGTCGGCGACAGCGCCACCCGCGTACGTGCTGTTCAGCAGGTCGAGCTGGAAGTACGCGGCGCATGCTTCACCCGCGGCATTGGTCGGCTCGCTCGCACCAGACGCCGGCAATGAAGCCGCATCAGTGGCGTCCGTCAGCGAGGACTCCGACGCGGCCGAAGACAGATCAGATGTTGGCTCCGACGTGCACGCCGTCAGCACGAGCGCGATCGTCGCGCCGAGTGCAGCGATGCGTAAACCCTTGCGAATCCCTGTTGTGATCATGTTCGTCATACCCCCGCGTTCGTGCGCCCCAAGCGGCAAAGAGCGGTGTTTCTCGACATTTCGTAACACCACTATGTCATTGGCACCATGAGGCGTGGTGCGGTTTCGAGCCCGTGGATAGGGTGAGCGCACGCACATCGATCAATTTGAGCGCATACAGACCGAACCAGGGGAGTCGAAATGAAGCACGGCCGCACCACCGCAATGCTGGGAGCGCTCATCGCCACTGTCGGCCTGCTGGCCGCCTGCTCGAACTCGCTCAGCCAGTCCGACGTGCAGGACAAGCTCACGCAGGGCATGAACGAGCAGCTCGGCGGCGAGTACACCGTCACGTGCCCGTCAGACATTCCGGTCGCTGCTGGTGCCACCTTCACGTGCGATGCCACGGGTGCCGACGGCAGCGCGGGCGTCATCACCGTGACGCAGGACGACGACCAGGGCAACTTGACGTGGGAGTACGCGGCCGCAACAAGCTAGCGCGGGACGAGGGCAAAATCGCAGATGACTGACGACCAATCGCCGGCCACCGAGGCAACGCAGACTCGGAAGCGCCAGTGGGGTTCGGAGTTGCCGCGTCCGCCACTTCCTGCCGTCACGCCGGCGGCAAGCAATGCCGCGACCTGGATGGGCGGCTTTGCGATAGTCGCCACGATTGCCTTGTGGGTGACCTACATCCTGACGACGGTCGTCGCGGGTTTCATCGATCGAGGGATACGCGACAGCGCCTTCATCGCGCAGACGATCTCGTACGTCTTCGTGATGTCATTCCTCACCTTCTCGGCGCTGATGTACCTGCTCGCTCGCCAGGGCGCGCTCTATCGATCACGTACGCACTCGCGCGTTCCTCGGGCCGAGATCGATGCGCATTTCGCCACCCAGCGCCCGTCCATGACGGTGCTCATCCCGTCGTACCGCGAGGACCCCGAGGTCGTGCTCGCGACGGTGCTGTCGGCAGCGCTGCAGGAATTCCCGAGCATGAGGGTCGTGCTGCTCATCGACGATCCGCCGAACCCGAAGGACCCGGACGCCGTGGTCGGCCTCGAGGGATGCCGCGCGCTGCCGGACAAGGTCGAGCAGATGCTGAGCGGTCCTCGCGACCGTTTCATCGCCGCGCTGGAAGAGCACGAGCGGGCGGCGACGGCCGCTGGCGGCGCCTCCGATGAGTCCCTCCGCTCGCTCGCCGTGAACTTCATGTGGGCGGCGGAGTGGATGAGCGCCGAGGCGTCCAGGTACTCGCGCGCGACAAACGCCGACCAGTTCGTCGCCGACGAGGTCTTCGCCGGGCTCGGTCACGACTTCGAGATGACCGGTCAGGCACTGTTCGCTGCCCTCGACGACGGCGCGGTGGTCTCCGCCGAACGCATTTCCCAGCTGTACCGCAGACTGGTCTGGACGTTCAGCGCGGAGATCACATCCTTTGAGCGCAAGGTGTTCGCGCACCTGTCGCACGACGCCAACAAGGCAATGAACCTGAACGCCTACATCGGGCTCATGGGGCACACGTACACGGTGCTCGAGACTCGCATCGGCAAGATCCTGCGAGTCAACGACACCGACGACGAGGACGTGCTGCGCATCCCCGACTCGGACTACCTGCTGACTCTCGACGCGGACAGCGTGCTGCTGCGTGAGTACTGCCTGCGGCTCACGTACCACCTGGAACTGCCCGGCAACGAGCGCATCGCTGTCATCCAGACTCCGTACTCCTCGTTCCGCGGAGCGCCGACGCGACTGGAGCGCATCGCGGCCGCCACGACCGACATCCAGCACATCGTTCATCAGGGGCTCACCTACTACAACGCCACGTTCTGGGTCGGTGCCAACGCCGTCATTCGCAAGATCGCCCTGAAGGACATCGAAGAGATCTCGTATGTCGACGGCTACGAGGTCAAGCGCTACGTGCAGGACCGAACGGTCATCGAGGACACCGAGTCGAGCATCGACCTCGTCGCGAACGGCTGGACTCTGTACAACTACCCGGAGCGACTGAGCTACAGCGCCACGCCGCCTGACTTCGGCTCCCTCGTCGTGCAGCGCGCGCGATGGGCCAACGGCGGGCTGCTCATCATGCCGAAGTTCTGGAAGTACATCCGGCGCGAGAAGAAGGCGGGCCACAAAGTCAAGCGACCGCACGTGTGGCTGCGCTTCAACTACATGGCATCGATCGCCTGGGCGAGCGTCGGCCTGGTCTTCCTGCTCGTGTACCCCTACAACAGCCTGCTTCTCAGCCCGATCCTCCTCGCGGCGGCGCTGCCCTATTTCTTCGCCATGGCCTATGACTTCAAGCGGCTCGGCTATAAGAGGACCGACGTGTTCCGCGTCTACGGCTTCAACCTGATCCTGCTGGGCGTGAACCTCGGCGGCACGTTCAAGTCCCTGCAGCAGGCGGCGGCGAAGTCGAAGATCGACTTCGCTCGCACCCCGAAGGTCAAGGACCGCACCGCCGCCCCGGCGTTGTATGTGCTGTTCGCCGCCCTCATTGCTGTCTACTCGCTGTACCGGTTCCTGAGCGACCTGCGCTTCGGCAACTACACCAATGCCGCGTTCGCCGCGTTCAACGGCCTGCTCACGACATACGCGATCATCGCGTTCATCGGCCTGAAGAACTCGGTCGTCGACGTGGCCGTCGGCATGGCGAACTGGGTTCGCGTCCCCGCGAAGCAGCCGAAGGCGAAGAGGAACGCGGAGGTCGTTGCTCCCGAGGCGGCACCCGAGCTCGACTGGGAGTCGGTCCTGTACTTCGGCCCGGACAGTGGGACCTCCGAGCGAGGCGTCGAGCAGTCCGCCAACTCGTACAGCACCGGAGAGCGCAAGGGCGATCGTCGCAGCCGCCACCGCGAGGAGGACGGCTCGTGACGAAGACCCCGAAGGCGCCGAAGCCAGCCAAGACGACCCGCGTCTCCCCGCTGCGCGTGAGCGTGCTGGTCGTCGTCACCCTCGCCGTCATGGTCGGCATCTTCTACTTCATCAAGCCGGCGGTCATCCCGCCGCTTCCCCCCGGTCCGTCCACCTTCGCCGGGTACGTCGACGTCACCGTGACCCCTTCGTATCCGTTCGAGACCCCGTCGGGACCCGCGCAGCAGGACGTGGTTCTCGCCTTCGTCGTGGCCGGTCGAGACGAGCCGTGCACGCCGACCTGGGGCACGTACTACACGCTGGATCAGGCCTCGTCTGATCTCGAACTCGATCGACGCATCTCGCAGCTGCGCTTGACCGGAGGTCGCGCGCGTGTCTCCTTCGGCGGCGCCATCAATCAGGAGCTGAGCACGTCCTGCACGGACCCGACGGCGTTGGTCGACGCCTACAAGGCGGTCGTCGACAGGTACGAACTCGAGAGCATCGACCTGGACATCGAGGGCGCGAACCTGTCGGACATGGCGGGAAACACGCGGCGAGCGGTCGCGATCAAGGCGCTGCAGGATCAGCTTGCGGCCGACGGACGCTCGCTCGACGTGTGGCTGACGCTGCCGGTGGCGACCTTCGGCCTGACAGACGAGGGGCTTGCGGCGGCGCAGGCGATGATGGACGCCGGAGTCGACCTGACCGGCGTCAACGGAATGACGATGAACTTCGGCGGATCGAAGGCGAGCAACCAGAGCATGTCGGACGCCGTGATCCAGGCCGCGACGAACCTGCGCGGACAGGTACGCAGGCTGTATGACCTGTCGGCGCTCCCGGACAACGAGCCGAAGGTCTGGGCGAAGGTCGGCATCACCCCGATGATCGGGCAGAACGACGTGCCCGGAGAGGTCTTCACGCTGGACGATGCGCAGATCGTCAACGAGTTCGCCCGCCAGCAGGGGGCGGGGCTGATCTCGATGTGGAACCTCAACCGCGACGCCACGTGCGTGCACCCGCTGCCGACCGTGATCACCGTCGTTCAGACCAGTTGCAGCGGCATCGACCAGATGGGCCTGAGCTTCGCGACCATCCTCGCGGCGGACACGGATGACAGTGACTTCGTGGCGCCCGGGCCGACGCCGACGGTGAGCCCGACGTCATCGCCGACCGCGGCGCCGACGTCGCCAGTCATCGTCGACGATCCGGCGACCAGCCCGTACCCGATCTGGGATCCGCTGGGCACATACCCCGCGGGCACGAAGGTCGTGTGGCGCCAGCAGGTCTACCAGGCCAAGTGGTACACCAGCGGTTTCGCTCCCGACACGCCCGTCGCCACGCAGTACGACACGCCGTGGACGCTCATCGGACCGGTGCTGCCTGGCGACACGCCCGCGCCGCTGCCGACCGTCGCGCCGAACACGTATCCCGAGTGGGATCCGGACGTGGCGTATGTCGCAGGCTCGCGGGTGCAGCTTGACCTCGTCCCGTATCAGGCGAAGTGGTGGACACAGGGCCAGATGCCGGGCGTGCCGGTGTCCGGCGGCTCGCCGTGGATCGTTGTGTACCCGGGCGGCTGACGTGACGTCCTACTTCCTTCGCACGTACGCGTTCCCGAGCGAGGTCGAGGCCGCGGCGGCCGACGCGGAGGCGGACGGCTGGGACGGCCTGCTGTTCCAGGACAGCCAGAACCTGACTCCTGACATCACGGTGTCGATGACGATGGCGGCACGGGTCACCGAACGACTGCTCATCGGCACCGCGGTGACGAACCTCGTTACCCGAAACCCCGCAGTGGTGGCGTCGACCTTCGCGACCATCCACCAGATGTCCGGCGGTCGTGCCGTGCTGGGAGTGGCTCGCGGGGATACCGCGCTGCACCTGGTCGGGCAGGATGCGCCGTCGGCGGAGCGCTTCGGCGAACTCCTCAACGAGGCTCGGACCTATCTCGCTGGCGAGATCGTGCGGCTTGGCGACACGGACAGCCGGCTTGCCTGGCTGCCAACCCCGGGGCTGGATCCGGTCCCCGTGAACGTCTTCGCGTCGGGTCCGCGGAACCTGGCCATCGCAGCGGCGCATGGCGACCAGGTCACCGTGGCGGTCGGGGCCGAGGTCGATCAGGTGGCCTGGGCGATCGAGCTGGTACGCGCGGTCAATCCCACGATCCCGGTCGGCGCGCTCATCGTTGCCGGCGTCGGACCCGACCTGGCCGCCCTACGCGAGCTCGTGCGTGCGAACGCGAGCATCTCGACGCACTTTCGGCGTGATGCGGGCGGCGTGCTGAGTGCTGCCGACGCCGCCGTCGTCGCCGACGTCACGCGCGACTACGACAACTACCGTCACGCGACCGCGCACTCCGCGCAGGCGGACGACCTGCCAGACGACTTCCTCGATCGGTTCTGCGTGATCGGCACCCCGGACGAATGCGTTGCGCGCCTTACAGAACTGTCGGCACTTGGTATCGATCATGTTGTGATCCTCGGCGGAGGGCGGGATACCGATCCGAGGATCCGCCACGAGTCCGATGAATTCTTTGCGAGGGAAGTACTTCCCGGGCTTCGCTGAACACGAACCGCTTGCGGTCCGCGGAGTGACTGGCACGTCGGGTGTTGACGAAGTCCCAGGTCCCGGCAATCGCGAGAAAGGTGAGCGCGACCACTCCCACGCCCGTGACGATCATCTGCTCTGGGAAGGCCGCAGCCGGAGGGGCGGTCGCGAAGCCCACTGCAGTACCCAGCACCTCGCACCCCCGTCCGGCCCAGGTCGGCTTAGCCTGGATCAGCCCGGGACAAGCGTCCATCCGCCCGGCTTCGGCGTCAAGGGGATGAGGATGCCGATTTTGCTGGCTAGGGCACCACGAACGTGACGTCGTCGATCCACGCCGTCAGCGTTGCCTGCTTCACGGTGGCGTGGTGGCAGTGTCCGCCGCTTCGCCGGTCCGAGGAGATGCCGTGCAGGTGGAGCCCGGGAATGGCGATGTCGTCACGCACGTCAGGGAACCGAAACCCGACGAGGGTGCCCGACCACTCCTCGAACGCGAACCGAACTTCGTGCTCGAGCACGTGGCTGAGGTCCTGAAACGGGCGCTCCTGGCGAGGCTCGCTGCGCAGCAAGACGTCCACGAAGGTCCCGTCGATCCTCAGCGCGACCACCGGGGCTCCCGCTGCTCGGACCATCGCGCGGATCTCGTCGATGGTCGAGGTGATCGACGACATGTCGGCACCGGCGCTCAGCGGGACATTGATACTGCTTCCGCCAGAGGCCGCGACGGCGAACGGGAGGCCGAGATCCGCAGGCGCGTTTACGGGAACACCGTCGGACGGAATCCGCCAGACAACGCCGTCGACCGCCACGATCTCACCATCGGCCGCCTCGGCAACCCCTAGTCCTACCCGGCATCCATCGAATGCCGCCGACACGGTGGTGACCGCATCGAGGTGCCCGATGTCCAGATCGTGGAACGTCTCGACCTGGGTCACGTGGCCGCGCACGGCAGCCAGCAGGTGGTCATCGAGCATGCTGGCAACTTAGCGGCTCGCGCTAATCTGAGCGTGTGGGGCAATTCGACGGGCGCGTGGAACTATCGCCCGAGGTCTACGAGTCCGTCGATCGGCGCATACTCGGCATGCCCGGGCCGGTGTGGACGATGGCCTTATGGTTCGGGGCTTGCAGTGTTGTCCTGACCGTCGCGCTGCTGCAGCCGATGAATCCCAACGCGCAGGGACCCATCCGGATCGGCGTGCTCCTCTATGGAGTCTGCATCACCGTCGCCCTCCTCGTGATGCGCGGCCGGACCCCGAGCTGGTTCCTGTACGTGCAGACGGCAGTCGCGATCGTCGCCTCGCTGTGGATCGTCTACATCGCGATCACGCCCACCGGTGCCGTCACGTCATCGATCAACCTGATCATCGTCGCGGCCTACATGGGCTGGTGGATGCCTCGCATAGTCGCGCTGGCCTTCATGCTCTACGCCAGCCTCGGCCTGCTGCTGGTCTACGCATGGGGGGAGCGGTTGCCCACCCTGCTGGTCCCGTGGCTGGTTGTCTCCGGAGCCTCGATCTGCCTGCTGCTCGCCTTCGGCACCCTCGTCGCGCACATGAAGAGGCAGCTGGTCACCGATCCGCTCACCGGCCTGCTGAATCGCTCGGGGATGGTGTCGCTGGTCGACCACCGGGGCGAGGCGGCCAGGGCGGTGTCTCCGCGAGCGCTCATGGTGATCGACCTGGATCAGTTCAAGGCCATCAATGACCGCGAGGGGCACCTCGCCGGCGATCGCACCCTGGTCAGCTTCGGAGCGGCCCTGCGCAACGTGATTCGCCCTACGGACATTGCCTTTCGCACGGGTGGCGACGAGTTCGTGCTGATCCTCCCGCAGACCGACACATCTGGTGCCGAGGCGCTCGCGGCGCGGCTGCGCAGCACGATCAGCCTCGAATGGTCATACGGATTGACGGACTGGGCTCCCGGCGAGGATTTCGACGCTGCCGTCGCCCGCGCGGATCAGCTGATGTACGAACAGAAGGCCGACCGGGCTATGCGGCGAGGTGCTTCTTGAGGAACCGGTTCACCTTCTGGATCGAGTCCTGCCACGGTCCGTACATGTAGTGACCAGCACCGCGATACTCGACGAGCCGAACGTCCTTGCCCGCAGCCTTCAGTGCATCACGCGTCGCGCGTGCCCAGGCAATGTCGCAGCTCTCGTCTGCGGTGCCGTGGATCATGAGCACCGGCTCGGTGACCCGATCGAAGTAGTAGCGCGATGACATCCGTCGCCAGGCCGCCGGGTTGCCTTCCGGCGTTCCGTACTTGGCGATGATCTCGTCGCTGGACTCGCCTTCTCCCCGTTGCCACATGTTGAAGTTGTCGGCGATGTTGCTGCTTGTTGAGGCGTAGGTGATAGCCGCGTCGAAGACCCCGGGCCGGATGACCAGCGCCTGGAACGCAATGCCGCCGCCCATGGATCGCCCGAGGACCGCGACCCGCGTGTTGTCGATCCACGGGATGATCGTCCGGCGAACCGCAAGTCCGGCGTTGATGACGTCGGCGGCGTAGCCGATTCGCATCGAGGTCTCGGCGTTGGGATCGTCGTCGGAGCCTGCGTGGTTGCGGTAGTCGACGTGCAGCGCGACGTACCCATTCCTGGCGAGCCAGTCCTGCTCGCGGTTGAAGCCCTGGCCGGTCACGTAGATGCTCGGCTCGATGTGACCGTGCGCGAGCACCACCACGGGGAACGGGCCCTTGCCGCGGGGCTTGTTCAGCACGCCGGTGATCGTGAGGTCTCCCGAGCGGTAGGTGATGGCATGACGGGTATACGCGGAGTTCGATCCGAGGTCGCCCCGAATGCGCAGGTCGTTGCCGTCGTAGTCCGCGGCAATGGCCGCCGGTATCGCCGGATCGAGATCCGCAGCGAAGGCAGGGGGCGCCAGAGTGAGCACAGTGACCGCCGCGAGGAGCACGGCGAGGAGGGGGCGACGCATGACATCGAGCATGCGTTCGACCATAACCTCGGACCAGCCCTGTGACATAACTGCGACATTTGTGGGCAGAATGACCCATTCGCGGGGTGGATAAGCCGGTATTGTCCGGCGATGCGCATCCGTTCCGCTGGCCGCGTCGCCGCCGGCATCGCCGCCCTCGCCCTCGTCTTCGCCGTGCTGCCTGCGGGGTCCGCGACTGCCGCTCCGAGCGCCGGCTGGAAGGTCGGTGACTGCTTCGCCAAGGCGAACGTCGACAAGGACCTCGTCAAGCTGCCCTCGGAGGTCGACTGCGCGAAGCCGCACGCCGTGCAGGTGGTGGGCGGCGGCGCATTGCCGTCGAGATTCGCCGAGTACTCGCTGGCGCAGATGCTGGACCAGAAGGACACAAAGCTCCGGGCCGAGCTCGTGAAGTTCAGTGAGCAGATCTGCTCGGGCACCAAGACGGCACCGGGAATCTGGCCGAAGCAGGGCGCGGCCGTGGCCAAGGCGCTGACCGGTCTCGCTGCGACGACCGGAGGGGGCGTCCTCCCCGGCTTGAAGGTGAGCCTCAACTTCGGCTGGGTGTTCCCTGACGCGGGCGCGTTCAACGCCGGAGATCGGTCGATGATCTGCGTCATCTACCCCCTCGATCCGAACACCGGAAAGTACGTCGCCAACGCGAGGGGCCTGAAGGGCGACTTCCGGCTCCTGAGTACCAGTCGCACCCTGCCGACCATGCGGGCCTGCTTCGGGTTCGATGCGAACGGTGAGAACTACGCTGCTGTGTCGTGCGCCCTGCCTCACGGGGACGAGCTCATCGCCAACTTCGTCGGCAAGCTGCCCGCAGCGGTAGCGGACATGACTGATGAGCAATGGGAACCGTTTGATCTACAGTGTTACGCGATCCTTGACGCACTTGTCGGCGCGAAGCGGTCCGACCTTCAGGTGGTGGCCAATCCCGGACCCGAGACGGCAGTAAACGCGCTGGTCTACATCCCGTGCTTCGTCGGGCAGGTAACCGCCGCCGACGGGACTCGCCCACAGATGCCCGGCGGAACAGTGGTCGGACTCGGCAAGAAGCCACTGAAGTCCGCGTAGTCCGATCGATGGGGAGATAAGAAATGACGAGATCACTCGTGCGCCGTGCGACCGTGACCGCGGCCGTACTCGCCCTGACGGTCGCTATGTTCCCGGTGGGGTCCGTTGCTGCGGCGCCCAGCGCCAGCTGGAAGGTCGGTGACTGCTTCGCCAAGGCGAATGTCTGGGACGACATCGTCGACTTGAACTCGAAGGTGGATTGCGCGAAACCCCACCAGGTGCAGGTGTTCGGCGGGGCCGCCCTGCCGGCCTCAATCACGTCGAAGTACACGTTCGCCCAGTTGCACGATGAAAACAACAAGGTGGCGCTCGACGCGCTCGTCGCGTTCAGCCAAAAGATCTGCGCACCCGCCGACGTCGCCCCGAGGATGTGGCCAGGCAAGGGTGCCGCGCTCGCCAAGGCTCTGAAGCCGCCAGCATCGACCGTTACGGGTGGTGCACTGCCGGCGGTTGCCGGGGCCGGCTTCGGCTGGGTCTTCCCGGATGAGAAGTCCTTCGCCGCAGGAGACAAGTCCATGCTCTGCGTGCTGTATATGCCGACTGGAGAGGTCGGCTCTGTACCGGACACGATGGGCCAGCTGAAGGGCGACGCACGCCTCTTAGCCACGAGTCGTACTCTGCCGACGATGCGTACGTGTTTCACGTACGACCAAGCAGCGGACCAGTACGCAACGGGATCCTGTGCGCTGCCGCACAAAGACGAGATGCTCGCTTACTTCGCGGGTCGCCTTCCCGTCGCCTACGCCGACATGACTGATGCGCAGTGGGCTCCGCTGGACAAGCAGTGTGACGCGATCGTCGATGCACTGGTCGGAGCCGACCGGAAGGACTTGCGTGCCTTTGTCGATGCCGCGCAGAACACAGCACCGGGGAGCCTGATCTACTTCCAGTGCTATGCCAGCAAGCCCACGGCGGCAGATGGGATAACGCCGAACCTGCCCGGAGGCACGCTGGTCGGGCTCGGCAAGAAGCCGCTGAAGACGGCGTAGGCCGCCTCAGTGTCGACTCGAGGGGGAGCATCACGAGCAGCGGCGGTCCTTGTCGCGGTGGCTGTTGCGTGCGCCATGCTGGCGGTTCCGGCCGAGGCCGGAGACGTGCGCGGTTGGCGGGTTGGCGAGTGCTTCGCGACTGCGGACGTCAGCAACGATCTCGTCGACCTAGACTCCGCGATCGCCTGCGCGAAGCCTCACGCTGTGCAGGTCATCGGCGGTGCGGCGCTGCCACCGGGGCTGGCTGCACGCACGTATGCGCAACTGCGTGACCGGGACGACGCGAGACTGCGCGCGCAGCTGGCGGCGTTCAGCGAGGAGACGTGCTCGGGACAGCGGACAGCAGCCGGCATCTGGCCCAAGCAGGGTGCGGCGATTGCCCGAGTGCTGACCGGTCTCGCCGCGACCACGGGCGGCGGGGTGCTCCCCGCGCTTCCCGAATCGTTCAACTACGGCTGGGCCTTTCCCGACGAGCAGTCCTTCGCGGCTGGCAACAGGTCGATGCTGTGCGTCATCTATCCGCTGCCGGCCGCTGACGAGCGGGCGACCCTGACCGGCAATGCGCAATGGCTGGGATCACGTCGCACGCTAGCGACGATGCGCGTCTGCGCGGCCTTCGATGCCGCGACGGAGAGCCATGCACAGGTCTCGTGCGCGGAGCCTCACCAGGACGAGCAGGTCGCCTACTTCGCCGGACGGCTCCCCGTCGCGTACGCGGACATGACCGATGCGCAGTGGCATCCGTTCGACATGCAGTGCGATGCGATCGTCGACGCTCTCGTCGGGGCGGACCGAACGGATCTTCGTGCGTATGGCGACGCACTCCCGACCTCCGCAGCCAACGCCCTCGTCTACATCCCGTGCTACGTCAGCAGGACACGCCTGGCGGATGGCACGAAGCCGAACCTCCCCCCTGGCACGGTGGTCGGTCTCGGCACCAGGCCGTTGGTCTAGCCGATGCGAACACGGCACGGCATCGTGGTTGGCATCGTCGCGAGCGCGCTCGTCACTGCAACGGCGATCGGCGCCTTCGCGTGGGCGGCACCGCACGATGCGGCACCCACCGGGTTCCGCGCCTACCTCGCCGCGGACCTGGGTCCGCAAGTTCTCGGGGTGACACCGGCCGAGATGTCCACGGGCGGTCCGATCACGTCCTCCTCGTCGCAGTCCGGCTTCCTCAGCTCAATCTCCGGAATCCCGAGCCAGACGGTGGCCGCCACTGTGCTGTCCGAGGCCGACGCACTCGGCGGCACGGACACGATCCAGATCCTGCGCGCGATGAGCTCATCTGTCACGAACGAGGGCTCTATCTCGAGCAACTTCTACGTCGCGCTCGTCGACGACTCCGGACTGCTCAAGACCGCGGAGATGGGATCGGGTGGATTCACGCTCTGGTACTCGCCTCCGCTGGTCGAACTGCCGGCCGACATCACCATCGGCTCGACGTGGTCGGGCACCGGCTCGGTCAACGACATCGCCACCTACGAGCACGAGGGCGTCATCGAGGCCGGCGAGACCGAGGACTGCATCGTGACGCTGACGACCACGAGGTTGCTCATCGAGGGAGCCGAGCCGATCGTGACCCCGCTGCGGAACACGTGGTGCCGTGGACGCGGTTCGACGAAGTCCGTCAACGTGGACACCGGTCGCACCGTCAGCGTCCTCGCCACCATCCCGTCCACGGAACTGCCCGAGTCAATGCCGCCGACAGCCCCGACGTACACGTCAGCGGCGAGCCTTCCGCTCCTGTCGCCGTCGATACTCCTGACGGCCGCTATGTCCGGTGACGTTCTCCTCATGAACAACTCATCGAGCGAGGACCTGGTCGCTGTCGCGCTTACCCCTCCGCCGATTGATCCGGACGATCCCGATGCGCCGCCTCCTGACCTGTCGGTTCTGCGAGTGGCGTGGATGCAGCATCCCGGCGGGGAGGTCCTGGGCCTGTCGAGTGACGGGCAGAACTCCTTCGTGACGACCACCACTCGCGCGGTCATGTCCTTCGACCGCGCTGGCGGACTCAGGTGGAGGTCGACGACCCCTGACGTTGCTGCCGGTGCGCCTGTCGTGCTCGGCGAACTCGTTGTCGTGGCCACATTGGATGGCAGCGTCTTCGCCTTCGACCGATCGACGGGACAGGAGCGATGGTCGCGCACGATGAGCGATGCGGTTGTCGCCGATCCTGTCGTCATCGGCTCGGCCATTGTCGTGGCGGACATCGCAGGGCAGGTCTCGGCATTCGACGCCGCAGGCGAGTCCCTATGGACCGCGGAGGTCGGCTCGGTCACCCGTCCGCTCACCGCGCTGCCCGACGGCTCGGTGCTTGTCGGTGATGAAGCCGGCACGCTGCACCGACTGGCGACCGACGGCACGGAACTGTGGTCCGCGCCGCTTGCCGGCCCGATCGTTGGGCCTGCGCAGACGACAGGCGGGGTTCTCGTCGTGCCGACCAAGTCCGCGCTGCAGGGTGTCGATCTCGTGGACGGTCGTGAGCGGTGGCGCCACGATGGGTGGGCCAACGCGCAGGCATGGGCGACCATCGACGGCGTGGCGCTGACCCAGGGCGACCGGCTCGCGAGTGTCGGCGCGGAGGGCACGGTGACGTCCGAGCAGACAGTCGTCGAACCCGACGGCGACGCGGTCACCGACATGCAGGTCGTGACGATCGCCGGGCAGACCTCTTTGCTGACTTCCGGCGGCACACTCCTGCCCTGGCCGGGTGAATCGTGAGCTCGCCACGAAAGTGGACCGCGACGCAGTACGTGGGCGGACTCGTCACCAACGTCGTGCGCGACCCGATCCGCAACGGAACCCTGCGACTGCGCGGACACTCGCCGACGGTCATCGGCATCGCGGTGTTCGTGGCCGTGGTGTACGGGGCGCTGCTCATCGCCATCGCGTCTGCCCGACCGCTGCGGGCGGCGAGCGAGTTCGTCGCGGACACCTCCCGCGGCGACGTGAGCGTGATCCCGTCGTTCCTTGTACCGATGCTGCTGTTCCTGCTCGGCCTCTCGTTCGCGCTCGTGCTGGCCGGGTCGCAGCGATCACATCCGGTCCTGCGCGTGACGATGCTCGTCGCGGTGCTTGCGATCGTCGGATCGATCGTCATGGTTGTGCCTAACCGCGAGATCTCCGGGTTCGTGTGGTGGATCGCAGTCGTCTGCGTCGCACTGACCGCGTTCTACTGCATCGCGATGTGGTGGGGCAGGACCCTACCGGTCATCGACTTCATCGTTTTGTTCGTCCTCCTCGAAGCCGCCATCGTCGCCTCGTACCGTGCGACCGTCGTCGGCCAGGCCTCTAGCGATCTGAGATTCGACATCGTCACCACTGCCCTCCTGCTGACCTACCTGACGCTGCTGGCCAGCCCGCTCGCGTTCAGCGGTGGCCTGAGCGCCGTCGGCGTCGGTGTCGCCACCGTCGCGTGGACAGCCGACTTCATGCGGCGCCGGGCCAGGGCGGTCACGGTCCTCGTGCTGCTCGTACTGGCCGTCGCGTGGCAGGGCTGGGTCACGTTCGGCAATGCGCGCAATGGCCTGACGTCGGACGCGGGGGACTGGCTGCGCAGCCTGGCGGGTGCCCTTCTCGTCGCGGTCGTCGGCTGGGGAGTGTGGATGCTCATCGCTGGGCGTCGTCCCGCAGACGTGGACCGCAATCCCGAGGATGACTCGGTCGAGATGGTTGCGGACGCTGGTCGGTTCGGCCTGCCGGTCGGCTACGGACTGCAGGCCGTGGTGATCCTCACGGCCCTGCTGGGAATGGTGGTCGTGGGCCTGGCCGTCCTCGCCCCCGAAATCAGCACGTCGGCCGTCGGCTCGGTGATCGAGTCGCTGTCGTCTGCGAACGCGGCAACCCTGACGCGCTGGGCCGTAGTCGTCGGCCTGATCGTTGCCTCGGTAGTGCTGTCTCGCCGGCGCCGCTGGGTCCCGGCGGCGATCGCCGCCGTCGATGCCGTCGTCATCGCGTCGCTCATCGTCATGTCGGGCGACGCGTGGCTGTCGGACTGGGCATGGACTCCCGAGCAGTTCGGCGATCTCGGGGTCGTCGCTGCGATTGCGCTCGGCGCGTGGTGGCTGGCCCGTCGGCGCTGGACACCGGATCGCGCGGGCACGCTCCTGCTCCTCGTGCTGATGTCGGCACTCGTACGCCAGGCGGCGATCCTCGAGGTCCCGCTCGGCTTGCTGCTCAGCGCGTCGGCGACGGCGCTGCTGATCTTCGGCCTGTCGTGGGGCTTCCTCACCGGCGGCTCGGCGGTGCACGAGGACTCAGAGCATGCGCACCGGGATCGCCGGCTGCTGCTGTTCTTGGGCCAGTCGCTGTACGGCATCGCGCTGGTGGCGTGGGCGGTGATCGGCAAGGAGATCGACGCGCTCGGCACGCTGTCGGAGGTGACGGCGCTGGCCGTGCTGACGCTTGGCACCTCGCTGATCCTGCTCACCGTCTACCAGCAGTTCAGCCGATCCGATCCCACCTAGGAGGCGGGCGTCACCGTCTCGGGGTCCACGACGCGAGTCCGACGCGCACCGAATGCGTGAGTGTCGACGTACTCGCGGATGCCAGGGAGCACCGAGTCCACCGTGCTGTTCTTCATCGCGGCATTGATGAGCAGCTTGGTGCCGTTGACCGTGGTCAGTCGCTGGAAGCGGTTGAAGTGGAATCCGTAGAGCTTCTGGTGCTCGTCGCCCATGAGCATCGCCGAGGCGTTGGCGATGAGGGACTTGACCGCGCCCTCGGGAGTCTTCGCCCAGTTCGGCGGCACCATCATGTCCTTGAACCACAGGGCGGGTGTCGACATCGCGAGCTTCGGCAGCATCGAGTCCATGTAGGCGTCGAGGTCGGCGACGGTCTCGGAGACGTTGTCGAGGTTGCAGCCCACGAGCCGCGCCGCGACTGCACGCTGCTCGGCCACGAACGTGTCCTCCTCGGCCGGCGTCAGGCTCGGGCCGTAGCTCCGGGCGCCTCGAAGGAGGACCCACGTGAGCGCCTGATGCACCCACACGAGTGAGTCCGGGTCGTCGGCCTGGTACGGGGCGCCGGTGATGGGGTCGACGGCCTTGCGCGTGGAGTGCAGGCGGCGCAGCTGCTCGCCGGCCCGCTCGGCGGACGCAACATCGCCGTAGGTGATTGTCACGGTGTAGTCGCCGGTCATCTTGGCGCGCAACTCCGGCTTCAGTCGCACGGACGAGGCTTGGTCCACGACGTACATCACCGGCGGCAGCAGCATCTGGACCATGGCAGCAGCGGTGGCCGCGATGCCCACCGAAGGGTTGGCGAACACCTTCCACGTGACGCTCTCCGGGCCGTACAGCCCGTCGTCGGTGGTGTGCGGTCCGGCCTGGATGCCGTCGGGGCGAGCGGTCATGATTCCTCCTCGTGAGGATGCCACCGTAGCCGCCGAACCTGTGAGGTCATCAGCCGATGCTGGACCAGCCCGGAGTGCTGACGATGATCACGGCGCCGACGACAAGGGTCACGACGCCGAGGGCAAGGATCCCGACTTGGATCGACGTTCGCTTCAGCAGGGTCGCGATACCGGCGAGGAACAAGACGATGGCGAAGAAGACATTGGCGAGCCCGTATCGGTCGCCCAGCTTGCCCGCCTCCTCCGCGGCAAGGCGCGATGCCGCAGCATCGTCCATGGCCACGTTTCCCTCGTCGAGCAGCACCTGGCTCGGCAGGTTCGCGTACTCGGGATTGTCCTGGACGAACGGCGTCGGGGGGCTCGTCTCGTCCGGCTGCTCGAACCACCAGGTGACTGCTGCGCTGAGCTCGTCGCTCATAGTCGCGGTGAGGTAGGCGACAGCGTCGTCGTTGCCCTGCGCCGCGTTTATGGCGAAGGTGAGAAAGAACTGCTGCTCGAGCTGGCGCTCCTGGTCGGACTGCGCGTAGATGTCGTTTGCTGACGCGATCATCGCCTGCTGGTCGTTGTAGTTCTGTTCGACAGCACCACTGGCCCTGGCCGCCTGGAACGAACCCCACGCGGTGAGGATGGCGGCGAGGCCGAGGACCGCGGCGGCGGCGAGCGCGAGGCCGAAGCTCACCGGGTCGCGGTCGTCGTCATCGTGCGAAGCTGCCGTGGTCGCGGGCGTGGTGGCGTCGGTCATGGGCGGACGATAGCGAACTCGCATCCCTGGGCTGACGCGCGATCGCCCGCCGTTCTGAGCATTCCCTCCGCCGCAGGAGTCACGGCGGTGACCGCCGTCAGGTCGACTGTCACCGAGGTGAGCGCCTGCTCGGTGAGCGCCGCCTCGATCTCGTGGATCACGTGCTCGACTGCGACGAACGCGATCTCTCCGCGAAGGCGAATGGTCAGCGAGGTCGGGGTATCTCGCACCATGTCGATGATCGGGTCGATGTGGGAACGGGGCTGCTCAAGCAGGTGCAGGCCGAAGTGATCGGAGAGGAGCGTCAGCGCCGCCACGCCGCGACTGCTGTTGCCCGCCTCGTCGAGACCCGGGCTGTAGACGCCGATGCCGAACTGGCCGGGCTTCACCGCCACGATCCCGCCGCTGACCCCGGATTTGGCGGGGATGCCCACGCGGTAAGCCCACTCGCCAGCGTGGTCGTACATCCCGCAGCTCGCCATCAGCGACAACGTGCGCCGAGCGACCGCGGGCTCGACGACCTGGAAGCCCGTGACCGGATTGGTTCCCCCGTTGGCGAGCGTCGCGCCCATGATGGCGAGATCGATGGTCGTCACGAGCAGTGAGCACTGCCGGAAGTACACGTCCGTGGCGTTCTCCGCGTCGCGCGGCAGTCGGCCCGTCGCTCGCGTCAGATAGGCAAGCGCGCGGTTCCGGTCTCCTGTCGACGACTCCGACTCGTACACCTTCTGGTCCATGACCAGGTCGCGTCCTGCGAAGGCGGACATGACGCCGCGAATCGTCTCGAACCGCTCCTCGATCGATGTCCCGGCGACCAGCGCGGATGTGACGATGGCACCCGCGTCGATCATGGGATTCGCCGGTCGGCCCTCGTCGTCGAGACTGATGGCATTGAACGGCTCACCGCTCGGCTCGAATCCGACGTGCTCGTGCAGTTGGTTGACGCCGATGCCGCTGAGGACGAGCGCATACACGAACGGCTTCGAGATCGACTGGATCGTGAACGTGGCATCGGCATTGCCGGCGGAGTAGACGTGCCCCGACGCGCTTGCTGCGGAGATCGACAGGTTGTTCACGTCGGCAGAGGCAAGTTCGGGGATGTAGTCGGCGACTGTCCCCGGCGGGGTCTGCTCCATCCGCGCCAGTACCTCAGAGAGTGCGCGGCCGACCGGGTCTTCTCCCATGGCGCCAGTCTGGCGAGCGCCCGACTGGCGCCGGTCATCGGGATGCGTACTGTTCGACGAGTGGATGACCTGAAGTGCCCGAACTGCAATGCGCTCGCATTCCTGGAGACCCAGGACTGCGCGCACTGCGGTGCCGCGATGGGCTTCCACTATCCGACGCTGTCATTCATACCGGCCTCGCCGGGCGGCTGGTTCGTCTCCGGGGTCGCCTGGGTTCCCTGCGTCAACAGGTCATGGAAGTGCAACTGGCTGGTCTCGCGAAACGACGAGTCCGGCCGCTGCTTTGCCTGCAGGCTGATCCGTCGCCGTCCAGATTCCGACGACACGATCGCCCTGGAGAAGTTGGCCGAGGTCGGCGTGGCCGAGCGCCGCCTCCTGGTGCAGCTGTTCTCGCTCGGCCTGCCCGTCGAGCCCTACTGGGCCACGGACGGTGGGCTGGCCTTCGACCTGCTGTCGAGCCTGAGCGGGGAGAAGGTGACCATCGGCCACGCGAGCGGGGTGATCACCCTCGACCTCGCGTAGAGCATCGATGCGCGCCGCGAGTCGATCAGGGCGAGGCTGGGGGAGCCCTACCGCACGATGCTCGGGCATCTGCGGCACGAGGTCGGGCACTACTACCAGGACGTGCTCGTGTCAGAGGAGCCTCTGCTCAGCGAGTGCCGGGACCTGTTCGGAGACGAGCGGGTCAGCTACTCCGACGCCCTCGAGCGCCACTATCGGATGGGTGCCCCTCCCAACTGGGCCGAGAGCTTCATCTCCGAGTACGCGACGATGCATCCGTGGGAGGACTTCGCGGAGACGTTCGCCCACTACCTGCACATCACGGGCACGCTCGCCACCGCTGCCGCGGCGGGGGTCCAGCTGAGCTCGGACCGAGTCCGCGACATCGTGGGCGGTGACGTGGTGCCGCTCGTCGACTATTCGCAGGTGAGCATCGACCGGGCTCTGGATGACTGGCACTGGCTGTCCTTGATGTTCAACAGAGTCAATCGGGCCATGGGGCAGCGCGACCTCTACCCGTTCATCATCACGCGGCCCGTCATCGCCAAGCTGGCATTCATGCATCGCGTCATCACTGGACGCCAGTAGGGCCTAGAGCGCTCGGAGCTGGGCGGCGGACAGTCCGGCGAGCTGCGCGCGGGTCAGCGCGTCGGCATCGGCGTTGCTGAAGGCACGAAGTTGGGCGGGCGTCATCGCCTCGACGGCCCGTGGGTTAAGGCCCGGGATCTGCGCGGGCCGCAGGCCGCCAACCGTGCGTGCACCGAGCTCCTCGACCTGCGCGGGGGTCAGTTCCGCAAGGGCACGTCGGCTCAGGTTCGTCATCTGCTGCGGGGACAGCCTGGCCATCGCCTGCGGAGTGATCTCGGCAAGCTGGTCGGGGGTCATCTTGGCGATGGCGATCGGGGAGACGCTGGCAAGCTGCTCGGGAGACATTCGCTCCATCGCGAGCGGGGTCAGTGCTGCCAGTTGCTGGCCGGACAGCTTCGCTATCGCCTGCGGGGACAGCGCGGCCAGCTGGTCGCCGCTGAGCCGAGCGATCACCGACGGCGACAGTGCCGCGAGCTGGTCGGGCGTCATGCGTGCGATCGCGCTTGGCGCGAGGTTGGCGATCTGGTCACCGGACAGCATGGACATCGCCTGGGGAGCAAGGGCAGCAACCTGCTCGGGGGTGAGCTGGGCGAGATAGGCCGACAGCTGGGCCACCGACATTGTCGACAGGTCGACTGCTCCCGGTCCTTGCGTGATGGTCTCCAGTTGTGTGCAGACACTTGCCGGAGCGCCGGGCGGGCACTCGACGCCAGCGGCGGGAACGACGGCGACGGCGAGGGTGAGGACTGCGGAACCTGACAATGCGATGAGGACGCGAGACGTGGCGTTCATGGCAACCTCCTCAACAAGTATCGACCCGGAAAGGACGCGAAGACGGGTCGAGAGACCGGGCCGGAGGCGCTCGTTTCCTGACAGGATTCGCACGTGCCGTTTCCGCTCAGGACGATCCTGCTGGGGTCCGCCACGGTCCATCGAGAGCAGCTGTCCTGGCGTCGCCCATTGCAGTCCGCGGTGGTCACTGCTGTCCTCACCGCCGTCTGCATCGCGATCGACGAACCGCAGTTCGCCCTCGCGATCGCGATCGGCGCCTGGTTCGCCGGCATCGCGGACACGGGCGAGGGCATCGGCGACCACTGGCGCAGCATGGCGTGGACGACGCTGTGGGTGTCCATGGCCGCGCTCGTCGGCGCACTCGCCTCCGAGCACAACGTTGCCGAGATCGCGGTCGTCGCGCTCATGGCGCTGCTCTGCGGGTACGTCGGCGCACTCGGGCCACGCGGTGCCCTGAACGGGATGCTCGCGCTCGTCGTCTACGCGATCTTCGCCGGATCGCCCACCTCGGATCGCGGCGCTGTCCAGATGTTCGCCCTCGTCGCGGTCGGCGGCGCGGTTCAGATCCTCGCCACGATCCTTCCCAGTCTCGTGCGCAAGGCGAGCACGCTGGCGAGCGCCGTGGATCATCGCGATCCGGTTCGAGGCCGACTGCGGCTGCACCTTCGCCCGGACGACGACTTCGTGCGCCACGCAGCCCGGCTCGCCATTGCCATGGTGATCGCGTCCCTGATCGCCAACGTCAGCGGGTGGCCGCACGAGTACTGGATCCCCATGTCCGTCGCGTGGATGGCCCGCCCGGACAAGTACGGAACCGCAACCCGGGTGGTCGAGCGGATCCTCGGCACGATCGCCGGGATCGTCATCGCCGCGATCATCGTCGATGGCATGGAACTTGGCCCCTACGGACTCGTCGTTCTGGTGGGCGTCGGGGTGTTCTTGTGCCTGGCCTTCCTGCGCGCGAACTATCCCGTTGCCGTGATCGGGATCACGTGCGCTGTCGTCGCGCTGTTCGCGCTCCAGGGCGAGACCGTCGCGGAGACCGCCCCGACACGGATTGCGGCGACGTTGATCGCCGGGGCGATCACCGTGCTGACCTCGTTCATCTGGCCGAGCAAGGACCAGCCGGTGACCTGACGCGGACTCACGCGATTCCCCACCGCGTGGCACGATTGCCCCATGCCAGCCGACCGCGCGCCGTCCATCCTCATCACCGGCATCCACAGCGCTTCCGGGCTGGCGATCTCGCACCGCTTCCGCAATGGCGGCTGGTTCGTCATCGGCTGCGACCAGGGGGTGATGACGGGCCGGAATGCGCGAGTCCACATCACGGCCGACCTGACCAACGACGATGACTGCCGTCGGGCCGTGAAGCGAGCGGCGGTGCTGGGCAACGGGCTCGACTGCATCGTCAACAACGCGGACATTCGACTCGACGGACCGGTCGACGAGATCGACACTCGCGCGTGGGATGTGATGATGGACGTGAATGCGAAGAGCATGTTCATGCTCGCCACGGCCGCCATGCCCTACCTCGAGCAGGAGCACGGCACGATCGTCGCGGTTGCGCCCTCCCCGTCTGATGACGACCGCGTCGAGCACGCGGTGTTCGACGCCACCCGTGCCGCAGTCATCGCGCTGATGGGCTCACTCGCCACGGAACTGGCTCCTCGCGGGGTGGGCGTGCACGTCGTCATGCCAGACGATGGCGGGCGTCCGCGCACGCCTGAGGAGATCGCCGACGAGGTGTGGGCCGTTGCCAGCGTCGACGAGCACGGGCACGAGCGGAGCTTCGCGCACTCGCACTGACGATCGCCATAGGATTCCCGGAGCGCCACGGGGGCGCGGGTTGAGGGGTCCCGATGTCGCGCTTGGTCGCTGCTGCAGTTGCCGTCGTTCTCGGAGTTTTCGCGTCACTCGGGTCAGCTGTCGCGCCGGCTGGTGCCGCCGCATACACGTGCGCGGCGAACAACCTGTGCGTCACCGTCATCGTCGACAACCAGAACACGTCGGTCCCCGCAGGCACCAACACTCTCTATCTGACGCTGACCGGGACCGGCGGGACGACGACGCTCATCGACCCCTCGGGGACGTCACACGCGATGAACACCAGCGTGGCCTTCTCCACCTTTCAGACGGGAGGCTCCGGTCCAGCGCAGTTCACGGTGCAGACGCAGGCCTCGAACCCGCTCGCCAGCGGGCGACTGTACTTCTCCGAGGCTGACCTGGGCGGCGCCCAGCCGGCTCCGAACGGGCCGTTCAGGTACGACTACGTCGAGTTCACGATCGTCAACAACTCCGGCGTGCTGAACGTCAACGGCGATGTCACCGGAATCGACCAGGTCGGTATTCCGTCGAGCATGTCGTTCCAGGACGCCAACGGAAACACGCTGAACAATTCCGGCACGAGCCTGCCGGCTACCCGGTCGATGGGCTGCTGGACGACCATCCTCAACGCGATCACCTCGGCCTCGGCGAGCCTGGACCCAAGCTGGACTCCCTCCTCGATCCAGCAGATGACGACGGCAACCCCAGCCACGCGACTGCGACTCGCCGGGCCTATTGCGATGCCCGCCGGGATCGGCGCGTACCCGTCGATGGTGTCCTACGTTCAAGCGCTCGGGAACAACAAGGTCACCGTGTCGGGCACGTTCGCGGGCAACACGAAGCTCAACATCCTCGGCTCCCCGTACTCGTACTCGGGAACCTTCGACAAGTGGGGCAATATCGCGCTGAGCGGCACGCTCGGACCGAACTACCCGACGCCGCAGACGATCTACATCCCGGCCAGGAGCCTGTACGACACGATGGCGCCGACCGGAAACTGGAGTGCCAACACGTGGGGGAATGCGAGTGTCGGCTACGGGACCGGCTACGGGGTTTATGCGCAGAACGGCCCGTACCAGCTCGGCGGAACCGCCCCGTCCACCTTCGAGAACGCCACGTCCGGCGGCGCACAGTCCTGGGCCCTGAACCCGTCGTACCTGACCGACACGAGCGTGTTCTTCGAGAGCATCGGCAACGACGTCTACGGCTGGATCTACGGTGACCTCGTCGCGAGCATGGCCAACGGCTTCGTCGGCCCGCTCGGCTACGACTCGTCGGTGTGGAACACGAACCCGCCCAACAACGCCGCGCCGCAGCCGGCCTTCGCCGCCGCCTACACGAGCAAGTCGCTGCCCGTTCCGAAGTACGCGGCGTGGGACCTGTGGCAGGACGCCGTGGCCACCACCTCGGACTCCTACGGCGTCAGCCTCGGTGACCGGTTCAACTTCCAGGGCGCGCACTCCTCGAGCCCGGACATGTCCACGAGCGTTGCCACCGGGATCATCCGCGTGACGCTGCTGCCGAACGACGGGTGCACGACCTCGGCCGCGCTCTCGCCGCCGGTTCAGTCGCTGGTCCTGTCGACGGGGGAGCAGGTGAAGGTCCTGCCGGCCGCGCTCCAGCCGCCGCAGGGGGTGAACAACGACTTCGTCACGCTCACCGGCCAGGGCTTCACGCCGCGCACGTTCACGATCTCGCCGGCCCTTCCGGCCGGCCTGGTGTTCAACGCCAATACCGGCGTGGTCTCGGGCTCGACGAGTTCCTCCATGGCCAAGACCGCGTTCACCATCACCGGCACGTCCGGGCACCAGACCGCCTCGGCCACTCTCAACATCACTGTCGGACGGCGCACGATCACTCCGGCCGCACAGACGCTGACCGGCACCGTCAACCAGTCGCTCACGCCGTCGCTCGGGTACACGGCGAGCGGCTTCGCGTCCACTCCGACGTACTCGATCTCCCCGGCGCTTCCCGCGGGCCTGACGATCAACTCGAGCAACGGGATCATCTTGGGAACTCCGCAGCAGGCGCAGCCCGCGACGAACTACACCGTGACCGCGACCGGGCAGAGCGGCTCGGCGAGTGCTGCCGTGACGATCGTCGTGCAGTCGCCGCGAGCGATCGCGCCGGCGAGCCAGTCGGTCTCGGGGACCGTGGGATCAGCGATCACCCCGACGCAGGCGTACGTGCCGTCCGGCTTCGCCTCGAGCCCGACGTACTCCGCTTCACTTCCCGCGGGACTGTCGATCGACGCCTCGACCGGCGTGATCACGGGGACGCCCACGGCCGCTCAGGCTCCGACGTCCTACACGGTGACCGCGACGGGTCAGCAGGGATCGGCTCAGGCGACCGCGACGATCACCGTGGCCAACAGCGACGGACCTGCCGCGATCTTCCCGAGCCTGCAGCAGACGGGCGCGACGATTGGCACGTACACCGCGACGCAGGTCCTGCATCCGACGGGCCTGGGCGCCGGGGTCTCCTACTCGCTGAGCGGGTCGGTCCCCCCCGGCATGTCGTTCAACACCTCGACCGGGGTTGTGTCCGGAGCAGCGACATCAGGCGGGTTCACGACGAACATGAGCATCACGGGAACCGGGTCGGCCGGCTCCGCGCAGGCGGGGATTCTCATGACGGTATGCCCGACCGGTGAGACCTGGGTGCAGGAGTTCATGTCCTGCGACGAGATCGACTAACCCCGAATTGAACCGCCTCCCGGGTCAAATCCGGGTTTGGGTGCCGTTCCGGGGCGGGTTCTGCGGATTTGAACCGGACTGCGGTTCACGATCCGCTCGTCTGGCTGTGGTAGGAATCCGGTCATGTCACTTCGTGCACCCCTGATTGTCATCGGCGCGGCCGCAACCCTCCTCGCGCTGGGTGTCGCCGCTCCCGCGTCCGCCGCCCCCTCCTGCGTCGTCGGCCCGAAGGCGGAGTGCGCGAACGCATCGCTGAACTGGCAGCTTGCCGCGCACGGCAACCTTGCCGGGGCCGACTTCTCGGGCGCGAAGCTCAAGGGAGCAGACCTGCGCGGGGCAAACCTCAAGGGTGCGGACTTCTCCGGGGCGACGTTGGACTACGCGGATCTGACCGGGGCGAACCTTGCCGGGGCGACATTCGCCGGCGCGTCCGTCTCGAACGCGACGCTCGCGGGCGTCACGCTCACGAAGGCTGACCTGCGCAATGCCGACCTCACGAACTCGTCGCTGTACGGGTCCGACCTCACCGGGGCCAACCTTGTCGGCTCGAACCGCCCGTCACCGCCGCCGCCATTCGCGCCCGCGACGAAGCCGCGCCCGACCACGAACCTGACGAACGTGAATCTCTACGGCGCGACGCTCAACGGCGCCAATCTCACCAACGTGAACCTCGACAACGCCTTCCTCTCCGGTGCCTTCGCGCTCGGCACGAACTTCACCGGCGTCATGGGCTACGGGGCCACGTTCAACGGCGCGATACTCGACGGCGCGCGCTTCCCGAACGCGTTCCTCCTCGGGACGTTCTTCAATGCCGCAGCGCTCAAGGGCGCGAGCTTCGAGAACGCCGACCTGTCCTACTCGTCGATGCTCGGCGCGAGCCTGCAGGGCGGGAACCTCAGTGGCGCCGTCACGACCGGAGTCACCTGGGGCAACACGACGTGCCCGAGCGGCACGACTCAGGCGACGCCCTGCGCGTAGTGTCCCTTACTGCCGACGCAGCACGACCCACGTGAACGCCTGAACCGAGTTCCACGGAGTTATGTGCTCCTCGCGCACCGCGTGAACGAGGTCGAAATGCCCGTCGAACTCACGCGCCAAGGACTCCGCGCTGTATCGCGCAGTGGGCAGTCCCGAGCAGGACTCGGGTCCATCTTCGGCGAACGTGCCGATGACCAGCGCCCCGCCGACCGCGACCGACGCGCGGGCAGTCTGCGCATACGCGCGACGGTGTTCGGGATCGACGAGGAAATGGAAGACGGCTCGGTCGTGCCAGACGTCGAACGTGCGCTGCGGGTCCCAGGTCAGTATGTCCGCGATGGTGAATGTCACCTCAGAGATCGACGACACGCGGTCGCGGACCACCGCAAGCGCCTCTGCGGAAATGTCCAGCACGGTGACGTCGCTCCAGCCGTCACCCAAGAGCCCCTCGACCAGGGTCGACTCGCCCGCGCCGACATCGACGATCGAACCGCGACCGGGCTGTGCCAGGCGAATCAGGTCGAGCGAGGTGCCCGCCTGCAGTTGGTACCAGCTGACGTCGGAGGGCTCCTTGGACCCGTAGACGCTGTCCCAGTGCTCCGCACCACCATTCGCCATAGCATCACGATAGGAGCCCGGCGAGGAGGAGTAACGATGACGCTCGAGAAGTTCGTGACCAGCGCCCAGGATCTGATCACCGTTCGACGCGTGTTCGGCGAGCCCTACGAGAAGGACGGCACCACCGTCATTCCTGCTGCACGCGTGGTCGGCGGCGGAGGGGGCGGTTCCGGGCAGGACGACGCAGGACAGTCAGGGGACGGGGGTGGTTTCGGTGTGATCGCACGACCAGCCGGAGCCTTCGTCATCCGCGACGGGGACGTCCAGTGGCGGCCCGCCCTTGACCCGAACACGGTCGTGCTCGCAGTCGCGGCCGTGTGCATCACCGCGATCCTCACGCGCACTTGGCTGCGGATTCGCGCCTAAGTCATTGTGGGATGAGGCGATAGAGGGCCGCGCCCCAGCCGACCGTCTCGACTCCCTCGACCGCTAGCCCTGCGGCAGCGAAGATCGCCTCCTGCTCGGCCTTAGTCCGGATCCCGGTGCCGTGCAGCGTGAGGCTGAGGAGATCGTTCTCGGTTTCGTGCTCGTCGAGGACCTCGCCGCTGAGTGACTCGTCGTAGACCAGGACCCGTCCACCACTCCTGAGGCTCTCCGAAGCCCGACGCAGGACAAGCGCGGCATCGTCCGCGGGCAACTGGTTCAGCTGGCTGATGAGGAGCACGGCATCAGCCGGTTCCGTGGCCTCGAACAGCGACCGCTCGTTGAGCTCGATTCGCGATCGCGCCTGCGGGTCACCAATCGAGGCGTCGAGATCCGCGCGGGCCCAGGCAAGGTGCGACGGCAGTCCGGAGATGTCGATGCGAACGTCGGAGTTGGCATCGACGATGGCGTGCGCGAGAACTCCCGCGGCCTCCGATCGGATGACCAGCCGCTGGACGCCCGCCAGGCTTTCGGACTTCGCGAGCGGCTCGGCGAAGTAGCGCGCGTAGCCCGATACCTGGGTATGGAGGCGATCGTTGTACCAATCCTCGGTGCGAAGCTGGTCGTAGGTCTGGCCGGTGACGGACGAGTATGACTCGCGTCCGGTACGCACCGACTCGACGAGACCGAGGAATCCGACCTGGCGCCGCCCCCAGAATCCGTCGGGATGCAGCACGTCCACGACGAAGTCCTCGGTGAGGTAGTCGCCGACATCGGTGAGCTGGTAGCCATCGTTTTCGGTCTTCTCGACGATGCCGATCGCGTCCAGGTAGCGCAGCAGCTTTGCCAACGCAACAGGATCGGAGCCGGTCGCGGCCGCGAGCTCGGCGGCGGTCTCGGTGCCGCGCGCGATCAGCTCGGGAAGACCAAGGGCGACAGCCGCGCGAATCGCAAGCGGGCGAAGAAGCTCGCCCATCTCGTGCAGTCTCTCGAATGCCTCCTGGTTGCGCGCGGGATCCGGAACCGCCGGGTCGTCATCGAGCGTGACGACTTCTCCGCGCCGCCAGTACCCGGTGAACTCGACGTCCGCGATCGGCATGCCACGCTCGCCCACGAGGTGACGTCGAACGGACTTGACGACCGACGCCTCGCCGGCGATCCATGCGAACGGCGTGCCGTCCCACCACTCGAGCGACTCCACGGCTCCGAGCAGTCGCGAGGTAGCGTCGCCGGGCTCGCGCACGAGCCAGGTGACGACGACGTCCTCGCGCTCGCTCAGCGAGTGGATCCGATCGGCGCCGGATGTCTCGACGAACACGCGGGCACGAACATTCCCAGGGAGTTCTGCGAGCAGTCGGCTGATCGCTGGCAGTGCGGTGTCGTCGCCGACGGCCAGGATCCAGTCCGCGTCCGGCATCGCCTGGCTCGCCGCGGGCCCGGCGACGTGCATGCGGTCACCCGGCTGCGCCCGGTAGGCCCAGGTGGTGCCGATCCCGGTTCCATGCCTGACGAAATCCACGTCGACCTCGCCGGCCGCGGGATCCCAACGACGCACCGTGTACACCCGCGAGAGCGGTCGCGGATCCGTCGGCCAGTCCAGGTGCCCGTCGTCCTGGATCGGCAGCACGGTCTCGTCTGCTCCCGGGTACGGGAACACGAGGCGCACGTCGTCATCGAATCCCGTGCTCTGGAAGTCCGGCTGCACGACACCGTTGGCGGACGCGAATGACCGGAGCTGGTCACCGGCGAGCGTGACTCGTCGTAGGCCCGGAGTCACGTCGACGATGCGAGCAACCACGAGCTGGCGCAGGACGATGGGATGCACCGTGATGCGGCGGGAGTTCTTCGGCATGTTCTCTTGGGCCTTCCGGTTGGTGGTTGCTGCTGTGGGCTGTGCGTACGTCTCGCGTCGCTAGCGCGAGTGGTGCCTGCCGCTCGGCAGGACGAGTGGCTTGCCGGAGACCGGGTCGACGATGACGCGGCAGTCGAGACCGAATACGTCGCGCATGATCGGCTCGGTCACCACGGACTCGGGGCTGCCGATCGCGTGGACGCGTCCGTCCTTGACGGCGACGAGCTCGTCGGCGTAGCGCGCGGCGAGATTGAGGTCGTGCAGCACCATGACGATCGTCGTGCCGCGGTCGCGATTGAGGTCGGTCAGCAGGTCGAGGACCTCCACCTGGTGCGCGATGTCCAGGAAGGTGGTCGGCTCGTCGAGCAGAAGAATGTCGGTCTCCTGCGCGAGGACCATCGCGATCCACACGCGCTGCCTCTGCCCGCCGGACAGCTCATCGACCGGGCGGTCGGCCAGGTCCGCAGTTCCCGTGAGGTCGAGCGCGGCCGCGACACTCTCGTAGTCCTGCGCGGTCCAGCCGGCGAGCATGCGTTGATGGGGATGACGCCCGCGGCCGACAAGGCTCGCCACGACGATGCCCTCGGGGGCGATCGGGCTCTGCGGCAGCAGGCCGAGCACGCGGGCCACCTCCTTCGACGGCAGATCGTGCAGCCGCGTGCCGTCGAGCAGCACCTGTCCCGAGCGGGGCGTAATCAGTCGTGCGAGCGCGCGCAGCAGAGTCGACTTGCCGCACCCGTTCGCGCCTACGATCGCGGTGATTCGCCCGGCCGCGAGGGTCAGGTCCAGGTCCTCGACGACGACTCGGTCGCCATAGGCGAGGGTGACGCTCTCGGCTGAGAGCTGACGGGCTTGGGTCATAGCGAGCCTCCGGAGCGATTCGTCCTGACGAGCAGGAAGAGTAGGAACGGTGCGCCGAGCACGCCGGTCACGACGCCGACGGGATAGCGGTTGTCGAATGCGTACTGGCCTACGAGGTCGGCGACGAGGACGAGGAGCGCTCCGATGAGCGCGGCCGGGACGAGGAGCGAGCCGCCGGTTCCGACAATCCGCGCGGCGATCGGCCCGGACATGAACGCGACGAACGCGATGGGGCCGCACGCCGCGGTCGCGAACGCGAGCAGGGCGACGGCCGCAAGGACGAGGACCACGCGAGTCAGCGAGACTCGAACGCCCAGTGCTGCGGCCGCGTCGTCACCGAGGCGGAGGACATCGAGGGCTCGGCCGTTCAGCAGCAGGATGGGGATGAGCACGACGCAGGCCAGGGCTAGGGGCACCACCTTCGACCACGTGGCTCCGTTGAGACTCCCGGAGATCCATTGCATGGCCGCTTGGATGTCCCATTCCGAGGCCTTCGACAGGACGTAGTTCGTGGTGCTGACGAGGATGGCCGACATGCCGATGCCGATGAGGATCAGCCGGGTGCCGGCGAATCCGTTCCGGTTCGAGAGCAGGTAGATCGCGCTAGCCGTCAGCAGGGCCCCGGCAAGGGCGAGGAAGGAGACCGCGGTCTCGTCGAGTCCGATCAGGACGATGCCGACAACTGCGGCGGTCGTGGCGCCGGCGGTGATACCGATGATGTCGGGGGAGGCGAGGGGATTGCGCAGCATGGTCTGGAACGTGATGCCCGCGAGGCCGAAGCTGATGCCCGCGAGCACGGCAAGGGTGGCCCGCGGGAGGCGCAGGTCGCCGATCGCGAATGCCGCCCCGGGCACGTCCTCGCCCATGACCACGCGGACGACCTCGCCGGGGCCGTAGAAGGTGTTCCCCACCATCAGGCTGACCGCGTACGCGCAGAAGACGGCCACGGCGAGGATGCCGATGATCAGCGCGCGGCGCCGCATGCGTCGTCGGCGACCGGCCATCACCACTGCGGCGCTCACAGCTCACGCACCTTCTGCCGGCGGACGATCCAGATGAAGAACGGCCCGCCGATGATCGCCGTGACGATGCCGACCTCGATCTCCTCGGGGCGCGCGATAACTCGACCGATGATGTCCGCGCCAAGGAGCAGCGCTGCGCCGACCACCGCGGACATCACGAGGATCCAGCGATAGTCCGCGCCGAACAGCAGCCGGCAGATGTGCGGCACGATGAGGCCGACGAAGACGATAGGCCCAGCGACGGCGGTCGCGGCACCGCACAGGATCACGGCGCCGGCCCAGCCGAGAAGGCGAGTCCGGGCAACATGCTCGCCGAGTCCTGCGGCGATGTCGTCACCGAGGGCGAGCGTGTTCATGCCCCTGCCCAGCGCGAAGCAGATACCGGCGCCGAGGATGAGGAACGGGATGACGATGAGGACTCGATCCCAGGTGGCTCCGCCAACTCCGCCGATCTGCCAGTGCTGGTAGGTGGTCAGGAGGTCCACGCGCGGAAGCATGATCGCGCTGATGAGAGAGGAGAATGCTGCCGCCGACGCGGCGCCGGCGAGTGCGAGCTTCAGCGGCGTCATGCCGCCGTAGCCCAGCGACCCGATCAGGTAGACGAAGGTCGCGGCAACCGCCGCGCCGGCGATCGCGACAACGACATACGCGTAGGTGCTCGTCATCCCGAATGCGGCGATGCCGATGACGACGGCGAGGGAAGCGCCGAACGAGACCCCGAGGATGCCGGGATCGGCAAGCGGGTTCCGCGTGACTCCCTGCATCGAGGCGCCGGCGATCGCCAGCATTGCGCCGATGAGCGGGGCCATCATCGTGCGCGGGACACGGGAGGCCACCGCTGCCTGCCCGACGGTGCTGATGTCACCGCTCAGGCCAGCGAAGACTTCGTCCAGCGAGACGATGCGGGTGCCGAACGCGAACGATGCGACGACGAGGACGACGAGGAAAACCAGGCCGATGAGCAGCCACAGCAGACGCACGCGAGCCGGACGCCGCAATGAGGCGGCGTCCGGCTGCGTGACGTGCGTGGCTCGAGAACTCAACCGTTCGACTTGAGTGCACCCGCTAGGAGCGCGAAGTAGTCGTCAATTCCCCAGCCGATCGATAGCGGAGACGGATTGGCCGATGCGGCCAGCGGAGTGGAGTTCTCCAGGATCGCGACCGCACCGCTCTTGATTGCCGGGATCTTCGACAGCAGCGGATCAGCCTGCAACTGCGCGACGAAGTCGCTGCCGGCATCGCCGTAGGTGACGAACAGGTCGACGTCATTGAAGCGGTCGGCCTCCTCGGCACTCACCGAGGTGTAGAACTCCTCGGTTCCCGCGGACATCTCCTCGACGATCGCGGGCAGCGGCATGCCGAGGTTCGCCAGGAAGCTCGGCCGTGTGTCGTGGCTGGTGTAGAAGCCGATCTGGCTCATGTCCTTGGGGTCGATGTAGGAGAACAGGACCTTCTTGTCCTTCAGCTCCGGGTGCGCGTCGAGCGCGGCCTGGACCTGAGCTTGGAGGTCGGCCTCGAGAGCGGCACCTTCGGGGGCCAGTCCGAGCGCGGTCGAGCTCATGTCGACCATCTCTTCCCACGTTGCTCCCCAGGCGACCTCGGGGAAAGCCACGACCGGTGCGATCTTGGACAGCGTGTCGTAGTCCTCCTGCGTCAGGCCGGAGTAGGGAGCGAGGATGACGTCGGGCTTGGTGTCCGCGACGGCCTCGAAGTTCAGCCCGTCGGTCTCGTCGAACAGCACCGGCGTCTGCGCGCCCAGTGCGGTCAGTGCCTCCTCGACCCACGGCAGCACGCCGTCGGAGTCGTCGTCGCCCCAGGTTGCCTTGCTCATGCCGACCGGGACGATGCCGAGCGCGATCGGAACCTCGTGGTTGGACCACGCGACCGCCGCGATCCGCTCGGGCTTGGCCGGGATCGTGGTCTCGCCGAACGCGTGCGTGATCGTGATCGGGAAGGCGGCGGCGCTGGGGCTGGCACTGGCCGCGGGCGCGCTGGCGCTCGCCGCGGGAGCGCTGCCCTCAGGGGCGCTGGTCGTCTCGGTTCCGCTAGTGCTCGACGAGCACGCGGCGAGCGACAGGGAAATGGCGACCGCTGCTGCGACGCCGGTGAATCTTCTGGTGATCAATGGAGGACCCTTCCGCGAGTGGTAGATGCGCTAAACAAGGTAAGGCTTGCCTAAGTAAGGGCGCATGCTGCCACAGATCGCGATGAATGTTGCCGACGCCGAGTCGGCTACACGCCACCCCGATTTGAACCGCCTCCCGGGTCAAATCGGTGTTCTGGGCCCTTTTCGGGACGCGATCTGCGGATTTGACCCGGGAGGCGGTTCACATCTGACAGCCGACTACGCGATCGACATCCGCTCGCCGGCCTCGATTGACGCGGGGATCGTGCTCTCATGCGGCGCCAGCGGGCAGACCCATTGGGGGTCGTAGCGACAGGACGGGTGGAACGCGAAGTTCAGGTCGACGACCAGGTCGGTATCGCTGCCGCCGAGGTCCGCACCCTTGACGGTGTCGAGCAGGTACCGCCCTCCGCCGTAGCTGGTCCGCCCGGCGGTGGCATCGCGGATTGGCAGGAACAGACCGCCTCCGTACTGCTCGAGCCACCAGACGGCCAGACGCGCATCCACCGGCGCAGGCAGCGTGATCCAGCCGAGGTGGCGCATGCGCGTCACCTCGTTGGCTCCAGTGTTGACGTCGCGAGGCGGCAGCGGGTCGTCCGGCGGCTCGATGCTCAGGGTCCAGCGCAGCAACGGATCGTACGGCAATACGGCAGCCCGGTCACGCGCAGAGGGTCACCCGCAGGCAGCGGGGACTGGGGATGGGTCGCGAACAATTCGTCGCGTCCGCTCCGCCAGAGCGCGTGCGCCTCGCGCGGGTCATCCTCGCCGCGGACTCGTTCGTACAGGGAGTGGATCGAGCGCCGCCAGTGCGCCAACGCCAGTTCACCTGACTGCGTTGGCATGGTCGGGAATCTAGTCGACGGCGGTGGAGCCGCTCAGGTCAACGAAACCTGTTGGTGCACGTCGTCGGTGGGCAGCGCCCCGTCGATAGTCGCGTAGACGGTGGAGTCGAGGAAGTCGGCCTGACCGCCGTACGTCGACAGGAACGCCGTGTCGCCAGCATCCCTGCCCGTGCAGATTCGCAGCAGGCTCGATCGCGGTGCCAGCAGGGTGGCGTCGGTCACCATCCACGTGTCGCCGATCGCAGCCTCGGCCACGGCGTGGAAGTCCATGGGATCCAGGCCTGGCGCGTAGACGGCCGCGAGACGTGCGGGAACGTCCATCGCCCGGAGCAGGGCGATCACCAGGTGCGCGTAGTCGCGGCATACCCCCTGTCGCTTGAGCATCGTGTCGACCGAGCCATCCGTCGGCCCGCTGCTGCGCGGGACGTACTCCAGTCTCGTGCCAACCCAGGACGACACTGACGCGAGCAGTTCCGCAGGGTCAGCGATGCCGGCGAACTCGGTCTGCGCGATCGGTGCGAGTCGATCGGACTCCGCGTAGCGGCTGGGCCGCCGGTAGACGATCCTGTCCGCGTCGGTCACAACTGGAGGCCGGGCACGTCCGGTCACGGTTGCGCGATACGTGATCTCGACGAGGCCAGGCGGCGGCGTGCACTGGTGGACACGGCCGTTGCCGGGGACAGGAACTTCGGTGGTCTGGACTGGCTGCCCATCGCAGAGGACTTCGAGGAACTCGTCTACCTCGAAATCGGCATCCGACGGCGCCACCTGCAGGCTCAAGCGCGTCGGCTCGACCACGGACACGGCAAGCTCGCACGCCACCCGTCGAACTTGCTGGTCCACGAGTCGCAGTATCCGGCAAATCGCCAAACCTGCCACATTGGCGGCAGGCGCCCCTAGGCCACGCCTACGCCCGATCGCGTCCGTAGTATGTGCCCGGTACAACAACCCGGGGAGTGCCGATGACCAAGCATGAGTTGTCCGACATCGCCGCGAACCAGCTCGAGATCGCGCAGGAATCTGCCGACGGACTCAGCTCGCAGACTCTCGTAGGCGACGACGAGGGGAAGATCAAGCAGACCGTCGTGGCACTCACCGAGGGACACACGGTCGCCTCGCGCACCAGTACCGAGCACTCGACAATGCAGGTGCTGTCGGGATCCGTGCGCGTACGCACGACCGACGGCCTGGAGGAGGCCTCGGAGGGCGAGCTCCTCGAGGTCCCGACCGACCCGCACGTCATCCGGGCCGAGACGGACTCCACGGTCCTGCTCACCGAGGCGAAGTCGGACACTGCCGGCTGGGAACCGCATTCCCGCTAGGCACCTGGGTGCATCGTCCTGCCTCAGCCGTTCGACTTGAGCGCACCCGCCAGCAGTGCGAAGTAGTCGTCGACAGCCCAGCCGATCGATAGCGGTGACGGTCCTGCCGACGCGGCCAGCGGAGTGGAGTTCTCCAGGATCGCCACGGCGCCGCTCTTGATGGCCGGGATCTTCGACAGCAGCGGGTCAGCCTGCAACTGCGCGATGAAGTCGCTGTCGGCCTCGCCGACCGTGACGAACAGGTCGACGTCATCGAAACGGTCGGCCTCTTCTGCGCTCACCGTCCGGTAGGTATCCGCCTTGTCGCCCGTCGACATCTCCTCGACGATGGCCGGAGTCGGCATGCCGAGGTTGGCCAGGAAGCTCGGCCGGGTGTCGTAGCTGTTGTAGAAGCCGATCTGGGAGAGGTCCTTCGGATCGATGTAGGCGAACAGGACCTTCTTGTCCTTCAGCTCGGGGTGCGCGTCGAGCGCGGCCTGCACCTTGGCCTGGATCTCAACCTCGAGTGCCACACCTTCAGGTGCCAGTCCGAGCGCGGTCGATCCCATGTCCAGCATCTGCTCCCACGTTGCTCCCCAGGCGACCTCGGGGAAGGCCACAACGGGTGCGATTTTGGACAGCGTGTCGTAGTCCTCCTTCGACAGGCCCGAGTACGGCGCGAGGATGACATCGGGATCGGTATCGGCGACTGCCTCGAAGTTGATCCCGTCGGTCTCGTCGAACAGGACCGGCGTAGATGCGCCGAGGGCGGCCAGCGCCTCCTCGACCCACGGCAGGACGCCGTCGTTGTCGTCGTCGCCCCACGTCACCTTGCTCATGCCGACGGGAACGATGCCCAGGGCGAGTGGGATCTCGTGATTCGACCACGCGACGGCCGCGACCCGCTCTGGCTTGGCCGGGATCGTCGTCTCGCCGTATGCGTGCGCGATCGTGACAGGAAAGACGGAAGCGATCGCGCTGGGACTGGCACTGGGGCTTGCGCTGGAGGCGGGCGCGCTCGTCGTCTGGCTCTCGGCTGTACTCGACGAGCACGCGGCGACCGACAACGACAAAGCGACGGCTGCGGCGATGCAGGTGACTCTTCTGGCGATCAACGGACGACCTTCCCCGAGTGGTTGGCAAGGTTAGGCTTGCCTAAGTAAGGGCGCATGCTGCCACAGATCGGAAGGTGGGATACCGACGGCGAGTCGGCACGGAGTCGGTACGGAGCGGTTGTCCACAAGAAGGTACGTTCCTTCGCATGTGGGGTACATGCGCTCTATGAAGCCGACGAGCACTATCTCCAGCGTCCTGCTCGCCGCACTGGCGACGGGTGCCCTTGCGTCTAGCGCTACCGCAGCACCCGCCGCGACGACGGCAGCGGTGACCACGAGCGTCGCGGAGTCGGCATTCGTCCCGGCGAAGAATGACAAGCCTTACGCACTCCTGTACGGCAAGGGGGGCAAGCCTCAGGCTCGGTGGTACCCCTGCAAGCCGATCACGTGGGCGATCGTCGCGAAGGGACTAGTGCCCGAGGAGATCCCGCGCGTCACGGAAGCGTTCGCGATCATCTCGAGCGCGACCGGTCTCACGTTCAAGTACAAGGGTGTGTCGAAGAAGCACGGCAAGACTCCCCGCTACAACACGCCCACCATCCCGGGGGCCGACATCGCCGTCAAGTTCGAGAACTTCCAGCGCACCCTCCCGAAGAAGGCGGGGGCGAGTGGATATGGCGGCGCGCAGTACCCGGGGTACACCAGCCAAATCGGGCGACTCCAGAACGGGTACATGCAGATCGACTCTCCCGACCTGCCTGCCATCCCCGAGGCGGTGCGAACCCTGCTGTACCTGCATGAACTGGGGCACGTCATGGGCCTGGACCACAAGGCCGGTCCGAACATCATGAACGCCACGATCGCGGGTGACATCACGCAGTTCAGCGCCGGCGACCTCGCCGGGCTGAAGCTCGTCGGCCGGCATGCGAAGGACTGCAAGGCGAGCTCGCCGTTCCGGAGCTAGTGACACAGACGACGCGCGCGACGAGCGCCAAGGCCCGGAGAGTTTCGGTCGGCGTGTCATGATCGGTGGATGTCACGAGTGATCACGGTCGTGTCCGTCGCGGCCCTCGTCGCCGGCGGTCTGACCGCCTGCGCCTCCGGTGGAAGTGGACAGTCCGGAACATCGTCAGTCGACCAGGCACGTGCGTCGGCGATACGCCATGGCGAAGTCCGCAGTGCGCTCACCCCGATGGCTGTTCCGGCGAAGTTCGTCAATGGTGCGCACGTCTCGTCGTACCTGCCCGGCCTGCGGGCGCAGGTGAGGGTGCCGAAGTCGCGCAAGGCGCCTTTGGTCGTGATGATCCCGGGCGGAGCCTGGGCGACCTCGGACCCGACGGCACTGGAGTCGCTCGCCGCGCGCCTGACTCAGGACGGCGTGACGACCTCGCTGCTGACCTACGACACCACGGGTACCGGGACAAATTTCCCAGTCGCGGTGGACCAGGTCGCATGCGGAATCCGATGGTCGGTTCGCAAGGCGCGTCGGCTGGGTCATCCGGCCACCAAGGTCATCGTTCTCGGTCACTCGGCGGGTGGCCAGTTGGCGTCCTTGGTGGCTTTCTCGGGTGACGAGTTCGGCAAGGACTGCCGGTACCGCAAGGTGAAGGTCGACGGGCTCGTTGGCATGGCCGGCATCTACAACACGGACTGGTTCACGTCGGGAATGCGGCTGTGGATGGGCATCGACCCGGCGGCGGCCCCGGCTATATGGAAGCGCACCAATCCCATTGCGTGGCTGCAGGAATCCGATCGCGTGAAGCCCGACCTGCAGACGATCCTCCTGCACGGCAGCTTGGACGACAACGTCCCTTACGCCCAGACCACAGCCCTGGCCGATGCGCTTCGGGCGAAGGGCCTTCCTATCACCGGGCATGAGTTCGTGGGACTCGGGCATATGCCGATCATCGAGGCCGGGATTGCCGAGCCGCCGATCAAGGCTTGGCTGCTAAGCCTCGGATGGCTTCGTGACCCCGTGCAGTCCCGGACGACGTAGCAACTGACGTGACTACGGCGCGCTCTGAGGCACGATGCGGAAGGTCCGTGTCTGCGAGGTATCCGTCGAGATGGTCTGACTCCACTCACCGGTGTTGGTGTCGGGAATCGTGTAGTCAGGAACGCGGCTCTCGTCCAGAGCCGCCTCGTTGAAGCTGCCAGTGGGTACGTCGTCGAAGTCTTCGTAGATGTAGACGTTGTAGGCAACGCCCTCAGTAGGACGTGCGGTCGCCGTCAGCGTCAGGGCGGACGGGGCGGGTGGGGCGCCCATGGATGTCTGGTTGTGGAATCCCTCGCCGTCGAGGCTCGCGGTGAGCTGCACGGGTATCGCCTTAAGGGCCCCAGGCGTGTCGTCGACGATCCCCGTGATCGCCGTGCCCCAGTTCCGCACCTCATCGATTGGCGGCGACGGAATGAGGATGGGTGCGGAGTACAGGTCGCGGACCGTGCTGCCGGAGTTGGCCCCGGCCCGGTAGTTCTGCCAGTCGTCGACGTTGAAGGTGTAGAGCGCCGACGTGGCGGCGTTCTCCGGGCTGTTGCCGGGCACGTCATCCGGACCTGGCGTGTAGAGGCCGTTGTCGCTGATGGTGATGATGTCATCGGCGTAGTAGGTCGAGGCCGAGGACCCGGACAGGGGATGGTTGGAGCCGACACCGACCACCGGGACGATGTGGTCATAGGTGCCGTCACCGTTGCCGGATTCGCCGAGCATCCCAACGTTGTTGTAGACGCCGATGATCACCGTGTCGTCGGAAACCACGCGCTCCTTGATCCACGCGAGGAACTGGTCGGTATCCGTCTCGGACGAGTTGTCGTAGTCGACGGCGACGAGCTTCATCGCCGTGGCCACTTGCTGGTCGGTGACGCCCCAGCCGTTCGTGCCGATGATCAGCTGCGAGTTCGCATTCTCCTGGGAGTTACCGGCCGCGGCGAGGCTCCGCACGGTCCACTGGGACGCGTACCCGCCGTTGCGCATGAGGGCGGTGATGAAGCTGGTCTCCCCGCAGTACCCGGAGTTGGCGTTCCACTGCATGCGGGCCGTGATGCCCGTGCTCTTGTTGTTGGTCGTGGTCAGCAGAGAGCTGCCCCCACCTGAGGGAGGAGGGGGCGCGGCGTGGGTGGTCACCGAGACAGAGACGGGAGCGCTCGCCCCATCGGAGTTCACCGCTGTGACCGAGTAGCCGTAGGCGGTCAGCGGGGACAGGCCGGAGATCTCTGCTGTCGTCCCGGTGATGTCAATCGCGCCGCTTCCCGACACCAGGTACGCCACTCCATCTGCGTGGGATGCCGGCACCTTCCACTCGAGTCGTACCGACGCCGATGACGTGGCAGTCGCCTTGAGGTCGCGGACGGAGGACGGCGGCGCCGGGGCGACGCGCGCCGCGCACAGGACACCGGTGATTGGCTGGTCGAGGGTCGGCGCGGCTCGAAGGAGGTTGTTGAACAGGACCTGGTCGACGATCGGAAGCTGGAACCCCGCGGCGACGGCCGCCGCTGCCGTCACGCTCGTCGATGCGACTCCGGACGAGTGCACCGCGTTCACCGTGGCGCATGTCGGCGGTCGGGAGGAGCCGGTCTGCTCAGGCACGGGCGTGCCACTTCCCACGGCGACCTGGTCAGTTCCCGTACCTCCGCGAGTCGTGTCGGAGCCGGGACCCCCGATGAGGGTGTCGTTCCCCGAGCCGCCGATGAGGGTGTCGTTCCCCGCACCTCCGACAAGGTGGTCGTGCCCCGGCCCGCCGATGAGTACGTCATTACCGGCGAGTCCGAAGATCCGGTCGTCGCCGCCGAGGCCGCAGATCACATCGCGATCCGACGTGCCGCGGAGCACGTCGTCGCCGGACGTGCCCGTGATCGTGCATTTCGCCCGCGGCGATGGACCGGCAGCAGAGGTCGCGAGTGCTGCGGGTGCCAAGCCAGCCGTCAGCAGGCAGACCGCGACCGTCACTGCGAGGTAGCGACGGCGCATGAGGCGGGTCCAATCGTGTGCGGGTACTGCCGTGATGATTCCCAACTGTGGGCTGAATCAAACCATCAGCGCGCAAGCTTGCCGCGGATGCGCTCGGCCAGCTGAATGCTCGCCTCAATCTCCACCCTGCGGATCGAGACGGACTCGATGTTGATTCCGAACGGAACGCCGAGCCTGCGGCAGAACGTCATGAGCTCCGCCAGCGTTGCCTCCGCCTGGTCGACGGACGCGTCGAGAGTGTCCTCTGAGTGGCGCAGGTCGTTCTCAATCCAGCGCGGCACATCCACGCCGAGCCAGCGAAGGAACTCCAGGGTCTTCATCGACCCGCACACCGAGGAAGTGAACACGATCGGGACCGGGTCGAGACCTCGGGCACGGCACTCGTAGGCGTAGTCGGAGACCAGGTTCCTTGCGGCGGTGGAGTCATAGACCACCTGGGTAACGAAGTACGAGCAGCCTGCCTCCTGCTTGGCGATCAGGCGGAGGTGCTCGTCGCTCTTGCGAGTGTGCCGTTCCGGGATCGCGACTGCACCGAGGATCAGGTCGGGGTTGGCCTCGGCACGAATCTGCTGTGCCCTGCGCAGCGTCGTCGCCACCGGCTTCCCGCGTGACGATGCACCGACGAAGACCGCAAGTCGCGCATCGGAGTCCTGCGATGCGACCCAGTCACGGAGCTGTGACTCGGAGTACTTCGCGGTTGCGCGGTAGACCACGACAGGGGTGTGCCAGTTCGTGATGTAGCGGTCCAGGTAGTCGGTCGGGTCCAAGGTCGGCAGAAAGGGGAACGGCCGTTCCTGCTGATTGCGGTCGGCCTCGTCCGTGATGTCGTACAGGACCAGGCCGTCGAGATCGAGGTGTCGCAACCGCTTGAGGGTGACATCGGCGATCTCCTGCACCTTCTCTTCAGACGCCGACAAGCGCGGCGGGGTCACGGCGAAGAGCAGGAACTCGCCCTCGCGCGACACGATGCGTTCCTGGAGATCCACGCGCATAACGCTAACCGAGTGCGCTACGCCGGACGGTGCTAGCCTCCGGCGCGTGCGTGCGATCGCCATGGGACTACTGCTTGCCCTCGTCGGCGCCCTCGGAGTGTCGGTCGGACCTGCGGCGACCGCTGCTCAGGCGGGAGTAGATCAGAACGCACGCGTCACGTTTCTCGCCGGTCTGCCGATACGCGACACGCTCCTTCGCGCAGATGCGCAGGCTGTCAGCTCGCCGGGATCTGCGAGTTTTCGCGAGTACCTGACGCTAGATGAGGCAGCGTCGCGATACGGAGCGTCGGACCCTGCAGTCGAGCGCGTTCGTCGAGCGCTGGCACCTTTCGGACTGACGACGACGATCGACGCGACCCGTATGTATGCCCGAGTCAGCGGCACGGTGGCGCAGTGGCAGGCGGCCTACGGACAGCCGATCGACTTCAAGGCAGCGTTACTCGGGTCGCCGCAGGCTGGTGGCGCTTCCGATGTGTATTCGTTCCGGACATCCGAGAGGAAGGCGATCGCTGTTCCGCCCGCGCTCGCTGGCAAGGCGCCGTGGTTCATCTCGGAGTTCTCGAACTACGTACCGTCGATGGACATCCCCGGAGCACAGCCGCTGCCCGCCATCCCTGCAGGTCTTGCGGGCAATAACGGCACACCTGTGGGCCCGACGTGCCTTCCGGCAACGGCGACCGCAGTCAGCTACACGCCGTACCAGCTGTCGCACGCCTACGCGCTTTCCGGCCTGAACTCAGCGATACCTCGCGCCCGCCAGCCGCGTATCGCGATCGTCAGCCTCGCCGGCGGCTTCATCCAGTCGGATGTCACGGCAGCGGCAGCATGCTTCGGGCACCGCGCTCCAAACGTGGATGTGCAGTACGGGGTGGGCGTTGGCTCGCCGATCGTGTCGCTGAGCGGGGAGACGGCGCTCGACCTGCAGACGGTTGCGTGGGCGAGCCATGACCTGGAGTCGGTGCGGCTCGTTCAGGTCTCGAACAGCGATCCGTCGTTCATCGAGGGCTTCTCACTCGCGCTGACGGGATGGTCGACCCCTCCGGACGCCGTCACGGTGTCCTACGGGAACTGCGAACTCGACGGCCTTGAGGGATACCGGACCCTCGAGGCCCTGCACCAGATGGCGGCGATGATCGGAACGTCCGTCCTCGTCGCCGCGGGCGACTGGGGATCGTCGGCCTGCCAGGTCCTCGGGTCGTTCGAGGGCAATGCAGCCGCGATGGCGAACCCCGTGCCGACGATCGCCATGCCCGCCTCGTCACCATTCGTCACCGCCGTGGGCGGCACGCAGCTGAACCTCGGCGCGGGAAACGAGCGCATCGGCGAATCGGTGTGGAACGACGTGCAGTACGGCCTCACTGGGAACGCAGCGTCGACGGCCGGCCCGAGCAGCTTGTGGAATGCCCCTTGGTACCAGCGCCCGATCAACCCGTCCCAGGTGCGCAGTGTCCCGGATATCGCGCTGCTTGCCGGGGTCGGTCCGGGAACGACCATCTTTATCGGCGGAGAGCCAGTGTCACCCGTCGGCGGCACGAGCCAGGCCAGTCCCATGGCGGCAGCCGGCTTCGCCCTCATCTCGGCGCGACTGCGCGCGGAAGGCAAGCCGCCGCTGGGCTTCCTGAACCCGTGGCTGTACCGCGTCGGCAGGACCTATCCCGCGACGTTCTTCGACGTGACGATCGGCAACACGCTCTATCCGGTCCCGACGTCACCGACGACCACGACGATCCCGCCGTGCTGTCAGGCAATGCCGGGCTTCGACCCGGCTAGTGGTCTTGGTGCTCCGCTGTTCGACCGGCTGGATCGGGTCACGTTGAGCTGACGCCGGGCCATGGTCACGTGGCCGGAGTTGTGACCTGTTTGCCCGTGCTGTCCGTGTCGGCCTGCAGGCCGCGCCGCAGCCCGATGAGCGCGACGAGGGCGGCAAGAGCCATGACGACCGCCATCGCGACGAGCACGCTGCGGATGGCGTACGCGAAGTCGAGCTGAACGAAGGCGGGGATCGCTCCACCGCCGCCCGGTCCGCCTTGGGATGCCTCGGCGGCTGCCTGCGCCGCCTGCTCGGGGGTCGCCCCTGCGCGAGCACCGAGTCCGTGACGCGACTGCTGGTGACGTTGACGAGCAGGGTGCCCAGAACGGCGAGGCCGAGGCTCGCCGCGTAGTTGCGCACCGTCTGGGTGATGCCGGTGGCCTCCCCGTACGACAGCCGGGATGCCCGGTTGACCGCGTCGGTGTTCGCGGGGCCAAGCATCATGCCCATGCCCGCGCCGGTGAGGATGATCGTCCAGATCTGGCTTCCGCTGTCGAGGCCCGTGACCTTCTGCGACCAGAGAGCGAAGCCGACCGCCGCAATCACGCAGCCGAGGACGACCGGGACCTTCGCGCCGATGCGATCCAGCATCCGGCCGCCGATCTGCGCGGCCACGACGTAGCCGAGGAAGAAGTACATGAGCAGCAGGCTCGCCTGGGATGCGGTCTGGCCCAGGGAGATCTGCGCGTACTGGCTGATGAAAAAGAAGATCGGGATGAACGCGATCATCGAGAGCGCGAGGACCAGGTTCTCGACGAGGAACGCACGGATCTTGAAGATCCGCACGTCTGTGAGCGGCGACTCGGTTCGCAGCTCGACGAGAACGTAGACGACCAGGATCGCGAAGCCGATGATGATCGTGCCCCAAACGCCCGGGCTGCCCCAACCCCACACCGCAGCCTGCTGGAATCCGAAGATGCTCAATGCCACGCCTGACGCGATGAGAACAAGACCTCGATAGTCGAGGCGTCCGGGCTTGAAGTCCGTGACGGGGCGAGACACGAGGATCAAGATCAGCGCGATGATCGCGACGGGAATGTTCACCCAGAAGATCGCGCGCCAGGTCCACTCGGTCAGGAACCCGCCCAGGATGGGGCCGATCGCGGTGAGACCGCCGGCGATGCCGAAGAAGACGGCAAGGGCCTTGCCTCGCTGGCGCAATGGATAGGTCTGAACGACGATGGCCAGCGCGGCTGGAAACATCAGGGCGCCGCCGATTCCCTGGACGGCCCGGAAGCCGATGAGCCAGCCCTCCGCCGCAGCACCCGTCGGCGTCAACCCGCACATGCCTGATGCCCCGGCGAAGATGATGACGCCGATGGTCACCATCTTTCGATGGCCCAGGGTGTCGGCCAGGCGACCGCCGAATGCGAAGAAGGCGGCAAGCGTCAGGAGGTAGGCGTTCACGGCCCACTGCATGCCCGTGCTCGTGAGGGACAGTTCCTGCTGAATGTCGGGCGCAGCGATCGAGACGATCGTCTGGTCGATGAACGTCATCGAGACGGCGAAGATCATCGCGGTGAGGATGAGTGTCCGGGATCCGCCGCCTGTGCCTGCGCTTGTCATGCTCGGCACCTTGGCATTTGGCAACGGCGATCGCAAACGCGACACCCGCAACACGTCGAGGGCTCTTCGATGTTTATCCAGGTCAGTCGAACCCCAGGCAGACGGGCTCTGGGTGAAGTAGGTGGAATCGGGTACCTAGGCCTTACAACCAGACAACGAGGAGCGAATATGCCCGCAGGCGATATTGAGACTTTCCACCAGGACGACACGTGGCACAACCGGGTGGAGGGCCAGACAAGCGCGACTCACCACGCATACGACTCGAAGGACGAGGCGGTCGATGCTGGGCGCAAGCTCGCACAGGACGCGATGGTCGAGCACGTCATCAAGAACCTGGACGGCACGGTAGGCGAGCGCAGTTCCTACCGGATCGATCCGGGCAACGCGTCCCCTAACTAGCTAGGGCTGACGCATCAGCCCAGCAATAGAGTGCAGTCATGCCGGTGCTTGTGCGCGAGGCGACGCCAAAGGATGCCGATGCGGTCCATGCGGTCATCGCGGAAGCGTTCGCCGACGAGACCGTTGCATACCTGTGGGCTGACCTGTCGAGGCGGGATCGTTCGATGTCCTTCGTCGCAGAGCAGGACGGAACCGTGCTGGGGCACGTTGGCCTGAGCTGGGGCTGGGCTGATGCGCCAGCTCGCCTCGTCGACCTGCTGATCTTGAGCCCGCTCAGCGTCGCGCCCTCAGCCCAGCGCACGGGGATCGGCCGCGCGCTCGTCGCGAGCGCGGTTGCGGCCGCTGACAGTGCAGGCTCTCCAGCGCTCATTCTCGAAGGCGACCCGTCCTACTACCAGCGCCTTGGATTCACGCCGGCGGCTGAGTACGGGTTCACGCCACCGTCCACTCGTATTCCGCCTGCTGCATTTCAGTGCGTTCCCCTGGCTGCATACGAGCCGTCGATGGCTGGTCCCGTGATCTACCCCGACACCTTCTGGGCCTTTGACAGCGTCGGCCTGCGCGGAGACAGACTGGCTCGCTTCGACCATTGACGGCTCTCGGTCAGTTGAGCTGACGGCGTCGGCCGAGCCGGACCGCCGCCTGTGTGAATGGAGACACCGGAAGGCTCGTGATCAGTGATCGCGTGGTTCGCGATCCTGTTCACTGGCCGGTATCCGCGTGGGCTGTTCGACTACGTGGTCGGCGTCGGTCGGTGGGCGCTTCGTGTCCAGGCCTACGCGTTCTTGCTCGTCACTGACAAGTACCCGCCGTTCTCACTCGACTAGGCGTCCCACGTGCGGCCGCCACGCAGCGGCTACGCGTTCGTGCAGGGATACGGGCCTGCCTTGCCGTTAGGGCACACGGTGAAGACCCAGTTGACTTTGTAGAAGTTCGCTTCGGTGAGGATCGCTCCTGTGAAGTCGGTGCCCTCCAGGTTCGCAAGAGAGAAGTCTATTGACCGCACCAGCCCCAAGGTCCCACACTGACGGCCACGTCTTTGGTCGGGGGAGTCTTGGCATCGCGGAATGCACGGCCATTCTCATCGTTGCTTGTCCTGTTAGTTCTCGGCTTGATTGCCTTGACCCTGGCTCCTCTTGCGTCAGCATCCCCGGTTCCAGTGGGAGACGTGACTGGTGGACAAGTCCCGCGCATTGGATGCACTGTCACTGGGACCGCCGGAAATGACCGCCTCGTCGGGACCGTGGGAGACGACTACATCTGCGGACAGGGCGGTGATGACACCCTCATCGGTCTCGGCGGTGATGATGTCCTGATTGGGGGACCCGGACGCGACCGCCTCGTCGGCGGTGCGGGCAAAGACTCACTGTTTGGAGACACAGGCGACGACGATCTAGTGGGCGGAGACGAGGTCGACCAGCTCCTCGGCGGAGACGGCGACGATGACCTCAGGGGCGGTTCGGGTGACGATGTCCTGGTCGGCGGGAACGGAGACGACAGCGTGCACGGCGGTCCGGGAACGGACAATGTCGGTAGTGGCGGCGATGACGTCTGGGCGATGAATTTGAGGCTGCATAACGTCACTGATGTCGACATGACGCTCAGTTTGGCGGATGGCGCCGACTGCACTAATCCGGGAATGACCTACCCCGTGAACGTCGGCTCGGGCGGGAAGGACGGCGTCTCTGTCCAGCTGCAGTTCAACATGGTCTTGGGCACGTCCCATTGCAGATCGAGCACGCCCAGTTTTCACCTCGCGTACGAGGCTGCAGGCTTCGGGCACGGCAACATCTGGTTCGTCCTGACGGGGGAGCTCGATGGCTGGCCTGGTCTCTTCAGGTTCACGTGCGATGGCCCCTTCTTCTGCGACACCTCCGTAGACAGGTGGGGCCGTCAGAGCTACTTCATATGGCGCAAGTACTAACTGACCGACTAGCTCCCAGTATCGCGCGGGTCTGGCTAGGTGCGATCGGGACGGCCACGATGCCGCCAGCGATCCTTGGCCGCTGTCCAACCCTTCGTGCGGAAGGTGACGGCAGTGAAACCCAGGGTCATCGGTACTGCGAACGCCAGCACTACCTTCACCGGGTTCCCACTTCTGTACCAATCCTGGACGAGCGGGACCGTCAGGCCGATGAGAACGACGCACGCAACCATGACAACGATGCGCACCGGTATCGAAACCGAGGTCCACAACCCACGCTGGTCAGCCACTGCGCGCTGCACGATGCAGTAGGAGATTGTCGACCGTCGCCACCGACCAACTGTCCCACGTAGGTTTGAAGATCCTGCCCAGAAGGCTCGGATCCGGAGTACCTGACTACTTGCGACATTTCGTGCCATTCGGGGATGGCGTTGTTCTTCATGCAGGCCGTAGTCTCTCGCCCGTGAGCGAGGTTACGTTCGGGATCATGATGGCGGGCAACGCAAGAGCCGCAGGCAATGAGGAAGTTGTCGGGCCGCGTTGGGCGCCGTGGGAGTTTTCGCGGGAGTCCGCTGAGAGCGGTGTGATCTTCAATATCGGTTCGACAGCGGCGCTGGAGGTGGTGCTGTGGGGTGCGGACGGCACGACGGTGACTGAGGTTGAGGGTTCGCGGTCTCGCGTAGAGCCGGGAGGGTTCCTTGGGCTTCGCTTCCGAGTGGACGACGGGAAGGAGCCGACGTTCCGCGTGCGGTGGCAGTGGCCGAACGGCAGCCATTATGGCGATGAGGGGATGCAGTTGGTCACTGAGGATCCGCCACCGCCCGCGGGTTCCTGATCGCCCGTAGTTTCCGGAGCACCGAACTGTCAAGCATTCACGTCAGTTTCATAGCCGGAGAGCCGGAGCCAAAACGTCACGCATCACGCGGAACCAAACACCGCAGCGGTGCGCCCGGAGGGACTCGAACCCCCAGCCGACAGGGTAGAAACCTGTTGCTCTATCCATTGAGCTACGGGCGCTGGCCGGCCAATTGTCCACTGTCGCGCCCGGCTCTCGCAGCAGGGATCGCTAAGCAGGCCACGGCGGCGCCGATCGCGAGCGCTCCGGCCAGGAACCAGGCCGTCGAGTAGTCCCCGTTGATCTCCCGGATTGTTCCGGTGACGGCCGCGGCGACCGCTGCACCGACCATGTGGGAGGCGAACACCCAGCCGAACACGATCGGTCCTCGTTCGGGTCCGTAAATGCGTGTGCACAGGATCGCGGTGGGCGGCACCGTCGCGACCCAGTCGAGGCCGAACAGCATCATGACGAGGATCAGCGGCGGGTCGATGGCCGGTCCGAGGAAGAGCGGCAGCGCGATGAGAGCGACGCCGCGCAGCGAGTAGTAGATGCCGAGGAGCACCCGCGGGTCGAATCGGTCGGTGAGCCAGCCCGAGCCGGTCGTTCCGATGATGTCGAAGAGTCCGACGATGGCGAGCAGGCCTGCGGCGGTGGTCGCTCCCATGCCGTGGTCGTGCATGGCCGGCACGAAGTGGGTGCTGATGATGCCGTTGGTCGTCCAGCCGCAGATGAAGAACGTGCCCGCGAGGAGCCAGAACGCCCGTGTGGTCGCGGCCTGCTTGAGAGTCGTGATCGCGACGCCCGCCGCGGCCCAGCCGCTGTGGGTCGAGTTCTGCTCCTGCTCGACATCCGTGAGCTCGCCGCTCGCGCCGTATGGACGCAGCCCGACGTCGGCCGGCCGGTCGACGATGACGAACCAGACCAACGGGATCAGCGCGACGCACAGCAGCGCGATGATCGCCGACGCGTAGCGCCACCCGGAGTGCTCGATGGTGCGCGCGATGATCGGCAGAAACAGCAGCTGGCCGGTGGCCCACGCGGCGCCGAGCACGCCGAGGACGAGCCCGCGTCGGTTGACGAACCAGCGCGTGGCGACGAGCGCTCCGAAGACCAGCGCGGTCGCGCCGGTGCCCAGGCCGACGAGGATGCCCCACAGGAATACCAGCTGCCACGACTCGCGCATGACGAGGGTGAGACCGGTGCCGATCGCGATGAGTGCCAGGGCAAGCGTGGCGATTCGCCTGATGCCGAAGCGCTCCATCAGCGCGGCGGCGAACGGTGCCGTCAGTCCGTAGATGACGAGGTTGACGGACACCGCGAGCGACGTCGCCGATCGCGACCAGCCGAACTCGTCCTCGAAGGGCACGATGAGCAGCCCGACGGACGAGCGGAAGGCCGCAGCAGACAGGAGAACCAGGAATGTGACGCCCGCGACCAGCCAGGCCCGGTGGATCCGCGTCGACATGGTCGAAGAGTAGAGGCCCTACGACGATGCTGGGGCTGGCGCTGTGGTGCTGGCCGGACGCACGCAGCCCTGCTGTGTCATCCAGTCGGTGACGCTGACCTCCTCGCCGCCGAACGCGTCGATGAGATCCTCCGCGGAGGCGTCCGCGGGGAAGGCGGGAATCGCCTCTGCTCCCGTGACGACCGGAGTGATGACGAAGTTCTCGCCGACGATCACGCGCTGCTTGTCGGCCTGGTCCCAGTCGAGCTGCTCGGTGCCCGCGCAGTTCTCGACGGTCCCGTACAGGTTCCGGTCGGTGATGAGCATCACGCCGAACCCGTCGCACTGGACGAAGGCGATGCCGCGATCGCTCGCTCTCCTGTCGACCTCGGGCTCGTTCGCGGACGCGAGGCAGGGAACGCCGGCCGCCTTCAGTCCGTCTACGACGTCCTCGCCCGACGTCCAGTCGCTCGCGGGCGAGCTACCGCATCCGGCGAGCAGGAGGACGGCGGCTGTGGTGAGGGTGATCAAGCGCTTCGACGACACCGGGCAACAGTAGGCGACGCGATCTCCACATGACGCGCGGTTGTCGGTCTCGCCTCCCCAGCCGACACTCGGGTTGTCGGCTCCTGGGTCGCCTGCCGGGATGGTGTTCTCGCACCGGGCTGCCGGGCAGGGAGAGGAGACCGCCATGAATGACATCACCCTCAGCGTCGTCGGCAATGTGGTCAACGAGGTCGAGATGCGCTTCACGAAGGCCGGAGAGCCGGTCGCGTCCTTCCGCGTCGCGTCAAGCACGCGGCGGTTCGATCGCGCGAACGGCAGGTGGGTCGACGGCGACACCCATTACTTCACCGTTTCCTGCTGGAGGGCGCTCGCCCACAACGTGGTGGCGACCCTGCAGAAGGGGATGCCCGTGATGGTGCAGGGACGCCTGCGCAGCCGGGAGGTCGAGCGGCCGTGCAAGGAGCAGACGCACATCGTGCGCTACCTGGACATCGAGGCGACGTCCGTCGGCTGCGATCTTGCCCGTGGCACAGCGGTGTTCACGCGGGTCAAGCGGGAGTCCGTCGTCGAGAGCGAGCGCCGCGCGGTCGCCGACGCGATCGCGGAAGCGGGCCTTGCCGAGGGCGATCTCGTCGACCTGGAGACCGGCGAGATTCTCGAGGGCGGGCAGCCGCCCGCGACCGCGGCCTGACGCGGAAATGGCCGCCGGTGAGCCCCGGTAGGCTCACCGACTATGGCTGAATTCATCTACACCCTCCGCAAGGCACGCAAGGCGCACGGCGAGAAGGTCGTCCTCGACAACGTCACGCTGTCCTTCCTCCCCGGCGCGAAGATCGGCGTCGTCGGGCCGAACGGAGCGGGAAAGTCCAGCCTGATCAAGATCATGGCCGGCATCGAGGACGTCTCGAACGGCGAGGCGATGCTCATGGAGGGCTTCACCGTCGGCATCCTCATGCAGGAGCCGAACCTCGACGAGACCAAGACCGTGCTGGAGAACGTGCAGGACGGCGTGTCTGAGACCAAGGCGATGGTCGACCGGTTCAACGAGATCTCCGCCGAGCTCGCCGACCCCGACGCGGACTACGACACCCTGCTGGCCGAGATGGGCAAGCTGCAGGAGGACATCGACCACCGCAATGCGTGGGACCTCGATGCCCAGCTCGACCAGGCGATGGATGCGCTGCGCTGCCCGCCCGGCGACGCCGACGTCACCGTGCTGTCCGGCGGCGAGCGCCGTCGCGTCGCGCTCTGCAAGCTGCTCCTGCAGCAGCCCGACCTGCTGCTGCTCGACGAGCCCACCAACCACCTCGATGCCGAGAGCGTGCAGTGGCTCGAGCAGCACCTGGAGAAGTACCCCGGCACCGTCGTCGCCATCACCCATGATCGCTATTTCCTCGACAACGTCGCCGAGTGGATTCTCGAGCTCGACCGCGGCCACGCCTACCCGTACGAGGGCAACTACTCCAAGTACCTGGAGACCAAGGCCGCCCGGCTGAAGATCGAGGGGCAGAAGGACGCCAAGCTCGCTCGCCGACTGAATGACGAGCTGGACTGGGTCCGGTCGAGCGCGCGCGCCCGCCAGACGAAGAGCCGGGCCCGCCTGGATCGATACGAGGAGATGGCGGCCGAGGCCGACAAGGCGCGCAAGTTCGACATGGAGGAGATCCAGATCCCGCCGGGCCCGCGCCTGGGCAGCGTCGTCGTCGAGGCGAACCACCTCACCAAGGCGTTCGGCGATCGCGTGCTGATCGACGACCTCAGCTTCTCGCTGCCGCGCAACGGCATCGTCGGCGTGATCGGGCCGAACGGCGTCGGCAAGACGACCCTGTTCTCCATGATCGTCGAGGCGGCGACCGGCACGGGGGCGGATCCCGACGCGCTGCCGACGTCGGGGGAGATCAAGATCGGCGAGACCGTCACGCTGTCGTATGTCGACCAGTCCCGATCGGGCCTGGACCCGACGAAGAATGTCTGGGAGGTCGTGTCCGACGGACTCGACTGGATCAAGGTCGGCAACGTCGAGATGCCGTCGCGCGCGTACGTCTCGGTGTTCGGTTTCAAGGGTCCAGACCAGCAGAAGCAGGCGAAGGTGCTGTCGGGCGGTGAGCGCAACCGCCTGAACCTCGCGCTCACGCTGAAGATGGGCGGCAACCTGCTGCTGCTCGACGAGCCCACCAACGACCTCGACGTCGAGACGCTCGGATCGCTGGAGAACGCGCTGCTCGAGTTCCCGGGCTGCGCAGTGATCACCTCGCACGATCGCTGGTTCCTCGACCGCATCGCGACGCACATCCTCGCCTACGAGGGCGAGTCTCAGTGGTTCTGGTTCGAGGGCAACTTCGAGTCCTACGAGAAGAACAAGATCGAGCGCCTCGGTGCCGATGCCGCTCGTCCGCACCGCGCGACGTACCGCAAGCTGACGCGGGACTAGTCCCTTGGCAGACAGCGCGCCGTTGCGCATTGTGGTGCTCCGGCGGTACAGCGACCTGGATCCGCTGGGCCACGTGAACAACGTGGCCTACTTCGACTACCTCCAGGAAGCGCGGATCGGTGTCCTGCGCGATATCGGCCTGGTCAGCTCGGACACGTTCGCGCAGGTCGTGGTGAAGCAGGAGCTCACGCACCTCAAGCCGCTGATGTACTCCTCCGAGCCGCTGATCATCGAGACGTGGATCGACGGCATGCGCAACTCCTCGTACACCGTTCGCTACCGCATCATCGACGAGGTCGGAGACGTTGCTGCCGAGGCATCCACGATCTGCGCGGTCGTCGATCCGGCCACGACGAAGCCCATCCGCATGAGTGCTGAGTTGCGGGCCGTGCTCGCGCCCCTGACACTTCCAGAGTGACCCTTCACCTCGACGAGCCCGACGCGCGTGCGCTCGAAGGCTTCTGCCGCCGTCAGCTTCGATGGGACGCGCGACTGCCCGCCCGGATCGTCACCACCTCGAATGCCCTCGGCGTGTTCACCGCGCCGCCGATCGGAGTCCTCGCCTTCGTCGCCGTGCCGCAGCGCGGATCTGAAGCTTCGATCGACCGGACCGTTCGCCTCTCCGAGCTGGCCGACGCCCTGCGGGACGGCGCGTTCGACATCGATGCCCTGAAGGTGACCGAGCTCGCGCCCGGTCCTGCTCCGAGCCTGGCCCACCTGCCGCCGTCGGAGGGCTGGCAGGTGCCGATGCACGCGATCTCCGGTGACCTCGTCCCGCCCGTCGAGGCGGCGACCGCGGAGTTCACGGTTCGGGCGGCCGGCCGGACGTCAGCCGAGCAGGAGGAGATCGCCGAGGAGATCTGGCGACGTCCCGCGTTCGCCGGCCTGCCTTTGCGCACGCTGCACGCCGCGCGGCAGCTCGGCATGCTCACCGGCGACATGGCGAAGGTGTCCGCGGCAACCTGCGGGCAGTGGAAGCGGCTGAGCACGGTGCGGGGGCAGGTTTTCTCGTACGCGACCGGTCCTGCCGCGCGTCTCGCCCTGCGCGTCGTCCGCTAACCCCCCCGCCCGCACTACTGCCGACGCGACCCCAACTGTCGTGAAACAGAGGCCGGGCGGGGTGTTTGACGACAGTTCGGGTCGCCTCGGCGGGGTGTGGACAGACAGTTGCCGAGCGGCCGTCGGGTGACGACGGTTGGCAGGTGCCTGATCCAGGACGCATCGACGCGACGATCGCGGATATCTGCGCGATCGGGGACGGACCCATCAGCGTTGCGGCTGTCCTCGGCGCCGGAGTGTCGCCCGGGCGGCTGAGGTCGGCGGTCGCGTGCGGCGCACTCATGACCATGCGCCGCGGCATCCTGATTCCGCGGACAACCTGGGCGGCCGCCATCGGTGACCAGCAACGCCGGTGGGCGATGAGCGCGGCACTCATGGCGTTCCCGAAAGGTCACGTCAGTCATGAGTCCGCGGCCTTCCTCCTGGGACTGCCTAGTTTCGCCGCCCCCGCAGTCGATTCGTCCGGCATCCCCGCCGTCCACCTCACGCGCGTAGGCGCTGCACGTACCGAAGGATGGATTCGCGTGCACGGATGTGACACGCCGCCTCAGTTCGTCACAACGATCGACGGACTTGCGGCGACTGACCTTGCGCGTACGAGCATCGAGCTCGCGGCCGGTCGCTCTCAGCGCTGGGCGCTCGCGATGATCGACGCGGCCATGCGGATCGCGATCATCAGTCACGCTGGCAGCGCGAACCCTCGAGAGGCAGCGCGCGATCCTCACGAACGTGCCTGGGCGCGGCGACGTTGGCGTGAAGCCACGGCACCGTACGCGCGACATCGGTGGGTGACGACCGTGCGGCGGGCGATCGACCTTGCCGATCCTGCCGCGGAGTCTGTGCTGGAGTCGATGTCGCGCTGGTCCATCGTCGACTCAGGCCTGCCGCGACCGGAGTGCGGCCTCCCGGTGCGCGGCGACAATGGAGTCTTCTACTTCGCGGACATGGTCTGGGAGGAGTCCCAGGTCATCGGCGAGGCCGACGGCCTGGCGAAGTACGACAGCCGAGAGGCGCTTCTGAAGGAGAAGGTTCGCCAGGAGGCGCTGGAGGCGATGGGCTGGAGGTTCGTGAGGTGGGGTTGGCGGGAGGGCGTTACGGACTCGTCGATCATGGTCGCGCGCATCGGGCGTGCCCTGTCCGAGCGCCCGAGACGACCTGGACTGTCGTGAAACCGCCTCGAAGAGGCTGGTTTGACGACAGTCCAGGTCGTCTCGGCGGTTAGGTGCGCAGCCAGACGGTGGTCTCGGGGCCGACGGCCAGGAAGCGACCGCTTCCGCCGACGCCCCCGCCGCCGACGTTCTCCTCCAGGCTCATCGCCGCGACGTCCTCGCTCGAGGAGACGAGCAGCTCGGTGCCCCACTCGACCGGCAGGTGCACGACCGCATTGCTCAGGTTGATGACCGCGACGACCGAGCTCGCGTCGGCGGCCGGCCGACGGATCGCCAGCACGTCGCCCGGGTGGTCGAGCCACTCGAGCGGTCCCTCGCCGAGGGCCGACTCAGCGCGGCGAACGCGCAGCGCCTCCTGGTAGAAGGTCCACGTCGATCCGTCGACCCCCACCTGGCGCTCGACGGACAGCTCGGCCCAGCCCGCCGGCTGCGGCAGCCACGACTGCGATCCGGGTCCGAACCCGTATGACGGCTCGTCGCCCGACCATGGGAGCGGGACGCGACAGCCATCGCGCAGGCCGTCGGTGCCGCCGCTGCGACGCCATGCGGGATCCTGGCGTGCCGAGTCCGGCAGGTCGCTGACCTCGGGCAGGCCCAGCTCCTCGCCCTGGTAGATGTACATCGATCCGGGCAGCGCGAGGGTGAACAGCGTCGCCGCCTTCGCGCGCCGGAGTCCGCGTTCGAGGTCGCGGTCTCCGGCGGCATCGACCGGGGCAAGTCGGGTGCGGTGGCGCACGACGTCGTGGTTGGACAGCACCCACGTCGGCGGCGCTCCGACCCTCGCGTGGTTGGCGATCGTCTCGTCGATCGACGTCCGCATGGCCGCGGCGTCCCATCCGGCCTCGAGGTAGTTGAAGTTGAAGGAGGTGTGCAGTTCGTCTGGGCGCTGGTAGCGCGCAAGACGCTCGGCGTTCGGCACCCACGTCTCGCCGCAGAAGATGCGGGGCGGCTCGTACTCGTCGGCAACCTTGCGCCACTCGCGATAGATCTCGTGCACCCCGTCCTGGTCCCAGAACGGCGCGTGCGCGACGTCCTCGTCGAACATCGGCGGAGTTGCGTCGTCGTCCGTGTCGGCCTCGGGGTAGTCGAAGTCGGGCAGTCCGGCTTCCTTCACCAGTCCGTGCGCGACATCGATGCGGAAGCCGTCGATGCCACGGTCGAACCAGAACCGCAGGGTGTCGATGAACTCCGCGTGCACATCGGCGTTGTCCCAGTTGACGTCCGGCTGCGTGGAGTCGAACAGGTGCAGGTACCAGTAGTCCGTCAGCGTGCCGTCCGGACGCGGGATGCGCGACCAGCCGCTGCCGTGGAAGACGCTCTTCCAGTTGTTCGGCGGGAGTTCGTGGTTCGCACCCTTGCCCTCGCGGACGACGTAGCGATCCCAGGCCGCCGAGCCGGGCTCGGAGGCGAGCAGCTCCTTGAACCAGCGGTGCTCGCTGCTCGTGTGGTTCGGCACGATGTCCATGAGCACGCGGATGCCGCGCTCGTGCGCGTTCTCCACGAGGGTGTCGACGTCGGCAAGCGTGCCGAGGCGGTTGTCTATCGATCGGTAGTCCGTGACGTCGTAGCCGCCGTCGTTCAGTGGCGACGCGTAGAACGGGGAGATCCAGATCGCGTCGACCCCGAGCTCGGCGAGGTAGTCGAGCTTCTTGACGAGACCGACGATGTCACCGATTCCGTCGCCGTCGAAGTCCGAGAACGATCGTGGGTAGACCTGGTAGACGACGGCGTGCCGCCACCAGACACCGCGCTCGCCGACCATCTCTGCTGTGCTGGACAAGGTCATACCTCCGTGACATCGATGGCACCGGGGGGCGGCGCATCGTCGGGGACGTTCTGCATGGCAATTGCGGCGCCGACGAAATACTTCCAGAGAAGTGCCTCGGCCTCTGGCGTCATCTTCTGTTCGAGCATGGCCTCGTACATGTGGGCCAGCCAGCGGTCGCGCGCCTCGGAGTCGACGTGGAAGCCGGCATGGCGCATCCGCAGGCGCGGGTGGCCGCGCTCCTCGCTGTACGTGCCGGGCCCGCCCCAGTACTGCTCGAGGAACATCGTCAGCCGGCGGCGCGCTGGCGTGAGGTCGCCGGGCGGATACATCGGCCGAAGCACGCGGTCGGTCGCGACCCGCGCGTAGAACGCGTCGACGAGGCTCTCGAAGAACGCCTCGCCGCCGAAGTACTCGTACGGGGTCTGCTCGTCGGCAGTCGGCTCGTCGGTCACGCCACGAGTCTTCCCGATGGCGTCGGTGAGGCTTCGGCCCGCCGGACGATGCCGCGGATCATCGGCGGGAAGACGAAGGCGTGGAACGGCGCCACCGACCACCAGTACGCGTGCCCGGCGAGGCCGCGGGGCAGGAAGACGGCCCGCTGGCGAACGAGGGATCCGGTGCCGTCGGGCTCGATCGTGAACTCCAGCCACGCCAGGCCGGGAGTCTTCATCTCCGCACGAAGCCGCAGCAGGCGGGGGCGGACCCGGTCCTCGACCCGCCAGAAGTCGACGACATCGCCGATGGCCAGGTGGTTGGGGTCACGGCGGCCGCGCCGCATTCCCACTCCGCCGATCAGCCGGTCGAGCAGGCCGCGTACCTCCCACAGGAAGGCGGACGAGTACCAGCCGTTCTCGCCGCCGATGCGCTCGAGCGCATCCCACACCTGCTCGGGGCTCGCCGTGGTGCGCTGCTCGCGGATGTCCTCGTTCATCGAGCCACCGGACCAGTCCGGGTCGCTGGGCAGCGGGTCGCTGGGCGCACCGCGCAGCGATGCACCAGTCCACCGCGTGTCGACCTTCGCGTCCTGGATGCGCGCCAGTGCGAGCTCCACTGCATGGTCGAAGGAGACGAGTCCCTCGGGTGGATCAGGAACCCACTGCGCGATGTCGTGCTCGCGGCACACGGACGGATGCCGGAGCGACTCGACGAGCGGCCGGGCGATTGCCCTCGGCACCGGCGTGACGACGTTGACCCAGTGGCTGGACAGCCCGGGGGTGAGCAGGTTGACCGGCAGGATGATCCTGGGCCGCAGGCCGGCCACCTTCGCGTAGCGTTGCATCATCTGCTGGTACGTCAGCACCTCGGGACCGCCGATCTCGAAGACCCGGCTGACGTCCGATGGCAGGTCGACCGCGGCGACGAGGTAGCGCAACACGTCGCGAATGGCAATGGGCTGGGTCTTCATGCGCACCCAACGCGGCGTGATCATCGCCGGCAGCCGTTCGGTGAGGTAGCGCAGCATCTCGAAGGTCGCGGAGCCCGAGCCGATGATGACCGCCGCGCGAAACTCGGCGGTGGGTACCCCGGAGCTGCTCAGCACTCGACCGACCTCGACGCGGGAGCGCATGTGGGGCGACATCTTCGACGTGGGGATGTCGGGCGCGAGCCCGCCGAGGTAGACGATCCGGCGCAGGCCGCTGTCGCGAGCGGCGTCCGCGAAGGTCTGCGCAACGCGATGCTCCGTCTCCTCCAGGTCGGATCCCTCCTGGATGGAGTGGAGCAGGTAGTACGCGACGTCCATCCCCGCCATCGCCTCGCGAACTGCGGCGGGATCGGTGGCGTCGCCGGTGATGATCTCGACGTCGTCAGCCCACGGGCGGTCGCGCAGTCGTTCGGGATGCCGCGCGAGCACGCGCACGGTATGCCCGCGCTCCAGCAGCTGCGGAACCACCCGGCCACCGACATATCCGGTGGCCCCGGTGACCAGGCAGGACGTCACGGCCCGGTCTTCGGCGGGTTCTGCGTTCCCGGCATCGTGGGCAGCGGGCGGACGATGACCGGCACGACGATGCCGGCCCGATCGAACGCCACCTTCATGCGCTCGCGGATGGTGCGAGCCACGTTGAGCTGCTTCTCCGGTGCCGCCTTCGCGGTGATGCGGATGACCATGGCCTCGCCGGACACCGACTCGACGCCGGCGAACGCGGGACGGCCGAGCAGCAGGTCGTCGTAGTCGGGATCCTCGTCCATGTCGAGGGCCACGCGCTCGACGATCTCGCGCACGCGGTCGAGGTTCTCGTTGTAGGCGATCGGGATGTCGACGATCGCCAGCGTCCAGCCCTGCGAGCGGTTCGCGACCCGCAGGATCTCGCCGTTGCGCACGTACCAGACCACCCCGGTCATGTCGCGCAGCCGCGTGTAGCGCAGCGCCACCTCCTCGACCGTGCCGATGACGTCGCCGACGTCGACAACGTCGCCGACGCCGAACTGGTCCTCAATGATGAGGAAGATCCCGGACAGGTAGTCCTTGACGAGGGTCTGCGCGCCGAAGCCGAGTGCGACACCGATGATGCCCGCGCTGGCCAGGAGCGGCGCGACGTTGATGCCGAGCAGGGACAAGATCGTGACGCCGGCGACGGTCCAGACGGTGATCGCGATGACACTACGCAGCAGGGTGCCGATCGCTGCTGCGCGCTGCTCGGTGCGCTGGGTCAGAAGTAGCGTCGACAGTTCAGCGGTGCGGGTGATCTGACGCATCTGCGCGAGCCGCTCGCGCCGTGCTCTCTCAGAAGCCCGCTTGACGACCCGCTTGATGACGCGCGTGAGGACGAACTGCACGACGATCGCGACGATCAGGACGACGAGGATCTGCAGCGGGACGCCCACGAGCCAGTCGCGCGCGGTCTCCCAGGCTGCGTCCTTCGCCAGCACTGTCACTCGGCATCACCGCCGGGGGACAGGCCGGTCCAGCGCGCCATGAACGCAAGAGTGTCGGCGGACTCCTCGACGGACCGGTCGAGCGAGCGTGCACCGTGGCCGACGTCGCCCTCGGTCCGCAGCAGGATCGGCCGGGTGCCCGAGGTCGCGTGCTGCGTCGCCGCGCACATCTTCCGCCCGTGCATGGGGTCGGTGCGGGTGTCGTTGTCGAAGACCGCGAACATCGTGGCCGGGTAGTCGGTGCGCTCGACGACGCGGTGGTACGGGGAGTACGCGTGCAGCCAGCCGAACTGCTCGGCATCCTCGGGATCGCCGTACTCGACTGTCCACGTCGGGCCGAGCTCGGAGGTCGTGTAGCGGATCATGTCGAGGAGCGGCGCGACGCAGACGACGGCGTTGAACAGGTCGGGCCGCTGTGTCATCGCGGCACCGACGAGCAGTCCGCCGTTCGAGCCGCCGTAGATGCCCAGCTGCGCCGCGGTCGTCCAGCCCTCGGAGATGAGGAACTCCGCTGCGGCGTGGAAGTCGTCGTAGACGTTCTGCTTCTTGCCGAGCATCCCGTCGCGGTGCCACTCCTCGCCCTCCTCGCTGCCGCCGCGGAGGTTGGCGATTGCCCAGACGCCACCCGCCTCGACCCACGCGAGGATCGCGGCCGAGTAGCCGGGAGCGAGCGGCACGCCGAAGCCGCCGTAGCCGTACAGGATCGTCGGCCGCGGCGTGTCGGGAGTCTGCGTCGGCGAGATGACGAACATGCGCACGACCGTGCCGTCGGCTGACGTGTACTCGACCTGCTGCGAGGCGACGGTCGGAACCTCGACCGAGCCCGGCGGAACAGCGTGGAGCGTGACCTCGCGGGTGCGGCCGTCGTAGGCGTAGATCGTCGGGATCGTGGTGTGGTCGGTGTAGACGAACCATGTCACCGGGCCGCCGTCGATGTGCTCGACCGGTCCGCCGATGGTGCCCGCGCCGGGCAGCGGGATCTCCTCGATGAAGGATCCGTCCGACGCGAGGTGAAGGGACATGCGGGCAACACCGTGCGACGTACGGACGACAACGAGGAGATCGTCATCGAGGTCGGTGCCGTCGAGCATCGTGACCGACTCGAGGACCGAGTCGTGGTCCTCGGGAATGAGGTCGTCCCACGCGGCGGAAGACCAGGCGCCGGGCGTCGTCACGGCAAGTCGGCCGCGTGGTGCGTCGAGGTCGGTGCTGACGTACACGCGCCCGTCGCGCCCGAACGACAGCGACGTCTGCGCGTCGACATCGCCCTGCACGAGCGTGAACGACGGACTCGCGTGCGGGCTCGCGGTGAGGTCGGCGACCCACAGGTTGTTGCGCTGCTCGGTGCCCTCGCTGCTCGACACCTGCAGCCAATGCCCGTCGCGGCTGACCTCGACGCCGTAGTAGTTCGTCATCGTCATGCCGGCGCCGAACACGAGGATGTCGGACTCCGTCGGGGAACCGACGCGGTGCAGGTAGACGCGGCGGTGGAAGTTGCGCTCTGACTCCGGCAGCAGCTCCGGCGCGATGCGTCGTACGTAGTAGAAGGAGTTCGCGCCGGGAACCCAGGCGATGGGGGAGTAGCGGCAGCGGTCGATCGGTCCTTCGAGCACCTCGCCGGTGGCCACGTCCATGACGTACAGCAGCGACTCCTCGTTGCCGCCGATCGACAGCTGGTACGCGAGCCGGTCGCCCTCCTTGGACGGCTGCCACGAGTCGAGCGTGGTCAGGCCCGTGGGGTCCAGCGCGATCGGGTCGATGAGGGCGCGCTCGGTGCCATCCGCGTCGACGACGTAGAGAACGGAGAACTGCTGGCCGGGCTCGCGACGCGACAGGAAGTGACGCGGGCCGCGCCAGTACGGGGGAGAGACGGTGCCGGCGCCGAGCAGTGCCCCGATCCGGTCGACGAATCCGTCGCGGGACGCCCAGCCCGCGCGCTCGGCGTCCATCAGCGACGACTGCGCCGCGAGCCACTCGGCCGTCCGAGGGTCGTCGGTGGACTCCAGCCAGCGGTACGGGTCGGCCACCGTAGTCCCGTGGAAGTCGTCGACGAGGTCGAGCCGCGGTGCATCGGGATAGGCGGGCGCTGGGGTGGTCACGCCATCAACCCTAGGCTTCGGCCATGGACGCGCACGACCTGACCGCCGTGGAGCAGGCACAGGCCATCAAGCGGGGCGAGACCACCTCCCTCGAGCTGACGGAGCACTACCTGAGCCGCTCGCACGCTCTGTCCGCGACCGTCGGAGCCTTCGTGACCATCGCCGACGACCTGGCCTTGGAACAGGCGCGCGCGGCCGACCGGCGGGCGGCCGAGGCCGACGATGTCGACGCACTGCCCGTCCTCCACGGAGTGGTCGTGCCCGTGAAGGACCTCCACCAGGTCGAGGGCGTGCGAATCCGGTTCGGCTCGACGGTCGTCGACCTGATCTCCCCGATCGACGACGACATGGTGGCGCTGCTTCGCGCGGGCGGCACGATCATGACCGGCAAGACGTCGACCCCGGAGTTCGGGCTGCCCTGCTACACCGAGCCGGAGATCGGCGACCTCGCACGCACGCCGTGGGACCTTGACCGTGGCGCCGGCGGATCCAGTGGCGGCGCGGCTGCTGCTGTCGCTGCGGGCCTGGCCCCAGTGGCTCAGGGCTCCGATGGCGGCGGGTCGATCCGCATCCCGGCGAGCGTGTGCGGTCTGGTCGGCCTCAAGACCTCTCGCGGTCTCGTGCCGACCGGTCCGATGCCGCCCGCGCTCGGGCAGCTCGGCGTCAGCGGCCCGCTCGCACGCAACGTCGCGGATGCCGCCGCGCTGCTCGACGCCATGACCGGCCGCGGATACGACGATTCCTTCATGCGCGACCTGGACGTCGATCCGAAGCCGCTGGTGATCGGGAGGTACCGGCAGCCGGTGATCACCGACACCCCCGTTCATCACGAGTGCGTGGCCGCGTACGAGCACACGTCGACGCTGCTGGAGGAGCTCGGCCACCGGGTGATCGACATCGACATCCCGTTCCCGCTGTCGTCCGTGCCGCGGTTCGAGCGCGTGTGGTGCGCGCTCGCGTCGATGATCCCCATCCCTCCCGAGAAGGAGGACCAGCTGCGGCCGCTCACGAGATGGCTGCGCGAGCTCGGCCGGGCGATGACGTTCGAGGAGGTCATGATCGAGGTCGACAACATGGCCGACCTCGGGCGCAAGGCCGTCGAGTCGACCGCGCACCTGGACGTGATCCTCACGCCGACGCTCGCGGACCTGCCCGCGCCGCACGGGACGCTGCGCAATGACGCGAATCCGGCCGCCGACTTCCTCGCGCAGAAGCGCTTCACGCCCTTCACCTCCGCGTACAACGTGTCCGGGCAGCCGGCAGTTAGTCTGCCGTTGCATTGGACGAAGGACGGCCTGCCGGTTGGCGTGCAGCTCGTCGGTCGTCCGATGGCCGACGCGCTGCTGCTGCGCCTCGGCGCGCAGCTCGAGCGAGCCCGTCCGTGGGCTCATCGTCGTCCGGAGGTGTGGTGAGTGTCCGGTACTGAACCCGAGTGGGCTCCGGTCGCCGCCGACCTCGCGCGCCTGGCGGATTCCTACGGCGTCGCGACCGAGTACTGGGACCAGGCGGGCAATCACGTCCACGTGTCTCCCGCCACCGTTGCGGCGGTGCTCACCGCGCTTGGCATGGACGTCACGACACCGACGGCAATCGCGTTGGCGCAGTCCGACGTGGATCTGCGCGACTGGCGCAGGATGCTGCCCCCCGTGTTCGTCATGCGCCAGGGCGAGGACCGGCGACTGTGGGTGCACGTGCCGCACGGCCAGGCGGTCAACGTGCACGTCGACACGGAGACCGGCCAGCGCATCCGCCTCCACCCGATGGAGTGGTGGGTCGATCCCGTCGAGGTCGACGGGACGCTGATCGGGGAGGCGAGCTTCGCGGTGCCCGGCAACCTGCCCCTCGGCTGGCATTCGGTGGTCGCGATCTCCGGAGGCACGACGGTCACGTCGCCGCTTGTCGTGGCACCCGCCGCGCTCGATCCCGTCGCGATCACCGGCCCGCGCCAGTGGGGCTTCATGACGCAGCTGTATGCGATGCGGTCGTCGACGTCCTGGGGGCTGGGCGACCTGCACGACCTGTCGACGCTGGCCTCGTGGAGTGCGCGCGAGCTCGGCGCCGGCTTCGTGCTCATCAACCCGCTGCACGCGGCGTCGCCCGTGGCACCGATGGCTCCCTCGCCGTACCTGCCCGTCACGCGCAGGTTCGCGAACCCGATGTACCTGCGAGTCGAGGACATCCCGGAGTACCGGCGGCTGGGCAAGGCGGTTCTCGGCCGTATCGAGCAGCTGGCGGCGCAGCTGCGCCAGCTGAACATGACCGACGACCTCCTCGATCGCGATGCGGTCTGGGCGGCCAAGCGCACCGCGCTCGAGGCGATCTACCACGCGGGCATGGGCGACGAGCGCCGCGCCGAACTCGCCGCGTTCGTGAAGGCCCAGGGCTCGGGCCTGCGGGACTTCGCGACCTGGTGCGCGATAACCGACGCGCACGGACATGACCGGCAGGAGTGGCCCGCGGACCTCGGCCATCCGTCGTCTCCGGCCGTGGCCGCCTTCCGTCACGAGCACAGCGACGCCGTGGACTTCCACATGTGGATGCAGTGGCTCGTCGATCAGCAGCTCGCGGACACGCAGGAGCGCGCGCGGTCGGCCGGCATGGCGATCGGCGTCATGCACGACCTTGCGGTCGGCGTTCACCCGAGCGGAGCCGATTCCTGGGCGCTGCAGGATGTCCTCGTCGCGGGGGTAGGGGTCGGCGCTCCGCCGGACATGTACAACCAGATGGGGCAGAACTGGTCGCAGCCGCCGTGGAACCCGACGGCCCTCGCCGAGGCTGCGTTCATCCCGTTCCGCGACATGCTGCGCACCGTCCTCGGCCACGCCGGCGGGCTGCGCATCGATCACGTGCTCGGGCTGTTCCGCCTGTGGTGGGTGCCGGACGGCGCGCCGGCATTCGCGGGCACGTTCGTGCGACTGGACTTCGATTCCATGCTGAGCGTCCTCATGCTCGAGGCGCACCGGGCCGGGGCAATCATCGTCGGCGAGGACCTAGGCACCGTCGAGCCGTGGGTCCAAGATGCGCTGGCCGAGCGAGGCATCCTCGGCACGAGCATCCTGTGGTTCGAGGTCGACGGCTCCGGCGACATCATCGACCCGCTGAACTGGAGGTCGGAGGTGCTCGCGAGCGCCACGGTCCACGACCTCCCGCCGACGGCCGGCTACCTGCGCGACGAGCACGTGCGCATTCGCAGCGAGCTCGGACTCCTGACCGTTGACGAGGACGTCGAGCGCGCGCATGCGGACGCCGAGCGCGCCGCGTGGGCCCACGTCCTGCGTTCCCACGGGTGGCTCGCTGACGATGCCGACCTCACCACCGATGCCGGGCTCGAGGACCTGGTCGTCGCCCTGCACCGCGCGGTCGGCCAGTCGCCAGCCCGCCTCGTCGGGGTCTCGATCCCCGACGTCGCCGGCGACCGCCGGGCGCAGAACCAGCCGGGCACCGACCAGGAGTACCCCAACTGGCGGGTGCCGGTCACCGACGCCGAGGGCCATCCGGTGCTGCTCGAGGCCTTGATGGAGCGCCCGGATCTGCTCACGCGGATCGTCGACGCGGTGGATAGGGTGAGCCCGTGAACACGCTCGAGTCAGTCCTGCTGTTCGTCGGCATCCCGGCGGGATTCGCGCTGGTCGTCTACGTCCTGGTGTCCGCCTCGTCCTGGACTCGATCTGGACGGGCGAGCGCCGACTACGACGGCGGTCCGATGATGGTCACCAGCGACCCGGCCGTGCCGAACCCGTCGATCATCGAGGACTTCAGCCGGACCTCAGCCGTCGGAGGTGGCGCCAGTGCCAAGTGGTGAGCTCGTTCCCGGCTACGACCTGCCTGCTGACGGGATCAGCAGCCCGCTGTCCGAGTCGCAGCGCGTGGCGCTGTCCCGCGTCGTGCAGCGTGCCCGGTCGATCTCGGGCTACTGCTTCGGCATTTACGTCGGCCCGCTGGCGGCCGGCCGAGAGTCGGCGATCGCCCAGCACTCCGTGCTGCCCGACCCGACGTCCGCGGTCCTGGTCGCCGTCGATCCCAGCGCGCGCACGATCGAGATCGTCACCGGCCGCACCGTCGCCGTCGACCTCGACGACCGTGCCTGCCAGCTCGCGACGCTGGCCATGAAGTCCTGCTTCGCGGCCGACGACCTGGTCGGCGGCCTTCGCGATGGCGTGACCCTGCTCGCCGAGCACTCCCGCGCCCCCAAGGTCCTCCACCTCGAGAACCTCGACCATCCCGAATCACGTTGACATGCGGCCGTGGGCGGCCTTCGCACTCGGGGCAGCGGTCGCTCTAGCCGTTGTCACCAGCTCTGCTCAGGGAGCCTCCGCGGATGACGGCGAGGGCCAGCTGACCCCCGGGCAGCTGGCCTGCCTGAAGCGCGTACTGACGCCAGGGCAGTACGCCTTGGTGCTGGAGAGCGCCAATGAGCTGCCTGCCTCGGTGCAGGCGACAGCGCGCAAGGAGTGCTTCTCCGCAGGATCGGCCGCTGTGCAGACCAAGGGCCGCTGGATCACAGCGAACCCCATCGACCTCGCGAGCGTGACCGCCATCAGCCACTTCCGGTCCTGCGCCGGGCACGACTACAGCGGCTTCAACGTCAACGGACAGCGTGAGCGCGACCGTTCGATGAAGCACTACGTCCTGACGAGCCAGCCGTGGACTGCTGCGCACTCGATCACTGGATACGCGCCTTTCGCCGGGACGGTACGCGTGACGCGCGAGCAGTTCCCGCTGGGAAAGCAGATGCGGATCTACAACCCGAAGATCGGCTGGAGCTTCGTCTTCTTCCACGGCGATCCACTGGTGGCCAACGGTTCGCGGGTAAAAGCGGGCCAGGCAGTGATCTCGTGGCCGCCGACGGACGTCGCTGCGGTCGCCGACTCGCGCGACCCGAATGCCAGCTTTGACATAGCTCTCGTGTCGGACGACGGCCGCTACGAGTCGCCGCTTCTGCACATGTCCCCAGCGGTCGCGAAGCAGTGGGCGGCCAAGGGATTCACTCCGGCCACGTCAATCGTCACGAAGGATGCTCGCGACGCCGCTCCTTGCGGTGGCGTCTTTGACGCAGACGCGACGGAATACGTGACCGCCCACTGACCTTCGTCAGGACTGATTCAGCATGGCGCGCATCTCCGCGATCTCGAGCGTCTGCGCGGTCACGATGGCTTCAAGGAGGGTCCGCAGCTCGGGATCCTCCCCGTTGCGCAGCGGGTCCTCCGTCATCGCGATCGCCCCCTCGTGGTGCGCGATCATCGATTCGAGGAAGAGCCGGTCGAACTCGGCACCATTGGCCGCGCGCAGCGCGTCCAGGTCCTCGTCGGACACCATGCCGTTCATGGCCATCCCGTGTCCGGCCCCGTCCTCCATCATCTGCGGGACGCCCCAGTCCTCGAGCATCGCGGCCATCTGGTCGATTTCGGGCCCCTGCGCTGCCGCGATGCGGCCGGCGAGATCGAGAACCGGTGCGCTCGCACCATGCGTGGGAGCAAGTTCGGCGATCTCGATCGCCTGCTCATGATGCGGGATCATCATCTGGACGAACATGACGTCGCTGGGGTCCGCTGACGAACCCATCATGCCCATCTGGTCGTCCGCGTCGGCCGCTGGCGCCGAGACGTGAACGGTGGTGCAGGCCGTCGCGAGGACCAGACTCGTGGCCGCGATCAAAGCCAGCAGAACAGGTCGAAACTTCATGACATCTCCTTGAGGTTGTGGACGTGCGGGAACGGTCGACGTCGAGTCGACTCAGTTCCGGCACACACACAGGAGGTCAAGATCAGTACCCGGCGGCCCGCGGCTCATGCTCGACCGGACGAGCAGGGACGGCGGTCGCAGAAGCGTCGAGGCCAGCCCCGTCCGGCGTCCTCGGACGAGCAGCAGCGCCGTAGCCCAGACCAGGAGCGCAAGGCAGAGCATGCCGCCGTGCGTCGGATCAGCCATCGGGGCGTTCAGCATCGCTGGCCGGCCGGCGACATGAGCGGGGGCCTGCGTCGTCGCGGCCGCGTGGGCGTGCACCGGAGCCTCGCCGCATGGTGTCGCCGCTGACGCGGTCGATGCGGTGAGCCCGTGCATGGCGAACAGCGCCACCCCTGCGAACAGGGCGGTCGCCAGACGCCGACCCGCTGCCGTCATGGCATAGACATTACGCCGCGCAGGCGCCTATGCGTCCTTGGCCTGAGCCCGCAGGGCGCGCAGGATTCCGTCGCGCCCCTCGCCGACCAGTCGGCGAAGCGCGGAGCTGTGATCGCCCGACGCGAGGAACTCATCCGTGGCCGCGATGGTCTGCTCATCGACGAGGAGGATCGGGTACAGCCCGACGGTGAAGCCCTGGGCCGTGTCCATCGTGCGGTCGCGCCATACCTGCGGCAGCACCTCGAAGTAGCGAGCGCGGAAGGGCACCAGCAGGTCCAGCTGGTCGGGCTGGACGAACCCGCCGATGGTCGCCTCCAGGATGGCGTTGGGCAGGTCGGTCCGCTCGACGACGTCGGCCCACGCAAGTTCCTTGGCCTCGGGAGACGGACGAGCAGCGCGCGCGACTGCTGCCTGTCGGCGACCGGTGGCGGTGTCGTCGGAATCGAGCTCCTTGTCGATCGCATCAAGATCAAGGCGACCCTTGACGACCAGACGCTGCAGGAGGAACCAGCGCATGTCGGTATCGATCGCCAGTCCGTCCCACACGAGCGAGCCGTCGAGCAGCGCAGCTACCGTGTCGAGCTGGGCTCCGGTCGTTGCCGCGCTCACGAAGGCGCGCGTGTAAGCGAGCTGGTGATCGCTGCCGGCCTCCGCATTCTCAGCGTGGCCGCGCACGGCATCGGCCAGGCGGACGAGGTAATCGGAGCGATTCGCGGGTGCGGCGAACTGATCGATCGCCGACTTCAGCTGCCGCAGGACGCCCTGCACGACGCCGATGTCGCTCTCCCGGCCGATGCCCGACAGCACGAGCGTCAAGAACTCTCCCGTGGACACCTCGGCGTCGCGGGTCATGTCCCACGCCGCACCCCAGATGAGGGACCGGGGAAGCGGGTCGACGAGATCGCCCACGTGCTCCGTGGCCGTCTGCCATGACTTCTCGTCGAGACGGATCTTCGCGAAGGTGAGGTCGTCGTCATTGACGAGCAGGAGGTCGGGCTGGCGGACGCCGACAAGCTGCGGCACGTCGGTTCGCGCGCCAACGACATCGATCTCGATCCGCTCGCGGCGCACGAGCCCAGCATCGGTGACGTCGTACAGCCCGACGGCGATCCGGTGCGAACGCAGCGTCTGCGCGACGCCCTCGGGTGCTGACGGCGGCTCCTGCTCGACGACGACCGATGTGAAGTTGCCGTCAGAATCGACCTCGACGACCGGACGCAGCAGATTGACGCCGCTGGTCTGCAGCCACTCGGTCGTCCAGTCGCTGAGGTCGCGTCCGCTGGTGGCCTCGAGCTCGGACAGCAGGTCGCGCAGCTCGGTGTTCTTCCACGCGTGCTTGGCGAAGTAATTGCGCACTCCGGCGAGGAAGTGCTCCTCGCCGACCCACGCGACGAGCTGGCGCAGCGCCGATGCGCCCTTGGCGTACGTGATGCCGTCGAAGTTCACGCGCACAGCATCGAGGTCGACCATGTCGGCGGCGATGGGGTGCGTCGACGGGAGCTGGTCCTGGCGATACGCCCAGGCCTTGCGCAGGTTCGAGAACGTGGTCCACGCGTCGGTGTAGCGGGTCGCGTTGACGTTCGCCCAGTGGGCCGCCCACTCGGCGAACGACTCGTTGAGCCACAGGTCGTCCCACCAGGTCATCGTCACGAGATCGCCGAACCACATGTGCGCGAGCTCGTGCAGGATCGTGTTGGCTCGCTGCTCGTACGCGGCGTCGGTGACGCGTGACCGGAAGACGTAGTCCTCGAGGATCGTCACGCATCCGGCATTCTCCATGGCGCCGGCGTTGAACTCCGGCACGAAGAGCTGGTCGTACTTGGCGAACGGGTACCCGACGCCGAAGTTCTTCTCGAAGAACGCGAAGCCCTGCTTGGTGACGGTGAAGATCTCGTCGGCGTCGAGGTACTGGGCAAGAGACTCGCGGCAGTACAGGTCGAGGGGGTAGGTCCCGTACGTCCCGGAGTAGGAGTCGCTGACCTTGTGGTACGGACCGGCGACCAGTGCCGTGATGTAGGTCGACACGCGCGGCGTCGGCTCGAAGGCCCATGTCGCGGCGCCGTCGCCATCGCGCACGGGCTCGGGCGTGGGCGAGTTGCTGACGACCTGCCAGTGATCGGGGGCCGTCACCGTCAGCTGGAACGTGGCCTTGAGGTCGGGCTGCTCGAAGCATGCGTAGGCCCGACGCGCGTCCGCCGACTCGAACTGCGAGTAGAGGTAGGTCTCTTTGTCGACCGGGTCGACGAAGCGGTGCAAGCCCTCGCCGGTGTTCATGAACTCGGCCTCGGCGGTGACGACCAGCGTGTTGTCCGCCTGAAGGCCGGCGAGGTTGATGCGCGGACCGTCGACGATCGACGCGACGTCGAGGCTCACGCCGTTGAGCACCACCGAGGTCACCGTCGGCGCGATCATGTCGATCCAGGTCGACGCGCCCGGCTGGCGGCAGGTGAACCGCACTGTCGTCGTCGACGGGAAGGTGGGCTCCGTCGTCGCGACGTCGAGGACAACGTCGTACGACGCAACCTCGATCAGTGCGGAGCGTTCCTTGGCCTCGGCCCGGGTCAGGTTCTCGGATGCGGTCATGCGCGAATCCTGTCACCCGACCCGACGGGACCGTCCACTCGCCGGTCGGTTCGCGGTGACCTACCGTGGGGTCATGTCCAGCCGCCCCGTGCTCGTCTTCGACGGTGACTGCGGATTCTGCACATGGAGCGCGGGACTCGTCGACGGGTGGGCGCAGGGACGAATCGACGTGATCGCGTGGCAGCGAGCAGACCTCGCCGGACTCGGGCTGACAGCGGACGAGTGCAATGAGGCAGTGCAGTTCGTCGACCGATCCGGGCGATGGGCCGGGGCCGCGGCGATCGCGCACGCCCTCGTGCTGTGTCGGGTGCCGGGGCCGTCCGTCGGGCGGCTCCTGCTTCGGCCAAGCGTCGCGCCCGTTGCCGAGCGTGCGTACGCCCTCATCGCTGCCAACCGCCACCGACTGCCGGGCGCGACTCCGGCCTGCGCGGTCTAGGCGTGCCCGAAGGCCATGTGGTCCACAGCCAGGCGCGGCGGCTGAGCCGCACGTTCCTGCGCCAGGTCGTCGCCGTCGACAGCCCGCAGGGCCGGTTCTGGGACGGCGCGCGGATCGTCGACGGTCACGTCATCTCGAAGGTGGAGGCGCACGGCAAGCACCTGTTCATCGGCTTCGACAACAAGCGATGGATCCACGTGCACCTGGGGCTCTACGGCAAGTGGCGGTTCGGCGAGGGCGAGGCTCCGCCGCCGGTCGGTGAGGTGCGGCTGCGACTGCGCTCCGACACTGCCTGGGCCGAGCTGAGAGGGCCCGCGGTGTGCGAGCTGCTGGACAACTTCGGCAAGAAGGATGCGATCCATCGCATCGGCCCTGATCCCATCCGGGTGGGGACCGACTCCGAGCCCGCGTGGGACAAGGTCACCGCGAGCTCCGTGCCGATCGGCCAACTCCTCATGGACCAGAGCGTCCTGTCCGGAGTCGGCAACATCTATCGGGCCGAGGTGCTCTTCCGCCACGGCATGAGCCCGTTCCGTCCGGGTCGCGACGTGACTCGTGACGAGTTCGACGCGATCTGGTCTGACCTCGTCGCGCTGATGAGGGACGGCGCGAGCCGGGGACGCATCGACACCGTGCGCCGCGAGCACACGCCGCGAGTTATGGGCCGAGCGCCGCGCCGCGACCGGCACGGCGGGGAGGTTTACGTCTACCGCCGCGGGGGCATGCCGTGCCTGGTGTGCGGGACGCCGGTATCGGTGGAGACGATGCAGGGCCGGACCCTCTACTGGTGCTCGAGGTGCCAGGCGAACTAGTCGAGGCTCAGTGGCACAACGTCAGCGATCGCGGCAAAGTCACGGTCGGCCGTCAGGACGGCCGCGTTTGCTCTGAGCGCGATTGCGACAACGAGGCAGTCGATGAGACCACGGGGAGTAACCCCAGCTCGTCGACATACCGTGTACACGCGTGCTGCTGCCTCGAAGTCGGCCTGCGCATCGGTCTCTATCCAGTCGAACGACTTGAGTACTCGACGAAGTCGTCGACGGTGTCCGTCGTCGCGTGCACCGGCGAGGACTTCCATCATGATCGGTTCGCTGCAGGCGATCGCCTCGTCGGTTCCCAGAAGTTCTCGCAGTCGTCGATCGGTGCGACTGTCGGTTGCTCGCTCGAACTCAACCCAGGCCGAGGAGTCGATCAAGATCATGGGAACAGGTCAGCTGGGATCTCAGCGATGCCGTCGGAGCCGTGCATCTCCAGAATCTCTGCTCGGGTGAACGGTTGGCCGGCGAGCGCACGAAGCGCGTAGTCAACCGCCTCGGTCTTGGTCCGAAGGTGGTATCTGCGCATGATGGTCTCGACCGCCGAGTCGTCGAGGTCGATGTTCGTTCGCGACATGGCACGAGAGTACACCTGATTGGTGTACGAAACACCTAGTTAGTGGGCACCGGTCCGCGCGGTGGGATTCCCCGGCCTGGTGTCGGCGGCGCCAGGCCGCTTGAGGATTTGAACCGCCTCCCGGGTCAAATCCCGCTTTCCCGCCCCGGAAAGGCCACGGAACCCCGATTTGACCCGGGAGGCGGTTCAATTCTGGGTTTGGGGGTGGCGGATGCCGGGGTGGTCGTCGGGCAGTGATTTCTTGATGACGACCCACGACAGCAGCACCGTGATGATCACCAGTCCGTAGAAGAGCGCGCCGGTCAGGGCGAGAGGCAGCAGTGCCTCCTCCTCGATGAGCGGGATGAGGATGGCGGCGCGGACCAGGCAGAGCAGCACCCACAGCCACGACGCGCGTCCGTACGCGCGCACGAGGTCGGGGTCCTGGCGCCAGCGCATGCGGGTGCCGACGAGCGGGCCGACGATGACGCCAAGCAGCGGCCACCGGATCGCGATCGAGAACACGAAGGCCATCGCCGAGACGACATTGATCAGCACGCGCGGCCAGAAGAACGCGGCAGCGCTGCCCGTCTTCACCGCGATGTAGGCGCTGATCGCGACGATGAAGAGTGCGCCGACCGAACGGGTGGGCCGCTTGCCCTCGGCGATGCGCCAGATGGCAAAGGCGACCCCGATGGCCACGGCAATGCCCGATGCCCACCACACGTTGTCGCCCGTGGCCACGTAGGTGAGGATGAAAACCGCGGGCGGCAGGATGCTCTCGAGGGCCCCGCGCGGTCCGCCGATAAGCGCCGCGAGCGGGTGGTCGTGCCGGGTCGGCTCGACGTCGACGGGCTCTTGCGTGCCTGTCTCGTCGGGATGCGCCACGAGGACACGGTACCGTTACCTTCTTAGGGTGCCCTCACCGCCGTCGCCCACCGACCTGTCCTCGCTGCTCGATCGCTGGCGCGCGGATCTGGAGTCTTGGGCGATTCCCGAGGAGATCCTCAACCAGGCACCCGAGCCTCCGTGGATCCATCCGGTGTCGATGTTCACCGCACCTGCGGCGACCGAGGACTCGCTGTCGCACCGGCGGGCGCGCGAGGTGCTGCCTGAGCAGGGGAGTGTCCTGGATGTCGGGTGCGGTGGCGGTCGAGCCGCGTTCGCCCTGGTGCCGCCGGCCGGATCGGTGATCGGCGTCGACCAGCAGCAAGGAATGCTCGACGCGTTCGCGGGGTCGGCCTTGAGCCGCGGCGTGCGCTCGCACGAGTACCTGGGTCAGTGGCCGGACGTCGCCGACGACGTGCCCATGGGCGACGTCGTGGTGTGCCATCACGTCGCGTTCAATGTTGCCGACATCGGACCATTCCTCCGGGCGCTGAACGATCACGCTCGGACGCGCGTGGTGCTCGAGCTGCCGATGCACCACCCGACGTCGAGCATGAATCCGCTGTGGAAGCGATTTTGGAATCTCGAGCGACCGACGAGCCCGACGGCGACCGACCTGTGGGCAATCGCGTGCGCGATGGGATTCGACGCGCACCTGGAGGAGTGGGCCGACGAGTCCTGGGGCCGGCGCGTGACCCTGCCCGACGCCGAGCGCGTGCGATTCGCGCGGATCCGCCTGTGCCTTACGCAGGACCGCGATGCCGAGGTCGCCGCGGCGCTGATCGCCGAGTCGGACGCCCGGCCGCGGCCCGTCGTGACCTTGTGGTGGGACGTCACCCCCTGACCACCCCGCGGGACCACCCGCGCCGACCTTGAGGTTGGCGTGGAAATCCGGCGCCGAAACCCACGCCAACCTCAAGGTCGACGAGGTGCGTCGGGGGCGGTGCAGCGGCTTAGATGGGGGCGTGAGCTATGACGTTGACCGACTGCGCGCCCGGATGCCGGCCCTCGCCAGTGGCGTTGCTTTCTTCGACGGGCCGGGCGGCACCCAGACCCCCGACCTCGTCGCCGAGGCGATCGCCGCCGCGATGGTCGGCGGCCTGTCGAACCGCGGGCGCACGACGCAGGCCGAGCGCAATGCCGACGACATCACGGTCGCCGCGCGGATGGCCGGCGCGGATCTGCTGAACGCCGACGCGCGCGGCATCGTGTTCGGCCGCAGCATGACCGAGCTGACCTTCCAGGTCGCGCGCACACTGGCCCAGCAGTGGGGACCTGGCGACGAGGTCGTCGTCACCAGGCTCGACCACGACGGCAACATCCGCCCGTGGGTCACCTACGCCGAGCGCACGGGCGCGACGGTCCGCTGGGCCGATTTCGACCCGCTCACCGGCACGCTCGCGACGAGCGACGTCATCGGCCTGGTCAACGACAACACGCGACTGGTCGCGGTGTCGGGCGCCGGCAACCTGCTCGGCACTCGACCGGATATCGCCGCGATCGGTGAGTTCCTGGCCGACACCGACGCCTTGTTCTATGTCGATGGCGTGCACCTGACTCCGCACGCCGCTATCGACATCGAGGAGATCGGGGCGGACTTCTACGTGTGCAGCGCGTACAAGTTCCTCGGCCCGCACGTGGGGATGCTCGCGGCGTCGCCGGCACTTCTGGAAACGATGCACCCGGACAAGCTGCGGCCGAGCACCGAGGATGTCCCGGAGCGGTTCGAGCTCGGCACCCTCCCGTACGAACTCCTGACCGGAGTGACGGCAGCGATCGACATCCTCGCCGACCTCGTTCCCGGCGACGAGCTCACGATGTCCCGTCGCGAGCGCCTCGTGCGCTCGATGACCGTGCTCGAGGAGTACGAGGATGTCCTGCACGCCCGGCTCCAGGCCGGTCTCGACGACATTGCCGGCGTGCACCGATTCGGCCACGCGCCCGTGCGCACGCCGACCGAGCTGTTCTCCGTCGACGGTGTCGCGGGAGCCGAGGTCTACCGACTTCTTGCCGAGAGGGGCGTCAACGCGCCCGCCGGCTCCTTCTATGCGCTGGAGGCGTCCGAGCACCTGGGACTGGGCGCCGGTGGAGCGGTGAGGGCAGGGCTCGCCCCGTACACGAACGACGACGACGTGGACCGGCTACTGGCCGGCGTCGCCGCCATCGCTGCTGGCTGAGGGAACGGGCGGTAGCTCCTCTGCAGCCCATGCGGAGTGCTCGCGCTGCGCCCACGTCACGGGCACCTCGCCCGTGCGCATCCCGCGTCGCGCTGTCGCGTCGTTGTACGCCATGTAGATGTGACCGACCACCACGACGACGACCGCGAGTCCGAGCCAGTCGTGCACGAAAGTGGCGCCGGTGCGAAGGTCATCAGTGAAGTAGCTGCTGAAGAACATCATCGCCCCGCTGACGAACATGATGATGATCCAGCCCAGCGAGAAGGCCCCGTTGAGCTTCTGGCCCGCGTTGAACTTGCCGACGGGGATGTGGCCGTCGCGGCGATGTCGGTTGCGCAGCCACTGCCAGTCCGTGGGATGGAACCTGTTGAGCCGCCCGGTGTCCTCGCGGAACGCGCGCGAGAACAGGGCGACGATGATCGGGATGGGCAGCGCGAAACCGGCGATCTCGTGGACGACCCGGACGATCTGGCGGTTGCCGATGAGGCCGCCGAGATCGGGGATGTACAGCAGCGCGGCGGTGACGAGCAGGATGACGGTGAGAATCGCGATGCTCCGGTGCGCCCAGCGCTCTGCGACCGTGAAGCGGAGCAGGGCCGTGGGCGCCTCAGACGTTTGGGTCATCGCTGCGCCCGTTGGAGTTGCCGATGTACGCGTCGACGTCGTATCCGCGCTGCTCCCAGTAGCCGGGCGTCACCTTGCGATCCACGGAGATGCCGTCCATCCACTTGATCGACTTGTAGCCGTACATCTGGACGACGTACAGGCGTACCGGGGCGCCGTGCTGCACCTGGATCGGCTCTCCGAACATCGAGGTCGCGACGAGCACGATGTCGTTCATCGCCTGGTCCATCGAGAGCGACTCGTCGTAGACGCCATCGAAGGAGGTGAACCTCAGCGCCTCGGCCCCGTCCTCGACGCCCGCGACGGCGAGCACATCCTTGAGCAGCACGCCCGACCACGGCACGTCCTCGACGCGCCAGCCCGTCACGCACTGGAAGTCCTTGGTCATCTGGGTCTGCGGCAACTTCGCCAGATCGGCGAGGCTCAGTGACAGTTCCTTGTCGACCATGCCGGTGACCTTCAGCCGGTAGTCGGCGGCGGCGATCTCGGGATAGCCATTCGTCACGGTGTAGATACGGAAGCCACCGGCGGCGGGCAGGACATTCGCGAGCGAGGGGATCGTCGACGCGACGACCTCGCTGACTCCCTGCGACAGCCACTTTCCCGCGGCGACTCCGACCGCGCCGAGAGCGACCATCGCGATGACGACGCGGCGGCCCACGGGGGTCCCGCGCGGGGGCGCCTGCGGCTCGACCATGCCCCATGGGAACACACCGCCCGCAAATGCGCCACCTAACTCACGGGCAGCGACCGATCAGGTCCGGCACATGTCCAGCAGGGTCGTGACCGTCGCCCAGTTGCGGGCGGTCCCGGAGCGGTGCACGCCCGCCCCGCGCGTGCTGAGCGCCTTCGCCAGATCGCTCGTGCCGAAGCCGTCCGGCGTGTGCAGGTACATCACGGGACCGTCGGCGGTCACGGAGTCGTGACTGCCCTTCGCAGCTGCAGCGGCGGCGAGTTCTGCGATGCGCTCACGGGACGGCGGATCGAGCTCAGAGGGCAGGAAGAACACGTGCACGCGGCGAGGGTCGGGCTCGTCGGCGTAGGGCGTCGACTTCACGACGGAATCGAGGTAGGCGGCGTCGACGACGATCGTGGCAATGTCGAACCCGAACGCGTCACTGATCACCGCGCGCACGCGCGCCGCGAGTGTCTCGGGCTTCGTCTTGCGGTGCTCGAAGAGGACGTTCCCGCTCTGGATATAGGTGCGCACGCCGTCGAACCCCGCGTCTTCCAGTGCTGTGCGCAGCTGGGCCATCGGGATCTTGTTGTTCCCGCCGACGTTAATGCCCCGCAGGAGCGCGACGTAGGTGGTCATGAGTGCATCCTGCCGAAATCAGGCAGATCCTGCCTATACTCGACCCGAACGCCGACGCGAGAGGAGCCACTGCCATGACTGCCGTGCCTTCCTGCGTCCGCGTGCACTGACCCCGCCTCCTCGGCCCGGGCCGGTCCGGACGCATAGCGTCCCCGACCCCCATGCGCACCTGCGCTGCCCACCCTGGAGTTCAGTTGACCACCTTGATCGATCTCGGCTGGCGTCCCGTCGCCGACCACGCCGATGCTCCGCATTCATTGATGCCGTTGCGCCCTGCTCGAGTCATGCAGCAAGGGCGTAACGCGTGGCATGTCCACGACGGCTCCGCGGAGGTCATCGCGCGCGGCCACTCCCGCCCGCTCGACACCGTTCCGGTGACGGGCGACTGGGTTCTCATCTCCGGTGACGAGCAGTCGTCCTGCTACGTCGAGTCGGTGCTGCCCCGACGCACGACGCTGTCACGCGCCGAGGCCGGGAAGCGGGCGGTCGAGCAGGTGATCGCCGCCAACGTCGACCTGGTCGCGATCTGCGCGCCTGCCGATGACGTCAATCCACGACGGCTGGAGCGCGAGCTCACCGCGGTGTGGGAGTCAGGCGCGACTCCTGTCGTCATCGTCACCAAGGCCGACGCGGTCGCCGACGCAGACGCGGTGGTTCGCGACGCGCGCGTGAACTGCGTGGGCGTCGACGTCATCGCGGTCTCGTCCGTCCGTCGCGATGGGCTCGACGACGTGCATGCGCGGATCGAGGACGGCCTGACCCTCGCGCTGATCGGACCGTCGGGTGTCGGCAAGAGCAGTCTGGTGAACGCGCTCGCCGGAGCGGAGGTGCTGGCCACGGCCGAGACACGATCAGACGGCAAGGGCCGGCACACCACCACCTCTCGGCACCTGATCCACCTGCGCGGCGGAGGGCTGCTGCTCGACACCCCGGGCATGCGCGAGTTCGCACCATGGCTCGGCGAGGACGGGCTGTCCGGGACGTTCGGGGATATCGAGCAGATCGCGACGGACTGCCGCTTCGCCGACTGCGCGCATGACAGCGAGCCCGGCTGCGCGGTGCTGATCGCGGCCGCGTCGGACGAGGCGGTGGGGCTGCGTCTGCAGAGCTGGCGCCGGCTCATGCGCGAGCAGGCATGGCTGGAGCGCCGTCACGACGCGCGGCTGATGGCCGAGGAGCGACGGAAGTGGGCGAGCATCTCCAAGGCGCAGAAGGCCCACTACCGCCAGTAGCCCCGCGACTACATCGCGTCGAAGGTCTCGTAGACCTCGACTGTGCCGTTGGCATCTAAGTGCGGGCAGCCCTTTGCGATCTCGAGAGCCGCGGTGAGGCTGTCCGCGGAGATGACCGAGTAGCCGCCGACACCGGATGTCGCACCGATGATCGAGCCGTCGGACGCGACGGCGCTCGATGCGCCCGCCGGATTGCCCGGGTCGAGCACGGCATCGCCGAGACCGCCGAACCAGGCGATCCACGCGTTCGTGACGGCGCTGTAGTCGGTGTCCTCGCTGCCTTGGTCGCCGCCGACGTAGACGAACAGGTACTTGGCCATGGGAGCCCCCTTCTCGCGGCGAGTGTGGCAGCGGTGCCCGCGGGGCGGCAAGGGATCTGGAGATTACGGTAGGCGGCGTGAGTCACCCGCTGAACGTCCTCGTGGTGTGCCGAGCCAACGTCTGCAGGTCGCCCATGGGATCCGTGCTCATCACCCGCTACGCAGCGCGAGCGGGGATCGGCGGCGCGATCGTGGTCCGCTCGGCGGGCACCGATGCCCTCGACGAGTCGCCGATGTGCGCGCAGGCACTCGAGCGGCTCGGGGAGTCGCCGCCGCACGCTGCGTCGGCACTGACCTACGCGGACCTGCTGAGTGCCGACCTGATCCTGGCGGTCGACCGGGAGAGCCGGGCCGCCTGCGCGATCCTCGACCCTGGCTGCCGGCCGCACCTGTTCACACTGCGCCAGGCCGCATTCCTCGCCTCGGGAGCCGAGGGCGGGAGCTCGGGCCTGACCGTTCCCGCCGAGCGACTGCGGTGGCTCGTGGGGGAGTGGGACGCACAGCGCGTCCTGCTGGCCGGCCGGGACGAGGAATCCGACGACATCGGTGACCGCCACGGGCCCGCTCCTCACGCCGAGGTCTTCGAGGAGATCGACGAGGCCTGTGAGGCAATCGTGGCGGGGTTTGCCCGGTATGTCGCCGCTGAGCCGATCTGAGGGGTGTGGGCAGGGGAGTGTGAGAAACTGCCGCATGACGAAGGGTCCGGGGCCTCATGGAACTGCGTGACTATGTACGCGTACTGACGAAGCACTGGATCGGCATCATCCTCATCATCGCGCTTACCGCCGGCGCGGCAGTCCTCTACACGTACTCCCAGCCGAAGATCTACAGCGCGACGGCGCAGATGTTCATCTCCATCCAGACGCGGGTGGTCTCGGGTACCGGCGGACAGACCACCGTCGGCTCGGGTACGCCGTACGTCCTCCAACGACTGCAGAGCTACGTGCAGATCGTTAACAGTCCTCAGGTGCTGCAGCCGGTGGTCGACGAACTCGGTATCACCGGCCTCGACGGAAGCGTGACCGCGGTTAACCCGGGCGGCACCGTTCTGCTCGAGGTCACGGCGACGAGCACGAGCGCGCAGCGGTCCGCCGACGTCGCCAACGCCACCGCGAGGCAGCTCATCAACGTCATCCAGGACCTGGAGTCGCAGGAGGTCGGGGCCTCGGTCCTGGTCAAGGCGACGGTCACGCAGGAGGCGCAGCCCCCAGGGGCACCGAGCAGTCCCAAGCCGCGCATCAACCTGATGATCGGCCTGCTCCTCGGCTTCGTCCTCGGCATCGGCTACGCATTCCTGCGCAACTACCTCGACAACACGGTCAAGACGCAGGAGGACCTCAACAACATCACGGGCGCGACCAGCCTGGGCATGGTGATGTTCGATCCCGACGCCAAGGACAATCCGCTGGTCACGATGGACCAGCGCGCCGTGCGGTCCGAGGCCTTTCGAACGATCCGTACGAATCTGCGCTACGTCAACGTCGACAAGCCACCGCGCGTCATCACCATCACGTCCGCGGTTCCCGAAGAAGGAAAGTCGACGACCGCTATCAACCTGGCGATCACCCTCGCGCAGGCCGGCTGGAGTGTGTGCCTGGTCGAGGCGGACCTGCGCCGCCCGAAGATGGGCAAGTACCTGGGCGTCGACATGGGCGTTGGCCTCACCAGCGTGCTCGCCGGGCAGAACACGCTCGAGGAGGCGCTGCTGCCGTGGAATCGCGGGATGATCAGCCTGCTCCCGTCGGGCAGCATCCCGCCGAACCCGTCCGAGCTGTTGAGCTCGAAGCAGATGAAGGATGTGCTCGGCACCCTGCGGAAGATGTTCAACGTGGTCATCGTCGACGCACCGCCGCTGCTGCCGGTCACAGACGGTGCCATCGTCACGACGGCTTCCGACGGCGCCATCCTGGTGGTTCGGTGGGGCAAGACGACGCGCGAGCAGCTGGCCGCGGCCTCGAAGGCGATCACCCAGGTCGACGGGGAGATCCTCGGCACCGTCATGAACTTCGTCCCGACCTCACGGCGGCGCTACAGCTACAAGTACAACTACGGATACGGGTACGGGTACAGCTCGGGCTACGGTGAAGCTGGCAGCAACGAGGTGATCCCCGCTCCGTACGACGCCGAACTGGCTCGCCCGTCCAAGAAGGATCGCCAAGACCATGCAACCTGAGGAATGAAGGTCTGGTCGGACGTTCGCGCGGCCTTGGCGCTGGTCAGCGCCCGGGATCGCCGCCTGCTTGTCGTCGTGTCGGTGCTCCAGGCGGCGCTTGCCCTTCTTGACCTGGTCGCCGTGGTCCTGATCGGCCTGGTCGCGCTGATTGCCGCGGGCGCAGCGACCGGCGAGATCCCGCCGCTGATCGATCGCGCGATGCAGACCTTCGGCGTTAATGAGGAGGATCCCTACGCCCTCGCGGTCACCCTCGCAGTTGTCGCCGGACTGCTCATGATCTCCAAGAGCGCGATGAGCTTCTTCGTGACCAGGCGCGTGTTCGCGCTGCTCGCCAACCGCCAGGCCATGATCTCGAGCAAGCTCGCCAGCCAGCTCCTGACCCAGCCGCTGCTCGACGTGCAGCGCCGGTCGAGCCAGGAGGTCGGTTACGCGCTGACCGTTGGCGTCAACGCCATCACTCTCGGCGTGCTCGGTCAGGCGGTCGTCATCGTGGCCGAGACCTCGCTGCTCGTGGTCTTCGCGGTGGGCCTGTTCTTCATCGACCCGATCGTCACCTTGTTCACGGTGATCTTCTTCGCCGTCGTCGGACTGGGATTGCACAAGCTCATCGCCGGCTGGACCGAGCGACTCGGGCGCGAGTCTTCCGACACGCAGATCGAGAGCTACGAGGCCGTGCAGGAAGTACTGCGCACCTATCGCGAGGTATCCGTCATGGGCCGGCGCGGCATGTTCGTCGAGCGGTTCCGTGACCTGCGCTGGGTGGCGGCGCGAGTCCAGGCGAACCTGCAGGTCATGGGCCAGGTCTCGAAGTACGTGTTCGAGGTGGCGCTCATCGTCGGCGGTGCACTTCTCGCCGCATCGCAGTTCCTCACGCGTGACTCAGCGGCGGCCGTGGCCGTCATCGCCGTGTTCCTGGCCGCGGCGTCACGTGTCATGCCCTCGCTCCTGCGGCTGCAGTCCGCGGCGCTCATCATCCGGCGCGAGGGAGGAACTGCCGAGGACACGTTCGCGCTCGCGGCGGAGCTGAGCATGGCGACGAAGAATGCCCAGCCGGTCGCTCTCGGCCCCGAGGTTCGAGCCCGGCTGCGTGACGGCATCGAGAACGGCTACCCGGGTTTCGAGGCCACCGTCGAACTCGACGGGGTGACGCTGACGTACCCGGGTGCCGACCGAGCCGCAGCGCGGAACGTGACACTGCGCGTCCCGGCCGCGACGTCGCTCGCGCTCGTGGGCTCGACGGGAGCCGGGAAATCCACGCTCGCCGACATCATCCTCGGCGTGCTGGTGCCGGACGAGGGTTCGGTGAGCCTGTCGCATACGTTGCCGGGCGAGGCGATCGCGACCTGGCCAGGCGCGGTCTCGTACGTGCCGCAGGACATCGCCGTCATGAATGCGGACATCCGCAGGAACGTGGCGCTGGGGCTTCCCGAGGAGCTCATCGACGATGCCCGCGTCTGGGAGGCCCTGGAGCGAGCGCACCTCGCGGACTTCCTGCGCGACCAGCGCGAGGGACTGCTTACTGTCGTTGGCGAGCACGGGGTTCGGCTGAGCGGCGGCCAGCGCCAGCGCCTAGGGCTTGCGCGCGCGCTCTACACCCGACCGCGACTGCTGGTTCTCGACGAGGCCACGAGCGCCCTCGACGCCGAGACTGAGGCCACCATCGCCGCGAGCATCGCGGATCTGTCCGGCGAGGTCACGCTCATCATCATCGCCCACCGGCTCGCCACCATCCGTGACTGCGATCAGGTTGCCTACATCGATGCCGGCCGGCTCGCGTCGATCGGCACCTTCGACGAAGTTCGCGACGCCGCCCCGGCGCTGGACCGACAGGCCCGGCTGCTCGGCCTCTAGCCCAGGTCGTGGAAGCGCTTGACGAGCAGGTCGTCGGTCGAGGTGCGCTCGATCACGTCGACGATGGCCCGGCTCGCGCCCGGCGTGCCGTAGGGATTGACGGCCTCGGCGACCAAAGCCTGGAAGTCCTCGTCGTCGAGGAGATCAAGCGCGGCGCCGATGGACGCGCGCGTCGGCTCGCAAGTGATGACGCTCGAGGCCTCCAGCCGACCGCGCTGACGCGATCCGATGTTGATCGTCGGCGTGTGGAAGGACGGGGCCTCGAGCAGTCCGCTCGATGAGTTGCCGACGACGGCATCGACATGCTGAAGGCAGGACAGGAAGCGAACCTGGCCGAGTGAGGTGAAGGCCTTCGCGTTCGGATTCGCGGCGACGAAGTCCACGATCATGGACTGAATGACGCGGCCGTCGGTGTCGGCATTCGGCATCGTGAAGATCAGCTGGGTGTCGCGCTGATCGGCGAGGGCCGCGAGCAGCTCTCCCATCGCGACCTGCGACGGGACACCGTCGAGGGTGACCGGGTGAAGCCCGATCAAGAGCGATCGCTCGCCGAGCGAGAAGTCGAGGGCTTCCTCGAGCTGCTGGCGATCGAGCAGGTCGAGCCGGTCGATGCTGTCGAGTCCCAGGCCGCCGACGACGAACACCCGCTCTGGATCCTCGCCGAGCTGGATGACGCGATCGCGATACGCGGGCGCCGCGACGAAATGCAGGTGGGCCATCTTCGTGATCCCGTGGCGCATCGCCTCGTCGATGGCGCCCTCGGTCACCTCCCCGCCGTGGATGTGCGCGATCGGGATACGCGCGACCATCGCGGCCGCGGCGGCGCACCAGGTCTCGTACCGATCGCCAAGGACGACGACGAGGTCGGGCTGCAGTCGCGCGTAGGCGTCGGCCAGGCCGATGAGCCCGAGCCCCATGGACTTGGTCACGGCGACAGTCGTGTCCGAGCTCAGCAGCATGTCGACCTTGGCATCGATGACGAAGCCGTCGGCCTCGATGTCGCGGTAGGTGAGCCCGAACTCGGGAGACAGGTGCGCCCCGGTCGCGATGACCTGGAGGGTGAGGGTGTCCGAGTTCGCGATGCCCTGCATCAGCCAGCGGAGCAGTCCGTACTCCGCCCTGGTGCCGGTGACGACGCAGACCCGCGTCATCGCTCGACCAGCTCGTCAGGCTCGAAGTCACGGCTGGCAGCGGTGCCGATGACTTCATCCCACAGCATGGGAGACAGGCCCGACGAGGGCCGCTTCGCGGCGATGTTGGCCTCGGTGAAGAGCTCTCCCGCGCGAATCGGCGCGATCGCGACGATCGAGCGGCGAGCGACAGCACGGTTGGCCAGCTCCCCGGGCCGCGCAGCCTTCACGCCATCTCCCCGTGCGGCCTCGACGACGCGGATCGCCTCGACCATCTCGGCGAACTCGGCAGGCTCGAGGCTGGCCGCGTGGTCGGGCCCGGGTGCCAACCGGTCGAGTGTTAGGTGCTTCTCGATGACGCACGCGCCGAGCGCGACGGCGGCGACGGGCACCGCGTGTCCCAAGGTGTGGTCGGAATAGCCCACGCGGATGGCGAACGTGTCCGCCATCGTGACCATGGCCTGCAGATTAACGTCGGACGCAGGAGCGGGGTACTCGGTCGTGCAGTGCAGCACGATCAACGAGTCGCGCGAGGTCCCGGCCGCTTCCAGCACCTCGATTGCCGCGGCGACCTCCTCGAGATCGGCCATGCCGGTCGAGATGACGACCGGCAGACCCTTGCCGCCCACGTGGCGCAGGTAGGGCAGGTTGGTGACCTCACCCGACGGGACCTTCAGCCGGCGCACGCCGAGGTCGACCAGCATGTCGACGCTCTGCTCGTCGAAACCCGTTGACAAGAACTCGATCCCGCGCGCCTGGGCCCGGGCGATGAGTGCCTCGTGGTCCGCACGCGACAGTTCGAGACGGAGGAGCATCGCGTGCTGCGTCTCGCCGAAGCCGCCCTGCGCTTTCTGATACTCCGCCTTCGCCGCGGTTCGCGACACCAGGCGATCGGCGCTGAATGTTTGGAACTTGACGACGTCGGCACCCGCGTCGGCTGCCGCGTCGACCAGGCCGAGCGCGGTCCTGAGATCACCATCGTGGTTGACCCCCGCCTCCGCGATGACGAGCGTGGTCATGTGACGTAGCCGCCGGAGCGGTATCGCTCGAGGTTGTCCGGCTCCGTGAACCAGTCGACAGTGTCAGTCAGTCCGCTCCTGAAGCCATCTAAGCCCGCATACAGCGGCTGCCAGTCGAGCAGCGCCTTGGCCTTCGTGTTGTCTGCCCAGAGCCGCTCGACCTCGCTGAGCGTGGGACGCAGGCGCTCGTCCTCCGTATGGATCTCGGCGGTGACGCCCATGATCTCGGCGATCATAGAAACCGTGTCCGCGATGCTCACCTCGAAGCCGCTGCCGAGGTTGATCTCCTCGCCGATGGCTGCCTGCGCTCCCATCGCCGCGATGAATCCGTTCACGGTGTCGGTCACGTGGTTGAAGTCGCGCGTGGGGTGGACCGAGCCGAGGTCCACGCGACCGCCGGTGCGGGCCAGTTGCGTGATGACGGTGGGGATGACCGCGCGCGCGGACTGGCGCGGGCCATAAGTGTTGAAGGGCCGCAGGATCGTGACGGGCGTGCCGAACGAGCGATGGAAGGACAGCGCCATCTGGTCCGCGCCGATCTTGCTCGCGGAGTAGGGCGACTGGCCTTGAAGCGGGTGCGACTCTGTGATCGGCACGAACCGCGCTGTGCCATACACCTCGCTGGTCGAGGTGTGCACGACCTGCTGCGTCTCGAGGTCGCGCGCGGCCTGCAGCACGTTGAGGGTGCCGCGAATATTCGTGTCGAGGTAGCTGTCGGGAGAGTGGTACGAGAACGGGATGCCGATGAGCGCGGCGAGGTGGAGCACCACGTCGCGACCCTGCATCGCCGTGCGGACCCCGTTCGGGTCGCGCACGTCCCCGGAGAACACGTCGAAATGCCCGGCAACATCGGGAGCGCAGGCGTCCAGCCATCCCCAGGAGTTGAACGAGTTGTAGAGGGTGAACGCGCGAACGTCATGGCCCTCGCGCACCAGGGCCTCGACCAGGTGGGAGCCAATGAAGCCGTCGGCTCCCGTGACGAGGATGGTGCTCACAGCGACCACCCATCGTCGACGATGAGGACCTGGCCGGTCATGTGACGCGATGCATCGGAGAGCAAGAACACGACTGATCCGGTGAGGTCCTGGGGATCGAGCAGTCCGCGGGAACCACTGCGCGAGTCGTAGGCGGTCTGGAAGGACGCGGGCTGGTCTGCCCTGATCCCGCCCGGGGCCACGGCGTTGCACCGCACTCCGTACGGCAGGTAGTACTGGGCGAAGTACCGCGTCAGGCCGTTGATGCCCGCCTTCGTGGCCGCGTACTCGACGGGCATCGTCATGTCCGTGCCCTCGTACATGGCGAAGTCGGGCGGGAACACGCCGTATATCGAGGATAGGTTCACGATGTTGCCGGCGCCATGCTCGCGGAACGCTCGCGCGAATCGCTGCGCGACCAGGAAGTACCCGCCGAGGTGACCATTGACCGTCTCGCAGAAGTCCTCGAACGTGACGTCCTCGAGGTCTCGGCCGTAGTTGCTGCCCCGGGGGTACGCGCTGTTGACCACCGCGTCGAGGCGCCCGCGCGACTCGCGAACCCTGCCGATGAGCGCATCGATCGCGGAGCTGTCGGTGATGTCCAGGTGCGCCCAGTCGGCGTCGTGACCGTCAGCGTTCAGACCGTCGGCAATGTGCTTCGCCGCATCGGCGTCGATGTCGGCGACAACGACCACGCCGCCATGCTCGGCGATCGCCGAGCACACCGGAGCGCCGATCGTTCCAGCGGCGCCGGTGACGACGACAACTTGCCCGTGCAGCATCGCGATCCTCCCCGCCGGAGCCTACCGATGCTTGCCGCGGCTGCGGCGATATGCACTTACGTCCTTGCGGGTGGACTGCCATGTGCCGTCTGGTCCTTGCACCGCGTTGAGCCGGCCGCGCTGCGCCGCTTGGCGCAACGCGGCAAGAGTGAAGTCGCCGTCGACCAGAGCAGCGAGTGGCACCAAGTGCACCCTTCCGGCGATCGCGGGTAGGACGAAGCGGTTGATGTTGTCGTAGATGGCTCGGGCGATCATCTCTCCGAGCGGGCCGTAGTCGCCAGCGTCGGCAACCCGCATCGCATGAAGGTACTTCTCGCGATCTGCTTTGAGGATGATCGCCGGCGGGTAGCCCAGGCGAACCAGAATCAGGTTGAGCACCAGTCGGCCAGCGCGCCCGTTGCCATCGATGAAGGGGTGAACTCGCTCGAACCGGTTGTGGAGTTCGGCAAGGAGTTCGGGCAACGGGGCGCTTGGCTGTACTGCACCCGTCAACTCGGGAGCTAGGGCGGTGACGCGGTCGCGCCAGTCCGCCAGCGCCGCCGGAATCAGAGGCCACGGCGGCGGGGTCATTCCTGCGGAGAAGGGGTGAAGGTCGTGCTCGCGGAACATGCCCGGTCTCTCGGACGCAGTGGCTTCGGGATGTGGCGCGACCTCCCACACCGGGGTCATGGCGAGTTCGTGCGTGTAGCGAACCTCGGAAATGCTGATGAGTTCGTCGGACTTCCAGGATCCTGGTTGGAGGGCTTGCCCGTACACCCAGTCGGCTGCCCGTCCGTACCCGTTGACCTCGAGGTAGTCCTTGAGGGGTTTCGCGCCGACGGTCTTACCTTGGTCAAGCAGCGCGGCAACTTGTCGCAGGACAAGGGTGTTGCCTTCGAGGGCAGTCGAGTGATGCGCTTCGAGGTGCCAGATGTCCGACCAGATTGCCTGGGCTTGCACGGGAGAGGGAAGCCCGCCGAACTCAGCGTTGAGCGCACTCACGGATAGGTCCAGGCGCTTGTAAACGGTGGCGCGGGAAGGTCGCCCTTGAGGCATGTCGCACTCCTGATAGACCCGTTGCAAACCTAATTAAACATATCAACTTCCCCACGATTGTAGCCGAAACGTGGAGTCAGGACCGGCTCAAGAGGAGTTCGGCGAGGAGCAGGTCGAAGGGAGTGTCGATGTCCAGCGACCGCTCCGCGGGAATCATCACCGTCCCCACGCGACCGTCGAACAGGTAGCCGTTGTCGAGCACGTGCCCAGGTCGAACGGCGTACGCGACAGTGCACAGGTCGTACAGGGCGGGCACGTCCTGCCGGCGGGAGAAGCCCTGGGCCGGCGGCAGCGGCAGGCTCGCCGCGCCGGACTCGTCGATCTGGATCATGTTGAAGTACGGGCTTCGTCGCGCAGGGGTTGCCGTCACGACCGCGTCCCAAGAGCCCGCGAGGAACTCGTCGAGGACGGCCTCCACGTCGCTGGGCAGCCGCAGTGGTGACGTGGTCGGGACGGAGACCATGACGTCGGGCAGGCCCCCGCCCTCATCGCGCAGGTACTCCAGGGCATGGCGCCACGCCAGCCACTCAGGAGCCTCGTCGCGGGCCAGGGCTGCCGGCCGCATGAATGGAACCTCGGCGCCGGCGGCGAGCGCGAGTTCGGCAATGCGGTCCGAGTCGGTCGAGACGATGACGCGATCAAGGCCGCTCACCGCGCGAGCGGTGTCGACGGCGCGGGTGATCAGGGGGATGCCGGCGACCTCGACCACGTTCTTGTCGGGGATGCCCTTGGAGCCACCGCGCGCGAAGATCATTCCGACGGCACTCATGCTCGCTCCACCTCGACTCGGCGGCCCTCGACTGATGAATGGACGCAGGCCTCGACGACGCGCAGGGAGTCGATCCCCTCGCTCGGGGTGATGAGCGGTTCCGCGTTGCCGTTGATGCAGTCGAGGAAGTGCCGCCACTGCGATGTGTAGCTCTCGCGGACGTCGTCGTTCGTCCGGCTGATGACCTGCCAGCCCACCGTCGCATCGTCGAACAGCTCGACCGTTCCCGCGACCGCATCCCAGCGAAGACTGCCTTCGGAGCCGATCACCGTGCACTCGCGGCCGCCGTTGCGCCTGAACAGGTCGAGGCTGACGTTCCCGATCGCGGGACGGCCAACTTCCGGCTCGAAGCCCATGAGGATCTCGGCCGAGTCCTCGACGTCGATCTCAAGATCGCTGACCTGGGCCACGTGCGCGATCACCCACGAGGGCACGCCGAACAGCCAGGTGAGGTAGTCGAACTCGTGGCTGAGCTCGAGCAGGACGCCGCCGCCAAGGGAACGCTGGGCGGTCACTCCCGTCCGGTAGTCCGCATCGGGTCGCCACTTCGGCAGCCATTGCCCGGTGGAGCAGCGCACGCTCAACGGCCTGCCGATGGAACCGGACTGGAGTTCCGAACGCAAGCGTTGCAGCGACGTCGTGAAGCGGAGGTTATATCCGACGAGCTCCACTGCGCCGTTCGCTGGCGAGGTATCGAGCAGGGCTCGTGCCTGCGCGACCGTCGTGGTGAGCGGCTTCTCGATCAGCAGGTGTGCTCCCCTCAGCAGGTCGATCGCCTGCGCGTGGGTGCTGGCCGGTGAGGCGATCACGCCGATGTCTGGTGCGAGCGCCTCGATCTCATCGAGGGATCGAACGACGGTGACCACCGAGTCCGGTGACACGCTTTCGATCGTGGAGGCATGTCGGCTTCCGGCACTTCCGGCACCGACGATGACGACCTTCACGTCGCACGCAGGTCGCGGATATCGACCGAGCGAACCGGAAGCGGGATCCCGCTGTCGACGAGGTTGCGCCTAGCCTTGATGAGTCCGTCGCCGACAAAGTTCAGCAGGTGCGCGGTCGCGACCGCATCGACTCGACTATCGCGAAGTCCGGCTTCCAGATGCGTCGAGTTCCCCGCTCCGCCCGCGATGATCACCGGCACCGCGAATCCCGACGGCAGAAGGTCGAGCATCTCAAGATGGTAGCCCTGGCCCGTGCCGTCGCGGTCGATCGAATTGAGATACACATCGCCGATCGGCTGGTCCGCCATCGAAGCCAGCCATTCATGCGCGGGGCCTGGGACAGTCCGCTGGCCACCCTCGACCCGGACCTGCCAGTCGGCATCGGGGGACTTGGCCAAGTCGACCGAGGCGACGACGCACTGAGTGCCGAACTCGGCAGCGAGGTCGCTCACCAGTCCGCGGTCGAGTGCCAACGGCGTATTGACGACCACCTTGTCGGCGCCGGAGCGCAGGAGCAGGCGAGCGTCGTCGACCGTGCGCACCCAGCCTCCGGCGGAGATCGGGATGAAGCAGCTCTCGGTGAGGTGCCGGAGTGCATCGCGGAAGCGCTCGGAGTCGGGTTCGCCACGCGAGACGTTGAGGACGACGATCTCGTCGATCGCGGCGGAGATATTGCTGAAGACATAGTTGCGCTGCAGCCAGTTGAGGTCGCCGATGCTCTGCAAACGGAAGTTCCGGCTCAGCATGAACGAGCCGTTGTTGAACAGGAGAGTGAAGATGAGCCGCTTCTTCAGCATCGTCAGGCGTCCAGGAAGTTCTTGAGCAGTTGCAGGCCGTTTGCCTGGCTCTTCTCCGGATGGAACTGCGTCGCGTAGAGGTTCTCGTGCTCGTAGGCGGCGACGAAGTCGGTCCCGTAGCTCGTCATCGAGGCCGAGCCCGGGGATTCGACCGGGAGGACCCGGTAGGAGTGGACGAAGTAGAAGTCGGGATGCTCGGTGACATTCGCGAACAGGCTCGACCCGCTCGCCGCCTCCACGGTATTGAAACCGACGTGGGGAATCTTGCGGTCACCGATCTCGAGGCCACTGAACGGCTCGACGGTTCCCGGCATGAGCCCCAGTCCAGCCGTGTCGCCGTCTTCGGTCCCGCGCTGGGCGAGCAACTGCATCCCCAGGCAGATGCCCAGGATCTTCCGCTGCCTGTCCAGGCTCGCCGACACGATGGCGTCGGCAAGTCCGGTCTCGTTGAGTCGCTCCATCGCACGCCGGAAGGAGCCGACGCCGGGGAGCACGACGATGTCCGCGGACGAGACAGTCGCGGGATCGTCCGAGGCGTGAGCCGTGGCCCCGAGATAACGGAATGCGTTGAGCACCGACCAGGTGTTCGACATGCCGATGTCGACGACGGTGACCGAGGGCACGCTCAGGTCACCTCGAAGGTCGGTCGCCAGCGGCCGTCGACCTTCTTGAACAGCTCCCGGTTGGCCCACGAGTCCAGCACGGCATCGAACTGCGACTGGTCCAGGCCGTAGTAGTCGAGATACAGCTCGAGGAACTCGTCCGGGTAATGGCCGTCATAGAGACGAACGAGGTTGACCGCCTGGTCGCGGTCCATCGCTCCGCGCCGGACCTCGATGCACGCATCCTGGGTCGCCCGACCGAATCCGAACTTCAGGTACATGAGGTAGGTGTGAAGGGCGTAGAGCGCCTGGTCGTTCTGCGCGAAGTTCGTGAACGTGCCGGCGTTCGTCGCCTCGGCCTCCTCGAGCCCGCAGAACTCTTTGGCGACGAGGTAGTTGCGGTAGGGATCCCAGTTCTCGAAATAGGACCAGTGCGTGATGTCGATCGGGTGCGCCGCGAGTTCAGCGTCGCTCGGGAACCGGAAGAAGGCAAGCTCCGACTCGGGAAGCTCGGACCGGTCGAGGACCTTCTCGTACCCGCCCTCGAGGTAGATTTCCTTCATATAGGCGACGTCGTAGATGGCGGAGTCAATCGTCTTCTCGGTGCCCCCGTACTCGACCTCACCGTCCTCCCCGTAGAAGATCAGGCCGATCCCGAAGTTGAGCCCGACCCGGATCACTGCTGACTGGATGGCGAGCAGCCAGCCGTAGTAGGGGAAGCCCATCTCCTCGAATCCGACACGGTTGAGTACCTGCATCGCGTGCGGGTGCGGATTGACGGTGACGTGATTGAAGCCGCTTGCGACGAAGTTCTTGAGGTTGCGCTCGCCGAGCTCGAGTGCAAGAGGCGGCGTGACGGTGACGCATAGCGGCGTCATGCCATGGAGGGTCTGCAGCGTGTGCGCGACGTACGACCCGTCCTTGCCGCCACTGACCGGCACAACGCAGTCGAACCGCGATCCGTCTCCGCGGTGTCGATCGAGCAGTCGGGTCAGTTCCCGTTCGCGAGCGTCCCAGTCGAGCTCACGCTTGCGCTCCATCCATACGCAGGCATTGCACCAGCCGCGGTCGTCGAAGCGAAGTCGAGGCCGGGTGGACATCGCCAGGCAGTTGGCGCACCACGTCGGCTGTTCGGGCATCTGGACAGGATACTGAGGTCGTGACGAAGTCCGAGATCGACGCGAGGTTCATGACTGCGGTGGCGGTTCCTGCGCCGTGGTCATTCCGAGTGGTCGCCAGGCTCATGTACCTCGCCGGTGCAACATGGGTCAGGGCTGCCCAGATATCGAAGGCCACGACGGCCACGCGATCGTCGGCGACCGTGCTGGTCGTTGAGTCCGGCGAACGCGGGTGGGGACTTCTGGAGTTTCAGGAGCTCTGGTCAAGTGCCGTTGAGTTCTTCGGTGCCGACGGCGTGAGACGCGTGACAATCGTCAGTGCGCGGTCATACTTGACCGACGTCCGGACTTGCCTGAACGATGCCTCGGCAACTCACTACTTGTACGACCCCCGTAGCGGCGCCCAAGGGTGGTGGCGCGCGATGGCGCAGTCTTTTGCAGTTGCATCGCTGCTCGCTCGGCGGGGGATTACGCCTGTTGCTCGCCTTTGCGACTTTCCGCTGAGGCGACATCGACTTCAATGTGCTGTCGTGACCGCTTGCCACGGGATCATCTTGATCGGTATATCCCCACCCGACGTGCGCACCTTCCTGCCCCACCGGCGCGTGCTCGGGCCGGTGATGATGCCGCTGTCGGAGTCACGACTACAGAACCTGCGCGAACGTCGAGATCAACGAATAGATCCCAACCGCGGTCGCGCTCTGTTCAACGGCACTCTCTACGAGCCGCGTGGCACAATTCTTGACGCCGTGCAGGCAGACGTTCGTGAACGCGATTGCGAGCTAGAGGTGCAGACTCGACAGCTCGGTAGTGCGCGCGAGAGCGTGGAGAGTATCTGGGAGCAGTACCTCGGCACCGAGGTCTTCTTCACTACCGCCGCCCCGAGCAACGAGCCGGGCACAGACCGAGTGGGCCTACCTCACCTCACGTATCGATACACCGAGGCGTTGGCTGCGGGCGCGTTGCTTGTGGCGCCAGCCGTGCCTGGCGCCGATGCGTTGTTCCGGCCCGGCATTGACTTCGCTGCCTATTCGTCCGTAGCCGAAGCAGCGGACGAGATCGCTCGGTACGTCTTAGACCCCGAACTGCGACGAAAGATGGCCTCGGCAGGGCGAGAACGAGTCACCGAACTCGTACGTTCTCAGCACTTCTGGCGGGAGATCGACGCGAGTTTGGGCGGTCGCGGATTCGTCGATGCAGCCAGGTGAATACGCTGGCTGACATGACTGGGGCGACGTCGTTCTCCTTTACCTTCTCTGCCGAGCAGGCGACCATTCGCGACGTCCTGTTTGCAATACAGGAAGGGTCGATGACTGCCGCCTTCGCAGTTGACCGTGACGGTCATCTCGCTGGCATGATGACGGACGGAGACGTGAGGAGAGCGTTGCTTGCGGGGGCACAGATCACAGACTCGGCCTCTCCCTTCATGTCGCGAATGCCGATCGTGGCCCACGAAAGAGAGTCGCGCTCCGCAGTACTCGATCTCATGCGCGCGCAAGTGCTGTCTCAGCTGCCGGTGATCAATGACGCGGGGCAGCTCGTTGGCGTCCACACTCTCCTGAGTCTGATCGGACGAAGGCCCCGGCCAAATACGGCAGTGATCTTTGCTGGCGGCCGCGGAACTCGACTGCACCCGCTCACCCGCGATGTCCCCAAAGCGATGGTCCCGGTTGCTGGTCGGCCAGTTCTTGAGAGAATCGTTGCGCACCTTGTGGGGCATGGTCTTGTCGACATCGTCCTGGCAGTGGGTCACCTCTCCGAGCCGATAGAGGTCCACTTTCGCGATGGGTCGCAGTTTGGCTGCAGGATTCGCTATCTGCACGATGATCCCAACACCCCGGGCGGTACATGCGGACCCCTGGCTCGACTCGCACCGCTCCTCGATGGCAGCGATAGCCCCCTCCTCGTCATGAACGGAGACCTCGTTACGTCCATAGACATCGGGGGACTGCTAGACGAACACTCCGAGACCTCGCCGTCGATAACAGTCGCGACCAAAGACTTTCCGTTCCAGGTGCCGTATGCGGTAGTTGACCAAGTTGGCGGCGTGGTACGCGCGATCTCTGAGAAGCCTGTGTACGAGCACGAGATCAACATCGGTGTGTACGCCTTGGAACGCAAGTGTTTGGAGCGCGTGCCCGTCGACCGCCGATTCGATATGACCGATCTCATGGCCGCGCTCATCACGGATGGCCAAACCGTGCGGTCATGGCCGTGCGAGGACGAGTGGATCGATATTGGTTCGCCCGCCGATCTGGGCCGCGCGCGAGGCCTCGCGTAGGCGACAAGCGATGATTCCAGAGAACGATTGGTACGGGCACAAGAAGGCACTCACCGATTACCTCGGCGCGTCGGCACAGGATGCCTTCCTGGGTCTGATGGCCCACGGCTGGGCGCCCGACCTGGCAGACGGGGTGGGCCAACGGCGAATGACGTTCGCGCCGTTTTTCGTGTGGAACGCGCGGCTACTTTCCCAGGCCAAGGAGCAGGGTGTGCGGAACGTTCATTGCATCGGCACCCCTTTCTGCTACCTGGTTAAGGACCGAATACCAAGAGGCGTGCCGCCGGGCGGTGTGGGCACCATCGTCTTCCCGGCACATTCGACCCACGGCCCGCCGATCGAGTACGAGACGCAGAGATTCATCCTGCAGTTGCAAGACGAGATGCCAGCGCCGTTTACTGTCTCCGTCTACTACATGGACTCCAATACTGCGGCGACACGAGCGTACCAAGAGGCCGGGTTCCGGATCGTTTCGTTCGGTCGGCGGATGCAGTCGGACTTCCTCGAGCGCTTGGCCGGCGAGATCGAAGCACACGCAGCTGTCGTGTCGAACGTAGCGCAGACATCGGTTTGGTACGGAGCATTGCTCGGCAAGCAGTCCCGCGTGATCGGTCGCGGAGCGCATCCCGTCGGCCCTGGCCAGGAACCGGAGGTCGCACTCGCCCGATGGCCAGCCCTGTTCAGGACCGACGTGTCGTCAGAGGATTACGTCGCATTGGGCGAGCAGGAACTCGGATTCGACTTCCTGCTCGAACCGGCGGAGTTGAGGACCGCGCTCGGACTTGACTCATGGTGGAAGCGATCGGCCGCGCGGGCGATTCGCAAAGCGGTCGATTCTCGCCTGGAACGTCGCTATCGCCGCTCGGGCGTAGACATCGACGGGTTAACCGATGGCCAGCCGCGGTTGCTGAGCTAGAGTCACGACGTGGCGCTCACTCCAGTTCCGCCCCATCAAGATGGGTCAGACGGCAGCTGGGCGGAGAAGGGTGACGCGGCTGGCTACTTTCCGTCGCCAGAGAGCGCACGGGCGTACGCCGAGGGCATCACAGTCTCGGACTACCACCGAGATCGGCTCCGAGCGATTGAGGAACTCCTGTCCGCCACCACGATCCGCTCATCATCCGAAGCACTGACAGTTCTTGACTTCGGAGTCGGAGACGGGGGTGAGCTCAAGGCGCTGCAGTTGCCGATGGCACGGGTCGTCGGAGTGGATACCAGCGAAGCGATGATCGATCTTGCCCGCGAGAAGTTCGCGGACGGGGAGTTCCTTGGACTAGTCGGCAGCGTCGATGCCCTTGGCGGGGTCGAAGACGAGTCGATTGATCTCGCTGTCTGCGTGAACACTCTCGGATACCTGGATGATGGTGACCAGACCACGTTCTTCGAGGAGGCTTCTCGGGTGGTGAGGACCGGGGGTCACCTCATCATCGTCACCGGCAACAAGCTCTTCGACTTGTTCGCCCTGAACTCCGGGACAGCGGAGTTCTTCGCCGAACATCTTGGCGTCTCAGGAGCAGAAGACCTGCTCACGGAGGGAACGGCGGCCAGGTTCCGCAATGCGTCGCGGAGGAATCCACTGAACTTCGGCCTGGTTCTTGAGTCGCACGGTTTCACCGAGATCGGTCAGGCCTTCGCCTCGTGGCATCACGTGCCCCCAGTGATGCTCACGCGTTCTGGTCTGACGTTCGGCGATGCGCGCGACCAAGCAAGGGACTTCACCCTTGACCCGAACGGTCTCCCCCCTGAGGAGTCGTGGCGTTCGTTGCTGCAGTGCAGCATCTTCGGCTCGATCTCGCGAAGGTCTTCACGGCACGGGCGCTAGTGTGACCGCGTGTCATCCGTCCCCATCTGGCTTCCACCCGAACGCGGTTCTGGCGTGGTGTTCTCCATTGATGACATCCATCCGGGACGTTCGAGTGACCCGTACGAGGCCGGCGGCGACCTAGCCGACGGCGCGCTGAGGCACCTCGAAACGATCTTCACAGCGCATACGCAACTCCGCGCGACGCTCTTCGTGACTCCGGATTGGCGCGAGATCAGCCCGGTTCCCACGCGTGCCCTGCGCGCGCGGATCCCCTGGATCAAGGATCGCGTGATGCTGGCCCCGATTCGTCCCAAGGGTGCCATGCGGCTTGATCGTCACGCGGACTTCGTCGCTTACCTTGCCGCTCTCGAGCGCACGGAGATCGCGCTCCACGGCCTGCACCATGTACACGTCGGACCGATGCTGCCGATGGAGTTCCAAGGCGAGTCCGTCGCGCGCTCCAGGAGCATCCTGCGCGAGGCGATGCAGATCTTCGCCGACGCGGGTCTGGATGAGCCCCGCGGCATGACCCCGCCGGCCTGGAACGCGCCGCCGGCATTGCTCGACGCGATGGAAGACGTCGGCCTGACGTATGTTGCGTCCGCGTGCGACCTGGGTACTGCTGTGGATATTGCAGCAACGAATCACGGCAGCGGGCTTCGCGATGTGCCCGCGTTCGCGCCGATCGCGTTGCCGGGTCGGCGCCTGGTCCACATCCCGACGAACTATCGCGCCACGTCGACCTGGGACCGTGCGGCCGCGATTCTCGACGCTGGCGGGCTCCTGTCGGTCAAGGCGCACATCGTCAAGAACGCGCTGGGGATCGTCGCGCTCGACGGGCTCGACGAGGCCTACGCGGCCCAGCTGATCGAGCTGTTCGGCCGCATCTCCGCCGAGTTCGGCGACTCTGTGTGGTGGGCAACGATGAACGAGGTTGCCGAATCAGTCCTCCAACTGACGGACAGTGGTGTTTGATCCGGTCGAGGACTCCGAGTACGACGCGCATCTCGCCGGACTGAATCGGAGCTTCGCCAACTGGGGAACCCGGGACCGGCTGGACTGGGTGCTTCGCCCCTTCGGCGGGCAGCCCCATGACATGTTCGCGATGCGCGAGGGCAGCACGCTGGTAGCCGGGTCGATCGTCAGCTATCGGTTCATCGAGAGCGGTGGACGAAGGGACCTGGTCGGCGTCATGACCGGGAGCTGGACGGACCCCGAGCTACGCGGGCGTGGTGCCTTCAGCGCGATGATCGAGCACAGCGCCGAACTTGCCCGTGCCAAGGGCGCGGTCGCGCTCCTCGCGTTCGTAACTGCCGACAACGCGAGCCGGCGTCGTCTCGAGGCGGCCGGATCCACGATGATCCCGGCCTGGTACCTTTCGGCGCCCGCATCGACCGGCGAGGAGTGGTCCGACGTTCCCGAGGTCGACGATGCGCTGCGTTCGCTGGGCGCAGCGAGATCGGGCGGAGACCTGGTCCGGTTCGCGTACCCGTCGATCGATGACCTGCGTGGGCAGCTCGTGAACCGATCGGCAGAAGTCCAGGTTGTGGCGTCCCCCGCCGGAGAGATCGCCGTGGTGGAGCGGGCGGGAGCCACGCTGCGAGTGCTCGCGTCCACCGATCCGCACTGCCGTCCGTGGCTTCCAGGAACCGTGGACCGCTTCAGCTTCACCACCGATCCGGAAGACGCGCAAGTCGCCCGCGAGCTCGGCGCGCGCGTCACCGATGGCTTCCTGACCGTGCTCGCGCTGACGACCAGCTGGCAGTGCCCGCCTGGCTGGTTCGTCGAGTCGGGAGACCGGATCTAGAGCCATGGCCGTTATCACGATTGCTGCCCCGACCTTCAACCGCCGCGATGCGATCGTGGGGTTCTGCCGTGAGTTAGCCCCGCTGGCGAATCAGGATGCGATCGCGTTGCTCGTAATAGACAACGGTTCCTCCGACGGAACGTGGGAGGCGCTCCAGGCTTTCCGTGGCAATGGAGTGACTCTCGTGCGTGAGGAGTACAACAGGGGGTTTTCCGGGGCGGTCGCGAGTCTTGTCGAAATGTCAACAACTGAGTACGTCATGCTTTCAGGAGATGACGATCGCGTCGATGTCGATTGCCTCCCCAGACTCGGACGCTGGCTCGCCGAAATCCGCCCTGATTTCGTCTCGACCTCGAACGGAAGCCGGATTCGCCACGTCGCTCCTCGGATTACCGGCCCGATGTCCTTCTGGGACTTCCGAGACGCGAGCGCGCATGCTCCGGGTCTGATATTCAGCCGCGATGCGACCGAGAGGGCGCTCCCCTTCCTCCTCGAGCAACTCGACAAGGGGAACGTCGCAGCGAGTGTCTATCCGCAGGTCGTGCTCGCTGCCTGGACCTGCATCGAGGGATCAGCGTGGTGGCTTGCCGATGTCGCGGTCTGGGAGGTCGAATCACTGCCCGCCCAATCCGTCGATCCGAGTGGTCTGCCGTACTGGGCGCCGAGATCGCGGCTGAGCCAAGCCCTCGGCTTCAACGAGATGTTGATGGATCTCTCGCAGAGGATGCCGAGCGCAGATGGCCGTGCTCGGGCACGGAAGCTGTACGAGCGCAACGCCCGGACGCTGTATCCAGCACTGCGCAACTACTTCGTGGACGTGGGCGGATCGGACAGCGGTCCGGTCTTGGACTCATCGACGATCCGACAGTTGGCTGCAGCACTTCTACGCAGGATGAAACTTCGTCGGTAGGTCAGCGCTGGCGGCGCGCCAGATCGCGCGGCCCTGAGTTGTAGTCCGGTCGTGGGTCTTGGTAGTCCTCGAAACTCAACCCCGGCAGGGTCAGGGAGATGTGGCGTCGATAGCGGTACGAGAGCGGATGCAGAACGTCGCCGGCAAGGTAGAGCCACGGGACCGGGTACTTCGACACGATCCCGTCGTTCACATCCCCGTGTCGCTCCTTGGCGTACATGCCAGGGTTGGCCTCCAGCGCAGCCGACTTCTCGCGGACACGAGCCTCCACACCTTCGAGCCAGCGGCGGGTCAGCTCAGTCCCGGGCTTGAACGCGTAGCCGCCGCCTCCGATGACCTGGTTGTGGTTGAGCTGGAGCCAGCGATAGCGGTACCAGCGGAGCCGCAGAGGCTGGTAGCGAGGCAGGGGCTCGATCCCGCACGTCGAAACGTTCCATCGCTCGATGGGATATCCGACAGCCCACAGGTTCGGGTCGTCGGCAAGCTGCTGGATTCCCGGCAGCCAGCTTCCGACCGCTCGCTTGATATCGGTGTACGCGCCACCGTGATGATGCATGAGGTAGGCCCGGAAGTAGTCGGACCTCTGGATCGGCGTCAAGAGCCAGAATGCCGGCTCGAGAGGCGATCCAGGCTGTACCCAGTCGTCGACCTCCTCGTCTGTGATCACGACGACATCGAGCCCGGAATCGCGCAACGTCTGGACGCAGTCCTGTCGGACGGCGGGCATCGGGTGCCCGCCGAACCACAGCACGAACACTCGGGGCTGCACGCTCACGCCGTGATCCTAGGCCGCCTTCGAACACCGATAAGGTCGACACGTGCCCCACGTAGATGTCATGCACGTGTGTTACGGGGGGATGGGAGGCGTGCGATCTGTCGTCAACGCGCTCACCGACCAGCTGGGCAGTGTCGGACTGACGACCGGAGTCGTGCCGATCGGCCGTCGCGAGGAGTTGGACGACGACCCCGCGGCCTGGCCAGGGGCCAGGATCGTCGAGCCGGTCATCCTCAAGCACCGCGCCGACCTGAGCTCGATGTACCGATCGTGGTCGGCAGCGCGCCGGATCAAGGCCCGGGCGGTGTTCGTCCACTCTCCGCGTCACGCCATTCCGGTCTACCTCGGTCGCAAGCTGACCGGCCAGAAGCCACGCCTCGTGACGATCGAGCATTCGAGCGTCAATGACCGCTCCCACTCTCTGGATATCAACTCGGCCAGCTCGCTGGCGTGCAGTCGTGCCGTCGTGTTCCTCACGCCCGAGAACGAGGCTGGCTACCCGCTGCGCCGCATCCCGTTCCCGGCGCTCGCTCGCAGCTTCGTCATTGCCAACGGAGTATCGCTCGCGGACTTCGCCGACGTGAACAGGCCCGTGCACCAGCCGCATGACGAGTTCCGGGTCGGCATGGCATCTCGCGTGGTAGCTGCGAAGGACTTCGACACCCTCGTGAAGGCGATGGCCGTCCTGCAGAAGAAGCGGCTCGACGTTCCGGTGCGTCTGGTGCTCGCGGGCGACGGGCCTGAGCTTCCGCGAATCCGGGAACTGGCGCATTCGCTCGGCGCTGACAGCGTCATCGACTTCATCGGGTCGATTCCCGAGAGTCGCATCCCATCGTTCCTCGGCTGGCTTGATGCGTACGTCCAGGCGACGCACGGCGAGACGCTGAGCATGTCCTTGCTGCAGGCCGCTGCCGCGCGAGTGCCGATCGTCGCCTCGGATGTGGCCGGAGTCAACGACATCTTCGCCCAGGGCGTGCACGCGCGACTGACCGCGCACGAGAGTGCCGAAGGACTGGCCGACGGCATCATCGAGGTGCTGACCCATCCGGAGTGGGCCGAAGAGATCGCGGACAACGCCTACGCGATGGTGGCCTCGCGCTACACCTCGGCGCAGATGGCGATCTCCTACCTTGAGATGCTTACCGGGATCGACGCCGACGGACCGTGGGCAGCCGCGGCGAACGAACTCGCGGGACAGTGACGGGAGGTCGCACGCACATGAACCGCGACGATGCCGTCGTTGACGACTTCGGCGATGAGTGGGCCCGTTTCGACCAGGGTGCCGTTGCCGACACCGACCTCGAGCCGATCTTCGATTCGTACTTCGCCCACTTTCCGTGGGCCGACCTGCCGAGCGACGCCGTCGGAGTCGACGTGGGGTGCGGGAGCGGACGCTGGGCCGACTTCGTCGCGTCGCGCGTCGGCCGGCTCATCTGCGTCGATGCGAGCGCCCAGGCGGTCGAGGTCGCACGCACGAAACTGGCGCGCCATGGAAACTGCGAGGTCATCCAGGCGAGCGTCGACGAGATGCCCATCGATCCGGGGTCCGTGGACTTCGTCTACTCACTCGGGGTCCTGCACCATGTCCCCGACACGCAGGCGGCCATCGACGACTGCGTCGCACTGCTGAAGCCCGGCGGCATCTTCTACGTCTACCTGTACTACTCGTTCGAGAACCGCCCCGCCTGGTTCCGCGCGCTGTGGCGAACCTCGGAGGTCGGCCGCAACCTGGTCAGTCGCTCCCCGCGTCCGGTGAAGAACGCCGTGTGCGAGGTGATCGCTGTCCTCGTCTACTGGCCGCTTGCCCGCGCGTCTCGAGTGCTGGAACGCATGGGAGCGAGCGTGGCGCGCGTGCCGCTGTCCTCCTACCGGTCGATGAGCTTGTACTCGATGCGCACCGATGCGCGCGATCGATTCGGGACCCGCCTGGAGAAGAGGTTCAGCCGAGCCCAGATCGCGGCCATGCTCGCTGCAGCCGGGCTCGTCTCGATCGACGTCCCGGACTCGTTCCCCTTCTGGATGGCGATCGGACGCAAGCATGCGTAGCGCCCTGCACAAGGTGCGCGATCGCGTTCTCTCCGCAGACTCTCGGGTCGTCGACGGAGCAGTCGGAGTGGCCTACTCGGTGCTCGCATCCATCGCCGAGCGCAGGCGCTGCAAGGTCCGCAAGTCCGATGGCGTGTGGATGCACGAGTGGGACGGCGGTGCCTACCTGTGCGCGCGCCCGGTTCGGCGCCCGGTGAACGAGGCCCAGCACCTGTACCCGTACTTCCTGTACCGCTACACGCCCAAGCCTGGCGACGTCGTCGTCGACGTCGGCGCGGGAGTGGGCACCGAGGCCCTCGAGTTCTCCCGGCTGGTCGGACCGTCCGGTCGCGTCATCTCGATCGAGGCACACCCGCCTTCGGCCGCGCTTCTCCAGCGCACGGTTTGCTACCTGGCGCTGGACAACGTGACCGTCATCGAAGCCGCGGTCGCTGCGCATGACGGCCCGGTGACGATCAGCGACGGCGACGCCGCGATCGCGAACCGGCTGACCGACTCCGGCATCACCGTTCGCGGCGGGACGCTGCCCAGCCTGCTCGGCGAGGTGGGGGTGTCGGAGGTCGACTACATGAAGGTGAACATCGAGGGCGCCGAACGACTTCTCTTCGAGGGCATGGCGGGCTCCGACCTGGTCGTGCGGGAGATCTGCGTGAGCTGCCACGACTTCCTCGAGGGCGACTGGTACCAGACTTTCGAGACGTCGCGTGCCTGGCTCATCGACCACGGCTACGACGTCAGCAGCCATCCGCCGGTCGACGGTGCCAGCTACTCGCAGTACTACCTGTACGGCTCACTTCGGGGCTAGCGCCGACTCGACGAGGTCGTAGAAGAGCGGCGCGCGACTGCTCACGGACCATCGTGCCGCGGCGTCCGATCGGTCGGTGCGGTCCGCAGTAGTCACCGCACCCAGCGCGACGATCCGCGTCAGGCCCGCGGCGAGGTCGCCTGGACTCGACCCGGCGGTGAGGACGGAGCCCTCATCGTCAGCGAGCACCTCGGGAGCCACTCCGGTGGGGGTGCTCACGACGCGGGCACCAGCCAGGCTCGCCTCGAACACGGTCAGCGGCCCGCCTTCGGAGGTCGCGCAGCTGATGAGCACGTCGGTCTGGGCGAGCAGCCCGCCGGGATTGCTCACGTAGCCGTGCATCGAGACGAGGTCCCCGACGTCGAGCCGTTCGATCGCGTCGGCAATCTCGTCGTGCATCGGACCCGAGCCCACGATCGCCACATGGGCTCGCGCAGTCCTGAGCAGTTCGCCGGCCTGGGCGACCGCCTCGACGAGCGCGGTGATGTTCTTGAACCAGATCAGGCGGCTCAGCGTCATGAGACGGATGCCAGTGTCCGTAGGCCAGATCGATTCGGGCTCTGCGGTCGCGTCGATCTCGGCACCGAGGAGGTACACCACCACCTTCCGCGCGCCCGCGCACTGGGCACCCGTGGAAGCCGGCTCGGACACGGCGATATGCAGCGTGGCGCGGTGGTTCAGCGCACGGAACGCGAGCTCCTTGATGCGGCGGTTCCGTGGGTCGTCGGAGACCACGCCGTGATGAGCGACGACGACGAGCGGCGCCTGCTTGCGGATGTTCCAGCGCAGCAGGCTGATCGTCTCGCGCGGGGAGTGGCTGACGATGACGTCGGGGCGCACCGTCGCGACCAGTTCGCGCATCCACGCAGAATCGCTCCCCGAAACCGAGTGCTCGACCAGCGGCACGTCGAGCGACGTGAGGGCTGCCGCAACGTCGGGAGGTGCGGGCGTAGCGCTCAGCACTGTCGTCCGCACGCCCTCGGGCTGATGGTGAAGGCGCCGAAGGAGTGCCGACTCGGCTCCTCCGGGTTCCAGTCCGTGAATCACTTCAAGGACATGCACGGCGCCTCATCGCGTCAGCCACTGCTCTTGCCACAGTCCCAGGACACCGAGGCGGAAGGCCAGGGTGGGGTTGAGCACGGCGCGTCGTTCGAGGAGATCGGACGTCGCGGTATCCATCGTCTTCAGCACTGATCCATCGTCGTGGAGGGCGAACTTCACGTAGTCGTCGAGTCCGCTTGTCGCGATAAGCCCGGCAACGTCGACGCTGAGTCCCATCTTGCGCGGGGGCAGGCGAACGCTCGGCACCTTCGAGAGCAGGGCCGACCGCAGGGCATCCTTGCTCGTTCCCCGGGCCTTCACCGCCATCGACGCTCGGGCCACGAGCGGGTCGAGGAACGGCACGCGCACCTCGACGCTGTGCAGCATCGAGGCCCGGTCGCTCTTCTCGAGGAACACGTTCGGCAGCCATTGGCTGACGTCGTACGCCTTGTTGGCTGGCAGGTTGAGTGCCTGCGGAGTCGTGTGTAGTGCAGCCCACCTGCTCTGCTGCGCCGTCAGGGCGAGTGACGCGGCGCGCGGCATTGCTGCGGTGACCGCCTCCCATTCGGAGGACAGCAGATACGAGTGGGCCAGGTAGTCGTCGACCTCGCCCCACTGCGCCCAGGCCCGCACGCGTTGTGACGGAACGCTGTCCCGGTACGCGTTCGAGCTTCTGCGGGCGCGACTCAGGAGTCGCAGCGGTGCTCGAGTCACTCGGCCATAGCGATAGCGCTCGACCTCGTACCTGCGGTAGCCGCCGAACAACTCGTCGGCTCCCTCTCCCGCGAGCACGACCTTCAGGTCGTGCGCCACCCGCTCGCAGAGCACAGCAAGAGGGATATACGCCGCATCGCCGAACGGCTCGCCCGTCGTCCGGACCAGCGCTCGGATGACGCTCAGAGCGCCCGCGGTCTCGAAGGGCACCTCTGTATGCCGGGCGCCGATGGCCGCGGCGTTCCAGCGCGCATAGGCCGATTCATCGATCGCCGGGTTGTCGGGATTAGTGAGGCTGAACGTCAGCAGGTCATCGATCCGCTCGGCGGCGCTGGCCGCGATCAGCGTCGAGTCGATGCCGCCGCTGAGCAGCACCCCGACCGGGACATCGCTGACCAGGTGCGCGTGGACGGAGTCGTCGACGGCATCTGCGGTGGACAGGGTCGGCCATGCGTCGATGCTCAGCGACTCGGTCGTTCGGCGCCAGCCATCGCCTGCTCGAAGCCACGTCGTGACGACTCCTTCCGGGCACTTCTCGATGCCCTTGAATGCGGACGTGGCGGAGGCGAAGAACCCGGTCGCGAGAAACGACGCGACGGCGACGGGGTCGGGGGACGGGCTGGGCAGCAACGGTGCGAGCGCGGCGGGCACCGAGGCGAAGGACAATGCTCCGTCCGGCCCGTGGGCCACGAACAGCGGCTTGATGCCGAAGAAGTCGCGCGCAGCCACGACCATCTCGGGATCCCTGCGCCAGTAGACGAAGGCGAACATGCCCCGCAGTTCGGACAGGCGCTCGTGCAGTCCGCGCTGGAGCAGGTGGTACAGCACCTGGGTGTCTGACGCGGGGTCGAGGCCGAGGTCCTGGCCAATCTCCCTGTAGTTGTAGATCTCCCCGTTGAACAGCAGCAGATCGAAGTCCGGATCGGTGGAGTAGGGCTGCCTGCCCGCCGCACCGAGACCGATGATCGCCAGTCGCGAGTGCGCCGCTGAGTAGCGGTCGTTGGTGAGCTCGCGTCGCTCGTCGGGACCTCGGCATTCGATGACGTCGACGCAACGACGCCACCGTTCGCTAGCTGGATGATGCGTGGTGAAGACCAGTCCGCACATCAGCGAATGATCTCCTCGAGTTCGGGGACGGGCTCCGACTCTTGCGGGTGCTTGACGCCCTTCATCGCCTTCTTCTCCGCTCTGCTCTTTCGCCAGATCACCCACCCGAGTGCTGCTAGCGGTGCGACGAGCACGATGGCCAGCCCACGCAGTCGGATGATGAGACCGAAGTTGCTGGAGTTCGCGGCGAGGTACACGAGAAGAGCAGCGGTCGGCAGGATGAAGAGCGCGGCATCCGCCCGCACCTTCAGCTTCCGGACCGCGTAGATGCACAGTGTCCAGATTCCCAGCCACAAGAATGCGTCGATGCCTGCGAGCGCAAGCGACGGATTCGTCAGCTGCCAGGGGAAAGGACCGAAGGCGGTCAGGATCGACCGAAGCGCGTGACCGGATAGTGAGGGGTCGACCGCGCCGGACCCGAGGCCGGCCTGGGCGAAGGAGGAGTTGCCGGTGTTCTGCTCCTGGCTAACGTCGGCCCGATACTCGAAGTAGCGACTGCCGTCGAAGTACTCGGCAAGGAACTGCAGCGCGACAAACGTGAAGCCAGCGGCCACGATGCCGAAGAGGATGGTCGTCACGCTCAGGCGCACGCGAACATTGGCTGCGATCGCCGCGGTTACGGGCATGCCGATGATGACGAGGAAGGCCAGCCCACCGCGCATGGGGATCATCAGCAGGCCGGCACCGATGATCGCGGCCGCGCCGGATAGGTAATGCTGCTTGTAGATGCGCACTGTGCCCCACAGGCCGATGCTGAGCAGGAGCCCGACGATTGCCTCACGCAGCAGCAGTCCGCCCCACAGCACGCCGACGGGCCACAGTGCTACAAGCCAGGCGGCAGGCTTGATGGCCGGGTACCAGCCCATCTGGTAGCAGGTGGCCGCCACGACGAGAACCGTCAGTCCGCCCGCGAGCGCGTTGACGAGGTAGCCGACCTCGGGCGCATGGCCGATGAGCGTGTAGATGACGGCCAGGATGGTCGGGAAGCCGTCCTTGCCCAGCCATGATCCGGGGTCTGGGCCCATCTGCTGCCAGAAGCGAGCGAGTTCTTGTCCGTAGTTGTCGTAGTACGCCGCGTCGCTTGCGTACCCGGACATCTGGACGTCGACTCCGCGAATTGCACGCGCGGCGAACGCGATGCAGGCGATCAGGACCACGCCGTGAATCCGGCCGAGGAACATGAGAATCGCGAAGGAGAAGCAGATCAGGAGGAGTACGGCCAACAGTGCTGCCGAGGGATCCCGTTCCACTGCCCACCTACCTCTCGAAGGCCGATGATAGGTCATCGAACACGGGCTGCGCGGAAGGCTAAAGTCAGCCGGGTGGTGCGACTTCGCAAGCCGGTAGCGGTCGTTGGCATCGGCTACGTCGGTCTGCCCCTCGCTGCGGCCTTCGGCAGCGTTCGTCCGACCATCGGCTTCGACATCGACCGGGTCCGGATCGACGAACTCACGTCCGGGCTCGATCGGACTCTCGAGGTCGACGCGACGGAGTTGGCCAGGGCAACCCAGCTGACCTTCTCCAGCGACGTCGGCGACATCGCTGCAGCGGGCACGTACATCGTCACCGTCCCGACGCCCATCGACGACGCGAAGGAGCCGGACCTCGGTCCGCTGCTCGCCGCCACTGAACTGATCGGCGGCCTGCTGTCGCCCGGTGATCTGGTCGTGTACGAGTCGACGGTGTACCCGGGGGCCACCGAGGAGGTCTGCGTGCCGATCCTCGAAGCGCGGTCAGGGCTGGTGCTGAATGTCGACTTCTTCGTGGGCTACAGCCCCGAGCGAATCAACCCGGGCGATCGCGGCCATCGGCTCGCCGACATCGTCAAGGTGACATCCGGGTCTACTCCGCAGGTCGCGCAGGAGGTTGACGACCTGTATCGAGAGATCATCACCGCGGGCACTCACCGCGCAACGTCGATCCGGGTCGCGGAGGCGGCGAAGGTCATCGAGAACACTCAGCGCGATGTCAACATCGCCTTGGTCAACGAACTGGCGGTCCTGTTCAGCAAGCTCGACATCGACACTGCGGATGTGCTCGCCGCCGCGGGAACGAAGTGGAACTTCCTGCGGTTCGCGCCCGGACTGGTTGGCGGGCACTGCATAGGCGTCGATCCGTACTACCTCACCCACAAGGCGCAGGCCGTCGGGCATGAGGCTGAGGTGATCCTCGCCGGGCGCCGCATCAACGATGCGATGGGTGCGCACGTGGCCGAACGCGTGGTGCTTGCGCTTTCGCGACTCGGCGTCGCCGCTACGGGAGCACGCTGCCTGGTGATGGGGCTGGCGTTCAAGGAGAACTGCCCTGACCTGCGTAACACGGGAGTGATCAGCGTCGTCCGCGCGCTCACGGACTACGGCGTGGCCGTCGAGGTCTGCGACCCGCACGTTTCTGCCGTCGAGGCGAAGTCGCTGTACGGGCTCGATCTCGTGTCCGTTGACGACGCGCTCGCCGGCACCTACGACGCTGCTGTATTCGCGGTGGCGCACGACGACTTCCTCGAGCTGGGCCCACGACTGCGCACTGCGGTCGGTGACGGCGTCATCTTCGACGTGAAGTCGGCCCTGCCCAGGGAGATCGTCACGGGGCGGCTCTGACGTGGGCAGCCAGCGTCGTCTCGTCCTCGCGGTCACGAGCCCACTGACCGTGAACCTCCTGCTTTCGCCCCAGCTGGCTGGCCTGCGCGATGCCGGATGGCAGGTGCATGTGGTCTGCTCGCCGGGAGCGATCGCCGACGAGGTGAGCCGCGACGTTCGCGCGCTGCACCAGATTCCCATGAGCCGGGCCATCTCACCGATCCGCGACGTCATCAGCACCGGGAGCATGGTTCGCCTGCTTCGCACGATCCGCCCGCAGGTGGTGGTGGGTAGCACGCCCAAGGCCGGGATGATCAGCATGACTGCTGCGCGTCTGGCCGGGGTTCCCGTTCGCGTGTTCCAGATTCGCGGTGCGCGCTGGGACAGCGAAGACGGTTCGCGAGCGAGCCTCATGAAGCTTGGCGACCGCGCGGCGGCACGAGCGGCAACGGACACGCTCGCGGTATCGCCGTCCCTTGCTCGACTGCTCGTCGCCGAGCACATCACCCGAACGCCGCCCACCGTGCTCGGCCGCGGCGGCAGCAAGGGCGTCGACACGAATCGATTCCGTCCCGATCCCGAGCGTATCTACGATCCGAGCGCCCCCGTGCTGGGCTTTGCCGGACGGCTGAGCATCGACAAGGGCATCGGGCAACTGCTCGACGTTGTCGCCATCCTTCGCAGGTCGATCCCAGGCCTGCGAGTGCAGATCGCGGGAGACCTGGATGAGGCGCAGCCGATTCCCGCCGCGATCATGGCCCATCTGCACAACGATCCGGCCATCGACTGGATCGGTGCGGTGAGTCAGGCCGAGCTCGCCGACCGGATGCGCGACTGGGACCTCTTGGTGTTCCCGAGCCATCGCGAGGGCCTGCCCAACGTGGTCATCGAGGCGGCGGCGAGTGGGGTCCCGGCGGTCGCGTGGGACGTCACCGGAGTACGGGATGCGATCGATGACGGATCGACCGGATGTCTCGTCGCCTTCGGTGACGTGCCGGCCATGGCCGAAGCGGCCAGCGGGATGCTCTCGATCAATGAGCACGCGCGCATGAGCGCACAATCGGTCGAGTGGGCGCGGGCCAACTTCGATGCGCGGGTCCTGCAGGATCTATTCGTGCAGTTCCTTGAAGATGCATGCAGCCGAGTTCAGCGAAGGGAGCGAGCCCTATGAGCGGCTTCTATCGCAAGCGTGGCAAGCGTGTTGTCGACGTCGTCGGGGCGGGCGCGGCGATCGTGGTGCTGTCTCCCGTGCTTGCCGCCACTGCGATCGGCGTCCGGTGGAGATTAGGCAAGCCCGTGTTGTTCGTGCAGGAGCGGGGCGGGCTGGACGGATCGTCATTCCGTCTCATGAAGTTCCGCACGCTGAGGGACGCGCGCGATGCGAACGGAGTGCCTCTTCCGGACGCCGACCGCCTCACGTCCTTCGGCAATCGGCTGCGGGCACTGAGCCTCGACGAGCTACCCGGCCTGTTCAACGTGGTGCGCGGCGACATGAGCCTTGTCGGCCCGCGACCGCTCGTCGCCATCTACCTGCCGCGTTACAACGCACGGCAGGCGCGGCGGCACGAGGTGCGGCCAGGGCTTACCGGCTGGACGCAGGTCAATGGTCGCAACTCCCTGGACTGGGAGGCCAAGTTCGATCTCGACGTCTGGTACGTCGATCACGTCTCCCTGGGACTCGATGTGCGCATCCTCGTGCGCACAGTCACCGAGATCCTGCGGCCCAGGGGAATCGCGTCGGCCGACCACGCGACGATGGAGGAGTTCACCGGCGACGTCACGCCTTCGGACGGGCCGGAACTCCAAACGCCGTAACGCCAGGCTGGATGTCGCGGGTGACGATCGCTCCCGAGGCGATGATCGCGCCCGCGCCGATCGTGCGGCCGCGATCGACGATGGCCTGGGTGTGCAGCGTCGCGTCGTCGCCGATGGTCACGTCGCCCGCGAGGTTCACGCCCTGCGACAAGGTGACGTAGTCGCCGATCCGTGCATCGTGAGCGACGACGCAGCCGATGTTGATCTGGGCGGACACGCCGATCCGGACATTGGTGGTCAGCACGGAGTGAGCGCAGATTGTCGTGCCCGCCCCGATGGTCACGTCATCGCCGATGAGTGCGGTCGGGTGCACGAGAGTCGTCGCTTCGAGGCCGAGTCCGCTCATCGTGACGTCCATCGTCCGCCGATAGAGCGGATTGCCGATGCCGACGACGAAGCACCAGCTCGCCGCATCGGGATTGTCGCCCAGAGCCGCCGTCGGATCACCGAGGAATCGCGCACCGAGACGCTCGAGCAGTCCGGGCTCCGGTTCGTGCGGAGCGACGAAGCCACGAAACTCCCAGACACCTGGTGTGGCGCGCTGGATGTCTCGGAGGAGAACGAGGGTCTCGCGAGCCGAGCCGCCGGTGCCCACGATCACGATGCCGCGGGCGCTCACTCCGCCCTCGCCTGGCGGGCCACGCCCGTGTCCTCGCCAAAGCCAACCTGCGACTCGAGGGACTGCAGCAGCATGCGCCCGTCGGGCTGCAGGTGATTGCTGTCGAGGAGTTCCTTGAACCACTCGACGTTGCTGTTCTCCGACCGCTGGTAGTCAGCGATCTCGCCGCTGCGGATCGCTTCGAGGATCTGGTCGATGCCCGTCTCGATGGTCCACGTGGTTCGGTAGCCCAGTTCCTTGCCGATGCGATCGAAGTTGACGCGGTAGTTGCGCGCGTCCTCGATGGAGTCGGTCTCCTCGATCCGGGCGCCTGGCACCTTGCTCGCAATCGCGCGGCCCAGATCGCCGAGAGTCATGTTCTGCTCGTTGCCGCCCACGTTGAAGATCCGGTTCTCGACGACCGCGGTGGTCGTCGTTGCCGCGAGGGCGAACGCAGCAGCAGCGTCGCCGACGTGGAGGAAGGGCCGCCACTGGCTGGGACCGAAGATCGGGATCACTCCCTCGACCGCAGCCTTGGCCGTCAGCAGGTTGACCACCAGGTCGAAGCGGGTCCGGCCGGACAGCCCGTACACCGTTCCCAGCCGCAGGATCGTCGGGCGCAGGTGCTCGTCGGCGAGCTGCTCCAGCACGATCTCGGACGCGACCTTGGACTTGGCATACAAGGAGACCGGGTTCAGCTGCGACCGCTCGTCGAGTACCTCGTCGTTGGCTCCGTAGACCGAGCAGGAACTGGCGAAGATGAAGCGACGGACCTGCTGCGCGCGCGCGATCTCGGCGACCGCGCGGTTGGCGGCAAGGTTCAGCTCGATCGTCAGGCCCTCGTCGAGTGCGCACGCCGGATCGCCGACGATGCCGCCGAGGTGGATCACGGTGTCGGCGTGCCGCATCGCGATCACCAGCTGATCGGTGCGGCGGAAGTCGGCGTCTTGAATCGTGAGTCGCGGATCGTCCGCGAAGGGGGCGATCGGCTCACGACCGAAGATGAAGCGGTCGAGGAGCCGAACGTGCAGGCCTTGACCGAGCAGCTGTGGAACCAGGGCGGATCCGATGTATCCGGCGCCACCGATGACGAGGACCTCTTGGCGTTCGGCCACCGCCACCCGGGCGACCAGCTGGCTCTCCGGATCGGCCGCGGTGACGAGGGACCGCGCCATGCGCTTCCAGACGAATCCGTACAGCCGCAGCCCGAGGAGCAGGGCGGTCGCCATCACGCCCGTGATCGCGATCGCAATGGCCGAAGGGAACAGGATGTATGCGCGGAAGGTATAGGCGATCGCCGCGTACGTCAGGAAGGTCAGGAGGCAGGCCTGGACGACGGCCTGGGCCTTGTGCAGGCCGCGATACGTGCGCTGCCTGGAATAGAACCCGCCAATGCTGAAGTAGATGAGAGCGACGACGATCAGTAGCGGCAGCGCGCCGAGGTAGTTGGCCTCGTACTCGCCGAGAGTCGGTGCCACCGGTTCGCGCTCGCGACGGAAGAAGTAGTCGATCGCGATACCGACCACGAACGACAGGCTGATCACCAGGACGTCCGCCACGACCCGCAGCAGTCGGGCTGGGTAGGGCCGCGGTTGCGGAGTTGGTGCCGTGACCATCATCGGTACTCCGTCGTCGTGGCGTCGGCGAGGACGGTGCGCAGCGCAGTCGCGACGCCGTCCAGGGATTCAGCAGTCAGCCCGGGGTGCACGAGGAATGCCATCGCGGTAGCGCTCAGCGTGTGGGCATTCGGCAGGGCAGCGGCCGGCACCGAGTCGGTGCCGATGAAAGCGACCTCGCGGTAGATCTCCGAGCACGATCCGCTCAGCACGGGGATCGGCTGGAGCGCCGACGCTCTCTCCAGCACGCGATCGCGGGTCCATCCAGCGCCGAGGGCATCGAGATCCAGATACGCGTAGAGGCGGTAGTAGGCATGGGTCAACGTCGGGTCGGGCACTGCGATGCGCACGCAGTCGATATCGGACAGTTTGCTCGACAGCAGCGCCGCATTCGCCGTTCGCTCCGCGCGCCACGCATCAAGTCGGCCGTACTGGATGCGTCCGAGCGCCGCCTCGATCTCGGTGCCGCGGAAGTTCGATCCGAAGCTCTCGTGCAGCCACCGGAAGCCGGGCGGGTGGTCGCGCTGGTAGACGGCGTCCCACGACTTGCCGTGATCCTTGAGCGACCAGATTCGCTTCCCGAGTGCGTCATCGTTCGTGGCGACCATTCCGCCTTCGCCGCCGGTGGTGATGATCTTGTCCTGGCAGAACGACCATACGGACACGTCCGCGAACGCGCCCACGTGTCGGTCGCCGACCATCGCACCGTGCGCCTGCGAGCAGTCCTCGATGAGAATCAGGCCCCGCTCGTCGCATAGCCGGCGAATCTCGTGCATGTCGGCCGGCCACCCGCCCAGGTGGACGACGAGGACGGCGCGTGTCTCCGGCGTCAGTGCGTCCTTGATGGACGCGGCGGAGATGTTGCCCGAATCGAGTTCCACGTCGGCGAATACGGGGCGCAGGCCGTTTCGGACGATCGCGGACGACGACGCGATGAATGTCCGTGGGGTGGTGACCATCTGTGCGCCGACGGGCAGGTCGAGGGCCTCGATTGCCGCCTCGAGTCCTACGGTCCCGTTCGCCACGAACACGGCGTGTGCGATGCCAGTGATCTCGGCGAACTCGCGTTCGAAGGCCCGGCCTTGGTCACCGGTCCAGTAGTTGACGCGTCCGCTGCGGAGCACCTCTGCGGCTGCATCGATCTGCTCCTGGTCGAACACTGGCCATGGCGCGTAGCCACCGGCCGCGGAGTTAGTCACGCCACCTCCACATAAGTGCACGTTGCCGTGCAGCGTCAGAGTAGTCCATGAGCACAGGCCCGCGAGTTCACGAAGATCCCGCGACACGGTGGTCTGTCAGACTGTCGGCGTGGCAATCCCGCGTCGCAGGCGACGTCTGCTCTTGGTGATTGGCGCGGTGATTCTCGGCGTCTTCGCCTTGGCGATCCTGCTCGGAGCGTCCTGGCTCAATACCTACCGACAGGCGCAGTCACTCCAGTCCAGCGTCACCGAGATGCGCGCGGCGCTCAGCGCGCAGGACTGGCGCTCGGCCGCGGCGCAGCTGCCGACGGCGACCGAATCGGCTCGGGCTCTCGAGTCGAGCACTCACGGACTGCCGTGGCGGGTGCTGCAGAGCCTGCCTGTCATTGGTGACAACGCGTCGGCCGTCGCTGATGTCTCGACGTCCGCGCTCGCGCTCCTGGACGCGGCCGGGCCGCTCGCCCCGTACGCGGAGCGCATCTCCCAGATCCGCCGCGAGGACGGCTCGATCGACCTCGACGCGATCGGTGCGGTCGCTCCGCTGCTTTCCACCCTCGCCGAGGTCATGAAGGTCGAGGACTTCAGGCTCGGGCAGATTGACGCCAGTGGCCTGCGCCCCGAGATCGCAGGGCCGCTCGTGGACCTTCGCGACCAACTGCACGCGGTCAAGGCCGCCGCCGCGACCGCGGCCGAGCTCGCCGAGCGTGCGCCGGCACTGCTCGGCAGCGGAGGCGAGCGCACGTGGCTGGTACTCCTGCAGAATCCCGCCGAGGCCCGCGGCACGGGCGGATTCCCCGGTGGCTACGTCACGCTCGGCGCGGAAGACGGCAACGTGACGATCGGCTCGGCGGGCAAGAGCAACGACCTGCAGCGGATCCCGATTCCGACCGACGGTGCCCCCGAGGACGCGCGTCTGCTCTGGGGCACGTATCTCGAGTCGTGGAACACCTTCAACCTGTCGGCCGACTTCCCGATGGTCGCCGGGCTGGCGAAGGCGGGCATGGATGTTCGCGGCGAGCCGGTCGATGGCGTTATCGCGGTGGACCCGCGTGCTGTGGCAGCGATGCTCGCCGTCACGGGCCCGGTCACCGTCGACGACCAGACGGTGACGGCCGAGAACGCCGAGCGCTTCTTCACCGTCGACGTCTATGACGTGCTCCCGGACTCCAACATCCGCGACCCGTTCGTCCTCAAGCTGGTCGGCGAGATCCTCCAGCGGTTCCTCACCACGCCGTGGAACCCCAGCGTCCTTGCCGACGCGCTGAGCGGTCCCGTGTTGGACGGTCGGATTCGCGTGTGGAGCGCGGACCCCGCCGAGGAGGCCTGGCTGGCCAGCACTGCGGTCGGCGGCGGCGTTCCCAACACTCCCGGATCCGTCGTGGCCGTCGCCTTCGACAACGCGGCCGGAAACAAGATGGATGCTTTCGTCGCCACCGGGGTCGACTATCGCCCCGGGCGCTGCCCGACCACATCGGTCCAGGAGTCGACACTGTCGGTCTCCTTGCGCAATGACGCACCGCTCGACCTGCCCGTCGAGAGCGGGAACTACGGTCGCGCGGATGACCCCGCGGGTCCGGCCGGGTCCACGAAGATGCTGGTCTACGTCTACGCACCCGTCGGGTCGACATTCGGAACCGCGGCGATGGACGGGGTCCCATTCGAGCTGTACTCCGGGACCGAGCGCAATCGCCCGGTGTGGTGGAACTACGTCACGCTTGAGCGCGGGCAGAGCAGGGTGCTCGACATCAGTTTCGCCGAGCCGACGGTGCTCGATGTCGAGCCGGCCGTCATCGCGCAGCCGATGGTGATCGACGAGACGGTCACCATCGAGCCGAATATCGCATGCAAATAGCCATGGACAGTGGCTCGCTCGGGGAGCCGGCCGGATGTTGTCGGCTAGCATCGGGATGCATTCGCGTCAACGACCGGGAGCTCAGGTGCGCAGGTTTCGCGTCGCGGTAGCGGCCACAGCAGGGCTCGGCCTCGTTGCCGGCCTGCTCGCGATCGCCCCGTCGGCCTCGGCTGAGACGTATCCGCCTTCGCCCACGCCGACCGCCACCACGACTCCCACGGTCACGCCGACGCCGACGCCGAGCCCGTCAGTGACGCCGACTCCCTCGCCGACCCAGACGATCCTTCCGTCACCGCCGCCCCCTGGTGGGGCGATCGTCACGGTCGCCGGCAACGAGGTCGACGTCACCGTCACGGTGAACCGATTGGAGGGAACGGTCGAGGTCAGCGGCGGAGATCTCGACATCATCGTGGACCCGAAGGCACCCGACGGCAGCAACCTGCCCATCGATGCAAACGGAACGCCGATCGTGAACTCCGGCGGCGACATCTTGTCGAACGGCCGCGGGTTCGCCTCGGGAACGCCGGTGAACTTCTACCTGATCCGCGACGGCGAAGCGATCTTCATCGGAACGCTCGATGTGCAAAGCGACGGAACATTCGCTGGCGCGGTGCCGATCCCGCAGGGCCTGGCACCGGGCAACTACACGCTCCAGGTCAACGGCCTGACGGAGTCGACCAGGTTCCGCGCGCTGGTCGTGCGCGTCATCTCCATCAACATCCTGGTCAAGGTAACGCCGCCGAAACGTCAGTCGGAGCTGAAGGCCGTCCGCACGATCGTCTACTTCGACGTCTTCTCGGCGAAGCTGCTGCCGTCGGCCAAGCGCCAGCTCGACACACTCGTCCAGCGGCTGCCGCGCAAGAAGTCGAACCTCGTGCGCGTCGTGGGCTTCGTCGGACCGGGCGGATCCGCCTTCCACGTCAAGGCGCTGTCCGCCGCTCGCGCTGCTTCCGTCGCCCGCTACCTGCGGACCAAGGGCGTGCGCGGCACGTACCGGCTGGAGATCGGCGGCAACGCGAAGATCAACGCGCCGTCGGCCAGACGAGCCAGCGTGCTCGTCGTGCCGAACAAGGGGAGATGACGGTCCCCGACCGTGCTCAGCCCCTCGCTGGTCGGCGACATCGCCCACGACTCGCTCACCCTTGACGACCTTTCCGGCGACGATGCGCGAGCACTGATCAGGCACGACCTGGCCTTCGCGGTCTGCAAAGCGATCGATGCGAACGGAGCATCGCTTCCCGAGGAGACCGACTCGCTCCTGCGCACGGCTGCCCGCCAGCAGTCCATGCGTAGCATCTCGGTCGCCGCGACCGCGACGAGCGTCGCGCAGCTCCTGACCAGTGCTGGCGTGCGCAGCATCGTCTACAAGGGTCCAGCCCTCGCGGTGCAGACGACCGGATCGTTCGTCGGGCGGGGAAGCGCGGACATCGACGTGCTCATCGATTCGCGCGACACGACCACCACCGATCGTGCACTGCGTGCCGCTGACTGCGTCAGCCGCGCGGGTTACACCGGAGCCCCGTCGCGCTGGGAGAAGTACCACCGCCCCGAGCGCGCCTACTCCGGCCTTCCGGTGACGATCGACCTGCATTGGCGCGTCGACTCCAGCCCCGGCTACTTCAAGGGCAACTTCGCACGGCAGTGGCTGCGCGGTGAGCGTCTTGATGTCGACGGGCTTCAGGTCATGACCTTCGAACGTCTGGACGCGCTGCTGGCCACCGCCGCGCACGGCGCGAAGGAACGGTGGTGGAGGTGGTTCTGGGCTCTCGATGCCGTGCGTCAGGTCGAGCAGCTCGACGAGGCGCTGTGGCCGGAGGCCCGGTCTCGATCGGTCGAGACCGGAACGTCGAAGGCGCTCGACCTGTGTCTTGCCGTCGCTGCCGAGTGCGGAGCGCGCATGCCTGCCGGTGTCGAGGCGTCCGCGGGGATGCGCGATGTCGCGCGCGCGTGGTTCGAGCAGTCATCAGGAGCAACCTCAGTTGAGTGGAGCAACAGCGCGGCCCTGTCGCGGCGCAAGGCGCGCTGGATCATCGCCGACTCGCGCATTGCGGCGGTCGACGGATTCCTGCGAGCAGCGGCACGACTGGTCGCGGACCGTCGCGCGCCCGGCGCTCCGCAACGAAAGCGACCCGACGGTGGCTAGGGTGCGTCCATGACGGTGCTGGTAACCGGGGGCGCCGGCTTCATCGGGAGCAACCTCGTGCGTGCGCTGTCCGCGCGTGGTGACGAGGTGCGCGTCCTCGATGACCTGTCCACCGGGCTCGTCTCGAATCTCGCTGGCATCGACGTCGCTGCGGCCGAGGGATCGATCACGGACCCCGCAGCCGTTCAGATGGCGATGGACGGAGTGACGTCGGTCGTGCACCTCGCCGCCCGCGGTTCCGTGCCGCGGTCCGTCGCCGATCCGATCGGCAACCACTCGGCAAACGACACGGGCACCCTCAACGTGCTCGAGGCAGCCCGCGCCGTCGGGGCGCATGTGGTCTTCTCGTCGTCCTCGTCGGTCTATGGCGTGAACACCGAGCTGCCCAAGCGCGAGGAGATGTGGACCCAGCCGATGTCTCCTTACGGCGCCAGCAAGCTGGCCGCCGAGTCGTACCTCATGGCGTACCGGGATGTGTATGGCCTGAGCGCGCTCGCGCTGCGCTTCTTCAACGTCTACGGGCCGTGGCAGCGACCCGACCATGACTACGCGGCGGCCATCCCGCGGTTCGCCGGGGCCGCACTGAACGATCAGCAGATCTCGGTGCACGGAGACGGGGAGCAGACGCGCGACTTCACGCATGTCGATGCCGTCGTGCGCGTGCTCATCGACGCGGTCGATCGGCGGGTCTCCTGGGACCGGCCGGTGAACCTCGCCTTCGGTGACCGCATCAGCATCAACGACGTCGTCACCGAACTGTCCCGCCAGCTCGACCGACCGCTGGACGTCGTCCACACCGATGCGCGCGCTGGCGACGTGCGGCACAGTCAGAACGATCCCTCGCTGCTGAAGCGCGTGTTCCCGACTGCCGAGCCGGTCGGCTTCGCCGACGGGATCGCCTCGACCCTCGGCTGGCTGGTCTCCACGCGTGCCTGAGCTCGCGGGCTCCGCAGTGCCGCGTCGCGCCGATCGCGTGGTGCAGGCGGCGGTCGACGGCGAACTCGTGCTGATGAGCCCGAAGGACTTCGCCTACTTCGGCACCGCGGGCTCGGGCGATCCGGTGTGGGAGCTCATCGACGGGTCGCGGTCGGTCGACCAGATCGTCGCCGACCTGGAGTCGCGCTTCGCTGCAGAGCCCGGGGTGATCCGCACGCAGACGCTGGCCTTCCTCGATGCCCTCCAGGCCGCCGGCCTCGTCACGGTCTCCACCGCCTGACCCACCTCCCAAACCCCCGCAAACCCGGTCGTTGAGTGGTGAGTTGTCGCGCGATCGCTGCGGGCAGGTTCAATCGGTGAGTGCAACGCCTGAGTGGTGGAGGCGTTGTGGCTGGTTCGGATCGGTATTACTCGTGGGAGCGGCGTAGGCCGTTCTTCGACGCGATTGCCCATGGTGCGTCGTTTCTGGAGGCGGTCGCGGTGGTGGGCGCGGCGGGGTCGGCGTGCCAGAAGTGGTGGCGGCAGTCTTCGGGCATGCAATTGACGTTGGGGGTGCGCGGGGGCTTGAGGATTGTTCCTGGCGGGGATGGGTTTGTCGGGGACAAGTTGACGGCGCTGGAGCGCGATCAGATCGGCACGGGTCTGGCGGCGGGCTTGTCGCAGGCGGCGATCGCGCGTGTGATCGGGCGTAGCGCGTCGACGGTGTCGCGGGAGGTCCGCCGTAATGCCGGGCCGGATGGGACGTATTACGGGTCGCTGGCGCACGTGAAGGCGTTCCAGCGGGCTCGCCGGCCCAAGGGTTTCAAGCTGGATGGGCGCGCGGATCTGATCGCGGCCATCACCGGCTGGCTCGATGATGGGTGGAGTCCGCGGCTGATCGCCCTCGTGCTGGCCGAGCAGGGCGGCGGGGACAAGACTGCACGGGTGTCGCACGAGACGATCTACCAGTCCCTTTACGTGCAGGCGCGCGGGCATCTGCGCGCGGACCTGCATCGGGCCTTGTCCACGGGCCGTGCCCGGCGCCGATCACGGACCGCGACCCGACGTGGTCCCAGTCCGTTCTCCGATGCCCTGACGATCTCCCAGCGACCCTCCGAGGTCGATGACCGCGCCGTGCCAGGTCATTGGGAGGGCGACTTGATCCTGGGCACCGGATGCGCCTCGGCGATCGGGACCCTGGTCGAGCGGTCGACCAGGTTCACGATCCTGCTGCACCTGCCGATCGATCACACCGCGGAGGAAGTCGCCAAGGCGATGATCACAGCGATGGGCGACCTGCCCGAGCACCTGCGCCGCTCGATCACCTGGGACCGCGGAAGCGAGCTGGCCCGCTGGCGCGACATCCAGATCGCCCTGGACACGCAGTTGTTCTTCTGCGACCCGCACTCACCCTGGCAGCGTGGCAGCAACGAGAACACCAACCGGCTGCTACGGCACTGGTTCACCAAGGGCACCGACCTGTCCGTCCACGACGTCACCGAGCTACGCCGCGTGCAGGACAAACTCAACTCCAGACCACGCCCTACCCTTGGACTGAAGACCCCCGCCCAAGCACTCGCGGAATACCTCGAGCAGCAGGCGGCCTAGACAACCGCGTTGCACTCACCGATTGACATCGCCGCGCGATCGGCGACGACAACTCACCACTCAACAAGGACGGGCTAGCGGAGGGTGACCACGTGGTCCGCCGCGGCGATCGTCGAGCGTCGGTGCGCTACCACGAGGACGGTCACCGCTGGGGTGAGCGATCTGATGAGCGCGAGCACCTCGGCCTCGGTCGCATCGTCGAGAGCTGACGTCGGCTCGTCCAGCACGAGCAGGACAGGCCGTCGCAGCAGCGCTCGAGCAAGGGCCACGCGTTGGCGCTCGCCACCGGACAGGCGAAGGCCCCGATCGCCGAGGGGGGTGTCGAGTCCGTCGGGCAGAGTGCGCGCGAACGACGCGGACGCCTGGTCGAGTGCGCTCCATAACTCGTCATCGCTGCAGTCGCGCTGGACGGACCACGCCAGGTTGTCGCGCAGCGAGCCCGGGATCAGCACGCTCTCCTGCGGAACATAGGCGATATGCGCGCGCCACCATGCGAGATCCGCGTCGGGCAGTTCGGCTCCGTCGATGAGGATGCATCCGCTCGTCGGCACGAGGAGCCCCAGAACCAGGTCGACAGTCGTCGACTTGCCCGCCCCGGATGGTCCGACCAGGGCGGTGATCGCGCCGCGCGGGACGGTGAAGCTCTGGGCCTGCACTCCGCTTTCGGTGCCGGGGTAGGTGAAGGACACGTCGACGAACTCGGCGAGCGTCGATCCTGTCGACAGTGTCGAACGGCTCGACTCGGCACCCGCAGGGACCTCGACCTCGCGACGTGCCTCGTCGGTGAGCGTGGTGAGGTCGCGGACGGCCGGCAGTGAGTTGGCCATGAGCGCAGACGCGCTGACCATCTGCCTAACGCTGATGGCCAGGCGGAAGACCAGCAGCAGGACGACGACGATGGTCGCGGGCGGAACGTCGAGCGCGACGGCCACGAGCACGAGTACCGATGCGGCTATCGCCGTGCCAACCGACGTCAGCCCGGACACGAGCGACTGGCGGCGCACGTTCGACACCTGCACCTCGCGCGTGCCCGCGAATGCGTCCGCGAGCCGGTCGGTCCATACGACGGAAGCCGAATGCGCGCGAACCAGCCGAAGGGAGTCGAGGGAGTCGGTGATGACGGACTGCATGGTGCGCTGGCGCTCGCCCAGCTCGACGCCGAGCCGGTGGGCCGGGCGAACGGACAACGACTGAGCCGCGGCCATGAGGATCACTCCGAGGATCGCGATCAACGCGACGACGGGGGACACGAACAGCGCGATGATCGCGGTAACCAGTGCGAGCACGCCGCTGACGCAGAACTGCAGCAGCTGGTTGTAGGCCATGCCCGCGCGAACGGCGCCGAGGCTGATCACGGCGATGATGTCGCTGCGTCGCCTGCTGAGCAGGAAGGTCCACCGCGCTGCGAGCACGGCGGCGAATGCCTCGTGACGCAGTTGATCGACGAGCACCTGCTGCACGCGGGTGGTCGTCACCGACGACACCTGGGCGATCGCTGCCTGCACGACGATGACGAGGACGAAGGCGGCGAGGAGCGCCCACAGGGGAACCGAGCTCAGCTCGAAGTCGCCGAACAGCGGCACCGTCAACGTGGCCGTGCTATCGGCTATGGAGTTCACGATTGGTATGAGAAGCAGCAGGCTTGCGCCGCCGAGCACCGCGGTCGCAAGAAGCGCGAGGATCTGGATGACGACCCGACGAGGCGACAGCCGCCACGCCTGCGCAGCGAGAAGGCGCATGTCGCCGATCACGAGTCGGCCTCGATCGCGTCGAGCACGGCATCGAGCGTCCACGCGTCTCGCGGTCGCTCGACGAGAGTGATCGGCACGATGTCCGCGAGCTGGGCCACCTGCGCAAAGTAGCGCTCCTGGCCGAGCACGATCGGCGCGATGCCATCGCGCGTGGTGTGGGCCAGGAGTGCAGCCATCCGCTCTGCTCCGAAAATACGGCGGACCGTCACCACCTGCTCGTCCGTCGACGTGAGGACGACGATGCCGTCGATGCGCCGCGGCTCGGCGGACGGAGCCTCGGCGCGGAATGCGACCTTCACGCGTCCGCGGCCCAGCGGAGCCAGCGAGTCGAAGTCGACGCCCACCGCTGCGGCAGCGTCCTCAAGGAGGTGGACGTTCCTCGAGTACGGAGTCGTCCATGCGCCGCCATCGCGGAACTCGACGAGAGTCACGTCATCGCACAGCAGGGCGTGGCCCCGCGATCGCAAACCCATTGCCGTTGTTGACTTTCCCGCGCCGCGGGCGCCTGCGACGGCAACGACCCGATTGCCCACAAGAACCGTCGACGCGTGCAGGCTGAGCATTCCGCGCTGCAGCATCGCGAGGGTGACTGCCCAGCCCTGCACCATCCAGCCGACGTCGTCTGCCCCGGAGACGCCGCGGTCGACAACCACGTCAGTGCCATTCTCGACGAGCAGTCCCGCGCGACCGCGGAAGCGCAGGAGCGCGGCCGTGGGGGTGACCTCGATCCACGGCCGCGGCTGCTCGGCGCCCGGCAGCGAGACGGGAAGTCGGCCCTCGCGCACGCTGATACCCAGGCTCGGTGGCAGCCAGCGCCAGTCGCTCGCGTCGATCGTCACGGAGGGGGAGTAGCCCAGTCGCGCCATGAGCTCGGCGTGCTCGTCCTCGATCATCGCCGCCTGGTCGTCGGTGAGCTCGTCGCGCCATCCGCCCTCGATACCCCGACGGAAGAACTGCTCGGTATTCGGATGCGTGCCGCGGAACCCGCGGTCCGCCTCGGACTCCTGCAGGCGGTCGAACCTGGCCTGCTCGACCGCGACCGCGAGCTCCTCCTGCGAGCACTCGATGCCAATGGCGGTGAACACCGGATGCAGGGTCGCGACCGCATCGGACACGAGGTCCTCGAAGCGCACGACATGCACGGGGAAGGGCACGTCCTCGCCGAGCCAGCTGCAGGCATGGCTGCTCCATGTTCCCCACGGCTGCGCGGTCTGCGATCTCGCCGCGTTCGCGACCTGCTCGCCACCGTTCGTGCCCATCGCGTCGATCGCCTCGTCGATCGTCGTGCCGAAGAAGGCCGCGGCCGAGCACGCCACGTCGCGTGGATCGCGCACGACGAGGATTGCGGCCCGCGTCGCGTCTGCGGGGAATGGGGCACTCCCGCTACTGCCGGTTCTGTAGATCTCGTGCGTCTTGCGCAGGAGCGGCGCGCCGGTCTCGTCCGACTGTGCGAATCGTCGCGTCAGCGCGCTGCGCACTCCATCGTTCTCGTCATCGGTCAGCCATCGCGTGTCCAGGCCGTAGGCACCCAGTGCGGCCCCGACGTGGTGCGGCTGCGACCCCGACGACAGGTGGTCGACGCCGAACAGCTCCGGATGCGTGCCGAGCGCGGTGACGATCGCGCGAACCCAGGTGTTGCCGGACTTCGGATAGGACGCCAGCCACACCGTACGGGCGCTCACGATGCCCACCACTCGAGCAACTGGCCGACGGACGCGTCGTGCTCGGCGCCGATGCGTAGGACTGCCGACGGCAGGTCGGCCAGCCGTAGGTGCTCGCTGACCGCGGGCTCGTCGGACTCCGCGACCGGTGCGAGCGCGCCTCCCAGCATGAGGCTCGCGGCGCGCTCGAACTTGCGGTGGCCGGTCAGCTCGGTGAACGCGTCCTCGCTCGGCCGACGTCGCGTGACCTGCACCACGCGCGAGACGGTCGCCGGCACGACCGAACGCGGCAGGTCGACGCTGACCACGTTGGACTGGTCGCGAATCGCGGCCCCGTCGAATCCGGCGGCGACGGCTCGCTGCTTGGCGATCAGCAGCGGCGCGGACCTGGGGTGAGCGATCAGCCGGCTGTCGACCCAGCGCGTGGGCGTCGGCCGGTCGCTCAGGAGCAGCCAGCCATGACGGGACAAGGCGATAACGACAGTCGCGACCTCGGGAGCATCACCGCAGACGAGTAGGGCATGGTCTGCAGAGTCGGCAGGAACGACGGCGGCTCCCAGCGCCATCGAGTAGCCGCGACGGGCATGGGACAGCAGGTCGCCCCATCCGTGGTGGAGGGCGCGAGCCTTCTGCCCGAGCGGATCAGGCCCTTCGGCCTCGGTGAACACGTCGCCGTTTGCGCCAATGGCGACTGACCCGAGTCCTGCACACGTTCCGCGCCAGACCGGACCGGTGCGGTCAAGCACGACGGCCGGTGGATCCTGCGAGTTCACGTGGCTAGGTTCCCATGTCCGCGTCAAGCCGCGGGTGGGATGGCCGCGCTGAGTAATGTCCAACGCAGTTCCGGTCGAGTCAGTTTCCAGGAGACGTCAGTGACGACTGCCCCGCACGAGCGCACTCCGAGGCTCTGGCCGCTCGTGGTCGCGCTTGTCGCGGTCGTGCTGCTGGCCGGGGTGTTCTTCGCGTCCGAGGCCGCAACCGACCGCCCCGCATCGCCGCCTCTTGGCCCGACAGCATGCGTCACGACGGAGGACCCGCCGATAGGCGGCACCGCGACGCAGGTCACGGAAAACGGGGTCGTTTACAACCTCTACACCTTCACCGGCAATGGCGTCCTGACCCCGACGAACTCCGTCACCTATCACTACGAACTGATTGACGGATCCGGCGAGTTCGCCGGCACAGCGCAGGCCACCGCGGGAGTCGAGATCGCCGCGGACACGGTCCGGATTCGCTGGCCGAGGTTCTGCCAGAACATCTCGCAACCTACGGCGCCGTCGCTGACCGGCTCGACGTTCTCCTGGGCGCCCCCAGCGTTCGTCCCGAGCGGGCAGAGCATCGCCTCGTACACCGTCATCTACAAGGAGACGGCCGACGACGGCGCCGGCCACGTCTATGCCATCAGCTCCAGTGGTCAGCCGAGGAGCATCAATCTCGACGGGACCACGACGGAGCAATGCACGACGCAGAACCTGGCGGGCTGGACGTGCGATCTGGGCATTGACTTAGTGAGCGGGCGGACGTACGAGTTCCGCGTCTTCGCGAGGCCCTCGTCAGGAGTTCCGGCCGGCCAGCTGACCCCGGCGTTCGCTGTGCTCGCGCCATAGCGAATATCGCTGTAATGTCGCACTTGTGTCGCAGAAATGTCGCAGGACCGTCGCATTCGTGCTCGCGGGTGCCACCGCGCTGGCCGCGACCCTCGTGATGTATCCCGCGGGACCCGCGGCAGCGGCGGGTCCTGTGGTGTGCACATCCACTGGTGGCTCGACCGTTGCGTCCACGATCGGCGGCATCAAGTACAACGTGGTTACTTTCACCGGCTCCGGCACATTCACCCCGGGCCAGGCCACAAGGGCCGACTACCTGGTGGTCGGCGGTGGTGGTGGTGGCGGCGGATCCATTCGCCGAGTCGCGGGCGGCGGCGGTGGCGGGGGCGAGGTGCTGACCGGGTCGGTCTCCATTCCCGCGAGCGCCCAGACAATCACGATCGGAACCGGTGGGACCGCAGGAACGACATCGACGACCCGTGGCGGAACCGGCGTCGCGTCGAGCATCGCCGCGCTCGTTGTCGCGCAGGGCGGCACCGGCGGCGGAGCGGGAGTCACGAACCTGACGGGAGTTGCCGCGACGTCCGGCGCATCAGCGGGAGGCGGGGGAGGAGCGGCCAGTGGCACGGTCACTGGCGGTACCGCGACCGCGCCGGGATTCGCCGGAGGCAACGGAATAACGAGTGGTACCACCACGAATCCGTCGGGTGGTGGTGGCGGCGGGCAGGGAGCGATCGGTTCCAACGCGACGCTCGCCAACGGAGGTGCCGGTGGCGCCGGGCTGGGAAGCTCCATCACTGGATCGCCCGTGACCTACTCGGGCGGTGGTGGCGGCGGCGGGAACGCGACCGGCGGAGCGGGGGCGAACGGCGGCGGCGCGGGCGGAACGTCCGCGGCTCAGACGGGAGGCACCGGCACGGGGAACACCGGCAGTGGCGGCGGCGGAGCGGGCAACGGGACGGTGAACTCGAACCAGAGCGGGGGCGCTGGGGGCAGCGGGAAGATCATCATTCGCTACCCGAAGTACTGCCTAAACGCATCGCCCCCGACCTCGGTGAGTTTCACCAGTCCGACAATGTCATGGGCGGCACCCGTGTACCTGCCCTCGGGCGCAACGGTGGCGGCGTACACGGTCACGTACCGGGTGTCGACGGACTCCACGGCCGGCAACATCTACGCCGTGAGCACCAGCGGCTCGGCGCTGTCGATCAACGTCACGGGCGTTGCCCAGGGAACATGCAATTCGAACAACCCGTCAGGTTGGACCTGCAATGCGGGAATCACCTTGACCTCGGGTAAGACCTACGAGTTCCGGGTCTTCGCGAAGTCGTCAACGGGAACGTTCGGGCAGATGGCCGCTGCGATCACCTACTCGGTTCCCTAATCCGGACAATCTACGCACGCGCCGCCCGACAGGGCTGCCAAAGTCCCGAGTCGGCCGATAATTAGCCATAGAAAGCCCTCCGCCGTGGCAGTTGCAGGGAATGCGCGCTGATATCCTTCGATTGAGGCGAGTGTTATCCAGGATAATCCTGTCTAGCTCGCGACGGTGGCACCCGGGAGGACGAGCATGACGGGTCGACGCACGACGACGCGTTTAGTCGCGCTCGCCGGCACGTCTGCCGCCGCGCTCGCGATGCTCGTCGCCGTGCCGGCATATGCCGCAGCGCCTGGCTCGCCCGCCTGCAACGCAACGGGCGGCAATCTGATCACGAGCACCAGTGCGGAAAATGTCGCGGGCAACTTCGTCCACACGTTCACCGCGAGCGGGACCTTCACGCCCAAGCAGGCGATGACCATCACCTACCTGATCGTCGCCGGTGGCGGTGGTGGTGGCGGAGCAGCAGCGAGCACGGCCGGTGGTGGTGGAGGCGCCGGAGAGATGATCACCGCATCTGTGGCCGTCACCGCGAATACCGCGTACACGATCACCGTGGGCGGTGGCGGCGCGGGAGGCGCATCGACGACGAGCCGCGGAACCGTCGGGAGCGTGAGCAGCATCGGCTCCCCGATCTCCGTCACCGCGCAGGGCGGCGGCGGCGGGTCTGCCGGAGTGACGAACTTTGCAGGCGTGAACGTGACGACCGGAGAATCCGCCGGAGGTGCCGGCGGAAACGCGGCCAATGGCACTCCCGCCGGAGGCACCGCGGTCGCGCCAGGCGGTAACGGCGGCAACGGGCGCGGTTCGACGACGACGTCGCGCCCGGCCGGTGGCGGCGGTGGCGGCGACGGTGCAGCTGGGGCGGCTAGTCCGTCCAATGGCGTCGGCGGCGCGGGCGGCGCGGGCACCGCGAGCTCGATCACTGGCACCTCACTTACCTACGCCGCTGGTGGTGGTGGCGGCGGTCGCACCACGGGCGGCGCTGGCGTAAGTGGCGTCAGTGGCGCCGGAGGACTGGCGATCGCAGGAACTGCTGCTCCCGGAAACCGTGGTGGCGGTGGAGGAGGAGCCGGAAACGGCACGAGCGGGACCAAGGCGGGAGGCAATGGCGGATCGGGAGTCGTCATCATCTCCTACGCCAAGAACGCTGGGTGCTTCTCTGCGCCCCAGTCACCGTCGTTCTCCAACCCCACCTTCAGTTGGACCGCTCCGGCGACCACGCCCACGGGCCAGACGGTGTCGTCATACACGGTGATGTACAAGAGGTCCACGGACACGACCTACGGCAACATCTATGCGCGGCGAGTCGCCGGACAGACGGCGACAAGCTTGAATATCACTGGCGTTGACAACGCTGCCTGTGCGACCAACAACAGTGCCTTGATCTGGACGTGCGTCTCGGTCCAACTCGTCAGCGGTCAGACTTACGACTTCAAGGTATTCGCGAGGGGAAGCGCGACGAGTTCCTTTGGAAGGCTTTCGACCGCAGTTCAGTACACGGTTCCGTAATGATCGAGGACATGGAAGGAGGCGAGCACGTGGACAGTCAACTCCAGACGTGGGTGACCCCGCGCCTGGTTCCGCTTGCTGCCTCTGGCGACTCGAAAAACAATCTCTCCGGCACTGGTGACATCGACCAGACCTACAGCGGGTTCCCGTACGGCTATAGCTGATCCCATGCACGGACTAACCGCGCGACTGGGTCCGTCTGGCTTCGTGGTCGACACGCCTGCGGCCGATGCCCCGACGATTGCCACGGAAGTCCTTGCTCCCGACGGCACCATGGCGGGCGCGGTCTACGGCTCGGTCTCGCAGCGGGAGGCCGACGCACTCGTCATGCGCCTGTCGCTCGGGGGTGACCCGGGAGGACCGGACGTGCCTTGGATCGCGGTCGCGCGATTCGGGTCTGACGGGCTCGCGGGCGCGGCTTCCATGATGATGCCGAGCGGTCTGTTCTGGTCCGTGGCTAACGACGAGCTGGTCGTCTCGTCGGACCCGGTGTCGGCGACGACAGATCACACCCTCGACCCCCAATACGTCCGTGACTATGTCGCGGGCAAGACGCGTCCGGTCACCGCTGCGTTCGTTGGCGTACGTCGTGCGACCGCCGGGTCGACTGTGACCTGGGCGACGCCGACGTCGCCGGTCGGCTCGCACGTGTGGTGCGGTCCCAGTGTGTGGTCGCAGCCGAGCCTTGACGGCCTGGCGGCCATGACGACCTATCTCGAGGTGTTCGACGCGGTCATCGCGGATCTTGCTCGACGATCGCGTCCGCTCGTGACCACCGTGTCGGGCGGTCTCGACTCGACTTTCGTCGCCGCCAGCCTTGTCAGGGGCTCAGACGGTCCGGTACGCGGCCTCACGTACGCGCCCGTTCCTGGTGCGATGGTCGACGCCGATGCTGACGAGTCCGCTCTCGCCATGCTCATGGCGGACGAGTACCCGGGCCGACTGACGGTCGAGCGAGTCGGAAACGCAGGAATGGTCAGGCCGCTGGCGGCCGCGGCAGAGATCTCGCGCCGCGCGGGAGTTCCGACGTTCACGCCGGCGAACCAGCCCTGGTTGTCGCGGATGCGCGAGATCGCTGCGAGTGGCGGTTCATCGATGTGGTTCGTCGGTTCGAACGGCAACGCCGCGTTCAGCTATCACCATCCCTACGCGGCCGACTACTACCTTCGTCGGGCGCGAATCCACGGTCTCGCGGAGCTGGCCCGTGATGGCGGACTGCGCACCCGGGTGCTCGGTCCGTTGAGGCGAAAGTATCTGGGCGGGCCGACGGACTCGTCGGCAGCAATGGACCGAGCCACGTACCTGCGTTGGCTGGCCCGTTCGGTCACGGGACTGCCTGCTGCCGGCAACCCCGCGGCGATGCAGGGCGTGCTGATGGCAGACCCCTTTGCTTCGCGGGCGGTCATCGAGGTCGCGGCGGCCATCACCCCGGCCGAGTGGGCCCGCGGGGGAGTTGCCCGAGGGTTTGCGAGGAGAGCGAGCATTGGACGGGTCCCCGACGCGATCCGGCTACGAAGCGGACGGGGCCTCCAGGGCAGGGATGCGTGGTTCGTCATCCGCAACGACAAGGACGACTACCTGGACCGGATCTCCACCCTGCCGGGCCTTGCGGGTCTCGAGGAAGTCGACCACAAGGAAATGCACGCGCAGGTTGCCGCGTGGCCGTGGGGCCAGACGCAGGGACCGCCCTGGTTGGATCAGATCGCCGTGGACCGAGTTCTCGGCGTGGCCGAGTTTGTAAGCATTTGGTAGGCCACATGACCCGGCGTAACCTCTACTCGTGAGAGGCAATCGAGTTCGCGCGCGTCGTGCCCTCGTCATCGCTAGTATCTCGGGCCTCGGGCTCGGTGCCGCGCTGATCTCTCCTACGCCGGCCCACGCGGCCGACGCCTCGATAGGGGTCAGTCTCTACAGCGTCGGCGGAGCACAGATCCAGTTCAGCATCTGCCTCAACGAGGGTGACGCTCTGCCCGCTCGCGTGAACGGGACGTACACGGTGACGGGTGGTGCCGGCACTGTCGGCCCGGTCGATTGGTCCGACGCCGATCCGACTTCGATTCTCATCGGCACAGAACCCTGCCCGAGTTCGCTCGTGACGATCGCGGTGGACGACCTCCTTCCGTCGACGAGCTACACGATCAACGTCCACGTCAACCTCGTTCCCAAGACCGAGGACGACGACGACAATTTCGTTGACGACACGTCGCGCTCGACAGTGTCGCTTGATGCATCGCTCGTAGCGTCGACCACGGACGGGACCTCACCTGACAATGGGCCTGGCGCCGGGGAGTCGGGCGGCGAGACAGGTACGACCGACGGGTCTACGGATGCGGGCACTGGGGGTACCTCACCTGGAAATGCCGGCACATCGACCGGTGGTGCCGTCACACCCGTCGTCATCAGCAATCCCGCTGCGTTCACGTCCTCCCAGTTCTCGGCGCTGACGCCAGCACAAGTGGCGACCATTGCGCCGTCGGCCTTCGGTCAGTTGCCTCCGGCCACGTTCAAGGCGATGACCGCGACCCAGGCCGCCGCAATCACGGTCGAGCAGGCATCGAGCATTCGCGCAGCACGTGCCGCAGAACTCCGGCCGTCGGCAGTTGCCGCACTGACACCTAACGCCATCGCTGCGATGCGTCCGTCCGCGATCAAGTTCCTGACGCCGGCGGCCGTAGGAGCCATGACCACCGCCCAGCTACGCGCGCTCACCCCGCGCCAGATCGCCGCGCTGCGTCCGCTTCAGATCGCCGAGCTCACGGCCGCCGAGAAGGCCTTGCTCCGGGTCAGATGAGCATGCCGAGCGAGCATCCCGCGCAGAGCGCCGCATCGCGGCGTTGGCGGGGTCGCGCCCGCGTCGCGCAGGCGATGGCGCTCATGACCGTCACCGGTGCTGCGCAGAAGATCGTTCCGATGACCCGCTGGTCCCGCGTGATCGGCGAGCACTCCGGCGTGCCGACCGCATGGGAGGCGAAGCCCGATCGTCCCGTGCCGTTGCGCAGCGCAGACCTCGACGAGGAGCGCGTGCGTCGCGCGATTCAACGTGCCGCCGATCGCCTGCCCTGGACGCCGAGCTGCCTGGCGGAGGCGGCGGCGGGCCAGATCATGCTGCGCCGTCGCGGCAAGCCCGGCGTCGTCGTCATCGGCCTGCGTCCGGCCGCCGGTGAGTGGGATGCGCATGCCTGGCTGCTCGGCGCGCGTGGCGCGCTGACCGGCGGGCCCGCGGCCGAGGGCTTCACGCCGACGACGGTGTTCGAGGTACCGGACGGACTGAAGGCCTCGGACGTCGACCTGTCCGAGCCCACCCCGCACCACGCCTAGCCCACCCACCCACCCCCCGCGAGTGGGCAGTTGATGCTGCATTTCCGGCGCTTGGGTTCAAGGGATCGATGCAACACCTGAGGTGAAGAGGTGTTGTGATGCTTGGTCCTCCGGGGTTGCCGCCAGCGGTGCGGCTCGGGTTTTGGCAGTGGGTGCGGTCGGGGTTGTCGGTCGCGGAGGCGGCTGCTGCGGCGGGCGTGTCCGAGCGCACGGGTGCGGGGTGGTTCGGTGAGGCTGGCGGAGTGATGCCTTCATCGGTGACGCCCGGCAAGGTCAGGCCTCGGTTGACGTTCGATCAGCGTGAGGAGATCGCGGTCCTGCGTGGGTCGGGGGCGTCGAACGCGGAGATCGCGCGGGCGGTGGGCTGTCACCGGTCCACGATCGGGCGTGAGCTGGCGATGAACTCCACGTTCTTCGCCGACCGGCACCTGCCTAGGTATCGGGCGTCGATGGCGCAGAAGCGCTCCGACTGGCGGGCTCGCCGGCCGAAGGCGTCCGCGCTCAAGGCCAACGACCGGCTGCGGCAGGTGGTGCAAGATCACTTGGAGGACGAACTCAGCCCGGAGCAGATCTCAGGTCGGCTGAGGATCGATTTCCCTGATGATCCGGAGATGCGCGTGAGTCACGAGGCGATCTACCAGGCGTTGTTCGTCCAGGGCCGCGGCGCGTTGCGCCGTGACCTGCACCAACGGCTGCGCACGGGCCGGGCGATCCGCAAGACCCGGAGGACCGCAGGTGAGCGCCGTGGCCGGATCCCGGGGATGGTCTCCATCACCGAGCGCCCGCCCGAGGTCGCCGACCGTGCTGTTCCTGGCCATTGGGAGGGCGACCTGATCGTGGGGAAGAACTCCGGCTCGGCGATCGGGACCTTGGTCGAGCGGGCAACCGGGTTCTGCCTGCTGCTGCACCTTCCCGGCAACCACGGCGCGGACGCGGTAGCCGACGCGATGATCACCGCGATGAGCCAGCTGCCGGCGACCTTGCGACGCACGCTGACCTGGGACCAGGGATCGGAGATGGCCAACCACGTCCAGATCGCCGCAGCCACGGACCTGGACATCTACTTCTGCGATCCCCACTCACCATGGCAGCGCGGATCCAACGAGAACACCAACGGCCTGCTGCGTCAGTACTTCGCCAAAGGCTCCGACCTGTCGGTCTATGCCCCGGACTATCTCGAGCACGTCAGCCGAAAACTGAACAACCGGCCACGCAAACGCCACGGCTTCAAGACACCAGCCGAAATGCTCGACCACCTACTGTCAGAACCGGTCAATCCAACCGATGTTGCATCCACCGCTTGAATCCACCTCGATTTCGGCCGCGACAACTCACCACTCGACGAGGTTTCCGTGCCGGGATTGGGGGTGATTCCGGGTCACCGATCCGACACTCCTAGGGAAGGTCTCGTTCGGCATGGTCGAGCCCGCTTGCCAGCCGGCTCGACTGAACCGAAGGAGGCATCCCGTGACCCCGAGAGTCCCTGCGTTCGTCCCCCGCGGGCGTAGGGACTCCTCGGCGGAGGCGGGCTTCACGCTGGTCGAGGTCATGGCGGCCGTCGTCATCTTCGTGATCATCTCCACGGCGACCGTCGCGATCCTCATCCAGGCCCTGCGCGTCGTGCGCGACAACTCCGATCGGGTGATGGCCGCGAGCATCGCCCGCTCAGAGGTCGAGTACCTGCGGACGATCGGCACGACCGCCATCCCGATCGGCCTGACCGTCGGGCCGTACCCGGCCGGCCAGAGCGCGTCCTTGCGCGTGGACCCGCGGATGCTCGACCCGAAGTTCACCATCAGGACCACGAGTAACTGGGTCGGCCTGAACCAGACGCAGACGGCCTGTGCCGCGTCGTCGCCCGGCCAGGCGTACATGCGGGTGACCGTGGAGGTGAGCAGCCAGAACCTGGGTCGCCCGGTCACGGTCGACACGGTGATCTTCCCGGAGACCACCTACCAGGTGACCGGCTCGGGCTCGGCGACGGTCGCGCTCATCGACCAGGTCGGATCGCCGGTCAGCGACGTGCTCGTGCGCGGCATCGACGCGATCCACCCGACCAACAACTTCACCGTGACGAGCGGCACCGACGGCTGTCTGTACATCCCGAACCTCGTGGCCACCGGATCGCTGGGCGTCACCGTCTCGCGAGCCGGGTACGTCTCGCAGACGCCGACCGGAACGCAGGCGGTCATCCAGATCACCTCCGGCAACGTCTCGCGCTCATCGTTCAAGCTCGCCGCGGCCGCGACCGTGCAGTTCGCGAGCGCGGACGCGACGTACTCGATCCCGGCCTCGATGCCGGTGCAATGGCAGTTCAACACGACCGGCGCGAGCGCCACGGCGGGCGAGGTCGGCACTCCCGCGACCGGTCTGTGGCCTGAGCCGAGCGGGATCTCCGTCTACCCGGGCTCCTGCGCGGACGCCGACCCGATCTCCTACGGCGTGAGCCGCCAGTCGTTCTCCCTCGACGCGGGCGGGACGTCGGTCGCGACGTTGCACTCGGCCCCGGTGCGGGTGCGCGGCCTGTCCGCCGACATCCCCGTGACGGCGCGGTATGTCGGTACCGACACCGCCTGCTCGTTCACTCCGTTCGTCGTGGGCAGGTCGAACAACCAGGGCATCCTGCGCGTCGGGCTGCCCTACGGAGACTGGGAGTTCGTCGCCGGGGGCCAGACTCATCGGCTCGACACGCCGCTGCGCCCGCTCGGGGACGGCACCCCGCCCGAGCCCTCGGTCGTCGCCTTCACTCTCGCCGACCTGGACAACCCGTGCCCCACTGCGTCGCCCACGCCGAGCGGCTCGCCAAGTCCCAGCCCCACGCCTACCGGGACGACGTGCCCCAGTCCGTCGTCGACGCCATGACCGGGCCAACGACGTCGCCCGACGACCTCCGCGAACCCGACTCCGGCTTCACCCTTGTCGAGCTCATGGTGGCGATGGGGGTCTTCGCGATCCTCATGACGATCGTCGGCGCCGCCATGCTGACGGGCTTCGTCGGCGTGCACGATGTAATGGCCCGTTCCGAGACCGGCGCGAGCGCGCGCATCGCGGGGGAGTGGACCAGCAAGCTGCTCCGCTACGCGGACCTGCCCGAGGGCCAGGCCGCCGCGATCACCGAGGCCAGCCCGACGTCGATCACCTTCTATACGTACTCGGGGACCGGCGCGAAGCACGACGTGCCGTACCGCGCACGTATATATAGCGTGATCAATCCCGATGCGACCCGCTCGCTCATGAGCCAGGTGTGGACGCCGACCGCGATCACCGGGGGATGGACCTGGACGGGGACTCCCGTGACCAGGTCGATGCTCACCCTTCCGAGCACTGCGCTCGGGCCGCTGCTCGTCGAGGTGTGGGTGCGCAATCCCCTCGCCATGCCGGCCGCCGTCGCGCGCATCGCCACCCCGACGACCTCAGGGCCCGTGCTACTGGGGGTCGGCGAAGTCCCGGAGTCGGTCGTCCTGCAGATCGGCGACCGGAACGACCCGCGCAACCTGATCACGCAGCAGATCCGCCTCGGGAACCTCTCGTGACCAGGCTGCGGATCGCGTGGCGTCGTGCGGAGGGCGACGAGGGCGTCGCGATGCTCCTGGTGATCGCGTGGAGCATGGCGCTGATGGCGCTCGCGCTGATCGTTACCCAGGCGGCCATCAACCAGATTCGGCCTTCCGACCAGCCCGAGCAGTCCAGCGCGGCCTTGGCCGCGGCCGAGGCCGGGATCGACGACTACCGCGCGCGGCTGCTCGCGTCTCCCGCGTACTACCTCAGCCCCGATCCGACGAACGCCGCTCTCACCGGGTGGGCGCCAGTCCCAGGAGGCAACACCGACAGCGAGTTCACCTACGCGGTCGACGCCAGCCGCGCCGGGGTCGGCGGTCAGGTGCGACTGATCTCGATGGGCCGCTCCGGCGGCGTGACGCGAACGCTCGAGGCGATGATGTCCAAGCGGTCGACTCTCGACTACGTGTACATGAGCGACGTCGAGTCACCGTCGGCCGACCTGCCGGGTGCGTACAGCACCGCGGCCAACTCCGGCGGCGCCACCGGGATCACCGCGCAGCAGCTCGCCAGGCTCGTCTGCACGCACCGGTTCTACGAGACCGGCCAGGTGTCCCCGACCGGGGTCACCCCGCTCACGGGCAAGCAGCGAAACCTGAACTTCTGCCAGTGGGCGGGCATCTACGCCACGGAAAGACTGCGCGGCGCGATCCACACCAATGACGTGTGGCGGCTGGACGATGTCAGCCTCGTGAACTCGATCGACGCGAACGCCATCACGTCGTCGTGCCGCAGCACGGCGGAGGGGCTGCAGCCCGGTGAGGCGGGATGCTCGGCGACCCACCGCTACATCGAGACGGACTACGGATACGGCAACAACGCGGCCAACGCCACGTGGTCGTCGAACACCAGGTACCAGGGCGACGCGGCGAATCCCGCGTCCGGCACCGACTACACGGGCCGCAACCCTCGCTATGACTCGGTGCTCGATCTCCCGCCATCGCCCGCCACCTTGAAGAAGCACGCGAGCGATCTCGGCTGCGTGTTCACCGGCCCGACCCGTATCAGGTTCGCCCAGGAGAGCGGCGTGGGCGTCATGTACGTGACGAGCCCCAATACCAAGGAGACCGCGCCGGCCTGCGACGGTGCGGACGGCACGACACTCGACAACGGGACGCCGACCGCGCAGACGACCAAGCGCATCGTGCTGACCGACCTCACCGGAATCGTCATCTACGTGCAGAACGTCCGACGGGCAACAGAGTCCGACGACCCCGACAATGCGTTCGACCTCACCAATCGCTGGGCCGTGGGCGCGGAGCCGACCTGCCAGAACAAGTCCGGCACGCGCAAGTACCCCTACGTCATCCCCAACGATGCGACCGACGCCGGCTACTTCGCAGGAGGCTCCACGTACAAGGGCTTCCCCTCCGAGCTCGCCGATCCCGCCTCGCCCTGGTACGGATCCAGCTGCAGCAGCGGTGACCTGTACGTGCAGGGCGCGTTCCGCGGGCAGGTGACCTTGGCCACGGAGAACAACGTGATTCTCACGAGCAGCCTCATCGACTCCCAGCAGACACCGGCAACGACCACGGGCCAGCCCCTCGCCTCGTCGCAGAGCACGATCGGCGTGGTGTCGAGCAAGTTCACCTACATCTACCGGCCGTTCACCGCGTCGAACGCGTGGGTCGGGGACTGGCGGGTCGCGAACGCGACCGACGTGAAGTTCAACTTCGCGATGCTCGCCATCGACCAGTGCTTCGCGACCCAGGATCCGTACTACGGCGCACGCAACGGCAACCTGTACCTGTGGGGCTCGATCGCGCAGAAGTACCGATGCGTCGTCGGCTCCACGGGCGGCTACAACAAGCAGTACTCCTATGACACGCGCCTGGCCCGTCGAACTCCGCCCTACATGCTCGAGCTGTCCAACGAGCCGTGGCAGGACAACCGGATCGGCGAGGTCTCGCCCCTCACGCAGCCCGTCGGCATGACAACGTGGCCGCTGCTCTATGCCGACGACATCGGAGCGACGGTCAGCAATGTCGCCGTCGCGGCCGGACCGGCGACCGTCGCGGCCGTCGGCACGTCGGCGAGGGTCACCGCCACCGGGCCGGGGCTCGTCATCGTCTCGTACACGATCACGACCAGCGGCCTGGCGGACTACCGCCGTTTGGTCATCCATGTCGAGTAGGCGAGAGTGAGCGCGGCCGTGGCTATCCTGCGAAGCGTGGACAAGACGGGCCCGAGCTCGGCAGAGGAGTTCTTCAGCCGACGCCTCGGCGATGCGCAGACGCTGCTCGCCGCCTCTCGTCGGCATGCGGCCGAGGGGGATGCGGTCGGTGCGCTCGCGACGGCGATCGGCTCTGACCTGGCAACTCTGCAGGCCCTGCTGTGGGAGCGGATCAACATGGCGCCGCGCGCTCCCCAGCGGCAGATGTTCCAGGCGGCGGAGGCTCTCACCGCGGAGATGTCCGGGTTCGCAGCCGAGGAGACACTCCCGGGCGCTTCGCTGGCCGAGCTCATCATCGAGACCCGACGTCGCATGATGTCCGCGCTCGACGAGGCACTCGTCGCCGAGGTCGCCAGCCGCTGGTCGGACGTCGGGTTCTTGTCGACCTTCGCCGCGCCGACGTCCGACGACCTCGCCGAGTCCCTTGCCCGCCGCACCGGCGACCTGCCGGTATCGGAGTTCATCCTGCAGCGCCGGTCGGCTGCGGCGCGAAGCATGCAGCAGGCCCAGGCCAGTCGAGTGCGCGGGGCGACCTCGGAGGCGATCACCGCGGCGTACGACAGCGACTTCCTGTCCCTCGAGGCGTACCTGGCCGAGTCGGCGTGGGTGCTGGGGGACACGTGGCTGTTCACCGCGGTGTCGCGATGGGACCTGGTCACCAGCGCGGTGGCGGAGATCACCCGACTGCCCGACGGCTTCGTCGACGCGGTCGCCCTGGTGCGGCGCTCGATGACGGCGGCGCTCGGAGATGCCGACGGCGGCCGCCTGGCCGAGGTCTTCGAGCCGGTCTAACCCCGCCCCGTTCCGCCCCAGACCCCCCGCGAGTGGGCAGTTGTCGGGGTCGAAACCGCAGGTTTCACCCCGACAACTGCCCACTCGGGTGGGCGTTCAGCTCCCAGTACTCGATGTCGACGTACGACGTCAGTCCGGGCATCTTCAGCCGGTACCGGTACTCGCCGTCGCACCACGACTGGTTCGCGCAATAGGGGTCGATCGGGATGATCGCGGTGCCGTCCGCGTCTGGACGGGCGACCCACTCGGCATTCCACTCGCCCTCCTGCTCGAACTCCAGGTACAGCAGTCCGGCCTGATCCGGCCCAACGTTGACCTTCATCGTCGGCAATCGCTTCCCGCTCGCATACGTACTCGACTCGAAGACCCGGTCGAGGTCGGTGCCGGTGTCGCTCCATTTCCAGTCGAGCTCGCCGGCCGCAGCCCTCTTGCCTTCGGAGAGCTGCTTCTTGTCAGCGGTGCCAATGTTTGAGGCCGCGACAACGAGAGTGGTGGGGAGGATGACGGCGATCAAAGTTGCTGCGAGAGTCGCGCCGATAGTTACCAGCGGACGGCTGCGGTACGAGAGCCGGACGGCCCGCTCCGGGTTGCTCCACCGGCGCACTCGGTTGCCCTCTGCGTCGTAGTCCTTCGATCGTCTGAGGGGATGGTCGGGACTTCGACGTTCGTGCGTATTCATTTGTGGACGTCCAGACCGGCATGGTTCGCGAACGAGCGCGGATCTTGAAAGTAACCCTGATTCGCCGTTCTGAACCAGTTTGGCTCCAAACCGTTACGTGCCGCCGATTACGACCCTGGGGTCAACGACGAGTGAACGCGGCGTTCACCAGATCGACCATGCGCTCGGGGTTCTTCAGGTCCGCCGCGGTGAACACGACGATCGTCCATCCCGCGGCCTGGAGCAGGTTACGTCGTAATGCATCTTTTCGACGTTGCTCCTCCGGGAGGTGCACGATTCCGTCGTACTCCGCGATCACGCGTTCGCGCCGCCACACCAAGTCGGGACGGGCAAGCCACTCCCCGTTCTCAACGATGTTCACGTTGCACTCGGGCTTGGGCACTCTGCGAAGGACGAGCACACAGCGCGCCTGCGATTCCCCCGGCGACTCTGAGTCCGGATCGAGGATCGGCAATGCCACCCGGGCCGACTTCACGCCTCGACGCCCGCGCGCCCAGCGGATGATCGAGTCGAGTTCAGCAGCCGTGGCGAGCCTCCTTCGAAATAGCACGTCACCCATCGCAACGAGATGCTCGATCGGTACGAGCTCGGCGCAGTCGATCCAGGTCCGCGCCGGAGTAGTGACTCGCCGACCTTCATGCACGACGAGGTGCCGCGCAGGGAGCTCCAATCGACGGCCGCGGACGCCATTCCTGCGTTGGCGGGAGCCTCCGCGGACAACGGCCACGCCGACCGCGCGATTCTCCAGTTCAAGGCCGATCCACGGCGGCAAGGGCAGTCCCCAATGCTGAGCAGCGGAGACGTCACAGAGAACGGAAACGTCTGCCTTGGTGAGTAGCGCGGCGTCAGTCAGCGCGTCGAGTCGGTCTGGTTCATCGACTCGGAATCGCACCCCTCGCGATGGTGCAACGAATCGAGGGCCCCGAAGCTCGTCCGGGGATAGTCCGGGTGCGCCAGCCGCAGTGACGAGGAATGCTGATCTCGGTTCCATCCTCGAATTGAGCCGCGACGGGGCCGTCGCGGCGAGGGCTCATCTGCGGCCTGTGGTGCTCCGGCGGAGGCTGTGGATACCCGGAACGCCGATCGAGTGGGCAGTTGTCGGGCTGAAACCGCAGGTTTCACCCCGACAACTGCCCACTCGCGGAAGGGGCGAGGAGCGGGGGAGGACGGGGCTAGACGCCCGCGTCGTCGATGACCTGCTGCACCGCGGCGACGAGGTCGGGCAGCTTGGACTGCAGGACGAACATCGAACCGGTCACGTCCAGGCTCTGCCCGGCTCCGCTGGCGGTGGGCGCATTCTCCGGCCCACCGTTGGCCGACTGACTCAGGTCGGTGAGACCGGTCGCGGTCACGAGCACCGCGCGATCGAGACCCTGCAGGTTGTCGAGGAAGGCAAGCAGGCTAGCCCGGTCTCCGTTGACGGTTACGTCGATATCGAGTTGGGCCAGCTCGACGCCGAGCCCCTTCGCCGCAGCGCCAGCCGCCGACTCCGGATCGGCGCCGGTCGTCTCGTCGCCAGTGAGGGAGCGGGGAACGGACGCGTTGATGACGGAGATCTGGTTCGCCCCGATGCCGGCGCGACTCGCTGCGTCGATGATGCTCAGCAGGACATCGGGAAGCTCGGCCTGCTGCGGCATCGACTCGAACAATGCCTGCGCATCGGCCGCCGCCTGGGTTGCCGACGCCGCCTGCTCGACGGTCTGCCGGTAGCGCCCCTGCATCGCGGTCGTCGCCGAATCGACCTGCTCAGCCTGCGCGGCAATGTCCGTCGCGTTGGCGATGCGCGGTGAAAGGACGAGGAACCACGAGACTGCCGCGAATACGAGCAGGATCAAGACTCCCAAGGCGACGTGAGTGCGCACGCGGGTCGTCACGGCGACTCCTCCTCGGCAGGGGCAGGCGGAGCGATGATCGCCGCGATCTGCTCGTCGGTCAGGTCAGTCTTGAGGGCGTCGATGGACAGCCCCGCTGTCCCGGTGAAGGTGATGCCGCTCGCCGAATCATCGCTGGACTCGGTGACGGTCGAGCTGTTGACGTACGGTCCGACGAACAGCGGGTCAGCAGCCATTGCATTGAGCATCGCGGATACCTGGTCGCGCGTGTTCGCCGCTCCGCTGAAGGTGACGCAGCCGATAGTGATGTCCGTCGCGAAGGGATCCGGATTGGGGCACGGGTTGATCTCCTCGCCTACCGACGGAACACCCCTGTACTCGATCGCGATGCTGGTGAACTCCACAGGAGCACCACCTCCGCCCGTGCCGGTCGCGACCATGCGGTTGATCACCAGGGCCGCCTGCGGCTCGGAGGCCAAGGTGGTCGCCACCAGTTCCTGCTCGTTCGTGATCTGGTCGTACATCTGCTTGATGGGCGCGAGCGCCTCGACGCGAGCGCTGACGGACGCGCTCGCCGCCTGCGCTTCGTCGAGCTTCGCCTGCGCGTCTGCGATCTGGTTGCTCTGCATGTACCAGATCGCAGAGAAGCCAAGAACGAGGAGGACGGCGACCGCGATGAAGTAGCGGTGGATGCGCCGGAGGGTGAACGACTCGGCAACCGATGCAGGCAGGAGGTTGACGCGCGGCAGAGTGCGCGCGAATGGCGGGTGGTCGACCTCGTCGTCGCGCGTGGTCGGGCGGGTTCCCTCGGCAGTGGCAGTCACGTTCAGGCCCCCATCGCCAGGCCCGCGGCCACGACGAGCCGGCTGTCGGAGCCGTAGCGCTTGGACACCTTGCGACTGGCAGGCAGGCCGAGGAGCGGATCGAGCGTGCGCACGGGAAGCGGAATCTGCGAGGCGATCCGCTCGAGCATCCCGGTCAGCAGGCAGCTGCGGCCCGTCAGCGTGAGCGACTGGATAGGCGACGACGGATCCGACGCCTGGAAGTAGTCAAGGGAGTTGCGCACCTCGCCGATAACCCGAGTCGCCCACGCGCCGAGAGCCTCGACCGTGGCTGCATCGCGAGGGTTCGCGGCGTGCCCGCTCGCCGATGCAGCGTCGGTGAACACGCTCGACTCCGCGATCGACGCGATAACGGGCGCCGGCCCGTTCAGTCCGCTTTCGCGCTTGAGTCGCTCGGCATCGGTCGCGGACACGTGAAGTCGCTCGATGAGCACCGTTGTCGCGACCTCGCCGCCGAGACTGGAGATCGTGCGGACAAAGCGAGGCTGCCCGCCCTGATGGATCGCGACGGTCAACTGGTCTGCACCGAGGTCGGCAACTGCGTGGACGCCGTCGTCCTGGGGCAGCTGGCCGCCGCACGCGGCGCGGATCAGGGCGAATGCGATCGTGTCGGCGACCATCGGCTGAAGCCTCGCCTTGCGTGCGACCTCGGCCTCAGCGGTCACCGCATCGGTGGCGGCAGCAACGATGAGGATGCGGTTGACGTCGACGGGCTGGCCGTGATCATCGGTGCGCTCCACCTCGCCGAGCAGGTGGTAGTCGAGCTCGACGGTCGACAGGTCGACGGGCAGTGCTTCGCTGACCTGGTAGCGAAGAGCGGCCCGGAAGTCGTCGGGCGGCATCCACGGCAGGTCGACCTGACGGGTCAGCACGCTGCCGTCGGCGAGCCCGATGACTACCTTGCGCGTGGAGAAGCGGCCCTTGCGCCAGAGCTGACGCAGCGCCTTGACCACCGCGGCCTGGTCCGTGACCGTGCCGTTGTGGACAGCCCCGCGCGGCAGGTCGACGCTGGCGGCCTTCGTGATGCGATACGCCCCGGACCGCCGGTGCCTCTTCAACTGCACGCCGCGCACGCCGCTGGCCCCGATATCCACGCCGACAAAAGTGGACGCGGTCGTATCCACCATCTGTTCGCCTCCAGTCGGTCCGGTCTCAGCCCGAATATCGGCCCGATCCGTCGGCGGATGACCGTGCCGGGGCCGAAAGGGCGTTCGTGAGCCGAAACCCTCGGTATGGCTCTCTCCAGCGTGTCCGCCGACGACTCGGTAGACGTCGAGACGGCTTCCGCCCCGTGGTCCCCCTTGGAACTGCGCGACATCCTTGAGGCCGCGGTGGCTTACGGGGCGTCCGATGTCCACATCCGCGCGGGCTCCCCGCCCCTCGTGCGCGTCGCCGGCCAGCTCTGGCCCCTCGACGTTCCGGCATTCAGCGCCGAGGACACGGCAGCTCTCGTGCAGGCGGCGCTGCCCACGGCGCAGGACCGCGCAGCGTTTGCCGCGGACCACGAGTGCGACTTCGCGCTGAGTGCTGACGACATCGGCAGGTTCCGCGGCAACGCGTACCTGTCACGCGGCAGCGCGGCGATGGTCCTGCGGCACGTCAAGGAGAAGATCCCGACCTTCGAGGAGCTTGGCCTTCCTCAGCTGCTCAGGGATCTGGCGCTCTGCACGAGCGGCCTGGTCCTCGTCTGCGGGCCGACCGGCTCGGGCAAGACGACGACGCTCGCCGCGATGATCGATGCGATCAACAGCGAGCGCCGATGCCACGTGCTGACCATCGAGGACCCCATCGAGTTCCTCCACCACGACAAGATGGCCGCGATCAGCCAGCGCGAGCTTCACACCGACACCCTCGACTTCGCCCGCGCGCTCCGCTCCGGCATGCGCCAGGACCCCGACGTCATCCTCATCGGCGAGATCCGCGACGTCGAGACGATGCGCACGGCGCTGCAGGCCGCGGAGACCGGTCACCTCGTGCTCGCGACGCTGCATGCGCGCACGGTCGTGGATGCGATCAATCGCGCCGTCGACGTGTTCCCGCTCGACGAGCAGCGTCAGGCGCGCACCTCGATAGCCGAGTCGCTGCAGGGCGTGCTGTGCCAGCACCTCGTGCTGTCCGCGAAGGGTCCGGGGCGTGTCGTAGTGGTAGAGGCCGCGGTGAGCACGCCTCGAGTGCGCGAGGCGATTCTCGATCCTGAGAAGACCGGAACGCTCCAGGACATCGTCGCCGAGGGCGAGTTCTACGGGATGAGCACGTTCGAGCAGGACGCGGTGCGCCTCGTCCTGGCTGGCGACATCACGGTCGAGGAGGCCGAGAAGGTCGTCAGTCGGGCCTCCGACCTTCACGTAGCGCTGCGTCGCGCGGGCTATCGGCGCTAGGGGATCTCATGACCGCATCAGTTGCCGACGTCCTGGTCGCCGAAGGTCTCATCACCGCGGACCAGTTCGCTGCCGCGCAAACCACGGCCGGCGTTATGGGAACGCCGGTGCTCACCGTGCTGGTCCAGCAGGGCGCTATCGGCAAGAAGGATGTCGTGCGGTGCACCGTCGAGGCGGCGGGTCTGCAGTTCGTCGAGGTGATGGACGTCGTCATCGACCCACAGGCAGCGCGTCTGCTCACCGGTGACCAGGCGCGCAAGTACGAGGTGATCCCGTTCGCGTTCAAGCATGACGTCGTCGTCGTGGTGGCCGATCCGCAGACCGCGATGGACTGGCAGGCGCGCGACGACCTGCAGGCCATCACTCGTCATCCCGTGCGGTTCGCCTGCGGCATGAAGTCAGAGATCCAGGCGCGGATCAACATGGTCTATCGCGCCGAGGCCGAGCTCGGCGAGCTCGTGCGTGACATGCTCGACGACGATCCGGCGATCGACATCCTCGCCCCTGTCGCATCGACGACCGATGCGCCGCTCGTGCGCTACGTCAACCTCCTGCTCAAGCAGGCGATCTCCGACAACGCATCCGACATCCACGTCGAGCCGAGCGAGAACAACATCCGCATCCGGTTCCGCATCGACGGCGTGCTCAAGGAGATGGCTCCAGCGCCGAAGGAGATCCAGTCCGCGGTCATCTCGCGCCTGAAGATCATGAGCGACATGGACATCGCCGAGCGGCGCATCCCGCAGGACGGCCGGCTCAGCATCGTGTCGGCCGGTCGCAAGATCGACCTTCGCGTGAGCTGCCTGCCAACGGTGTGGGGCGAGAAGATCGTCATGCGAATCCTCGACAACACGGCCGCGACGATGGCGCTTCCTGACCTCGGCTTCTCACCGCAGAACCTCGTGAAATGGCGTGATGCCTACGAGCGGCCGTACGGGATGCTGATCGTCAGCGGCCCGACGGGATCGGGCAAGTCGACGTCGCTGTACGCGACGCTCAACGCGGTGGCCAGGCCCGAGGTCAACATCGTGACCGTCGAGGACCCGGTCGAGTACCGCATCCCGGGCATCAACCAGGTGCAGACGCACGCGAAGGCCGGCCTGACGTTCGCTGCCGCGCTGCGCTCCATCCTTCGCGCCGACCCCGACATCATTCTCATCGGCGAGATCCGCGACCACGAGACCGCGCAGATCGCGATCGAGTCGGCTCTCACAGGTCACCTCGTGCTCACGACACTCCACACGAATGACGCGCCGAGCGTCATCACCCGTCTCACGGAGATGGGCATCGAGCCCTTCCTCGTCGGCTCTGCTCTCGCATGCGCGACCGGGCAGCGCCTGGCCCGTCGTCTGTGCCTGATCTGCCGGCGTCAGGTGGAGAAGTCGGCCGAGGAGCTCAACGCCGTCGACTTCGAGCGGCCGCCGGGGATGACGCCGACGTTCTTTGAACCGGTCGGCTGCTCCAGTTGCGCGGGCACCGGATACCGCGGCCGCCTTGCCATGCACGAGGTCATGCCGATGAACGAGGAGCTGTCAAAGCTCGCGGTGCGCAACGCGTCGTCCGACGACGTGCGCCGCGAGGCGGTTGCCCAGGGCATGCGAACCCTTCGACAGGACGGCTGGCTGAAGGTCTCGCAGGGACTGACCACGATCGCGGAGGTGCTGCGTGTCGTCGCCTAGTGGGTTCTCGCTGCCGCTGATGCCGCCCGATGGCGCATCGCTGTCCCCGATGCTCGCGGAGGTGCCCAGGCTTCCCGTCGAGCTCCATCCGGTTGCGCCCCCTGCTGCGGACGAGGAGGGGATCGTCAGCGTCCTTCGCTCAGCCTTGGACGGACACGACCCGGACATCGCGATCGACGAGGTGCTGCTCTACCTGCTCGAGCGCGGGGGATCGGACCTCCATCTCAGCGTGAATGCGCCGCCCATGATCCGCGTGCACGGCGATCTCGAGCCGGTGCCCGGCTACTCCGCACTGACACCGAACCAGCTGCAGCAGACCGTGTATGCGCTCCTCACCGACCGGCAGAAGCAGCGCTTCGAGGAGACGAAGGAACTCGACTTCGCGTACGCGCTGCCCGGTGCCGCGCGCTTCCGCGTGAACCTGTTCCAGCAGCAGGGTTCGGTCGGCGCGGTGCTTCGCTCGATTCCGTGGGAGATCCTGCCCCTGGAGGCGCTGCGCCTTCCTCCGGCACTCGGTGACTTCGCCGCGCTCCCGCGCGGTCTCGTGCTCGTCACCGGCCCGACCGGCTCGGGCAAGTCGACGACGCTGGCCGCAATCATTGACCGGGCAAACCGCACGAGGCAGGGTCACATCGTCACGATCGAGGACCCGATCGAGTTCGTGCACCAGCACCGCCTGTGCGTCGTCAACCAGCGCGAGGTCGGCACGGACACGCTGTCCTTCGCGAACGCGCTCAAGCATGCGTTGCGCCAGGACCCCGACATCGTCCTCGTCGGCGAGATGCGCGATCTCGAGACGATCTCCACCGCCCTCACGGCGGCCGAGACCGGACACCTCGTCTTTGGCACGTTGCACACGAGTTCGTCCGCGACAACGATTGACCGAATAGTCGACGTGTTCCCGCCCGAGCAACAGGCGCAGATCCGCACGCAGCTCGCCGCATCCGTACAGGCGATCGTCTGTCAGACGCTCTGCAAGACGACCGACGGTTCTGGGCGAGTCGCCGCGACCGAGGTGCTGATCGCGACACCCGCAGTACGGAACCTGATCCGCGAGGGGAAGTTGCAGTCGATCCCGTCAGCGCTGCAGACCGGTTCGCGATTCGGCATGCATACGCTCAACCAGAATCTCGCCGAGCTCGTCAAGGCCGGGACGATCGAGTACGGCACGGCCGTCGAGAAGTGCTCAGACCTGTCCGAGCTTCAGCAACTGCTGGGAGTCAGCCCCGATGCCGCAGAATGACTACCTCGTCAAGGCACGCTCGCGGTCCGGCCGGCTGGTCGAGTCGAAGATGCGCGCGCTCAGCGAGGCCGATGCCCTGACGCGCGTTCGTCAGCAGGGAATGACGCCGATCGCGGTCGAGCCCGCGAACACCGGGCTGAAGAAGGAGATCACGTTCGGCAAGGGACGCGTCAAGTCCAAGGATCTCGCCATCTTCTCCCGGCAGTTCGCGACGATGCTGTCGTCGGGTTTGCCGATCCTGCGATGCCTGTCGATCCTGTCGGACCAGACGCAGAGCACGCGGTTGCGTGACGTCCTCCTGGAGGTGCGTGACGAGGTCGAGAAGGGCGATGCCCTCTCGGAGGCGTTCGCGAAGCACAAGGAGTTTCCCTCCTTGTTCGTGAGCATGGTGCGCGCCGGCGAGATCGGTGGCTTCCTGGACTCAACGATGATCCAGATCGCCGACTCGCTCGAGGCCGATGTCCGGCTGCGCGGCAAGATCAAGAGCGCACTGACCTATCCGATCGCCGTCGGCGTGATCGCGGTCATCATCGTCACGGGCATGCTCATCTTCGTCGTGCCGGTGTTCTCTGAGCTTTTCGCCTCGTTCGGCGGCCAATTGCCCTTGCCCACGCAGATCCTTGTCGCGTTCTCGAATCTGGTGAAGAACCCGCTGTTCTTCGTCCCGGTTCTCACGCTGATCATCGGTGGTTCCATCTGGTACCGCAGGAAGAAGGACACCCTCGCGGTACGCCAGGTGGTCGATCCGCTCAAGTTCCGCCTTCCGGTGTTCGGCAAGCTGTTCCAGAAGGTCGCGCTCGCGCGATTCACGCGGAACTTCTCGACGCTCATGCATGCCGGCGTGCCCATCCTCAGCGCTCTTGACATCGTTGGCGAGACTGCGGGCAACGTTGTGATCTCGCGCGCCGTTGTAGCGGTGAAGGAGAGCGTGCGCCAGGGCACGGGAATCGCGAAGCCGCTGTCGGAGCATCCGGTGTTCCCCGAGATGGTCGTGCAGATGATCGCCGTTGGCGAGGACACGGGCGCGCTCGACTCCATGCTCGAGAAGATTGCCGACTTCTACGATCAGGAGGTCGAAGCGACGACCGAGCAGCTCATGGCGCTCATCGAGCCGATCATGATCATGGTGCTTGGCGTGCTCGTCGGCGGCATGATCATCGCCCTGTACCTGCCGATCTTCAAGATCTTCGAACTGGTCAAGTAGACGCAGCACGCACCCACAACCTCCACGCGAGTGGGCAGTTGGTGTCGTGAAAACAACCCTTGGGTTCAAGGGATCGATGCAACACCTGAGGTGAAGAGGTGTTGTGATGCTTGGTCCTCCGGGGTTGCCGCCAGCGGTGCGGCTCGGGTTTTGGCAGTGGGTGCGGTCGGGGTTGTCGGTCGCGGAGGCGGCTGCTGCGGCGGGCGTGTCCGAGCGCACGGGTGCGGGGTGGTTCGGTGAGGCTGGCGGAGTGATGCCTTCATCGGTGACGCCCGGCAAGGTCGGGCCTCGGTTGACGTTCGATCAGCGTGAGGAGATCGCGGTCCTGCGTGGGTCGGGGGCGTCGAACGCGGAGATCGCGCGGGCGGTGGGCTGTCACCGGTCCACGATCGGGCGTGAGCTGGCGATGAACTCCACGTTCTTCGCCGACCGGCACCTGCCTAGGTATCGGGCGTCGATGGCGCAGAAGCGCTCCGACTGGCGGGCTCGCCGGCCGAAGGCGTCCGCGCTCAAGGCCAACGACCGGCTGCGGCAGGTGGTGCAAGATCACTTGGAGGACGAACTCAGCCCGGAGCAGATCTCAGGTCGGCTGAGGATCGATTTCCCTGATGATCCGGAGATGCGCGTGAGTCACGAGGCGATCTACCAGGCGTTGTTCGTCCAGGGCCGCGGCGCGTTGCGCCGTGACCTGCACCAACGGCTGCGCACGGGCCGGGCGATCCGCAAGACCCGGAGGACCGCAGGTGAGCGCCGTGGCCGGATCCCGGGGATGGTCTCCATCACCGAGCGCCCGCCCGAGGTCGCCGACCGTGCTGTTCCTGGCCATTGGGAGGGCGACCTGATCGTGGGGAAGAACTCCGGCTCGGCGATCGGGACCTTGGTCGAGCGGGCAACCGGGTTCTGCCTGCTGCTGCACCTTCCCGGCAACCACGGCGCGGACGCGGTAGCCGACGCGATGATCACCGCGATGAGCCAGCTGCCGGCGACCTTGCGACGCACGCTGACCTGGGACCAGGGATCGGAGATGGCCAACCACGTCCAGATCGCCGCAGCCACGGACCTGGACATCTACTTCTGCGATCCCCACTCACCATGGCAGCGCGGATCCAACGAGAACACCAACGGCCTGCTGCGTCAGTACTTCGCCAAAGGCTCCGACCTGTCGGTCTATGCCCCGGACTATCTCGAGCACGTCAGCCGAAAACTGAACAACCGGCCACGCAAACGCCACGGCTTCAAGACACCAGCCGAAATGCTCGACCACCTACTGTCAGAACCGGTCAATCCAACCGATGTTGCATCCACCGCTTGAATCCACCGGTTGTTTTCACGACACCAACTGCCCACTCGCGGTGTGTGGACTGGGCCGCCTGGCTTATCCCGGAGGAAACGTTGCGAATTCGGTACATCCGGGACTGATCGGGCCGAAACCCCATATGTCACACCACGGTGGTGCGACACCCCCAGACGAGGGACAGCAGATCAGGAGAAGCAGATGCTCACTCGCATCATGAAGCCGCGGGAGGATGGCGACAAGGGTTTCACCCTCATCGAGCTCCTCGTCGTGGTCGCAATCATCGGCATTCTTGCCGCCATCGCCATTCCCGTATTCCTGAGCCAGCGCAACAGCGCACGAGATGCCTCGGTCAAGTCCGACATCAACGGCATCGCCAAGGTCATGGAGACGCTGTACGTCGAGACCAATGCGTACCCGACGACCACAATCCTGCTCGACGAAGGCAACCCCCAGGTGTCGCCAGGAAACCAGATCACCGTCACGGTGACCGGCGGCGGAACCGGCTACACGATCGCAGGCTGCAACCAGGACGCCGATGTCATGTACACGTATGACTCGACTGCTGGTGGACTCGACCCAACTGGCGTTGCAACCGCGACGTGCACCGCGCCTGGATACTCGGTCGCATAGCGACATGTGAATCCAATAGGACCCAAGAAGCGATGAGGCCGCAGTCACCAGACTGCGGCCTCATCGTCTTCGTAACGCGGAGTTCACACAGCACGACGCTTTAGTTCACATGGCTTCATGGATAGGCCACGCATATCCGCAAGATCAGCCAGACATATCCCGAAGATCAGCCAGAGATATCCAAACGTGTCCAACTCGCAACGTCATTGTTTGCTTCGCGCGGTTCGACACTCATAAACAGGGGAACGGGGGAGTAATGGCAGTCGAAGAACACGCAGGTCTTCATCGGCAGTTCGACGTCGGCCTCCGTTTCGCACCGACGCGTGCCTGCGCAGCGATGGCTGCGCGATCGGTTGCTGCCGTTCTCGAGATGCACCCGTTGGTGACCGTTCGCCTCGTCGAGCTGTCGTCCGAGGGTTCGCGGGTCCACTTCACTCTGGCTGTGTGCCTGGGTTCGATCGAATCGGTCAAGGCGTCCGCCCCTGAATCACGGGAAGCGATCGCGCTCCTGCAGAAGCTCGTGGACGGGTTCGCGTCGTACGATCCCGCCTTCGTCCAACTGCCGGTTGATCGAGATGGCCGTCGCTCGTCGATGGTCGATGCTGACATGCGCAACCTCGCGACGGCGGTGTAGTCATGGACGCTGTCGCGAGCCGCCCCGACGAATGGGTGATCGCCAGCACTCATCGGATCGGCCACCGACTCCCGAACCTGGTCGTGCGCGGACTCGATGAGCGCGAGATCTTCGACTTCGCCCCGACTCTCGTCTGCGATCGCGTCCACTGGGACACGGTCGACGAGTTCGACGCCCGGACTGTGCTTCCGGCACTCGGGCCTGACGCGTACACGCGGCAGTGGAGCGATGGCCAGCATCGGGTGTGGGTTCCCGCGGGCACCGGGCATGAGGCACGCGAAACGATCCGCGCGTGGTGCGCCGACCACGACATCGAGCCCGTGAACTTGCGCGTCGAGTCGAAGGTTGTCTTCCGCGACGTCGACCTGATTCCAGAGGGCCTGCTTCCCGAACTGGTTGCCGCGACCGTCGACTGGCTGTATCCGCGCAGCTATGCGATCCGCCGCAAGATCGTCGCCGACCTGGAGCTCGTCGAGGACGAGGACGTGCGTTCGATGATGTTCCTGTTCATCTACGACCACGTCGACCGCTTCGACTCCGGCCGGCAGGGCGCGAACGGAACGCTGAACTTCACCGCATTCATGATGGGCAAGCTGCGCACGTGGCCCCAGGACGCAGCGCGCACAGCGTATGGTCGCGCGATCGTGAGCGACCGCGTCGCCGTCAGTCGCGCCGCGGAGTCCATCGCCATCAACGAGATGCGATCGTCCACCGAGATCGATCGCGCGAACGCACTCGGCACCTCGGTCACGGATCTGCGTCGACGCGAGGCCGCGATCGCGACGTTGTCGAGTCTGCGCAACCACCAGTCGCTTGCCGTTGGCAGCCACGGTTCCGATGACATGGACACGGTGGAGGTGTCGAGCGACGTCGACGTCGAGGCCGACGCCACCAGCTATGACCACTGCGCAGCGATCACGCGGGCGGTGATGGCCGCGGTGAACGACCCGTCGGGCCGCGGTCGGCGCGCGCAGGATCCCCTCGCACTCGCTGCTGTCTACCTGTCGTTCTGGGAGGGTCTCTCACGCCCGCAGGTCGCCCGAGAACTCGAAGTGCTGCCGAAGACCGCGAATGCGGCGGTGAACCGCGTGCTCGAGCAGGTGAAGGCGGCGGATCTGCTGTGAGCGTCGAACTCATCGAGCCACTGCCGTGGACCTATACGGATTCCCCGGGCGTGCTGCTGTGGACGTGGCTGACCCCGCACTTCGTCGCCCGGATCACGGGTGCGGAGGTCACTGACGATGACGCACCGGCCGATGACGGCCGTCGGCTGATTCGCTCCTATACGTGGGACGTGTCCGATCTGGTCCGCACGTCACAGGGGCTACCTAGGCCGCTCGTCAGCGGCGTGTCGTCGGACTTCGATGCAGCCGAGCTGATGATCCGCGAGCACGTCGGCAAGTGCTACGACCCGCGCCTGGGCTATCGCAAGTTCTCCGGTCCGCTGGCCTACACCTTCATGCTCAGCACGGGTGAGACGGTCGACGTGAGCGAGTTCATCGGCACCAAGTGCGCGGTCACCGTTCTCATGCCCGACCGCAACGAACGCACGGTCACCGGCGACTTCGAGGTGACTCACTACAAGTGGCGCATCGCTGCACCCGATCGGGTAATGGAGATTGTTCCCGAGCACGTCCTGCGGATCACGAACAGGTCCGAGGCTGCCGAACGCGCGGCGCTGATCATCCGCAGCGACCTGTACTCCGGGATCGGCCGGATGTACCGCGAGGATCCGCGGCCCGGATGCACGGGTCGACCGGGGTTCGTCGTGGGCACGGTCGACCATGCGGGCGCCCATCGATGCCCAGTTCATGAAGCGGGACTTCCCGAGCACCTACTTCGCTGATAGACCTTTCGACGAACAGGAGGGAGATGCCATGAGCCTCATGGCCCCACGTCGGCACGTTGAGGATTCCTCGGCGGCCGTCATCAACGACGAACTGGCCAGCGAGCTCTCCGCGCTGGGTGCGAAGGGGTTCACCGGAGCCGTGGAGGTCCTCGACCGCGGCACCCGCAACCGCGCGCGCCTGTTCTTGTACGACGGCGGGCTGTACGCGATCGACCTCGAGGGCTACCCGCGCTCGGTCTTCGGGCGCCTGCGCACCTCCGGGGCATTCGCCTCGCGTACCGCCACCGAGCTCACCGCCCTCGCCGGCCTGGACGTCCCCGACCCCGCGGTGATCACCCACGCTGTCGACGCAGGCTGGGTCTCGATCGACGAGCTCGCGAACGTGCACCAGGAGCTGCTGCTTGCCTCGCTCGGTGCCGTGCTCGCCCTGGCGAAGGTGAAGACGCGACCGCGCAAGGGCCAGACAAGCGCCGAGTTCTGCACGCTGCCGCTGCCGGTCGACCCGCTATTCGACACCGTGCGGATGCGCTCGGACCGACTGCAGGGGACGTGGGCGATGCTCGCCCCCGCCGTGGCGCCCGGCCAGGCCGTCCTCAGTCGCACGCTTGTTCCGCTCGACCGCACCGCCCTGACCCCCGAGGTCCTTGCGCTTGCCGGCGCAGTCGACGGCGAGCGCTCTTTGGATGCAGTCGCGCACGCGCTCGGGCTCACCCGGGCCGAGGTCGTGCATGTCGCGTCCGCCCTCATCCGCTCGGGCATGGCCCGGGTCGAGGTCGACGTCCCCGAGGCGCCCGAACCGGCGCACTACCTCGTGCCCGAGGCATTCGGCTCCCACCGCGTCGTCGCTGTCGTCCCCGAGCGCGTGCCCGCGTTGAAGCAGACGCCGGCAAAGCCCGCAGAGCCGGAGGTTCCCGCCGCAGCCCCGGTTCTCGCCGTTGTCCCGCCCGCGATCGCGCCGCCGACGCTGCCGACCACGCTTCCGCTGCGTCCGGTCGGCGAGGTCGAGGAGCGCGAGCGCGGCCTGGAGAGCGCACGCGCCGACGTCGCGCGCCTGCACACGGAACTGCAGGCCTGCGTGCGAGCCGAGCAGGAGGCGATCAACGCGACAGCAGAGGTAAGCCAGAGGCTGCGCGACGCGCGAGTGATCCTCGCAACGCTGGAGATGACGGAATCCGTCGGGCTCTCCTGACGGTGGCCCGATGAGCGATGATGCGGCGCTGCTCGTCGTCTACTACGTGCTGCTCGGTGGTCTTGGCCTGATCGTCGGGTCCTTCCTCAACGTCGTGATCTACCGCGTGCCGCTGGGCCTTTCCGTAGTCCGTCCACCCTCGTCATGCCCGTCCTGCCACCACCACATCGCGGCGCGCGACAACATCCCCGTGATCTCCTGGCTACTGCTTCGCGGCCGCTGCCGGTCGTGCGGGGCGCCCGTGTCGTCGCGATATCCGCTGGTCGAGGCAGCGACCGGGCTTGTTTGGCTCGGTCTGGGCTGGTGGGCGATCACCCATGGCGACGGTGGCATCGATCCGCTGCTGCCACTGCTGCTGGTCCTCGGCAGTGCGGGCGTCGCACTCGCACTCATCGACCTGGATCACCATCGACTTCCCGACGCGATCGTGATTCCCCTCTATCCCGTGACGCTGGCCGGGCTGGTCTTCGCCGGGCTGCTCGACTCGCACTGGCCCCTGGTGCCGGCACTTTCCGGCGGCGCGCTGTGGCTGCTCCTGATCGGGGGCATCTGGCTGGCCACCGGCGGACGGGGCATGGGGTTCGGCGACGTGAAGCTCGCGCCAGTCCTCGGCGTGACTCTCGGGTGGGTCTCCTTCGGCTCGTCAGTCGTCGGCCTGTTCTCGGCGTTCATTCTCGGCTCGCTCGTCGGATTGATCCTCATGGTCACTGGGCGGGCGGGGCGGCGCAGCCACGTGCCATTCGGACCGTTCCTCCTCGCGGGATCGGCCATCGGCCTCGTGGTCGGCTCCGCAATAGCGGGGGCGTACGCGGACTGGATCGGTGGCTGACCTCTTGGTCCTGCGAAGAGGCGCGAGTCTGGAAGATCCTGCCGATACTCCCTGTACCGACCTCGCTGAGGCTCGGCGGCGGCCAGGAGGAGACGAATGATGCGCGCGTGGGTTGAAGCCGATGACCAAGACCGCGAGTTCCTCGTCAGGACCGGCACCGGCCTCGTGACCGCGGTCGTCCCCGTTGGCATCGTCGGACCGGACAACGCGCACACCTTCTATCGAGTCGAGATCTACTGCGATGCGCCCGGCGGACGGCCCGGAGCGATCCGGTACAGCGTGCATCCAGTGGTCGCCGCCGACGACGAACTGTTCGAGGTCGCGTCGGGCGCGCAGAAGGACATGTGGCCCGTCGTCTGGTCGGCGCAATGGCATCGTCACGACTGGATTCCCGTGGACCTGCCGGTGAGCTCGCTCAATCTCGCAACCGACGCGCGCTGCATACTCGCCGCCCTCGATCGCATCGTCGCTCCCGAGCTGGCCACGATCTTGGACCGATCCGAGTGACCGGCGACGACATTGGGCTGAGCTTCTTCACCGAGCAGACGCCGCCACGCCCGCCCGCCAATGTCTCGGCGTTCGGCCCGGTCGACCAGGACGCACTGATCGCCCGTATCGACGCGGTCGAGGAGGACGACCTCACGAGCTCCTTCTTCGGGGACTCGATCCTCGACGTGGAGAACGCGGCGACGCGCGCCTTCGATATCGGCATCCGAATGCATCACCCGTCGACGCCGTCGGCGAGCGCAGCAGAGCCGATGACGACGGTGGGCATCGATGCGAGCCCGGCGCTTGCCGCCGATCCGATCGAGGAGCCGATGGTCGGTGGTGTCGCGGAGGGATCGCGGACCGCCTTCATCCTCGGCGGCCCGGCCGGACTCTCGTAGCTCCTGAACCGCCCGATTGCTGACGCTACAGTTGCCAATGTGACTAGAGAGGCTGACGAGGTGCCTGCTTCCCCGCGGGTCATCGTGGTCGCCGAGCGGCCGCTGAGTGACCTCCTGAGTGAGTCCGGCGTGGACTGGGTCGTGCAGGAACGGCAGCCCAGCGTGGCCGCGATGTGGGACGCGCTATCCGGCGGTCGCCTCGACCAGCAGTCCCGCGTCCTGGTCTTCTCCGACTCGCTCATGCTCGGTACCACGGGCGCCGACGGCGAGCTCGAGCAGACGGCCCGAGCGATCGTCGCGATGGCCAATGCCGGCGCGTTCGTCTTCGTCGCCAACTGGCGACCCGATGGCATGGACGATCTGCAGCCGCTGATCGACAGTGCCGCCGCGGTTCAGGGCCTTGACTCGGCAGCACTCGTCTTCCACGTCCTGCCGATGCACAAGGGAGGTCGCGCGGTTCTCGAGACGTTCCGGCAGGTGCTCGGTTCGGAGGTGTCATTCCCTGGCGTTCTTCCTGCTCGCGTGGACGCTCCCATCGCGCGGGAAATCGCCGCGGCTGCCTCGGGATGGCAGCCGACCCTCAGCGCCGCGTCGTCACGGCGGCCCGACCTGCCGCCGATCGGCGGGCTTCCGGCGATGCCGCCGCCCAGCACCGTGGTCGACTCGACCTTGAACCTTCCGTCCGCCGCGTCGCAGGAGCTGCTCTCGCGCCCGAAGGTGCCTGGCCAGGTCACGATCACCGTGACGTCGAGCAAGGGCGGCTCAGGCAAGTCGACTGCATCGATCCTGCTCGCGGGGTCGATCGCCCGCGCATCGCGCGACGCGGGTCATCCGCTGTCGGTATGCCTCGTCGACCTCGACACCCGCGACGGCCAGGTCGCCTCGCTCATCGGAAAGTTCATGCCGACCGCGCTGAACATTCGCGTGCAGCCGGTCTGGGACGAGGAGCGCATCCGTCGCAACCTGGTCCATGCACCCGGCCTGGGAATCGACACACTCCTGGCGCCGATCAGGCCGCGAACCGCGGACACCGTCGGCCCGGACTTCTACCGGACGATCATCCGCAGCCTGCAGCGCATGTTCGACGTCGTGATCATGGACACGAGCGTTCAGTACCTCGATCCGCTCATTGCCCAGGTTGCGCTGCCGGAGGCGGAGGAGGTCATCTTCGTCACGACCCTCGCGTCGACCGCCGTGCAGGGCATGGCGCGTGCGCTTCGTGAGATCACCGCTCCTGTCGACGAGTCGGGGCTGGGAATCCCGCGCGAGAAGATCGGCATCCTGGTCAACCAGTCGGTCGCCAACGTCGGCATGGAGCGCGACCAGGTGCTCGCCGCAGGCCTGGGCGTGCCGGTCGTCGGCGTGATCCCGCTCGCGACGAAGGACGTGCTGACCGCGACCAACCTCAACCGGATGCACTCCCTTCTCGATCACCCGCTGATCGGGCCGGCTTACAACGAACTGGCGAAGGCCTGCCTGCCTGGTCGCACGCTCGCGACCTGGCGACCGCTCGAGGAGCCCATCACCGAGGTGCCGTTGTCTCCTGACCTGCTCGACGACGCCAGCCGTCGACGCGGCCTGTTCAGGAGATAGCGACGATGGACGGTCGACGATGACCACCGCACGTGAGTCGATCGCGTCCGCCTCGTACGCGTTGTTCGCTCTAGAGCAGCCGATCTCGCTCTTCGAACTCGCCGCCGCGGCCCGCGATTCGCGCTTCCCGCTTGCTGCGACGCTGACGCCCGGCTGGTTCGCGGCTGCCGCGCAGGACGACTACAGCCTGCTCGACACCGCACCCGAGCTACTCGTGCTGCCGCGTGATCTGGAGACGGCTGCGCAGGTCGACGTCACCGGCATCGACCTGATTCACGTCTATGCGCCCGAACTCGCGCCCGACGCGCCACGACCGGTGGTCGTCGCGGCAGCGCCGGCCCCCGAGCCAGAGCCCGAGCCCGACATGCCGAGCACGTCGACGCAGCTCGGACTGCTGAAGGAGCTGTCGAACCTCGACGGCTGAACTACACCTCGGCGAGAACGACGCTGACATCGATCGGTCCGTCGCCTTCGACGAACGTGAGATCCGCAATGCGTCCAACCGCCGTGAGATCCGCTGCGGCCGACTGCAGGCGCGCGACCTGATCGGCTGACGCGGTGATGACCGCGGTGGCGACATCGGCGCGCATGGATGCCTTGGCCTCGGACTTCACCTTGCGCACGAGCGTGAGCACCGCGGCGGCGTCATCGACCAGCGCAGCATCAGCATCGCCCGCGAGCGTGGCAAGTGCCGCGTGGTCCGGCCACGGACTGCGATGGATCGAGCCCTCCTGCCACCACGACCACACTTCCTCGGTCGTGAACGGGAGCACCGGTGCGAACAGCCGGAGCTGCACGCTCAGCGCTGTGGCGAGCGTGGCCTTGGCCGACGCGGCCGCGGCCTCGCCCTGCGCTCCATAAGCGCGGTCCTTGACCAGTTCCACGTAGTCATCGGTGAAGTTCCAGAAGAACGCCTCGGCGACCTCGAGGGCCTTCGCGTACTGGTATCCCTCGAATGCCTCGGTGGCCTGACGGACCACGTCGGCAAGCCGCGCGAGCAGTGCTCGATCGAGGGGGTGCGTCACCGCCGCGTCGTCGATCGTGGATCCGTGACCGAGCACGAACTTGCTCGCGTTGAGCACCTTGATCGCCAGGCGGCGGCCGTTCTTCATCTGGCCGACGTCGAACGCCGTGTCGGTGCCGGGGCGTCCGCTCGCGGCCCAGTAGCGCAGTGCGTCGGAGCTGTGCTCCTCGAGCAGGTCCATCGGCGTGACGACATTGCCCTTGGACTTGCTCATCTTCTTGCGGTCCGGATCGAGGATCCATCCGGAGATCGCTGCGTTCGACCACGGCACGCAGTCGTTCTCCAGGTGCGAGCGCACGACGGACGAGAACAGCCAGGTGCGGATGATGTCGTGTCCCTGGGGGCGAAGGTCCATCGGGAAGACTCGCTCCCACAAGTCGGTGTCGCGCTCCCAGCCTCCGACGATCTGCGGGGTGAGCGAGCTCGTCGCCCACGTGTCCATGACATCGGGATCGCCCATGAAGCCACCGGCGACGCCGCGCTGATCGGCCGTGTAGCCGGGCGGGACGTCGCTGCTCGGGTCCATCGGCAGCGTGTTCTCGTCGGGCACGAGCGGCTGGTCGTAGACGGGATTGCCTGCGGCGTCGATGGGGTACCAGAGCGGCAGGGGCACGCCGAAGAAGCGCTGACGCGAGATGAGCCAGTCGCCGTTGAGGCCCTCGACCCAGTTCTCGTAGCGCACGCGCATGTGCGCGGGGTGCCAGGTGATCTCGCTGCCGCGGGCGACGAGCTTCGCGCGGAGCTCGGGGTCGCGGCCGCCGTTGGCGATGTACCACTGGCGGGTGGTGACGATCTCGAGCGGCTTGTCGCCTCGCTCGTAGAACTTCACTGGATGCGTGATCTGCTTCGGCTCGCCGACGAGGTCGCCGCTCGCGGTGAGGATCTCGGCCATACGCTCCTTCGCGGTATGGCTCGTGGCGCCGGCGATCGCGGCGTAGGCCTCGCGCGCGGTGTCCGTGACGATCCATTCGGGGACCTCGGGGATGATCCGCCCGTCCCAGCCGATGATCGGACGCGTAGGCAGTTGCAGTTCGCGCCACCACGTCACGTCGTTGAGATCGCCGAAGGTGCAGATCATCGCGATGCCCGAACCCTTGTCGGGGTCGGCAAGGGCGTGCGCGAGGACGGGCACTTCGACGTCGAAGATCGGCGTGCGGACCGTCGAGCCGAACAGCGGCTGGTAGCGCTCGTCATCGGGATGCGCGACAAGCGCGACGCATGCGGCCAGCAGCTCGGGCCTGGTCGTCTCGATGAACACCTTTGTCGACGGATCGGCGGAGGAGGGAAAGCCGATGCGGTGGTACGCGCCCGGGCGTTCGCGATCCTCGAGCTCGGCCTGCGCGACGGCGGTGCGATACGTGACATCCCACAGCGTCGGGGCTTCCGACTGGTACGCCTCGCCTCGCGCCAGGTTGCGCAGGAACCCGAGCTGGCTGACGCGCTGGGAGTTGGCGTCGATCGTCTGGTACGTCTGCGTCCAGTCGACCGAGAGGCCGACCCGACGCCACACCGACTCGAAGATCGCCTCGTCCTCGACCGTCAGCTTCAGGCACAGCTCGACGAAGTTCCGGCGCGAGATCGGGATCTGGCGCTTCGGGTCAGGCTCGGCCGGGGGAGTGAAATCGGCTTCGTACCGCAGGCTCGGGTCGCAGCGGACGCCGTAGTAGTTCTGCACGCGGCGCTCGGTCGGAAGCCCGTTGTCGTCCCAGCCGATCGGATAGAACACCTCGCGACCGGACATGCGCTGGAACCGCGCGATGCAGTCGGTGTGCGTGTACGAGAAGACATGTCCCATGTGCAGCGATCCGCTGGCGGTCGGCGGGGGAGTGTCGATCGAGAAGACCTGCGCTCGTGACTTCGTCCGGTCGAAGAGATAGGTGCCCTGCTCCTCCCATACGGCAGCCCATTTGTCCTCGATGCCTTCGAGGGTGGGCTTGTCGGGCAGGAGGTTCGCGGTCATGGGGCAGGAGTCTATTTGGGCTCGTGAAGGGCCAGAACCACCCCGCACGCCCCGCCGACCTTGAGGTTGGCGTGGCTCTGACGTGGCGTTTCCCACGCCAACCTCAAGGTCGGCGGGCAGCGGCGGTTGGGCCGGACTAGACGAGCCCGGGAAGGCCCGGCAGTCCGTCGAGGCTGACGGCGTTCTTCTTGGCGCGGTACTCGACGAGCCCCTCGGCACCTCGCTTTGCGTCGCTCAGATCGAGCACAGCACGCTCGCTTTCAAGGCTCATGAGGGGTACCGCGTAGCCGCAGGAATCCGATGTGCGCTGCACGTCGACGACGATGATCGAACGAGTGCCGAGATGCTCCGCAAACCGGCCGATCAGCCGGTCGAACTCGTCGGTACCCGGCATGACCACGCGACCTTGCCCATGGAGGCGGATGATGCTCGGCCGGCCGTCGAAGGCGCAGAACATCACGACGATGCGACCGTTCTCGCGAATGTGGGCCACCGTCTCGATGCCGCTTCCCGTCAGGTCGAGATAGGCGACGGTGTGCTCGTCGATCACGGCGAACGATCCGGCGAGACCCTTCGGCGACAAGTTGATGAGGCCCTCGTCGGACCGGGGAGCGGTCGCGACGAAGAACATCGGCTGAGCCTCCAGCCACGTCGCGAGCTTGCCGTCGATTCCGTCGAGGACTGTTCCCATGCGCCAACCGTAGACTCACGCTGTGCACCTCGGCGAACCGGACGATCGACTCACGGCCCTGTGGGATCACCTCAACACGCGCTGGCCGGAGAATCGCATCGAGCCGACTCTCGCACGCATCGCAGCGCTGACCGACCTGCTCGGAGATCCTCAACGGACCTACCCGGTCGTGCATGTCACGGGCACGAACGGCAAGACGTCGACCGCGCGCATGATCGAGTCGCTCCTGCGTGTGTGCGGCCTGCGAACCGGCCTGTTCACGTCTCCGCACCTGGTCGACCCGCGCGAGCGCATCTGCTTCGACGGCCAGCCGATCGAGACCGAGCGCCTTCTCGGCGTCTGGGACGAGGTGCGTCCGCTCGTCGAGGTCGTCGACGCGAATTCGGTGGCCGACGGCGGCGTCCCGATGTCCTACTTCGAGGTGATGACGGGACTGGCGTTCGCCGCGTTTGCCGATGCGCCCGTCGACGTCGCGATCGTCGAGGTCGGACTCGGCGGAGGGTGGGACTCGACGAACGTCGCGGATGGCACCGTCTGCGTCGTCACGCCGATCGGTCTTGATCACCGCGACTATCTCGGCGACACGCTGACGGACATCGCGCGCGAGAAGGCCGGGATCATCAAGCCCGGGTCGATCGCGATCCTTGGCCAGCAGGAACTTGAGGTCGCCGAGGTGCTGCTCGCCCGCTGCCTCGAGGTCGAGGCAACCGTGGCGCGCGAGGGCCTGGAGTTCGGCGTGGCATCACGCGGGGTTGCTCTCGGCGGCCAGATCCTCGTGCTGCGCGGACTGAACTCGGAGTTCGACGACGTGTTCCTCCCGCTGTTCGGGGAGCATCAGGCGCAGAACGCGGCGGTCGCACTCGCGGCAGCCGAGGCGTTCCTCGGCGGCTCCGGTCCGCTCGACATGGACCTCGTCCGCACGGGCTTCGCCATGGTGACCTCGCCAGGACGACTCGAGGTTGCGCGACGCAATCCGACGGTGCTGCTCGATGCGGCTCACAACCCGCACGGCGCGACCGCGCTCGCGAAGGCGATCGACGACTCCTTCGACTTCGCGTCGCTGGTCGGTGTCGTCGGCGTGCTGTCCGACAAGGATGCCGCTGGCGTTCTAGAAGCACTCGAGACGACGCTCGACCGGGTTGTGATCACCGAGTCGTCGTCCGCGCGCTCGATGGATGCCGAGACACTCGCGACGATCGCGCGCACGGTGTTCGGTGATGACCGCGTGTTCGTCGAGCCCAAGCTGCCCAACGCGCTCGACCGTGCGATCAACCTCGCCGAGGATGCGAGCACGTACGGCGGGGTAGGCGTCCTCATCACGGGGTCAGTAGTTCTCGTCGGTGACGCGAAGCGGATGCTCACGTGAGAGTCCTCGGCTCGTCGGTTCTCGCATTCGAGGCGATCATCGTCCTGCTCGCGACCGCCCTGGCGTCGTCGACCGGCTCGGTGTCGAACGTCGCGCTCGCCTGGACGGTCGGCCTGATCCTCATGGTCCTGCTTGTCCTGGGCATCGGGACGCTCGGGCGTCCGCAGGGCATCGTGATCGGCTGGATCCTGCAGGTCCTCGTCCTCGCTACGAGCATCGTCGTCGGCTGGATGATGCTCGTCAGCGGCGTGATCTTCGCGATCCTCTGGTTCTTCGCCGTCCGCTTCGGCACTCGGGTCGACACATTGCGTGCGAGCGCCCCGGGGGAGTGATACCACGGTGGTATCATCTGCCTATGGCTATGACCCTGCGTTTGTCGGATGAGCAGACGGCCGCGCTGCGCGCGAGAGCGGAGTCCGAGGGCCGCTCGATGCAGGAGGTTGCACTCACTGCGGTCGAGGAGTACCTGGATCTCCGGCCTTCTCGGCTTCAGGATGCCATTGCTCGTGTCTCGAGAGAAGATGCCGAATTGCTTGACCGACTCTCGCGTTGACGATGGATCCGGACTTTCTCACGATCGAGGATTTACTCGAGATTGCTCGCGGTGTTCTCCCTGAGGTGGCGGTTCGCGACATCGGACTGCTGGAGTCGGCTGCGGCGCGGCCGATGACGTCAGTGTTCGGCGAGCTGGCCTACCCGACATTCCTTGAGCAGGCCGCAGCCCTGATGCATTCGCTCGCGCGCAACCATCCATTAGTCGATGGCAACAAGAGACTTGCCTGGGCGGCCACCCGCGTCTTCTTCCTTATGAATGGGCAGGATCTGTCCTACACGGTTGACGACGCAGAGACATTCGTCCTCCTCGTCGCGCAGGGGGACCTCGACGTCGGTGAAATCTCTGCTTGGCTCGGGGCGCATCAACTCGGCCCAGGCGCTCGGTAGGCTTCGGCGAGCATCCCTTCCCCGTATCTACAGGAGTAATTCGTGTCTGAGCGCACCCTCGTCCTCATCAAGCCCGACGGCGTGGCCCGTGGCCTCGTCGGCGAGGTCCTCGGCCGCATCGAGCGCAAGGGTTACCGCATCGTCGCCCTCGAGCAGCGCACCCTCGAGGCCTCGGTCGCCGAGGAGCACTACGGGGAGCACAAGGACAAGCCGTTCTTCGCTGACCTCGTCGCCTTCATCACGTCCGGCCCGCTCGTCGCGGCCGTCATCGAGGGACCCGACGCGATCTTGTCCTGGCGCTCGATGATGGGCGCCACCAATCCGGCGAGCGCGGCTCCAGGAACGATTCGCGGAGACCTCGCCACCGAGATGCAGAACAACGTGACGCACGGCTCGGACTCGGTGGAGTCCGCGGCCCGCGAGGTTGCGCTGTTCTTCCCCGGACTGGCCTAGCCATGAAGCCGGTGGCGGTTGGCGTAGTTGCTGGCGCTGCCGCCGGCACCGTCGTTGCGGTTGCTGCGCGGGGCGAGACTCTCGTGCCCTGGCCGGGTCGCATTCGCACGGCGTTCCCGTTCATCCTCGGGACGCTGGTCGGCAAGGCAGTCGCGATCGACGTGGCGCTCGTCTCGTCGACTCTGCGCGCGACGGCGGGCCGCGGACGCGGTCCGCTCGTTCCCGTGCTCGTCGGTGCGGGTGCGATCGGTGCGCTTGCTGTCGGCGGCAAGGTCGCGTCGCGTCGGATGCTCGGCAAGCTCGAGCAGCAAAGTCGCGACATCGAGCCCGGCTTCGCAACACCTCCGACCGATCCCGACGTGTCCGCTGGGCCGGGATCGGCTGTCGCGCTGGCCGAGCTTGGTCGCGAGGGCGCACGCTATGTCGGCACCGTATCTACCCCGGACGAGATCCGCGAAGTCACCGGCCTGGACCCCGTGGCGTCGCCCGTGCGCGTGTTCATCGGACTCGACAGTGCCGAGACGCCTGAGCAGCGCGTCGGACTCGCGATGGCAGAACTGAGGCGTACCAAGGCTTTTGACCGAGCGAACCTGCTCATTCAGGCGCCTGCGGGCACGGGTTACGCGAACTCCACGCCGGTCGATGTGCTTGAGGTGCTCACGCGCGGGGACTGCGCGTCGGTCGCCGTCGGGTATGGACTGCTGCCGTCCTTCCTGTCGCTGAACAAGGTCGACGTCGCGAAGCACACCCAGAAGCTGCTCCTCGACGCGATCCTCGAGGAGCTCTCATCGCGCGCAACGAAGCCTCGGCTGCTGCTGTATGGCGAGAGCCTCGGTGCGAAGGTGCAGGAGTACGCGATTCCCGACGGCCCCGTGGACCTGGACCACTACGGCGTAGCGGCGGCATTGTGGGTCGGCACCCCTGGCGGTGCGATCGCCGATCAGTTCCACGCGCTGTGCGCGGGGGAGTCGATCACCATCGACCGTCCCGAGCAGATTCCCGCATCGTTCCCGGGCGTGCGTCCGCGCGTGTGGTTCCTCGAGCACGACGGTGATCCCGTCGTGCGCTTCCGCCCCGAGCTGCTCGGGCACCGTCCCGCCTGGCTGCCGACCGACGGATCGCGCGGACGCAACATCCCGACGACCATGACGTGGAAGCCGGGCATCACGTGGGCGCAGGTGCTCGTCGACACGTTGTTCGCCACCAACGTCAAGCCCGGCGACTTCAAGAGCGAAGGCCATGACTACCGCGCCGATCTTGGTGCCGCGGTGACCGCAGCGTTCGACCTGCCGGCCGACGCCGCGACCGCCGAGCGCCTGGAGGCGTACCTGCGCAAGGCCGAGGTCGCCCGCGCCGAGCGCATCGCCGCCCCCTAGCTCCGCGCTCCGCGCTCCGCGCTCCGCGCTCCGCGAGACCCTCTCGCCGACCTTGAGGTTGGCGTGGAAATCGGGTGGTCAAACCCACGCCAACCTCAAGGTCGGCGGACTTGGGGGATATCGGTGCAAAGTGGCGTATAGCGGGGTAATTCGGTCAGACGATGTCGTTTCCCGCGTGAGGGTGGCCTAAGATAAGCGTTCCCTGCACCCGTTCGGAAGGCACTCTTCCCTCATGGCAGCTTCCTCGTCCTTCGTCGGCCGCGACATGGCAGTCGACCTGGGCACCGCCAACACCCTCGTCTACGTGCGCGGTCGTGGCATCGTCCTGAATGAGCCCTCCGTCGTCGCGATCAACAACAACACCGGCGGCATCCTCGCCGTCGGTTCAGAGGCCAAGCGGATGATCGGGCGCACGCCCGGCAACATCGTCGCGATCCGTCCGCTCAAGGACGGCGTCATCGCCGACTTCGACACCACCGAGCGCATGCTGCGCTACTTCATCCAGAAGGTGCATCGCAGGCGCCACCTCGCCAAGCCGCGCCTGATCGTGTGCGTTCCGTCCGGCATCACGGGCGTCGAGCAGCGCGCGGTCAAGGATGCCGGCTACGCGGCCGGCGCGCGCAAGGTGTTCATCATCGAAGAGCCCATGGCAGCAGCAATCGGTGCCGGTCTTCCGGTGCACGAGCCAACCGGCAACATGGTCGTCGACATCGGCGGTGGCACGTCCGAGGTCGCCGTCATCTCGCTCGGTGGCATTGTCTGCTCGCTCAGCGTTCGTGTCGGTGGCGACGAGCTCGACAACGCGATCATCCAGTACGTGAAGAAGGAGTACTCGCTGATGCTCGGCGAGCGCACCGCCGAGGAGATCAAGGTCGCCATCGGTTCCGCGTTCCCGATGCCCGACGAGCCGCACGCGGAGATCCGTGGTCGCGACCTCATCACCGGACTTCCGCGCACGATCGTCGTATCGGCCGAGGAGATCCGTCGCGCCATTGACGAGCCGGTGCACGCCATTGTCGACGCGGTGAAGGCAACCCTCGACCGCACTCCTCCCGAGCTGTCCGGCGACATCATGGACCGCGGCATCGTCCTCACCGGCGGCGGCGCGCTCCTGCGCGGCCTCGACGAGCGGCTTCGCCACGAGACTGGAATGCCCATCCTCATCGCCGATCGTCCGCTTGATTGCGTAGCGCTCGGCTCCGGGAAGTGCGTCGAGGAGTTCGAGGCCCTGCAGCAGGTCCTCATCTCGGAGCCTCGCCGCTAAGAGCCCTGGATCGCCGACACCCGCCGCGAGGCGGGTGTTAACGCGCTGACCCGCCAGAGGGGACACTGTTGTCATGCTGTCGCGCCGAACCCGTGTCGTCCTCACGGTGCTCGTTCTCCTGGCGCTGACTTTCGTCATCCTCGACCTGCGCGGCGGCCAGGGTCCGCTGACCGGCGTGCGCAACGTCGGCGCCAACATCATTGGCGGCGTCGAACGCGTCGCGGCCACGATCTTCTCGCCGATCACTGGTGCGAGCAGCTGGTGGGGCACCATGCGCGACCAGGCCGGTCAGATCGAGGCGCTCACTGCTGAGAACGAGAAGCTTCGCGGCGAGGCCCAGACCACTGCCAACGATCGGGCGCGCGTGAAGGCACTCGATGAGCTGCTCGGAGTCGCAAGCGTCGGCCAGTACCGGATCGTTCCTGCCGAGGTCATCGCGGTCGGACCGGCGCAGGACTTCTCGTGGACCGTCACGATCGACGCGGGCAAGGCCGACGGTATCGAGCCGGACATGACCGTGATGAACGGACAGGGACTGGTCGGTCGTGTCCTGAAGACGACGAGCAACACCTCGACCGTCGTCCTCGTCGTCGACTCGTCGTCCGCAGTCGGCGGCCGCGTCGCCGGCACCGAGGAGATCGGCATCGTGTCCGGCACCGGTCGCCAGGACTCGCTCTCGTTCCAGTTGCTTGACCCCACCGCCGACCTCCGTGTTGGCGATGCGCTTGTCACGTTCGGCTCGAAGGGCGGACGTCCGTACGCGCCGGGCCTGCCCATTGGCGAGGTCGTCGAAGTTGGCGGGACGCCGGGGCAGCTGACTCGCATCGCGACCATCCGCCCCTACGTTGACGTGTCGACGCTGTCGATCGTTGCCGTCGTGACGAAGCCGCCGCGCGTTGATCCGCGCGACTCGGTGCTGCCCCGCGTCGGGTTCGTCGACCCGTCGCCATCACCCGTGCCACTTGGCCAGGGCGCGTCGCAGGCGCCGACCACGGAGTCCGTCCCCACGCCGTCGCCGTCCATCACGACGGAGAAGGAGACCGCTGCGAGCCTGCAGCCGTCGCCAGAAAGCAACCCATGATCTGGCGGCAGGCGGTGGTGATCTTCGTCGTGGTGTTCTCCGCGGTGATCATCCAGATCACCCTGCTCTCGCGTCTGGGCCTGCCCGGCGCGACCCCGGACCTCGTGGTTGTCAGCGTCGTCGCACTCGCCCTGGCGATGGGCCCGACGCAGGGCGCTACCGCGGGATTCGCGGCGGGCATCCTGCTCGACATGTCGCCGCCCGCGGACACCCTTCTTGGTGTCAACGCGATCGTGTATCTCGCGGTCGGCTTCGTGACCGGCTTCGTCATCGATCCACGCGATCGGACCGTGCCGGTGATGATCGGCATCGTCGGCCTGGCGACCGCGGCAGCGACGCTGGCCACGGCCGCTCTGGACACCCTGCTCGGCAGCGGACGCGTGCTGTGGGACCAGATGCCGTCCATGGTGCTGAGCAGCACGGTGTACGCGGTGATCATGGCGCCGGTGGTCGTTCTCGGCGTCGCCTGGATCGTGCGTCGCGTGACGCCCGAGGTTTCTGTCATTACCGGGTAAAGATCTCGTCCGGATTTCGGGGCATAAATGGGCAAATCGGGCGCCGGGAACCGCCGCCGGCGCGCGGACGTCGTACCGTCATACCCACGGATGGTCCCGTTTGGCATGCGCCGAGGCGGTTCCGCACAGCGAATGAAGGGAGCACGCGGTGAGTGAGCGCTCCAATCTGCGCCTGCTCGTCCTCGCTGTCCTCGTCGCTTCGCTCCTGGGAACGCTGATCATCCGCACGTTCTACCTGCAGGTCATGACGGGCGAGACGTATCGCGTTGCCGCGGAGAACAACACCATCCGCGAGGTCGTCGAGCCGGCGGTGCGCGGGCTTGTTCTCGACCAGGCCGGACGCCCGCTCGTGTCGAACCGGACGTCGGTCGTTGTCACCGTCGATCGGCAGACCCTCTACAAGGAGAAGGACAACGGCGCGGCCGTCGTCGTGCGGCTGGCGAAGATCCTGGACATCCCGGTGGAGAAGATCACCGAGCGCCTGGACAACTGCGGAACCGAGGGCGCGAAGCCGCCGCCCGTGTGCTGGAACGGGTCGAACTACCAGGCCATCCCGGTCGCGACCGACGTCGACACCCAGACCGCGCTGACGATCATGGAACGTCGCTCGGACTTCCCCGGCATCTCCGCGAAGCTGCAGGCGATCCGCGAGTACCCGTCGCCGTTCAACGTCAATGCCGCGCATCTCCTCGGCTACCTCGGCCCGGTGACGCAGGAGCAGATCGCCGCTGAGACCGACTCGACGGATCCCGACCGACTGCGCATCACCGACGTCGTCGGGCGAACCGGCCTCGAGCGCGAGTACGACGCGGAGCTTCGCGGCACCCCGGGCATCACCGAGCTCGCGGTCGACACCGCGGGCAACGTGACCGGGACGCTCGGCAGCAAGGCGCCCGTCGCCGGCAACTACGTCGTCACGTCGATCGATGCGCACCTGCAGTCCGTCGTCGAGAAGCAGCTCGTCGCAGCAGTCGAGCGCGCGCGGGGGCAGGACTACCCGGGCAAGTCGGGTGCGGCTGTCGTCATCGACGTGCAGACCGGGCAGGTCCTCGCGATGGCGAGCTACCCGACGTATGACCCGTCGATCTGGATCGGCGGTGTCACCAAGAAGCAGTACAAGGAGCTGATCAGCAGCGAGGCGCTGTCGTCGAACGCGTACCAGGGCCTCTTCGCGCCCGGATCGACGTTCAAGGTGGTGAGCACAGCCGCCGCGGGCAAGGAGGGCTACAGCCTGTACGGCGACTACTCGTGCCCCAGCCAGGTCAAGGTCGGCGGCCAGACGTTCCGCAACTACGAGTCGTCGTCATACGGACGCATCAGCCTCGGACGCGCCATCGAGGTCTCGTGCAACACCGTCTTCTACGGACTGGCCGAGCGCATGTGGCTCGCCGCGGGCGGCCCCGATGCGGGCAAGGATGCACCGGACCCCGTCGCCGAGACCGCGCACCTGTTCGGTCTCGGCTCCGCGACCGGAATCGACCTGCCCGGCGAGGCGGTCGGGCGCGTGTCCAGCCGCGAGTTCAAGGCGTCCAACTGGGAGGCCATGCGCGATACCTGGTGCGCGAACGCGGCAGCGGGATACCCGGAGACGCGCAAGACCGACCCGAAGCTCGCCGACTACTACACGGCACTCGACAAGGAGAACTGCACGGACGGTGATCAGTGGCGCGCAGGCGATGCGCTCAACGCGGTCATCGGACAGGGCGACACGGCTGTCACTCCGCTGCAGATGGCCATGGTCTACGCCGCGGTTGCCAACGGCGGCCGGCTCTACCAGCCGCAGGTGGCTAAGGCGATCGTCAGTGCGTCGGGCGAGGTCATCAAGGAGTTCCAGCCGGTGCTCAAGTCGCGCGTCACGGTGCCGAAGGCGACGATGACGTTCCTGCGGCGCACGCTGCCCGGCGTGACGACCGAGGGCTCTGCCGAGACCCCGTTCGCGGGCTTCCCGCTCAACCAGATCCCGATCGCGTCGAAGACCGGTTCGGCGCAGGTCACGGGTAGCGACGTCTCGACCTCGTGGTTCGCGTCCTACGCGCCAGCGAACGACCCCAAGTACGCCGTCGTGATGATGGTGACCGAGGGCGGCACCGGTTCGAAGACCTCGGGCCCGAGCGTGCGCAAGATCTACGAGGCACTGTTCGGCGTGAGCGGCACGACGGTCAATCCGAGCAAGAGCGTGCTCGTCGGCGGATCGCCGGAGACCGAACTGCCCGTGGTGCACACCGATGGCACTGTCGTCGGCCCCACGGGCAAGAAGGCGGGCATCGCCACGGGGCGTACCGTCGCGCTCGGAGGTTCCCCATGAGCGTCATCTTCACCAGTGAGCGGTCGGTACGGCCCTTCCAGCGCGGAGCGGTCGGCGGCTACTGGCGCGACCTGGACTGGATCCTCCTGGTCGCCGCGCTCGCGATCACGATCTTCGGCTCCATGCTCGTGTGGTCGGCAAGCAAGGCAGACATGGCCTCGGAGAGCGATCCGCAGTCGTATCTCAAGCGCCACCTGATCAACGTCGTCATCGGTATCGGCCTGGGCTTGTTCGCATCGCGCCTGGACTACCGGTGGCTGCGCGCCTACACGCCGATCATCTACGGCCTGTCGATGTTCATGCTGCTGCTGCCCTTCGTCCCGGGACTTGGAACGCGCGTTGCCGGTGCCCGCGCGTGGATCGACCTTCCCGGCGGCATGACGATCCAGCCTTCTGAGTTCGCGAAGGTCGCCGTCATCTTGATGATGGCGGTCCTGCTGTCGGAGAAGCGCGACGTCGGCGACGAGCCGCGGGATCGCGACGTGCTGATGTCATTGGGCGTCGCCGTACTGCCGATCCTCGTCATCCTCGTGCAGAACGACACCGGCACGGTTCTGATTCTCGGCTCGGTGGCGCTGTCGATCATCGCGGTGTCGGGTGCCAAGACCCGATGGGTCATCGGGCTGATCGGCGGCGGTGCAATCTCGCTGATGCTGGCCATCCAGCTCGGGTTGCTGCAGTCGTACCAGATTCAGCGGCTGACGACATTCCTTGACCCCTCGGGCACGGGGACGGACGCGGGGTACAACGCGAACCAGGCCCGCATCGCCATCGGCGGCGGCGGCATGTTCGGCTACGGGCTGTTCCAGGGCCCGCAGACGCAGGGCAAGTTCGTGCCCGTCAACGAGAGCGACTTCATCTACACGGTGGTGGGGGAGGAGCTCGGCTTCGTCGGCGCTCTCGTCCTCATCCTGCTGCTCGCCGTCGTGCTGTGGCGCGCGGTGATGATCGCCTGGCACGCCGATGACCTGTTCGGCCGGCTCGTGGCCACGGGCATCGTCGCGTGGCTGGCCTTCCAGATGTTCGAGAACATCGGGATGTCGCTGGGCATCATGCCGATCACGGGCATTCCGCTGCCCATGGTCTCGGCCGGAGGCACGTCGATGATGGCCACCTGGATAGCCATCGGCTTGCTGCAGAACGTCCGACTACACGGCGCCCGCGCCGGCGCCTAACCCCTCCCGTCGACCTTGAGGTTTGGCACCCTCCGGCTACGCCGAGAGGGTGCCAAACCTCAAGGTCGACGGCGGTTCGGGCGCCATCCGGCCTTGTCCAATGCAGCCGCTAGGACGCTCGGGATGTACGCGTCATGGGTGGTGTCCTCCCAAGTGAACCGGACGATGCTGGCCACGCGCGCGCTGAGGAAAGCGTTCTGCCGACGTCGATCGTGAAGCAGCGCATCGGGCTGGTCGTGATAGCGCAGCCCGTCGGCCTCGACGATCAGCCACGACCCATCGCGCAGCTCGTAGCCCATGTCGCCGTACCCGAGCAGAACACTCGAGACGCTCCGAATCGGCACCTGAAGGGCATCCGGCTCAAACCCCGCGTCCGACGCTCGCAGGCGAACGCGAGTCTCAAGTGGCGACTGTGCCCCGACGCGGGCCTCGAGCAATCGCTGTCTGCCAGCCACGCATTGGCGCTTTCGGGACATGAGCCCACGAAGGTCGAGAAGCTCCTGCATCGAGATCAGCCCGAGGTGCAGTGCCGAGTCGAGGCATGAGACGGCTTGCAACCTCGGCAGAAGGCGCGCGCAGTCAGCAAGTGTTCTCGCGACCGTCGTGACAGGAAGTCCGTCGACCATGGTGCGTTCGTCATCGGGGATCTTCCATACGTGAACGCGCATGCCCGCTCGCTGTGCCTTCTCGAGGCCAGGTGGAACTGCCAAGCGAGGAACGCTCGTCCCCACAACCCCGTCGATGCCGTGGATCAATGCTGCCGTGCTGAGAACGACGGTGGACTCTGGACCCAAGTGGAGATGTGCGGCCCACAGTTCTGATCGAAGCGAGTTCTCCTCCACCAGCCCGTAGACGCCTCGGTGCGGATTGGACCATCGCTGTGAGTTGCGGGCGCTGCGAATTGCGCTTCGAGTCACTCCACGGGAAATGAGGTCATCGCGCCGTACGCGTCCGGCGGACGCGAGGTGCTCGGCGGCGAGGTCATCGAATTCGGTTGCCATGGCGCGAGGGTGAGCCAAGAAGCGGAGGCGAAGGACACCTACTTCGCCTCCTGTGGATGCCGGCCCACTCCCGACCTTGAGGTTTGGCACCCTCTCGGCGAAGCCGGAGGGTGCCAAACCTCAAGGTCGGCGCGAAGGGGCGCGCGCCTCGGCGGGCGGGCTGGGGCCGGGCGGGCGGGTATCCTCGGTGGGTGACTTCCCCCGGCTCGGACCTCAGCGACTCAGCGCGCACCGCGACAGCGCGCACCGCGACAGCGCGCACCGCGGCAGCGCCCGCCAGCGCGCGCGTGAGTGGCGCGTCGGTGTTCGACGAGCTGGAGCAGCTGCTGCCGCTGGTCAGCAAGCCGATCCAGTACGTCGGCGGCGAGGTCAACTCCGTCTCCAAGGACTGGGACGGCGCCACCGTGCGCTGGGCGCTCATGTACCCCGATGCCTACGAGGTGGGGGCGCCGAACCAAGGCGTCCAGATCCTCTACGAAGTGATCAATGAGCGCGACGACGCGCTCGCCGAGCGCACGTACGCCGTGTGGCCGGACCTCGAGGCGCTGATGCGCGAGCACGACGTGCCGCAGTTCACCGTCGACGCGCACCGCGCCGTGGGCGACTTCGACGTGTTCGGCCTGTCGTTCAGCACCGAGCTCGGCTACACGAACATGCTCACCGCACTGGACCTCGCGGGCATCCCGCTGCACGCGAGAGACCGCACCGACGGCCACCCGATCGTCATCGCCGGCGGGCACGCCGCGTTCAACCCCGAGCCGATCTCCGACTTCGTCGACGCCGCAGTGCTGGGCGACGGCGAGGAGGCCGTGCTGCTGGTCACCGACATCGTGCGCAACTGGAAGATCGCGGGGGAGCCCGGCGGTCGCGACGGACTGCTCCTGGAGCTGGCGAAGACCGGCTCGATCTACGTGCCGCGCTTCTACGACGTCGACTACCTGCCCGACGGCCGCATCCAGAAGGTCGCGCCCAACCGCACCGACGTGCCGTGGCGCGTGCGCAAGCACACGCTGATGAACCTCGACGACTGGGCGTACCCCAAGAACCCGTTGGTACCGCTGGCGGAAACGGTGCACGAGCGCATGAGCGTGGAGATCTTCCGCGGCTGCACGCGCGGGTGCCGCTTCTGCCAGGCCGGCATGATCACCCGCCCAGTGCGCGAGCGCAGCATCACCGGGATCGCGGAGATGGTCGAGAACGGGCTGAAGAAGACGGGCTACGAGGAGGTCGGCCTGCTGTCTTTGTCGAGCGCCGATCACTCCGAGATCGCCGACGTCGCACGCAACCTGGCCGATCGCTACGAGGGCTCGCAGACGTCGCTCTCGCTGCCGAGCACGCGCGTCGACGCATTCAACGTCGACCTTGCCAACGAACTCTCACGCAACGGACGCCGCAGCGGGCTCACCTTCGCACCCGAGGGTGGCAGCGAGCGCATGCGCCGCGTCATCAACAAGCAGGTCACCGAAGAGGACCTCATCCGCACGGTGACGACCGCTTACGAGGGCGGCTGGCGCCAGGTGAAGCTCTACTTCATGTGCGGGCTGCCGACGGAGACCGACGACGACGTGCTGCAGATCGCCGAGCTCGCGCGCGAGGTCATCAAGGCCGGACGTGCGGCGACCGGCAGCAACGACATCCGCTGCACCGTGTCCATCGGCGGCTTTGTGCCCAAGCCGCACACCCCGTTCCAGTGGGCCGCCCAGCTCGACCACGAGACGACGGACCACCGCCTGTACGCGCTGCGCGATGCCATCCGCGCGGACAAGAAGTACGGCAAGGCGATCGGCCTGCGCTACCACGACGGCCGTCCGGGCATCGTCGAAGGACTGCTCTCGCGCGGTGACCGGCGGACGGGCGGGATCATCCTGCAGGCTTGGCTCGACGGAGCGCGGTTCGACGGCTGGAGCGAGCACTTCTCCTACGACCGCTGGATGTCCGCCGCCGACAAGGCGCTGGAAGGTCAGGTCGTCGACGTGAACTGGTACACCACGCGCGAGCGGCAGAAGACCGAGGTGCTGCCCTGGGAGCACCTCGACTCCGGCCTGGACTCCGAGTGGCTGTGGGAGGACTGGCAGGACGCCCTCAACGACGTCAACGTCGAGGACTGCCGCTGGACCCCGTGCTTCGACTGCGGAGTGTGCGACCACCTGGGCACCGAGATCCAGGTCGGACCGACCGGAGTCGTTAACTTGCCCATGCCCGCCGTGGGCGTGCCCAGCCCCGTCCTCGCCTGACGCGCGGGCGACGACTCATGGCCGCACGCCGACCACCCGAGCGCGAGATCGCGCCGACAGTCCAGAAGCTCCGCCTGCGCTACGCCAAGCGCGGCCGCCTGCGCTTCTCGAGCCACCGTGACTTCCAGCGGGCCCTCGAGAGGGCACTGCGCCGCGCCGAGGTGCCGATGGCCTACAGCGCCGGCTTCCACCCTCACCCGAAGGTGTCCTACGCGAACTCGGCGCCCACGGGCGTGGCCAGCGAGGCGGAGTACGTCGAGATCGGTGTCTCCGCGGTCTGCGATCCCGCCGCGGTATGCCGGGCCCTCGACGAGGCCCTGCCGCCCGGATTGGACGTCATCGAGGTCGTCGAGGCCCGGACCCTGGACTTCGTCAACCGCCTCGAGGCCAGCAGCTGGCGGATCGAGCTGCCCGGGGTGAGCCATGAGGCCGCGGCCGCAGCGGTCGGCGCCCTCATGTCCGCGGACGAGGTCATCGTCGAGCGCCTCATGAAGAACGGCATGCGCACATTCGACGCTCGCGCGGCCGTGATCGTGGCCCGGGTCGAGGACCCGAGCGCGGCGCCCGACGGGCCGGAGCCGGACTGTGCGATACTCACCTTGGTCGTTCGACACGGAACCCCGTCCGTTCGACCCGACGACGTTCTCTCCGCGCTCCGCCGCGTAGCTGACCTCGTGCCGCCGAAGCCCCCACGGGTGACCCGGCTGGCACAGGGGCCACTCGACGAAGCAGGAACCTCGGTGGTTGATCCGTTCGACCCTGACCGGTTGGGCTGATTCCCACTTCCGGGAAGGTTTCCCGACGGTTCCCAGGCTAGGCCGTTGCCGGCGGGACGAGCCAGCCGCGCCCATGCGCGCTCCTCGCACCGCTTCCCTGAAGGCTTGACGAGGACCGCTGAGGCACCTCGCACGAGGAGTGACCGGACTGCCATGGCGGCGGGACGGTCCCACTAAGGAGTACGACCAGATGGTCGACCAGAACGACACCACAGAAGATTCCGGCGCGTCCGATCCCGCGGTTGCCAAGCGCACCCGCAGGCGAGCAGCCAGCCGTCCCGCGGGACCGCCGGCAGCCGACACTGCGAGCACCGAGGCGCCCGCGGGCAAGCCCGAGGCCCCGGCCAAGAAGGCCAGCACCCGGACCGCCAAGAAGGCCCCGGCCAAGAAGGCCGCAGCGAGCGAGCCCGTGACCGAGCCCGACGCACCGGTCAAGAAGGCCTCTCGCACGAGCAAGAAGACGGCGGCGAGCAAGGCTGCCGCTGATGCGCCCGCCGAGCCGGCGAGCGACGCGGCAGGCGCCCGCATGATCGCCCCGGCCTTCGTCGCCCCCCTGTTCCAGGCACCGGCGATCGTTGTCGATGGCGACGAGCTGCCCGCAGCACCCGCCAAGCGCTCCCGCCGCAAGGCGACCGCTCCCGCGCAGTCGCCCGACGCCGCTGACGAGGCCGAGACCACAGATTCGGCCGAGTCGAGCGACGACGGCGATGATGACGATGCCGGCACAGACGCGAGCAAGCGCCGCCGCCGGCGCCGTGGGGGCCGCGGCCGCAAGCGCCGCGCCGACGGCGACGAGGGCGACGAGACCAGCGACGCCACGGGCGACGAGGCAGCGACCGATGCCGCCGCCGAGGGCGACGAGGACGATTCCGAGGGCGCAGGCGGCAAGCGCCGTCGCCGCCGCCGTCGTCGCGGAGCCGATGGAGAGCTTGAGGGCGGCCCCGACGACCCGCCGAACACGGTCGTGCGCGTTCGCGAGCCGCGCGGCCGCAACACCGGTGGCAGCACCGGCGGTGACGACGTCACCAGCGTTCGCGGGTCCACCCGCCTGGAAGCCAAGAAGCAGCGTCGACGCGAGGGCCGTGAGGCCGGACGTCGCCGCGCACCGATCCTCACCGAGGCGGAGTTCCTCGCCCGGCGCGAGTCCGTCGAGCGCGTCATGGTCGTCCGCCAGCGCGGCGACCGCACGCAGATCGCTGTCCTCGAGGACGGCGTGCTCGTCGAGCACTACGTCACGCGTGGATCGTCATCATCGATGGTCGGCAACGTCTACCTCGGCCGCGTCCAGAACGTGCTGCCGAGCATGGAAGCCGCGTTCGTCGACATCGGCCGCGGCCGCAACGCCGTGCTCTACGCCGGCGAGGTCAACTGGGACGCAGCCGGCTTGGAAGGCCAGCCCAAGCGCATCGAGCTCGCCCTCAAGTCGGGCGACCCGATCCTCGTGCAGGTCACCAAGGACCCGGTCGGCCAGAAGGGCTCGCGCCTGACCAGCCAGATCTCGCTGCCCGGCCGCTTCCTGGTCTACGTCCCCGACAGCAACATGACGGGCATCAGCCGCAAGCTCCCCGACACTGAGCGCACCCGCCTGAAGTCCATCCTCAAGCGCGTCATGCCCGAGGACGCCGGCGTCATCGTGCGCACGGCCGCCGAGGGCGCGCCCGAGGATGCCCTCGAGCAGGACGTCGCCCGCCTCGCGGCGAGCTGGGAAGAGATCACCAAGGCCACCAAGAGCGCGACCGCGCCCGCCCTGCTGTACGGCGAGCCGGACCTGGCCATCAAGGTCGTCCGCGACATTTTCAACGAGGACGTCACCCGCCTGGTCGTCTCCGGCGACACCGCGTGGACCGCGCTCAGCGAGTACATCGGCGGCGTGGCCCCCGACCTCGCCGACCGCCTGCAGCACTACGTGGGCACCGGCGACGTGTTCGCCGAGTACCGGGTCGACGAGCAGCTGCTCAAGGCCCTCGACCGCAAGGTCTACCTGCCCTCGGGCGGCTCGCTGGTCATCGACCGCACCGAGGCGATGACGGTCGTCGACGTCAACACCGGCAAGTTCACCGGCCAGGGCGGCAACCTCGAGCAGACCGTCACCCGGAACAACATCGAGGCCGCCGAGGAGATCGTCCGACAGCTCCGGCTGCGCGACATCGGCGGCATCATCGTCGTCGACTTCATCGACATGGTGCTCGAGAGCAATCGCGACCTCGTGCTGCGACGCCTCGTCGAGTGCCTGGGCCGCGACCGCACCAAGCACCAGGTGGCCGAGGTCACCTCCCTTGGCCTCGTGCAGATGACGCGCAAGCGCATCGGCTCGGGCCTGCTGGAGTCCTTCTCGGAGACGTGCGACCACTGCAACGGGCGCGGCATCCGCGTCTCGCTGCACGGTGACCACGATCACGGCGCCGAGCACTCGCCCAAGTACCGCCGCCCGGCCAACGCGGTCGATCCGGCCGACGTGGCCGCTCGCTCCCTGGCGCACGCCGAGCCGACCGAGGCCGAGGAGATCCAGGCCGAGGTCGCCCAGGCGCTCGACGAGGCTCGCGAGGAGGCGCTGGAGGAGGCTCGCGAGGAGCTTTTCGAGGCGGTTCTTGACGATGCCGGCCCCGAGGCTGTCGAGGCCGCCCTTGAGGAGACTGAAGCGCTCGAAGGGGCGGTTTGATCTCTGGCCACCCCGTCCGTACACTGATCCTTCGCGCCTAGCGGCGCCCAACCCGTTTTCACGTCAGGAGTCATTGGTGTACGCCATCGTTCGCGCCGGCGGCCGGCAGGAGAAGGTCGCTGTTGGCGACGTCGTCGTCATGGACCGTCAGGTCGGAGAGCTCGGCGCGTCCATCGCGCTGCCCGCTCTGCTCCTCGTCGACGGTGCTGCCGTCACCTCCGATCCCGCCGTGCTGGCCAAGGTCAGTGTCACGGCCGAGATCGTCGACCACCACCGTGGTCCCAAGATCGACATTCTCAAGTACAAGAACAAGACCGGCTACCGCCGCCGTCAGGGCCACCGCCAGGAGCTCACGGCAGTCAAGGTCACCGGCATCACCCCGGGGAAGTAGCGACATGGCACATAAGAAAGGTGCATCCAGCACCCGCAACGGCCGCGACTCGAACGCCCAGCGCCTCGGCGTGAAGCGCTTCGGCGGCCAAGAGGTCGGCGCCGGCGAGATCATCGTGCGCCAGCGCGGCACCCACTTCCACCCGGGCGACAACGTCGGCCGTGGCGGAGACGACACGCTGTTCGCCCTCGCCCCGGGCAAGGTCGAGTTCGGCACCCACCGTGGCCGTCGAGTCGTGAACATCGTCGCTGGCGAGTAGTTCCGTAGACACCGGTGGGGCGCGGCGGCCGTAAGGCCCGCCGCGCCCCACATCTCTTTCCGGCGCGAGTGGGCAGTTGTGGTCGTATTCGGACCTCCGAATGCGACCACAACTGCCCACTCGCGGTAGTGGGAGAGAACTAGGAGAGGCTTAGACCATGGTCACGTTCGTCGATCGCGTCGTCCTGTACGCGCACGCCGGTGACGGCGGCAACGGCTGCGCCTCCGTCATGCGCGAGAAGTTCAAGCCGCTCGGTGGTCCGGACGGCGGCAACGGCGGTCGCGGCGGCAACATCGTCGCCATCGTCGACCCGGGCGTCACCACCCTCCTCGAGTTCCACCACAGCCCGCACAAGAAGGCCGGCAACGGCAAGGCGGGCCAGGGCGGGCACCGCAACGGCGGCGAGGCGGCCGACATCATCCTGCGCGTGCCCAGCGGCACGGTCGTCACCACGCCCGGCGGGGAGGTCCTCGCCGACCTCGTCGGCGCCGGCGCGACGTACAACATCGCCAACGGCGGTCGCGGTGGCCTGGGCAACTCCGCGCTCGCGTCCCCGCGTCGCAAGGCTCCTGGCTTCGCGCTCCTCGGCGAGCCCGGTGAACACCGCGAGGTCGTGCTCGAGCTCAAGACCGTCGCCGACGTCGCCCTCGTCGGCTTCCCCAGTGCCGGCAAGTCCAGCCTGATCGCCTCCATCTCGGCCGCTCGGCCGAAGATCGCCGACTACCCGTTCACGACGCTTGCTCCGAACCTCGGTGTCGTCACCGCCGGCGAGGTCGTCTACACCGTCGCCGATGTCCCCGGGCTGATCCCCGGCGCCAGCCAGGGCAAGGGCCTGGGCCTGGAGTTCCTGCGGCATGTCGAGCGCTGCAGCGTCCTCGTGCACGTCCTGGACTGCGCGACGATGGATCCGGGCCGCGACCCGCTCGACGACCTCGACGCGATCGAGAACGAGCTCTCGCTGTACGGCGGCCTCGCCGATCGTCCGCGCCTGATCGCGCTGAACAAGATCGACGTGCCCGACGCCCGCGTGATGGCCGAGATGATCCGGCCGATCCTCGAGGAGCGCGGTTACGCCGTCTACGACATCTCCGCCGTCACCCGCGAGGGGCTGCGGCAGTTGTCGTTTGCCATGGCGCAGGTCGTCGTCGCTGCCCGCAAGGCGGCCGAGCCCGACGAAGTCGCTCGCCCGGTCATCAAGATCAAGGCCGTCGACGACTCCGGCTTCACCGTCACGGTGGAGGAGGAGGGCTACCGCGTGCGCGGTGAGAAGCCCGAGCGCTGGGTGCGCCAGACCGACTTCAGCAACGACGAGGCCGTGGGCTACCTCGCCGACCGCCTGGCGCGTCTCGGCGTCGAGGACGAGCTGACTGCGCTCGGTGCCGTCACCGGGTCCACCGTCATGATCGGCGGCGAGGACGCGGTCGTCTTCGACTGGTACTCCACGATCCACGCCGACCCGTCGCATGCCAGCCCCCGCGGCACCGACATCCGACTCGGCGCGCGGCTGGAGGAGTTCACCGCAGGAGACCCGCAATGACCTCCGACGTGCGGTCGCGGATCTCATCCGCCGGCCGCATCGTCGTCAAGGTCGGGTCCTCCTCGCTGACGCGCAGCGGCGGCGGCCTCGACGTCGCGCGCATTGAATCGCTCGTCGCGCAGATCGCCGTGCGCCACGCATCCGGCCATCAGGTCGTGCTCGTCTCCAGCGGCGCCATCGCCACCGGCTTTCCCAGCCTCGGCCTCAAGCGCCGCCCTCGCGACCTCGCCACCCAGCAGGCCGCGGCCTCGGTCGGCCAGGGCAAGCTCATCGCGCAGTACAGCGTCGCGTTCGCCGAGCACGGCCTGACCGTCGGCCAGGTGCTCGTCACCGCCGAGGACGTCATCCGGCGCAGCCAGTACCGCAACGCGCAGCGCACGCTCTTTCGCCTCCTCGACCTCGGCGTGGTGCCGATCGTCAACGAGAACGACACCGTCGCTACCGACGAGATCCGCTTCGGCGACAACGACCGACTCGCGGCGCTCGTCGCGCACGTCGTCCAGGCCGAGGCGCTGATCCTGCTGTCCGACGTGGCGGGCCTGTACGACGGACCCCCGCAGCGCGAGGGCGCGACGCTCATCACCGACGTGCGCAGCCCCGCGGACCTCGCCGGCGTGCGCGTCGGCGGCACCGGGGGAGCGGGCGTCGGCCTCGGCGGCATGACCACCAAGGTCGAGGCCGCGGCGATCGCGACGTCGGCCGGCATTCCGGTGCTGCTCGCCTCCGCTGCGGAGGTCGGACGGGCCCTGTCGAGCGCCGATGTCGGGACCGTGTTCCACCCGACGGGCGAGCGATCGTCCACCCGGCTGCTCTGGCTCGCGCATGCCACGACGACAACGGGGCGGCTTCGACTCGACGCGGGAGCCGTCGCCGCGGTCGTCCAGCGCCGCATGTCACTGCTCCCCGCGGGCATAACCGCGGTCGAGGGCACGTTCGCTGCGGGCGATCCGGTGGACCTCTTAGACGAAAAGGGCAACATCGTGGCCCGAGGTTTGGTGAACTTTGACGCACAGGAGCTGCCGGGCCTGCTTGGCCGCTCCACACGAGAACTGGCGCGCGAACTCGGGCCGGCCTACGAACGCGAAGTCGTCCACCGAGACGCCTTGGTGGTCTTGGCGACCTGACGCTGCCGCCGACGATGTCAGGGAGCCGGCGTGGACGCTGCTGAGCCCCTCCGACTCGTCGTGGATTCCGAAGGTCCCGACGACGCCGAGCGCGCGATGTGGCACATCACCCTGACCGTTGCCGGGCCGCATGTTCCCGAGACCGTCATCAAGTGCGCCCTCGAGCGACTGAGCCACGAGCACCCCTTCCTGCTGTCCGGCCGCTATGCCGCCGATCGTGCGGAGGTCCGGTACTGGGAGGAGGCGACCGACGTCGCCACCGCGCTGCGCATGGCGGTTGCCCTGTGGGAGGAGCACACCGAGTCGGCCGACCTGCCGCCGTGGCGCGTGGTCGGCGTCGAGGTCGTGGACCGCGAGACCTTCCACCGACGCGGCCGCTACGTCCACGAGCAGCCCGGCCTGGTCGCCGCCGGCCGCGTCATCCCCTTCTAACCCCCCGCCGACCTTGAGGTTCCGCCCACTTTCGGGGCGGAATTCTGGGCGGAACCTCAAGATCGACGGGGTGGGGGTGGGCGTACCCTGCTCCCATGAACGAGGGCAGCATGGACGTCGACCGCAATGACTGACGACCGCGAGCAGGTGCTCGCCACCGCGCGCCGGGCTCGCGAGGCCGCCGTCGCGCTGCGGCGCATGACGCGCAACGAGAAGGACGCCGCGCTGCACGCGATGGCCGATGCCCTCGACGCCCGCGCCGCCGAGATCGTCGCGGCGAACGCGGGCGACGTCACCCAGGCCCGCGAGAGCGGCACGTCCGACGCGCTCATCGACCGGCTCACCCTCACCGCCCCCCGCGTCGAGGCGATCGCCCAGGCATTGCGCGACGTCGCGGCGCTGCCCGACCCGGTCGGCGAGGTGATCCGCGGCTACACGCTCCCGAACGGCCTGCAGGTCCGGCAGATCCGCGTGCCGCTCGGGGTCGTCGGCATGATCTACGAGGCCCGTCCCAACGTCACCGTCGACGCCGCGGGCCTGTGCCTGAAGAGCGGCAACGCCGCGCTGCTGCGCGGCTCGTCGTCCGCGGCTGCCAGCAACGCCGCCCTCGCCGACGTGATGCGCGATGCGCTCGCGAGCGTCGGCGCACCGGTCGACGCCATCCAGGTCGTCCCCGGCGACACCCACGAGTCGGTCAAGCACCTCATGACCGCGCGCGGCCTCGTCGACGTGCTCATCCCGCGCGGCGGCGAGGGACTGATCCGCAATGTCGTCGACAACTCGACTGTCCCCGTGATCGAGACGGGCGTCGGCAACTGCCACGTCTACGTCGACAAGGACGCGGACATCGACAAGGCGCTCGCCATCCTGCTCAACAGCAAGGCGCAGCGGGTCAGCGTGTGCAACGCCGCCGAGACCGTGCTTGTCCACAAGGACATCGCCGACGAGTTCCTGCCGCGTGCGCTCGAGGCCCTCAAGGACGCAGGCGTGACGATCCACGGCGACGAGCGCTTCGCTCTTCACGCGACGGGGAGCGGCGTCGAGTTCGCGCCCGTCTCTGACGACGACTGGGCTGCGGAGTACTACTCGCTCGACATCGCCGCGGGCATCGTCGACAGCATCGACGACGCGCTCGCCCACATCCGCCGCTGGTCCTCCGGGCACACGGAGGCGATCGTCACCGACAGCCAGTCCGCGGCCCAGGAGTTCATCGCGGGCGTCGACTCCGCCGCGGTGATGGTCAACGCGTCGACGCGATTCACCGACGGCGGCGAGTTCGGCTTCGGCGCGGAGATCGGCATCTCGACGCAGAAGCTGCACGCCCGCGGCCCGATGGGGCTGACGGAACTGACCACCACGACGTATGTCGTGACAGGCGACGGGCATATCCGCGGCTGAGCAGCGCCTGCCAGTACAGTGAGCGCAGCCACAGCGGCGCCGTTCTGAGGGGACATCGAGATGGGCATCTTCGCGAATGCGGTCGTTCTCTCCGAGGAGGCCGCCACCGAGCACGCGAGCACCTCGCCGTACCTGTTCGGGGCAGCCGCTCTCGTCGTCCTCACCGCGCTGATGATCGTCACGCTCATGCTCAAGGTAGGCGACTGACGGCGCCATGCGCGGCCGTGAGCGGTACCCGGAGTGACGCACTTTCGCATTGGCGTGATGGGCGGCTCCTTTGACCCCATTCACAACGGCCACCTCGTGGCGGCGTCCGAGGTGGCGCACCGCTTCAAGCTGGACCGGGTGATCTTCAGCCCGACCGGCCAGTCCTGGCACAAGGACTCCCGCAAGGGCGCTCTTGCCGAACTGCGCTACCTCATGACCGTCGTGGCCACCGCCGCCGATCCGCGCTTCAACGTCACCCGCGTCGACATCGACCGCGAGGGCCCGACCTACACCGTCGACACCCTGCGCGACCTGCAGGCGGAACTGGCGAAGGCGCTCCCGGACGCGACGGCGGACTGGTTCTTCATCACCGGCGCCGATGCGCTCGCCGAGATCGTCGGCTGGAAGGATCCCGACGGCATCCTCGAGCGCGCGCAGCTCATCGGCGTCACTCGCCCGGGCCACGTGCTCACCGACCCCGGACTGCCCGGCGGCGCGGTCACGCTGATCGAGGTCCCGGCCCTGGCCATCTCCTCCACCGACGTCCGCGCCCGGGTCTCGAAGAAGCAGCCGATCCGCTACCTAGTGCCCGACGGGGTATCGAGCCTCATCGCGAAGCACGAGCTGTACCGCTCCCCGTGACCGCGACAGGTCCGCATCACGACGAGCACGCCTATCCCTTCCCCTGGCGGCTCATGGCGGTCGTGGCCGTCATCGTCGTCGTCGCGACGGTCCTCGCCGGAATCGTGCTTGCCCGCAACAGCGTCGACGACGAGCCGGTCTCCGGCACGTCCGCGACGATCGCGCCTGCGGTCGAGCGCGAGCCGATCGAGAAGCACCGCCAGGTCACGATCCTGCTGCAGCTGCGCGACCAGGAGCGCAACGCGGTCAGCAACGTCCTGCTCGGCGTCGGCGGCAAGACCGGCTTCGTCGCCGAGCTCCTGCTGCCCCGCAACCTGCTGCTGCCGACCGTCCCCCCGACCGAGCTGAAGGATGTCGACGGGCCGACGGGACCGGTCAGCGCGCAGGGACCGGTCGAGGCGCTGCTCGGCGTGCAGGTCGATGCCGCGATCGAGCTGGACCGGCTCGCGTGGGCCGGGCTGCTCGACTCGATCGGCGACGTGCCCGGGGTCGAGCACGCCTACCGGCCCAGCGCGTTCCCGCTCGTGCTCGACAAGGTCCTGGCCCACCTGCCCGCCGACGAGCAGGCCGTCGGCCAGCTGCTCACCAGCCTCGGCTCGATGGCGCGAACGACGGTGACGAACGAGGACGCCAGCCACCTGCTCGCGATCCTCGGCGAGGGCCTGCGCACGCAGGAGGTCAGGCGCGAGGTGCTCCCGGTCATCTCGCTGCGCGCCGGGTCCGCGCAGGTCGACATCGTCAAGCAGCCCGATGCCGACGAGACGCTCCTTCGGCTGTTCCCGCTCGCCCTCCTGCAGCCCGGCCACTCCGGGCAGACCCGCGTGGTCCTCGAGCGCGCGGGAGCGAGTCTCGGTGCCGCGACGACCGCTCGGATCGCCCTCGCCGACTCCGGTTTCGGAGTAGTCGCGCGCCCGAACTACAGCACCGTCGAGGTCGAGTCGACGGTCTACGTCCCCAATGACACCGAGGAGGTCATCGCGCACGGCCGCGACGTGGCCGCGGTCCTGGGCCTGCCGGCGACCTCGGTCGTGGTCGACACCTCGCCCGTGGCGACGGTCGACGTCCGAGTCGTGCTGGGAAGTGGCTTTAAGGCCGTGTGAGAGGCTTGGTCCTTCATCAACGTGAGGACCGCTGTGACCGCAACCGCTGAAGCCATCGCCCTGTCGATCGCTGCCGCCGAGGCTGCATCAGACAAGCTGGCCGAGGAGATCGTCGCGATCGACGTCAGCGAGAAGCTGGTCATCACCGATGTCTTCGTCCTGTGCTCTGCCGCCAACGAGCGCCAGGTGAAGTCCGTCGTCAACGCTGTCGAGGAGCGCCTCCACCTCATGGGCTCCAAGCCGCTTCGTCGCGAGGGCGAGGCGGAGGGCCGCTGGGTGCTGCTCGACTTCGGCGACATCGTCGTGCACGTGCAACTCGCCGAGGAGCGCATCCACTACGCGATCGAGCGACTGTGGAAGGACTGCCCGGACATCGAGCTGCCTGACTCCGTCAACCAGGGTCGTCGCAGGGCCGAGGCGAGGCACGGGGAGTGAGAAGGCGCATCATCTTCTGGCGCCATGGACGCACGCCGTGGAATGCCGAGCAGCGCTTTCAGGGCCAGACCGACATCCCGCTCGACGAGCTCGGAGTCACCCAGGCCGCGCGCGCGGCGAAGTCGCTCGCGAAGCTGCACCCGTCGCGGATCGTCTCGTCCGATCTCATGCGCGCGAAGTCGACGGCCGACGCACTCGCCGCCATCACCGGGCTGACGGTCGAGACCGATCCCGGGCTGCGCGAGACGTGGGCAGGGGAGTGGGAGGGACTGACGCGAACCGAGCTCGAGGAGCGCTTCCCCGGCGAGATGAGCGTGTGGTCCGCAGGATCCGAGGCTAGGCCCGGCGGCGGCGAGACCCGACTGGAGGTCGCGGACCGCATGGTCGCTGTCGTCGACCGCGTGCTCACCGAGCTCGAGGACGGGCAGACGGTGATCATCGCCACGCACGGCGGAGCCGCCCGCGCCGCGATCGGTGCGCTTCTCGAACTGCCACCTGACCACTGGGCGGCGCTCGGCGTGCTGACCAATTGCGCGTGGTCCGTGCTGCAGGAGAACAACTCCGGCTACGGCCCGCCGTGGCGCCTGCAGGAGTACAACGCGATCTCCCTGCCCGTGGAAGCCCTCGCCGACGACAAGTAGTGCCGGGCTTGTATGATTCTGATTCCCGTAATACGGGGCTGTAGCGCAGTTGGTAGCGCACCTCCATGGCATGGAGGGGGTCAGGGGTTCGAATCCCCTCAGCTCCACACAAGTGAAGGGGCCGCCCGATTTCGGGCGGCCCCTTCATCTTTCGCGACATAGTCGCTGCGGCGATCCATGGCGCATATCGTTGATTCCCATAACGACGTGAACTACTAACGGCCAGGAGATCCGATGACCGAGGACACCATGACTCCCGCTGGCATGCCGGAGTTCGGCATCGTCTGGGCGATCAAGCGCAGCTTCGTCGACTACGTCCTCGGCGGCGGAGGCGGCACCGCGACACCGACCGGAGGCGCGTGGGTGCGCCCCGACGGCGCGTCGGTCTTCGCCTTCGACGCGGATGCGAGCGACCGCACGGTCGGATCGATGGTCTGGAAGTTCCGCGGCGAGGTCTTGTTCGAGGCGCACGGCGGAATGCTCTCGATGAGGGTCGCTGACCCATGGATCGTGCAGCAGCCCGACTCGGTCGACGTCACGATCGTCGACCCGTTCAGCAGGAACATCGGTGACCGGCTGACGATCGCGACGGCCAGGCTCGAGGTCGACGGCCTCACCGACGCCGGCGAGAACTGGGCGGGCGTGAACGTGGAGCTCGCCAACGGTGGTTGGGCACTGTTCAACGGAAAGTACGAGGTCGGCAGCGCGCTCGAACCGTTCGCGGTGCGCCTGCCCTCGGACTAGTGCGCGTTCTGTGTCTCGGCACTCTCGCGCAGTCGCGAAAGAAGCGGCGACGAAGCTACGGCGACGATGAGGCGCTCGACTGCCGCTCGATCGCCGTCGATCCTCAGGTCTCCAGAGTTCTCGGCTGACGTCAGGTCCCTAACGCCCACCTGCAGCCAGGCCCATGCCGTCGACTCGACCGCGACTGCTGCGTCCGGGTCAGGAAGACTGCCGCGCTCGGCAGTCAGGCCCGACTCGTCCCACGTGACCCGATAGTCCACAGCGCGGTCACGACCCACGCGTTGGTCCCAGATCGTGAAAGCGATCCGCACGCCCGGGTTCGCGTCGGCTGGGGCCAGCGCGCGCATCGCAAGGATGACAGCATCGGGCGTGAGGCACGTGCCGCGCGGGTTGGGGGACGTTACGGCCCACCGAGCGAGGTCCTGCAGGATCGGCTCGAGTTGCGCTCCCCATTCGGTTAGCTCGTACACGGCAACGCGGCTCGGTGCGGGGAGAGTCTCGCGCCGAACGACGCCGTCGCGCACGAGTTGACGAAGGCGTGCGGTGAGTATCGCCGAACTGACGCCAGGCAGCGACGCGACCAGATCGTTGTAACGCTTAGGACCGAGCAGGAGCTCGCGCACCACGAGCGATGCCCAGTGATCCCCGATGACATCGAACGCGTGCGCCGTCGAGCAGGCGTCGTCGAACGACGCGTACGTGCGCTTGATCGGCATCGAGCCTCCCTGTCAGTGCTCCGCGGTGACGTTCAGGCGCCAGCAGACCCCGAACCGGTCGATGAGCTCTCCGAACTCGTCGCCCCACTCGGCGATGGCCAGCGGCAGCGTGACGCTAGCGCCCGCAGACAGCGCCGCGAAGCGAGACCTGATCCACTCGGCGTCGTCGGACACGATCGACAGCGAGTACGCGCTCGACGTCGGCGCGACGTCTGCGCCGTCCGAGCCGCGCAGGGTGAACGACGCGGTCGTGAGCTCGGCGTGGGCGAGTGCATCGGCGGGCATGTTGGTCATGCCCGTCTGCTCGGCGGTCAGGATCTCCAACGAGCCCTCGAAGACGGCGCGGTAGAACTCCATTGCCTCGCGGCAGGTGCCGGGGAAGGTGATGTACGGGGCAAGAACCGTGGACACATGAACTCCTCTGGTCGGGCTGGTGAATCTAACAGTGTTTAACAGAGTGGACAAGTCGTTTAACGAACTGGAGTAGCGTCTAGCCCATGGAGTTCGTGACCCGGCCGATCACGGCCTACGACGCGGGCGAGGTGCTGACCTTGCAGCGCGCCGCGTACGCAACAGAGGCGCAGATCTACGGAGACCCATTCCTGCCTGCGCTGACCCAGACCCTCGACGAGCTACGGGCCGAGATTGCGTCGAGCGGAGGCTTTGTCGTCGTCAGCGGCACTCGCATCGTCGCCGCAGTGCGGACGGCCCGGCACGGGAGCCATGTCCACATCGGCAGGCTGACGGTCGCGCCCGACATGCAGGGCAATGGGCTGGGCACGATGCTGCTCGCCGAGGTGGAGAAGGCCGCAGATGCCGAGTATGCGGAGCTGTTCACCGGTCATCTCAGCGCGGCGAACATCCGGCTGTATGAGCGCGCTGGGTACGTCGAGTCCCATCGCAAGGCTCTGCGCAGCGGAGTCGAGCTGGTGTACCTGCGCAAGCCTCTTCGCTGAGGATCCAGGCTGCCGCGCTGCTCAACTGCATACTGTTGACAGTTGCTATACGGTTGCGCGCAAGATCGGGTGCTGCCAACTGAAGGAGAACCAAGAGTGAGCAAGTCTGTTGCGGTATTCGGCGGGATCTTCTGGCGCGAGCCGGCATTGCGGTCGCAGGCGAAGGAAACGGCCGCAGAGATCGAGGACCTGGGCTTCTCGGGACTGTGGCTGTCCGCCGGGCACGACCAGGGCCTGCCCACGATCTTCGGCGACCTGCTGGACGCGACGACGTCGATGACCATCGCGTCCGGAATCGTCAGCATCTGGCACGCGACTCCCGACGAGTCCGCCGCCGCGTTCGCCGACCTGGACAGCAAGCATCCCGGGCGCTTCCTCCTGGGCATCGGCACGTCGCACCCGACGTCGACGTCCGCCTACAACAAGCCGTACAGCCACACGATCGGGTACCTCGACGGGCTCGATGCGGCGCAGCCGCCGGTGCCCGTCGACCGTCGCATCGTCGCCGCGCTCGGCCCGAAGATGCTCAAGCTCGCGGGGGAGCGCTCGATCGGCGCATTCCCGTACTTCGTGCCGGTCGAGCACACCGCGTTCGCGCGCTCGATCCTCGGCGACGGCCCTCTGCTCACCCCCGAGCAGGCGGTGCTCTTCGAGACTGATCCGGTCGTCGCACGTGCCATCGCCCGCCAGCACATGGAGTACTACCTCGCCCAGCCGAACTACACCCAGGCGCTGCGGCAGTTCGGCTTCGACGACGCGGACTTCGCCAATGGCGGCAGCGACCGCCTCGCCGACACGATCGTCGCGTGGGGCGACGTCGACGATGTTGTCGCGCGGATCCACGCGCACCACGACGCCGGTGCCGACACGGTCGTCGTCCAGGTGCTCACCCACGAGGCGAACGACTTCGCCAGCGCCGACTACCGGCTGCTGGCAGGTGCGCTGTGACCGGTCGTCTTGAGGGCAAGGTCGCTCTCATCACCGGAGCGGCCCGTGGCCAGGGAGCCAATCACGCGCGAGTGCTGGCCGGGGAGGGCGCCGACATCGTCGCCGTCGACATCTGCCACGACATCAGCTCGCTCTATCCGCTCGGCACGCGAGCCGAGCTCGACCAGGTCGTCGCGTCCGTGCGCGCGATCGGCCGGGATGCGATCGCGCTCGAGTGCGACCAGCGCAACGACGGTGCCGTTGCGGAGGTGGTGAAGGCGGCCGAGGCAGAGTTCGGGCGCATCGACATCCTCGTCAACAACGCCGGCGTGCTCGCCGTGTCGGGCATCTACGAGATGTCCGTGGAGGAGATGGACCTGCAGATCGACATCAACCTCAAGGGGCCGTTCAACTTCGTGCGCCATGTGTCACCCGGCATGAAGGACCGAGGCTTCGGCCGCATCGTCAACATCTCCTCCTCCGGCGGCGTCCGTCCCTTCTCGTACCTCTCGCATTACGTCGCGGCCAAGGCCGGCCTGATCATGGCGGGCAAGAGCTGGGCCCAGGAGCTCGGCGAGTGGGGCATCACGGTCAACGCGATCGCCCCCGGCGTCCTGCGCACCCCGATGAACGACTACGTGCTCGCCATCCTCGACCAGGACAAGTCCCTCGACGACGGATACGCCGAGTGGATGGAGCGCAACGTCTTCAAGGGCAAGGACAACCCCCTCGAGCTCGACGACATCTCGCGCGCGATCGTCTACCTCGCCAGCGAGGACGGCCGCGCGGTCACCGGGCAGACGCTCGGCGTCGACTCCGGCTGGACGATCACCTGATGCCGGAGACCTCGGCTCGGCGAGTCCTCATCACCGGAGGCGCGATCGGGATCGGGGCGGCGTGCGTTCGCCAGTTCGCGGCACTCGGCGACAGCGTCGTCATCGCGGACGTCCTGGAGCATGAGGGCAGCGAGCTCGCTGCGGAGCTGGTCGCGGGCGGAATGGACGTCGAGTTCGTCTCGATGGACATGCGTTCGGCGGCTCAGATCGCCGACGGCGTGGCGCGGACCGAGCATGACGGCTTCGACGTGGTCGTGGCCAACGCCGGGATCGTGCGACTCGTCCCGTTCACGAGTCTGAGCGACGCCCAATGGGACGAGACCATGGAGGTCAATCTCAAGGGCGCGATGCAGACCTTCCGAGCGGCTCTTCCCGCGCTGATCGCCAAGGGCGGGGGCAGCCTCGTCGCGATGACGTCGATCGCCGGCCACACCTACGGGTGGCAGGAGCATGTCCAGTACTCCACGGCGAAGGCGGGACTCATCGGACTGGTCCGATCGCTCGCCGTCGAGTTCGGCCCGAGCAACGTCCGCGCGAATCTGATCGCTCCCGGGTACATCAGGACGGCCCAGTCGCTCGACGCGGTGAACTCCGCCGGCGCGGAACTCCTGGAAGCGAACGCGTCCACGGTGCCACTCGGTCGGATCGGGGAGCCCGACGACGTTGCCGGTGTTGCCGTGTTCTTGGCCTCGGACGCCGCGCGCTACGTCAGTGGCCAGACAATCGTTGTCGACGGAGGCCTGCTCGTCCGCCTCGGGTGATGGTAGTCGTCTAGCTGATGACGTAGCCGCCGTCGACGACGAGCGACTCGCCGAAGATTGACGCGGAGTCCGACGAGAGCAGGAAGCCGATCGCCGCAGCGATCTCCTCGGGCTGGATCAAGCGGCCGTGCAACTGCGTGGCGATGATCGCGTCGCGCTCGCGCTCGCCCTCGGGATTGTCGAAGAAGCGCCGGAGCATCGCGGTCTCGGTCGGGCCCGGGCACACGCTGTTCGCGCGGATGCCGTCCGCGCCGAAGTCGAGCGAGATCGTCTTCATCAGCATGATGAGCGCGGCCTTCGACGCGCAGTAGGCGGCGTTGTCGCGTCCCGCCGCGATGCCGAGCTGCGATGCGACGGCCACGATCGATCCGCCGCCGTTGGCGCGCAGGTGCGGGATCGCCTCGCGCACCACGTAGAAGACACCGGACAAGTTGACGCCCAGGATCTTGTCCCAGTCGGCGAGCGACACTGTCTCGACGGTCCCGCGCGGGGCGATGCCAGCAGCGCAGACGACCCCCGACAGTCCGCCCAGGACGCCGACCGCCTCGGTCACCGCGCCCGACATGGCGGCGGAGTCGCTGACGTCGGCGACGATCGTGTGGGTGCCGTCCGGCACGCCGTCGGGGAACCCCATGTCGACGGCCACGACGCTCGCGCCCTGGCCGCGCAGGCGCGCGACGGTCGCCTGGCCGATACCCGACCCGCCACCGGTGACGAACACTCGCTCAGAATGGTCAGAAGCCATGGATGGATCCCTTCGATCGTTGCCGTTCTGAGACGTCCGAATCGGACCTGGGAGCCATTCTGAGCCGTCTCAAGGCTGGTTTATTTCGGGCGGGTAACAAAGTGGTAACTGGTAACTGCGAACTGTTGACAGTTGCTTAGCGTATGCCCAGACTTCACCAAAAGCCCCCCGAAAGGAGCCCAAATGCCGGGTACGTACCCCGCGTTGGACCGTACCGCCGCCATCGATTTCGGCGACGACGGACCGCTTGGCCCCTTCTCTGCGGAGCTGACCTTCCATTCCGCAGACCAGACCGTGGACTTCCGCGTTACCCGAGGCTCGCTGGTCGGCATCGCCGGCACCGTCCCGTTTACCGCCCAGGAAGTGGCCGACGGCATCTGGCTGGTGACATGGCAGGAGCCCGGCAACTTGTCGGTCACCCAGGTCCACAACTTCAACAGCGGCCTCCTGCTGACCGTGAACGTCAACGAGGCCTACGAGCTCGCCCACATCAACGGAACGATCCACCTCACCTAAGCCGTCGTCGTTCCATCTGCGCTAGTTGCGCCACAAGGAGATATTTAGTGAACACGCTGCGATCGTTGATCGCCTCGGCAGAAGACAGAGGCAGGGCCGTCGTCCTTCCGGGCGCGTTTGACGCGCTCAGCGCCCGCCTCATCGAAGCTGCCGGGTTCGACGCCATCTACCTGACGGGCGCTGGATTCGCCAATTCCAGTCTGGGCGTTCCGGACATCGGGCTCGTCACAGCAACCGAGATGCGCGACCACGTGGCAAAGATCGTCGATGTCGTGGACATCCCGCTCGTCGTCGATGCCGACACCGGCTACGGCAACGCGATCAACATGGGCCGCACCGTCCGCCAGTTCGAGCGCGCCGGCGCATCCGCGCTGCAGATCGAGGACCAGCTCTTCCCCAAGAAGTGCGGTCACTTCGAGGGCAAGGGCGTCATCTCCGCGAAGGAGATGGTGCAGAAGGTGCACGCGGCAGTCGACGCTCGCAGGTCCGAGGACCTGCTCATCATCGCCCGAACCGACGCTCGGGCCGTGTCGACCCTGGAGGAGGCGCTCGAGCGTGCCGAGCTCTATCGCGAGGCCGGCGCTGACGTCCTGTTCGTCGAGGCGCCCACGTCGGTCGAGGAGATGCAGATCATCGGCCAGCGCCTGGACGGCCCGCTCGTCGCGAACATGGTCGAGGGCGGCAAGACACCCCTGCTCAGCGCGGGCGAGCTCGCCGATCTCGGCTTCTCCGTCGTCCTGTTCGCGAATGCGACCCTTCGCGTCGCGCATCGCGCGATCAATGGCCTGCTGACCGAACTGGCGCAGACCGGTACCACGAAGGCGATGCTCGACCAGATGGCCGGTTGGAACGAGCGCCAGGATGCCGTCGGCAAGTCGCACTACGACGCCCTGGAGCGCAAGTACTCGACCGAGGGCCAGTCATGACGGCATCGGACCTGCGCATCGCCAACGCCGACGTCGTCCTGCCGACCGGCGTGACGAAGGCCGACATCATCGTGCACGACGGACGTACCAGCGAGATCGTGCAGCCGGGGACGCCCGTGGAGACCACGTCGACACTCGACGCGACCGGACTGCATGTCTTCCCCGGCGTCGTCGACCCGCACGTTCACCTCGGCCCGAACATCACGTACCCGCAGTCACCCGAGGATGCCGTTCCCGAGTCGCAGTCCGCGGCCGCCGGCGGCGTGACGACGATGCTCGCCTACCTGATGTCGGCCCAGCCGTACCACGAGGTCTACCCGACCGCCCTCGAGACGATGTCGAATCACTCCTTCACCGACTTCGGGTTCCACTTCTGTGTGGTCACCCGCGACCAGATCGAGGCCATCCCGGACTACGTGAGCGACCTTGGCGTCAGCTCCTACAAGTTCTTCATGAACTTCCGCGGCGAAGAGGGCGCCTACCTCGGCCTGCCCGGAAACGACGACGGCTTCATGTTCGACCTGCTTGAGGCGGCGCAGAAGAACGGCGCCATGCTCGATCCGCACGCGGAGAACATCGAGCTCGTGTGGCGACTTCGCGCAGCCGGCGTCAAGGAGGGCAAGACCCCCCTCGACAGCTGGAATATCAACCGTCCCGACTATGTCGAGGCCTCGGCACTCAACAGCCTCGCCTTCCTGGCCCGGGTCACCGGCGCGAGCGTCTACGCCGTGCACACCACGAGTGCGATCGCCCTCGACGTCCTTCGCCAGAGCCGCACCGGCTACGACAATGTCTTCGTCGAGACGTGCCCCCACTACCTGACCCTCAACACCGGCTCCCCGTGCGGCACCTACGGCAAGGTCAACCCGCCGCTGCGCACCGAGGCCGATGCCGACGCGCTCTGGCAGGCGGTGGCCGACGGTTTCGTCGACACGATCGGCTCCGATCACGTGCCGCGTCACCGCTCCTTCAAGGAGAAGGACATCTGGACCGCCTCAGCAGGCTTCCCCGGCATGGAGAACCTCCTGCCGACGATGCTCTCGAGCGGCTTCCATGAGCGCGGTCTTCCGTTGACGCGCATCGCCGAGGTCACCGCCTCGCGCCCCGCGCAGCTGTTCGGCATGTACCCCAAGAAGGGCGTCATCCAGGTCGGCTCGGATGCCGACTTCGCGATCGTCGACCTCAACGAGACCTACGAGGTCGCCGCGGCCGATCAGTTCTCCGCCTCGGAGTACACCCCGTGGGAGGGCTGGCAGATGACGGGCCGGGTCCGGCACACGATCCTGCGTGGCCAGACCGTCTTCTCGGTCGGCCGGGACTTCGGCACGCCGACCGGCGAGTTCATCGCCCGCCGCTACAGCGGCGAAGCCGCCTTGGACGCGGCACGGGCGGTGACCGCATGACCAATCCCTGGGACGACGTGATCAGCGCCGAGGATCTCGCGCGCTACGACAAGGCCGGCTTCGGCCGTCCGTCGGGCATCGGCTCCAAGCCCGCGCTGCTGATCATCGACGTGCAGTACCGCACGCTCGGCGACACGCCCAAGCCCTTCGACGAGGCGATCAAGGACTACTCCACCGCGGTCGGCCAGGCCGGCTGGGACGCCGTCGATCAGATCGAGAAGCTGCTCACGACGTTCCGCGCGGCCGGTCACCCGGTCCTGTACCCGCACGTCGCGCCGAAGCTCGCCTACGACGCCGGCACGCTCGGCGCGAAGGTGCCGTCGATCATGTCGATCCCGGAGCAGGGCTACAAGATCCCGGACCGGCTCGCGCCGCGGCCTGACGACATCATGCTGCCGAAGAAGCACCCGAGCGCGTTCTTCGGAACCCCGCTCGTGAGCTACCTGATCGACCTCGGCGTCGACACCCTGATCGTCACGGGCTGCAGCACCAGCGGCTGCGTCCGCGGCACCGTCGTCGACGGCTTCGCCTACAACTTCAAGGCGATCGTCCCCCACGACGCGGTGTACGACCGAAGCGACCTCGTCCACAAGGTGAACCTGTTCGACATGGGCCAGAAGTACGCCGACGTCATGAGCACCGACGACGTCATCGCGAAGCTCGCCTCGCTCGAGGGGAGTGGCTGACATGTACTCGATCAACTGGAGCCAGGTTCCCGAGACGGCCCACCTGCCGAACAATTTCCGCAACGCCGTGGCCGGCAAGGAGATGGGCGTCAACCGTATTCGCTGGGTGCACCCGACCTCGCTGCCCGCGCACATTCACGAGGACGCCGAGAAGGCCATCGTCGTGATCCAGGGCGCGATCTCGTTCATGATCAACGGCGAGGAGCTCACGCTGAGCGAGGGCGATGTCGCCATCGTGCCGCGCAATGCCGTCCACTCGGGCCACAGCATCGAGGGCGAGGCGGTCTTCATCGAGGTCTTCGCGCCCCTGCGCATCGAGAATCTCGCCGCGTTCCTCGGCGATACGTCCGTCACGATTGTGGAGGCCTGACATGGCACGGCAGCGCGTGAGCCCGAGAGTGGTCGTCGAGACCGAGCACTACGGCAGCAACAACTCGATCGTCGTCGGCGACGACGGACTCGTCCATGTCGACTCGCCCCACCTGCTGTCGGACGCCAAGGCGTGGGCCGAGTACGCCTCGACGCTCGGCACGACCCGCTTCATCGTCAACACCGACCATCACCCCGACCACACCATCGGCAACTTCATGATCCCCGGAGAGGTGGTCGGACATCGCGTCACCCGCGAGCGCCTGCTCGCCGAGCCGCCGACGATGCAGTACCTGCAGGACCTGCTCGCGCGCCTGGATCCAGACGGCGTGCAGTACCTCGACGGCTACTCGGTGCGCGTTCCCAACGTGGTGTTCGACACGCAGATGACGCTCCATGTCGCGGGCGCGTCGGTCGAGCTGACGCATCATCGCGGCCATACGCGCAACAGCGTGATCGCGTACATGCCCGAGGACAAGGTGCTCTTCACCGGCGACGTCGTGTGCGAGGTCGGCCTGCCGTCCTTCCAGGACTCGCGCCTGGTCGACTGGTTCGACGCTCTCGACTTCGTCGAGACATATGACTTCGACGTCCTCGTGCCTGGCCACGGCCAGGTCACAGATCGGTCTGGAGTAGATCGCTACAGGCAGATGGGACGGACCGTGGTGGCGGAGGTTGCAGACCGCATTGCCATGGGTCAAGAAGAAGAGCAAGTCGTGGCCGAGGTCCGTTTCGAGGACAACATCCACGTCGAGACACCCACGAATGCGGGCTACCCGGATGACCTCATCGAGTGGTTCCAAACGAAGTCCATTACCCGCATTTACACAGACCTGCTCGAGACACCAAGTCTCGCGCATCGGTAGCTCGCTGCCGGCAACCACAGCAAGTCAACAGGTAAGAACTACCAACGGGAAGATACGGAGATAACATGCGCAAACGTCAAATGCTGTTCGCGGTCCCCGCGATCAGCGCCGCACTGCTTCTCGCAGCTTGCGGTTCCAGCTCGAGCAGCGACAGCTCGTCTGCCGCTACGTCAGAGGCGCCGGCATCCGCCAGCGCTCCTGCCAGCGAGGCTGCCAGCTCGGCCGCTGCTGACAACGGGGTTGCCGCAGCTCGGGCCGCCGTCGACGCAGCCAAGGTCGTGCCCAGCACTGAGGGTCTCGGCGAGCCGATCGACGTCAAGTCGCTCGCGGGCAAGAAGATCTTCAGCATCCCGATCGACAGCAAGCTGGAGTTCTACCAGGTCGGCGAGGCCATCAACAAGCAGCTCGCCGAAGAGGCTGGCATCGAGTACACGACCTTCCCCGCGGACGGTACGCAGACCTCCTACCAGCAGGGCTTCGCACAGGCGATCGCAGCCGGTGCATCGGTCATCCTTCTCAACGGACCGCTGCCCGAGACGCTTCAGCCGCAGATCGCGGACGCAACGGCGGCCGGCATCCCGGTTGTCCCGCTGCACATCGCTGACCCCAGCGTTGGCGCCAACCCCGACCTGCCCTACGAGGCATTCGGACCGTTCAACAAGGGCATCGAGCTCGCGACGCAGTACGCGATCCAGGAGCTCGACGGCGAGCCGGTGAAGGCCCTGGTCCTCATCGCCTCCGGTACCGGCCCGTCGGCCGGCATGCTCGAGACGATCACCAACACCATCGCCACCGGCCCCGAGGGCTCGGAGATCGTGAACACTCTCGATATCCAGGTCCCGCAGTGGTCCACCGACGTCCAGCCGGCAGTGCAGTCTGCTCTGCTCAAGGATCCGTCGATCAACGCGATCATCCCCATCTATGACGCGTTCGCGTTGTGGTCAGCCCCGGCCGTCACCCAGGCCGCTCCCGACCGCAACATCGGTATCTACTCATTCAACGGCACCCCTGCCGTCATGGGCATGATCAAGGACGGCATCGTTCGCATGGACTCGGCCGAGGATCCCCAGTGGACCGCGTACGTGAACATGGACACCGCCTACCGCGCCATGCTCCAGTCCGGACCGAACCCGGTTAGCGCCGGACCGATCCGCGTCATCGACGCAACCAACGTCGACGAGACCGGCACCCCGCCCGAGGCGGGCAAGGGCTTCGGCGACGAGTACCCCACCGCTTACAAGACGATGTGGGGCTTGATGTGAGCTCAGCTCACCCTGTGGAGAACGGTGGGGGCGCCAACGGCGCCCCCACCGGGCTTCCCCTACTCCAGGTAATCGGACTGTCGAAGGCCTTCAGCGGTGTGCCCGCGCTGCGCTCGGTCGACTTCGAGATCGCGTCCGGCGAGGTTCACGGCCTGCTCGGCGCGAACGGCTGCGGCAAGTCGACACTGATCAAGATCCTCGCCGGCTTCCACCAGGCCGATGCGGGACAGATCTTCGTCAACGGCGAAGAGGTTCCGCTGCCGCTGGGCCCCCGTGGCCTTCGCGAGTTCGGCATGGCGTTCGTCCACCAGGACCTCGGACTGGTTCCTGACTCCACGGTCCTCGAGCACATGGCCCTGGATGCCTACGGTCCTTTCGGAGGGCTCACCAAGATCTCCTGGCGCAAGGAACGTGCTCGCGTCGAGGAACTGCTTGCCCGCTTCGAGGTGAACGTCGATCCGTACTCGACGATCGACACCCTGTCTCCCGTGCAGCGAGCGATGGTTGCCGTAGTCCGCGCGGTCGGCGACCAGGAATCACTCGACATGGAACGTGGCGATGGCGCCCGTACCGGCCGGATCCTCGTCCTCGACGAACCCACTGTCTTCCTTCCTCGCGACGAGGTCGAGCTGCTGTTCACGCTCCTGCGTCGCCTGAAGGCCCAGGGCGACTCCGTCCTGCTTGTCTCCCATGACCTCGACGAGGTTCTCGTCGCAACGGACCGTCTGACGGTCCTGCGCGACGGCCGGCTGGTCGGCACCCGCGTGACGGAGGGGACGACGCGGCAGGACGTCGTCGAGATGATCCTCGGCGCGCGGGACGAGCACGTGGCCCGGACCGATGCCGTCGTCCGGGAGGACCTCGCGCCCCTGCTGTCGGCCATCGACATCACCGGCGATCGAATCAAGAACCTCTCCCTGGAACTGCGCTCCGGTGAGGTCGTCGGCGTCACGGGACTGGCCGGCTCAGGATTCGAGGAGCTGCCCGAACTGCTGTTCGGCGCGCGCAAGCTGCACGCCGGGCAGATCGCCGTCAGCGGCGTGGTCGTCAAGCGGCCATCACCTGGCGAGCTGATGGCGCAGGGCGTCGTGCTGATTCCCTCCGACCGCAAGAGGGAAGGGGCGGCGCAGGAGCTGACGATCACCGAGAACCTCGCGATCCCGTTCCTCGAGAACTACTCCGGAGGCTGGAGCCTGCGGTGGAAGGAACTGCGGGAGCAGGCGTGGGAGATCTGCAAGAAGCTGAACGTCACCCCGCTGAACCCGACGTTGAACTTCGGCAACCTCAGCGGCGGCAACCAGCAGAAGGCTCTGCTGGGCAAGTGGCTGCAGACGAACCCGTCGGTCATGCTGCTCAACGAGCCGACCCAGGGCGTCGACGTCGGCGCTCGCAAGGAGATCTTCCGCCTGATCAGGGCCGCCGTCGCGGACGGAATGACGGTCCTGTGCTGCACCTCCGACTACGAGCAGCTCGTGGAGATGGCCGATCGGGTCATCGTGCTCCATGACGGACGCGTGCAGCAGCAGCTCTACGGAACAGACATCACGAAGGACAACCTGGCGGCATCCATCTACTCCGAGGAAGCAGCATGACAATCACTGAACCGTCGCCTGCCGACAAGAAGGCCCTGGCATCCACGAGCGTTGTCAAGAAGGGATTCTTCAGCGACCCGGAGCGATTCGCCCTGATCGGCGTGTGGCTGGTCCTGATCATCTTCTTCACCGTCAAGGTCGGAGACACGTTCTTCACCCTCGCGAACCTGTCGAACATGCTCGGCTCGCAGGCGGTTCTTCTGGTGCTCGCCCTGGGCCTGATCATCCCGCTCCGCGCGAACATCTACGACCTGTCGATGGCCTCGGTCATGACCTTGTCGGCAGTCATCGTTGCCTCGGGTTATGTACTTCACGGCTGGCCCCTGTGGCTTGCCGTGCTCGTTGCCCTGATCGCGGGAATCCTCGTCGGCACGCTCAACGGGTTCATCGTCACGAAGTTCGACATCGACCCGTTCATCATCACCCTGGGCGTGGGAACCGTCGTCATCGGCATCAGCCACATCATCTCGGAGTCGCGCACGGTCAGCGGCGTCGATCCGTTCCTGTCGCAGGTCATGCTGTCCAAGCCGTTCTGGGGAATCCCGCTCGACTTCTGGTACGCGGTGGCCCTGTGCGCCATCGTCTGGTTCCTCTTCGAGTACACGGCCTTCGGCCAGCGCCTGCTGTTCATCGGCCAGAATCCCGATGTCGCGCGCCTCAATGGCGTCAACGTCCAAAAGCTCCGCTGGATCTCGCTGGTCTGCTCGGGAGGCATCGGCGCGCTTGCCGGCATCGTCCTGGTAGGCACGACACTGAGCGCAGACACGACGTCGGGCGGGGCCTTCCTGCTACCGGCCTTCGCTGCGGCGTTCCTCGGCTCGACGACGATCCGCATCGGCCGCTTCAATCCGTGGGGCACGCTGATCGCGGTGTACTTCCTGGTCACCGGCATCACGGGCCTTCAGCTCATGGGCGCGGCGCAGTACGTCCAGCAGCTCTTCTACGGTGGCGCACTTGTCATTGCGGTCGTACTGTCAAAGATTGTGCGGTCTCGAAGCGAGAAGAAGCGCCTCATCATCCAATAGTCCTGGTTTGTCATCTGAATATCGCCACGAAAGGTCGAAACAATGAAGGCGCAAGGCTCTGTGCTGTTTGAGGTTGGCGGCAAGTGGACGGTCGAAGAGCTCGAGCTCGACGACCCGAAGGACTACGAGGTCCTTGTTCAAGTGATGGCCAGTGGCCTGTGCCACTCCGATGACCACTTCCAGACAGGCGACATTCCCGTCTCGCTGCCGCTGGTCGGCGGCCACGAGGGCGCGGGCGTCGTGCTGAAGGTCGGCTCGAAGGTCAGCCGCGTGAAGGTCGGCGACCACGTCGCGACGCTCTTCATCCCCGCATGTGGCACCTGTCGGTACTGCGCGACCGGCCGCTCGTACATCTGCAACAACGGCGCGGGCATGGAGCACGGCATGGCCATGGACGACACCGCGCGGTTCCACCTCGCCGACGGCACCGGCATCGGCGCGGTCACCCGTCTGGGCAGCTGGGCCAACTACCTCGTGTGCCACGAGACCCAGGCCGTGAAGATTCCCGATGACATCCCCTTCGATGTGGCCTGCCTCGTCTCCTGCGGCGTTGCCACGGGCTACGGCGCGGCCGTCAACGGCGGCCCGGTTCGTCCCGGCGATGTCGTGCTGGTCATGGGTGTCGGCGGGGTCGGCATGAACGCGGTGCAGGGTGCCAAGCACGCTGGCGCGGACCACATCATCGTGGCCGAGCCGGTCGAGTGGAAGCGCAACGCGGCGCTCGACTTCGGCGCGACGGATGTATTCGCCAGCATCGATGACGCTCGCGAGCGCATCGCGCACCTGACCAACGGACAGGGCGTCGACGTCGCCATCGTCACCGTCGGCCGTGTCGATGGAGTCCTCCTCGGCGAGGCGTTCGAGATCACCGGCAAGTCGGGCACCTGCGTGCTCGCCGCAGTCGGCTCGCACGACAAGGGCATCGACATCAGCCCGCAGGACTTCACCAACTTCGCCAAGAAGCTCCAGGGCGTCATGTACGGCCTGTGCAATCCCGTCGTCGACATTCCCCGTCTGCTCCAGATGTACAAGGACGGCAGCATCAAGCTCGACGAGCTCGTCACCACCCGCTACGACGTCTCGCAGATCAACGAGGCGTACGAGGACATGCACGCCGGCAAGAACATCCGCGGCGTCGTCGTCCACACGCACTAAACGTCAGGCACGCAACTAACCAAGCCATACCTCTGGAGAGATAGACACATGACTGCGACACTTTTCACCGCTCCCGATCCCGCCACGCTCATTCGCCGTCGGCAGCTGCTCATCGACGGCGAGTTCGTCGATGCCGCCGACGGCGCGGAGTTCGACGTCTTCAACCCGTCTACCGGCGAGGTCCTGTGCCGCGTAGCCGAGGCCGGTCCCGAGGACATCAACCGTGCGGTCGCCTCTGCGCGCCGGGCATTCGAGACCGGACCGTGGCGCAACTTCACGCCACTCGAGCGTTCGAAGGCGATCTGGCGGCTGGCTGATCTCCTCACCGCGCACGCGGAGGAGATCGCCCAGGTCGAGACCCTCGATCAGGGCAAGCCATTCCAGATGGCCCTGAACGGTGACGTCCCGTCCGCCGCGAATCTCTTCTACTACATGTCCGGCTACGCGACGAAGATCGAGGGCGATGTCATCCCGATCTCGACTCCGGGCAACTGGCACGCGTACACCACGCGCGAGCCGCTTGGCGTCGTCGGCCTGATCGTCCCCTGGAACTTCCCGCTGGTCATCGCCTCGTGGAAGGTTGCTCCCGCGCTGGCGGCCGGCAACACCGTGGTGCTCAAGCCCTCGGAGATGACGCCGCTGTCGGCGCTGCTCATGGGCGAGCTCGCGCTCGAGGCGGGCATCCCGCCTGGCGTGCTCAACGTCGTCCCGGGATTCGGCGCGCGCGCTGGCCAGACCCTCACCGAGCACCCCGACGTCGACAAGATCTCATTCACCGGGTCGACGGCCACGGGCCGCCGGATCATCGATGCGTCGAAGGGCAACCTGAAGCGCCTTACGCTCGAGCTCGGTGGGAAGAGCGCCAACATGATCTTCCCCGACGCTGACCTCGATGCCGCAATCCTGGGCTCCGCGGCCGGCATCTTCTTCAACGCCGGTCAGGCGTGCGCGGCAGCCTCGCGGCTGTACGTCCACGCGGATGTCTTCGACTACGTCGTCGAGGGCATCGCGGAGGTCGCCAAGGGCATCAAGGTCGGCGACGGCTTCGACCCCACGAGCGAGATCGGTCCGCTGGCGAGCCTGGAGCACCTCAACCGGGTCAGCGGCTTCCTGCAGAGCGGTGTCGAGGAGGGCGCGCGCGCCGTCACCGGCGGTGTTCGCCTCGGTGAGAAGGGCTACTTCGTCGCCCCCACGGTCTTCGACGACGTCAACCCGTCGCAGCGGATCGTTCGCGAGGAGATCTTCGGCCCGGTCGTTGTCGCGCAGAGGTTCACCGACGAGGCCGAGGTACTGGCCGCCGCCAACAACTCCGACTACGGACTCGCCGGGGCGGTATGGACCAAGGACATCAGTCGGGCTCATAGAGTTGCCTCCAAGGTCCGCACCGGAACGATGTGGATCAACAGCTACGGCGTCTTCGACCCGGCACTTCCGTTCGGCGGGTTCAAGGCATCCGGATGGGGGCGCGAGATGGGGCACGAGGTTCTTCACCATTACACGGAGTTGAAGAGCGTCGTCGTCAATCTCGACGCCTGATCACGCCGATGACCGAGGAGCGCATCGACCGAGGGCGGACAACCCTCGCGCATCGAGTCGAGGAGTTGCTGCGGAAGGAAATCGTCCGCGGTGACCGGCCCAGTGGATCGCGCCTCAACGAGGTCGAGATCGCTGCTGCATACGACGTCAGCCGCGGGCCGGTGCGCGAGGCGCTCCAGCGCCTGGCCCGCGACGGACTCGTCGTTCTCGAGGCTCATCGGGGCGCCTTCGTCACCGAGCTCGGTCGCGACGAGGTACTCGAGCTGTTCGAGGTCCGCGCGGCTCTCGAGGCCGAGGCCGCAGGCCTCGTGGCGCTCAAGATCACCGAGCCCGACATCACCCTGCTTCGTCAGATGCAGGAGCTGTCCGTCAGCGCGGTCGCGGCCGAGGACGACCACAGCTTTCCCGAGCTGTTCGACCTCCACGACCTGATCGCACAGCTCGCGGGCAACCGCCGGCTGACGACGTTGATGAACCAGGTCAACGGCGAACTGCGCTTGATGCGATCGCGCTCGGGCCAGTCCGCGGTCCGCGCGCAGCAGGCCCTTCACGAGCACGACGAGTTGATTGAGTGCTTGGCGAACGGGGACGTGGAGGGATCGCGCAGAACGATGCGCGCTCACCTCGACGCCTCCCGCAACAACACGCTTGCCCTCATGTTCCCCGAAACACCCGACCAGTCCTAGGAGACCCCGTGGCCTCGAAGATTTTCGAGCCGTGGGTTATGGGTCCTTTCACCTTGGCGAACCGTGTCGCCATGGCCCCCATGACTCGCAACCGTGCCGACGATGACGGCATCCCGTCCGTGCACGCCGTCGACTACTACCGGCAGCGAGCCGGCGCGGGGCTGATCGTCAGCGAGGCGACGCAGCCCAGCGCTGCGGGCCGCGGCTACTTCGGCACGCCTGGCATCCACTCGCAGGAGCAGCAGGATGCGTGGGCGCCGATTGCCGATGCCGTGCACGACGAGGGCGGCCACATCTTCCTTCAGCTCATGCACACTGGTCGGATCGGCCACACGTCGCTTCTGCCTGAAGGCGGAAGCCTGATGGCTCCCAGCGCAGTGCGCGCCGAGATGGACCTCGCCCGCAAGGATGGCGTCGAGGTTCCCGCCGAGATGCCGCGGGCCTTCACCGTCGACGAGATTCACGGCGTCATCGACGACTACGCGTCGGCGGCCGAGCGCGCGATCGCCGCGGGCATGGACGGCATCGAGCTGCACGGGGCCAATGGCTACCTCATCCACCAGTTCCTCGGCACCAACACCAACATCCGCGAGGACGAGTACGGCGGCAGCCCCGAGGGCCGTGCGAAGTTCGTCGTCGATCTGACCGCCGAGGTTGCCCGACGCATCGGCCCCGAGCGCGTCGGCCTGCGGATCTCACCAGGTGGCAAGTTCAACGACATGCGCGAGGTCGACAACGACGACACCTACCTCGCCCTCGCCGAGGGACTGCTGCCGCTCGGCATCGCCTACCTCCACACGCTGCGCCGCCGCTCGACTCCGCTGCACCAGCAGCTGCGCGACCTGTGGCAGACGACGTTCATCCTCAACACGGGCTACCAGGGCTCGAGCGAGCTCGAGGACCTCGAGCAGATCCTCGTAGACGATGCCGCGGACATGGTGAGCGTTGGTCGCTACTTCATCTCCAATCCCGACCTCGTGCACAGATGGCAGGTCGGCGCACCGCTCGCGCCGTGGAACGAGGACACCTTCTACACGCCCGGGCCCGAGGGCCTTATCGACTACTCGTTCCATCAGCACAGCTGACACACACACCGACAACCAGACCTGACAACAAAGGAGATTCATCATGGGTGACTTCGACGGCAAAGTCGTGATCGTGACCGGCGCGGGTCAGGGCATTGGCCTGGCCACCGCGAAGGTCTTCGCCGAGCAGGGCGCGACAGTGCAGGGCTGGGACCTCTCGGGCAACGAGGGAGCCGTGGCCGTTGACGTCGCCAACTGGGACAGCGTCAAGGCCGCAGCCGACGCCGCGGTCGCCGAGTTCGGTCGCATCGACGTGCTGGTGAACTGCGCCGGCGTCATCACGCCGAACATCTCGGCGGAGGATGTCGATCCCGACCACTACCGCAAGTGCTTCGAGGTCAACGTGATGGGCGCGGTGCACACCACCAAGGCGCTCTACCCCGCGCTGCAGGCGGCACCCGAGGGTGCCGTCGTCAACGTGGCCTCGCAGGCTGCGCTCGTGTCGCTTCCCTCGCAGGCCGCCTACACCGCGTCGAAGGGCGCCGTCGCCGCACTCACGCGCGCGCTCGCCATCGACTGGGCGTCGGTCGGCATTCGCGTCAATGCCGTGTGCCCCGGCTTCACGCTCACCGAGATGGCCATCAAGCAGATGACCCCCGAGCTCGACGCGGCCGTGTCGCGTCGCGTGCCCATGGGCCGCATGTTCCAGCCCTACGAGATGGCCAACGCGATCTCGTTCCTCGCCAGCAGCAAGGCGTCCGCGATCACCGGAGTCGTGCTGCCGGTCGACGGCGGCTGGACCGCTGGCGAGCCCGCACTCCCGATGTAACTCACCCCACCCACTGCTTCGGAGGTTTCGTCATGAGGTTCACAGGAAAGATCGCCTATGTCACAGGCGCGAGTTCGGGTATCGGCATGGGTGCGGCGATTCGCCTCGGCCAGGAGGGTGCGAAGGTCATTCTGCTCGGACGGCGCAAGGCGCTGCTCGACGAGGTTGCCGCGGAGTGCAACGCTGAATCTGTTGGTATTGCCCTTGACGTCACCGATCGCGACGCAGTCGCATCCGTGCTCGCGCAGAGCGTTGCCGAGCACGGCGGTCCGGACATCGTCGTTCACAACGCCGGCGAGACGGTGCTCGGCGCGCTGCACGACCTGACCGAGGACGAGTGGGATCGGCAGTTCAACACGAACCTCAAGAGCATCTACTACACGAACAAGGTGCTGTGGCCGGCGATGGTCGCCCGCGGTGGCGGCTCGATCGTGACGATCGCATCGACCGCCTCGTTCGTCGGGTTCCCCGACGACGCGGCCTACGTTGCGACCAAGGGCGCAGTCCTGGCGATGACCAAGGCCATGGCCCTCGACGGTGCGCCGGTCGGCATCCGCGTCAATGCGGTCTGCCCGGGCTTCATCTGGACGCCGAACCTGGAGGGCTACTTCAACGGCCAGCCCGATCCTGAGGCGGCCATTGCTGCGGCAACGACGTTCGCCCCGATCGGCCGCATGGGCACGATCGAGGACACCGCAGGCGCGATCGCGTTCTTCGCCTCCGACGATGCCTCCTTCATCACCGGGGCCTCGCTCCTCGTTGACGGCGGACTGCTGGCCAAGGCGTAGGCCACGCACCTGATGACCAGCAACACGGATGTTGATGTCGTAGTCGTCGGCGCGGGTGGTGGCGGGCTCGCCGCCGCCCTCGCCGTTGCGGACGCGGGCAAGTCAGTAGTGGTGCTCGAGAAGCTCGACCGCGCAGGTGGCAACACGGCGCTGTCGACCGGATCGATTCCCGCCGCCGGCTCCCGGCTCCAGCGAGAGGCCGGCGTCGAGGACAGCGTGGATCGCATGATTGCCGACCTCCTACGGCAAAGCGGTCCGCACGAAGCCGAGGGCCTTACCCGTCGGCTGTCCGCGACGTCGGCCGACCTCGTGGACTGGCTGGTCGACACTCACGGGGTGAAGCTGTCGCTCATCACCGACTACAAGCACGTGGGCCACTCGGTCACGCGGTTGCACGCACCCGTGTCGCGACGTGGCTCCGACCTGGCCAACGACCTCCTCGATGCCTGCGCCCGCGCCGGTGTCGAGGTGCTGGTGGGCAACCCGGTCACGGGACTGGTCGTGGAGGACGGCAAGGTCCGCGGAGTCGTCGTCGGGGGAGACCGGGTGGCGGAGTACGTCCTCACGTGCGACGCCGTGATCCTGGCGTCCAACGGCTTCGCCGCGAACAAGGCGCTCATCGAGAAGTGGATCCCGGAACTGTCCTCCGTTGAGTACTTCGGTGCTCACGGCTCGACCGGTGAGGCGCTGGAATGGGGACTGGATCTCGGCGGATACCTGCAGAACACGTCCGCCTACCAGGGCTACGCCGCGGTTGCCTATCCCCATGGCTCCCTGCTGTCGTGGACCACGGTGGAGAAGGGCGCGGTCATCGTCGACTCCACCGGAAGCCGGCTGGGCGACGAGATCCTCGGGTACTCGGGCTTCACCGCAGAGGTGCTGAAAGGCACGGCGCCCTCGTTCGTCGTCTACGACGCGAGGATCAAGGCGGTCGCCATGAAGGAAGAGGAGTTCGTCGAACTCGTCGAGATGGGCGGCGCCCGGGAGTTCGAGACGGTCGAGGACATGGCTGATGCGTGCGGCATCGATCGCGCGGCTCTCGTCGCCACGGTCGAGACGTACAACTCCGCGGCAAGCGGCAACACGGATGACGCATTCGGTCGAACCGACTTCGGTCAGGCACCGCTCACCGCGCCCTTCGTGGCCTCGCGTGTGACTCCTGGGCTGTTCCACACGCAAGGCGGCCTCGCGGTCGACGACGACGGTCGAGTGCTCAGTGCCGACGGCGGCGTCGTTGCCGGACTGTTCGCGGTCGGCGGCGTCGCGCCGGGGATCAGCGGGCTCACGGGCGGCCGAGGCTATTCGTCGGGCAATGGCCTGCTGTCCGCTGTCGGACTCGGCCGGCTGGCCGGCATCGCTGCAAGTCAGGAAGCAGGACAGTGACAACGTCGCACTGGGATGCATGGCAGGACTCGCTCTACGCACGCGTCGACGCTCTTGCCGACGGCTCGGTGGTGCTTGACGGCGCGACCCGGCGTAGAGCCGCACTCGTGCTCGTCGACGACACGGCCGCGATGGCCGCGGCGCTCGATGAGCCCCAGGTGCAGGCGCTGTCCGCAGCAGCGATGCGCATCGAGCCGAACGCGGAGTCCACGCACGTCACCGGCAACAGGAGCGGTCGCGGCTGGTCCGCACTGGTCAACGCGGTAGCGGCCAACTGGAACGAGCTCGACGAGGGCTATCGGCCGGCAACCTGCCACGGCGGCCTGTACGCGCTGCCCGCGGCAATGGCCGAGATCGAGGCACGCAACGGAACCCTCGGCGAGCTGCTCACGGCGCTCGTCGCCGGCTACGAGGTCTCGACGGCCTACGCACGGGTCATGCGCCCGCCGCGTCCGTTCGTGTTCCACCCGCACGCGACGATGGCGCCGGTCGGGGCCGCGGCTGCGGTCGCTGCCGTTCGCGGCGCGTCCGGTCCCGGCATCCGATCGGCATCTCAGGTTGCGATCACGATGGCCGCTGCTGGTCCCTTCGATCATGCGATGAAGGGCCTGCTCGTCCGGAATGGTTGGGCGGGCCACGGTGCGCTCAGCGGCTTCACGGCAGTCGAGCTCGCCGCGGCAGGCATCGAGGGCGATGCCACCAGCGCGCTCGGAGTGCTCGAGCGCGGGTTCGGCTACCCACTCGACGAGGACGAGCTGCGCGCGGACCAGAACACGTGGTCGATCCACGACGGCTATCACAAGAGCTACGCGTGCTGTCAGTACTCCCACAGCGCAGTGGAAGCCACCTTGTCTTTGGTCTCGGGCCGGCTCGCCGACGTTCCCGTCGATGACATCGCCTCGATCCTGATAGACGCCAACCCACTCGCGATCACCCTCAACAACGCGAATCCCGTCTCCGTCCTCGGGGGCAAGTTCTCCCTGCCGCACTCCGTCGCCGCGGTCATCGTGCGCGGCAACGCCGATGCCGAGGCGTTCTCCGAGGCCTACGTCAACGATCCCGACGTCGTCGCACTGCGCAACAAGATCACGATTCAGCCGTACGAGGGTGACCTCGAGCCGCCGTACGACCGTCCGGCGCGCCTGACCGTGACGACGTCGTCCGGGGCGGTCTATGTCGAGGAGTGCCGCAGCGCGATGGGCGGGCCCGATCGACCGCTGTCGGATGAGGATGTCCTGGACAAGGTGGAGCTCATCACCGCCGGGCAGATGCCGCTGTTTGCCGCCGTGGCGCGAGGACTGGTCGCGGGCACGGTGAGCGACGACACCCTGTGGGCCGACGTGATCGCCGAACTGTGGTCGCGTTGATCCAGCAGAAGTCGTCCCTCGCGGGCCGTCTGATCCAGGCTCGCGAGGACGTCCCCGAGCACGTGCTGCAGTCCGCGCGGTTGCACCTCCTCGACGCACTCGCAGTCGGCCTGGCCGGCTCGCGAGTCGGTCCGGTCAGCGGCGTGACCGCTCTCGCGGCGGGCCAGGGACGCGGTCGAAGCACCGTCCTTGGCTCGTCGGAAGCCGTGCCGTCGCCGATCGCCGCGCTGATCAACGGGTCCTTGATTCACTCCCTCGAGTACGACGACACCCACGTCGCGTCCGTCATGCACGGGAGCAGCGTCATGGCCTCGTCCGCGCTCGCGGTGTCCGAGGAACAGGGGTCCACCGGGCTCCAGATGCTGTCCTCCTTCGCCATCGGCTGGGAGTTCTTGATCAGGATCGGGCTCGCCAGCCCCGGGCGCATTCAATCCCAGGGCTTCCAGATCACGTCCGCTGCCGGGGCGTTCGCCTCTGCGGCAGTCTCCTGCCTGCTGCATGGCGACGGGCCGGACGTGTTCGACAATGCCATCGGCATCGCTGGCAGCCAGGCGTCGGGCACGTTCGCGTTCCTTGCGGACGGCGACACGGTGAAGGCCGTGCAGCCGGGCTGGTCCGCGCATGCCGGACTGCTCGCCGCCCAGCTCGCGCGCGCTGGAGTCACCGGACCGAGCAGCGTGTTCGACGGGCCGTTCGGGTTCTTCACTCTCTACGCCAAGGACCCGGACGCCGGCGCGAACCTCGCCGTGCAGCTCGCGGACCTGGGTGAGGTGTGGCGCCTGCCGGAAGCGGCCTTCAAGCTGCAGCCGTGCTGCCACTACATCCACCCGTTCATCGAGGCGCTCGAGCAGCTCATGGCGCAAGGGGTGTCCGCGAGCAGCCTCGTGAGCCTTCACTGCTGGGTACCCGAGGAGGTCGTAGCGATCATCGCCGAGCCGTGGCCGCAGCGTCAGCGGCCAGCCAAGGCGCACGACGCGCGCTGGAGCCTGCCCTATGTCCTGGGCGCCGTGCTCGATCGCGGGGGTCTGGAGATCTCCGTCTTCAGCGGAGAGTGCGACGACGCCATCATGGCGATCAGCGAGCGCGTCAGCTACGAGCCGTGGATCGACAGCGGGTATCCATCGAGATTCCCCGCCAGGGTCCGGGCCGAGCTGTCCGATGGATCGGTCATCGAGTGCAGTGTCGATGATGTCAAAGGCAGCCCTTCCCGGCCGGTCAGTGTCGACGACGTCCTCGCCAAGGCGATCGCCAATTTCATGTCCGGCGGCATGGCCGAGCACGATGCCAAGACGATCGCGGACGAGTTGCTCAACGCGGCCGATCCCGATGTCAGCATGCTCAGCGAGCTTCTCCAGATCCACCGCCAGACTCAATGATCACCACGACAAGAAGGGCGAGCAGATGACTATGACGTTCACCGAGGCCGAGGAACTGGTCGACCGCTACCTGACCTTGTTCATGGAGGGCAAGCTCGACGAGGCGCAGGCGTGCCTTGCTCCGGATGCGAAGCTGATCTTTCCCGGCGGCGCCATCCAGACCTCGCTGCCCGACGTGGCGGCCGAGGTCGTGCGGCTCTACGAGTCGGTGGCCAAGAGGATCGACCGCACCTGGTCGGCGAATCTAGGCGACGACATCATCGTCACCACGACCGGCTACCTGTATGGAACCAGCCGGACGTTCGGCGAGTTCGACAACGTGCGCTTCATCGACTTCTTCACGGTCCGTGACGGGAAGATCGTCGCGCAGGAGGTCATCAACGACGCGTCGCAGGTGGGCGTCGTCGCGCCCTACTCACGCAGCCAGGCGGAGATTGCCGTCGCTAACTAGCGGCGACGCGTGCGAAAGTCCGACACCCAGTCGGGCATGCGGATCGACGGAGTGAGCGGTACGCGCGTGCGCGCTCGCACGCAACTGGTCAGCACTCCGGTTCCGTACGCGGCATCGTCGACAAGGCGCAGCGCCGCGTAGCGAGCCGGGTCGAGCGGTGGTCGTCTCGTCGCGTACTCCCACGCGATCGGAGCGAGCATGCAGGCGGAAAGCGAGCGCGCGATGCGCGAGCGCGGGGCGAGGACGAGGGCTGCTGCGCCGACCGGCCACCATTCGCGGCGAAGCAGGTGCCCGATGCCGGCGGCGTCCGCGATGATGCCCTGGCCGACGATCCTCGCGGCGAGCAGCTCGGGGCTGTCCAGCGCGCGCAACTGGCGGGACAAGGCAACCGCCGCACCCGTAGCGACCACCGCGCCGGCTCGCGGCCGGCCGGTCGCGAGCAGGGCGAGCGCGGCAATGTTCCATGCCGACACGCGCGCGGGAGTGAGCTTGTCGGGATGGCGTACCGACAGCGCGGCAGCCGACGTTCCGTACTCGTAGCGGCGGGTGAGCCACGCGCGCGGACGTGCGCGAGTGGCGTGCTCGACCACGACGGTCGGGTCGTACAGCACGTGCCAGCCCTCGTCGGTGAGGCGCCAGACGAGATCCACGTCCTCGCCGAGTCGAAGGTCCTCGTCGAATCCCGTGCCGAGCGCGTTGCGCCGGACGATCAGGGCGGCTGTCGGCACGAAGCCAAGCCGCGAGCCCGGGCGCACGAGCTCGGGGAACAGGCCCATGTCGAGCGAGGAGCGAGTCGCCTCGTAGCGGTCGATCACGCTGCGGCCCAAGGGGTTCGCGCGCACGCGTGGCGCGACGGCAGCGACGGCGGGGTCGGCGAAGTGGTGCAGCATCGAGGCGGGCCAGCCGGGCGGAGCGATGCAGTCCGAGTCCAAGAAGGCGACGAACTCGCTTTGCGATGCGGCGACTCCGGTGTTGCGTGCCGCTGCCGGACCCGTGTTCTGCGCATGCGCGACCACCGTCACCGCATGCCGATCGCCAACAGCACGCATGGCATGGGGATTGACGGAGCCGTCGTCGACGACGATCACGTCGGGCACCCCTGGCAGCGACGACAGCGTCCGGTCGAGGCTGTCCGGTCGGTCCATCGCGGGAATGACGACGCAGGCGGTGCCGGAACCAAGGTCAGGACCCTGCACCACGATCGCGAATCCACGATCGACGAGCATCCGGAAGATGGCGAGAGTCTGCGGGTCCGACGCCGAGACCCCTGTGCTGCCGCTGCCCAGGAGGTTCACGACGACGATGCGCGCCGCACCCGTCATCCGGCTGATCCGCCACGGCGAGCCGCCGATCAGCGCGGAGGCGTTCGCCCACGACCGCACGTGCGGTGCAAGCCGAACCACCGTTCCCGCGGGCAGCGAGCGATCCACTCAGCTGTCCAGGATCGAGCGCAGCGCCGAGCCGGTTCCCACCAGCAATTGCTCGAGTGTCTGCGCGTCGCTCTCCAGCCACTGCTCGTACGCCGATAGCGCCAAGGCCAGCGCGACGTGCCCCGCCAGTCGCGGGACGAGGTCATCGGCCGGCACCGCAAGGCGGGTGGCGACATACGAGGAGATCACCGCGCGCCACTGCTCGTATCGCAGTGCGGAGTGGGCCTGGAGCGCGGGCGTGCGCAGGATGAGCGCCATCCGCTGGCGATGCTGGGGGAGCGTGGCCGGGTCGAAGCGGTTGAAGTCCACGACCGCACGATTGATGGCCTCGAACAGCGGCACGTCAGGGGGCGTCTGGTCGAGGGTGTGCCGCAGGCCCTCGAGGCTGGCATCGAACTGGCCCCAGGGAATGTCGTTCTTCGATGGGAAGTAGCGGAACAGGGTTCGGCGGCCCACGCCCAGGACCGTCGCGATGTCGTCGAGCGTGGTCTCGTCGAAGCCCTGGTTCGCGAACAGCTCGAACGAGACGGCTTCGATTTCGGCATGGCTGGTCACCGGGGGACGTCCGGCGGCGGGCCGGTCTGCCGTGCTCATGACCGGATGAACCTAGCAGGCATTCACACAGTATTAACACGAATGTATTGCTTTTTGGCGCACGGTGCCATTACTGTCCGATCAGTTGCAATCCACTCAGCGAAGGGATCGACATGAGCATCGAGGCACCCCAGACCGAAACCCAGGACCTGCAGGTCGAGACCTTGATCGAGGACGTCTCGATCGACGGTATGTGCGGCGTCTACTAGGCCTGCATCAGCATGACGATGCTCGACGAGCCCTGGCAGTTGTCCCCACGCGTGGAACTGCGCCCGGAGCCGTTCGGCGCACTCGCCTACAACTTCAGCACCAGGCGCCTGACCTTCCTCAAGCGACCTGAGCTCGTAACCGTCGTCGCGGGCCTTGCCGCCGGTGCCGACGTGCGCGAGGCGCTGCAGGCAGCAGGCGTGCCGCCCGAGCAATGGCCTTCGTACGTGAAGGCCCTCGAGTCGCTCGCAGAAGCGGGCACGATCCAACCGCGAACACTGGAGGCTGCATCGTGACCATCCTCGACGAGCGCATCACCACCGCTCCCGCAGAACGCCCCACCGGCGGCTCGCTGCTCGACCAGTTCGAGCTCGGCCTTAACGCACCCATCTGCCTGACGTGGGAGCTGACGTACGCATGCAACCTCGCATGCGTCCATTGCCTGTCGTCCTCGGGCAAGCGCGACCCGCGCGAGCTCAGCACGAAGCAGGCCGAGGCCGTCATCGATGAGTTGCAGCGGATGCAGGTGTTCTACATCAACATCGGCGGCGGCGAGCCCACGATCCGCCCCGACTTCTGGCATCTGCTCGACTATGCCGTGTCGCACAACGTCGGCGTGAAGTTCTCGACGAACGGCGTGCGCATCACCCCCGAGCGCGCGAGCTTCCTCGCGTCGACCGACTACGTCGACGTGCAGATCTCGCTCGACGGCGCGACCGCCGAGGTCAATGACCGCGTGCGCGGCACGGGCTCCTACGACATGGCGATCCGCGCGCTGGAGAACCTGTCTGCTGCTGGTTTCAAGGACGCGAAGATCTCGGTTGTCGTCACGCGCGAGAACGTCGGCCAGCTCGACGAGTTCAAGGCGCTGGCCGATCGGCACGGCGCCACCCTGCGACTGACCCGGCTTCGCCCGTCTGGTCGCGGTGCCGACGTGTGGGACGACCTGCACCCCACGGCCGCGCAGCAGCGCGACCTGTACAACTGGCTGATGAAGGCCGGCGAGAACGTCCTCACCGGTGACTCCTTCTTCCACCTCGCCGGCTTCGGCGAGCCGCTGCCCGGCCTCAACCTGTGCGGTGCCGGCCGCGTCGTGTGTCTCATCGATCCCATCGGCGATGTCTACGCGTGCCCCTTCGCCATCCATGACAACTTCCTCGCCGGCAACTTGCTCAACCCCGGTGGATTCAAGGAGGTCTGGCAGAACTCGGAGCTCTTCGCCGACCTGCGCTCCCCGCAGACGTCGGGCGCATGCACGAAGTGCCAGCACTTCGACTCGTGCCGCGGTGGCTGCATGGCCGCGAAGTTCTTCACCGGACTTCCGCTCGACGGTCCCGATCCCGAGTGCGTCCAGGGCTACAGCGAGGACGCGCTGCTGCAGGTCGGACGCACCGTCCCCGCCGCGAGCCAGGACCATTCGAAGACGTCTAAGCGCAAGCAGGAGCCGGTCCTGGTCCAGCTCGGGATGCTCAGCCCCGCGACGCCTCCGGTGCATGGCTGCGCCGAGAGCCCCCTCGCGGGCTTCAACCCCGCCGTCATCTAAGTTCCGATCCTTCGAGGGGTTCACAGTGGCAAATCCGTGGTTCGAGTCCGTCGCCGAGGCGCAGCGTCGTGCGAAGAAGCGTCTTCCGTCGTCGGTCTACAGCGCACTGCTCGCCGGTAACGAGAAGGGCACGTCGTACGACGACAACATCACCGCGTTCTCCAAGATCGAGCTGGCCCCGCACGTGGCCGGACTGCACGCCGAGCGCGACCTAGCGACAACGTTCATGGGCCAGCCCATCTCCCTGCCGGTCGTGACCTCGCCGACCGGCGTGCAGGCCGTTCATCCCGACGGCGAGATCGCCATCGCGCGCGCGACTGCCGCTCGCGGCACCGCGATGGGACTCGGCTGCTTCGGCAGCAAGCCTCTCGCCGACGTGATCGCGGCGAATCCGCAGACCTTCTTCCAGATGTACTGGATGGGCACCCGCGACCAGATGCTCGAGCGCCTCGCGTATGCGAAGGACCTCGGCGCGAAGGGCATCATCTTGACCCTTGACTGGTCGTTCTCCTATGGACGTGACTGGGGCAGCCCGGTCATCCCGGAGAAGATCGACTTCAAGACGATGGTGCAGTTCGCCCCGCAGGTGATCGCGAAGCCGAAGTGGCTCGCGTCGTTCGCGCGCGGTGGCGGCATCCCCGACCTCGGCACCCCGAACCTGAAGAACGAGGCCGGGGAGACTCCCACCTTCTTCGGTGCGTACTACGAGTGGATGCAGACCCCGCCGTGCACATGGGAGGACCTGGCCTGGCTGCGCTCGCAGTGGGACGGGCCGTTCATGCTCAAGGGCATCTGCCGCGTCGACGACGCGAAGCGCACGGTCGATGCCGGCTTCTCGACACTGTCGGTCTCCAACCACGGCGGAAACAACATCGACTCCACGCCCGCCCCGATCCGGGTGCTCCCCAGCATCGTCGAGGCCGTCGGCCAGGACATCGAGATCGTCATGGACGGCGGCATCCGCCGCGGCAGCGACGTCGTGAAGGCGCTTGCGCTCGGGGCCAAGGCCGTCATGATCGGACGCCCGTACCTGTGGGCGCTCGCGGCGAACGGCCAGGGCGGGGTCGAGAACGTCCTGGACATCCTGCGCAGCGGAATCGACTCCACCGTCTACGCGCTGGGACACAAGTCGATCCACGACCTGTCTCCCGCGGACGTCATCGTCCCCGAAGGATTCACCAGAACCCTCGGTGCCGTCGGGAGCAAGTAGTGGCGACGGTTCGGCACCTGTCGGCTATGACGTGGGACACCGTTCCCGCGAGGCCACTCGTTCTCGTGCCGATCGGCTCGACCGAGCAGCACGGACCGCACCTGCCGTTCGAGACAGACACCCTCATCGCCACGGCTGCGGCCGAGCGCATCGCCGTCGTCCTCCAGGGGGACGGGATTGACGTGCTCCTCGCGCCGGCCATCTCCTACGGAGCGAGCGGTGAGCACCAGGAGTTCCCCGGCACCGTCTCGGTCGGTCATGAGGCGCTGAGGATGCAGATCGTCGAGCTCGTCCGCTCCCTGTCCACCTGGGCCGGGCGCATCGTGTTCGTCAACGGGCACGGCGGCAACGTGACCACGCTGTCGTCGGCGATCGCGCAGATGCGCGGCGAGCATCACGACGTCGCCTGGCTCGCCTGCATCTTCGAGTCCGATGCCGACGCGCACGCCGGATCGACGGAGACCTCGGTGATGCTCCACCTGGCGCCCGAGCGGGTCGACATGGCGAGCGCGGCTCCCGGCCAGCTCGCACCGCTCGCGGAGATCCTGCCGCTGCTGATGTCGTCCGGTGTCCGAGCCGCGTCGCCGTCCGGCGTGCTGGGCGACCCGACCAGCGCGACCGCAGAACTCGGCGAGACCTTGATGAGCCAACTCGTCGGCCACGGCGTTGCGCTGGTCACGAGCGCGACGGTCGATGACCGTGGTCGTCTCGTCGAACTGGCATCGCGATGACCCGGGTGGCCCTGGTCACGGGCGCGGCGCGCGGTATCGGGCGCGCGACCGTTGATGTCCTCGTCCAGCAGGGCTATCGCGTAGTCGCCGTCGACTCGTGCGCGGGCACGGGCACCGGCCGAGGTGACGGAGTTGACTACGCCCTCGCCACACCGGACCAACTGCTGAGCCTGGAAGCCGAGTACCCCGATGTCGTCCGCACGCAGGTTGTCGACGTGCGCGACGCCGACGCACTTGCGGCCGCAGCAGTCCTCGCGGTCGACGTGTTCGGCAGGCTCGATGCTGCGGTTGCGGCCGCAGCGGTCATCGTGGGTGGAGAGCCGTTGTGGGCCACACCCGAGTCGCACCTGCGCACGCTGCTCGACGTCGATGTTGTCGGCGTCTGGAACACGGCGTCTGCGGTCGTGCCCGTCATGCTGAGCGGTCCGGATCCGCAAGGCTGCCGCTTCGTTGCGGTGGCCTCCGCCGCGGGTGCTCGCGGACTGTTCCACCTCGCCGGATACAACGCGGCCAAGCACGCCGTGGTCGGGCTGGTCAAGGGCCTGGCCGCCGACCTCATCGGCACAGGCGTCACCGCCGTTGCCGTATCGCCAGGGTCCACTGACACCGACATGCTTCGGGCCACCGCCGATCTGTACGACCTCGAGCATGTCGACGAGTTCGCGTCATCGCAGTTGGTCCGTCGGCTCCTGCGTCCCGAGGAGCTCGCGGCGACGATCGCGTTCTGCTGCTCGCGCGAAGGAGCGGTTCTCAACGGCTCGGTCGTCGATGCCTCGGGTGGGTTCACGGCATGAAGGCAGAGCTCAGTGCCTAGCCTCGACGGCGAGATCGCCTACGTCACCGGTGCCGGATCGGGGATCGGTCGTGCCACCGCGCTCCAGTTGTCGCGCGAGGGCGCAAGCGTCGTGCTCCTGGGCCGGACGTCCGCTGGTCTTATCGAGACTCAGCGCGAGTGCTCTGGTCCTGCCGAGATCGTGGTACTCGAACTGTCTGATGCACTGGCCGTCGAGCGGCTCCTGCCGTCGGTTGTCAGCCGCGTCGGCGCTCCGAGCATCGTCGTCCACTCCGCGGGAGAGACCGTCGTCGGATCCCTCGACTCGTTGACCGAGGAGCAGTGGGACCGGCAGATGAACTCCAACCTCAAGGCGATCTTCCTCGTGAACAAGGTGCTGTGGCCGGCCATGGTCGACGGCGGCGGAAGCATCGTCCTCATCGCGTCGCGCGCATCATTCGTGGGCTTTCCCAAGAACGCGGCTTACGTGGCGAGCAAGGGTGCCGTGCTGTCGATGACCAAGGCCATGGCCCTCGACGGAGCCAGGCACGGGATCCGGGTCAACGCCGTGTGCCCTGGCCTGATCCTGACGCCGAACCTGCAGAACTACTTCGACAGCCAGGCCGATCCGGAGCAGGCGAAGGCGACTGCGTCGGCGACCCTTCCCGTGGGTCGCATGGGCCAGCCCGAGGAGGTGGCGCACGCGGTCGCGTTCCTCGCGTCACCCGACGCGAGCTTCATCACCGGTGCGTCACTGGTCGTCGACGGCGGACTGCTCGCTCGCGCGCCATCCTGACCACTCCTTAGTCGTCGGAGCGGCCCTCGCGCCAGTAGCCCATGAAGGCCACGGTGCGACGATCCCAACCGAGCTCGCTGACGAGCTGACGGCGTAGCGCCTTGATGACGCTCGCCTCGCCGGCGATCCACGCGTAGACCTGATGGTCGCGCAGCGCCACTCCGTCCTCGTCGCGCGGCACCTCCCACAGGATGCCCGTGTCGACATCGACGTCCTCGACTACCTGCGCCTCGGCGGTCGGTCCTCCGGTGAGCGCGGTCGCCGCGGTGATGACCTCGCCTTTGAGGTCATCACCGCGCGTACCGCTGCGGCCGAAGACCCGGACCTCGACACCCGGGTGGTTCGGCAGGATGGCAGCGTCTTCAACATGCGGCAGCTCGACGAGGACGGTGCCGGTCGCATCGGCAGGCAACTGGGTCAGGATCGACGCGATCGCCGGAGCGGCCGTCTCGTCACCGACCAGCAGGAAGGTCGAACAGTCCCTGGGCGGGTCGAAGTCGATGCCGCCGGGATCCGAGCTCGACCTGGAATTCGGCGCGCACATCATCAGCTCGTCGCCGACCGACACGTCATCGATCCACTGCCCCGCTGGCCCGGTCGGCCCGTGGCAGACGAACAGGATGTCCATCTCGCGCATCTCCGGTCGCACCGCGCGGACCGTGTACGTGCGGATCGGGTTGCGGTGCGTCTGGGGACGAAGGCGCCATGCGCCGTACCAGTCGTCGACCATGGCCATCGGCGTCAGCCCGTGCTCGGCCAGGGGGAAGATCAGGTTGATCCGCTGGTCCAGTCCCGTCGTCGAGACGCGGTCGAGCTCGGGTCCGCTGATCGTGATCTGGGTGTACGTCGGGCTGACCCGAACCGCCTGGGTCACGCGCACGTGGTGCAGGAGGTAGGGGGCGTCCGCGGGCTCGCTGGTGCGCCGCAGGTCGAGCAAGGAGGCGTCCATGGCAGGTAAGGGTAGCCTAACTTAATGTCGGTAGGCGCTCCTGGGGCCGATGGCCCTTACGCGAGCCTTACTGAGAGTTGGCTGTCAGTTCAGTCTTCGCGGCCGAAATCGTTTGGTTGAGCCGTGAACCAGATGGCAGCATGGCAAGGGAGCAGGTTGACCCGCATCGACTGATCGAGAGTCTTTGATGAGCAGGCGCCGCACGACGAACATCCTCGTGGCGAGCGTGCTTGCCCTCGTCGGCCTCGTGATCGTCGGGCTGCTCGCCTTTCGCGTGGGTTCCTCGTCCGCCAGCGACCCCACTCCCGAGCCCTCCGCATCCGCATCGCCGACCGGCCCGTCGTCGCTCACGGCAAGCGAGATCTACTCCACGGTCCTGCCCTCACTCGTGGTCATCCGGACCGACGGGCCCGGCCGGGCCGACGGCACCCGTCCTGATCGCGGTCTGGGCACCGGAGTCATCGTCAACGCCGCCGGCTCGATCCTCACCGCGTACCACGTCGTAGACGACGCCGAGTCGATCGAGGTCGAGTACGCCGACGGCACGTCATCGCCCGCGGTGATCGAGTTCGCGGACCCCGACAACGACATCGCGTCGCTCACTCCCGACCGACTGCCCGAGGTCGTCGTTCCCGCCGTGCTCGGAGGCGGCGTGAACGTCGGCAGTCGCGTCGTCGCGGTCGGCAACCCGCTGGGGCTCCTCGCCTCCACCACCGAGGGCGTCGTGTCCGGCCTGGATCGGTCGATCAACGACGGTGAGGACATCGCGCTGTCCGGGCTCATCCAGTTCGACGCAGCAGTGAACCCGGGCAGCTCAGGCGGACCGCTGCTGAATGACCAGGGACAGGTCGTGGGAGTCGTGTCCTCGCTCGCGGACCCGTCGAAGAACGGCTACTTCATTGGGATCGGATTCGCCGTGCCGATCGGCACCGCACTGGGCACCACCGGAGAGGGAGAAGGACCCGAGAGATGACGATGACCGAAGACGCCTCGAATCGACACCTGACCGCGCCGATGGAAGCGGTGCTGTACGAGGTGAAGAAGTCCATCGTCGGACAGGACCGACTGCTCGAGCGCCTGCTCGTCGCGCTCCTCGCGCGCGGACACGTCCTCGTCGAAGGCGTGCCCGGGCTGGCCAAGACACTGGCCATCAACGCGCTTGCCCAGTCGATCGGCGGCACGTTCCAGCGAATCCAGTTCACTCCGGACCTGGTTCCCGCGGACGTCGTGGGCACGCGCATCTACCACCAGCCGAGCGGGGAGTTCCGCGTCACTCCGGGTCCAGTCTTCGCGAACCTGCTGCTCGCCGACGAGATCAACCGCGCGCCAGCGAAGGTGCAGAGCGCGCTGCTTGAGGTCATGCAGGAGCGACAGGTGACGATCGGCCGCGAAACCCTTGCGGTTCCTGACCCGTTCCTGGTGATGGCCACGCAGAACCCGATCGAGTCCGAGGGCACGTATCCGCTTCCCGAGGCGCAGGTTGACCGCTTCATGATGAAGGTCCTCGTCGGATACCCGTCGCCGACCGAGGAGTTCGTCATCGTCGAGCGGATGATGCGGCCAGCGGAGCTGATCAACAAGGTCCTCGATCCTGAGCGGCTTATCGCTGCCCAGCGATCGGCCGCGACGGTCTTCGTCGATCCAGGCCTGATCGAGTACGCGGTGCGTGTTGCGACCGCGACACGTGCGCCCGAGTCGCTGGGACTGGGTGACCTCACTCGATTCGTCTCGTTCGGTGCGAGCCCGCGCGCATCGATCAACCTCGTGCTCGCCGCACGTGCGCTCGCGTTCATCCGCGGTCGCGACTACGCGATCTTCCACGACGTGCAGGATCTCGTGCACGACGTGTTCCGGCATCGGCTCGTGCTGTCGTACGAGGCCTTGGCCGAAGGCGTGAGCGCCGACGAGATCATCACGAGCGTCATGCGTGCCGCGCCGGTGCCCGAACTGAACCGGCGGTAGGTCGCGATGGCGAGAGCGCAGCGTTCGGCGACTTCGGTGGTCGCGGTTCCCGAGGAACTGCTCCGCCGACTCGACTGGCGTGCGCTCAAGCGGCTGTCCGGCGTGCGGGGCGGAGACTTCCGGACTCTCGCGCGCGGCTCGGGAATCGACGTCACAGACATCCGCGGGTACGAGCCCTACGACGACGTTCGCCACATCGACTGGAATGTGACCGCCAGGCTGGACGAGCCGCACGTGCGCGAGTACGTGGAGGATCGCGACCTCACCGCGTGGCTGCTGCTCGACCGCTCGTCGTCGATGTCGTTCGGCCCCGTCGATCGTGGCAAGGACATCGTGCTCGTCGAGCTCTCCGTGGCTCTCGCGCGCATGCTCACCCGCGGCGGCAACCGGGTCGGCGCGATCTTGTACGACGCCGACGTCGAGGAGATGATCCCCGCCGGAGTCAGCCGCGATCACGTGCTTCGCCTGGCGCATCGACTGCTCCAGGAGTCGGAGCCGTCCGGCCAGGAGACCGACCTGGCACCGCTGCTGCAGCGTGCGGCGTCGATGCTGCGCCGACGCTCACTGGTGTTCGTCGTCTCCGATCTCATCGTGCGCGACGGCTGGCAACGACCACTCGGCGTGCTCGCGCAGCGTCACGATGTCGTCGTCATCCGGCTCGCGGACCGGCGTGAGGTCGAGCTTCCTGATGTCGGCACGATCTGGGTGCAGGACGCCGAGACCGGCGAGCAGCTGCTCGTCGACACGAGTGATCCACGCTTTCGCGAGCAGTACCGCGAGGCGGCGCACGAACGCGAGGCCGGCCTGCTCGCGGACGTTCGCCGCACGGGAGCGCAACTCCACACGGTGTGGACCGACGATGATCTCGCCGACGCGCTGGTGAGAATGGCGCGCATGCAGCGCAGGATGCGCTGATGTCCTTCATCTGGCCGGCGATGCTGGTGACCTTGCTGCTGGTCCCGGTAGCGGTGCTTGCCTACCTTGCAGTTCAGCGCCGCCGTGGCGCTCGCGCGGATGCGCTCGCCGGCTCAGGGCTCGTCACTATCGGCTCGCCGGCGGCCCTCGGTCGCCGCCGGCACCTTCCGTTCTTCGTCTTCCTCACCGGGTTCGTCCTCCTCGCGGTGTCCTTCGCCAGGCCGCAGGTCGCGCTCGCGGTGCCCCAGCTGAGTGGCACCGTCGTGCTGGCCGTCGACGTGTCCAACAGCATGCAGGCCGATGACATCGAGCCGACCCGGCTGGAGGCAGCGCAGGCAGCAGCCCGCGAGTTCGTGCAGCGTCAGCCCGCAGGAGTGTCGATTGCCCTCGTCGCCTTCGGCAGCGGTGCGCAGGTTGCTGCAGCGCCGACGGAGGACCGCGATGAGGTGCTCGCCGCGATCGACCGGCTGTCGACGGGCGGCGGCACGGAGATCGGCACCGGATTGCTCGCCGCGCTGAACCTCATCGTGGACACGCCGATCACGCTCACTCCCGAGGAGATTCAAGGCGACCTTGGCGATCTCGACATCGGCTACTTCCCGTCTGCGGCCATCGTGCTCGCCTCGGACGGCGAGGCGACCGGGGGAGCGGACCCCAGCGCGGTCGCCGACCTCGCCGCTGCTGCGGGAGTCAAGATCACGACCGTCGGCATCGGCAGCGCAGAAGGTGCGGTGGTCGAGGTCGACGGATTCCAGGTCGCCACGGCTCTCGACGAGGACATGCTCCGCAGCATCGCCGAACTCTCGGGCGGCGAGTACTTCCGCGCCCAGGATGCTGCGACCTTGTCGCAGGTCTATGACGGGCTCGACATGCGGTGGGAGGCCAACGCTGAGGAGGTGGAGGTCACGGGCCTGTTCAGCCTTGCGGCGATCGTGCTGTTCCTCGTGGGCGCGGTCTTGTCCATGCGACTGCTGGGGAGGGTGGTCTGATGTCGTTCGCCTGGCCGCTCCTCCTGATCCTTGCGCTCGCCGCGCCAGTTCTCATCGCGTTGCACGTGTGGCAGTTGCGTCGCCGCCGGCGCACCGCCGTCCGGGTTCCGAGTGTTGCGCTCATCCGCACGTCGGTGCCGAAGAGATCGCGGTGGCGCCGGCACGTGCCCGTCGCGCTTCTCGCCGCGGCACTTGTCTTCTTGTCCGTCGCCGCGGCTCGCCCGAGCGTTGCTGTTCCGGTCCCGGTGAACAGCACGTCGATGATCCTTGCCCTGGATACCTCCGGGTCGATGTGCAATACCGATATCGAGCCGAATCGGCTGACGGTGGCGCAGGAGGCAGCAACGGCGTTCGTCGATCAGCAGACGGGTGACAGTCGAATTGGACTGGTCACCTTCAATGGCGTTGCCGCCCTCGTTGTCCCGGCGACCTCGGAGCCCGAGCCCCTTCGCGAGGCGATCGGAACGCTGACGGTTGCGCGTGGCACCGCGATCGGTCTTGCCATCCTGTCGGCCATCGACGCCATCGCGGAGATCAATCCCGACGTTGCCTCGACCTCGGTGGAATTGCCTGCGGTTGCTGAGGATTCCACGGGCACCCAGGAGTACCAGCCGGACATCATCGTCGTGCTCACCGATGGCGCGAACACTCGCGGCGTCGAGCCGCTGATTGCCGCAGAGATGGCTGCGCAGCGCGGCCTTCGGGTGTACACGATTGGCTTCGGCACCGAGCAGCCCGGCACGCTGGTGTGCTCCCCTGACCAGGTCATCGGAGGGTTCGAGTTCCAGGGCTTCGGTCCTGGTCCGGGCCAGGGATTCGACCTCGGCAGCGGCTTCGGTGGTGGCGGTGGCAACTTCCTGCAGATCGACGAGCCGACGTTGATGGGCATCGCCGAGCTGACCGGCGGGGAGTACTTCCAGGCGCAGGACGCCGAGCAGTTGCTCGACGTCTTCAGCCAGCTGCCGAGTCGGGTGGTGACCCAGACGCAGGACGTGGAGCTGAGCGCGCTGTTCGCCCTGCTCGGTGCGGTGCTCGCCGGCGCGGCCATCGTGCTCGCCCTGCGCTGGAACCCCCTCGGCTGATCCCACCTATCCGTTTGTCCCGCATCCCGGGACTAACGAACGAATCTGGCTGTTCCTGCTCCGAAATCGTCAACTTGTCCCGGTCAGGTGGTCGCGTTACGACTCGGCGAGAGCCTTCAGCTTGGCCAGTCGGCGATCCCAGGCGTCCGCGACGCGACTGAGCTGGTGGCCGAGCGCGCTGAGCTCGGCTCCGAGCGGTGAGTACAGGACTTCGCGACCCTGCTTGTGTGTCTCGAGGAGGCCAACGTCGCGCAGTATCTCGAGGTGCTTGAGGATGGCCTGCCTGCTGATGGGGAACTCGTCGGCCAGGCGTGATGCCGACGCGGGTGCAGTGGCCAGCCGGGTGAGGATGCTCCACCGCGTCTCGTCTCCGAGGGCGGCAAAGGCCGGAACGAGCGATGACGTGCTCATCGCGCGATCTGCCGATCTGACGCGTACCGCACGAGCAGGGCGAACCCGCCCTCCCAGCCCAGCGCATCCGCTGCGGCGTTGTCGAACGCCGAGCCGAACTCGGCGGCGAGGTCGTCGAAGCCGGTCTGTGTCGCGGTGACGAGGGTGCCCGTCCCGGATGCGGTGAGAGTGAGTGTCACCAGCGTGCTGTTGCCGGCCACCGGCGGGGTGTCGGGGGTGATCGCTACGCGGTAGGCGAAGCAGTGCGGCTCGTCGACTGTCACGACCTCGCCCTCGAACGACCCGTGCTCGACCCACGTCAGCAGCATGCGGCCTCCCGGCCGGGCGTCGATCTGCGCGCCGTCGAAGGCATACCAGGCCGTGACGTGCTCAGGGCTTGTCACTAGTGGCCAGACGGCCTCCGGGCGTGCGTTTATGAACACCGACCTGTGTACCGATTCGGTCATGTCGCTCCTCTGCTCGTCCTGATATGCAATCTAATGGTTGCATGTCAGGACGAGCATGTGCAAGCAACAGATTGCACACGAAGTGGTCGGGGCTAGGTGCCACTACTGCCGACCTTGAGGTTGGCGTGGATCTAGGGGCCCGAAACCCGCGCCAACCTCAAGGTCGACGAGGGCGAAACGGGCAAATCGCCCGGCCGGTTGACAGCGTTCGAACATATGTTCGAAGATCAGCCGCATGCTGGACGTCGCCATCCCTGCCCTCCGGGCGTCTGAGTTCCAGGCGCTCGGAGGTACGGCCGCTACGCCCTGGCCGGTCCACCCCTCCCTGGCCGAGGTGCTCCCCGGCGGGCTGCGGCGCGGCTCGTCGATGAGCGTGGCCGGGTCGCTGTCCTTGCTCCTGGCGGTGCTCGGCGGGCCGTCGGGCGAGGGTGCCTGGTGCGCGCTGGTGGGCATGCCGGCGATCAGCGCCGAGGCCGCGGTCGAGTACGGGGTGGAACTGTCGCGGCTGCCGGTGATCGTCGAGCCCGGACCCAGATGGGCGACGATGATCGGCGCCTTGCTCGACACGGTCGACGTCGTGGTGGCCCGCCCGCCCGCGCGAGTGGCCGCCGGCGACGTCCAGCGGCTGACCGCTCGCGCGCGTTCGCGCGATGCGGTGCTCATCGCGTATCTCGACACGGCCGCTCGTTCCTGGCCGTCCGCCGACCTGCGGCTGGATGCGCGCGGCAGTGTGTGGGAGGGCGCGTCCGAGGGCTCGGGACGACTGGCCAGTCGACGCATGACGATCGCGGCCGAGGGGCGCGGCAAGGCGGCCCGTCCGCGGACCTCGGGCCTGCACCTGCCCGCGAGCGGCGGTGGCCTTTCCTCGATTGACGTTGCTGTTGCTGACATTTCTCCCCTGTCGAGAACCGGATGAGTGTCGCGATGGAGCCCGCTCCCACCCGAACCGCGGCGATCTGGTGCCCCGACTGGCCGGTGTCGTCCGCCATGGCGATGGCCGACGAGGACGGAGCCGGTCCCGTCGCGGTCATGGCGGCGAACCGGGTGGTGGCCTGCAACCAGGCGGCCCGCGAGCAGGGCGTGCGCCGCGACCAGCTGCGCCGCGAGGCGCAGTACCGCAGCCCGGGGCTGGTGGTGCTCCCCCGCGACGAGGTCGCCGAGGCGCGACTGTTCGAGCCGATCGCCGTGGCGCTGGAGGCGGTCGCCCCCGGCGTGGAGATCACCAGACCCGGACTCGCGGCGCTGCGGGTGCGCGGCCCGGCCCGCTACTACGGCAGCGAGGAGGGTGTCGTCTCCGCGATCGGCGAGGCGATCAATGCGCTGACCGAGGCGTGGGTGGGCGTGGCCGACGGGGCGTTCGCCGCCGCGCTTGCCGCCCGCCGCGGCATCGTCGTCCCGCCCGGTGGGTCCTCGCAGTTCCTGCACCCCATGCCCATCACCGTGCTCGGGTCCCGGGCCGGGGTGCCACTGGTCGACCTGCTGCTGCGCCTGGGCGTCCACACGCTGGGCGCCTTCGCGGCCCTGCCCGCCGCCGACGTGTCCGCCCGGTTCGGCGCGGTCGGGGCGTGGTCCCACCGACTGGCCGGTGCCCGCGACATCCGTCCGGTCGTCGCGCGGCAGCCACCGCTGGAGTGCTCGGTCGAGGTGGTCTTCGAGCCGGCGCTGGACCGGTCCGACGCGGTGGCGTTCTCCTCGCGCACCACGGCCGAGCAGTTCGTGGACCGACTGAGCCGGCACGGCCTGGCCTGCGTGTGCTTCGAGGCGCAGATCGACACCGAGATGGGCGAGCAGATGGTCCGCCGCTGGCGGCATACCGGACTGCTCACCGCGGTGGAGATCGTCGACCGGATTCGCTGGCAGCTGGAGGGGCTGTTCTCGAGCACCGACCAGCAGATCAGCGGCGGGGTCTCGCGACTGCGGCTGGTGCCGATCGAGACGGTACCCACCGGCGCGCACCAGCAGGCGCTGTGGGGCGGCCCGGGGGAGGGCGACGAGCGCGTCGAGCGCGGGCTGGCCCGCGTGCAGACCCAGTTCGGGCACGAGTCGGTGATCCGGCTGTCGGTCCAAGGGGGCAGCAGTCCTGCCGCCCGCACCGGGCGCACGGTGTGGGGGGAGCCGGTCCGGGCCGCGGCTGGCGAGCCGTGGCCCGGGCACCTGCCCGCTCCCGCTCCCGCGCAGCTCGTCGATCCGCCGCACCCCATCCACGTGCTGGATCGCAGCGGCCGAGCCGTGATCATCAACGATCGCGGATCGATGGCCACCTCGCCCGCCCTGCTGCGGATCGACGGACGCGAGCAGGTGGCCATCACCGCGTGGGCCGGCCCGTGGCCGCAGAGCGAGGCGTGGTGGGAGCCCGGGGCGCCGGGGCGCATGCTGCGCTGCCAACTGGTCGACGTGCACGGTCGCGCGTATGTCGTCGCGTACTACGTCGACACCAGCAGTTGGATGCTCGAGGGGCTGTACGACTGATTCGTGGCCTACTGTGCAGCGATGCACACGAGGAACCGCTGGGCGATCCTCGCTGTGCTGTCGGCGGCGCTGGCGATCATCTCGATCGATAACACCATCGTCAACGTGGCCCTGCCGACCCTCCAGGAAGACCTCGACGCGACGACATCGCAGCTGCAGTGGGTCGTCGATGCCTACTCCGTCCTCTTCGCAGGCAGCCTCCTGCTCGCGGGCAGCCTCGGTGACCGATTCGGCCGTCGTCGCATGCTGCTGATCGGTCTGGTGGTCTTCGCGCTCGGCTCCATCGGCGCAGCAGTCTCCACGAATGCCGAGACGCTCACCGCGTGGCGCGCGGTCATGGGAGTCGGTGGCGCGTTCATCATGCCCTCGACGCTGAGCATCCTCGTGCACGTGTTTGACAAGCCCGCCGAGCGCGCGCAGGCGATCGGCATCTGGGCTGCTGTCGCCGGGCTCGGCGTGGCCATCGGGCCGATAGTCGGCGGACTGCTCCTGGAGCAGTTCTCCTGGCACGCGATCTTCTGGGTCAATCCGATCTTCGTGGTCGTGGTCCTCACTGCCACCGTCATCCTTGTTCCCGAGTCGAGGGATCCCTCGAAGCCCAGGCTGGACATTCCCGGCGCGGCCTTGTCGGCTGCTGGCTTGATCTGCCTGGTGTTCACGATTATCGAAATCCCCGACGAAGGCGTCACGACCGTCACGGTGGTGTCCGCGCTCGGCGCGGTCACCCTGCTCGGATCGTTCGTGTGGTGGGAACGTCGCGCGCCGCGACCGATCCTTCCGCTGACCTTGTTCACCCAGAGGCTGTTCTCTACCGCAGTGGTGGCGGTCGGATTGGTGTACTTCGGGCTGATGGGAGCGATGTTCTTCCTCCCGCAGTTCCTCCAACTCGTCCAGGGCCTGTCCCCGCTGGAGTCCGGGCTCGCCGTCCTCCCCGGTGCCCTCGGCCTGCTCGTCGCCTCGCTCGGCAGCCCGGCACTTGCGCAGCGTTTCGGTACGCGCCTGATCGTGGTTGTCGGGATGACCGTGGCGGCGGCGGGTATCGCATCGTTCAGCCTGCTGAGCACTGATTCGTCCCTCGTCGTCGTCGGTGGCACGTTTGCGGTGGTCGGCCTCGGGCTCGGCATGGTGCTGCCTCAGGCGACGAACGCAGTACTCGCCTCGGTACCCGCGGAGCGATCGGGCATGGGCTCTGCCGTGAATGACGCGGTCGGCGAGCTCGGGGGATCGCTGGGCGTCGCGATCCTCGGCGCGGCCATGGCCGCCACCTACCGCCAGCACATTGAGGAGGCGATCACGGCCGCGGGCGCTGCGGCCCGGGCGGTTCCCCCTGAGGCGCTCAACGCGGCGCGCGAGTCGCTGGCGGCCGCATCCCTGGCGGCCCGCCGGCTGCCCGACTCGGTGAGCGAGCCATTTCGACAGGTCACCAGCCAGGCCTTCACGTCAGGCATGGGGTGGGCACTGCTGCTGGGATCTGCGGTGATGGCCGCCGGTGCGATCTTGGCCTGGCTTCGATTCCCCGCTCGTGTGGAGCGCGTCGAGGAGTAGCACGCCGGCAGGCGAGAGCGGTTGACAGCAATCGAACATATGTTCGATTATCCTCCATGGGCTTCTCGAATCCGCCGATCTCCTGGCGAGAGATGGAGTCCCACCTGTCCGGCCGCAGCACGAACGGACGCAGCCCCGACGGGCGTCCGCCCGAGAATGACGTGCCGTTCTCCCGTAAGCGCGCGGCCTACGAACCGCCCGAGCAGCTCACCGCGAGCGAGCCGTCGGTGGCCTACGCGGAGCTGCACGCGCACTCCTCCTTCAGCTGGCTCGACGGGGCCTCCTCGCCGGAGGAGATGGCCGAGGAGGCGACTCGCCTGGGAGTGAGCGCGCTGGCGCTCACCGACCACGACGGGATGTACGCCGCGCCGCGATTCGCCGCAGCGGCCGAAGCGCTAGGCGTAGCAACGATTTTCGGCGCCGAGCTGTCCGTGGACTCGCCGCCGGCGCGCAGCAGCAGCGAGCGCATGGTCGCTGCGCGCGTGGGCATGCCCGACCCGCCGGGCCGTCATCTGGTGGTCCTCGCGCGCGACCCCGAGGGCTACGCAGCGCTGTGCCGGGTGATCTCCGAGGCGCAGTTGCGCGGCGGCGTGAAGGGCCGTCCGGTCTACGACTGGGACGAGCTCGCCGACGCTGCGGGAGACGGCAACTGGCTGATACTCACGGGTGGCCGCAAGGGTCCGCTCAACTCCGCACTCGGCACGGGCGGCATGTTCGCGCTCGACGAGGCCCGTCGCGCGCGCGATGAGCTCATCCACCGGTTCGGCTCCACCAATCTGGCCGTCGAGCTCACGCATATGGCCGAGCCGCTGGCCGACGAGCGCCTGGACACCTTGCACCGGCTGGCGCTGGAGTCCGGGTTGCCCGTGGTCGCCACGAGCGGTGCGCACTACCACTCGCCGGAGCGACGACGCCTGGCCACGGTGATGGCCGCGACCCGCGCGCGCAGCACGCTGCCCGACATGGCCGGCTGGCTGCCGCCCGACCAGCGACTGCGGTCCGGGGCGGAGATGGCGGCGCGGTTCGCCCGCTGGCCCGGTGCCGTCGAGGCCGCCGCGCGGATCGGCGCGGAGATCGCGTTCCCGCTGCACCTGGTCGCCCCGAACCTGCCGCCCTTCCCGGTGCCCGATGGCTTCTCCGGCGAGATGTCCTACCTGCGGCACCTCACCCTCGCGGGAGCACGCGACCGCTGGGGTCCGCGCGACGACGACAACGAGATGTCCTACGCGCAGGTCGACCGCGAGCTGGAGATCATCGAGAACCTCGGCTTCCAGGGCTACTTCCTCGTCGTCTGGGAGATCGCGAAGTTCTGCCGCGACAGCGGGATCATGTGCCAGGGCCGAGGCAGCGCGGCGAACTCCGCGGTCTGCTACGTCCTGCACGTCACGGCGGTCGATGCCGTCAAGTACGGCCTGCTGTTCGAGCGGTTCTTGTCCGCCGAGCGGCACGAGGCCCCCGACATCGACGTCGACATCGAGTCCGGGCGCCGCGAGGAGGTCATCCAGCACGTCTACGAGATGCACGGCAGACGGCACGCGGCACAGGTCGCCAACGTCATCACCTACCGGCCCCGGTCCGCGGTGCGTGACGTCGCGAAGGCACTCGGCTACTCCGCCGGACAGCAGGACGCGTGGAGCAAGAAGGTGGAGCGGCATTCGTGGAACACGACCTTCCCGGCGGAGGCCACGGAGGCGGCGGACGGCGCCGAGGCGATGCCCGCACTCGTGGCCGAACTGTCCGGCGAGCTGATGAATGCGCCTCGGCACCTGGGCGTGCACTCCGGCGGGATGGTGATGTGCGACCGGCCGATCATCGAGGTGTGCCCGGTGGAATGGGCGCGCCGCGAGGGCCGCACCGTGCTGCAGTGGGACAAGGACGACTGCGAGTACGCGGGGCTGGTGAAATTCGACCTGCTCGGGCTGGGGATGCTGTCGGCACTGCGCTACTGCTTCGAGTTCATCGAGACGTGGCATGGCCGCAAGCTCGACCTCTACGACATTCCCGCTGACGATCCCGATGTCTACGACATGCTCTGCAAGGGTGACACCGTCGGCGTCTTCCAGATCGAGAGCCGCGCGCAGATGTCGACGCTCCCGCGCTTGAAGCCCCGCAAGTTCTACGACCTGGTCATCGAGATCGCGCTCATCCGGCCGGGCCCGATCCAAGGCGATGCCGTGCACCCGTACCTGCGTCGTCGCGACGGGCTGGAGGACGTCACCTATCCGCATCCGGACCTGGAGCCGATCCTCCACAAGACCCTTGGGGTCCCGCTGTTCCAGGAGCAACTGATGGAGATCGCGATTGCTGTCTGCGGCTTCACCCCGGGGCAGGCCGACGAGCTTCGTCGGGCGATGGGCTCCAAGCGCTCCGTCGAGAAGATGGTCGCGATGAAGCAGCGGCTCTACGACGGCATGACCGCGCACGGCCTTGACCGCGCGACTGCTGATGACATCTACACGAAGATCCAGGCCTTCGCGGCCTTCGGCTTCCCGGAGAGCCACAGCATCTCGTTCGCGTTCCTCGCGATCGCGTCGTCATGGCTGAAGCTGCACTACCCGGATGCCTTCCTCGCCGCGCTGCTCAACGCCCAGCCGATGGGCTTCTACTCGACGCAGTCGCTGGTGCACGACGCGCGCCGCCACGGCGTCACGGTGCTCGGGCCCGACGTCAACATCTCCGGCGCCGACGCCACCCTCGAGCCGCACGAGGAGGCCACGGGCCTTGCCGTTCGGCTCGGACTGTCCGGCGTGCGGAGCATCGGCAGCGAGCTTGCCGAGCGCATCGTTCTCGAGCGGGGGGCCAACGGTCCGTTCGTCTCGATGACCGACCTCGCCGGACGCGTAGGCCTGACCACCGATCACGTCGAGGCATTCGCCACTGCCGGCTCCTTCGATGGCTTCGGGCTGACCCGCCGCGAGGCGCTGTGGAAGTCTGCGGCCGCCGCGTCCCGCGGGCCGCAGCACCTCGATGTCGTGCCCGAGACCACGCCGCCGCCGCTTCCGGCGATGAGCCTTGACGACCAGCTCGTCGCCGACCTGTGGGCCACCGGTATCAGCGCGGACTACCCGACCGCGCTCATCCGTGAACGCCTGAACGGTCTGAGCGTCATCACGGCCGAGGGGCTCGCAGCCATCCCGGACCGCACGCGGATCACCGTCGGGGGAGTGGTCACCCACCGGCAGCGTCCGTCCAGCGCGGGCGGCATCACCTTCTTGTCGCTGGAGGACGAGACCGGCCTGGTCAACGTCATCTGCCACCCGGGAGTCTGGGACCGGCACAGCCGAGTGGCCCGTGACAGCGGCGCGCTCCTCATCCGGGGAATGCTCGAACGGCAGAGCGGGGCGACGAATATCGTGGCCGAACGCATCACCCGGCTGCCGCTGGGGGTGAGCACGCGATCGCGAGACTTCCGCTAGCCGAGTTGGCTCGTCCGCGCTTCCAGTCGCTCCGCAATCCAGACCTTGATGATCGATTGCCGGGTGACGCCCAGTCGAGATGCCTCCTGGTCCAGCGACTGCACCATCCACAACGGGAAGTCGACGTTCACGCGCTGTGGATCTCGTCGCGGCCGCTTTGCGGTATCCAGATCCAACTGTGAACTGACATCGGCGCCGTCATCGAACTGCGCGTCGAACTCACTTGCCTTCATACAGATCCACCTCCTCCGCTCTCGATCGACGAACCGAGATCAACCGAATTGCCTCGCCTCGGTAGGTGATGACGGCCGACCAATGCTGCGCGCCGATCTTCGCAATCACCACACTCCGCGGCTCGACTTCAGTTCGCGCCTCGACCTCGACCATCTGCTCGTCCAACCACAAGACTTGAGCGCCGACGAAATCGATCCCGTGCTTGGCCAGGCTTGAGCTGCTCTTGCCCGGGTCGAAGTCGAAAAGCAGAGGCCGATCCATAATGGTATAGAAATGGGATCAATTTCGCGAGGCGAGACGAGTTCCAGATCTGTGGACGGAGAGCCATGACAATGATCAGCACCGTTCCGGCGCTTCCTGTGCTCGACCTCGCCGCCGGAGCGGAGTTCTACCGCGATCGACTCGGTTTCACTGTGGTGCACCTCGACGAGGGCATTGCCGTTCTTCGTCGAGACGAGGTGTGGATCCATCTGTGGGGGTCGAGCAACGAGGAGTGGCGTGCGGTCGACCCGGTCGAGCTCGCGCAGCGACCTGTACGCATGGGTGGCGAGTCCTTCCTGTCGGGCACCGCGAGCTGCCGGATCCAGGTCCACAACGTCGACGAACTGTTCGAGGAGATGACCGCGCAGTCCGTCGTGCACCCGGTGAGCAAGTCGGGTCCGACCGATACAGAATGGGCGACCCGGGAGTTCGCCGTGCTCGACCTCGATGGCAACCTCTTGGCGTTCTTCCAGTTGCGCGATCAGTAGGAGGCGTCATGTCGGTCTGGTTCATCACCGGTGCATCGAGGGGCTTCGGGCGACTGTGGGCGCAGGCCGCGCTCGAGCGCGGAGACCAGGTAGCCGCAACCGCGCGGGACATCGCGACCCTCGATGGCCTCGTCGAGCAGTTCGGCGACAACGTGATGCCGATCCAGCTCGACGTCACCGACCGCGCCGCCGACTTCGCCGCAGTGGCCGCCGCATTCGAGCGGTTCGGCCGACTCGACATCGTGGTGAATAACGCCGGTTACGGACACTTCGGCTTCATCGAGGAGCTCTCCGAGGACGAGATCCGCGCGCAATTGGAAACCAACGTTCTCGGCGCTTTGTGGGTTGCCCAGGCGGCGCTGCCGTTCTTGCGCAAGCAGGGAGCCGGCCACATCCTCCAGGTGTCGTCAATCGGCGGAATCACTGCGTTTCCGATGGTCGGCGCCTACCACGCCTCGAAGTGGGCGCTGGAAGGCTTCAGCCAGGCACTCGCCCAGGAGGTGGCGCCGTTCGGCATCAAGGTCACGCTCATCGAGCCCGGCCCGTTCGGCACCGACTGGAGTGGATCATCGGCCAGCCACTCCGTTGAACTGGACGACTATCGCGAGGTCCGCGCGCACGTGCAGGAAGTCCGCAGGGCGCGCATGGCGAACAACTCCGCAGCCCCCGAGACCACCGTCGCCGCGATCCTCGCGGTGGTGGACTCCGACGATCCTCCGTTGCGGATGTTCCTCGGCAAGAACCCGCTCGGGCTGGCGAAGGCGGACTACGCCTCGCGGATCGAGGGCTGGGAGCGCTGGCAGGACGTCGCAGCCACGGCCAGCAACTAACCGCCCCCGCCGACCTTGAGGTTGGCGTGGAAATCGGGCGGTGAAACACACGCCAACCTCAAGGTCGGCGAGAGGGGCTGGCCGTGTTATGCGGGGCGGGACTTGCGGCGTTCGGCCTTTTTCTCGTACATCACGCGGTCGGCCGCGTCGATCGCCGCCGTGAGTCCCTGCGACACGGTCACCGCCGCCCAGCCGATCGACGCCTCGACGCCCGCCGCAGCGAATGACTTCTCGATGTTCGACACAACCGAGTCCGCGGACCGCAGGTCGCATTGGCGCATCAGCACGGCGAACTCGTCGCCGCCGAGCCGGGCCACCACGTCGGTGCCGCGAACAGCGGAGCGCAGCGCGCTGGCGGCGCTGCGAATGAGCTCGTCTCCGGCCGCGTGCCCGCCTGCGTCATTGACCTTCTTGAGCCCGTCGAGATCGATGACGGCGGTGATGGTCGGGTCGGCGTACCTGCGGAAGCGCTCGCCCTCTTCCAGGACGAGCCGGTCCCACGCGCGCCGGTTCATCAGGCCGGTGAGGGCATCGGTCTCAGCGGCGATGGTTGCCTGCGTCAGGCCGTCGGCAACACGCTCGCGGTATCGGTCGGCCGCGAGGACCAGCGTCAGCACGCGGCCCATGAACTGCAGCAGCGGAATCGCCTTGGCCACCGAGTCGTCGTCCAGTTGATGAGCCTTGTCGATGCCGCAGATGGTCCCGAACAACTGGCCGTTCGGCTCGTCGATGACGGCGCCGGCATACGTGCCGACCTCCATGTTGTTGATCTCGGCCGCGCGCGCGTACTCGGGGATCTCGCTGGGGATCGCGCTGACGGTCGGGGTCCTACCCGCGGCCATGTGGATGCAGAAGCTGTCCTGCCACGGCGTCGCGTCGCCGTAGGAGATGCCGAAGTCGTTGTCCTCGTTGAGGTAGATGAACGACTGACGGTCGTTCTCGACTCGAGTCACGGACCACAGTGCCAGCGGCAGCTGGGAGGACAGGTACGACAAGACCAGGTGGGCGGCCTTGTCGAAGTCCAGTTCAGAGGTGATGTTCGGCGCAGTCACTGCGGCAGGTTACCTGCCGAAAGTTAACGCGATGAATCAGGCGTGGGGTTCGGCCTCGACGGCCAATGCCGCGGCAGGTGCTCTGCGGGTGGCCAGGTACGAGCCCAGGAGTACGAGCGGGAAGCCGATGGCGATGCCCAGGGTGAACGGCTCGCCGAGGATGAGGATGCCGAGTACGACGGCGACCGCGGGATTGACGTAGGTGATCAGCGTCGTGCGCGACGGGCCGACCTCGCCGACAAGCGCGAAGAACAGGACGAACGCGGCCGCGGTACAGACGATGCCCAGCAGGGCGACGGCGATCCACGCCGATGCGGGAACCGGTGCGGTCGGCCTGGTGAGGAACGCGAACGGCGCGTAGATGACCGCGTTGATGCTGATCGCGATCGCCATGACCGCGACTCCGGGGACGCCCTGCAGCTTCTGGTCGATGATGATCGGGCCGAAGGAGTAGCCGACGACGGTGACCACCAGTGCGGCAATGGCCAGGAAGCTGTCGCTGCTGACGTCGAAGCCGACGAGCGCCACCACGCCGACGATCCCGATGCCCATCCCGACCAGGCGGCTGCCGGTAAGGCGGTCATCGAGGCCGAATCGGCGCGCGAGAAGGGCGGTCGTGATCGGGACGGCCGCAATGAACAGGCCGGCCAGCGAGCTGGAGATGTGCTGCTCGGCCCAGGTCAGCGCGAGGAGGGTGAAGGTCAGCTCGACGAAGGCGAAGATGACGACCCAGCGCCAGTGCCCCCGCAGTCTCTTCAGCTGCCCCGTGGCAATCGCGATGGGGAGCAAGATCAGCGCGCCGAGAGCCATGCGGCTGAAGATCACCATGGAGACCGACATCGACTCGACGCCGACCTTGATCAGGAGGTAGGGGATGCCCCAGATGATGCCGAGGGAGATGAACATGATCCAGCCGCGTCGTGACACGGGACGCAACGCTAGCCGGAGGGACTGACGGGTCGGCCAGATCGAGATCAGTAGGCTTGACCCCCCACCAGAACGGCAGGCAGGACGCATGAGCAGCACCACTGACGAGGTTCGCGGGGCCGAGGACCGCGAGGCCTACGACGTCATGTCGATCCAGGAGCGCTGGCTCCCGGTGTGGGACGAGCTCGCCCCTTTCCGGTCCGGACGCCCGGACGATCAGCGCCCCAAGAAGTACATCCTCGACATGTTCCCGTACCCCTCCGGTGACCTCCATATGGGTCACGCCGAGGCGTACGCGCTGGGTGACGTCATCGCCCGCTACTGGGTGCAGAAGGGCTTCAACGTCATGCACCCGATCGGGTGGGATGCATTCGGCCTGCCGGCGGAGAACGCGGCGATCAAGCGCAACGAAGACCCGATCATCTGGACCTACGAGAACATCGCTCAGCAGAAGTCGTCGATGCGCCACTACGCGTGCTCGTTCGACTGGGACCGCACCTTCAACACGTGCGACCCCGAGTTCTACAAGTGGAATCAGTGGTTCTTCCTGAAGATGTTCGAGCGCGGCCTGGCGTACCGCAAGGACAGCGCCGTCAACTGGTGCCCGCACGACCAGACGGTGCTGGCGAACGAGCAGGTCGTCGCCGGCCGCTGCGAGCGCTGCGACTCGATCGTCACCAAGAAGAAGCTCACGCAGTGGTACCTGCGCATCACCGACTACGCCGACCGCCTGCTCGACGACATGAAGCAACTCGAGGGCGCGTGGCCCGACAAGGTCCTGCTCATGCAGAAGAACTGGATCGGTCGCTCTACGGGCGCAGAGGTCTCCTTCGAGATCGAGGGACGCGACGAGCCGGTCACCGTCTACACGACCCGACCCGACACCCTCTACGGCGCGACCTTCTTCGTGGTCGCTGCTGATTCCGACCTCGCCGCGGATCTCGCAGCAAGCACGTCCGCGGAGGGAGCGTTCGCGGAGTACCTGGAGGGGGTCAAGCGCGAGACCGACATGGACCGCCTGGACTCCTCGCGAGCGAAGACCGGCGTGTTCCTCGAGCGCTACGCGATCAATCCCGTCAACGGCGAGCGCATCCCGATTTGGGCGTCCGACTACGTGCTATCCGACTACGGCACTGGCGCGATCATGGCCGTGCCCGCGCACGACCAGCGGGACCTCGACTTCGCGCGCACGTTCAACCTGCCGGTCCGTGTCGTCGTCGAATCGGACGACGACCCGATGGTGACCGGGATCGCGACCGGCGACGACGGTCCGCACGTCAACTCCGGTCCGCTCGACGGGCTGAACAAGGCCGATGCCATCGCCGCGATCATCGACGTTCTCGTCGAGCGCGGAACCGGCGAGCCGTCAGTCAACTACCGCCTGCGCGACTGGCTGATCTCCCGGCAGCGCTACTGGGGCACGCCGATCCCGATCATCCACTGTCCCGTCCACGGCGAGGTCGCGGTCCCGCTCGACCAGCTGCCGGTGAAGCTGCCGCCCGCCGAGGGCCTGGACCTCAAGCCCAAGGGCACCTCGCCGCTCGGCGCGGCGACCGACTGGGTCAACACGACCTGCCCGACGTGCGGTGGCCCCGCGCTGCGCGACACCGACACGATGGACACGTTCGTCGACTCGTCCTGGTACTACCTGCGCTACGCGAGCCCGCATGACGACACTCAGCCCTTCGATCCTGAGGCTGTGCGCGAGTGGCTGCCGGCCGACCAGTACGTCGGCGGCGTGACGCACGCGATCCTCCACCTGCTGTACTCGCGGTTCTTCACCAAGGTCCTGTTCGACATGGGCATGGTCGACTTCACCGAGCCGTTCTCGCGGCTGCTGAACCAGGGCATGGTCCAGATGGACGGCTCGGCGATGAGCAAGTCGCGCGGGAACCTCGTGCGGCTGTCGGACGAACTGGCCGAGCACGGCGTCGACGCACTGCGCCTGTCGATGGTGTTCGCCGGTCCGCCTGAGGACGACATCGACTGGGCCGAGGTGTCGCCCGTTGGCTCGAAGCGCTTCCTCGCCCGCGCGTGGCGCTTGGCAGGGGACGTGACGAGTGCACCGGGGGCTGACTTCACCACCGGGGACGTCGAGTTGCGCAAGGCCACCCATCGCGCGGTGTCCGAGTCGGGAATCGCCGTCGAGTCGCTGCGCTTCAACGTCGCGGTCGCCCGCGCGATGGAGCTGGTCAATGTGACCCGCAAGGCGATCGACACCGGCTGCGGTCCCGCCGATCCCGCGGTCCGCGAGGCCGCGGAAGCGGTGGCGATCATGCTCTCGCTCGTCGCTCCGTACACGGCCGAGGACATGTGGAACCGACTTGGCCACGAGCCCGCGGTCGCGCTGGCCGGCTGGCCTGTGGTTGACCCTGAGCTGCTGGTCGAGGAGACCGTCACGTGCATCGTCCAGGTCGCCGGCAAGGTGCGCAACCGCCTCGAGGTGTCGCCGACGATCAGCGAGGACGACCTGCGCGAGCTGGCGCTGGCATCCGACGGACTGGTGAAGGCACTCGAGGGACGGGAGATCCGCACGGTGATCGTGCGGGCGCCGAAGCTCGTCAACGTCGTACCTGTGTGATTACCTCCGCTCGATGATCGAGATCTCGCCCGACGACGCACGCCGTATCGCGCTGCGAGCGGCCGGACTGCTCTCGAATGAGCCCACGCCCGCGGTCGCGCAGAAGGCCGGTGCCGCACGACAATCGACCATCGTTCGCGGAATGCTCAGCGAACTCGGCGCCGTGCAGCTCGACACGATCTCCGTGCTGGCGCGTTCGCACGAGCTGATCGCGTATTCGCGCTTCGGCGCGGTCCGCCGGGCAGCGATCGAGAACGCGTACTGGAGCGACAACCATGCGTTCGAGTACTGGTCGCACGCGGCGTGCATCCTGCCGATGGAGTTGTGGCCGGACTTCGCGTTCCGTCGCCGTCACTACATGCGCAAGGGCCAGCGCTGGCACGGCGTTCCGAAGAAAGACCTCAACACGCTGCTCGCGACGATCCGCGATTCCGGACCGATCACCACCAGCGATGTCGGCGGGGCGAAGAGCGGCAGCGAGTGGTGGGAATGGTCGGACTCGAAGATCGCCCTCGAATCCCTGCTCGACGTCGGCCAGGTGGTCGTCACGAAGCGCGTCGGCTGGCGTCGTACATATGACCTGGCCGAGCGAGCGGTCCCCGAGAAGTTCCTGCACGACGACCGCACCGACGAGGAGTGCAGCATCGCCCTCGTCGAGGCGGGAGCACGCGTGATGGGCATCGGCACGGCCGGCGACATCTCCGACGTGCACCGCATCCTCAACTTGGCGGTCATCACGCACGCCAACGCGGCCGGGCTCGTCGAGGTGAAGGTCATGGGCTGGCCACGCACGTGGGCCACGCAGGAGGCCCTCGACTGGCTGGCGACCGACCAGCGCGATCGGCATCGCACCACGCTGCTCTCGCCTTTCGACCCGATCGTGTGGCACCGACCGCGCACCGAGCGGATCTTCGGCATGACGCACCGACTCGAGGCATACACGCCCGAACCCAAGCGCATTCATGGGTACTTCGCGATGCCGGTTCTGCATCAGGGCCGGCTGGTCGCACGGGTGGACCCCAAGCGCGAGGGCTCGACCCTGGTCGGACGACGCGTCACGATGGAGTCGACCTCAGCAACCGCGATCCGCGGCACCGCGCGAGCGTTGCGTGAGGCCGCCACGTGGGTCGGGTGCATCGACGTCGCCGTCGGCGAGGTCATTCCGGCGACCAGTGCGGACAAGCTCCGAAACGAGCTCGCCTCCGGCGAATAGGGTGCCGTCATGCCAGAGGATCGGGTCGCCGTCGTCACCGATTCGACCTGCTATCTGCCGTCCGGATGGGCCGCCGAGCGCAATATCTCGATCGTCCCGGTGCAGGTCGTCGTCGGCGGGCAGTCCTTCGACGAGACCGAGGACACCCAGGCGCAACGGGTCGCCGAGGCGCTGAGCCAGTGGCAGCCGGTTACGACCTCGCGGCCGTCTCCCGTCCGGTTCGAGCAGGCATATCAGCGTGCGATCGACTCCGGCGCCACGCAGATCGTGGTCGCCACCTTGTCGGCGGCGATCTCAGCAACGTACGAGTCCGCAGTCATGGCCGCCAAGGACTGCGCGGTCCCCGTGCGAGTCGTCGACAGCCGCAGCATCGCGATGGGGCTGGGCTTCGCGGTGGTGAGCGGCGCCGAGGCGGCCGCGCGAGGGGCGAGCGCCGACGAGGTAGCAGCCATCATCGAGCATCGAGCCGAGTCATCCTGGGTCTTCTTCTACGTCGACACCTTGGAGTACCTGCGGCGCGGCGGACGGATCAGCTCCGCACGCGCGGCGGTCGGCCACGCGCTCAAGGTGAAGCCATTGCTGCAGGTGGTCGACGGACATGTCGCGGCACTCGAGCAGGTCCGCACGTCAGGACGCGCGCTCGCTCGACTCGAGGAGCTCGCCGTGACCGCTGCTGGCGAGAGCCCTGTCGACATTGCTGTTCAGCACCTGGCTTCGCCTGACCGCGCGGCCGCGCTGGCCACCCGCCTGCGCGAGCGGCTCCCCGACTCAGTCGTCGTCGAGTGCCCGGTCGGCGGTGTCGTCGGCGCGCATGTCGGTCCGGGCATGGTCGCGGTGGTCGTCTCACCACGGCCGGAATCGGCCGCTGAGTGAGCGATCTATCCGAGCCGCTGTGGTGGGTGCTCGCCGCCGTCGTCGGCTACGGGCTCGGAGCCGTCAACCCGGCCGCGATCATCGCGAAGGTCGTTCATGTCGACCTTCGCGGTTCGGGCTCGGGCAACCCGGGCGCCACGAACGTCGGCCGCGTCCTGGGACCACGGTGGGGCGTTCTCGTCGGGGCCCTCGACATCCTCAAGGGGTTCATTCCCGCGGTCGTCTTCGGGATTCTCGGTGGTCAGACGGCCGGGGAGGTCGCCGGGCTTGCCGCGGTCGTCGGCCACATCACCTCGCCCTACCTCAAGGGACGGGGCGGCAAGGGAGTCGCGACGACCCTCGGCGCCATCCTCGGCGTGCAGCCCCTGCTTGCGATCCCCGTGCTGATCGCCTTCGGCATCGGGGTGCTGATCTGGCATCGCGTCGGCCTCGGCGCTGTGCTCGGCGCGGTCGTGCTCGCGATCAGCGGGGTCGTCGGCTGGTTGACGGGGTGGACGGATCAGGCGGACATGTGGTTCGCGGTGATACTCGCCGCGATCGTCCTCGTACGACATCAGCGCAACGTGCGAGAGGCCTGGCATCAGCTGCGGGCGTGAGTCCACAGGCGCCCGGCGGCTCGCCGCGCTCCACAGGATGATCGTGCGAACGGCCTGAGACTCGCACGATGCCTACCGTGCCGAGATGGGATGGCTCGGCCGACGCTCCGACTCCGCTCGCGCGATGGAGGCCGCAGCCACCGAGCGGCTCGAGCGACTGGCCCGGCAATGGCGTCCGGTGGCCTCCCCGTCCGACGCGCACGAGGACGCAGACCTCCCCGCTGACGACCCATGGCGGGCCGTCCTGGCACCCGAACCCGCACCCCTTCGGATCCGGATAGGCCCGTGGAGTCGGCCCGCAGTGCGGGCGCTCGTCGTCCTCGTCGCCTCGTGCCTGGCGGTGACCGCCTGGTGGTGGTGGTCGGGCCGCCCAAGGGAGGTGATTGCCGCGCCCGTCGTCGTGGCAACGGGCGATCTGGTCGTTGCCACGAGCGCGCCCCCGCAACCTGGCACCGTCACGCCACCAGCATCTGAGGTTGTCGTCCACGTCGCCGGTCTGGTCGCCATGCCGGGCCTGGTGACTTTGCCTTCTGGTGCGCGGGTCGCCGATGCGATCGCGGCTGCAGGCGGTGTGACGCGGCAGCGTGCATCCGACACCGTGAATCTCGCGCGGCTGCTCGTCGACGGAGAGCAGATCGTCGTCGGCGCATCGGCTCCGGCGAATGCGGGTGGACCGGCCCCGACGAGCACCGGGCCACCGGTGGTCGACCTCAACCTCGCCGATGCCGCCGCATTCGAGGGACTGCCCGGCGTGGGACCGGTGCTCGCGGGTCGGATCCTGGAATGGCGGTCCCTCAACGGTCCCTTCCGCTCGGTCGACGAACTCGGCGAGGTGAGCGGAATCGGCGAGGCGACGCTGTCCCGGCTGAGGCCGCTCGTGCGGGTGTGATCGACGGCCGCCTCCTCCTGCCGGCGATCACGGCGTGGCTCGGCGCGATCCTTGCCGGAGTCGCGATCCTGCACGCCGAGTCCGACCGCCACGGCCGGGCAATCGCGATTGCCGTCATCTCGGTAGCCGCACTGGTGACGTTGGTCGTCGTGCGGCTCACCTCCGTCGCCGCCGGCCTCCTCCGCAGGGCGAGTGTGACCTTGGCCCTGGCGACCTTCCTGATCGGCGCGCTCGCCGCAGCACTTCACTGGTCGTCAACCTCGGCCGAGCCGCTCGCGTCGTGGGTGCGCAACCGCGCCACCGCGACAACGAGCGCGGTCGTCGCCGGGGAGGCGGTCCGGCGCACGTTGTCCGGGGGACCGGCGTGGCAGCCCCGCGCCAGGCTCGAGGTTCCGCTCGTCGCGACCGGCATCTCGTCGCGCGGGGTCACTCTCGCTGTCGATGTTCCGATCGTGCTGCGCCTGGCCGACGGATCGGCCGTGCCCCCACCCGGCAGTCAGGTCGTGGTCTCCGGTCGGCTCGGGCCGGTGCCTAGCGGCGTGGCAGCGGCCGGCTACGTGACGCCTGCGCGTGATGTCCTCGTCGTCGGCGAACCCGGATGGATCCACGAGTGGGCGCATGGCATGCGAGTTGGACTTCGGACCGCTCTCGACGGCACATCGGCGGACGGCGGCGCGCTCGTCGCCGGTCTTGCGGTGGGCGACGAGTCACTGCAATCCGAGGAGCTCGACCGCGCGATGCGCATGACCGGGCTGTCGCATCTGACCGCTGTATCCGGCGGAAATGTCGCCATCGTCGTGATCTCCGTGCTCGCAGTCGTGACGGTCCTCGGACTGCCGCTCGTCGCACGCGTGGGCGCCGCTCTCGTTGCCCTGATGTTGTTCGTCGTGCTGGTCGGCCCGCAGCCGAGCGTGCTGCGAGCCGCGGTGATGGGCGCGGTCGTCCTGGCCGGCCTCGTGGTCGGTGGCCGACGGTCGGGGCCGTCCGTTCTGGCCGCGTCGGTCCTGGTGCTCGTCGTCGTCAGTCCATCGCTGGCGATGTCATGGGCCTTCGCGCTGTCGGTCGGGGCGACCACAGGGCTGATCCTTCTTGCCCCGCGGCTTCGCGCACTGATCGACACGTGGCGACCGGCCCGGCGATGGCCGCCGGGCTTTCGCGACGCGGTAGCCATCGCCGCCGCTGCCCAGTTCGCAACCCTGCCGGTACTGCTGCTGATGGGCGCATCCACCGGCTGGGTGTCGTTGCCCGCCAACCTCCTGGCCATGCCCGCAGTTCCGGCGGTGACCGTGCTGGGCCTGCTCGCCGCGCTCGTCTCGCCCTTCGGCTCCGGCATCGCGCATGTCCTGGCCGTCGTCGCGTCGTGGCCGGCCTCGTGGATCGCGGGCGTGGCCCACGTGGGAGGCGGCCTGCCGCTCGCGACGGTTCCGTGGCCGGGTGGACCTTTCGGCGTCGGGCTGCTCGCCGCGATCGCCGTGGCGGCGTGGTGGGTCCGTCGCTGGAGTCGTCGCGCGTATCCGACCGGCACGCCTCGCTGGCTCACGCGCTCTGCTGTGATCCTCGTGGTCGCGACGATGCTGCTCTGGCTGGTCGCGCCTCCGGATCGTCGCTCCTGGCCGCCGCCGGACTGGATCCTCATCATGTGCGATGTCGGTCAGGGCGACGCGTTGCTCCTGAGCGCATCCGGAACGGCCGCGGTCGTTGTCGACACCGGCGCCGAGCCGGGCCTCGTCGACGCATGCCTGACGAACGCGCGGGTATCCCAGATCCCGGCGATCGTCCTCACGCACTTCCATGCCGACCACGTCGGCGGACTCAGCGGTGTGCTGCGGGGGCGCACGGTCGGCGCCGTCTATGTATCTCCCGTGCGCGATCCGGCCGAGCAGGCGGCCGAGGTCGACGACGTGCTCGCCGGCGCCGGGCTTGCCGCGACCGCAATCTCTGCGGGCGACGAGCAGGTCGTGGGTGACCTGCGGTGGCGGGCGCTGTGGCCGCGGCGGGTCATCAGCGAGGGGTCCGTGCCGAACAACGCGAGCATCGTGCTGGCGGTGGAGGCCTCCGGTCGGTCGATTCTCCTGACCGGTGACATAGAACTGCCGGCACAGGCGGCGATCATTCCGGATCTCGTCGCGCACCCGTTCGACGTGGTCAAGGTTCCCCATCACGGATCGCGCGACCAGGACCCCCGCCTGGCGCCGCTCACGGCTCCGACCGCCGCTCTCATCAGCGTCGGCGAGGGCAACTCGTACGGACACCCGGCGGACGAGACGGTGGCGGCCTGGGAGGCCGTCGGCTCGCTCGTGTTCCGGACCGACCTCTCCGGCGATGTCGCGGTGGTGCCGACCGCAGACGGCGTCGCGGTCGTGCCGCGGAACTGACAGGCCGGGCTGGCATAGTGCCCCTATGGCCGTCCCGCGCATCACGCTCGCGATCGGCGCCGAGGACCTGCTCGTCGAGCGCGCCGTCCTCGGAGTATCGGCAGCAGCGCGCGCTGCCGATCCGACGGTCCAGCGATCGGTGATCGACGCGAGCGATGACTCGGCAGTGCTCGACTTCCGCGAGGCGACGGCGCCCAATCTCTTCGGCGACGGGGGAGTGGTCGTCGTCAACGGCATCGACAGTGCCGACGACCGGCTTGCGTCGGCCGTCCGCGAGGTACTCGCCGACATGCCCGACAACGTCTTCCTCGTCTTCACGCATCCCGGCGGCGTGAAGGGCAAGGCCGTGCTCGACTCGATCAAGGCGGCTGGCGCCGAGGTCGTCGACTGCGCTGCAGTGAAGCGGGGCAAGTCGACGACGGAGTTCATTACTCGCGAGTTTGCCACTCACAAGCGCAAGGCCACGGCCGGCGCCATGGCCGCGCTGTACGAGTCGGTCGGGCAGGACCTGGGCCTGCTGTCCGCGGGTGTCTCCCAGTTGTGCGCCGACCTTGATGCCAACCCGATCGACATCGACGACGTGCACCAGTACTTCGCGGGCGTCGCCGAGGTCGCCGGATTCACGATTGCCGATGCCGTGTGGGAGCGTCGCTACGCCGACGCGCTCAGATCGCTGCGGCTGTCGATGCTGACATCGGAGGCCGGCCGGGTGGGCCCGGCCACCGTCAGCGCACTCGCGATGGGCCTGCGCTCACTGGTTCGAGTCGGCGGACTGCCGCCCGGTTCGTCCCAGGCCGCCGCGGCCAAGGAGGCCGGGGCGCCCCCATGGAAGATCGACTCGCTGCGGCGCCAATGGGCCAGGTGGAGCGGTGACCAGCGCCGCCTTGCCGCTGCCGTGGTTGCGCTCGCGGATGCCGACGGCGCGGTCAAGGGCGGCGTGCTGGAGGGGTCGAGCCTGGACAACGAGCAGAAGCTGCTGGCCATGGAGATCCTCGTGGCGACCACGGCGGCTCCGGCCCAGCACTAGGTCCTAAGGCAGATGCACGGTCATCTCGTCGCCTGATCTGTCGACGACCACGGGTGCATCGAAAGCCTCGCTCAGCACGCTCGCGGTGAGCACCTGCTCGGGAGTGCCCTGCGCATGAATGCGTCCGGCGCGCATGACGATGAAGCGGTCGCAGACGCGCGTGAGCCGGTTGACGTCGTGGCTCACGATGATCGCGGTTCGACCGCTCCGCGCGTGCTCGACAACCAAGTCGTCGAGCACCCGGCGGCCGACAAGATCAAGGTCAGAGTCGGCCTCGTCGAGCAGGAGCAGTGGCGACTGCTGCGCGACGACGCGAGCCAGGTGAACGCGCTTGCGCTCGCCGCCCGACAGCTCGGTGACGGTTCGATCGGCAAGCTCGTCGAGGCCCTGAGAGCTGATCGCCCTCGAGACGATTGCCTCGTCGTTGCTCGCGTGCTCGGTGCCCCGCCATGGCGTCCGGCCCCACGAGACGACCTCGCGAACGGTGAAGGGGAATGCGAGAGTCGTCTCCTGGCTGACGATCGCCCGGCGTCGGGCGCGCTCGATCAGCGACAGGCCGCTTGCGTCGTCGCCATCGATCAGCACCGAGCCATGCGACGGCGCCAGCTCAGACGACATGAGCTCGAGCATCGTCGACTTTCCCGACCCGTTGCGGCCGATCACTCCCGTGACGGTCCCGGCGGTGATGACCAGTGAGGTGGGATGAAGGCGAACGCGGGCTCCGGCCGCGCGTGCCGCCTCGCGAAGTTCAAGGACCGCGGTCATGCCCAGCCGCCCTGCTTGGCGCGGGTGCGCCGGATGAGAATGAAGAACACGGGTGCCCCGATGACGGCCGTGATCGCACCGATCGGGATCTCGAGCGGGTTGGCAGCCACCCGCGCCAGGGTGTCGGCGAGCAGGATCAACAGTGCTCCGGCCAGCGCGCTCAGCACGAGCAGCGGCGCGTGTCGCGGCCCGGCCATCATGCGGACGGCGTGCGGAACGAGCAGCCCGACGAATGCGATCACGCCGACGACCGCCACTCCCGCCGCGACCAGCAGGACGACGGCGATGAGGGAGAGGTAGCGGATTCGCGTGACGTTGACTCCGGTCGCCATGGCGGCGCGGTCGCCAAGTGACATCACGTCGAGAGGGCGCGCGACGGTTCCCGCGAGGACGATGCCGACGAGGACGAATGGCGCGACCGACACCACTCCGCTCCATGTCGACAGCGAGAGGCTGCCGCTCGACCAGAACGTGATCGACCGCACCGCGGCATTCGTGCTCATCGACGCCATCAACGCCAGAGCGGCAATGGCGAACGCGGTCACCGCTACTCCCGCCAGTAGCAGCGTCACGACCTCCGGCCTGCGGTCGCGCATCGATACCGCGACGATGATCGCCGTCGCGATACCGGCGCCGACGCATGCGACGGCGGCCGTGAGGACCGTGTTGAACGATGCGCCGACCGTGACGGCGATGACCGCGCCGAGTGCCGCGCCCGCTGAGACGCCGACGAGTCCCGGATCAGCCAGGGGATTGCCGAGTGAGCCCTGCATGAGCACGCCGGCCAGGCCCAGTCCACCCCCGACGAGCAGGGCCATGGCTACGCGTGGCGCCCGGATGTTCCAGATGATCTCGTTCGTCGACGCGGCGACTCCCGTGCGCAGGGCGACGATGACGGAGATGACGAGGGCGAGCGTGAGCACAGCGGTGACGAGCAGCCAGCGGTGCTTGCTCACCGGGCGCTCGTGCCGATGGCAGCGCGCAGCGCATCGACGAGACTTCCCGTGCGCGGCCCGAAGGACAGCAGGAGCGTGTCGTCGACAGCGACGACACGGCGGTTCTGGCCTGCCTTGGTCTGCGCGACGCCCGGCAGCGAGACGAGTCCATCGATGCCGCCCACCGACTCCAAGCCCTTGGTCATCACGAGGATGACGTCGGGATCGAGAGTCGCGACGGACTCCGCAGTCAGCGGCACGAAGGCTGCGTAGCCCGCGTCGGCTCCCGTGTCTACTCCGCCTGCCGCGGCGATGAGCGCGTCCGCGCCCGATCCCTGTCCGCCGACCAGGTAGATGGCCGAGGTGCCGCGAAGGTAGAGGAAGGCGACATGCGGCGGGTCGGCCTCGGGAGCCGAGCTGCTCGACGTCACGGCTTCCGCTATGACCGCCTGCGCATCGGCATCGGACACGCCGACGGCGGCAGCGACCGCGCGCGTGCGCGGACCGATGTCGTCCAGCGTCCATGCCTCGGGCACCTCGACCACGGTGATGCCCGCGTCGCGGATCTGCGTCAGGGCCTCCTGAGGAGCGGTGGCCGCATCGACGATGACGAGGTCGGGGTCCAAGGACAGGACCTTCTCGGCACTCGTGGAGTGCGCCTTCGTTACCACCGGGGCATCGTGAATCTCGGGGACATCGCTTGTCTCGTCGCGACCGACGACCCGGTCCGCGACGCCGAGTGCCGCCAGCGTCTCTCCGACACCCGTGGCCAGACTGACAATCCGTCGCGGCGAATCGGGGTCGATCGTCGGGGTGATGGGCGTTGGCGCGGGGACGTCAGCCGATGTGATCGTCACCAGGCCGGTCGGCTGTGCGGTGCTGCCGGTTCCCGCCAGCGAGGACGCCGCCGACGGCTGTGTAGGGCCGGTCGAGTCGGCGCCGGACCCGCAGGAGGCGGTCGCTAGGACTACTGCCGCCGCGAGGACGACGGTCACGAGTCTGCGCACGCCCTGATTATCGCCGACGAATCTGCGCGTTCCCCGACGCTGTGTCGGAAACGTGCCGACATCGCGTCAAGCGAAGGAGTGCCGAATTTTCGTACTCTCCCGAGGTGAGATCGCTGGCCCGCCGCCCCTTGGTGCGCCCCGCTGCGCTGGTGCTCGCCACGGCCCTCGCCTTCGTCACCCTCGCGATGAGCCCGTCTACCGCCCAGGCCGCGTCGATCGTCGGATCCAAGACGGTCGTGACCAAGTCCGGACTGAGCCTGACCGTGACCCCGGTACGCAAGCTGAACCCGGCAGGCGCGACCGTGCGGGTGGTCGGCAAGGGCTTCAACCCCACGGTCGGCATCTACGTGGCGCTGTGCGTCACGCCGGTCAAGGGCCAGGTGCCAAGCCCGTGCGGCGGGGGAGTCAATACAACGGGAACCAGCGCGGCATCGTTCTGGATCTCGTCCAACCCGCCGCCGTACGGCTCGAGCCTCGCGGTCCCGTACCGCAAGGGCGGACGCTTCGCCGTGACCTTGCAGATCTCCTCGAAGGTCGGCGCCGTCGACTGCCGCACGGTGTCGTGCTCGATCGTGACCCGCGCGGATCACACGCGACCCGGTGAGCGCGCCTACGACGTGGTCGTTCCCGTCACCTTCCGACCCTGATTGCACGGCCAGACCAACAACGAGAAAGGTTCCACGATGAGAATGAACGTCCGACGCACCGCGGTGCTCACGGGAGTGACCGCCATGATCGGCATGGCTCTGGCAGGCGGAATCATGGCCGCTCCGGCCATGGCCGCAGGCCCGTACAACGCCACCGCCGCTGGCTTCCCCGGCAACACGCCGCTGGTTGCTCTTGCGACGTCATCCGTCCAGCCGGTTGTCGTGAGCAACCTGCCCGCGAACGTGGGCGTGTACGTGCTGCACTGCAAGGTCCCCGCCGACCCCCGTCAGCCACCGACAGCGTGTGACGGCTCGACCGATGCCCTCGCCTATGTCCCCGCGACGACCGTCCTGCGCGACAGCGTGACGATTCCCGTCAAGGTCAACGGCGAGTTCTTCGGCACCAACCCGAACCCGACGGCCGGCCCCGCGGTCGGCGAGTCGGTCGACTGCCGCGTGCCCACGGGCAATCCGCGCTCGACCACCTGCGCGCTCTACCTCCTCGGCGCCGGTCGCGACGCTGCGAACCCCGCCTACCTGCGCGTGTGGCCGACGGTGTTCTCAGCAGTCAAGGCCGACCGCAAGACCGACGCCGCGACCATCAACGTCGCCGGCAAGGATGTCGCTGCCGGCACCGCCCCGTCGCTGAAGGCCAACGTGGCAACGCCGCTCAAGGTCACGACGACCTCGGGCCTGGTGCCGACGCTGTCGGCTGACAACTGCTCGGTCACCGGCGGCAACATCACCGCTCTCGCGGCGACCGGCGTGTGCACGCTGCGCATCACCACGACCGGCGGCAAGAACTTCCTGCCGCTCGTCACCACCCAGGTGTTCAGCCTGTCCTAGTTCGGACAATCGAAAGGGCGCCACCCCATCGGGGTGGCGCCCTTTCGGCGTATGTGGCCTAGCTTAGAGAGCCGCAGCCTGCTTGGTGATCGACGACTTGCGGTTCGCCGCCTGGTTCGCGTGGATGACGCCCTTGCTGGCCGCCTTGTCGAGGGCCTTGTTGGCCTTGCGCGCCTGCTCGTTGGCGGCGGCGCTGTCGCCCGACTCCACGGCCTCGCGGAACTTGCGCACCTCGGTCTTCAACGAGGACTTCACAGCCTTGTTGCGCTGACGAGCCTTCTCGTTGGTCTTGTTGCGCTTGATCTGCGACTTGATGTTCGCCACGGGGACAACAACTTTCGTGATGCCGAACCGGAGGCTCGGGTGGTCAGGGGAAACGTCGGGGTGAAGCGACCCCCAAGATTACCCGTAGGCTGGCCCGTAGCCCAAATCGACCCTCGCTCTGGCCCCTCGGCCCGTTTCGACATAAGGAATCCTGTGCCCGTCCCGCAGCCCGGCAGCACCGACCCGTCGGTGATCCGGAACTTCTGCATCATCGCCCACATCGACCACGGAAAGTCGACGCTGGCCGATCGCATGCTTCAGCAGACCGGCGTCGTCGACGGGCGATCCATGAGGGCGCAGTACCTCGATCGCATGGATATCGAGCGCGAGCGGGGCATCACGATCAAGTCGCAGGCGGTCCGGCTGCCGTTCACCGCGGACGACGGCGGCTCCTACATCCTCAACATGATCGACACCCCTGGCCACGTCGACTTCACTTACGAGGTCTCCCGCTCCCTGGCCGCCTGCGAGGGAGCGGTTCTCCTCGTGGATGCCGCGCAGGGGATCGAGGCCCAGACCCTCGCGAACCTCTACCTCGCCCTGGAGAACGACCTCACGGTCATCCCGGTCCTGAACAAGATCGACCTGCCGGCCGCGCAGCCCGAGAAGTACGCCGCCGAGCTCTCGCGCATCATCGGCTGCTCGCCGGACGACGTCCTGCTCGTCTCCGCCAAGACCGGAATCGGCGTGCACGAACTGCTGGAGAAGATCGTCCGCGAGATACCCGCGCCTCAGGGCAGCGCCGACGCGCCCGCGCGCGCGATGATCTTCGACTCCGTCTACGACACCTACCGGGGCGTCGTCACCTACGTGCGCGTGATCGACGGGCACATCTCCACCCGCGAGCGCGTGCAGATGATGTCCACCGGCGCGATCCACGAGCTGCTCGAGGTCGGCGTGATCTCACCGGAGTCCGTTCCCGGCAAGGGACTCGGTGTCGGCGAAGTCGGCTACCTGATCACTGGGGTCAAGGACGTGCGCCAGTCGCGCGTCGGCGACACGATCACCTCCGAGCGCAAGGGCGCCACGGAGGCGCTCGGCGGCTATCGGGATCCCAAGCCGATGGTGTTCTCGGGCCTCTATCCGATCGACGGCTCCGACTACCCCGAGCTTCGCGATGCGCTCGACAAGCTGAAGCTCAACGACGCGGCCCTGGTCTATGAGCCCGAGACCTCCTTGGCCCTCGGCTTCGGGTTCCGCTGCGGTTTCCTCGGACTGCTCCACATGGAGATCGTACGCGAGCGCCTCGAGCGCGAGGCGAACCTCGATCTGATCTCCACTGCGCCGAACGTCGTGTACCGAATCGTCGGCGACGACGGCAACGAGATCGTCGTCACGAACCCGAGCGAGTTCCCGAACCAGAAGGTCGCGAAGATCTTCGAGCCGGTCGTGAAGTCGACAATCATCCTGCCGAGCGAGTTCGTCGGCACCGTCATGGAACTGTGCCAGCAGCGCCGCGGCAACCTGCTCGGCATGGACTACCTGTCCGAGGACCGCGTCGAGATGCGTTACACGCTGCCCCTGGCCGAGATCGTGTTCGACTTCTTCGACCAGCTGAAGTCGCGCACGCGTGGATACGCGTCGCTCGACTACGAACTCACCGGCGAGGAGGAATCCGACCTCGTGAAGGTCGACATCCTGCTGCACGGTGATCCGGTCGACGCGTTCAGCGCGGTCGTGCACCGCGACAAGGCGATGGCCTACGGAGTGATGATGACCGCGAAGCTCAAGGAGCTCATCCCGCGCCAGCAGTTCGAGGTGCCGATCCAGGCGGCCATCGGATCGCGCGTGATCACCCGCGAGACCATTCGCGCGATTCGCAAGGACGTACTGGCCAAGTGCTACGGCGGTGACATCACGCGCAAGCGCAAGCTTCTGGAGAAGCAGAAGGAAGGCAAGAAGCGCATGAAGATGGTCGGACGCGTCGAGGTGCCGCAGGAGGCCTTCATCGCCGCGCTCTCGACGTCTGACGCGCCGAAGAAGTAGCCGTGGCCCCGCTGGGGATCTACCTCCACGTGCCGTTCTGCTCATCGCGCTGCGGGTATTGCGACTTCAACACCTACACGGCCACCGAGCTCGGCGGTTCAGTAAGCCGCGACAGCTTCCACGAGGTGCTGGCCACCGAGATCTCGCTTGCAGCGTCAACGCTCGGCGGCCGCCACGTGTCGACGGTCTTCATCGGTGGCGGGACACCGACACTTCTCGGCGCCCGTGGCTTGAACGCGCTGATCGAGTCCGTCCGTACCGAGTTCGACCTCGCCTCCGACGCCGAGATCACCACGGAGGCGAACCCCGACAGCGTCGACGATCGCATGCTCGAGGAACTCCTCGCGGGCGGCTTCACCCGAATCTCCTTCGGCATGCAGAGCTCGTCGGAGTCGGTGCTCCGGGTCCTCGAGCGCACTCACACGCCCGGCGCCGGACTGGCCGCCGCACGTGCCGCGTCGCGGGCAGGCTTCCAGCATGTGAATCTCGACCTCATCTACGGCACGCCGGGGGAGTCCGACGACGACCTGCGGCGCTCTTTGTTCGATGCGATCGAGGCCGGCGTCGATCACGTCTCGGCATACGCGCTGATTGTGGAGGACGGCACGCCGCTTGCGCGTCGCGTGCGCACCGGTCAGCTTCCCGCGCCCGATGATGACGTCGCGGCGGACCGATACACGATCGTCGACTCGATGCTGTCCGATGCCGGCCTGCAGTGGTACGAGGTCTCGAACTGGTCGCGTCCGGGTGGGGAGTGCCGGCACAACCTGGGCTACTGGCATGACGACGACTGGTGGGGCGTCGGCCCGGGAGCCCACAGCCATGTCGACGGTCAGCGCTGGTGGAACGTCAAGCATCCGCGGACGTACGCCGATCGCCTAGCGGCGGGTCAGTCGCCCGAGGAGGACCGCGAGACCCTTACCGACGAGCAGCGGAGTGTCGAGCGGATCATGCTGGGCCTTCGGCTGGCCGAGGGACTGCCGGTAGACGCGCTGTCCGTGTCGGCTCTCGCCCGTGCGGCGCAGCAGCGAGACGAAGGCCGCCTCGACCCGGACGCGCTTGACCGTGGGCTGCTCGTCCTCACCGACCGCGGGCGGCTGCTCGCCGACGCCGTCATCCGCGACCTCGTCGACTAACCCGCGAGTGGGCACTTGGTGTCGTGAAAACGGCCGGTGGATTCAAGCGGTGGATGCAACATCGGTTGGATTGACCGGTTCTGACAGTAGGTGGTCGAGCATTTCGGCTGGTGTCTTGAAGCCGTGGCGTTTGCGTGGCCGGTTGTTCAGTTTTCGGCTGACGTGCTCGAGATAGTCCGGGGCATAGACCGACAGGTCGGAGCCTTTGGCGAAGTACTGACGCAGCAGGCCGTTGGTGTTCTCGTTGGATCCGCGCTGCCATGGTGAGTGGGGATCGCAGAAGTAGATGTCCAGGTCCGTGGCTGCGGCGATCTGGACGTGGTTGGCCATCTCCGATCCCTGGTCCCAGGTCAGCGTGCGTCGCAAGGTCGCCGGCAGCTGGCTCATCGCGGTGATCATCGCGTCGGCTACCGCGTCCGCGCCGTGGTTGCCGGGAAGGTGCAGCAGCAGGCAGAACCCGGTTGCCCGCTCGACCAAGGTCCCGATCGCCGAGCCGGAGTTCTTCCCCACGATCAGGTCGCCCTCCCAATGGCCAGGAACAGCACGGTCGGCGACCTCGGGCGGGCCTGTCAGGTCGTCTGTGTAAGGGCTTGACCTCGACACTGGGTCGCTATGTCGACTCGGGGAGGACAAGTAATGATGGAAGTTCTGGACGGCACGCTGGACACTGCTGTGGTGGGTCGGCCTCGACGTGACAAGGACGAGCCTCGGCTGGTGGATCAGGAGCTCGCTGACAGGCTGATTGCGCAGGCCCAGTCCCAGGGCGTGGAGCTGCTGGGTGAGGGTGGCCTGCTCAAGCAGATGACGAAGGCGATTCTTGAGCGGTCGATGGCGATCGAGCTGACGGACCACCTCGGCTACGACGAGGGCGACCCGGCGGGCAATGGGAGTGGCAACAGCCGTAACGGCACCACGCCCAAGCGCCTGATGACCGAGGCCGGGCACGTGGATCTGGAGGTCCCTCGGGACCGTAACGGCGACTTCGCGCCGCAGACGGTCAAGAAGGGACAGCGTCGCCTCGATGGCGTCGACAAGCTCGTGATGGGTCTGTATGCCCGTGGCATGACCGTTCGGGACATCCAGGCCCAGCTGAAGGAGACGTTCGACCCGGACGTCTCCCCTGACCTGATCAGCAAGATCACCGATGGGGTCCTGGAGGAGGTCCGGGAATGGCAGAGCCGGCCCCTGGACCGGGTCTATCCGGTGATCTTCCTGGACGCACTGGTCTGCAAGGTCCGCCAGGACGGGACCGTGAAGAACAAGGCCGCGCATCTGGCCGTGGGCGTGGATGCCGACGGCAAGAAGGAGGTCCTGGGGATCTGGGTCGAGACCACCGAGGGTGCCAAGTTCTGGCTTCGGGTGATGAACGAGCTGAAGTCCCGAGGCATCGAGGACGTCCTGATCGTGGTCTGCGACGGCCTGACCGGGCTGCCCGCAGCGGTCACCGCCTGCTGGCCGGACACGATCGTGCAGACCTGCATCGTGCACCTGACGCGGGCCTCGTTGCGGTGGGTGAACTACAAGGACCGCAAGCGGGTCGCCGCGGCGCTCCGCACGATCTACGCAGCACCCTCCGAGAAGGCCGCCAGGCAAGCTCTCGACGCCTGGACCGACAGCGACGTCGGGAAGGACTACCCCGCGATCAAGAGGCAGTGGGAGGCCTCCTGGGAACAGGTCATCCCGTTCTTCGCCTTCAGCCCCGAGGTTCGCAAGGTCATCTACACGACGAACATGATCGAGAGCATCAACTACCAGCTCCGCAAGATCAGCAAGACCCGAGGGCACTTCCCGACCGACGACGCCCTGGTCAAGCTCCTCTACCTGGGCTGCCGAGAACTCGGCCGCACCGACATCCGAGGACAACGAGGACGATCCAACTACAACTGGAAGATGGCCCTGAACCAATTCGACATCATGTTCCCTGGCAGACTCGACCGAGTCTGACAACCAATCACAAAGTCAGGTCCTTACACAGGAACGCTGACAGGCCCCCTCGGGCGGGCGCTCGGTGATGGAGACCATCCCCGGGATCCGGCCACGGCGCTCACCTGCGGTCCTCCGGGTCTTGCGGATCGCCCGGCCCGTGCGCAGCCGTTGGTGCAGGTCACGGCGCAACGCGCCGCGGCCCTGGACGAACAACGCCTGGTAGATCGCCTCGTGACTCACGCGCATCTCCGGATCATCAGGGAAATCGATCCTCAGCCGACCTGAGATCTGCTCCGGGCTGAGTTCGTCCTCCAAGTGATCTTGCACCACCTGCCGCAGCCGGTCGTTGGCCTTGAGCGCGGACGCCTTCGGCCGGCGAGCCCGCCAGTCGGAGCGCTTCTGCGCCATCGACGCCCGATACCTAGGCAGGTGCCGGTCGGCGAAGAACGTGGAGTTCATCGCCAGCTCACGCCCGATCGTGGACCGGTGACAGCCCACCGCCCGCGCGATCTCCGCGTTCGACGCCCCCGACCCACGCAGGACCGCGATCTCCTCACGCTGATCGAACGTCAACCGAGGCCTGACCTTGCCGGGCGTCACGGATGGAGGCATCACTCCGCCAGCCTCACCGAACCACCCCGCACCCGTGCGCTCGGACACGCCCGCCGCAGCAGCCGCCTCCGCGACCGACAACCCCGACCGCACCCACTGCCAAAACCCGAGCCGCACCGCTGGCGGCAACCCCGGAGGACCAAGCATCACAACACCTCTTCACCTCAGGTGTTGCATCGATCCCTTGAACCCAAGGGCCTCCGGAGCGACACCAACTGCCCACTCGCGGCGCTTATGCACATGGCGTTCTCGCGCCGTACACTTGGCACTCAGTCGCAAGGAGTGCCAAGGCGGAGGTGGTCATGCTCGAGGAACGGCGTCTGGCCGTGCTGCGCGCCATCGTCGAGGACTACGTCTCGACCCACGAGCCGGTCGGCTCGAAGGCCCTCGTGGAGCGCCACAACCTGGGTGTCTCGCCGGCCACGATTCGCAATGACATGGCCGCGCTGGAGGAGGAGGGCTTCATTGCCCAGCCGCACACGAGTGCCGGCCGCGTCCCTACCGACCTTGGCTACCGCCTGTTCGTCGACCGGCTCTCGGGCGTCAAGCCGCTGACGAGCGCGGAGCGCCGCGCCATCCACCAGTTCCTCGACGAGGCCGTCGATCTCGACGACGTCATGATTCGCACCGTGCGCCTGCTCGCCCAGCTCACCCGGCAGGTCGCGCTGGTCCAGTACCCATCGCTGTCGCGCAGCAGCGTGCGGCATGTCGAGGTGGTGGCACTCAGCACGACGCGCGTCATCATCGTGATCATCGTCGACAGCGGACGAGTCGAGCAGCGCATCGTCGATCTGCCGGCGCCGATCACCGATTCGGTGCTTGGCGAACTGCGCTCACGCCTGGTTGTCGCACTCGGAAACAAGGCGTTCTCCCAGGTGCCCGAAGCCCTCGCCGATTTCGATCTCGGCTTCATCGAGGAGGACCGCGTCTTTGCGCGCCTGGTCTCCAGCGCGGTTCTCGAGGCAGTGATGGAGCGCGCCGACGAGCGAGTCGTGCTCGGCGGCACCGCGCACCTTGCCCGCTACGGCGAGTCATTCCCGATCGCCATCCAGCCGGTCCTCGAGGCACTCGAGGAGCAGGTCGTGCTGTTGCGCCTGCTCGGCGAGTGCACTCCGCAGCAGGCGGTCACCGTGCGCATCGGTCACGAGAACCCGATCGAGGGTCTCGAGGCCACGAGCGTCATCACGGCCAGGTACGCGCGCGCCGATCACCCGGTTGCTTCGCTCGGCATCGTTGGCCCAACCCACATGGACTACCCCGGTGCGATGGGTGCGGTGCAGGCGGTCGCGCAGTACGTCAGCCGGATCCTGGACGAACAGTGACGCTACGTGGCAACTGACTACTACGCCCTCCTCGGCGTCCCGCGCGACGCCGCACCGGAGGAGATCAAGAAGGCCTATCGCCGGCTCGCTCGGGAACTGCATCCCGACGTCAACCCGGATCCCGAGCACCAGGAGCGGTTCAAGCTCGTCACCGCCGCGTACGAGGTGCTGAGCGATCCGGAGAAGCGCCAGATGTACGACCTGGGCGGCGATCCGCTGCGCGCCAGCGGCGGGGCTCCCCAGGGCGGCACCTTCGACTTCGGTGACATCATGGACGCCTTCTTCGGGGGCGGAGGCCAGCGCGGGCCGCGCACGCGATCGCGCCGCGGTCAGGACGCACTGATCCGGATCTCCGTCGAGCTGTCCGACGCGGTGTTCGGCACCACGCGCGACATCACGGTCGATACGGCGACCGTCTGCGGCTCGTGCTCAGGCGTCGGAACCTCGCCGGGCACCGAGCCCGAGGTTTGCGTCATGTGCAAGGGCCGAGGCGAGATCCAGTCGGTGCAGCGGTCATTCCTCGGCCAGGTCATGACCTCGCGCCCGTGCCCTCAGTGCCAGGGCTTCGGCAGCACGATCCCGCACCCGTGCCCGGAGTGCTCGGGCGACGGGCGCGTGCGCACGCGCCGCACGCTCACCGTGCGCATTCCGGCCGGCGTCGACACCGGCACCCGGATCCAGCTCACCGGCGAGGGCGAGGTCGGTCCCAACGGCGGTCCGGCCGGCGATCTCTACGTCGAGGTAATCGTCGCCTCGCATCCCATGTTCGAGCGTCGCGGCGACGAACTGCACTGCGTCGTCTCGGTGCCGATGACCGCCGCGGCACTCGGCACGACGATGACCCTCGACACGCTCGACGGACCGATGGACATCACCATCAAGCCGGGGACACAGGCCGGCGAGAACGTCGTGCTCAAAGGCAAGGGCGCCGCGCGCCTGCGCTCGGGAGCACGTGGAGACCTGTACGCCCACCTGCGGGTCGAGACCCCCACGCGCCTGAACCCCCAGCAGGAGGAGCTGCTCCGCCAGCTTGCCGCCATTCGCGAGGAATCCACCGCTCAGGTCACCACGGCGGCGGCAGAGACCGGTGGCTTCTTCACGCGCATCAAGGACGCGTTCTCCTCGAAGTGACCGCGCCGGTGTTCGTCCTTGCACCCGACGATCTCGCGAGCGTCGTGGTCGGTTCCGTCGTCAGCATCTCCGGTGACGAGGGTCGCCATGCGGTCACCGTGCGTCGCATGGCCGAGGGCGAGGTCATCGACATCGTCGACGGCGCAGGACGACGGGTTACCGGTCGCGTGGCAGCCGTCGTCGGCAAGCACACGCTCGCGGTCGAGGCCGTGGAGATCGTAGACGAACCCGTGCCAGCCTTGCGAGTCACCGTCATTCAGGCCCTCGCCAAGGGCGACCGAGGTGAACTCGCCGTTGGGCAGCTCACCGAGATCGGCGTCGACGAAATCGTCCCGTGGTCCGCGGAGCACAGCGTCGTGCACTGGAGGGGTGACCGCGCGGACAAGTCGGCCCATCGCTGGACTGACGCGATCACGGCGGCCGCCAAGCAGTCGCGTCGAGCCCGGTTCCCGGTACTTGCACCTCTCGCGACCACGGCACAGGTGAGCGATCGCATTGCAGCTGCTGCGGTTGCGGTCGTCCTGCACGAGGCGGCCACCGACCCGATCTCCGCGATCACCGTTCCTGCCGGGGGAGATCTGCTCGTAATCGTGGGTCCTGAGGGCGGCATCAGCCCCGACGAGCTGACCGACTTCACCGCACGTGGGGCTCGGGTGGCCCGATTGGGCCCGACCGTGCTGCGCACGTCGTCGGCTGGGCTCGCGGCTGTTGCCGTCCTGCTGGCGACGACGCCTCGGTGGTCCACCGGCGGCGTGGGAGGATGACTAGATGAGCGACTGCCTGTTCTGCGCCATCGCTGCCGGCGATATCCCTGCGGACATCGTGCACAGCGACGACGATGTCGTCGCCTTTCGCGACATCAACGCGCAGGCTCCCGTCCACGTCCTTGTCATCCCGCGTGCTCACTACCCGGACGCTGCTGCGGTAGCGGCCGCGGATCCCCGGCTCACCGCGGCGCTCGTTGCGGCATGCGCAGCGGTGGCGGAGCGGGAGGGTATCGCGGATTCGGGGTACAGAATCGTCATGAACACCGGCGAGCACGCCGGACAGTCGGTGCACCACGTGCACTTCCACGTCCTTGGGGGCCGCTACCTCACCTGGCCCCCGGGCTAGAAAGAAATCTGGAAAGGCGCATGACCACACCAATCGCAGAAACTCCCCGCGCACAGACGACGATCATCGTGCCTGCCTCGCAGCCGATGGTCGCGCTGCTGGGCACTCGCGACGAGTTCCTTCGTCTTGTCGAGAATGCCTTCCCATCAGCGGACATCCTCGCTCGTGGCAACGAGATCACTGTCACGGGAACGCCAGAGGACGTCGGCATCATCGACACCCTCATCGGCGACATGCTGTCGATGCTGCGCACGGGCCAGGCACTGTCCTCCGAATCCGTCGAGCGCAGCATCGGCCTGATGCGATCGGGCACGAGACCCAGCGATGTGCTGACGGGCAACATCCTGAGCAACCGCGGCCGCACGATCCGCGCGAAGACCCTGAACCAGAAGCGCTACGTCGATGCGATCGACAACAACACGATCGTCTTCGGCATCGGGCCAGCGGGAACGGGCAAGACCTACCTCGCGGTCGCCAAGGCGGTCCAGGCGCTTCAGGCAAAGCGAATCAATCGCATCGTTCTCACGCGTCCGGCGGTCGAAGCGGGCGAGCGGCTTGGCTTCCTGCCGGGAACACTGTCGGAGAAGATCGATCCGTACCTGCGGCCTCTCTACGACGCGTTGCACGACATGATCGACCCGGATTCGATCCCGCGCCTTATCACCAGCGGCACCATCGAGATCGCACCCCTCGCCTACATGCGCGGGCGCACTCTCAACGACTCCTTCATCATCCTCGACGAGGCGCAGAACACCACCGCGGAGCAGATGAAGATGTTCCTCACCCGATTGGGCTTCGGCTCGACCATGGTCGTCACCGGTGACATCACCCAGGTGGACCTGCCCGGTGGTGCCACAAGCGGGCTTCGCGTCGTGGCGGAGATCCTCGAAGGCATCGAGGACGTCGCATTCTCGCGACTGACCTCGCACGACGTCGTCCGCCACAAGCTGGTCGGGCGGATCGTCGAGGCCTACGAGCAGCATGATGCCAAGCGAGCCGAGTGAGACCGTCTAGCCTGACCACCATGAATGTGACGGTCTCGAACGAGTCCGGTCGACCCTGCGACGAGGCCGCGCTCGAGCGGCTCGCCGTGTACCTGTTCGGCGCGCTTCGCCTGGACGCCGAGTGCGAACTGGGGATCACCCTCGTCGACCTCGAACGCATCACGACGCTGCACGAGGACTGGATGAACGAGCCCGGCCCGACGGACGTGCTGTCGTTCCCGATCGACGAACTCCGGTCGGCGCCCCTTGACGAGGATCCCGTCGCCGGCATCCTCGGAGACATCGTGCTGTGCCCGGACTACCTGCCGCCCCAGGCCGCGGCCGCCGGACGCACCCTCGACGAGGAGATGCAGTTCCTCACGACGCACGGGGTCCTGCACCTCATCGGCTACGACCACCAGACTCCCGAGGAGTATGCGGCGATGTTCGCGCTGCAGGACGAGTTGCTCGCAGGGTGGACCGCGCGATGACCAGCGATGCACTTCTGCTCATTCTCGCGGCCGTCCTGATCGTCGTCGCGATGCTGCTGATCATGGCCGAGACCGCGATCGGACGAGTGTCCCGAAGCCAGATCGAGGACGTGCGACGCGAGGACGGCAAGCGCGCCGAGCGCCTACTGACAGTGATCGGCGATCGCGCCCGCTACGTCAACGTCCTGCTCTTCCTCTCGACCATTGCCACGGTCACGGCGACGGTCATCGTCGGCTACGTCTGCGTCGACGGGATCGTCGTGGCAAGTGGCGAGTCGGCCGCGTGGGCGATGCTGATCGCCGTCGTGATCATGGTGACCGTGTCGTACGTCGTGCTGGGCGTCGCTGCTCGCACATTGGGTCGCCAGCACGCGGAGGCGATCGCCCTCACGGCGGCCGGCCCGGCCCGCCTGCTCGCGGCGCTCCTTGGCCCGGTGACCAAGCTGCTCATCGTCATCGGCAATGCGCTGACGCCCGGCAAGGGCTATCGCGAGGGACCCTTCGCCTCTCAGGCGGAACTGCGCGAGATGGTGGATCTCGCCGAAGCCGACGACCTCATCGAGGACGACGAGCGGCAGATGATCCACTCCGTGTTCGAACTGGGCGACACGTTCGCGCGCGAGGTGATGGTCCCGCGCACGGAGATCGTCTTCATCGACCGCACGAAGACCCTTCGGCAGGCGATGTTCCTGTGCCTTCGCTCGGGCTTCTCCCGCATCCCGGTGATGGGCGAGAACGCTGATGACGTCGTCGGGATCGTCTACCTCAAGGACGTCGTGCGTCGTTCGTTCGAGCATCGCGACGCGGAGAACAGCGAGCTCGTCGAGTCGTTGATGCGTGCGCCGTACTTCGTGCCGGACAGCAAGCCTGCCGACGCGCTGCTACGGGAGATGCAGGCGGCACGCGTTCACATGGCGGTCGTTGTCGATGAGTACGGCGGCACGGCCGGATTGGTGACGATCGAGGACATCCTCGAGGAGATCGTCGGCGAGATCGCCGACGAGTACGACACCGCGGCACCCGAGGTCACCGAACTTCCGTCCGGTGCTTTCCGCGTGCTCGCCCGCATGCATGTCGACGACTTCGCCGAGCTAATCGGCATTGAGGTCGACTCCGAGGACGAGGGCGTCGACACGGTCCTGGGACTGGTGGCCAAGCGACTGGGTCGGGTGCCGATTCCCGGTGCGAGCGTGCGGCAGGGGGACTGGCTGCTGACGGCGGAGCAGGGGGCCGGACGCCGCAACCGCATCGGCACCGTGCTCGCACAGCCCGACGTACAGTCAGACACCGAGTCCGATGACTGACCTGGACGCTGAGGACGCGAAGCTCCTGACCCTCGCCCGTGGCGCGCGCGGCCGCATTGGTGCGCAGTCCGGCGCCGCACTTCGCGACGAGACCGGACGCACCTACTCGTCGGCGAATGTGGACCTGCCCTCCGTCCGGCTGTCCGCGCTCGTCCTCGTGGTCGCGCAGGCGGCCGCCTCTGGCGCGCGTGGGATCGAGGCCGCCGTCGTGGTCGGAATCGAGGCAAGCGACGACGATGTCGTGGCGGTCCGTGACCTGGGCGGGGCGGGCGTGCCCGTCCTCGTCTGCAGCACCGACGGCAGCGTCACCGCTCGAGTCATCACGTGAGTTCCTCCCGAACCGCTGCCCTCGCCGTCATGGGAGCGGCGGTGCTCTTCGGGACCTCGGGCACGTCCCTTCAGCTGATCGCACCCGATGCGCCGACTGCCTCGGTCGCCGCGCTGCGCCTACTCATCGGCTCGGCAGGCCTGGTCGCCGTCGTCTGCATCCGCCTAGGCGGCGGTGTGCTCACCAAACTGTGGCGAACCCCGCTGGTGTGGCTCATGGGCCTCGCGGTCGCCGGGTACCAGGCCCTGTTCTTCTTCGGCACGTCGAGTGCGGGCGTCGCGGTCGGAACGCTGATCAGCCTTGGCGTCGCCCCGTTCCTCGCGGGGATCATCGGCTGGCTGGTCCGCGAGGGCGCACCGGGCTGGCTGTGGGCCGCGTCAACTGTGGTGGCCATCGTCGGACTATGCCTGCTGATGGCGGGCAGCCTTGATACCGGCGAGCCGATCGGGATGGTCGCCGCGGCGGGAGCGGGTGCCTGCTACGCGATCTACACAGTCCTCGGCGTGCGCCTGTCTCGGGGCGGGCATGCACCGAGCGCTGTCCTCGCGGCGTCATTCACGGTCGGCGCACTCCTGCTCCTGCCCGCCATCATCGGGACCACCTGGTGGCTGTCGCCGAGCGGCGCGCTTGAGGTGCTGTGGCTCGGACTGGTCACGACGACCGCTGGCTACCTGTTGTTCGGCATCGGTCTGCGAGTACTGCAGCCCGGGCATATCGCGACCCTCACGCTGATGGAGCCCGCGGTCGCCACGGTGCTCGGCGTGCTGGTCCTGCATGAGGTAGTCAGTGCAATCGGATGGCTCGGCTGCCTGCTGATCTTCGGTGCTCTAGCGTTGCTAGGACTTGGCGAAGGACGCCGACGCGTCGTGACAGGAGCAACAGCGTGACCTTCCGCAGTGGATTCGTCTGCCTGGTGGGACGGCCCAATGCCGGGAAGTCGACGCTGACCAATGCCCTCGTCGGCCGCAAGGTGGCCATCACCTCAGATCGCCCGCAGACCACGCGCCGCGTGCTGCGTGGTGTCGTGAACCGCCCCGACGGCCAGCTGATCATGGTCGACACCCCCGGGCTGCACCGCCCGCGCACGCTGCTCGGCGAGCGGCTCAACGACCAGGTCCGCGAGACCTGGACGAGTGTCGACATCGTCGGCATGTGCATCCCCGCCGACCAGTTGGTCGGGCCCGGTGATCGCTTCATCGCCACCCAACTGTCCTTCCTTCGCAAGAAGCCGATCGTTGCTGTCGTCACCAAGGTCGATACCGTCCCGCGCTCGGTTCTCGCCGAACGGCTGGCCGAGGTGTCGGACCTCGGAGACCAGGTCGGTATCGAGTGGGGCGAGGTCGTTCCCGTGTCGGCGCTCACCGGCGAGCAGGTGCAATTGCTCGCCGAGCGGCTCATCGCCCACTTGCCCGAAGGACCCGTCCTGTTCCCCGACGGTGACTCAGCCGAGGAGCCGCTCGAGATCGCGGTCGCCGAGCTCATCCGCGAGGCCGCTCTCGACGGCGTCGAGGACGAGCTTCCGCACTCGATCGCGGTCGTGGTCGACGAGATCGAGCCGCGGCTGGACCGGCCCGTGGACCGTCCGCTGACCGATGTGCGCGCATCGCTGTTCGTCGAGCGTGACTCGCAGAAGTCCATCGTGATCGGTAAGGCCGGCTCACGACTGAAGGTGGTCGGCAGCAGGGCGCGCAAGGAGATCGAACTCCTGCTCGGCGTGCCGATCTATCTGGACATCAGGGTCAAGGTCGCCAAGGACTGGCAGAAGGACCCGAAGCAACTGCGCCGCCTCGGCTTCTAACCCCTCGCCGACCTTGAGGTTGGCGTGGCTTTCGATGCCGTGAACGCACGCCAACCTCAAGGTCGGCGAGGTGAGTTCGGATCAGTCGGCGCGGCGCTCCACGAAGGGGTGCAGTTCGTAGCGCTGCCCGTAGGCCTCGATCACCGCGATGACTATGGCTACCAGCGGGATGCCGATGAGCGCGCCGATGGGACCGAAGAGGGCTGCGCCAATGAACACGGCCGCCAGCGCGACGCCCGAGTTGATGTCCATCGTCTTCGTCGAAATACGAGGCGTGAAGACGTAGTTCTCGATCTGCTGGTAGACCGTGGCGAACAGCACGATCCACAAGATGTCGAGCGGATCCTCGAAAGCCGCGAACAGGGCCGGCAGCGCCACCCCGATATAGGTGCCGATGGTCGGAATGAACTGGCTGACGACTCCGGCGAAGATGCCCATCGGGAGCCAGTACGGCACGTCGATGAGATAGAAGAAGCCGACGTGGAAGATCGCGGACAAGGTGGCGAGCGCCATCTTCGAGATGACGAAGCCACCGGCCTTGGTAACCGAGATGTCCCAGACCTTGATGAACATGACCTGCTGCGCCGGCTTGAGCCAGGAGGCGATGAAGCGCTTGATCCGTGGCGCGTTGGCGGAGAAGTAGAAGGCAAAGACGACCACGGTGATGAAGTCGACGATGACGCTGACGACTCCAGCGAAGACGCCGAGGATGCCGCCCGCCAGCCCGGTCGCGATATCGGTGATCTGCTCGGAGGTGAGGTTGAGGTTGTCGATGATCTCGTTCGGATCGATTCGCGAATCGAAGGTGGAGTTGATCCAGGTGACGATGTCGAGCACGAGCGCGGGCAGGGCCAGTACGAGGTCGGTGATCTGGGTGGCGAGAACGCCGCCGAACAGCGCGATGAATCCAGCGAGAAGTGCGAGAACCACGATCGACACGACGGCGGTTGCGACACCGCGTCGCATGCCCTTGTGCGCCAGCCAGCTGACGACCGGGTCGAAGGAGATCGCCACCAGCCAGGCGAGCAGGAGGTTGAACGCGAACCGGCCGAGCAGGCTCCATGACCACATGACGACCTGGAACATGACTATCGCGACGAAGATCAGGAGCAGCGTGCGGCGCAGGTACCCGTGATCGAAGGCGATGCGTACCGGAAGACCGGGGGCTTCCCGGTCCTGGGGATCGGGTTCCTCGCGCGGACCTTCCGTTGCGCCTGTCGGCGAGGGGTCGCTCATGTGGCCTCCCGCGAACCTCTCCGTGCGCCGATGCGGTCCGATGCCGCCCGGGTAGAGAGAATGTAGCGTGCCCCTCTATCGCGACGAGGCCATCGTGCTGCGCACCCAGAAGCTGGGCGAGGCCGATCGCATCGTCACCCTCCTCACCCGCGGCCATGGCCGGGTCCGAGGCGTGGCGCGCGGTGTTCGCAAGACATCCAGCCGGATCGGTGCTCGCCTCGAGCCGTTCAGCCACGTCGATGTCCAGTTGTACGAGGGACGCTCGCTGGACACCGTCACCCAGGTCGAGTCGATCGCAGCGCACGGGGCCCAGCTGTCGGGTGACTATCCGCGTTGGACGACGGGCACCGCGATGCTCGAGACCGCCGAGCGCCTGACCCCCGAGGAGCGCGAGCCGTCCGTGCAGCAGTTCGCCCTGCTCGTCGCGGGACTTCGTTCCCTGGTCGGGGAGGACCACGACTCCGAGCTCATCCTCGACTCGTACCTGCTCCGCTCCCTTGCCGTGGCCGGCTGGTCTCCGTCCTTCGACCAGTGCGCCAGATGCGGTGCCGACGGTCCGCACCGGGCATTCTCGATCCCCAGCGGCGGCCTGGTGTGCACCAACTGCCGCCCGCCCGGCTCGGCCGCGCCCTCACCGGCGACAATCGCCCTGCTCGGTGCGCTGCTGAGCGGGGACTGGGCGGTGGCGGACGCCAGCGAGGACCGCGACCGACGCGAGGCGAGCGGCCTGGTCGCCGCGTTCCTTCAGTGGCACCTGGAACGGGGACTGAGGTCCCTGCCGCTCGTGGATCGGAGGTAGAAGGTGGCTCGACGTTCGCGCACTCCCGCGCGCCAGCCGACACCGCATCCCTCGGGCGCGGTCGTTCCCGCCATTCCCTCCGAGTTCGTGCCACGCCACGTCGCGCTCGTCATGGACGGCAACGGTCGCTGGGCCAAGGAGCGCGGCCTGCCCCGCACAGCAGGGCACGAGGCCGGGGAGGCGAGCCTGTTCGACTGCGTCGAGGGGGCGCTCGAGCTCGGCGTCGGATGGTTGTCGGCCTATGCCTTCTCGACGGAGAACTGGAAGCGCTCGCCCGATGAGGTGAGGTTCCTCATGGGCTTCAACCGCGACGTGATCCGGCGGCGCCGCGACGAGATGAACGAGCTCGGCGTGCGCGTGCGCTGGGCCGGTCGCCGCCCGCGTTTATGGCGAAGCGTCATCAACGAACTCGAGGCGGCCGAGCAGTTGACCGAAGCCAACACGAAACTTACCCTGACCATGTGCGTGAACTACGGCGGTCGTGCCGAGATCGCTGATGCCGCCGCCGCGCTGGCTCGCGACGTGCGCGTTGGCCGCGTCGATCCCGATCGCATCGACGAGAAGCTCTTCGCGAAGTACCTGGACGAGTCCGACATGCCCGATGTAGACCTGTTCGTGCGGACGTCGGGCGAGCAGCGAACGAGCAACTTCCTGCTGTGGCAGTCGGCGTACGCCGAGTTCGTGTTCATGGACACGTTGTGGCCGGACTTCGACCGGCGGCACCTGTGGCGCGCCTGCGAGATCTACGCCTCGCGCGATCGCCGTTACGGCGGAGCGGTACCGAACGAGGGCCTGATCTAGGCGCTGCACTCCGCGCAGACCCCGAACAGCTCGAGGGAATGGCTGACGTCGCTGAACCCGTGCTGCGCTGCAACCTGATCGGCCCATGACTCCACGGCAGGACCGGCAATCTCGACGGTTCGACCGCACTGCCGGCACACCAGATGGTGATGATGCTCCGTCCCGCACTTGCGGTAGACGGTCTCGCCGTCGTCATTGACGAGCAGGTCGACGTCACCTGATGCCGCGAGTGCCTGCAGCGAGCGGTAGACGGTGGTGAGCCCTACGGACTCCCCGGCCTGGCGCAGCAGGTCGTGCACCTCCTGTGCGGAACGGAATCCGTCCTGACCCGCCAGGAGGTCCTTCACCGCGGTGCGCTGTCGGGTCTGGCGAACCGGGGGACTGGAGTTCATGTCGCCTCCCTGTTGCGTCGGCGGATCGGGACGGCGATGACGGCGAGGACGGCGAAGCAGGCGAGGGCGACGAGAACGATGGTCGGTCCGGGCGGCACCTCGACGTAGAACGAGCCGACCAGTCCCGTGACGCTGGCCACCAGACCCAGGACGATCGCGAGAACCGCGGTCCCGCGAAAGGACCTCGTCACCTGCTGCGCGGCCGCGACCGGGACGATCATGATCGCGCTGACGAGCAGCAGGCCGACCACGCGCATTCCGACGACGACGACGACGGCAGCGAGCACGGCCATCAACGTGCTCATCGCGCGCACCTTGATTCCCTGCACTGCCGCGACGTCGGGATCGAGGCTGACGGCGAACAGCTCGCGACCGAGGATCGTGATGACAACGATGACGAAAAGGCAGAGCACACCGAGTGCGACGAGGTCGCCTTCGGCCACCGTGGACAGGGAGCCGAAGAGATACGAGTTCAGCGACGCGGTTCCGCGTCCGGGCGCAAGTGACGCGAACATCACGCCCCCGGCGATGCCACCGTAGAAGAGCAGGGCAAGGGCGACGTCGCCTGCCGTACGGCTTCGGTACCGGATGAACTCGATGAGGAATGCGCCCAGGACAGCGGCGGCCATCGCCGTGGGTATCGGCGCAGTGCCGAGCAGGAAGGCCAGGCCGACACCGGTCAGAGCCACGTGCCCCATGCCGTCACCCAGCAATGCGAGGCGTCGCTGGACGAGGAAGACGCCGACCAGCGGAGCGATCAGGCCGACGAGCGCCGCTGCGACCAAGGCGCGACGCATGAAATCGAAGTCGAGGATGTCCATCAGGGCTCAAGTCCGACGACGCCGTGGCTGTGCTCGTCCGAGTCGTCGTGATGGTGAACGTGATCGACAGCGGTGCCGGGCACTGGAGCGGGACCGTCGTACACGATCGATTCGCGCGCGTCGGAGTCCAGCACGATGGCGCGGGTGACCAGGTCGGAGATCCCCGTCAGTTCGTGCGTGATGACGATGATCGTCGTTCCTCCCGCCTTGAGCTGGGCGAGAAGTTCCGTCAGTCGTCCGACATGTTCGGCGTCGACCCCGGCGGTCGGCTCGTCCATCACCAGCAGGTCGGCGCCGCTCGCGAGCGCACGTGCGATGAGCACTCGTCGCTGCTGTCCGCCCGACAAGGTGTCCAGCCGAGAGTGCCGCTTCGCCCAGAGGCCGACGTCGTTCAGCGCCTTGGTGGCGGCCGCCCGCTCGGTTCGGTGCATCACCCGCCAGCGCCGCTTCGGCGAGATCAGCCCGCTGAGCACTGCCTCCCACACTGAGACCGGGATGCTCGATGCGCCGGGTAGTCGCTGCGGTACGAGCGCTACCCGCTGCCACGACGTGAAGCGCGCGAGCGGAACCCCGAAGAGCGAGATCCGTCCGTGGTCGTATTGCTGCAGGCCGAGCATCGCGCGAACGAGAGTCGTCTTGCCGCTTCCATTCGGTCCAAGAATCGCGATGAACTCGCCTGCGTTGATCGACAGGTCGACGTCCTCGAGCACGTGCTCGCCGTCGAACTCGACGCACAGTCGCTCGATCCGCACGACCTCGTCGACGGCGACCGAGTTATGCGCGTGGGTCATGTGCAGCCCTGACCGGTCTTGAGGGTGGCCAGATTCTGCTGCATCACCGAAACGTAGTCCGCCGTGGAGTCGGCAGCCAGGCCCTCAAGGGGGTCGAGCACGACAGCGCTCGCACCGGTTTCGTCGGCGATGGTCTGGGCGACCTTCGGATCGACGAGGGTCTCGTAGTAGATCGTCGTGATGCCTTCGCGGGACACGAGATCTGCGACCTCGCGCATGCGAGCCGGGCTGGGCTCGGCCTCCGGTGACGGCCCGGAGATCCCGACCTGAGTGAGCCCGTACGCGGCGGCGAGGTAGCCGAAGGCCTCGTGGCTGACGACCATGTCGGTGCGCTCGCACGTGGCCAGTCCCGCCTTGTACTCACCGTCGAGCGTGGCCATCGAGCCGGACAAAGTCGCGGCGTTGGCCGCGGTCGTTGTCGCCGACTCGGGATCGACCTCGGCCAGGCGCGTGGCGATCGTCTGCCCGATGGCGGCCATGTTCTGCGGGTTGAGCCACACGTGCGGGTCAAGAGCCTCGCCCTCGTCCTCGTGGCCCTCGAGCCTGGTCAGGTCCGCGGCGACATCGATCGCCCGATCCCCGGCCTGCTGCTCCACGGCCTCGTCGACGGCAGGCTGGAAGCCCTTGATGTAGAGCACGACGTCGGCTTCGGAGATCTGGGCGACCTGGGCGGCGGTCAGCTCAAGATCGTGGGGCTCGATCCCCGGCTCGGTGAGGGTGGTCACCTCGACGGAATCGCCGCCCACCGCCTGCGCCGCGTACTGCAGTGGGTAGAACGCCGCCACGACGGAGGTCTTGCCGGTCTGGTCGGCCGCGCCAGTGGAGCCGCCGCACGCGGACAGGAGGAGGGCGGCCGCGAGGGCCGGGAGGACGAGTAGTCGAGTTCGCATTCCCGGAGACTAGGTTTAATGAAAATGATTGTCAAAATCGTCTGGAGCCGACGCCAGCTCGATCTCGATGACCTCCGCGGCCGCCTTGAACCCGAGCCGGTCGTACACCCCGTTGCTCGTCGGGTTGGTGGCGTCGGCGTACAGCATGATCACCGAGCACTGCGGCTGCAGGTGGCGTACGACCAAGCTCGTGATCGCCGCCGCGTACCCGTGACCCCGCTCGGCCTCGGGCGTGTAGACCGGACCGATCCGGCCCACGTTGCCCGCCGGGGTGGGGACCACGGGGGCATGCCCGGCGAGGGCGACCGGTCGCCCGTCGACCTCCCAAAACCAGAACGCTCGAGCATCAAGACGGCTGTCGACCGACGCTTCGACGTCATGAAGAGGCAATGACGCGTCGAGCCCGAACTGGATCAGCCAGGCGATGAGCCGATCGCGATCGGCATCGTCCGCCCGCCGAGGACTGCCGGCGATCTGGCGCGCCGGCGGGACGAACTCGTCGATCACGCGGACCGTGTCGACCATCGCGATGCGCGGCTCGTAGTCCAGGCCCAAGGACTCGACGATGGCATTAACCACATCCCGCACACCGGTGATGCCGGGCAGATCCGGATGGGTGTCTGCCATGTGGCGCCCGAGCGCGAGCGCCGCCCCGCGCGGCATCGGCGACACGACCAGGTTCCACGGCGAGGTGAGCGCCGCACACCCGACCACTGCTCCCGAGGCATCACGGACCGCCAATAGCAGGCAGGTGTCGTACACGCGTCCAGCTTTCACGCCAGCGGCAATCGAGCCGATCACGTTTGTGAGGACCGGCTCCGTCGTCCTGAAGTCCTCTGTCGCCGACAAGAAGTCATCGACAAGCTCAAAAGACTCAATGATGAAGAGCGAAGAGTCCACGACGACCGGCTCTAGAAGCGGCCGGCGAACTTCAAGATGGTGATGCCGAGCAGTGCCACGAGCACGATCACGCGCATGAACCGCGAACCGGGCGTGATGACTGGCCAGGACAGCGCCGTGAGCCACGCAAGCATGAGGAAGACGAGCCCCAGCAGCACGCCACCGAGCCAGGCCAGCGATCCGGTCTGGATGAGTCCGAGCAGCAGGAGCACCGCCGGCAGCACGACCACGAGCCACTTCGGGAGCCCGCTGAGCACGCGAAGCGCCGGGAAGCTGAGCTTCTCGAACTTCTGCCGCATGGGTGACGAGGAGGCCGAGGTCCGGGGGGCGCTCGCAGGACGGGCGGCTTGAGGGCCGCCCGGCCCGCGCACGCCGGCATTCGGCTTGCCCTTCTTAGGGGGTGTGCTGGCCATCAGTGCTCCGAATGCTGGGGTTGCTCGCCTCGCGCTACGTTTCGTTCGTGAGTAACCCTAGCCCGTGGCCCTCCTTCGATGACGACGGTGCGGTCCTGTTGGTGGTCAGCCGCTATCGCGTAGCTCCCACGGACCGCGACCGATTCGTCGACGATGCCGAGAGCGCGATCGACGTCCTCGCCGCGCAGATCGGCTTCCTGAGCGCGTCGATCGGTCAGTCGACGGACGAGGCCGATCTGCTCGTGATCCGATCCGAGTGGGCCGGTGTCGGGGCGTATCGGCGCGCGCTGTCCTCGTATGCGGTGAAACTGAGCGCGGTGCCGCTCCTGTCGACCGCGGTCGATGAGTCCTCGGCCTTCGAGGTCGTGCGCAACTGGACCGCCGCGGGGAAGTCGAGCGCGGCCAGTGGTCGCGCCTCGGACTCATGACGGACTTCGCGAACCTCGTCGCGGGCGGCCGCCGACTCGGCCCGCTGCTGGCGGCTGTCCTGGCCGATCACCCCGATCCCGTGCCCCTCGCGGCGGTCCCCAACGGAGTGCCGGTGGCACTGGGAATCGCTGAGTCGGTCCCACGGCCGCTTCGCGCGTTAAAGGTTGCCCGGTCCGACGATGGCGTGGTGATCGAGCCGATGCCCGACCTGGACGGGCGCGCGGTCGTGGTGATCGACGACGGTGTCGAGACCGGAACGGTGGCTCGGGCGGCGGCCGCAGCCTTGCGGGAGTCGGGCGTGAAAGCGCTGATCCTCGCCGTCCCGGTCTGCCCCATGGAAACGCTCGCGGACCTCAAGGACCGCTACGACTCGATCGTCGCAGTGGTCAGGCCTATGGCTCGTCGCGATCTCGCGTGGCACTATGCCGACTTCGACACGATCGACGAGGCGACGGCAATGCGCCTGCTCTGGGACCACAACGCGATCTCGTAGACTGCGCGCATCATGGCAGCGGACCGCGTCGATTCAGTCGTCAACCTCAGCAAGCGTCGGGGATTCGTCTTTCCCTCGTCGGAGATCTACGGAGGCAGCCGCTCCGCATGGGACTACGGCCCCCTCGGCGTGGAGCTCAAGGAGAACGTCCGCCGCCAGTGGTGGCAGGCGATGGTCCGCGGTCGCGAGGACGTCGTGGGCCTGGACTCATCGATCATCCTGGCCCCCCAGGTCTGGGAGGCGTCCGGTCACGTCGCGACGTTCACCGATCCGCTCACCGAGTGCCGCAACTGCCACAAGCGCTGGCGAGCAGATCAGCTGATCGACGCATACGTCGAGAAGAACGGCAAGGAGCCGGAGAACGGTCTCGCCGACATCGTGTGCACGCACTGCGGAACCCGTGGTGACTTCACCGCCCCGCGAGACTTCAACGGCATGCTGCGCACGACCGTCGGTCCGGTAGAGGACGACTCGGCGGTGCACTACCTGCGCCCCGAGACGGCACAGGGCATCTTCGTCAACTACCTCAATGTCATGAACGCCGCGCGGAAGAAGCCGCCTTTCGGCATCGGCCAGACGGGAAAGAGCTTCCGCAACGAGATCACGCCGGGCAACTTCATCTTCCGCACCCGCGAGTTCGAGCAGATGGAGATGGAGTTCTTCGTCGTGCCCGGCACCGACGAGGAATGGCACGAGTACTGGCTGGCGCAGCGCTGGGACTGGTACATCGACCTCGGCATGAACCCGGAGAACATGCGATTCTTCGAGCATCCGGCCGAGAAGCGCAGTCACTACTCCAAGCGCACCGTCGACATCGAGTACCGATTCCGTTTCGCCGGCTCCGAGTGGGCCGAGCTCGAGGGCATCGCGAACCGCACCGACTTCGACCTCAAGTCACACACCGAGGCGTCAGGCACGGACCTGTCGTACTTCGATCAGGAGTCGGGCGAGCGCTGGATCCCGTACGTCATCGAGCCCGCCGCCGGGCTCACCCGCGCAGTGCTCGCCTTCCTCCTCGATGCCTACGACGAGGACGAGGCGCCGAACTCCAAGGGCGGTGTCGACACCCGCACCGTGCTGCGCCTGGATCCACGCCTCGCGCCGGTCAAGGTCGCGGTGCTTCCGCTCTCGCGCAACGAGAGGCTCACGCCGAAGGCCAAGGACCTCGCCGCGGTGCTGCGCAAGCGGTGGAACATCGAGTTCGACGATGCGGGCGCCATCGGTCGTCGCTACCGCAGGCAGGACGAGATCGGCACGCCGTTCTGCGTCACCGTGGACTTCGACTCGCTGGACGACCAGGCAGTGACGGTGCGCGAACGTGACTCCATGGCTCAGGAGCGCATCGGCATGGACGCCCTGCCCGGCTGGCTCGCGGAGCGACTACCCGCCTTCTGAGTTATCCACAACCGTTGCGGCGCAACGAGTTTCGGCTCGTGGAGTGTCAGACCCCACCTCTAGTTTCGGGTCATGGACGCAGATGACGCCATCGCCCGCTTGCAGGACTTGGAGCGTGAACTCGCTCGCCTGCATGCGGTGCAGGCCGAGCTTCTGGTCGTGGCGGCCTCGCCCGAGCGCTGGGTTGATGAGTACCTGATTCTCGATCCGCGACCCGATCACGACGAGCAGCGGAGCGTTCGCATCGCCGATGCCGTGCGCGAGGAGATCGCTGCTGCGCTGCACTGGTCGCCCGCGGCCACCCAGGCCAAGATCGATCGGGCTCGGCTCCTGTGCGGCCCGCTGCTGCGGACCAAGGACGCGCTCGCCGCCGGCAGTATCAGCATCCAGCACGCCGCGGTGATCGCCGAGGCCGCCGAGCGCGTGCCAGGGCTTTGCGAGGAGTTGCAGGATCGCGTTCTCCCGACCGCCGGCCACACGACGGTCGCAGCGACACGCCAAGCCGCGAATAGGGCCGTGCTTGCCCTCGATGCTGCAGGTGCGGAACGGCGCCGGCAGAGCGCGCGAGCGTTCCGCGAGGTCTACGTAGTGGACGAGCCTGATGGCCTCTCAACTCTCATCGCGCGGATGGCCGCCGATCGCGCCCATCTGGTGATGGCCTACATCAACGGCGTTGCCCACGCCAGCCGGACCGACGGCGCACGAGGTTCACTCGGCGAGTTGAGATGTGAGGCGCTGGAAGCTCTGGTCCTCAGCGATCATGACGACCGGCCGGTCACGATGAGGGCTCACCTCGACGTCCTCGTGTCACTCGACGCCTTGCTCGGTATCTCGGACGAGCCCGCTGAGCTCGCAGGAGCCGGATCGATCGCGATCGGTGCCGTCCGCGACCTGCTTGCCGATCGCGGTTCGCAGGTCACCGTTCGGCACCTGATCACCGAGCCGCGAACGGGAAATCTCCTCGATGTGGGCCGCACGGCCTATCGGATTCCCGATCGGCTGCGGGAGTTCATCGTCACTCGCGACAAAGTGTGCCGATTCCCCGGATGCGCCAGGCGGGCTGACCGGTGCCAGATCGATCATGCGGTGGCCTGGGACGACGGCGGACCTTCGGACGTCGGCAATCTCGGTGCCTTGTGCATTCGTCACCATCAGCTCAAGACCCACGGCGGCTGGCGAATAGAGAACAGCAAGCCCGACGGGTCCTGCGAATGGATCTCACCCCACGGAAGGCGTTACGCCGAGCCGTCCCGCCGCACGTCGTGACCCTGCGCTGCCGCGTTGGGCCGCGCTCGCTTCTGCTTGTAGAGCTCGGCATCCGCGTGCGCGACGGAGATGTCGAAGTCCTCCTGAGCCGGCCAGTCCGCGATCCCGAACGAGAACGGCACGGGGGAGTCCTCGTGCAAGCGGCGCACGAGCGCTAGGGCTTCGCTGGTGTTGGTCTTGGGGAGGATGAGCACGAACTCGTCTCCGCCGCTGCGGACGGCGATGTCGTCCGCCCGCAGGGATCGACGCCAGGCGTTGCCGAGTTCGGTCAGCGCTCGGTCGCCCGCGAGGTGGCCCTTCGTGTCGTTGAGCTGCTTGAAGTCATCGATATCGATCACGACGATCGTCCGCGGCAGGATGACGCGACCAGGCTCCTGCGAGAGCTCGATCAAGGTGGCGAGGGCGCTTCGATTCAGCATGCCGGTGAGGGGGTCAATGGTCGCGAAGCGGGCGGCGGCTCGCGTCAGGTAGTTGATCAACGTGGCGACAACCCACACGAGAACCGTCACGAGTAGCCAGGTGAGCATCAACGTTGACGCACCGTCATCGCGCAGCAGATAGGCGACCAGCGAGGTAGCGCTGATCAGGGCGGCCGTCAGCAGTGTCATGCGCCAGCTCAGCCAGTAGGCGACATAAAGAGGTATCGCGAGATAGCGGAACGAGACGTTCGATGCCGCGACGGCGGTCGGTGCCAGGGTGACGAGTACTCCAGTAAGCCCGATGACGACGAAGACCAATGCCTGCAGCAGCCACAGCGGTGTTCTGGCCTTGAGGTACAGGAGCACGGCTATCGAGGCCAGGCTGAAGCCCGCAGTGGCGAGGAGAACGAAGTCGCTGTCCTCTGAAGCTCGCCTGGTAGCCACCGCGATGATCGCCAACGCCGCGTACAGCAATGCGCCGACGGCCATGGTCCATACCGGCCCGGGAATGCCGCGCCAAGGAACGTCGAGCGGACTCCGCGAGTAGACCGCCCCCGCCGAGCGGCGAGAGGGCCTGTCGACGCGGCTCCGGTTCACGGACTGCATTATCCGCTTTCGAAGGTCGCAGCGCTGTGACGTATCCGTCTATTCCTCGTCCTTTGTGGCGTCAATGCTCGGGTTTTTGACCCGCAAGGCATTGGCAGGAAGGAGGAACGTGGTGGCCAGGCCGAGGAGGACGAAGGCGCCGGAGACGATCGAGGCAGCCTTGACGGCCGTGGTGAAGGCCGCCGATGCCCCGTCGAGGAGAACGTCCCCGTTGGGCTGCGCCTGGAGGAGGAAGAGGTCCTGTCCCACCGAGCCGGAGACATCGCTGTCGACCTGCTCGGCCTGCGTACGCGGGACTCCCCGCAGTTCGAGCTCGTCGGAGGTGGTGCCCAGACCGAGGATGACGGTCGTGCCGATGATGGCCGTCCCCATCGCGGCCCCGATCTGCCGAGCGGTCGATTGCACGGCGCTGGCCTGTCCGGACTCCGCGACGGGAACATCGGCCAGGATCACTCCGGTCAGCTGGGCGACCGAGAAGCCCACGCCCAGCCCGTAGACGAACAGCCAAGCCGCCACCTGCCAGGCCTCGACGATCGTCGAGATGGTCAGTCCGATGCCGAGGATGCCGACCGCGATCAGGACCATGCCGCCGCGGAGAACCCATACCGGCCCGTAGCGATGAGCGAGCGGAGCGCAGGTGCTCGCCGCGAGGAAGCAGCCCAGTGCCAGCCAGACGAGGACTGCCCCGGTGTGCACGGCATCGAAGTGCCGGACCGACTGCAGGAACAGCGGGAGCGCGAAGAGGAGGCCGAACTCGCCCAGGTTGACGACGAGGCCGACGGCATTGCCCGCGGCGAAGCTGCGAATCCGGAACAGGCGCAGATTGATGACGACTGCCTTGCCGGCTCGCAGCCGACGAAGCTCCAGCCACAGGAGACCGGCGATGGCAAGGACGCCGACCACCGCCGACGCGTCGACGACCGAGACTGACGCGAGCGGCCAGGCCCACGGGCCGACGGCCAGGTCGTTGATGGTGCGGACCCATCCGTAGTGGCTGCCCCCGACGAGCGCGAACAAGATGCCGAGCAGTCCGATCGTGACGAGGACAGTCCCCAGAGGATCGATGCCCTGCGGCCCACTGCGCTCCTTGGTCTCGGGGACGAAAATGGCAGCGCCGATCACCACGGCGATCGCGAGCGGGACATTGATGAGGAAGGCCCAGTGCCAGGTCGCGTTCGTCGTGAGCCACCCGCCCACGATCGGGCCGAGGGCCGCCACGCCGCCGACAGTGCCGCCCCACACGGCGAAGGCGACCGCTCGTGACTTCCCGCTGAAGATGGCGTTGATCGACGACAGCGCGCTGGGGATGATCATTGCGCCGCCGATGCCCTGCACGATGCGCGCGCAGATAAGTCCCGACGACGTGCTCGACGCGGCGACCGCGACGCTGGCCGAGGCGAAGACGACGACGCCGAGGATGAATATCAGCTTGCGGCCGTGCCGGTCGGCGAGGCGTCCGAACAAGATGAGCAACGACGCGTAACTGAGCAGGTAGGCAACGGAGACCCACTCCGCCTCGCTCGCCGATAGCCCCAGATCGGCGATCATCGCCGGAAGCGTGATGTTCACGATTGTCGAGTCGAGGATGATCATCGCGGCGCCGACCGAGAGGAAGACCAGCGCGACCCAGCGACGATTCACCGGCCACAGTGTCCCCGGTACGTCGCAATGGGACAATCTCTCGGTGACATTCATCGAGCTGCGCCCTGTGGTGCTCGCGCCGATGGCGGGCATCACCAACAGGGCGTTTCGGCAGTTGTGCCGTGAGGCCGACGGAGGCACCGGCCTGTACGTGTCGGAGATGATCACCTCGCGCGCGCTCGTCGAGCGAAACGACGAGACGATGGACATGGTCACGTTCGGGCCGGGGGAGTACCCGCGGTCGGTGCAGCTCTATGGCGTGGATCCGGGAGTGATGGCCGAGGCCGTGCGGATCATGGTCGACGAGGACCGAGCAGATCACATCGACATGAACTTCGGGTGCCCGGTTCCCAAGGTCACGCGCAAGGGTGGCGGCAGTGCGCTGCCGTGGAAGCGCGATCTGTTCCGCAGCATCGTCAACGAGGCGGTGAAGGCTGCCGACGGACGAGTCCCCGTCTCGGTGAAGATGCGCAAGGGCATCGACGACGACCACCTGACCTATCTGGAGGCCGGCCGCGCCGCGGCGCAGGCGGGAGTGGCATGGGTCGCGCTGCACGGTCGCACCGCGAGCCAGATGTATGCGGGCACCGCCGACTGGGATGCGATCGCGCGGCTGAAGGAGGAACTGGCGCCTTACGACACCCCGGTCCTCGGCAATGGGGACATCTGGACCGCAGCCGACGCGGTGCGGATGGTCGCGCATACCGGCGTCGACGGCGTCGTGGTCGGACGCGGGTGCCTGGGTCGACCGTGGCTGTTCGGTCAGCTCGCCGCTGCGTTCGAGGGCACAGAAATCCCGGCCGATCCCGACATGCGTGTGGTCCTTCGTACTCTTCGCCGGCACGCTCAGCTGCTCGTCGACGACTACGGCGAGCTCAGGGGCTGCCGCGACATCCGCAAGCACATGGCCTGGTATCTCAAGGGTTTCAGCGTTCGTCAGCCCGTACGCCTGGCGCTCGGCACCGTCACGTCCCTCGCCGAACTGGACAGCCTGCTCGAGCAGATCGATCCCGACCAGGCATTCAACGTTGAGGTCGCCGAGGGTCCGCGTGGCCGAACCTCGGGCAATCGACGGCCGACGCTGCCAGACGGGTGGCTGGATTCACCGTTCCTTGACGACGCTGCGGCGTGCGAGCTTGCCGACGCCGAGCTCTCGGTCAGCGGCGGCTAGGAGAACAGCGCCGAGCCGTACTTCAGGATGATGGAGCCGATCATCAGGGCGATGATGACGACCACGATCATCGTGTCCGCACCGGCGCGCAACCACACCGAGACGTTCTTGTAGGCGCGCGCCGACAGCCCGAAGTTGTTGTCGAGGAGGTTGACCCTCAGCAGGCTCGCGAATACGAACGTCGTGGTGACCGTCACCAGCAGGCACCACGGGCACAGGGCGCCGATGACGAAGAAGGACTGGTAGAACAGCCAGTACGCGAAGACGAATCCGATGAAGTAGACGGCCTGAGCGGTGAGCATGAACCAGCGCGGGAACCGCACTCCGCCGAGTGCCGCCACCGCGAGGGTGATGACCACGGGCTCGGCGATCAGGCCGAGGAATGAGTTGGGGAAGCCGAACAGGCTCGCCTGCCACGACAGGCCCACCTTGCCGCACGACAGGACCGCGTTGATGTCGCAGCTGAGGTCGGCCAGCGGGTTCTCGGCGAGCGTGATGGCCTCGATGGACAGCACGAGGGCGGCGTACAGGCCGAGCGCGGCCGTCACCAGCATCTCGACGTACGTCCACCGATGGCGAACTGGACCCGGCCGGTAGGGCTCGGGCCGGGTGTCGGGCTCGTCGTCGATATCGGGGGACGTCATTCCCGGAGGATACGACGTGAGGCCGGTCACCTCGGCACCACGGCAGTGTCGGAACGGCCGAACCCGCGCCCAGCATGTGAGCATGGGGCCGTGACATCGCCCTCCCTTGCACCCGAACGGGTGCGAGAGGTGCTGGCCGTCCCGCGCACCGCGCGTGGACTGGGCACCGCGGCCGTCACGATCGTCGTGGCCCTAGGGCTCCTCCTGCCGATCGGCGCTGTTCTCCAGATCGTCACCATGGCCCATGTCGACGACCGCACGCGGACCCAGGCGATCGTCGTGCTCGATCCCGGTCACTTCTGGGGTGACGCTGGCCCCGTCCTCGCCGCCAGGCTGGCCCATGCTGCGGAGCTGTACCGCGATGGAGTGGCTCCCGTTGTGGTGGTTACCGGCCCGGCCCGCAACGCGGACCAGGCTCGTGAGGAGCTCATGTCCGGGGGAGTGCCGTCCGCGGACGTGGTGTCCTTCGCCACCGGCACGGACACCGTCGGGTCGTTGCAGGTCTTCGCTGGCGTCATGCGCGACCTCGGCTGGTCCGCGGCAACTATTGTCACGGACCCGGCCCACGCGGCGCGAGCACAGGCAACGGCATCTGCGCTGGGGATCGACGCACATCTGTCGCCAACCTCGCAGGGAGCCGGAACCGCGCTGACGTCAGAGTACGTCGGGCCAGAAACCCTTGCGCTGCTGCGCTTTCACCTCATCACCCGGTGGTCGCTGCCGCAGATCGTCAACCAGTAGGCGAAGGCTCCGCGACAACCGAAGCCACGAGGCCGGGCAGCGTGCTCGAGTCGACCTCTCCGATGATCCGGACGGCGATTCGTCCTTCGCGGTCCACGATCACCGTGCTCGGCAGCGCGGCCGGCGGCACGCCGGGAATCGTCGGCAGGAGCACTCCCTCGCTGTCGATGATGCTCGGATAGTTCATCGCGAACTCGTCCTCGAACTCCCGCGCGGCGGTGTCGTCGTCGCTGACATCGAGCCCGACAACGGCCACGTCCGTCGGATTCACGCTCCCCGCGAGCGTCACAAGCGTCGGGACCTCGGAGCGGCATGGATCACACCAGGTCGCCCAGGAGTTCAGCACCACGACCCTCCCGCGCAGGTCGGCGAGGTCGAGGGACTCGCCGTCCAAGGTGGTCCCGGAAATCGAGGGAAGCGGCTCACGATCGCCGATCGCGATCGTTGCCGTGCCGACGACGGGGGGCTGGTCGCGGCCGCATCCGGCGCCGAGGAGGAGGGTCGCCGCCACCGCGAGAGCAAATATCGCTGGGCGCCGTCTCACTCACGCATGCTAACCGCCGGACGCTCGAGGCCGTCCCGGTCCGACCGTCGTCCCGTTCTGTGCCGACCGGCTCGTACGGGGTTTGTAAGGATCCGGTCAGGACGGCTCCGTTATCGAACTGTGACCTTCCGAGTGGGACAGAGTGGACACATGACCCGCACCGACTTCCCCGCCATGGGCACCACCGCATCCGTACTCGTGGCCCGAGCCGACGTCGAGCGACTGGGCGGCGAGCGCGTCGAGCGGGCGGTCGCCGCGGTACGCCGCGACCTGTCCGAGCTCGAGCGCAGGTTCAGCCAGTCCGTCGTCGACAGTGAGATCAACCACTGGCTGTCCGGCGGGTCAGTCTCGCCCGATGCCATTGCCGACTTCGATCACGTGCTGAGGGCATGTGATCGGCTGAGCGACGAGTCGGCTGGCGCATTCGGCATCGAGAGCGCGGCTGTCGGGCGCGTTGACACGGCCGGCTACATCAAGGGGTTCGGGATGCGGCGCGCGGCGCAGACCCTCAGGGCGTTCGACGTGACGAATTTCGTCATTGGGGTCGGGTACGACCTCTTCTGCTCGGGACGCCCGGATGACTCACGCCAATGGCGTGTCGCTGTTGCCGATCCCCACCGAGAGGACAGCGCGATCGCACTCGTCGACGCGACTGACCTCGCAGTCGCGACGGCAGTCATGTCGGAGCGCGGGGCACAGTTCTGGAGCCGAAGGCCCGCTCCGGCGCCCCAGCTTCGCTCGTTCACGGTCATTGGGCCCGATATCGCGGAGGCCGATGCCTACGCGACGATCGGCTTCGCGATGGGTGAGGCCGGCATGGAGTGGGTAGCCGAGCGCGCCGACTATCGATCCGTGGTCGTCCGCTCCAACGGGGAGTTGGTCTCCGACGCGGCGCTAGTCTCGGCGGCGTGAGTTCGCTTCCCCCTTCCGGCTACGACGAGCACGACACGGCCCGACTTGTCCTTGAACCAGTCAAGGAATCCGTGCGCAGTGCCTTCGCTCGGGACCGTGCACGGGTCCTGCACTCGTCCGCCCTGCGCCGCCTCGCGGCGAAGACCCAGGTGATGCTCGCCGGGGAGCAGGACTTCCCGCGCACCCGACTCACGCACACCCTCGAAGTCGCGCAGATCGCACGCGAGCTCGGGGATGCTCTCGGCTGCGACGCGGATGTCGTCGAGGTCGCCGGACTCGCGCACGATCTTGGCCACCCGCCTTTCGGTCACAACGGAGAGGACGCGCTCGACGAGGTCGCGCAGCGCATCGGCGGCTTCGAGGGCAATGCCCAGTCGCTGCGGATCCTCAGCCGACTCGAGGCCAAGGTGGTCGATCCGGATACGGGGGCGAGCGTCGGCCTGAATCTGAGCCGCGCGTCTCTTGATGCCTCGTGCAAGTACCCGTGGAGTCGCAAGGCCGGAGTGCGGAAGTTCGGTGTGTACGAGGACGACCTGCCGGTGTTCACCTGGCTGCGGGAGGGCGCGTCGGGCGAGCGAACCTGCATCGAGGAGCAGGTCATGGACTGGTCCGACGATGTGGCCTACTCGGTGCACGATCTCGAGGACGCGGTTCACACCGGTCTCGTCACGATCGAGGCCTTTCGCTCGCCTACGGATCGGCAGGCCCTCGTCGACATCGCCCTGGAGCGGTTCGAGGCTCCCGCTGGCCGCGGTGCGCTGGAGGAGGCACTCGACCGGATCACGGCGCTCGAGTACTGGCCCACCAGCTTCGACGGCTCGATGACGGACCTGGTCGCCCTCAAGCGGTTCACGAGCTACCTGATCGGCCGGTTCTGCTCTACCGCTCAGGTCGCCACGCAGGTTGCCTACGGTCCTGGCCCGCACACGCGTTACGGCGCCGAACTGGTCGTGCCCGACGAGGTGCGGTCCGAGGTGTCGGTCATGAAGGCGGTTGCCGTCGCCTACATCATGAATCGCGAGGGCGCCGAGGCCGAGTACGAGCGCCAGCGTGGCATCGTCACCGAACTCGTCGGCGCGCTCGTACTTGATGGCGGTAGGTCCCTCGAGCCATGGCTGCAGTCCTCGTTCGCGTCGGCGAGCACCGACGGCGAGCGACTGCGCGTGATCGTGGATCAGGTGGCCAGCCTCACGGACGTCAGCATCATCGCCTGGCACAGACGGCTGGTGAAGTAGCGCGCCTGGCTACTCGCTCGGTTCGAGCGTCAGCTCGACCACCTGGTAGAAGCCGTCGCCGGGGACCTGGTTGTGCATCGTCAACCGGCGCGACCGGGAATCCAGATGGATCTGCCAGCCCCAGTCGGGACCGGGCGGATCGGCGTACGAGCCGGTCAGGACCACGGTGTCGTCCTCGACTGCGCCCGACATGCTCATCCACGTTGGGGATGAATGCCACGAGTCTGCCCACACGGCGGTGATGGGATCGGCGGAGGCGGCGATGAGGATGATGCCGTCTTGAGGCACCCCTGCGTCCGACCATGTGTACTCCACCGCGACGTACTCGCGCGCGACGACGCGAATCGACGCGGTGGCAGGCGACTCGACGTAGTCGTCGTCGGGCATCATCCGCAGACGGTTGACGCCCTGCCAGGTGCCTGCGAGCGATGTAAGGACTTCGGTGGCGGTCATTTCGGGCCTCCTGATGAGATTTCGCTCACGACCGAAACTATCTCGTCAATCTCCGACATCGTGTTGTACGCATGCGGGCTGACCCGCACGAGTCCGTCTACTCCCTGGTTCGTGAAGTCGTGGCGCGCGTAGTCCGGTGTCGACAGGCTGACGTTGATTCCCGCCGACTTGACCGCGTCGACCAAGTCTCGCGCGGGAACCGACTCGTGGGTGAATGTCACGATCCCCGTCTGCTCAATCCCGCGATCGCGCACGATGACCCCGTCGATCGACGCGAGGGACTTACGTGCGTGCGCGGCGAGCTCGGCGATGCGTGCACCCAGCGAGTCGATGCCCCAGTAGAGCGCGTAGTCCACGGCTGCTCCGAGGCCGAGCACCGCGGCGTAGGACTTCTCCCAGTACTCGAAGCGCCGGGCGCCGGGCTGGATCTCGTAGCCGTCATGGACCCACGTCGCCGAGTGCAGGTCGAGGGGGAACGGCTCCAGTCCGGTGAGGGCGCGGTCCGAGGCGTGAAGGAACCCGGTGCCGCGCGGCCCGCGCAGCCACTTGCGGCCCGTGGCCGAGTAGAAGTCGGCGCGCATCGCGGTCACGTCGACCGGGATCTGGCCCACCGCCTGGCAGCCGTCGACGACGTACCAGGCGGAGGAGCCCGCGAGCGCGGCGCCGATGCCGGCAACGTCGTTGATCAGACCGTTCTGGGACGGGCAGTGCGTGATCGCCACCATGGCGACATCGGAGTCGAGCATCGCCGCGAACGCATCGACGTCGACCGTCCCCGTGTCGCTGTCCGGGATGAATTCCAGCCGGGCGCCGCTGCGGCGCGCCACCTGCATGATCGGCAGCACGTTGGACGCGTACTCCGAGGCCGAGACGAGAATCCGGTCGCCCGCGCCGAAGGGGCGCGTGAATTCGATTGCCTGGAAGGCCCGGCTCCATCCCTCGGATGCGGATTCGACCAGCGCCACCTGGTCGGCCCGACCACCCAGGAGGGTGGCGATGGAGTCGTAGATCGCCGCGAGACGGCCCGCCGCCCGGCCCTGGGCCTCGTATCCGCCGAGCAGCGCCTCGCACTCGAGGTGGTCGACCACGGCGTCGGTGACGACTGACGGCGACAGCGCGGCACCTGCGTTGTTGAGGTGATTGACGCGAAGGCAACCGGGCGTCTCTGCGCGCAGGAGGTCGACGTCGAGGTCTGGGCTCACGTCGCCCATCTTCTCGTGGCCGTGTTGCCCAGCACACCTACACTCCCCGTATGGCTGGACGGATCCGCGACGAGGACATTGCCCTCGTACGCGAGCGCGCCAGAATCGACGATGTCGTGCGCGAGTACGTGTCGCTGAAGCCGGCCGGCGGTGGATCCCTCAAGGGCCTGTGCCCGTTCCATGAGGAGCGGTCGCCGAGCTTCCACGTGACCGCCAGTCGAGGAATGTTCTACTGCTTCGGCTGCGGGGAGGGCGGAGACGTCCTGACCTTCCTGCAGAAGATCGACCACCTGAGCTTCGCCGAGTCGGTTGAGAAGCTCGCCGAACGCACCGGGGTCGAACTGAGGTACGTCGACGGCGGAGCCGCGATCAACAGGCAGCAGGGCCAGCGCACGCGGCTCGTGGAAGCCCATAAGGCCGCGGCCGCGTTCTATGTCGAGCAGTTGTCCTCCGCCGAGGCGAAGATCGGCAGGGACTTCCTCGACTCCCGGGGGTTCGATGCCGCCGCAGCCGCGCACTTCGGGGTCGGCTTCGCGCCGAAGTCATGGGACGCACTGACCAATCACCTGCGCAAGAAGGCGTTCACCGACGCCGAGCTCATGGCCGGGGGACTGGTCAGCCATGGCAATCGCGGGGTCTACGACCGGTTCCGCGGCCGCTTGGTCTGGCCGATCCGCGACCTTGGCGGCGACGTCATCGGGTTCGGCGCGCGCAAGCTGTTCGACGACGACGACGGACCGAAGTACCTGAACACCCCGGAGTCGCCGATCTACAAGAAGAGCCAGGTGCTGTACGGCATCGACCTGAGCCGTCGCGAGATCTCCAAGCATCAGCAGGCCGTCATCGTCGAGGGCTACACCGACGTCATGGCCTGCCACCTGGCCGGGGTCACCACGGCAGTCGCGACCTGCGGCACCTCGTTCGGCACCGAGCACATCAAGGTGCTGCGCCGACTGCTGATGGACGACGACCAGATGAAGGGCAATGTCATCTTCACCTTCGACGGCGACGCTGCCGGGCAGAAGGCCGCGTTGCGCGCCTTCGAGGAGGATCAGAAGTTCGTCACGCAGACCTTCGTCGCCGTCGAGCCGACCGGCCTTGACCCGTGCGACCTACGCCTCCAGCACGGAGACGCAGCCGTGCAGGCTCTCGTCGATCGTCGAGTTCCCCTGTTCGAGTTCGCGATCCGCTCCACCCTTGCCGGGTATGACCTGGAGAGCGCTGAGGGCCGGGTTGCCGCGCTTCGTGAGGCCGCTCCGGTCGTCGCGAAGATCCGCGACGCGGCGCTGCGACCGGAGTACACGCGCCGCCTCGCTGGCTGGCTGGGCATCGATGTCGAGACCGTTGCCCGCGCGGTTGCCGACGGCGGGCGAGCCGAGCAGAAGCAGCAGCCCCGACGCGAGCAGCCGTCGGCGTCGCCGGCTCCCGCGCCGATGCCAAGAGCGCAGACGGGCCAGCGCCGCGACCCAGCGCTCATCGTCGAGCGCGAGGCACTCAAGTGTGCGCTGCAGGAACCGGCGACGGTTGCGCACTGGTACGAGAGCGTCGAGGAGTCCGCGTTCACGCACCCAAGTGCCCGGCAGGTGCACGCGGCCATCGCTGGCGCCGGTTTCCCCTCGGCCGAGGTCAGCGGGCTGCCGTGGATCGACGCGGTCCTGGCGAACTGCGAGGACGATGCGGTTCGTCGGCTCGTGCGCGAACTCGCGGTCGAGCCGCTCCCGGCCGAGTTTGGCCAGGACGCGCGCTACGCCATCGGGGTCATCTCCAGGCTGCTCGAACTCGACGCCTCCCGCCGGATCACCGACCTGCGCGGACGCCTGCAGCGCATCGACCCGGTCGAGCAGCCGCAGGACTACCAGCGGTGCTTCGAGGACCTCATGGCGCTGGAGGAGTACCGCCGCTCCCTGCGCCAGGAGTCGCTCGGGGAGGTCGGCTGATGCGCCTGATGCGCGGCCTGCCGCAGCGCCTTCCGTCCGGCGTCGCGTCGCAGCTGGGAGTGCTGCCGGGGGAGAAGGTCATCGCGTGGGGTTCGCATGCGCCGGTTGACGATGTTCCGGCGAACTATGCGATTGCGACCAGCCGCGCTCTCTACCTCCAGGTCCCGTCGATTCGCATCCCGTGGCACGAGGTGAGCAAGGCTACGTGGACCGAGCCCGTGCTCGAGATCACCCCCGAGGGCGCGAGCGGACCGGCATTTCGGGTCGATCTCGACGAGGCGCGCGACCTGCCGGCCGCGGTCCACGATCGCGTGACCGACAGCGTCGTCATCAGCGAGTGGGTCGAATTGACCCCCACCGCGGGCGCCCGGATGGTCGCCCGGCGCGACAGCGATGACGGATCCATTCACTGGTCGGTCGTCTTCGACGCTGGGCTTGATCCCGCGGACCCCGGCCTGCGGGCAACGGTGGATGAAGCGCTCGGACGCCTTCGCGATGCCCTCGGAATCTGACGCCACCAGACCTTGATATTGTTCCGGGGCCGGAGAATCCGGTAACGGTCCCCCATAGCTCAATTGGCAGAGCATTCGACTGTTAATCGAAGGGTTTCTGGTTCGAGTCCAGATGGGGGAGCAAGTCCGCCTGAGGATCGCCTAGCCCGCTAGGGCGGCGATGCAGGCACGGAGGTCGCGGTCGGCGACCTCCGCTTCCGGGACCGAGAAGATGTCGTGCACCTGGATCTCGTCAGCCTGACGACGCAGGCGGTCGAGGTTCTCCTGGGTTCCGTCGAACGCTCGGCATTCGTCGCGGAACGCGACCCACTCCGCCGTCCTTGCCGCGTTGAAGGCGGTCATCGCCGTCATGCGCTCTCGGGGATCCTGTGGCTCGGTGTCGAGTCGTACCAGCGTCCCGCCCGCGGCCTCGACCAGCGCGCTCACTCGATGCATGCCGGCGACGAACGCCGGGGCTTCTGGCGCGGCCCAGATATCGTCCCCGATAGACACCGCACCGATGCGACGCAGCTCGCGTCGTGCCTTTGTCTGACCCTCATCGTCGGGGAGTCGGGGGATCACGAGGCGCCAGTGCGTGGGCAGTCCCTCGTCACCCATCAGGCAGCTGGAACACACGTCAGGTCTCCGAATCCTTCATGCGGCTAGTACGGATGCCGGTCGGCCTTCGAGGACCAGGCCTCGTAGGCCTTCAGGCCGTCGTCGCGTCCGAGCTGCTCGATCGGGATGCGCCTCTCGGACACCGGCCTGGCGAAGTCCTCGTACTGAAACGCATCGTCGAAGCCGATCTCCCTGGCGTCCTCCGCGCTGCACGCGAAGTACACCTTGCCGATCCGCGCCCAGTAGATGGCGCTCATGCACATCGGGCAGGGAAACCCGCTCGTGTAGAGCTCCATGCCCAGCAGCATCCGTGACCGGGCCGGAACGACGTCATCGGACCCGGGTGGCTTCGGCACGAGCGCGAGGGTCGACTCGTTCTTCTCGGACTCCGAGATCGACGGCGCGTACGGGTTCAGCGCGAGGACGGCCTTGCGGATCGCGGTCACCTCGCCGTGCGCGGTGACGTCGCCGGTCAGAAGGACGACGTTCTGGCCACGAGCGACGATCTCCCCGTCGAGGGCGATCACCGCGCCGAAGGGGCCACCCCACCCGCTGGTCGCGGACTGCTCGCCGAGGCGGCAGGCCTCGGCCATCAGTTCCTCTGGGGTCACGATTCCGATCGTAACGACGAACCCGCTGCTAGCCTCCGCCAATGACCCAGACGTCGTCGCCTGAGCAGCTTCGCGAGCTGCTGGGCCTCGAGCCGCACCCCACCTGCGGCTACGTGAACCTGAGTTTCGTCGACAGCCAGAACATCGCGCCGGGCGGATTGCCGGAGCCTTTCGAGGCCGGTCGCGCGCTCGGCTCCGCGCTGTACTTCATGGTTACCCCCGAGCGACCCGTTCACCTGCACTGCATCCGCAACGACCAGCTCTATCACCGCTACCTGGGCGATCCGCTCGAGATCCTTCTTCTGCATCCCGACGGGTCGCACTCCGTCGAGGTGATGGGTGATGACGTCGCGGGCGGGCAGAACCTGCAGTTGCTCATCCCTGGGAACACGTTCCATACCGCCCGCGTGGGACCGGGCGAATGGTTCCTCGGCGCGAGCACCGAGTGGCCGGGGGTCGATCCCGCCGATGTCGTCGTCGGTGATCCTGCGGCCCTCGCCGAGCAGTTCCCGGCGGCCGCGTCGCTCATCAGCGACTTCACGGCGACGCCATGACCGCTGACCTTCGCCCGTCCGACTTCGCAGTTCTGCGCTCTGTTCCCACGCGCTGGGCCGACGAGGACTCATACGGACACATCAACAACGCCGTGCACTACCAGCTCTTCGACACCGCCGTGAACGGCTGGCTCATCGACACCGTCGGCGATGACCGAGACCGACCCGCGATCGGCGTCGTTGCCGAGACGGGATGCCGATACGTCGGCGAGCTCCACTTCCCCGAGGTGATTGCGATCGGGATTGCGTGCGAGCGACTCGGGGAGCGCAGCGTGGCCTACCAGCTGGTCATGTTCGGCGAGCGGCAGGAGGCACCGGTCGCGATTGGCCGGTTCGTCCACGTGTATGTGGACAGCGTCACGCGCAGACCCGTCGCGGTTCCCGATCCTGTGCGCGCCGCAGTGCAGACCCTGGGGCCGGCGCACTAGCCGCGGTTGCGGCCAAGGCGTTCGTGGCTGGAGACCCAGTCGCCAGCGAGCATGGCGCTGCTCAGCGAGATCTCGCCCGCGAGCACCACGGCCGCGCAGATTTCCGCGAGCTTGCGTGCATTGCCGGGGCCTGCGCACCCGAGAAGCTCTAGGCATTCGCGCTGCGTGGCCAGGCCCGTACCGCCACCGACCGTCGCGACGATGAGTGCCGGCAGGGTGATGGACCAGTAGTAGTCACCCGACTCGAGGAGCTGCGTGTAGACGATGCCCGCGTGCGATTCGGCGACGTTGGCGACGTCCTGCCCGGTAGCGATGAACAGTGCGGCAAGACCATTTGCCGCGTGCGCCCCGTTGTTCGAGGACCGCGCGAGGAAGGCACCGGTCTGGCTGATCTGGCGAGCCCAGAACAGCGTCGAGGGCTCGACGCCCATCACCGTGCGAAGTAACTCGGCGGGAATCACGGCCTCGGCAATGACCCGCTTGCCGCGCGTCTGCAGCACATTGATCGCCGAGTGCTTCTTGTCGGTGTCGATTCCGCCGGAGAGCAGGAACCTAGGCGAGCTGGCGTGATTCGCGGCGATCCACTCGCACGCCGCAAGCGTGGCCTTGCCGACCATGTTCTGCCCGGCCGCGTCTCCCGTGGTGTAGTCGAACCGTAGGTAGAGCAGCGGTCCGACCGCGTACTGCTCGATCTCGATGAGCTTGCCGATGCTCGTGGTCGTCTCGGCCGCAGCGGCAATCGCGGGAATGTTCGCGCGAACCCAGTCGCCGAAATCCCGGGCGTCGAGCGCATTGTCGAAGATGAATACGGGAGCACGCTGCATGCGGTCGTCGACCACCGTCGTCCTTACGCCTCCCGCGGCGGACAGCACGCGCATGCCGCGGTTGTAGCTGGCCACCAGCGTGCCTTCGGTCGTCGCCATCGGCACGTAGAAGTCACCGGACGCATGCTCTCCGTTGATCCGCAGCGGACCAGCGAGGCCGATCGGGACCTGTGCGACTCCCGTGAAGTTCTCGATGTTCCCGGGCAGGCTGGCGGGATCGATCGAGTAGGAGCCGACGTGCCGCAGTTCTGCGCCCGTGGCCTCGCGGGCGAACTCCCGGCGGCGTGCGGCGTTGGCCTCGGTGTAGTCGTCGATGCGGTCGCGCGGCACTTTGCCGGCTGGCTGATTCGTCATGACGCGAGTATTCACGGGATCAAACCGCGCCATTCATCGTTCTATAGACTTCGCGGGTTCGTGCGTTAGGAGGCTTCGGTTGAGAATCAGATACGCGGTCGTTGGCGTGCTCATCGCTGTCGGATTTCAGTTGCTTCCTAGCACTGTTGCGCATGCGTCCGCTCCCGGGAAGGTGGAGCAGTCGTCAGCCTCGGACACGAGGCTGGGGGAGCGGCTCGCCTACTCCTTCATGGCGATGCTTCAGGCCAAGGATGTTCCTGGGCTGCGGCGGTTCCTCTCACCGGCATTTCAGATCGTTCGCAGCAATGGCACGGCCGCGACCAAGCGGGAGTACCTTGCTGACCTGCCCGATGTCAGGTCGTTCTCGCAATCCGACTTCCATGTCACGCGGTCCGGAGGCACCCTTGTCGTTCGCAGTACTGCCGTGGTGTCGGTCGTCGCCGAGGGCCAGCAATCGGCAGCGAGTCCGGCCCCCAGGCTCAGCGTGTTCAAGCGGAATCCCGCGACCGGGGTGTGGCAGATGGTTGCGCACAGCAACTTCGTCCCGTTCGCCTAGCGAGGTCGAGGACCGGCGCGGCTGAGTTCGCCGCCTCGGTAGGCTCCCTCGGTACCGCAAGGGGCGGTAGCTCAGCTGGTTAGAGCCCCGGACTCATAATCTGGTCGTCGTCGGTTCGAGCCCGACCCGCCCCACTTTCCAAAAAGCATTGCAGTGCAACGCTTTTCGGAGTGCCTGAAACCCTACCAAGGGAGTGGGAAATATACTCTCTTGATCCCTCCTAGTGGCACGTATCTGGCACGGATTCCCTCACGGGAGCCCGTCCGGATTACGGGCAAGGGCACGTAGAAGGCACGCTGACGACGTCCAGATTCATGGCAACAGTCCGGTGGTTCTGGGCGGTTGCCATCCGATACAGGGAAGGTGACACGGGGGTTCTCTGAGACGGCGTGGCGTCGCTTCGGGCGCGACCGCACGTATGTGACCGAGACGGCGACGGGACACCCGCTGGGGTACCGCGACAACGCGACCGGTGATTTGGTTCCGGAGTCTGCGGACACCCTGCGGCTTCTTCGGGAATGGGTCGAATCGTCAGCGATCACGGAAGAGCGGCCGTCCGCGGTTGTCGAGGGTTCGCGGGCTGTGGTGGACCAGCTACCGTCGCGCCTCGGGAGTGGGGCGACACAGCCGGGCGAATCGAGCCTCACCGATGCATGCGATGGCGAGCTGTTGCACGAACTCGATGAACCGGCGTCGCCCGCAGATCCCGGCCGAATTGATTGGACTGATCTGTCGGGTCATCGACCGGGCGAAGGTGCACGGGCAAAGGCAGAGGCAGAGCTCGCGGCCCGACGGGCCAACGCTGGTCGGTTTCGGACCTGGGCTGGCCGTGTGCTCGACGTTCATACGGACGAGCGGGCCTGGCGCATTGGTGCGGCTGCGGAGGAGAGCGTCGGGAAAGAGCTTGAGACCCTGACACCTCATGGCTGGCGCGCTCTTCACTCTGTTCCCGTGGGCGCGGGTGAGTCGGACATTGATCACATCCTGATCGGCCCCGGTGGCGTGATTACCGTTAACACCAAGCACCACCCCGATGCGAATGTGTGGGTGACCAGCAAGCAGGTTCGGATCAACGGTAACTACGTTCCCTACCTTCGCAACTCGCGACATGAAGCCACACGCGCGTCCAGGCTCCTGAGCCGTGAGGTGGGTTTCCCGGTACCGACGCTCTCGTGCCTTGTCTTTCGCTTGCGGGAGGGAAAGATCACCCTCAAGGAAGATCCCGTCGATGTCCTTGTGCTTAGGGCGACCCGCGCGGCGAAGACGATCCGTTCACGAACCGGCATCCTCAGTCCCGGCGAGGTCGAGCAGCTCTTTGAGGTGGCGAGGCGCAGCACTACATGGACGGCGTGAGAGTGAGTCGAAGGTGGCCAGGAGCGGGGCCGAACAGGCACCCTGACCACAGTGCCATCTTCCGCCGTCAAGTTAGCGCAGCCTTGGCGCAAACTGGTCCAAAGGTCGTCCACGGGGCCACTGCTCACGGCGAGCCGCATGACGCCTGTGGATGTGCATGTCGATGACTCAGCTCTACCTGCGTCTCCGGGACATCTGCGAGATGACTGGCCTCGGGCCGCGTCTTGCGGCGCCGCTGAACAGTGCGTCGGGATGCCTCGTTGTCAATGAGGCGCTTTCGCTGGGCTCGTCGGCAACAAGTGGCTGTCGATCGTTTGGCGGCCGCCCGACTCGACATCTGTGGGCTAGGCCGGAGCGCGGGAGCCGGCGTTCGCGTCGGAGGCCAACTTTGGAGCTGTCGCGCAGGTAGCGTTCCAGACTGAGGACAGACACCACGCGAGGCAACTGGGGGAATCGATGAGCAGGGGTAGTCGAGATGAACTGAAAGCTCCGCGCAAAGCACGCCTTGCACAGGAAGTCGCGGAGGAGGGCTTCTCTCTCCTTGATCCTGGCATGCGCGAGGACTCCCAAGACGGGATGTTCGGGTTGCCCGGGCCTCAAGAGCTTGATGAAGTTGAGGACGCACTTCTCGACGAACTGCTCTACTGCCGGTACCCGCCGGTCCACGAGCAGCGGGTTCCCTCATATGGCTGCATCGTGTTCGCCGGAGAGATCGCTTCCGACCTCCCACAAGGGCTCACGGAGGTGACGCTCGGCTCGTTCGGCAACCTCGACGAGGTCCGTCCCCTTGCAGATGGCATACACACTTTCCTCGTGCGCGGAGCAACAGCTGGCGAAGCCTTGGTCTCAGTTGACTCTGCCGATGAACTCGACTTGGTCGAACTCGCACGTGACGCCAAATGCTGGATTATGCAGCGGCATCCGTCGGGGGCTGTTCGTGTTTTCCGCGGCCAGAGCATGCTTCGCAACCAGGACGGGTTATGGACCTACAAGCCGTACTCGGACTCGAGAACGTTCCAGTTCCTTCATGTCACCGGGCTAGATGGCAGCGAGGCACAGATGGGCCTGGGCATTCTGGATCTCTGCCTACACGTCCTTTCTGCTCGGCGCATAGGCGCAACCATCGTCTGGGTCGTCCGCCAGGACCCCGCGACTTTCGGCTCGGCGTTCTCCCGGGCCCCACATCCCATTCCAGCAGTCCTCAATGTGACTGACCCACACCACGTACAGCCGCTCGTCTCGCTCCTGGCTTCGGTCGATGGTGCATGCCTGGTGGGTCCTGACGGCGCCATCGAAGGAGTAGAAGGGTTCATCGGAAATTCCGCAGCTGCGGAGGCGTTCATCGACGCACATTCAGGAACTCGACACACGACCGCCGCACGTTTGTCGTACGACCAACCGGAAGTCCTCGTCTTCGTCGTGAGTTCGGATGGTCCGGTCACGGTGTTCAGCGACGGGGTCGACCTTTTGAGGCTCGATGAGGCAACGGACTACATGCATGAGATGGACTTTCCGTTCCACGACGGCCCGGGCCAGAATCCCCGCACTACGAAACGTGCTTCGTGCGGAAGGTGCAGTGCATCGCTCTTGATCGAGACGGAGGACACGGGGGAGCCCGCGGGAACTGACGGCGCATACTGCCCCGTCTGCCGGCATCCACTTGAGCCTCTTGGCGGCAAGCGGCGCATTCGGCCGGTCAAGCCTTGGGAGGACGAGGATGCGACGGTCTCGTGGGGGCTGCCAACGGCCGTCCGTACACACGACTTCCTTAACACTCGCTACAACTCGTAGCGACTGTCGGTGAGAGCCTCCACTCTGTCAGGCACGAAGGGCAAGATCCTCCTCGTGCGGCCGACTGGGCCGGCTTGATCGGCTGGGGGAGTCATGGCCAAGCGCTACGTGGAACTGTCTAGACGCTGGGAACTCGGAGAAGTCATCGGCGGAGGCGGCTTCGCGGTCGTGTACAGCGCGCGAGACGGCGATGAGGTTGCTGCGCTGAAGCTTGTACCCAAGGTCACGGGTGCCGGGCGGGATCTGCTCATGGCAGACCTCGAGGGCATCCCGAACGTCGTGCCTGTCATCGACAGCGGCGAGACAACCGAGCACTACGCGCTCGTCATGCCCCTGGCGGCGAAGTCGCTTCGCACACGACTGGAGGAAAGCGACGGCCGCATGACGGCATCTGACACCGTCATCGTCTTGGAGGATGTCGCAGCGGGCCTTGCTGCACTCGACGGGTCGGTCGTGCATAGAGACATCAAGCCCGAGAACATCCTCCTTCTCAGCGGCCGCTGGTGCCTAGCGGACTTCGGCATCGCTCGATATGCCGAGGCCACGACCGCCGTTGACACGCACAAGTACTCGATGACTCCGCCCTACGCGGCGCCCGAGCAGTGGCGAAACGAGCGGGCGACGGCATCTACGGACGTCTACGGCCTGGGGGTCGTGGCATACGAGTGCCTCACGGGCAGCCCGCCCTTCGTCGGGTCCGAGGTCTCCGACCTGAGAGATCAACACCTGCACTCGACGCCGGCGGTGCTCGACGGTCTGCCCCCCGGGTTGGCGAGCCTGATCAGCGAGTGCCTCCTCAAGGCCCCTCAAGCCCGACCGAGCGCCGCCAACCTCCTGGCTCGGCTCCCCCAGATGCGCCCGGCATCAACGGCGGGGTTGGCGAGTTTGCAGCAGGCGAACAACGCAGAGGTTGCGCGACGAGCCGATGTCGACCGCGAGCAGTCGGCAGCTCAGACGGCCGCAGAGCGGCGAGCTGAACTCGTCGCCGCTGCGAAGCAAACACTTGAGCGGGTGCGCACGGACCTGGGAGGTGCTCTGACTGCCGCAGCACCTGCAGCGGACCTGCGCACGTCTCCGCAGGAATGGACCATATCTCTGGGAAGTGCAACGTTGCGCATCGCGGGCATGTCCGCCACCCGGGTCGGCCCCTGGCAAGGCTGGGATCCGCCGGCGTTCACTGTCATCGCCCACACGGCCCTCTCCGTGTCTCGCCCTCAGGACCGCTCCGGCTACGCGGGGCGCAGCCATTCGCTGTGGTTCTGCGACGCTGGTATCGAGGGTGAGTTCGGCTGGTACGAGACGGCGTTCATGACCTCGCCACTCCTCGGAGGTTCCGCAAGCAGGCGTAACCAACACAACCCGTATGCATTAGAACCAGGGGAAGAGTCAGCGAAGGCCGTCTGGAACGGGATGGCCGACTACCAGGTCGCATGGCCTTTCACTCGGCTTGACGAGCCGGGCATCGCGGAGTTCATCGATCGGTGGGCGGGGTGGCTCGCGGCCGCCTCCAGGGGGCAGATGCAGCATCCGTCAACGATGCCCGAGCGTCCGACGGATGGCACGTGGCGGCGTCGGTAGCCACTATCGCGCGACTCACAGCGACGTTCCGGAACCCGACCACAAAAGCCCGAGGCCGTTTGCTCAAAGCAACGACTTAGCTCACCAGAGCGTTCGGCCAGGTGCTGGCGATCCATTTCTGTGCGGCGGACGAAGCGCAGACGTCCCTTGAGGAACTCCAGTGACGCGCTGGCGGAGAGACAGAACAACGTGGAGGCTGGGCGAAGCAATCCAGGTCTCAGGTACTTGCGGCGAGCCATTGGTGCGCGTCAACGATGCCCGCCGAGACGGCCCGTTCAGCGACGGGCCGTACTACGTCGGCTCCTACTGCTCGAACAAGGCGTTGGGCCAAGGGCCGGAGACGATGGGACTGCCACACTGGCTCATCAACCTGCGCTAGGAGGTGCTCGAGCAGTCGGCAGCAGTCATTGGGGTCGTTTTCCGGCAGGTCGGTGTCCTCAAGGTGGGGGATCACTGAGGTATTCCAGACCAGTCGGGCGGGATGTCGGACGAACTCGTCGACTCCCTGCCCGAAGTTCGCTCGCAGGTAGGTTATCCACGCACCGACTTCGCACCATTCGCCTTCGCTGAGGTCAATGGGGCGGCCTCGCGCGAGTTCGCTTACCACCGCGCCGACCCAGCGGTCCCACATTTCGTCGCACGCGTCGGTCGCATCGAGATCTCGCGTGATTCGCTCGAGCTGCTCAGGCACCAGATGCCGCGGGATCCGGCCCATGACACTGAGGACAAATTGTGCAGACTCGGCGGCGACGTGGTAAGCGATGCGGTTGACCAAACCGAAGTAAAGGCGACGCCGATACTCGTCGAGCGCGTCGAGGTTTGGAGCGAACGTCTTCACTGCGTCGGCAAGTCCAGCCTCGATCATGGGTACCGACAGGCGAGAGTTGGGCAGAAAGCCCCTCCAATAGTCTCGAGCAACTTCGTTAGGGGCAGCCATTGCCGGCAGCACGGTTGCCACAACAAGATCTCTGAAGGCGGTCAGGCAGAACGAGAGCTGGCTTCCGATGGCTGACCTGGGGCCTGCGGCGAGTAGGCGTTGATCGTCAGCGATGGCCGCGAGATGGGCGGCTATTTCGTCGAGCGTGTCGGGCTCCTCGGTGGTCCCGTTCAGGATGCGGCTGGCGACCCAAATCAAGAACTCAGTGACTTTGCCTGGCCAGTCGTTCTCTGGGTCGCCTGAAGGTGTCGCGTCACCACCTCCGCAGGCCTCGAAACGGTCTTGCCACAGCCTTGTTGCAACACGGTGCGCTTGGGTGTTGCACTCCTCTGGCAGAGTGCCTGTGGCCGTGACACCTTCGAGAAGCATCGAAGCGATCGAGTACTCGTAGCCTGCTAGGTCATTCAGCATGCTGAGTCGCTCGAGTGCTTGGTGCCAGGGGACGTCGGAATCAGCAAAGCGCCACCCATCAATAACCGCCTCACGCAGCTGGGCCGCTTCTGCGGACGCGGTTATGTGGTCGAGTGCATCCCAAGCCGCGAGCCCACGCTCGGGATCCTCGGCTACGGCGCTCCGCAACTGTGCGATGCCGTCTTCCCAAGACGGCTGGCCCATGGAGATGTGGCCGTAGTCGTATTCCAGAAGCGACCCGAGTGCGGCCGCTGGGTCGGCGTCGAACCGCTCTGCGTACTCCGCCGGAGCGAATGGCGGCGCGCTTTGATGGAAGCCAGTTGAGATGTGCATAAGCAGGTCAGGGTGTTCGTCGGGCGTCCAGTCAGGCTGTGAGGCCCGGAGGTCTTCGAATGCAGCACCCGCCTCGTCCCAGTCGGGCGATGTGTCGGCGACCCAGTTCAGGAAATCGAGGCGCTTGAACACGGGATATCGGCTCTCGACATCCGCGGTGAGGATTGCGTCCAGCAGCAAGCGCCGAGTCTGCGGGCCGGTGTCGGGCACCATCGTGCGCAACAGGATGAACACCTCGTGATGAAGTGCTCGGTCAAACAGCAGCCCCCGCGCGAGGACCGCTTCAATGCAGTGGTCAGCCTGAGGCTCTGTGAGCGGCAAGGCCGAGATGCTGATGCGTCGAAGCATCGGGTACCCGCTCGCGAGCCATCTGTTCACGAGTGCGGCGGCGAACGGCGGCGTCGTTTGTGCGAGTGACCTGATGCATTCCCGAACGAGGTCAATTACGTAGTCGGACGACTCATGGTAAGCGTCCTGGTCGTGGGGCTCGACGGCCGCGCGAGTGGCAGAGATGCCGCTAAACGTTCCAATGGATCCTTCGTACGCCGTCTCGAGTGCGCTGGAGTACTCCAAAGCGTTGGCCGCCGGTCCGATGAGAAACGGAGCGAGTTCGTCGATGTGGTCGAGCAACTTCGGCCAAGACAAGCTCGCGTCGCCGGGATCGAGCGCCCACTCGACGCGCCCACGGGGGCGAGCTACTTCGTCCGTGGGGCTCCACGACTTGTCGAGCTCTAGCCGACTCTGAAGGAGAGTCCCAAGTAGAAGCACGGTGGCTTCACGATGCTTCTCGACATCGAGAGCGTCTAGGAGCATGCCAAGCCAGTCGCGAATAACGAGGTCAAACGCATCCACCGGAAATGACAGGAGAACGGCGACCCAGCGTTCAAAATCGGTGTCCTGTGCTGATCCGAGCAGGCGCCGGGACTCGGACGCGAGGGCTGCCCAGAATCTCCGGTCAATGGTGCGGTGGAGTCGAAGTTGCTCGAGAGCGACGTCGCTCGCTTCCGTCGAGGCCGTTGCTTTCTCTGCAAACCAGACACCGAGGCGAATCGAGGCATCCGTGTTTGGGTCGGCGGTGAAGTTCGGGCGGAAGGCCTCCGTGGAGGATGCCCACGCCGCCCAACCAGCGAAGTCGGCCGTCTCGCAGAATGCTGCTGCTCCGTCGGCCCGGCCGATTGAGCGAGCGACGTAACCCAAATCGGCGAGGTCCGCGCTAGGTGGATGTGCGGCTATTGCACGCACTCGCTCGTTGCGCTCAAGAGCCCCCTCCGATGCCGTCGTCGCCCATGAGCGGAGGGCGGCCGTGAGCTCTGCGTGGTCGGTGAGAGTTCCTGGGTATGCGATCGGCGTTACTCCGAGTCGCGTCCACAGGCTGCTGTCCGGCTCGTAAGTGAACGCGTAGCGTCCGCTCGCACCGCGCAGGCCCACGCCGAGGTATCTCATGACGACGTCGGAGTGGCTGTATCCGACGAACAGCACGACGGAGTCCCTGAACATCGAGTACAGGAATCGAGTGGCCCAGGCCTCGGTGAGGTACGCCGCGCCGAAATCGGCGTCGGTGACCACCATCTCCCCAGGGTTAACGGTCGCATTCCCGTGTAGGTGCACCAAGCCCGAGAACTTGTGGCCGAGAGGCAGGGCCGGCCCAACGCACATTGCGAGGCTGTGCCCTTGAGCCGTTGCAGCGGCGCCGAGGTGGTTGTCGAAGTTCGTGGTGACGACGCGAGGCTTGCTCGCTGCGCTGGCGATGGTCGTCAGAAGTTCGTGGTTGAGGTTCGGGTGGGACTTCGGGTCGGTGAGGATGTCGGCGACGAGGTCGTGAACGCGGGGGTTGATACGCGCGAGTGCTCCTAGTTGGGCGTCGGGCTCGTTTGGGAACTGCTCGCGCAGGTTCGTTGCCTCGCATATCTGTGCGACTCGCTCGGCGAGTTCGCCAAAGAGGGGGAGGTTCGACGGCGGATCGACGGACACCCCTGCCCCTACGAACAGGACGAGTCGGCCATCTCCGTGGGCGTCGAGAACCTCCGCCGGGAGGTCGACCCACTCTGTCAGGTACACGTGGCGTCCTTCTGTCCAATTTTGTCGTACGGGTTGTGTTGCTCCCAACCCAACGGAGTCCACAGCAGGACGCGTCGGCTGAACTGCGGTGCGAGCCAAAGGTGAGTCAAGGTATCGGGAATCGGTGGACGGCCCTCAGGCAATGTGTTGCCGAGTGTTAGGCCGTCCATAACTGTGAAGCTCAGAGCCGACCAGTGCAAGGGAATGAACAGATGTCGCTCGGCCGTCTCCTCGCGAGCGAGCTTGTCGAAATGGCGCTCCATGGTGTTAGTGCGGAAGGCCGCCCGCAGATCGTCATTGAGCCGCGAGAGGGAGCCGGTGACACCACCTCGCCCGCGGGGCACGAGGGTTGCCCCCCGGTCTGTGCCGTCCTCGCTTAGTGCAGCCACCTCGGGGTGCCCGAACATCTTGGACTGCGATTGCTCTCTGAGCCAGCGGACGTCGGCGTCGGCGGCGAAGGGTGTTCGACCGAGATCGTCGGATCGCACCGCATTCGCAGCCTCGCAGTATCGCGCTACCTTCGTATAACACTCTCTGAGCCTTGGAAGGTCGCGCGGTGATCCAACCTGGATGGTCCATGCCCACTGGCCTGGCGACGGCCATCGGTGTTCGGTGCTAGTCAGAATTCCGTCCGTCTGCATCGCGCCCTCGGCGGCCAGCACGGTGACCTCGAACGCCGCCCGTGTTCCGTTCTGCAACGTGAGTATCGCGTCAACGACGCCCTGCCGAGGTTTGACGTCCCAAGCGTGTGCGACTGCCTTGAGGCTCCGCTCGGCGATGACGCATGCGGCGATCTCCTGATCGGTAAGACCGTCGAATCGACTGTCGTCCGGCGCGGGTCTAGCTGACATGGCTCCCTCGTCCTCGACGGACCGGCACCTCAAAATGCACGAGCGTCCCTCGAGGAACTCGACCTCCGCTCCTGCGTCGGCCGCGAGGACGTGCATCCACACTGGCGACTCCGTGGCGAGGGTGCCCGTCCGAGCCGCCACGTCACTAGCTTGCTGCAGAATATCGACCGCAGGCCGAAAAGTTAGCGCAGAAGTTCCGCACGAACCAAGGTCGACAGAGCTTCGGCCGCCAATCGGGTGCGTGCTCGGCGCGCCGATTCGATTCGAACAAGAGTTCGAGTAGAATCGGTCGAGCCGATGACTAGCCGAGTACGGGGAACACATGATCTACATAACTGCGGTTCACATGGAGCCAAGTCAGGGGACGGACCACGAAAGAATCACAAGTGTTCAATGGCGTAATCCCAACTCGGGCGAATCAGGTTCCTCCACCCGCGAGGCGGTTGTGTCGTGGTTGAGGACTTCGGGCGACGAGGCTCGCGTGCAGGCTGGGCAGTTCAACGTGCAAGTCGGAATCGTTGAGGCTTCGCCGCCCTACTTGCGTACATACGCCGACAACGCGTCGACGGACAACCTGCTGGCTTTGCCTCGCTACTAGCCGTGAGCGAAGATGATCCGAACGACAATGTCGACGGCCATGCTCTGCTCTTGGACTTCTTGGGATTTCTTCCCCCAATCTGTGACGAACTACAGGACTTGCTTCTTGAGGTGCCGCAGCCCGGTTCGTTCGAAGAGTCCCTAACGTTCGAAGGTCAGGCGGCGCAGGACGGAATTCATTTTGCGACTGTGTATCTGAGTTCCGCAGTTGACGCTCTTCTGACGTTCTATTCTCTTGCTCACGGGGCTGAACCCGCACCGCCGCATATGGGGGGTAACGGAGCATCAGGTCTCCTGCGGCAGGCGCTTGAGAACACTGCACACGCCAACTGGCTGTTGTCGGCGGTCGATGTGGCTGAGTTGAGCCAACGTGGAACCGCCGCCCGGTGGGATGACGAGAAGGAGCGAGAGCGGTTCAGATGCGCGGGCGAGGACATCAAGTTTGAGTTCAACCAACCGCGACCCGAAGGAGTAGTTAGTGCCACGCAAGCGTGTCGCTCGCTGCTAGTCGACCCATCGGTGTTGACCACGTTCCATCCCGATGCGCCCCGCGGATACCGAAATGCTGCTCCTCTCTACGCGTGGGCGTCAGGGGCCGCACATGGCAAGGAGTGGGCGACGCTTAGCGAGGAACCTAAGGTCGTGCACTCCATCGAAAGTGAGACTAAGCGTGTTCAAGTGTTGGAGCAGCGACCCGACTATAAGCACATACTCGTGACGGTTGGCACTGTCCTCAGCGCGTTGAGATTGCTTACCTCGCGCCTTCGAGCGCTGAGAGAGTCGGTGGCGAATGACGCATTTCAGAGTCCCTGAAATGCTGGCGGTCTTCGACGCTACGGGTGTATGAGATGGCGGCTCGCAGCCTCGTCAAGGTGAACGCGAAATGTCACAATGGCAGCCATTTCCGCGGGCGCGCCAACATGCATAGCAACCATCTGCGCCGCTGCGGCAACGGTAGTCACGAGGTCGGTTTGAAACGTGACCTCGCCCGGAATGCTGCGCACAACACCGCTGAAGTAGCCGTCGAACCACGTTACGTCGAGATCGAGTGTATGAGTGCCGAGGAGCTTCCAATTGTCATGCCTAAGCAGTTCGTAGGGCCCGACTCCTCTGGCTGTCGCAGATGCCTCGCGTCCATCGATCCACGTCAGGACATCGGTCACAGCCTTGAATCGCTCGACCACTTCGTCGTAATAGTCAAAGCATTCGAACTGGTCGCGCTCGTTGACGAAGATTGTAAGGAGGGCAGTTCCGAAGGATCCGAAGCACCAGATCGGCTCATCGTCATTGACGAGGGCGAATCGCCAGCCGGTGCGATGGGCCATTACGTCTCCGAGGAGTTGCCACAATGGCAATTGGTGCTCGTCGCCATAGCGGAAACATGCGGCGTCGTAGTCGAGGTCGTGTTCGACCACGATCGATGACCTAGGGAGTCCATGCACTCAGCCAGTATCCGGCACGAACCGATCGTTCGGCCGTCATTGCAGCTGGTGTCGCCACGAATGGGTTCAGGGCGAACGAGGTCGAGATCGGAACTGCATAGAGTCACCAATCTGGGCCGGACACCTTGAGGCTGCCGTGCGCGGCCCTAACGCTCAGTCGCACTCCCGGACGGGGAAGTCAACTAGGGCAAGTTGCGGCTCCGGCCATCCGTGGGGCTGACCCATCTCGACAATCGGAAGAACGTCAGCAAACTCTCGATCCAGCAGTTCTCGCCATTCGGAGAGCGAGCCATCGAGGCGAACAGGTCCGAGCTCAATGGAAATGCCGTGGCGGTTTCAAGCGGCTGTTGCACCGAGGGCCCGGTGGAGGGCCTGTTGGGGAGTCTGCCATCCGAGGGTTTGGCGGGGGCGGGTGTTCAAGCTGAGGGCCACGGTGTCGCAGTCGGCCTGGGTCAGGTGGCGCAGGTCGGCTCCCTTGGGCCAGTACTGGCGTAGCAGTCCGTTGGTGTTCTCATTGGATCCGCGCTGCCACGGTGAGTGGGGGTCGGCGAAGTAGATGTCGATGTCGGCGTCGATCGCGATGCCGGCGTGCTCGGCCATCTCCTTGCCCTGGTCCCAGGTCAGTGTCCTGCGGATCTGGTCGGGCAGCGAGGCGATGATGGGGGTCAGGACCTCGCGCAGGTCGATGGCCTTGTGGGTGTCCGGCAGCGGGGCCAGGAGCACGAACCGGGTGGTCCGCTCGACCAGGGTGATCACCGCGCCCTTGCCGACACCGCCCAGGAGCAGGTCTCCTTCCCAGTGGCCGGGAACCGCGCGGTCGGTGACCTCGGCGGGCCGGGCGCTGATCGGGATCATCCCGGTCAGCTTGCCTCGATACTGCTTGCCGCCGTGGGGCTTGCGCGTGGTGCGGCCCGTGCGCAGGTGAGCGGTCAGCTCGCGGCGCAGCTCGCCTCGGGTCTGCACGAACAGCGAACGGTAGATCGTCTCGTGGCTCACCCGCATAGCCTTGTCGCGCGGGAACAGCGCTGGCAACAACGCCGCCACCTGCTGCGGTGACCAGTTCGCGCCCAGCAGCCCGGACACCACCAACGCCAGCGGACCGGTCAGCGTGAACGGCTTGGGGCGCCGGGCACGCACGGTCGCCCGCCGATGAGCCACCGCCGCCCGATACCGCGGCCGCCGGCCCGGGCGAACCTCGCCGACCGCCTTGCGCTGCGGGACACGCCACGACCGCCCACCAGCACCGCGATTGATCTCCCGCGTGACCGTCGTGCGATGCCGCCCGATCACCGCCGCGATCTGCGGAACACTCAGACCCTGGCGCAGGCCCCGCTCGATCACACCCCGGTCATGCTCACTCAGCCGTGCACCCGCCATGACAACCTCCCAGCCAGCTATCGCACCATCCCGGTGCAACAACCAGTTGAGACCGCCCGTCCTCAGTCTCCGTGACCGGTACAGATTCACCGCTGGGGAGGTCGACCTGGGTGGCGATGTTGTCCTCGGCATCGGCAAGCGCAGATAGGAGAGCCATCACGGGTAGGTCGGCCGTCCACGAGCCAGCGAGCGTCTCCACCGCTAGCCGCAGGGTCCCCTTCTCGGCTTCGTGATCCGCATACAACTGAAGGCTCACACGCGTGGACGCTCCAACTCCCTCGTTGTCGGCATCGGCTACGAAGCCCGGCGCCCACAAGTCGAGGAAAGCGTTGATGGCACTAGCGAGTGCGGCACGACGTGTCGCTACGAACGCTAGGTAGTTGGTCGCGCCGCGAAGTGGCAAGTCAAGCGGGATGAAGTGCCTTTTGAGTTCAGCGTCGTCAAGTTCCGGGAAGTAGGTCGACGGCGGCCTTGCGGAGATCCGCTTGTTTGCCGCCTCGGAAATGAACGCAAGATTGGCCAGATCGTTTATCTGAGCCTTGCTATAAGTGCTCTTCAACGTCGCCTGCGGATGTATGTGGTGGTACTCAATCCGGAAGTGTCCCTTTCCGTCGAGTCCAATCTTCGTCGCAGTCCACCAATCCGTAGCTCCCTGTGCGCGTGCCGCCAAAAAGGAGAGCATGAACGCCGCACTCTTGAGCGAGCGGCCCACGAGGTAGTCGGGCGAAATGTGGTAACGGCTCGTGATTCCGAGATTCTCATACAAGCCCCGAAGGCCTCTATCCGCGATCGCCTTCTTGTCCTGGGCGAACAAAGTGTCGATCGCACCCGTGTAGCGGCTCGTGAGACTGGCGACCAGCAGCCAATAGATAAGGGCATTTGCGTCCTGCTGGGTCATCGGCGTCTTCGCGTCACGAGTTCCCAAGAAGCCGATCAAGGGAACGAGTGCGTTGATCGATGGCAAAAGGGTGTCGGTGCCCATGTCGAGGTTGTGACGCAGCAGGTTGAGGAGATGCTCCGTGCCACGAACGACGACGTCCCAGCCAGCATCGATCTCCTCGTTGGACGCGCTCGCAATGCCACCCAAGGAACCGCCGGAGCTGCCATAAAGGGCAAGGGCGCGGGTCATGGTGCTGATGCCGAGCTGCGGATAGCCGAGGTCGGCGTTCTTGTCCGCTCTCGCCTTGATCTTGTCGTAGAAACCGGGGTACTTCGCCGTCAAAGTTGCTAGAGCAAGGTCACCGCGAGTGAGGTTCTTTCCGCGGGAGTTCACCCTAACGAAGATCTCGGTGACCTCCTCATACGCCATGTGCTGGAGGATCTCAACGCGGTACTTGTAGTCACGGATCTTTCCCACTCGATTGATTCGGTCGTCAAGCTCGTCTTCGTCGATGTCCTGGTAGGTCGTGCGAAGCGCACGCTTCTCTGCGGCTTTGAACTCGCCTCGCAAAAGGATCTGGACGGGGATCCAACGAACGTCCTTCTTAGTGGCACCGCTTTCGAGTTGAAACTTCTCGGTGACGACGTTGAAGACCACCTTGGCGCGTTCGTGGCCGCTGAATACGCGATGCAGGGACGTAAGTCGCTGCTGGCCGTCAAGGAGGTACTGCGGCCTCGTCACGGATGTCTCTGCGACACTCGACGCGACATCCTTCTCGGCGACTTCGTCGTCTGACTCCCACAGCAGAAGACTTCCCGACGGATAGCCTCGATAGAGGCTGTCCAGCAGCCATGCGATTTGGCTGCTCTTCCAGACGTAGTCCCGTTGGATTTCCGGAAGTCTGATGTCACGCGTGCCCACCCGCTCGAGCAGCGTGCTCACGCTCATGTCCTGCGCAACGAATCCCATGAATCTCGTCTCCTCCTAGATCTCCCGCGCGACCACGGTGTCGTAAAGGCCAAAGTGCCGGAGACCCTCGTGGCTCTCGATTCCCGTGTAGGACAACGAGGCATCCTCGTACCGGCGGAACGCGAAGACGGCCTGGTTCATATGCGCGCTATTGAAGACGTTGAGCGAGACGAGCAGGTTGAAGTCATCCACGGTGAGGCCGGTGACCGTCTTGAAGAGGTCTGGCTCCAGCTTTGTGATGACGTCTTTGAGGGTGTTCTCGCGGAAGTCAGTCAGGTACATGAACGCAGGGATCCGGGTCGCAAACTTGATCAGTTTCTCCTGGATCTGCTTGCGCTTGGACTTGTATTCCTTGTCTTCGTCGGAGAGCTCCTTTTTCTCCTTCGGGGTGATGTCCTCGCCCTTCTGCTTCTTAGTCGACCTAACTTTCTCGCTCTTGTTGACGACGGTCTCGAAGATGTCGCTGCCGAGCGCGCGAAAGCCCTCAATCTTCATGATCGCGTCGACGGCTTTCGGATCGGACAGAATGCGCTTGAGTGTGTCGTTGTCGACATTGACCAGTAGGTCTGACTCCCACTTGCGCGCGAGCAGGGTCGCCGACGTACCGGCCAACGCGATGTCGAGGATGCCGCCGGCATCGACTTGAGTCATGTGCGAGCCGTCATAGGCGAGCACCGGCAGGAAGCCCACTAGATCCTTGACGGCTTCTTCAGGACTCGCTGCTTCCGGGGAGAGTCCACTGCCGTACTCGACGATCTGACGTAGTGCGCGCGTCGGAGCGAAGTCGAAGACGAAGCAGACCGGCTTGAGGATCTCCTCCTCGTTCGGATCGTCGCCGTTGGGGTTCTTGATCGACCAGGGCGACTGCACGCGGAACGCGGCCTGGAAGTAGGTCTCAGGCGCATTGAGGTTCTTCAGCATCAAGATGGACGACCACTGCGGGACTGTCACACCTGTCGTGAGCTTGGCGCACGACAACGTGATCGTCTTCGTGTCGTGGCCGTTGCCGATCGCGGCACGTACAGGTGGAAGCGCCGCCAGCCCCACCCCGGCGCCAGCACCGGCGACGGTCAGGACCTCGTAATCGTGAAAGAACACGTTGTGCTTCTCGGCCAACAGCCCGGCCATAGCGTGGCAGGAAGCGACCGTCGGCAGGAACCACAAGGAGTGATTGAGATATGGCAAGAGGCGCACGTCGGAATACGGAAACGGAGGGCGCTTCGCGCCGAGTTTCAAGTTGTCGACCTGAGTCGCCGAGTAGGCACCCCGGATGATGTCGAGCCACTTCTGTACGTCGTTCTTGTGCTTGAACGCGGCGGCGACGCCGGTGCCGGTGGCGGCGAAGAACTCGCCTAGGTCGAACTCATCGAACTCGCCCTGCTTGGCGATCGCGATGAGTTCATCGGGCATCTGGTAAGTAAGCAACCGCATCTCAGGGAGCGCGGCGTAGGGGTTGCGCTTGCCGGGGTGCATCTCGATCCACTGCTGCTTAGCACGCTGCTCATCGGTGTAGGTCCAGTTGAAGATCTGCTCCTCGATGAACTCACCCGTCGATAGTGCCTTGAAGGGCGTGCCGGACAGATAGAGATATGCCTTGGTGGTGATGGGCAGAAAGTCGGTTTCGCTCTCGCCTAGTTCGTCGAGCTCCTCGTTGAAGCTTTCGAGATCGGGATTGAACTCGGCCTTGAGCTCCTTCTTGGCCTCGGCATCATCCTCGCCCTCAAAGAGCTCCTTCGCGTTGTCGCGCCAGGCGCCGAAGTGGTACTCGTCGAAGACCACGAGATCCCAATTGGTTTCATGCAGCCATGTGTTCCTCGCTTTGATGTTGCCCGACTTGTCCCGTCCTAGTAGGTCCTGGAACGAGCCGAAATAGACCAGCGGGCGCTTTCTGTCCGCCATCGTGGGGTCGGTGCCTGAGGCTTTTGAGAGGTACTGCCAGCCGTCGAAGTCGGCATGGGATTCGAGGTCGTGCTGCCACGCGTCCTCCACCGCCGGCTTGAACGTTACGACGAGAACCTTCGCAGCGCCGAGCCTCCTGGCAAGCTGATACGTGGCGAACGTCTTTCCGAACCGCATCTTTGCGTTCCACAAGAACCGCGGCACGGCATGCGTGTCCTCGTTCCAGATCGAGTGGAAGTAGGCATGCGTCTTGTTGACTGCTTCGGTCTGTTCGGGCCGCATTCGGAAGGTCTCGTGGTGAGTTCCCGTAAGCGCCTTCCCGGTCCGGAGTTCGGTGATGGCGACTTGGACGTCGATGGGCTTGCACTCCATCCATTCCAAATCGACCTTAGGAAACCCCTTCTCCCGAAGCCGGGCCCGGACTTCGTGGTCGGAGAAAGTCGAGCCGTCCTCCCGCTCGGCGGGCTCGTCGAGGTGGATTGTGTAGTGCTTCACCAAGGCGGTCTTCAGCTGCTGCTCAACGCGCGACTTGACGTCTCGGGTGGTCTGTCCGATCTTAAGCATCCCGAAATGGGCATCGTCCTCGATCGAATACGCGTAGACGCGCAAGCGGGCCTCGGGCTTTTCCGGCAAGAGGTCGTCAATGGACCTGCTCATCCATCTATCTCCATCGGACGGATGAGGGACTCGATGAAATCAATCTCCTCAGATGAGAGTGAATACTTCGCATAGAGCATTTCGTCGCTCCATGGTTCGGAGAAGTCCTGGATGGGCACCCAGGAGTAGGCAGATCTTGCAAGGTCTTGCGCTGAGGAACGAGTCGCCACAAGGAACCGGAAGAACTTCGTCGTCACGTACGACATGCAGTTTCGAGCGCTCGTCTCGTCGCCATACGCGCCCAATAACACGTAAGTCTCAGTGACGACCGACCCGGGCGGGAGCAATCCTGAGAGCGACAAGACGCGACGCATCCCGTTCTTGTCGGCCTGGCCCGCATGCTCGGAGGATGACTTGGACGTGAACACCTTCCATTTGTCGATGAGATCGTCATTCACGGTGATCTCGGCCCTCGGAGTCCAAGCGCGCCGCCACTTTGGAGCACTAGCACGTCTGTGTCACTCTGTTTGGCCTCGCTGCCCCTGAAGAAGGTTCGTAGCCCGAATGGCTTCTGCGAACTCACCTGCTGATCGAACCTCCGATCTGCAGGCAACGAGAGTGATTCACTTCCGGTCTCCACGGCCATGACCTTTTTGAGGATGGAGAGGCTCTGGTTCTGACGCACGAAAATTTCCGCACCGGGCTCCAGAAGAGGCCGCACTACCTCAGACGGAGCATTCGGATCCTGGTAAGAGACCACGGTGCAGTCGCCCTCGTAGTCGCGATCCCAGAGGAAGTAGCAAATCCCTCCGGCAACGTCGACCCCTTGAAAGCACTGACGACTATCTGGGTAGTCCACTAGGCGTCGGATACGCCGATCCATGAGCGTCGACCGCCGAAACTCGTCAAGGCCTCGACCGCCGAAGAACCAGCGTGAAGGAATGACCATGCTGAGAAGGCGAGGCTCGAGCAGTTTCGCCTGGTCAACGAACCGGTTGTAGATGGGGACCGCGCTTGCCCCGTGTCCACCGTCATCGAGCTGATAGGGCGGATTCCCGATGATGACGTCAAACTGCATGTCTTCTCCGAACAGCTCGGCCAGCCGAGTCTTTATATCGTCAGTGTGGATGAAGGCGTAAGCGTGGGTCTCTAGACCGTCGCCGCGGTCGAGGGTTTTCTGACTGGCGCCACAGAACTTGCACCTGCCGTTGGTGAACTTCTTTATACGGTTGCCATGTTCGTCAGCAGTGATGATCCACTCAGTGCCGCCCATCCAGGTGTGATCTATGGATTCGAACCAAATATTTCCGTCCTCGTGGTCGAAAGACTTGGCGATGGAGTGCTTCCCGTTGGCCCACTTGGAACAGTAGAGGCTACGACGCGCAATCAGGCTGGTGAGTTCAGTGATTCCGATGCCGAACACCTGCTTAGTAAGAATGTGATCGACGCGCTCTTCAAGATCGGGGAATTCGGTCCGGAGACCTTCGACGAGCCGAGCTGCTATCTCGCGCAGGAAGACTCCAGACTTCGTGAAGGGGTCGAGGAAGCGGAGCGACGACTTGCCCCAGATGTTCTCGCCGTCATGCTCGGCGGCCCAGGCGTCGGCGATGAGATTGAGCATCTGGTTTGCGAAATCGGGCGGCGTGAACACCTCGTCGTTCGACAAGTTGGCGATACAGGTCAACACATCGGGGTTCCGGTTACGAAGGCTGAATGGGACCTGCTCAGTCATTGCTGCTTCTCGCAATGTCAGTGACCGAGATCGTGCCGTGGTCGCTGGTCGGAGTGAAGATCTCGTGCTTGCCAACGTCGGTGAAAAGTGTGTCCGCCTCACCGAACGATGACATCTGCGTGAGGGTGTAGAAGCGGAAGTCTCGACGGTGGTAGCGGCCCTTGCCCAGGTAAGACCACTCTGCAAACGTGATGGGCTGGGGCGTCAGTGCACGAGTCTGCATCGAAAGTGCATCACCGTTGACGATGTTCAAGGCCAAGACGTTGACGGCGGCAGCGTGCCACTCGTCGTGCTCGCTCAGACCGAGGTAGCCGGTGAGAACCTCGAGCAGGTTCTCGCGGCACTCGGTGACGTTATCGGCAAGGAGCTCGATTCCATAGAGGGACATTAGCGCCAGCAGCGCGTGGTGGCGCTTCTCGAACTCGCTCTTGCCGTAGCGGGCGTCTACCGTGGCGAGCTTGCGCCGCAGTACCGGAACCAGGAAGTTCCCTGAACCGCATGCTGGCTCTAGGAATCGGGAGTCGATGCGCTCAGCCTCGGTCTGGACCATTCCGATCATTGCTTCGACCAACTCCGCCGGAGTGAACACCTCCCCGTGATCAGCTACACGCTGCTTCGACCTCATCAAACTCACCAGCCCAGACTATTGGTGGCGGCCGACAAAGGCGGTGGACCTAGGCCTCACGAGGCATGAATGACCAGTGGTGGGAACCGCGAGGTGCCCGTCAGGCGATGAACTGCAGATACCCAAGAACGGCTGCGGTGACAGTGGCAGCCCCGATCGCCAGTGACCAAACTGCGGTCGTGGTCTTCCACCACAGTGGGGTGTCTACTTCCCGCGCGCTCGCATCTGCCTGTGCGATCGCCATTGGAGAGTCGGAGTTGACGATGACGCGGTTGTTCTTGCCGTGGACCATCACGGCCACTGCACGGTCTGAGGCGTCCCTACTTGGAATCTCGGACTCTTTGGGAGTCGTCGCGCGGAGTTCAGACACCAAGTGGCCAGAGCCGTCCGCACGCGGTCAACGATGCCCTCGACCGCGACAACACCGACAGACCAGTAGAGGCGTTCGATCGAACTGAAGGGGTCATCGCTTTGCGAGTTCATGTATAAGACGACCTCCGCAGCGCCAGCATCGCCGAGTTTGAGCGTTGATTCTCCGCTAGACCTTGCCGTGCGAACCATGGCCTCGATCTCACCGATGCCCTGTCCGAACGCAAGGCCTCCCGAATAGTGTTTTCTCGCGAAATCAGGCAATTGAAAAGCGCTGATTGTCTGTCCTTTGTAGTGAAGGTTGCCTTGAAATCCGTCGATCTGAATCGGTGCAGGAACAGTTCGGTATTCAGGAATCTCCGAACCTGCCCGGTAGCCATTTAGTTCCAAGGATGCCCAATCTCGCATGTCCGCAGAACCCGAGCGGCCGCCTAAAACCATCACCTTTCGCAGGGTGTCTGCCAAGGGTTGATCCCCGATCGCGCCTGCCTCAATCTGATCGAGCAGGGATGCGTCGCGTCGACTCATGAGTTGAATGATTCCGCGGCACTCTGACAACGCTCTTGACGCGGGCGGGTGGGGTCCCCGGTGGTGGTGTTCGCCTCCACTCGGTGGGTTCCTGTGTCGCCGTCGGCCCGGGCAGGAGTCAGGACATCGCGCGCATGGGAGATGAGTTTGCGCGGCACCGAGGGGGTCACAGCGTTGTGGAGGTATGCGGGACAACGTCGCAACTAACACGAAGTGCCACGACAGCCAGGAAATCGAATCCCAGGCAACTCAACGGCTAACTACATGCCCCGGAGACGAATCCACGCCCAGGAAATCGAATCCCAGAAATCCCTCTCCCGCCGCAGCGACCCACGACCGCATCACGTATCCGGCTTGGAATCCGGATTCACAGGTGTGGCGATGACCGCGCACGCGAAGGTGACGATCATCGGTCACAGCGCAGCGGGCATGGGTCAGGTCTGGTACCGGGTCACCGGCACCACCGGAGTCGGTAATGTCCAGGTCGCCTACCGAGTCGGCGCCGGCACCGAGGACGTTCGTCGCGTGCGCTTCGTCGGGGCGGGAGCGACTGCAGAGCTTGTCGGCTTCCAGCCGGGCGAGCTCATCACCGAACCGGTCGACTATCTGCGCATCGAGCTCGCCTTCTCTGGCAGGTACCTGACGCGCGGGGTGAAGACGCAGCGGGCGAGATTGGCACGGGTGCCAGCAGGCCCGGTCCGCGAGGTCGTCGTTGCCGCGCTAGACCGGGCTGGCTTGGACGGGGCAGCGGTCTTCGCGTCTCGGGATTCCGCGAGCTGGTGGCGTGCAGTGTCGAATGCCGCAGGGCTGGACCGTTCAGTGTCGTTCCTGACCGCGACCGGTCTACTCCGGGCCGCCGAGCGTGCGGGCGCGATGGTTGACGAGTCGCGGCTCCATGCCGTCCTCGGTTACTCGACCCGCACCCGCCTGACCGGCCCCGTCACGGTGCACCGGGACCGGGACGCGGTCCAACAATTGGCGCTGGATGCCGTCGAGGTCGAGGCCTTGAGCGATGCGGAACTGGGGGAGCGGGTGTGGCGATCTGCAGAGGAGGCGTCGTCGCGTCGAGAACCGGTCGGTAACGCCGGGTACGAGCTGACGTTGACGCTGCCGAAGTCGATCAGTCTGTACGCCCTGACTCATGATGCCGTCACGGCTGGGGAGTGGCTGGACGTCATGGAGGCAGCCGCGACCCGGGCGCTCGAGCGGCTAATGGCCGAGGCGGGATTCTGCTCGACCGGTCACCGCGGAGACGGGCAAGACGTTCAGGTCATGGCCGCGGACGGGTGGGCAGGATTCATCGCCACCGAGATCTCCTCGCGTGCCGGGGACCCGCACCTGCACGTGCACTGCACGCTGCCCAACGTGCTGGTCGGTCGCGACGGCGTGGTGCGAACGATGGCCGACGGCGGCCGGGAGCTGGTGATCAACGCGCCGCGGTTCGCAGCCTGGGGCCAGGAGTTCGTCATCGCCGAGGCCCAGGCCCGCGGCTTACTCGGCGAGGTGTGGTTCAGCCCGGCGACGGCGCAGTGGGAGGTCGGCGGGTTCAGCGACGACACCTTGACCGCGTTCTCGCGCGGCCGCCAGGCAGTGTTGGCCGAGGAGGACGACACCGACAACGGCCAACCCCTGAGTCGCCGTGCGCGTGCAGCGCGGAATCGGGCCGCAAAGACCCGCGCCACTGCGGCCAAGGCGGACGACCAGCCAACGTGGACGCAGCTCCGCGAGCTGACGTTCGCCCGTGCGGAGGGACTTGGGCTGGACCTCGCGGCAGAGCGCGACGCTCTCGGGGAGCGCTTCCGCGCCCCGTCGACATGGACGGACGATGACTGGGTCGACTGGGTCTCCTATGTCGCATGCCACCACGAATCCGTGACCAGCCTGGCGAAGATCCGTTCCATCGTCGACCTCGCCACCGTCGGGATGCCCGATGCGGAACGGACCCGGATCACGCGCCTGGCAGTGGAGGAGGCGTTCGTCCGAGCGCACGAGTCGCGGGACCGCGGGATGCGCACCGGCGGCCAGCAGTGGATCTCTGTTGCCGCGATGGACGCCGAGACCCGACTGCTGGAACATATGGCCGCAAGCGTCAGCGAGCAGCCTGCCCAAACGTGGCGGACTGCTTCAGCGGTCAGCCGCTTCGAGGCCGACCGTGGCTGGGAGTTGTCGGAGGAGCAGCGCAGCGCCGTCAGCGCGATCGTCGAGGGCAACGCGCCGATCACTTTGATCTCCGGTGTCGGCGGCTCCGGCAAGACGAGCGTGCTCGCCGCGGCGAATATGGGATTTACAGGGCAGCGGTATGGGCTGCTGGTCACGTCCACCGCGACACGCGCCGCATCTGCGGCGGGCCACGAGTCCGGTGCGTCCTGGATGAACCTCACCGCGCTCGTGCATCGGATCCATGCCGGGCAACCGGTGCAAGCCCGGGTGATCGCGGTGGACGAGGCGTCCATGGCAGACGTCGCCAGTTTGGCCCGTGTCGCCGACTACTGCGTCAGCACCGGCAAGCGGCTCGTTCTCCAAGGTGACCATGCGCAACTTCGAGCCGTCGGCGCTGGCGACGCGTTCAATGTCCTCTGCGCTGCACACCCGGCCTCTGTCGTCAGGCTCGACACGAACCAGCGCCAACGCACCGAGTTGGGCCGGGCAGTCGCTGCTGCGCTGCACGACCGAGACCTCGACACTGCCTGGGAGCACCTGACAGCTGATGGCGCAGTGCTGGTCGCCCGGAGCCGGGAACACAAACTCGACCTCGTCGCGAGTACCGTCGCACGAGAGATCGCCGAGCACGGGGCGGTCGGGGTCACGTGCGACGCGGTGACGAATGCCGAGGTCGACGAGCTCAACGATCGGATCCACGGCCGACTCCTCGCCTCGGGTGCTCTCGACCCGCGGGAAACCGTCACGTACCGCACCCCATCTGGCGAGCGAGTGCTGGCGCCGGGCACCGTCCTGCGCGTCAGAACACCGCGCAGCGACCGCAACCCCGACCGGCGGCTCGTACGCGGCGCCCGGGCCGTCGTCATCCAACCCGGCCGCGATGAGGTTACGGTCCGCCTCGACGACGGCACCGAACGGGCCATGAGTCCGCGGGTGCTGCTTCGGCACCTGGACTACGGGTATGCCGGAACGACGCACAAGGTTCAAGGCCAGACCAGTGAAGTCCACATCGCCTCGCTCGGGCCGACCAAAGACCTCGCCAGCCTGTACGTCAGTTCTACCCGGGCGCGCGAACGGACGGTTTTCGTCGCGGACGCGCGTGACTACCTGACCGACATGGAGATGCGCAGCGCCTGCCGGTGGAACCCGGCCGACCTCGACGACGAAGTCCTCGACCGTGTCCACAAGGTCCTCACGGGTCGACGCGAGCACATCGATTCACCCCACGGCGCTCTCCAGCCTGCTTGGGATGCGCGAAGCCCGTCGTATGGCATCGGAGCGAGCCGCGCGGGGATGGGCCTTGCGCGGTGAAGCGAAACTTGCGCGGCACCGAAGGGGTCACGTCGTTGTCGAGATAAGCGCAAATTCAGCCGGGCCGCGCGGCTCTGCACACGAGAGGACACGAAGATGACCATCCTGGAAGGCTCAGCACGGCGTTCAGCCACGCCGATGACCTCGACGGGGGACCTGTTCACCGTCGAGCAGGCCGCCGACTACCTCAACATCACCGAGCACTTCGTGCGACGGCTGATCCGGGAGCGGCGCATCCCGTTCCTGAAGGTCGGGCGGCTCATTCGGCTGCGTCGCACGGACATCGAGGCCTATCTCGCGGGATGCGCTGTCCCCGCGGTCAGACGCTGATCGGTGGCAGGAGTTCGCCCCGTTCAGAGATCGCACTGGCCTCCCGACCGAGAAGCTGTCGGCGTTCGCCGACAGTCTGGGCACCTGTCGGCGAGCGCCGACAGTGGAGAACTTGTCGGCGAGCGCCGACACTGGGTAGAATGTCGGCGAACGCTGACATTGGAGGGACTATGCGAATCACCACTGTCGATGAGGTCGCGGGGGCAGTTCGCCTGACCCGAAAGGACCGGGGCTGGACCCAAGCGCAACTCGCGGCCCAAGCCTATGTCAGTCGCGACCTCGTCAACCGACTGGAGAACGGGTCGGGCCGAGTCGAGTTAGCCAAGGTCCTGGACGTCCTAGCCGCGCTCGGCCTGGCCACTGTGATCGAGCCGCGACGAAGTCCCGTGGATCTGGCTGCCGTCGTGCGCGCCCATGAGGTGAAGGCGTGAGTGGCCCGGAGTCCCGGCTCGATGTGTGGTTGGGAGATCGTTACGCGGGTCAACTGAGCGCACTCGACGGCCGCGGCCTGAGGTTCGAGTACGAGCCCCCGTATCGCGACTCGAGTGACGCGACCCCCTTGTCGATGGCATTACCGCTCGCCGGAGCCGAACATGCGACGCCTGCCGTCACCGGCTTCTTTGAAGCTCTCCTGCCCGAACAGGGACCTGCGCGCGAGCGCCTCGAACTTGAGTCGGGCGTGTCTCGATCGAACGTCTTCGGCCTCTTGGCATACGTGGGGCGGGATCTTCCTGGCGCCGTGTGCATCGTCCGCGAGGGTGAAGGGTTGCCGACTGACGGGGGAGTCGTGACACTGACCGATTCCGAGCTGGCTGAACGCCTCGCCGATCTGCGGCGATCGGCAGCATCGGGCGCCTTGCCCCTGAGCGAGCATGGTCAATGGTCGCTGGCTGGTGCGCAGGCAAAGCTCGCGCTGACCTACGCAGACGGGCAGTGGGGCGTCCCGTTCGGATCTGCCCCGACCACTCACATCGTCAAGCCGGCCATCCCCGGATACGAGCACTTCGACGCGTTTGAGGTCACGTGCCTTCGAGCGGCCCGACGGCTGGGGCTCAGCACAGCAGAAGCGTGGCTCCAGCCACTGGTCGACGGAACGCACGCCGCGGTTGTCGTCCGCTACGACCGAGTCTCCGGCTCCGATGGATCGATGGCGCGCATTCATCAGGAGGACTTCTGCCAAGCGCTCGCCTACCCCGCTTGGCAAAAATACGAACGCGACGGCGGCCCGGGACTGAAGCAGATCGGTTCGCTCATCCGGCGACTACCAGTTCACCTGCGCGAGGACTCCGCCGTGCGCCTCTTTGATGCGTTGGCGTTCAACTACGCGATCGCCGGGACGGACGGCCATGCCCGCAACTTCTCGCTTCTGTTGTCGGGCCCTGACGCTGCACTGGCACCGCTGTACGACCTCAACAGCGCCCTGCCGTACACGCGTCCGTGGGGCAAGCGCTTCGACTCCGTTCGCAAGCTGCACTCCTCGTTCGTTCTGGGTTCGACCGACGCCTTCTCGCGAGTCAACGCCGACGACTGGGCAGTCGTGGGCGAGCACCTGGGGATTGGTGGAGATGCGGCTTCAGAGCGCGTGAGATCGATCCTCAGGCGAGTCCCCGAGGCGCTCATGTCAGCCATGGACGACGTGACCCGGGAGGCTGGCTTGTCGATGTCCTTCGACTGGGACACCGCGCTGAACGGCCTTCGCGAGGCGAGTGCCTTTCGGTGAGCGGACTGTCAGATGACTCCGGTACTTGGAGAAATTGACTGAACTGCGGAGGCGAGGGGCAGTGGCGCGAACCATTCCACGCTCCCATGTGGATGATGCTCCGCGCTGAGATCCCCGGCGGCTCGAGTCATTCCTAAGCTGGAGGATCCCCGCTACGGGACCCAAAACAGCACCTCGCGAGCACGGTCAGCGGGCAACCAGGGGAGTCACGTTGGCCAGGTCCACGGCATGGAGGTCGCGCTCGACCTCGAGGTCGTGGTCGGTCTGGACGGTGATCCAGAAGCGGTCGTCGACACCGAGGGCCCTCGACAGGCGTAGGGCTGTGCCGGTCGTGATAGCGCGTTTGCCACGAATGATCTCGCTGATGCGTGTTTGGGGAAGCCCGGTCGCCTGGGCGAGCCGGTACTGGCTGATGCCAAGCGGCTCCAAGAACTCGGTGAGAAGGATTTCTCCGGGAGTGATCGACTCGTGTGCCTTGGTCATGGTTGCGCTCCGCTCAGGCAATGCGTGATCTCGAATTCGTCGGCGCCGCCGATCGTGATGGATCCCGCATGGCGACTCAATACTAACGAGTAACGATACTATCGCAGACCGTAAGTACCGGAAGGTCGTACGCACTCAGCTCGATCGACGATGACTCTCGATGTCGACCACCGTCGCACGCTGGGCGTTCATTCGCTCGGCGATGCTTCGGCCGTTGTCGCGAGAGGCATGGGCATAGGCCATCGCCGCATTGACGGTGGAGTGGCCCATACGGCGCTGCAAGTCCGTCAGGGTCGCTCCGTTCGTCGCGGCGAGGAGCTGGCCGGAGTGACGCAGGTCGTGCACGCGAACGCTCTCGTAGCCCATCGCGCGCAGAGTCCGCGTGATCGCGATCTGAATGCCGTTGTAGGCGCATTTGCCGGATCGGGTCGGGAAGATGAGTCCGTCCGGGCCGATGGGGGAGTAATCGCGCATGTGCTCACGCAACTCGTCGGTGACGAACTGGGGCAGCACGATGGTTCGACTTCCGGCTCGCGACTTCGGCGTCTGAACTTGGTACTCCCCATCGATCGGATAGACCGCCCGTTCGATGCGAATCTGTGCGTGCTTGAGATCCACGTCCTTACGGCGCAACTCCGCGGCCTCGCCGAGCCGGATACCCGCCCAGGCAAGCAGATAGACGGTGGCCCGGTAGCGCTCGGGCACCTGCTTGGCGAGTTCCTCAATCTCGTCAATTCCCAATGTGGGCCGCTCGGCGTGCCGGTAGGTGCTCGCTCCCTTGATGCGACACGGGTTGCCCGGAATGAGCTCGTCCTCGAGCGCGGTGTTCATCACTGCCTTGAGCAGTCGATAGGCATGGGCCAGCGTCGCGGTGCCCGCGAGGTCCGGGGACGCGTATCGGCGACCGCGCGCGGCCAACGGGCTGCGCAACTGGTCACCGAGTCCGGCATACCACTCGCGCACGACGGCGGGACTAATGTCACCGATCATCAGCGACCCGATCACGGGATCGATGTGAAGGTTCCAGGCCGACCGGTAGCGCTCCCGGGTGGAGGGCTTGATCGGTCGCTGAGTGATCCACGTGCGCCCGTACTCCCCGAGCGTGACATTCGCGTGCTTGGGAGCCTTCCACGACTCCCGCACGATGTCGGTCTCCTGCGTGGCCAGATACACATTGGCGTCGGCCTTGGTCCCGAAAGTCCTCGGTGCAGTGTGCTGCAGGCCGTCGCTGCCGGTGTAGCGAGCCTGATAGCGACCGGAGGGAAGTCGTCGAACGCTTCCAAAGGTGCGTCGGCGCGGGCCCCTGCTGGCCACGGTCCGCTCCCTTCACCACTGCGCAGAACTGTCCTCTCGTCGTTCCACTTGTGTTGTTTAAGTGGCACGCCTAAGGCACGATGATGACATTCTGCCAGAAAAGTGTTGGGGCGCAACAACTTTTGTTACCCAGTTTGGTGCTCATAATCTGGTCGTCGTCGGTTCGAGCCCGACCCGCCCCACCATCTTCAAAGCCTCGGCTTGTCCGGCTTTCCGCTGTCGTCCACGAGCAGGAGGATCCCCGAGACGATGTTGCAGAAGAGCAGGGTGCAGACACCGAGTGAGGTGTGCTTGTACGGGCCCTTGCCGCCCTTGTGCATCTGGATCGTCATCGGGATGAACCAGGCGGCGCAGATGATTCCAATTCCGAACGTGCTGAAGATGATGAGCCCCAGAACGACCCAGTTGATGATTGCGGCCACGGTGTAGAGCGTGCGCGGTGCGACCACGCTGCCGGCGTAGGGGACGGGATACGACTGCGGGTACGGAACTGGGCTCGCTGGCCATGACGGGACGGCCGGGTAGTTCGAAGGAGCCTGGGGGGCGGGTGCTGCTGGGTACTGCGTGGGCATCGACATCGATGCGGCGGCGCCACAAGTGGGGCAGAAGGAAGCGTCGGCAGGGGTGGGGTGGCCGTTCAGGCAGGACATGCTCGGACTCTAGGGGATGGAAGCTCCTGACATGCATGCGCGCGAACTCGTGACCTGCTCCCTCGTCGCGAGCGCCAGTTCGCTTCTTCATCCGCTATCAGCCACTCTTGCTGCCCGCACCACAACCGGAGGTACTCCTTGCGCGTTCCCAAGATTGCACTGGCTCTCGTTCCGATCGCGCTCCTCGCGGCGGCGTGCTCGTCGACTGTGAGTACCTCGCAGGCGACGGTCGAGTCCGAGATTGCCACCGCGTACGCGCAGGCGAGCGGTGCAAGTGTCGATGACCTCACTGTTACGTGCCCAGGAGATCTCGAAGGCACCATCGGCAAGACGATGGTCTGCGTCGTGGTGGTCGGAGACGTGTCCCAGGAGTTCGTTGTCACTGTGACCTCGGTCACGGACTCCGAGGTGCGATTCAGCCTCGAGGATGCCGAGACGGCAGCGGAGCCGAGCCCGTCACCCAGCGCGACCTCGTAGGTCGGGCGGATCTCCCGTACGGCATTCGTTTGGGATTGCTACGGTGCGCCCGTGTATGTAGTGATGATCGTCGCGGCCGCGCGGCTTGCGTTCATCGTCATGTCTGTCTCGACGTAGGCAGGGGATGCTGTGACCACGCTGCTTGCTAGAAATGCCACGGTTCTCGTGACGATGGATAACGAGCGTAGAGAGATCCTCGGTGGCGGTCTCTTCGCCCGCGACGGGCTCATCGAGCAGGTCGGCCCGAGCGACGAGCTGCCCACTACCGCCGACACGGTGATCGACCTGTCCGGCCAGGTGGTCCTGCCCGGTCTCGTGAACACGCACCACCACCTCGACCAGACGCTCACGCGAAACCTGCCGCAGGCCCAGAACACCAACCTGTTCCCCTGGCTGCTCGCGCACTACGAGATCTGGGCGCAGCGCACGCCCGAGGCCACTCGCCTCAGCACCTTGGTAGGCCTGGGCGAGCTCGCGGCTTCCGGGTGCACCACAGTCTTCGACCACTCGTACGTGTTCAAGAACGGCTGTCGCGTCGACGACCAGATTGCTGCCGCCGCCGAGATCGGCGCGCGATTCGTCGCCTGCCGGGGATCGATGTCGTTGGGGGAGTCGCGCGGCGGGCTGCCTCCGGACAACTGCGTCGAGGACGAGGACGCGATCATGGCCGACTGCGAGCGCGTGATCGCGGAGTATCACGACCCGTCGCGCGGCTCGATGCTCACCGTCTCCCTTGGCCCGTGCTCGCCGTTCTCTGTCAGTCCCGAACTCATGCGCGAGTCCGCGCGGATGGCGCGGACTCATACTGGCGTCGGCCTGCACACGCACCTATGCGAGACGGTCGACGAGGAGCAGTACACGCTGCGGACGCATGGCATGCGGCCGGTCGGCTTCATGGAATCGGTCGACTGGCTCGGCAATGACGTCTGGTACGGGCACGGCATCCACGTCAACGATGCAGAGATCGCGCAGTTCTCCTCGACGGGAACGGGCGTCGCTCACTGCCCGTCGTCGAACATGAGACTGGCCTCGGGCATCGCGCCGGTCAAGAAGTACATCGATGCGGGCGTCAAGGTCGGCATAGGCGTCGACGGGTCGGCGAGCAACGACGGCAACCACATGCTCGGCGAGGTTCGGCAGGCGATGCTGCTCGCGCGCCTGCGCATGGGCTTGCGGCCGCCGGAAGGCCCGCAGACCCTGCTGTCCACGTCCGATCCGCTTCGAGCAGCGGAATGGATGACGGCTCGCGAGGCCCTCGAGCTCGGCACCCGAGGCGGTGCCTCGGTCCTGGGACGAGATGACATCGGCCATCTTGCGCCTGGCATGTGCGCGGACTTTTTCAGCCTCGACCTGAACGCTGTCGCCTATGCGGGCGCGCTGTCGGATCCTGTCGCGGCCACCGTGTTCTGTGCGGCGCAGAAGGCCAAGTACACGGTCATCAACGGCCGAGTCGTCGTGAAGGACGGCGAGGTCGTCACGGTGGACATGGGACCTGTGGTCGAGGCGCACAACGCTTTCGCTCTGGCCCACTCCGGGTAGGAGAGTTCCGTGGCGTCAGCCACGGAACTCTCGGCACTAGCTCTCCTGCAGCGCCGAGTAGATCAGCGGCGGGGTGAACGGCAGGTGCCGCAAGCGCACTCCCGTCGCATCCGCGATGGCGTTCGCGATTGCCGGCGCGACCGCGTCGATCGGCGGCTCGCCGGCACCCTTCGCGCCGAACGGGCCGTGCGGGTCGACCTCCTCAGCGAAGAGAACGTCGATCCTGGGGATGTCCGCGAAGTTCGGGATGCGGTACATCCGCAGGCCGGGGTTGCGCACGTGGCCCGCGTCGTCGATCTGGAACCACTCGGTGAGCGTGCCGCCGATGCCCATCGCCACCGCGCCCTCGACCTGGCCGCGCAACTGCATGGGGTTGATGACGACACCGGCGTCGACGGCGTGCACGACCTGCAGCAGCGTGATCTCCCCGGACACGGTGTTGACGGCCAGGCGGACGCCGTGGACGTTGAAGCCGTTGCTGATGGGGGAGCCGTAGGCACGACGGGCCTGGCCGAGAGTGACGCCCTCCGCCTCTGCGCTGGCGGCGAGGTCGACGAGGCTGATGTATGCCTCGCCGGCGCGCACCCCATCGGGCTCGAGGGAGCAGTCGCCAGCGGCGACGCCAAGCACTCGTCCGGCGTACGCGGCAACCTTGCCCGCGAGCCCCTCCGCAGCCAGCGCCACTGCCTTGCCCGCGACGTTGAGACCAGCACTGGCGAAAGCGCCCGTGTCCCAGCCGCTCTCGGCGGTGTCGCCGTGAAGGACCGACACCCTGGACATGGTCGTTCCCAGCGAGGTGGCAGCGAACTGCGCCTGGGCCGTGGTGGTGCCATTGCCGAATTCGCAGGTGCCCACGCGAACCTGATACGTGCCATTGCCGAGCAGTGAGACGCTCGCTTCTGACCGATGCTCGGTGGGCGGCGATGACTCGAACATCGACATCGCGTAGCCGGTTCCGACTCGCCACTGGGGACCTTCGGGAGGCGTTGCTCCGTTGCCGACCGCGAGCCGCTCCTCGACCATGTCGAAGCACCGATCGAGGACGTAGGAGCCGATCGCGTCGTCTCCTGGCTGGTCTCCGATGCCGAGATCGTCGCCGGGCGCAACCATGTTCTGGCGGCGGATCGCCAGCGGGTCGATGCCCAGCATCCGGGCGAGCTCGTCGAGGGCAGACTCGACCGCGAACGTCGGCTGGACCGCGCCGTAGCCGCGCATCGCGCCGGAGGGCATGTTGTTCGTGTAGACAGCGCGTCCGTCGTACTGCTTATTGCGGCAGCGGTACCAGCCGAGCGCACCGCTGCTCGCGTAGAGGGTCTCGCCACCGTGGTTGCCGTACGCGCCGGTGTCCGACGTGACGTCCATGTGCATTGCGGTCAGCGTTCCGTCGGTCTTGGCGCCGAGCTTGACCGTGATGATCATCGGATGACGAGGAGAGGAACCGTAGAACTCCTCCTCGCGAGTGAACTCCCACTGCACAGGCTTGCCGGTGTCGAGAGTCGCAAGCACGCAGAGGTCCTCGGTGAACACCTCCTGCTTGCTGCCGAAGCCGCCGCCAACGCGCTTGGTGAAGACGTGGACGTCACTGGCCTGGAGATCGAACAGGAAGCAGAGCTTGGTTCGAGCAAGGAACGGCGCCTGCGAGCTCGTGCGCACCTGGAGCACGCCATGCTGATCGATCCATGTGACGCTGCCGTGCGTCTCGAGGGCGGCCTGCGCCATGCGGGGGGTGCTGTAGGTCGCCTCGTGGATGACGTCGGCCTCCGCGAAGCCCGCGTCGATGTCGCCTCGGCCCTCGTGGAACTCGAGCAGGATGTTCTGGTTCTGCTTGCGCAGGAATGAGTCGACGGTGCCCTTGGGATGCACGACCGGAGCATCGGGGAGCATGGCCTCGATCGGGTCGAAGACGGCGGGGATCACCTCCCAATCAATGGACACGGCCCGGCAGCCCTCCTCCGCGGCCGCGACCGACGTGGCGACCACGGCAACCATGCGCTGGCCGACGAAACGAGCCACCTGGTCGAGCATGCGGGTGTCGTCCGGATCGACGAGATGGTTCTCGTGGCATGCGGTGTCGTAGAGCTTGTCGGGGACGTCCTGCCACGTATAGACGGCCACGACGCCGGGCACGTCCTTCGCTGCGGTCGTGTCGATCGCGAGTGCCCGAGCGTGTGCATGCGGCGACCGCACGACCTTCAGGTGAAGCACGTGGGAGATGTCGTGGTCCATCGTGTACTCGACGGTGCCCGTGACCACGCCGCGACCCTCGAGCGGGCCGGGACTGGCTCCGACGGCGCGACCGGCCGGCGGCTCGTCGTCGACACTCACGACGCCGTTGATGGCGTCCTCGATGGCTCGGTAGCCGGTGCAGCGGCACAGTGACCCGCGCATCGCCGCGGGCAGGTCGGCGCGCTGCTCGTCGTTCATTCCCGCGCAGGTCATGATCATCCCGGCGGTGCAGAACCCGCACTGGAAGCCGGGCGACTTGAGGAACCTCTCCTGCATCGGATGCAGTGTGTCGCCGTCGGCCATTCCCTCGATCGTCGTGATCTCGTGCCGCTCTGCCTGCACGGCGGACACGAGGCAACTGTGCACGGGCTTGCCGTCGAGCCAGACCGTGCATGCGCCGCAGTCGCCCGAATCGCATCCCTTCTTCACGCCGTGGTGGCCCAGTTCGCGAAGGTACGTGCGCAGGCACTGGCCGGGGGAGGGCGTCGTGGTGAATGTCCGGCCGTTCACGGTGATGCTCATCGCATCTCCCCGGCAAGTTCGAGTCGGATCTGTTCGGCGTAGACGTGGGTCATGTGACGTCGATGCGCGGGTGTCCCGTTCGGGTCATCGAAGTAGAGGTCGTCGGGGACGGACTCCTCCAGGGCGGCTCGCACCTGCTCCTTGCTCGCGCTGCCGCCGATTCGCAGCATCACGGGGCGCGTAGTGGCAGCAGTCACCGTGATGAGCAGTTCCCCGGAGGTACTGTCGACGGTCCCCACGAGGAAGATGCTCGAGCGGCCGTGCTTGGTGAGGCTGAACCGGCGGATCGTGTAGCGGCGCATAAGCGACGATCTCGGAACGAGGATCGATCGCATCAACTCGCCGGGCTGCAGGATGTTCGTGTTGTCACCGGTCACAAAGTCGACGGCCGCGACGTCGCGCACGGAGCCGTCGACCGCCCACAGCGTGTACCGCGCCTCGAGTGCGGTAGCCATCGTGATCATCGGCCCGGCGGGCAGGGACGCGCAGATGTTGCCGCCCACTGTCTGGCGGTTCCACACCTTGAATCCGGCGAGGTACTCCTCCACGCACTGGCGCAGGAACGGGCCGGCCTCCCACTCCGGCGGGGGATCGAAGTCGTGGAGTTCTGCGACGCCGCACGTCGCGGCGAGCTCGAGAGCGGAGTCGCTGACGGTGATGGCCGGCCACCCCATCTGCGACAGGTCGCGCAGCCGCCGCAGGTGCGGCATGGGGGTGGAGAAGATCAAGGTCCCACCGGCGAGCCAGGCGTCACCATCGCGCCAGTCCGCGACCGGGTCGGCCGCTGGCGGAACGACGAAGTCCCTGACCGTGTTCTGGTCCACTCACGCTCCCCAAGAGCCCGCAGGCTCGCTGACGTTACCGACCGACGAAACGACCGGGCCGCCTTTCGATGAAACTCGTGATGCCCTCCGAGGCATCCTCGCTCGCGAGGATGGCAGGCAGGACGGACTCGAGGTGGGCGGTTGCGGCATCCTGGCCGCCGTCGCGCCCGGCGCGTGCATTCGCGAGAGTCGCCATGACGCCCAGGGGCGCCTGCTCAGAGATGAGAGTGGCGATCTCCCGTGCGCGCGCGACATGCTCGCCCGCGGGCACGACCTCCTGGACCAGTCCGATCCGCAGCGCCTCGGCCGCGCCGAACTCCTCGCCGGTGAGCAGGAAGCGCATGGCATTGCCCCAGCCGAGCTGCTCGGGAGCGCGGAATGTCGCGCCTCCGAAGGGCATGATCCCGCGACCGATCTCGAGTTGGCGGAAGCGGACCTCGTCGGCGGCAATCACGATGTCGCTGGCGAGCGCGAGCTCGATGCTGAGCGTGAAGGCGACTCCATTGACGGCGAGCACGACCGGCTTGGAGACCTGCCTGCCCCAGACCCCGAACGGGTCGACGCCACTGCTTCCCGCGAGCGCCCCAGGTCCCCGCTCGGCGACCGCGGGTCCGACCTCGGCAAGATCCAAGCCAGCGCTGAAGTGGTCGCCATGACCGAAGACAACGCCCACGCGCAGGTCGGCATCCTCGTCGAGGAGTCGGTAGGCGGCGGCGAATTCGTCAATGGTGCGAAGGTCCATCGCGTTGCGCTTGTGCGCACGGTTCAGTCCGATGAGCAGGACGTGGCCGTCCCGCTCGACCGTGACCGAGGGTTCGCCGGTTCTGGGATCAGCCATCCGTGAACCCTAACGGCGCGGCTGCACCGTCGATAGGGTCTCGCGTGCGCGGCTAGCGGACCGTGACCGTCAGCTTGTCGGCCGAAGCGGCGGGACCTCCGCCGGGCGGCATCTCGCTGAACGTAATCACGGCCTTGCCCGGCGCCTTGCCCGTGATCGTCCACACGGTGACGCCCGGGGCGCCGACCATGCCCGTGTCGGCTGGGGGCTTGTACTTGCCCTTGGTCATGGTGATGGCCGATGTGTTCCCGCGGATCGTGGTCGTCCACGAGTAGCCCGTGCTCGGGTTCGTCGACAGCTTGACCTTGACCGACTCGCCGACGCCGATTGTGACCTTCCCCGGCACGGTGACGAACGAGGTCGACCCGGCGCTGGCGGACGGAGCCATCGCCATGAGGGCCGTGAGGGCGACCGCAGCGGTGGCGATGAGGCGGATGGGGCGCGAGTTGGTCATGGCTGAAGTATGTGCGAGTTGCTAGGCCTGCGACAGGCCGGACTTCTGCATAGGATGGGGAAGCACCAAGGACGTTGACTCTGGCCACGGCCAGCCGACCGAGGAGCGCATCATGAAGAGCGGAAACCCAGGCCCGAATCGCCTCACGCGCGTCACCGCCAAGGAAGTTCCCCACCGCACTGACGAGCGATTCTTCGCCGCCAAGTCGGACGCCAAAAAGGCCTGCGAGGGACTTCTCCACGATCTACGGCATTCGTCAGCGCACGCGCCGATGGTGACCGACCTCGTCACCGCCGTTCATCGAATGCAGCAGCAGCTCAAGGACATCACTCCGGACGTGCCCAAGGCGAGTTCGGAGATTCGCGACATGGCCAAGGAAGTGCAGCACCTTCAGCTTGCGCATAGCTGGGTATCGGCCACCGAGCGCGTGCTCACCCGACTCGGAGCCAACTGCTCCCATGAGATGCGTGATGAGCTGCTCGAGTCCCAGGACACGGTGATGTGGTGCGTGCGCGCTCAGCGCTGGGACGGCGAGCTCACCGCCGCGGTGACGAAGCTGCAGAAGATGGTCCAGCACGCCGAGGTGCATGCGGCACGCGTTGCCGGTTGACCGGCGTGCAGTACCAGTCGTTCTCGCCAGCTCGCTCATCGCCGGGTTCGGCGTAGCAGACGTCACCGGCCTGCGGTGGCTAGGCGCCGTCGTCCTGATCGTCGGCGGAGCGTGGTGCGCAGTGCGAGCGTGGCGATCATCGGGACCGGCGCGCACGATCGCGATTGGCGTCGTGTACGTGATCGCGTTCGTCGCGTCTCACCCGCTCGGTCGCGCGATCGGCAGCTGGCTTGCGGTTCTCGTCGTGGCTCTCGCCGTTGCCGCGTTCGCCTATGCGGTGATGCGCCCGACGTCGAGCCGCGTCTCGATGACCTCTCCACCAACCAGTTCGACGCGGTAGGCGGCGGAGGTGCTTGCTTCGTCGCGGTCGGTGAGCACTTCGACAGGTTCGATGCCCTCGTAGAGGAGGCCGACCCCGTCGTCGGTCGCGTACGAGAGCGGCAGGACCTCCTCGCGCACGAGGGTGTGCAGAAGCGGGCGGCGCTGCTCCTCGGAGTCGTAGTGGACTCCATTGCCGTAGGGGAGAAGGGCCAGTCCGTTTACCACCGGCCGGAGCTCGGCGCCGAAGGAATCGGTCGTGCCGCCGACGTGCCAGCAGATAGATCCGGCGCTGACACCGCCGAGGATCACTCCGCGCTCCCACGCATCGGTCATCGCCTCGTCGACGCCATGCAGGCGCCACAGCGCGAGCAGGTTCGCGACGCTGCCACCTCCCACCCACACCACGTCGGCGCGGCCGAGGGCCTCCTCGGGCCGACGATTCGGCTGGGTGAAGAGGGCGAGGTGATCGACATCGCACTGAGCATCGGACAGCGCCGAGTACATCATCGACAGGTAGTGATCGTTGTCGCCCGTCGCGGTCATGACCAGGAGGACGCGAGGTCGTTCGGCTCCGCTGAGTCGAAGAGCCTCAAGGAAGATCCGCCCCGGGCGCATCACGTCCCACAGGCCTGGCTGCCGGACGAAGCCGCCGCTGGTCGCGAGGATTCGTCGCGTGGGCGCCACGCGGTACTAGGAGCGCAGAGCGGCGCTCAGTGCGCCGTCGACGAAGGTGATCACGGCTGCCGACTCGTCGACCGGACTAGCTTCCCCGGACTCGATCCGGCCGATGGAGACGTCGACCACGCCCCACACGTACCGAGCCTGGCGAACGGCGTCGGCGCAGCCCGCGCTTGCGAGCGCGTCGACGAGCGGTGCGATGAGCGACTGATGGAGAGCCTGGACCTCGGCGCGGCGTGATGCGGGAAGCTCGACCGAGCCCGCCGCCCGCAGGAGCGCGTGACGACCGTCGATGACGTAGTCGAGGACACCGTGGATCCACGCGTGCACCTGCTCGCGAGCAGTCGTGCCCGTAGCGGTCGCCAGCGCGTCGGACCAGGCCGCCAGCTCGTCGATCAGGACGTCGGCAATGAGTTCGGCGGCACTGCTGTAGTACTCGTAGACCGCAGAGCGGGACAGGCCCACTTCGCGCGCCACCTCGGCCACCGTGAACGAGCCACTGCGCTGCATGAGGTTCGCGGCCGCCAGGAGCAGGGCGTCACGCCGCTGCTCTCGGTTCTCGGCGACAGTGGCCGCGGCGATCTTGGGCATCCGCCCATTGTGCCGTGTGTACTTCAGGACCGCCCAGTTGGGCGCGCCGAAGTCGCTAGCATCGGCCCGATGGATGCCGAGCGCCTCGCCAATGCGGATCGAATGCATGTGGCCGACCCTGACATGACTCGCGTCATGCTCGACTACGTCGCGGAGCGACTCCTCGAGGCGGAAGTTCCCCTCGACGGACTCGCGGACCGCGCTCATCTCGACGAGGTGCTGCGCGGGCTGATCGCGGAGGAGGGTCGCGACTTCCGGACCGTCCTGGACGTATACACGCAGCATCTGGCCCTGACCGTGCTGTCGGCTGACAGTCCGCGCATGTTCGCGTTCATCCCCTCCGCCCCCACAAAGGCCGCGCTCCTGTTCGACATGGTGGTGTCCGCGGCATCCCTCCAGGGCATCTCCTGGTTCGAGGCGGCCGGTGCCGTGATGGCGGAGAACCAGGCGTTGAGGGTGCTCTCCGATATCTGCGGGATGCCCGCAAGCGCCGGTGGGGTGTTCGTCTCGGGTGGGTCCGCGGGAAACCTGTCAGCTCTCGTCGTCGCTCGCGACACCGCACGCCGCCGTCGCGCCGAGGCCGGCCTCGCGGGCCGACCGCTACGTGTTGTCGTCAGCGATCAGGCGCACTCGTCGATCGCGAACACCTTGAACATCACGGCCATGTCGGCATTCGTCGTGCACACCGAGGACGGCCGGCTGACCGGCGATGTGCTGCGGGCGGCGCTCGATACAGAGCCCGATCTCGACGACGTGTGCGCGATCGTCGCAACTGCGGGTACCACGAACGCGGGGATCATCGACGACATTGCTGCGGCAGCCGAGGTCGCTGAGGAACGCGGGTGGTGGCTGCATGTCGATGGCGCGTACGGGGGCGCGGGCATGCTGGCACCCGCGATCCGTCATCGATACGACGGCATCGAGCGTGCCGACTCGATCGTCATGGACCCGCACAAGTGGTGGTTCGCACCGTTCGACTGCGCGGCCCTGCTCTACCGCGAACCGCGATTGGCCAAGGCCGTGCACACGCAGGATGCCTCGTATCTGGACGTCATCCACGAGGACGACTCGGAGATCAACCCGAGCGATCTCGCGTACCACCTCACCCGTCGAGCGCGCGGGCTCCCGCTGTGGTTCTCCATGGCTGTCAACGGCATTGCCGCCTACCGCGACGCGGTGGAGCACTCGCTCGACATGGCGAAGTACGCATCAGCGCGCCTCTCGGAGCGTGGTGACTGCGAGGTGCTGCGCGAGCCGGAGCTGTCCGTGGTGCTGTTCAGGCGGGTGGGCTGGGGACCGGAGGACTACGAGCTGTGGTCGCGCACCCTGCTCGAGTCGCAGCGTGCCTTCGTCACGTCGAGCGGGTGGCGCGGTGAGACGGTGGGTCGGCTGGTGTTCTTGCATCCGGCCACCACGACTCAGATGGTCGACGAGGTCATCGCCGCGCTGGGCTGACGTCCGACTCAGGCGAGGCTCGGAAGCTCCATGACCATCACCGGCTCCGTGGTCGGCTGTGGCGAGCCGCCCTCGGGCTCAACGGTCACCCCGACCGCCACCGCTCCGGCGGGGTCGCCGTTCAGTAGCGTCGCCGAGCTTGGCTCGTTGGGCACAAACCCGGCCGGGTCCATCGCGCCTGATTCGTGAACGAACCACACCTGGTAGGTCGAGCCTGCCGGGGGAGGCGCCATGCCCTGCGTGACGAGCACTGCCTCGCCCTGGCTCATCGACATGACGACGGTGGCATGTGCGTCGCCAACCGTGTGGATCACCGTCTGGGCGTCGGGCGCGGTGAGCACGGCATTGAGGTCTGCCGCTGCTGTGGCCAGTTGTGACACCTGGCTCTGCAGGGTTACTGACCGCCACACGGCTCCGGCCATCGCGATGCCGAGGACGGCTGCGGCGACGGCGAACCAGGTTGTGACCTTGCGGATGCGACGGGTCTCCAGGGGGACGACGGTGGCCAGCTGCTGCGTGTCGGGCTCGGACTCAACAGTCGGAGGCAGGGGACGCACGTCGGAGATCGCCGCGAGAATCGACCCGCGAAGTCGAGCAGGTGGCGCCTCGACGGCGTCGTCAGCCATGATCGCAACCGCGATGTTGAACGACTTGAGTTCGTCTCTGCACGCCTCGCACGACTCCAGGTGACGCTCGAAGGCTGCAGCCTGCGCGGGCTCGAGGGCGTCGAGCGCGTACGCGCCGGACAGCGTGTGTATGTCGGCGGCTTCGTCGCTCATTCGTCCACCCCCAAGGTGTCGCGCAGCCGGATGAGGCCATCCCGCATGCGAGTCTTGATCGTGCCGAGCGGCACGTCCAGCAGTTCGGATACTTCCTTGTACGTGTAGCCGCCGTAGTAGGCGAGAGTCAGGGCCTCGCGCTGCACATCGGTGAGCGTCGCGAGAGCCTTGCGCACCCTGGCCGTGTCCAATGACGAGGTCACGGCCTCCACTACTTCGTCGAACTCCGCTCCCTCGCCCAGCGTCGCGAATCTGGTGTCGCGCTGCCGGGAGCTCTCCGCGGAGCGAACCCTGTCGACCGCCCTGCGGTGCGTGATCGTGAGGATCCAGGCAAGCACCCCGCCGCGAGTCGAGTCGTACCGAGCTGACTGCTGCCACACATCGAGGAATGCCTCCTGCGTGACTTCCTCAGCTTGGGCCGGGTCGCGCACGACTCGGCGGGCCAAGCCGAACACTCGGGTGCTGGTCCGGTCGTAGAGCTCGGCGAACGCGGCCTGGTCGCCCCTGCTCGAGAGCACGAGCAACCCCGAGAGCTCGGAGTCGACACCGCCGCCCGGCCGAGGGCCGGGCGGCGGTGCGATTGACGGGTCCATGGCCTTGAGTGTGTCAGGGCTATTCGCTCAGGAGGGGAGCAGGACGCCGTCGATCAGGTAGACGGTCGCGTTCGCCGTCTGAACGTTGCCACAGACCACCGCGGCAGCGCCGTTGACCATGAAGTCCTCGCCCGAGCCGGTCACCTCGATGGTGTTGCCCGCGAGGGTCTCGTGCGTGCCGGCGACCTGGTCAGGTGCCAGACGACCCGAGACGACGTGGCCGGTCAGGACCGTGGTGAGCAGACCGGTCGGATCGGCCAGTGCTGCGTCGAGCGTCGCCTGGTCCATCGCGGCGAAGGCGTCATTGACCGGCGCGAACACCGTGATGCCGTCGGCCGAGTTCAGTGAGTCGACAAGTCCGGCCGCACTCACGGCAGTGACCAGGGTGGACAGGGCGGGGTTGTTCGATGCGGCGGTGGCAACCGGGTCGGTGGCCATGCCGTCGAAGCTGCCCGCGCCGTCGGCGGGAACGGCGGCGCAGCCGGGACCGAACGGAGCATCCGCGGCCATCATGTCGTCGGACGCCATGGGCGACTCGGACGTCATCGGCGACTCTGACGTCATGGCCTCTGACGAGGCCATTGCCGGCTCGCTCGTGGTGTCAGAGCTGGTGGACGACCCACAGGCTGCGAGCACCAGGGGAAGGCTGATGAGCGCGGCTGCGAGACCGGTTCGGCGGGCGAGCTGTGACTTGTTCATCGGTATCTCCTGAGCTAGATCGATTGATTCGGATTCCGCCTGTCGTGGCGGTCTTGGGTAGTTCGGGGCTGTGGCCGATCCGGATTGGGCGGTTGGGAGAAAACTTTGTGACTCAGGACACGTTGACGACGACCTCGTGCCAGCCCTGTGCTCCGCTCGGGAATGGGGTCAGGCGCGCGTCGGGCTGCGTCTTGCCGTCCTTGTCGGTAGCGCGAGCGCGAATGGTGTGGCGTCCGGGCTTCGCATTCCAGGGAATCCACCACTGACGCCACGTGTCCACGCTCGGCACCGCTCCGAGGCGGGCTTCTCCCCACGGCTCGTCGTCCACCTGCACCTCGACGCGCTCGATACCGCGATGCTGTGCCCAGGCCGTGCCCGCGATGGCGATCGCACCCGCCTGCACCGTGGACAGGGGCCGGGGGACCTCGACTCGGGCCATCGTGCGGATGGGAGCGTCGGTGGCCCAGCCGCGCTGCGTCCAGTAGGCCTCGTCCTGCGCGTAGGTGGACGCCTCGAGGGACACGAGCCACTTGGTCGCCGAGATGAACCCGTACAGGCCCGGAATCACCATGCGGGCGGGGAAGCCGTGCTCGGCCGGCAGCGGCTCGCCGTTCATGGCGACGGCGATGATGGCGTCGCGGCCATCGAGGGCCGCGGCCATCGGCGTGCTGGCCGTCCAGCCGTCGCTCGACCGGGAGAACAGCTGATCGGCGGACTTGCTGACGCCGGCGCGCGTGAGAACGTCCTTGAGGCGCACGCCGAGCCAGACGGCGTTGCCGACGTACTGGCCGCCGACCTCGTTCGAGACGCAGGTGAGCGTCAGGTCGCGCTCGATCATCGGCATGCCGAGCAGCTCGTCGTACGACAGCGTGTACGGCTTGTCGACCATTCCGCCGACCGACAGCTGCCAGTCATCGGGAACGATGGCGGGCACGACGAGGGCGGTGTCGACGCGGTAGAAGTCCTCGTTGGGCACGCGGAACGGGCTGACGCCATCGACCTTGACGTCGACTCCCGTAGGCAGCGGGGGCGCGGGGTCGGAGGGTGCCGGCAGTTTCACCGCGGCCCGCGCTGCATCGACGTTGCGCAGGCTGCCGCCCAGCACGTTGCCGACGACACCGATCACGACCGCGCCGCCCGCGACCACGAGGGAGCCGAGCAGGACAGTGCGTCGCTCAGGTCCGCGAGGGGCAGTGGCGTCCGCAGCCGGTTGCGGACGGGTGATCCAGGCGAGAGTGCCAGCGGCGACGAGCGCTCCGACGAGGGCGGGCACGACATCGATGGGCGTGGCGTCGGGCCGGCTCATGGCGGCGATGGCCGCGATGACCCCGACCAGGCCCACGGTGACGCAGCCGACGATGCGCCATCGCCGTGCGAGGACACCGGCGAGTGCCGACATGAGGATGAGGACGGCGGAGATGCTGCCGATCAGGATCGGCTTGTCCGCGGTGCCGAACTTCTGGACCGCGAATTCCTTGAGCCAGGTCGGTGTGAGGTCGATGAAGGCGCTGCCTACCGCTACGAGCGGCGAGGCGCTCGCCCCGGTGAACGCCGCGATGAAGTGCGCGATCGCGACTCCTGCCCCGACCGCGACTACTCCGCTCAGGGCGGCAAGCCAGATCGGCAGGGCGCTGCGCTTCGCGCGAGTCGAGGAAGCTTCGGTCGGCTGTTCCGGGGAGTTCTCCACGACCCCTATTCGGAGCCGTCAGCCTTCCGGATTGCCGGTGGTGCGAACTACTTCTCGGTCAGGCCCGTCTTGCGCAGCAGCTGCCAGGTGAGGGGCAGGAGTCCGGCCGCGGCAAGGATCTTGATCAGGTCACCGATGAGGAAGTCCTTGACGCCGTACGCCCAGGCCGAGGCCTCGCCGAACCACGGGACACCGAGGTCGTACTTCAGCCAGGTGGCGCCGATCGCGTAGATGATGACGTTGCCGAGGATCATTAGGCCCGCCGCGCGCCAGAACGTACGGGTAGCGCCGTTCTCGGCGAGCTTGCCGATGACGAACGCGGCGACGATGAAGCCGATGATGTAGCCGAACGCCGGGCCGCCCCAGCCGCTCTCGCCGCGGGCGAACCACGGCAGGCCGACGCTGCCGAGCAGCGCGTAGAGCGCCATGGCGGCCGCTCCTCGCAGGGAGCCGAGCACGCCGGCCGCGAGCACGACGGCGAAGGTCTGCAGCGTGAAGGGGACCGCGGGATTCCACGGCAGGTAGAAGGCGATCTGCGCGGAGAGGCCGACAAACGCGGCACCGCCAGCGACCAGCACCGCCGATCGGGCCCAGGAGCGGCCGAATACGTCAGCAATGACGCGGGGCTGGGGTGCGGCGATGGCCATGGTTCCTCCGGTATCGATCTGCGACGTCGGCCGAACACTATCGAACACGCGGGGCGGCGTTACCAGCATCGTCGACGGGGACGCTATTCTCCATAGTGAATTGGGTCTCATCGAGGACGCTGGGGAAGGCGACACTCGAAGGAGGCCAACATGACGGTCGTCATGAACGTCAAGAGCACGTCCGGCGTGGCCGAAACCGGCAAGGCGCGCGGCGTGGTCTTCATCCACTCGTGCGCGCGCGCCGTCAGCGCGCACCTGGAGTGGGCGCTAGCCCGGGTATTCGGCAACGAGGTGCACATCGACTGGGCCGATCAGCCCATCGCTCCTGGCATGGTCCGCGCCGAGCTGGTGTGGAGCGGGCCGCCCGGCACTGGAGCGAAGCTGGCCAGCGCCCTGCACGCGTTCATCCAGGTCCGGCACGAGGTGACTGAGGACCCCAGTCCAGGCCGCGAGGGCGAGCGCTTCTCGTCGACGCCGACCCTGGGCCTGTTCCGGGCGACGATCGGCGTGCACGGCGACGTCATGGTGCCCGAGGACCGGCTAAAGGCCGCCGTGTCGCAGGCTGCCGTCACCGGTGAGCCGATCGTCGAGGAGATCGCCCGCCTCATCGGCCAGCCGTGGGACGAAGAGCTCGAGCCGTACCGCTGCGCGCACGAGGGCTCAACCGTCCGCGTCCTCCACCAGGTCGTCTAGTTGTAACCAGGTAACCAGGTAACCGCCGCCTCCCGATTTGAACCGCCTCCCGGGTCAATTCCGCGGCGGTTTCAAGCGGCTGTTGCACCGAGGGCCCGGTGGAGGGCCTGTTGGGGAGTCTGCCATCCGAGGGTTTGGCGGGGGCGGGTGTTCAAGCTGAGGGCCACGGTGTCGCAGTCGGCCTGGGTCAGGTGGCGCAGGTCGGCTCCCTTGGGCCAGTACTGGCGTAGCAGTCCGTTGGTGTTCTCATTGGATCCGCGCTGCCACGGTGAGTGGGGGTCGGCGAAGTAGATGTCGATGTCGGCGTCGATCGCGATGCCGGCGTGCTCGGCCATCTCCTTGCCCTGGTCCCAGGTCAGTGTCCTGCGGATCTGGTCGGGCAGCGAGGCGATGATGGGGGTCAGGACCTCGCGCAGGTCGATGGCCTTGTGGGTGTCCGGCAGCGGGGCCAGGAGCACGAACCGGGTGGTCCGCTCGACCAGGGTGATCACCGCGCCCTTGCCGACACCGCCCAGGAGCAGGTCTCCTTCCCAGTGGCCGGGAACCGCGCGGTCGGTGACCTCGGCGGGCCGGGCGCTGATCGGGATCATCCCGGTCAGCTTGCCTCGATACTGCTTGCCGCCGTGGGGCTTGCGCGTGGTGCGGCCCGTGCGCAGGTGAGCGGTCAGCTCGCGGCGCAGCTCGCCTCGGGTCTGCACGAACAGCGAACGGTAGATCGTCTCGTGGCTCACCCGCATAGCCTTGTCGCGCGGGAACAGCGCTGGCAACAACGCCGCCACCTGCTGCGGTGACCAGTTCGCGCCCAGCAGCCCGGACACCACCAACGCCAGCGGACCGGTCAGCGTGAACGGCTTGGGGCGCCGGGCACGCACGGTCGCCCGCCGATGAGCCACCGCCGCCCGATACCGCGGCCGCCGGCCCGGGCGAACCTCGCCGACCGCCTTGCGCTGCGGGACACGCCACGACCGCCCACCAGCACCGCGATTGATCTCCCGCGTGACCGTCGTGCGATGCCGCCCGATCACCGCCGCGATCTGCGGAACACTCAGACCCTGGCGCAGGCCCCGCTCGATCACACCCCGGTCATGCTCACTCAGCCGTGCACCCGCCATGACAACCTCCCAGCCAGCTATCGCACCATCCCGGTGCAACAACCAGTTGAGACCGCCCCCAGAATTGACCCGGTTTGGCGCGGTAAACCCCGATTTGACCCGGGGCGGTTCAAATCCGCAGAAAGGGCGCTGTTCGGCGCCCAGAACCCGGATTTGACCCGGAAGGCGGTTCAAATCTAGAGGGGGATGTTGCCGTGCTGCCCGCGAACGCCGGGGGTATCGAGCAGCACCAGCGCCACCGCACGCCGGGTCTTGTCCGGGGTGACCACCTCGTGGACCACGCCGAGATCGATCGCCCGGGCGATGCCACCTGAGATCACCTCGTGCTCGGCCGCAAGTTCCAGCTCCACCTGCGCGCGCGCATCCTCGGGCACCTCGGCCAGGCGCCGCCGATGCAGGATACGGATGGCCGCGACGGCTCCCATGACGGCGACCTCGGCGTTGGGCCACGCATACACGCGGGTCGCCCCGAGCGAGGCGGCATTCATGGCGATGTACGCGCCGCCGTAGGCCTTGCGGGTGACGACGGTGACCCTCGGCACCACGCACTCGGCGAAGGCGTGCAGCAGCTTTGCGCCGCGCCGGACGACCCCGTCCCACTCCTGGCCCACGCCCGGCAGGTAGCCGGGCACGTCGACCAGGACAACCAGCGGAACCGCGAACGCGTCGCACATCCGCACGAATCGGGCAGCCTTCTCCGCGCTCGAGGAGTCCAGGCAGCCGCCAAGGCGCAGCGGGTTGTTCGCGACGATGCCGACGGTACGGCCGCCGAGGCGACCGAGCCCGACCATGATGTTCGGTGCCCACTTGGCGTGCAGTTCCACCAGGGTGCCCTCGTCGAGGAAGGCCTCGACCAGCGGGTGCACGTCATACGCGCGGCGCGAGGACTCCGGGAGCGAGGCACCGAGGTCGACGTCATCGATCGAGTCGATATCGAGCGAACCTTGATGGCCGAGAAGGGCGCAGAGCCTGCGGCCCTTCTCCATGGCCTCGTCATCGCTGTCGGTCGTGATGTGGACGACGCCGCTGCGCCGTCCGTGCGGCTCAGGCCCGCCGAGCCGATCCATGTCGACGTCCTCGCCGGTCACGGACCTAACGACCTCCGGGCCGGTGACGAAGATCCGGCCACTGGGGCCGAGCACCACGATGTCGGTGAGCGCGGGTCCGTACGCCGCGCCGCCTGCTGCGGGGCCGAGCACGACGGAGATCTGCGGAACCTTGCCCGATGCCCGTGTCATGGCGGCGAACACGCGACCTACCGCGTCGAGGCTTGCGACTCCTTCGCGCAGCCGGGCCCCGCCCGAGTACCACAGGCCGACGACTGGCGCCGAGTCGGCGAAGGCTCGGTCGTAGGCCGTGACGATCGCGCGGCACCCCTCGATCCCCATCGCGCCGCCCTGGACCGTCGGGTCAGTCGCGAAGGCCACGACGTGGGTGCCGTGAGTGCGACCGATTGCTGCGAGCACTCCGCGGTCATCCTCGGGAGTGATGGTCGTGAACTCACCGTCGTCGAAGAACGCGGCCAGTCGCGCGCGGGGGGACCGCGGGTCGAGAGCTGGCTCGGTGGTTGCGGTGGTCATGTCAGACGCTCCGGAAGGCGACGGCGACTTCGTGGCCGCCGAACCCGAATGAGTTGTTGATCGCCGCGATGTCGCCGGCCGGCAGCGGCCGGGGCTCGCCGACCGCGACGTCGAGGGTGACCGCCGGGTCGAGATCGACCAGGTTGGCCGTCGGCGGCACCAGACGATCGCGCAGCGCGAGGATCGTGAAGATGGACTCGATCGCCCCCGCGCCGCCGAGCAGGTGGCCGGTCAAGGACTTGGTTGCCGCGACGACCGCATGGTCGGTGTCGTCACCGAGGGCGAGACGAATTGCCGTGGCCTCCGCGACGTCGCCCTGGGGTGTCGAGGTGGCGTGCGCGTTGACGTGAACGATGTCCGCAGGCGTGAGGCCGGCGTCCTCGAGCGCAAAGCCGATGGCGCGCGCGGCGCCTTTGCCCTCAGGATCGGGCTGCGCGATGTGGTAGCCGTTCGACGTGAGTCCCGCGCCGCCGTAGATGCCGTAGACGGTCGCGCCACGAGCAGCGGCGAACTCGGCACTCTCGAGCACGACCATGCCCGCGCCCTCGCCCATGACGAAGCCGTCGCGACCCGTGTCGTACGGACGCGATGCGCCAGCCGGATCGTCATTGCGAGTGGACAGGGCGCGCATCGCGGCGAACCCGGCCATCGTGATCGGGTGGATGACCGCCTCGGTCCCGCCGGCGATGACGACGTCGGCGCGACCGGTCTGGATCATGCGCGCAGCGAAGGAGATGGCCTCGGCACCGGACGAGCAGGCGCTGACCGGAGTGTGAATGCCCGCACGCGCACCGATCTCGAGTCCGACGATGGCGGCCGGGCCGTTCGGCATGATCATCGTGACCATGTGGGGGGAAATGCGAGAAGGCCCGCGCTCGCGAAGGATGTCATAGGAGTCAAGCAGCGACGTGACGCCGCCGATGCCCGATGCGACGACCGCACCGAGGCGGTCCGGATCGACCTCCGGGGAGCCGGCCTGGGCCCAGGCCTCGCGAGCGGCGACGATCGCCGCCTGCTGTGACCGGTCCATGCGGCGGGCCTCGACCCGGTCGATGACCTCGGCAGGGTTGACCTTCATCTGACCGGCGATCTTCGACGGCTGGTCGGCAATCCAGTCTGCGTCGATGCGACTGATGCCGGGGGTTCCGGCGAGGGCGGCTGCCCAGGAGGTGGCTACATCGCCGCCAATGGGCGTCGTCATGCCCATGCCCGTCACGACAACTTGCGTGGTCATTGGATCCCTCCTATCGCGGATACCGCGTGTTCAGCCCGCGACCTTGAGGTTGGCGTGGAAAATCCGGGTGGAAATCCACGCCAACCTCAAGGTCGACGCGTGCTACTGGTTCTGGTTTGCAGCGATGAAGCTGACGGCGTCGCCGACGGTCTTGAGGTTCTTGACCTCGCTGTCGGGGATCTTCACGCCCCACTTGTCCTCCGCCGCCATGACAACCTCGACCATCGACAGCGAGTCGATGTCCAGGTCGTCGACGAAGGACTTGTCGGGCTGAACGTCCTCTACGGGCACGCCTGCGACCTCGTTGACGATGGTGGCGAGGCCTTCCAGGATGTCCTGGCTCATGTGATTCCCTTTCGTTCGTTGTGCAATGCGGGGCGGGCGGGTCGGGCTAGGGAAGCGTGACGACCTGAGCAGCGAACACGAGGCCCGCACCAAAGCCGATCAGGAGTGCAGTGCCGCCGTGCGGGATCTCCCCGGACTCCAGCATGCGCTCCATGGCCAACGGTACTGACGCCGCCGAGGTGTTGCCCGTATAGGCAATGTCGCGCGCCACCGGGACATGCTCGGGAAGCTTGATTGCGCGCACCATCGCGTCGGTGATGCGCATGTTCGCCTGATGCGGGATGAACGCGTCGAGGTCGTTCGCGTCGACGCCGGCTACGTCAAGAGCGCTCTGCGCGACCTTCGACATCTCTCCGACGGCCCAGCGGAAGACCTGCTGGCCCTGCATCGTCAGCGTGGGGAAGATCGGGCCGCCGTTGTCGCGGTAGTCGATCATCGACTGCGTCATCGTGATGGCGTCCTTCTGCGCGCCGTCGGATCCCCAGACCACAGGTCCGATCGCGGGAACGTCCGACGGCCCCAGGACTGCGGCTCCCGCGCCATCGGCGAACAAGAACGCCGTGCCCCGGTCGGCGGGGTTGACCCAGTCGGTCAGCTTCTCCACACCGATCAGCAGGACGTACTCCGCGCTGCCGCCGCGAATCATGTCGCTGGCCATCGTGACGCCGTAGCAGAAGCCGGCGCATGCGGCGCTGAGATCGATGGCGCCAGAACTGTTCGCCCCGAGCTGAGCGGCGACTTCCACCGCCGCGGATGGAGTCTGGTACGGGTGGGTGACGGTGGCGAGCATGACCATGCCGAGCTGATCGGCCGAGATGCCCGACGCCGCGAGTGCCTTTCGCCCGGCGGCGACAGCCAGGTCGACGACGGTCTCGTCGGGAGCGGCGTAGCGGCGCTCGATGATTCCCGAGCGCTCGCGAATCCACTCGTCGGTGGAGTCGATCTGCTCGCAGATCTCCGCGTTGGTGACGATGCGATCGGGGCGATAGCCAGCGACAGACAGGATGCGCGCGTACTTGGCGCCGACGGCCGGGGTGATTGCAGCACTCACGCTGTTGCCTCCTGGGCGAGGGGGTGCAGGCGGATGATCGGCTGGCCCGGCGCAACCGGATCGCCTTCCTCAACGAGCCACTCCACGACCGTGCCGCCGTGCGGCGCGACAACCGGGATGGACTCGCGCAGGGTCTCGACGATGCCGACGACGGTGTCCTTGGCGACCTCGTCGCCCTCGACGAGCGGCTCGCCCATCCGGAAGGTGCCCTTGATCGGCGCGACGAGCAGGCGCCACGTGGGCGAGGCATCGAGGTGACCTGCCTTGCCGTGCTTCTCGATCAGGCGCCAGGCGGCGGGCAGGTCGTCGGGTGTCTTGACGGCGAGGGTCTCGACGCCCGGCAGCGCGCGCTTGGCCAGGCCGACGAGAGTTCCGGCGGGCGGGATCTCGATGATGGCGGTTACCCCGAGATCGGCCATGGCGCTCATGCACAGGTCCCAGCGGACCGGGTTGCTCACCTGCGAGACCAGTCGGCGCAGGACATCGCGTCCGTCGTGCACGACGCGCCCATCGGCGTTCGAGATCAACGGAATGCGCGGATCGCGAGTGGTCATCGACTTGGCGTACCCGGCGAGGACATCGACCGCGGGCGCCATGTGGGTGGTGTGGAAGGCACCGGCGACCTCGAGTGGACGCACGCGCGCGCCCTCGGGCGGGTCTGCAGCGAAGGCGGCAAGCTGATCGAGGGTTCCTGCGACGACGATCTGCCCGGCGCCGTTCATGTTCGCGGGCGTGAGTCCGTGCTTCTCGGCGGCAGAGACGACCTCATCGGCGTCCCCGCCAAGTACCGCGCTCATTCCCGTCGCGGTGACGTGGGAGGCATCGGCCATCAGACGGCCGCGCTCGCGGACGAACACCATGGCTTGCTCAGCAGTGAGGACTCCGGCACCCACGGCAGCCGTGATCTCGCCGACGGAGTGGCCCGCACCCGCGCCGATGTGAGAGAACGCGTTGCCGGGGTGCGGGAAGAGGGCCAGGAGGGTGACCAGACCGGCTCCGACGATCAGCGGCTGGGCAACCGCGGTGTCGCGAATCGTGTCGGCGTCGGACACCGTGCCGTGCTTGACGAGATCGATGCCGGCGACGGTGGACAGCCAGTCCAGGCGTCCCTGCACGCCGGGAATCTCCAGCCAGGGCGTGAGGAATCCGGGGGACTGGGCACTCTGTCCGGGAGCGACGACGACGAGCATCTTCGTAGCCTTCCGTGAAGCGGTCCGGTGGTGCGCTGTTGAGCCCGCCAATGTACTGCCGGGATCTTTGTAGGAATCCTACAAAGATCCCTTACTCGGGCAGTTCCTCGCCCGCCAGCCTGCCCAGGGTCAGGCCGACCCTGAGCGTGAATGCTCCCCGGGCATCGGTCGGGCTGAAGCCGGTCAGGTCGGCGATGCGCCGCAGTCGGTAGCGAACGGTGTTGGGGTGGATGAACATCGACCTCGCGGTCGCCTCCAGCGATGGCGTGCGCTCGAGGAAGGTGGTCGCCGTGTCGTAGAGGGCGACGTCGCCGAGGAGGGGCCGGTACACCACCGCGACCAGCGTGCGAACGGCCTCCTGGTCGCCGTCGAGGGCACGTTCGGGCAGCAGGTCGGCTGCCGCCACCGGGCGCGGGGCGTCGGCCCAGCCCCATGCGGCCCGCAATCCGGCGAGGGCCGATCGGGCGGCGTGCGGCACGAGTGCCAGGCCGGCGACGGGCTCGCTCGAAACGACCGGGCCCGGTCCGAAGTGCGGTGCGAGGAGCCGAGCCGCCTTGGGGATGTCGCTGCCGCGGCCGACGACAGCGAGCAGCGTTGATCCGTGGATGCCGGTGAGCAGGTCGAGCGAATGGTGGTCGGCGGCCCGCCGCAGGACGTCGAGCGCGAGCTCGGGATCACCGAGCGGTGCCGCACCCGCGACGACCGCGACCTGCCCCTGCGTCGACCACCCGAGCGCGGCGACCCGGCCGAGCACCGATTCGTCGACCTCGTCGCGCAGCAGGGCATCGACGACGAGCGCCTCGAGTCGCGCGTCCCACGCCCCCCGCGCCTCCGCGGCACGCGCGTACACCTCAGCCGCCGAGAACGCGATGTCGCGTGTGTAGCGCAGGACCGCCAGTCGCAACTGCGGCTGGTCGGCCTCGGTCGCCAGGCTCTCGATCGCGGCTTCCACGACGCCGACCGTCGTCCTGACGAGATCGACCGTCTGCTCGAGCGAGATGACGCGCGCGAGCTCGCGAGGCGCGGCGCCGAACACGTCGGACGTCAGCGCGGGGCTGTCCTGCGGCGACGTGTACCAGTCGATGAATGCGGTGATGCCCGCCTGTGCGACCAGCGATACCCACGAGCGTTCCTCGGCGCCGAGTTCGCGGAACCAGGGGAGGGTCTCCTCCATTCGCTTGGTCGCGGCGGTGGTCAGCTCCCCGGTCGACCTCGTGAGGATGACCGCAGTGCTATCCAGTGGAGACGCCGATGATTCGACCGACGGCGAATGTGATGACGGCGGCTCCGGAACCCCACATGAACTGACGCAACGCGGAGAACACCACGCCGCGACCGGACAACCGGCCAACGACGCCGCCGACGAGCAGCAGCGCGACGGCCGCAAGGACGATCGCGATCGCGAGCGGGATGGTCGTCGAGGCGCCGGGTGCCAGGAAGAACAGGTACGGAATGACGACGACGCTGGCACCGATCGCGAACGCCACGAAGCTGGAGAGCGCCACCTTGACCGGAGAGCCGAGCTCGTCGGGATCCAGTCCCAGCTCCTCGCGCGCGAGCGTGTCGAGCGCGGTCTTGGGATCGGACATGATCTTGCGCGCGACGGTCGCCGCCGTCTCGCGATCAAGACCCTTCGCGCGGTAGATGAGCTCGAGTTCCTTCTCCTCCTCCTCGGGCTTCTCGCGCAGTTCGTTCGCCTCGATATCGATCTCGCGACGGAACAGGTCGCGCTGGCTGGCGACGCTGACGTACTCGCCGGCCGCCATGCTGAACGCGCCCGCCAGCAGTCCTGCGACACCCGCGAACAGGACCGTGCGATTGCTCGTCGACGCGCCGGCGAAGCCCATGACGAGCGCGGTATTGGACACGAGTCCATCGCTTATCCCGAACACGGCGGCGCGCGTGGATCCGGTGCGGTCGCCCCGGTGCCACGGCTCCAACGCGACCGGCGAGGTCATGCGGCTGAGCACCTCGATGTGACGGCGTTCCTCGTCGGCCATCGATGACGGTGCCTCGGGCTCGGAGTCGTACATGCCGGCGTCGTCGGCCTCGACCATCTCCAGGTCGCCGAGCACCTCGTTGAACCCGGCGCCGCGGGCCCGCGCGACGAGCGCGGCATTCGTCGGATCGAGCGACGTCGGAGCCGGGGGGACGTCGACTCCGTGCTCGGCGAGCTTCTCGATCCAGTGCGCAGCGTGCTCGTCCTCCATCGACGCGAGTTCGAGCAGTGCCTCGCGGCGTTCCCCGTCGACGGTCTGCGCGAGGGCGCGATAGAGCAATGACGCGCTCCGCTCGGCCTCGAGGTACCGCAGGAAGCGTCGCGGATCGGAGGCCATCGTCAGCCGCTGCCCTCGGTGTTGCCGGCGTCGGCTGCCGACGGATCGTCGAGGTTGTAGCGATCAATGGCCTCGACGAGACGGCTGCTGTCGAACTCACCGCGCTTGGCGAGCATGGCCAGGGTCTGCACGGTGATGGACTCCGCGTCGACGAGGAAGTGGCGACGCAGCGCGCCTCGAGTGTCCGACATGCCCCAGCCGTCGGTGCCAAGCGACGTGAAGTCCGATGGCACCCACTCGCGGATCTGGTCCTGCACGGCGCGCATCCAGTCAGACACCGCGATTACCGGACCGGGCCTGCCCTCGAGCTTGGAGGTGACGTACGCGACCTTCGTCTCGCCATCGGGGTTGAGCAGGTTGTGGCGGTCCACGGCCAGGCCGTCACGACGCAACTCGTTCCACGACGTGACTGACCAGACATCGGCATTGACGCCCCAGTCGTCGCGGAGCAGCTCCTGCGCACGCAGGGCCCAGTTGACACCGACACCGCTCGCGAGCAGCTGGGCGCGCGGGCCGTCGCTCGTGCCCTCGCTGACCAGGTGCATGCCGCGAAGGATGCCCTCGACGTCGACGCCGTCGGGCTCCTCGGGCTGCGGGTACGGCTCGTTGTAGACCGTCAGGTAGTAGTAGATGTTCTCGGGATCCTCCCCGTACATCCGCTCGAGGCCGTCCTTGAAGATGCGGCCGATCTCGTATCCGAACGCAGGGTCGTACGCAACAACCGCAGGGTTCGTGCTGGCGAGCAGGAGCGAGTGACCGTCCTCGTGCTGCAGGCCCTCGCCGTTCAAAGTGGTGCGGCCTGCGGTGGCGCCTAGGACGAACCCTCGTGCCATCTGGTCCATCGCCGCCCAGAAGCCGTCGCCCGTGCGCTGGAATCCGAACATGGAGTAGAAGATGTAGATCGGGATCATCGCCTCGCCCTGCGTGGCGTATGACGTGCCGACGGCGGTGAACGAGGCAACCGAGCCGGCCTCGTTGATGCCCTCGTGCAGGATCTGGCCGGTCTGCGACTCCTTGTACGACAGCATCAGCTCGCGGTCGACGGAGATGTACTGCTGACCGTGCGGTGAGTAGATCATCGCGGTGGGGAACAGCGAGTCCATGCCGAAGGTGCGTGCCTCGTCGGGGATGATCGGCACGAATCGAGAGCCGATGCCCGGATCCTTCATGAGGTCCTTGAGAAGTCGGACGAATGCCATGGTCGTCGCGATCGCCTGCTTGCCCGATCCGCGCTTGACGACGGTGTACGCCTCGTCGCCCGGAAGTGACAGCGGCTTCGCGAGGGTTCTGCGGGTTGGCACGGATCCGCCGAGCCGACGACGGGTCTCGAGCATGTACTCGACAGCCTCGTCCTTCGGCCCCGGGTGGTAGTACGGCGGCAGGTAGGGGTTCTCCTCAAGCTGCGCGTCGGTGACGGGGATGCGGATCGTGTCGCGGAACACCTTCAGGTCCTCGAGCGTGAGCTTCTTCATCTGGTGCGTGGAGTTGCGACCCTCGAAGTGCGAGCCCAGGGTCCAGCCCTTGATCGTCTTGGCGAGCACGACGGTCGGCTGGCCCTTGGTGTTCGTTGCCGCCTCGTAGGCCGCGTGCATCTTGCGGTAGTCATGGCCGCCGCGCTGCAGCGCCCAGATCTCGTCGTCCGACCAATCGGCGACGAGCGCAGCAGTGCGCGCGTCACGGCCGAAGAAGTGCTCGCGCACGAACGCGCCGTCCTCGCTCTTGTAGGTCTGGAAGTCGCCGTCGGGAGTGTTGTTCATCAGGCTGACGAGCGCGCCGTCGCGATCCTTGGCGAGCAACTGGTCCCACTTGCGGCCCCAGACGACCTTGATGACGTTCCATCCGGCGCCGCGGAACAGGCTCTCGAGCTCCTGGATGATCTTGCCGTTGCCGCGTACGGGTCCGTCGAGCCGCTGCAGGTTGCAGTTCACGACGAACGTGAGGTTGTCGAGCTCCTCGCGCGCGGCCAGTGTCAGCGCGCCGACCGCGTCGACCTCATCGGTCTCGCCGTCGCCGAGGAATGCCCACACGTGCTGATCGGAGGCATCGCGGATGCCGCGATGCGTGAGGTACTTGTTGAACCGAGCCTGATAGATCGCGTTCAGCGGACCCAGGCCCATCGAGACGGTCGGGAACTGCCAGAACCACGGCATGAGGCGAGGGTGCGGGTACGACGGCAGGCCACCGCCAGCGTGGGACACCTCCTGGCGGAAGCCGTCCATCTGGTGCTCGGTGAGCCGGCCCTCGAGGAAGGCGCGCGCGTAGACGCCGGGGGAGGCGTGGCCCTGGAAGAAGACCTGGTCGCCGCCGCCGGGATGGTCAGGACCGCGGAAGAAGTGATTGAAACCCACTTCGTACAACGTCGCTGACGAGGCGTAGCTGGAGATGTGGCCTCCGACCGAGATGCCCGGCCGCTGCGCACGGTGCACCATGATCGCGGCGTTCCAGCGGATGATCTGCCGGATGCGCTTCTCGAGTTCCTCGCTGCCGGGGAAGGAGGACTCGAGTTCAGGCGGGATGGTGTTGATGTAGTCGGTGCTGCGAAGGCTCGGCACGCCGACGTTCCGCTCCGCTGCGCGTCGCAGGAGCGACAGCATCAGGTAGCGCGCGCGGTAGTTGCCGGCGTTGTCGACGACGTTGTCGAAGGACTCGACCCATTCGGCGGTCTCGTCGGGGTCAACGTCGACATATTGGGTGGGAAGCCCTCCTGCAAGCAGGGGGTCGCGGTCACGTCCGGGGGTCAAGGTGAACCCTTCGACTCGGCCGATGACGGGGATCGCCAGTCATCGGGGCATCGGATTACGCACTTCGTTCGGTTCTCTCATCCTTCCGCATGGACGCCCTGCTGTCCCCGGGAGGGGCGCAATTGACAGCGCGACGGTACGGCTGTCGGGAAGATTCGGCACCCCAATTCGGCAGTGTCACTTGCGCGCACGCGCTGTGTCGGGTGGACTACGGGCCAGAGGACGGGGCAACTCCCGTCACGCACGTCGGTGTGGCACGTTGCCGCTGCCGGCCGAGGTTAGGAGTGACGTGACCGCCGCTGCGGAGGACGGGGCCCGCGACCGGGCTCGTCGACTCGGACTTCAGGCCGGTCTGACCGTGCAGGAACTCGGATACGACGACGATGTCGATGACGATCTGAGGGCGGGCATCGAGCAGGTCATCGAAGGCGAACTCGTCGACGAGGACTTCGATGATGTCGTCGACGTGGTGGTGATGTGGTGGCGCGAGGATGACGGCGACCTCGTCGACGCGCTGGTCGACGCGATCGGGCTGCTCGCTGACCACGGCGTGGTGTGGCTCATAACCCCGAAGCCGGGCCGCCCAGGTCACGTCGAGGCCGAGGACATCTCGGACGCCGCGCCCACCGCCGGACTCCAGCAGACGAGCACGATCAGCGCGGGTTCGCAGTGGCAGGGCACGCGATTGGTGGCTCCTCGCGCCAAGCGGTAGCGTCCGGTTTCACGCAACCACGGCAGGAGTTCCATGTCAGTCGAGATCGGCCAGCCCGCACCGGACTTCACCCTCACCAACCAGTACGGCGAGCAGGTGACGCTGTCTGACTACCGCGGCGAGAAGAACGTCCTGCTCATGTTCTATCCGTTCGCGTTCACGGGAACGTGCACCGGCGAGCTGTGCACCATTCGCGACCGCTACACCGACTTCGTGAATGACGACTCGGTCGTGCTGAGCGTGTCCTGCGACAGCCACCACACCCTTCGCGTCTTCTCCGAGCAGGAGGGCCTCACGCACCAGATGCTGAGCGACTTCTGGCCGCACGGCGAGGTGTCGAAGGCCTACGGAGTGTTCATCGAGGCGAAGGGGTTCTCCACGCGAGGATCGTTCGTCATCGACAAGGACGGCATCGTGCGCTGGTCGGTCATCAACGGTCCGGGCGAGGCCCGAAGCGCCGACGACTACGTGGCTGCCCTCGCCGACCTGGGCTGACCGGTAGCCTCGTCACCACGACGGGACCGCTAACTCAATTGGCAGAGTGATGCCCTTACAAGGCATTGGTTACTGGTTCGAGTCCAGTGCGGTCCACCCCCAGATTTGAACCGCCACCGGGTCAAATCCCGCTTTTGCGGGCCGAATCGGCCCGCAAACCCCGATTTGACCCGGAGGCGGTTCAATTCGGGACTTAGGTGACGGCCGCGTTCTCCTCGCGCCCGTGGGTCAGACCGTGCGGGGTCTTCTCCCACGCGAACGGGTTGAAGAACACCTGGAACAGCGCACGCCATGATGCGTAGGAGTGCAGGCACCAGTAGATCGGGTTGAGCAGCGAGTACCCGGCGATACGCCAGCCGTGCCTGGACGCACCCGTGAGCATCGACAAGATCATCACCGTGACGTTGCCGAATATGGCATTGAAGACGGCGAATGCACCTACCGCTGGTGGCAGCGTGAAGGCGAAGGTCTCGAAGCCGATGTACACGATGATCGTCATTCCCCAGACGATCGGGTAGGCGAGGAACATCAGCGGCGTGCCGATGATCAGCCCGATGAGGGTGCCCAGGCTGCGGAGGCCCGCAGACCGCGTGAAGCGGATCGGGTAGCGCGCGTCGACCACTGCCGTGACCATGTAGCCCTTGATCCACCGCGTGCGCTGCTTGATCCAGGCGGGGACCTTCGAGCACGCCTCTTCCCACGTCGTGGAGTTGATGGTGCCGACTCGATACCCAGCAGCTGATGCGCGCATGCCGAGGTCGGCGTCCTCGGTGACGTTGTACGGGTCCCACCCGCCGAGCTCGCGAAGTCGGTCGGTCCGGAAGTGGTTCGACGTTCCGCCAAGCGGGATGGGCAGCCGGAAGGCCTCCATGCCGTGCAGCATGCCGTCGAACCACGAGGAGTACTCGAGCGTGAACATGCGGGTGAGCAGGTTCGCATCCCAGTTGAAGTAGTTGAGCGCTGCCTGCACGCAGGCAAGCGGTCGCCTCTGATCGGGATCGCGGCTGTCGGCGAGGAATGCCGCGTGGGCACGCCGCAACTGGTCGGGGTCCGGGCGGTCCTCGGCGTCGTAGATGACCAGGTACTCGCCCAGGGAGAACATGAGGCCGAAGTTGCACGCGCGCGGCTTGGTCTGCGGGGAGCCGGCGGGCACGACGAGCAGGCGGATGAACTCCGGAGGCTGCGCTGCCTTGACCGCCTCGACCGTCTCCTGGTCGACCTCCTCGGTCAAGATGAGAACCTGGAGCTTGGACTTGGGCCAGTCCAGATTGCCGATGTGCTCCATGACCATCTCCATGACATTGGCTTCTCGGAAGACCGGAACCAGGATCGTGTAGATGGGCAGTTCGTCATCGGGCACTGTCTCGACGAGCCACGCGCCCGCAGCCCGCAGCTTCTTCTCGTCGACGCGATGGGAGTGCTTTCGCCATAGCCCGGCGATCGTCGTCACCATCTTGAAGCAGACGGCGATGAAGAAGAACAGGTTGAGGAAGATCAGGATCGCGACGATCGTGCCGGCCGGCTTGATGATCATTCCGCCGACGACGACAGCGGAGACCGCGTACGCGCCAAAGCGCTGCCACGGCACCGGCTTGCCCTTCGCCGAGCGCTCGGGGCTGTTGGTGGCCAACTCCTCGGCGGCATTGAAGAGCAGCTTCTTGCGGCAGAACTTGGTGACGGCCTGATCCAGATCCCAGTCGGTGGTCACCACGAAGTCGACGCTCTCCGCGCCGAACTCCTCCTGTGCCTCACGAATCGTTCGACGCGACGGCGGCTCGGTGGTGGCGACAATGAGAATCTCGCCGTCCCACCGGTACGGAATCCACTCACGATCAATATGCGTCCGCGGATCCATGACTGCCATCAGGTCAGCGTCCGGCGGTTCGTCGACAAGGTTGACGAACGGGAACCCGAACTGCGCGGCGATGCTCTGGTACAGCTCAAGCCGCGTAACCGCGCCCATGAGGATGAGGTGAGTCCCGACCCGGCCGCCTACTCGTGACTGCGTCGTGAGCGCGTCGGCAAGCTGCTGATGGTTGATCAGCCCCGATGAGACGAGCAGCTGCCCGAGCGGCTTGCCGCCAACCAGGTCGCTGGTCGTGTCGAGGCTCACGAGCCCGGCTCCATGGCCCTGGTGCTCTCCCACACCGTGAACGACCCGGACTGGAAGACCGGGTAGAACCGCGAGTTGAAGTCCGGATCGGACTTGATCGCCTTCCACACCTGGTCGTTGTCGTTCGCCGAGTCCGCGTAGACCCAGTCCACGTACCGGTAGGGCTCCTTGAGGGCGGTGTCGAAGATCGCGCCATTGAAGGTCGAGTAGAGCTGTTCGAGCGGAACACCGAGATTGATCAGCCCCTGCCCGTGCACGTCGTCGATGAGGATCGAGCCGCCTGTGTAGTTCTCCGACAGCCACACCGCCGCGTTGACCTCGTCCTTGATGCCCTCGGCGATGAGGTACCCCTCGCGGATCACGCCGAGGTTCTGCTTGGGGTTCGTGATCTGCCAGGTCGCGAACCCGACGACGACGATCATCACGCCCGCCACCACGATCGGCGCCCATCGTCGCGCGCGCGAGTACGCGAGGTCGACCAGTCCTCCGATGAGTACCGCGGACAGTGGAACGAGCAATGCTGCGTAGCGAATATTGAACAGGCCTTGGGGAAGGGACACGTCATTGCGGATGACGGTCTGTCCCAGGTAGAGGCTCAGGAGGGCAAAGGGATACACGTACGCCGGGATCCACAGGATCAGTGCCGTGGTCGAGGCACCCCGTGTCCAGATGATTGCCACCGCGCCGATCGCGGCAAGGATCAGCAGGCCGGGACCGAGGATGTCCATGACGTTCCAGTTGAACGTGCGCACCGCGAGCCCGAGGTTTCCCTTGCTCGGCAGGAGACCGAGGTCGGTCAGATCCTGCTGCTGGGCTGCGGCGGAGTAGGTCCCGCGGGCGAAGTCGAGTGGATCGCCGTACCGCACGAAGTTGTACAGCAGCCACCACATGACCGCGATCGCCGGCGCCGCGACGAAGGCGAAGACCAGAGTGACGGTGTAGGAAATGGATCGCCATCGCCGCCACGAGGCAATGATGACGAACAGCGTGCCGACGCCCACGAAGGCCCAGCCCTCGTAACGGGACAGGACCGACAGCGCTGCCGGGATGCCCGCGAACACGGCAAGCTCACCAGGAGAGATCGCCGGCATCGCCGTGATCCATCCCGATAGCCCCGCGAGCGAGGCGAGAATTGTGGCGATGAGCACGGATTCGGTGAGAGCTGTGGTGAACAGATACAGGATCGACGGATTAAGGACGAAGATCGCTACTGACACCAGTCGCGCTGGCCTGTTGAACCCAGCGCGATAGGTGATCCGCCAGATCGCTCCCGCGCAGACCGCCATGCACATCGCGCCCAGCAGTCCGCCCGCTAGTCCGGATTGGTACAGCGGAAGGATGTAGACGAAGGGCATCAGCAGGACGTGAGGCACTGGCAGCCAGACGGTGCCCAGTTGCTGGAACCCGGTGTTCTGCGAGTCCAGTACGCGCCGCGCGATCGTGCTGTGGGTAATCGCGTCCGTGTACATGTGCAGCCAGCCCTGACGCCACGACCAGTAGGTCGCGATCAGGCCGATGATCAGGCCGATGGCGGCGATGATCATCGTCCCCGGGACCTCACGGCCCTTGGCTGCGAGCCCGTCACTTCCCGGTGATCGGTCCAGTCGTGCCCAGGCACGTTTGATCAGCCGAAGGTCAGTAGCGTCCTTCGAATCGACGTGGGCATCGGTGACTGTCACGACAGATCCGGCGGCTGCTCCACAGGCTCGGTCGCGGTCGCCGCCTTGACCTCAGCGATGCGCTTGGCGATTCGCTTCTTCCGGCGATGGGCGAACCACCAGCGAATGAGGATGAGTACGACGACGACGGCAATGAGCATGAGCCACCACGGAGGCAGCTTGCGTCCTTCGGTCAGTGGCGTCTGCTGCGGGATGACCGAGCCCGAGTTGAGATAGAGCAACTCTGCGTTCGGCTGAGCGACGACGAGGTTGTCGAGCAGTCCGAACCAGCCGAACTCGCTGTTCTCGATCTCGGTCGCGATCTCCTGCATGAGTGGCGTCGACTCAGCAACCGGGTTCGTGCTGCCGAGCATCAGCAGGTTGCGGCCGTCGGTCGTGAACGCCTCGAGCGCGGCGAACGGGCCGTCGACGCTCACCTCGAAATCGGTCGACTCGGCGTTGAGCGTGCGCATCAACTCGAAGCGCAGCGGTGCCTCGAGCGCATTCGCGTCCTCCGGCGTGGCGCCGACGACCATGCCGGGGTACGCACCGGCAAGGAAGGTGTCGAAGTCCTCGGCCGAGATGTCCAGCTGACTGGCTGCGGCGCGCTGCAGCGAGACGACTAGTGAGCAGGCGGCCTGGACGAGGTCGGCATTGACGCCGCCGGATCCGAAGGCGATCCGCAGGTCCGAGGAGAATGCCTGCGGGAAGCGGGTGAAGCCACTCGCCAGCGTCTGGCCGGCCGAGGCCGCGATAGTGCTCGCCGAGCCGTCGACGTCGAGCTGCATCGGCTGCTGGCTGAGCGGCTGCACGTCGGTGCTGCACTGGCCGGCCGGCGCACTGGAGTCGACGCGGATCGTCAGGGTGTTATCGCGCCGGACGAGCGAGCCGTCGACGGTCACGTCGGCCGCGTACTGATCGTCGTCGGTCAGGGCGAGGGACTGGACGAGCTGGTCGTTCCACAGCAGGGAGGCGATCGCTGATCCGCCCTCGGGAACCGGTGTGTGCGCACCCTCCACGTGGATCGTGTACGAGTCGATGGGACCACCGAAGCGGTCCTGCGTCACGGGGATCGAGTAGTTCAGTCGGCCAAGGCCCGACAGGGTGGGCTTCTCAGCGCCGAGCTGGGTGAAGGTGAGCGTCTGCGCGAGCTGCGCGGACCGCTGCTCGGAGAGCTCGGTGGCATCGGCCACCGCGGCCAGTCCGAGTCCGGCGGAGGCGAGCGCGGCGCCCGCGTCGGCGAGCTCGGCCGTGGGGCCGGACAAAGTCAGTGTCGGCACGCCCGGATTGGTCACCGAGACGCTGACGACCGCGGCATCGGTGGGCAGCAGTCGCACGATGCGGTTAGGCCCGTCGGAATCGACCAGGTTCGACGGATCGGCCGCGAACTCGCTTTCGGTCAGCGGAATGACGGGAACGGAGGAGCCGTAACGAGTGGCGAGTGCCCCTGCTGTCGCGAGCGTGGCCTCGGCGACCTCGATGTCGGTCGAGTCGGGCGACACCAAGGAGACCTTCTGGACGGGCGGCGAGAAGAACCCGGCAACGGTGGTAGGCGGCGTCTCGCGACCGAGGAAACCGACCTCGATATCGCGGATGGTTTCCGTGGTCGTGGAGTCTCCGACGCATTCCCCGGGCGGAGGAATGAGGGTGTTACGCACCTCGATCGTCAGGTTGTTGTCGACGACGGCATTCGCGGGAACAGTCAGCGCCCAGTCGCCGCCCTTAGCCGCATCAAGTTCGACGAAGTTCGGACCAATGCGAATGCGGACGGTTCCGTTGTTGTCAGCAATTGACTCCAAGGTGCCCCGGACCCTGATCGGCTCGAGTCCGACGGGCATGGGCAGGCTCGCTGTCGCCAGGCCGGTGCCGCCCACCGCTGTGGCGGTTGTGTTGTAGGCAATCCAACGGTCGATCCCGACGGCGAGCTCGTCTTCGGACGGGGGAGTCGGGGATTCGGAGACGACTACCTCTTCTACTGCGGCGAGATCATCGGCGCTCGTGCCGTCCTGCGGCGAGTCGGTCGCGCTCGGCGACGCTGACGCGGACGGGCTCGGGGACGGGCTCGGAGAGGTGGCCGCGTACGCGGAGCCCGCGGACAGCACGACCATGACGAGCGCCATCGAGCCCATGAGCACAGGGCGCATCGGGGTGTGTCGAGAACCCGCGGGCATGTGGACCTCCGCTAAACGTGGGGCGAGGTCCCGAACTCGCGTCCGACGGACGCAGGGCCTTGCTCCGCAACAGTGTGGCACGACGTGATCGGAAGCCGCGGCGAGCGGTTCCGGTGGAGCGCGCCGCGCGCAGTCGGGTCTCGGTGAGGCCTGCTGGTAGTGGCTTATCCAGGATTATCCACACTGGCGGACTGAAACGCAAATAGTGCAATTCGGACAGAACGTCGCGATCAGTCCGTGATCGACCAGGCGAATCGGCTGACTTCGAATGGCTCGGCGAGGCCCAGTCGTGACCTCGATCCCCAGTATCGGGCGGTGCTCGCGACGACGTCGAGGTCGAGGGTGGTCGCGGCTGCCAGTTGGCTCGAATGCTGGCTGAGCATGCTCACCTTGCCATCGAACTGCTTGGTGATGTCGACGAAGATGGTCGGGTTGAAGCGCCCGGTGGTCGGTCCCTGGTAGTGCAGGACTCGACCCAGTCGCCGTCCGGCAGCCACCGACGCACGGCCGACGAGCACGTGGTCTTGGTGCGAGTCCTCGACGCTGTGGCAGTACAGGGTGTCGATTCCGTGCTCGCGGATCGTCGCCTCGATGAAATCGACCGCCGCCGCCGTCATGGGCACGTTGCCGTCGCGGAACGGGGCGAACACGATGCGAGCACCCATGATCGCCGCCGCGGCCATCGCCTCTGAGCGACGGTCAGCGTGCTCCATGCCGCTCGGACGCGTGCCCAGTTCGCCACCGGTCATCACGAGCATCGTCACATCGTCGCCTGCCTCGACGTGACTGATGAGGGTCCCGCCGCAGCCGATCTCGATGTCGTCGGGATGCGCGCCAACGGCCAGCACGCGACGTGGTTGATGGCCCGCAGGCACGGCGTCCCCCTCGTCACTCGCACAGCGCTGATCCGAGGGTAGCCTGCATCACGTGGCAAGCACGAACACCCTGACCGACGTCGTGGCGGCTCTTGATGCCCGGTATCCGCCAGCGCTCGCCGCGGACTGGGATTCTGTCGGGCTGGTGTGCGGTGATCCCGCCGCCCCTGTTCGGACCGTGCTCTTCGCTGTCGACCCGGTCATGGCCGTCGTCGACGAGGCCATCCGCATCGGCGCGGATCTCATTGTCACGCACCATCCGCTCTTCCTGCATGGAGTGCACTCGGTGTCGCCACTGACTCACGGCGGGCTGGTCGTGCACACACTGATATCGCAGGACATTGGCCTGTTTGCCGCGCACACGAATGCCGACTCTGCGCGGCAGGGTGTCTCCGACGCGCTCGCAGAAGCGCTGGGGGTGACGAGTACGCGGCCCCTGATTCCTGACGCTGCAGACCCTGGTCTGGGTATTGGGCGCGTGGGACGGCTCGATCCGCCGGTGAGCCTCCAGGACTTTGCAGCGTGCGTTGCGCGCTCGCTGCCGGCGGTGCCGCAGGGCATTCGTGTCTCGGGTGACCCCTCGGGCGTGGTCCGCACGGTCGCGATCTGCGGGGGCGCTGGGGACTCGTACCTGGCCGAGGCCGCCGCGGTGGCCGATGCGTACGTCACGTCGGACCTTCGCCATCACCGTGCGCTCGACCACCGCCTCGGTGGCGGCTGTGCGCTCATCGATGTCGCGCATTGGGCAGGTGAATGGCCGTGGCTGCACGTGGCTGCAGCCCAACTGGCCGCGGACCTAGCTGCCAGCGGCACTACGGTTGAGGTCCATGTATCCGCGATCCCCACGGATCCGTGGACCGCGCACCTAGGGAGCACCCGCTGAAAGCTGACGCCGACATCCAGTTGCGACTGCTCGACGTGCAGGGTCGCGATACCAAGCTCGCCCAGCTCGTTCACCGAGCGCACACCCTGCCCGATGCCGCGACCTTGGCTGACGTGGAGGTCCGGCTGGCGAGGCTTCGCGACGAGGTCGTCGCGGCCGAGACCATCGTCGCCGATCTGACCTTCGAGCAGCGCAAGGCGGATGGAGACGTGGAGCAGGTGCGCGAGCGCGCGCGGCGAGATCGCGAGCTGCTGGACTCTGGCAGCATCGGCGATCCCAAGCAGCTCCAGTCCCTGCAGCACGAGCTCACCTCGCTGGCCCGCCGGCAAGGAGAGCTCGAGGACGTCGAACTGGAGATCATGGAGCGAGTCGAGGGCGCGACGGCAGCGGTGATCGTCCTGACCGCCGACCGGGATGCGCTGGCGGCCGAGCACGCGTCACTGACCGAGGCGGTTGCCGAGCAGCTGGCCGTCATTGCTGACGAGGAGGGCCGCGTTGCCACCGAACGCGCCGAGCTCGCTGCTGGGATTCCCGCCGACCTGCTCGCCCTCTACGACAAGATCCGCGCGGATCAGGGCGGCATCGGGGCGGCCCGGCTGTATCGCGGTCGTTGCGACGGCTGCCACATGGACATCCCGCCGAACGAGATCGAGGCGCTCCGCGCTGCCGCGCCCGATGAGGTCCTGCGCTGCGAGGAGTGCCGTCGCATACTCGTCCGGACGGCCGAGTCGGGGCTGTAGGCGTGGCTCGCAAGCTCATCGTCGAAGCCGACGGTGGCTCCCGTGGAAACCCCGGCCCCGCGGCCTACGGCGCAGTCGTACGCGATGCCGAGAGCGGTCAGCTTCTTGCCGAGCTCGCCGAGTATCTGGACGTCGTCACCAACAATGTTGCCGAGTACCGCGGCGCGATCGCTGGGCTGCGTCGAGCTCACGAGATCGATCCCGACGCGAGCGTCGACGTGCGGTTGGACTCCAAGCTCATCGTCGAGCAGATGAGCGGCCGGTGGCAGGTGAAGCACCCGAACATGCGCGAGCTGGCACGTGAGGCGATGTCGATCTTCACGCCCGGCCGCGTCACGTACACGTGGGTCCCGCGGGAGAAGAACAAGCATGCGGACGCGCTGGTGAACGAGATGATCGACTCAGCCCTGGGACGCGGACTGCGCGAGATCCGCCGGCTCGAAGCCGACTGGGTCGAGGAGTCGATCGCCGATGACGTCGTCGGCGCCATCGACGTCGAGAAGGAGAGCCTGAAGCCTCCGACCGTCATGATCGGCTGGGCCGACCTGGGCATGCCGACAGTCACCGTGCTCGCGCGTCACGGCGCAACGGAGTGGAGCCTGGAGAAGAGGTTCAGCGGACGCGGCGGCAAGGACATGCCCCTTGCTCCCGTCGGTCGCGCCCAGGCGCAGGCGCTCGCGTCAGAGGTCGCGCGGCGTTCGGAAGTCACGCGAGTCATCGCGTCTCCGCTGCTACGCACTCGACAAACAGCAGCGATCGTCGCCGAGGCAACGGGCCTGGATGTCGAGATCGACGAGGGGTTTGCGGAGTGCGGGTTCGGCGAGTGGGACGGCTTCACGTTCGCCGAGGTAAAGGCTCGCTGGCCGCGAGAACTTGAGAGCTGGCTGGGGTCCCTCGAGGTCGCACCACCCGGAGGCGAGTCCTTCGCGCAGTGCCAGGAACGTGTCGCGGCCGCGCGCCAGGGAGTGGTCGAGCGATACGCAGGGGAGCGGGTGCTCATCGTCGCCCACGTGTCACCGATCAAGATCCTCGTCGGTCTGGCGATCGATGCACCGCTGAGCAGCGTCTACCGCATGGAACTTCCGCCGTGCTCGCTGACGACGCTGGCGTGGTTCCCCGATGGCAATGCGTCAATGTTCAGCTTCGCGGAGGCCGGCCACCTGCACGGCATCGTCGTGCCGGCAGGCACGTAGTCACAACTCCGTGACGATGACGTCGATCTGACGCGGCCCTGACGTGCGCGGGACCTCCTGGGCTGCGAAGCCCCAGTCGTGCAGACCGTCGAGTAGATCCGACGCATTGCGAATCGTCGAGTCGGACTCGAGTGCCGCCCGCAGGATGCGGCCCTTAGTGGCCTTGTTCATGTGGGAGACGATGCTGCGTACGCCGTCTCGTTCCTGGAGCACGCGCACGATGATCGCCCGCGACCGTGCGGCCTCGGGAATCGGGCCAAGGGCGGCGTACGTGCTTGAACGCAGATCGATGATGGCCCCTGTGCTTGCCTCGATCTCTGCGGCGACCGGTCCTCGCCACACGCCGGCGAGTGTGCCGATGTCCGGCAGGGAGACCGCGCCGCTCAGGCGGTAGCCGGGGATGCGGTCCGTCACCCGGACCAGGCCCCACAGTCCTGTGGAGATGGCGATCCGTGCCCGGGCGCGCCGCTGGGCCGCCGCGGTGAGCGACGGGTAGTCCAGTGCGTCGAACAGCACTCCTGAGTAGACCCGAATGGCCGGCGCGCACGGGGCCGTACGCAAGGCCGTATTGCCCTTGATCTCGTCGACCTGGGTCGGGCCCAGGCCCAGGATCCGCGCCGCGTCAACGGGCGAACGCGAGCACAGGGTGCCCAAGGCGGTGAGCACGCGATCGCGGAAGGGCGTCAGGTCAGGGAAGGACAGCGAGCTCAAATCCAGTGCTCGACCGCGACGGGGACGGGACTTGCCCTCGCTCGGGGGCAGCAAGATGAGCACGGTGGGCAGGGTAGCGATACCGCTCGCGGTAGCCTGTCATCAGGGAAGTACGGGGCTTATCCTGTTTTAGCCACCGCATGACTACCGGCGCGAGGATGACAGATGCCGTTCATGAAGCTCCCGAACGCCGCTGCGTCGATCGCATTCGACTTTCCCATTGCTGCGGTCGCCGTCATCGCGAGTTTGGTGCTGATCGGGATCGTCGTCATGGGGCTGTTGGACTTCCGGAAGACCCGTGCCAAGCGGCTCGCGGACGAGGGCGACGTCGACAGCCCACCGAACTGAGCCCTACTCTGGACGCGGACGAGTCGGCTGGGTGATCGCGGCACGCAAGTGTCGAGGAAAGTCCGGCCTTCACAGGGCAAGGTGGTGGGTAACGCCCACCCGGGGCGACCCGCGGGACAGTGCCACAGAGAACAGACCGCCGGGAGCAATCCCGGTAAGGGTGAAACGGTGGTGTAAGAGACCACCAGCGCGCCAGGTGACTGGCGCGGCTTGGTAAACCCCACCCGGAGCAAGGTCAAGAGGGATGAACGGCCTCGGTCGAGCATCCTGCGCAGGCGAGCGGCCCGCTCTATGCCTGCGGGTAGACCGCACCAGGCCGTTGGCAACAACGGTCGCAGATGGATGATCACCATCTCGTCGGCCTCGCGGCCGGCGAGATACAGAAGCCGGCTTATAGGCCGACTCGTCCCCTATACCGAGATCGGCTGCGGTGCCTCGGAAACGCCCGGGCACGAGTACCCGAGGGTCTGCAGGTGCTCGACGACCTGCTGGCAGGCCGACCCGAGCGCGGCGAACTCCTCCGGGCTGATCTGGTCGACCAGATGGGCTCGCACGCTCGCGACGTGGTCGGGGGCTGCGGCCACGAGAGTTGTCCAGCCGAGTTGAGTAAGTGTGGCGAAGGATCCGCGCCGGTCGTCGGCGCACGTCTCGCGGGCGACCAGGCCAGCGCGTTCCATGCGGTCGATCTGGTGCGACAGGCGGCTGCGGGAGGACAGCGTGGCGTCGGCGAGGTCGCTCATGCGCATGCGCCGCTCCGGCAGCTCGGACAGCCGGACGAGAATCTCGTAGTCCGCCAGCGCCAGACCGTGCTGCTCTTGCAGCTCGCGGTTAAGCCGGTCGTTAAGAAGCAGGGATGTTGCGAGCCAGGCGCGCCAGCTTCGCTGTTCGTCCTCGGTGAGCCAATTGGTCATGAGACCAGTGTAACCCACATAGTTGAAATCCTAACCAACTTCGCCTACTCGCCCTGATCGAGATCCCACACCCGCACTCCGCCGAGGATGCCCGAGGTGTTCGGCACGACCTGGCCCTTGGGACCGATGTCGTCCGGCGACAGGTGCTTGGCATTGCCGCCGCCGACGTAGATGGTGTCGAAGTAGAGCATGTCGTCGAAGTTCGAGATGGCCTGTCGTACTCGCTTGGCCCAGCGTTCGTTGCCGATCTCCTTGCGCTGCGCATTGCCCAGCGCGATGTCGACGGTGAGGTCGTGCTTGTACGGGCCGTGCGACAACTCCAGGTGCGGCAGAAGCAGTCCGTCGTTGAACAACGCCGTGCCGACTCCTGTGCCGAGAGTCATCACGAACTCGACACCCTTGCCGCGCGCGACGGCACAACCTTGCATGTCCGCGTCGTTGACGACCTTCGTCGGCAGATGGAAGGCCTGGGCCAAAGCGTGACCGAGATCGAACCCGTGCCAAGCCGCAGCGAGGGTCTCATCGCGCTCGCCGCCGTATGCGGCCCGCGAGAGCGAGGGCACCTCGATCACGACGCCGTGCCGAACCAGGCCGGGGAATCCGACCGACACTCGCTGAACATCCATCAGCGGCGCGACAAGCTCGGTCACCGACTTCACCAGTGTCTCGGGCGTGCAGGGGTAGGGCGTGTCCACGCGAACGCGATCGGTCGTCATCTCGCCTTGGGAGTTGACGATCGAGGCCTTGAACCCGCTGCCGCCGATGTCGATCGCAAGAGTCAGCACATCGTGCGGCCAGACCGTATCGGTTCGTGCTGCCGTCATCTACCAGATCCCATCATCAGTGCCGGTTGGAAGAGTAAGGATGTCGCAGCCCGTGTCGGTGACCACAAGGGTGTGCTCGAACTGCGCCGTCCACTGTCGATCCTTGGTCACGACGGTCCAGTCGTCGTCCCAGATCTCATAGTCGTACGTTCCGAGCGCGATCATCGGCTCAATGGTGAATGTCATGCCTGCGACGATCGGCGTGGTGTGGCGAGGATCGTCGTAGTGAGGAACGACAAGGCCGCTGTGGAATGACGTGCCGATGCCGTGGCCGGTGAAGTCGCGTATGACCCCGTAGTCGAAGCGGCGTGCGTAGCTCTCGATCACTCGGCCGATGACGCTGATGGGCCTGCCCGGTGCGACCGCCTTGATGGCTCGGCGAGTTGCCTCCTTGGTGCGCTCGACCAGCAGTCGAACCTCCTCGTCGACGTCGCCGACCAGGAATGTTGCGTTGGTGTCGCCGTGGACGCCACCGATAAATGCGGTGATGTCGATGTTGCAGATATCGCCGTCCTCCAGGACAGTCGTGTCCGGGATGCCGTGACAGATGACCTCGTTCAGCGAGGTGCACAGCGACTTGGGGAATCCCCTGTACCCGAGAGTCGACGGGTAGGCGCCGTGGTCGCACAGGTACTCATGTCCCACGCGATCGAGATCATCAGTCGTCACACCGGGCCGAATCGACCGGCCTACCTCGGCCAGTGCATCGGCCGCGATGCGCCCGGCGACACGCATTGCCGCGATCGTCTCGGCATCCTTGACCTCGGGACCGTCGTAGACGGCCGGCTGCGCCTTGCCCACATACTCGGGACGCGCGATCGCACCCGGGACGGATCGAAGTGGAGAGACGCGGCCTGGTCGTAGCGGCTCGCGCAGCAGTTGCGGCATAGCGCAAGTCTAGGTCGATCGAGCGCTCGCTATCTTTGCAGGTGACGGGCGCGGCCAGCGACTCGTCGGACGACGGGAGAGTCATGAGCTGGTACTACTGCTTGATTCATCAAAAGGTCGAGCCGGACGCGGGCTGCCCCAATGCGGAGCGGATGGGTCCGTACGACACCGAGTCGGAAGCGGCGAACGCGATCGAGACCGCGAAGGCACGGAATGCGGAGTTCGACGCTGACGAGGACTGACGTCTCGTCTGAGCCCAGACAACGGAAAAGGCCCGCACCAATCGGTGCGGGCCTTTTCGCGCGTACAGGGACGCGGTCGGTCTAGCGACCGGCGGCCTTGCGTGCGGGAGCCTTGCGTGCCGGCGCCTTGCGAGCAACAGTCTTGCGCGCGGGTGCCTTCTTCGCTGCGGCCTTGCGGACCGGAGCCTTCTTTGCAACAGCCTTCTTGGCCGGTGCCTTCTTGGCGGCGACCTTCTTGGCCGGTGCCTTCTTCGCTGCGGCCTTGCGGACCGGAGCCTTCTTTGCAACAGCCTTCTTGGCCGGTGCCTTCTTGGCGGGAGCCTTCTTCGCCGCTGCCTTCTTCACAGGCGCCTTGCGTGCGGGTGCCTTCTTCGCTGCGGCCTTGCGGACCGGAGCCTTCTTCGCAACAGCCTTCTTGGCCGGTGCCTTCTTCACAGCTGCCTTGCGGGCCGGGGCCTTCTTGACTGCTGCCTTGCGCGGCGCGGCTTTCTTTGCCGGTGCCTTGCGTGTGGTCTTCTTTGCGACCGCCACGGTGCCTCCAGTGTCGTTGTTCTCTGCTCTTCCGCAGAGTTGCGTATTACAACTTTGACAGAGCAACGTGCATAACGCAAAGGCATTCGCGTCGAAAACGCAACGCGTGTCGGCGTTGTTCGCTGCGCATCTGCGCGCGTGCGCGCGCATTCACGAACGCGATTCACTCGATCGCGCGACGCCGCTCGCGTTCACGAACTGCATCGACGTTCGTGCGGTCGTCGTATTTCCACAATGATGGCAACACAATTGCGCTGAGGCCTACTCCGATCATGCACAGCACACCACCGGTGAAGAACGACATGCGCAACGACGTCAACGATGCAGCGGTGCTGCTGCGTACCTGTCCAAGAAGCGGTCCAACCGAGTAACTAAGAAGTTCGATTCCGGCCATGCGTCCACGCACTTCGTCGGGGATTGTCTGGTTCCACATCGTCAATCGGAAGATGCCGCTCACCATGTCGGCACCTCCCGCGATCGCGAGGAACAGCAGGACAAGAGGCAGTGACGAGGTCACGCCGACCAACGCAATGCCCAGTCCCCACAGTGCCGCGGCGTACACGATCGCGCGTCCATGTCGGTGCACGTTCTTCGTCCATCCGCTGGTGAGCGTGACGACAAGCGAGCCGACAGCCGACGCCGAGTACAGCAGGCCCAATGCCCACGGAGCACCGAGCTCGGCGGCCAGGAAGGGGAACAACGTGTAGGGAAAAGCGAAGATCATCGCGATGAGATCGACGGCATACGTGCCCATCAGATCCTTGCGACTCCACGCGTAACGCATGCCCTCCGCGACATGGCGAAGAGTTGCGCGCTCCGACGACTCGTCGGCGACCCTGATGCTCCGTATCCGCCAAAGCAGGGCGACGGAGACCAGGAAGGTCAGCACGTCGACGCCGTATGCCAACTGGAGTCCGCCGATGCTGATGAGAATGCCGCCGAGCGCTGGGCCGAGGATCGTCCCCAACTGGAACTTCAGTGCGTTGAGTGCGCCGGCCGCGGCGAGCTGGTCGTGCGGCACCACTCGGGGGATCATCGCGTCGAGTGAGGGTCGTTGCAGCCCGTCCGTGACCGCAAGTGACATCGCCACGACGTAGAGAATCCACAACTGCGGGCTGGGAAGCAGGGCGTTGACCAGCAGCGCGGTGATCAGCACGCCCGCGGCGAGCTCGGTAGACAGCACCATGATGCGCCGGTCGACCGAATCCGCGAGCGAGCCGCCCCATAGGCCGAAGACGACGAGTGGAACCAGTTGAAAGAGTCCGATTAAGCCGACGGCGACGAATGAGCCGGTCAGCTGCGCGACCTGGAACGGCAGCGCGACGTAGGTGATCATCGAACCGAGGAACGTGATGAGTCCGCTCGCGAAGATGAACCGGTAGTCGCGCGACTGCCGCAGCGGTGTGATGTCGATGCGAAGGCGAGACAGCCAGCTGGATGTCTGCTCATCTCCGGAAGCGGCCATCGGGGAAGTGTGGCAGGATCGCGGCTCGTGACTGAACCCAGCGTTCCCGACGTCCCTGCCGCAATCGACATCGCCGCTTTGCGGGTCGGAGTTCTCGGCGGGACTGGTGATCAGGGACGGGGTCTGGCTCGTCGTTTGGCGATGGCCGGCCAGTCCGTGACGATCGGATCCCGCGACGCCGCTCGAGCCGCCGACGTTGCTGAGGCACTCAAGGTCGGTGTCAGTGGCGCGTCGAACGAGGACTGCGCACGCGCATCCGACATCGTCATCGTCGCGGTTCCGTGGGACGGCCACGAGTCATTGCTCGAGAGCCTGGTCGAGCCGTTGGCCGGAAAGATCGTCGTCGACTGTGTCAATCCGCTCGGCTTCGACAAGCAGGGTGCCTTCGGCCTCCAGGTCGACGACGGATCGGCGGCCCAGCAGGCCGCGCGCATTCTCACGAGCAGCCGGGTCGTCGCCGCGTTCCATCACATCTCCGCCGTGCTGCTCCTCGACGAGTCGGTCGACACCATCGACACCGACGTGCTCGTGCTCGGCGATGACCGCCAGGCCACCGATGCCGTGCAGGCCCTCGCAGACCGGATTCCAGGCATCCGTGGCGTGTTCGGCGGACGACTGCGCAACGCCGGGCAGGTCGAGGCGCTCACGGCCAACCTGATCTCGATGAACCGTCGTTACAAGGCCCACGCCGGAGTTCGCATCACCGACGTGTAGTCGCTACGCGTACTCGTGCTCCGGGGCCGGATACGCGCCTGACACAACATCGGCACTCCATGCGGTGACCGCGTCGGAGATGACCGTGCGCACGTCGGCGTACTGCTTGACGAACTTCGGCACGGACGACGTCAGTCCGACGAGGTCCTGCCAGACGAGGACCTGGGCGTCGGTCGAGCTTCCCGCGCCGATGCCGATCGTCGGAATTGTCAGCACCTCGCTGACACGCGCTGCCAACTCCGCTGGGACGACCTCGAGGACGACGGCGCTCGCGCCCGCGGCCTCCATCGCCTTCGCATCGCGCATGAGATTCTCGCCGGCCTCGCCGCGGCCCTGGACGCGATAACCGCCGAGCAGGTTGACCGACTGCGGAGTGAGCCCCAGGTGGCCGATGACGGGAATGCCGGCGTTCGCGAGCGCTTCGACCTGCGGCAGGACTGGTGCGCCGCCTTCGAGCTTGACCGCATGCGCGCCTGCCTCCTTCATGAATCTCGAGGAGGTCTCCAGCGCCTGCGCGGGCGACAGTTGGTACGAGCCGAACGGCAGGTCGGCGACGACAAGCGCGCGCGAGGTGCCGCGTACCACGGCTCGGACGAGGGGGATCAGTTCGTCGACCGTCACGGGCAGCGTTGAGTCGTGTCCGTACACGACCATCGCTGCCGAGTCGCCGACGAGCATTGCCGGGATGCCCGCGTCGTCGAAGATTCGTGCGGTGAGGGCGTCGTAGGCCGTGATCATCGGCCACTTGTCACCGCGTCGGGTTGCCTCGGCGAGATCGCGCATCGTTACGCGTCGGCCATCGGGCACGCCATAAAAGGACATCACTTGCTCCAATCTCGAGGCTCCGTTGTGGAGTCCCCGGACCCGTTCATGATCCCACACGCAACGCGGCGGCGGGGCATGGCTTTCATCACAACTCGATATACGCTACGGTGCCGTTTCGTAATTGATTTCGGCCACCTGGGCCAGGCAGCGGTAGGGCGGGGACGCACATGAACGCGACGACAGCACTGGAATCAGACTCCTGGATGACCTCGGGAGCGGGGCACCCTCGACGCTGGGCGATCCTGGCGGTGCTCGTGGTGAGCCTGCTGATCGTCGTTCTCGACAACACGATCCTCAACATCGCCCTGCCGACGATCCAAAGCGACCTGGACGCGTCGCAGAGCCAACTGGTCTGGGCGATCGACTCGTACATCCTCGTGTTCGCGTCGCTCCTGTTCACCTGGGGTGTGATCGGGGATCGCTACGGCCGCAAGAAGGTCCTCATGATCGGCCTGATCATCTTCGGGATCGGATCCTTGATCTGTGCATTCTCGGTCTCTGCCGGAATGCTCATCGGCTTCCGTGCGGTCATGGGCGTCGGTGGTGCTGCGGTGCTGCCCACGACCTTGGCGATCATCACCGTCGTCTTCCCGCCGCACGAGCGCGGCCGCGCGATAGGCATGTGGGCTGCGGGCGTCGGCGCGGCCGTCGCACTCGGGCCCGTCCTCGGCGGCCTGCTTCTCGCGCACCCGAGCTGGAGCAACTGGCTCACCGGCAACGACTGGGGCTCGGTCTTCTTGATCAACGTCCCGATCGTCCTGGTCGGGCTGTACTTCATCTGGAAGATCGTTCCCGAGACGAAGAACGCGGGCGCACGCAAGCTCGACATCCCCGGCCTGGTGCTGTCCTTCGCGGGACTGGTCTTCCTCATCTACGGAATCATCGACGCATCGTCGACCCGCAACTGGCTCGCGCCCTCGGTCGTCATCCCGGTGATCATCGGCGTGCTTCTCATCGCCTTGTTCCTGTGGCTCGAGGCGCGAAGCGATCACGCGAGTTTCGATGTCTCGCTGTTCCGCAACCGCGGCTACGCGGTCAGCCTCACCGCCGTGAGCCTGGCATTCTTCGCGATGTCCGGTATCACGTTCTCGCTGCCGTTCTACCTGCAGATACTCCAGGGCTACGGCACTCTGGCCGCCGGACTGTGCTTCCTTCCCTTTGCCGTGGGACAGCTGATCTCGGCACCGCGGAGCAACGCGCTCGTCGGCCGATTTGGCTACAAGCCCGTCATGACCACCGGTCTTGTCGTGGTCTCGATCGCGTTGCTCTCACTCGCCCGACTGCAACTCGACACCCCGTTGTGGGTCGTGCTCGTCACGTTCTTCTTCTTCGGTCTGGGGATGGGCTCGGTCATCGCGCCAGCCACTTCGGTCATGCAGAACGTCCTGCCGCTGGCCCGAGCCGGCGCCGGGTCCGCAGTGCAGAACACGGTGCGCCAGGTTTTCGGCGCACTCGGTGTCGCGGTCGTGGGCACGGTGCTCGCAACCCAGTACGCCGCGAACCTGCAGCCGGGCCTCGACGCTCTCCCGGCACAGGTTCCGCAGGCCGCGAAGGATGCGGCATCGGAGTCGATCATCGCGACGGTGAACGTCCTTGGCCAGGCTGCCGAGAACGGGCTACCTGCCGGGATGGTCGAAGCGGCACGCCAGGGGGCGTTCGAGGCCTTCCTCGCCGCTTCGCACCTGACCTCGTACATCTCGCTCGCGGTGGCCGTGTTGGCCGCTCTTGTCGTCGGTCTCTTGCTGCCGAAGATCACCCCGCCCCAGAAGGGCGACCGAGCCGTCGGTGCACCGGCCGATCCGGCCGATGCACTCGTGCAAGCCGAGGAGGCTGCGTACGCGACCGAGGCCGCGGAGGAGTATGAGGCGGGGCTCGATGAGCCGGCGGCCGGTGGATCGGGAGTTGTCGAGCCCGACGCCCGCGCGTGAGGAAGGGCAGGCCGCGCGACGAGCGGATCGAGGAGAAGATCACGGGCGCTGCTCTCGCGGTGCTTGCCGAGTCCGGCTTCACAGCCTTCTCGGTCGGGGAGGTCGCCGAACGAGCGGGCGTCGCGAAGACCACTGTTTATCGGCGTTTTCCCGCGCGCGAGGACTTGATCGGGGCCGCCGTCGAACGGCTGAACGATGATCTGCCGAAGCGCCCGACGGCAGGGCCTGTGCGGGTGCAGCTCGCCACGCTTCTCCAGGGAATTCGCAGCCACACTCCAGACTCCGAATGGAGTCGCATTCTCGCGCACGCGGTTGGTCAGGGTGCACGTGATTCCACGTTCGCGGAGATGGTCCGCAGTCGCGTTCTCATGCCTCGGCGTCAGTTGCTCCGTGACGTGATCGAGGCGGGGATTGCATCGGGCGAACTGCGATCAGATCTGGACCCGGACGTTGCGCTGCCCGTCCTCGTCGGTCCGATGCTCTACCTGGGCAAGTGGGACAACGCGACGAGCAGTCCGCGAGTCAGCGTCGAGCAGGTCCTCGACGTGATCATGGCCGGGATGACTCACGCCACTTCGTCGTAATCGGCAGCCGCCGATCCCGCCCGAACGCGCGCAGCGAGATCTTCGTTCCCGGCGGGTACTGACGGCGCTTGTACTCGGCGAGGTCCGTCAGTCGCAGGATGCGGTCCACGAGGTCGGAGTCGAAGCCCTCAGCGACGAGATCCGCGGCGCTCCTGTCGCCTGACACGTACGCATCGAGCAGTTGATCGAGCAGCAGGTAGTCCGGAAGGCTGTCGGTATCCATCTGGTCGGGTCGAAGCTCGGCACTGGGTGGCTTGTCGATGCTGTTCGGGGGAATGGGCGGCACCTCGCCGCGCGCGATCGCGCGGGAGTTTCGCCAGCGCGACAGTTCCCACACCAGTGTCTTCGGGACATCCTTGATCGGCGCGAAGCCACCGACCGCGTCGCCGTAGATGGTGGAGTAGCCGACGGACAGTTCGCTCTTGTTCCCGGTGGCGAGGACGAGATGGCCCTCCTGATTCGAGATCGCCATCAGCGTCGTGCCGCGAACTCTCGCCTGGAGGTTCTCCTCTGCGAGACCGGTGAGGTCTAGGGAGCCGAGATACGCGTCGACCATCGGTGCGATGGGCACGGTGCGGATGTTGATGCCCGTCCGGGCCGCGAGGTCGTACGCGTCGTCGACGGAGTGGCCCGAGGAGTACTTGCTCGGCATGGCGACACCGAAGACGCGGCTGGGACCGAGTGCGTCGCACGCAATCGCCGCGACCAGGGCGGAGTCGATGCCCCCGCTCTGCCCGAGGACCACCGAACTGAAGCCGTTCTTCTCGACGTAGTCGCGAAGCCCCATCACGAGTGCGGCGTACACCTCCTCGAGATTGTCGAGCCGCGTGGACACCTGAGCTGTCGGCGTCACATCGGCGCCAACGTCGACGCACATCAACGTTGCCGCGAACTGCGGTGCCCGCGCCAGGAGTGCGCCCGACGGATCGACGACCATCGAGTCCCCGTCGAACACGAGTTCGTCCTGGCCGCCGATCATGTTCACGTACACGAGCACGGCACCCGACTCGCGCGCGCGGGCCGTGCACAGGGCGAGCCTCACGTCGTCCTTGTCGCGCTCGTACGGCGAGGCATTCAGCACGGCGAGCACGTCGCACTGCGCCTCGCGTGCCCAGGTGACCGGTCCGCCTTCCTGCCATAGGTCCTCGCAGATGGCGACGCCGACGGTCAGGTCGTCGAGCTCGAAGGTGAGTGGCTCGTTGCCGGGGACGAAGTAGCGAGCCTCGTCGAACACGCCGTAGTTGGGCAGGTGGTGCTTGACGTACCTGGCGATGACCTTCCCGCCGCGAATGAGCGCTGCGGCGTTCACCGGCGCTCGGCGTGGCCGGCCCGTGGTGACCACTGCGTGGTCGTCGAGGTAGTCGAGGTAGCCGACGAGGCAGGAGATCTCGCCCGCGCCGTCCGCAGCCAGGGAGGCCGCTAGCTCGACGAGCGTGCGGCGCGCCGCGTCCTGGAACGAGGGGCGAAGAGCGAGGTCCTCAACGGGGTATCCGGTCAGCACCATCTCGGGGAAGACCAGGAGCCGCGCCCCGGCGGCGAGGGCCTCTGCTGCTGCGGCGCGGACCAGCAGGGAGTTTCCCGCGAGGTCTCCGACGATGGGGTTGACCTGGGCGAGGGCAATACGCAGGGGCACGGCACGAGGCTATCGCTGGATTCGCTGTGGCTATTCGTCCCACTCGTTTACACCGATGTAACACGGCGAGGGCCACTATGTCTTCATGGACAAGCAGGCCGAATTCGTGCTGCGCACGATCGAAGAACGTGACATCCGATTCGTGCGACTGTGGTTCACCGACGTTCTTGGCACGCTCAAGTCCGTCGCGATCGCCCCGGCCGAACTCGAGGGCGCGTTCGCCGAGGGCATCGGCTTCGACGGCTCCGCGATCGAGGGATTCGCTCGCGTCTACGAGTCTGACATGCTGGCGAAGCCCGACCCCGCCACCTTCTCGCTGCTGCCGTGGCGCAGCGAGGGTCCCGGTGTCGCCCGCCTGTTCTGCGACATCCTCATGCCCGATGGCGCTCCGTCGTACGCCGATCCTCGGTTCGTCCTCAAGCGCACCTTGACCAAGGCCGCCGATCTCGGCTTCACCTTCTACACGCACCCCGAGGTCGAGTTCTACCTGTTCAAGGACTCGCCCGTTCCTGGTGAGGCCCCGGTTCCCGTCGACGGTTACGGCTACTTTGACAACACCCCGCACGGAGTCGCTGTCGACTTCCGTCGCCAGGCGATCACCCTGCTCGAGCAGATGGGGATCTCGGTCGAGTTCAGCCACCACGAGGGCGGACCCGGCCAGCAGGAGATCGACCTTCGCTACGCCGACGCACTGACGACCGCAGACAACCTCATGACCTTCAAGCTCGTCGTGCAGGAAGTCGCCCTGGAGCAGGGCCTGTATGCATCGTTCATGCCCAAGCCGCTGCTCGATCACCCGGGCTCGGGGATGCATACCCACCTGTCGTTGTTCGAAGGTGACCGCAACGCATTCTTCGAGGCGGGCGCGGAGTTCCAGCTCTCGAAGGTGGCGCGCTCGTTCATCGCCGGGCTGCTCGTCCATGCGCCCGAGATCACCGCCGTGACGAACCAGTGGGTCAACTCCTACAAGCGCCTGGCGGGCGGCGCCGAGGCACCCGCGTGGATCTGCTGGGGCCACAACAACCGGTCCTCGTTGATCCGAGTTCCGATGTACAAGCCGACCAAGGGCAACAGCACTCGCATCGAGTTCCGCTCCCTGGACAGCGCGGCGAACCCGTACCTGGCCTTCGCCGTCCTGCTGGCCGCGGGGATGAAGGGCATCGAGGAGGGCTACGAGCTCCCGCGTGGCGCGGAGGACGATGTCTGGGCGCTGACGGAGGCAGAGCGGCGGGCGATGGGCATGAAGCCGCTGCCGTCCAGCCTGAACCAGGCGATCTTGACCATGGAGCGCTCGGAACTGGTGGCCGAGACTCTCGGCGAGCATGTCTTCGACTTTTTCCTGCGCAACAAGCAGGCCGAATGGGACGAGTACCGACGCCAAGTGACGCAGTGGGAGCTGGACAGGTACCTTCCCTTGTTGTGACCTCGCCTGTCGTCCTCGTCGTCCAGAACGATCCGACCGACCCGCCGCTGCTCGTCGGCGAGTGGCTCGAGGAGCAGGGCATCACGATCTCGGTGGTCCTCGCGTGCGATGGCGAGCCGGTTCCGACGGCGGTCCCCGATGGCGTGCACGGTGTGATGGCGCTCGGTGGGGTCGTGGGTGCCAACGACGATGACGCAGCGCCATGGCTCGTCGACGAGCGGGCGCTGATGGTCGATGCCGTCGCTCGAGGCATCCCGGTGCTCGGGCTATGCCTGGGTGGCCAGCTCCTGGCCCGCGCCCTGGGCGGCAAGGTCACCTTGGGCCCGGCAACCGAGATCGGACTCGTCCAGGTGCGCCGGACGGTAGACGGGCTGCTCGATCCCGTGATGTCGCAGGTGGTTCCGTCGGATGGCTCCGACATCCCCGCAACGCACTGGCATCAGGACAACATCGTCGAACTGCCGGACGGCGCGGTGCTGCTGCTGACGAATGACGCCTGCCCGGTCCAGGCCTTCCGGGTGGGCGATGCGGCGTACGGCCTGCAGATGCATCCGGAGGTTGATGCCGGCACGTTTGCGTCCTGGTCCGACGTTGCCGACGAGGCCCTTGCTCGCTCGGGACGCGATGCCATGCAGGCAAGCGACGAAGTGAGGACCGCCGAGCACGATCTCATCGCCGCGTGGCGTCCGATGGCGCGAGCGTGGGGAGACCTCGTGTGGGCGCGCGCCCTCGACGATTCGCACGCCGTGCCCGCTCAGGCATGACCGATCGACTGAGTTCTGATGCGGGCCGGCTGATTCGCGCCGGTCTGCTCGATATCGATCGCGCGCAGCGACTCGTCGCATCACCGCGACTGGCGCCCCTCCTCGACACGGCCGACGCCGCAGACGATGTGCTCGTTGACATCGCCGCGGCCGCCGATCCCGATCAGGCGTTGCTGCTGCTCGTTCGCCTGCTCGAGTCCTGCGATGACCGCGAGTGGCACCGCCTGGTCTCGGCGTTGCAGGCGGATGCCGATCTGCGCCGGCGGTTGCTGGACGTGATCGGCATGTCCGAGGCGCTCGGTGAGTTCATTGTTCGACATCGTGATGCGTGGGGCGTGCTCGCCGACGCGGAGGCGCTTACCGAGGCACCATCGTTCCGACGGGCTCGCGAGGCGATGCTGTGCGCCGTCGGGGCCGATCCATCGCTGGACGAACCGGTCGCCTCATCGGACAGCACGTCGGTCCTCGATGCTCTCCGGGTCGAGTATCGGCGCGGGCTGCTGGGCATCGCGGCGCGTGACCTGAGCGGCTTGGCGACGATGGAGACGGTCGCGGCCTGGCTGTCCGATCTCGCAGACGCGGTTCTCGGGGCGGCCCTTGCCGTTGCTCGATTCTCGGTCGGCCCGACTGCGGAGTCGTGCAGGTTCGCGGTGATCGGCATGGGCAAGGCCGGCGCCCGAGAGCTCAACTACGTCAGCGATGTTGACGTGATCTTCGTTGCCGAACCCCGCGACGGGGCCGACGAGGCCCATGCACTCGCTGCGGCAACCACCCTGGCGACCGGACTGATGAGGGCCTGCACGGCCGTCACCGCGGAGGGCTCGATCTGGGAGGTAGATGCCGGGCTTCGCCCGGAAGGGCGGCAGGGCGCACTCGTGCGGACCATCGCCTCGCACGTGGGCTACTACGAGCGGTGGGCCAAGACCTGGGAGTTTCAGGCACTTCTGAAGGCACGGCCAGCGGCCGGGGACCTGGCGCTGGGCACCGAGTACGTCGACGCGGTCTCTCCCTTCGTCTGGAACGCGGCCGATCGGCCGGACTTTGTGCAGGACGTGCAAGCCATGCGCCGACGCGTGGAGCAGCATGTGCCTGCTCGGCTTGCCGAACGCGAGCTCAAGCTCGGGCCGGGCGGCCTGCGGGATGTCGAGTTCTCGGTCCAGCTGCTGCAACTGGTTCACGGTCGCAGTGACGTCATGCTGCGCAGCCCGACGACGATGACAGCGCTGGAGTCCTTGTCGACCTGGGGCTACGTGGGCCGGGATGATGCCGCGACCTTGTCGGATGCGTACCGATTCCTCCGCACGCTCGAGCACCGACTGCAGCTGTACCGCCTGCGCAGGACGCACACCATGCCCGAGGACGACACCGATCTTCGCCGGATCGGAAGATCCTTGGGCTACCGACGCGAGCCGGTGGGCGAGCTGGTCGCCGAGTGGCGAAGGCATGCGCGCGAGGTCCGACGACTTCACGAGAAGCTCTTCTACCGCCCGCTGCTGCAGGCGGTCGCCCGCCTCGATGCCGGCGAGGCGCGACTGTCCCTGCACGCAGCGGAGCAGCGACTCGAGGCGCTGGGCTACCTGGACCCCCAGAGCGCGCTGCGGCACCTGCAGGCACTCACGGCCGGAGTCAGCAGACGGGCCGCGATCCAGCGCACGCTGCTGCCCGTGCTCCTCGGGTGGTTCGCCGATGCTCCTGACCCGGACAGCGGGCTGCTGGGATTTCGCCGGGTCAGCGACGCCCTCGGGTCGACTCATTGGTACCTGCGGCTACTGCGCGATGAGTCGGCTGCAGCGGAGCGGCTCGCGCACGTGCTGGCCACCAGTCGATACGCGACCGACCTGCTGATGCAGGCTCCTGATTCCGTCGCGATGCTCGCGGACGAAGCCGAACTGCGACCGCGGCCTATCGCCACGCTTCTAGCAGAAGTGAGCGCTGTGGTTGAACGCCACGACACGGGCTCCGACGCGATCGCCGCGATCCGCGCGATGCGGCGACGCGAGTTGTTCCGCATCGCCGTCGCGGAACTGCTGGGCATCGCCGGCCCCGAGCAGGCGGGCGAGGCGCTCAGCAACGTGGCGGTGGCGACAATCGATGGGGCGCTGAAGGTTGCGCGCGCCACGGTTGATGGCGCAGGAGATGACATCGTCTCGTTTGCCGTGATCGGGATGGGGCGCTTCGGTGGCCACGAGCTCGGCTTCTCCAGTGATGCCGACGTGATGTTCGTGTTCGACCCGCGACCGGGAGTCGACGAAACGGTCGCCACGAACGCGGCGGCCGCCCTCGCAGAGCAGTTGCGGCACTCCCTCATGGCGCCGAGTAACGATCCGCCGCTCGACATCGACGCGGGCCTTCGGCCCGAGGGCAAGCAGGGCCCGCTCGTGCGATCGCTGGGGGCGTATGCCGCCTACTACCAGCGCTGGTCTGCGACCTGGGAGGCGCAGGCGCTGCTGCGGGCCGGGTTCGTCGCCGGCGATGCCGAGCTCGGCGAGCGGTTCATGGCCATCGTCGACCCGATTCGCTGGGCCGGCTCGTTGACGGCGAATGAGCTGACCGAGGTACGCCGGCTTAAGGCGCGCATGGAGTCGGAGCGCCTGCCGCGTGGCGCGAACCCGAACATGCACACCAAGCTCGGTCGAGGCGGCCTCAGCGATGTCGAGTGGGTTGCCCAGCTGATTCAGATGCAGCACGCGAACGACGTGCCGGCGCTGCGCACGACGCGAACGATCGCGACACTCGAGGCCGCTCGTGGTGCGAAGCTGCTCGATCGCGATGACGCGGCCGCGCTGCTCGAGTCGTGGCGGCTGGCGACGTCGATGCGCAACGCCGTCATGCTCGTTCGCGGACGCGCAAGCGACATGGTTCCCGTCGATGCCCGCGATCTCAGCGCGGTGTCGTTCGTCCTCGGTTACCCGCCTGGCAGCTCCGGTCTCCTGCTCGAGGACTACCTGCGGGTGACGCGTCGCGCTCGCGTCGTTTTCGAGCGGCTGTTCTACGGCCTGGACGACGAGGCCTAGTTCACTCGCGAGGCGGACGAAGGGTGGCCCCCAAGGGAGACCGCCGTTCGCTCCCCTGGAGCGCGCGAGGCGAATCGACGCGGACGGAGTCCTGCTTGCTACGCCTGTGGACGGGCGAGCCTCAGAAGGGTCACCCGCACACAAGCGTGCTCTGAGTCGGGCAGGATGGCCTTTGTGGCGAAGCCGTTTGGACGAACCGTAGTACTAGCCGTGGCGGTCTTACTCCCGCTCCTTACATCGTGCGATGGGGGCGGAAGCAGTGCTCAAAGCGCGCCAACGGCTTCGCTCACGGCAAGTTCCGCTCCGACGGTCGCGACTAGCCCCAAACCGTCGGACGGACCTCCGTCGATCAGTGACCTCAGCAAGGAGGAGCTTCAGTATCTTGACGCGGTGCAGAGCCGCGTCCCTTCGTTCAAGGACAGAGCCTACGAATGGCATCTGCATATCGCCTTCGGCCGTGCTACGTGCGCCGTCCTGGAAGCGGGCAGCGATGAGGAAACAGTCCGCCAGTTGATGGCGAAGGACGGCTTGACCGCCTCCGACGACCAGTCCGCAGTCCTGTTATCGGCAGTCTCGTTTCTGTGCCCTGATCAACAGGGCGAGGTAGCGTCAGTTCCACCGGAGGCGTAGCGCCGGATGCAGGCGGATGCAACGGAACGTCGAGAATCACTCGCAGACGACCCGAACCATCGCGAAACGGTTTTCCAGGACGAAGGGGCGGCTCCGTGAGGAACCGCCCCTTCGCTTCCCTGTGCGCGCGAGGCGAATCGACGCGGAGGGAGTCCTGCTTGCTACTCCAGTCGGATGACTAGATGTTGTAGTACAGCTCGAACTCGTGGGGATGCGGACGAAGCCGAATCGGATCGACCTCCTTGGTGCGCTTGTAGTCGATCCACGTCTCGATGAGGTCGGCGGGGAACACGTTGCCGGCCTGCAGGTACTCGTTGTCGACCTCGAGTGCATCGAGCACCTCAGACAGCGAGCCAGGCACCTGCGGGATGCTGGCGAGCTCGTCCGGGGGCAGCTCGTACAGGTCCTTGTCGACCGGCGCGTGCGGCTCGATCTTGTTCTTGATGCCGTCGATGCCGGCCATCAGCTGAGCGGCGAACGCGAGGTACGGGTTGCTTGACGGATCCGGAACGCGGAACTCGATGCGCTTCGCCTTGGGCGAGGTGCCCGTCACCGGGATACGGATGCACGCCGACCGGTTGCGCGCGGAGTACACGAGGTTGACCGGAGCCTCGTACCCCGGGACCAGCCGGTGGTAGGAGTTGACGGTCGGGTTCGTGAACGCGAGCAGTGACGGTGCATGGGCGAGCAGTCCGCCGATGTACCAGCGCGCGATGTCCGAGAGTCCGCCGTAGCCTTTCTCGTCGTACATGAGGGGCTCGCCGTCCTTCCAGATGGACTGGTGGCAGTGCATGCCCGAGCCGTTGTCACCGAACAGGGGCTTGGGCATGAAGGTCGCGCTCTTGCCGTGCTGCCAGGCAACGTTCTTGATGACGTACTTGAACAGCATCATCTCGTCGGCCGCGTGCTGGAGCGTGTTGAACTTGTAGTTGATCTCGCCCTGACCGGCCGTGCCGACCTCGTGATGCGAGCGCTCGACCTGGAGCCCGACCTGCTGGAGCGTCCTGACCATGTCGTCGCGGATATCGGCGAAGTGATCGGTCGGCGGGACCGGGAAGTAGCCGCCCTTGTACGGAGTCTTGTACCCGAGGTTGCCGCCCTCTTCGACGCGGCCGGTGTTCCACGCGCCCTCGATCGAGTCGATGTAGTAGTAGGAGGCGTTCTGCTTGGTCTCGAAGCGGACATCGTCGAACACGTAGAACTCGGCCTCTGCGCCGAAGTACGCGGTGTCGGCGATTCCGGTGGACTTCAGGTACGCCTCGGCGTTCGAGGCCACGTTGCGCGGATCGCGGCTGTAGGGCTCGTTGGTGTACGGATCGTGTACCGAGAAGTTCATCACGATGGTCTTGGCATTGCGGAACGGATCCAGGTAGGCCGTGGCCGGGTCCGGAAGGAGCTTCATGTCGGACTCGTTGATGGCCTGGAATCCGCGGATCGAGGAGCCGTCGAACATGAGGCCGTCATCGAAGACGGCCTGGTCGAATGATCCGACAGGAACGTTGAAGTGCTGCATGACGCCTGGCAAGTCCATGAAGCGGACGTCGACGAACTCGACATCCTCGGCCTTGATGTACTTCAGCACGTCGTTTGCGTCTGTGAACATGACACCTCCCGCTCGCCGTGGCGAGCATTGGTCGTTGCACCCCGAGGGTGCGTTTCGCCTCGCACGGGCCCCTCATCACAAACTGGACCCGTCGTCTCGGGCGGGATGCCCCCGACCCTCGTGACTTTAGGAACTAGGGGTGTCCTCGGCGTATCCCAATTGTTTCTCGCGTGTTAACGAGGAGGCGATGGGACTATCGCGGACGGCGAACCTGACGCGCGCTGGTGGGCATGGGGCCCTTGGGGATGGGCATCGAGTTGGCTGCATTGCCGAGCGCATCAAGGCGACGTCGCACCTCGGTGACCTCGCCGCCGCGCAGGTTGCGAGGCAGCTTGCTGAGTTGGCGCTGGAGCTTGAGCAGTGGGACCTGATCGGGGTCGTTGCCGACCTGGATCTCGTAGATCGGCACCTCGGGCAGCCAGCGAGCGGTGCGCTTGCGCTCGTTGCCCAGCATGACCGAGACCCGGCTGGACGGGCCTTCGGAGACGAGGATGACACCCGGCTTGCCCACGACGCGCGAGACCATGTCCTGGCTCTTGTTCACCGAGACGGCCGGCGTGACGATCCAGTTGTTCCCCCGGATCGACTGGATCACGGCTGCGGCAGCACCGGGCTGACCGTCGATCTGCGCGTATGCGGCCCTCATCGCGCGCCGGCTGAACCAGAAGGTCGCGGCGAGCAGGCCTGTGGGGATGCCCAGGAGAATCGCCGTGACGGTGTTGAGGAAGAAGAACAGCGGGATCGCGACGACAAGGAAGCCCACGAGGAAGAAGGCCGCCACCTCGAGCGGCAGCAGCCGGTAGACCTTCTGGGTCATCGCCCAGTTCTTGGCGAGCGAGGACAACGTGGAGCGAATGCGACTGAACATGAATCGCAGCCTAGATGAGCGGGGGCCTACCTCAGGCGCCGGTGCCCGTCGTCACGGTGATCCGGGCTCCCGATCCGGTGCCGCGCGCCTCGAGCGCTTTCGCGTAGAGGCTGCCGGCCCGATAGCTGGAGCGCACCAGTGGTCCGCTCATGACTCCGGCGAATCCGATCTCGGTGGCGTAGTCGGCGAGGGCGATGAATTCCTCGGGGCGCACCCAGCGCTCGACCGGATGATGGCGCGGTGACGGGCGCAGGTACTGCGTGATCGTGATCAGGTCGCAGCCGGCGTCGTGGAGGTCGTGAAGGGCCTGGTGCACCTCGTCGATCTCCTCGCCCATGCCGAGGATGAGGTTGCTCTTGGTGACCAGATCGGCGGCTCGCGCCTGGGTGATGACGTCGAGGCTGCGCTCGTACGTGAAAGCCGGGCGGATCCGCTTGAACAGTCGCGGCACGGTCTCGACGTTGTGTGCCAGCACTGACGGCCCGGCCGCGAAGACCTCGCCGAGGAGGAGCGGGTTGCCGGAGAAGTCGGGGATGAGGATCTCGACGCCGGTGTCGGGATTCAGTTCGCGAATCATGCGGATGGTCTCCGCGTAGAGCCACGCGCCCTCGTCGGGGAGGTCATCGCGCGCCACGCCGGTGACCGTCGCGTAGCGCAGCTGCATGGTCCGCACGGACTCGGCGACGCGGCGCGGCTCCTCGCGGTCGAGCGGCTCAGGCTTGCCCGTGTCGATCTGGCAGAAGTCGCATCGTCTGGTGCACTGCTCGCCGCCGATGAGGAACGTGGCCTCGCGGTCCTCCCAGCACTCGTAGATGTTCGGGCAGCCGGCCTCCTGGCACACGGTGTGCAATCCCTCGGCAGCCACGAGGTTGCGGATCTCCGAGAATGCCGGTCCGGTCTTCAGCTTGGTGCGGATCCAGTCCGGCTTGCGCTCGATCGGCACCGCGGCGTTGCGTGCCTCGATCCGAAGCAGGCGCCTGCCATCTGGGTTCGTCCCGCCGTAGACGGGATCGAGTGAGGTCATCGGCACACGCGAGACGTCATGTCCCAACCCTAACCTGCTGCTTCGAACAGCATCGGCAGCCGAACCTCGACGGCCTCACGTACGTCCGAGACCGACACGTCGCGACCGGTCTCACGGGTGAGGCTGGTGACTTCTGCGTCGCGAATGCCGCACGGGATGATGCGGTCGAACCAGGTCAGGTCGCAGTCGCAGTTGATGGCGAACCCGTGCAGGGTGACTCCCTGGGTGACGCGAATGCCGATGGCCGCGACCTTTCGATCGGGACCGCGATCGTCGGCAGGTACCCAGACCCCGCTGCGATCGCAGATCTGCGTCGTGGCGACCCCGAAGTCGGCGCACACGTCGATCAGCATCCGCTCGATCCTTCGAACGTGCGCGATGACGTCGATGGGATCGGGGAGTCGGACGATCGGATAGCCGACAAGCTGGCCCGGACCGTGCCACGTGATCTTCCCGCCGCGGTCCACGTCGACGACGGGTGTGCCGTCGAAGGGTCGCTCGAGCGGCTCAGTGCGGCGTCCGGCCGTGTATACCGACTGGTGCTCCAGGAGCAGGATCGTGTCCGGTCGTGATCGCGCGACGACGTCGGCATGCACGCTTCGCTGGAGGTCCCAGCCGGTCTGGTAGTCGACCGCGTTCTGGCCGAAGCCGACGTGGTCGACGTCGAACGTACCGATGGCCTGGGTCGTCATGCTCTCAGCCTACGTCCACCGCTGCGCGGATCGCCGAGTCGATCGTCGCGTCCTGGAACACGAACCCCGACGACTCGAGAACTGCCGGAATGACGCGTGCACTTCCGAGTACCTCTGAGGAGAACTCGCCGAGGACCACCTTCAGGGCGAAGCCCGGAACGGGCAGGATCGTTGGCCGGCCGAGCACGTGGCCCATCGCCTTCGTGACCTCGCTGTTGGTCACGGGTGCAGGCCCGGTGAGGTTGACGGGACCGGACAGGTGCTCCTGCTCGAGGAGGAACTGCAGTGCGCAGACCTCGTCGCGCAGCGAGATCCACGACCAGTACTGATTGCCGGACCCCATGCGTCCGCCGACGCCGAGCTTGAACAGCGGGAACATCCGCTGCCAGGCCCCGCCCTTCCCGGACACGACCAGCCCCGAGCGGGGATGCACGACGCGGATGCCGGCCGCGCGCGCGGGCTCGGCGGCCGCTTCCCAGGCGCGGACCACGTTCGCGAGGAACCCGTGCCCGGGCGGTGCGGTCTCGTCGATCACCCGGTCGCCGGTATCGCCGTAGAAGCCGATAGCCGACGCGGAAACCAGCACCCGAGGACGTGGCTCGAGCTCAGCCATCGCAGTAGCGATCGTGCGGGTGCCGTCGACGCGGCTGTTGAGGATCTCCTGCTTGTACTCGTCGGTCCAGCGGTGATCACCCACGCCGGCGCCTGCGAGATGCACGACACCGTCAATCCCGGCCAGTCGATCGAGGTCGACCGTGCCCGCGGCCGGGTCCCAGGTCACCTCGTCGGGCGCCGACGCCGGACGTCGAACCAGGCGCAGAACGTCATGTCCGACCGAGCGGAGATGGGGGACTAGTGCCGATCCGATCAGGCCGGACGCACCGGTGACTGCGATTTTCATGTCTCCACCCTCTCGCGACTAGTCAGATGCCGCGATTCGACGAGCGGTGATTGCGCTACAAGCCGAGTTCGGCCTCGAATGCGGCTTCCTCGAGGCGACTCTTCATGCTGCCCAGGAACCGCGCCGCATCCGCACCATCGACCAGACGGTGGTCGTACGAGAGCGCGAGGTAGACCATCGACCGGATCGCGATGCCGTCCTGGCCGTTGGCGTCGGTGACGACGACCGGACGCTTGACGACGGCGCCGGTGCCGAGGATCGCGACCTGCGGCTGGTTGATGATCGGGGTGTCGAAGAGCGCGCCACGACTGCCGGTGTTGGTGACCGTGAACGTGCCACCGCTGAGCTCGTCGGGGGAGAGCTTGTTCGTCCGCGTGCGATCGGCGAGGTCGGCGATCCGACGTGCGAGCCCGGCGATGTTCAGGTCGCCGGCATCGCGCACGACGGGAACGAGCAGGCCGCGCTCGCTGTCGACGGCGATGCCCAGGTGCTCGGACTCGTGGTAGGTCACGGTGCCCTCGGCCATGTCGATCGACGCGTTGACCTGAGGGAACTGCTTGAGGGCCTCGACCGCTGCCTTGCAGAAGAAGGGCAGGAACGAGAGCTTGACGCCCTCGCGGGCCTCGAACTCGCCCTTGACCTTGTTGCGCAGTTGCGCGATCCGCGAGACGTCGACCTCGACGACGGTCGTCAGCTGCGCGGAGACGTGCAGCGACTCGAGCATGCGCTCGGCGATCACCTTGCGCAGTCGGCTCATCTTCTCGGTGCGTCCGCGGGGCAGGGCGGTCGTTGTCTTTGTCGTCGGCTGGCTCGCGGTTGCGGCCTGCACGGGTGCTGCGGCCGGTGCGGGTGCCGACTTGGCCGCGACGGCGTCAAGGACGTCGGACTTGCGAATCCGTCCGCCGACTCCCGTGCCGGAGATCGTCGCGAGATCGATGCCGTTCTGCGAGGCGAGTCGTCGCACCAGGGGCGTCACATACGAATCCGAGGACTCGGCGGGCGTGGCGGCCGGCTCGACTGCGGGGGTAGTCGCGACGGGGGCTGCGGTCGGCGCGACCGGAGCTGCGGCAGGGGCCGGTGCCGGAGTCGGTTCGGGTGCAGGGGCGGGAGCAGCGGGTGCGGTCGGTGCCGCAGCCGGCGTCGCGGGGGCGCTGCTCGTCGAGCCGATGACGCCGAGCTCCGCGCCGACCGCGACGACGTTGTCCTCGGCGACGGTGATGGACAGCAGCGTGCCCGATGCCGGCGAGGGAATCTCCGTGTCGACCTTGTCGGTGGAGACCTCGAGGATCGGCTCGTCGGCGCTGACGGAGTCGCCAATGGCCTTCAGCCAGCGGGTCACCGTTCCTTCGGTAACGCTCTCGCCGAGCGCGGGCATGACGATGCTCGTGGTGCCGGCGGTGGACGGCGCGGCTGACACCGCCGGCACCTCGGGTGCTGCGGCGACTGGCTCGGGGAGTGGCGCCACGACGGCGGCGACGACCGGCTCGGGTGCTGCTGCGGGCGCCGTCGGCTCCGCGACGGGAGTTGAAGACGAGTCACCGATCACGGCCAGTTCCGCGCCAACCGCGACGACCTCGTCCTCGCCGACCGTGATCGACAAGAGCACGCCGGACGCCGGTGCGGGAATCTCGGTGTCGACCTTGTCGGTGGAGACCTCGAGCAGGGGCTCATCTGCGGTGATCGTGTCGCCGACGGCCTTAAGCCAGCGGGTGACGGTGCCCTCTGTGACGCTCTCGCCCAGTGCGGGCATCGTGACGGAGACCGGCATGTCCTCTGTGCTCCTTAGTGCTGCGGTGGTGAGGTTGCTTACGAGTGTGCGTGCAGCGGCTTGCCGGCGAGCGCGAGGTGCGCCTCTCCCAGGGCCTCGTTCTGCGTGGGATGCGCGTGGATGAGCGTGGCCACGTCATCTGGGGTTGCCTCCCAGTTGACGATGAGCTGCGCCTCGCCGATCTGCTCGCCGATGCGGGAGCCGACCATGTGCACGCCGATTACGGGGCCGTCAGTGATCTGAACCAGCTTGACGAATCCGGTCGTGGCCAGGATCTGGCTCTTGCCGTTGCCGCCGAGGTTGTACTCGTAGGTCGCGACGTTGTTGCCGTGGATCTCGCGAGCCTGTGCCTCGGTGAGGCCCACGCTGGCCACCTCGGGCTCGCAGTAAGTCACGCGGGGGATGTTCACGTCGGCAATGACGGCGGGGTTGAGGCCGCCGATCTCCTCCGCGACGAAGATGCCCTGCTGGAACCCTCGGTGCGCGAGCTGGAGTCCGGGGGTGATGTCGCCGACCGCGAAGACACCGGCCACGTTCGTGCGCAGGCGCTCGTCGACGAGCACCCAGCCGCGCTCCATGGCGACGCCCTGCTCTTCGAAGCCCATTCCGGTCGCCTGCGGGCCTCGGCCCACGGCAACCAGCAGCAACTCCGCGTCGAGCTGCTTTCCGTCCTCGAGCGTGACGTGGACGCCGTTATCGTCCTGCGTGGCCGAGGCGAATCGCACGCCGAGGCTGAAGGCGATCCCGCGCTTGCGGAAGGCGCGCTCCAGCGCCTTCGAGCACGCCTCGTCCTCGTTGGGGACCAGGTGCGGCAGGGCCTCGACGATGGTGACGTCGGCGCCGAACGACTTCCAGACACTTGCGAACTCGACGCCGATGACGCCGCCGCCGAGGACGATGACGCTCTTGGGCACGTAGTCCAAGTTGAGTGCCTGATCGGAGGTCAGGAACCGGCCGGAGATCTCCAGGCCGGGAAGGCTGCGGGCATACGAGCCGGTGGCGAGGACCACGTTCTTGCCGGTGTACTGCTCGCCGTTGACCTCGACGGTATTCGGCGACACCAGGCGACCCGCGCCCTCGACGAACGTGACGTTGCGGCTCTTGACGAGGCCTTGGAGTCCCTTGTAGAGCTTGGCGACGACACCGTCGCGGTATTCGTTGACCTTGGGCATGTCGATGCCCTCGAAGGTCGCGCGGACACCGAAGGACTCGGACTCGCGGGCGCTGTCAGCCACCTCGGCCGCGTGCAGGAGGGCCTTGGTCGGGATGCAGCCGTTGTGCAGGCAGGTACCGCCGAGCTTGCCCTTGTCGATGAGGATGACGGACATCCCCAACTCGGAGGCGCGCAAAGCGCACGCATATCCGCCGCTGCCGCCGCCGAGGATCACTAGGTCTGCACTCGCCACTGTCGCCCACTCCCGTCGTCATACTGCGGTCACCCCATCCTTCCACCGTTCGGGAAGGTTGCGACACGGCCCCCCGGGCTACATCGAGCCCGAAGCCATCTCGGCCGCAATCTGCACAAACGTGCGAACCCCCGCGCCTGTTCCCCCCTTGGGCATGTACCCGTAGGCGCCCTTGTCGTTGAACGCCGGACCGGCCATGTCGATGTGCACCCACGGCTGGGTCGGAGGGACGAACTCGCTGAGGAACACGCCTGCGGTGAGCATCCCGCCGAGGCGCTCGCCGATGTTGGCGATGTCCGCGGTCGTCGACTCGAGCGACTGGCGCAGGTCGTCCGGAAGGGGCATGGCCCACATGAGCTCGCCCGCGCGGCCGGCGGCAGCGCACACCGCATCGCGGGCGCCGTCGTCGTTGCCCATGACGCCGCAGATCCGCGTGCCGAGCGCGAGGCGCTGCGCTCCGGTCAGCGTGGCCGCGTCGACGATGAGGTCGGGCGACTCGCGCACGGCAAGCCCGAGTGCGTCGGCCAGGACGAGCCGGCCCTCGGCATCGGTGTTCAGAACCTCGACCGTCGTGCCGCCGAACACCGTGATGACGTCGCCGGGGCGCTGGGCGGCGCCGCCGGGCATGTTCTCCGCAGCGGGGACCCAGCCGGTCACGCGAATCGGGAGCTTGAGCTCGGCGATCGCGCGGACCGCGCCGATCACCGCGGCGGCCCCGGCCATGTCGGCCTTCATCTCGTCCATGTTCGCGGCCGGCTTGATGGAGATGCCTCCGGTGTCGAACGTGATGCCCTTGCCGACCAGGGCGAGATGGCGGGTGGCGCCAGCCGGCGCGTAGTCCATCCGCACCAGTCGCGGCGGATTTGCCGAGCCCTGGCCGACGGCGAGGATTCCGCCGCAGCCGTCGCCGAGCAGGTCGTGCTCGTCCCAGATGACGACGTCGACAGGAAGCGACGCCACGCTTGCACGCGCGGCGTCGGCCAGGTCGGCGGGCGACATCGCGTTCGGAGGCGTGTTGACGAGGTCGCGCGCCAGGTTGACCGAGGTGGCAACCGACGTGATCTCCTTGACCGACTGCTTCTGCTGGGCGGTCGGAGCGGACTCGAGGAGCACGGTGATGGTGCGCGCGGTGGCTCCGTGCCGCTCGGATGCGGTGCCCTTGAAGGTGGTGAACTCGTAGGCGGCCAGCTGGGCGGCGATCGCCATGTGGAGCAGCGCCTCGTCGTCTCGGACGGGAAGCGCGAACGCGATCTTCCGGATTCCGCTGAGGCTGCGCACCGCGCATCCAACCGCCTTGCGCAGCGCCTCGGCATCCTCCTGCTTCTCCATAGAGCCGAGGCCGAGGCCGACGACGATCGTCGCCTTGATGCCGTTGCCTCCCGGCACGCGGGCGATGTCGGCGCTCTTGGCGGTCGCGCCGATCGCGGTGAACGCGTCTGCCAGGGCCGTCCGCTGGTCGTCCGTCAGCCTCGGACTGACCACCTCGACGCGCTTGCCGCGACCGGGCAGGAGGCCCACCACGAGGGCGTCGACGGCTGTGGTCGCGGGAGAGGCATCGGAGAGCGCGATCTTGGCGGTGGGGGAGTAGTCCATGGGTTCAACTGTATTGGGGTGCTCGCGGACTACGGTTTGCCCGTGAGCGACAGCGGACTCAAGCGAACCCCCTTGTACGAGCGTCACCTGGCCGCGGGAGCGAAGACCGCGGACTTCGGTGGCTGGGACATGCCCATCGAGTACGACGGCGTCGTCGCCGAGCACACCGCGGTGCGCACGGCCGCAGGGCTGTTCGACGTCTCGCACATGGGCAAGGTCCGCATCCACGGTCCGGGAGCGTGCGAGTTCCTCAACGGCGTGCTCGCGAACGATCTCGACCGCATCTCTGCGGGGCAGGCCCAGTACTCGATGCTGCTCAATGCCGACGGCGGAGTGATCGACGATCTCATCGTGTACCGCTGGGCCGATGACGAGATGTTCATGATTCCCAACGCTGCCAACGCCGCGTCGGTCGTCGCGGCGCTGCGGGCTGCCGCGCCAGCCTCCATCACTGTCGACGACCATCACGATGATCACGGCATCATCGCCGTGCAAGGCCCGCGCAGCCGCGAGCTGCTCGAGCGGATGGGCCTGCCTGAGGATCACGACTACATGACGATGGCCTCGGCTGAGTTCGGCGGAGCCCCGGTGATCGTGTGCCGCACGGGATACACCGGCGAGCACGGATACGAGCTGGTCGCACCGGTGGCCGTGCTCGCCGACCTGTGGGACGAGCTCCTGGCAACCGGTGCCGATCTCGGCGTCGTCCCCGCGGGGCTTGGCGCCCGCGACACGTTGCGTACCGAGATGGGCTACCCGCTCCACGGCCAGGACATCAGCCCCCAGATCACCCCGGTAGAGGCACTGTTGGGGTGGGCGGTCGGCTGGGACAAGCCGGAGTTTGCCGGTCGGGAGCCGCTGTCGGCTCAGCGTGCGGCGGGGCCCTCGCGCCGGTTGCGCGGTTTGCTCGCACACGACCGCGGGATTCCGCGCCCGCACATGCAGGTCCGTCGCGTCGACGACGCGGAGCCTCTGGCTGGGGAGATCATTGGAGAGGTCACCAGCGGGACGTTCTCGCCGACGCTCAAGCAGGGCATTGGGCTGGCGCTGCTCGATGCGTCGATCGGCATCGGCGACGAGGTGGTCGTCGACGTACGCGGACGCGCATCGCGATTCAGCGTGGTCAAGCCGCCGTTCGTGCAGGCGAGCACCCGCTAGCGGTCAGTCCGCCTCGGCGGCAAGCACGCGCAGTAGGGCCACCGTCGCGTCGGCGCCCAGTCCGTCGTCGTCGGTCAGCGCGAGGGGCAGCCCTTCGTCGACGGCCAGCCGGTCGACGGCGGCCTGACGTGCAGGGTCTGGCGAGGACGATCCGGCTCGCCACCATTCCTTCGCTCGGAAGCTGAGCCGGTCAGCGACTAGTGCTGCGGCCAGCTCGTCGGTGCCGTCGATGATGCAGGGAGTGCGCCGTGCCGCGGCGGCGAGCAGCACGCCGACGATGAAGGCGATGTCGGGCGCCGCTAGCACGTCGAGGAGTTCGACGGGCGATGCGCGCAGGTCGGCCACGTCGACGCAGGCGTCACGGACGGCAGCACACCGATCGATCCACTCGCGGTCCGTCATGCCCGCCGACTGGAAGGTGATGGCCGACGATTCGGTTCGGGTCAGCGCCCCGATCACGGCCAGGGCCGCGACAGGATGCCGAGTGCCGACTCGGGGGAGGAGGAGGGCCGCTCCCTCGTCGCACGCACTGTCCGCGGCCGCGACACCCGCGAGGACGGCGAGCGCCACACCGGCATCCCCGGGGCTGCTGATCAGCGCAGTTCCATGCGGCGTCGACCCGTCGGCCACGGAGGTCCACCACCGAAGCAGCCGCGCGAGCTCACCGGTGACTCCGGGCGGCGGCGAGAAGACGACCGGGCGCGGCACCTCAATCCGGGCAATGACCGCCTCGAGCTCGGGGACCATGGCCTGCGACACGCCGCCCAGTATGCCGACCCCGCCGACCTTGAGGTTGGCGTGGCTTTCGGGCCGTCGAACCCACGCCAACCTCAAGGTCGGCGAGAGGCGGCGGGAGTGGCGGCGGGCTTAGGACGGGATTGCGACCAGGAGGACGAGGGCGGCAGCGAACGTCAGCTCGACGAGGGCGCCGAGGACGTCGCCGGTGATGCCGCCCAGGCGGCGCACGCACACGCGAAGCGCGACAGCCGCGATGGCCAGCGACCCGATGACGGCGACGCCTGTCCCAAGGACGAGCCCGCCGTCGATCGCCGCCGTCACGGCCACGCACCCAGCAAGCCAGGCGACGCCAACCGCGATCGCGGCGGGCACGGGGACGCTGCTCGCTACCGTCGCACCGAGGCCCTCGGTGCGCGCGGGCGGAACTCCACGCGTGCAGGCGAACACGAGGCTTATCCGGGCAGTGCCTGCGGCGATGACGAGAACGAGAATCGCGTGCCCCGCGTCGACCGCGCCGGCGTAGGCGGTCACGTCGACGAGGATCACGGCGACCAGTGCGACGACGCCGAAGGGTCCGATGTCCGACCGTCGGGCAATCGCCAGGGCCTGGTCGGCGGGCTTGCCGCTGCCGAGGGCGTCCGCCGTGTCAGCAAGCCCGTCGAGGTGGATGCCGCGGGTGATGTACGCGATCGCGCAGACTGCCAGGACCGAGATGAGCAGCGTCGACGCAGTCGACGCCAAGTATTCAGAGGCGAGCCATGCGAGCGTCCCGATCACGAGTCCGATGACGGCCCCCACGATCGGTGCCATCGCCATCGCGCCGCCCGCGGTCGTCTTGTCGATTCGCTTGGGTGCCGGCACGGGGATCCGGGTCAGCGTCCCGATCGCCATTCGGGAGGCGTCAAGCATCGGCGGACCGGTCGGTGACACCCGCCGAGTCGAAGGTTGCCATCTCGGCGAGGGTGAGCGCCGCAGCGTTGATCAAGGGCAGGGCCAGCAGCGCTCCGGTGCCCTCGCCCAGCCGGAGGTCGAGATTGAGTACGGGCTCGAGGTCGAGCGCGACGAGGGCGACCGAGGCCGCGGGCTCGGTCGATCGATGCCCGGCTACCCACCAGGCGGACGCCTCTGGCTCTATGGCCCGTGCGACGAGCGCCGCCGCGCAGCTGACGATGCCGTCGAGCACGACGGGAATGCCACGCTCTGGCGCGCGAAGGAGGAATCCCACCATCGCGGCGATGTCGGGCGCGCCGACGCGTACCAGCAGTTCGACGGGATCCGCGTCCGCGCGCAGCATCGCGGCGGCAACGACGGCTCGCTTGCGTTCAAGCCCGTCGTCATCGATGCCAGTCCCGCGTCCGGTGACGCGTTGCGCGCTTGATCCCGTGAGCACCGCGATGAGCACGGACGAGGACGTCGTGTTGCCGATGCCCATGTCTCCGGAAATGACGATGTCCGCGCCGGCTTCGATGACGCCGTCGGCAAGCGCTGCCCCGACGGCGATCGCCGCACGACAGTCCGCGAGCGTCATGGCGTCCTCGCGATCGATCGAACCCGAGGACCGACGCACGCGGTGCGCGACGACCCCGGCATCGATCGCGTCCATGTAGCTCGGATCGGCATCGACGCTGACATCCACGACCCGCACGCTCGCGTTCATCTGCCGCGCGAGCACGTTCGCGGCCGCGCCCCCCGTCGCGAGGTTCGCGACCATCTGCGCGGTGACCTCGGGCGGATAGGCGGACGTGCCGGCAGTGCGAGCAACGCCGTGATCACCGGCGAAGACGACGAGCGCGGGCCGAGCGAACGGCACCGGTGGGCACTGACCCTGCACCGCGCAGACCCATGCGGACACGTCCTCGAGTCGGCCGAGGGCTCCCGTCGGCTTGGTGAGAATCTGCTGACGCTGGTACGCGGCCGTCCGTGCGGACGCGTCGGGCGGTGTGATCATCGGGTTCCTGACTCCTCGAGAGCGATGGCGCGACCCGCGACGACGAGTGTCGTCTTGGTGCACGCCGTGGAGAGCACGGAGTTGACGACGCCCATGAGGTCGCGAAATGCCCGACCCGAGGCGGTCGCCGGGACGACGCCCCAGCCCACCTCGTTCGACACGAGGATCACGTCAGCAGCAGTCGAGCGAAGTGCCTCGACGAGTTCGTCGACCCTGAGCATGACGTCCTCGCGGACCGCGGCGTCGCCTCCCGCGTCGATTCGATCCCATGCGTCGAGGCCATCGAGGACTCCGGTGAGCCAGAGCGTGATGCAGTCGACAAGCACGATGTCACCGACGGGTGCGGCAGCAAGGACTCCGGCGATGTCGAGGGTTTCCACCGTCGTCCAGTCCGCGGGCCGGCGGGCACGGTGCACGGCGATCCTGTTGTCCCACTCCGCGTCGTCGACTCCGCGCGCTGCCGTCGCGACGTAGGTGACCGGCTGCCCGAAGAGCTTCGCGGCGCTCTCGGCATGAGTGGACTTTCCCGAACGCGCGCCGCCAAGGACGAGCAATCGCAACGGATTACGCGCCGAGACTGCTCGCGACTCGATCACGTCGAGGTCATCGGGAACGATCACGCCGTGCACGCGCAGGCGTGCGCGTAACTGCGGAGTGGGCGGGTTGTGGTGGCTGAGATGAGTGGCCACGACCTGAGTCGCTGACGTCGTGACGCCCGCATCAGCCAGCGTCTCGTGCAGGTCGATGAAGGTACCGAGATCCAGGTGGCCGGTGCCGTGGCCATGGTGATCTCCGAACGTCTGATCGAGAATGAGAACGTCGATGGGACGGTCCACAAGTTGCATGGTGCTCGCGGGGAGCGGCCCGGTGTCCGTCGCGTAGAGCAGGCGGTGCCCGTTCGCTGCTGTCAATTCATAGAGCAAGGCCTCCTCGGCGAGTGCGTCTCCGTCGCCGGAGGAGTGCGCCGCGGGCAGGGCGAGCAGGTTGTAGTCACCGCGGTCGGTCGCCAGTGTGACCCGATCACCGGGGGCCAGCACGTTGAGGACGACGGGTGCGCCGGGAGCGATCCAGTCGCGGCACAGATCGATGGCTCCCCGCGGTCCCCAGACCGCGAGCGACGTCGTTGCGTCCGTCCACTGGCGGGCGAGGAGGAACGCAGGATCGAGGTGGTCCGGATGCCCATGGGTGATGAGCACGTGCTGGACGGCGCGCAGGGAGCGACCCGCGGCTCCCGCGGCATGCGGGGCCGTGGGTCCGCAGTCGATGAGGATCACGTCGTCGATCAGCGCACTCGACGGACGACGGATGCGGCCTGCGACGCGCTCCGTCGTGCACGAGGAGCACTCGCAGAATGGATTCGGCCATCCGTCCGCAGACCCCGTTCCCAAGAGCATGATCTGCATCTCATCGCTCCGAGAACGTCACGGGAGCGTCGAACGCAGCCTTGCGCGACATGCGCCTCAGCGCGAGAAGCACGGGCGTGCCGGCGACCATGATGAGCACGACGGTCAGCACCGCACGAGGGATGTCGTAGCCGAGCGAGGTGATGAGGCAGAACCTCAGCCAGGCGACGAGGTTGTCACCGAGCGGGTCGCCCGCGACGTAGGCGAGCTGTTCGGGCAGGCCCGTCGTGAACGGCCAGAACCACAGGTTCAGCAGGAATCCGTACGCGACACAGGCGATCGCTCCGTAGGCGCTGAGGAGGAACAGCTCGCGCCTTCCGGTCGCCCGCGGCAGCAGTCCGGCGCCAAGGCCTACCCACGCGGCGCCGAGCATCTGGAACGGCAGCCACGGTCCGACGCCTCCGGTGAGCAGCGCGGAGGCGAACAGTGAGATCGAGCCCAGACAGAAGCCGAATCCCGGACCCATCGCCCGCCCGCCGAGGATGAGGACCACCCAGATCGGCTCCAGTCCCGCGGTTCCACCGCCAAGTGGACGCAGCGCCGCGATCACGGCCGAAAGCACGCCCAGCATCGCGATGGCCTTGGCATCCATGCCGCCGTCGCTGACCTGCGCGAGCACGACGACCAGCAGGACGGGAACGACGAGGGCGAAGAGCAAGGGCGCGTCGTCCGCATGCGCCACTGCGCTTGAACCCGGTGCCGCGATCAGCGGCCACGCGAACGCGATGATCCCGATCGCCGATGCGAGCGCGATGGCCGCCTTTGACTGCGCGCCGAGGCGAACCGCCCGCGGTGCGCGAACGATGGGCGCGGTCGACGTGGCGATCGTCATCCCGCCTCCTCGACATCCTTGGCGGCCGAGATTGCCGCGGACACCTGCTCGACGGTGAGCCACGTCTGCGGTGACAGGATCTTCGCGACCTGCGGGGCGAACATGGGCGAGGACGTGACGACCTCGGTGGTCGGGCCGTCGGCGACGACCTCGCCGTCGGCGAGGATGACGACGCGATCGGCGACCTCGGCGACGAGTTCGACGTCATGGGTCGCCAGGACAATCGCGTGTCCCGCGGTGGCCAGGCCGGCGAGCACCCCGGCAAGCCTGGACTTGGTGGGGTAGTCGAGTCCCCGCGTGGGCTCGTCGAGGAGGAGGAGCGGCGGTCGAGCCGCGAGGATCACGCAGAGCACGAGCAGCAGGCGCTGGCCTTCGGACAGGTCACGGGGATGGGTCCCGTCCTCGACCTCGGGCGCCATCAGCGCGAGGAGCGCGCGCGTGGTTCCTGCATCGCAGCGCGCGTCGCGGTCGGACGCGCGGCACTCGTCGGCGACCGTCGAGCATTCGAGGAGGTCGCCAGGCTCCTGCGGGACGAGCCCGACCGAGCTGAGCAGGTCGTTGCCGGCAATCTCGCGCGGGTTCTTCCCTCCGACACGCATCGAGCCTTCGGGCTTCGGCCCGATCCCTACGAGTGCATTCAGTAGCGTCGACTTGCCGGCTCCGTTGCGTCCCATGAGGGCGACGATCTCGCCGGCAGAAACGGCGAAGGAGACATCGCGCAGTGCGGCCCTGGTGCCGTAGCGAATCGTGAGCTTGTCAGCCGAAGCGAGCTCGGCCGTCTCGACGGGCACTGCACGAAGGTGCGGAGTCCGTCCGACCAGCAGGTCCCGCAGCGGACCGGCGGCCCGGCGTGCGTCCCGCACCGACAGCGGAAGCGGATGCCAGCCCGCTAGTCGGCCGAGCTCGACCACGGGCGGTGCGATCGGTGCGCTGCGCATCACGTCGGGCGGGCTGCCCTGCAGGAGCGGACGGCCCTCGCCGGGAACGATGATGACCTGGTCGGCGTACTGCACCACGCGCTCGAGGCGGTGCTCGGCCATGACCACGGTCACGCCGAGGTCATGAACCAGGCGCTGCAGTGCGGCGAGAACCTCCTCCGCGGCACCGGGGTCGAGGGCGGACGTCGGCTCGTCGAGCACCAGCACCCGCGGATGCGAGGTGAGCACGGCGCCGATGGCCACCCGCTGCCGCTGGCCGCCGGACAGCGTGCGCAGCGCGCGCTGGCGCAGGTCGGCCAGGCCGAGCAGGTCGAGGGTCTCCTCGACCCGACGACGCATGACATCGGGTGCGATGCCCAGGCACTCCATCCCGTAGGCAAGCTCGTCCTCGACCGTGTCGGTGACGAAGCCGCTCATGGGGTCCTGCGGGACGACGCCCACCAGGTCGGCCAGCTCGCGCGGCGGATGCGTGGCGGTGTCGCGTCCGTCGACGAGCACGCGTCCGGACATGTGGCCGCCGGTGAAGTGGGGGACCAGTCCGTTGATCGCCCGCAGGAACGTCGTCTTCCCGGTTCCGGTCCGACCGACGACCAGGACGAGTTCACCCTCGGGGATGGTCAGGTTGACGTCGCGAAGAGTCGGCTCGGTATCGCCGGTGTACGTGATCGTGACGTGGTCGAAGACGATCATGCGGGTACCTGCTCGGGATGCCTGCGATCGGACTTGTCCGGTGCGGCGCGCTCGATGGTTGCTGACGCGGGCAGGCGTGGTGACGTCCAGGCGGGCGTGACTGCCAGGAGGATGCCCACGACGGCGATGAGCGGAAGGCTGGGCCAGGTCGGCGGGTCGACTGGTGTGTCGATGCCCGCGATACCCAGCCAGGTGGCGGCAGTGAACAACAGCGCGGTGCCAAGTCCGGCGAGAAGCACGGCCCACTCGGGCAACCGCCACGGATCGGGACGATAGTTCGTGCGGACGTTCCGCCTTCCGGCAACCGCGACGCCGTAGACCGTTGCGGCTACCCCGATCACGAGCATGGGAAGTCCCAGGGCTGCCGGGGATCCGACGGACACCAGGCCGAACGCGCCCACGCAGCCCGCGGTGAGCCCGCCCAGAAGTGCGAACGACGCGATCCTGCGCTGGCCCGCGGACACCGATCCTCGACGGCCATAACCTCGCGAGTCCATGGCGGCGGCGAGGATCACGGATCGTTCGAGCGCACCCTCGAGAACGGGTACGGCCGATGCGGCGATGGCGCGGGGGCCAGTCGCGGTTCGCCCGCGCAGTCGGCGACCGGTGCGCAGCCGCTCGACGTCCGCGACGAGCTGGGGGGTAAAGGTCAGCGCGACGACGACGCTGACTCCCAGCTCGTACAAGGCGGCGGGGATGGACTTCAGCAGGCGGGTCGGGGAGGCAAGCGAGTTGGCCGCCCCCACGCAGATGAGGATCGTTGCCAGGCGAAGGCCGTCGTAGAACGCGAGGAGAAGCGACTCAAGAGTGATGTCTCCGCCAAGGCGGACGCCGGCAAGCCAGGTCGGCAAGGTCAGCCCGGGCAGCTCCACGAGCTGGGTCGTCCCGATCGAGGCACCGAAGAGGACCTGCACGACGACGCGAACGATGATGACGAAGATGCCCAGGCGCACGAAGAAGGAGAAGGACTTGCCCCAGGGCGCGTCCGGGCGACGGGCGTGGACGACGATGCCGGCAGCAAGGATGAGCAGCGCGAGCAGGAGCGGGTTGGTGGTCCGGCTTGCGGCAGCGGCAAGACCGAGCGCCCATGCCCACCAGGCGCCCGGATGCAGCCACCGACCGTCACTCACGCCGGCGCCGACGCCACAGGACCACTCCGGCAATGGCGAGTAGCGCGACGACCGCGATGGTGAACCACGGAACGCCGCTTGACGCCGCCGCGGGCATCGACGCCGCAGGCTCCATCGCGGTGGTTGACGGAGAGGCGCTGGGACTCCCGGTTGCCGGCACGGGATCCTCGACGACCGGCGCGCACTCGCCAGCCGGGTAGTCGGTGATGCCGCAGATCAGGCCGCCGTCGGTGCGAACCGATGTCGCGGCGCGCAGCACCTGGTAGCCGGTCGCGTCGGGCTCGGCGACGATACAGGTGGCGATCGGCGCGGGCGGGGTCTGTCCCTCGGGCGCGATTGACGCAGGTCCGGGGTCGACGACGAGTGCGACCCGCTTGCGGTCCGGCTGCGCCGGCGTCGAGCCGCAGATGTCCGAGAAGGACGGCAGCGTGGAGGGTGCGTCGGCCGCCTGCCCGGCCGTCGTGGTCACGGCGAACCGCCAGCCTTCGACGGATCCATCCGCCGGGACGAGCGAGGCGGGACCGGCCGTGGCAAATGCCCACGTTCCGGTCCCGCCCTGCCAGTACGTCCAATAGCGGTAGGCCGCCGCGTGCGCGGAACCGGCCATGCCGACGGCGCCCGCCACCACGACCACGAAGGTCGCGATCGCGGAGACGAGACGCGTCGGCATGCGGACTACTTCTGGACTGTTGCGAGCAGGTTGACGACGAGGTTGGTCTTCGTCGTGCCGAAGCGACGCGGGCTCGTGCCGCCGGCGACCGCTGCCTGGATGAGCGTGCCGAGTGCGGCCGGCGACGCGGTGGTGCCGCTTCCGGTGTACTCGACGGTGTTCGCCCCGAGGGCCTTGAGGCCGATGACGACGGCAGGTCGTGCCCCACCCGAAGCTGCGAGCCCGATCACGGCACTCGCGGTGGCGTTCCAGTCGGTCTTGCCGCTGCCGAAGGCGTCAGGGATCGCGCCCTGGGTGGTGCGGATCAGCTGGTCGAGGTAGGACGCGACCTGACGCTCGATGCTGTCCCTGCAGCCTGCATTGCGCACCGAGCGCGCGGCTGCCGGCTGGGCGGGGAGCGTTCCAGCGATACCGATCAGGCCCTGGCCGGAGGCGAGGGCGTTGACCGGCTGACCGGGCTGGTACGGCAGGCCGAAGCGAGACTCGACCGGCGCGGTGCAGGCGATCTGCGCAGCCTTGACGTACCCGGTCGCGCGGTTGACCGCGGTCCGCGAAGCCTTCGTGACCGCGATGCCCTTGACTGCCGCGAGTGCCAGGCCGGTGGAGTTCACGTCCGACGTTCCGCCGAGCGTGTAGCCCCAGCCGCCATCGGCGTTCTGGGTGCTCAGCAGTGCGGCGACGGCCTTGGTCGCCTGTGCGTCCTTGCCGACGGCCTGCAGCGCCATGGCGCCGAGCGCGGTCGAGTTCGAGTCCGGTCCGGTGAAGGACGCCGGGTCAGGCGCTGTGCACGCGACGGAGGTGTCCGCGCGGTACGACTGGTATGACCCGTTCGCGCACTGCTGGCCGACTAGCCACGCGGTGGATGCCGCGGGAACCGGTGCGTTCGCGACGGTGAGGCCGAGCAGGGCCATCGACTGGCGGTAGGCGCCGTCATACGTGGCGTCGGACGAGCCGAACAGCCCGGAATTGCTCCGCACGGCAACCGCGTTGACGGGTGCCGCGAGCGAGAGGGTGAGTGCTGCTGCAATCGTCGCAGCGGCCGCGCCGGTGAGTCGGCGCTTGGTGAGTAGTGCAATCGACATGCGTGTTTTCCTTTAGGTGAGCGGTCCGGAACCGGTGCCCACGACTGGCCGTGATCGCAATAGAAATCCCTCTTGCAAACAGCGCAAGAGGGGCGACCGGGCCAAGACCCGAGCTCCCGTCCCGTTACCTCGACGGATGGAGCCGCTCGCGCTTGCCAGGTGCTCCGACTCGCCCCTCGCGGGGACTACGGTTGCGGGACAGCGCCGGGATCTCACCGGACTTCCCCTGATCTACAAGCGCGTGGATGAAGTTGTGTGCTGATCCGACCACGTCACGCCACAAGAGTCAAAACCCGCCCGCCCTTCACGCCGACCTTGAGGTTGGCGTGGGTTTCAGGCCTTGATTTCCACGCCAAACTCAAGGTCGGCGAGGGCTATTCGGCGGGGTGGAGGCTCATCGGGCCGTAGACCACGTGGTCGTCCTCCTTGAGGAACACCGCGTCGACGCCCGACTCAAGAAGTTGGTGCCAGCTCTCGCCGACCCACGTCTCGGCATCGGACTGGGTCGGGAACTCCTGCGAGTTCGTCGGGGCGTCGGGGGCCGACGACTGGTAAGTCCAGGTCCACGGCATGGGGCTCCTTAGGGACGACGTGACGGGGATTGGGTTCGCGCGGGATCGCGTACGACGACGCTGCCGACGATCGCATCGATCGCCGCCAGTACATCGGGTTCGAGCGTGACGCCGGCAGCCTTCACGTTGTCGGCGACCTGGCTTGGTCGCGAGGCTCCGACTATGGCCGCCGAGACGTTCGGGTTAGCCAGGACCCAGACGATCGCCAGCTGGGCGAGGGTCAGACCGAGGTCACCGGCAATCGGCCGCAGGTTCTGCACCGCGGTGAGCACGTCCTCCTTCAGCCACGCCGAGATAAACTCCGAGCCCTCGTCCGAGACCGCACGCGAGTCGTCGGGCAGCGCGGCGCCGGGCAAGTACTTGCCGGTGAGCACTCCCTGGGCGACGGGGGACCACACGATCTGGCCGACTCCGAGTTCTTCGCTGGCAGGCACGACCTCGGCTTCGATCACCCGCCACAGCATCGAGTACTGCGGCTGATTGGAGATGATGCGATCGAGCCCGAGCTCGTCGGCGATTCGTACGGCATCGCGAATCTGCGCGGCGGTCCACTCCGATACGCCGACGTAAAGCACCTTGCCTTGCCGAACGAGGTCGTCGAACGCGCGCAGCGTCTCCTCCAGTGGCGTCTCGTAGTCGTAGCGGTGAGCCTGGTAGAGATCGACGTAGTCCGTCTGCAGGCGTCGCAGCGACGCGTGGCAGGACTCCACGATGTGCTTGCGCGACAGGCCGCGGTCGTTGACTCCTGTGCCCGTCGGGAAGTAGACCTTGGTGAAGATCTCCAGGCTTTCGCGACGCTCGCCCGCGAGTGCGGCACCCATTACCGCCTCGGCCTTGGTGCCTGCGTAGGCGTCGGCTGTGTCGAATGTCGTGATGCCGGCATCGAGTGCTGCGTGAATCGTCGCGTGCGCGGTCGGGTCGTCGACCTGCGCTCCGTGCGTGATCCAGTTGCCGAGGGTGATCTCACTGATCTTCAGGCCGCTGCGCCCGAGGTGACGGAACTCCATGGGCTTGCCTTCCAGCCGGAACGGTCAGGACTTGGGGGTCTTCGGCGCCTTCGGGGGAACGGGAGCGCCGCCGCGCTTGACCTTCGGCGGTGGCAGGCGCAGGCGACGCAACTGGAGTGTGCGCAGCACGGCGTACAGCGTGATGCCCTTGCGATCCTTCTGGTCGGGGAAGAGCGCCTTGGCCCGCCGATTGAGCTGGAAGAGCAGGACTCCGGTGTCGACGGCGATAAGGGCCGAGAAGGCGAAGAAGGTCAGCGAGACCGCGGACTGCATGACCGGGTTGCGGATGAAGCCCAATGCGAGGACTCCGACGGCGACGAAGATGAAGAACTCGGCGATCGTGAACCGTGAGTCGACGAAGTCGCGGGTGAACGACCGCGCCGGGCCTTGGTCTCGAGGGGGAAGCGCTCGTTCGTCGCCAGCCATCATCGCCGCGCGATTGCGCGACCGATCGGACCGCTCCCGCTCGCGGGCGGCCTTCTTGGCTTCCTTCGGGTCCTTGGGGATCTTGATCTGCTGCTTGCGGGCGGCCTCGGCCTCACGCCGTGACGGTGTCGGGCGACCCTTGGCAGCCGAGGGGTCGGACGCGTCGACCGCGGTGACGGGGGCAGCCTCGTCGGGCTGCGAAGACTTACGTCCAAACATGATGGGCAACCCTATCGCGTGCTCGATGGGCCGCGGTGGTCACCGATGCCCGAGGCAACATAGGCTGGACGAAAGCACTGACGGGAGCGCCGAATACCACGGCGCACGAGGCAAGCGGAGGCATCGTGGGTCTGTGGCAGCGCTTCAGCATGATCTTCAAGTCGAAGGCGAACAAGGCCCTCGACCGGGCGGAGGACCCGCGCGAGACTCTCGACTACTCGTACGAGAAGCAGCTTGAGCTGCTGCAGAAGGTGCGTCGAGGAGTTGCCGACGTCGCCACCAGCCGCAAGCGCCTGGAGTTGCAGATCCAAGGACTTGCCCAGCAGGAGTCCAAGCTCGAGGCGCAAGCGCGTTCCGCCCTCGCCGGTGGCCGCGAGGATCTCGCTCGCGAGGCGCTGACCAGGCGCAGTGGCCTGCACCAGCAGATCGCGGACATGCAGAGCCAGCTCGCGACACTGCAGGAGCAGGAGGAGAAGCTCACCGCCGCCATGCAGCAGCTGCAGGTGAAGGTCGAGGCTTTCCGCACGAAGAAGGAGACCCTGAAGGCCACCTACTCTGCAGCAGAAGCTCAGACGCGAATTGGCGAGGCCTTCGCTGGCATCTCGTCAGAACTCGGCGACGTCGGCCTTGCGGTGCAGCGCGCAGAGGACAAGACGCTGCAGATGCAGGCTCGCGCAGGAGCCATCGACGAGCTCGTAGCGTCAGGGGCGCTCACCGACGTGAGCAGCATGGGCAAGGACAACGTCACTGTCGAGCTCGAGCGCATGGCAAGCGAGAGCGAGGTCGATGCGCAGCTCGCTGCCATGAAGCGCGAGCTCGGAAGCGGGACACCGACACCGGAGATCGAGGGCTAGGAAGACCGCATGGCACGCACCCGATACGGATCGGATCGGGGACTCTCGGCTCGCATGGTCGGGACCTTGTTCGGGATTGGCCTGCTCTACGTCATCCTTGCGTCAGTCCTCTACGCGCTCGGCGTCAACGCGGTCTTCGTCCTCGGCATCAGCGCCGTACTCCTGATTGGCCAGTGGTGGTTCTCCGACTCCCTGGCCATGTCAGCGATGCGCGCCCACGCCGTCACCCCCGAACAGGCACCTCAGCTGCACGCACTCGTTGACCGGATCTGCGCGCTGGCAGACATGGAGAAGCCGCGAGTAGGCATCGCGGACAGTGACATCCCCAACGCGTTCGCGACCGGTCGATCCCCGAAAAGATCAGTCATCGTGGTGACCACCGGACTGCTGAAGCGATTGGATCAGGAAGAACTCGAGGGCGTGCTCGCGCATGAGCTCTCGCACGTCGCGCACCGTGACGTCACGGTGATGACGGTCGCGTCGTTCACGGCGATCCTCGCGGGCTTCCTCGTCCGCAGTGCGATGTGGGGCAGCCGCGGCCGCGACAGCAACGCGGCAGCCGTCTTCCTCGTCGTCACTCTCGTCAGCGTGGTCGTCTACTTCGTCTCCTTCATCCTCATCCGCGCGCTTTCGCGCTACCGAGAACTCGGCGCGGACCGCGGTGCTGCGCTGCTCACCGGCAAGCCGTCCGCGCTGGCCCGGGCACTCCAGAAGATCTCCGGCCAGATGGCCAGCATTCCCACTCGCGACCTGCGCCAGATGGAACCGGTGAGCACGTTCGCGTTCGCCCCCGCGCTCGCCCCTGGCGGGTTCAACCTCGGACAGCTGATGTCCACGCACCCGACTCTCGAGAAGCGCCTCGAGCAACTGGCCAAGATCTCGGCGCAGCTGGGGGAGCGGTAGACCGATGGGACTTCTTGACTCCCTTCTGGGGAGGCGCAAGCCGGTGCGCCCGAATCTTGACGCGCTGTTCTCCGTGCCGAACGCGGCGCTGACACTGCAGGTAAGCCTGGACGCGCTCCCGACCGGGCGGGGCTCAGTGGCATTCCGCGCTCCCGAGGGCCGGGCGTTCGCCGACGTGGAGACCGAGATCAGGCAGCTGCTCGACGCCGATGGCGGCATCCCGTAGAGGTGGCGGCCGACGACTTCGGGTTCACCTGGCTGGTCGTGACCACGGATCCCCCCGACGTCGGCGTCGCGGTCACTGACCTGCATGCGGTGAACACCCTGCTCGTCGAGGCAGGCTTCGGCCCTCAGCTGCTGTGCTCCCTGGTGTCCTTCCGGGCACCTGACGCGCAGTCCATCTCGTTGGTCTACCTGTACAAGCGCGGCACGTTCTACCCCTTCGTGCCGCGAGGACACCTCGAGACAACCGAGCAGCGGGACAATGTGCTGGAGCTGAAGGTTCGCGACCTGCTCACCGGCGAGCTGCCGATCGAACCGGACCTGACTCGGTGGTTCGCCGTATGGGGAGCGCCGGGAATCTAGCCCCGAAGTGCCATGACGGCACGCTGGGTTGCGCTGACGCCTCGGTCTGCGGGTGCGGCGATTTCACGGATCTCCTGCTGGCGATCGTGCGCCGACGCGTCGGAGTAGGCGAACTGCCAGCGGCTAGCGGTGGCGGCGATCGTGGGCTTGTCCGACTCGATGCCCGTGGCGGCGAACACCCGGCAGTCGTACGCGCGGCAGGTGCGCGGACGGTGGCGATAGATCGAGCACGCTTCGTCGACCAGCATCGGGCAGCGGCCGCGCTCGTCGTAGCCGAGCACGACGGTGCCGTCGGGCATGCCGGGTGCCGGGAAGAGGAGTGCCGCGGGAATGCGTGCGAGGCAGTCCGCCTCGTCCGCACCGATGTGAATGAACTGCGCGGCCGTGCAGCAGCCAGTGCAGGTGCCGCACGGAACGTCGGAAGTGGCGCCACTGGAAATTGCCGAGCCGATCATCCCGAGCCAGGTCGTGAAGTCGCCGGCCGGGAGCGGCGAGGCGTCGGGGTCGGCCATCGCTCAGTCGCGGGCGGCGACAGTCCCAGGCAGGGCGAGCATCCGGTCGAGGGCGATCTTCGACCAGTGAGCGACCTCGGGATCGACCTCGATGCGGTTCACGACTGTTCCTGAGGCCAACGACTCGAGGGCCCAGACGAGGTGGGGCAGGTCGATGCGGTTCATCGTCGAGCAGAAGCAGACGGTGCGGTCGAGATAGACGACCTGCTTGTCGGGATTGGCCAGCGCGAGTCTTTTCACGAGGTTCAGCTCGGTGCCGACGGCCCACGCGGTTCCGGGCGCTGCCGCGTTGATCGTCGCGATGATCTTCTCGGTCGAACCGACGGCGTCGGCCTTCTCGACGACCTCGTACTGGCACTCGGGGTGGACGATGACATTGACCCCTGGCACCCGCGCGCGGACCTCGTCGACGCACTCGGGGGTGAACCGGCCGTGCACGGAGCAGTGCCCCTTCCACAGGATCACCGTGGCATCGCGCAACTGCTCGACGGTAAGGCCGCCGTTCGGCTTGTTCGGGTTGTAGACCACGCAGTCGTCGAGCGAGAGGCCCAGATCGCGCACCGCGGTATTGCGGCCCAGGTGCTGGTCGGGAAGGAACAGCACCTTCTCGCCGCGCTCGAACGCCCACTGCAGGCTGCGCTCGGCATTGCTCGACGTGCAGACGGCGCCGCCGTGACGGCCAGTGAAGGCCTTGATGGCGGCGGTGGAATTCATGTAGGTGATCGGCACAGTGACGTCGGCGACGCCGGCAGCCTCGAGTGCGGCCCAGCAGTCTTCTACCTGGCGGATCTCGGCCATGTCGGCCATCGAGCAGCCGGCGGCGAGGTCGGGAAGGATGACCTGCTGGCTCGGCGACGTGAGAATGTCGGCGCTCTCGGCCATGAAATGGACGCCTGCGAAGACGATGAACTCGGCCTCGGGATGGGCCGCCGCCTGCTGCGCGAGCTTGAACGAGTCGCCCGTGACGTCGGCGAACGCGATGACCTCGTCACGCTGGTAGTGGTGGCCGAGGATGAAGACGCGATCGCCGAGCGCGGCCTTGGCAGCCGTGGCCCTGGCGACGAGGTTCGGGTCCGAAGGAGCGGGAAGGTCACCCGGGCAGTCCACGCCGCGCTCGCTGTCGGGGTCCACGTCCTGCCCGAGCAGGAGCAGTGCGAGAGGTGTGGGTGAGGGCTCGATGAACACGTTTCCCATAGGGTGATTGTGTCACTGGGTAGCGACACCGCTTACCGGCCCTGTCGCTGGTCGCGCCCTCGTGAGGAATGTGAGACTGTAGGGAATACGCGGCACCGGGTTGACGTTGTCGCACGCAGTTGGCCTACCGTCCGGGCGTCCGTCCCGGCGAACGTAGTCGAAAGGGATCGCGCCATGTCGGCAGACACGAGCACCACCACAGCAGATGCCCCCGTCACCGACGGCATCCTCCTGACGGAGACCGCGGCCGGCAAGGTCAAGACCCTCCTCGATGCCGAGGGTCGCGACGATCTCGTTCTTCGCGTCGCCGTGCAGCCGGGCGGCTGCAGCGGACTTCGCTATCAGCTCTTCTTCGATGACCGCAGCCTCGACGGCGACATCGTCAAGGACTTCAGCGGTGTCGGAGTCGTCACCGATCGCATGAGCGCGCCGTACCTCAGTGGCGCGACGATCGACTTCGTCGACACGATCGAGAAGCAGGGCTTCACGATCGACAACCCGAACGCCGGCGGTTCGTGCGCCTGTGGAGACTCCTTCCACTGATCACCACCGAGCGCCTCGTCCTGAGGCCATTTATCTCGTCTGACGCCCCCGTGTGCTGTCCTATCGGGGGCGTTCTGACGTCTGCCGGTACCTGGAATTCGAGCCGATGGACGCGCCCGCCGTCGACGCCTGGATTGCCGACCGCCTCGACCCCGTTCGCCCCGGCGACGAGGGGGGAAAGCTCGTGCTCGCCGTGGAGCTCGCCGGACGCGTTGTCGGCGACGTGATCATGAAGTTTGGCCCCCGGGTCCACCGTCAGGGCGAGGTCGGCTGGATCGTGCACCCGGATATCGGCGGAAATGGGTACGCCACGGAGGCGGCACGCGCGTTCATCTCGACGGCGTTCGCCGAGTGGGACCTTCATCGGGTCTTCGCGCAACTCGATCCCCGGAACGAAGCCTCCGCGCGGCTGTGCGAGCGCCTGGGCATGCGCAAGGAGGCGCACCTGCGCGACGAGTCGTGGTTCAAGGGCGAGTGGGGAGACCTGGCGACCTACGCGGTCCTCGAATCGGAGTGGACCGGCTGACGGATCCGCCGACGCGACCCGAACTGTCGCGCTAGGCACCGGATCGAGCGCGTTTCACGACAGGCTGGGTCGCGTCGACGGTGGGGTAGGGTCCTGCGTCGTGGCTGTCCTCATCACCGGATCAATTGCAACCGACCACCTCATGACCTTCCCGGGTCGGTTCGCGGACTCGTTCGTCGCAGACCAGCTCGACAAGGTCTCCTTGTCGTTCCTCGTCGACGACCTGGAAGTCCGGCGAGGGGGAGTCGCCCCGAACATCGCGTTCGGCATGGGCTGCCTGGGACTGCGTCCCGTTCTCGTCGGTGCCGTCGGTCCTGACTTCGCCGACTACGACTCCTGGCTGCAGCGGCACAACGTCGACACGAGCGGCGTGCACGTGTCCGAGTCGCGCCATACCGCCCGCTTCGTGTGCACGACCGACTCCGAGCACAACCAGATCGCCTCGTTCTATGCCGGCGCGATGTCCGAAGCGCGGCAGATCGAGCTGCGTCCGGTCGTCGACCGCGTGGGCAGCGCGGAGATCGTGCTCATCAGCGCCAACGACCCCGAGGCGATGCTGCGCCACACGGAGGAGTGCCGGTTCCGTGGCTACCCCTTCGCGGCGGATCCTTCGCAGCAGCTCGCGCGCATGGACGGCGAGGCAGTCAAGCCCCTGATCGAGGGCGCCACCTACCTGTTCACCAATGAGTACGAGGCCGCGCTGATCCAGCAGAAGACGGGCTGGAGCGCTGCCGACATCGCGGACATCGTCGAGACGCGCATCACCACCCTCGGGCCCGAGGGCGCGCGCATCGAGCGCCGCGGCGAGGCGCCCGTCACGGTGGCGGTGCCCGCAGAGGAGCGCAAGGCCGATCCGACCGGCGTCGGAGACGCCTTCCGAGCGGGGTTCTTGTCCGGCCAGGCGTGGGGGCTCAGCGACGAGCGGTCCGCGCAGATCGGCTCCCTCGTCGCGACGTATGTCATCGAGACCGTCGGCACGCAGGAGTACGAGCTGGCCAAGCGCCACTTCCTCGAGCGGCTGGCGCACGCGTACGGCGACGACGCCGCTGCCGACGTCGAGCCGCACGTGACCTGCCCTCGTCCCTGAGATTCGCCCGGCGACCATGGCGATCGAGCCGCCGCTGTCCGTGTGGCAATTGCCCGATCCCGCGGACGCGGACCCGGAATTCGACGTGGTCGCACTCGGCGCGGACCTCGCTCCTGGCACCGTGCTCGCGGCGTATCGCGCGGGCATGTTCCCGATGCACGTGGAAACCGGCGACCTGGCCTGGTGGTCACCCGATCCCCGCGGCATCCTCCCGCTGGATGCCATGCGGGTGCCCCGGTCGCTGAAGGTGTCCGCCCGCAGGTTCGACGTCACGGTCGACCGGTGTTTCACCGAGGTCATGCGCGAATGCGCTGACGATCGCCGCGACAAGGGCTGGATCACCGACGAGTTCATCGAGACCTACACCGAGCTGCACCGCCTTGGCTGGGCGCACTCGGTGGAGGCATGGACGCCGGCGGGCGACCTGGCGGGCGGGCTCTACGGTCTGGAGATCGGCGGCCTGTTCGCCGGGGAGTCGATGTTCCATCGGGAGACGGATGCGTCGAAGGTTGCCCTGCTGGGCCTTGTCGACCGGATGCGAACTGCTGGCGGGGCGCGGGTGCTCGACGTCCAGTGGCGCACCGACCACCTGGCGACACTCGGCGCGATCGAGATCCCGCGGGTCAGGTACCTCGCACTCCTGGGCGTTGCGCTCGACGAGCCCGCGTGCCTGGTCGCCTAGCGAGGAATTTCAGGAGTCGAAACGCGCGCGCACCGCGGCGACGGCGTCGGGCAGTTCGTCGATCAGCATCCGCACGGTCTGTGGAGTGCACCCGAACGGGAGCGACACCCGAACGCTCGCGTCGCTGCTGATGCCCATCGCGGCGAGGACATGGCTGGGCATGCGGTTGTCGGCGGTGCACGCTGACCCGCTCGCTACGGCGACGCCCCGACGATCGAGTTCGGTCACCAGGATCTCGCCGGTGACGTCGGCACACGTGAAGGTCAGGATGTGGGGGAGGCGATCGACCGCGTCGCCGGCGAGTTCGAGGCCGGAGACGACCGACGGCAACTGCGCCCGCAGTTCGTCTACGAGTGCCCGAAGGCGAAGGGATTCCTCCGCGCCGACCGCCCGCAGGTACTCCAGTGCGGTGGCAGCAGCAGCCGCTGCGGCGATGTCCGGGAATCCACCGACCCAGCCGCGGTCTGGCGTCTGCTCGGGGATCCACCGTGCCGACGCCCGCACGGCGAGCACACCGACTCCGGCGGGGCCACCCCAGTCCCGCGCGGACGCAGTGAGCAGGTCCCAGTCCGGCGGGATGTCATCGCGACCGACCACCTGAGTGGCGTCGACCAGCAGAGGGATGCCACGGTCGTGCGCGATACGCGCGGCGCGGGCGATGGGCTGCCGGGTACCGACTTCCGCGTTCGCGGCCTGCAGGCACGCCACCGCGGTTTCCACGCCGACCGCGGCTTGCCATGCCTCGAGATCGATCCGGCCGAATCGATCAACGGGCACGAGGTCGACGTCGCTGGCGACGGACTGGGCGGCGGTCATCAGCGCCATGCTCTCGACCGCGCTCGCCACGACCCGGCGCGAGATCCGTGACCTCCCCTCGACCATCCCGGAGACGGCCGCGCCGAGCGAGACCGGTCCGGATGCCGTGAAGTAGATCTCGTCAGGTCGGGCGCCCAGGCTCGTGGCCACGCTCGCGCGGGCGGCGTCCAACAGCATCCCGGCCCGTCGCCCCCGGTGGTGCAGCCGTGCCGGATCGGCCCAGGACTGGTCGACCGCGGCGGACCACGCGCGGTTCGCCACGGGGAGCATCGGCTGACCGCCGACGGCGTCGAGGTAGCCGGGCGGCGGGCTTGGCGCGGGCGCTGGCAACGCCGATTCGGCGTGTGTCGTTGCGCTGCTTATGCCCACGGGTGCCACGGTAGTGCGGTCGTCGGGAAAGGCCGGTTCCGCCTCGTGGGGCGGACCGCAATCCGGCCACGCGGTGCGCTAGTCTGCCGAGCGACCACCCACGTAGAGAGGCGTTCCGTGCGGCACTTGATCGAGGCCCGCTCCACGCGAGCACCCGGCCCCCGCACCGCTACGCGGCGACGGGTCAAGGCGGCCGCTCTCGGCCTCGGCGCGCTGGTGGTAACCCTCACCGCGTCGGCCTGCACGGCCAACCAGGCGTTCTTCATGGACCTGCCTGATCCGGCCACCAAGGAAGGCGCGATCACCCAGAACTTGTGGCAGGGATCGTGGATCGCCGCCTGGGCCGTCGGCCTGTTCACCTGGGGCCTGATGCTGTGGGCTGCGATCGCCTACCGCCGGCGCCACAAGAGCGATGTTCCCGAGCAGACCAAGTACAACCTGCCCATCGAGATCCTCTACACGGTCGTCCCGCTGATCATGATCCTCGGGCTGTTCTGGTTCACCGCGCGTGACCAGAGCGAGATCCTCGCGCTGAAGAACGACCAGGACCAGACGGTCAACGTGGTCGGCTTCCGGTGGAACTGGGGCTTCAACTACCTCGATGCAGGCGCGTACGCCGTCGGAACTCCGGACCTTCCCGCAGAACTGGTCCTGCCGGTCAACGAGAAGATCCGGTTCGAGCTGACCTCGCCCGACGTCATCCACTCGTTCTGGGTGCCGGCGTTCTTGTTCAAGATGGACATCATCCCCGGCAAGACCAATGCGTTCGAGCTCACGCCGGACAAGCTCGGCACCTACGTGGGCAAGTGCGCGGAACTGTGCGGTGTAGACCACGCGCGCATGCTCTTCACGGTCCGCGTCGTCGAGCGAGCCGAGTTCGACCAGTACATCGCCGATCTCAAGGCCAAGGGGCAAGGCGGCCTGCTCGATACCGGGATGAGCACCGACGAGGGACAGATGCCAGGGGAGCGCACCACATGACGATTCTCAGCGACCGTGTCGTTCCTTCGGACCCCACGCCCGCCTCGCTTCCGCCCGCCCGCAAGCGAAGCCTGGGCTCAGCGGTCGTTAACTGGGTGACGTCCACCGATCACAAGACGATCGGCTACATGTACCTCATCACCGCGACGATGTGGTTCTTCCTCGCGGGACTGATGGCGCTGATCATCCGCGCCGAGCTCGCTGCTCCGGGAATGCAGTTCATCTCCCTTGAGCAGTACAACCAGCTGTTCACGATGCACGGCACGATCATGCTGTTCTTGTTCGCGACTCCGCTGTTCATCGGCTTCGGCAACGTGATCATGCCGCTGCAGCTCGGCTCCCCGGACGTTGCGTTCCCGCGCCTGAACATGCTCGGCTACTGGCTGTTCTTCTTCGGCGGCCTCACGGTCGCACTGGGGTTCATCACCCCTGGCGGCGCAGCAGCGTTCGGCTGGTTCGCCTACGCGCCCCTGAGCAACGCGGTCTACTCACCCGAGGTGGGCGGGGACCTGTGGCTGCTCGGCCTGGCGATGGGCGGCCTGGGCACGATCCTCGGAGCCGTCAACTTCATCACCACGATTTTCTGCATGCGCGCTCCGGGAATGACGATGTTCCGGATGCCGATCTTCACGTGGACCGTGCTCGTCACGAGCATGCTCGTCATCCTCGCCTTCCCGGTGCTTGCGGGAGCCCTCGCCCTGGCGTTCATCGACCGGCAGTTCGGTGCCGTCGTGTTCGAGCCGGAGAACGGGGGGCCGATGCTGTGGCAACACCTGTTCTGGTTCTTCGGCCATCCGGAGGTCTATATCTTGGCGCTGCCGTTCTTCGGCATCGCCAGCGAGATCATCCCGGTCTTCTCACGCAAGCCGATCTTCGGATACAAGGGACTGGTATTCGCGACTCTCGCGATCGGTGCCCTGTCGATGGCGGTCTGGGCTCACCACCTGTACGTGACCGGATCGGTGTATCTGCCGTTCTTCGCGATCATGACAATGCTCATCGCGGTGCCGACCGGCGTGAAGTTCTTCAACTGGATCGGAACTATGTGGAAGGGCTCTGTCTCCTTCGACACTCCCATGCTTTGGGTGATGGGCTTCCTCATCACGTTCCTGTTCGGCGGACTCACCGGAATTATCTTGTCGGCGCCGCCGCTCGACTTCCACGTCTCCGACAGCTACTTCGTCGTCGCGCACTTCCACTACACCGTCTTCGGCACGGTCGTGTTCTTGTTCTTCGCGGGCCTGTACTTCTGGTGGCCCAAGATGACCGGGCGCATGCTCGACGAGCGACTGGGCAAGATCCACTTCTGGCTGCTGTTCGTCGGCTTCCAGGTCACCTTCTTGATCCAGCACTGGCTCGGCGTGATCGGCATGCCACGTCGATACGGGGACTACCTGCCGGCCGATGACTTCCAATGGATGAACCAGGTCTCCACTGTGGGCTCGGCCATCCTCGGCGTCTCGACCCTGTTCTTCATCTACAACGTGCTCAAGACCTGGCGCAGCGCGCCCAAGGTCACCGTCGACGATCCGTGGGGCTGGGGTGGCTCGCTGGAGTGGGCGACGTCCTGCCCGCCGCCGCGACACAACTTCGTGACGCTGCCGAGGATCCGCTCCGAGCGTCCCGCGTTCGACCTGCACCATCCCGAGCTGGCCGCCGCGGGAGCGCATGCCCCGAAGCCGCCACAGGTGGCTGCGGCACCTGAGGATGGTGCGCCGTGAAGGTAGAAGGCCGGATCTTCGGACTGGGCGCGATCTTCCTCGTCCTCATCGCGGGGATCTACTGGTACGTGTCGTACGACCCGATCGGCACCACCGCGCTCGCGATGAGCGGCGGACTGACCCTGCTGATCGCCTTCTACACGTTGTACACGGCCAAGCGCGTCTATCCGCGTCCTGAGGACCGCGGGGACGCCGAGATCGACGAGGCCGATCCGGAGTACGGGTTCTTCAGCCCGCACTCCTGGTGGCCGCTGGCGGTGGGCTTCTCGACGTTCCTTGTCACCCTCGGACTTATCTTCGCCGTCTGGGTGATCGTCCTGGGCGTCTTCTTGCTCATGCTGGCTCTCGTCGGCTGGCTCTTCGAGTACTACCGGGGCGATTTCGCGGTCTGATCGGGGAAACCGGTCGCAAGACTGTCGCGGAATTGTCACCACGGCGCGGGGGAACACGAGCACTACTGGGTACGTCGTATCCTTAACCACACGTCCCGTCCGTCCCACCCGCTCAGGAGTTAGATCGTGGCCCTGCCCATCCGCCGACTGGCCCTTGGCCTCGGCGCCGTCGCCGTCGCCGTGCTCGTGAGCGCGTGCGGACCGGCCACCAGCCTCGAGTTCGACACCGTCCAGCCGTCGGCGGAATCGCGGGCCACGATCGCTGCCCAGCCCTCGGGCACGAAGAAGATCGACCCCTCCCAGCGCATCATCGTCACCGCGAGCGACGGCCAGCTGTCCGGCGTCGTCGTCACTGGACCCAATGGCAAGCCGCTCAAGGGCGAGATGTCCGCCGACGGCACTGTTTGGACGGCCACTAAGCCGACCTTGAAGTTCGGGGCGAGGTACACGGTCGAGGCGACCGCCGTCGACCCCCGCGGTGTTCCGATCACGCATACCGACGAGTTCAAGACCCTGGAGCCGAAGGACTTCTTCACCGGCATCGTCCAGCCGGGTGAGGGGACGACTGTTGGCGTCGGCATGCCGATCACGGTGAACTTCGATCGCGATATCAAGAACAAGGAAGAGATCGAGCGCGCGCTGGTCGTCTACACGCCGACGCCGATCGAGGGTGCATGGTCCTGGAACGGACCCACGTCGGTCGAGTTCCGGCCCAAGGACTACTGGCCGGGCAACATCGACGTGACGGTCGACCTGAACCTCAAGGGCGTCCAGGGGGCCAAGGGCGTCTACGGCGCCGGCAACAAGTCGACGACCTTCCACATCGGACCGTCGATGGTGACCAAGGTCAATGCCCAGACCCACCAGGCGAAGGTCTTCCGGGACGGCGAGAAGGTCCGCACCATCCCGATCACGACGGGCAAGCTCGGCTTCGAGACTCGCTCGGGCGTCAAGGTGATCGTGAGCAAGGAGCGCCATCGCACGATGGATGCCGCCACGGGCGGCACCGAGGAGAGCGATCCTGAGTACTACCGCATCGACGTCGAGTACGCGATGCGGGTGACCTACTCCGGGGAGTTCGTGCATGCGGCACCGTGGTCGGTGGGCTCGCAGGGCTATGCGAACGTCAGCCACGGCTGCATCGGCATGAGCACCTCGAACGCCCTGTGGCTGTACGACCAGACCAACATCGGCGACGTCGTCGAGGTCACTGGCACCGACAACCCGCAGAACCTGGGCAACGGCATCACCGTGTGGAATGAGTCCTGGGACGAGTGGCTAGAGAACTCCAGGAGCGGTGCGGTCATGACGTCAGTTGCCGGGGCTCCCGTGCCTGACCCCGCGGCCATCCCGGACACCATGACGCCGACGGTCCCGACAACGCCGACCACGCCGGGAACCGACACCACAACCGGACCGGTCACCCAGACCTCGTTCAGGCGCTAACTCGCTGGCCCCGTCTAACTAACCCCCGCATCAACCCCGCCGCCCCTCAGTCCCGTCCTCGGCGACCTTGAGGTAGGCGTGAGAATTGGCATGCGGAATCCACGCCAAACTCAAGGTCGAGGCCCATGGGCCGAACGCGTCCGTCGACCTTGAGGTTCCGCCCAGTTCCGTGGCCTAAATGTGGGCGGAACCTCAAGCTCGACGAAAGGTCGAGGGCCACGCCAACCTCATGGTCGGCGTGGCCCTCAGACGTGCATGGCCCCGGAGCGCGTGGGTTTCGGACGTGCGTCGGGGTTAGGAGCGCTCCTCGAGCTGCTCGAGGTTCGTATCAGCCATGCCCGGGTGGTGCAGGACGCCACCGTGGAAGTTGCGGATCTCGTCCTGGTCCTCGTACTCGTGGAGCGGGGCCTCGATCGCCGCGTCGTGGCTGACGTGGTGCTGGCCGGCCTCGATCTCCTCGGCCGTCGGCTTGGCGATGTTGTCCTTGTAGAAGAAGGTGCTGAGCTTGTGACGGATTGCGCCGATCCGGTAGTGCTTGTTGCGCACGCCCTCGGAGTCGGCCTTCTCCGGCAGGGGGAGAGGCTCGATGTCGGTCTTCGACGTGATGACCGCAAGGTCCTTGGGGGACAGCGGCTGGTGGACCTCGATGAACTCACCGTGAGGCAGGCGCAGGACCCGGCCGGACTCGTAGCCGTGCAGCAGCTTGTCGCGATCGCGGCGCTGTAGGCCAAGGCAGACGCGCTTGGTCACCACGAAGGCGATCGGCGGCAGCACGAAGATCGCCACTCGGAGGAACCAGGTGATCTCGTTGATCGACAGGTCGAAGGCCGTGGCGATGATGTCGTTCGCCCCGCCGATCCACAGCAGGCAGTAGAAAGTGATCGCCATCATGCCGAAGGCTGTGCGAATCGGCGCGTTGCGCGGACGATCCAGCAGGTTGTGCTCGCGCTTGTCGCCGGTGACCCAGGCCTCGATGAACGGATACAGGGCAAGGCCGGTGAAGAGGATTCCGGGCATGATGACGGCCGGAACAAGGATGTTCCAGGAGATCGTGTTGCCGAAGAACACGGTCTCGATGTTGGGCATGATGCGCAGCGCACCGTCGAGGAACCCGATGTACCAGTCCGGCTGCGAGCCGGCCGAGACTTGATCGGGCGTGAACGGCCCGAAGATCCAGATCGGGTTGATCGTCACCAGGCCGCCCACTAAGGCGATGATGCCGAAGACAATGAAGAAGAAGCCGCCGGCCTTGGCCATGTAGACGGGCAGGAGCGGGTAGCCCACGACGTTGTCGTTGGTGCGGCCCTGTCCGGGGAACTGGGTGTGCTTCTGGACCCAGACCATCATGAGGTGGACCGTGATCAGGGCAAGGATCAGCCCTGGTATCAGGAGAATGTGGACGCCATAGAGCATCGAAATGAAACTTGTCCCCGGGAACTCACCGCCGAAGACGAGGAACGCGGCCCACGTACCCACTAATGGCAAGGCCTGGATGATTCCGCGGGCGATCTGCAGGCCGGTGCCAGACAGAAGGTCATCAGGAAGCGAGTAGCCCGAGAAGCCGGCGCCGAGGGCCAGCACGGTCAGCAGCACGCCGATGATCCAGTTGAACTCGCGCGGCTTGCGGAACGCACCGGTGAAGAAGACCCGGAACATGTGGACGGCCATGGCCGCAACGAAGATCAGCGCCGCCCAGTGGTGCATCTGGCGAAGCAGCAGGCCGCCTCGGATATCGAACGAGATGTTCAGGCTCGAGGCGTACGCCTCGGACATCTTGACGCCCTGCAGCGGAACGTAGGAGCCGTCGTAGATGACCTCGACCATCGAGGGCTTGAAGAACAAGGTGAGGAAGACGCCGGTGAGCAGCACGACGATGAAGCTGTAGAGCGCAATCTCGCCGAGCATGAACGACCAGTGATCGGGAAAGACCTTGCCGAGGTTTCGCGACAGGAACTTGTTGCTTCCCAGACGCTTATCGACGTAGGTGGCTGTGGCGCCTCCGGCCTTCTCGACCGGGCTCGACGTGGTCATCCGCGCTCCCAGAAACTCGGTCCGATTGGCTCAGCGAAGTCGGACTTCGCTACTAGGTAGCCTTCCGCATCCACGCCGATCGGCAACTGGGGCATCCGTCGGGCAGCAGGCCCGAACACGACGTTCCCGCTGTCGGCAAGGTCGAAGGTCGACTGGTGGCACGGGCACAGCAGGTGGTGCGTGCGCTGCTCGTACAAGGCGATGGGGCAGCCCACGTGAGTGCAGATCTTCGAGTAGGCGAGGATCCCCTGGTAGTCCCAGCCCTCGCCTTGCTGCGAGCGGATCTCGTCGGGCTCCATGCGGATCAGGATGATCGCGGCCTTGCCGCGCGCGTTGAGGTTGCCCTGCTCGTGCTCGACCTCCTGAAGGTCCGCAGGCACTGCCGAGATGAGGCCGCCGACGGGCAGGTCCTCGGGACGGACAGGCCGGTACGTGCCATCGGAGACGATGCGGCTGTCGGCGCGCCAGAGCGTGGTCGACAAGATCTCCGCAGGCGACTTGCCCTCCTCCTCGGGAGTCGGCACCCACAGGTCCTTGAGCATGATGACCAGGGGGATGGGGAACACGACCAGAGCGGCAATGAGGGTCCGGCGGATCATGCCGAAGCGGGCGAAGCCCGACTCCTCCTTGCCCCGCTCGTAGTTGGCGGCTGCCTCGTCGGCGGCCGACTGCGGGGACTCCATGTCGTGGCGCTGCTGGACAACCTCGACGTCGGGCATGAGCTTCTTGGCCCACTGGATCGCGCCGGCACCGATCAGGAAGACCGCCGCGCCGAGGCAGAACCCGAGCGCAACCTGGCTGGCTCCGACGTTGCCGAGGACCGGGATGTAGACGTTGGTCGTCTTGTCGATGCCGACGTAGGCAACGACGAACAAGACGACGAAGAGCACCGACAGCAAGAACATCGAGGTGACCTGGCGCTCGGCGCGACGAGCGGCCTTGGGATCGGTGTCCGCAGCGCGAAGACGGTGAGCAACGTCGGCATGAGGGGAGTAGCCGAGGGCTGTCTCGGTCTCGTCGTGGTCGCGAGGGGTGATGTCGGTCATCGTGCCTTGATTCCGATCCAGACGGCCGCGCCGATGAGCGCCGCGAAGATGGCGGTAGCGAGGAAGACTCCCTCAGTGACCGGACCAAGGCGGCCCAGGCTGAGTCCGCCCGGGCTCGGGGCGCTTTGCAGTTCCTTGACGTAGCCGATGATCGCCTGCTTGTCCTCGGTGGACAGCTGCGCGTCGCTGAACACCGGCATGCTCTGCGGGCCGGTGAGCATCGCCATGTAGATCTCCTTGGCGGTGGCCTCCATGAGATTCGGCGCGTACTTGCCCTGCGTCAGTGCGCCGCCCTCGCCCGCAGCCTGATGGCACTGGGCGCAGTTGATGCGGAAGAGCTCCCCGCCGAGCGCGATGTCCGCATCGGCGTAGTCGTACTGCTCGGCCGTGGGGATGGCCGGACCGGGGGCCAGGGAGGCGATGTAGGCGGACAGGGCCGCGATCTGCTCCTCGTCGTACGAGGGCGTGTTCTGGGGAGCCTGGGCGCCCGGCTGGGCCAGTGGCATGCGGCCGGTGGAGACCTGGAAGTCCACGGCTGCGGCACCGACACCCAGGAGCGTGGGGCCGGTCGGGGTGCCCTGGGCATCGAGCCCGTGGCAGGAGGAGCAGCCCTCGAGGTAGAGCTGGCGGCCTTCCTCGACCTGAGTCTGCGATCCCACGGCGAGCGCTGCCTGGGCCGGCTGCACATTGGCGATGGCGGCATAGCCCAGGCCCATGACGGAAAGCGCGGCAATGAGCAGCGCGGATGCCATGAGCGGACTGCGCCGTCGTGCGGCCAGGAACTTCACTGTCGCCGAACCTTTCGTGTGAGGGTGCTGCCGCTACTTGAGGATGTAGATCATGAAGAACAGGGCAATCCAGACCACGTCGACGAAGTGCCAGTAGTAGGACGTGACGATCGCTCGGGTGGCCTGGTCGTGCGTGAATCGCTTCGTGACATAAGTAGTCGCGAGCACGAAGAGGAAGGCGATCAGGCCGCCGGTGACGTGCAGTCCGTGGAAGCCGGTCGTGAGGAAGAACGCCGACCCGTAGGCGTTGGTGTCGAGGCGCAGGCCCTCGTGGACCAGTTCGGCGTACTCGGTGACCTGGCCGGCGATGAAGATCGCGCCCATGAAGAACGTGATGATGAACCAGCGCCGAAGGCCCTTGACGTCGCCGCGCTCAGCGGCGAACACGCCGAGCTGGCAGGTGACGCTGGACAGAACCAGGATCGTGGTGTTGATCGTGGCGAACGGGACGTTGAGGAGCTGCGTTTCCTGCGCCCACAGCTCGGGGTTGACCGCCCGCATCGTGAAGTACATCGCGAACAGAGCCGCGAAGAACATGAGCTCGCTGGACAGCCACACGATGGTTCCGACCGCCACCATGTTCGGCCGATTGGCCGGGGCGTGTGTGTACGCCGGGGGGATCGTCGTTGCGTTCGCCACGGGGGGAGTCTGGCAGATCGTCGGTCCGGATTCATCGTGACCCCCCGACCAAACCGGCAGTTTGTCGGGAACGGTTCGAGGATGGCTAGAGTTTGGCCCGTGGCACACGAAAACTCCCCGGCGGATGCCCCGGAACCTACGTTGACAGTGCTCGTCTACAGCGACGATCGCCTGGTCCGCCAGCAGGTCCAGCAGGGCCTGGGTCGTCGACCGGCGATCGACCTTCCGGCGCTGACCTACGTCGAATGCGCCACCGAGCCGATGGTCATCTCGAAGGTGGACGCGGGTGGCTTTGACCTGCTCATCCTCGATGGCGAGGCCACTCCGGCCGGCGGAATGGGGATCTGCCGCCAGTTGAAGGACGAGATCTACCGCTGTCCTCCGATCCTCGTGCTCGTCGGTCGCCCGCAGGATGCGTGGCTGGCTACGTGGTCGCGCGCCGATGGCGTCGTCGCCCATCCCCTCGATGCGATCGCGCTCGCGACGACGGTCGAGAAGCTCCTGCGGCGCCGGCTTGCCGTTGCCCCGACCGCCTGACGATGGAACCCTCGCAAGCCGGGCCTAGCTGGCCCGCTGTCCTCGGGCGCCTTACGGCGGGCGACGATCTCGACCCTGATGCCGCGGCCTGGGCGATGACGAGCATTCTCACCGGCGAGGCCACGTCCGCCCAGATCGCGGCCTTCGTCACGGCTCTGCGCGCCAAGGGAGAGACGTCAGCGGAGGTCGATGCGCTCGTATCCGTGATGCTCGAGCACGCTCGACTGCTCGACCTCGGGCCGGACGCCCCGGAGGTCGTGCTCGACGTGGTCGGCACGGGAGGCGACCATTCGCACAGCGTCAACATCTCGACTATGAGCGCGCTCGTTTGCGCTGCTGCGGGCGTGCCCGTCGTCAAGCACGGCAACCGTGCGGCCTCGTCGTCGACCGGTACCGCCGACGTGCTCGAGGAGCTCGGGGTCGTCATCGATCTCGAGCCCGACGATGTCGTGACGAGCCTGCGCGGCGCGGGCATCGCGTTCTGCTTCGCGCCGGTGCACCATCCCGCGATGCGCTTCGCTGGCCCGACGCGCAAGGAGCTTGGCGTGCCGACGGTCTTCAACATCCTCGGACCGCTCACGAATCCTGCGGGCGCCGGCGCTGCACTCATCGGAGCCGCGAGCGCGGTGCTTGCCCCGGTCATGGCCGACGTCCTGCTGCGCCGTGGAGTCCGCGCGCTCGTGGTCCGCGGCGAGGACGGGCTCGACGAGATCTCGACATCCGGTCCAACTCGCGTCTGGGATGCCACGGGCGACACGGTCATCGAGACGGTGATCAACGCCGAGGATCTGGGCGTGCGACGAGCAGACCCGAACTTGCTCCGAGGCGGTGACCGCGGCCGCAACGCGGCGCTGCTGCGCAAGACACTGGGACCGCAGGCGACCCCCGGTGACGATGACGACGCGCGCGTCGCCGCCATCCGCGATGCCGTGGCCGTGAACGCCGCCGCCGCGCTGGTCGCCTACGACGCCGCGACGGGCGGATCGGTGGACCTGCCGCTCCTCGAACGCATCCGCGAGCAGCTCGATCGCGCTCGCCTGCTGATTGACTCCGGCGCGGGCCTGGTCACGCTGGATCGCTGGATCGCCGTGACGGTGGACCTCAGGCGCTGAGCATCCGCGTGATCGGTCGCGCATCGACCGGACCCATCGGACGACCGCCGTCGTCGCGCTGACGATCACGCGAGCCGGGGATCTGCGTCAGTCGCACCACGCCAAGCCGCTGCTCCAACTCTCCGCCGCAGTGCAGCGGCATCGACATCGGATCGGTCGCGCGAACGAGGCGGACACCGGGGGTATCGAGCCAGCGCAGGAGTTCGAGGGATTCCTCGGTGAGCGCGGCGGGGGCCCGTGCCGGCACTGCCTCGACCTGCTCGGCGGTGGCGCACAGCGCGTCGACCACGGGCCGCGGATCTGTGCCGGCGGGAGCGTGGCCTGCGGCGGCGAGTCGCCCGTGGCGGATGACGTGGATCTCCCAGCCATGCTGGTCGGTTGCCCGCGCGGCCACGACCTCTGCAGCTGTGGCGAGCATGGTGAGCCGATGCGTGCGCAAGCTGGCTGATGCCAGGTGGCCAAGACGCTCGCGCCACGCGGCCGCGTCCTCGAAGCGCTCGTCGAGCGCGAGCTGGCGCATGCGGTCGTGGACCGCGGCGCTGGCCTCGCGAAGATCGCCCGACATAGCCCGCCGGGCTCCGGCGACTACCTGCGCGTACTCCTCGCGGTCACCGACGGACGAGCAGGGCGCGGCGCAACGTCCGAGCTCGGCCAGGACGCACCCCGCGGTCGCGCTGCGGGGCCGATTGGCGATGCGGGTCGTGCAGGTGCGCAACGGATGGGCAAGCAGGAGCGCCTCCGCCGCTGCCGTCGCCGACATGCGCGAGGTGAACGGACCCAGGTAGCGGGCGCCGGCCTCGCCGTCATCGACTACCGACTTGACGACGGACAGCCGTGGCGCCGACTCGACCGTGAGCTTCAACCACGTCTGGGCGTCGGGCCGACGAGAGCGGCGGTTGTAACGAGGCTGCTCGGAGGCGATCAGCCGTAGCTCGCGCACGCGTGCCTCGAGCGTGGTCGCGCAGACAATGGGAACCACCTCATGGGCGATGCGGACCATCTCGGCCATGCGCCGCCGCTGCTCGGACGCGGTGAAGTAGGAGCGGACTCGGGTCCGGATACTGCGCGAGGTTCCGACATACAGCGCCGTTCCCTGCGCATCGCGGAACACGTACACGCCCGGCGCGTCCGGGAGGTTGGCGGCCAGATGCCGCTTGGTGCGCTGCGCGACGCTGACCCGACTTGAGAAGTCCTTGAGGTCCTCGAGGGTCGTGATGCCCAGATCGCCCATGCGTCCGAACAATCCATGCAGGACGTCGGCTGTGGCTCGCGCATCGTCGAACGCGCGGTGCGTGGGCCTGATCGTCGTGCGGAAGTGGACCGCGAGGGTGGCCAGCTTGCAGTTGGCCACCTCGTCGCGATGCAACGCGACTCGAGCCAACCGCGCAGTGTCGACAACGCGGGGGTCGGGCCAGTCGTATCCGTACTTCGCGCACGCGCCCTTGAGGAAGCTGACGTCGTAAGGGGCGTTATGCGCGACGAGGACCGCGCCGCGCGCGAACTCGAGAAATCCGGGCAGCGCGGCTCGGACCGTCGGCGCTGCGGCGACGAGTGCGTCGGTGATCCCGGTGAGCGCGGCGACGAACGAGGGAATCGGGATGCCCGGATTGACCAAGGTTTGAAACTCCGCGATCACGACTCCGCCCCGGACCTTGACCGCGCCGATCTCGGTGATGCCCGCGTCGACGGGCGCGCCTCCCGTCGTTTCCAGGTCGACGACGACGAAGGTGACGTCGGACAGCGCGGTGCCCAGTTCCTCGAAACTGGCCTGGGTGGCCGGGATAGCCCGCATGCATCGACGCTAGGGGACTCGACTGACAGCGGGCGGTCTGCGACACGGCCGCACGAAGACTGATTGCGGCGCGAAGTCGCCAATAACCGGCTGGATAGGGTCTGCTCGTGGCTGACACCCAAATCCCCGATGCCCGGTCCCGGTGGCGCTGTGCGCACTGCGGGAACCTCACCCGCTTTGACGTCGTGCGGTCCTCGCGAGTTCGTGAGTTCTGGCACGTGTCCATGGCTGGCGAGCCGCAGGTGGAGGAGACGGAGGTGCTGGGCGAGCAGGTCGAGCAGGTCGTGTGCCGGTGGTGCGGGGCCGGGGACCGGGTCGAGATCGTGGCCAGGCCCGAGTTCGGCGGACCAGCGGACGAGGGTCCCGGCGACGGCGGTCCGTGACCCGCCTGGGCCGGACGTGACTGTCAGGGGCCCGTTCTAGCCTCGTTTCATGATCATTGACTGTGGCTCGTGCGCCGTGGCCGGCCCGGCATGCGGCGACTGCGTCGTGACCGTTCTCCTCGGCGGTCCGTCCCAATCGGCAACCTTCCATGAACTGGCCGACGAGCATGCCGCCGCGCTCGTGGTCCTTGCCGACTCCGGCCTGGTCCCGCCGCTGCGCCTGGTTCCGCGCTCCGAGGCCAGCTGACCGTCACCAATCTGTTACCTTTGTTGGACCCGGAAGTTCCGTCCGCGCTCTGAGCGTGGCCAGATTCCGGCCGTCCAACCGGAGTACGTGGCCGATCCTGAGCCGACCGGGCAGCGCAACGATGGGACCTCAGTGCAGCATTCGACCAGTCGGCGCCCGTGGCGCAAGGCTGTCGTCGCCGCTGGTGCGGTCGGGGCGATGCTCGTCGGGGGGATCGCGGTCGGCCCGAGTGCCTCGGGTATCCCGAGCCGCGACATCAATCAGGTTCGCAGCCAGGTCCGTGACCTGCAGGCCAAGGCCGAAGCTGCCCACGAGCGCTACGAGACCGCACGGCACAACCTCGGCAACGTGCAGGCGACGCTCGACGGACTCCAGCGCAAGCTGCAGCGGGAGCGCGAGGAGTTGCAGACGGTCATGTCAGCCGTCGACGACCTGGCGCGCTCGACCTACACCGGTGGCGGACTGGACCCCTCCCTTCAGGTGCTGATGGCCGAGGATCCCATCGAGTTCCTCGCCCAGGCGGCCGCGCTCGACCAGGTCGCGCAGGCGCAGACCGCTTCCCTTCGACGCACGCAGACCGCGCGCGTCCGCCTTGCCGGCGTCGAGGCCGTCGTGCAGGACAAGGAAGCCATCGCCCAGAACTATCGCGACGAGATGGCCGAGTCCAAGCAGGAGGTCGACGACCAGCTGGCCGACGCTCAGGCGGTCCTGGCCAGCCTCCAGGAGGCCGAGCGCCAGCGCCTCGCCGATCTCCTCGCCGCCGATCGCAACACCGGCCTCGCCGAGGCCCAGCAATACCTGTCCTCGGTGCAGGCCGCGGCCCCGAATGCACGGGCAGGAACGGCCGTCGCCTACGCGCTTTCCCAGGTCGGCGACCCGTATTCCTACGCGGCCAACCCGCCGTCGTCCTGGGACTGCTCCAAGCTCACCGCAGCCGCGTGGGGTCAGGCGGGCGTGGGCCTCACGGCACTCAGCTATTCGCAGTGGGATCAGGTGCAACGCATCAACCCGGCCGACGTCCAGCCCGGTGACCTCGTCTTCTACTTCGGCTCCGGGGCGCACCACGTGGGCCTGTACATCGGCGGCGGCAAGATGGTGCACGCGGCCAACCCGAGCGACGGCGTGCGCATCGATGACATCTACGGCCCCTGGTACGGGGAGCGCTTCAGCGGAATCGGCCGCGTCGTCGGCTAGTCCGGAATTGAACCGCCTCCCGGGTCAATTCCGCAGAACTGACCCGGTATGCCGCGCAGAACGCCGATTTGACCCGGGAGGCGGTTCAAATCGGGTTAGCCCTTACGCGTAGAGCGACGCGACGTCGTCGGAGAACTCCTTCATCACGACATTGCGCTTGAGCTTCAGCGACGGCGTGATCTGGCCGCCCTCCTCGGTCCAGTCGACCCCGAGGATCTTGAACTTCTTGATCGCCTCGGCGTGCGACACCGCCTTGTTCGCGCTGTCGACGGCCTCCTGGATCGCCGCGTTGAGATCGGGATCGTTGACCATGCTCGCGATGGTCGCGTCGGCCGGCTTGTTCTTCTGCTTCACCCACGCGGGGAAGGACTCCGGGTCGATCGTCACGAGAGCGGCGATGAACGGCTGGGCATCGCCGACGACCATGCACTGGCCGACGAGCCAGTTCGCGCGCAGGCGGTCCTCGAGCACGGCGGGCGCCACGTTCTTGCCGGCCGCGGTCACCAGAAGTTCCTTCTTGCGGCCGGTGATCTTCACGAAGCCGTCGTCATCGATCTCGCCGATGTCGCCGGAGTGGAACCAGCCGTCGGGCTCGATGGCTTCCGCGGTCGCCCCGGGTTGTTCCAGTAGCCGACGAATACCTGGTCGCCGGCGAGCATCAGCTCGCCGTCCTCGGCGACCTTGACCCTGGCGCCCGGCAGCGGCTGGCCTACGGTCCCGATGCGGATCGCGTTCGGCCGGCTGACGGTCGTGGCGGCGGTGGTCTCGGTCAGGCCGTAGCCCTCGAGGATCGTGACGTTGATGCCGCGGAAGAAGTGGCCGAGGCGGGCGCCCAGCGGAGCGCCTCCCGAGACGGCCCACCGCATGTTGCCGCCCATGGCCGCACGCAGCTTGGTGTAGACGAGGCGGTCGAAGATCGCATGCTTGATCTTGAGCAGGAGCCCGGGACCACCGGTGTCGATCGCCTTGCTGTACTCGATGGCCACCGACGCAGCAGCGTTGAAGATCTTGCCCTTGCCATCTGCCTCCGCCTTCTGCTGCGAGGCGTTGTAGATCTTCTCGAACACGCGGGGAACGGCCAGCAGGAAGGTCGGCTGGAAGGACTGCAGTCCCGGCAGCAGGTCCTTGATGTCGGCCGAGTGGCCCAGTCGTACCCCGGCGCGCACGCAGCCGAGCTGGATGAGCCGGCCGAGGACGTGCGCGATCGGCAGGAAGAGCAGGGTCGACGAGCCCTCGGCGAGGAACACGTCGGGCATGACCTGTACCACGTTGTCCACCTCGAACATGCAGTTCTTGTGCGTGATGACGCAGCCCTTGGGGCGGCCCGTGGTGCCCGAGGTGTAGATGATCGTCGCGATGCTGTCCGGGGTCAGCGTGGCCCGGCGCGCCTCGAGTTCCTCGTCACTGACGTCGGACCCGACCGACTTCAGGTTGTCGAGGATGCCGTCGTCGAAGACCCACACGCGGGTGACCGTCGGCGAATCAACCGAGATCTGGTCGAACACCGCCTTGTTCTTTTCGCTCTCCAGGAAGATCGCGACGGAGCCGGAGTCACTGAGATTCCACTGCACCTGCTCGGGTGAGGACGTCTCGTAGATCGGAACGCTCACCGCGCCCGCGTACCAGATCGCGTAGTCCACGAGCGTCCACTCGTAGCGGGTCCGCGACATGATCGCAATGCGCTCGCCCGGCTGCACGCCATTGGCGACGATGCCCTTGGCCACCGCCTTGACCTCGTCGAGGAACTGCTGCGCGGTGATGCCTACCCACGCGGCTCCGCGCGGTACCGACATGATTTCGCGCGCCGGCCACTTGGCGGCGTTCTCCACGACGTGATCGACGAGACTGCCGGTCGTGGGTGCAGGGACAAGAACGGGCACGGAGAATTCGGTCTTCATTCTTCCAACGTAGGACATGGCGAGCCGCTTAGCGACCGCTTTTGCGCCTCATGGCAAGGTGAGCCGATGCGGATTCACGTCGCGAGCGACGTCCACGGAGCCTCGGCGGCACTAGCCGAGGCGGCGGACGGCTGCGACGTCTTCGTCTGCCTGGGCGACCTGATCTTGTTCCTCGACTACGAGGAGCCTGGGCGGGGCATCTTCGCGGACCTGTTCGGAGAGGCGCACGCGCGCGCGTATATCGAGGCCCGCACCGCCAACAGATTCGACGACGCGCGAGATCTCAGCGCCGCCGCGTGGGCCCGACTGGGGATCACCGACCCCACGGAGAGATGGGAGGTGATGCAGGGCATGGTCCGACTCCAGTACGCCGAGCTGTTCAACGCGATGCCGTCTCCTGCCTTCCTCACCTACGGAAATGTCGACGTTCCTGCGATGTGGCCCGACTACCTCCGCGAGGGCCACACCGTCGTCGACGCCCAGGTCGTCGATGTCGCCGGCATGAGGTGGGGGTTCGTCGGAGGTGGCCTCGTAAGCCCGATGCGCACCCCGTACGAGATTCCCGAGTCGGACTTCGCGTCGAAGGTCGACGCGCTCGGACCCGTCGACATCCTGTTCAGCCACATCCCGCCATCGATCCCGGAGCTGACGTACGACGTCGAGGCACGCCGGTTCGAGCTGGGAAGTGCCGCGCTCCTTCAGTACGTTCGTGAAGTCCAGCCCCGCTACCACCTGTTCGGGCACGTCCACCAGCCGCTCGCGGCACGAGCACGCGTCGGGCGCACGGAGTGCATCAACGTCGGGCACTTCCACGCCCGGAGGCAACCGTTCGTTCTCGACCTCTAGCCGGGCTCCGCGCGCGGTAGCCTTCGACCATGGCCGAGCAGACTGAGTCCAGCATCGTGATCAGCGCGAGCCCCGCGGCGATCATGGATGTCATCGCGGACCTGCCCGCCTACCCGCAGTGGAGCGACGGGATCAAGGAGGTTGTGGTGCTCAGCGTGTACGAGGAGGACAACCGCCCGGCCGATGCCCGCTTCAATCTCAACTCCGGCGCCATCAAGGACATTTACGAGCTCGAGTACGACTGGGACGAGAACCGGCAGGTGTCGTGGGTCCTGACCAAGGGCGACATGCTCACCGCGATGACCGGTTCGTACCAGCTCGGCGACAACGGTGACGGCACTACGACCGTCCACTACCGGCTGTCCGTCGACATCAAGATCCCGATGATCGGCATGATCAAGCGCAAGGCGGAGAAGGTCATCGTCGACACCGCCCTGAAGGGTCTGAAGAAGCGTGTCGAGTCGCTTTCTGCTGCTTAGCGGTTCTGCTGGACCGCCGACGACACTGGCGGACGAGGGCCGCCGCCACCTCTTCATCGACGCATCGACGCATCGACCGTTGCATCCGGCAGTCGAGGCGGTCGTTCGTTCCAGCGTGGGCCGAATCATGGGCCGGCTCGGCGCGGATCCGCTGGACGCAGTCGCGTGGGCGGACCTGCCGCTGGTCGCTCATCTCAGCACGATCGCAGCCATGCTCGACGGCCTGGCCGACCCGCAGTTCGATCGAGTGGTCGTGGACTGCGGGTCTTCGATCCAGGCGCGGCAGCTCGTGGAGACGCCGGCGATTCTCCTGCGGCTGCTGGACTCCGCGCTCACGCCGCGGCTCGCGATGTGGCGCTTTCCCGGCGAGGCCGAATCCGACCCGACGGTCTTCGAGGCCCTGTCCGATGCCCGCAGCGAGCTGCAGCGCATGAACAGGGCGCTGATGTCCCGCGAGACGGTGATGCGCGTCGTCGCGGGTGTCGATGACGAGCAGCGATGCCAAGACGCGGCGAGCATGTTCGGCGTCCTGGGAGTGGCATCGGAGGTATGGCTCGACGGCACTCGCCTGGTGCAGGTCCCCAGGCTCGCGATCGAGGTTCCTGCAGCGGTCGAGACCGGTAACGACTACCTGCTCGACCTGGCCCTGTCTAGCTCAGCCGCTGCTCGCGCGCGGGTCGGCCGGCTCGACGAGGATCTGGTCGTCGAGTTCGATGGCGTGCATCGCTGGCTGCCGCTGCCGCCGGTGCTGATCCGCTGCCGGGCGGCGGACGCGACACGGACCGCGGGCGGACTGCGCGTGCGCTTCACGCCGGATCCCTCGCTGTGGCGCGAGCCGGCAGGCAGTGCCGCATGAGCGAGGAGCGCACGCCGTGGTGGTTCTCCGGCGAGGGCAGCGAGAGCGGCGAGCCGGAGGACGGGTCGCAGAAGCAGTCGGACGGCCCGAGCCTGCCGAACCTCGACTGGACGGCACTGGCCTCGGGAGCGCAGCGCCTTGTCGACTGGGCCACGGAGCGGGTGATGGCCCCTCACGCCGAGCACGAGGATCCGCGCGAACACCCGCAGTGCATGGTCTGCCGTACCATGGTGCTGATCGGCGAGCGACCGTCTGCTGCTCCGGACGACGCGGCGCCGCCCGCGCCGCCGGCGGAGCGCATCGAGTGGATCCCGATCATGGAAGAGTCGCCGGAGGCCTAGGCTGTGCCGCGTGGGAATGAGCATTGGCGTCGACGTCGGAGGCACCAAGATCCTCGCCGGCGTGGTGACCGAGGACGGCGAAGTCATCTCGACCGCTCGACGTCCGACTCCCCGCAATGACGCCAATGACGTTCTCGACCTCGTCGCCGAGGTCGTCAACGAACTGGTGGGCGGCTCGACCGAGACGTTCGACGGCGTGGGCCTCGGCGTCGCCGGGCTCGTCGACGCCGATCGCTCGAAGGTCTACTTCGCACCCAACCTGCGCTGGTCCCAGGTCCCGGTGCGCACGCTGCTCGAGGCCGCGACGTCGCTGCCCGTCGTCGTCGAGAACGACGGCAACGTCGCAGCGTGGGGCGAGTACCGATTCGGTGCGGGCCGGGGCAGCACCGGACTGACGCTGGTCACGGTCGGCACCGGGATAGGCGGCGGCATCGTCGTCAACGGTGCGCTGTTCCGCGGTGCGCACGGAGTCGCGGGGGAGATCGGCCACATCAACGCCGTACCCGACGGCCGCCCTTGCGGGTGCGGGCGCAATGGCTGCCTCGAGCAGTACGCGAGCGGCAACGCGCTGGTGCGCGAGGCCAGGCTGCTCGCTGCCGAGCGTCGCTCGGAGGCCGGGCTGCTGCTCGCGCTGGGTGACGGAACGCCCGAGGGCGTGCAGGGCCTGCACGTCACGCAGGCCGCGAAGGCCGGGGATCCGGTCGCGACCGAGGCGTTCACGATCGTCGGCACGTGGCTCGGACGCGGTCTCGCCGACCTGGCTGCCGTGCTCGACCCAGAGTTGTTCGTCATCGGGGGCGGGGTGTCCGATGCCGGTGACCTGCTGCTCGCCAGTGCGCGCCAGACCCTCGCCGACAAGCTGATCGGCCAGCAGGACCGGCCGGCCCCAATGGTCAAGGTGGCCGAGCTCACGAACAGTGCGGGACTGGTGGGCGCTGCGGACCTGGCGCGCCAGCCGCGCTAACTGCCCTCGCTGCTAGACGTGCTCATGGTCTGACGGCTGCGGGGCTCGCTTCGCTGGCTCCTCGCCGTCAGACGACGGCACCGTCGTCATCGTCGTCGCGCTCCTTCATCCGCCATACGAGCGACACGAAACCGCCGACCGTCAACGCGATGCCCAGGTTCGCGAGCCAACGCTCCATCCCGAGCAGCGAGACCAGCAGGATGAGAAGCGGACCGCCGATGACCGCTGCCCAGGAGAAGCGTCCGATCGCGTCAGCGGGACGAGGCAGCGGCGGGGGATGCGGCGGCTCGTAGCCGACATCGAGCAGGTCGAGCGGATCGCCCTCCGCGTCGACATGCGGCTCGGGCTCGGGCTCGACACGCGCGGGCTCGGCAGGCAGGGTCGACGATGACGCCGGGAACTGAGGCCCGAGGTCGATCTCTCCGCGCAGGTCCGCGACGATCGCGTCCCACGCCTGCTGCTCGTGCTCGGGCAGCCCCGACGACGGGGTGCTCATGCTCGGGTGGTCATCACGTCAGGATCCGGTGGACGAAGGCGATGCTGTCGCGGACGATCACCTCGGCGTCGTGATCGAGGGTCGCGACGTGGAACGAGTCCGGCAGGACCTCCTCGTGGACGTCTGCGGATGAAACATGGCTGAGGATGAAGGCGGCGTTGGACGGCTCGACGACGTGGTCGACGGCGCTGCGGAACAGCAGGACCGGCTGGGTGACCTTGGCGATGTCCGACTTCACTCGCGACCACAGGCCCGACAGCGAGTGCGCGGCCTTGAGCGGGATCTTCCCGTAGGCGATCTCGTCCTGGCCAGGCTTGGCGATGTCGTTGGAGATGCCAGGGAAGCCGGGAACGACGAGCTGCAGGACGGGCAGCAGGAACCGGTCAGGGCGCTCGGTGTGCACCGACGGGTTGACGAGCACGATGCCCGCGATCGCGTCGCCGTACTGCTCGGCGAGCCCGAGGGTCAAGGTGCCTCCCATGGACAGGCCCATGACGAAGACGTGCGCGCAGCGCTCCCGAAGCTCGCGGTAGTTCCGGTCCGCCTCGGCGTACCAGTCCTCCCAGCGGGTCGTGTTCATCTCCTGCCAGGTCGTGCCATGGCCGGGAAGTCGCGGCACGCGGATCGTCCAGCCCTCGGCCGACAGAGCCTGCCCCCACGGTCGAACCGACGCCGGGGAGCCGGTGAAGCCATGGAGGACCAGGACCCCAACGTCGTTGCCGTCGGATGACCACGGCTCAGCGCCGGGCACGATCGCCATGGGACTCCTTTCGAGCGTTGGTCGTCCACATTCACCGACCGCCCTACTAGTCTGCCACCCGGGAGGAGGTGTGGCTGGTGCTGTACTGGTTCCTCAAGTACGTCCTGGTCGGCCCGTGGCTGCGCGTGCTCTTCCGCCCCTGGGTCGAAGGGCTCGAGAACGTCCCTGACAAGGGAGCCGCGATCCTCGCGAGCAACCACCTGTCCTTCTCCGACTCCTTCTTCCTGCCGCTCGTCGTTCCCCGCCACATCACCTTCCTCGCCAAGTCCGACTACTTCACCGGCAGCGGGATCAAGGGCCTGTTCACCAAGGCCTTCTTCGCCGGGGTCGGCCAGGTGCCCGTCGACCGTTCGGGCGGTCGGGCGTCCGAGGCCGCGCTGCGCACGGGAATGCGCATCCTCGGCGAGGGCAGCCTGCTCGGGATCTACCCGGAGGGCACGCGATCGCCCAACGGCACGCTGTATCGGGGCAAGACCGGCCTGGCCCGCATGGCCATGGAGGCCGAGGTCCTGATCCTGCCCGTCGCCATGATCAACACCTACGAGATCCAGCCTCCCGGGGTGCTGCGTCCGCGGCTTCGTCGGGTCGGCGTGCGAATCGGCAAGCCGCTCGACTTCTCCCGCTACGAGGGACTCAGCAACGACCGTTTCGTCCTGCGCTCGATCACCGACGAGGTCATGTACGAATTGATGTCGCTGTCGGGCCAGGAGTACGTCGACATGTATGCCACCCGCGCCAAGGAGCTCATCGCCGACGGATCGCCCGCCGACTCGCGCTCCATGGTCGCGACGGCCGACTAGGCCCAGTTCTTCGCGCGACCAACCGCGTCGCGCCAGGTGGCGTACGCGGCGTCATCTCGCGGTCCAGGCTCGAAGACACCCGACGAGGCCCGAGTGGTCACGAGCGCCTCGATGGACGGCCACATTCCGGTTCCGAGCCCGGCGAGGAATGCCGCCCCCAGTCCGGTCGTCTGCAGTTGCGCGGATCGATCGACCGCCAGCTGCAGCGTGTCGGCCTGCAACTGGCACAGCAGGTTGTTGGATGCGGCGCCGCCGTCGATCTTGAGGCATTCGAGCGGCACCCGGCCCTCCTCGCCCATCAACGTGACGACGTCGCGCACCGAGAAGGCGATCGCCTCGAGCGCGGCGCGGGCCAGGTGCGCGCGCGTCGTTCCCCGCGTGATGCCGATGATCAGCCCGCGTGCGGTCGGATCCCAGTCCGGGGCGCCGAGGCCCGTCAGCGCCGGGACGAACACGACTCCGCCCGAGTCGGGAACGCTGGCCGCCAGCTCCTCGATGTCGCTGGCCTTCTCGATGATGCCGAGCCCGTCACGCAGCCACTGCACCGCGGCGCCCGTGACGAACACGCCTCCCTCCAGCGCGAAGTCGCGGTGGCCGTCGGGATGCCCGAGCGCGACGGTGGTCAGCAGCCCGTGGGCGGACCGTGCCGGCGTCGTGCCGGTGTGGACCAGCAGGAACGACCCGGTGCCGTAGGTGCACTTGGCCGAGCCGACGTGGAAGCCGGCCTGACCGACAAGCGCTGCCTGCTGGTCCCCGGCGATGCCCGCGATCGGCGCGTCAATGCCGAGGAAGGCGCTCGGGTCGGATCGTCCGACCTCGCCGTACGACGGAACGATCTCGGGAAGTGCCGACATCGGGACGCCGAGCAGGTCGCAGAGCTCTGGGCTCCACGCGCCAGTGCCGATGTCGTAGAGCAGCGTTCGCGATGCGTTGGTCGGGTCGGTGACGTGGTGCAGCCCGCGCGTCATCCGGGCGATGAGGAAGGAGTCGACGGTGCCGACGGCCACTCGGCCCGACTCCACGTGCGCCCACGTGTGCGGATCGTTCCGCCTGACCCAGGCGAGCTTCGTACCCGAGAAGTACGGATCGAGGCGAAGCCCGGTGAGCTCCTCGACGCGAGGACCGTGACCGGCCTCGGCGAGCTCGTCGCAGATGGAGGCCGTTCGTCGGTCCTGCCACACGATCGCGCGTCGTGGGGCGCCGAGCGTCTCGCGATCCCAGAAGCACACCGTCTCGCGCTGGTTCGTGATGCCGATGGCGCGGATCGTGGCCCCGGTGGAGGCGAGGGCGGCGCGGGTCGCGGCGAGCGTCGCCGACCACAGCTCGGACAGGTCGTGCTCGACCCAGCCATCGGCGGGAAAGTGCTGAGGGAACTCCCGGTAGCCCTGGGAGATGACGGTTGCGCTCGCGTCGACGACGAGGACGGTGACGCCCGTGGTGCCGGCATCGATGGCCAAGATCGCGTCCATTCGGATGAACTTAAGGCATGACACCGCTTACATCCGTGGCTAGAGTATGTCTCGGGATCAAACGAAAGGGATTTCGATGCGCGTCGGCGTTCTCACTGGTGGTGGCGACTGTCCTGGGCTGAACGCGGTGATCCGCGCGGTCGTCCGTCGAGGAATCGGCGAGTACGGCTATGAGTTCGTCGGCTTCCGCGATGGCTGGAAGGGCCCGCTCGAGTCGATCACCATGCCTCTGGACATCTCGTCGGTCCGGGGGATCCTTCCTCGCGGCGGCACGATCCTGGGCTCGTCGCGCACGAACCCGATCAAGGTCGACGGCGGCATCGAGCGCATCGAGCAGAACCTGCGCGATCTGGGCATCGACGCACTGGTCGCGATCGGCGGCGAGGACACCCTCGGCGTCGCGACCAAGCTCACAGAGCACGGGTTCCATGTCGTCGGCGTACCGAAGACGATCGACAACGACCTCAGCGCGACCGACTTCACGTTCGGCTTCGACACCGCGGTGGGCATTGCCACCGAGGCGATCGACCGCCTGCACACCACGGCCGAATCCCATCATCGCATCCTCATCTGCGAGGTAATGGGCCGTCATGCCGGCTGGATCGCCCTGCACGCGGGCATGGCAGGCGGTGCGAACGGCATCCTGATCCCCGAGGTCCCCTTCGATCTCGACGAGGTCGTCGGGTGGGTCGAGTCGCGGTTCGAGGCGAGCTACGCGCCGATCCTGTGCGTGTCCGAGGGCGCGCTGCCCGCTGATGGCGATCTCATCACCAAGGACGCCACGCTCGACGCGTTCGGGCATGTTCGGCTGTCCGGCATCGGCGAGTGGCTGGCGCAGCAGATCGAGGCGCGCACGGGCCACGAGGCGCGCACCACGGTCCTTGGCCACATCCAGCGCGGCGGCACGCCGACCGCGTTCGACCGGGTCCTGGCGACCCGATTCGGCCTGAATGCGATCACCGCCGTCAAGGACGAGGCCTGGGGAACGATGGTCGCGCTGCAGGGCACGGACATCGTCCGCGTGCCTCTCGAGGAAGCGACAGGGGTGCTCAAGACAGTGCCGTTGGCGCGCTACGAGGAAGCCCGGTCCTTCTTCGGCTGAGCGTGCCTTAACCTTGACGCATGCCTACGCCCCTGCTCTGGCCCGACCTGCCTGCTGCCCAGCAGCCGCCGTGGCCCGATGCCGCCGAGCTGCAGGCCGCGATGGACGAGTTGTCTCTGCTCCCGCCGCTGGTCTTCGCGGGCGAGTGTGACCTGCTCGGGCAGCGACTCGCGGATGCCTCGCAGGGCCGCGCGTTCGTGCTCATGGGCGGCGACTGCGCCGAGACCTTCGCTGCGAACAATGCGGAGTCGATCCGTGCGCGCCTGAAGACAGTCCTGCAGATGTCGGTGATCCTCACCTACGCGGCGTCACTGCCCGTGGTGAAGGTCGGTCGCGTCGCGGGTCAGTACTTCAAGCCGCGCAGCACTCCGATCGAGAACCGCAACGGCGTCGAGATGACGTCGTACCTCGGCGACGCGGTGAACGCACTGCCGTTCGAGGCGGCAGGTCGCCGGCCCGATGCGCAGCGCCTGGTCAAGGCGTACAACGCATCGAGCGCCGCGCTGAACCTCATCCGTGCATTCACGCAGGGCGGCTACGCCGACCTGCGTCAGGTGCACGCCTGGAACCAGGACTTCGTGCGCGACTCGCTCGCTGGTCAGCGCTACGAGGCCATGGCCGGCGATCTTGATCGCGCGCTCGCGTTCATGCGAGCGATCGGTGCCGACCCCGAGGAACTGCAGCGGGTGGAGTTCTACGCCGCGCACGAGGCACTGTCGATCGACTACGAGCGTGCGCTCACGCGCATCGACTCGCGCACCGGCAATCCATACGACGTGTCCGGCCACTTCCTGTGGATCGGCGAGCGCACGCGCCAGCTCGACGGCGCGCACATTCATTTCGCGTCGACGATCCACAACCCGATCGGCGTGAAGATCGGCCCGACGGCATCGCCCGACGAGGTCGTGCAGCTGTGCGAGATCCTCAACCCCGAGCGCATCCCCGGTCGCCTCACGCTGATCACCCGCATGGGCGCAGGCAAGGTCCGCGATGTGCTGCCGAGCATCGTGCAGAAGGTCGACGCGTGCGGCGTTCCCGTCGTGTGGGTCTGCGATCCGATGCACGGCAACACCCGCGAGGCGGCGAGCGGCCACAAGACCCGCTCGTTCGACGATGTCGTCAACGAGGTCGAGGGCTTCTTCGAGGTGCATCGCGATCTCGGCACGATTCCCGGCGGCCTGCACATCGAGCTCACCGGTGACGATGTCACCGAATGCGTAGGTGGCACCGGCGGCGTGCTCGAGGGCAATATCGGCGACCGCTACGAGACTGCGTGCGACCCGCGACTGAACCGTGAGCAAAGCCTGGAGCTCGCGTTCCTCGTCGCTGACATGCTGATCAAGCGCTGACGGCAATGCTCGCGGCCGGATCGTTGCTGGCTGCCAGGTACAAGACCCCTGCGGGGAACGTCACGGTCGTCGTCGACCCGCACGTAGCCGGTGACCTCGGTCCCGCGGAGTACGGCGCGGTCGTGCGCAGCACCTTCGGCGACCTCGACGATGCGCTCGAGCGCATGCCAGGCAACCTTGCCGTCCACCCGCGCAGCACCGTTCCGTTCGTGCGCGACGTGCTCGCGCGCTATGCCGACGGCGACCTCGACGCCCTTGACGAGATCTCGGTGAGCCAGCCCGGCGGGCCGTTCCAGCAGGCAGCGTGGCGGGCGATGCGCGCGATTCGCGCAGGCAGTGTCGACACGTACGCCGGGCTCGCCCGTCGGTCAGGCAGCCCGCGTGCGGCTCGCGCAGCCGGCACCGTGTGCTCGCAGAACCTGGTCGCGCCGTTCGTCCCGTGCCACCGCGTCGTGGCGTCCAACGGCCTGGGCGGCTACGGCTACGGCCTGGACGTCAAGATTGCGCTCCTCGAGCACGAGGGCGTCCTCCTCTAACCCCGAATTGAACCGCCTCCCGGGCCAAATCCGACTTTGGCGAGAGTTCTGGCAGGTATTCGCGGGATTTGAACCGCCTCCACCGACCCGCACTAGGCGCCTAACTCGGTGCGGTTCAAATCGGGATCCCGGGGCTGTTTCGGCCTACCAAACCGGGCGGTTTCAAGCGGCTGTTGCACCGAGGGCCCGGTGGAGGGCCTGTTGGGGAGTCTGCCATCCGAGGGTTTGGCGGGGGCGGGTGTTCAAGCTGAGGGCCACGGTGTCGCAGTCGGCCTGGGTCAGGTGGCGCAGGTCGGCTCCCTTGGGCCAGTACTGGCGTAGCAGTCCGTTGGTGTTCTCATTGGATCCGCGCTGCCACGGTGAGTGGGGGTCGGCGAAGTAGATGTCGATGTCGGCGTCGATCGCGATGCCGGCGTGCTCGGCCATCTCCTTGCCCTGGTCCCAGGTCAGTGTCCTGCGGATCTGGTCGGGCAGCGAGGCGATGATGGGGGTCAGGACCTCGCGCAGGTCGATGGCCTTGTGGGTGTCCGGCAGCGGGGCCAGGAGCACGAACCGGGTGGTCCGCTCGACCAGGGTGATCACCGCGCCCTTGCCGACACCGCCCAGGAGCAGGTCTCCTTCCCAGTGGCCGGGAACCGCGCGGTCGGTGACCTCGGCGGGCCGGGCGCTGATCGGGATCATCCCGGTCAGCTTGCCTCGATACTGCTTGCCGCCGTGGGGCTTGCGCGTGGTGCGGCCCGTGCGCAGGTGAGCGGTCAGCTCGCGGCGCAGCTCGCCTCGGGTCTGCACGAACAGCGAACGGTAGATCGTCTCGTGGCTCACCCGCATAGCCTTGTCGCGCGGGAACAGCGCTGGCAACAACGCCGCCACCTGCTGCGGTGACCAGTTCGCGCCCAGCAGCCCGGACACCACCAACGCCAGCGGACCGGTCAGCGTGAACGGCTTGGGGCGCCGGGCACGCACGGTCGCCCGCCGATGAGCCACCGCCGCCCGATACCGCGGCCGCCGGCCCGGGCGAACCTCGCCGACCGCCTTGCGCTGCGGGACACGCCACGACCGCCCACCAGCACCGCGATTGATCTCCCGCGTGACCGTCGTGCGATGCCGCCCGATCACCGCCGCGATCTGCGGAACACTCAGACCCTGGCGCAGGCCCCGCTCGATCACACCCCGGTCATGCTCACTCAGCCGTGCACCCGCCATGACAACCTCCCAGCCAGCTATCGCACCATCCCGGTGCAACAACCAGTTGAGACCGCCCCGGGATTTGACCCGGGAGGCGGTTCAATTCGGGGTTCAGACGATGTTGACTTCGCCGCGCAGGACGCCGGCCCCGAAGCGGTCCGCGGCCAGCGGGGAGACGTCGATGACGGGGGGACGTCCCAGGTACAGGTCGCGGATCACCTCGCCCACCGCGGGCGCCTGCAAGAACCCGTGTCCGGAGAAGCCCGTGGCGTACAGGAAGCGCGAGACCGCGGCGGCCTCACCGATCAGTGCGTTGTGGTCGGGTGTCGTCTCGTACAGCCCGGACCAGCGGTGCGCGACGCCCACGTCGAGAAGGGCTGGGCAGCGTCGCTCAATCGCCGCCATGAGGTCGGGCAGCCAGTCCTCGCTGTAGTCGTGACGAAAGCCCGGCTCCTCGCCTCGATACGACATGCCGAACAGGACGCCCGGTCCCTCGCGGTGCAGGTAGAAGGTCGTCGCCGCGTCGATAGTCATGGGCATCGTCATCGGCAGCGTGTCGAGCAGGTCCGCGCCGAGCGGCTCGGTGATGAGGATCTGCCGGCGCACCGGACTGACCGGGAGGTGCACTCCCACCATCTCCCCGAAGGCGCGTGACCACGCGCCGGCCGCGCAGATGACGGTGCTCGTCTGGACGTTGCCGCTCGGCGTGCGTACCGACCGAACGACGCCGTCGGCAACCTCGACACCGGTCACCTCGACTCCGGTGCGCAGGGTCGCGCCGTGACGTCGGGCACCCGTCGCGTAGCCGAGGACGACGGACTCGGGACTGCAGTAGCCGTCGCGCGGGTGGAAGGCCACGGCGAGCACGTCGTCGGTGACGACGCCGGGGGAGAGGGCACGCGCCTCGTCAGCGGAGATCATCCGGCTGTCCACGCCCATCTCGTTCTGCAGCGCGACCGAGGCCTCGTACGTGGCGACCTCGTCGGGATCGGTCAGGAGGAACAGGTAGCCCACCTGGTGCAGGTCGATGATCTGGCCGGGGCGCTCCTCGAAGGCCTCGAACGCGGCGAGACTGCGCGCGCCCAGCGCGATGTTCACCGGATCGGAAAACTGCGCCCGGACGCCGCCGGCGGCCTTCGACGTCGATCCTGCCCCGAGCTGATCGCGCTCGAGCAGCAGCACGTCCTCGATGCCCGCCTCGGCGAGGTGGAAGGCGATGCTCGTTCCCATGACTCCGCCGCCGATGATCACGACTGCAGCGTCAGCAGGCAGCGCCGACCCAGATCGTCCGGTCATCCGAAGTTGACGCCCTGCGCGAGCGGCAGTTCGTCGGAGTAGTTGACGGTGTTCGTCGCGCGACGCATGTACGTGCGCCAGGCATCCGATCCGGACTCGCGGCCGCCGCCGGTGCTCTTCTCCCCGCCGAAGGCTCCGCCGATCTCCGCGCCCGACGTGCCGATGTTGACGTTGACGATGCCGCAGTCCGAGCCGACCGCCGACATGAAGGTCTCGGCCTCGCGCTGGTCGAGGGTGAAGATGCTGGACGACAATCCCTGAGGGACGTCGTTCTGCAGCGCGATCGCCTCGTCGAGGTCCGAGTACGACAGCACGTACAGCAGCGGCGCGAACGTCTCGCGACGCACGACTGCCGTCTGCTCGCGCATCCGCACGAGCGCGGGACGCACGTAGTACGCGTCCGCTGGGCCGACGTTCTCGCGGTTGCCCCCGACAACGACCGTGCCGCCGTCGGCCTCGGCCTCGCGCAATGACGCCTGCATCGCCTCGTACGCCGACGCCGTGATCAGCGGGCCGACGAGGGTGTCGGGCTCGAGCGGGCTGCCGACGGGAAGACGCGAGTAGACCTCGCCTACTCGGCGCACGAGTTCGTCGACGATCGACTCGTGCGCGATGACGCGACGAAGGGAGGTGCATCGCTGTCCCGCGGTGCCCGCAGCGGAGAATACGATGCCGCGAACGGCGAGCTCGAGATCGGCCGACGGTGTGACGATCGCCGCGTTGTTGCCGCCGAGTTCGAGGATGGACTGGCCGAAGCGCGCGGCGACCCGCGGACCGACCTCGGCACCCATGCGCTCAGATCCCGTCGCGCTGACGACGGCGACGAGCGGGTTGTCGATGATCTCCGCCGCGTCCGCGCGATCGGCGAGGACGAGCCGGTGGAGGTTCGCGGGCGCTCCCATCTCGGCGATCGAGCGATCCAGCAGCGATGAGCAGGCGAGGGCCGTCAGCGGGGTGAGCTCGGAGGGCTTCCACACGACGCTGTTGCCGCAGACCAGTGCGATTGCCGTGTTCCACGCCCAGACGGCGACCGGGAAGTTGAAGGCCGAGATGACGGCGACGACGCCGCGAGGATGCCACGTCTCCATCAGCCGATGTCCGACACGCTCGGACGGCATCGTGCGGCCCTCGAGCTGGCGCGAGAGCCCGACCGCGAAGTCGCAGATGTCGATCATCTCCTGGACTTCGCCCAGCGCCTCGGAGCGGATCTTGCCTACCTCGATCGCCACGAGGTCCGCGAGATCCTCCTTGTGCGCCTCCAGCAGCCGCCCGAAGTTCTTGACGAGGAAGCCGCGCTGGGGGGCTGGAACCGAGCGCCACGTGACGAAGGCGGCCTGCGCGTCAGCGATCGCGTCGTGAACCTGGTGCTGGTCCAGAGCAGGGACATCGAACAGCGTGGCGCCGGTGATCGGGCTGCGCGCCGTCAACGTGGGAGCGCCCGATTCCTTCAGGTCCACGCCGCATGCGGACAGTGCTCGTTCGGCGAGCGTGATGAGGTCGGGCGCAAAGGCCGGTGCGGTCATGGTCGAAGTCTGCCGTGCACCTCAGATGATGCGGATGGTGACCGTGCTGCCGCGCGGAATCTTCGTGCCCGCCGGCGGATCCTGGGAATAGACACGATCCAGCGGAGTGGCCGCCCCGGCGATGACCTTGGCCTTCAATCCCAGCCCCTGCAGGGTCGAGACGGCCTTGTCCCTGTTCATGTCGATGAGGTTCGGCACGGTGACGGGGGGAGGTCCCTTCGACACGACGAGCGCGACGCGACTGCCGGAGTTGACGACCGCTCCCTCCTTCGGCTTCACCGAGATGACCACGCCGTCGGGCACGGAGTTGGAGAACTTCTCGCTCACATCGGACTTCAGTCCGGCGTCGGCCAGGGACGACTTCGCCGCCGCCAGCCTCAATCCCTCGACATTGGGGACGGGCACCGGCTGAGGCCCCTTCGACACGACAATGTCGACCGTCGTCCCCGGCTTCACTGACGAGCCGATCTTGGGCGACGTCGAGACCACCGCGCCGATCTCGACCTTGTCGTCGTAGGCCTCGGTGATTGAGCCGAGCGTCAGGTTGGCTGCGGTGATCGCGGCGGTGGCCTTCGCCTGCGTGATGCCCTTGACCGCAGGCACGTCGTAGCGCTCGGGGCCCTTCGACACGACGGCGCTGACGGTGCTGTCGACCTTGGCGCTGTCGCCGGGTGCGGGATCGGTGCTGATGATGGTCCCGACGGCCGCGGTCTCGCTGAACTCCTCGCCGGCGACCGCCAGCGACAGCTGGGCCGCGGTCATGGCCTTGGTTGCCTGCTCGACTCGCTGTCCGACGACATCGGGTGTCGCGACGGACTTGCCGGGGCCGGCAGCGATGTACCAGCCGGTGAATGCCGCGGCGAGCACCGCGATCACGAGCAGCACGATGATCCACGGCGCCTTGCTGCGGCGGTACCGCACCTCCGGGTCGGGCGTCCGACTGGTCGGTTGGGTCGATCGCTGCGACGGCGGGGGACCGCTGCCGGCCGACATCCGGGCGGCAGGTCCCACTGAACCTGCACCGGCGACGAGCTTCGCCTGCATCGATGCGTCGACGACGAGCGTGTCCTGCGAGTCGATGAATGGTCGCGGCGGCGGCAGGATCGTGCGCACGTGTCGAACGTCGGCGAGGAAGTCCGACGCATTCTGGTATCGAAGTGACGCATCGCGTCGAGTCGCCGTGACCACGAGGGCGTCAACATCGGCGGGGATGCCACCGCGAATCGACGATGGTGCGGGAACGTCGTTGTTGACGTGCTGGTACGCCACGCTCAGCGGGCTCTCGCCCGCGTGCGGGACCTGCCCGGTGATCATCTCGAACAGCAGGATGCCTGCGGCGTACACGTCGGATCGACCGTCGGCCTCGCCGCGCTCGACCTGCTCGGGGGACAGGTACGCGACCGTTCCGATGATCATCCCCTGCGTGACGCTGTGCCCGCTCGTCTCGAGCGCGCGGGCCAGGCCGAAGTCGGCGACCTTGACCCGGCCGTCGTCGGAGATGAGTACGTTCTCGGGCTTGATGTCGCGGTGGACGAATCCGGCCGCATGCGCGGCGGTCAGCGCCTCGAGGACCGGGTCGAGAAAGACGAGCGCCTGCTCGGGGCTGAGCGGGCCGTACTGCCGCAGGACATCGCGCAGCGTGCGACCGGGCACGTATTCCATGGCCAGGTAGACGAGCCCGTCGGCCTCGCCCTGGTCGTATACGGCGACGACGTGGCCGTGCGTCAGCCGAGCGGCGGACTTGGCCTCGCGCTGGAACCGGGAGACGAAGGCCTGATCGTGCGCGAGGTGGCTGTGCATCACCTTCAGCGCGACGATCCGGTCCAGACGCAGGTCAGTGGCCTGGTAGACGGTGGCCATCCCGCCCCGGGCAATGAGGGAGAGCACCTCGTACCGGCCGTCGACAATGCTGCCGACCAGGCCGCTTTGCCCAGACGTCTCCACCCTTGCGAGTCTAGGTTGGCTCGTGGAGGCCCAGCAGTTGCCACGCCCGCCCGGCGGCCTCGGCGCGCACCGATCGCGGCCCGCTGACCAGTTCGACCCTGATCCCGGCGGGAATCACGTAGCGCCTGACGATCTCGGCGATGATCTCGTGCTCGCGCTCGCGGACCTCGGGCCCGTCGCGCTGGATGCCGTCCGCCTCCCACGGCAGGTCGATGTCGCACCACAGCACGAGGTCGTAGCCGCGAGCCAGGTCGACGGCCGGCTCGATGAGGGTGTCAACGTCGAAGTAGGCGACGCTGTAAACGGCGATCATCAGTGGAGCGGAGTCCGCGATGACGATTCCCGACGGGCAGGTTCGCGCACGGGCATCCTCGGCAGACTGCTGCTCCAGCATGATCCCGCGCTGCTCGTGCTCGACGGGGTTGCGCCCGATCTCGTCGACGAAGGACCGCAGTCGCTCGGTCACGACGCACGCGTCCAGCATTCGGCTGAGGTCCTCGGCGAGAGTGGTCTTGCCCGAGCATTCCCCGCCGATGAGTCCGATCCTGCGTACGCGGGCGGTCACGGAGCGAGGTTACGGGGTAGCGTCCACGAGCATGAGCACGCCGTTCGCCTACGTCCTCGTGCTTGGGTTCGTCCTCGTCGGCTGCCTGTGGCTCGAGGTCGCCCTGCGCACGCGGGTCTTCGTCCGTCCGAGGCGATTGCTCCTGTCGATAGTCCCCGTCGTCGTCGTGTTCTTCCTGTGGGACGCATACGCGGTCAGCAGTGGGCACTGGTACTTCGACTCAGACCAGATCCTCGGCATCTACGCGCCGTGGTCGGTGCCCCTGGACGAGATCGGCTTCTTCGTGGTCATCCCGCTGGCATCGATCCTCACCTTCGAGGCAGTGCGCAGCGTCCGTGGTTGGACGGCCGGTGACGAGGCATGAGCTACACGCAACTCGGAGTGCTCGCGGTGCTGCTCGTCTGCGTGCTCGACCTGTGGGCGTTCCGCACGCGACTGATCACGCGCCGCGTCTTCTGGGTGTCGTACGCGATCATCGTGTTCTTCCAGCTCGTCACCAATGGTCTGTTCACCGGATTCGGCATCGTCCAGTACGACGGGGACGCGATCATCGGCTCGACGTCGCCAGAGTCCGGGGCTCCGCCGTTCATCGGTGACGGACGGCTCGCCTTCGCCCCGGTCGAGGACCTCCTCTTCGGATTCGCGATCGTGCTGTCGACGCTGGTGCTGTGGGTGTTCTGGGGACGCCGCGGGGTGGACCGCACGCCGGCCTCGGGTCCGCCGGTATGGCGTCGCTCGGGGCGCTAGTCGTCGCAGCCGATGCCGTCGCCGTCGGTGTCCAGCCGGTAGATGTCCCTTCCTGTGATCACGACGCGGCCGGTGTACTTCGGGCCGTCGCCGGAACCGCCGATGCAGTCGTAGTCCGACGCTGGCGGCAGGCAGGGCTTGTACCCCGGGGTGCACTTCTTCGCTGGTGCTTGAGTCGCCGCACTGGGTCCCGATGCAAAGACGAGTGCGGACACCGCGATTGCCGTCGTGCCGAGGATGACAACCACTCTGCGCATGGTGCATTCAACACCCGCGAGTGGGCAATTGGTGTCGTGTTCTGTCCCTTGGGTTCAAGGGATCGATGCAACACCTGAGGTGAAGAGGTGTTGTGATGCTTGGTCCTCCGGGGTTGCCGCCAGCGGTGCGGCTCGGGTTTTGGCAGTGGGTGCGGTCGGGGTTGTCGGTCGCGGAGGCGGCTGCTGCGGCGGGCGTGTCCGAGCGCACGGGTGCGGGGTGGTTCGGTGAGGCTGGCGGAGTGATGCCTCCATCGGTGACGCCCGGCAAGGTCAGGCCTCGGTTGACGTTCGATCAGCGTGAGGAGATCGCGGTCCTGCGTGGGTCGGGGGCGTCGAACGCGGAGATCGCGCGGGCGGTGGGCTGTCACCGGTCCACGATCGGGCGTGAGCTGGCGATGAACTCCACGTTCTTCGCCGACCGGCACCTGCCTAGGTATCGGGCGTCGATGGCGCAGAAGCGCTCCGACTGGCGGGCTCGCCGGCCGAAGGCGTCCGCGCTCAAGGCCAACGACCGGCTGCGGCAGGTGGTGCAAGATCACTTGGAGGACGAACTCAGCCCGGAGCAGATCTCAGGTCGGCTGAGGATCGATTTCCCTGATGATCCGGAGATGCGCGTGAGTCACGAGGCGATCTACCAGGCGTTGTTCGTCCAGGGCCGCGGCGCGTTGCGCCGTGACCTGCACCAACGGCTGCGCACGGGCCGGGCGATCCGCAAGACCCGGAGGACCGCAGGTGAGCGCCGTGGCCGGATCCCGGGGATGGTCTCCATCACCGAGCGCCCGCCCGAGGTCGCCGACCGTGCTGTTCCTGGCCATTGGGAGGGCGACCTGATCGTGGGGAAGAACTCCGGCTCGGCGATCGGGACCTTGGTCGAGCGGGCAACCGGGTTCTGCCTGCTGCTGCACCTTCCCGGCAACCACGGCGCGGACGCGGTAGCCGACGCGATGATCACCGCGATGAGCCAGCTGCCGGCGACCTTGCGACGCACGCTGACCTGGGACCAGGGATCGGAGATGGCCAACCACGTCCAGATCGCCGCAGCCACGGACCTGGACATCTACTTCTGCGATCCCCACTCACCATGGCAGCGCGGATCCAACGAGAACACCAACGGCCTGCTGCGTCAGTACTTCGCCAAAGGCTCCGACCTGTCGGTCTATGCCCCGGACTATCTCGAGCACGTCAGCCGAAAACTGAACAACCGGCCACGCAAACGCCACGGCTTCAAGACACCAGCCGAAATGCTCGACCACCTACTGTCAGAACCGGTCAATCCAACCGATGTTGCATCCACCGCTTGAATCCACCGGCCTCCGGAGCAGCACCGTCTGCCCACTCGCGGAGGTCTGGGCGGGGGCTAGAGGCCGTCGAGGCGGCGTTCGATCTCGGCGTTGACGGACGCGGGGATCGGCCGGCAGCCGCACTCGCGCGCATGCTCGATATGCCACTCCACGCGCTCGTCCATGGTGGCGTGGGAGCCGAGCACGTGATCGCGATGCCAGTCCGCGTTCATCCGTCCTCCTCCGGATACGGGCAGTGCCGGCAGCCGTTGCCGCAGCAGTACCCGCGCTCCAGCTGGGTGGCGCGGGTGAAGACGAAGTACCCGGTTGCCGGATCCGTGTAACCCGCGTCTCCGCGCTGCTCGGCAGCATCATGCGCCGCCCACGTCGGGGCGTCCAGAGTCGGCAGCGGCTTATCGGTCACCCAGACGGTCCAAAGCGCTCGACGCGGATCGCCTCGACCGGCATGCCGGCCTGGACGAGCAACTGGCTCGCCGATTCGGCGAACACTGCCGAACCGCAGACGAACGCGACCTGGTTGTCGTGGACGAAGGGCTCAAGGTCGTCGACGGTCAGCCGACCGGCGGCGCGGCCTGCGGGCCCGTCCTCGCGCGACAGCGCGACGACGTGGCAGCCCTCGAGGATCTCTTGCGCATAGGGCAGCTCCGCAGCGGTACGCGCGGCGGCTGCGAGGCACACGAGGTCGGGCCGACCGATCGCGCGCGCGTGCCGCAGGATCGACACGAGCGGCACGACTCCGGTTCCGCCGCCGACCGCGAGTGTCGAGGTGATGCCATCCCAGACGAACCAGCCACCGATCGGCCCGCGCACCTCGAGCTCGTCGCCGACCTGCACGACGTCGGACAAGAACACCGAGACCTCGCCCTCGGCCAGTCGCTCGACGCACAGTTCGACGAGGTCGTCCGACGGGGCAGATGCGATCGAGTAGGAGCGCTGCGCGGTGTAGCCGTCGTCGGCGCGCAGCCGGATCACGTAGTGCTGGCCGGGCAGGTGCTCGATTCGGTCGTCGACCTCGAGTCGGAGGATGGCGAACTGCGGCGCGGGATGCGTGATCGACCGGACGACTGCTCGGCGCCAGCCACCGCTCGGGGCCGGCACGAGGTTCGTCGTCATCTCAGTCGCCCGTGTAGCGCTGCTCGAGCCACGGGTCGCCACGGTCGTGGTAGCCGTTGCGCTCCCAGAAGCCGGGCTCGTTGTCGCGCATCAAGGTGAGCCGGTTGACCCACTTCGCGCTCTTCCAGAAGTACAGGTGCGGCACGAGCAGGCGGACCGGTCCGCCGTGGTCGGGAGTCAGCGGCTTGCCGCCGAAGGTCCAGGCGACCCATGCCTTGCCGCCGCGCAGGTCGTCGAGCGGGAGATTGGTCGTGTAACCGGTGGTTGAGGTCGCCATCACGAAGCGGGCATCCGGCTGCGGTCCTGCAGCATCGAGCAGGACGTCGACGCTGACGCCGCCGAAGGTGACGCCGAGCATCGACCACGTGGTGACGCAGTGGATGTCGCCGTTGTACTCCGACTGGGGCAGAGCGTGCGCCTCGTCCCACGTCCACGTAGTCGGTGTATCGACGAGTCCGTCGACGGTCATCGTCCACTTGTCGGTGTGCAGGTTCGGCGTGACCTCGGCGGTCAGGACGGGCCAGTCATCGCCGGAGTCGTACTGCCCGGGCGGCAGCCGCGGGTCGTGCTCGCGCCTTCGTCCGAAGAACCCCCGTGTGGTCGCCATGTCGTCACCGTAGACGCCGCCTCCCCTTCACGCGAGTGGGCAGACGGTGTCGCAGGTCCGGCCCAGATCGCGACACCAAGTGCCCACTCGCGGGAGGGGTGGGTGTCGGAGGCTGCGCGTACGGTCAGCGTCATGACCGTACGCGCAGCTAACACCACTACGCCTGACGTGATCGCCCGCTACCTGGCAGCCGCCGACGCTCAGGACTGGTCCGCTCTCGCTGACTGCTTCACCGAGGACGGCATAGTGCGCGATGAGGGCAAGACGCATGTCGGTCGCGCCGCGATCATCGCGTGGCGGGAGGAGGTCGCCGCCGCTTTCACCTGGACGACGACGCTGCTCGGCACCGAGGCGACTGGCGACGACACATACGCGGTTGCGATGCGCATCGAGGGCAACTTCCCCGGTGGAGTGGCCGACCTCAAGCAGAGGTTCGAGTTGCGCGACGGGCTCATCGCAGTGCTCGACATCAGTCCCTGACTCGGAGCATCGCTACGCTCGCGGGCGTGCGCCTGGTGTCGATGCTGCCCTCGGCAACAGAGATCGTCTACGCGCTCGGCCTCGACGACCAGCTCGTCGGCGTGAGCTTCGAGTGCGACGAGCCCGCGCGCGCACGAGTCGACAAGGCCGTTCTTGTCACGGGTCGCGACACCACAGGGATGACGCCGGGCGAGATCGACGACTACGTGCGCGAGCGCATGGCCGCGGGCGAGGACCTGTACACCCTGCGAGCGGGAGCCATGGCCGACCTGGCTCCCGACCTGATCATCACCCAGGACCTGTGCCGAGTGTGTGCAATCCCGTCGGGACAGATCGAGGACGCACTCGAGCACCTGCACTGCACTGCCGACGTGCTGACTCTCGACCCGCACTCGCTCGACGACGTGCTGCAGTCGATCCTCGCGGTGGGGGAGCGCACCGGAGTTGAGTCGCGAGCACGTGACCTCGTTGATGCGCTCCGATCTCGGCTCGACGACATCGCCGATCGCGTCGCTGGCCTGCATCGGCCCAGGGTCGCGATCATCGAGTGGGTCGATCCGCCGTTCACCTCAGGCCACTGGGTTCCCGACCTCGTCGTCGCCGCGGGCGGCGAGCCGGTCGCCGCGAACGCCGGTGGTCGATCCACGACGTCGACGTGGTCCGACATCCGAGCCGCACGTCCCGACATCGTCGTGGTGGCACCATGCGGCTACCACCTCGACGGAGCGCTGGAGCAGGCGCGCATCGTCGCGCCGCACCTGCCCGGGATCCCGGTGTGGGCGATCGACGCCGACGGAATCGTCGTGCGCCCCGGGCCTCGCCTGGTCGATGGCGTGGAGGCGCTCGCCGCGATCTTCCATCCCAACGCGGTCGCCGACCCCGCGCCAGGTGTGATCGCCCGCCTCGCGTAGAGCCGCGTCCCGATAGAGGGAAACAGACGGCGATTGCGATGAAACTGCGACCTTCCTTAGGGGGTTCGGGGAGGTTTGGGGCATCCGCTTTTCGGGGATAACCGGGTATTATCCACATGGCGAATTGACGCTTGAACCGCCCGATGGACCTGCAGGAGGCCTCCGTGACGCGTGTTGCACGCGCGCTGACCTGGCGTCGTGCGTCTGCATTGGCTGCGATGACGGGCTGTGCCGGAGTGCTGCTGGCCATGACCCCCGCGGCTCCCGCCGAGGCGTTCCCCGAGGTGCCGAACTTCTGCAATGGCTGGTCGACTGGTGCATCGGGAGTCGTCGTCGCAAGCAGCTTCCGCCGCTTCACGTTTACCTCCGATGGCACCTTCACCACGCCGAACACCACCGCGATGCCGGTTCGCCTGTTCATGGTCGGCGGCGGCGGAGGCGGAGGCGCCGGAGGACTGAATGCCGGCGGGGGTGGCGGCGGTGCTGGTGCAGTCCTGGAGTACCTCGAGGCGGGCACGTCGCTCGAGCCGAACACGACCTACACGATCACGATCGGCCAGGGCGGAAGCGGATCGACCAGCATTACCCAGCGCGGCGGGTCGGGGACCTCGTCGATCGTCGCCGGCGGATCGCAGTACTTCGAGGCGACGGGCGGTGGTGGCGGTGCGTCCGGTGATGCCTCGGTCGGCACCGGTGCCAACGGCACCGTGTACCCGGGAATGTATGCCGGGAGCAGCGGCGGAGGCGGCGCCGGCTACGACACCGTCACCCATGCGGGTGGCACCGGGGCAGCAGGCGATTCGTTCGCTGGCGGCAACGGCGGACTGGGTCAGGCGGGCAGCGCGGCCCAGCTCAATCGGCGCAACGGCGGCGGGGGCGGCGGATCGAATCCCTCGAACGGCGGCAACGGTACGACCGGTGGGGCCGGTGGTGGCGGTGGCAGCGGAGAGTCCAACGGTGACTCGACCGGCACGAGCATCTCGTACGCAAGCGGCGGCGGCGGCGGAGGTCGCAGCAGCGGCGGTTCCGGCAGTGGCGGTGGCGGCGGCGCGGGAGGGGTCGGGTCCGGGTTCGGCACCGACGCCAATACGACCGGCGGCACCGCCGGCGGCGGCGGCGGTGGCGGCGGCAACAACGCGGCCGCGGGGCTGACCGAGGGTGGCGATGGCGCGCGCGGCACCGTGGTCATTGCCCATCGCATTAACTACTCATGCCCCTCGACCGCGCCCTCGGGAACGCCCGGGATTACCGGCACCATCGCTGGTGGCAACGCGGTGCTGAGCTGGAACGCTCCGGGCGGGTTCGCCACTCCGCAGGCGGTCGCCTCGTTCACGGTCGTGTACTACCTGCCGGGGGGAACGAGCTCGGGCAACATCTATGCCAAGGGTGGGCCGGTCTCCCCTCGGACGATCAACATCTCGGGAGATACCGAGGCCGAGTGTGAGGCACTGAATCCCTTGTGGGACTGCGCCGAGAGCTTGGGACTGGCAGGTGAGGCTGATGTCACCTTCAAGACCTTCGCGCGGACAACCGTCAATGGCGTCGGCAAGATGACCGCGGCGTCCGCGGCCGTGACGTACCCGGAAGACCCCTGACATGACGAGAGTGCTGCGTGCATTCCTCGTGATTGCATGCATGCTCGCAACCGCGCTCGCTGTCCCTGCGACTGCTGCTCGGGCCGACGACGGTGACATCTCCCTGAGTGTGCTGCGCGTGAGCACCACCGAGGTCCACGTCGGGGTATGCCTCAGCAACGCCGCGGTGAGCGCGCTGCCGTTCAACCCGGTGATCCAGTACACGGTCACCTCGCCGGGCGGGACCGTCGCGTCAGCGACCTGGTCGTACGAGGATCCCGAGGCAGCAGTGGTGAACACGAACGCCTGCCCCGCGGAGTTCGTGTCGTTCGCGATCACCTGCCTGAACCCCGGCACGGACTACACGTTCGCTGCGACGGCAACGCTGACCCCGCGGCTCAAGGACGACCTCGGCGTGGTCGATGCCGAGCGGGCCGTTCGAACCTCGGGTGCGTCGGTCAGTGCCACGACGCGGGGCACGGCAGGACCCGGCGGCTGCCCGGCGGACGACAGCGGCGGTTCGGGCGACTCCGGTGCTGCGGGCCCCGAGCCGGCACCGGATGCCGTGACCGTGACCCCTAGCAGTGGCACGACCTCGGACGCGCCGACGGGCGCAGGAACAGAGGTGCAGCCGGTCATCATCGCCCGCCCGCAGGAGTTCGGCCCAGCCCAACTCGCAGCCCTGTCGCCCGAGCAGGTTGCAAGCATCGAGCCCGCGACGTTCGGCCAGTTGCCTCCGTCGGCATTCACGGCTCTCAAGCCGGCCCAGGCCGCCGCCCTCACCCCGGAGCAGGCGTCGGCGATCCGTCCCGCTCGCGCGGCCAGCCTCAGCCCGGCCACGGTCAGGTCGCTTCCGGTCGATGCGGTCAAGGTCCTTCGTCCGGCAGCGGTGAAGTTCCTCTCGCCCGCCGCCGTGGGCGCGATGACGACCGCGCAGTTGCGAGCACTCACCCCACGTCAGATCGCCGCGCTGCGCCCGAAGCAACTGGCCGCGCTCACCGCCGCGGAGCGGGCGCTGCTGCGCCGCTAGTTACGACGCGACGGCCTGGATCGTGTAGGTCAGCGGGACGCGCGCGGACTCGTCGGACAGGCGCCATTCGCCGCCCTCGACCGCGTGAAAGACATCGGCTCCGACGAACGGATTCCACGGCACGCTCTCGTGCTCCTCGAATCCGGTGATCGTCATCCCGGCATTCAGCAGCGCGGTGATGATCTCGCCGAGGCCGTGGTTCCACGAGTGGCTCTCGGTGTGCGTCAGGGCTCCCTCGATCTCGACGTACGAGCCCGCCGTCGTGTCGACGACCGGCTCGATGGTCTCGAAGTACGCGTACCGCATCACCAGTTCGGTATCGGGGCGCTCGTAGTCCAAAGACCACAGCAGCGGGTGTCCGTCGCGAACGAACAGGCGGCCGCCCGGGCGAAGCAGTCCGCGCACGACCTTGGCCCAGCGGTCGATGTCGGGGAGCCAGCACAGCGCGCCGATGCCGGTGAAGACGAAGTCGAAGGTTCCCTCGCCGAGGGCATTCACGGCATCGTAGGCATCCGCGACGACGTAGTCGATGTCGGCGCCGACGCGCGCAGCAAGGGCTCGGGCCTGGTCGATGGACGCGGGTGAGAAGTCCAGTCCGGTCATGCGCGCGCCCAGGCGACTCAGGGACAGAGTGTCGGTGCCGATGTGGCACTGCAGGTGAAGGCCCGTCAGGCCGGCGATGTCACCAAGGCGGGGGAGATCGAACCGCACGACGTCGCTCAGGTGCTGCGGGTCCGACGCGAAGAGGTCGGCACCGTAGTCCGGTGATGCGGCGTGAGCCGGTGCCCGTTCGTCCCAGTGCGCGAGGTTGACGGAGCGCGAGTCGGTCATGGCGGTCAGCCTATGGGCGGCGATGCGGCGCGAGCGATGCCCGAGATGATCGCCGCGAGCTCCTGCGGACGCGACCACATCGGCCAGTGGCTGGTCGGCAGGTCGACGTACGTGACGTCGTGCAGGTCGACGAGCCCGCCGAGGAATGCGTAGCCTGCCTTCGCGGCCGCCTGGTACTGCTCGGACGGGAATGCCGAGCAGATGACGGTGGTGGGTACGTCGAGCCGGGCGTCGTTGGTCAGTACCGCGGACTCGCGCAACGCGGCACCCGGCTCGGGGACCGACCGCTCACGGAACGTGTCGAGCTGTTCCTGGCTCAGGCCGGTGAGGTTCTCCTCCTCGGCAAGCTTCTCCGGCGGATACAGCGGCAGCTCAATGTCGGTGAAGTCCGCGTCGAGAGGTCCGGTCGCGGGACCGGTGTCGACGTAGACCATCGCGGCGACCTGGTGCGGGATGCGATCGGTGACCGCGTAGCCCGGAGCCCCCGCGCCGCTGTGGACGCACAGCACCACGGGATCACCGGCGGCGATGACCTCCGCGCAGATCGCCTCGACGTGATCCTCGAAGGTGATTGACGAGCGGTCGGTGTGCACGGAGTCCAGGCCGGGCAGCGTGATGGCCATGACGTCGTGGCCATCGGCGATGAGCGCCGCAGCGACGTCGTCCCACGCCCATGCACCAAGCCAGAACCCCGGCACGAGAACGATCGGTGGCGTATCCATGCGGCAACCGTAGGCCGCATGGCTGACACCGTCGAGGCTAGAGGTTCGTCATCTGCTCCATGGCATCTGAGTACCGATCGCCGAACACCTGGATCTGCGCCGCGGCTGCATCGATCTCGGCAAGGTCCGCCGCCGTGAGCTCGACATCCGCCGCCCCGAGGTTCTCGTCCAGTCGGTGCAGACGTCGAGTGCCCGGGATCGGCACGATCCACGGCTTCTGCGCGAGCAGCCAGGCGAGCGCGACCTGCGCGGGTGTCGCGTTCTTCCGCTCGCCGACAGCGACGAGCAGGTCGACGACGACCTGGTTGTGACCGAGCGCCTCCGCGGTGAACCGGGGATTGCCGGTACGGGAGTCATTGGTCGAGTCGAAGGTTGTCGTCGCGTCGAGCGTGCCGGTGAGGAAGCCGCGTCCGAGCGGGCTGTACGGCACGAAGCCGATGCCGAGTTCCTCGCAGGTGGCGAGCACGTCCTCCTCGGGACGACGCCACCAGATCGAGTACTCGCTCTGCACTGCGGTCACAGGCTGCACGGTGTGCGCGCGTCGGATGGTGCCTGCCGCAGCCTCGGACATGCCGAAGTACCTGACCTTGCCCGCGTCGATGAGCTCCTTCACCGCGCCGGCGACGTCCTCGATCGGCACGGCCGGGTCGACTCGATGCTGGTAGTACAGGTCGATGGTGTCGACGCCGAGCCGGGTGAGGGAGCCCTCGACCACGCGCCGGATCACCTCAGGTCGGCTCGTGACCTTCGGCGTGGGCATCGTCCCGTCGGCACCGATGTCCCAGCCGAACTTCGTCGCGATGGTGACCTGGTCGCGGTAGGGCGCGAGCGCTTCGCCGACGAGCTGCTCGTTGACATACGGCCCGTAGACCTCGGCCGTGTCGAAGAACGTCACGCCCCGGTCGACCGCAGCGTGGATCAGCGAGATCATCTCCTGGCGGTCGGGCTTCTCGCTGTATCCGCCGGTCATGGTCATGCAGCCCAGGCCGATGGCGGAAACCACCGGGCCGTTCGTGCCGAGGGTGCGCTTGTCCATGGTCGTCGCTCCTGCCATTGTCGTGAAGGCCAACGTAGAGGAGCGTCGCATGAGGATTGACCGCAGCAACCCGGACATCGGCTATCTGGACCCCGACCGGCTTGCCGAGCTCGGTGTCTCGCAGGTCGTCGTCGCGGGGGACCAGGTGCACTGGTCGGGGATCGTGTCGACGTCTGGCGCCGACGTCGAATCCCAGCTGACGTTCATCCTCGCCACACTCGACGCATGCCTAGAGTCGGCAGGCACCGACCGTACGCGTGTGGTGATGCTGACGATGTTCACGACGGACATGGACGGACTGTCCGCAGCGCTGAAGTCCGTCTACGCGCCGTGGGCGGGGGAGCACCGCCCGGCGCTGACCTGCATCGGAGTGGCGCGACTGGCGTACCCGCAACTCGCCCTCGAGGTGCAGGGAATGGCCCTGCTCCCCTGAGCTCTATCGGGCGGTGAACTGCACAGGCATCCGACCTACGAGCGCTCGGCTGCCCGGCCTGACAGACGAGCACGTGTTCAACGCGGTGCACATGGTCGTCGCGTACGCCGGGACGGTGAGCCGCCCCGGGCTCCCTGAACTGGTCCACGCCACGAGCGACCGAGCACCGTCACGCGTGAGACGGCACGTTCGCACATGCCCGTCACGGCAGTCCGCGACACCGCCGACCATCCAGTCGCGGGCCGCCTGGAACGCGATTGCTCCCGGGTATCCCGTTGCCATGGTGATTCCCAGCAGGTCCGTCTTCGCAGACCACGAGTACCAGAAGGTCCTGGCGATGCCGAGACGGATGCTGTCGAGGTAGGTCTGGGCGACGTAAGTCGCTGCCTTCCTGCCGCCGATGTCCTTGTCCGGGTAGGCGTTGCCAGGGCCTTTGATCCCGTAGTTGACCTCGGTATCCCACAGAGGTCGCTTGGGTGCGTTTGCCGCGCGGAGTTCCTTGCGCGTCTTGGCAACGTATGAAGCACGTATCGCGGGTGTGGCCGTGCTCGGCCCGTAGGTGTGGAGCGCGGCAGTCATGTCCTTCTCCCCGCCCTCGGGATGGAAGCCGATGCACCAGCAGCCGCCGAACACTCCGTTGTTCGCCTCGACGAGCGCGGCGAACGCGGGCCACGTCGACTCGTCGAGAGGCTTGATCCTGTACGCGTAGTCGTCCATGCGCGGACCCGGGACTACTCGCCGCTCGCGGCCGGAACGTTCTCGACGATCTCCTCGTATGACTGAGGTGTGGGCAGCTCGGCAGTCGCGTAGACGAGGCGTACGACACCGCTCGGGTAGGACTCTGTCTTCAGCAGGGTGAACGGATACATCGGTTCGCCCTCCTCGAACAGGCGCGTCCCGTTGCGTGCCGCGATCGGGTGTACGAGCAGGCGCAGCTCATCGAGCAGTCCGGCCGTCAGGAGCTGACGCACGATCGACACCGAGCCTGCGATGAGGATCTTGTCGACACCGTCCTGCGCCTTGAGCGCGGTGACCGCGTCGACCAGGCTGCCGTCGATTGCCGCGACGTTGCGCCAGCCGAGGTCATGCTTGCCGCGCGTGGCGACCACCTTGCGAACATCGCCGAGCTGCGCGGCGAAGGTCGCATCATCCCCGCCGGCCGCCTCGCGCTCTGGCCATGCGCCGGCGAAGCTGTCGTAGGTCTGTCGTCCGAGGAGCAGGACGTCGACATCTTCGTAGTCCTCGCCGACTGCTGCGCCCATGTTCTCGTCGAAGTAGGGGAAGTGCCACGCGAAGTCGATCTCGGCAACGCCGTCGAGCGTGATGAACAAGGTGGAGACGAGCTTCGCCATGGTTCCTCCGGGGGCGGCGTGACCGCATCGCTATGTCCGCGACAATAACAACTTCAGCGTGGCCGGCCGGGGGGACCGAACGTGAGCAAGGCGGGATCCGCGAGCCGGCGCTATTGGCTGATCGCGCTCGCCGTCGTGCTGGTGCTCGTCCTCCTCGCCGCGGGCAACGTGGTTCGACGTGTCGTCGAGGGTGAGGCGGAGCAGAGGTCAGACGGTCCGTTCTACTCGCTGGATACGCCCGTCGAGCCTGGCGCGCCCGGCGACATCATTCGGCGCGAGCCGATCGCGAGTGCGCCGCTCGGCGCATCAGCGACGCGTGTGATCTACCACTCGCGCGACATGGCCGGACGTGACATCGCGGTGTCGGGCATTGTCATCGAGCCCGACGGCCCGGCCCCTGAGGGCGGAAGGACGATCGTGTCGTGGGCGCATCCCACAACCGGCAGCGCCGCGCACTGTGCGCCGTCCCTCGGCCTTGACCCGTTTCTCGCCATCGAGGGCATGCACGAGCTGCTCGCCGAGGGCTACGCGATCGCGGCGACGGACTATCCGGGCATGGGGGTCGCGGGGGAGTCCTCCTACCTGCTCGGAGTGACCGAGTCGAACAGCGTGCTCGATGCGGCGCGCGCGGCACGGAACGTCCTCGAGTCCGACGTGAGCGACCGGCTCGTGCTGTGGGGTCACTCGCAGGGCGGCCAGGCGGCCCTGTTCGCTGCCCAGCGAGCGGAGGAGTACGCGCCCGATCTCGACCTCCGGGGTGTGTCCGTCGCGGCGCCCGCCGCCGACCTCAACGTGCTCATGACCGACAACATCGGCACGCGCGCGGGCGTCACGATCGCGGCGTATGCGATCGAGGCGTACGAGCGTGCCTACGCCGACCGCTTCGCCAAGGACGAGCTCGCCGCGATCCTCACGCCGGCTGGCGCCGAGGCCACGCCGGACCTGGCGGCGCTGTGCCTGCTCACCGAGTCGAAGCAGATCCAGGCGATCGCGGACCCGCTGATCGGCAAGTACGTCACGAACGACCCGGCGACGACGGAGCCGTGGCAGACCCTGCTGCGCGAGAACAGCGCGGGAGGGGCACCGATCACGGTTCCGGTCTTCGTCGGCCAGGGGCTCGCCGACACCCTCGTCGACCCGAGCGCCACGCAGGAGTACGTCAGCACATTGTGCGAGGCAGGAACCGACGTCTCGTTCCACGAGTTCCCGAAGATCGACCATGCCCTCGCGGCATATGCGTCAGTGCCAGAGCTCCTGCTCTGGTTGTCGGACATCTCAGCCGCGCAGGAGCCTGACTCAACCTGCCCTTAGTCGGTCAGGGCGTGGCGAACGACGGGCACACGTCGACGGTCGCGGTGGCGAACGCGTCGAGGATCGCTTCGAGCGATGCGACCTCCTCTGCTGTGGGCGGGTCGCCCGCGGTGTGCAGGGAGCCCTCCTCGGCCACTCGGCGCATCTCCTCCACGCCTTCGAGCGCCGTCCGCTCGGCAGCGCGGTCCGCCGGCTGCGCCTCGTCCACCATTCCCCGGAACGTGGGCATGTTCTGGTCGAGGTAGGCGACGATCGACCCGAAGTAGAGCGACCAGGCCAGGTGCGCCTGCTGCGACTGCGGGTTGCTGGTGTCGCCCTGGACCTGCGGCAGGCCGAGCGTGTTCACGGCCGCGCACACGAGCGGATCGTTGGCGCGATCCGGGTTCAGGTCAGCGGCGACGGTCGACTCGGCGGACGGGGTCGGAGAGCTGGACGACGACGTCGTGGCGGCCGTCGACGAGCAGCCTGCGACCAAGAATGCAGCGAGAAGAGCGACGATTGCCTTCACGAGTCTCCCTGGTTGGAGCGGGTGACCGGGTCCGTCGAGTTGCTTCCGCAACTCTCCTCCCGATCCCGGCCGCATCCCTAGATCGTATGAAGAAGGCCCCCCGGAACACCGGGAGGCCTTCTTCATACGAGCGGGTGACCGGGATCGAACCGGCATGGCCAGCTTGGAAGGCTGGGGCTCTACCATTGAGCTACACCCGCGAGGTGCTGGACAAGAATAGCCCGCAGGGCCGCCGAGCCAGACGTTAGCCTCGTGGATATGACCTCCCGACGCGTGCTCACAGCTTTGTCGTGGATCGTCGGGATTGCCTTCATCGTGCTCGGCCTCGTCGAGGTCGTCGCCCGGGTCATGGCCGACGAGCCCGCCAACTGGACTGCGATCGCCCTGTGGTCGGTGACCTTGCTCGGCGGGGGAGCGCTCGTCCTGGTCGGGAGTTTCGCCTTCCCGGAGCGACCGGGCCTGTCGACCGCCCTCGTGGTGGCCGGGTGCGTGCTGGGCGTCCTGGGCTCCGCCTGGACGATTCTGCTGCCGGTTCTGGCGATCGTGCTGATCTTCATGCGCATGAGGAGCGACAACGCGGGGCTCCGTACCCGAGCATGACGCCGGCGGGTCACCCGTTAGGTTCACATGCATGAATCAGCCCCTTCGCATCGCGTGGCTGGTCTACCGGGGGAACCCGCATTGCGGGGGTCAGGGCGTCTACACCCGCTACGTCGCCCGCGAGGTCGCGGCCATGGGCCACCACATCGAGGTGCTCTCCGGCCAGCCGTGGCCCGAGCTCGACGACCCCGCCCAGCTGGTCAAGGTGCCGAGCCTTGACCTCTACCGATCGCCCGATCCGTTCCGCGTCCCTCACGTCCGCGAGTTCCACGACAGCATCGACGTCCGCGAGTTCGGGCTCATGTGCACGGCGGGATTCCCCGAGCCGTGGGCCTTCAGCCAGCGCGCTCGCCGGCTGCTCAAGTCCCGACGAGCCGACTTCGACCTCGTCCACGACAACCAGTGCCTGGGCTCTGGCGTGCTCGGCATGATGCGCGACGGCTGGCCGGTCACCGCGACAATCCACCACCCCATCACCGTCGACCGCGAGCTCGACATGGCCCACGCGCAGGGCTGGCGCCGCCGCCTCGCACTGCGCCGCTGGTACGGGTTCCTGCGCATGCAGCTTCGCGTCGCGCCGCGGATCCCGCGCGTGGTGACGGTGTCCGAGAACTCCCGCACCGACATTGCCGCGCAGATGGGCGTGCCCATCGATCACATGACGGTCGTGCCGATCGGCGTCGACGAGCTGATCTTCCGGCCCATGCCGCACATCGCGCGCATCCCCGGCCGGCTCATGACGACGGCAAGCGCCGACGTGCCGCTCAAGGGCCTGACCATCCTGCTGGAGGCACTTGCCAAGGCGCGCGTGGAGCGACCCGACGCCCACCTCGTCGTCATCGGCCGGCTCAAGGAGGGCAGCGCCGTCCCCGCTCTCATCGAGAGCCTGGGCCTGGAGGGCGCGATCGAGTTCGTCACCGGCGTGACCGACGAGCGGATCGTCGAGCTCTACGCCGAGGCCGAGGCCGCGGTCGTGCCGTCGCTCTACGAGGGCTTCTCCCTGCCGGCAGTCGAGGCGATGGCCTGCGGCGTCCCGGTGATCGCCACGACCGGGGGAGCCCTTCCCGAGGTCGTCGGACCCGACGGCGAGAGCGCCCGCACCATGGCTCCCGGCGACCCGTCGGCGCTCGCCGCGATGATCGTCGAGGTCCTCGGCGACGAGCCGCAGCGCGCACGCCTCGGGGAGGCCGGCCGCCTGCGGGCACTCGAGCGCTTCACGTGGCGCAGCCATGCGATCGGACTCGTCGAGATGTGGCGGGCCGAGCTAGCGGACCAGGCAGCACGTGGGGCACGCAGCAGTGCTCACCGTTGATCTCGATCGCCTGGGTGTCGGCCCGGGCGACACTCTCCTTGACATGGGCTGCGGCGGCGGCCGCCACGCCTTCGCCGGCATGCGCCGCGGCGCTCGGGTCGTCGCGCTCGATGCCGACGGAGCCGAGCTCAAGGGCGTGCAGGGCATGGTCGAGGCGATGGTCGAGGCGGGCGAGATACCCGCACGCGGCTCGGGCTCGTCAGTGCAGGGTGACGCGCTCGCGCTGCCTTTCGGTGACGGCGCGTTCGATCGCGTCATCGCCTCCGAGGTCCTCGAGCACATCCCCAACGACGTCGACGCGATCGCGGAGCTCGCTCGCGTGCTGCGACGGGGCGGACGCATGGCCGTCACCGTGCCGGCCCGGTTCCCCGAGCGCGTCAACTGGGCACTGAGCACCGAGTATCACGACATCCCCGGCGGCCACATCCGCATCTACCGCCAGCACGAGCTCGAGCAGAAGCTCGAGGGTGCCGGTCTCATGCTCCGCGGATCGCATCACGCGCACGCACTGCACTCGCCGTACTGGTGGATCCGCTGCGCGGGCGGAGTCAACAACGCCGACCGCCTGCTGGCTCGTCGCTATCACGACCTGCTCGTGTGGCAGATCATGAAGAACCCGCCGATACTGCGCTGGGCCGATCGCGCGCTCAACCCGGTCATGGGCAAGTCTCTGATCATCTACGTCGAGAAGCCCTGACCAGTGCTGAGTCCAGAGCAACTGCGTGCGACGGTCGATGCGATCGCCTCGGCCCAGGCCGACGACGGCCGCATCCCGTGGGTGCCCGGCGGCAAGACCGACCCGTGGAATCTCGTCGAGGCCGCGATGGCCCTCGACATCGGCGGACGCCATGACGACGCCGCGCGCGCCTACACCTGGCTGACCGATCGGCGCCTGCCGTTCGGCGGCTGGCACACGTACTATGTCGGCGACGAGGTCAGCGACCTCACGCTCGACACGAACGTGTCCGCCTACATCGCGGTAGGCGCGTGGCACCACTACCTGTCGACCGACGACGCGGCGTTCCTGCGCGAGATGTGGCCGGCGATCGAGGAGGTCATCGACCACATCCTCGACTTCCAGTCGGCGAGCGGCGAGATCGCCTGGCGCATCGACGATCCGGAGGACGGAGCCCTGCTCACCGGGTCGTCGAGCATCCACCTCAGCCTGCGCTGCGCCATCGCCATCGCCGAGCGGCTCGGGCACGAGCGCCCAGACTGGGAATTGTCCCTGGGCGCACTGGCCGTCGCGATCGCTCATCGCCCGCAGGTCTTCATGGACAAGTCGCGCTGGGCGATGGACTGGTACTACCCGATCCTCGGCGGGGTCCTGCGCGGCAGGACGGCGCAGGACCGCATAGCCGCGGGATGGGACGAGTTCGTCGTCGACGGACTGGGCGTGCGCTGCGTGTCCGACCGCCCGTGGATCACCGCGGCAGAGACCTGCGAGCTGGTCATGGCCCTCGACGCGATCGGCGACACGGAGCGCGCGCGCGAGGTGTTCGGCTGGGTGCAGTTCCTGCGTCACGACGATGGCAGCTACTGGTGCGGCATGAACTTCGAGGACGAGAAGTTCGACGAGCCCGGCCAGTACTTCACGCACGATCAGCCCACGTGGAACTCCGCCGCTGTCGTGCTCGCCGCCCACGCCCTGTGGGGCGAAGGCCCCACGGCCGGGCTCTTCCGAGGCGAGGGCCTGCCCGCCGGACTGGTTCCACCGCTCGACACCCTGCCCGACATAGACCCGAGGAGCCCCGCGTGCGCGCCGTGATCGCCGACCAGGCCGGACCACCCGGGGTGCTCATCCCCGTCGAGATGCCTGATCCCGAGCCCGGCCCCGGCCAGGTGCGCATCGCGGTCTTCCGCGCGGCGATCACGTTCGTCGAGACGCAGATGCGGGCCGGCACTTCGATGGGCCGGGCGGTCGCGTTTCCCGCCGTCCTCGGCAACGGGGTCGGCGGAGTGATCGACGCGGTCGGCGAGGAAGTCGATCCGGAGTGGAAGGGCGCGCTCGTCGTCACGTCGACGGGCGGCCGCGGCGGCTACGCGACGATGGCGATCGCCAATGTCGAGGACCTGCATCGCGTGCCCAATCGTGTCGACATCACCGATGCGCTCGCCCTCCTGGCCGATGGACGCACGGCGGTGGGCCTGGCCCGCGCGGCCAACATCCAGCCGGGCGACGTCGTCATCGTCACGGCGGCCGCGGGCGGGGTCGGCGGACTGCTCGTGCAGCTGGCCGTTCGCGCCGGTGCGCGTGTGATCGCGTTGGCCGGCGACGACGCGAAGCTCACCCATGCCAAGGGCCTCGGGGCGGACGTCACCATCAGCTACCGCGCACCCGGCTGGTCGGACGTCATCAGCGCGGCCGCGCCCGCGGGGGCCGATGTCGTCTTCGACGGGGTCGGCGGCCACACGACCTCGGTCCTGTACCCGCTCACCCACCATGGCAGCCGCTACCTGCTCCACGGGATGGCGAGCGGAACGTGGGGCTCGATCATCGCCGCCGACGCCACCGAGCGCGGCGTGACCGTGATCCCGCTGAGCGCCATCGGCTCGGGACCCGAGGACATGTACCAGCTCACCGAGGAGGCGCTCGCCATGGCCGCGGACGGCAATCTGCACGCGACCGTGGGCCAGACCTACCCGCTCGAGCGCGTGGCCGATGCGCACGCGGCCATCGAGGATCGCGCGACAGTCGGTAAGACCCTGCTGATTTGCTAGCCTGCAGCGTGCGCATCGATCAGGCGGTCAGGCGAGTCGGCATCCTCAGTGTTGCCGCCACGACCGTGCTGGCGACTGCGGCTCCGGCTCTTGCGGCATCCGGCAGCGGCTCGACTCCGACTTTCAACATCACCTACACCGTCGGTGATGTGATCTTCGACGGACCGGGCTGCGTGCAGGTGCCGATCGGCATCACCTACACGCTCGCCGGGGCGGCCAACGGCTACGTCACCCTCGACCTCGGCTTCGCGCGCTCGAATGCCCCGGTCCAGGGCTCGATCATCGTCACGGCCGCGCAGGATCCGCCGTCGGGCACCAAGACCTCTGAGGTCACCTACTGCCCGGCGAACTTCATCGCCGGTCGCGGCCCCCTGCGCGTGACCGGCCAGGTCGTCTCCCCGCGCGGAGGTGCCTCCGCCCAGATCACGCCGTCGGTCGTCACCGTGGTGCAGAACCCCGTGCGGATGACCAAGCCCCGGTCCAAGCAGTCGCTGGGCAACTGGACCATCAGCGGGGCGGCCGAGGCGCGCACGAAGTCGCGAGGCTGGGTGGGCGCTGGCGGCACCGTCACGATTCAACTGAAGCGCCCGGGCTTGAACCGCTGGGTATCGGGGGAGACGGTCGCCCTGGACCAGTTCGGCGCGTGGAAGACAGTCGGAGCGATTCCTACGGCCACCTACCGGCCAGGCACCTCGGTGCGCGCGCTCCTCACTGGGTGCAACTGGTGCAAGAACGCGTCAGTCGTCGGGACCCTGCGCTAGTCAGACGATCTCGAGGCGCACGCGGACGGCGTCGCCCTCGTCGAGCTCCTCGGCGACCCGAACCTGCTTCTTCATCGGCAGGATGTACGCCTCGTGCTGGGTCGACGGGAACAGCGAGGTCGACCAGGTCGTGGCCCCCACGGTGACGGACACCTTCACCGATCCGAATCCACCGCGCAGGCCGTCGGTCTGCTGCTCGATGTCGTCGGAGATCTCTGCGGGCACCGTGACGAAGAACCAGGACGCCGGCCCGTTGCCCTGCCACAGCCAGAGCGGCGCCGTGAAGGTGAAGGCCATGCGTGGAATGTAGGGCGTGGCTATGACGTGCAGGGATACGGACCCTGCTGCCCGTTTGGGCAGGTGGCGTTGGTCCAGATCGTCCCGGACACGTTGGCGCCGGTGAGGTTGGCGCCGGTGAGGTCGGCGTCGGTCAGGTCCGCAAAGAACAGCTTCGCGTTCGACAGGTCTGCTCCGGACAGGTTCGCCCGGAGCAGGTACGCATCGCCGAGGTTCGCGCCGGCCAGGTCGGCGCCGGCGAGGTTCGCATCGGTGAGGTTGGCGTTGGACAGGTTGGCCCCGGCGCAGGACGTGCCGCACGCGGGGTTCGCCCGCGCACGACCGAAGACCGAGCTCAGGATCGCGCGGCGCAGGTCCGCGTTGTGCAGGTCGGCGTACTTGAGGTTGGCGCTACGCAGGTCGACTCCGCGCAGGTTGGTGTGGTGCAAGGTCGCGTGGTGCAGCACGGCTCGCATCAGCGACAGCGCCCGCAGGTCGTTGCCGTGCAGGTCGCCGTATGGGCAGACGATGCGTCCTTCCAGGTCGCACGAGCGCGTGCTCACATCGCCAGCGGTGGCGGACGGAGCAGCCAGCATGCCGGACACGCTGACCAGCACGGCTGCGGCCGCGACCGCGACGAGACGCATGCGCATGGCTACGGAGCGCAGGGGTACGGACCCTGGGTCCCGCTCGGGCAGACCGCGCCGTCCCAGGTCGCGCCGGTGAGGATCGCGCCGGCGAGGTTCGCGCTCTGCAGTTCCGCCCCGGAAAGAACGGCACCGGTCAGGTTCGCGCCGGCGAGGTTCGCGTAGGCGAGGTCGGCACCCGCGAGGTTCGCGTTCGTGAAGTTGGCCCCGACGAAGTTCGCGGTGGTGGACGACACCTTGTACATGTTGGCGTCGGTGAAGTCCGCGCCATGAGCATCCACGCCCGACAGGACGGCGCTGGTGAACGTCGTTCCGATGGCCTTGGCGTTGGCCAGGTCCGCGCCGTCGAGGTTCGCGTCCGTGAGGTTCGCGTAGGACAGGTCCGCACCCGAGCAGTTCGGGAAGCACGCGGGATTGGCGCGCGATGATGCGACGGCAACCGCGACCGCACCGAGCTTGGCCTTGTACAAGATCGCCCCGCGCAGGTTCGCGTGCCGCAGGTTCGCTCCGCGCAGGTCGACGCGGTGGAGCTTCGACTTGCGCAGGTCCGCATGGTGCAGCACCGCACGCTTGAGTGATACCGACCTGAGGTCGGCGCCGTTCAGGTCACCGAACGGGCACACCACCCGCGTGTCGTCGGTGTCGCATTCGCGAGAAGCGTTCTTCGCCGTAGCCGAACCCGCGGCAACTAGGCTCGTCAGGCTCAGCAGAGCGGCGGACAGGACAACAGCGACAATCCCCGATTTGCGCATGCTGAAGTGTCACATGGAAAGCGGTTGTGGACAAAGGGTTATCCACAGAGAAGTATTCGCAGGCTTCCCGTGGTCGACAACGGCACGAATCCCTCGGATACTGCCCGCTCCCACACGTGGAACGGTGCCTGGCCGCCATCGGCAGGGTCCTCGAACACGTCGTGAATCGCCAGCAGCCCGCCCCGCACGATGAAGCGCGCCCACGAGTCGTAGTCGGCCATCGCCACGTCCTCGGCATGGCCGCCGTCGATGAACAGCAGGCCAACAGGCGTCGTCCAGTAGCGGGCGACCGTCGGCGAGTCACCGATGACCGCGATCACCGAGTCTTCGAGTCCGGCCGACTCGAGGGTGTGTCGGAAGAACGGAAGCGTGTCCATGCGCCCGGTCCGGGCATCGACGACCTCGGGATCGTGGTGCTCCCACCCGGACTGGTTCTCCTCCGAGCCGTGGTGGTGGTCGACGGTGAACAGCACGGTGCGGGTCTGCTGCGCGGCGGTGCCCAGATACACCGCGGACTTCCCGCAGTACGAGCCGATCTCCAGCAGCGGACCGGCCGCGCCGGCCGTGACTCCGGCCGCATGCAGGGCAAGGCCTTCATCGTCGGGCATGAAGCCCTTCGCGGAGCGCGCGATCTGCAGCGCGGCCGCGGACATCGTCATGTCGTCACGTCTTGGCGCGCGAGAGGTCGTACGCGGCGACGTACTCCTCCATGGAGACCTGCGCCACCGCCCGGCCGATGAGGTCGAGCGGGAGGTCCTCGATCTTCTTGAAGCGCACGCACGACTTGCCCATGTCCAGTTTCTTGCCCGACGCGCGGTACTCGGCCAGGAACGACTCGCGGACCTCGTCGCGGGCGTAGATCGACATGAGGTAGACGGACATGTAGTTCTTCTGCGAGGCGAGGGCCGCGAAGGCGAGCGGCTGGCCGTTGTAGGTATCGGGAACGACGGACAGCGGGACCTCGTAGCTGATCATTCCCCAGTTCATCGTCTCGACGATTCCCTTGGGCAGGTTCTTGCGGATGACGGCACGCACCTTGCTGATGGCCGCGCGCCGATCATCGGGCAGCGAGGCGAGGTAGTCCTTGACCGTCGTGGCGTCGCTCTGCATGGCGCCAGAGTAGTTCGCGAGAGCGCGTCAGGAGTAGTAGACGTACACCCGCGCGCCCAGGGGCACGCGGTCGAAGAGCCAGGCAGCCTGCTTGATGTCGCGCGTGCCGATGCAGCCGTGCGATCCGCCGTTGTAGCCGTCCTGGGCGAAGAACGGGGAGTAGTGCACGGCCTCGCCGCCGTTGAAGAACATGGCGTACGGCATCCACGTGCGATACAGGCTCGACACGTGATCGCGGCTCTTGCGGTTGACGCTGAACACGCCGTCGCCGGTGTCCATGCCGGGAAGGCCGAAGCGGGCGTCGAGGGTCAGCTTGACCTTGCCTTTGACGACGTAGCGGATCAGGCGCGCCGTCTTGTCCGCGCAGAGCGCGACCTTCACCTCGGTGCACTTGAGCGGCAGCACGCCCACGGGCGAGGCCATCTTCGACAGCGCCTTCCACGTCTTCTTGTTGATGACGCCGGTCGGGGTCATCCAGAACTTGCTCTGGAACGCCTTGACCGCGTTCTGGGTCGACTCCCCGAAGGACTGGTTCTTCGAACTGCCCTTGGAGATCGTGTAGCCCATCCAGGCCAGGCGCTCGTTCGCCAGGTCCACCAGGTGGCCGAAATGGCCCTTCTTCAGCGGGAGGGTGCGGCGCGGGAGTTCGGCGACCGAGTCGGGAGTCACGGGCGGGCTCGTGGGCACCGTGGTGGGTGGGGCCACCGGCGGCGTGGTCGGTGTAGGCGCGGGTGCCGTCGGAGTAGCGGAGACCGACGGGGCGGGAGTCGGGTCGTCGGCCAGGGCCGGGGCGACGGGGACGAGGAGCAACGCGCAGCACGCGGCAGCGATCAGCGCGGTCGGTCGTCCTCCCCTCATGGGGTGAATATATGTCCATTCACTCATTTGTGTTATCTGAGGCTCGCCGGGGTACCTGCTCTTGGGTAAGTCGCGGCGATCGGCGTCGTGGGTCCGTAGGGAGTTGGGGTTTTGATGTCGAAGGGCCTTGCGCTATTTCTCATCGGTCTTGTGACGGTGGGCGTCGCAGTATCGGTGACCCTGATGCAGTCGAACAGGACGAGCGCGGACCTCGGTGAGGCGCCGATCGACTCGCCCTACGTGCCTGCCGACGCCTCCGGCGATTCCCCGGGCTGAGCACCGCTGGGTCACGCTTCAGGGAATGCCGCACACTCTCCTTATGCGTGGCTCGAGAATCTACCTCGCCCTAGTTGTCGCGACATGTCTCGTCGCGTCGGCGACTCTGGCTCCTGCCGCTGGCGCGCGCCAGGACCGCGTAGACGGCCCGCTCATCGGACTGACCGTTCCGTGGGCGATCGGCGGGCCGCGGATCGAAGCCGACGGAACGCTGCGGAACTTCCCGGGGGAGTGGCCGACGATCCCGTTCCAGTCGATCAGGCTGTGGGACACGCGCACGGCCTGGCTCAACATTGAGCCGCGAAACGATCTGTGGGACTTCAGTCGGCTGGACAAGTTCGTCGCCAAGGCCCGCGCGAAGGGTGTTGACGACATCAGCCTCGTTCTTGGCGGAACACCGCGCTGGGCGGCCAAGCAGGTGCGTCCTACCGACGCGGCGTGGATGGGTCCTGGATCGGCTTCGCCTCCGAAGCGGCTCAGCGACTGGTCGGACTTCGTCTCGAAGGTCGCCCAGCGTTATCGGGGTCTCATCACGTCGTACGAGATCTGGAACGAGCCGAACAACATCACGTTCTGGAGCGGGTCTCGGTCGCGTTGGGCTCAAATGGTCCAGGTCGCCGCGGAGGCGATTCGCTCGGCGGACCCGGAGGTGACGGTGGTGGCGTCAGGGTTCCAGATGAAACGCACGAGCGACGTCAGCAAGGTCGCGCCGTGGCTGGCGGCGCTCGCCGACGTTGGTCCCGCAGTCGACAACGTCTCCTTTAATTGGTACCCCGACAGGGCCGACGACCTCGCGGCTCTCGGGAACGTCCTCGAGGCAGTCTCGCGGCTGTCGTCCGCGGCCGGAATCGCCGGAGATCCCTGGGTCACTGAACTGAATGTCCGCCGCGGCGCCAGCCTGTCTCCAGGTCAGCAACGCGCAGCAGTCGCCACGCTCACTGCGGCAGCCCGGCGCGGGGGAGCCGCGCGGATCACCTGGTATGCGTGGACCGATCTGGGTCCGCCGGACCTCATGCCCCTCTATCCACGCACCCCCGCGGCTACCGCGGTCGGAGCGTCGCTCCGGAACCTCTAGACTCTCTGAGGCCAACGCGGGGCGTAGCGTAGTGGCTAGCGCGCCTGCTTTGGGAGCAGGAGATCGGGAGTTCGACTCTCCCCGCCCCGACCACTCAGCGCCCTTCGCTGGGGTTACCGACAACCAGGAGTAATGCCGTGAAGAGCGATGTCGAGACCGTCTCCGCGACGCGGGTGAAGCTGACCGTCGAGGTCCCCTTCGAGGAGCTGAAGCCCAGCATGGATGCGGCCTACGGCCGGATCGCCAAGAGCGTGAACATTCCCGGCTTCCGCAAGGGCAAAGTCCCCGCGCGCATCATCGAGCAGCGCATCGGCATCGAGGCCGTCCTCGAGGAGGCCGTCAACGACGCGCTCCCCAAGGCCTATGACGAGGCCATCCGCACCAACGGCATCGTGCCCGTCGGCCGCCCCGAGCTCGACGTGACCGAGCTCGTCCAGGGCGCTCCGCTGACCTTCACCGCCGAGGTCGACGTCCGCCCCGAGTTCGACCTGCCCGACTACTCCGCGCTGACCGTCGAGGTCGCGAACGCCACCCCGACCGACGCGGACGTCGACGAGCAGCTCGCGTCGCTCGCCACCCGCTTCGCCACCCTGATCGACGTCGACCGCGCCGCCGTCAACGGCGACATGCTGCTCGTCGACATCGCCGGCGCCACCGCCGAGGGCGACGCCGTCGAGGACCTGTCCGGCAACGCGCTCTCCTACGAGCTCGGCACCGACGGCATGCTGCCCGGCTTCGACGAGGCCGTGCTCGGCGCCGTCAAGGACGAGGTTCGCACCTTCGAGTTCACCCCCCAGAACGGCGACTGGTCCGGCGTCCCGCTGACCGTCACCGCCACGGTCAAGGGCGTCCGCGAGCGCGAGCTTCCCCCCCTCGATGACGACTTCGCCCAGCTCGCGTCCGAGTTCGACACGATCGGCGAGCTCCGCGAGGACCTCGCCACCCGCCTCGTGCGCCTCAAGCGCCTTGAGCAGGGCACCGAGGCCCGCAACAAGGTCCTTGAGGTGCTCCTCGCCGCCGTCGACATCCCGCTCCCGGAGGGCGTCATCGCCGCCGAGGTCGAGAACCACTTCGAGGACGGCCACGAGGGCAGCGACGAGCATCGCGCCGAGGTCGAGACGCAGGCCCGCGAGTCGCTCAAGAGCCGGTTCGTGCTCGACAAGGTGGCGGAGGCCGAGGAGGTCGCCGTCGGAGAGACCGAGCTGTCCGCATGGCTCATCCAGCAGGCTCCCCGTTACGGCATGAGCCCCGACGCGTTCGCCCAGGCGCTCGTCGAGGCCGGTCAGGTGCAGATGGCGATCCAGGACATCCGTCGTGCGAAGGCCCTTGCGGTGGTGCTCGAGTCGGCGAACGTCGTCGACGCCGACGGCAACGTGGTGGACCTGTCGGCGCTCGACGCCGAGCTGAACGCACAGTTCGGCGAGGGCTCTGACCTTCCCGACATCACCGAGGCGCTCGCCGCGGCCGACGACCACGCGGGTCATTCCCACGATCACGACGACCATACGGGCCACAACCACTAACCTCGCATTCGCAGCGCACCACCACGCGCACGGGGGAATGCACATGAGGCGGACGGGTCTGCTGACCTCCTCTGCTGTTGTGTTGGTCTTTGTGGCGACAGTCGTTGGTGTCGTTCTTGGCCCGTCTCCCTTCGCTCCGGTGTCGAGCGACACCCTCACACCGATGGCTTTGCTTAGTGCGATCGACGACAGTCGAGATCGCGTGATCCTGCTGATGTGGATACTGATCCCCATCGCGATCGTCGGCTTCGTCGCGATGCCATTTCGGGGCCGATCAACACTAGTTCAGCACAGTCGTGTGCCAACTCGTCGCGAGGTCATCACGGCATCGGGTCTCGGAGTGGCAGCGATCGCGATCGTCGTCGGTTCCGTTACGTGGTCTCGCGACTCGGCAGGCTACTGGCACGGAGTGGCCGCGATCGACCTTGTTGCTGGGGCGGCTTTTGCGGTCTTCGTGCTGCGGATGTGGACATGGCCGACATGGGTCGCCTACTCCGCGACTCTGATTGCGGTGGGAACGGTGGCGGTCGTCGCCTTGCCCGCACTTCTTCAGACTCCCGCAACCATTAGAGACAGCCCCCATTTCGCCTTCACCTCTGACGAGATTGCCGCAGTCGCGGCAGGACGATTCCCCCTAAGTGACTACGCCCCCGTGTACTCGAATCTGCTGGGCTATCCGGTAAGCGCTTTGATTCATCTCGTGCCGTCGAGTGCGACCCTCGTGGTTGTGGCCTGGTTGCTCATTCTCCAGGTCATCGCTCTCGGCATCGCAGTCGCGCTTCCCGTCCTTGTGTCCGGCTGGCGGATGATCGCTCCGGCTGCTGCAGTCGCGATTCTCCCGTCCCTTGCCGTGACCGTGGAACTGGTCAGCGCCTCGACTTACTTCGCCGTACTGCCATTGCGCGTGGTGCTCCCGGCAATCGTTATTCTCGCAGCGTTCCTCCTGCTGCGTGGGCGACCGCTGCTGGAGTCGAGATCGCTTTGGCGAGTCGTGCTGCTCGGGTTCTTGGCAGGCGTCGCGGCGCTGAATAACACCGATTTCGGCGTCCCGGTCGTCGCCATTCTCGTTGTCGTTGTGCTGTTCGTCGGACATACTTTCGGTGGGCGGATCATCGCCGCTTCGGTGGCTGCTGGGAGCGCACTGCTTCCATTTGTTCTCTACGCGCTCATCGGTATTGCATTCAACCGTCCCGTGGATTGGTCGCTGTGGCTGGCGTATCCGCGAATCTTCGGTCTTGAGGGTTACTACAACGTCGCGATGGAGGCATTCGGACTTCACATCGCGGTGGTCGCGTTGTTCGTGTCCGCGACCGCCGTCGGGGTCTGCATGCTTGTATCGGGAGGCCCGCGGGTCAGCACGCTCGCGTATCGGCAGGGTTTGCTGCTCCTGCTGACCGGCGGCTGGGCGCTCCTGACGCTTCCCTACTTCGCCGGACGGTCGTTGACTCCAACGGTTATCGGAGGGTATGCCTTCGGAGTAGGACTAGTGATCGCGTCCTTCTTGCCTTTGGTACGGGCCTCCTATCGCGCACTGAAGGCGGGTACCGCTCAATCGCCAACTGGGGCTGCGGTATCAGTCGCCCTGGGTGCGGTGATGCTCGCGTGTGTCGGCGGGTTCTTCTTGCGGGTGCAATCTCCGTGGGCTTACCTTGAGCCGATCGCCCGCAACCCGTCGGGCGAATGGCCGCCACTTGCTTCGCAACTTTCCGATCTTGACCGGATGCTCGCGGATCCTGCAAACGCTGAAGTCGCGAGACTCAACGCTGAGGGAAGGATCGATCAAGTTCTGCCGCTTGCGAACCTGACTGGGCTCGGGTCGACGTTGCCCTCGGCGATGGTCGTCAGTCACGCCTCGTACTTCGATCTCAGCCCTGAGTTCGTTCGGATGCAATGCGAACAGCAACGCGAGTCCGGTCGGGACTTCCTCCTGCTCTCGCGCGCGTCGGCAGCTGCGTTCGCAACCGTGGAGGAATGCAGGGAGGCATTCGACCTCGATGCCGCCACAACGATCAGTTCTGAGGGCGACGGACTCGTCCTACTCTCCCTGCGGGGCGGGACGCCCAGCCGGGCCGACTGACGGTTTCGGCCCACGGCGAACTCGGCCGTGGTGGGGAAGTCCGCCGGGACCCGCCACGTTAGGGTCAGACAACAGGACGTCGTCGAATGACGGCAGCAACAGGAGGCGTGGTGAGCGACATTTACGAGCCCCAGTTCCGAGGTTCCGGCGGAGGAATGACCGGCTTCGGCGACATGCTCGACGAGCGGTTGCTACGCGAGCGGATCATCTGGCTCGAGGGCGAAGTCCGCGACGAGAACTCCAACCGCATTGCCAAGCAGCTCCAGGTGCTTGCGGCCGAGGATCCGGACCGCGATATCTCGCTGTACATCAACTCTCCCGGTGGTTCGATCACCGCGGGCATGGTCATCTACGACACCATGCAGCTGATCCCCAACAAGATCACGACCGTCGCGATGGGCCTGGCGGCCAGCATGGGCCAGTTCCTGCTCGTCGCGGGCGCCCCGGGCCAGCGCTACGCCACTCCGAACACACGCATCATGATGCACCAGCCCTCGGGCGGCCTCGGCGGAACGGCATCGGACATCAAGATCCAGGCCGAGCAGATGCTCTACATCAAGAAGCGCATGGCCGTGCTCATCGCCGAGCACAGCGGGCAGTCGGTGGAGACCATCGAGGCGGACTCCGACCGCGACCGCTGGTTCACCGCCGACGAGGCGCAGTCCTACGGACTCATCGACCACATCTACACCTCGTCGGCTGACTCGCCCGACACGAACGCCAAGAAGGGCAAGGGAGACAGCAAGTGACCATGAACCTGAACCCCACGGGCCGCTACATCCTCCCGGAGTTCCGCGAGCGGACCGCCACCGGCGAGCGTGTTCACAACCCCTACACGAAGCTCTTCGAGGAGCGCATCATCTTCCTCGGCGTGCAGATCGACGACGCGAGCGCCGACGACGTCATGGCCCAGCTGCTGTGCCTGGAGTCGATGGACCCCGATCGCGACATCCAGATCTACATCAACTCGCCCGGCGGCAGCTACACGGCCATGACGGCGATCTACGACACGATCCAGTTCGTCAAGCCTCAGGTGCAGACGGTCTGTCTGGGCCAGGCGGCATCCGCGGCAGCAGTGCTGCTCGCGGCCGGCACGCCCGGCAAGCGCTTCGCCCTGCCGCACGCGCGCATCCTCATCCACCAGCCCTACACCGAGGGCGGCGGCCAGGGATCGGACATCGAGATCCAGGCGAAGGAGATCCTGCGCATGCGCGTCGAGATGGAGGGCATCCTCGCCCACCACACAGGCCGCGATGCCGAGCAGGTCGCCAAGGACATCGAGCGCGACAAGATCCTGACCGCTGCCGATGCCAAGGAGTACGGGATCATCGACCAGGTGATCTCCTCCCGCAAGGTCGCTGCGGCGTAAGCAGAACGTACGAAGGGCCCGCATCGAGTCGATGCGGGCCCTTCGCATTCACGGGCAGCGTTTCTCGTTGACATCTGTTCGAGAGCGGTTCTACATTTGTGGGGCATCGACAGATGCGACTGTCGATGCCCCTGAAACGGTCGCTAAGACCCGATCAGGGTCCGAGCGAGTTCCACGAGAGCACTGGCCAGCAGTGCCAATGCGGTCAACACAGTCACTGCTGCCAGGGTTTTCTCATGGGACCGTTCAGGATGTCGGCGTGCCCTACGGTGGGACTGACATCGTCCAGCGACTCTGCTCGGCGCCGCCCGAGGCCCAGGAGTTGCCGATGAGCTCCACTGCCGCTCGAATCAAGCGGGCTATCGCCATCACCGTCACGTCCGCGGGGCTCGCCCTGTCCTCGTTTCTCGCTGCGCCGGGCGCGTTCGCCGCTGGCGACATCGTCGAGTATCCGCTGCCGAGGCCGGGCAGCATCCCGGTCGCGATCACCTCGGGAGCCGACGGCGCCCTGTGGTTCGTCAACCGTGGCATTGGCGGCATCGGCCGGATCACGACGGACGGAGTCGTCACGCAGTTCGCCCTCATCGCGGGCAGCAGGCCCGAGGCGATCGTCCTCGGTCCCGACGGGAGCCTGTGGTTCACCGAGCCGGTCTACGACCGCATCGGCCGCATCACCCGCGCGGGAGTCCTCACCTTGTTCGCGCTTCGAGCGGGCAGCGCGCCGAGCGGCATCGCGGCCGGGCCCGACGGTGCCCTGTGGTTCACCGAGCCCGGCCGGAACTCGATCGGCCGGATCACCGTAGGCGGCGTGCTGAGCCACGTCGACTTGCCGTCGCCGGCCGCTATTCCTCGGGGCATCGCCGTCGGTTCCGACGGCAACCTGTGGTTCACCATGTTCGCTCTGAACGCGATCGGTCGAGTCACGCTCGGCGGTGGCATCACGGTCTTCCCGCTGGCACGGGGCAGCGGCCCGACCCGGATAACGTCGGGACCGGACGGTGCCCTGTGGTTCACCGAGTCCACCGGCGACCGGATCGGGAGCATGACGACGGCAGGGGCACTCTCGGAGTTCGGCCTGCCGGCGGGCAGCTCGCCGCTGTGGATCACGTCAGGACCCGACGGGAACCTGTGGTTCACCGAGCCCGGGTCCGATTCGATTGCGAGCATCTCCGCGGCCGGAGTCGTCACCCAGTACCCCGTGCCGACGGACGGCAGTGATCCCGCGGGCATCACGACCGGCCCCGACGGCAACATCTGGTTCACCGAGAGCGCGGGCAACGCGATCGGCACGTTCCAGTTCCCCGGCGCCGTTCCTGTGTTGTCGGGACCGGTCGAGGGCCAGTGGGTGCAGGCGTACGAGCGTTCGAATGCACGGCAGGTGTGCGAGCGGGGATGGACCCGCAGCTGGAATCTGTGGCCGAACAACGGATCGGGCGGCTATGTCTGCACGCGTTCGGTCGTCGCTTACGGCTCCTGAGTCCGGCACAATCGCGACATGGCCAAGCGAACAGTGATCATCGACGACCTGACCGGCGACACCGGTGCGCGCACGCGTGTCCTGAGGTTCGACGGCGTCGAGTACGAGATCGACCTGACCGACGCGAGCTACGCCGACCTGCGCGCCCTCCTCAAGCCCTATCTTCGCGCCGGCCGGGCGATCGCCGGGACGCCGTCGTCGGCGCGACGGGCCACGAAGCCGTCGAAGTCCTCAGGCTCGTCGGACAGCTCGGCAATTCGGGCCTGGGCGCGAAGCATGGGAATGGCCGTCACTGAGCGAGGCGTCGTGCCGTCCGACCTGCGGAAGGCATGGGAAGCGGCCGGCTCACCGCGCTGAGCGTTGAGTTCGGAATGGAACGAGTTCAGCCGCCCGCCCGGTGGGCGAAGACATAGAAGGCTCCCAGCGAGGTGGGATCCTCGTCCGGATAGGACGACAGGGCGTAGCCGCGCTCGGTGAGGAGCGCGCGCACGGCGTCGAACGTGCGCGCGGATGGACGCCCGGTGAAGTCATGACAGCTCACGCAGACATTGGACACGAGGTCCAGCGCATCGGCCATGCCCGCGAGCGCCTTGAGCTCCTCGCCCTCGATGTTCATGCGCAGGTAATCGATGCGCGTCAGGTCGAACTGCGCGACGAGGGCCGCGAGAGTGCCGACGACGACAGAGTCGGCGCTCGCCGTTGTCGGCGCCGGAGCCAGGAAGTCCTCGACGCCCTCACTCGCGCCGGCCGTCGTGAACGTGCCGCGACCGGACCAGTCGGAGATCGCGGACTCGACCACGCGGACGTTCTGCACGGGCAGGTCGGCGACCATGCGGGCCAGGCGGCGGCAGGTATCTGGGCCTGGCTCGATCGCGATCACGGTGCCCTCGGGTCCGACGAGGTCCGACAGGACCCTGATCTCCGTGCCGATCCCCGATCCGCAGTCGACGACGACGTCGCCATGTCGAGGCACATAAGCGTGGAAGAACAGGGGCAGGAACTGCTCGGTCAGGTATCGCGGCGTGGTCCACGCCTTGTCGCTGTAGAGCGTGCGGTCGCCGCCCCATCGGATACGCCAGTCGGTTCCGTCGAAGGTGAGGCGCACTCGTTCTCGCGATCGCACAGTCGCCGCGATGCTCGACAGTGCTCCGGCGGTGCGATACACCCCTCGCCTGAGGAGGAAGTCTCGCGCTGCGGTGGCCGCGATCACGTCAGCTCGTTGGTGGCGGGCAGGACGTGACGACGAACTCGTACTTCAGGTCGGTCGAGTCACCGCGATTGAGCTCGATGGGGATGGTCCAGTTCGGTCGTCCTGAGGTGCCGCCGAAGATCGGGTCGGCCTTTGCGCCGTCGCGGGTCGCGGACTTCAGGAAGGACGAGTCCTCGAGTGTTGTGCCAGGCGCGTAGGCAGTCACGAACGTGCGGCTGAACCCGCTGGGCCGGTTGGGGTCCGGCTGTCCGTCCTGGTCGAGCGTGACATCGACGTAGTTCGGCAGTCCCTTCGGCGCGTTGTTCTCCATCGTGATCGTGAGATCGACAGTCTTGTCGGTCTCGCACCTGCTGTAGTCGAGTGCGACGTCGCGCGTGATGTACGGATCGAGTTTGCCCCCCGTCGCGTTGAGAAAGCCGACGATGACATCGCTTGGGTGCTGCGAGAACGAAGACGCGACCGGTGTGGTTTCCAGCCACTCCTGGTCACCCTCGCTCGATGACCAGGCCTTCAGGTGCCCGTCCTCGACTGCTGTGCTGATGGCATTCCACAACGCGGACGCGTCGAGTGGCCTCTTGAGCGCTGCGTCGATGGTCGCGTAGGTCAGGCCCATGGCGAGCTCGTCCTTCGCCCGGACGTCGTCGAAGCCCGGGAAGTCCTCGTAGAGGCCCTGGGTGAAGAACTCCTCAGCCGTTGCCGCATCGATCGTGACGCCCTTGTGCTCAACGGATCCGGTTCCGGCGAGGATCGCAGCCGTCACAGTGGGATCGATCGCGATCACGCCGTCGACCGGAGTCCCACGCTTCTTCATACCCGCGGCTGCAAGCTTCGCAACCGTGGGGAAGTCGGGGACGATGTTGAACGACGCCCATTCGCCGAGAGCCGGGCCCCACGTGCCCGCAGTTTCGGGGCTGACCGCGTCCCAGTAGGGGATCTGCTCAGCGCGCGGGAACTCGCTGTCGAGTTGCTTGCGGCTGCCTGCCTCGACGATCTCCATCTGGCCGTCCTTGAGCGTGACGATCAGGTAGGCACTGAACAGACCGCCCGATCCCCTTAGCTCCGCCGGATTCTGCGCCATGACCAGCCAGGTCGTCGGCTTGTCTGCGCCGAGCATGCTGGTCAGCGGCCCGGTCGACGTGGCGACCGTGTCGAGAGCGCTGATGAGATTGGGCAGCGCCGACTGTGCGTCGACGACAGCCTCGGCAAGGCCGAACTTCAAGCCATCGGGGGAGATGTCAGCAAGTTCGTCGGATGCCTGTTGGGCGGCCTTTCGCAGGAACTCGACTGCCTCGGGATTGGAGATGACGGCGATCACCTTGCCCGTAGTCGTCTCCTGCCCTTCCACAGAGCTGAGCAGTGGTTGCGCGGCCACCGACAGGACCCGCGCCGCCGACGCGAACTCCGACGCAGCGCGCGCGCTCTCGCCGATGAATGGCAGCCGCTCGGCGATCTGCCATGCGAGTTGATCAGTCGACGCGTCGAGCGCCGAGGCGGAGGCGACCACCGCCTGCAGGTCGGCCGAAGCGGCGGGAATGTCGAGCTGGGAGATCGAGGCCTTCGCCGCGTTGACGTCGTCCTGGAGCTGCTGGCCCTGGCTCGCGGTTGACATCAGGCTGATGGCGAACCAGATGCCGATTCCGACGACGATCGCGAGGATGAGGCCGGCGAAGATCAGCACGCGGCGACGACGATTGGACACCGTCGGAGCCTACGTCACGCCTCATCCGTCACACGTGTATCGCTCTGGGTTACGGGCGTGTGACAAGTGGCGTGGCGTGCGCCCGGCAGCGTGACATCGCACCAGTCGACCCGTTACCTTTGCGCAAAGCACCCCACTGACACGGGGTTCGTGGTGATCGACTGCTGGGGAGGCATTCGTGGGTATCAAGAAGTTGGTAGCTGGATCTGCTGCCGGAATTCTCATGGCAACTGGACTCGTGATGGCAATCGCGCCCAGTGCGAGCGCCGAACTTTGCGGCTACCCCCCGGTCGAGTGCCAGACCGGATCGACGAATCCACCCCAAGAGCAGCCCATCGGTGCGACTCCGCTCGCTCGTGCTCAAGCGGGCATGACGCTACCGTCGCAGTCCGTAGCTGAAGAGCTCCCGCCGACAAGGCCGGCTGACCCGCCGGCCCAGAACGCGATCGGCGAGTCACCGAAGGTTCCTGCCGCGAGGGGCGATGTCGTCAAGTTGCGCACCGACGCCGACTCCGGAGTGACTTACCGCGTGCTGGTCAAGCGGAACGACGGCCCATACAACTTCATCGGCACCGTCATCGGTGGGGCGAACGGAAACGTGACCCTGCCTGCAGTCCAGTTCGATCGCCGGGGCCTGTACACCTTCGCGCTTCAGGATGGCAAAGGCACGACGCTCTACGTCAAGGTGAATGTCGACTAGTCACCTTTTGCGCATCAGTGGAGGGCCGCCCGGAGGGCGGCCCTCCACTGTGTGACGGGACTGAGACGTGGCTCGACTACTGAGATGCATGGGATCTGAGGTACTCTCTGCGGGCGGGGTGGTCCGACGCCCCCAAAAGAGGAGGCCTCGCGTGAGCATCAAGAAGATCGTTGCCGGAACCGCGACAGCGGTCGTCCTTGCTGGAGGCGTGCTGCTCGCCGCTCCCGCCGCGAACGCCGCGCTGTGCGGATACCCGCCCGTCGAGTGCCCCGCGGGCGCCACGAACCCGCCTGAGGACCAGCGTGTCGGGGCGACTCCCGCTGCGGCAGCGCAGGCGGGCATGACGCTGCCTGCCGAGACTGTGGCTACCGACGTTCCCCCGACGAGGCCCGCCGATCCGCCTGCGACCGCGATCGGTCCGGCGCCGAAGGTAGCCGCCGCAAGGGGCGACGTCGTCAAGCTTCGTGCTGAGGCCGACTCGGGCACGACCTACCGCGTCCTCGTGAAGCGCAACGATGGCCCGTACAACTTCATCGGAACCGTCACGGGCGGCGCCAACGGCAACGTGACGCTCCCCGCCGTGCAGTTCGACCGCAACGGCACGTACACGTTTGCGCTCCAGGACGGTAAGGGATCGACCCTGTACATCAAGGTCACGGTTGGCTAGCACTCACGACATCGATGAAGGCCGCCCGATGAGGGCGGCCTTCATCGCGTTGGGGGCAGTTTCGGCGTGCCGCGGGGCTGCATTCCCCCCTCGGGCAAGGTACGGTCACTACTTAGCCGTCCTCCCACGACGGCACTGAGCCGCGCCCTCGGGCGCGAAGGGGGCAACGCGTGGCGCGCATCGGCGAGAGCGGCGACCTGCTCAAGTGCTCCTTCTGCGGAAAGAGCCAAAAGCAGGTCAAGAAGCTCATTGCCGGCCCCGGCGTGTATATCTGCGACGAGTGCATCGACCTGTGCAACGAGATCATCGAGGAAGAACTCAGCGAGGCCACGGCCGAGGGCTGGGGCGATCTGCCCAAGCCGCGCGAGATCTTCGAGTTCCTCGACCAGTACGTCATCGGCCAGGACACTGCGAAGAAGTCGCTGTCCGTCGCCGTCTACAACCACTACAAGCGCGTGCAGGCCGAGCAGGCCTCGTCCGACCGCACCAAGGACGACCGCGTCGAGCTGGCCAAGTCCAACATCCTGCTGCTCGGCCCGACCGGCTGCGGCAAGACCTACCTCGCCCAGACGCTCGCCCGGATGCTCAACGTGCCGTTCGCCATCGCCGACGCCACCGCGCTGACCGAGGCCGGCTACGTCGGCGAGGACGTCGAGAACATCCTCCTCAAGCTCATCCAGGCCGCGGACTACGACGTCAAGCGCGCCGAGACCGGGATAATCTACATCGACGAGATCGACAAGGTCGCCCGCAAGAGCGAGAACCCGTCGATCACGCGCGACGTCTCCGGCGAGGGCGTGCAGCAGGCGCTGCTGAAGATCCTCGAGGGCACCACCGCGTCGGTTCCCCCGCAGGGCGGCCGCAAGCACCCGCACCAGGAGTTCATCCAGATCGACACCACCAACGTGCTGTTCATCGTCGGCGGCGCGTTCGCCGGTCTCGATCACATCGTCGAGCAGCGTCTGGGCAAGAAGAGGCTCGGCTTCACTTTCGACCTGGTCGACGGCGAGCGCATGGACGACGACACGAACCCCGACGACATATTCAGCCACGTGATGCCCGAGGACCTCCTGAAGTTCGGCATGATCCCCGAGTTCATCGGCCGCCTGCCTGTCTTCACCACGGTCTCCAAGCTCGACCAGGAGGCCCTGGTTGCCGTGCTGACCGAGCCGCGCAACGCACTCATCAAGCAGTATCAGCGGCTGTTCGAACTCGACAACGTTGAGCTCGAGTTCACCGAGGATGCGCTCGGCGAGATCGCCGACCAGGCGCTACTGCGCGGCACCGGTGCTCGTGGCCTGCGCGCCATCCTCGAGGAGGTCCTGCTCAACGTCATGTATGACGCGCCGAGCCGCACCGACATCGCCAAGGTCGTCATCACCGGCGAGGTCGTGCGTGACAAGGTCAACCCGACGCTCGTGCCTCGTGAGGCTCCCCGCCGCGAGCGTCGCGAGAAGTCCGCCTAGCTCGCTAGTCCATGGAACAGCGCGAGGGCTCGATCCACGCGCTCTGTCTCAATCGTCTTCCGGCGACTCACTGACGGCGTCGACGAAGTCTTGGTCCTCTTGGTTCGATGGGCTTCGTCGGGAACCCAGATCTCGATGGGCCGCATGCCCTGAGTGCGCATCCGAGCTCGGTGCTCCGTGTCCTGCTCTTGGGAACTGGCCATCGCTCCTCCTCGTTGCCAGAACTGTGCAAGCTGCGAAGACTCGATCAAGATCTCATTAGTCGGCGACGCCCGCAACCAGCCTTCGTATCTGGTTGACCACGTATCGTTGCGCTGTGACCCTCGCGGCGACGTCCAACGCGATCGCGGCCGCTCTGACCCGCGCTGCTGATGACGACGAGCATCTCCGGCTCGTGATCCAAGCCAGCGACGACTTCGCCGGCATGGATGAAAGCGACCGGGAGATGTTCCTAGCTGAGCCCGAATCGACTGGGGATCCGCGATACGACGCACTGCTCGCCGGCCTGGCGGTGTACCTCGTGCAACGCGCAGGGCTGCCGACGACTCCCGCGTGGACCCGAGATGACTGTCGGTACCTGCCCCGCATGTGGTGGGTAGGCCTGCCGGAGGGCAGCGGTCGGCGTGCATTCGTGCTTCAGCGCACTCCCGCGTACTTCAAAGCGCGCGGCGTGATGTTCAACGTCGAGAATCTCGCTTCGCTTTGAGCGACCTGCTCGATCGCGAGGGGATTCTCGAGTTGCTTCGGCAGTTCGGTGGAGAACTTGTCGATCGCGGTCTGGGGGCCGATGTGTACGTGGTCGGCGGCACGGCAATGGTGTTGGCGTACGACCGCCTGTGCCTTACGCAAGATGTCGGCGCGGTCGGTGCTGAGATCAAGCCCGATTGGTTCGATGATCGCGTTAGGCCGTTGCTGCCGCGCGTTGTCGACGTCGACCGCGTGGAGGCGTTCAGCGCTCCCGGGATCAGTGTGAGTGTCGCGTCTGCCAGGAACTTCGCTTGGACTCGATCGCTGCGGTGTTCGACATCGCCAATGAAGTCTGGGGTCCGGACATGCTCCGCGTGGAGAACATCTTCCTGGTGACGGAGTTCCCCCGTGACCAGAGCTTTCGTGACTAGGGCCTGGCAGCGAGCCACGTCGTCAGCGCGTCGATCGACATGGGCCGTGCGTGGAGGTATCCCTGCGCGTAGCCGCACCCTGACTGGGTGAGCAGGTCGTTCTGCTCCTTGGTCTCGACGCCCTCGGCGACAACCTCGAGGCCGAGCTTGCTGGCCATGACGATGATCGCCTGGCACAGCGCAAGGCTTCCGCTGCCCGGCGCGAGCCCCTCGATGAACGACTGGTCGATTTTCAGGTACTGCACGTCGAGGCGCTGCAGGTAGGCCAGCGATGAGTAGCCGGTCCCGAAGTCATCGATGGCGAACTGCATGCCCGCAGCGCGGTACTCGTTGAGGTTCCGGTCGACGACGTCGTCCGTGATGAGCAGCGTGCCCTCGGTGATCTCCGCGATGACTGCGCTGCCGGGAATCCCTGCGCCCTTGACGAGTTCGATGCGCTTCGCGTGGCGGTCGCCTGGCTCGCGCAGCTCGATGGGGGACAAGTTGACGGAGATCTGGAAGGCGGGGTCGGCGGCTCGCAGGATCGTGAGGGCGTCGATCGAGGCGGCGAAGGCGATGTCGCCGAGGACGCCGATGAGTCCGGCCTGCTCGGCGATCCCGATGAAGACATCGGGTGGGATGTCGCCACGATCGGGATGCTCCCATCGAATGAGTGCCTCGGCGCGGTGCACCTCGTTGGAGTGAAGGTCGATGATCGGCTGGAAGGCAACGTCGAGTTGGCCTGCCTCCAGCGCTTGGTCGAGCTCGTGCCGCAGCGATGCGCGCTCGCTCGCCCTGGCCTGCATCGCGATGTTGAAGAACCGGGTCTGATTCGCGCCGCTCTGCTTGGCCGCGCGCATGGCCTGGTTGGCGTGAAGCTGAAGCTCTGACGTCTCCGTAGCGTCGCCGACCGCGATGCCGGCAGCAGCGCTCGTGCGTAGAAGCAGTCCCGCGATGTCGAACGGAGCGGTGAGAGCCGCGAGGCAGCGCTCGGCCATCAGCTCGATGTCGGCCACCTGTAACTGGCCCTGGACGACGAACGCGAACTCGTCACCGCGCAACCTCACGAGCGGCACCGTCGCGGGCAGCGCCTCGCGCAGGCGCTCGCCGACGTCACGCAGCAGCCGGTCGCCGACGCGATGGCCGTACGCATCGTTGACAGACCGGAAGCCGTCGAGGCCGAGGATGACGAAGCCGACGCTGGCAGACGCCGGCTCGCGCTCGAGCGCAGCGCGAAGGCTCTCGTCGAGCAGGCGTGCATGCGGCAGGCCCGTGACCGGGTCGTCTCGCGTGAGGTTCGTGTTGTCGAGGACGACCACGAAGTGACTCACCTTGCCGTCGTTGTCCTTCACGGCATTGGCGGCAGCAGCATCGGTGCGCACGCTTCCGTCGGCCGCGCGGATCGACAGTTCTCCGCTCCAGTAGCCGTATCGCTCCAGCTGCGCAGTCACGTCAGCAAGGACGGACTCCGGGGTTACGTCCGCGAGCAGGGTCTGAAACGGCATCCCAACGGCCTGTTCCACGGCGAAGCCGGTGACCGTCTCGAAGCCGGGGTTCGCGAACGTGATGATGCCGTCGACGTCCAGGATCGCGACGGCATCGCGCGTGACATCGAACAGGCTCGCGCTGACGCGCAGCGCGGCCTCGTCGGCAAGGTCCTGCGTGACGTCGCTGGCCCACCCGTGCCACACGACCTCGCCCGTGGGCAGGACATCCGGGCTCGCATTGACCGCGAGCCATCGCTCGTCTCCGTCGGACGTCGTCACGCGGAATCGCTGGCGCCAGGGCTGGTTAGTGGCGATGGATTCGGCGAGCGCGTTGGTGATGGCCGGGATCTCGTCGGGATTGACCATCCCCTTGAGCTGGTTCTGGTCGTACTCCCCGTCGACAGCGACGACTCCCAGGAGGGACTCGATTGCTGGACTCGCGTAGCTGAGGTAACGGCCGCCCTCGGGCTTGCTTCGCAGCTGGAACAGCACGCCGGGCGCCTGGGTCGAGACATCGTTCATCAGTCGCGACAGGTCCTTCTCGCGTTGCCGGGCGCCGGTGAGAAGGAAGGTCAGCATTCCCAGGGCCAGTGCGACAACGGTGACGAGGATGATTCTGCCGATCCGGAACGGTGTCGGCTGCGAGGTCACGGTGACGCCGACCTCCCAGCTGGCGCCCAGCACTGATCGCATCGCGGTCGCGTATGCGCCCTCGAATGCCCGCGGGTCTCCCGCGACTACGACGTGGTCACCGTTGCGGACGGCAACCGAGACGGACTCATCAGGTGACGTGCCCGGGGGAGCGGAGATGAGCGTCGACGCATCGGTGGCCGTGGTGATGACGCCCCAGTAGCGGTCGTCGCTCAGGAAGACGGGCGTGCGATACAAGAACGCCTGCCCGCCCTGGACGAGCTCGACCGGGCCGACGAGGACTGAGCGTCGCTCCTGCATCGCCTGGCGAACTGACGGCCATTGCTCGTCGTTCGACGGGTAGTACAGGCCCAGTGCCTCGTCGTTGCCCTCGCGGGGGACGATGGCGGCGACCCGGTTGTCGGGAGCCGCAGCAATGAGCCATGCACCGCCCAGGCTGGAGTGCAGGATGTCGAGGAAGCGTTGCAGCGCGGCCGGGTCGGTGGCGTCTTCATTGGCGAGGATGTCCGCGCGCACGGCCTGCGCGGCCGACTCCAGTGGTGCAAGCCGCGCGACCATCTGGTCGGCGTATGCGTCTGCCTGCTGGGCCGCGATCGCCTGCGCGTCCTTGGCCTCCTCCGCTTCGCGGTAGGACACGAACCCGGCTGCGATGAGGACGGCCAAGACGAAGGCGATGAGTCCGGCAAGCCATTGCCTCGACCGGATGGAACTCGCCTTCCCGGTTCTCGAGTTTGCCTTCATACGCAGGCGATGCACTTACGCAGCCTAGTGATGCACATGCTCATCGTGGCGTCATCACGGTGCATCAGCCTCGCCCACGCGTGTTCGATCCATCGAGTCGATGTGCTCGTCGGTCAAGAGGCGTCGCGCGCTGAAGTAGTTGTCCGCCGTTGCCCACCTCTCGGAGATCGGATCGACGAACAGGCGAGACAGGATCAGTCGTTTCGCGGGCGCATTGAGCGCGCCGGTACCGAGCAGGACCGCAGCAGCATCGGGATCTTCCGCCAGCTGGTCCAGCAGGTGCACGGCCCAGCGGTTGCGCTCGGCGATGCGTGCGAGGGCGCGTCGGCGGTCCAGCAGGGCATCGAGGTGATGGACCAGCGCTCGAACGAGGAAAGCCGGATTCGCCCCCGCGTCGCACATCTGGTCGAGCCGGTGCCGCATGGCCGGGACCAGTTGGTGCAGGTACTGGCGGAGGTCGGCCGACTCGGGCGCGGGCACTCCGGGCGGCATGCCGCCGATCTCATCGAGTACGGCGTGGGCCAGATGCGCGGACCATGGAGTCGAGGCCTCGATCAGGGCGACGAACTCATTGATCAGCGGGTGCGAGTCGCGCACGGGAGACCCGGTCATGGCTGCATGCGTGCGAAGGCCCGCCGAAACGTGCCGACGAGCTGGTGTGGCCGCGCCCGTGTCGGGCGCCTTCCCCCGGTGATGGTCCCTCCAACTGTGAGCCTGCATCCCTGCAGAGTCCACATACGACCACTAAGGCCCGGCTAGCACACCGTCAACAGCGGTCTGTTGAGGGATCAACCGTTTTGGATATCCAGGCTTAGCCACTACGCCCGTTAACGAGTGAGCGGACCCGACGGGGTTCGCGGGTTAAGCGGACTAGACGGGAGTCTCCCGCGGCGCGCGGCGATCGGGCAGCAGCCCAAGCTCGCGGGCCCGACCGGCAGTGGTCCGTCGGTCCTGGGTGCCGAGCATGCGCATGATCTCCTGGAGATCCTTCTTGATCGTGGGGATCGAGTAGCCGAGCTTGCGCGCGATCTCGTTGTTCGTGAAGTTGTCGCCGATCATGAACAAGATCTTGCGCTGGCGATCGGACAGGGTGAACTCGCGGTGGGGTAGCGGTGCGGCTCGCTTCCAGTGCTCGATCAATGCCGGCCGCTGATTATTCAGCCACATCGCGACCGCGCTTGCGACTCCGTCGATGTACATCCACTCGTCGGGATCGTCGTTGTCTCGCCGCTCCTGAAGTAGCGACAGGACGCCGATCGGTGTCTCCGACCACATGGTAGGCACGCTGACGACGCGGGTCGGCACGGTGTCGGGATCGTCCGCGGCCTGGGTGTTCGCGGCGACGAGCGGGTAGTGCTCGCTGATCGACTCGGACGCGACGGCGATGGTGCGCGCGGAGGTGAAGGCATCACAGATCGGTAACGGGACGCTGATCGCGATCCGACGGAACGCGGCAGCATCGGCATCGGGATAGCCGAAGTTCCCCACGAGCTCGAGATGCTCGGTGCCGCCCATCGCGTAGATCTGCCCGGCAATGAACCCGAAGGGAGCCAATCCGCCCAGCACCATCGTGCGAGCAGCGGCATCTCCATCCGGGTTGCCGCTGAGGAAGCGCACGAAGTTGCTCAGCGCTGCCGCACGGTCTCGTCGATCCATTCCTAGCCTCCTTGGGCTATGAGACTAGGGCAGTGGGACCGGGAAAGTGCGGAGGCGGGCCTCTCACTGCTTTTGGCAAGTTCTCTCGCTACTCTCGTGCTCTCACGACCGGGCGGGGAGGCGATGTTCAACTCGACCGACGCCTCTGACGGCCAACGCGGCTGGGCCGCGGAACTTGCTCGCAGCATGGTCGACGCGAACCCCGGCCCGATCATCGCGATGACCCCAAGCGGAGCCATCGTGTATTGCAACGCCGCGGCCGCCGAGCTCTCCGGAGTCACCCAGGCAGAACTGATCGGCACGGACTTCACCGCCCAGTTGGTGAATCCCCAGACGGCGCTCGACGGCCTTGTCGCAGTCCTTTCCACAGGTTCGGTATCGGACGTGCCGATGAGAATTCGGCAGGCATCCGGCGCCGAGATCGACGTCGTGTGCAGTGCGAGTGTGTATCGCGATACCGAGGGCGTCATCGTCGGAATCTTCGCCACGGCCCGTGAAGTCACTGACGAGCGTCGCGCTCGGCGTGAACTCGCCGAGCAGCGCGACCGTCTTCAGCTGGTACTCGGCTCGGCGCGACTGGGTGTGTGGGACTGGAACGTGCAGACGGACGAGGGCTTCGTCGACGCCCGTTTCGCCGAAATCCTCGGCTACTCGCTGGACGACCTGATGCCCTCGAGCAATGCGCTATGGGTGAGCATGACGCACCCGGACGACGTCGCGATCGAGGAGGAACTGACGTCACGACACATGCGCGGCATCGACGAGTACTACGACATGGAAAGCCGCATGCGGCACCGCGACGGGTCGTGGGTCTGGGTACGCGACCGCGGAAAGGTCGTCGAATGGGATGAGGACGGAGTGGCGCTCCGCATGACCGGCACCCTCGAGGACATCTCCGAGGCACGGGCCAATGCTGACCGACTCGCTGCGGCCGAGGAGCAGTTTCGCCTGGCGATGGACGAATCGACGATCGGGATGTGCCTCGTGTCGCCGGAGGGAGCGTTCATCCGCGTCAATCCGGCGCTGTGCCGAATGTTCGGGCGAACGGCAGACCAGTTGCGCGGCCTCACGTGGCAGGAGCTGACTCACCCGGACGACCTGGAGAACGACCTCGGCCTCGTCGACGATGTCCTGAGCGGCAGGACGAACGGGTACCGGCTGCTCAAGCGCTACCTCCACGGAGACGGCTCAGTCATCTGGGGCGACCTGTCCGTCGCGATTGTGCGTGAGCCCGACGGTTCCGGCCGGTACTTCATCTCGCAGATCGTCGACGTCACGGCTCGCCACGACACCGAGCAGCACCTGGCCGAGCGCGAGGAACTGCTGCGCGTCGTGCTCGACAACTCGCCGGATCCCACGATGCGGTTCAACGCCAATATGCGGATCGAGTACGTCAACGAGGTGATGGTCCTCGCATCGGGGTTCACCTGGGACCAGTGGGTCGGGCGGACCTTTGCCGAGATGGGCTATCCCGAGGATCTCACCACGATCTGGGCGGAGCACTGCCGGCGCATCCTCGCGACGGGCGAGCCGGAGAGCTTCGAGATCGGCATCGAGAGCGTGTACGGGCACCGATGGGCCGAGGCAAGCCTGGCGCCTGAACTGGCTCCCGACGGATCGGTCGCACACGTCGTGGCGACCGTGCGTGACGTGACGCGTCGTCGGCGCGCGGAGGAGAATCTCCTGCGCCTGGCCACCCACGATACCCTCACCGGACTCGCAAACCGTGCCGTGCTCGAGGACGAGCTCGAGAGAGCGCTGCAGGCGGCCGACCGCTCGGGCGCAGCGACGGCCATCCTCATGGTCGACCTTGACCGCTTCAAGAATGTCAACGACTCGCTCGGTCATGGCGCGGGCGATGACCTGCTGCGCAGTGCGGCAAAGCGGATGCAGGACCTCGTCCGTCGCGGCGACCTCGTCGCGCGCACCGGAGGCGACGAGTTCGTCGTGGTGATGCGCGAGCTGGCCGGCTCCGACGAGGCGGTCGCGACAGCGACGAAGATCGTGGAGGCGTTCCGCGCTCCGTTCAGGGTCGACCATCACGACCTCTACACGACGGCGAGCGTCGGGGTCGCCATCGCGACATCCTTGACATCGTCTGATGACCTGATCCGCGAGGGCGACACCGCCATGTACGTGGCGAAGTCCGATGGGCGTGACCGTGTCGTCGTCTATAACAGCGAACTTCGCGCCGCGGTCTCCACGCGACTTGCCATCGAGAGCGACCTTCGCCAAGCGTTGGACCAAGAACAGCTCGAGGTCTGGTACCAGCCGGAGGTCGATCTCGTCACGGGTCAGGTCATCGCCGTCGAGGCCCTGCTGCGCTGGATTCACCCAGACGGGCTGCGGCGTAGCGCCGACGACTTCATCGAGATCGCCGAGGAGACCGGGCTCATCGTGCCGATCGGCGAGTGGGTCCTGCACCGCGCATGCGCGGACGCAGCTCTGTGGGCCAGCGCGCCCGGTCAGCCCCCTGTGGTCGTGCGAGTCAATGTGTCGGCTCGCCAGCTCGCCGAGACTGGATTGCTCGATGCGATCGACAGCGCATTGCTCGACTCGGGCCTGGACCCTAGCCTGCTGTGCATCGAGATCACCGAGACCGCGCTGCTGCGCAGCAGCGGCCAAGCGCACGCCAACATCGACGGGACTCGCGACCGGGGCGTGAGCATCGCGCTCGACGATTTCGGCACGGGCTATGCGTCGCTCGCTTACCTGCGCGAGTACCCGATCGACATGCTGAAGATCGACCGCAGCTTCATCACGCGCATTGCTCACGTCGACTTCGACAGACAACTGGTTGCTGGCATCCTCGCCCTCGCGGCGCAGCTGGGGCTCGGCGTCACGGCCGAGGGTGTCGAGTACGGGAGCCAGGCGGCATGCCTGCGCGAACTCGGCTGTCGGGGAGTCCAGGGGTTCTTGTTCTCTGAAGCGGTGCCGCCGGGCCAGGTTCCCCATCTGCTGGCTACGGGATTCGCATCGGCCTAGCGGTCGACAAGAACTAGGTCGAACCGGCAGCCGCCGTCGATGTTCGCCACGTCCACCCGGCCACCGTGCGCGGCCATCACCCCGTGCACGACGGCGAGCCCGAGCCCGGCGCCGTCGCCTGCCGCGGGACTGCGAGCAGCGCTGCCGCTCCATCCCGGCTCGAAAAGGCGGGGCAGGTCCGACTCAGCGATGCCACCGCAGCCGTCGGTTACCGAGACGACCACCGCGTCGTCGTCGCGCCGGGCGGCGATCGTCACCGTCCCGTCGGGCGGGGTGTGCCGGACCGCGTTCACCACGAGATTCGACAGCGCCCGGGAGAACTCGCGTTCGTCGACGAGAGCGGGCAGCGGCCCTGCGGCGGCACCGGACAGGTGCACGCCCTTGGTCAGTGCCAGCGGGTCGGACACCGCGAGCGTGTCCGAGACGAGATCGGCAATGTCGATCTGCTCGAGTGACAGGCGGAGCTCGCCCGACTGCAGCCGAGACAGGGCGAGCAGGTCATCGACCATGCCCGACAGTCGCTCGACTTCCTGGCGCATGAGCCGGTGATAGCGCGCCGGGTCGGCGGCCACGCCATCCTCGAGCGCCTCCGTCATCGCACGCAGGCCGGCGAGCGGAGTGCGCAGGTCGTGGCTGATCCACGAGGCCATCTCGCGTCGCTGGTGCTCGAGCTCCTGGCTCGCGGCCAGCTCGGCGGTCGCTGTCGCGGCCGCGCGATTCGCCTGCTCGAGTCGACGGGCCGCGATGATGCCGAACGCGAGAGCGACCGGAACTGCGGCGACGAACACCCAGGCGAGGACCGCGAGATCGTGGGTGGACAAGAACATCCCCCACGAGCAGACGAGCAGCGCGAGTCCGACGGCGGCTACGGGAACCAGCGGAGCGACGATGGCCGCGGCGCGCGGTGACTTGCGCCCCAGTCGGCTGACAGCCTGCAACCCGATGAGACCGGTTGCCGCGGCGGTCCCGGACGCCAGCAGCACGACCTCGATCTCGGATCTCACGCCGGATCCCATCGGTAGCCCACGCCCCACACGGTCACCAGGCGCACGGGCTCGCTCGGAGCGAGCTCGACCTTCTCGCGCAGACGGCGCACATGCACCGTCACGGTCGTGAGGTCGCCGAACTCCCAGCCCCAGACCTCGGAGAGCAGCTGCTCGCGCGAGAACGGAGTGCCCGGATGCGACACGAGGTAGGCGAGCAGGTCGAACTCGCGTGACGTGAGTGCGAGCGGCTCGCCTGACAGCGAGGCGGTACGAGCGACACTGTCGATGCGCAGGTCGCCGTCGATCACCTCGGGCGCGGATGCTGCGGGCTGCGATTGCGTCCGGCGAAGTAGCGAGGCTACCCGAAGGACGAGCTCGCGCGGCGAGAAGGGCTTGCTGAGGTAGTCGTCCGCGCCGAGGCCCAGGCCCGCGATGCGGTCCTCCTCCTCGCCCAGTGCGCTGAGCATGACGATCGGAAGATCGGGCTGGCTGACGCGGAGCTGACGACAGACCTCCAGGCCGTCGAACCCGGGCAGCATCACGTCGAGGACGACTAGCTCAGTTGCCGAGTTGGCCGCGGCGATTGCACCGGGACCGTCCTTCGCCTCGGTGATGGAATGGCCGGCCTGCGCGAGGTAGGCAACGACGACCTCGCGAACCGTCGGGTCGTCATCGACGACGAGGATTGCGGCCACAGATGGAGCGTAAGCGCAGGCGCGCACGTTGCGAGCGGCCGACGGCAGCCGTAATGACTTCGTAAGGTCGATGTCCTCGCTTCCGGCCGCCCCATCCGGTGTATTGGTCACATGACGAAATCGACGCTCGCTCGCCTTGCCATTCCGATGGCAGTTCTCGCGCTGGCCCTGTCCGCCTGCTCCTCGACATCTTCGGAGCCGTCGAGCGCGCAGCCGGAGGTCATGGCCAGCCAGGCGATGACCGAGGACACGATGTCCGAGGACACGATGGCGAGCGACGACGCGATGGCAGCGTCGGGTGCCTACATCACCCTGGTCGACTACGAGGGCAGCAAGGACATGTACGACGCGGGAACAGTGGTGCTGTTCTTCCATGCCGCCTGGTGCCCGACCTGCAAGGCGACGGAGGAGAACCTCAACGCCGACCCTGCATCAATCCCCGAGGGACTGGCAATCGTCAAGGTGGACTTCGACGACTCCGACGACCTGCGCCAGCAGTACGGCGTGACGACGCAGCACACCTTCGTCCAGGTCGACGCAGACGGCAACGAACTCGCGAAGTGGACGGGGACCCTCACGGCGCAGGACATCGACGCCCAGACGGTGTGATGCTCCTGCTCGTCGGCGCGGTGGTCGCCGGAATCCTCACGACACTGGCGCCGTGCGTCCTGCCGATGCTGCCGGTCATCGTCGGCGGGTCACTGGGTCCGTCGACCCGTGACTCGCGACGTCGCGCCTACGTGATCACCGCGTCCCTTGGCGCGTCGATCGCGATCTTCACCCTGGTCCTCAAGGCCAGCACGTCGCTCATCGGAGTGCCGACCTCGGTATGGCAGTGGATCAGCGGCGGACTGCTGATCGGCTTGGGCATCGTGTCCATCTTCCCGGAGATCTGGGAACGGATCTCCGCGCGACTGTCGCTGCAGGGCCGGTCGACCACTGGTCTTGTCGCAGCCCGTCAGCGCAAGGGGTTGCTCGGCGTGATTCTCACCGGCGCTGCGCTCGGTCCGGTGTTCACGTCCTGCAGTCCGATGTATGGCTACGTCGTTGTCACCGTGCTTCCCTCGGAGCTCGGGCGCGGCCTGCTGCTGCTCGCCGGCTACGTCGTCGGGTTGTGCGGCACGCTGCTTCTCGTCGCGCTGCTCGGACAGCGGCTCATCGGTAACGCGCGCTGGGCCGCCGACCCGCACAGCGCTTTCCGCAGGGGACTGGGCGTCGTGTTCGTCCTCGTCGGCATCGTGATCCTCACCGGGCTCGATCGCGACATCCAGACCTGGATCCTCGAGAACTCTCCCATCGCGCCGTGGGAGCTGGACTCGGGCTTCATCCCGGCACCGACGTAAGAACTTCGTAACCCGCGCACTACTGGTCCAGCGCGCTGCGGGACCGCAGACTGAAACAACGATCACGTCACTGGAGGACACATGTCACGCATCAGGCTTCGCCCGTCCATCATCGTTCCGGTAGCACTCGTCGCCGTGGCGGTGCTCGCGGTGGGCCTGTACTTGTTCCAGCCGTGGAAGCTGTTCGTCGACACCACAGTCAACGAGGCATCGCCGCTCGATGGCATCGAGCTGATCGAGGCCAGCCCCACTCCCGTTCCCGATTCCGCTCCGCAGGCGTCTCCGGCCGTCGTCGTTGCTCCCGCACCCGCGCCGACCAGTCCGGGCAAGAAGCCGAAGAAGGCCACGATCATCTCTAAGGGAACCTTCATCAGCCACGAGCACGGGACCGAGGGCTCGGCAAAGGTGATCCAGCTGGCCGACGGCACGCGCGTCCTGCGAATCGAGAACCTCGACACGAGCAATGGACCTGACCTGAAGGTGTGGCTCTCCGACGCGGACGTCATCGAGGGCACTGACGGCTGGTTCGTCTTCGACGACGGCGACTACGCCGACCTCGGAGCGCTGAAGGGGAACAAGGGGAACCAGAACTATGCGATTCCCGCGAGCGTCGACCTGGAGGATCTCACCAGTGTCGCGATCTGGTGCGATCGCTTCAGCGTGTCGTTCGGCGCCGCTGAGCTGACGCCGATCGGGGCGTAGCGCCTCACGAACCTTCCCTGCATCTGGGCAGATCGGTCGCGTTCTCACCTACAGTGAAGGCACCGACCGTCCGGAGTTGGTGAGGGGAGCACAGTGCCCACGACCAACGTGCTCCTGATCATCGGGCCCTCGAGCGACCCGTCGGTCATCAGCTCGGCACTGGTGGAGTCCACCGATCGCAGCCCGTTCAGTGTCCTGGTCGCTGAGTCGGTCGGCGATGCGGTCACCGTGCTGACTGAGCAGGACGTTCAGTGCACCCTGCTCGACTTGGAACTCGTGTCAGCAGCGGGAATCGACGCAGTCGCTGTCGTACAAACCGCGGCTCCGGAGATTCCGATCGTCGCGCTCGTCGAGAACAACGCCGACGGCGCGGGTTCGCGAGCAGTGCTGCGCGGTGCCGACGACTACATCCTGAAGTCCGAGATCACCCCGCACACGATGCGGTTCGCCGTCGAGCACGCGATCGAGCGTTCCCGAGTGCGCACCGGAATGGACGAGCTCTCATCTCATCTGCGCAGGGTCCTCGATGCGTTGGACGAGGGAGTGATCGTCCGATCGGTCGACGGTCAGATCACTGACGGTGAGCGCCTCCGCCGAGCGCATGCTTGGCGTATCCACGGAAGAGTTGCGTGCGCACGGTTACGCCGCACTCCAGGACCCGCCATTCTTCAACGAGGACGGAACGCCCTGCACCCCCGACGACCTTCCGTCAGCAATTGCCCTCAGCACCGGGCACCCGGTGTCCGACCAGGTGATCTACCTGGATCGACCAGACGGCACGCGCCTGTGGCTGGAGTGCTCGGCAACGCTGCTTCATTCGCAGGTGGACGGGACGATCACCGGGGTGGTTACTGCCCTGCGCGACCTCAGCGACCGGAGAGGTGCCGAGGAGTCACTCCGCTTCCGCTCTCATCTGCTGGATGCGGTGGGCCAGGCGGTTATCGCGACTGATGCGACGGGCGTCGTCCTCTACTGGAACTCCGCCGCGGAGGAGACGTACGGCTGGACTGCGCTCGAGGCTCTCGGTCGCCCCATCAACGAGCTCACGTCACTGGACGCGTCCCGTGAACGCGTGGCCGAGATCCTCGCGACTGTCGCCGCAGGGCACACGTGGACCGGTGAGTTCCCGGTGAGCCGGCGCGATGGATCGACCTTCCGCGCGCTGGTGTCCGACACTCCCGTGTTCAACGAGCTCGGCGACCTTCTCGCGATCATCGGGGTGTCGACTGACGTGACCTCCTTGTACGAGATCGACGAGTCGCTGCGCCTGCAGTCCGCTCTGCTGGCCGCGGTCGGACAGTGCGTCGTGGCGACAGACGTCAACGACCGCATCGTCTACTGGAACGCGGCCGCCACCCGGGAGTTCGGCTGGACCGAGGACGAGATCCTCGGACAGGATGCCTCGGCAACGCTCGCCCATGAATCGCGATTGGAACTCGCCCGCGATCTGGAGGACAGGCTGCGGCAGGGCAAGTCGTGGATGGGCGACCTGCTCATGAGGCGCAAGGACGGCAGCATCTTCACGGCGTCCGTCTCGACATCCCCGGTGGTCGACGACGCAGGCAACGTCGTGAAGTTCATCGCCGTCATGGCAGACGTCACCGAACGTCGCGAGGCCGAGGAGGCCATGCGCCGGCTCTCGGCAATCGTCGAGTCCACCGGAGACGCGGTCATCGGCAAGTCGCTCGACGGACGCGTCCTGAGCTGGAACGCGGCGGCCGAACGGCTGACCGGCTTCACTGCGGCCGAGGTCGTGGGCAGCGAGTTCACGTCGTACATACCCGAGGACCGAATCGTCGAGTTCCGTCAGGTCTTCGATCGGGCTGCCGAGGGAGTCATCACCGAGGACCTCGAGTCGACTCGCCTGCGCAAGGACGGATCCATCGTCGAGGTCTCGTTGACGTTGTCACCGTGGAGGGACTCAGACGGTCGCATCGCTGGCGTTTCGACCATCGCGCGCGACATCAGGGACCGCAAGCAGATGGAGCGGATGCTCGAGCACCAGGCCTTGCACGACTCGCTGACAGGCCTGCCGAATCGCACGCTACTGATCGACCGCGTTGGGCAGGCCCTCGTCGGAGCGCGTGGCCGCGAGCGCCAGGTTGCCCTCCTGCTGATCGACATCGAGGACTTCAAGGAGCTGAACGACACGGCCGGGCATCCTGCGGGGGATGCCGTGCTGGCCGAGATCGCCGAGCGACTGAGGATCGTGGTCCGTCCCTCGGACACTGTCGCCCGCTTCGGGGGAGTCGAGTTCGTCGTCCTGTGCGAGGCGAGTCACCTAGACGCGCCGATGGCGCTGGCGGAGCGACTCCAGCAGGTGATCAGCTCTCCCGTGGTGGTGAATGGAGAGTCGCATTCGCTGAGCGCGAGCATCGGAATCGCGCTGTCGGACGAGAACTGCACGGTCGAATCCATTCTTCGCGACGGTGACGAGGCGATGCATCAGGCCAAGGCCGAGGGGCGAGGTCGGATCACGCTGTTCGACGCCGAGGTGCACGCACGCGCGTCGGCGCGCCTCGCTGCTCCGGCAGCACTTCGACGCGCTCTCGACAACGGCGAGTTCAGCGTGCACTTCCAGCCGGTCCTGAGCGTGAGCGACGAGCGACTGCGGGGCTTCGAGGCCCTCGTCCGCTGGGAGCATCCCGAGCGAGGACTCGTCCCGCCCTCGGAGTTCATCGGGCTGGCAGAGGAGAGCGGGCTCATCGTCCCGCTGGGCGAGTACATCCTTCGACAGTCGCTCGATGAGGCGCGACGGTGGATGACCGCCCTGAATGGCGCGCCCCTGCCCATTCTCTCCGTCAATCTCTCGGCGAGGCAGTTGGTCGAGACCGACCTGCCGGCCGTGATTGCCGCCGCCATCGGTGAGAGCGGCTGGCCCGCATCGCGACTCGCGCTCGAGGTGACGGAGTCGGTGATCATGGAGGACGTCGCGCACAGCATCGAGTCCCTTCGCGCGCTGCGGGAGATCGGCGTGCGGGTCAGCATCGACGACTTCGGCACGGGGTACTCGTCGCTGAGCTATCTCAAGCAACTGCCCGTCGATGCGCTGAAGATCGATCGCTCCTTCGTCAGCGGCCTGGGCGAGGATCGCCACGACTCCGCGATCGTCGAGGCGATCATGGCTCTCGCCCGCACTTTGGAGTTGTACGTCGTCGCTGAGGGCGTCGAGACACGGCAGCAATTCGAGGAGCTGCGCAGGCTTGGATGCGACTACGCGCAGGGCTTCCTGTGGGCTCCGGCATTGACTGCCGACGACGCCATGGACTGGGTGATTCGGGGCGGGCCGGAGGACCCCGTACATTCTGCTAGCTATCCAGCCAGTTGAGCGGGAATCCGGAGTACGTCGGGCGAGGAGGTCTAGTGGACCGCTTGTGTCGGAACTGCGGCTCGTCGTCTGTGGCCACCTCGCAATCGGGATTTGTCGGGCCGTTCTTCGCGGAACGAGTCCTGGGTGTCGACACCGAGACACTAGGCGCGCAACTGAACCGGCGCGTCGATTCAACGACGTCAGTCGCGAAGCGAACTGCGGGCAAAGCCGTGCATTCGTTCCTCGCGAAGTCTGTTCGTGGGCGAGCCCTCCTCGCCAGGCGTCCGCCCCTTCGCATGAAGCTTCGCGTATGCAACGTGTGCGGATTTGTCGGTCCCGAGCGAGTGTTCACCTCGGAGGATTTGAGCAGTCTCTACATCGACTACCGCTCCGAGACCTACAACCAAGACCGTGTGTCTGCCGAACCAAGTTACGCGGCGATCATGGCGCACGTCGGCAAGGACGAAGCTGAGGTGGCCGTGCGGTTGGCGAACGTTGATGAGTTAATCCGCGTGTTCGTTGACCTCGACGCGATAGAGACCGTGCTTGACTGGGGTGGCGGCGAGGCGCGCTTCATCCCGAGTGCCTTGCGTGACCGACGTGTCTTTGTCGTGGACGTGTCCGATGAACCACTGTCCGATGCTCGCTACCGTCGAACCGACCCTGAGGTCCCAGGTGTCGTCGCGGACTACGCGCAGGTTTGTCACCTTCTTGAACACGTGTCTGAGCCCCGCGCTCTACTGCGACAGGTCCTCACCCATGTGCAGCCTGGAGGCATCGTCTATGTGGAGGTGCCCGAGGACCAGGCGCCCGACGCCGTCCTCGGGATCGCGGCTGGCGACGCGAAGTACGGTCACTGGGTCGGCGAGCATCTCAACTTGTTCACTGTCGATTCCGTTCGAGCCTTGGGGCAATCGCTGTCTCTGATCGAGCTCTCGATCACAGTGGCGTCCATGGACTTCGGCTGGTCGAAGCAGAACGTCATCTCTGGCCTCTTCGGCGTGCCTCCCAGCCGTTAGGCTCCGCCTGAGGGCACGACAAGGTTGCGAGGGGGCGAAGGCATGAGCGACGGCGCGGAGGCATTCGCCGCCCAGTTCAACACGATCGTCGGCGCCGTGGAGACCTACATCCAGGGCAAGCGCGAGGTCGTCGAGCGCAGTGTGATCTGCCTGCTCGCCGAAGGCCACCTCCTTCTCGAGGATGTTCCAGGCGTGGGCAAGACGTCGCTCGCCCGTGCGATGTCCGCCGCGCTCGGCGCGCATTGGCAGCGCATCCAGTTCACCCCCGACCTCCTGCCCAGCGACGTCACGGGAGTGTCGGTCTTCCACCAGAGCACGGAGCGCTTCGTCTTTCACCCCGGCCCGGTGTTCGCCAACATCGTCCTGGCCGACGAGGTCAACCGCGCCTCGCCGCGCACGCAGGCCGCCCTGCTCGAGGTCATGGAGGAGCGCACGGTCACCGTCGATGCCGTGCCTCACGTGCTCCCGAGCCCGTTCATGGTCATCGCCACCCAGAACCCCGTCGAGATGGCGGGGACCTATCCGCTGCCCGAGGCCCAGCTCGACCGCTTCCTCATGCGCGCTTCCATCGGCTACCCGCCGCTCGACGCCGAGGTAGCAATCCTGAGGGCCCACCACGAGGGCATGCGGGTTCAGGATGTCACCGCAGTCGCCTCGGCCCAGACGATCCTGCTAATGATGGACTTCGCCTCATCGGTATTCGTTGCCGACTCGATCCACGACTACATCGTGCGGCTCGTGACTGCCACGAGAGAAGACCGGGCGCTGCAGCTGGGAGCGAGTCCGCGAGGGGCCATTGGCCTGCTCCGCGCCAGCCGAGTCCTGGCCGCGAGCCGGGGCCGGGACTACGTCCTTCCGCAGGACGTGCAGCAGCTGGCCGAGTCCGTGCTCAGCCACCGCATCATCGTCGCCGCCCAGAGTGAGGCGGCCGGGGTCACGGCGGAGTCGGTGATCGACGACGTCGTCGCCCGCGTGCCCGCGCCGCAGCCCACGCGGTCAGACGACCGTCAGTCCGTCGCGAATCCGTGATCACGTTCCCATGACCCTCCGCTGGCGCCTGCTCCTCGCGTCAAGCGCCGTGGTCGCCGTGATCGCCTGGCTACTCTCGTGGCCCGAGCTCATGGGGCTCGCTGGGGCGGGCATCGTCACGTCGATTGCCGTCGCCTTCTGGTGGGGTGGATCCGCGCGGGGCTCGATGGTCGTCAAGGCAGCCCCCGAGTTCGTCCCGCGCCTGAGCAATGACGTCGTTCCCGTCGCAATCGACTGGGCGAGGCCGCCGAGGCGTGCCTGGGCGAGCTGCGCGTCTGCGAATCCCGCTGACCCCCGGGTCTGGGTACCCATCGACTCGGACGACGTCCGGCTCGACTGGCCCATCGACTCCAGGACTCGCGGGCAGCGACTCGTCGGGCCAGAGGACCTCACCTACGCCGATCCGTTCGGCCTGGTCGCCCGGCATATCGCCACGGCGACGCCCGCGAGCACGACGATCACCCCGAGAGTCGTCGCCGTTCCCACAGTCCGACGCAGCCGCACGAGCGCTGACGATGTCGAGGGCGTGCGCGTCGGGCACGAGAACTTCCACACCCTGCGTGAGTATGTGTTCGGAGACGAGCCGCGAAAGATCCACTGGCGATCCTCGGCCCGCGCCCAAAAGCTCCTCGTCAAGGTCAGTGTCGACGCCGCAGAGGAGCAGACCGTCGTCGTCCTCGACGTCGACGCGGCGGCCTACCGCCAGTCGGCGGTCCTGTTCCACGTCGTCGACCAGCAGCTGTTCGAGGACGCCGTCGACTTGGCCCACTCCATAGCCCTAGCGGCATCAGGTCCGGGGCGCGTCAGTCATTTGACGACGACGCTTCCCGGGGGCCGCCCTGTCACAGTCGATGCCCATCACCGCAACACCGGCGCCGTCATGCTCGCCTACGTCGAGCCGGTGCTCGGGGACTACGCGAGGGCGCAGGACGTCAGCGTCCTGCTGAAGCGGGCAGCGGTCCGAGAGGTCATCGTCGTCACAGGACGACCGCAGCCCGAGCTGCTCGCGGCGATGACCGGCTGGCGGCGCCTCGTGCAGGAGGTTCGACTCGTCAGCCCGGTGCAGGACGAGATCGGCGAGGGGGCCACGCGATGACCCCGCGCTGGATGGTTGCCCCCTTCGTCGTCATCTGCCTGATCGCGTACGGCCAGGTCGTCAGCGGAGTGGGCCTGCTCATCTGGGTCACGCCCGCTGCCCTCATCGCCACCGGGGTCGTCGGACTCACCCGAGTCGTCACGAAGCCCTCGACGGCCAAGATCGCCGTCTGGCCCGCGCTCGCCGTGACCACGTTCGCGTGGGCAGCGATCGTCGAGGTGCTGAGCGGGCAGACCTCCGGTCCGGTAAGCAGGTCGAGCCTGCTCGTCGGCGGCCTGACCGGGGCGATGTCGGCAATCCTGCTCACCCGCTTCAAGCCCGCGATCATCCTCCCGGCAGTGGCCATGTTCGCGGGAGCGCTGGCGCTCGGTGCTGCGGGCGGCCTGGTCGAGCTCACCGCCCTGTTCGCGGTCGTGTCGGCGTTCACGCTTCTACGCCTCGGGCCCTACACGCTGGCCGACCTCCGCGAACGACAACGAGTCGTGAGCATCGCGGCGATCGTGCTGCTCGCCGGAATCACCGCGATCATCGGCACGGCAGTGTCGTCGACGGTCATGGACAAGCCGTGGGCGATCCCCGGCGCCGAGGAGAACAGGGCGCAGACGACCGACCCCGATCCCGAAGCCAGCCCGACACCGTCGGTCAGTCCGAGTCCGACTCAAGGGACATCCCCGAGCCCGTCGCCGTCCGCGATAACGGAGGACGCCTTCGAGGCCGCGGGAAACGACGTGATCAACGCGCTGCGCGACACGGTCCTGCCAGCAGTCCGCAACGTCGCCGTCGCGATCCTCGTGCTCCTCGCCTTGTGGCTCGCAATCAGCATTGCCTGGCGGTTCTGGGTCTCGACGAGATGGATCTCGACGAAGCGAGCCCTCGCCGCGGGGAGCCCACGCAACCGGATCCTTGGCGCGTGGTCGTGGACCCGACTACGGCTCGACCAGTCCGGGCGCCACCTGCCTCCCTCGGCCAGTCCCGACGTCGTCGCCTCGGGGATCGGGATCGACCACCTTCCCGAATCCCTGCATCGCGACCTCACCAAGCTCGCGTTCCTGGCCGCCCGGGCCGGGTTCTCCGATGCTGACGACAGGGAGGGGACGGAAACACGGGACATGCGCCGTGACTCCGCCCGCGCCTGGGCCCTGGCCCGAGACGTGGAGTCCAAGCTCCGTCGCGAGCGCTCGCCACGGCAGTGGTGGACCCTGACAGCCAAGCGGCCGAACCAAGACCTGCTCACAGAGCAGGCGGGCGAGGCCCAGTCAGTCCGGTAGGGAGGCGGTCGTGAAGCGACCGTCGCGCAGGTGCAGCGACGACGTGCACAGCTTGCCGACCAGGCCCGCGTCGTGGCTGGAGAGCACAAGCGTCCCTGACCGAGTCAGGAACTCCTCGAGCCGGCCCGACGCCCGGGAGTTGAACTCCGCATCAGCGGCCCCGATGCCCTCATCGACCAAGAGCACATCGGCCCGGAGAGAGGTGATGGTCGAGAACCGCAGGCGGACCTGCATGCCCGACGAGTACGAGTACACCGGGTGATCGATGCGCGGGCCTAGGCCCGAAAAGTCGACGATGTCGTCGATCCGGCGCTCCATGCGCTTCGAAGACTCACCGAGTTTCACGCCGAGCTGGATCGCGTTCTCCCGGCCGGTCGCCTCAGGGTCGAGGCCCTCGTTCGGGCCTCCCAGCAGCGCGATGACCCGGCCTCGCGTCACAGCGGCACCGCGAGTCGGGGTCAGAACACCAGCCATCACCGCGAGCATCGTCGACTTGCCCGCCCCGTTGGGACCCAACAACCCGAGTCGCGTCCCCGGGGCGATATCGAGGGTCACGTCCTCCAGGGCCACGATCGTGTCACCCTCCTCGCGCACGCCGCGCAGGCGATTGGCCACCGCACGCTTGAGGTTGTAGTGATGCGCGTGGCGAAGTTGGTAGTGAACCCACACTTCACGCAGGGAGATAGCAGGCTCGGTCATATCCAGTAGGCAATTCGGTTTCGGGTGCGACTGAAGACGATCCACCCTGAGAGGACGTTCACCACGGTCAGAGCTACGACGCCGATCACGGTCCACCAAGCAAGCGTGGTGCCGAGCAATGGTGCGCGGAAGAACTCAAGGAGGTAAGTAATGGGATTCCACACGCTCAGCGCGATGCGCTGGTCCAGCGAGAGTTGTGATGGTACCCAGAAGATGGGGGTGAAGAAGAAGAGGACTTGCGTGAGTGACTGGACCATCGGCCCGACGTCCCTAAACCGCGCGACAGTTGGTCCAAGCCAGAGACCGACGAAAAGGCCGTTCGCAGCGATGAGTGCCAATGCGACCGGAAAGAGAATCAAGGTCCATGTCACCGGAACTTGGAATGCTACGAGGACCACGATGATGACGAGGAAGTCGTGTCCGAACTGAATCGTCGAGGCGGCAACGCCCTTGTATACGTAAATCGATAGCGGACCTGGAGTGCTCTTGATCTGGCTTGAGGCCCCGGTCATTGAACTCGAGCCGAGCAGAATCATTCCTGTCATCCAATTGAACGCGACGTATCCGGTCGCAACGTAGGGCAGGAACGTTTTGAGATCCTGACCAAACAAGATGCCGAAGAGGATCGTGAGCCCTACTACGAACACCACCATACGGACGGTTAGCCACCACGGTCCGAGATACGTCCGGCGGTACTGCGAGGTGATCTGAGACCAGGTCAATCCCCACCAAATTGATCGACGGCGGCCACCTTCGCGGATATCGTCGATGCCGGCGCTCAAGGATCCCCGAGGCGCTTCCACCTGTAGATCCGACATGCCGGCCACCCCTTCTCAGAGCGGCAAGGCTACACAAGGGACATTGCAGAAGCACTCTCCTCCCTCCGACCGCACTCTGGGGCCGGGCTTACTACGCATGGTATTTTCCCGGAGTAAGCGACGAGAATCGGTTAGATCAAGTTCGCAGATCCGGGGGAGGTGGGAACGAACTCATGACGGCTGTCTACCCGCCTCGACAGCCGGACGAGATTGCAGCGGACGAATCTTCTCCGCCTGAGCACTCACTCGACGTTTCGGATCGTTCTCACGATGCGCTCCGCGCCGAGAACGAGCGGCTCGCCCAGCGGGTGGCAGACCTCGAAAGCACTGTCGTCGAGTATCGGGCGCAGATGAGCCAGGTTCTCTCAAGTCTGTCGTGGAGACTCACCAGCCCACTTCGAGCGCTAACTTCCCGCTGGCGGCGTGTGAAGGTCCGTGCTCGCCGTGCCCTTAAGAGGATTCGGTCACGAAGGTCAGCGTCGCAGGAAGTCCTCACTGCCGGACTATTCCCGCCTCCGATTGAGAGCTTGCCCCACTTCTCGCCGCTGCAGCGGGGTTTTGAACCAAACGCGTTAGCACGACCGCCGAGCGCTGACGGACCTCTCCGCCGCGGTGACGGAGAGCCAATCGTCTTGGTAGTCGCCCATGTTCATTATCCCGAGCTATGGGGAGACATCGACGATCGTCTTGCCAGGATGCCCTGCGATTTTGATCTGATCGTCACCGTAACCGAAGGTCCGGCAGAGGCGGTGATCCCGAGCGTCCTTCGTCGTCATCCTCGGGCTCGTGTTGATGTTGTCACCAACCGCGGCCGTGACTGGGCGCCTCTGGTCGCGCTTGCCAACGAGGGTGCGCTCTCAGGCTATTCGGCCATCGCGAAGGTTCACACGAAGAAGAGCGAGCACCGCATTGATGGCGACGGTTGGCGACTCGAGCTTCTCGACGGGATCTTCGAATCGCCAGAGGCGATCCGAAGAGTAATCGACCTGCTTTCTGAGGATCGAACCGCCGGGTTGGTGATTCCCACCGGTCACGTCGCCGGAACGGAGCATTGGGGGAGCGATCGGGCTCTGGTGGACATGCTCGCGTCGAGGTTGCCGATGGCGTACGACCCGGACCAACTCGCCTTTCCAAGCGGGTCGATGTTCTGGTGTCGTCCGTGGCTGCTGGAGCGACTATCTGATCTGTGCCTCACGGCTGCCGACTTCGAGCCTGAGGCGGGTCAGTATGACGCTACGACGGCACACGCTCTGGAAAGAATGGTTGGAGTATTCGTACAGTGTGGGGCGATGGACGTTGTGGAGGCGATGGACGTTCAGCCACGACTTGCGAAGATGAGGCGAGCTGCACCTGTGAGACCGAGGGTCCTCACGTTCTTTCTGCCGCAGTACCACCCCGTTCCTGAGAACGACGAGTTCTGGGGCCACGGGTTCACGGACTGGGTCAATGTCGCGAAGGCGAGCCCCTTGTTTGATGGGCACGTCCAGCCAGTTCTGCCTGCGGACGAAGTCGGCTTCTACGACCTTCGTGATCCTGCGATTCTGAAGCGGCAAGCGGACGAGGCTCGTGACTACGGGATCGACGGCTTTGTGTTCCATCACTACTGGTTCGATGGTCGTCAGGTCCTCGAACGTCCATTGCGCAATTGGCTGGAAGACCCCACCATCGACATGCCGTTGGCCTTGTGCTGGGCGAACGAGCCGTGGACACGTCGGTGGGACGGTCTGGACCGCAACGTGCTGATTCCGCAGTCCTTTGGGGCTGCGTGGGAGCGGCGCTATATCGCAGATATCGCTCCCTATCTGCGAGACTCGCGATACATACGAGTGGATGGAAAGCCGCTTCTCGTCATTTATCGTGCGGATCTGATCCCGAACTTCGTGCAATCGATACGCGCGATGCGCGCAGAGGCTCGCCGTGCGGGGCTAGGCGATCTCACGATCCTTGCGGTTTCGCCATCGCGCGACTTTGGACCACTTGAATCCGGAGCGCTTGGCGAGGTCGATGGGGTGCTTTCCTTCCCGCCTGGGAGTGGGGTCGAAGTCGAATCAGTCACCTCTCCGGCCGCGCTGAGATCCGTAGCCCGGCGAGACCAGCTTCTGTCCTATGAATCGGCCGCTCGGATTGTTGGAGATGGCGTATTTGGGCACGAAAGCTCTTACCGTACGGTCTTCCCGGGCTGGGACAACACCCCCCGACGGGGTTCCGACAGTTTCGTATTCTTCGGGTCCAACCCAGCCTCCTTCCGAGGTTGGCTTCAAAGAGTTGTCGGGGTCAACCCGGCACCGCGTAGCGGACTAGTGTTCATCAACGCATGGAACGAGTGGGCGGAAGGTGCAGCAATTGAGAAGGGTCGACGATTTGGTGGAGGATTCTTGTCGTCCGTCGCAGACGTGTTACCGAGTCGATCGATAAATGACTGAGCCGGAACTGCTTCCAAGTCAGTGCGCCACGATCGAGTCCTATCGTGGGTCGTATCGGCCCACAGCTGCGCCCGTCAAGAATCAGGAGATTCCATGGCTGATTGGAGTCACCGGAAACCCGTACTACCTAGTCGCACCGAAGTACGTCGGTAACTCCGCAGGAATTCGAGTCCTATACGCGCTTGGTCGGGCACTCAATCGCGCCGGTCTTCGTGCGTACATGGTTGATATCGGCTTAGGCGGTCCGCCGACCACGTTTGGCGGGCTTGACTACGCCGTGCCTCAGCTAACTCGGCAGTTGAACGACGAGATCATTGCGTCCGGAGCGAAGCCGATAGTCATGTACCCGGAGACAATCGTCGGCAACCCGTTGAACGCGCGGTGCGTCGTACGCTATGTCGCCAACTTCCCAGGGCTGCTGGGAGGCGAGGAGACCTTCGATCCAACCGAGAGTGTCTGGGCATTTGGATCGGTGCTGGCGAAGGCTGCCGGTACGTCGAATATTCTCACGGTCCCAACTAGCGACCCGCGCTACTGGACGCCTGGGGACGAGTCGCAATCCCGGGACGCAAGCCTCGTCTACGCTCCTAAGTACAGACTCCTCGGGGGCACGCCGTCTATCCACCCTCAGAGTGTCGAAATCAACCGCGACTATCCGAGCGGAGCACCGCTTCGAGACCTGCTTCGTCGCAGCAAGCGACTGTACCTCTATGAGAATAGCGCTCTGGCGATCGAGGCGATGCTGTGTGGTTGCCCGGTAGTATGGATGCCGAACGAGTTGCTCCATACGCCGATCTTGATCGACGAACTCGGCTGGGCAGGGTCTTCTTGGGGTGATGCTCCGAAGGACGTGAAGAAGGCACACAAGACTGTCAGTGAGTTCCGCAAGAGTTACGAGCGAACGTTCGTCGATTTCCAGGGACAGCTTGAGCTCTTCATTCGCTACACACAAGATCTTGCCCATGCTAAGCCGCATCACTTCTTAGCCACACCGGTCATAAGAGATTGCAACGCAGACGCCGCAGTTAGTAGTGGGGGCAGAGATGCCAGCCTCGAGAGCGAACTTGCTGCGACGCACCTGGCACTAGCTGAAGCCCAGGAGTTCATTCAGGCTGTGGTTTCGAGTCGATCCTGGCGTTCGGTCCAGTGGTGGCGCCGTACCAAGCAGCGAATGAGGAGAGTGTTTAGACGTCACGATTCCAATGCTTCAAGTGGCGCGCCCGAACAGTCGTAAGCGCGAAGCAATTCAGTTTGCGCTTAGGTCTTTGTGCGTCGAAGCAAGCGGCCGGAACCTATCTCGGTGGGACCAGAACGCCTCCTTCAGGTGCTCTGGAAGTGACATTGCCTGCGGGAGGCTAAGGAAACCCTTCGCGAAGTCGACTCGAGTTCGCGGCGTCTTCGCGAGGTACTCACTTGCCTCTGCGAGAATGGTTGACTTCGCCCGAGTTCCCGTCGGAGTCAGGGCATTCGAGTCGGAATCGAGATGCAACTTCAACTTTGCGAGTCCTGTTTCGCGCCGATACCGGCTTACTCCGACGAACGACATGATCCGACCAATCTGCTTAATAGGATCCGCGACGACATCTTCATGAGTCACTCGTAACCACTCTGACTCGCTCGAGGAGATGTGAGTTTCGATCCTTAGGATCATCTCGACCAAGCGACAAGACACGGACAGAAACTGCTCGGGAACGAAGTTCACTGCAGCGAGTTGCTCCGGTTTCGGGTCATGCCAGATCCCAAACTCAGTCGCCATGTAAAGGCTGACTGCCTGTTGTAGGAAGTTGTTTCGCTCGAAGATGATGCGGCGCAAGTTCAACTTGGGCGCGAGGATCTCGCTCCATGTGTTGAAGTATCGATCAACATCGATCTCGAAGCCGGAGACGTGATTACTCGTCGAGAAAAGGTGTGCCACGTGCTCGCAATAGTCCGACATGCGCATCGGCTGAGGCGACATCAGCGCTGTCACCATGTAGTACGTCATCAGTTCGTGAGGGAATCCGCATGCGGCCGTCGCGCAAAGCAGCTCGGTGAGGTGAGTCGAGCCGCTACGCGGCGTGAACAGGACGAGGTACTGAGATGCCGCGTCAACGGTCGGTGCAACCGCATTTCCGCTAGGTGGTATTTCGGCAATGAACTCGCTGAAGATCGCATCCAAAGATCTCCCGCAAGTTCGCTTGAGGAATCCGTGATCAAAGCCCTCTCGTCCGACCGTGAACGCGGAAAGGGACTGGTGCCAGTTCGATCGCATGAGGCCTCGGGAGAATGGAGGCGCGGTCGTGACGTCAATCATTTCCTGACTGTCTGAGATGTGGATCGGAACGGGTTGGGTCGTTGCGACATCTTCAACTGCGGAAGCCGCGATCCGAATCTTGAGAGTGAAGGGTGTGCACCATGCCTCCGGATCTGGCTCAACGACGTCGTCGTCTTCAGTTAGGTGGCTGGGCTGTCGAACGTCGACGTCCAGAATAGTCCCCGCTTCCACGTTGCAAATGTGAAACGAACGCTGCCTCGCGGCGGGATCGCTCATTCGACTCTGCGTCTGACCTACTGTGAGGTAGACCTCGATGTCGGCAGATTCGTCTAGGAACTCAAGTTCGATGTCAACGCAACCGTTGATTGACCCGATGTGACGAAATGCGAGGTATCCGAATCGGGGCAAGAGCGCCGCCCAGTCATCGGGCGGGTATCCGCCAACTCGGGGCGGGCGAGGCACGACGTTTCGACGGACTCGTGTGTCGCGTAGATGGAATCGCAGATAGTGCAGAGTGGGTTCGTTCGACCATTCGACGACGTTTTCGTCAACCCATGCAGCGTAGAGAAAGGGAATCAAGTTGTGGGTGTGGTCTAGCTTCGTGCCAATTGTCCAGGGGTGTTGCGACGACTGATACGGGAGCGGTTCCCACTCGACCTCGAAATCTATCGGAGCATCCCACATACGAAGCTCGGCGTCGTGTGCGCGCGAGGTCAAAATTCCTCCAGCTTCGAGTCGGATCTCGTGATGAGTTCATCATTCTAGCGACGACTTAAGATCTCGTTTTATTGCTCCGATATACCTCGCGTTCTCAGAACCTGACTTAAACCCTGGAGGGCAGCATCGTCTCCATCGAACATGGTCGACTGTGCAGACAGTTCCTTCGTGATTCGGTCACGGATTGGCCGGAACTGCTGCGCGACTCCGCCGCTGAAGAGGATTGGTTTGGATTCAGCGTCGAGAAGTCGAATCGACGCGACGATGGAGTCGCAGATTTGGGCGACGGCACCTGCGATCCGTGGATCGGACTCGGCAGACTGTTGGGCCCACTCCCAGTCGGTGTCTTGAATGGATCCGCGAGCAGAAAAGAGGGCTGCCGTGAGAAGTCGACCGGCAGGCAGATGCGTGATCGTATGCAGGTATTGGCCACCGAAGTACGGCCTCAACTGGGCAGGAGATTTGGTCGACGAACGTACGATCGATACTTGACAACCAGTAGCGAGGTTGACGCTCACTTGTTGTGAGGAGAGGCCCGCGCCGAGGAGCGCCGCCTGCTGGTCTCCGACCGGTGTGAAGACGGTTGCTGAGAACTGCGGCGATGTACCGACAGGCACTATCCCGGTGGAGACCTTTGGGAGCCGAGCGCGGTCCAATTCGGCAAATCGGAGGGCGAGTTCGCTCCAGTCGGCCGCCCGTACGTCGACCATTCCCCAAGATGCGGCGTCCGTTGTGTGAATGGTCCGTACGCGAGAGTCACACAGCGCTCCCGAAACGAAGCTAAGGAGACTCTGAACGTACGAACCGGCCGGCCTGGAGATCGTCCTCAGAGTGAGGAGCGGCAACCCAACGCGAACTGTCTCACCGAGGTCGTCGATCTCACTCTTGCTCAGAGCCTCGAAAACTCGGCTGGTATCCGTCGCTCGCATGTCCTGCCAGCTCACGACGGGCGAGACGGCGAATCCCTTGACGTCCGTGAATGCAAGTCCCGCCATCTGTCCTGTGATTAGAATGCCATCGGCGCGGTCTCCCTTCAGCGCATCATCGATAGCCGCAGCAACGACGTGCATCAGCGCTGCGGGGTCAATCTCGCGTGCCGCACCGCTCGTATCGATGAATGGCGGCACCGGTAGACGTGTCACCGATCCGTCAACGCCAAGTGGTGTCAGCCTCGCAGCTTTGATGAATGTGCCACCGACATCAAGCCCGACGAAAGACATACTCGGTCTCGAGATACTCGGCCACGTCTGCCCGCAAACCCACATCAATGGCGCGGGGATAGATCGTAAGCGCGCCTTCCTTCTCGAGAATCGCGAAATGCATCAGACCGTTCGCGACCTTCTTGTCCCGGGCCAGTTGCTCAAGCAATTCCTCCGGCGTGGGCTTGATCGGAAGCACGTACTCGAAGTGATCGCGTGTGAGCGAACTGATCCGTGACGCGATCTGAGGGTCAGTTAGACCCCAACGGACCCCGAGCCAGTTGATGAGGTCAATGCCCCACAGAACGCCGAGACCGTGGGGAATCTGGTGACGAGCCGCGGCTTCCAGCGCATGGCCGAACGAGTGTCCGTAGTTCAGGACCCGACGAAGATCGTTCTCTGCCTCATCTTGCTCGATGATCTCCTGCTTGGCCGCTAGCGATGCGCGAGTGAGTTCGCCCAAGTAGGGGTTGCGCAAACCCCCGGAGGTCAAGGCGGCCTCCAACTCTGAAAAGAAGTGCTTACTCGATGTGACAGATAGCTTCACGATCTCGCCGTAGCCTGAACCGATCTCCAAGTCGGGGAGGGTGGTGAGGAACTCTGGCGTGATGTGAATGCTGCGAGGTGAATGCAACGCGCCCAACTGGTTCTTGAATGGCAGGACGTTGATTCCGCTCTTCGCCCCGATGCAGCTATCAGCCTGTGACAGTACCGTCGTCGGAACGAATCTCCAGTCGATTCCCCGGTAGTAGAGGTGGCTGGTGAAGCTCACAAGATCTTGAATGCAACCGCCGCCAATCGCAATGATCGACGATGACTTTACTGCGCGATTATCAATTAGCCAGTCGACTAGCGACTCGACACCTGAGAGTGACTTTGACTCCTCGTCCGCCTTAACGCATAAGGTTCGGTGTTGGCTCAGAATGCTATCCAGCGCCGAGGCATGCAGATCTGCAACGGTCCCATCGACCACCACAAATGCGTCCGGTGCTGACACCATCGCGTCCGACACTGCCTGGACAGCGCTATCCGTGAACTTCACCTCGTAGTCCCACTGCATGGACGCGATCGTGATAGGTCTAGGGACTAGCCCCGGAGTTAGGTGCACAGGAATCCCCCGTCGACGGCGATGGACTGACCAGTTATGTATGTGTTCGTAGGCGACATTAGGAATGCAACGACAATCGCGACTTCTATGGGATCGGCCAGTCGGCCGACCGGGACCCGCTCAAGAATTGTGGAGATGGTCGCGTCAGAGTTGTTCTTGCGGGTCAGTTCCGTATCGACAAAGCCAGGAGCAACCGCATTTGTCAGAACCCCACTCCCGCTGAACTCGACCGCGGCGCTGCGTACTAAGGACTCCAACGCGGCCTTCGACGCAGAGTAGGCGGAGCGTCCCAACCTGGCCCGACTCGAGTAAGCGGACGTGATGGCAACCACACGACCGAACTGGCGATCCGCCATCGCGGGGGCGATTCGGGAGATCAGACGAGCCGCAGCGTTGAGGTTGACATCGACAACCGAGGTCCAGTCAGCGGTCTGTTGGTCCTTGAGTGCTCTCGGTGTGTTGATTCCCGCGTTGAGTACCAGACCGTCGAAATCGACTCCCACCCTTGCCAGAAACGAGTCGATGGATGTCAGTTGATCGAGTGCCATCTCCTCTCGCGATGGATCGACGACTTCCCAACCGTCGGACTTGAGCTTCTCTGAGATCGCGAATCCAATGCCGCGAGAGCCACCCGTGACCAGCGCACGCCTCTGCGTCACCATCACGAGGACTTCTGCGGCGCATACCGGAAAACCTCGGCGGTCAGGTCTGCGGGCAGTTCTGGGGTCATATGGTGGATCGGGTTAGATCGCATTGAGCCGTCCTCGGAAATACGGCTTGTAACCTTGGGAAAGTAGGTCTGATCTGGATCGACTTTGACGATGAAGACGGCGGGTCCATCCTGGTTCAGGAGTGCCGCCGCCTCAGGCTCATCAAGACCAGCGGATCCAATCCGAACGTGAGGTATTCCGAAGGCGTCGGCGAGTACTCCCCAGTTCGGAAATGCCAGGCCCGTCTCTCCGTCGCAACCCATGTACACCCCTCCGAAGTAGTTGCGTTGAGTCGTCCTGATCGATGCGTAACCGTCGTTGTCGAGAAGAAAGATCTTCAAGTTCAGAGCTTGGACAGCGGCTGTTCCGAGATCTTGAATGCTCTGAGAGAAGCTTCCGTCTCCTTCGATCAGGACTGTCCTAGTTCTACCGGCCGCGAGGGAAGCACCTAATGCTGCAGCAAGTCCGTAGCCCATACTCGCGAGTCCCTTGTTCGTGACTACTCGCTGATCGGTCTTGGACTCGAATACCTCCATTGGTACGAACTGCCCGCTTCCTGAACTCGCCGGAATCAATACTTCACCCGGTTCGAGCAACTCGGAGATTCTCCGCACGAGGTCAAATGGAGAAACGAAGGCAGGGTTGCTGGAATTCTCGGGGTCGATCAAAGGGAGGCGTTCGCGAACTAGAGAACAAAAGTCGAGCCATTCCTGAGGAACCGGGACAGACCCTCGACTTGAAAGGAGCGACAAGACGGTGTTCGCATCTCCAAGCATTGGTCGATCGATCCGGGGATGGCCCTTAGCTAGCTCTGCGGCATCGACGTCTACCTGAATGACACGCTCAGGTCCCCATTCCTGCCAGTTGAATCCTGTTTGCTGGATACCGAGACGCGTCCCCAACGCGACGACCAGGTCGGCTTGAGCGAGCAGCACGTTCGCGTGACGCTGGCCCCAAGTGTTAGGCCGGCCGACGAACATCGGATGGGAATCGGGAACGCGATCGAAACCGTTCCAGGTTGTCATCAGCGGGACGCCGAGACGCCCGAGCCCGTCGAGTGCGCCACGAGCCGTTTCAAACGACACTCCACCTCCGATCAGGAGCACTGGCCGGTTCGCTTTGCGCAGCTCAGCGTCGATCTCGTGGGCGATGTCTGGTGCGGCATTGATCATGGAAGCAGACGGTCCGAATACGAACTGGGAGACATCGGGAGGCAAGATCGGAACTGAGGCACCCTGTGCGTCCAGGCAGAACTCGATGAACACCGGGCCGGCCCGGTCGCTGAGTCCGGCGCTCACCAACTCAACGACTTCGGAATCTGTCCACGGCCGCTCGATTCGCGCCGCGCGCTTGCAGACAGGCGAAGCGACAGAAAGTCCGTCTATCTCCTGAATTCCTCGCTGGCGTAACGCACCACGGGAGAGATCCTCGGTCTTCACCTGCCCGCCGATGATCAACAGATCGCGGCTTTCCAGGTACGCGCCAGCTACTCCCGTCATTGCATTCGTAATCCCGGGGCCGGCAGTTACCAATGCATATGCTCGACCACTCGTCGAGATCTGGTTGAAGTACTCAGCTGCGACTGCCGCAGATTGTTCATGAACGAACGGCACACAAGTCATCCTGGTCCGTGCCGAATCGAGGAGGTGCATGATGTTTCCACCGGCGACAAAGAAGCAGTGGGTGTAACCCATCGCCCTAAGCAGATCGGTGAAGTGGTGTGAGTACTTGTGTTCCACTCGACTCCTGTCGGAAGGTCTACGCGAGTCTATCGAGGGCTTTCGAGCAACCCGGCGGCTGTCGATCTGATTTGCTCATCTAGGACTAATGGGGCGAACGAGTGGCGTGCGCATACCTCACTCCAGGAGCGCCCATCAGAAGCGTATGTACTCGAGTCGCCTTGGATCATGCCTCGAACAAGCGACGCGTCGGGGTTCACCTGGGCGATGACTCGTTCGGCCAAGTCCGACATCTCGACGAGTTCACCTCCGGTTTCGAACACGCCGGAGCGGCCATCTAGTCCGTCGGCAAGTGCAAGGACGAGTGCGTCACCGACGTCGACGTAGCGCCTGTAGGTGAGTGCGCTCGCCAAGACTTCGACAGCGCCCGAATCGGCTTGAAGAACCATGTCCGAGAACGCGTAGGCTCGAGGACGACGGACATATGGCCCAGATACCGAGTACGCGCGCACCACTACGATTGCTCGCTGAGACGATGCGAGCGCAAGGCTCTCACTCTCCTCTATCCGTTTGAGCGATCCGTATGGCGACTGTGGCTCGGTGACAGTTGCGCCGCTGGAGACCGTTATTGCGAGCCTCACGGTGGGCAATTTCGCCGCTGTAATGAACTCCGCGGTCAATCTCTCGTTCGTACGAGTGAACTCCTTAACTCCGAGGTCACTCAGGCGGTCTCGGGTTAGGAATGCGAAGTTTGCCACCACGGTGGGCGCGAAGGCAGTGATGCGATCAGAGCCGTAGGTCTCAAAGCCTGGTTGCTCCATGCGAGTGACAGGAAGGACTTCGAGCGAGCGTGGCACTAGCGATAAGAATGTTCGTCCGAACCAACCGGTAGCTCCGAGGACCAGGACTCGGTCGTCCGCGAGGAACAGCGGATCCACCTACAGACCTCGGTTCACGATCAGTTCTCGCAGGGAATGATTCTCTGCGTAGGGGCCGTCGATGTGATCGATCGTAAGTGGCTCGTTCGGTTCGATAGCTCGGGTGAGGCGCTCACCGTTCATGATTTCTCGACATGAGAGTTGGCCCTTGAGCAGGGGAACTGCCATGTAGAAGTCCTGTTCTAGGGAGTGCTTCCCGAACTCGTACCCAGGCTCGAGTGGCCTCGTGGCGTAAACCCCACGCACCAAGGCATCCAGGTACTCGACTTCTCGCTTCGGCAGCACGCGCCGTTGCGTTCCGGGTCCACCAGACATCTCCGCGGCTTTGTGGAAAGCCCTGAACCACGTATCCGCCTGTTCCGGGAGAGTGCAGTAGGGAGACACAGGGATGCCATCGGCATCGATGTCGATATGACGCTCCCATGTGCGTGCTCCCTTCGCGTATGACATGTGCATCGATGCGACCCAGTCGTACTGCTCGTGAGTCGAGAAGCCGATCACATGATCTGGGTAGCGCTCTCGCAGATAGTCGATCTGGTTTAGCTCGAGTTCGTGATCCTCACTCGGATACAGGCTCACGCAGTGGTTCACTGCGAGCGGAATCTCTCTGTTCTCAAAGAATGTGACGATGTCGTCGAGGTCCTTCTCTGAGGCTCCGCCGCTAGAGGTTATGACGGGCCGACGAGTTGATGCGATCTTCTCGAGGAGGGGCCAGTCATTCACGTCAGAACTGGCGACCTTGATGATCGGGAAGTCGAACTCAGTACATAGGTCGACTGACGACTCATCGAACGGCGTGGCCATGGGAATGCAGCCCACGTTCCGAATCTCGGCGACGAGGACGGCGAACTCGTCACGCGTCAGTTTGGTCCTTTCAGTCTTGGCGATATACCGCAGTTCATCATTACCTGAGTAGTCCGGGTGAATGAAGCGGTCGACATCGCGAAACTGAAGCTTTATTGCGGCCTTGACATTGTTATAGCGAACAATGGTCCCGAAGTCGCGGATGATCCGCAAACCACGTTCAACGCTTCCCCAGTGATTGTTCGCCATCTCCAGAACGAAGAGGTTCTCGAATAGGTCTCGGTCTTTCGATTGCATTGGCGCTCCTGGGCAGAAATCTTGGTCGACTATATAGGGCAACTATCGTGGGCTAGACAGGCATCCGCCCTGTTACCAGTTCTTCCATGGGGCGTCGCCGCTTGACCAGAGGTCGTTGAGCAACTTGGACTCCCGGTAGGTGTCCATGGGCTGCCAGAACCCGTCGTGCTGGAATGCCGTTAGCTCGCTATCGGCCGCTAGTTGAGCGAGTGGCGCCTCCTCTAAGACACAGTCCTCCGTCAGATATCTGATCGCATCTGGATGCATTATGAAGAAACCGATGTTTATCCAGCCTTCGAGCTTGGGCTTCTCCGCGAAGCTTGTAACCTTGCTGTCCGGACCGATCTTAAGAAGGCCGAATCTGCTTGCGGGCTGAACCGTAGTCACAGTGCAGAGCCTGACCGATGTCGCGTGGTGGTCAAGGAGCGCGGTGATGTCGACGTTCGCCAGCCCGTCGCCGTAGGTCACCAGGAAGGGCTCGTCATCGAGGTACTTGGCCGCGCGGAACACCCGACCACCGGTCATGGTCTCGTCACCGGTGAAGGCCACCGTGACCTGCCAGTCGGCCTCGTCGTGAGCGCCGTGGAACACGAGTGAATCGCGATTGCCAAGCTCGACGGTGAAGTCGTTGCTCTGCGCCTCGTAGTTGAGGAAGTACTCCTTGATCATGCTGCTCTTGTAGCCGGTCGCCACGACGAACTCGGTGATGCCAAAGCCCGACAGGTTCTTCATGATGTGCCACAGGATGGGACGGCCGCCGACCTCGACCATCGGCTTCGGCCGGAACTCCGTCTCCTCGCGGATTCGCGTTCCCAGGCCACCAGCGAGAAGCACTGCCTTCATCGAGAGCTCCACGTTCGTCGGTAGAGTCGCCACCCTACTGAGAGAGAGAAGAGGACTCGTCCGGTGGTTGATCCACAACAGGTTCTGCGGGACAAGATCCTCGCCGACGTTCGTACCTACGCCGAAGAGGCCCTGCGCACGCAGGAGTTCATTCCCGGCACCTCGACGGTCCCCGTGTCGGGCAAGGTCCTTGATCCGGCCGACTTCGCGTCGCTGGTCGATTCCAGCCTGGACGGGTGGCTCACGGCGGGGCGCTTCACGGAGAAGTTCCAGCGAGCCCTCGCGCGCTACGTGGGCACGCGGGCATCGGTGTTCGTCAACAGCGGGTCCAGCGCGAACCTGGTCGCCCTCAGCGCCCTGACGAGCCCGAAGCTGCACAAGAGGGCGCTGAAGGAGGGCGACGAGGTCCTCACCGTCGCCATGGGCTTCCCCACCACCGTGAACCCGATCCTCCAGAACCGCCTGAAGCCGGTCATGGTCGACGTCGAGCTCGGCACCTACGACGCGATCCCCGATCGCCTGCGCGAGGCCGTCGGGCCCAAGACGCGCGCGATCATGATGGCGCACACTCTCGGCAACCCCTTCGACCTCGGCGTCGTCCAGGAGCTGTGCAAGGAGCACGGCCTGTGGCTGATCGAGGACTCGTGCGATGCGCTCGGCTCGACCTACAACGGCAAGCGCACGGGAAGCTTCGGCGATACCGCGACGGTCAGCTTCTATCCCGCGCACCACATCACCACCGGCGAGGGCGGCGCGGTCTTCGTGAAGTCTCCCCTGGTCAAGAAGCAGGTCGAGTCCTTCCGCGACTGGGGGCGTGACTGCTACTGCGAGACCGGCCACGACAACACCTGCCTCAAGCGCTTCGAGTGGCAGCTCGGTGACCTGCCGCTTGGCTACGACCACAAGTACATCTACAGCCACATCGGCTACAACCTGAAGGCCACCGACATGCAGGCCGCGCTCGGCCTGTCGCAGCTCGACAAGCTCGACGGCTTCGTGGCTCGCCGCAAGGAGAACTTCGAGCACCTGTCGAAGCGCCTCGCCGGGCACGAAGCGCTGATCCTTCCGCGGGCCACTCCGAACTCGGACCCCTCATGGTTCGGCTTCCCCATCACCCTGACACCCGAGTACCCGGTGGATCGCGAGGAACTCATGCGGTTCCTCGACGCCCGCCACATCGGCACCCGGCTCATGTTCGCGGGCAACATCCTGCGGCAACCCGCGTACCGGAATATCGACGTGCGCATCGTCGGCGACCTGACCAACACCGACATCGTCATGAATCGCTCGTTCTGGGTCGGCGTCTACCCGGGACTCACCGTTCCCATGCTCGACTTCATCGCCGACTCCATCCTCGAGTTCGTCGACAAGGCGCGGGCGTAGCCCATGCACTACTCGGCGTGACGATTCTTCGATCCTGATCTTCGAATCTCTTCGAATCTCGTCTGGGCGAGGTCGATGGATGCATCGATGCCTCCATCGCGGTGAGCACGCCGATTGGTCGGCCGAGCCGCTAGGACGTGGAGTTCGCCAAACGGAAGAGTCTCATGCGGAACTAACTGCGGGTGTCCCGCGATCTGGAACGGCGACAACTCGTTGAGAGGTCGGGACTCGATGTGGACAATCTCAAGACCTGCTTCGGCCAACTGATATTGAAGGCTCCGCGGCGTGAAGAAATGCAACTGAATAGGAAAGTTGTAGTCGTCACCGGACCGGCGTCCGATTGTCGCGATCCGGTCAGACCACCCGTTGGGAACGTTGATGTAGGCGACGCCGCGCGGGCTCAGATGTTCAGACATGGCTGTAAGGGCCGACTGTGGATCCGAAATGAGGTTCAGTGTGTGAGAAGAAAAGAAGAAATCGATCGGGTCTTTTCGCCGACTCAATGCCTCTGCAAGTGGCTTGGTCGACAGTGCGCCATTCAGTGTCTTGTTGCCGGCCTTGACCCACGAGCGCAGGATCTCGTCACTTCCCGTAGCGCTGAGGTCGAGTTGCTGGAATCCCCAGACTGCTTCGCCCAGTCCGCACCCGAGTACGTGGACCGAGGGTTTGGCGACCATGCCGCCCATGTCGGATGCGTAGCTCAACACCCCTCGACAGACTTCGACCACTCCGGTGTTGAGCAGAGAATCAATCCCCGGCATAGGGACGACTTCCGCGAGGTCGAGATCGTAGAAGTCGCGGAGGACTGACTTGGGTGGTTTCGGCTCAAAGGTCATGTGACCGGTGGCTCTCTCGATAAAGAGCCTGGAGTCGAAGCCGTGAACGGACTCGATGAATGGATCACTCCCCTCGGAGTAGGGAAGTAGGACACGCGTTCCGTTGTGCATCAGCATTCTCCTGGTCAATAGGCCGAGGGTCGGAAGTGTATGGGGGGTTTGGTCTACCGAGTCCGCTCGATGTCCGCTCGATCGATAGCACTCGACCGGTCAGTCGTGACCGTCCAGCCGATGCCGTGCGCGGCCAGCTCACGGCTGTTGACGTTGTCGTCCGCGATCGCGATCAGCCGCGTGTTGCGCGTTGCGATGGCCGACGCGGTCTGCTGGATGGTCATGCCGTCGATCCCCGACGGCCCTTGGATCACGTGGGACGGGAACACGATTGCCCACCTGAGCCAGCCAAACAGGTCCGCAGTGTCCGCGCCGGCTGCGGCGGCGGCGGTCACGGCGATGTGCACGCCGCGATCGGACAGCAGGCGCAGCGCCTGGCCGGCTCCCGGCGGAACGCTGTCGACGAGTACCACCGTTCGCGCGCACTCGCGGCGGTCGAGGAACGGCGTCACGAGGTTGGGAAGCGCCAGCTCCACTGCGTCGGGGTGGAGCAGGATCGACGGGAGCGCGATGACCATGGGCAGGTCGGCGGCCAGTCGCTCGTCGCTCTCGGCGAAGGCATCCTTGAGCCGCGCGAGGGCGATGCGCGTGGCCTCGGCGGCGAGCTGCGGCTGCCGTCCGACCAGGGAGAGGAAGCTCTGCGGATCGCTGAGATCCATGCTGCCGAACGAACGCTGCCACCCGATCGTCACGAGCGTGGCGCCGATCGATCCGGTGTCGGCGTTGACGATGGGGGTGAGCGTCGTGATGAAGGCATCGTGGTCGGCGCGGTCGCCCTTGAGCAGGTTGAGCGTGTCGACCGCGGTGACCGGGGTGTCCTGGTCACCGACGATGTCCTCGGGCGTGATGTCGTAGGCCAGCAGGTTCTCCACCGAGAACGGATCGCGTGAGCCCTGGTCGATGCCGAGCCGGTGGAGAGCCGCACTCATCAGCCCGGCCTGGCTGAACTCGTCGACCTGATGGGCGGCGTACCCGAAACTGACGCTGACATGAACGTCGATGTCCATCTTGGAGCTATTGACCGAACCGTGGTCGTTGATGTGCTCCTGCAGTCCTCTGAGCAGGCCGATGCCGTTGCGGATGATCGGCCCGCCGCCGAGCGCCAGCCACAGCCGCCCGGGCTCCTCGTACGCCGCGAAGAGGTCGTGGCCGGCGAACTGCTGGTGGCCAAGGGCCAGTCTCATGACCTGGGCGACGGCTGCGTTCTCGAAGCGTCCGCCCGCGATCGCTCCGAAGTCGTCGATGGCGTAGACGCCGATGAGCAACGAGTCGGTATGGGGGCTGGCGTCGGCTCGCCGCTGCATGCGGTCGACCGCCTGCGCGAACGCCGCGGGTGTGGGCCAGCGGTTGATTCCGTCGAACATCACGTCGAACGCAGCGGTGTCGCGATCGTCGTTCGCCGCGATGACGGGGGACAGGAGTGCGGAAGTCGCGAGGTCGGTGAACGTTCCGACTATTGCCTTGGAACCGGTGGCGAACCAGCCAGCCCACAGCCACCGGGAGACGGTGACGCTGCTCGTGTTGGGGTGGCCGGGGACGGGATAGAGGGGAAGGCGCAGGCTTCGGTGGCAGAAGAGGTCCTTGGCCTCGGCCGCGGGGGCGTTGGCGAACACGTCAGCAGCGGTGAGCTGTGTTGTCACATGACCGCGTCCGTCGTCGACGACGACCATCGCGCGGGTCGCGGCGAATACCGACACGGCCATGCGTGCAGTGATCGGCAGCGCGGCACGCGCGGCGAGCTCGGGGCTCAGCGATCCGTCGGCGATGCGCGTCATGACCTCCGATTGATGGGCACCCCACAGCGCGAGCGTGCGCGTTGCGTCGCGTACCCACAGCCGGATTGAGACGAACCACAGCACGAGCCACGCCGCGATGAAGATCCCCAGTCCGGCAAGGGATGCGGTGAGGAACGGGCTGGCGGGAAAGTTCGTCGCTGTTGCATCGGCGACCATTGCGGCGGTCCAGGCGATGCCCGCGGTGATCATCGCGACGACGATCCGGCGGGTGTCGACAGCATCCTTGAGCAGGAGCCACCTGGTCGTATCGCCGTTGACCCAGCGCTCGACCGCATTCACCGCGAGGCCGGTGTACATCGCGACGAGCGCGGCCAGCGCGAGCGGGACGATCGATCCCTCGATCGAGACCGAGCTCGCCAGCGGAGCGACGATCGCGAACGCGACGGCACCGCCGGCGCCCGATGCCCAGGCGGTGACGAGGCTATGGAAGCGGGCGTTGGGATCCCAGTCGAGCGAAGCGCGGCTCTGGACGAGAATTCGGACGAGGAAGGCAGCGCCGAACGCGAGCAGCGTGAGCGACCACTCGTAGTAGATGCCGGCGAGGAGCGCACCGACGAGAACCGCGTCGAAGGTGATGGTGGTCGCGCGCCACGGCAGGATCGTCGCGGAGGGATTGCCGAGCACCTTGCGGGTCATCGCCGCGCTGCGCGTGCGGAACACCGCTTGCGGGGCGAACACGCTGATGGCGACCAGGGCAAGGGCCGCAGGAACAGTCATCCGCAGTGATGACACCGTGGTGTCGATCGAGTCGACGCTTGTCGCGACATGCCATCCGGCCGCGGCGACCGCCAAAGCAGCAGTGACGACGCAGACGAGCCCGACGAGGCCCGCCCGCGTCTGGAGCCGAAGCTCTGGCTCGCTGTGCCGGCGATGAGCCGACACGGGCAGCAGCCACCCGCCCCACGCGCGAAGGAACGGGGTGGTCTGGCTCACTAGTGCCGTCCGTCCCGGACCCGACGGTCTGGCAGCAGCCCGATGTCCCGAGCGCGGCCCGCCGCTCCGTCGCGGGTTTCCGCGCCGAGCAACTCCATCATTTCGGAGATGTCCTGCCTGATCATGTGGATCGAGATGCCCAGGCTGTCGGCGATCTCCGCATCGTTGCTGCCATTGCCGACGAGCTCGAGGATGCGGTGCTGGCGTGGGGACAGCCGGATCTCCGCATGCGGCATCGGCGCGGTCTTGCGCCAGTTGTCGATGAGCGATCGGCGCTGCTCGATCATCCACAGCCCGAGCGCGCCTGCCACCCCGTCGAGGTACTGCCATTCGGGCGGGCCGAGCGGTGGCTGCTCGTTGATGATGGCGACGAGTACGCCGACGGGCTGCTCGGTCCACACGATCGGCACGCAGACGACTAGCGGCTTGCCGTCGGCGATCTCGGGGGCTTCCTGCGGCCCGTCGTCGGAGGTCAGGGCGGGGTAGCGATCGTGCAGGTCGTGCCAGGGAACAGCGATGGTGCTGACCGAGGTGAACGCGTGGCTCGCGGGCAGCGGGAGTCCGACGGCGAGAGTCCGGAACGCGACCGCGTCCTTGGCGGCCCACCCGAAGTTGCCGAGGAGCTCGAGGGTCGCAGGCCGGCCGCTGCCGTAGATCTGTCCGGAGACGGCGCCGAGTGGGGCAAGGGCTCCCATCACCATGGCGCGCGCTGCCCCGTCGCCATTGGGGTTCGCGCATAGGACGCGGACGAACCCGCTCAGTGCTGCCCCGCGATCCCGGTCCATGTGCCCCCCGACAGGCAGGCTATTGGTTTTCGTGAGGGGGTGTGAGGGCCGAAGGGGCTAGAGCGGCTACTCTTCGGCTACCCCTCCTAGTCTCGGAGCACGAATTCCCCCTAGGAACATGAAGAACACCGGTCCCTCTGGCCACAGCGAGAGATTAACCACGATAATGACCGACGATGTCTGATCCCCGCCTCCGCAACCGACGGCTCGTGCCGTCGGTTCTTGCTGTGGGGCTTGCCGCGCTCGTGCTCGGCTCCCTTGGCTCGTCGGTCCCGATGGCGATCGCTGACGACAACGACAGTACGGGCAACTCCCGCCCGGTCGAGGAGGGCGGCGGAAACCTGCCGGGGGAGAAGCCCGACCCGATCGTCACACACGAGGAGTCGACTGCCGATGCGGCGCCGGCACTCGACCCGGGATTCGTCGACGACTACTCCCGCCTGTACAAGCAGGTGCAAAAGGGCCAGCGACGCGTCGAGCGGCTGGCCAACACGCTCCGGTCGGCGAATCAGATCCTGCGCAGTTCCGCCGACGACGTGCACGCGACTATTCGCGAGCGCGGCAAGGCCGAGTTCTCGCTGGCCGACGCGGCGGCACAGTTCTCGGTGTCGGTGCGCGACCTCTACATCACCGGTAGCACCGACGTCGACGTCGTCCTCAGCGTCCTGGGCAGCAAGCCCGACGATGTGCTGCGCAACATCGACTCGATCGTCTACCTGAGGTCCGCGACCGGCAACGAGACTCTCGACTTCGAGGTGGCGCAGCAGTACGCGACCGTCGTCGATTCGGCAGTCGCGGCGGCGGAGATTCGCGCGAGCGCGGACCGCAAGGTCGTCACGACTATTCAGAAGGACTTGACCAAGGCCAAGAAGAACCTCAAGATCGACGAGAAGGAACTGCAGCGGCTGATCAGTCTCGCCGCACCGCAGACGGTGGTCGGCAAGGACGGGTGCCCGAAGTCGGTCCTTGACGGCACGGTGCCCGAGGGTGTCGACGTCAAGAAGCTCTGCAAGTACGCGGTCAAGCGCGCGGTGACCCCGCAGGCGGCGGTTGCCGTGAAGTACGCGCTGCTGCGGCTCGGCGCTCCGTACGCGTGCGGGGGCATCGGGCGTCTGGATGCGTGGCGCTACGACTGCTCGTCGTACGTGTCGCGCGCGTACTCCGAGGGTGCCGGGCTGAAGACCGCGGGCGATGGGTGGGCGCCGTCGACGCGCAACATGGTGCCGTGGGACGGCGCATCGCTCGACCCGCACTACGCGCCGATCGACGCCAGCAAGCTCAAGCCCGGCGACCTGGTTCTGTACGACACGTGCCCGACCGGGGAGGTGTGCCCGTACCGCCATGTGGTCATGTACCTGGGACCGATGGCCGAGGGCGGGGTGCCGATGATGGCGCACACGAACAGCTGCGGATCGGTCGCGCACGTCGAGCCGTTCTGGGGCACCGACGCAGCCAACTACCTGGGCAGCCGCCGCGTGATGGCCCTGCCGGGGGAGAAGTTGACCATCAGGCTCCCCAGCGCAAAACCGCACAAAGGTACATAGCGGACTCCTTGCGCCTGATATCGGTCACCGAGACTAAATCGTGACCTCTCCTTGACGTTCACCGGATATCCGCCGCTGTCAGCCTGATCGAACCGGATAATCCCGGCGTACCCTATCTGTGACCTGTACCACATCCGATGTGGTGCACCTTCTCCAGGCGGGGCACGATGAGGGGCAGTGGAGCGCGAGCACAGCGCTGGCCATTGACGTCCCTGATCACGGTGATCGTGGCCTGCTCGCTGCTGGGAATCACCGCCGGCCCGGCCGCCGCGGATCCGCCGCCGACGGTCGCGCCCGCGTCGGCGACGACGACAGCAACCACGCCGGTCACCTTGACCCCGGTGCTCACCGGCACCGGCATCGTGCACACGACGACCTGCATCGTCGACGGGGCCTCGTGCGCCGCGACGCTCGTGGTCCCGGGCGAGGGCACCTGGTCGGTAAACACCACCACCGGCGTGGTGACGTTCACCGCGGTCGCCGGGTACGCGGGCACGACGCCCGAGCGCATCTACCGGGTGTTCGACGATCTCGCGCAGCCGGGCGAAGGCCCGCTGACCGTCACGGTGAATCCGCCCGCTGTGCCGTCGGTCACCGCGAAGGTGTCGTCGGCCGTGGGATCGACGGCCACCGTCGTCACGCCGACCGCATCGGCCACGGCACCGGCGACGTTGGTCAATGCGAGCACGTGCGTGATCGATCCGGCGGACTCGGTGTGCAAGACGACCGTTGCGATTGCGGGCCAAGGCTCGTTCGTCGTCAACACCTCGACTCGGGCATTGACCTTCACCGCGGTGGCGGGCTTCACCGGTGCGGTCACCGTGGTGACGTACCGCGTGACCGACACGTACGGACAGACCGGCGAGAACACGGTGACCGTCACGGTCACGCTGCCGGCCGCGCCAGTGGTCACGGCCCGCACCGCTTCCCCGGTCGGGGCCGCAGCGACGACGGTGACGCCGACAGTCGCGCCCACCACGTTCCTAGTGAACGCGAGCACGTGCGTGATCGATCCGGCGGACTCGGTGTGCAAGACCACGGTCGTGATCGCCGGGCAGGGCACCTTCGTGGTGAATACCTCCACGCGGGCGCTGACCTTCACCGCGGTGGCGGGCTTCACCGGTGCGGTCAGCGTCGTGACGTACCAGGTCACCGACTCGTACGGCCGCTCGGCGTCGAACACCGTGACGCTCACGGTCACGCTTCCCGCCGCCCCGGTCGTCACGGCGAAGACCGCGTCCCCTGTGGGAGCGACCGCGACGGTCGTGACGCCGACGGTCGCGCCCACGACGTTCCTGGTGAGCGCGAGCACGTGCGTGATCGATCCGGCGGACTCGGTGTGCAAGACGTCGGTGGTGCTTGCCGGTCAGGGCACCTTCGTGGTGAACACGTCGACTCGGGCTCTCACGTTCACGGCGGTGGCGGGCTTCACCGGTGCGGTCACCGTGGTGACGTACCGGGTGACCGACACGTATGGGCAGCAGGGCTCCAACACCGTGACGCTGACCGTCGTGCTGCCGGCCGTGCCGGTGGTCACGGCGAGGGCCATCTCCATCTCGGGGACGACGGCCACGACCGTGACCCCCACGGTCGCACCGACGACCTTCCTGGTGAGCGCGAGCACGTGCGTGATCGATCCGGCGGACTCGGTGTGCAAGACCACGGTCGTGATTGCCGGACAGGGCACCTTCGTCGTGAATACCTCCACGCGGGCGCTGACCTTCACCGCGGCTGCCGGCTTCTCCGGCGTGGTGCCCGACGTGACCTACCGAGTCATCGACACATACGGCCAGTCCGGGCAGAACACGGTCTCGGTGACGGTCACGGTGCCGGCAGCTCCGGCGATCGCCCCCAAGACGGCGACCACGGTCGGGTCGACCGCGACCACCGTGACGCCCACGGTCACCAACACGACCTACCTGGTGAGCGCGAGCACGTGCGTGATCGATCCGGCCGACTCGGTCTGCAAGACCACGGTCGTGATTGCCGGACAGGGCACGTTCGTGGTCAACACGTCGACTCGAGCTCTCACGTTCACCGCGGTGACCGGCTTCACCGGCGTCGTGCCTGACGTCACGTATTCCGTGATCGACACCTACGGGCAGTCGGCATCGAACACCGTCTCGATCACTGTGGCGCTTCCCGCCGTGCCGGTCGTCACGGCGGCAACGCTCACCCCGACCGCGACGGCGTCGGTCAACGTGACTCCGGCCGTCACTCCTGCCACGTTCCTTGTCAACGCCAGTACGTGCGTGATCGACCCGGACGACTCGGTGTGCAAGACCACGGTCGTGATCTCGGGCAAGGGCACCTTCGTCGTCACCACCTCGAACCGTCGCGTGACCTTCACTGCGGCGGCAGGCTTCGCCGGAGTCGTTCCCGACGTGACCTACCGGGTCACGGACACCTATGGCCAGCAGGGCTCGAACACCGTGTCCGTGACCGTCGCGCTTCCGGCAGCCCCGGTTGTCGCCGCGAAGTCGGCGAGCGTCACCGGGACGACCGCGCTGACCGCGACTCCGACGGTGACGAACACGACGTTCCTCGTGAGTGCGAGCACGTGCGTCGTGGATCCGGATGACTCGGTGTGCAAGACCACCGTGGTGATCTCCGGGAAGGGCACCTTTGTGGTCAACACGTCCACGCGGGTGCTGACGTTCACCGCGGTAGCCGGCTTCGCCGGCATCGTCCCCGACGTCACGTACCGCGTCGTCGACACCTACGGCCAGCAGGACAGCAACACCGTGTCCGTGACGGTGAACCTGCCCGCGGTCCCCGTCGTCACGGCTGCGACCATCTCGCCGACCGGGACGGTCGCTGGTTCGGTGACTCCCGCGGTGGCGCCAACGACATACCTCGTGAACGCGAGCACGTGCATCGTGGATCCGGCGGACTCGGTGTGCAAGACCACCGTGGTGATCTCGGGCAAGGGCACCTTCGTGGTCAGCACGTCCACGCGCGCGGTGACGTTCACCGCGGTGGCGGGTTTCTCCGGCGTCGTGCCCGACGTCACGTACCGCGTCGAGGACACCTACGACCAGACCGGGTCGAATGACGTCTCCGTGACGGTGGGCACTCCCGCAGCTCCCGTCGTCGCCGCGAAGACCGCGAGCGTCACCGGAACGGCAGCACTGACGGCGACGCCGACGGTCACCAACGTGACGTACCTGGTGAGCGCAAGCACGTGCGTCATTGATCCGGATGACTCGGTGTGTAAGACCACCGTGGTGATCTCGGGCAAGGGCACCTTCGTGGTCAACACCTCGACCCGCGCGCTGACGTTCACTGCGGTGGCGGGCTTTGCCGGCGTTGTTCCGGACGTGACCTACCGGGTCGTCGACACCTACGGCCAGCAGGACAGCAACACGGTGTCGGTCACGGTGAACCTGCCGGCGGTGCCTGTGGTCACCGCCGCGACGTTGACGCCGACCGGGACCACGGCCGCGTCAGTCACCCCGACGGTCGCGCCGACGACGTACCTGGTGAGCGCGAGCACGTGCATCGTCGATCCGGACGATTCGGTGTGCAAGACCACTGTCGTGATCTCGGGCAAGGGCACGTTCGTGGTCAGCACATCGACGCGTGCGGTGACGTTCACCGCGGTGGCCGGGTTCGCGGGCGTCGTCCCCGCCGTGACCTATCGGGTCGTCGATACCTACGGGCAGACCGGGACGAACACCGTGTCCGTGACGGTCAATGCGCCTGCCGCTCCCGTCGTGTCGGCGAAGGTCGCGACCGCAGTGGGCGCCAGTGTCACGACAGTGACGCCGACGGTGACGAACACGACATTCCTCGTGAGTGCGAGCACATGCGTCATTGATCCGGATGACTCGGTGTGCAAGACCACCGTGGTGATCTCGGGCAAGGGCACGTTCGTCGTGAACACCTCGACCCGTGCGTTGACGTTCACTGCGGTCGCAGGATTCACCGGCGTCGTCCCGGACGTGGCGTACCGTGTGATCGACACTTACGGCCAGGCCGACTCGAACACGGTGGACGTCACTGTCGACCTGCCTGCGGTGCCGGCTGTCTCGGCGGCGACGCTCACGCCTACGGGGACCGTGGCCGCGACTACTACGCCGACAGCCGTGCCCGCCACCTTCCTGGTGAACGCCGATACCTGCATCGTCGATCCGGATGACTCGGTGTGCAAGACCACCGTGGTGATCTCGGGCAAGGGCACCTTCGTCGTGAGTACCTCGACCCGGCTGGTGACGTTCACGGCAGCCGCAGGATTCACCGGCGTCGTCCCGGACGTGACATACCGAGTCGTCGACACCTACGGACAGGTCGGCTCGAATGACATCTCGGTCACGGTGGGCACTCCTGCCGCGCCAGCCGTCACCGCAAGGACGGTGTCCACCACGGCGACGACGGCCGTCACGGCGACTCCCACGGTGACGAACACGACGTACCTGGTGAGTGCGAGCACGTGTGTGGTCGATCCGGATGACTCGGTCTGCAAGACGACGGTCGTGATCTCGGGCAAGGGCACGTTCGTGGTGAATACCTCGACTCGAGCGCTGACGTTCACTGCTGCGGCCGGTTTCGCTGGAGTGGTGCCTGACGTGACGTACCGCGTGGTCGACACGTACGGGCAGGTGGGCGCCAACACGGTCACGGTGACCGTGAATCTTCCCGTAGCTCCAGTGGTGGCGGCGAGAACCGCGACCACCGTGGGCTCCACCGCAACGACGGTGACGCCGACGGTAACGAACACCGCCTTCCTGGTGAGCGCGAGCACGTGTGTGGTCGATCCGGATGACTCGGTCTGCAAGACCACTGTGGTGATCTCGGGCAAGGGCACGTTCGTGGTGAATACCTCGACACGCGCTCTCACCTTCACCGCGGTTGCCGGGTTCACTGGCGTCGTTCCCGATGTGACCTACCGCGTGATCGATACGTACGCGCAGTCCGCGTCGAACACGGTCTCGGTGACCGTGGATGCGCCGGCGACTCCCGCCGTCACAGCCGCGACCATCTCGCCGACCGGAACCGTCGCTGCCTCGGTGACGCCGACGGTCTCCCCGGCGACCTTCCTTGTCAACGCCAGCACGTGCATTGTCGATCCGGACGACTCGGTGTGCAAGACCACTGTCGTGATCTCGGGCAAGGGCACCTTCGTCGTGAGCACGTCCACTCGCGCAGTGACCTTCACGGCGGCGTCCGGCTTCTCGGGCGCCGTACCGGTCGTGAACTACCGCGTCGTCGACACCTACGGGCAGATCGGCACGAACACGGTGACCGTGACCGTGACGACCCCCGCGGCGCCGATCGTGGCAGCGAGGTCCGCGAGCACTGTTGGAGCGACCGCACTGACGGCCACTCCGACAGTGACGAACACGACCTACCTCGTGAGTGCGAGCACGTGTGTCGTCGATCCGGACGACTCGGTGTGCAAGACCACTGTGGCCATCTCGGGCAAGGGCACGTTCGTGGTGAACACCTCGACCCGGGCTCTCACGTTCACCGCGGTTGCCGGTTTCACCGGGGTCGTTCCCGATGTGACCTACCGCGTGATCGATACGTATGGGCAGTCCGCGTCGAACACGGTGTCGGTGACGGTGGACCTCCCGGCGGCTCCCGTCGTCACCGCCGCGACGATGTCGCCGACCGGGACCGTGGCGGCAACCGTCACCCCGTCGGTGGCTCCCGCGACGTTCCTCGTCAACGCCAGCACCTGCGTCATCGATCCGGACGACTCGGTGTGCAAGACCACGGTGGTGATCGCGGGCAAGGGCACCTTCGTCGTGACTACCGCGACACGCCTGCTGACCTTCACCGCGGTGGCCGGGTTCACCGGAGCAGTGGGGAGCGTCACCTACCGGGTGACCGACGCATACGGCCAGAGCGGATCGAACACCGTGACCGTCACTGTGGCTGTGCCGGCTGCGCCCATCGTTGCGGCTCGGTCGGTGTCCACCACGGCGACGACGGCAGTGACGGCGACTCCGACGGTGACAAACACGACGTACCTGGTGAGTGCGAGCACGTGTGTGGTCGATCCGGCGGACTCGGTGTGCAAGACCACGGTGGTGATCTCGGGCAAGGGCACGTTCGTGGTGAACACCTCTACTCGAGCGCTGACGTTCACTGCTGCGGCCGGCTTCGCTGGAGTGGTACCTGACGTCACGTACCGGGTCATCGACACCTACGGGCAGTCCGCCTCGAACACGGTCACGGTGACCGTGAACCTGCCGACTGCGCCGGTCGTATCGGCCAGGGTCGCGACCGCTGTGGGTGCAACGGCGACGACGGCGACTCCGACGGTGACGAACACGACCTTCCTGGTGAGCGCGAGCACGTGTGTGATCGATCCGGATGACTCGGTGTGCAAGACGACGGTGGTGATCTCGGGCAAGGGCACGTTCGTGGTGAACACGTCGACCCGCGCGCTGACCTTCACCGCAGTGGCCGGGTTCACCGGAGTTGTGCCGGACGTGACCTACCGGGTCACCGACACCTACGGGCAGTCCGCGTCGAACACGGTGTCGATGACCGTCGACCTGCCCGCGGAGCCGACAGTGACGGCCGCGACCATCTCGCCGACCGGAACCGTCGCTGCCTCGGCTACGCCGGCGGTGTCGCCGGCAACGTTCCTCGTGAACGCGAGCACGTGCATCGTCGACCCCGATGACTCGGTGTGCAAGACAACCGTGGTGATTGCGGGCAAGGGCACGTTCGTCGTGAGCACCTCGACACGAGCTGTGACCTTCACGGCGTCGTCCGGCTACTCGGGCGCCGTACCGGCCGTGAACTACCAGGTGACGGATACGTATGGCCAGACGGGATCGAACACCGTGACCGTCACTGTGGCTGTGCCGGCTGCACCCATCGTCGCGGCTCGGTCGGTGTCGGCCACGGCGACGACGTCGACGACTGTGACCCCGACAGTGACGAACACGACGTACCTGGTGAACGCGAGCACCTGCGTCATCGATCCGGACGACTCGGTGTGCAAGACGTCCGTGGTGATCTCGGGCAAGGGGACGTTCACGGTGAGCACGTCGACCCGGGCGATGACCTTCGTCGCGGCGGCGGCATTCACGGGAGTCGTGCCGGACGTGACGTACCGGGTGACGGACACGTACGGGCAGTCGGCCTCGAATGCCGTGACCGTGACGGTCGTACTGCCGCTCGCACCGGTCGTTGCGGCTCGGTCGGTGTCGGCCACGGCGACAACGTCGACGACGGTCACTCCGACGGTGACGAACACCACCTACCTGGTGAACGCGAGCACGTGCGCGGTCGATCCGGCGGACTCGGTGTGCAAGACGTCCGTGGTGGTCCCGGGCAAGGGGACGTTCACGGTGAGCACGTCGACCCGGGCGATGACCTTCGCGGGTGTTCTCGGCTTCGCCGGGGTGGTGCCTGCGGTGACGTACCGGGTGACCGATACCTACGGTCAGACCGGTTCGAACGCCGTGACCGTGACCGTGCTTGTCCCGACCGCACCGTCGGTGACCGCGGCGTCGGTGACCGCGACGGGCATCACCGGAGCTTCGGTGATTCCCGCCACGACGCCGACGACCTACCTCGTCAACGCGGACACCTGCGTGGTTGATCCGGACGATTCGGTGTGCAAGTCGTCCGTGGTGATCGCGGGCAAGGGGACGTTCACGGTCAACACCTCGACCCGCGCCGTGACGTTCACTGCCGTGGTCGGGTTCACCGGAGCGGTGGGGGCCGTGACCTACCGCGTCACCGATGCCTACGCGCAGACCGGGTCGGCGACCGTGTCCGCCACGGTCAACACCCCGGCGGCGCCGGTCGTGGCCATCACCAGTGCGTCCTCCGCGTGGTTCACGCCCGTCGTGTTCACGCCGTCGACGTCCGGGACCGGGATCGACAACGCGACCGCGTGCATCGTCGATCCCGACGATTCGGTGTGCAGGTCGTCTGTGGTGATGGCGGGCGAGGGCACGTTCGCGGTGAACACATCGACTCGCGCGGTGACCTTCTCGCCGGTGTCCTCGTTCTCGGGCACGACCACGGCCGTGACCTACCGCGTAAGCGACGCGTACGGACAGACGAGTGCAGGAACGAACAACGTCACCGTGGCAGTCACCGCGCCCAGCGGGCCGGTCGTCGACCCCACCGATACGGGGACGGCCTTCCGGACGGAGATCACGTTCACGCCGTCGGTCACCGGCTCGGGGATAGTCAACTCGAGCGCGTGCCTTATCGATCCCGATGACTCGGTGTGCAAGACGACGGTCGGGGTCGACGGGCAGGGCTGGTGGACCGTCAACACGACGACTCGTGCGGTCACCTACACGCCCACCGACGAGTTCAGCGGACCCGCGAACGTCATCACCTACCGCGTCGCCGATGCCATCGGCCAGACCGGATCGAACACGATCACGATGACCGTCGAGCCCGGACCTGAGCCGACTCCCACGCCGACGCCGACGCCGACTCCCACGCCGACGCCGACGCCGACTCCCACGCCGACGCCGACGCCGTCACCGTCGCAGACCTTCGTGCCGCGCCCGGCAGTCGGCGTGGCGGCGGTGACGATCGGCGGATCGTCGGTCCCGGCGAAGCTGACCGAGTCCCGCGACTCGGGCACATTCGTCGTCGCGAGCGCGGACCTGGAGCTGAACGTCGGCTCGAAGACGCCCGGCGGGTCGCCACTGGCAGCCACCGATCGCGGGGAGTTCCAGCTGAGCGTCGGCGGATCCGTCGAGGTGAGGGGACACGGGTTCGTCCCGGGAACACCGGTGAACGTGTACCTGCTGTCCGGCGACCGGTCGATCCTGCTGGGCGCCCTGGTGGTGTTCTCCGATGGCACCTTCGCCGGCCAGCTGCCGATTCCCGACGACCTTGACCCGGGCGGCTACACGCTCCAGATCAACGGGCTGTCCGACGGCTCGAGACTGCGCGCGGAGACGTCGTCGGTGGTGTCCGTGTCGGTCCGGGTGCTGGTGAAGCCACCGGTGGCCGAGCCGAAGGCGATTCGCACCCTCGTCTACTTCGACGTGTACTCCTCGACGCTGACGAAGCAGGCCAAGCGGGCGCTCGACACCCTGGTGGCCAAGGTGCCCAGAAGCCTGCGCGGCAACCGCGTCTCCATCGTCGGATACGTCGGGGCCAGCGGCTTCACCGTGACGGACCCGGTCCTGTCGAAGGCGCGCGCCACGGCCGTGGCCCGCTACCTGAAGTCCCTAGGGCTACGCGGCACGTACCGGGTGCACGGGGCCGGTGCCGCCCCCGTCGAGGGGCCGTCGGCGCGATTCGCGAGCGTGGTGCTGACCCCCGCCGCCAGCCGCTGACCCGCCCCCTCCTCCGCGAGTGGTGAGTTGTCGCGCGAAATCTTCGCTTGGGTTCAAGGGATCGATGCAACACCTGAGGTGAAGAGGTGTTGTGATGCTTGGTCCTCCGGGGTTGCCGCCAGCGGTGCGGCTCGGGTTTTGGCAGTGGGTGCGGTCGGGGTTGTCGGTCGCGGAGGCGGCTGCTGCGGCGGGCGTGTCCGAGCGCACGGGTGCGGGGTGGTTCGGTGAGGCTGGCGGAGTGATTCCTCCATCGGTGACGCCCGGCAAGGTCAGGCCTCGGTTGACGTTCGATCAGCGTGAGGAGATCGCGGTCCTGCGTGGGTCGGGGGCGTCGAACGCGGAGATCGCGCGGGCGGTGGGCTGTCACCGGTCCACGATCGGGCGTGAGCTGGCGATGAACTCCACGTTCTTCGCCGACCGGCACCTGCCTAGGTATCGGGCGTCGATGGCGCAGAAGCGCTCCGACTGGCGGGCTCGCCGGCCGAAGGCGTCCGCGCTCAAGGCCAACGACCGGCTGCGGCAGGTGGTGCAAGATCACTTGGAGGACGAACTCAGCCCGGAGCAGATCTCAGGTCGGCTGAGGATCGATTTCCCTGATGATCCGGAGATGCGCGTGAGTCACGAGGCGATCTACCAGGCGTTGTTCGTCCAGGGCCGCGGCGCGTTGCGCCGTGACCTGCACCAACGGCTGCGCACGGGCCGGGCGATCCGCAAGACCCGGAGGACCGCAGGTGAGCGCCGTGGCCGGATCCCGGGGATGGTCTCCATCACCGAGCGCCCGCCCGAGGTCGCCGACCGTGCTGTTCCTGGCCATTGGGAGGGCGACCTGATCGTGGGGAAGAACTCCGGCTCGGCGATCGGGACCTTGGTCGAGCGGGCAACCGGGTTCTGCCTGCTGCTGCACCTTCCCGGCAACCACGGCGCGGACGCGGTAGCCGACGCGATGATCACCGCGATGAGCCAGCTGCCGGCGACCTTGCGACGCACGCTGACCTGGGACCAGGGATCGGAGATGGCCAACCACGTCCAGATCGCCGCAGCCACGGACCTGGACATCTACTTCTGCGATCCCCACTCACCATGGCAGCGCGGATCCAACGAGAACACCAACGGCCTGCTGCGTCAGTACTTCGCCAAAGGCTCCGACCTGTCGGTCTATGCCCCGGACTATCTCGAGCACGTCAGCCGAAAACTGAACAACCGGCCACGCAAACGCCACGGCTTCAAGACACCAGCCGAAATGCTCGACCACCTACTGTCAGAACCGGTCAATCCAACCGATGTTGCATCCACCGCTTGAATCCACCTCCGATTTGTCCAGCCACAACTGCCCACTCGCGGGAATGGGGCGGGGCCGGAAGGGACTGACTAGGCGGGGGGCATGCCGGGGCCGAAGCGGCGGCGGGCGCGACGGGCGCGGATCAGAGCTGGGCCGGCAACCGCGAGGCGTCGTCGCATCGGCACGCTTGCCCGCTTCGCGAACACGTCGTAGCCGTTGCGCTCGACCTCATCGACGATCCCGCAATACAAGATGCGCGCCGCCTCGATGCAGTCCCGCGATGACGGGTGCAGCATCGCGATGCCCGGGCGGGCCGATTCCTCCAGCGCGCGCACGCGCTCGACCTGGAACACGAGCGCGTCGCGGATCGCGGGCGTCATCACGCGGGCTTCGAGGTCCGCGCGCGTGATGCCGAACTCCAGCAGTTCGTCGAGCGGCAGATACACGCGACCTCGGTCGAGGTCCTCGCCGACGTCGCGGATGAAGTTCGCAAGCTGGAATGCGACGCCGAGGTCTTTCGCGCGATCGAACGCCTCCGGCGATGTCGGTCCGAGGATCGGGATCATCTGCAGGCCGATGACCGCGGCCGATCCGTAGACGTACTCGTACAGGTCCTCGTACGTCGCGTACTCATCGACGGTCAGGTCCATCGCCATGGAGTGCAAGAACGCCTCGAAGTGCGCGACGGGGATGTCCCAGCGCTGGACCGTGTCGACGACGGCTCGGCAGATCGGGTCGTCGGACGATCCGCGGGCCAGGTCGGCGAGGAACGCCTGGCCCCACGAGCCCAGCCATTCGGCGCGCTCGGCATCGCTCAGCGAAGACGACAGGTCGTCGACGATCTCGTCCGCGTAGCGCGCGAACCCGTAGAGCGCGTGAACGAATGGCCGCTTGACGGCGGGCAGGAGAAGCGTCGCAACGTAATAGGTCTTGCCGTGCGCGGCGTTCAGCTCGCGGCATCGCTCGTAGGACTCGCGCAACTGTGGGTCGGTGATGCCCGCCGCGTCGAGTTCGCGACCGCTCACACGGGCACCTTCTCCCGCGTGGGCCACTTCATGGCATCGGCCAGCGCGATCTCGTCCTCGGTATGCGGCGTCAGGCCGACGTCGTCGGTCGACCCCATCGCCAGGCGACGTTCGCGCGGGCTCGCCAGCAAGATGAGCAGGACGATCGCGATCGCGACGAGGAAGGTGATGCTGTCGGCGATGTCCGTGAGGTTGTCGGCGTTCGTCGAACTCTCGATCATGCCGTGCACGGTGAAGCCCGCGGTCAGGAAGACGGCGACTCGCATCTCGCGCACGGACAGTCCGGTCGCCGCGAAGAGGGGCAAGAACCACAGCAGGTACCAGGGCTGGACCACCGGACCCAGCACGACGATGACCGCGAGTGCCAGGGCGGCGCCGCGCACCGGGCTGCGTCCGCCGGGTCGGAAGATGAGCCAGGCGATGACGGCCAGCGCCGTGGCCGTGCCGATCATGCGCACCACGCCGAGCACGGTGGACTCGCTCTCGGTCCAGCCGATCCACGTGGTGAGCAGGCCCAGCGGCTTGCCGATCGCGGTACTCGGCGATAGCCAGGTCAGCACGCCCGAAGGCGTGCTGAACGTCGCCTTGAGAACTCCGCTGCCGGCACCGGCGATCAGCATCATGGGCACGATCGTGCAGACCATGACAAGTGCGGTGAGCAGCCAGCCACGCACACGGGCCAGCCACGACCCGTCGCGTCCGGCCCAGAGGAGTCCGACGAAGGGCAGGACGAGCAGGCAGATCGGCTTGACCGTCGCGCCCAGGCTGATGGCGACCGTTCCCCACACGCAGTGGCGTTCGGCCGCGAGCGTGATGCCGGTCACGAGCAGCCCGACCATGAGCGCATCGTTGTGCGCGCCCGCGATGAAGTGCATGAGCACGACCGGATTGAGAACACCGAGCCAGAGGGCGCGCGCCGGATCGATGCCGTGCAGGCGCGCGAGGCGCGGGAGATAGATCGCGACGAGGGCCACGCCGGCGACAGCGACGAGACGGAAGAGCAGCGCACCGAAGTAGGCATTGGGGTGCACGAAGTTCGCGACGGCGCGCTCGATCATGAGGAACGAAGGCCCGTACGGGGTCGGTGACTCGATCCACATCGGATCGGCTCCGTCCTCGAACCAGCCGGGAATGACGTTGACCCCGGTGGTCGTGGGGTCGAAGCCCGCGCCGAACACCCGCCCCTGCACGTAGTAGGAGTACGCGTCGCGGCTGAAGAGCGGGGGCGCGACGAGCAGTGGCACCACCCACATGGACAGGACGCCGATCAGGTCACGCAGCGGAGTGCGGACCCCGCCTCGACCGCGGGACAGCAGTTCGTAGCCGAGCACCAGCCACGCCTGCAGCAGCATGGCCAGGCCGATGATCACGAGTGCGCGGGCCGCGAGCGACCCGCCCAGCGAGGCGCGAAGGGCCGAGACCATCGGACTGTCGAGCATGCTCGACGACGGGGGCAGCCAGCCGACGCCGAGGGCGCCGATCGCGACGAGAGCCGAGCCGATCAGGCCGGGGGCACCGTGTCGGACGACGAAGCGGGTGTTGGGGCTCACGTCCGCGCGGCGCGCGAGCGGTAGGCGGTGTCCTTGCCGAGCACGCGTTCAGCTGCCAGGCGCCCGGAGATGAGGACCATCGGAACGCCGACGCCCGGCTGGGTACCCGAACCCGTGAAGACGACGTTCTGCCCCCACAGGTTGCCGGGGCGGAAGGGACCGGTCTGGAAGAACGAGTGCGCTGCAGCGAACGGCGCGCCTCGCTCCATGCCCCGATGCTCCCAGTCGAGCGGAGTCGTGATGTCCTCGACCTCGATCGCCTCGCCGAAGCCGACGTAGCCGCGTGACTCGAGAGTTCCGACAATCTCGTCGCGATACCTGCTGCCCTCGGTCCGCCAGTCGATCGGTGCATCGAGATTCGGAGTCGGGAACAGGACGTAATAGATCTCCTTCCCGTCTGGCGCGAGCGAGGGGTCAGAGCGCGACGGGTTGGTGACCAGGAAGCTAGGGTCGCTCATGAGCCGACCCTCGTCGATCAGCTCGTCGAAGACCCCGCGCCACGCATGACCGAAATGGATGTTGTGGTGCGCGATCTTGCTGTAGGTCGCTGACGATCCGGCGAGCATGAGGAAGCACGAGGGGGAGTAGGACAGACGCCTGACCGACCATGGCTCGCGGCCGAGCAGGTCGCGGTAGGCGACCGGCAGGTCGGGGTTGAGGACCACCACGTCGGCCGGGATGCGGTCGCCTTCGGCGGTCCGCACCGCGACAGCGCGATCGCCCACGGTCTCGACTGCCGTCACCTCGGTGCCGTACCGGAACTCGACGCCGTGCTTCTCCGCAGCGGCCGCCATTGCGAGGGGAACCGCGTGCATGCCGCCCTTGGGGAAGTAGACGCCCGCGACCGAGTCCATGTACGAGATCACCGCGTAGATCGCAAGCGCGTCGTACGGCGACAATCCCGCGTACATCGCCTGGAAGGAGAAGACGCGCTCGGTGCGCGGGTCGGTCATGAACTCGCGAACCTTTGGAGCGAGTTTGCGGAACCCGCCCATCGCCGCCAGGCGCGCGAGCGACGGGGTGAGCAGGTCGAGGGGGGAGTCGATGTTGCGATCGATGAAGTCCGTCATCTCGTATCGGTACAGCGAGGACACGAAGTCGACGTACCTGCGGTAGCCGGCCGCCTCCTTCGGCCCGATGACCCGATCGATCTCGTCGGCCATCTGATCGACATCGGAGTGGACGTCGAGAATTGAGCCGTCCGGATAGAAGGAGCGGTAAAGCGGTGAGACCGGCTCCAAGGTGAGCCAGTCATCCATGTCCTCGCCCACGCAGTCGAACGCGTCGCGAATCAGGTCGGGCATGGTCAGCACGGTGGGGCCGGTGTCGAACTGAAATGCGCCGTCCGCGGTATCGATGTCCAGGCGCCCGGCGCGGCCGCCGGGAACCGCCTCGCGCTCGAGCACGGTCACCTGTCGACCGGCGCCCGCCAGTCGCATCGCCGCTGACAGGCCGCCGAGGCCGGCTCCGACGACGACGACGCGGTCCGTCGGTCCGGTGACCGTCCGCATCAGGTGCTCCGACGCGTGGCGGCGTAGGCGAGTCCGGTCAGCACAGCTCTCGCGTCGGGGACGAGGTCGGCCGTGGTGAGCGCAGTGAGCGCCTCCTCGAGCCGCTCGGTGATCAGGGCCTCGGTGTGGTCAAGGGCTCCGGTTTCGGTGATGATCTCGCGCAGCGCAGCGACGCCATTCTCGTCGAGCCCTGGGTCCCCGAGATGGCGCCGGACGACGGCGGCCTGCGCCGGAGTGCTCCGCTCGACCGCGATCGCCATGAGGACTGTTCGCTTTCCCTCGCGCAGGTCATCTCCGGCCGGCTTGCCGGTCTCGTTCGGGTCACCGAAGACCCCGAGGATGTCATCGCGCAGCTGGAAAGCCTCCCCGAGCGGCAGCCCGTATCCGGTGTATGCGGACATGACGGCCTCGTCGGCCCCGGCCAGCGCGGCCCCGAGGTGCAAGGGGCGCTCTATCGTGTACTTGGCCGACTTGTAGCGGACGACCGTCAGCGCGCGGTCGACCGAGCCGCCGCCGCGAGCCTGCTCCAGGAGGTCCAGGAACTGGCCGGCCATGAGCTCGGTGCGCATCTCGTCGTAGACCGTCTTGCCCCGCCGAAGGCTCTCGGTGGGAAAGTCGGTCGTGAGCAGGAGCTCGTCGGCCCACGACAAGCACAGGTCGCCGAGCAGGATCGCGGCCCCGACGCCGAAGGACTCGGGGGAGCCGAGCCACTCCGAGCCTCGGTGCACCCCGGCAAACCGCCGATGCGCCGAAGGCAGCCCGCGTCGGGTGTCCGAACCGTCCATGACGTCGTCGTGGATGAGGGCGCACGCCTGCAGGAACTCCAGGGACGCGGACGCGCGAAGCGCGGCCTCGTCGCAGTCCGGCGAACCGCCCGCACCTCGCCATCCCCAGTAGCAGAAGGCCGGACGCAGGCGCTTGCCGCCGGCGAGCAGAGCGGACAGCGCGTCGACCATGGGCTGGAGGTCCGCGCTCACTCGCGCGAGTGCGGTGGATTGGTGCGCCAGCACCTCGTCGACGACGATCTGGACCCGAGCACGGAGGTCAGCCTCGTCGAGGGGGCTGATGGTCTCTGGCACCGTCCGAGCCTAGGGCCAATCGGTGTGTTCGGCGCCCCGTAGTCTGTGCGCATGCATCCGGCCGCATCCTTGGGAGACGTCATCTCCAGCGGGCAGCGCTCGTTCTCATTCGAGCTGTTCCCGCCGAAGACCGCTGAGGGCGAGCAGGCCCTCTGGCAGACGGTCCGCGCCATCGAGATGCTCAGGCCGACATTCGTCTCGGTGACCTACGGCGCCGGTGGATCCACGAGGGATCGCACCGTGGAGATCACCAGCGAGATCGCCCGTCAGACCACCTTGACCCCGGTCGCCCACCTCACCTGCGTGGGGGCCAGCCGCGACGAGCTTCGCGGGGTCATCGCCCAGTACGCCGCCGAGGGCGTGAGCAACATGCTCGCAATCCGCGGCGACATGCCGGCCGGTCCCACCGCGACGTGGGAACCCACTCCCGGAGGGCTCAACCACGCCGTCGAGCTCGTCGAGCTGATCCGCTCGCTCGGCGCCTTCACCGTGGGGGTCGCGGCCTTCCCCGAGGTGCACCCCGAATCGGCGGACCTCGACGCCGACGCGCGCGTGCTGGCCATGAAGCAGGACGCCGGCGCGGAGTTCGCGATCACGAACCTGTTCTTCCGCGCTGAAGACTACGCACGGCTCGTCGAGCGCGCTGCAGTCCACGGCTGCACGATGCCGATCGTGCCGGGAATCATGCCGGTGACGAACGTGTCGCAGATCGAGCGGTTCACCGCCCTGTCCGGCGCGGTGTTCCCCGCCGGGCTCGCCGAGCGGTTCACGGCGATTGCCGACGACGCCGATGCCGTCGTCGACCTGGGCATCGAGGTTGCCGCCGAGCTCTGCCAGCGCCTGCTCGAGGGCGGCGCGCCGGGCCTGCACTTCTACACGCTCAACCGCTCGCACTCCACGATCGAGGTGTACGAGGCTCTCGGCCTCGGCGCGGCCACCGGGTAAGAGGCGGTGACTCGATGACGCTCGACGGCCTGGCGCCAGCCCTGCTCGTCGGGGCGCTCATCGTCCTGGCGGCAATCCTTGGAGTCCGTTTCGCCGGACGACTCGGCGTCTCCGGCCTGTTCCTCTACCTGCTGCTGGGCCTTGCGCTCGGCTCGACGTTCCCCGCCCTCGATCTGCAGAATGCCGAGCTCGCCACGGTCCTCGGCTACAGCGCGCTCGTACTCATCCTCGCCCAAGGCGGACTCACGACGAGGATGTCCCAGCTTCGGCCGGTGATGTGGCCGGCGCTGACGCTCGCCTCCTTCGGCGTGGCGGTCAGCATCACTGTGGTGGCGCTACCGCTCATCTTCATTCTGGACATGTCGCCCCAGATCGCGATCCTGCTCGGTGCGGTCCTCGCGGCCACCGATGCCGCTGCGGTGTTCTCGGTCATGCGCAAGATCCGCACCTCGGGCCGGATGCGGACTCTGCTCGAGGCCGAGGCGGGCTTCAACGACGCACCGATCGTCGTGCTGGTGTCCGTCGTCGCGAGCGCAGATTTCGGCGTCACGCCCTTCTGGCAGATCCCCGTAATCGTCGCCCTGGAGCTGGCGGGGGGTGCTGCTGTCGGAATCGCGTTCGGGTATCTCTCGCGCTGGCTGCTGCCGCGCCTGGCCCTGCCGTCCGTCGGCCTGTACCCGATCGCCGCCCTGGCGCTCCTCGTCGCCTCCTACGGCGCGGCGACAATGCTTCACACGTCGGGCTTCATGGCCGTCTACCTTGCGGCGATCATCGTCGGGTCAACCGCGCGCCTTCCGCATCGACGATCGATCATCGGCTTCCACGACGGCCTCGCGTGGATCGCGGAGATCGGGCTGTTCGTCATGCTTGGTGCGCTCGCCGAGATCGATCGACTGCCGGCCGCCATCCCGACGGCCCTGTTCGTCATCGTCGTGCTCGTCGTGTTCGCGCGACCTCTGGCGGTGATCGCATCGCTTGCGCCATTCCGATGGCCGGCTCGGTCGATTGCCTTCGCGTCGATTGCCGGACTGCGCGGTGCGGTGCCGATCGTGTTCGCCGCGATTCCCCTGGCCGCTGCCGTAACCGGGGCGAGCGAGGTCTTCGACGTGACGTTGCTCGTCGTCTTGACCCTGCTCCTGATTCAGACCCCGATACTTGCGCCGCTCGGGCGCCGGCTCGGTGTCGTGCTGCCCAACGAAGTGATCGAACTCGAGGTGGAGGCCGCTCCCCTCGACGGCATGCACGCACTCGTGCTCGGCATCGAGGTGCCCGAGGGCTCGGGTTTCGTGGGTACCTTCGTCCCGGAGATCGGGCTTCCCGATGGCGCTGTCGTTGCCCTGATCGTCAGGGACGGACAGGCGCTCGCGCCTGACGTCAATACGCGCATTCGCGCGGGCGATCAGGTGCTCATCGTCACGACGGAGGAGGCGAGAACGGCCACCGACGCGCGCATTCGCGCCGTCGCACGCGGTGGCCGCCTGGCTCGCTGGCTCTCGCCTCCGCCGGCGGTGAAGAAGCCTACTTCGGGGAGAAGGCGCGAATAGGCCGCACGTAATTCGCGAAGGCCTTGTCGCTCGGGCCCGGCGTGTAGTCGGAGTAGAAGTCCTGGATCCAGGCAAAGCGCGCATCAACCTCTGATGAGCTCCAGTAGCCGTGGAAGATGAACCCCTTGAGCATGTCCTTGCGCAGGAACATCACGCGAAGCTCGTCGCGCGAGGGCAGGTACCAGTCGGCCTTCCCGCCGCCGCGATATCCGCGAGCCGAGGTCGCCGCCCCAGACGTGCAGGTGGTCAGCATCGCGGTGGTGTTCGCGGCACCCGCACCAAGCCCGGTGGCCTGGGTGCCGGGGATCGATACGTCCGAGATTTGGCACCACGCGAGATTGGGATCGCCGTTGCGCGAGTCCCAGGTGCTGGGTGCTGCCTCGAGGTAGCGGCCCCATGGCTGCAGTCGCTTGGTCGAGTAGAAGACCTTGCCGCGGCCGGGGCCGACGTCGCCGACGACGCAGTACCCGCCCTTGGCGCACGACAGCGTTGCGCGCCTCTCGGAGCGGCGGCACTCGCCGTTCTTCGCGTATCGCGCGAAGCCGGTGGTCTTGTTGACGCATTTGATCTTGGCGGTCGTCACGGGGGCGGCCTGGGCGGTGCTCGATTGGGCAGCGACCAGCAGTCCCGACGCGAGCAGGGAGATGGTGAGGGCGAGTGCGGGGACTCGCCATGTCGTCGTGCGCGCAGATGCCGTCGTGGTCATAGATTCCTCCAGTCGTCAGCTCTCGCGGTGGATATCGGCACAGGGCTGCTCTCGCTGAACCTCGTCCCGCAAGGTGCTAGCGGCCGATGAGGTCGGCTGCGATCTCCGCGCCCATCCCCACGAGCGGCAGGCCGCCGCCCGGGTGGGCCGAGCCGCCGACGAGGAAGAGCCCGGGAATCGGCGACTGGTTCGCCGGGCGCTGGAAGGCCGCCCGGGATCCGTTGCTGGAACTGCCGTAGATGGATCCGCCCGGTGCTCTCGTCGCGCGCTCGAGATCGGCCGGCGTGCGGGTCTCGCGCCACTCGACTCGGTCGCGCACGTCGACGCCCCGCTCCGCGAGCCTGGCCAGCACGTGATCGGCATACGCCTCGGCGATCCCGGGCGCATCCCAGTCGACGGTCCCGCCAGAGCCGTCCCCGTGCCGGGGCGCATTGACGAGGATGAACCACGACTCGCTCTCCGCATCCGGGCGCATGCGCGGATCGTCGGGCACGCAGGCATAGATGGCGGGATCGTCGACGGGGCGAGGGCGGGGGCCGAAGATGGAATCGAACTCGGCGTCGTAGTCCGCGGGAAACCACACGTTGTGGTGCGCGATCCCTGGCGTGCGGCCGCGGACGGCGATCAGGAGGACGAATCCGGCCAGTGACCGGGATGACTTCGCGATGCTGCGCGCCTGCTTCGTCGCTTGTTGATCGGACACCAGGTCTCCGTACACGAGCGAGGCATCGGCGTTGGCGACGACGATGTCCGCCCCGAGAAGCTCGCCGTCTGCTAGTCGCACTCCGCTGACGGCGCCGTCGGTGAGCTCGATTCGCGTGGCGTCAGCATTGCCGCGCATGGTGACCCCGCGCTCAGCGCAGCGCTGCGCGAGTGCCGTGCCCAGCGTCGCCAGTCCGCCGCCGAGGTGCCACACCCCGAAGGTCTGCTCGATATAGGGGATGGTCGCTAGCACGGCGGGTGCCGACCGCGGGTCGGAGCCTGCGTACGTCGCGTACCGGTCGAGGACCTGTCGAAGTCGTGGGTCCGCGAGGTACTCCTTACCCAGGTCGCGCAACGTGGTTCGCGGCGCGACGGTCCGCACGTCGCTCGGATCCTTCGCAAGGGACAGGAGGGTCCGCCAACCGCGAAGCGGGGACTGGAGGAATGGCTCGCGGGTGACCTGCCACATCCGGGCGGCCCTGTCGATCAGCCGGCGCCAGTCGTCTTCAGCGCTCCCTCCGAATGCGGCGCCGAAGGCCACCGCCGCGCGTGCCGGATCGACTCCTGGAACGGTGACGGACGAGCCGTCGCTGAAGTGATAGCCGAACGCCGGCTCCACGGGCTGGAGATCGACGGACTCCTCGAGCGCACGGCCGGTCTTGAGGAACAGGTCGCGGTACACCGCGGGCAGGGTGAACAGGCTCGGGCCCGTGTCGAAGACGAATCCGCCGCGCTCGTAGCTAGCCAACTTGCCGCCGAACGTGCCGGACTGCTCGACGATCGTCACGTCGTGCTTCTTGACCGCGAGACGGGCGGCGACGGCCATGCCGCCCACGCCGGCACCGATGACGACGACCCGACTCATGCGGCCAGGTCCGCGCTGATCCGCCGGCCCTTCCAGGTGTTGAGTCCTCTCACCTGTCGTCGCCACGACACCGCATTCAAGGCGGCGAACGCGGCGATCGATGCCGGATGCAGCAACGAGTCCGGGAGAATCTGCTCGCGGGTTCGTCGAGCGACCAGTGATCGGCTCGCGACTCCAGCGGCGAATCCAATCCGTCCCCACCGACGTGTTGCAGGATCACGCGATGCGACTGCCGCGATCGCGGGCAGGACGTAGATGCCAAGCAGGGCGGCATTGACGGCGATCGACCCGGCCGGACCGCCGAACGCCGACCACAGCGACTTGCTGTACCCGTCGACCACGGCAGCTGCACCCTCGTACATGCGGCAGTGCGCCAGCCGGGAGCCGTCGACTGTCGCCGTATGCCGGCCGCTGGACTTTAATGCCCGCATCAGGGCGACGTCCTCGATGACGTCCGAGCGGACCGCCCCATGACCGTCGATCGCGCGGTAGGCCGCAGCGTCGACGACGAGAAACTGCCCGTTGGCCGCCGACAGCGAGGGCCGCGTTGACGACTCGGCCCAGCGCACGGGCATCGTCGCCACCCATGACCACGTGACGAGCGGCTGCACGAGTCGTTCGAGCGCAGATCCCGCCAACTGCAACGGATATGGCGCCACGAGTGCAAGGTCGTTCTCGCGGAGAGTGCCCACTGCCGCGCGGATGGCGTGCGGGTAGAGCATGACGTCGGCGTCGACGAAGACCAGGATTGCGCCCTTCGCCTCGTCGGCGAGTCGCGTGCAGGCCCAGGGCTTGCCGAGCCAACCGGGTGGCGGCGGCTGGTCCGCGCCCCGGACCAGCCGCAGTCTCGAGTCGCGTTCGGCCATCCGTTCCACGATCGCGGCGGTTGCATCGGTCGATCCGTCGTCGAGGACGATGACGCTCAGCCGCGGGACCCCGGTCTGCGTGAGCACGGACTGGAGCGTTGCCTCGATGTGATCGGCCTCGTCCCGCGCAGGGATGAGAACTGTCACGTCCTCCTCAACGGACGGGCTGCTCGCGTCGGGTGACCGAAGGTGCCGCAGGTTCACGGCGGTGTGCACCGCGATGGCGCACGAGCATGCGGCCGCGGCGCGCACCAACGCTCGGCCGGCACCCGCCGTCACCATTGCGGTTGGCTCCACAATCGCCACAGCCACGGAACGACGACGATGCCCATGCAGATTCCGCCCCAGGCCGCGACGGCTGGGCGGTCGAAGAAGAGCAGGTTCGCGACGATGCTCGATGCGAAGACCCAGGTCAGCAGCAGCGTCGGCACTCCGTCTGAGCTGAACTTCCGCGGGAGCCGGTTGAGCAGGAACATCAGCACGATCGCCGCCAGCAGCCAGCCGAGATAGTTCTGCAGCGGGATCCCCGGGACTCCGGGCAGCGACCAGCTCGCGTCGGTCCACGTCCAGTAGCCCTCGCCGACCATCTGCGGATCGAGGAACAGGTCCCACGACGCCAGAAGCCAGCCGCCCAGCAGCGCGGTGCCGAAGTTAGTGGTCGACAGCCGCTGGGCGGCGAGGAGACAGGGGTACGCCATCATCGACCACGCGAGGGGGATGACGACGGGGACGCCGAAGATCGACGGTCCTAGCTCGCCCGAGTAGACGTAGGTGCCGAACGGGAACGATGTCTGGAGTCCAACGAACTCGATTCCCCACCCGAAGAGCAGCGAGATCGCGAGGAATCCTGCGGACCACGCAAGGCCACGGCTGAGATATGCATGGGTTGCGCTCGCAAGGAAGAACGTAATGACGGTCAGGATCGTCAGTGCGGTGCGTCCGCTGTCGCCCATGAGCACCCAGATGATCTGCCCGAGGATCGTTGCTGCCGCCAGGCCCCAGGGCAGGTAGGTGATCCAGCCCGACGCTCCGCCACCCCGGTCGGAGTGCGGGCCGGTGTAGACGCGGATGCTCACCCCGCCGAGTCTAGGGTTGGAATCATGGATGACCGAGCAGAGATCATTGAGACCGGTTCGCGTTGGGCCAAGGCCGCCCGCATCGTGATCGATGCCCCGGCGCAACGGGTGTTCGACCTGCTCGCCGATCCGGCCATGCACTCGACTTTCGACGGCTCGGGGACGGTCACCGGCATGGTGTCCGGGCCCGAACGTCTGTTCCTCGGCGCGCATTTCGGGATGGGAATGCGAGTGAAACTGCCGTACCGGACCGACAACACGGTCGTCGAGTTCGAGGAGGGCAGGCGGATCGCCTGGTGCCACTTCTACAAGCACCGCTGGCGCTACGAGCTGCAGCCCGCCGATGGCGAGTCCACTGTCGTGACCGAGACCTTCGACGGACGCACGGCCCTGTTCCCGCCCGGGCTCATGGTGCTGCGCGCCTACGACCACAACCAGGTGGCGGTCGCCAAGACGCTGGTCAGGCTGAAGCGACTGGTCGAGCAGGGCTCGGTCGAGATCGTGACGACTGCCTCATGACGGTCGCGGTGATCTTCGCGTCACGTCGCGCTCCCTCGAACTCCCGGGAGTACGCCGCCACCGCGGCCCGCATGGCCGAACTCGCCGCGCAGCAACCGGGCTACGTCGACATGGTCAGCGTGCACGATTCGGCAACGGGCGAGGGCATGACCGTGTCCTTCTTCGTCGACGAGGCCGCGGCCCTTGCCTGGAAGCAGCATCCCGAGCATCTGGAGGCGCAACGTCGCGGCATCGAGGCCTTCTACGACGAGTACCGCATCTGGGTCGCCGACGTCAGCCGCGACTACTCGTTCACTCGCACCTGACGCAGACCGGCTAGCTCTCGGGGATCTCGACGATGTTCGACGTGACACCGCCGGACCTGAACTTCAGGTCGACGCCGTACTTCGTGGCACGGTGCCGCCACGTGAAGGTCCCGTCCGCATCGACGCGATCAAGCGGCCTGATCCTGACGAACTTCTTGGTATCGGGCAGCTTGACGTAGGCGAGTGCCTTCGTGTTGTCAGAGATGCCGGACGTCGTGCCATCGATGACCCAGTACTTGTGCCCCTTGATGGTCTTCCAGCGGAAGGCGATGGTGATCGCCTTCGCGACGGGAGCCGGGTTGCTCGTGACGGGGCCAGGGGCCGGGGCCGTGCTCACTCCGCCGCCTCCGGCCTTGGTGCACAGCTCTGCGTCGACTCCGGTGCCGCAGGTGAGCTTCACCGGGCCCATCCCGATCTGCAAGTTGCCGACCGGGTTGACGGACTCACCGTTCCACTGCTCGCCGCTGAGGGCCGTCGAGCCGTTCCATGCGGTGGATCCGCCCGACTTCGACATCGCGATGATGAACGGGGTGCCCTTGACGAAGAAGCACTTCACAATCGCGGTGGACTCATCGCAGCCCTGGAACGTGGCACCGACCGTCCAGCCGCCGACTCGCTTGTACGGATCGATAGTCGCCGTCGTTCCCGCGTACATCTGGATGCCGAGAAGCGAGAACCGGGTCGACGTCCACATGTACCAGAACGTGCCGCCCAGTCCGAGGCGGATCGAGTCGACGAAGGTGCGAGCCACGTAGGCGCCGCTCGTCCCAAGGTCGAAGTCCGTGTGCGGTGTGGTGCCCGGTCCGGCGAGGCCGTAGTTGACCTCGGTGTCCCAGACGAGACCAGGCGTGCGGGGATCGTTGCCCGTCGACTGGTTGAGGACCTGACGCCACGCCTGAATGCTGTTGTAGCGATCGACCGGACTCGCGTTGCCCGCCGGATAGGTGTGGATCGTCCATCCCTCCATCGGGAACCCGCGGGCCTTAAGTGCCGCGGCGTAGGGGCCGAAGAAGTTCTTCACCGAACTCGCCAGGCGCGTCGTCGTCGACGCGGCGAGCACGAGGGTGCCGGGATTGTTGGCGTTGACGGCAGCGTTCGCGCGAGCGGTCATGTCGGCCATCTGGTCGGGCGTGCCGGTCCAGAAGGTCTGCAGGTTTGCCTCGTTCCACACCTCGATCGCGCCGATGCGCGGCCCGTAGCGCTTCATGAGCGTGTCGATGTACTGCCCGTAGGTTCCCATGTCGGCCGGCGCGGATGCCGTGCCCAGACCCCAGCGCGGATCGCCGGCGTTGGGATCGGAGGCCGCCCACTGCGGGGTCAGCCCGGCGACGTAGAGCACCTGCGATCCCGCGGCAGTGACCTGCGCGACGCGCTGGTCGAGGACCGACCAGTTCCACACATTGGGAGCCGGATTCACGTCACGCCAGGCAACACCCATGTCCCACAGTCGGATCATTCCCGCCTGAACCCCGGGTGATCCGGTCACCTCGGGAGCAAGGCCGAGGCTGAACTGGTAGCCGCTGACGGTCTCGTCCGCGGACGCTGGCGTGCTCTGCGCGACGGAGATGATCGACAACGAGATGACCAGGCTTGCGGCGCCGGCGATTACTCGACGGGAACTGCTCTGGGTGAGGGGCATACCCGGCATGTACCCACAAACGGCTATTCAGCACCCGATCGGTACGTTCTTCCCATGCAGCCCGGCCAGGTCATGGGTGTGAGCATCGATGATCAGCATCGATTCAGCAAGACTGCAGTCGCGGAGGTCGTGCTCGTCGAGGGCCTCGGCATCGACGGCGACGCGCATGCCGGCGTGACGGTGCGGCACCGCTCTAGGGTCGCACGTGACCCGAGCCAGCCGAACCTGCGTCAGGTGCATCTACTGCACGACGAGTTCCTCGACGAGGCGCGCGAAGCTGGATTCGATGTCGACCAGGGCAGCCTCGGCGAGAACATCCTCACTCGCGGCGTCGACCTGCTGGCGTTGCCCCAAGACACGCGCCTGCGTCTCGGTGACGACGCGGTGGTGCGCGTGACCGGCCTTCGCAATCCGTGCGTCCAGATCGACGAATTCCGCCCTGGCCTGCTCGGCTTTGCAGTCTTCCGTGACGAGACGGGCGCCACCGTTCGCCGGTCGGGGATCATGAGTGTCGTCGTGCGGGGCGGTCGCGTACGGCCCGGCGATCGGATCCACGTCGACCTGCCTCCCGTGCCGCATGCGGCACTGGAGGTGGTCTGACCGATGTACACGCCGACTCACTTCGCCGTGGACGAGGACGACGCCCGCCAGTTCGTAGCCGAGATAGTCACAGGCGACCTCGTCACAATGACTGACGACGGAATCATCGCGACCTTCCTGCCGCTGCTGCACGATGCGACGGGAACGCCATTCGGCTCGCTGGTCGGGCACGTCGCGCGAACCAACGACCAGTGGAAGCGACTGCCGCACGGGCAGGCCATGGTCATCGCTCGCGGGCCGGACGCCTACGTGTCGCCGTCCTGGTACGCCACCAAGGCCGAGCATGGTCGAGTCGTGCCGACCTGGAACTACGCAACCGCGCACGTCTACGGCGACCTCGTCGTTCATGACGACGTCGAATGGCTGGGGTCGCTCGTTCGCCGGCTATCCGACCGGCACGAGTCCGGTCGCGTGAAGCCGTGGTCGGTCGACGATGCCCCGCCGACTTTCGTCGCAGGGCAACTGCGGGCGATCGTCGGACTCGAACTGGTCATCTCGCGCGTCGAGGTGAAGGTGAAGATGAGCCAGAACCGACCTGGTGCCGACATCGACGGCGTGGTGTCGGGTTTGGCAGCGGACGGATTCGCTGACGCATCTGCGCTGGTCGAGCGCAGCAGGCCGGCGGAGTAGGCGGATGGATCCGGTTCGCAGAGCAGACGACGACGAGCTTCTCGGCTACGTCAACGAGGTGACGGGCGCCTGGCAGGCGCTCACCGTGTTCGGCGGAACGCTCGGCGAGCGAACCGATCGCGCTTCGGCGGAGCAGTTGGTCCACGAGCGCGGAATGAGCAGCCTGAGCGACCACTGGTACTACCGCGCGACCCCGACCGACGCGTGGCAGGTTGTCGTCCTTGTCGAGGCTCACCCCGGGCGGGTTCGCATCGCGCTCGACTACTACTCCATGCCGGGCGTTCCGACCGTGGACGTCACGGCGGCCGATCTCGCCGCGGGCGCTGGCCTGACCCTCGAGGCGCAGTCCACGGTCACGCTCGACGAGCGCGTGGAGAGATCGGTCAATGAACACGAGATCATCTGCGACGTGCTTGCCTGTGATCCAGAACTCGCCGACACGGCAGCCTTCTGCGAGCACTACGGGTTCTCCCTTGACCAGTCAGCGAACACGATCCTCGTTGCGTCGAAGAAGGTTGACCCACCGCGGTATGCCGTCTGCGTCGTCCTTGGCACGACCCGACTCGACGTAAACAAGAAGGTGAGCGAGCTGCTCGGCGTGAAGCGACTGTCGTTCGCCGACTCCGAGGTCACGCAGGATCTCACCGGGATGATGATCGGGGGAGTGACGGCGATCGGCGTAGACGACCTGCCGATCTATGTCGATGCGGCGGTGTTGCAGCAGTCCCAGGTGGTGATGGGCGGTGGCAATCGTTCGAGCAAGCTGCTCCTGGCACCCGCAGAGTTGTTGAAGCTGCCCAATGTCGAGGTAATCGAGGACCTCGCGATTCCTCGCTAGGAGGCGGGACGCTGCTCGGCCAGCCAGTCGAGCGCGGCCGTCCACAAGGGCTCGGCGCCCTTGCGGAAGTACCCCATGTGTCCTAGCTGGCCCAGGCCTAGTGCGCGAGGGTCGAGGTCGACGCCGGTCCACGGGGCGTTGCGGTAGTGGCGCATGAACGCATCGCGGGCCGCTGGCGGAATCCACCGGTCGTCGAGTGAGTTCACTGCGACGATCGGCGCGGTGACTCGGTCGTACTCGGCCTGCACGTCGGGCAGTTCCGGATCCTCGAAGAAGTACTCGGGGTAGCGGCACCAGCGCTTCCACTGGTGGTACGCGCCGAGCGGCAGGTCCTCACCCATTCCCAGCCGGCTCCACGCCAGATATCCCGTCGATCGCGTGACGATGGGCCCGACCACGTTCCACATGAAGCGCACCCGCATCTGCTCACCGCGCGGCATCCAGCCGGTCCACCCAGAACCGGTGCCGAACGTGTACATCGCCGCGACTCGCTCGGGATGGGGGAGCAGTCCGAGTGACTGTCCGCCGTACGAATGGCCGACGACGTAGACGGGCTCCGCGCCGTTATTGCCTGCGGCGTCGACCGCCGCGGCAATGTCCAGTCGCGCCCAGTCCCGATAGTCCATCGCGAAGCCCTTGAGCGTCGCGGGCGCCGACGACGCGATGCCGCGGAAGTCCACTGTCGTGACGTCGAATCCGCGGGCCACCGCGAACTGCGCGAATCGTCGGTAGAAGCCCTGCGGCACTCCGGTCGCGCCCCCGAGCACGATGTGGCCGGCTGACGGTGAGGCGGGGAGGTAGCGCATGGCTCCCAGCTCGTAGCCGTCTGCGGCGACGATCGTGAAGGACTCGCTGAGCGTGGAGTTCTCGGTGGTCATGCGTTACTCCTGTTGGCCATTGCGCGCACGGCGTCGATCAACGCGGCGTTGACCTGCCGCATCGCTTCGGAACTCTGGGCCACCCGCGACTGCATCAGCCCGCCTTCGTACGCGGCGACGACAAGTGCCGCCAGTCCCGCAGCAGCGTTCTCGTCGATGCCCATGCGTACCAACGCGTGCGCGACGACCTGCCGGAGCCTGGCGAACGCATCGGCCAGGGCGGCCCGGATGGCGAGGTCGTCCGCGGTTGTCTCGAGTGACACCGTCGCGAGCGGGCAGCCCCGCTCGTAGCCGCTGCGTTCGAGCTGCCGTGCGGCGCCGGCCAGCCACCGCTCCATCGCGTCGATCGGGTCGTCGGCCTCGGCGAGCATCGCGTCGAGTCGCTGTGTGATGTCGTCGACGGTCGCATGGATCGCGGCAACCGCGAGCTCGGTCTTGCCCCCGGGGAAGTGGTAGTACATGACGCCCTTGGGGGCGTGCGCGCCCTCGAGCACTTCGGTGAGCCCGACGCCGTGGAGGCCGCGCCGCTGCAGCGAGTCGCGCATCGAGCCGATGAGCCGATCGCGCGCGGGCGGGACCGACGTCGCGAGAGGAGCCGAACTCGCGAGAGCTGCCGATGCCTTCATGTCGGCAGGTTATAGACCGATCGGTCTAACCGTCAACACCCCTGCCGACCTTGAGGTTCCGCCCACTTTCAGAGCCGGATTCTGGGCGGAACCTCAAGGTCGACGGAGGTGGTCTGCGACCTCTTGCTTGAGTTGCTCGCGCGCGCGGCCCGCAGCCGCTCGGCTCATCACCGCTCGCCTGGTAGTCCCGTCGACGCGACCCGCAATGTCGTGAAACCGCGTTCGAGGGGCTCGTTTCGCGACATTTCGGGTCGTCTCGACGGTTAGGCGCCGACTTCGGCGGCCTCGCCGGCGGTGATGCGCAGCAGCTCGTCGTAGCTGGTCGGGAAGACGTAGTGCGGATGCCCTGCAGCAGCCCAGATCACGTCATAGCGCGACAGCGCGATGTCGACGATCGTGCGCAGCGGCTCGGGATGGCCAACGGGCGCGACGCCGCCGATCGCGAATCCCGTTGCCGATCGCACCTGGTCCGCGTTCGCCTTCTCGAGCGAGCTCACCTCGAGGATGGCCGCGAGTTGCAGCGTGTCGACCCGGCGCCCGCCGGATGCCATGACGAGCACGGGCTCGCCGTCGGCCATGAAGATGAGCGAGTTGGCTATCTGCCCGACCTCGATGCCGAGCGCGGCCGCGGCCTCGGCCGCGGTGCGTGCGCTGTCGTCGAGGGCACGGACCTCGCCCTGCGCGCCGAGGCTTGCCAGCGCCTCGCGGACCTTGATCACGGACTGCTGCTCGGTTCGTTCGGACATGGGGTGAAGGGTACGGCGTAGTAGCCGCCCGGACGGCAGCTGCGGGTCTAGGCTCCGACACGAGCTACGGGGCTCGCCAATCGGAGGTACGCATGAACGACAAGGGTCCACGGCCGTTCGGAGTGACGATCGTCTTCCTCGTGATCATCATCACGGGCCTGTACTCGATCGTGCTCGGGATCCTGCGGTTGTTCGATCGCGACGAGACCGGCCTGAGCATCGCGGCCGCAATGTCGATGATCGTGATCGGCCTGATCTACGTCCTGGTTGCGCGGGGTATCGCACGTGGCGGTCGCGGCTCTCGATTCCTGGTATCTATCGTCGCGCTGCTGTCGATCATCTCGGCGCTATGGGTGTGGATCTCCAGCATCGGGCACAACCTATGGCTGACGGCACTCGTGCAGATCCTGCTGTCCTTGATCGTGCTGGCCCTGCTGTACACGCAGCGCGCCCGGATGTACTTCGCCCGCTAACAGGTCCTCGTCAGTCGGCCGGGCCGCTGAGGCCGACCGAGCGAAGCGCGAGGTGCACGTACGTCATGTCGGCCCAGGCGAACCACGTTCGGGTGAACCGATCGGGACGATTCGCGTCGAACGCCTCGTGCATCCGGCCGGTGCCCGCGTCGGTCCGTTCGAGCAGGTCGAGCGCGACGTTCGCGTCGTCGGCGTCCTGCGACGTCAGCGCCGCCATCGCAATCGCGAGAGGCCACACCCGGCCCTTCGCCGTGTGCGAACTGCCGATACCCGACGCCGCACGCCCTTCGACGAACCACGGGTTGGCGCGGCTGAGCGCGAACGCCCGCGTGCGTAAGTAGAGCGGATCGTCCGGAGCGCACCAGCCCAGATACGGCAGCGACAGCAGGCTCGGCACGTTGGCGTCGTCCATGAGCAGCCGCCCGCCCAGTCCGTCGACCTCATACGCGAGTGTCGTCTGCTTGGGGGCGCCCACGACGCCGTGCGTTCGGATGCCCGCCTCGATCACTGCGGCAAGAGCGGCGGCGCGCTCCTTCATCTCCGTGTCTGCGTGGATCGAGTCTGCAAGGCCCGCGAACTTCCCGAGCACGACCACCGCGTGCGCGTTTGCCGGCACGAGGTATCCGAACTCGCACGCATCGTCGCTGGGACGAAATCCCGACCAGCTCATCCCGGTGAAGGCGACCGGCGCACCGCGGCCATCGTGCGACAGCGAATCGGACCGACGCGAGCTGCGTCGTTGCATGCGATAGGTGCGCGGATCGTGGCGTCGCTCGTGATCGATGACCCCTATCGCGGCGTTGGCTGCCGTGAAGAAGGCCTCGTCGAGGTGATCAGTGCGGCCGGTCACCTCGTGCAGCCGGAGCGCGAGGTCTAGGAAGGCGGTCAACGAGTCCAGTTCGTACTTGCGCTCCCACACCCACGGGCTCAGGTCGGTGAAATCGCTCGACCATCCCTTGCCGCTCGGCTCGGGGTTGAACGCGTTCGCGTAGGGGTCGATCAGGACGCATTGCGCCTGCCGACGCGAGACATCGGCGATGAGGGAGGACGTCTCGTCGTCATCGACGGCTGCCGCGAGGAGCGGGCGAAGCTGCCATGTGGAATCGCGAAGCCACATGGCCGGGATGTCGCCGGTGAGGACGCACACCGTGCCGTCGTCGAGCCTACGCAGGGCGCCGTCGAAGAGACGGCCGATAGCCGAGCGCACGCGCTCGGATCGATCGTGGGGCGCGAGGGTCTCGAAACGATCCAGGAGCGCGAGCACCGATCCGGGGACCGGGACTGCCGTGCCTGGAAGGTGAGCCACGCTGACAGGCTCCCACACGCTGCAGGCAGTGCGATCATGCGTTCCATGGCAGCGACCCGGTTCTCCGGCTTCTCGAGCGAGGCGTTCGACTTCTACGACGCGCTCGCGGCGAATAACACTCGGCCGTGGTGGAACGAGCACAAGGCGGACTACCAGCGGGTGGTGCGCGAACCTTTGGAGGCATTGCTCGCCGAACTGTCCGACGAGTTCGGCACGCCGCACCTGTTTCGCCCGTATCGCGACTCCCGCTTCAGCAAGGACAAGACGCCGATCAAGGATCATCAGGGTGCGGTCGTGCAGGTCGAGGACGCGATCGTCTACTACGTGCAAGTCTCGGCCGCGGGCCTGATGGTCGCCGGGGGCTGGTACGCGCCGCAGGGCCAGCAGTTGGTGCGATATCGCGAGAGCGTGGACGGGCCGGTCGGAGTGGAGCTCGAGCGGATCGTCGCGTCGCTGGAGCGCCGGTTCACGGTTGACGGTCGTCCGGTGAAGACGCGTCCTCGCGGCTACGAACTCGACAATCCGCGCATCGCGCTGCTGCGCAATAGGCAGCTGACGGCGAGCCGGACCTATCCGGTGAGCGCCGCGCTCGGGACGCGAAAGGTGCTGACGACGGTACGGGGGGACTGGCGCGCGATGCGGCCGATGCTCGACTGGCTGGCCGACTACGTCGGGCCGGCGACCGACCCCTCGCTCGACGACTGAGCCAGCGGGCGAGTCCACGCCCGCGAGATGGCGAGGGTGCCAAGGGCGAGCGCTGCGAGTATGGCGAGCACGGGCAGCACGGGCAGGCCGGACGTGCGATCGAGCAGCACCGTGGCACCCAGGAGCAGGGCCGTGGCCAAAGTGGTGAGCCCGATCGTGACTCGGCGGCTCATGACGGCGTCCTGCACATGGCCCGACGGTAGAGGCTGCGGCTGACAGCCACAAGGGCGAGCCGATCGCCGCTAGCGAAATTCGCGCGAGCTCGCACGGGTGGGTTGACGGCTGTCAGTGGGCCGGTCTACCGTGTGCCCATGTTCGAACATATGTTCGATTTGTGTTCGGGCGCAGGCTCAAGACCGGAATCGCGGCCGGTGCTTGAGCCGCTCCTCGGCCGCCGGGCCCGCCTCGACCCCGGTCCCGGCGGCCGAGGCTCTTCGAGGGTCGCGAATCGCACACGCAGGAGATACCGATGATCAGATCGCGCACCGTTGACGACCTCCTGGCATCCGCACGTCGGAGCCTGACCCAGGCCAGCATCGCCGGGACACCCGGCGAGCGTTACGCGGCGGCCCATCTGGCCGCCCTTCGCTCGGCTGCGGCGGTCCTCGCCGCCCGTGGCCAGGTGTCCGGCCGCCGCTCGCGGGTGCGCAGCGTGTGGGTGGTCCTCCCCCAGGTTGCTCCCGAGTTCACCGAGTGGGCCGGCTTCTTTGCCGCAGGGGCGGGCAAGCGCGCCGCCGCCGAGGCCGGGCTGGCCTGTGTCTCGCCACGGGAGGCGGACGACCTGCTTCGCGAGTCAGACGACTTCGTCGCACGGGTGGCCGATTTCCTCGGCGTCCCGCACCAGCCCTCCCTGGCCGACGCGCTCATGCACGTCGGAGCGTGATGTCGGCGAGATGATGCGCGTATGAGTCGTAGCCAGGTGCGCCGCAGCGAGGGCGGGTCCTCGCTGGGAACCGACGACACTGGCTGCACGATCCTGCACGTCGACATGGACGCCTTCTATGCGTCGGTGTCCTTGCGCACGAGGCCGGAGCTGCACGGCACTCCGGTGATCGTCGGGGGAGCGGGCGGTCGAAGCGTGGTGCTGTCGGCAACCTATGAGGCGCGCGCGCTGGGCGTGCACTCGGCGATGCCGATGTCGCGTGCTCGACGTCTGGCTCCTCGTGCCGTGGTGATCGAGCCGGATCACCGGGCCTACGCGGAAGTCAGCCGGAACGTCATGGCCCTGTTCGAGTCGATTACGCCCCTCGTCGAGCCGCTGAGCCTCGACGAGGCGTTCTTGGATGTCTCGGGGTCCATGCGCAGGCTCGGTTCGGCCACCGCGATCGCCGAGCTCATCAGGGCGCGCGTCCACGACGAGCAGCAGATCACCTGCTCCGTCGGAGTGGCGAGCACGAAGTTCGTCGCCAAGCTCGCCTCGACCCATTCCAAGCCCGACGGACTGCTTGTCATCCCGGCGACCAAGGTGATCGAGTTCTTGCATCCGCTGCCGGTCGGCGCCCTGTGGGGAGTGGGGGAGAAGACCGAGGAGCAGCTGACCCGGCTCGGGCTGCGCACGGTCGGCGACATCGCGAATACTCCGCGCGAATCCCTGGTCAGCGCGCTGGGCAAGGCCTCCGGCACCCACTTGTACGAGCTGTCGTGGGGGCGAGACCCGCGATCGGTCAATCCGCATGAGCCGGACAAGAGCGTGGGCAACGAGGAGACCTTCGAGCGCGACATCGACGATCCGGAGTTGATTCACGCCCATCTGCTCCGCCTGGCCGACCGCGTCGCCGGCCGGCTTCGGGCGTCTGGCCACGTCGGCCGCACCGTCTGCCTGAAGGTCCGATTCACCGATTTCAGCACCATCAGCCGCTCGCGAACCCTCGCTCACCACACCGACGTCGGCAAGGAGATCTACGACACCGTGCGCGGTCTCTACGACGCGCTCGGGCTTGAGCGGGTTGGCATCCGGCTGGTCGGCGTGCGCATGGAGGGCCTTGCCGAGGCTCAGGATGAGCCCGTGCAGTTGATGTTCGGAGACCCGGAGCACGGCCACCGAGATGCCGAGGTCGCGGTCGACGCGCTGCGGGCGCGATACGGCTCGTCGGCGGTTCGGCCGGCGCGACTTGTCGGACCCGATCCGAGGCAGCGCGGGTCCGAGCGTCCGTGACGATGGTCTGCCGCATTGGCCTCGTGATGGGCGACACGCAGTTATTAGGGGGGTACGGGTTTCGCTGGGCCAACTTCATGCCTATTCTTAAGTCGTCCCGCGTTTGGGTGGTCGGCCTCGTGGTCGACAGTCTGGCGAAAGGAGGTCCCCGTGCCGCTCTCCGAGCATGAGCAGCGTCTGCTGGAGCAGATGGAGAAGGCGCTTTACGCCGAGGACCCCAAGTTCGCCACCAGCCTTCGATCCACGCCAGGTGCCCGTGCGGCTCGTGGTCGTGCCGCACTCGGCGTCCTCGACGTCCTTGCCGGACTCGGCCTGCTTCTTGCCGGAGTTGCGACGACCCTGATCATCGTCGGTGTCGTCGGCTTCCTGGTCATGCTCGCCGGCTCCGTGCTTGTCTACTCCGCCTTCCAGGTCCGCCCGGCTGACGAGACTGCGGCGCCCGCCACCGAGTCGGCCCCGCGCTCGCGCAAGTCATCGGGATTCATGGATCGCATGGAAGATCGCTGGCGTCGGCGCTCCGACGAGGGCCAGCAGTAAGCCTGCAGTCGTACCTGCCACCGCACCCGGCCTCGAAGCTCTCGCACCACGACTCGCACATCCGCCCGCACTGCCGCCGACCGCTCGTCCAGCGCGGCGCTCGCGCCTGTGCCACTCACGACAGTCGGTGCATAGCGCACCTGCTCGACCTGGATCCGTAGGCGCCGAAGCGCGCCGGCCGGCTGCTCGGGCATCCCGCGAGTCAGCCGCTCCGCTGCCTGGCGAGGGGTGCTGAACATCGACCATGGCTGGCCGAGGTCGATGGCCGTCGCGCCGATCTCCTCCCATGCCCCGACAGCAACCAATGCATAGTCGCGGCTGTGCAGCCGTTGTCGTCGACGGACGATGCGCCGGGCCATCGGCAGCGCCAGCACAACAAGGCCACCGAGAAGGACGAGTGCGACCGCGAGGCGATTGGCGATGCCGCGGTAGTCGGTTCCGCGGTCGATGGGCACTCCATCGAGGCCTTCGAGGTCCGAACGAAGCCGGCGGTCGTCGGCGTTGGTGCTGCTGCCGTCGGGCACCTGGTTGGTGATCGGTGCGTAGTCCGGTGCGCGCACGGTCGCGTCGCTGCGCGGGGTCGGCTCGAAACGCACCCAGCCGACTCCGTCGAACCACAGCTCCGGCCATGCGTGCGCGTCGCGCACAGTGACCTTCCACGAGAGATCGTCCTCCTGCGAGCCCTGCGTGAATCCGACGACCACGCGCGAGGGAATCCCCAGCGTCCTGGCCATGATCGCCATTGCGCCGGCGAACTGCTCGCAGTAACCGACACGGTCGTTGAGGAACTCGGTGATGTAGTCCAAGTCCGAGCCGCTGCGTACCGACGTGCTGTAGCGGAAGCCGCCGTCGCGCGTGAACCATTTCTGCAGCGCTACCGCCTTGTCGTAGGGCGTGTCCGCGCCGGCCGTGACGTCCTGCGCGGTCTGCCTGACCGTGGGCGACACCGAATTGGGAAGGCTGAGCTGCGGCCACAGCGTGCCCCTCGGCAGAGGTGCCCCTCGAAGGTCGCTCGCCTTCACCGTCGTCTCGATGGCGGTGGCGCGGTAGTTGTTGCCCGTCGCGGCGAGGTCTGTGGAGAATGCCACGCCCGTCGCGGGGTCCAGGTGCCATCCGGTGTCGATGCCGTCGACGTTCTCCACCGAGGCGATCGGGTACGGCAGCGGCAGGTAGGCATTCTCGAGGTTCGTGACGCTGATGTCGTACGTGGCCGTCGACCCCTCCGGCGCGGACTCCACGATCCCGGGCAGGTCCCAGCCCGGATCCCGTCCGCTCTCCAGCCCAGGACGCTGGCGCCACGTCACGCCGTCGAACGTCTCGAGTGCGGTCACCCGAAGGTACGACGGCTGCGGGCTATCGGTGCGGTAGCGGATGACCTCGGAGTCGTTGGACAGCGTCAGGTTGCGACGCATCGACACCAGCGGATCCAAGATGACCGGTCCGCCCTCCTCGGCGGAGCCCCCGCCCGAGCCGTCACCCGACCCGCTCAGCCCCGTCATCGCGCGGACGGGCAGCACCACGCCCGCGAGGAGAGCGACGGCTATTGCGACCGCGCCGACGCGTCTGGCAACCGTTGACAGGCCTCGGATCCGAGTCGTGGGCGCGACGCGGCCCCAGTCCCTGATGGCATCACGCTGATCGGCCGCGAGGATGAGCAGCCAGCCGATCGCGGCGGGCGGGAACATCCACCACGGTGCGCGACCGAACTGCAGCACGCTCGACCCGATGTACAGGACGAAGATGGGGACGCCCGCCAGCAGCGCCGACCGAACTGACACGAAGAGCGTGTCGACGCACAATGCGGCAAGTCCCGCGCCGCCGACGGCGAGCAGGATCAGGTCGGGGATCGTGGGAACCGGAGCGGAGAATGCCTGCGCGTCGAGCATCCCCTGCGACGCGAGTGCCCGAAGAACATCCCATGACTCGGTGGTGGGAAAGACCTTTCCGTAGGCCTGGTCCGACGCGAAGATTGCCGTCAGCGCGCCGACGATGCCGACGAGCTCAACGAGCGGCACGAAGGGGATCGGCAGCGCGATCGCCCGGCTCGCGGCACCGAGGGTCGCCACGATCACGACGACTGCGACCGACGGCAGCACCCACGCGAGGTCATCGAACAGCGGGATCAGGCATACGAGCGCGAGGAGGACCGCGCACGCGCTCACGATCGTGTCGGAGATGCGTGCTCGCTCGCGCACGAGCGCCCAGCCGCTCACTGTGCCGCTCCAGTACGTGCCGGCGAGATGCGTGCCCACGCCTCGCTCACCGACGTTCCGCGGGTCCATGGCGAGACCTTCCAGCCCTGCGCGCGGAGGTGATCGGTCGGCGACGGATCGAGCGGGAGGCATCCGGCGAAGCCGCTCGCCGGCCGGACGAGGGCCCGCGCGGTGTCGTCGGTAACCCTCCCGAGCACCGCGACGACGGCCGAGACTCCCTCGAGATCGACGCTCAGTGTGGGTGCCATTGCCTCGGCCCCTAGCCGGACGTCGGAGAACGCATGCAGCAGCGACTCGGCGTCGCCGCCCCCGGACGACTGCGTGTCGCCGAGTACGGCTCCGCTTGCGGTGACCACAGTGACGCGCCAGCCGAGCTGGACGTAGTGCATGGCGACGCTGGCCGCGGCCGAGACGGCCCACTCGAATGTCGATGCGGCGCCAGATCCCAGGTGCGCGCTTGCCCGGTTGTCGAGGATGACGACCATCGAGCTATGCCACGCCTGCTCCTCGCGACGGACCATGAGATCGCCGTAGCGTGCCGTCGCCCGCCAATGGATGCGTCGCATGTCGTCGCCAGCCCGATGTTCGCGGGGCAGGACGTCGTCGTCGCCGCGCGCAGCAAGGGATCGAAACAGCGTCTCGCCCCGTCCGCCCGGAGACAGCGATGCGCCAGCCTTGTCCAGGTCAACGATGAGAGGGGTGACGAGGACCGGATTCGTCTCGGTGAAATGCCGGGTGAGGATCGCCGTGCCGAATGGGTCGGTGACCGTCACTGCCAGCGGGCCGATACGCGCGCGCCCGCGCTGGCGTCCGATGATCTGATACCGCTCTGAGCGCTGAGCGTTGGGCGGGACGCGATCGAGCAGCACGCGACTGGATTCGCTCAGGGCCTCCGGGACCTTGTCCTGCAAGAGCAGGACTCCGCTGGCCAGGCGCGAGCCGTTCTCGACCGTCAGGACGACCTCGGCCTCGGTACCGACGGGGAACTGGGTCGGCGACACAACGCGCGAACTGCCCAGGACGAAACGGGATCGTCGCACGCTGACCGCACCGAAGACCGGAACGAGGATGAGGAGCGCACCGAGGGCAAGGCCAGCCGACCAGCCCAGCGCCCACCCGGAGATCGCACACGTCGCGCCCAGCGCGACGAGTGCCTTGCCCCGAGCGGTGAGGATGCCCATGCAGCTCTAGGGAACGGGAACGTGCGCGACAGTGTCGGCGATGACCGCGGCAGCGGAGCGTCGATCCAGATGGGCCTCGGTCGACAGCAGGACACGGTGGGACAGCACCGACACGGCGAGCGCCTGCACGTCGTCGGGAAGGACGTGGTCCCTGCCGCTGAGCAGGCTCATGGCCTTCGATGCCTGCAGCAGGTGCACGCTCGCGCGCGGCGAAGCGCCCAGTCGAAGCAACGGTGTATTGCGCGTGGCGGTGACGACATCGACGACGTAGCGCTTGATGTTGTCCGATGCGAAGACAGTTCGCGTCGCCATTCGCAGACTGCGCAGAGTCACGTCGTCGGTCACCGGAGACACGGACTTGAGGGGGTCGCTTCGTTCCTGCGAGTCGAGCATCGCCACCTCTGCTGCGCGGTCGGGGTAGCCGAGGCTGATCTGCAGCATGAACCGGTCGCGCTGCGCCTCGGGCAGCGGATACGTGCCCTCCATCTCGACCGGGTTCTGCGTAGCGATGACCATGAATGGCTGGGGGAGCGGATACGTGTGACCGTCGACGCTCACCTGCTGCTCTTCCATGGCCTCGAGGAGCGCTGACTGAGTCTTGGGCGAGGCTCGGTTGATCTCGTCGCCGAGGACGATATTGGCGAAGATCGCGCCCGGTCGGAACTCGAACGTGCTGGAGCGCTGGTCGAAGACGCTGACCCCGGTGACGTCACCGGGCAGCAGGTCCGGCGTGAACTGGATCCTGCGCATCGAGCAGTCGATGCTGCGCGCGAGCGACTTGGCCAGCAGTGTCTTGCCGACGCCTGGGACATCCTCGATGAGCAGGTGCCCCTCAGCCAGGAGCGCGACGAGGGACAGGCGAATTGCCTCTGGCTTACCGGAGATGACCCGGGACATGCTGGCGGCGACGTCCGCCATGACCGCGCGGGCCTGATCGAGCGTGGCAACGGCTGGCATGTCCGGACCGTCGGAGGCGTTCTGAGTGCCGACGGCGTCGGCCTGCTGGGCTGTGGTCACGCTCCATTGTCACCCCGACGAGGTTTCGCGTCAGTAAAAGAGGCAGGATGCGCGCATGACGAACGAGACAAACGGCCAGGTCGTGCCGGCGCAGTTGGGGCGGTTCTTCGAGGATTTCGTGGTGGGGACCACGTACCAGCATCCGATGGGCAGGACCATCTCGGAGGCTGACAACACGTGGTTCACGCTGCTGACGTGCAACACGAACCAGAACCACTTCAACGCCCATCTGGCCCAGTCCAACCCCATCACCGACGGCAAGGTCATCGTCGTGTCCGGGTTCACCGTCGCCCTGGTCCTGGGACTGTCGGTGATCGACATGTCCCAGAACGCGGTGGCGAACCTGGGCTGGACGGACATCAAGCTCACCCACCCGGTCTATGTGGGAGACACCATCTACGCGGAGTCGATCTGCCTGGACGCCCGGGAGTCCGGCTCGCGCCCGGACATGGGCATCATCCGGATGAAGACCCGCGGGCTGAACCAGGACGGCGAGCAGATCGTGTCCTGGTACCGCTCGGTCATGATCCCCAAGCGCACCAGCGGCATCGGCCAGGACTACTTCCCGACCGCAACCAGCGGCCCCCTGACCGACTAGAACAACCCGGCGACGCGTCTATGCAGCAGGATGGCCCCATGGACGGCGAGACCGAACGGCGGCAGGAGATCATCCTGGTCACGCGCCCGGCCGTGCCGCAGATGCCGGGACGGCTCGACACCCTCCTGCACGTGTTCTCGACCTCGGTCGGACTCGCGGCCTACACGGCAACGACGGTCGTGTCCCTTGTGGAGCAGACCGTGACCTCAGCGGTGGAGTCATCGGTGAACGCGGCGCTGGACCGACTGGTCCCCGCCATCACTGACGCGATCATCGAGCGGATCGACTTGACCGGCATCGTGCTGGCGCGTGTCGACCTGGAGGTCATCGTCAACCGCGCGCTCGACACGCTTGACTTGACTCAGCTGGTGATCGATCGTGTCGACATCAACGAACTGGTCGCCCAGGCCGACATCGACGCGATCATCGATCGTGTCCCCGTCATCCCGCTCGCGAACTACGTCATCGAGGAGATCGACCTCCCGCAGATCATTCGCGAGTCGACGGGCGGTATCGCGACCGACGCGGTGAACACGATCCGCGTGCAGGGCGTCGGCGCTGACCAGATCGTCTCTCGCCTCGCGGACCGCATGCTGCTGCGCCGTCGTCAGCGCAGGGTCGAGGCACCGGGGGAGCCGGAGTCGCTCATCGATCGGATGCGCGAGGACTTCGTCACCGATCATCGTGACGAGACGATCGTCGACGAGGCGAAGGCGTCGGCGGACTGACATGACCTCATTTCGTGAGTACCGCGAGCGCCCCGACTCGAATCCGATCGACGTGCTGCACGCCAACCACATCCTTCCGCCAAGCGCGCGGACCTTCCAGGGGCAGCGCGCCGGCTTCGTCAGCCGGGCCATCGCCGCGGTCATCGATGTCACGCTGATCTTCATCACGGTGCTGCTGACCGCTGCTGCACTGTGGATGCTCAGCTTCATCGTCGATCCGGCAACTGCGGCCCTGGACTCGGGCAATCGGGTGCCCGAGCTGATCTACCTGGTCATGTACGGCTACTTCCTCAACTGGGTCTACTGGACGGTGTGCTGGGCGCTGTCCGGGAGAACCATCGGGAACCTCGTCATGGGCATTCGCGTCGTAGGACGCAAGGGACAACGACTGGGCTGGGGTGGGGCGGCCGTCCGCTCCGCGTTCTGTGCACTCTTCCCGATCGGGCTGCTCTGGGTGATCATCAGCGGCGCGAACCGATCGGTGCAGGACGTGGTGCTGCGGTCGAGCGTCATCTATGACTGGGTCGTTGGACTGCCGACACTGGCACGAGTACTGGGAAGGACACCCTATGAACCCGAGGTTGCCGCAGACCCGCAGTAAAGTCGCCGCCATCTCGATCGCGGCACTCATCGTGGGCACAGCGCTTGCCGGCTGCTCGAGCTCGTCGACCACGGCGCCGGCGGACACCAGCGTGTCGAGCCCTCCGTCCGCATCGACAGGAGTCGAGATGCCTGGCACCCCCGACATGCGCGCCCTGTGCGACCAGATGATCGCCGAGGCGCTATCTCCCGAGGCCGCGACCTCGCTCGCCGAGGAGAACGGATACACGGCGCGGGTAGGCAGCATCGATGGCGTGCCGCAGGCGGTAACGATGGACTTCCGCGAGGATCGATTCACCCTTGACGTCGCCGCAGGAGTCGTGACGGGCTGCACGTACGGCTGACCCGATGTCGTACGGTGGCGCGGTGACCCGACACTCGATCCGCATGCTCGCCTGCGTCGCTGCTGCTGCCACTGCACTGACTGTCGCGGTGGGAGTGAGTCCCGCGAGTGCAGACTCGAGGATCGATCTTCAGTCGAAGGCCACATCCTGGGATAACGCGGCCGCGAAGCTCGGCACGGCCGGATCGTTGTGGGACCCCATGAGAACGGTCGGCCTGCGTCGGGTCGGACCTATCGATGTCGCCGCCGACGGACTGACGTTCGCGAGGGGCCGGGCGATCTCGGGCTCTACGGTCGCCGCTGCGCAGTACGGCAGGGGGACGAGGAACTTCATGATCTCCCAGAAGTGGGCGAACACGGGATGGGCGGCGGAGCCGGCGTTCACGACGAGCATGGCCAGAGTCGGAACCGTGGAGATCCCGGTGGGCCAGCCGGGCATGAGGATCCGCGTGCGGGCCGTCATCTACGCGAACTGCTTCGTGCAGCCGACCGATGCCGATCCGTTCGAGGTCCCCAGCTGGTTTCGGTGCGCGAAGTCTCAGGTTCTGACGACTGGCGGAGTGCTCGTCATGACCGCGCGACCGGCGTCGACGATGACCGCACCAGGGAACACGTCGATCGTCATCCAGAGCTCGGGACTGAGCTACTCGCAGTTGGTCTCGATCGCCGGTGGACTCCAGCAGGTGGCCGGGGCGACCGCGAACGGCGCCGGTTCTGCCCAGATGGTTGCGATGTGCGGTCAGATGCTGAGCGGCAAGATGACCTTCGACCAGGCCAATGCGTTCGCCGTGTCGAACGGCTACTCCGCCCGGGTCGGCAGTATTGACGGAGTTCCCCAGGCGGTGACTTCGGACTTCCGTCCGGATCGATTCACCTTGACGATCAAGGCGAACGCCGTCACCTCCTGCACCTACGGCTAGGCGTTCAGGACACGATGTCCTTGCGGTCGAAGCGGTAGACCGCGATCGACACGAAGATCGCGCACGCCACGATCGAGTAGCTGGCGCCGCGAGCCATGTTCGTCCAGTCGACATCCGACGACATCAGGTCGATCCACGCTTGGGAGTAGTGCGTGGGGAGCCATTCGCGGAGTGAGCCGAGTGCGTCGATCGCATTCAGCACGTTGCTGATGATGACAAGGACGACGGCCGCGCCCACGGCTCCCAGAGGAGCGTCGGTCAGGACGGACATCAAGAAGGCGATACCCGCGGCGAAGAGCAACGAGATGAAGATGTACAGCCCGATCGCCGCGATCCGCCACAGCGCCTCACCGGGGGAGAAGGTCACGCCGAGAGGCGAGTTCAACGGACCGTTGCCGAATGCGATCAGCCCGATGATGAAGGACACCACGGGCAACGTGGCGATCGCGCCAAGCGACAGGACCAGGCCCACGATGAGCTTCTGCTTCAGCAGTCGTCTGCGGGGGATGGGTGCGGCGAGTAGATACCTCAGGCTTGACCACGACGCCTCGCTGGCAACCGTGTCGCCGCAGAACAAGGCGACGATGACCAGCAGGAGGAAGCCAGCTGCGAAGAAGAACATGGTCACCGTGAAGTTCGCGGCCCCGGACGTCGCAAGGCCGACGAGGTCAAGGCTCCCGCTGCCCAGGCGCCGTCCGGAGTTCTCGGCATTGGACCCGAACTTCACCGCGAGCGAGACCATGATCGGCAGTGCGATGACCAGTCCGTAGGCCACGAGCGTTCGTCGCCGACGAAGCTGCCGGATAAACTCCACGCGCAGCGGAAGGGTCGACGACGCGCGGTACGTGGCTGCAGTGTCCTGCGCTGTCATGACTGTCCCACCGTCAGGTCATCTCCCACGATCTCCAAGAACACGTCCTCAAGCCTGCGCCCCGCGGTGTCTCCGAGGAGTTCGGCAACGGTCCCCGCGCGGACCAGGCGACCTCTGTGCATGACAACCACGTGGGTGCAGGTCTGCTCCACCTCACTCAGCAGGTGCGAGGAGACGATCACGGTTCGTCCCGACTTCGCGTAGGCGTGCAGCACGTCGCGCATCGCCTTGATCTGGGGAGGGTCCAGGCCGTTCGTCGGCTCGTCGAGCATCAGGAGGTCGGGCATGCCGAGCATCGCCTGCGCGATACCAAGGCGCTGGCGCATGCCCTGGCTGTAGGTGCGAACGCGCTTGTCGATGGCAGTGCCGAGGTCGGCGATGTCGAGCACCGCGTCGAGAGCGGGATCATCTGCCCCTCGACCGGCCGCCCGCCAGTACAGGTCCAGGTTCTGCCGCCCGGTGAGATGAGGCAGGAAGCCGGGGCCTTCAACGAGAGCACCAATTCGAGACAGCACGGGAGCCCCGGCGAACACCCGCGAGCCGAACGCGTGGATGGCGCCTCCGGTCGGCGTGATCAAGCCCATCGCCATGCGCATGGTGGTCGTCTTGCCCGCACCGTTCGGTCCCAGCAGGCCAAGGACGCTGCCTGCCGGAACGGTGAACGAGAGGTCGTCGACGGCGAGGTAGTCGTCGCCGTATCTCTTGCTCAGTGCGGTGATGGTCAGCGGGTCGTCACCGGCGGGGGCGTCTGCGGTCGGCAGCCGCGGGCGCAGCAGTCGAACGGCCAGGGCGAGGAGGGCGACGATCGCGATCGCCCCGACGAGCCACCAGTATGCCGGCGCCCCAGTGGCGATCGGCTGGCTTGCCACGAGCGGAACGGCGAGTGCGCCATCGGGCAGGGAGATGTCGAACAGCCGGGGCTGCAGGGGGAGTCGGTACGCGAAGTCCGTCGTCGAGATCACCAGGCGAAGGCTGTCGCCGACCTCCGCCGACGTGACTATCGCGGGCAGGTCGATCCTCAGGACCTGCCCGGACTGGGAGGCGGCGGGCACGAGGATCGGTGCTACCTGCCCCGCTGGGAACGTCTCGCGACCGCTCGGGCTGACGACGCGAAGCGACGCGAACAACGCGGCATCAGCGGCCGGCTGGTCGTCCGCCGAAGCGACGGTGATGCTGATCGTGCTTGACCCGATGACGGTCAGTGGTTCGGTCAGCGGCTCGGACTGGAAGTACGCTGACTGCCCCGGAATGGGCTGCTGGACTGCGGATGCGATTCCGCCTCCGATCCCCGGAATGCTGGTGATCAACGACGGCAGTCCGCCTGCCGGGGCGAGCACGCGTTGCTGCGGCCCGCGAAGCGAGACTGCTAGCTGGCTGCTGCCGTGGAGGCCCGGGTATTCGGGCGCTTGCAGGACCGTTGCTGCAGCGCGCGAGCTCTGCGAGGAGATCGATCCCGACGTGTCGGTGACCTCGAAGTCGGTCGTGCTGCCCGACTCGCCCTTCAGGAACGTGTCGAACCATGCGCCCGCAAGACCATCAAGCCGCTCGGCCTCGTTGATGCCGCCGTCGTGGCCGCCGCCGTGCCAGACGACCTTCACCGGAGTCTGAGGATGTGCGGCCATGATCTGCTCGGCGTTCGCGTTGGTCTGGGCTATCGGGAAGAGCGAGTCCGACAACCCTCCGGAGATGAGGGTCGGGGCGGTGATGCGGTCGGTGATGCTCGACGGCGACGATGCGAGCATGAGGGTGCTCGACGCGGGCGTCACCACGCCATCGGCGGCGGCGTCGTTGTATGCCTGACACCACTGCGGCGTGAATCGTCCGCACTCGGTGACGGTTCCGTCGCGGTTGACGACTCCGGCCCCGAAGAAGGTTCCCGTCCACAGCGACTTGAAGACTCCAGGATCACCGCTGAGGACATCAACGGACTGCCCGAACAACGAGGACTCCAGGTCGTTCCAGGTGATGTCCGAGGCAACAGCATCGATGCGATCGTCGTATCCACTGGTGAGCAGCGCGAGCGCGCCGCCGTAGGAGCCGCCGGCGATGCCGACTCGAGGGTCACCGGACGCGTCCTGCTTAACGTCCGCGCGCGTGGCGAGGTAGTCGATTACCTTCCGCGCATCGGCGACCTCGAAGGCTGGCGAGTTCATCGAAATCGATCCTGTTGACGACCCGAATCCGCGCGCGGAGTACGCCACCACCACGTAACCGCGGTCGCTCAGCGCACGTGCGCGTTCGTCGAGATCTGCCTTGCTGCCGCCGAATCCGTGGGCGAGGATGACCGCCGGAGCGGGCGTCGACGTCGGGGCGTAAATGGTGGCGTCGAGCGACACCGGAGTCGACACTTCCGCGGATTCTGGTCCGCCGTCCAGTCGGATGTCCGTCGCGACCGCGCTGCTGGAACAGGATGCGAGCGCCAGGACCGGCACGGCGAACAGCGAGACTGCGGCAGCTCTCACCACCGCAGTCCGCATGCCAGCACTTTACGTGCCCTGCCGGTCAGCCGCCCGCGGGAGTTGAGTCGGCGGACACCTTGTCCTCTGCCATCGGGCTAGGCGCGGCGGTGATCCTGCGTCGTGACTGACGGATCGCAATCGCAAGCAGGGGAACGAGGACCAGCAGCGCGATCAGTGCGAACGGAAGCAGGAACCCGAATGCGGTCACACCGACGGCGATCGCGGAAATGAACGCCGCCCATCCGCTGCGCAGGCCGGACACGAAGCCGGGTGCATCAACCTCGGCAATTGCCGACAGCGGAGCCAAGGTGATCGTGACCGATGACAGCGCAACCTGGTCCCCGAGAAAGACACGCTGCGCGGTCAGCGAGTCGAGCTCGGCCTGACGCGACGACAGCTGAGTCTCGATGGCCAGGAGGTCATCAATCTGGTCCGCCTGGGCCAAGAGTTCGCTCATTCGATCGATGCTTGTTTGGAGTGCGGCGATTCTCGCGTCGAGGTCGACGACCTGTGTCGTGACGTCCTGCGCGCTGACGCTCACTGCGTCGACAGTTCCCAGCGACGAGATTGCCGCGATGAACGCGTCCAGTCCCGCAGCAGGAACCTGGACGGTCATTGATGAGTAGGTGGACTCGCCGTCGACCTGTGAGTTCTCCGACGAGATGAGTCCATCACGTTGCGCCACAAGACTTCTTACGTCTCGCGTAGCTGCGCCGACGTCCTCAACGCGAATGTTCACGAATGCGGTGCGGATAACAGACTGGTCCTGCGTCGTGCTCGTTCCGCCAGCCTTCTCGTCGCGGGCGACCATGGGATCCATGGGCGCGCTCGCAACAGCGTCTTCTGCAATAGCGCCGTTCGGCAGTTCGATGGCTTGGTCCGATGTTGCCGCCGAACAGGCGGCAAGCAGGAAGGCGGCTCCGACGGCCGCGATGACTGGGACGATTCTTCTACGCATTGCGCCTCCTCAGGGAATGTCGTCACTGCAGTTGACGCGAGGCGAGTAGCCGACGTTCCCCGGGAATACAACGATTGAGTGACGCCCTAGTCGGAGATGAAGTGCAGCCCTTGCGTGGCGCGAGTGCACGCGACGTAGATGTCCGAACCGCGTTGCGCCTGCCGACTGATCGCAACCGGATCGATCACGTAGACGTGGTCGAACTCGAGACCCTTTGTATCGCGTGCCGTAAGCACGGCAATCGGTGCGTCGAGCGCGTCGTCGCCAACGCCGAAGTCCGGACTGGCCTTCTCCAGCAACGACATCAGGTCGGCGGCTCGGTCGTCGGGAACGATGACGCCGATGCGTCCGACCTCGCCACGTGCTCGCTCGAGGACGAGAGCCGGTAGTTCGGCAGTCGTGCACGCGAGGTACTCGGTGGGTGCGCCGTCACGAATGGGGTGGAGGTTGGGCGCGTCGCCACCTGCCCGCGTGAGCTGCTCGGTCGCCGTCTCGGCCGTCTGCCTGGTGATGCGATAGGTCACCGTCAGCGTGTGCAGCTCGACCTGGTCGCCCGCCCAGCCGAGTGCCTCGTCCCAATCGCGCGCGCCGGCGGGATGGGTGGTCTGCTGCAGATCGCCGACGATCGTCATGGACTTGCGCGAGCAGCGCCTTGCCAGCGTGTGCCACGCCATCCGCGAAAGTTCCTGAGCCTCGTCGACCACGACGTGGCCGTAAACCCAGGTCCGATCGGTCAGCGCGCGCTCGGCGACGGTTGTGCTCGGCGAATAGCGCGCGTGGGGGTCGTGAACCGTCAGCTCGGCGTAGTCCTCGGAGCCGCGCACGTCGGCCGACCGGGTGACGGGCTCGGCCTCGCCAAGTCGCTCGGCCGCTTCGTCGAGCAGGGGTACGTCGTCGACCGTCCACGGTTGTCCTGCCGCGCGAAGGAGCGACTGCTGCTGTGCCGCGGTCAGGATGCCCTCGGCAGCGGCGGCAAGGGTCTGCGGATCGGTGAGCAGCTTGGTGATCAGTCGTTCCGGCGTGACGGGAAGCCACATGAGGTTCAGTGTCCGGCGGACCTGAGCATCGTCGACGAGGTCGGGTAGCAGGTCCGCGCGCACGTCGGGGTCCGAGGGATCCTCGTTCCGCTGTCGCGCGCGATCTCGGCACAGGTAGTCCAGAGTGCGGCGCAGGAACGGATCACGATTCGCGTTGAATGACCCATTGCGGGGCAGTCCGCGCCTGACTTCTGCGAGCTGTGCGGCAGTGATCGTCACCCGTGACCCGTCATCGAGAGTGATCGTCACGTCGTGGTGCGGGATGCGTACGCGCTGGTTGACCGCATTCGCGATGACGTCGACCATGACGAGATCGCCCTTGATCGCTGCGACCGCAGGCACGTCGATGAGGTTCGTCGAGACCGACGGGAACAACTGCCCTGGAGTCAGAAGCACGACATCGGTCTCGCCCAGGCTCGGCAGGACCTGATCGATGTAGCGCAGGAAGGCCGTCGACGGCCCGACCACGAGCACGCCGTCGCGGGCCAGGCGGTCGCGGTAGGTGTACAGGAGCCATGCGGCCCGGTGAAGAGCGACGACGGTCTTGCCGGTGCCTGGCCCGCCTTGGACGACCGTGATCTGGCCAAGGGGACTGCGGACTATTCGATCCTGATCCGCAGCGATGGTCGCGATGATGTCGCCCATCCGGCCGTCCCGCGGAGCCTCGACGGCCATGGCCGCCGCGTCCGAGGCGATCGCGGTGGGGTTGGCGAGGTCTTCGTCCTCGATATGCGTGACCGTCGTGTCCTTCGTGATGATGCGACGGCGTCGGGCCACGCCCATCGGCTCCACCGTTGTCGCCTGGTAGAAGCCTGCGGCGTTCGGTGCGCGCCAGTCCAGCAGCACCGGGTCGCCCTGGGCATCGCGGAGGCCGATGCGGCCGATGTGATGAGTGCGCCCGTCGACGAGGTCCACGCGACCAAAGCACAGGCGGCTGCTCGCAGCGCGTGCACTCGCCAGTTGCTGCGCGAGGTTGTCGTACAGGGCCTGCTTCTCGAGCAGATCCTGGCCCGTTCCAGTGCCCTGAGTGCGGGACAGATCATCGATGCGATCGGCCACGTGAGCGGAGAACGACGAGAGGAGGTCGTAGCAGGCGTCGACGTATCGCTGCTCGACGGCGATGACGTCCACTGACCCTCCTGGTTCGCTGCTCAGGTGAACTGCAATTGGGGCACTCGATACTGCCACGCGCCCCAGCGCGCCGCGCAGCGGGTACCCGTGTCACAGGTACGTGCGACATTCGACCCATGAGTACTGCTGCGTGGTTGGCCCTTGTCGTCGGTCTGGTCGTCGGCATTCTCGCGACGCTGCTCGCAACCGGACGCTCCGTGTCGCGGGCGAGGATTCGGGCCAGTGAGCTCGACGGAGCGAATGCGGCGCTGCGATCGGACAACGCCGCACTGCGCGCGCAGTTCGGCGATTCCCGGTCGCTCGATGACCTGCTCAAGCCGGTTCGCGAGGGCCTCGAGGGTCTGCGCCGGGCCACCGACTCGGCCAGCCGCGACCGTGCCGAGGCCGAGGCCACGCTCACCACCCAGATCACCGCCGTGCAGGAGAGGTACCAGTCGCTCGAGGCGTCGACGAAACTCCTGGCTGGCGCGCTCGCCCGCGGTCAGACGCGCGGTCAGTGGGGCGAGATGCAGCTGGAGGGCCTGCTCTCGCATTCGGGCCTCATCGAGGGCACTCACTATCGGCGTCAGGACACGCGCACCACGGCCGACGGTGGAGGCCGCCCGGACATCGTGGTGACCCTGCCCGCCGGCGGCGAGATCCTCGTCGACGCGAAGTTCCCGTTCGACGCCTACTGGCAGGGGATCGGCACCGAGGATCCGACCGGCCGCGATCTGCTTATGCGCAAGCATGCAGGCGACGTGCTCGCCCGGGCCAAGGAGCTGTCCGCGAAGCGGTACTCCGACGCCCAGGCGAGCCCCGACTTCGTCGTCATGTTCCTGCCGCTTGAATCCTTGCTGTCCTCAGCACTCGAATCCGACGGACTCCTGTTGGAACGGACGTTCAATCTTCGTGTCGTGCTCGCCACGCCGACAACGATGCTCGCCCTCCTGCGGACGATCGGCTTCGGCTACCAGCGTCAGTTGATGGCCGACAACGCCGAGGAGATCCGATTGGCCGGAGCGGAGATGCTCGCGCGTCTTGGCACCCTCGCCGAGCACCTCGATGGCATGCGCCGCGGACTCGAACAGGCCGTCGGTGGTTACAACAGGTTCGTCGGGAGCTTCGACAGCCAGGCGATGCGCCAGGCCAAACGACTGAGCGAACTTGGCGTCTCGGCGTCACGGTCACTTGAAGCGCCCGACGTCATCGACGTGGCGATTCGAGAGTCCAACCCGGCTGCGCTTCGGGGCTGATCGCGCGGGCTCAGCCCGCGCTGGCCACCTTTCCGTGCGCCCGCCAGGCCATGACGGACAGACGGGACAGCCCCGACATCAGCGACAAGATGCTGCCGAAGGAGCCGATCGACAGGACCGACGCGGCCGATCCGACGCTGCCGATGCTCAGGACCGATCCGACACTTCCAATCGACAGGCAGGAGTTCGTCGAGCCGATGCACAACACCGATCGCCGTGAGCGGAAGCTCATCATCGATGACGTCGTTCTGCTGTCGAGGTTCATGGGCACCATGGTGTCACCCAGGCTCGGAACGCATGGCAGTCTTCGCACGTCGGAACGCAACCACGCTGTCCACCCGAACTGAAAAGGGACCGGTATGAAGAAGGCACTTGCACTGGCATCCGTGCTGGCCGCGCCCGTCCTGCTTGTCGCCCCAGTTCTGGGCGTGGGCCCGGCCGCGGCGGCTGAGCGCCATGATCATCGCGTCGTCGGCTGGGTCTCGTGCAACCCCGGAGCGAACGGGCTGCTCACCTACAAGCCTCGACAGCACGTCCTCTCCTGCGCCGACGCCAACTCCGGACTTCGCAAGCTGACCTGGTCATCGTGGAACTCGAAGTCGGCCACGGGGGCGGGCACGTACTACTGGAACGACTGCGAGCCGAACTGCGCAGCGGGCACCAACCACACGTCGAAGGCCACCGTCGAACTCAAACGCCCCAAGGTGCAAAAGGGCGAGAAGGTCTTCACGCGCGTGATCGTCAAGTACACGGACGAGGACGGCAACCTGCAGGTCGACCGCATGGATTCCGTCCCCTACCTCGGCTGAGACCCGCTCGACCATGAGCACCCCACCTCGCGTCGACCTGCCGGCAGGGGTAGTTGTCGAGCGATGGCCAGTGCGCGAGCGTCACATTGCCGTCATGCGCAACTCGGTTATCGCTGCGCGAGAGTGGGCCGTCCTCGTGCCCGGCTTCACGGGCAGCAAGGAGGACTTTGTCGGTGTCCTGCCGCTGCTGGCGGATGAAGGCATCGGTGCGGTCACCTACGACCATCGCGGCCAGTATCAGTCGGACGCGTCCGCGGATCCTGCTGACTACTCGCTCGCTGCGCTCGCCGCCGACCTGGCCAGCATCGTCGACCTCGCTACCGGCACCCTCGGGTGGAGTGCGGCGCCACACCTGGTCGGACACTCGTTCGGCGGGCTGGTAGCCCAGCGTGGTCTCGTGGCTGGAACCGTCAGCCCTGCGTCCTTTGTCGCGCTCTGCACGGGACCCGGCGCCCTCCCGCGCGACCGCTGGAGCGGTCTGCCTGACCTGGTTGCCGCGCTCGGCGATCAGGGCCTGGAGGAGATCTGGGCGCGCTTGCAGGAGATCGACGAGGAGAACTCCACGCCGCGTCCGCAGCCCGAGGTCCAGGAGTTCCTCCACCGTCGGTGGCTGGCCAACGATCCGCGCCAGCTCAGCGAGTTCGCCGAGGCATTGATGACCACTGCGGACCTGACCGATCAGATGCGCGCGGTCGTGGGGTCGGGATTGCCCATGACCGTCATGTGGGGTGAGCGCGACTATGCGTGGCCCGTTGACCTGCAGCGCGACTGGGCCACGGACCTAGGCGTCCCTGCGGTGCAGATCCCCGGTTCGGGTCATTCGCCGAATGCCGACGACCCCGCGCTTCTGGTTCGGCACCTGATCGAGGCCTGGCGCTTCTAGTTCCCGCCCGAGATGGGCCGTGTCACCACGAATTCCCCTGCACCTGTGGCCGTCGGCCGCCGGTGGGGGAGTCGACGATATTCATAGGGGCGATGTGGTTGACGGTGGAGGAAAGTGGGGTAGAGTGGCGCCACTTGGAGAGACCAGGGTGATCTGAGGGGCTTGTGGGGAAGGTGGGGTCGATGTTTCTCGGCACGCACCAACCTCGCCTCGACGACAAGGGCCGCTTGGTCCTGCCAGCGCGGTTTCGTGAGGCGCTGGCCGGCGGCCTGGTGCTCACCAAGGGGCAGTCCCGGTCGATCGTCGTGTGGCCCGCCGCGGAGTTCACCGCGTACGCCGAGCGCATCGACGAGGATTCCCGCACCAATGCCAAGGCGCAGGCCTACCAGCGAGTGCTCTTCTCGGGCGCCTCGGACGAGATCCCCGACCGCCAGGGTCGGATCACCGTGCCGCCCGCCCTGCGCGAGTACGCCGGACTGGATCGCGACGTCGTGGTGGTCGGCAAGAACAAGACCGCGGAGATCTGGGACCTGACCGCCTGGAATGCCTACCTGAACGAGCACGAGGCCGCCTACGCCGACTTGGACGAGGAGGTGCCTCCGGGCTTCTGACGCGGACCGCGCGGCGAGGTCTCCTCCCGCTCCCGCACTGCTCCTGACGCCACTTCCCCGGCGCCAGGGCCCGCTGGCAACAGCGGGCGGGGACCTGGCCATACGGCCCGCACAGCCCGCTCGACCGAACGGCACCACCGAAACACCAGCGCCACCTGCACACCATCAGCCCGACCGCGATCTCATTAGGGGGATAGATGACCACCGTGATGTCAACCGCAATGCCAACCGCCCTGCCGACCCGAGCTGACCACCACCCGGTACGCACCGCCGTCCGGTCAACGGGCGTGCTGCTCGCCGCTCTCGGCCTCACGATCGTTGTTCTCGTCGCTCTCGCGACCGTCGTGGATTCCTGGGCGTAAGCAGAACTCATGTCCCAGTCGACCCGCCATGTCCCGGTCATGCGTGACCGGGTCATTGCCCTGCTCGCTCCCGCGCTCGACGCGCCGGGCGCTGTACTGGTCGACGCCACATTGGGTCTCGGCGGTCACGCCGAGCATGCGCTCACCTCGTTCCCCGACTTGCACCTGGTCGGCCTTGACCGCGATCCCGAGGCGCTGCGCCTGTCGGGGGAGCGACTGTCGGCGTTCGGGGAGCGCGTCACGCTCGTGCACGCCGTCTACGACGAGCTGCCCGACGTCCTCGCGGAACTCGGTCACCGCCGGGTCCAGGGAATCCTCTTCGACCTCGGCGTCTCGTCGATGCAACTGGACGAGGCTGACCGCGGTTTCGCGTATTCGCAGGATGCACCGCTCGACATGCGGATGGATCCCACGTCGGACCTCACGGCTGCCGAGGTGCTGAACTCCTACTCCGCGGCCGACCTTGCCCGGATCCTGCGTCAGTACGGCGAGGAGAAGTTCGCCAGTCGCATCGCAGCGCGGGTCGTCGTGGAGCGCAAGGTGGAGCCGTTCTCGACGTCTGCGCGTCTGGTCGACCTGATTCGCGACGCCATTCCGGCGCCGGCGCGACGAACCGGGGGCAACCCGGCCAAGCGGACCTTCCAGGCGCTGCGCATCGAGGTCAATGGCGAGCTCGACTCCCTTCGACTCGCGATTCCCGCTGCGCTGCAGGCACTGTCGGTCGGCGGCCGCATCGTGGTCATGTCCTACCAGTCCCTGGAGGACCGCATCGTCAAGCGTGCGCTCGCCGTCGGTGCGCACCCCGATGTGCCTGCCGGACTGCCCGTCGTTCCTGAGTCGATGCAGCCGTGGCTTCGCCTGATCACGCGCGGTGCGGAGACCGCTTCGGATGACGAGATAGCCGACAACCCGCGCGCGGCATCGGCCCGAGTGCGAGCCGCAGAGCGTCTGAAGGAGGCGGCGTGAGCGCGGCCGCCCGCAAGCACGAGGCAGTCGACGCGGCCACCCCGCTCGTCGACCAGCCCGAGACCGCTGACCCCGGAACCGAGTACGCGACCCGCGGAGCTCGCGGACTGCGCGCGAGCCGACCGCAGCTGCGGATGGTGTCGCCGCTTCGTCCCGAGCGGGCCAGCCGCGGACTGTTCGCACTCATTGTCACCGCACTGCTGGTGGCCGGAATGGTCGTCATCCTCGTCATCAACACCTCTCTTGCCCAGGGAGCGTTCACGATCAGCGAACTGCAGTCGCAGCAGTCGGTCCTCTCGCAGCAGGAGCAGACGCTGTCCGAGGCCGTCGCGACCGCTGCGGCCCCGGAGTCGCTCGAGCAGCAGGCGCGCGCGCTCGGCATGGTGCCGAGCCAGACGCCCGTGTTCATCAGCCTTCCCGGTGGAAAGGTGCTCGGCCGTGCCAAGGCGGCGCCGGGCGGGTCCACGTCACTCCCGGTCCTCCTGACTCCGGCGGACGCCACTGTGTCCGAGGCCGTCGACAACGCATCGGTCGGCACCGACCTTCCTGTCGCTCCGGGTGCGAATTACGACCCCGCTGCCGCTGATGCCGCCGCGGTTCAAGCGGCGTCGGCAAACTCTCCGGACCTCGCCCGAGTAGCCGGCGGCGGCGACACCTCCGGTGCTGACGCCGTTCGCGCCACGGCGAAGTCGATTGCCAAGGCCGCCAGGAACGGCGAGAACGCGCTGTGGGCCGACGCGACGGTCATGGACGTCACGACCGAGCTGTCCAGCGACGACTCCGGCCTCGTCGCGGTGCCGATCCGGTGACAACGGCCTCGACGGTCGCGTCGATCGGCAAGGCGGCCTGATGCGCTCGGCGCCGCCCACTCGCGACTATCGGCGTACGCCACCCCGACAAGCCCCCCGTCCTCCCGCACGCAAGCCGCGACCGCGTACTGCTTTCGCCCTGGCCGACGGACGACGGCGCGGGGTGGTCCTTCTTATTGCCACGGGACTGGTCCTGACCGTCTTCGGCGGCCGCCTCGTCCAGCTGCAGGCAGTGCAAGGCGAGTCGTTGGCCTCGGCCGCGCTTGACCAGCGTCTTCGCACGCAGGAGATTCCCGCGGGCCGCGGCACGATCCTCGATGCGGGCGGCGATGCACTCGCCGTCACGATGGAAGCGCGCAACGTGACCGCCGATCAGACGCTCGTGACCGATCCGCAGATGGTCGCCGAGCAGCTCGGGCCCATCCTCGGCGCGGATCCGGCAGTGCTGGCGTCGCGGCTGACAGGCGACCGACGCTTCATCTACATCGCGAAGGGCCTGACTCCGGAGACGTGGGACCGGATCTCCGAGTTGCGGCTGCCGGGAATCTTCAGCGAACCCGCGTCGCGTCGCGTGTACCCCGCCGGGGATCTGGCCGCGAACGTGGTCGGGTTCGTCGGTGCAGAAGGCTCCGGGCTCGGTGGGGTGGAGTACGCGTTCCAGGAGCAGCTAGCGGGGACGCCGGGCGAGCAGACCTTCGAGCGCGGCCCCGGGGGTCGCGTCATCCCGACGGCATCGAACTCGGTTACCGATGCGCTGCCCGGCACGACGATCCAGCTGACGATCGACCGCGACATTCAGTACGTAGCGCAGCAGGCGCTTGCGGAGAAGGTGGCCCAGTCGCGTGCGGATAGCGGCACCGTGGTGGTCATGGACCCGCAGTCCGGACGGATCCTCGCACTCGCGACCGCGCCCACCTTCGACCCGAACAAGGCTGCATCAGCAACGGAGACCAACCGCGGCAACCGCGCCCTCACCGATGTGTTCGAGCCCGGCTCGACGAGCAAGCTGATCACCCTCGCCGCGGTCGTCAACGAGGGCAAGGCCAATCCGTACTCGAGCTTCACGGTGCCGAGCAGCCTGACCCGCGGCGACAAGGCATTCCATGACGCGTCGCCGCACGGAACGCTGCAACTGACTCTGGCCGGAGTCATGGCGAAGTCGAGCAACATGGGCACGATCCTTGCCGCGGAGCGCATTGGCGGGAAGAAGCTCTACAAGTACCTCAAGAAGTTCGGGATCGGCGAGCCGACCGGACTGGACTTCCCGGGTGAGTCCGAAGGATTCGTCCCGAAGTACTCGGACTGGTCACCGACCTCGTTCCCGACCATCGCCTTCGGCCAGGGCCTCAGCGTCAACGCGGTCCAGAGCGCGAGTGTCTTCGCGACGATCGCCAACAACGGCGTGCGAGTCGAGCCCAGCCTCGTTGACTCGCTGATCCTCCCCGATGGAACGGTCCAGGCCGCTGAAGCACCGACAACGACGCGAGTCGTCAGCGCCGAGACGGCGAAGCAGGTGCGCGCGATGCTGGAGAGCGTGGTCGGCGAGGGCGGAACCGCACCGATGGCCGCGATCCCTGGATACCGCGTGGGCGGCAAGACGGGAACGGCGCAGGAGTACAAGGAGAGCTGCGGGTGCTACAGCGGCGTCGTGGCGTCCTTCATCGGGATGGCGCCAGCAGATGCACCCAAGCTCGTCGTGGCAGTCTCGATCATGAACCCGCGCGTGGGACGCTATGGCGGTGAACTCGGCGGCCCGGTCTTCAAGCGCGTGATGACGTATGCCCTGCAGGCGATGCAGGTTCCGCCCACGGGCAAGCAGTCGCCGACCCTCCCACTCACCTTCGGGGGGTAGGTCTCGTGCCACCGGCACCCCGTCCGCTGCCGAATCCGGTGCGCCTCGCCGATATCGCCGCGCTCCTGAGCCTCGAGCTCGACCAGCAGACATCGCAGCTGGCGATCAGCGGTATCACGTTGGACTCACGCGCCGTACTGGCCGGTGACGTGTTCGCCGCGCTGCCCGGGCACGAGACGCACGGTGCTCGCTTCGCGTCCGATGCGGTCGCCCTTGGAGCAGTCGCGATCCTCTCCGATGAGGTTGGCGCTCGGACGTGTGCCGAACTCGACGTGCCGGTTCTTGTCGTCGCGAACCCGCGTAGTTGGCTGGGAAGTGTCGCCGCGCTGATCTATGGATTCCCAGGATCGCGGATGCAGCTGATCGGTATCACCGGAACCAACGGCAAGACCACGGTGTCGGCGATGGTCGAGTCTGGTCTGCGCGCCGCAGGGCGTACGACCGGAATGATCGGAACCGTCGGCGTGCGGGTCTCGGACCGAATGTTCGAAGGCATCCGGACCACGCCGGAGGCAACCGACCTGCACGCGATCCTCGGTGTCATGCGCGACGAGGGCGTCACGTCGGTCGTGATGGAAGTGAGCAGCATCGCGATCGACGAGGGACGCGTCAACGGCGTCATCTACGACATCGCGGCATTCACGAATCTGAGCCAGGACCACCTCGACTACCACGGCGACATGGACCGATACTTCGCCGCGAAGGCGGCGCTCTTTGATCCCACCAGGACTCGACTGGCGGTGATCGGCATTGACGATGACTGGGGAAGACGACTGGCAGCAGGTAGCAGGGTCGAGACGAATACGTGGTCGGCGCTCGACTCGCACGCCGACTGGGGTATCGAGGAGCGTGAAAACGAACTCGTGGTCCACGGCCCCGACGACGAACGGCAGGTGCTTGTCGTGCAGCTAGCTGGCGCGTTCAACATCGCGAATGCGCTGTGCGCCTACGCGATCCTGCGCAGAGCGGGCGTTCAGCCGGCCGATGCCGCCAGCGGAATCGCGACGGCGATGGTGCCCGGCCGGATGCAGGTGGTCGGCGGGTCGGCTGATGTGGTCGGCATCGTGGACTACGCGCACTCACCGGACGCCATCGAGCGGGTGCTGGAGGCCGTGGGGGCAACGACGGCCGGCCGCGTCATCGTCGTTCTCGGCGCGGGCGGGGATCGCGACACCGGCAAGAGACCGCAGATGGGTTCGATCGCAGCGCGCTTGGCAGATGTCCTCGTGATCACTGACGACAATCCCCGATCCGAGGATCCCGCAGGCATTCGCGAGGCGATCCGCGCCGGCGCCGAAGTAGTAGATCCGCTCGTGCGAGGCGAGATCGTCGAGGTCGCTGATCGCGCGATCGCCATTGCGACGGCGGTGTCCAAGGCTGCAAACGGGGATGTCGTGGTTGTCTTGGGAAAGGGACACGAGCAGGGCCAGGAGGTGGCTGGGGTAGTGACTGCCTTTGACGACGTCGCCGTGCTCGCTTCCGCACTCTCGGGAAGGCCGACGCCATGATCCCGCTGACAGTCGACGCGATCGCGCATGCGGTCGACGGCACCCTGTGGGGCATCGATGGCGACGTGCTCGTTCTCGATGTCACCACTGACTCGAATGCCCCGATCGACGGCAGCATGTTCGTGGCCATCGCCGGCGAGCGCGTCGACGGGCATGACTTCGCCTCGGATGCCCTGGCGAACGGAAGTGTTGTCGTCCTTGCGCAGCGCGCCCTCAAGGGACCTGACGGTCAGTACCTGCCCTGCATCGTGGTCGACAATCCGGTACTCGCGCTCGGACGCCTTGCGGCCTGGTATCGCGGTCAACTGGTCGACTGCCAGGTCATTGCGATCACCGGATCGAGTGGCAAGACCAGCACGAAGGACCTCGTGGCCTCGCTCTTGTCGACCATGGGTCCGACCGCGCGCGCTCAGGGCTCGTTCAATACCGAGGTGGGCGTGCCGCTCACGATCCTCAGCGCTGATCTCTCGACGCGATTCCTGGTCGTCGAGATGGGCATGCGCGGCCCTGGGCACATCACGTACCTCGCACGCATGGTACGGCCGAACGTCGCGGCGGTCATCAATGTCGGAACCGCGCACCTGGGCATGCTCGGTACTCGGCAGGCCATCGCTGATGCCAAGGGCGAGCTCATCGACTCGCTGCACGAGGGCGATGTCGCCGTGCTTAATGCCGATGACCCCCTGGTGATGGCGATGGCAGCGCGAACGCTCGCTGCCGTGGTCACGTTCGGCGAGGCGGCGGAGTCCGGGGTGCGAGCGAGCGACGTTCGCCTGGACTCGTCGGCGAGACCGTCGTTCACCCTTATCGACCAGAGATCCTTTGAGGTCGGCTTGGCGAGCGTGTCGATGAAGTTCAGCGGGCGCCATTACGTCTCGAACGCGGCTGCCGCAGCCGCGATAGCGCTGACACTGGGCGCACCGCTGATGCAGGTTGCCGATGCTCTGAGCGATGCGCGTCCGGTCAGTCGTTGGCGCATGGAGATATCCAAGACCGATGCGGGCGTGACCGTCGTCAACGACGCGTACAACGCGAATCCGGACTCCATGCGCGCCGCGATCGCGACACTGGCGGCGATGTCGGGCAGATCGTGGGCGGTCCTCGGAGAGATGCGCGAACTCGGAGATGAGAGTGCTGCGCAGCATGAGGAGATCGGGCAACTGGTCGTTGACCTGGGGATCTCGCACCTTGTCTGTGTCGGGGAGGGAACTCGGCCGATGCACGAGGCGGCGCTGCTCGCATCGGGGGATTCCGACCGATCGGTGTACGTTCCTGACGTGGATTCCGCGCTCGACGTTCTCGAGCGCCACCTCAGGCCTGGCGATGTCGTTCTCGTGAAGGCGTCCCGAAGCGTGGGGCTCGAGAAGCTGGCCGACGGACTACTGGGCGGGGTGACGACGTGAGGCTCGTCGTCATCGCGGGAACGATCGCGACCATCGTGTCGCTGATCGGCACGCCACTGCTGATCAAGCTCCTTGCGCGTCACGGTTACGCGCAGGCGATCCGCGTCTCGTCCGAGGGCGAGCTCTATCCCGACCACGAGGCCAAGGTAGGCACGCCGTCGATGGGCGGACTGGCCATCATCGTCGGCGTCCTGGCGGGGTACTTCATCACTCACCTGGTCACCTGGCGGCCCGTGACCGCTTCGGGTCTCCTGATCTTGTTCCTGATGGTCGGACTTGGCCTCGTTGGCATGGCGGACGACTACCTGAAGATCTTCAAGCAGCGAAGCACGGGCCTGCGCGCTCGAACCAAGCTCGTCGGGCAGGCAATAGTCGCGTGCGCGTTCGCGTTCCTCTCGCTGCAGTTCCCGAATGCCGAGGGACTGACGCCCGCGTCGATGGCAGTCTCGTTCCTGCGCGACACGTCAGTGATCCTCCCGATGGCGCTGTTCGTGATCTGGGTCTGGTTCCTCATCACGGCAACGACGAACGGCGTGAACCTGACCGATGGCCTTGACGGACTCGCGACGGGCGCTGCGATCTTGTCCTTCCTCGCCTACGTGCTGATCAGCGTGTGGCAGTACGGACAGAACTGCGCATTCGAGGAATCGCTCACCTGCTACGCGACCGCGAACCCGCTCGACCTCGCGATGATCTCCGCGTGCGCGGCCGGTGCCACCTTCGGATTCCTGTGGTGGAACACGGCTCCCGCTCGGATCTTCATGGGCGATACCGGCTCGCTCGCACTTGGTGGGGCCATTGCCGGACTTGCCATCTTCACGAAGACCGAGCTCCTTCTCCCGCTCATCGCGGGACTGTTCCTCATCACGACGCTGTCGGTGATCGCGCAGGTCGGATCGTTCAAGCTGACGGGCAAGCGGGTGTTCCGCATGGCGCCGTTGCATCACCACTTCGAGATGCTCGGCTGGCCCGAGATCCAGATCGTCGTGCGCTTCTGGATCATCCAGGGGTTGTGCATCGGGGCGGGACTGGCCCTGTTCTACGCGGAGTGGGTCCGCAATTGACTGGCGCAGCTGATCTATCCCGCGCGTCCGACTGGTCGACCTGGCGGGTGACCGTCGCGGGCATCGGTGTCGCTGGCTATGCCGCGGCGGATGCGCTGATGCAACTGGGCGCGAACGTGACGATCGTCGATTCGACCGACGGGGACAGGCAGCGCGAGCGCGCCCGAATCCTCGAGGAGCTGGGCGCGCGCATCCAGCTCGGCGATGGCGCGAGCCTGCCGGAAGACACCGATCTGCTCATCGTCTCCCCGGGCCTGCGGCCCACGGCCCCGTTGATCGAGTCCGCGCTCGCGCTCGACATACCGGTGTGGGGCGAACTCGAACTCGCGTGGCGGCTGCGTGATCCGGAAACCGCGGCCGCGTGGCTGTGCGTGACCGGCACCAACGGCAAGACCACGACCACGCTCATGCTCGAATCGATGCTGCGCGCCGCGGGATATCGCACGACCTCCGCCGGGAACATCGGCGTGTCGTTGATCGATGTGGTCATGCACGACGATCTTGAGGTGATAGCGGTCGAGGTCGGGGCACCCCAGCTGGCTTTCGTTGATTCCATCAGTCCGGTTGCGTCCGTCTGCCTCAACGTCGCCGATGATCACATCGACCACTTCGGGTCGATGGACGAGTACGTCGCGACGAAGGCGCGGATCTACGAGCGCACGCAGGAAGCGGCCGTGTACAACGTCCAGGACCCGGCAACCTTGCGCATGGTGGAGGAGGCGGACGTCGTCGACGGCTGCCGGGCGATCGGGTTCACGCTGGGGACGCCGGGTTTGTCGATGGTCGGCATCGTCGATGACCTGCTGGTCGACCGGGCATTCATCGACGATCGTGCCGGCACGGCGCAGGAACTCGCGACGGTCTCCAATGTCCATCCGTTCGCCCCGCACAACGTGGCCAACGCGCTGGCGGCTGCCGCGCTCGCTCGAGCTTTCGGAGTTCCACCGACAGCGGTGCGCGACGGCTTGCGCACCTTCGTCCCGGCCGCGCATCGGATCGCGACCGTCGGAGCCGTCGACGGTGCCACGTTCGTCGACGATTCGAAGGCGACGAACGCGCACGCCGCGCAGATGTCATTGCTTGCATACGAGCACATCGTGTGGATCGCAGGCGGCATGGCGAAGGGGCAGGAATTCGACGATCTGGTGAGTTCCACTGCTGATCGACTCCGGGCGGTGATCTTGCTGGGTGTCGATCGAGAAGTGATCGCTCAAGCTCTCGCCCGACACGCGCCCGATGTGCCCGTGATCCACGTCGACACCGTCGAGACTGGTGCCATGGTTGAGGTCGTGCGGCAGGCTGCCGCGCTCGCGCGGCCAGGTGACACCGTGCTTCTTGCGCCCGGATGCGCCTCATGGGACATGTTCACCGACTACAGCGATCGAGGACGTCAATTCGCGGACGCAGCGCGGCGACTTCCCGGCTTCGTCGCGGTTGCCGGTCACCATGAGTGACACCGACTCGCGCCTCGACGCGCCGGAGACGACCAAGAAGCCGCCGAGTCGGATCGCGCTACTGCTCAATCACCCACTGAGCACCTACTACCTGCTGCTCGGCGCGACCTTGCTGCTCTTGACTCTCGGCCTGATCATGGTGATGTCGGCGTCGAGCATCGAGAGCTTCCGAGTATTCGGGTCCGCCTACACGCTGGTGCAACGACAGGCAATGTTCGCGGTTGCCGGCGTGGTTGCGATGCTCGTTGTTTCGCGCACATCTGTTCAGTTCTGGCGTGGATTCTCGTGGGCGCTCGTCGTCATCGCGTTCGTCCTGCTCGTCGCCGTGCTCGTCATCGGTCGTGAGGTGGCGGGCCAGCGCAACTGGATCGAGATCTTCGGGCCGTTCCGATTGCAGCCGTCCGAGTTCGCCAAGCTCGCCCTGGTCGTGTGGGGGGCGACGCTGCTCACCCGGAAGGGTCGGCACATCGACTCGTGGTCCAAGTTGCTCGTCCCACTTCTTCCGATCGCCGGTCTCATGATGATTCTCGTTCTCATGGAGGGCGACTTCGGAAACACGCTGATGCTCGCCGCGATCACCATGGGAATCCTGTTCGCGGCTGGCGCGCCGCTCCGTCTGTTCGCGATCCTCGGCAGCGCGCTCCTGGTGGGCGTCGTGCTCCTGACCGTCGCGGCGCCATACCGCATGGAGCGGTTCACATCCTGGCTTGATCCGGGAGCCGACCGCCTTGGCTTTGGATGGCAGGTGACGCAGGGGCAGTACGCACTGGGCACCGGCGGATTCTGGGGCGTGGGGCTCGGCGCGAGTCGGGAGAAGTGGGGCTCATTGCCTGCTGCCTCGACCGACTTCATCTTCCCGGTGATCGGCGAGGAACTCGGACTCATAGGCACCCTCACCGTCCTGGCATTGTTCGCCATCCTCATCTTCGCGATTTTCCGGCTGGCCATGCACACCGATGACCTCTTCGTCCGGCTTGCGTCGGTCGGCGTGGGCTCGTGGATCATGGTTCAGGCGGTGCTCAACATCGGCGCGGTCCTGGGCATCCTGCCGATCACCGGCGTGCCGCTGCCCTTGGTCTCCTACGGCGGATCGTCGTTGATTCCGACCCTCGTCGCGCTGGGCATGCTGATGGCCTTCGCGAAACAAGAACCCGGGGCGCGCAAGGCGATTCGCCGCAAGAGCACGGCTCAGGCCCTGCGCCGGCGTTGACGCGCATGCGCGTCGTCCTCGCTGCGGGTGGCACCGGAGGCCACATCGAACCCGCGCTGAATCTTGCGGACGCGCTGCTCCGGGCGAAACCCGACACCGCGATCATCGTCCTCGGCAGTGACCGAGGTCTCGAGACAACTCTCGTGCCCGCTCGCGGCTACGAACTCGTGACCGTGCCGAGCGTTCCCATGCCGCGCAGGCCTAGCGCGGACCTGCTGCGAGCCGGTCCGCGGATGCGCCAAGCCGTCCGACAGGCGACCGGGATCCTGCGCGACCTCGATGCCGACGTTGTCGTCGGATTCGGGGGATACGCGGCGGCGCCGGCGTACCTGGCAGCGCGTCGCACGCGGACCCCGCTCGTCATCCACGAGTCAAACTCGCGGGCCGGCATCGCGAACCGGCTTGGCGCGCGGTTCACGACGCATGTGTACGTGTCGTACTCCGGATCCTTGCCACGCAGCACTGTTCTTGCACCCCCACTGCGCCTGAGCATCTCGACGCTTGACCGGTCCGCGAAGCGCGACGAAGCGCTCAGCAGGTTCGGCCTGAGTGCTGAGCAGCCCGTACTGCTCGTTTTCGGTGGTTCGCAGGGCGCACGCAGCCTGAACTCCGCGGTCACCGACGCGCTGCCAGCTCTGCGCGAGCAGGGGATCCAGGTCTTGCACTCCTACGGGTCACGAAACGAGTCCAGCGTGACCGCCCAGGGCTACGTGGCGCTGCCGTTCATCGACCGGATGGATCTCGCGTACGCGGCAGCGGATATCGCCATGACGCGAGCCGGTGCCATGACCTGCGCCGAGCTCGCAGCGGTGGGACTGCCAGCGATCTACGTCCCCTTGCCGATCGGAAACGGCGAGCAGCGACGAAATGCGGAGCCGGTCGTATCGGCGGGCGGCGGATGGCTGATCGACGATGCCGCCCTCTCTGCGGAGTGGCTCACGCGCACGGCCACCGCGGTGCTGCACGATGGCAACACGCTGCGCGCCATGGGCGAGGCGGCGTATCGGCATGGCGTCCGCGATGCCGATGAGCAGTTGGCGCGTGTCGTCATGCGCGTAGGAGGGGCAACGTGACCGTCGAGGGGCCTGCGCGGCTTGGTCGAGTCCACATCGTGGGTATCGGCGGCGCGGGGATGTCCGGAATCGCGCGGATCATGGCCGCTCAGGGACTCGTTGTGTCCGGGTCCGACGCCAAGGACTCGCGACGGCTGCAGGCCCTCCGCGCGATCGGCGTCGACGCGCGTGTGGGCCACGACCCGTCGATGGTGCCCGGGATCGACGCACTCGTATTCTCCACCGCCATCCCGGAGACGAACGCCGAGAGACAGGCCGCACGCGACCTGGGTATTCCCGAGCTGGGTCGCGCCCAGGCGCTTGCCGCGGTAATGGCCGGGAGCCGGGGAGTGGCCGTGTCGGGCACCCATGGCAAGACAACGACGACGTCGATGCTCACCGTTGCCCTGCAGCACTGCGGGGTCGACCCGTCCTTTGCGATCGGCAGCGAGCTGAATGAATCCGGCTCGAATGCGCACCTGGGAACTGGCGACATCTTCGTCGTCGAGGCCGACGAGAGCGATGGGGCCTTCCTCGTCCTGGCACCGGTTGCCGGGATCGTCACCAATGTCGAGGCAGATCACCTCGACCACTGGGGGACGTTCGAGGCGATCGAGGATGGCTTCTTGGAGTTCGCGGTCGGAGTGCGCGATCGCGATGGATTCGTCGTCGTCTGCATCGATGACCTCGGTGGCGCGCGGCTGGCCTTTCGGGCAAGGGAGCTCGGCGTCGACGTGCGGACCTACGGCGAGGCACATCAGGCGGACTATCGACTGGCCGATCCAGGACGCCGTGGGATCGGTTGGACCTTCGACACCGTCCACAACGGAGTTCGACTCGGCGAGATCAGCCTGCAGGTTCCCGGCCGACACAACGCACTCAACGCCATGGCGGCATTCGTCGCCGGACTGGGCTTGGACTTCCCGGCGGCCGACCTTCGGGCCGGCCTCGAGGCGTTCACGGGCACTCGGCGGCGGTTCGACTTCAAGGGTCAGGTCGACGGCATCCGGGTGTTCGACGACTACGCCCACCACCCGACCGAGATCGAGGCCACGCTTCGAGCTGCGCGCGATGTCGTGGGCGACGGTCGGCTGATCGTCGCCTTCCAAGCGCACCACTACTACCGGACGGCGTTGTTCAGCGAGGAGTTCGGCACGGCACTGGGCCTCGCCGACGATGTGGTGGTGCTCGAGGTCTTCGCCCCTGGCGAGACGCCCATTCCCGGAGCAAGCGGCCAGACGATGGCGGCGAACGTGCCGCTTGCACCCGAGCACGTGGTCTTCGAGCCGTCGTGGTCTGCGGTCGCCGGCCACCTGGCCGATCGAGCGCGGGCGGGCGACATCATCATGACTCTCGGCGCCGGTGACATCGGCATGATCGGCGTCGAGGTTCTCGACGTCCTGCGGACAAGGCAGACGGTGTGAGCGCGCCGACCATCGATGACCGGCGCGTGCGCGTCGATCTCGGCGACCGATCCCTGCACCGCCGACGCCGCATTCGCGCGCTTGTCCTCGTCCTTGCCGGCCTGCTCCTCGCAGGAGTGGTCTGGGCGGTGTTCTTCTCGTCGCTGCTCGCCGTGAAGTCGGTGCGCGTCGTGGGAGCCGAGGGCGTGCAGGCCGATCAGGTCATTGCCGCAGCACAGGTATCCGTGGGGACTCCGCTCGTTCGCCTGGACACCGCGCAGGCGCAGGCCGGCGTGCTGGCGCTGCCGTGGGTGTCGGGAGTCGAAGTGCGGCGGGGCTGGCCCAACGAGGTCGTGCTCGCCGTCACGACGCGCGTGCCGATTGCCGCCCTGGCCGGATCGAACCAGGTGGTCGATGCGGCCGGGGCGACCTTCGATGTCCTGGGCGTGCCGCCAGCATCCTTGCCGTCGGTCTCGGCGAAGGGGGTCGGCCTGGAGACGGCGATGGCCGTTCTCGCCGCCCTGCCCGCCGATCTTGCCGCGAGGGTGGTTTCGGTCACGGCGTCCACTCGGGACGACGTGGGCCTGGTCCTGCGCTCGGGTGCCCAGGTTCGGTGGGGGAGTTCGGAGCAGGCGGAATTCAAGGCTGAGGTGCTCAGGGCCCTGTTGCGGAACAAGCGCGAGGTGTACGACGTGACCGCGCCCGAACTGCCCACCACGTTCAAGGGGAGTTGAGGGGTCTCAACCAGCAGTTGAGACTCTAATCCCATCCTCACCTTGCGTAACAGGGGTGAATGCGCCTACTCTCCCGCCGGTTACGGACCGGACAGATTCTCAGTCTCCGGTTGAGGTTGAGGGTTTGTGACCATGAGACGGTCGATGGGAATCCAGCCCGCGACATCGGATGAGAGGACGGCGGCCGTGGCGGCTCCGCAGAACTACTTGGCAGTTATCAAGGTTGTCGGCATCGGCGGTGGCGGCGTCAACGCCGTGAACCGCATGATCGAGGTCGGCCTCAGGGGTGTCGAGTTCATCGCCATCAACACCGATGCGCAGGCGCTGCTCATGAGCGACGCCGACGTGAAGCTCGACATCGGTCGTGAGCTGACCCGAGGGCTCGGCGCAGGCGCCAACCCCGAGGTCGGCAAGAAGGCGGCCGACGATCACCTCGAGGAGATCGAGGAGGTACTCAAGGGCGCCGACATGGTCTTCGTCACGGCGGGCGAGGGTGGTGGCACCGGCACCGGTGGCGCACCTGTGGTCGCCCGCGTCGCGCGGTCGCTGGGCGCGCTGACCATCGGCGTCGTCACCCGACCGTTCGGCTTCGAGGGTCGCCGTCGTCAGGCCCAGGCCGACGCCGGCGTCGACGCCCTGCGCGCCGAGGTCGACACGTTGATCGTCATCCCCAACGACCGACTCCTGTCGCTGGCGGACCGCAACATCAGCGTCATCGATGCCTTCCGTCAGGCCGACCACGTACTGCTGCAAGGCGTGTCCGGCATCACCGATCTCATCACGACCCCGGGCCTGATCAACCTCGACTTCGCCGACGTGAAGTCCGTCATGCACTCCGCTGGCTCGGCACTCATGGGTATCGGCTCGGCTCGTGGCGAGGACCGTGCGGTGGAGGCCGCCGAGAAGGCGATCTCCAGCCCGCTGCTCGAAGCCGGCATCGACGGGGCGCACGGAGTCCTGCTGTCGATCTCCGGCGGAAGTGACCTCGGCCTGTTCGAGATCAACGAGGCCGCTCGTCTCGTCAGCGATGCCGCTCACCCCGATGCGAACATCATCTTCGGCGCGGTCATCGACGACACCCTCGGCGACGAGGTGCGCGTCACTGTCATCGCCGCAGGCTTCGACGGTGGCGAGCCGCCGACCCGTCGCGGCGCCGGTACCACTGCTCGGCTGCGCGAGGAAGGGTCGACGGGAGAGGTTCCCGCGATCGTCGCACCGAGTGCTCGGCAGCTTCAGCAGCCGCGAACGATCGTGTTCGAGGACTCCGACGATGATCTCGACATCCCGGACTTCCTGAAGTAGTCCACTCCCGAGTTCACATGTTTCCCCTTGCCATAGGGAGCGTTGCTCCTGCGGCACCTGGTGGCCGTCCAGTCATATGGGCGGCCACTGGTCGTTCCGGCGGAACGAGTGCACCGCCGTACGAATCGCTGAACCTCGCCACGCATGTGGGCGATGATCCGATCAGCGTCGACATGAACCGGGGACGAGTCCTGCGCCTCCTGGGACTGGCCGAGACCGATATGGCCGTGATGAACGCGGTGCACGGCGCCGACGTCGAGGTCGTCGGAAGTCCGGGCACGTACGCGGGAGTTGACTGCCTGGTCACGCAGCAGCCCGGCCTTGCGCTGCTGGCCCTCGGCGCAGACTGCGTGCCGCTGGCCCTGATCGGCGCGGACGGCGTGACGATTGCGGCCGTCCACTGCGGCTGGCGTGGCCTTGCAGCCGATGTCGTCGGCTCCGCCGTTGCTGCGTTCGGCGACCTCGGCACCGGTGTCAGGGCGGCGATCCTCGGGCCGTCGATCTGCGGCACGTGCTACCCCGTTCCCGAATCGCGCAGTGTCGAGGTCGCCGCGCGCGTGTCGCAGCGGGTTGCCGGCGCCGCCCTCATTCGCACGCCTGATGGCCAACCGGGCATCGACGTGCGCGAGGGCCTGCGCGTCCGACTGGTCGAGCTGGGCGTCGCGCCCTCGGCGATCACAAGTGCCGGAGGCTGCACAGCGCAGGACCCTGACCTGTTCTCCTTCCGTCGAGACAACGTCACGGGTCGGCAGGGCATCGCGGTCTGCTCAACCGCGATGATGGACGCGTGAACGAGGAGCGCACCGCAGAGATCGCGAGCGGGCTAGCCAGTACTACGGCACGAATCCGCGATGCGGTCACAGTGGCCGGGCGGACCGACACGGTGGATCTCGTGGTGGTGACCAAGACCTTTCCGCCCTCCGACCTTGCGATCCTGGCCAGCCTTGGTGTCGCCGATGTGGCCGAGAATCGCGATCAGGAGGCGCGCGGCAAGCGGGAGGCGCTTGCGGGCGGCGCGGCGATTCGCTGGCACATGATCGGCCGGGTGCAGCGCAACAAGGCCGCGTCGGTGGCCGGGTGGGCAGACACGGTGGACTCGCTGGATCGAATCGAGATCGTGGCCCCGCTGGGCACGGCAGCACTGGCTCTCGGGCGTCGGATCGAGGTCCTCGTCCAGGTCGCCCTCGACCCGGTTGAGCGCGAAGGCCGGGGCGGAATCGACCCGAGCCGGGTGCTCGACCTGGCCGAGGCCATCGGGGCGCAGCCGGCCCTGGTGCTGCGCGGGGTCATGGGAATCGCGCCGTATCCGGGCGATCCGGGCGAGGCATTCGCCCGTCTCGCGAACGTCGCTTCCGGGCTGCGCGAGGACTTCCCCGAGGCGACCTGCATCTCCGCGGGGATGAGTGGGGACCTCGAGATCGCCGTCGCCCATGGGGCGACACAGGTGCGCGTAGGGGGCGCGATACTCGGCCAGAGGACCCGCGTGCAGTAACGTCCTTTGTGGGAACGTCCGTAGAGTGGACGACCTGCCCACGGGAGGACGACAGGCAATGGCTGGCGCAATGCGCAAGATGGCCGTATACCTCGGCCTCGTCGAGGACCACGGAGACGAGGCCTACGACGAGCACGAGGACTACGAGAACGCCCGGCGCGGGACTCGTGACAGCCGCGCGCAGAACCGTGGCTACGACGAGCGCTACGACGAGCGTCAAGACGACCGCTACAGCAGTCGAAGCGTCCGCCCGATTCCGGACACCCGCGCGGTGCGTACCTTCCGCAGCGATGCGGCAGCGCCGAGTCGCCCGACATCGGCTCCGCTCGCCGATCGACGACCGCCCATGGCGGACATCACTCGGATCGAGACGGTTCACCCGCGTAGCTACAACGATGCGCGACGTATCGGCGAGGACTACCGCGACGGCGTGCCGGTGATCATGAACCTGTCCGAACTCGATGACCAGGATGCGAAGCGGATCATCGACTTCGCCGCCGGTCTCGTCTTCGGGCAGCGCGGGTCGATCGAGCGCATCACGAACAAGGTCTTCCTGCTCTCGCCCGTCAACGTCGATGTCGGCGACGAGGCGCGAGCACAAATAGCCAAGGACGGCTTCTTCAACCAGAGCTAGTCAGTGCAGCGGCCGTGATGCCGCACTGCACGTGAGCAGGGGAGTGTGCGATGGCTGCCGTCGGGCAGGCTCTGGCGACGGCGCTATGGCTGTACTGGCTGATCATGATCGGCCGTCTCGTCTTCGACTTCGTTCAGGTCTTCGCACGTACGTGGAAGCCGAGCGGCTTCCTGCTCCTGGTGGCCGAGGCGATCTACACCATCACCGACCCGCCCCTGCGCCTTCTTCGTCGAGTGATCCCGCCGATCCGGATCGGCAGCGTGCAGTTCGACCTCGCCTTCCTGATCGTTCTCATCGGATTGCAGATCCTCATCAATCTCGCACTCATGCTCTGACCTGATCGCACCGCGAAGGGACGACCGCCATGCCATTGACCGCCGCCGAAGTCCGCGGGACGAAGTTCTCCACAACGCGCCTGCGGGCGGGCTACGACATGGACGAGGTCGACGCGTTCCTCGACATCATCGAGGCCGACGTGTCGCAGTACGCGGATGAGTTGCAGAGGTCTCGCGATGCCGAGGCGGTGCTGAGAACCCAGTGCGACCAGATCCAGGCGCGGCTCACCGCGACGGAGGAGCGCTTGGTCGAAGCCCAGCAGAAGGCGGTCTCGGCAGTCGTGATTCACGCGGTCCCCGAGCCTGCCGACGTTTCCGAGATCGTGGCCGGAAATCCCGAGGCCGAGTCCGTGATCGCCATTGCGCAGCGCACGGCAGACGAGATCGTCAGGTTTGCCGAGTCGCGTGCAGAGGGCATCAGGTCGAGCGTGCGGACGATGCTGACCGATCAGCTCGGACGCGTCGACAAGGCCTGACCTGGCTCAGGCCTTAGCGAGCGCCAGTCGAATCGGCAGTTCGGTAGCGACGTCCGACGATGTCGGCTCGCCTGCGCCGACGATGACGGATGTCGCAAGCACCTCGGCAGCGATTGCGTCGCTGTGCTGCTCGAACGCGATTCGCAGGTCGTCGTCGTCCGATGACCACCAGACCGTGATGCGATCGGATACGTCCAGGCCTGCAGTCTTGCGGCCTTCCTGCAGGGTCCGCACGATCTCGCGCGCAAGTCCGGCACGGCGCAGCGCGTCGTCAATATGGAGATCGAGCGCGACGCTCTCGCCGGCGTCACTGGCGACCGCCCAGCCTTCGCGGGGAGTCTCGGTGACCACGATGTCCTCGTCGGCGACCTCGACCTGTCCGAGTTCGGCAACCTCGACGACCACTGGTGCGCCAGAACGCAGTTGGCTGACCAGCGTGGACGGATCCAAGGCGGAGATCGCCTCGGCTACGGCGGGGGTCTGCTTGCCGAAGCGACGACCGAGCGAGCGGAAGTTCGCCTTGACGGACACGTCTACCAGCCCTGCGCTGTCATCGGCCAAGGACTCGAGGGTCTCGACATTCAGCTCCTCGGCAACCTGACGCCTCAGGTCCTCGCCAAGGGTCGGCCAGCCCGCACCGGAGATCAGCGCACGCCCCAGCGGCTGCCGGGTCTTGACTCCTGAGGCTGCGCGCGCGGCGCGGCCCAGTTCGACAAGTCGACGCACGAGCGCCATGTCCTCGCTGAGCGCCAGATCCACGAGCGCGGGATCGGCCTCAGGCCATGATGCGAGGTGGACTGAGAGCGGAGCGTCAGGATCGCTGTCGCGGAACAGGTCCTGCCAGACACGTTCGGTGATGAACGGCGTGAACGGAGCAAGGCAGAGCGTGACGATGCGCAGCGCCTCGTGCAAGGTGGCGAGCGCGGCGGGATCGCCCTCCCAGAAGCGGCGCCGTGAACGCCGCACGTACCAGTTCGACAGGTCGTCGACGAAGGCCGACAGGACTCGGCCGGCCCGCTGGGTGTCGAAGTTCTCGAGGGCGGCGTCGACCTCGGTGGCAAGCTGCTGGGCCTGAGACAGCACCCACCGGTCCACGACCGGACGGTCGAGTGGAGCGGGCGCGCCGTCGCTTGGCTGCCAGCCAGCCGTCCTGGCGTACAGGGACTGGAAGGACACGGTGTTCCAGTAGGTCAGGAGGGTCTTGCGGACCACGTCACCAATGGCTGCGTGACCAACGCGTCTGGCCTGCCACGGCGAACCGCTCGCCAGCATGAACCAGCGCAGTGCATCGGCGCCGTGCTCGTCCATCAGCGGGATGGGCGCGAGGATGTTGCCGAGGTGCTTGCTCATCTTGCGGCCGTCCTCGTCGAGGATGTGGCCAAGGCAGACGACGTTCTTGTACGAGGACTCCTCGAATACGAGCGTTCCGATCGCCATCAGCGTGTAGAACCAGCCGCGCGTTTGGTCGATGGCCTCGCAGATGAAATCGGCGGGGTACTGCGCGGCAAAGGCGTCCGTGTTCTGGTGGGGATACCCGAGTGCCGCGAACGGCATGGCTCCGGAGTCATACCAGCCATCGATGACCTCGGGCACGCGAGTCGCGACCGCCGAGCACTCGGGGCACGGGAACGTGACGTCGTCGACGAAGGGACGATGCGGATCCAGATCGGTCACGTCACGGCCGGTCAGGTCGCTGAGCTCGGCGAGCGAGCCGACGGCCGCGAGGTGCCCCTCGGTGCATCGCCAGATCGGCAGCGGCGTGCCCCAGTAGCGATTGCGCGACAACGCCCAGTCGACGTTGTTCGTGAGCCAGTCGCCGTAGCGTCCCCACTGGATGGTCGACGGGTGCCAGTTCGTCTTCTCGTTCTGCGCGAGGAGCTGGTCCTTGATCGCGGTGGTTCGGATGTACCAGGACGGCTGCGCGTAGTAGAGCAGCGGCGTGTGGCAGCGCCAGCAGTGCGGGTATGAGTGCTCGTAGGGCACGTGCCGGAAGAGCAGCCCGCGCTGCTCGAGGTCGCTGACGAGCGTCTCGTCGGCCTTCTTGAAGAACAGCCCGCCCACGACGGGGACGTCGTCGAGGAAATGGCCGTCGGGCCCGATGGGATTGACCACCGGCAGTCCGTAGGCGCGGCAGGTGATGAGGTCGTCGGCTCCGAACGCGGGAGCCTGGTGCACCAGGCCGGTTCCGTCGTCGGTAGTCACGTAGTCGGCGAGTACCACGTAGTGCGCGTCCGGGATATCGACGTAGTCGAAGGGCCGTACGTAGGGCAGGTGCTCCAGGTCGGTTCCGGGCATCGTCCGCACGATCGTCGCGGTGTCATCGAACAGCGAGCCGACCAGTTCCTCGGCGGCCACCAGGAGTTCGCCGTCGGACGTGCGAACGATCGCGTACGTCGCGTCGGGCTTGACGGCGACGGCGGTGTTCGAGACGAGCGTCCACGGGGTGGTGGTCCACACGAGGAGCGCAAGGCCGGGGAACTCTGTGCCCAGTGCGCTCGCGGGGTCCACCGGGAGTCGGACATAGACCGACGGGTCGACGACCGTCTCGTAGCCCTGGGCGAGCTCGTGGTCGGACAGTCCGGTTCCGCAGCGCGGGCAGTACGGCGCCACTCGGTGGTCTTGGACCAGCATGCCCTTGTCGAAGATCTGCTTGAGGGACCACCAGACGCTTTGGATGTAGTCCTTGTCCATGGTCCAGTACGCGCGGTCCATGTCGACCCAGTAGCCCATGCGGCGGGTCATGGCGGAGAACTCGTCGACGTGACGCAGCACCGACTCGCGGCAGCGGGCGTTGAACTCCGCTACGCCGAACTCCTCGATGTCGCCCTTGCCCGTGAAGCCGAGTTCCTTCTCGACGGCGAGTTCCACTGGGAGTCCGTGGCAGTCCCAGCCCGCCTGGCGCGGCACGAAGTAGCCCTTCATCGTGCGGTAGCGCGGGAACACGTCCTTGAACACCCGGGCTTCGACGTGGTGCGTGCCCGGAGCGCCGTTGGCGGTGGGCGGTCCCTCGTAGAAGACCCACGGCGGGCGACCCTGGCTCTGCTTGACCGAGGCCTCGAAGATGCCCTCCTCGTCCCACAGTCGCAGGACCTCATGCTCGAGCGCGGGCAGGTCGACCTGCGCCGGCACAGACCGGTACATGCGAACCTCCGCGGCTGGGTGATCAAGGGGCGTTGCTGGGTGGGTCGTCAGGATACCGAGTCCCCACTGCGGTCCGAACCGCCCGCGTCACCTGCGGCGCGGCACCGCGTCCAGCGGGCCTGACGGGCCTAGCATCCGTGCGATATCGGACATTCGGGGCTGCTCGAGTGCCCGGCGCTTGGCACGCAGGAAGGGGTCGCATGGCGACGTCAGTGAAGTCGGTCAAGAAGCCCACGCCGGTAGCGAAGGCCGGGGCCGCGAAGAAGGCCGCGCCAGCGGCCAAGAAGACGGCTCCCGCGGCGAAGAAGGCTGCGCCGGTCGCGAAGAAGGCTGCGCCAGCGGCCAAGAAGGTGGCTCCCGTCGCGAAGAAGGCTGCGCCAGCGGTCAAGAAGGTGGCTCCCGTCGCGAAGAAGCCGGTTCCTGTTAAGAAGGCCGCCCCTGCCGCGAAGAAGGCTGCCCCGGCCAAGAAGACGGTCCCCGCAACGCCCGCACCCCCGGCGGCTCGCAAGCCAGCCGGCAAGCGCGGACTACTGGTGCGCGAAGACGAGAGCCCGTGGACCGCCAAGGAACTGGCCGAGGTGCGATCCTCGCTGCACCGCGACCACGCGCTGCTCATCGGGGAGATCGCGAACGCCGAGGCCGGCCTTGCCGACCTCATCCGCGATTCCGGTGACGGAGCCGGTGACGATCAGGCCGATGCGGGCAGCAAGACCTTCGAACGCGAGCACGAGATGTCGTTGGCCAACAACGCCCGCGACATGCTCGAGCAGGTTCAGCACGCCCTGGACCGGATCGACGCCAAGACCTACGGAACCTGCGAGTCCTGTGGCAAGGCCATCGGCAAGCTGCGACTTCAGGCCTTCCCGCGCGCCACGTTGTGCATGTCGTGCAAGCAGGCCGAAGAGCGTCACTAACTTCCGCCGACGCGACCTGAGATGTCGTGAAGTGGGCCGGCGCGTGCACGTTTCACGACGGTTCCGGTCGTGTCGGCGTGAATCCGGGTGGCCCGTAGAGTGGCTGTCGTGTCCGAGTCTCCCGAGCCGATCGAGTCCTCGACCGAGGTCGTAGTCGTCGACGAGCCCTACGTGGTCGAGCCCGCCAAGCGCAAGCGCTGCCTGCTGATCTTGGGCCTGGTCGCGATCGGCGTCATCATCGTCGACCAGGTGACCAAGCACTGGGTGGTGGCGGTCATCCAGCCACGCATGGAGTCCGGCGAAGGTCCGGTCACCCTCCTGGGCGGCCTGATCAAGCTGACCTACACGGAGAACACCGGTGCCGCCTTCTCGATCGGTACCGGTTACACGTGGATCTTCACCATCGTCGCGATCATCGTCGCCGCCGTGATCCTGCGCTCGGCCAGGCGCCTGGGCAGCCTCGGCTGGTCGATCGCGCTGGGCGGGCTACTCGGTGGCTTGCTGGGCAACCTCATCGATCGCATGACGCGCGAGCCCGGACCGGGCCTGGGCTACGTCGTCGACTGGATCCAGCTGCCGAACTTCGCGGTCTTCAATGCGGCCGACTCGGCGATCGTGTGCTCGGCGGTTCTCATGGTGATCTTGGCCCTGCGCGGCGTCGAGTTCTCCGGCGCCCCACGCGCGTGACGCAGCGCCTGATCCCCGTCCCCGACGGCCTCGCCGGCGAGCGCCTCGATGTTGGGCTGACCCGGCTGCTTGGGCTGTCCCGGGCGAAGGCCGCCGACCTGGTGCAGGCAGGCGACGTGCTGGTCGACGGCCGGCCCGCAGGAAAGTCCGACCGCCTGGTCCCCGGCTCGATCCTCCAGATCGACCTGCGCGAGCCGGTTGCTGCCGAAGTCCTCGCACCAGAGCCGGTGCCGGGGATGGCGGTGCTGTTCGACGATGACGACGTCGTCGTCGTCGACAAGCCCGTCGGAGTCGCAGCGCACCCCAGTCCCGGCTGGACCGGCCCGACGGTGATCGGAGGCCTGGCGGCCGCGGGCTACCGGATCAGCACGTCGGGTGCGGCGGAGCGGCAGGGAGTCGTGCATCGCCTGGACGTCGGGACGTCGGGCGTGATGGCGGTGGCCAAGAGCGAGCGGGCCTACACGAGCCTGAAGGAGCAGTTCCGCGATCGCACGGTCGACAAGACGTATCACGCGGTCGTCCAAGGACACGCTGATCCGCTCAGCGGGACGATCGACGCTCCGATCGACCGGCACCCACAGCACGACTACAAGTGGGCCGTCGTCTCGAGCGGGAAGCCGAGCGTCACGCACTACGACACGCTCGAGGCATTCCCGCACGCATCCCTGCTCGAGGTGCACCTGGAGACCGGGCGCACTCACCAGATCCGTGTCCATATGTCCGCCCTCAACCACCCCTGCGTCGGGGACCTGACCTATGGCGCGGACCCCGTCCTGGCCAAGCGGCTGGGCCTGAGCCGCCAGTGGCTGCACGCAGTCCAGCTGGCATTCGACCATCCGGGCACGGGGGACCGCATCGTCGTGGCCAGCACCTACCCGCAGGACCTGCAGACCGCTCTGAGCCGCCTGGAGGCCAGTTGACCGGCGTGTGGCGACCGGCGCGCTGTCAGCCGCGAAAGTAGAGTGGACCGGTGGCGTCTGCTGATCAGTTCGTGCACCTGCACGTGCATACCGAGTACTCGATGCTTGACGGCGCCGCCCGGCTGAACGACCTCTTCGACGAGACCGAACGGCAGGGAATGCCGGCGATCGCGATGACCGACCACGGCAACCTGTACGGCGCGTTCGACTTCTACAAGGCCGCCAAGTCCCGCGGGATCAAGCCGATCATCGGCATCGAGGGCTATTACGCACCGCAGGGCCGATTCGAGAGACGGCCGTTCGATTTCGGCGGCGGCTTCGACGAGGGAACCCCTGAGGACACGGGTGCGGGCCGGGGCAAGCAGAGCTACACCCACATGACGCTGTGGGCCGAGAACACGGTCGGCATGCACAACCTGTTCCGGCTGTCCTCGCTGTCCAGCCTCGAGGGCTTCTACCACAAGCCGCGCTTCGACCGAGATCTCCTGGAGCGCTACGGATCCGGGATCATCGGCACGACCGGCTGCCCCAGCGGCGAGGTCAACAGGTGGCTGCAGGCCGGCCGGTACGACAAGGCGCTCGCCACGGCCGCCGACATGCGCGACATCCTCGGAGCAGGCAACTACTTCTGCGAGCTCATCGACCACGCCCTGCCGATCGAGCGCCGGTTCCGCGAGGACCTGATGCGGATCGCGCGCAGCCTGGACCTGCCCTTGGTCGCGACGAACGACCTGCACTACGTCCACGCCGACGACGCGGCCAGCCACGAGATCCTGTTGTGCATCGGGACCCGGTCCACGATGGACGACCCGAAGCGCTTCCGGCTCGACGCGCACGACTTCTACGTCAAGACCGCGCAGGAGATGCGCGAGGTCTGGTCCGAGCTCCCCGAGGCGTGCGACAACACCCTGCTGATCGCCGAGCGATGCAACGTCGAATTCAACGAGGGCGCGAGCCTCATGCCCCAGTTCACGGTCCCGGCGGGGGAGAGCGAGGACTCCTGGCTGGTCAAGGAGGTCGAGCGGGGCCTCGAGCACCGCTACAACGGCGCAGTCCCCGACAACGTGCGCACGCAGGCCGCGTACGAGGTCGGCGTGATGATCCAGATGGGCTTTCCCGGCTACTTCCTCGTGGTCGCCGACCTGGTCCGGCATGCCAAGGAGAACGGGATCCGGGTGGGCCCGGGTCGCGGGTCGGCCGCGGGCTCGATGGTGTCCTACGCGCTCGGCATCACCGAGCTCGATCCAATCAGGCACGGACTGCTCTTCGAGCGCTTCCTCAATCCCGAGCGCATCTCCATGCCCGACATTGACATCGACTTCGACGAGCGCCGCCGCTCGGACATGATCCGCTACGCCACGCAAAAGTACGGCGAGGAGCGCGTCGCGCAGATCATCACCTATAACTCGATCAAGGCGAAGGCCGCGATCAAGGACAGCGCTCGCGTGCTCGGCTACCCGTATGCGCTGGGCGACCGCCTCACCAAGGCGCTCCCGCCGCCGATCATGGGCAAGGACCTGTCACTCGCCGGCGCCTTCGACCCGAAGAACTCCCGGTACGGCGAGGCCACGGAGTTCCGGGCCCTCTACGACGGCGACGAGGATGCCAAGCGGGTCGTCGACGCGGCCAAGGGCCTCGAAGGGCTCAAGCGCCAACCCGGGGTCCACGCGGCCGGTGTCATCTTGTGTCGCGAGCCCCTGATCGACGTCATCCCGCTATGGCGACGAGACCAGGACGGCGCGATCATCACGCAGTTCGACATGGGCGCGTGCGAGGCCCTCGGCCTGCTCAAGATGGACTTCCTCGGCCTGCGCAACCTCACCGTTCTCGATGACTGCCTGGCCAACATCGAGTCGAACCGCGGCCAGACCGTCGTTCTGGAAACTCTCGGCCTCGACGATCGACTCACGTATGACCTGCTCACCCGCGGCGACACGCTCGGCGTATTCCAGCTCGACGGCGGGCCGATGCGCGCGCTGCTGCGGTCCATGCAGCCCGACAACTTCGAGGACATCTCCGCGGTTCTCGCGCTGTACCGGCCAGGACCGATGGGCGCGAACGCCCACAACGACTACGCCGATCGCAAGAACGGGCGCCAGCCCGTCACTCCGATTCACCCCGAGCTCGAGGAGCCACTGGCCGAGATCCTCGGCGATACCTACGGGCTGATCGTGTACCAGGAGCAGGTCATGGCCATCGCGCAGAAGCTGGCCGGCTACTCGCTCGGCTCCGCGGACCTGCTGCGTCGCGCCATGGGCAAGAAGAAGAAGGAGATCCTCGAGAAGGAGTTTGTGCCGTTCCGCGATGGCATGAAGGCCAACGGGTATGGCGACGAGGCGATCGCCAAGCTCTGGGAGATCCTCGTCCCATTCTCCGACTACGCGTTCAACAAGGCGCACACCGCGGGCTACGGGCTCGTGTCGTACTGGACCGGCTACCTCAAGGCGAACTTCCCCGCGGAGTACATGGCGGCGCTGCTCACATCGGTCAAGGACGACAAGGATCGCTCTGCCATCTACCTGAACGAGTGCCGCAAGATGGGCATCAAGGTCCTGCCCCCCGATGTCAACGACTCCGACTTCGACTTCACTCCGCGCGGCACCGACATTCGCTTCGGGCTGTCCGCGATCCGCAACGTCGGCGGCAACGTTGTCGACTCGGTCATTGCCTCGCGCCGGCGCGTCGGTCGATTCGGCGACTTCCCCGACTTCATCAAGAAGGTCGACGTCGCGGTCTGCAACAAGCGAGTCGTCGAGTCCCTGATCAAGGCCGGCGCATTCGACTCGCTGGGTCACACGCGCAAGGGCCTGTACGAGCGGCACGAGGAATTCGTCGGTTCTGCGGTCGACGTGAAGCGTGCGGAAGCCTACGGACAGGACGCACTCTTCGGCGGATCCAACGATGACAGCGATCTGGTCGGGATGCCCGAGGTGGCCATCTCGATTGCCGAGTGGGACAAGTCCGTGCTGCTCAGCTTCGAGCGGGAGATGCTCGGCCTGTACGTGTCAGACCATCCGCTCCTGGGCACCGAGCGGCTGCTCGCCCAGCTCACTGACCGCTCGATCGCCTCGATTCTCGCGGATGACTCGCGCGAGTCCTCGATCGTCACGGTCGGCGGAATGGTGACCTCGGTCCAGCGCAAGACCACGAAGAAGGGCTCGCCCTGGGCCATCGTCACCCTCGAGGATCTTGAGGGCTCGGTCGACATCATGGTGTTCCCACAGGCGTACACGTCCGTGAGCACCCTGCTCGTCGACGATGCGGTCATCATCGTCAAGGCGCGCGTCGATCACAACGACGACGATGGCCTACGGCTCATGGCGATGGAGGTCAGTCGTCCTGACCTCAACGAGGCGGCCTCGGGCCCTGTCCGCCTGACGATGGCGAGCGCGCGCTGCATCCCGCCGCTGGTCGACAAGCTCAAGGAGGTGCTGGCCGCGCACCCGGGCACGACCGAGGTGAACCTGCACCTGATCGGCGGAGCGTCCACCACAGTCCTTCGGCTCGATGACCGCCTGCGCGTGACTCCGTCGCCCGCGCTGTACGGCGATTTGAAGGCCCTGCTCGGGCCGAGTTGCCTCGCATGACCGACGAGCCCGAGACCAGACGCAGTTCCACGCGGCGCGCATCGTTCGTCATCATCGCCGGGCTCGTCGTCGGCCTGTTCAGCGGACTGGCTCTCGGCGTCGTGTGGTGGCGCCTGGCCCCACGTGTGCCCGTCGTCGTGCAGCCAGGCGACAGCTATCCGCAGGGCTACCAGCCCGAGGGCTACTTCGCGGCAGATGCCACGTTCGGGCTGCTCGGACTGATCGCCGGCATCGCGATCACCATCGGGCTGGCGAACATGCGCCGCGACCGTCTGTTCAGCGTTCTCATCGCGGGCGTCCTGTCCGGCGTGGTCGGCTCCGCTGCGATGTGGTTCGTCGGCACGCGGCTCGGATCGGTCGATATTGACGGACTGATCGCGACGATCACCACCGACCTGCTGACTGAGGCACCGCTTCAGGTTGCCATGCCCGCGATGTTCTTCATGTGGCCGTTCGCGGCAGCTCTCGTCGTCACCGTGCTGGCGCTCGGCGACTGGATCGTCGAGGTCAGGAGCGCTCGGCGCGCGCGATCGCCGCAAACCGACCGCCCGTAATCGCGAGCAGGTCCTGCGGCGCAATGCCGATGTCCAGTCCGCGCCGGCCGCCGCTGACGTAGATCCTCGTCAAGGCCTCCGCGCTGTCGTCAAGAACCGTGACCAGGGCCTTGCGCTGCCCGATCGGGGAGATGCCACCGAGCACGTAGCCGGTGAGTCGTTGCGCGAGCGCCGCGTCCGCGAGGTCGGCGCGTCGGCCGGAGAGAGCCGATGCCAGCTGCTTGAGATCCAGCGAGCCGGTGACCGGAACGATCGCAACCGCTGGGGTCCCGTCGACCGTGGCGATGAGGGTCTTGAACACCAGGGCGGGCTCCAGGCCCAGGGCCGCTGCCGCCTCCAGCCCGTAGGAGCCGCTGCGCGGATCGTGGTCGTACTGATGAATGGTGAAGGGGATTGATGCCTTCGTCAGAGCCACCGTGGCCGGTGTCCCTGTCGATCCCTTCGCCATCGCTAGTTCACCGACGGAGCAACCGCGGACAGGTCGATCGCCGGCAGCGCTCCTAGCGCGGAGATCAGTCCGGTCTCGCGCCGCAGAAGCGCTCGCGCGATGGTCAGCCGCTCGCTGGTGGTGTCGGCGGCAAGCAGGTCCTGGCGCTCCTGGGCGGGTAGGACCATCGCCGCGGTGACGAGGTAACTCAGGACGGTCGGATCGTCGGGGAGGTCCTCCGCGGGATCGGTGGGAAGCGCGTCCTCGTCGATGACCTGCCCGCTCAGCGCCGACCGGTACGCCGCGAATCGCACCGCTACCTGGGCGGCGAGCACGGTGTCGACGTCGTCGCTGACGTCGTCGAGGAACTCGACCTCGGCCCGGACCAGGGGCGAGCTCGTGTCGATCCGATCAATACGGAACCGGCGGCTGCCCGTCGTGACGACGTCATAGCGGCCATCGTCGAGGCGCTCGGCCTGTCGGAGTACGGCCGATGTGCCCACGGGATACAGCGCCGAGATGCCGTCGCGGTCGATGTCCCGTCCGTCGCGAACCGCCACGATGCCGAACTCGCGATCATCCTCGTCCGGCAGCGCGAGCAGTTCCTCGATCAGCTCTCGGTACCGCGGCTCGAAGATGTGCAGCGGCAAGACGAGGCCCGGGACGAGCACGGCATTGAGGGGGAACAGCGGCAGGGGCACGGGCACCTCGGCAGCGTAAGGTAAGCGCGTGATCCGACGCATCGACCTTCGCGGTTCGGACGCCGACCCGCGCACGATCGTGCCCCGCGCCGCCATGGACGTGGCCGACGCGGGGGCTCGCGTCCGCCCGATCATCGACGATGTCCGCGTCAACGGTGCGGCCGCGGTTCAGCGGTGGTCGGAGGAACTCGACGGGGTTCGGCCCGATTCGCTGCGAGTGCCCGCGTCGGTGCTCGAGGCCGCCGCCGCGGATCTCGATCCGGTCGTACGTCGCGCGCTCGAGGAGTCCATCAGCCGGGCGCGTCACGTGCACAACGATCAGCGCCGTGTCGACGTCGCCACGGTCGTTGTTCCCGGCGGCACCGTCACCGAGCGCTGGCTTCCGGTCGATCGGGTCGGGCTGTACGTTCCCGGCGGGCGAGCCGTGTATCCCAGCAGCGTCGTCATGAACGTGGTCCCCGCCCAGGTGGCCGGAGTCGCGTCCATAGCAGTCGTCTCACCGCCACAGCGCGATCACGGTGGCTGGCCGCACCCGACGATCCTCGCCGCGTGCGTGCTTCTCGGCATCGACGAGGTGTACTCGGTCGGGGGAGCGCAGGCCGTGGCGATGTTGGCCTACGGAGTCGACCTGCCCGACGGCACCCGCTGCGTGCCCGTCGACCTGGTGACAGGCCCCGGCAATATCTACGTCACTGCGGCCAAGCGCGCGTTGCAGGGAGTCATCGGCATCGATTCGGAGGCCGGTCCGACCGAGATCCTCATCCTCGCCGACGACACGGCCAATGCGGTCCACGTCGCGGCCGACCTGATCAGCCAGGCCGAGCACGATGTCCTCGCTGCGGGCGTGCTCGTCACGGACAGTGTCGCCCTCGCCGATGCAGTCGAGGTCGAGGTGTCGCGTCAGGTCGCGACGACGAAGCACGCCGAGCGGATTACCGAGGCATTGTCTGGCTCGCAGAGCGCGATCGTCCTGGTCGACGACATCGCCGCCGGTCTAGGCGTGGTCAACGCGTACGCGGCGGAGCACCTGGAGATTCACACGCGAGAGTCGCGCGAGGTTGCCATGCGCGTTCGCAACGCCGGCGCGATCTTCATCGGCACCTGGTCTCCGGTCTCCCTTGGTGATTACGCGGCCGGGTCCAATCACGTCCTGCCGACCGCGGGCGCGTGCCGGCATTCGTCCGGCCTGTCGGTGCAGTCCTTCCTGCGCGGCATTCACGTCATCGAGTACGACGAGGGCGCGCTGCGCGATGTCGCTCCCCACGTCATCGCCCTCGCCAACGCGGAGGACCTGCCCGGGCATGGCGACGCGATTAGCGTTCGCCTGGCAGCGTCCACCTGACATGACCGCAGACTTCACTCCGCCGATCCGCGCGGACCTCGTTGGCATCTCCGCGTACGGAGCTCCGCAGCTCGAGGTCGCCGCACGCCTCAACGTCAACGAGAACCCCTTTCCGCTCTCCGACGAGGTCGCGGCGGCGATGGGCAAGGCGATTGCCGAGGTCGCATCCGGGCTCAATCGCTACCCCGACCGCGACGCGACGACCCTGCGGCAGGCTCTGGCGGACTACATCGCGCGCGAGTCGGGAGTGCGAGTCGAGGTTGACCAGGTCTGGGCCGCCAACGGCTCGAACGAGGTCATGCACCACCTCTTCCTCGCGTTCGGCGGCCCCGGCCGGCTCGCCATCACCTTCGACCCGACGTACTCGATGTACCCGGAGTACGCGCGCGACACCTTCACCGCATACGAGTCCTTCCCGCGACGCGACAACCACACCGTTGATATCGCAGCAGCGATCGAGACGATCGCCGAGCGACGCCCGACCCTGGTCCTGATCACGTCGCCCAACAACCCGACCGGGACCGCGCAGTCGATCGACGAACTTCGGGAACTCGCCGCGGCAGCGCTGGACTCGGGCGCGATGCTGATCATCGACGAGGCCTACGCGGAGTTCCGTCACGACGCAGTCCCCAGCGCGTGCGAACTGCTTGCCGAGTACCCGAACATCGTCGTCACGCGGACGATGAGCAAGGCCTTCTCGCTCGCTGGTGCGCGCATCGGCTACGCGATAGCGGCCGATTCCCGAGTCGTCGATGCATTGCGCGTCGTGCGGCTGCCGTACCACCTGTCCGCCGTGACCCAGGCCGTCGCGATGACCGCGCTCGCGCATGCCGATGCGCTCCAGGAGCAGGTCGCGCTCCTGCGACGGGAGAGGGACGCGCTGGCGATCTGGCTGGCCGACCGCGGGCTGTCCGTCATCCCGAGCGATGCCAACTTCCTGCTGTTCGGGACCTTCGTCGATCGGTCGGCCGTATGGCAGGCGCTTCTCGATGATGGCGTGCTCATCCGCGAGACCGGACCTGCCGGCTGGCTTCGCGTGACGGTCGGCACGCCGGCCGAGAACGATATGTTTAGGCGCGCGCTCGAGCGCGCGACATAGGAACGGGGTCAGGCATGGGGCGCACCGCGCGCATCGAACGCGTCACCAAGGAGAGCAACGTCCTGGTCGAACTCGACCTCGACGGCACCGGGGTGAGCACGATCGAGACCGGCGTGCCCTTCTTCGACCACATGCTGGCCCAGCTGGCCAAGCACGGCGGGCTGGACCTTGTCGTGCGCACTGCCGGGGACCTCGAGGTCGATGCACACCACACCGTCGAGGACACCTCGCTGGCTCTCGGTCAGGCCATCAACGACGCGCTGGGCGATCGCGCGGGACTTCGCCGTTACGGCGACGCGCTCGTGCCGCTCGATGAGTGCTTGGTGCAGTCGGCCGTTGACCTGTCGGGCCGTCCGTATCTTGTTCACGAGGAGCCCGACCTCGTCGAGTTGATCGGCACGTACGACACCACGCTGACCCGTCACATCTGGGAGTCCATCGTCGCGACGTCGCAGATCACGCTGCACGTGCGCGTCCTGTCCGGCCGCAACGCGCACCATGTCGTCGAGGCCCAGTTCAAGTCAGTCGCTCGGTCGCTGCGCGAGGCAGTCGCCGTTGATCCCCGCGTCGTCGGCGTGCCGTCGACGAAGGGGACTCTCACCGCGCAGTGAGGCCGGCATGACTTCCGTCGTCGTCCTCGACTACGGATCGGGGAATCTGCGATCCGCCCAGCGCGCGCTCGAACGCGTGGGTGCCGACGTCACCGTCACCAGCGATTTCGATGCCGCAATGGCCGCCGATGGCCTGGTCGTGCCGGGGGTAGGGGCGTTCGCCGCGTGCATGGCGGGAATCAATGCCGTTCGCGGCGGGGTCATCGTCGATCGACGACTCGCCGGCGGCCGCCCGGTGCTCGGCATCTGCGTCGGCATGCAGGTGCTGTTCGAGCGCGGTGTGGAGCACGGTGACGTCACCGACGGCCTGGGGGAATGGCCCGGTGTCGTCGAGGAGATCAAGGCGGACGTGCTCCCGCATATCGGCTGGAACACGGTCACCCCGCCCGCTGACTCCGTGCTTTTCGCACAGGTGCGCGATGAGCGCTTCTACTTCGTGCACTCCTACGGCGTTACGAACTGGGCCATGCGCGATGCCGATCCGCTGCTCGCCCCGCCGCGGGTCACGTGGTCCCATCACGGACAGGACTTCGTCGCGGCAGTCGAGAACGGACCGCTCTGCGCGACGCAGTTCCACCCGGAGAAGTCCGGCGATGCGGGCGCCGAGGTGCTGAAGGCCTGGGTCTCGTCGATCAGCTGATCGCTCCGCGAGTGGGCACTCGTCGGGGTGAAAGTGGCTCGGATCACCCCGACAAGTGCCCACTCGCGGGGTGGATAGGGTGACGCGGTGACTAACTCGCGACCTCCGCAACTGGTTCTCCTTCCCGCCGTCGACGTGGCCGACGGCCAGGCCGTGCGGCTCGTGCAGGGCAAGGCTGGCACCGAGACGCAGTACGGCTCGCCCATCGACGCGGCGCACAGCTGGGTAAATCAGGGAGCCGAGTGGCTGCACCTGGTCGACCTTGATGCCGCGTTCGGCAAGGGCAGCAACGCCGGGATTCTCGCCGAGGTGGTGCGCGAGCTGCGCGGTCGCGTGCACATCGAGCTGTCGGGTGGCATTCGCGATGACGAGTCGCTCGCGAAGGCGCTGAAGACCGGCTGTGATCGGGTGATCCTCGGCACGGCCGCCTTGGAGGATCCCGAGTGGACCGCGAAGGTCATCGCCGAGCACGGAGAGCGCATCGCGGTCGGGCTTGACGTGCGCGGTCAAACGCTGTCGGCGCGAGGCTGGACGAAGGACGGCGGCGACCTGTGGGAGACGCTCGGCCGGCTCGACGAGGCTGGCTGCGCCCGCTACGTCGTCACCGATGTCAACAAGGACGGCATGATGCACGGGCCGAACTTCCACCTGCTCAAGCAGGTCGTCGACTCGACGCGTCGCCCGGTCATCGCGTCCGGAGGCGTCGCGCACCTTGAGGATCTGCACAAGCTCGCCGGTATGACCTCGCATGGCATCGAGGGAGTCATCATCGGCCGGGCGCTTTACGACGGAGCCTTCACGCTCCCCGAGGCGATCGCCGCGAGCGAGCCGCGCTTTGATCCGTACGAGTGGGGACCCGCGCGCCCGTGAGCGTTGCCGTGCGCGTCATTCCCTGTCTTGATGTCGACAGCGGGAGGGTCGTCAAGGGCGTCAACTTCGTGGAGCTGCGCGACGCCGGAGACCCCGTCGAACTCGCTCGTGCCTACGACGCCGCAGGTGCAGACGAGCTTGTCTTCCTCGACATCACGGCGTCGAGCAGCGACCGCGAGACCACCTACGAAGTCGTGCGGCGAACCGCGGAGACCGTGTTCATCCCACTGACGGTTGGCGGCGGGGTGCGCGAGACGGCCGACTTTGACCGCCTCCTGCGAGCGGGCGCGGACAAGGTGAGCGTCAATACCGCGGCGATCTTGGAACCGAGCCTCCTGCGCGACGCTGCGGACCGCTTCGGGTCTCAGTGCGTCGTGCTCAGCGTCGATGCGCGTCGATGCCCGCCCGGTGTGTCGACGGCGAGTGGCTACGAGGTCACGACCCATGGCGGGCGACGCAGCACGGGTATCGATGCGATCGAGTGGGCGGTCGAAGGAGCGCGCCTTGGCGCGGGGGAGATCCTGCTGAACTCCATGGATGCCGATGGCACCGAGTCCGGGTACGACATCGCGCTCATCGAGCAGGTCCGGCGAGCCGTCACGGTGCCGCTGATTGCCAGCGGGGGAGCGGGCCGGGTCGAGGACTTCGCTCCCGCCGTGCGATCGGGAGCCGATGCGGTGCTTGCCGCCAGCGTGTTCCACTTCGGCCAGCTGACCATCGGCGACGTCAAGGCAGAACTGGCCCGCGAGGGCTACCCCGTCCGCTAAGTACGCCCGGCCGCTCTCGTCGACCTTGAGGTTTGGCACCCTCGAATCGGAGATTCGGGGTGCCAAACCTCAAGGTCGACGGGCAATGGCGGGTCGGGTCGGCGGGGTTAGATGACGACGGCGAGGTGGCCGAGGGCGCGCAGGCGCGCGTTCATCGGCGCATCCTCATCGCAGGCGATCTCGGCCAGGATCGGGCTGGCACCCTGATCGACGGCCTGGCGGGCAAGGGCCAGGAGGCCGTCGCGATCGGCATTGATGCCGAGCTCGACGATCAACTCGATCCACGCCTGTGCGGCCGCGGCCGTGAGGGGTGCTTCCGATATCAGAGCGATAGCGCTATTGTTGTGTCTCATGTCCAACGATAGCGCTTCTGTCGCACTTGCACAAACCCTCGAGCAGGTTGCCTCCGGCATGTCGCCGGGCTCGAAGTTCCTCAGTACCAGGGAGATTCAGCGCGGCTACGCGGTCAGCCCGCTCACGGTGCAGCATGCGCTCGACGCACTGCGGATGCGGGGCCTGGTCGAGGTCCGCGCCGGGCGCGGCACGTTCGTCGCCGACAAGAGCCCTGCCATCGCCCCGTCCGGAACTGACTTGTCATGGCAGACGACGACTCTAGGCGCCGCGCTTCCTGGCCACCTCGTGCTGGAGCAGATGGAGGAGCGCGCGCCGGCCGGAGTCACCAACCTGAAGATCGGCTACCTCGACACGACCTTGCAACCCCTTGGCCTCCTCGCCGCCGCCACCTCGCGAGCAGCGCGGCGCGAGCAGAGCTGGGCGACGGCGACCGCGAAGGGCGGTCTTCCTGAGCTTCGCGCCTATTTCGCGCAGGAGCACGGCGGGCTCGCGCACCCCGACGACGTGACGATCGTGTCCGGCGGCCAGGCCGCGCTCACCTTCGTCCTCGGCGCACTCGGGCAGCGCGGTCGCTCTGTACTCGTCGAGTCTCCGACCTACCCCGGCGTCCTTGCCGCGGCAGCGAACGCCGGCGTCGATCCGATCCCGGTGCTGACCGATGCCGACGGAGTGCTGCCGGACGCTCTCGATGCCGCCTTCACGCGCTCGGGAGCGACGGCGTTCTACTGCCAGCCGAGACTGGCCAACCCGACCGGCTCAAGCCTGTCGTTGGCGCGACGTGCGCAGGTGCTCGAGATCCTCGAGCGACACGGCACGTTCCTGATCGAGGACGACTTCATGCGCGACCTTGATCCGTCGCCGACGCCACTGCCCACCTTGTTCGAGCAGTCGCCCACGGGTCACGTCATCTACCTGCGGTCGCTCACCAAGACGGTCTCGCCCGGCCTGCGCATCGGCGCCGTCGTCTCGCGCGGCCCGATCAGCCGGCGGATCTACCAGTTCGCGACCTCATCCCAGTTGGAGACCTCGTCGGTCCTGCAGAACATCGCCGTCGACGTGCTGTCATCGGCGGGATGGAAGCGGCACCTGGCGGGCGTCAAGCGCGAGCTGATGCATCGCCGCGCTGCCCTGTGGCAGGCGATCGCCGCCGAGCTCCCCGACACGCCTCAGCCGTACTCGCACCGAGGAGCGCTCTTCGCCTGGGTGTCCCTGCCCGAAGGCGTGGATGACGTGGCCGTGACGCGGGCGATGATCGGCCACGGTTTCGCGGTCAACGCTGGGCACCTGTACTTTCCCGCCGAGCAGTACGGATCGCATGTGCGGATCTGCGTCTCGATTGCCGGTGCGCCGGTGCTGCAGGCGGCAGCGGCCGCCCTCGCCGCGTCCATCGCCGAGGTCCGCTAACCCTCCGCCGACCTTGAGGTTGGCGTGGAAATCGCGTGCCGGAACCCACGCCAACCTCAAGGTCGGCGGGCTGGGCTAGAGGTACTGGGCGCGGAACTTCTCGATTGCTGCCTCGTCACCATCGACGGTGACATCGACGACGCGCCGTCCGAAGGCGATCATGAGCAGTTCGAGCGCCGATCCCGTGACCGTGACCCAGGGCTCGCCCTCGTGGGCGACGAGCGCACCGCGACTGCCGTCGGTGCGAATGAAGCGCACCCCGGACTTGGCGCCTCGCAACGCGCGACGGGCCGGCATCGACACCTTGCTCCACAGTTCGTCGCCGAGGTCGTCAGGAAGCTGGCGGGGCTGCCAGTTCGGCTGGGCCCGCAGGACGTCCTCGTGGTGAACCACGTACTCGACCAGGTTCACCAGTCCGGCTGCGCCAGGAATCGAGAAAACGGAGAGAAGCGGCGGTCCAGTGCGGACCTTCTCCACGATCGTCGAGTAGTCCTTCTGCGCCTCGGACTTGGTCACGCGATCGGTCCAGCCCGACAGGGGACCGCCAGCGACCCCGAGCGCTGCGTCCGGTCGCGCCTCGCGAACCACCAGATGCGCGGCAAGGTCCCGGGTGGTCCATCCCTCGCACAGCGTCGGCGCATCTGCTCCGACCGAGTCGAGGAGGTCGGAAAGCTCGAGACGTTCGCGTTGTGCGTGGTTTGAGGCGCTCATTGTTCGATCATGACCTACGGGCACAATGAGCGCATGTCCATCGACGCCTTCGTCGCCCGTACTCACTTCGACGCTGCCGGTCTGGTGCCGGCGATTGCCCAGCAATGGGACACGCATGAGGTGCTGATGATGGCCTGGATGAACGCCGAGACGCTGCGCGAGACGCTGGAGACCGGACGAGGCGTCTACTTCTCGCGCAGCAGGAACGCGCGCTGGCAGAAGGGCGAGACGTCGGGCAACGTCCAGACGGTCCGCGAGGCGCGGCTGGACTGCGACGGCGACACGATCTTGCTTCTCGTCGACCAGGTCGGTGCCGCGTGCCACACCGGTGATCGCACCTGCTTCGATGCCGACGTGCTCGTGGTCCCTGCGGTATCGTCATGACCGACTTCTCCGGGACGGCCGCGCCCGACCTGACCACCTTCCGTGAACTTGCCCGCGATCGCCGGGTCATTCCCGTCGTGCGCCGGCTTCTCGCCGACGGCGTCACCGCGGTCGGCCTGTTCGACGCGCTGTGCCAGGACCGGGCGGGGACCTTCCTGCTCGAGTCCGCCGAGCAGGGGAGGAACTGGTCGCGATACTCCTTCATCGGCGTGCGCTGCTCGGCGATGCTCACCCAGCGCGACGGCCAGGCGCAATGGCTCGGGCGCGCCCCGTTCGGAGTTCCCGACGGCGGCAGCGCGCTCGACGCGCTCAGGGACACGGTCGACCTCCTGCGTACCGAGCCGCTGCCCGGCCTGCCGCCGCTGACCGGCGGCCTGGTCGGCTACCTCACGTACGACGCGGTTCGCGAATGGGAGAAGGTTCCCGACGACAACCCGGACGAGCTGGGGATTCCCGATCTCGGATTCCTGCTGGCGACGGACCTCGCGGTGCTCGATCACGCAGACGGTTCGGTGCTCCTCGTCGCCAATGCGATCAACTACGACGCGTCGGACGACCGGGTCGACGAGGCGTGGCTTGACGCGGTCGCGCGCCTGGACGTGATGGAAGGCGAGCTCACCAGTCCGCGAACCGTCGGGTTCGCCACGTATGACTCGGGCGCGGCAATCGACGTGCGATCGGCGACTCCGCGCGCGGAGTACCTCGAGCAGGTCGAGGCCGCAAAGGAGTACATCCGCAGCGGCGACGCGTTCCAGGTGGTGCTGTCGCAACGGTTCTCGACTCCGTGCACGGCCAGCGCATTCGACGTCTACCGGATCCTGCGCGCGACCAACCCGAGTCCGTACATGTACCTGATCCGCGTACCCGACGGCAGCGACGGGTCGGACGGCAAGCTGACGGACCGGGTCGCGTTCGACATCGTCGGCTCGTCTCCCGAGGCCCTGGTCACGGTCACCAATGGGCACTGCGTCCTGCATCCGATCGCCGGCACGCGTCCGCGCGGCACGTCCGCAGAGGAGGATGCGGCGCTCGCCGAGGAGATGAGCAAGGACATCAAGGAGCGTGCCGAGCACGTCATGCTCGTCGACCTTGCGCGCAACGACCTCGGACGAGTGTGCGCGCCCGGCACGGTCTCGGTCGTCGACTTCATGAGCGTCGAGCGTTACTCGCATGTCATGCATCTGGTCTCGACGGTCACGGGATCGCTGGGTGACGGCCAGACGGCCTATGACGTGCTCGCCGCGACCTTCCCCGCGGGGACCTTGTCCGGAGCGCCGAAGCCGCGGGCCATGGCGATCATCGACGAGCTCGAGCCACTGCGGCGCGGCTTGTACGGCGGCTGCGTCGGCTACTTCGACTTCGCCGGCAACCTTGATGCCGCGATTGCCATCCGCACCGCGCTGATCAAGGACGGAACCGCGTACGTCCAGGCCGGCGCTGGACTCGTCGCAGACTCCGTCCCCGAACTGGAGGCGGACGAGTGCGCCAACAAGGCAGCTGCCGTGCTGCGTGCGATCGCAGCCGCGCAGACGATCGCGCAGTCTCCAGCGCGCCTTCATGGCTGAACCCAGCGCGAAGCGGACGTACCGCCTGGCCCTGCTCCTCCTGACGGTCAGCGGTGTCCTCGTCGTCGTGGGCTTCGCGCTGCCGTGGGCTTCCGTGACGTTGCCTCTCGCGTCCGGGGTCGCGCACGCGACCAGGACTGCGGAGTTCACCGGCCAGTCGCTGTTCCCGGGAGCTGCGGCGCTCGGGTGGGCCTGCCTCGCGGGGGTGGCCGGAATTCTGGCAACACGATCCTGGGGCCGCGTGATAGTCGGCGTGGTCGTGGCCGTCGCCGGGGTGGTGGCGGCATTCGCGTCGGCGCGCTTCGCGATGGACTCGTCTTCGGCGGTCGATTCGGCCGCGAGCGCGCTCGTCGGCTCGCCCGTGACGGCGTCCGGATCGATCACCGCGTGGTGGGCGATTGCCATGATCGGCGGAATCTGCGCGGCACTCGCTGGGGCGTGGACGGTGCTGCGCGGGCGCGAGTGGCCGACCATGGGTTCCCGCTACGAGCGGACTCCTCGACGGGCCGCCGCGGTGAGTCCGTGGGATGCGCAGGACAAGGGCGAGGATCCGACCGACGATCTGGTTGAATGACGGCATGTCGGATCTGCATCACAGCCACGAAGACCACGGCAACACGCCCGCAGCGTGGACGACGGTGGTGATCATCGTGATCGCCTTCATCGTCGGGACCCTGGCGATCATGCTCGCCAACTGGACGATGTTCTGGATCGGTGTCGGCCTCGTCGTCGTCGGTGCAATCGTCGGCAAGGTCCTGTCGATGATGGGATTCGGCAAGCCGCGTCCGGCAACCGCGCTCGCCGAGCACTGATTTACACAGAATTGATACAAGCCTGATCGACTCCAGACCGGATCGAGTCGGACGGCTCACCGCGTCTGACAGGCTGGTCCCGTGACAGCGGACGCCTCGCGCGGACTCATCCTCGTCGTCGAGGACGAGCGCGCCATCTCGGACCTACTCCGCCTGTACATCGCCCGCGAGGGATTCGGCGTGCACATCGCGACCGACGGGCAGTCCGCACTCGCCGCAGCCCGCTCGATGCATCCCGCGGCGATCGTGCTCGACGTCGGCCTGCCGATCATGGACGGCACCGAGGTCTGCCGGCAGCTGCGCGCAGAGGGCAACTGGGTCCCGATCTTGTTCTGCACGGCCCGCGATGACGAAGTCGATCGCGTCCTTGGCCTCGAGCTCGGAGCAGACGACTACATCACCAAGCCGTTCAGCCCGCGGGAGGTCGTGGCGCGCATCAAGTCGGTCGTGCGCCGTGCTGCTCTCGTATCGGCGGATGACCGCCCGCTGGAAGTGGGCAGTGTGATCGTGGACCCGGTCACTCGACGCGTGACCGTCGACGGCGGACCGGTGTCGCTCACCGCCACGGAATTCGACCTGCTTGCGCACCTGATGGCCCATCCCGGTCGCGTCTACTCGCGCGAGCAGTTGCTCTCCGAGGTCTGGGGCTACGCCGCCGTCGTGGGCACCCGTACCGTCGACGTCCACGTAGCGCAGGTGCGCAGCAAGCTCGGCGACCTCAGCCCGATCCGCACCGTTCGAGGCGTCGGCTACTCCGCCGAGGCGACCGACCCGACGTGACCGGCCCAGACCAGCCCGCGACTTCGTCGCCGCCGGCCCCACCGCGCAGCAGCATCGTCACGCGGACGGTGCTGCTCACGGCGGGCATCGCCGCGATCGCCGTCCTCGTCGCGGGAATCGTCGCGTATCCGCTAGTTCGTTCTGCCGCGGAGAGCCAGGCCCGAAACGACCTCGCGTCCCTGGCTGACCTCACCGCGTCGGCGCTCGACGGCGGCGCCACAGGCGGGCGAGATGGCGAGCCCTTGCCGCGTGACCTGATCGCGGCGCTCAAGGACAAGGAGATCACCGGCTACATCGTGGTCGAGGGCAGTTCCGCACCCCCCGGGATCTCCGAGGCGGTCCTGGCCGCGTCGCTCTCCGGAGTCAACGTCTCGGCTGAGGGGACCACAGCGGAAGGCACGGTCCTCATCGAGACGCGACCGCTCGCGGCAGGAGGGGCGGTGATACTCGAGCAGCCGTACACGGTCGTCGGCGTCGAAGCGAGCGATGCGGTGCGACGCATTGTCATCTCCCTGCTTCTCGGCTTGCTGATTGCCGTTCCCATCGGCTTCTGGGCGGCCCGTCGGCTGACGCGTCCGCTCCGAGCAGCGCGCGATGCGGCGAATCAGATGGCAGACGGATCGCGCGACGTCACCTTGCGGCCCGAAGGCCCGGTGGAGATCGCCGACATTGCCGTGTCCCTCAATCGCCTGAATGCGGCACTCGTTGTCTCGGAGGGCAGGCAGCGCGAGTTCCTGCTGTCCGTGTCGCACGAGCTGCGAACTCCGCTTACTGCAGTCAAGGGCTACGCCGAGGCGTTGGCGGATGGAGTGATCCCGCCGGACGACGTGGCTCGCACTGGCGCCACCGTCGCCGGCGAGGCCGCCAGGCTCGACCGCCTGGTTAGCGACCTGCTCGACCTTGCTCGCCTCGGGGCCGTCGACTTCCACGTATCTCCTGTCGAAGTCGACCTTGTCGAGATCTGCGAGGACGCGGCCGAGGTGTGGCGCGACAGGGCCGCTCCCGAGTCGGTCTCCTTCGTGCTGGACCTTCCCGGTGAGCCCGTCGTGGTCCGCACCGACCCGATCCGCGTACGCCAGATCATCGACAACCTCGCGGAGAACGCCTTGCGCGTCTCGCCGCCGAATTCGATGATCGTGCTCGCGGTGCGCACGGAGGACAGCTGGGGCGTCGTGGAGGTTCGCGACTCCGGACCCGGGCTGACGAGTGACGATGTCGGCGTGGCGTTCGAGCCCGGCGTCCTTCATGAGCGCTACCGCGGCGTCCGCCCGGTGGGAACGGGATTGGGCCTGGCCCTGGTCGGCAAGCTCGCCCAAGGCCTGGGTGGCTCGGCCGAAGCCGGGCAGGCGGTCGAGGGTGGGGCACGCTTCACCGTGCGCATTCCCGTCTGATCACCTCGGGTTCCCGCTTGCCGCAGGTATCGTGAGCGCGTGGCGGTATTCGCGGACGAGGACATCGTCGAGGCGGCTGTTGTCGACGGTCGCAGTCGACGGCGTCGACTCGTTGCTCCGCTGGCGACCCTCGCCGGCACGATCCTGGGACTGACGTATCTGGGAGTCGTCGATCCGAACGAGCCCGGCCATTACCCGCTGTGCCCGACGAAGGCACTGCTCGGGGTGGACTGCCCGGGCTGCGGCCTGCTGCGCGGCACCCACGACCTGGTCACCGGGAACATCCCCGGTGCGCTGGATCACAACCTCCTCCTGATCGCCATCGTGCCGGCCGCCATCGTGATGTGGATCGCCTGGTTCCGCCGGGCCTGGCGCGGAACGCGGGCGGCCGTCACCTTCGAGCAGTTCCGCCGCCGCAACGGCCTGATGATCCTCGCGCTCGTGTTCGTGCTCGCGTTTGGCGTCGTCCGAAATCTCGTCCCGTACCTCGGCTCGGGTATCGGCTGAGCGCGACGATCACCCTGCGGCGGTAACGCAGTCACGCAGAGTTAGTCTTGGCGAGTGACCGTGCTGGACGACATCGTCGAAGGCGTGCGCGAGGACGTCGCCGAGCGCATGGCGACCGTGAGCCTCGATGATCTGAAGGCACGCTCTCAGCACGTACCCCCTGCCCGCGATGTCGTGGCGATTCTCGGCGACGACGACGTCAGTGTGATTGCCGAGGTCAAGAGATCCAGCCCCAGTCGTGGACGACTCGCCGACATCGACGATCCGGCCGCTCTCGCCGTCGAGTACGAACTGGGCGGAGCGCACTGCATCAGCGTTCTCACCGAGCAGCGCCGGTTCGGGGGCTGTCTTGCTGATCTTGCCGACGTCCGCGCGGCCGTGGACATCCCGGTCCTGCGCAAGGACTTCATCGTGACCAGCTACCAGCTCTGGGAGGCAAAGGCGTACGGAGCGGACATGATCCTGCTCATCGTCGCGGCCCTCGACCAGTCGGCGCTCGTCAGCCTGATCGAGCGGACGCAGAGCCTGGGCCTCACCGCTCTTGTAGAAGTGCACGACGAGGACGAGATCGACCGCGCTGTCGACGCCGGGGCGATCGTGATCGGCGTCAACGCGCGCAATCTGAAGACCCTCGAAGTGGACCGAGGCGTGTTTCCCCGAGTCGCCCACCGCATCCCCGACTCCTGTATCAAGATCGCCGAGTCCGGCATTCGCGATCCGCACGACCTGATCGTCTACGCGGAGGCTGGAGCCGACGCGGTTCTCGTCGGCGAGAGCCTGGTCACCGGCAAGGATCCCCGGTCTGCGGTGCACGACCTGGTCACGGCCGGCGCGCACCCGGCCCTGCGCCACGGCCGGGACTGACCGTGACGCTCACCAGCTCTGCTCTCGACGGGCACTTCGGGCCCTACGGCGGTCGTTTCGTCCCCGAGGCGCTCACGGCAGCGCTCGACGAGCTTGACGAGGCCTTCCAGATCGCCAGGAACGACCCCTCCTTCGCCGAGCAACTGGCGGCGCTCGAGCACACCTACACCGGCCGCCCGAGTCCGCTGACTCCCGCGCTTCGGTTCGGTGAGATGTGCGGGGGCGCGCGGGTGTTCCTCAAGCGCGAGGATCTCAACCACACCGGCTCGCACAAGATCAACAACGTCCTCGGACAGGCACTGCTGACCAAGCGCATGGGCAAGACGCGCATCCTCGCCGAGACCGGTGCTGGCCAGCATGGGGTCGCATCGGCGACGGCCGCTGCGCTCATGGGTCTGGAGTGCACCGTCTACATGGGCGAGGAGGACACGCGGCGACAGGCGTTGAACGTCGCGCGCATGAAGCTGCTCGGCGCCGAGGTCATTCCCGTCACGCATGGCAGTCGCACGCTGAAGGACGCGATCAACGAGGCGATGCGCGACTGGGTGTCGTCGGTCGAGTACACGCACTACGTGCTCGGCACGGTCACCGGTCCCTCGCCCTTCCCCACGATGGTCCGCTACTTCCACGAGGTGATCGGACGCGAGGCCAGGCATCAGATCCTCGAAGCGGTCGGCCGACTTCCCGATGCCGTGGCCGCGTGCGTCGGCGGCGGATCGAATGCGATCGGGCTGTTCAGCGGATTCATCGACGACGCCGACGTGCAGCTGCGCGGCTACGAGGCAGGCGGCCACGGAGTGGAGACCGGCCAGCACGCGTCCCGCTTCAGCACGGGCGCACCCGGAGTGCTGCACGGTGCACGCACTTACGTCATGCAGGACGAATGGGGCCAGACGATGCCGTCGCACTCCATCAGTGCCGGCATGGACTACCCGGGAGTCGGACCCGAGCACGCCTGGCTGCACGACACCGGACGCGCGACCTACGAGCCGGTGAACGACGACGAGGCCATGGAGGCATTCGGCATCTTGTGCCGTACCGAGGGCATCATCCCGGCGATCGAGAGCGCGCACGCCCTGGCCGGCGCGATCCGGCTGGGAAACGAGCTCGGCCCCGAGGCGGTGATCGTCGTCAGCCTGTCAGGTCGCGGAGACAAGGACGTCGAGACAGCTGCCGCGTGGTTCGGCATCGACCTGTGAGCAGAAGCCTGGCCGAGGTGTTCGCGAACGCCCGGGCCGAGGGCCGCGCTGCGGTGATCGGGTACCTGCCCGCCGGCTATCCGGACAAGGACCGGTCGGTCGAGCTGATCAACGTCATGGTGGAGGCCGGGGTCGACATCGTCGAGGTCGGATTGCCGTACTCGGACCCGCTCATGGACGGCGCCGATATCCAGGCGGCCGTCGAGATCGCGCTCGCGGGCGGCACGACACCCGAAACGGTGCTCGACACGGTCGCGCAGGTGACGTCGGCGGGGGCGACCGCAGTCGTCATGTCCTACTGGAACCCCATCGAGCGCTACGGGGTCGAGCGCTTCGCAGACCGGCTGCTCGAGTCCGGCGGCCACGGCGTCATCACCCCGGACCTGACGCCCGAGGAGGCCGGTCCGTGGATCCAGGCGACGAACCGGACCGGTATGAACCGAATCTTCCTCGTCGCCCCGTCGTCGACCGACGAGCGCATTCGCACGGTCGTCGCGCAGACCTCCGGCTTCCTGTACGCGGCATCGACCATGGGCGTGACCGGCTCGACGATCCAGGTCACTTCCGCTGCGCCGGAGCTCGTCGCGCGATCGCGGGCCTTCACCGACCTGCCGATCGCCGTCGGACTCGGGGTCTCGACCGGCGAGCAAGCCCGGGAGATCGCCGGCTATGCCGACGGGGTGATCGTCGGCGCGGCGCTCGTACGGTGCACGCTCAGGGCATCGAGCTATCCGGACGCGATCGCCCGGACGCGCGACCTGGCAGCAGAACTCCGCGAGGGTGTACGCGGAACCCGGCCAGCCGTTGATTCGTCAACAGGAGTGACCACGTAACGTGTGTACGACGACTTTCCACCACGACAGCGCATGAGCCTGGGAGACACAGCATGAGTGAGTCCGGCAAGAATCGACGCGATCGCGCTGCTGCAGCCCGTGAGGCGGCCAACGCTGGGGAGAAGCGCCGCGAGCGCATCGTTCGCATCGTCGGAGCGATCACCGTCCTCGTCGTCGTCGTGGGCATCATCGGTGTCGCCGTGGTGGTCAAGAACCAGGCCTCCAACGAGGCGTCCACGGGCACATCCACCGCGAGTGCCGATCCCAACGCGGCGCTCCCGGAGACCGTTCTCGTCACCGACGACCCGTACGCATTTGGAGTCCCTTACGGCACCGCGACGGCCGATGCGCCGATCCTGGCCATCTGGGAGGACTTCCAGTGCCCCGCGTGTGACGCGGTGGAGGAGGCCAACGGCGCCGGCATCACCCAGCTCGCCGAGGAGGGCAAGGTCCAGCTCATCTACCGGCCGACCACATTCCTCGACGCGAACCTCGGCAACGACTCGTCCGAGCGCGCCGTCGCCGCCTGGGGCTGCGCTATCGACGCGGGCAAGACCAAGGAGTACCACAACGCGATCTTCAACAACCAGCCCGAGGTCGAGGGCACCGGCTACTCCGACGACACCCTCATCGGCTTCGCGAGCGAGGCCGGAATCACGGGCGCCGACCTCGACACGTTCACCACGTGCTTCAACGACCGCAAGTACCTGTCGTGGGCGGCGAACAGCTCGGCGATCTTCTACGCATCGGGCGTCGGCGGGACCCCGTCCGCGACGATCAACGGTGTCGACGTGCCGACCGAGATCCTCGCCGACAAGGATGCGCTGGACAATCTCGTGGCTGAGGTCACTGCGGCCAGCGCGGCCTCCCCGGCGCCCTCGCCTTCGGCTTCATGATCCGTACCGCACTTCCGTCCTTCATCCCCAGTCCTGACCAGGGGGTGTGGAACCTCGGCCCGATTCCGATTCGGGCGTACGCACTGCTGATCGTCATCGGCATCATCGTCGCGGTCTGGTGGGGCAACAAGCGGTACCTCGCCCGCGGTGGTCAGCCAGGAACGATCACCGACATCGCCATCTGGGCGGTGCCCTTCGGCATCGTCGGCGGCCGGATCTACCACGTCATCACCGACAACCAGCTCTACTTTGGTCCCGACGGAGCCGGGTTCGCGGCCGCCCTGCGCATCTGGGACGGCGGGCTGGGCATCTGGGGAGCGGTCGCGTTCGGCGGGCTGGGTGCGTGGATCGGTGCGCGGCGCGCAGGGGTACTGCTGCCGCCGATCGCCGACGCGATCGCACCGGGGATCGTCGTGGCGCAGGCGATCGGCCGCGTGGGCAACTACTTCAACCAGGAGCTCTTCGGCGCTCCGACGGACCTGCCTTGGGCCTTGGAGATTTCGCCCGCACACCGCCCCGCGGGGTATGAGCAGTTCAGCACCTTCCACCCGACGTTCCTGTACGAGTCCTTGTGGCTGATCGGGGTTGCACTGGTGCTCGTCTGGGCCGACCGTCGGTTCCGCATGGGCCACGGTCGCGTCTTCGCGCTCTACGTCCTGCTCTACTGCGCAGGGCGCCTGTGGGTCGAGCTGCTGCGAGTCGACACCGCGAACACGATCTTCGGAGTGCGCGTGAACGTGTGGACCGCGGGCCTGGTGGGAATCGGTGCGCTTGTCTACCTCGTCATCTCTGCCCGTAAGCGGCCAGGTCGCGAGGAGGTGCTCACCCGGGAGACTCCAGTCGACGAGGTCCCGGAGGGGCAAGAAGAGCCCGCCGTCGGGTAGAGTTCCGCGCAACGGGCCAACGTCGTCCCGCAGGCCGGTCTCCGGCTGAATCCGCAAGTCGAAGTTCGTGCCTACGCGCGCGCCTCGACGCGGAAGCCCGACGACGACGAATGGAACGCGATGTTCTCCTCATCCGCGCAGCCCGCACCACAAGGCCTGTACGACGGTCACCATGAGCACGACGCCTGTGGCGTGGCGTTCGTCGCGACGCTGACGGGCATCGCGTCGCACGACATCGTCGACAAGGCGCTCACCGCGCTCCGCAACCTCGAGCACCGCGGCGCCTCGGGCGCCGAGCCGGACAGCGGTGACGGAGCCGGCATCCTCATTCAGGTCCCTGATGCCTTCTTCCGGGAGGTCGTCGACTTCGAGCTGCCCGAAACCGGCCGCTACGCCGTCGGAGTCGCTTTCCTGCCGGTGGACTCCGCGCAGTCGCTGACGATGCGCGAGGCCATCGGAGCCATTGCCGCGAGCGAGGGCATCGAGGTGCTCGGCTGGCGCGAGGTGCCGGTCGATCCGACGCTGGTCGGCCCGACCGCGAGAAGCGTCATGCCGTCCTTCTGGCAGTTGTTCGCCGCCGCCGACGGGACAGCGGGAGTGCACCTGGACCGGCGCGTGTACCCGCTGCGCAAGCGCGTCGAGCACGAGCTCGGGATCTACTTCGCCTCGCTGTCCTCGCGCACGCTGGTCTACAAGGGCATGCTCACGACGGGCCAGCTCGAGCCGTTCTATCCCGAGCTGTCCGACTCGCGGCTGGCGTCGGCGCTGGCTCTTGTCCACTCGCGCTTCTCGACGAACACGTTCCCGTCGTGGCCGCTTGCGCATCCGTATCGCTACATCTCGCACAACGGTGAGATCAACACCGTGCGTGGCAACCGCAACTGGATGCAGGCCCGCGAGGCGATGATCACCTCAACGGAGATTGCAGGCGACGTCACGCGCCTGTTCCCGATCTGCACGCCGGGCGGTAGCGACTCCGCGTCGTTCGACGAGGTTCTCGAACTGCTGCACCTGGGCGGACGCTCCTTGCCGCACTCGGTCCTGATGATGATTCCCGAGGCATGGGAGAACAACCCGGGCATGGACCCGGCACGACGGGCATTCTACGAGTTCCATGCGACCTTGATGGAGCCATGGGACGGGCCCGCGAACATCTGCTTCAGCGACGGCACGCAGATCGGCGCGGTCCTGGACCGAAACGGGCTGCGCCCTGGGCGCTTCTGGGTCACCGATGACGGTCTCGTCGTGCTTGCCTCCGAAGCGGGCGTCCTGGACCTCGACCCGGCGAGCATCGTCCGCAAGGGCCGACTACAGCCGGGCCTCATGTTCCTCGTGGACACGGCCGAGGGCCGGATCATCGAGGACGACGAGGTCAAGGCCGAGCTCGCAGCGCAGGCTCCGTACGCGGAGTGGCTGCACGCCGGGCTCATCCATCTGGACTCGCTTCCCGAGCGCGAGCACATCGTGCACACCCCGCAGTCGGTCGCGCGCCGTCAGCAGACCTTTGGTTACACCGAGGAGGAACTGCGGATCATCCTCGAGCCGATGGCTCGCAGCGGGGGAGAGGCGCTCGGCTCGATGGGCACCGATACCCCGATTGCCGTGCTGTCCTCGCGTCCGCGGATGCTCTTCGACTACTTCTCGCAGCTCTTCGCACAGGTGACGAACCCGCCGCTGGACGCGATCCGCGAGGAGATCGTGACCTCCCTGTCGAGCCAGATCGGACCTGAAGGCAACGTGCTGGAGGCGACTCCCGCGCACTGCCGCCAGGTCGTCCTGCCGTTCCCCGTCATCGACAACGATGAACTGGCCAAGGTGCTCCACGTCAACCACGACGGCGACCAGCCTGGCTTTGCCGGTGCACGGCTGTCGGGCCTGTACCCCGTCGCGGGCGGTGGCGAGGCGCTCGAGCACCGGCTCACCGAGCTGTTCAACGAGGTCGACGCCGTCATCCGCCAGGGCAAGCGCTTCATCGTGCTGTCCGACCGCGACAGCGACGCCCAGAACGCGCCGATTCCCTCACTCCTGCTGTGCGCTGCGGTGCACCATCACCTGGTTCGCACGAAAAGCCGGACGATGGTCGGCCTGCTCATCGAGTCCGGCGATGTCCGCGAGGTGCATCACGTCGCGCTGCTCATCGGGTACGGCGCGGCCGCGGTCAACCCGTACCTGGCACTGGAGTCGGTCGAGGACCTCGTCCGACGCGGCGCGATCTCCGACGTCTCGCCGGAGAAGGCCATGCGCAATGTGGTCAAGGCGCTGGGCAAGGGCGTCCTGAAGGTCATGTCGAAGATGGGCGTCTCCACCGTCGCGTCCTACCGCGGCGCCCAGATCTTCGAGGCCATCGGGCTGTCGCAGTCGGTCATCGACGCGTACTTCACCGGCACGGCCTCCAAGCTCGGCGGCGTCGGTCTCGACGTGATCGCCGAGGAGGTCGCGCTGCGGCATCGCCTCGCCTACCCGCCGTCCGGCATTCCCTTGGCGCACCGCACGCTCAACGTCGGTGGCGAGTACCAGTGGCGCCGGGAGGGCGAGCCGCATCTGTTCGATCCCGAGACCGTGTTCCGGCTGCAGCACGCGACGCGCAACAAGCGCTTCGACATCTTCCGCCAGTACACCGCTCGCGTCGACGAGCAGTCCGAGCGGCTCATGACCCTTCGCGGCCTGTTCCGTTTCAAGGAGGGCGTGCGCGAGCCGGTGCCGCTCGACGAGGTCGAGTCGATCCCGTCGCTGCTTCGTCGGTTCTCGACGGGTGCGATGTCCTACGGATCCATCTCGCAGGAGGCGCACGAGACGCTGGCCATCGCGATGAACCGGATCGGTGCGAAGTCCAACACCGGTGAGGGCGGCGAGGATCCCGAGCGTTTCGTCGCTGACGAGAACGGCGACCTTCGCCGGTCGGCAATCAAGCAGGTAGCGTCCGGCCGCTTCGGCGTCACGAGCGAGTACCTGGTCAACAGCGACGACATCCAGATCAAGATGGCGCAGGGTGCCAAGCCCGGCGAGGGCGGGCAGCTACCCGGCCACAAGGTCTACCCGTGGATCGCGCGCACGCGTCACTCGACGCCGGGCGTCGGCCTGATCTCACCACCGCCGCATCACGACATCTACTCCATCGAGGATCTGGCCCAGCTCATCCACGACCTGAAGAACGCGAACCCGCGTGCCCGGGTGCACGTGAAGCTGGTCTCGGAGGTCGGGGTCGGGACGGTTGCCGCAGGAGTAGCGAAGGCGCATGCCGACGTGATCCTCATCTCGGGCCACGATGGCGGCACTGGTGCCTCGCCGCTGACCTCGCTCAAGCACGCCGGCGCTCCGTGGGAGCTCGGGCTTGCGGAGACTCAGCAGACGCTGATCCTCAACGACCTGCGCGACCGAGTCGTCGTGCAGACCGACGGCCAGCTCAAGACCGGTCGGGATGTGGTGATTGCGGCGCTGCTTGGTGCAGAGGAGTTCGGATTCGCCTCCGCGCCGCTCGTCGTCATGGGCTGCATCATGATGCGCGTGTGCCACCTGGACACGTGCCCCGTGGGCGTGGCAACGCAGAACCCCGTCCTTCGCGAGCGGTTCACCGGCAAGCCGGAGTTCGTCGAGACCTTCTTCGAGTACGTCGCGGAGGAAGTGCGCGAGTACCTGGCACTCCTGGGCTTCCTCACGCTCGACGAGGCCATCGGTCACGCCGAGCTGATCGATGCAACGCGCGCGCTGGATCACTGGAAGGCATCCGGCCTGGACCTCTCGCCGATCCTGTACGTGCCCGCCATCAGTGACGAGACGCCTCGTCGCAACGTCGTTGCGCAGGATCACGGACTCGATCGCGCGCTCGACGTCGAGCTCATCGCGCTGTGCGAGCCCGCGCTCGTGTCGGGCGAGCCGGTGCGCGCGCAACTGTCGATCCGCAACGTCAACCGCACGGTGGGAACGATGCTCGGCTCGGAGGTCACTCGCCGGTACGGGGGAGCGGGCCTGCCGGACGGGACCATCGATCTGACCTTTGTGGGCTCGGCGGGGCAGTCCTTCGGCGCGTTCCTGCCTTCGGGAATCACCCTGCGCCTGGAGGGTGACGCGAATGACTACGTCGGCAAGGGATTGTCGGGCGGGCGGCTGGTCATCAGGCCGCACCGCGATGCGGTCATCGTCGCGCACGAGAACATCATCGGCGGCAACGTCATCGCCTACGGTGCAACGGCCGGCGAGGTGTTCCTGCGCGGGCGCGTGGGCGAGCGGTTCTGCGTGCGGAACTCCGGTGCCACCGCCGTTGTCGAGGGCGTGGGCGACCACGCGCTGGAGTACATGACGGGCGGGCTCGTGGCCATCCTTGGGGAGACCGGCCGCAACCTCGGAGCCGGAATGTCCGGGGGCATCGCGTACGTCCTGGACCTGGATCTCGGCAAGGTCAATCCCGACATGGTCGACCTCGATCCTCCCAGCGTGGCTGACCTCACTGAGTTAAGAGCGGTCATCCTCCGCCATACCGAGGAGACCGACTCCGTGCGCGGGGCCGAGCTGCTCGCCGACTGGGAGTTCGCCGCCGGGCGGTTCACCAAGGTCATGCCTAAGGACTACAAGCGAGTGCTGAGAATTCGGGCGGAAGCCGAGGAGATGGGCATCGACCCGATGGTCGCGGTTATGGGAGGCATCTGATGGCTGATCCGAAGGGGTTCCTCACGACGGGCCGCGAACTGCCGACTCGCCGTCCGGTCGACGTCCGCATTCGCGACTGGAAAGAGGTCTACGAGGACTTCGGCGCGGACAAGCTGGAGAAGCAGGCCGGCCGATGCATGGACTGCGGCATCCCGTTCTGCCACAACGGCTGTCCGCTCGGGAACCTCATCCCCGACTGGAACAACCTGGTGTGGCGAGACGACTGGCGTGATGCCAGCGAGCGCCTGCACGCGACCAACAACTTCCCCGAGTTCACCGGACGGCTGTGCCCGGCACCATGCGAGACGGCGTGCGTGCTCGGTATCAATGCCGACCCCGTCACCATCAAGCAGATCGAGGTCTCGATCATCGACCGGGCCTGGGACGAGGGCTGGGTCACCCCGCAGCAGCCGGCGCGGCTGACCGGCAAGACCGTGGCCGTCATCGGCTCGGGTCCCGCTGGACTGGCGGCCGCGCAGCAGCTCGCACGCGCCGGCCATACCGTCGCCGTGTTCGAGCGCGCCGACCGCATCGGCGGCCTGCTGCGCTACGGGATCCCCGAGTTCAAGATGGAAAAGCGTCATCTGGATCGCCGTCTTGCTCAGATGGAAGGCGAGGGCGTCAAGTTCCGCACGGGCATCGAGGTCGGCATCGACGAGACCGGCGCGGACCTGCGTCGTCGCTACGACGCTGTCGTCGTCGCCATCGGAGCGACGGTATGGCGAGACCTTCCGGTTCCCGGACGCGATCTCGCGGGCATCTACCAGGCGATGGAGTTCCTGCCGCTGGCCAACCGGGTCCAGCAGGGGGACATGGAGTCGTCGCCGATCGATGTCAAGGGCGCGCACGTGGTCATCATCGGCGGCGGTGACACCGGCGCCGACTGCCTGGGCACGTCTCATCGCCAAGGTGCAGCATCGGTCACCCAGCTGGAGATCCTGCCGACGCCTCCGTCCACCCGGCCGGACTCGCAGCCATGGCCGACCTACCCGATGACCTACCGGGTCTCGAGCGCTCACGAGGAGGGCGGCGAGCGCATGTTCGCCGTCTCCACCGAGCACTTCGTCGACGACGGGAACGGCCGGGTCAAGGCGCTCCAGCTCGTCGAGGTGGAGCCCCACGAGGGCGGATTCCGGCCTCGCGAGGGCTCGCAGGTGCAGATCCCCGCGGACTTCGTATTCCTCGCGATGGGCTTCACCGGCCCAGAGCAGGGCGGCATGGTCGACCAGCTGGGGCTCACCGTCGACGCTCGCGGCGCGATCGTTCGCGATGCTGGCTACCGCTCCGAGGCCGACGGCGTGTTCGTGGCCGGGGACGCTGGTCGTGGGCAGTCGCTGATCGTGTGGGCGATCGCCGAGGGCAGAGCCGCCGCGGCCGCGGTCGATGAGTACCTCATGGGCAGTACCAACCTGCCCGCGCCGATCCCGGCGACGGCGCGGCAACTGCTCGTGTGACCGTGGTCACTCCTGCAACCGCTTACGGCTAGTATTTCCCTCATGCGCCGCGCGAAGATCGTTGCCACTCTCGGACCTGCCACCAGCTCCTTGGAGGCGATTCGAGGCCTGGTGGCCTCCGGGATGGACGTCGCGCGGCTGAACCTGTCACACGGGGACCATGCCGACCATCTGGCGGTCTACAACAACGTGCGCACCGCGGCCGACGAGCTGGGCCGGGGCGTCGGGATCCTGGTCGACCTCCAGGGCCCCAAGATCCGCCTGGGCCGGTTCGCGGCTGGTCCCGTGGTCCTCGTCAATGGGGCCGAGTTCATCGTGACCACCGAGGACGTCCCCGGCGATGTCCACATGGTCGGCACCACTCACTCGGGCCTGCCTGACGATGTCACCCCCGGCGATCGCGTCCTCGTCGACGATGGCCGGATCGAGCTTCGGGTGGTCAGGGTCGACGGACCGCGCGTCCACACCGTCGTCGTCGAGGGCGGGCGCGTCTCGGACAACAAGGGCTTCAACCTGCCGGGAGTCGCGGTGAGCGTTCCCGCGATGTCCGACAAGGACCGCGACGACCTGCGCTGGGGCCTGCGCACCGGAGCCGACCTCATTGCCTTGTCCTTCGTCCGCAGCGCCGCCGACATCGTCGACGTGCACGCGATCATGGACGAGGAGGGCGTGCGCCTGCCGGTGCTGGCCAAGGTGGAGAAGCCGCAGGCCGTGGAGAACCTCGAGGAGATCATCGCCGCATTCGACGGCGTCATGGTCGCCCGCGGAGACCTCGGGGTGGAGCTGCCGCTCGAGGCGGTTCCCCTCGTGCAGAAGCGCGCCGTGCACCTGTGCCGCGAGGCCGGCAAGCCGGTCATCGTCGCGACTCAGATGCTCGACAGCATGGCCGTCGCCAACCGACCCACGCGAGCCGAGGCCAGCGACGTCGCCAATGCGGTGCTCGACGGGGCCGATGCGCTGATGCTCTCGGGAGAGACCAGTGTCGGAGACCATCCGAACCTCGTCGTCGAGACGATGAGCCGCATCATCGAGCACGTCGAGGCCGAGGCCCTGCACCAGCTGCCGATGCTCAGCGACCCGTGGACCGGATCCACCGCCCGCGCGGTTACCCACTCGGCGGTCGATGTCGCGCGCGGCGTCGGTGCATCGCATCTCATCGCGTTCACCGAGACCGGCTCGTCGGCGCGCCTGATCTCGCGCTGGCGCTCGCACACCCCGATCCTCGCGTTCACCCCGAACCCCCGGGTTCGCAGCCAGCTGTCGCTGCAGTGGGGAGTGGAGACCTTCCTCGTACCGCAGGTCGAGCACACCGACGACATGGTGGTGCAGGTCGACAAGGCGCTTCTCGATATCGGCCGCGCCACGGCCGGAGACCGCGTCGTCATCGTCGCCGGCGTGCCCCCGGGCGTGCCCGGCACCACCAACGGGATGCGGGTGCACAAGATGGGCAGCGCCAAGCGCGGCTCCGGCGTTTGAGGAATTGAACCGCCTCCCGGGTCAAATCGGGGTTTGGTGGCCGTTCCGACCGGTTTTCTGCGGATTTGACCCGGGAGGCGGTTCAAATCTGGGGGGTTAGGGCTTGGGGGGAAGGGTCCTCGCGTAGTCGACGCCGATCTTGACCCAGCGGGCCACGTCAAGTTTCGAGGTGAGTTCGGACGGTGGCACGGCCAGCCATCCCGCCATTGGCTTTCCCTGCATGACCATCGGAACGGCAGCGGTCGTCGCGACAAGGCGGTCCAGCCGTTCGGGGTCGACTCGCACCAGCGCGCCGCCCGCGCTGCTCGCCGCGACCGCCATGTGGCCGCCGACGAGGAACGCCAGGCCGCCGAACATCTTCTTCTCCGTGACCGTCGGGTCGTCGGCGAGCAGGTCGCGGATGCGGCTGGCGATGACCTCGTCGTACGGCATGCTCGGATCTTAGATAGGGTCCTCTCAATAGACATCCTTTAAGACCCGTCCAGAGAGGCGGGGAAGGAGGTCCGGTTGACGAACGTCATCCTGGATGGCTCGGACATAGGGCGCGCTGTTACGCGCATTGCCCACGAGATCGTCGAGCGCAATAAGGGCGCGGAAGACTTGGTACTGCTGGGGATTCCCACCCGTGGCTACCCGCTCGCCATGCGAATTGCGGCCGCGATCGAGCGGATCGAGTCGGTCACTCCCGAGGTTGGCTCCCTGGACATCACCCTTTATCGCGACGACCTGCGGCTGCGGCCCGCGCGAGCGCTGGAAGCCACCTCGATACCGGCCAGCGGAGTCGACGACCGCATCGTGGTCCTGGTCGACGACGTGCTGTTCTCCGGTCGGAGCATCCGGGCCGCCCTCGACGCGATCAGCGACATCGGCCGACCGCGAGCCGTGCAGCTCGCGGTGCTCGTCGACCGCGGCCACCGACAGCTGCCTATCCGTCCCGACTTCGTCGGCAAGAACCTGCCCACCTCACTGGACGAGCAGGTGCGGGTCTCACTCGTGGAGGTCGACGGAGTCGACGAGGTCACCTTGACCAACGGGCGCGCGGGGGAGTCCGCATGAGGCACCTGCTGTCCGCCGCGGATCTCGATGAGGCGACCGCCTGCCTGATCCTCGATACCGCTGCTGAACTCGCGACGGTCACCGATCGCTCGGTGAAGAAGCTGCCGACGCTCCGCGGTCGCACTGTCGTCAACCTGTTCTACGAGGACTCCACGCGCACGCGCATCTCCTTCGAGATGGCAGCGAAGCGGCTGTCCGCCGACGTCATCAACTTCGCGGCCAAGGGCTCTAGCGTCTCCAAGGGCGAGAGCCTGAAGGACACGGCGCTGACTCTCGAGGCCATGGGTGCCGACGCGGTCGTGATCCGGCACGGGTCATCGGGCGCACCGCACCGGCTCGCGAACGCGGGCTGGATCGGGGGCACCGTCATCAACGCCGGCGACGGGACGCATGAGCACCCCACCCAGGCGCTGCTCGACGCGTACACGCTGCGCCGCCACCTGCGCGGTGGTCGAGGCAACCTCGAGGGCATGCGCGTGACGATCGTCGGCGACGTCCTGCACAGCCGGGTGGCCCGCTCCAACGTGCTGCTGCTCAGCACGCTCGGCGCGCAGGTGACACTGGTCGCGCCGCCAACTCTGCTGCCCACCGGTGTCGATGCCTGGCCGTGCGAGGTGTCCTTCGATATCGACTCGGTGCTGCCGACGAGCGACGCGATCATGATGCTGCGCGTGCAGGGCGAGCGCATGCACGCGGCCTACTTCCCGTCGGCCCGCGAGTACAGCAGGGCCTACGGGCTGGACCGCGAGCGCATGGTCAGGCTTCCCGACCATGCCATCGTGCTGCACCCGGGCCCGATGAATCGCGGCATGGAGATCAGCGCCGAGGTTGCCGACAGCGAGCGGTCGGTGATGGTCGAGCAGGTGGCGAACGGCGTCAGCGTGCGTATGGCGGTGCTCTACCTGCTCCTTGGCGGATCAGGCGAACTCACGGATGGAGCGGCATGAGCGAGACGATCGTCCTGCGGGGCGTGGCGCCCTACGGGGAGTCGGCAGTGGACATCGTCGTTCGCGACGGGGTGATCGCCGAGCTGGCGGCAGTTGGAACCGCCTCGGGCGACGAGGTCATCGATGCGACCGGACTGGTCGCGCTGCCCGGCCTCGTCGACCTGCACACACACCTGCGCGAGCCCGGCCGCGAGGACGCCGAGACGGTGGAGACCGGATCGCGCGCGGCTGCACTCGGCGGCTACACGGCCGTGTTCGCGATGGCCAACACGCTGCCCGTCGCCGATACGGCGGGAGTGGTCGAGCAGGTGTGGCGCCTTGGCCAGGAGGCCGGACTCGTCGACGTCTATCCGGTCGGCGCAGTGACGGTAGGCCTCGGTGGCGAGAACCTCGCCGAGCTCGGCGCGATGGCCGGGTCCGCTGCTCAGGTCCGCGTCTTCAGTGACGACGGAAAGTGCGTGTCCGACGCGGTCCTCATGCGGCGGGCGCTGGAGTACGTGAAGGCTTTCGACGGCGTGATCGCGCAGCACGCGCAGGAGCCGCGGCTCACCGAGAACGCGCAGATGAACGAGGGCGTGCTGTCGGGAATCCTCGGGCTGACGGGCTGGCCGGCGGTTGCGGAGGAGTCGATCATCGCCCGTGACGTGCTGCTCGCCCACCACGTCGGGTCGCGGCTGCACGTGTGCCACGTGTCCACGGCGGGGTCGGTCGACATCATCCGCTGGGCCAAGGCACGCGGGATCAACGTCACCGCCGAGGTAACGCCCCACCACCTCCTGCTCACCGAGGAACTGGTGCGCAGTTACGACCCGGTCTACAAGGTGAACCCGCCACTGCGGACCGCCGACGATGTCGCCGCGCTGTGGGACGGACTGGCCGACGGCACGATCGACATCGTCGCTACCGACCACGCACCGCACCCGCACGAGGACAAGGACTGCGAGTGGGGTGCGGCCTCGTTCGGCATGCTCGGCCTGCAGACCGCGCTGAGCGTCGTGGTCGAGGCGATGCACCGCACGGGCCGGCTCGACTGGCGCGGCGTCGCCGACCGCATGAGCGTGGCACCGGCCCGAATTGGTCGCGCGGATCGCCACGGGCATGACATCGCCGAGGGCTCCCCGGCCAACATCGCGCTCGTTGACGCCGAGGCAACCTGGGTGGTCGACCCGCACCTGTTCGCGTCGAAGAGCCGCAACAGCCCGTACGCCGGGCGCGAGCTCCCGGCCCGGGTCGAGCACGTCCTTCGGGCAGGAGTCGTCACCGTGCGCAACGGTATGGTCGCCCGATGAGCAGGACCCCACCCGTGCCCGCAGTCCTGGTCCTCGAGGACGGTCGCACGTCGCGCGGCCAGGCCTATGGCGCGATCGGGTCCACGTTCGGCGAGGCCGTCTTCTCCACCGGCATGAGCGGGTATCAGGAGACCCTCACGGACCCCTCGTACCACCGGCAGGTCGTCATCATGACGGCCCCGCACATCGGCAACACCGGGGTGAACGACGAGGACGGGGAGTCCGATCGCATCTGGGTCTCCGGCTACGTCGTGCGCGACCCGTCGCGCATCTCGTCCAACTGGCGCGCCACCCGTGGACTGGCCGAGCAACTGGCCGAGCAGGGGATCGTGGGCATCAGCGGCATCGACACCCGCGCGCTCACCCGGCACCTACGTGAGCGCGGGGCGATGCGGGTGGGCATCTTCAGCGGTGCCGAGGCCGAGCAGAGCCCTACGGAGCTGCTCGCGCGCGTGCAGGCCAGCCCCGGCATGGCGGGAGCCGACCTGACCGACGACGTCACCGCGGCCGAGCCATACCTCGTGCCGGCGGTGGGCGAGCGGAAGTTCACGGTTGCAGCGATCGACCTGGGCATCAAGGCCATGACCCCGTACCGCATGGCCCAGCGCGGCATCGACGTCCACGTGATGCCGGCGACGTCGACACCCGCCGAGATCCGCGCCGTATCGCCCGACGGGATCTTCTACTCCAACGGACCGGGGGATCCGGCAACGGCCGACTACCAGGTCGAGGTGATGAGCTCGTTCCTCGCCGACGAGGTTCCCGTGTTCGGCATCTGCTTCGGAAACCAGGTCCTCGGGCGCGCGCTCGGACTGGGCACCTACAAGCTCGGGTATGGCCATCGGGGCATCAACCAGCCGGTGCAGGACCTGGCCACGGGCCGCGTCGCGGTCACCGCGCACAACCACGGCTTCGCGGTCGACGCACCGCGCACCGGCGACTTCGACACGCCGTTCGGCCGAGCGCGGGTCAGCCACGTATGCCTCAACGACGACGTTGTCGAGGGACTGCGGTGCCTGGACGTCCCGGCGTTCAGCGTGCAGTACCACCCCGAGGCCGCGGCCGGTCCGCACGATGCGGCGTACCTGTTCGACGAGTTCGTCGACCTCATGTCAGATCGGCGGAGCGCCTGATGCCCAAGCGTGACGACATTCACTCGGTGATGGTGATCGGCTCAGGGCCGATCGTCATCGGGCAGGCGTGCGAGTTCGACTACTCCGGCACCCAGGCCTGCCGCGTGCTGCGCGACGAGGGCCTTCGAGTCATTCTCGTGAACTCCAACCCGGCGACGATCATGACCGACCCGGAGTTCTCCGACGCCACGTACGTCGAGCCGATCACCGCAGACTTCATCGAGAGGATCATCGCGAAGGAGCGCCCCGACGCGCTGCTGCCGACTCTCGGTGGCCAGACCGCGCTCAACGCCGCGATGGAACTGCACCGCCTGGGCGTGCTGGAGAAGTACAACGTCGAGTTGATCGGCGCGGACGTGCAGGCGATCGAGCGCGGCGAGAACCGCGAGCTGTTCCGTCAGATCGTCGCCGACGTCGGCGCGGAGAGCGCGCGTTCCTCGGTCTGCCACACCCTGGACGAATGCCTTGCTGCTGTTGGTGATCTTGGCTATCCGGTGGTCGTGCGTCCGTCCTTCACGATGGGCGGATCCGGCTCGGGAATCGCGTACGACGAGGCCGACCTGCGCCGGATCGCGGGCCTTGGCCTGCAGGCCAGCCCGACCTCGGAGGTGCTGCTCGAGGAGTCGATCATCGGCTGGAAGGAGTACGAGCTCGAGCTCATGCGCGACCGCAACGACAACGTCGTGGTCGTCTGCTCGATCGAGAACCTCGATCCGATGGGAGTGCATACGGGAGACTCGATCACCGTCGCACCGGCACTGACACTGACGGACCGCGAGTACCAGAACATGCGCGACGTCGCGATCGAGATCATCCGTGCCGTCGGCGTCGACACCGGCGGCTGCAACATCCAGTTCGCGATCGATCCCGACGACGGACGACTGATCGTCATCGAGATGAACCCGCGCGTCTCGCGATCGTCGGCGCTCGCGTCGAAGGCCACGGGCTTCCCGATTGCCAAGATCGCCGCGCGCCTGGCCATCGGCTACACGCTCGACGAGATCCCCAACGACATCACTCGCGAGACCCCGGCATCCTTCGAGCCGACGCTCGACTACATCGTCGTGAAGGTTCCGCGCTTCGCGTTCGAGAAGTTCCCGCAGGCCGATCCGACACTCACGACCACGATGAAGAGCGTCGGCGAGGCGATGGCCATCGGCCGCTCGTTCCCCGAGGCGCTGCAGAAGGCGCTGCGGTCACTTGAGCGCGCGGAGGCCGTCTTCGACTGGCCGGCGAGCGCAGCCGACGTGGACGTGCCCGCGCTCCTGTTGGCCATGCGCCAGCCGCGCGAGGGCCGTCTTTCTGAAGTACAGCTGGCGCTGTGGGCGGGCGCGAGCCTGTCTGAGGTCCACGAGGCGACGAACATCGACCCGTGGTTCCTCGATCAGATCTGCCTGATCAACGAGACAGCCGACGAGGTCCGATCGGCCGATTCTCTCGATCGCGATCTGCTGCTCAGCGCGAAGAGGTGCGGGTTCTCCGATCGTCAGATCGCCCTGCTTCGCGGGCTCGCCGAGCACGAGGTTCGCGAACTGCGCCACGGCGTGAATGTCCGTCCGGTCTACAAGACGGTCGACACGTGCGCTGCGGAGTTCGCGGCGGTGACTCCGTATCACTACTCCAGCTACGACGAGGAGACCGAAGTCGTCCCGAGTGATCGCGACAAGGTGATCATCCTGGGCTCCGGGCCCAACCGGATCGGCCAGGGGATCGAGTTCGACTACTCGTGCGTGCACGCGGCGTTGACGCTGCGCGATGCCGGGTACGAGACGATCATGATCAACTGCAATCCCGAGACGGTGTCCACCGACTACGACACGTCCGACCGCCTGTACTTCGAGCCGCTCACCCTCGAGGACGTGCTGGAGGTCGTGCACGCCGAGAGCACGGCGGGACGCCTCGTCGGGGTCATCGTGCAACTCGGAGGCCAGACATCGTTGCGGCTCGCGCAGGCGTTGAAGGATGCCGGGGTGCCGATCGTTGGCACGAGCCCTGAGTCGATCCACCTCGCGGAGGAGCGCGGCGCCTTCGGCCAGGTCCTTGCTCGGGCCGGGCTGCCAGCCCCGAAGCACGGCACCGCGCACTCCTTCGACGAGGCTCAGGCGATCGCCGTTAACGTCGGCTACCCGGTTCTCGTGCGGCCCAGTTACGTGCTCGGTGGTCGCGGCATGGAGATCGTGTACGACGACGCGATGCTGGCCGACTACCTGGATCGGGCAACCGACATCACGGCCGAGCATCCGGTCCTCGTCGATCGCTTCCTCGACGATGCGGTGGAGATCGACGTCGATGCGATCTACGACGGAACCGAGCTCTTCCTCGCCGGTGTCATGGAGCACATCGAGGAGGCCGGCATCCACTCCGGCGACTCGGCGTGCGTCCTGCCGCCGATCACCCTCGGCGCTGAGGACATCGACCGCATTCGAGCATCCACCCTTGCCATCGCCGAAGGCGTTGGTGTTCTTGGCCTTCTGAACGTCCAGTACGCCATCGCTGGCGACGTGCTCTATGTCCTGGAGGCCAACCCGCGTGCATCGCGGACAGTGCCGTTCGTGTCGAAGGCCACTGCGGTTCCGATCGCGAAGGCGGCCGCGCGCGTGATGGTCGGCCAGACGATCCGCGAGCTCCGCGACCTGGGCATCCTTCCCGCGCACGGCGATGGCGGCACGATGCCGAATGGCGTGGCGATCTCCGTCAAGGAGGCCGTGCTTCCCTTCGGCCGCTTCCATGGGGTCGACACCATCCTCGGACCGGAGATGCGGTCGACCGGGGAGGTCATGGGCATCGACGACTCATTCGGCATCGCGTTCGCGAAGTCGCAGGAGGCCGCGTACACCGGGGGACTGCCGACGTCGGGAACGGCGTTCGTCTCGCTCGCCAACCGCGACAAGCGCGCGGCGATCTTCCCGATCAAGCGCCTCGCGGACCTCGGCTTCCGCATCACGGCTACCGCCGGAACCGCTGCCGTGCTCCGGCGCAACGGGGTGCAGGTCGACGAGCTGCGCAAGCAGCACGAGGGACGCGGACCCCTGGGCGAGCCGACCACGGTCGACGCGATCATGAACGGCGACATCCAGCTGATCGTCAACACTCCGTACGGGGTCGGCCCGCGCGTCGACGGCTACGAGATCCGGACCGCGGCCGTGATGAAGGGCGTTCCCTGCATCACGACGGTGCAGGGGCTGGCGGCGGCCGTACAGGGCATCGACTCCCTGCAGCATGATGAGCCCACCGTGAGGTCGCTGCAGGAGCATGCGGCATCCCTAGGGGTGCTGCGCGCGGCTCAGGACGCGGCGTACGAACTGGGAAGGGGCTAGTCGTGCCGGTACAGGTGAAGGGCGAGGTCCTCGACAACCGACGCGTGGGCGGGTACCACGTGCTGTCGCTGACGGCCGCCGGCATCGCGGACATCGCCAGGCCCGGGCACTTCGTCACGCTCGGTATCGGCGGCGAGGGATCGAGCATGGTGCTCCGCCGCGCCTTCGCGATTCACCAGGTCCAGTCCCGCGGCGTGTACGGCGGCACCCTCGACGTGGTGATCGGGGTCAAGGGCAACGGGACGAAGTGGCTCGCCGCGCGCCGACGTCACGACGTGGTCGACATCGTCGGACCGCTCGGCCGACCATTTACCCTCCCGAAGGAACGCGTCTCCTGCGTGCTCGTGGGCGGCGGATACGGCTCCGCGCCCTTATTCATGCTCGCCGAGCAGTTGCGCGAGCGCGGGTGCCGCGTCGACGTCGTCGTCGGTGCGTCGACCGAGGAGCGGCTCTTCGGAGTGCTCGAACTCAAGCGACTGGCCTCGACCCTGACCATCACCACTGATGACGGTTCCCTTGGCGAGAGAGGCCGCGTCACCGACGTGCTTCCCGAGCTCATGGAGCGGGTCGATGCCGGACTGGTCTACGCGTGCGGGCCGATGGGCATGCTCGAGTCGGTTGCCAACATGGCGACCGAGCGCCGCATCTACAGCCAGTGCGCGGTCGAAGAGGCGATGGCCTGCGGAATCGGCGTGTGCATGACCTGCGTCGTCCCGGTCATCGGCGAGGACGGAGTGACGCGGATGCTGAGGTCATGCGTGGAAGGTCCGGTCTTCCGAGGCGACCGGCTGCGGTGGTCAGACGTCGGCACAATTCCCGCGGATGCACTCGGCGCCCCGGTTGAGACGGTGACCTGATGACCAGAGCCGTGATCTCGTCAGGACCCATAGGCGGTCGCGAGCCCATCGTCCATATCGACATGACGACCGAGCTCGGCGACGTGCTGATGCCGAGCCCGATCATGACTGCGTCCGGCTGCGCAGCATCCGGGCGCGAGCTTGATCAGTTCTTCGACATCACGCAGATCGGCGCGATCGTCACCAAGAGCGTGATGCTGCAGCCTCGTTCGGGGCGTGCGACGCCACGCATGGCGGAGACGCCGAGCGGCATGCTGAATTCCATCGGCCTCCAAGGCCCCGGCATCGACAAGTTCATCGAGCATGACCTCGCCTGGCTCGCCGATCGCGGCGCGCGCACCATCGTGTCGATCGCCGGCAGCACGGTCGACGAGTACTCCAAGCTCGCCGCGCGCCTTCGCCCGGTAGGCGGATTCGACGCTATCGAGGTCAACATCTCCTGCCCGAACGTCGAGAACCGCGGCTTGGTCTTCGCGTGCGACCCGACGACTGCCGCCAACGTCATCCAGGCCGTGCGGCGCAACAGCGACCCGCGCATGCCGATCTTCGCGAAGCTGTCACCGGACGTGACCGACATCGTCGAGGTCGCGGGAGCGGTTGCACGCGCGGGTGCCACGGGTGTCTCCGTCATCAACACCACGCTCGGCATGGTCATCGATGTCGACACCATGCGCCCGCACCTGGCGGGTGTCACCGGCGGGCTTTCCGGACCGGCGATCAGGCCGATCGCCGTGCGGTGCGTGTGGATGATCCGCAAGGCCTTCCCCGACCTGCCGATCATCGGCATGGGAGGTATCCGGTCCGGTCTGGACGCACTGGAGTTCCTCCTCGCCGGGGCGAATGCTGTGTCGGTCGGCACGGTGCTCTTCCACGACCCGTCGTCGCCGATTCGCATTCACGAGGAACTGGAGCAGGCGCTTGTCGCGCGCGGGTTCACCAGCCTCGCGCAGGCGGTCTCGTATGCGCATCGGCCGGCCGATGCGGTGTTCGTGCCCGAAGTGGTGGACGACGACCTTGACTTCATCAGTGAGTAGTACGCGCGCGCCGATCGCCGTCGCGCTCGACGCTCCGAGCCTGGACGCGCTGTCGCTGTGGGTGCGCGACGTGGCGGGAATCGTGTCGACCGTCAAGGTGGGCCTGGAGGTCTTCTGCCGCGATGGTGCCCGCGCGGTGCACGCGGCACGCGAGGCAGCGCGGGACAGCGGTGGAGTCGATCTCTTCCTCGACCTCAAGCTGCACGACATCCCGGCCACGGTCCGCGGCGCGTGCCATGCAGTCGCCGACCTGGAGCCGACCTTCCTGACCGTGCATGCTGCTGGCGGACCGGAGATGATCGCGGCTGCGGTCCAAGCGCTCCCCGCCACCCGGATAACCGCGGTCACCGTTCTCACGTCGATCGACGACTCGATCCTCGAGGCCATCGGGATGAGCGGCCCGAGTGTCGACGCTGCGGTCCGGCTCGCCCGTCTCGCGGTCGATGCCGGTGCGCGCGCGATCGTGTGTTCCCCCAAGGAGGTCGCCGCGATTCGGGCGGCGGTCGATTCCGGCATCACGCTCATCACGCCGGGAGTGCGGCCTGCCGGCGCGTCCGCCGACGATCAGCGGCGCGTGGCCACTCCGCAGCAGGCCATCGCCGACGGCGCCGACCTCCTGGTCATCGGCCGTCCGATCACGGGGGCATCGGATATTCGCGCGGCCGCGCGCGCTATCGCCGAGCTACTCGCGTGAGCATTCCTGCGCGCTCGGACGAGCAGCGCGCCCAGGCACTCGAGTCCGCGCTCGCGGCTCGCATGGAGCGGGCCAGGCTGCGCGCGGAACTCAAGGCGAAGCAGATGAGCGGCGTTGACGTGCTCGAGGGCGCGGTCGAGAATCGGTTGTGGGCCGGGTTGAAGGTCACCTGGCTGCTGGAGTGCCTGCCGGGAGTGGGGCAGGTGCGGGCCGAGCGGATGCTGTCCGATCTGCAGATCGCGCCGTCGCGCCGGATCCAAGGACTCGGCACGCGTCAGCGCGCAGCGTTGATCGCCGAGCTGACGCGGGAGGGCAGATGACGGCGCCGCTGGTGGTGGTATCCGGCCCGTCGGGCGTGGGCAAGAGCACCGTGGTCGCCGAGGTGCTGCGCCTTGCCCCCGAGTTCTGGCTCTCCGTGAGCGCGACGACGCGCAAGCCGCGGGCCGGTGAGGTCGACGGGCGCGAGTACTTCTTCAGGTCGGACGAGGAGTTCGACGACCTGATCGCGACGGACGGACTGCTCGAGTGGGCGCAGTTCGCGGGCAACAGGTACGGGACTCCCAAGGCGCCCATCGCCGCCCAGCGTGCCCAGGGCCGGCCCGTCATCCTGGAAATCGAGATCCAAGGCGCCCGCCAGGTCCGCGCTGCGGTTCCCGGTGCTCTCCTTGTCTTCCTCAAGCCGCCCTCCTGGGAGACGCTGACCGCGCGACTGGTCGGTCGCGGCACCGAGGATCCCGAGGCCGTGGAGCGTCGGCTCGAGGCCGCCCGGGAGGAACTGGCGGCCGCCAAGGAATTCGACGTTGCGTTCGTGAACGCCGATGTCCGGGAGTGTGCGGAAGCCTTGGTAGCATGGGTAGCCGATCCGACCCGTGAATTCGAAGACAAGAGGCCTTGACGTGAGCAGTGTGACCCAGCCCGAGGGCATTACCCACCCCTCGATCGATGCGTTGCTGGAGAAGACCGACTCCAAGTACTCCCTGGTGATCTACGCCTCGAAGCGCGCCCGTCAGATCAACGCCTATTACTCCCAGCTCGGCGAGGGCCTGCTGGAGTACGTCGGCCCGCTGGTCGAGACCCATGTGCAGGAGAAGCCCCTGTCGATCGCTCTTCGCGAGATCGACGCCGGCCTGCTCGTCTCCGTCCCGATCGACGAGGACGTCGTCGAGGAACCGTCCGCCGACAACGCCTGACCGATGCCTGCGCCGCGCGTCGTCCTCGGGGTAGCCGGAGGCGTCGCCGCGTACAAGGCAGCCGAGATCCTTCGAGGTCTGAAGGAATCCGGTTGCGACGTCACCGTCGTTCCCACTGCCGCAGCGCTGAACTTCGTCGGCGCGGCCACGTGGTCCGCCCTGTCCGGTAAGCCCGTCACGTCGAGCGTGTGGGATGACGCCGAACGCGTGCCGCACGTCCGCCTGGGCCAGGAGGCCGACTGCATCATCGTCGCCCCCGCGACCGCCGACCTGCTGGCTCGCGCGGTTCATGGACTGGCCGACGACCTGCTTACCAACATCCTGCTGACCGCCCGCTGCCCGGTGATTATGGCTCCGGCCATGCACACCGAGATGTGGGAGCACCCGGCCACGCGTCACAACGTCGCGACGCTGCGCGAGCGGGGCATCATCGTGATCGACCCCGCGGTCGGCCGGCTCACCGGAGCCGACTCGGGTCCGGGCCGGCTGCCCGAACCATCGGCCATCGTCGCCGCGGTGCTTGACGTGCTGCGCCGCGGACGCGGCTCGCATCTTGATCTCGCGGGCGTCCGAGTCGTCGTCACCGCTGGGGGAACCCGGGAGCAGTGGGACCCGGTTCGGTTCATCGGGAACGTGAGCAGTGGCCGCCAGGGAGTCGAGCTGGCACGCACGGCGATCTCACGAGGTGCCGAGGTCACGCTGGTGGCAGCGCACATGGATGTGCTTCCACCGGCAGGCGCGCGCGTCGAGCGCGTGGAGTCGGCCGAGGACCTGCGGACGGCAGTCCACGGCCTGGCCGGAGGCGCCGACGTCGTCGTCATGGCCGCCGCGGTCGCAGACTTCCGCCCCGATGCGGTCGGCGCCCACAAGATCAAGCGCTCGGAGCTGCCGGGCGAGATCTCCCTGCCGCTCGCCCAGAACGCCGACGTCCTTCGCGAGCTGGTCGACAAGCGCGGCGAGGGTCCCAAGCCGGTGATCGTCGGGTTCGCCGCCGAGACCGGCGACGCGCAACACAACGTCCTGACCCTTGGCCGGCAGAAGCTCGAGCGCAAGGGCTGCGACCTGCTCGTCGTCAATGACGTCAGCGGCGGACGGGCCTTCGGACGTGCCGACAACGAGGTGACCATCCTCGGTCGCGACGGTTCCCGGGTCGATGTTCCCCTCACGGACAAGGCGGCGGTTGCCGACGCGGTGTGGGACGCGGTGGGTCGCCTGCTGGCCTAGCCCGGCCGATAGGATGAGCGCTCACCTTTACCTAGGGGAGTCTCGTTGTCTCATCGCCTGTTCACGTCCGAGTCTGTCACCGAAGGCCATCCCGACAAGATGGCCGATCAGATCAGTGACGCCATCCTCGACGACCTGCTTCGCCAGGACCCGCGCAGTCGCGTGGCCGTCGAGACCCTGCTGACCACCGGACAGGTCCACGTCGCCGGAGAGGTCACCACGGCCGGATACGCCGACGTCATGAACCTCGTTCGCGAGACCGTGCTCGGTATCGGATACGACTCCTCGGTCAAGGGGTTCGACGGAGCCTCGTGCGGAATCTCAGTATCGATCGGCAAGCAGTCTCCCGACATCGCGCAGGGCGTCGACGATGCATTCGAGGAGCGCGCCGAGGGCAGTGACGATCCGCTCGATCGTCAGGGCGCCGGCGACCAGGGCCTGATGTTCGGCTACGCGTGCGACGACACCCCCGAGCTCATGCCGCTGCCGATCTCGCTGGCACACCGGCTGGCCGAGCGCCTGACCCAGGTGCGCAAGGACGGCACCGTGCCCTACCTGCTGCCCGACGGCAAGACTCAGGTGACCATCGCGTACGACGAGAACGACCACCCCGTGCGCATCGACACCGTCGTGCTGTCCACCCAGCACAAGGCGCACGTGAGCCTGGACAACATGCTCACCCCGGACATCCGTAAGCACGTCGTCGATCCGATCCTCGACGACATCGCACTGGACTCGCGCGACTACCGCCTCCTGGTCAACCCCACCGGACGCTTCGAGGTCGGCGGCCCGATGGGTGACGCCGGGCTCACCGGTCGCAAGATCATCGTCGACACCTACGGTGGCATGGCCCGCCACGGCGGCGGCGCCTTCTCCGGCAAGGACCCGTCGAAGGTCGACCGCTCCGCTGCCTACGCGATGCGCTGGGTTGCCAAGAACGTGGTTGCCGCCGGCCTCGCGACTCGCTGCGAGGTCCAGGTCGCGTACGCGATCGGCAAGGCACACCCGGTCGGCGTGTTCGTCGAGACCTTCGGCACCGGCGTGATCCCCGATGAGCAGATCCAGGCCGCCGTGCTCTCGGTGTTCGACCTGCGCCCCGCCGCGATCATCCGCGACCTCGACCTGCTGCGGCCCATTTACCGGGTCACGAGCGCCTACGGCCACTTCGGCCGGCCGCAGGGCAGCAACTGGCTGCTCGACGCCGAGGACCCGGACAAGCGGACGGCCGTCGGTCCGACCTTCACCTGGGAGAGCATCGATCGCGCCGATCAGCTCAAGGCAGCGGCGGGTAGCTGACGTCGAGCATCCCGACCAACTAGCGCTCGTCCCCGGGCCCAAGGCCCGGCGGACGGCGCCTCCTCGGACTGTTGACCGCGCGGCCGCCAAGCCGGTCGCGCAGGTGATCATCGATTCGCCACTGCCCCACCTCGACCACGTGTTCGACTACGCGGTTCCCGCGACGGCCGAAGGCGCAGTCCCGGGCTCGCGAGTCCGCGTGCGGTTTGCCGGGCGGCTGACCGACGCATTCGTCATCGGGAGAGTCGACGAGGGCGAGCACGCGGGCGCGCTCAAGGCCCTGGAACGCGTGATCGGCATCGAGCCGGTGCTCACGCCCGAGACCATCGCGCTGGTCCATGGCGTCGCGGATCGGTACGCCGGCACCTTCAGCGACGTGGCGCGCGCAGCGGTCCCGCCCCGACACGGACGCGCTGAGGCCACGGTCGTGACTCCCGCCGACTGGCGCGCCAACCCCGAGCCCGAGCTCGCGGATCGCTGGTCGGCCTACGAGGCTGGCCCCGCCCTCGTCGATCGGCTCGCAGCGCCGTCATCCGCCGCGACACGTGCCGTATGGTCCGCGGCGCCCGCGACGAACTGGGCCGCCGATGTCGCTGCGCTCGCGCATGGCGTGCTCGGGAACGACGTTGGCGGCGTCATCGTGGTTGTCCCGGACGCCGCGGATGTCGACCGATGCGTGGAGCAGTTCGCCGCGGCCAAGTCGGCCGGCGTGCTCGCGGTGCTGACCGCTGACCAGGGACCAGAACGTCGGTACCGGGAGTTCCTGCGGGTGCTGCGCGGAGGAGCCCGCGTGGTCATCGGCACGCGGGCAGCCGTCTTCGCTCCGGTTCATGAACTGCGACTCATCGTGGTCTGGGACGACGGCAATGACGCGCTCGTGGATCCGCAGGCCCCCTACTGGGATGCGCGCGATGTGGCGGCCTTGCGGTCGAGTCTCACCGGATGCCATCTGGTCGTCGGCTCGCCGGCGAGGTCCGTTGCCACCCAGCAGTGGTGCCAGTCCGGATGGGCGCATTCGGTCGCGCCATCGCGCCAGACCCTTGCGGACCGGGCGCCGAAGGTCAGGGCGCTGTCCGCCGACGATGCCGCGCGCGACGAGGCGGCGGCCGCGGCGCGTATCCCGCACCAGGCGTGGCAGCTCGCGCGGACCGCACTGGAGTCCGGACCGGTTCTCGTCCAGGTCGCACGCCGTGGCTACCTTCCCTTCCTGGCCTGCCAGACGTGCCGCGAGGTCGCGCGCTGCGCGTGCGGAGGACCGCTCGAGCTATCGGCGGGCAGCTCGGTGGCGCACTGCTCGTGGTGCGGTGCGCTCGCCGGATCCTGGTCGTGCCCGTCATGCGGCGGCACGAGGTTCCGCGCCGCAGCGGTGGGCTCGGAGCGCACTGCCGAGGAGATCGGACGGGCCTTCCCCGGTACGCGAGTGCTCTCGAGCCACGCCGGGCACATGGTCGCGACCATCGATGCGGAGCCCGTGATCGTCGTCGCGACCCCGGGAGCCGAGCCGGACTGCCCGGCGGGTTACGCCGCCGTCCTGCTACTCGATGCGCGATCGCAGCTGCAACGACCGTTCCTCGACGCCGGGGAGGACGCGGTTCGGCGATGGTTCTCGGCCGCCCGTCTCGCGGCACCGGACGGACGAGTTCTCATCACTGCGGAGAACGCGCTTCGGCCGGTCCAGGCCCTCCTGCGCTGGGATGCGGCCTGGTTTGCCGAGCGCGAACTGGCCGATCGCTCCTCCGCGGGACTGCCCCCAGCCGTGCGGATGGCCGCGCTGCTGGGGGACCCGGTCGACATCGTCGAGGTCGCCGACGCTCTATCCGCGCCGCACCGCCTGCTCGGACCGGTCCCGACCAGCGGCCGTCGGGGCGAGGAGGAGCGCCAGCGCGGTCTGGTGGCGGTCGATCGTGAGCACGCCGCAGCGCTGAGCAGGGAGCTGCGCTCGATCGTCGCGACCCGGGCCGCCCAGTCGCGTTCTCGTCCAGTCCATGTGCGCATGGATCCGCGCGACATCTGATATTGCCTGCGGCCTCACGATGCGCCACACTTGCGCGCACGCTCGCGGGGGGCGAGCCGCGGCACCTGGGTGGGTGTTGTCAGCAGACGGGATGCACAGCGATGGTCAGGGCTCAGAACGCTCCCCAGGCCGACGGGTCCTCCGCGCCTGAGACCGCGGAGGAACGCGTCCAACGGATACTCGCAGCCGATCGTGCCCGCAGGCGCGAAGCCGAGGCCGCCCGAACTGGCCCGCCGGAGCAGGCGCAGACTCAAGCCGTGCCTCCGACCGACGATGCGCCGGCGCCCGCGCCCGAGCCGACGTCTGCGCCCGCGCCCGAGCCGAGCCAGCCACCCGCTCCGCGCCGTCGCGGCTTCTTCGCCAAGCTCATCCACGGCGACGACGACCCGGCCGATATCGAGCCGGCGCCGACCTCCCCGCCCGCGGCGGCCGTGTCACCGGCGCCGAAGTCCGCCGAGCGCAGCCATGCCAAGGTCGATGTCCGTCCGGCAAAGGCCGCTCCGGCTCCGGCTGCTACACCAGCACCTCGGACCGAGCGTCGTGACGAGGTGCAGCCGGAGCCTGCTCGGGGTGCGGCATCGTCCGACGACGTCGAGGAGCTTCGCAATCAGGTGAAGGCCTATCACCAGCAGTTGAAGGCCGAACGCAAGCAGGTCGACATCGAGCGCGAAGAACTCAACGCGGACAAGGCCTCCTTCGTCCTCGAGAGGGCCGCGTTCGGTGCGTCTCTTGGCGACGTCACCGCGTCGCGTGAGTCCACGAGGGCTGCGCTGCAGTCCCTGGAGGCCCAGCGGGCCGAACTGGATGCGCAACGCGAGCAGCTGCGCGAGGAGCGTTCGGCCCAGGAGCTGCTGCGCGCCGAGCTCACGGGAACGCGGCATGCGCTCGCCGAGGAGCGCGCCACCATGGTCGCTGATCAGGAGGCGCTCGCGGATGTCGAGGAGCGCGCCGCGGTCAAGATCGAGGAGATCCGCAGGGCGGTTCGCAAGCTGAAGGAGGAGGCCAGCCAGGTCCTCGCCGATCAGGAGCAGATCGCCTCGGATCGCGCGACAGTGGCCCAGGATCGCGCGGCAGCACTGGCCGACCAGGAGCAGGTCGCCGCCGAGCGCGCAGCGATCGAGGCCGACCGGTCCGAGCTGGCCGCAAGCACGTCCGCGCTCGCGGCCGAGTCGATGCGGGTGGCGGTCGCGGCGGCGGCCGTCGAGCAGGAGCGAGCGGCGATCACCGCCGACCGCGCCGCTCTCGACCAGGACAAGGCCGCGATCTCCAGCGAGCGTGCTGCGCTGACCGCGGATCGCGCCGCCCTCGAGTCGAGGTCTGCCGCGGTGACGGCGGGGCTGACCGAACTGGCCGACGCGCGCCAGCAGCTGGCCGCCGATCGCGATGCTGCCGGGTCCGAGCGAAGCGAGCTCGACGTCCTGCGCATCAATCTCGAGGCCCAACGGCTCGAGCTCGACGTCGAACGGCAGAACCTCGACAGCACTCGCGCGGAGCTCGAGCGCACCCGCAGCCAGATCCACGAGCTCGAGGGTCGGCTCGTCGAGGAGACGCACAAGCGCGCCGAGGCCGAGGAATCCCGCCGCATCCTGGAACAGGCTCGTACGCGCACTCGCCTGATCGAGGGGTTCATCGACGTGACGGACCCCCGGTACAGCGCACTGCTGGACCAGCAGTGGGACTCCCACATCGTCACCGGCCAGTCGTCCGCGCCGATCGACGGGCCCGCATCCTGACCCCCATGCCCGCAGTAGGCTGACCCGATGCCGCATCCGATGGCGGAGCTGCCTGCCGAGAAGATTCAGGACGTGCAATGACTGCTAGCGACGCCCGAGGCTCCGTGAGTCCGGGGGAGATCCTCGATCAACTCCGTGCTCGCAATGCCCAGCTGGAGGATCAGCTCGCGAAGGCGCAGGGCGCACTCGCTGATCGTCGTCGGCTGCAGGACCTCAGCCCTGACGAGCTCGCGATGGAGTCGGTCGGCGCGGTCGGGGAGATCATCAAGGCGGCCCGCCTGCAGGCCCAGGAGCTTCGCAACTCCGCCCAGACCGAGCTCGACAAGGCGCGCGAGGAGGGCCAGAACGCACTGCGCCAGGCCCGCGCCCGCGCCGACCAGGTTCGCGGCGAGAGCGAGCAGATCGCGGCCGACATGGTGCGCAAGGCACGCGAGGAATCCGAGCTGATCATGGAACGGGTCCGCGAGGACGCCTCCGACATGACCGAGCACGCCAAGTTGTCGGCCGAGGCGATGCACCTGCAGGCACAGGACCAGTACGACCGCATGCTCCAGGAGGCGCAGGTCCGCCTGCAGGCCGCGCTGGTCAACGCCGACCAGTCGATGGTCGCGGCGAGCGCCGAGGCCGGTCGGGTGGTGGCGGGAGCCGAGCGCGCCGCCCAGAAGATGCAGGCCGACGCGCAGGCGATCGCGCGCGGGATCATCGCCGAGTCCCTCGCGCAGATCTCGGCACCCGAGTCGTTGATGAACCAGCTGCTCTCCGATGCGGTGAACCTGCGAGCGTCGGTCAGTTCCGTCGTCGACATGATCCGTCAGATGGCCGACAACTCGGCTGCCGAGGCGGCGAACGCCGAGGCGGCAACCCGCTCGTACCTGTCCTCCATCCAGCAGATGCGCACCGACCTCGAGCGGCGCCTGACGTCCTTGGGCTCCACCGAGAACGATCAGGCCGACCCGCCTCGCTAGCGGTGACGTGCCAGTAGGTCATGACTTCCCGCCCGCAGACGAGCGTGCTGCGCGTTGCCGCCATCTGCGGACTTGGTCTCCTGCTGGTAGTCGGCAGCGCGGTGACCGCTCCTGCAGGAGACCTGTCGTCCAATCCGCCGGCGCAGGCCACGTCCGCGCCCGTGCCTCCGCCCTCCGACAAGCCGGCCAAGCCGACCAAGCAGCCCAAGCCCACCAAGCAGCCCAAGCCGGTCAGGCCAAGCAAGTCCCCCTCATCGGCTGAGCCGAGTCCGTCGCCCACGGTGGTCGATGCGACCGCTGGTGCGAGCGGGGATGCGTCGGCCGAGCCGACGCCGAGTTCGACCCCGACGCCAAGCCTGACGACGACGCCGACTACGACGCCGATGCCGATGCCAAGCCTGACTACGACGCCGGCCCCGAGCCTGACTCCAGAGCCATCCTCGGCGCCGTCCGCGAGCAACTCCGCAGTTGCGAGCCCCGGTGCGTCGCAGAACAGCAGCAGCGAAGCCGCGGTCCCGACGGCACCGGCGACTGACGGCACGTCCTCGCCCGGCGACGGCGAAGGGGGCGGACCGCCGTGGGGCTGGATCCTCCTGCTGCTCCTGGTGATCGCCGCCGCTGCTGCTGGTGCGTGGGCCTGGCGATCGCGCACACCCGGTCCGCCGCCCGCGGCGGCTGCCGCGGGCACGGAGACGGTTGCGGCTGCCGCAGCGACTCCTGTCGTGGCCCCATTGGCGACCGCTGCCGATCCCGCAGCGCTCGCGTGGTCCGACCTCAGCGATGCCGATCGGGCGGCTTTCGAGCAGGCGGCTCGCGACCTCGGGCTGGGCGGGCCCGCCTAGCATCCGGGCCCAACTAGGATCCAGAAGTGGCGATCCAACCCATCCGTCTGTTCGGCGACCCCGTGCTCCGCACGCCGGCCGCGCCAGTGGAGACCTTCGACAAGGAACTGCGCAAGCTCGTGCGCGACCTGACCGAGACCATGATGGACGCGCCCGGCGCGGGACTAGCGGCGCCGCAGATCGGTGTCTCGCTGCGGGTGTTCACCTACTGGGTCGACGACGAGCCCGGTCACCTGATCAATCCCGATCTGGACCTGTCCGATGAACTGCAGATCGGCGACGAGGGGTGCCTGTCACTGCCCGACCTCGCCTTCGAGACGCCGCGATCGATGCGCGTGGTCGCCAAGGGAATGAACATGCACGGGGAGCCCGTCGTCATCGAGGGCAGCGAGTTGCTCGCGCGTGCCATGCAGCACGAGACCGATCACCTCGACGGCATCATCTTCATCGACCGGCTCGACCCCGAGGCCCGCAAGGCCGCGATGCGCATGATCCGCGCGTCCGAGTGGTTTGGCGAGCCAGCCCCCGTCGTGCAGGCAAGCCCGCACGCGGTCTCGTCACGCTGGCTCTAGACATGCGCTGCGTGTTTGCCGGAACTCCCGAAGTCGCTGCAACAGCGTTGCGCGTCCTGCTGGCCTCGCGACACGAGGTGGTTGCGGTCATCACTCGACCCGATGCGCGGTCGGGTCGCGGCAAGCAGGTGGCGGCCAGTCCGGTCGCTGTCCTCGCCCGCGAGGAGGGGCTGGAGCTCCTGCAGCCATCGAGCACTCGCGACCCCGAACTGCGCGAACGACTGGTGGCCCTCGACGTCGACTGCGCGCCCATCGTGGCGTACGGCGGACTCATTCCCGCGCAGTTGCTGGACGTGCCACGGCACGGATGGGTCAATCTTCACTTCAGCCTGCTGCCCGCCTGGCGGGGAGCAGCTCCGGTCCAGCACGCAATCTGGCATGGCGACGACGTCACGGGCGCAACAACCTTCCGGCTCGACGTCGGCATGGACACCGGTCCCGTCTATGGCTCGGTCACGGAGACAGTGCGCCCGCGCGACACGTCCGGTGACCTCCTCGTGCGGCTGGCCGACTCGGGGGCTGGGCTGCTCGTGGCCACTCTCGACGCGATCGAGGACGGCGCCCTCCACGCGGTTCCCCAGGTCGGCGAGCCCACCGTGGCGCCGAAGCTGAGCGTTGATGACGCGCGCGTGCGCTGGGATCATCCCGCTGTCGGCGTCGACCGACAGATCCGGGCGTGCACTCCGGAGCCGGGGGCATGGACGATGGTCGGAGCGGAGCGCGTTCGCGTGCATCCGATCGAGATTGCTGCCGACGCCGAGCCTCTTGAGTCCGGTCGCATTCGGGTCGGACGCAACGAGGTCCTCGTCGGCACCGCGACCGCACCGGTGCGGCTCGGCATGGTTCAACCGGCCGGGAAGCGGGCCATGGCGGCCGCCGACTGGGCGCGCGGCGGACGACTCGCAGACGACGTCGTGGTCGCGTGACCGACCAGCCGAGGACCGCCGCGCTCGAACTTCTTCGCGCCGTGCGCGAGGACGACGCCTACGCGAACCTGATCATGGCGCACGTCCTGCAGGAGGCCGGTCTCAGCGGGCGCGACGCCGCGTTCGCCACCGAGCTCGGCTACGGCACGCTGCGCTGGCAGGGCTGGTACGACGCGATACTCGCCACGTGCGTGACCAGGCCGTTCCAGAAAGTCGAGCCCGCGCTGCGCGACATCCTGCGGCTGGGCGCGCACCAGATCCTCCACATGCGGGTTCCCGACCATGCCGCCGTCGACTCGTCATGCGAACTGGCCCGCGCGCTGCTGCCGCGCACCGGTGCTGATGCCCGGGCCGGCTTCATCAACGCGGTGCTGCGCAAGGTTGCCGCGCGCGACGAGGCAGGCTGGGTCGAGGAACTCGCGGCCGGCAGGCCCGACACCGACGTTGACTGGTTGGCCACGAGGTGGTCGCATCCGCTGTGGATCGTCCGCGCGTTCCGCGACGCGCTTGGGTCGCGCCGCGACGAGCTCAAGGACCTGCTGGCCGCGGACAACATCGCGGCACGTCCCTCGCTCGTCGCCCGTCCTGGACGCCTGGACCCTGCCGAACTGCTAGCCCTACCCGAGGTCGAGCTCGGACGCTGGTCACCACTCGCGGCGACCCTCGTCGACGGAGCGCCCGACGCCCTGGCCTGGGTTCGCGACGGAAGTGTCGGCGTGCAGGACGAGGGCAGTCAGCTCGTCGCTCTCGCCTTCGCGCGCGCCGAGATTGACGGGTCCGACCAGCTGTGGCTCGATGCGTGCGCCGGGCCTGGCGGCAAGGCAGCAGTTCTCGACGGACTTGCGGCCGAGCGCGGTGGCCGCCTGCTCGCCGTCGAGCAGCACCCGCATCGCGCCGATCTGGTCAGTCGGTCGTTCGGGCCCGACTCGCGGTCCGAGGTCATCGTGGGCGACTCGCGGCACTCCCCGTGGGGAGACGCGACATTCGACCGGGTGCTGATCGACGCGCCGTGCACCGGCCTGGGCGCGTTGCGCCGGCGACCAGAGTCGAGATGGCGTCGGACTCCTGCGGACCTGTCGGAGCTGGGTTCGCTCCAGCGGGACCTGCTTCGTGCCGGACTGGAAGCCACCCGGCCCGGAGGGGTGCTCGCGTACGTCACCTGTTCGCCGCATCTCGCGGAGACCGAATTCGTGGTCGCCGACGTCCTTCGCGGACGGTCCGATGTCGAGCAACTCGACGCGCGGTCTCTCCTGCCCGAGGTGCCGGACTGCGGTGACGGGCCGACCGTGCAGTTGTGGCCGCATCGGCACGGCACGGATGCGATGTTCCTGTCGGTCATGCGACGTCAATAGGGTTTCGCCGTGGGCATGCTGATCTCGCCAAGCGTCTTGAACTCCGACCTGTCCGATCTGGCGGCGGAGGTTCGCCGGGTCCAGGTGGCGGCGGACTGGATCCATCTCGACGTGATGGACAACCACTTCGTGCCGAACCTGACTTTCGGGCTGCCCGTGGTCGCGTCGCTGCTCGGCCAGATCGACATCCCCGCCGACTGCCACCTGATGATCGACGACCCCGACCGCTGGGCGCCGGGGTTCGCGGAGGCGGGAGCGGGCAGCGTCACCTTCCACGTGGAGGCGGCGCGCGATCCTCGGATGGTCGCGAAAGACATTCGCGCGGCCGGTGCGCGCGTGGGAGTCGCCGTCAAGCCGGGTACCGCCATCTCCGCGATCGAGGACTTCGCCGGTCTCATCGACATGATCCTCGTGATGACGGTCGAACCGGGATTTGGCGGCCAGGCGTTCATGACCGAGATGCTGGCGAAGGTTCAGCAGGCCCGCCGCGTCGCCGACTCCGCCGACGTCGACATCTGGGTTCAGGTCGACGGGGGCATCGACCTCGACACGATCGGTCAGTGCGCCGCCGCGGGAGCAGACATCTTCGTCGCCGGATCGGCCGTCTACCGCGCCGAGGATCCCGAGCTGATGATCGAAAGACTGAGGGCGGCAGCAGAGAACGCGGCGCGTCCGTGAGGCCTGCAGCAGGTGACTGACGACTTAGCGCTCGCCGAGCACATGCGGGCGGCAATCGACCTGGCCCAGAGTCCCGACGCGCCGTTCGGCGCCAACCCGCGAGTCGGCTGCGTGATCGTGAGCGATACGGGCGAGATCGTGGGTCGTGGTCACCACCGCGGCGCGGGAACCGCGCACGCCGAGGTCGACGCGCTGCGCGATGCTGGCGATCGGGCGAGGGGCGCCACCGCCGTCGTGAGCCTGGAGCCATGCCGCCATGTCGGGCGGACCGGCCCCTGCACGGCGGCACTCATCGAGGCGGGCATCGCGCGCGTGGTCTTCGCGCAGCAGGACCCGACTGCCGAAGGCGGCGGGGGAGCCGCGGTGCTGGAGGCCGCCGGGATCCCCGCGACGGGAGGCCTGCTCGCCGATCAGGCCGAGCAGGTTAACCAGGTGTGGACATTCGCCGTGCGGTCCGGCCGTCCGATGGTGACGTGGAAGTGCGCGGTGTCCCTGGACGGTCGTGTTGCCGGACCCGACGGCGGCCCGACTCGCATCACCGGGCCGGGTGCACGCGAACTCGTCCACGAGCTTCGGGCACAGGTTGGCGCGATCGTCGTGGGCACCGGCACGGTCCTGGCGGACGATCCGCAACTGACGGTGCGGGGCGCGCGACCTCGATCTCTTCCGCTCGCGCCACTGCGCGTTGTCGTCGGCTCGCGCGCGATCCCCGACGGTGCCCGGATCCTCGACGACGAGGCTGAGACCCTCGTGCTCGACGAGCGCGATCCAGTGCGGGTCCTCGACCTGCTCGACGAGCGCGGGATCCGGCACGCGCTGCTCGAAGGCGGCCCGACTCTCGCCGGCGCATTCCTGCGCGCGCAGGTGATCGATCGCATCGACTGGTACCTGGCTCCGCTGCTCCTGGGCGATGGGCCGCCCGCGCTGCCCGCCCTGCCCGGGGCGCAGGGAGTCGATGTGGAGGCGGTCAGCGTGGTCGGGGAGGATGTGCGTATCCAAGGCTGGATCCGCTACGACCGATCAGGGACGTGACCGCCATGTTCACCGGCATCGTCGAAGAGCAGGGGATGGTTGTCGCTGTCGTCGATCTGGTCGATTCGACACGACTGACGATCCAGGGTGCGCTCGCGACATCCGATGCCTCGCCAGGCGACTCGATCTCCGTCAGCGGCGTCTGCCTGACCGTGGTCGACGTGGTCGACGACACCTTCACCGCTGACGTTATGCGCGAGACGCTCGTTCGCAGCTCGCTCGGCAAGGCTGCCGTCGGAGTGCCGGTCAACTTGGAGCGCGCGGCTCGCGTCGACTCCCGCTTGGGTGGCCACATCGTTCAAGGTCATGTCGATGGGACAGCGCGCATCACGGGCATCGAGGCCAGCGAGCACTGGACGACCGTGTCGTTTGCGATCGACCCACGACTGACGCGCTACCTCGTCGAGAAGGGATCGATCACAGTCGACGGCGTATCGTTGACGGTCATGGATGCTGGCGACTCGGGGTTCTCCGTGTCGTTGATCCCGACCACGTTGGAGATGACGACCCTCGGCACGCGAAGCGTCGGTGATGTCGTCAATATCGAGGTCGACGTGATTGCGAAGTACGTGGAGCGACTCATGGAAGGGAGGGCGACGTGATTCCGGCAGACCAGCTGTTCGGGCGCGGCGATGATCACGCGCCCGACCCGAAGCCCGAGGTACGCACCCTCACCGTGATCACTGGCGATGGTGCCCAGGGTGCGATCCGGCTCGATCCGGTCGAGGCTGCGGTAGCCGCGATCGCTGCGGGCAACGCGATCGTCGTCATCGACGACGAGGATCGCGAGAACGAGGGCGACCTCATCTTCGCGGCGTCAGCCGCGACACCCGAGCTGGTCGGATTCATGATCCGGTACACGTCCGGCTACATCTGCGTGCCGATGACAGGCGCCGATCTCGACCGTCTCGACCTGCCCCCGATGACGGCGATCAACGAGGACCGCAAGGGCACGGCCTACGCCGTGTCCGTCGACGCTCGCGACGTCGCCACGACGGGCATCTCGGCCGCTGATCGCGCGCGGACGATCAAGGTGCTCGCGGACTCCGCGACCGACGCCCATGACCTCACGCGCCCTGGCCACGTCATGCCGCTGCGGGCGGTGCCGGGGGGCGTCCTGCGCCGGGCCGGGCACACGGAGGCGGCGGTCGACCTGTCGCGCATGGCCGGACTCGCGCCCGTCGGTGCGCTGTGCGAGCTGGTGAATGACGACGGCACGATGATGCGCGCGGCAGCCTGCCGGCAGTTCGCCGACGAGCACGGACTGGTGATGATCTCCATCGCCGACCTCATCGCGTTCCGCCGCCGCACCGAGAGCCTCGTGACTCGTGTTGCCGAGACCCGCCTGCCGACGCAGTTCGGCGAGTTCACCGCCTTCGGGTACCGCAGCGACACCGATGACTCCGAGCACATCGCGCTTGTCGCGGGCGAGATCGGCGACGGTCTCGACGTGCTGGTGCGCGTGCACTCCGAGTGCCTGACCGGCGACGTCTTCGGATCCCTGCGCTGCGACTGCGGACCGCAGCTTCATGCCGCGCTCGAGAGGGTTGCCCAGGAAGGCCGCGGCGTCGTCCTGTACGTCAAGGGCCATGAGGGCCGGGGCATCGGGCTGCTGCACAAGCTTCGGGCCTACACGCTCCAGGACCAGGGCCGCGACACCGTCGACGCGAACCTCGAGCTGGGCCTTCCCGCCGACGCTCGGGACTACGGCACCGGCGCCCAGATCCTCGCCGACCTCGGCATCCGCAGCATGCGACTGCTCACCAACAACCCGGCCAAGCGCGCAGGACTCGAAGGCTACGGCTTGACCATTCTCGAGCGCGTGCCGCTCGAGATCGCGCCCAACGAGCACAACCGCGCCTACCTGCAGGCCAAGGTCGATCGCATGGGCCACACGCTGACCGCCGAGGATGCGCTGTGAGCGGTGAAGGCTCGCCCGACATCCAGATCAGCGCCGACGGCCTGCGCGTAGCGATCGTTGCCTCGTCGTGGCACGTCGTGATCATGGACGGGCTGATCGCCGGCGCGACGCGCGCGTGCCAGCAGGCCGGAGCCGAGGCCACCGTGATCCGCGTCCCCGGCTCCTTCGAGCTGCCGATCGTGGTCCAGGAGTGCGCCGCGTCGGGGCAGTTCGATGCGACGGTGGCGCTCGGGGTGATAATCCGCGGCGGCACGCCGCACTTCGAGTACGTCTGCAGCGGCGCCACCGACGGGCTGATGCGCGTCGCCCTCGACACTCGTGTCCCCGTCGGGTTCGGTCTGCTGACCTGCGACACCGAGGATCAGGCCCTGGCCCGTTCAGGTCTGGAAGGCGCACAGGAGGACAAGGGTGCCGAGGCGACGTGGGCAGCGTTGATGACAGCAGTCACGCTGCGCGAGATGCGCTGACTAGGCTTTCCGCGTGAAGACGTTCGATGAGCTCTGGGTGGAACTGCAGCGCAAGGTGACCCTCAGGGAAGAAGGCTCGGGCACTGTCGCGCTCGTTGACTCCGGCGTCCATGCTGTCGGCAAGAAGGTCGTCGAAGAGGCTGCGGAGTCCTGGATGGCGGCCGAGCACGAGGGGCCCGAGCGCACTGCCGAGGAGATCTCGCAATTGCTCTATCACGTGCAATGCCTGATGCTCGCGTCCAAGATCTCGCTGGCCGACGTCTACCGCAAGCTCTGAGGAGAGCATTCCCATGCTTCGTGTTGCAGTCCCCAACAAGGGGCAACTCGCCGAACCTGCCCGCAGCATGCTGGTCGAGGCCGGCTACCTGCGGTCGACGTCCGTGCGCGACCTCATGGTCCACGATCCCGACAACGACGTCGAGTTCTTCTTCCTGCGCCCGCGCGACATCGCGATCTACGTTGGCGAGGGCACGCTCGACCTCGGTATCACCGGGCGCGACATGCTCCTGGATTCCGAGGCAAAAGCCGACGAGGTTCTCTCGCTGGGCTTCGCGCCATCGACCTTTCGCTTCGCCGCGCCGCCCGGGCTGGCTGCGTCACCTGCGGACCTCGCCGGACTCACGATCGCCACGTCTTACCCCGTGGTCCTGGCCGAGTGGCTGAACCGTCACTCGATCAATGCCCGCGTCGTGCACCTCGACGGGGCAGTGGAGAACGCCGTCGCACTCGGCGTCGCCGACGCGGTCGCCGATGTCGTCGCGACCGGCACGACCTTGCGCAGGGCCGGGCTCGAGGTTCTCGGCGACCCGATGCTCGTGTCCGAAGCGCTCCTCGTGCGTCGCTCCGACGCACCGAGCGAGCCCGCCGTCGACACATTCATCCGCCGCATCCAAGGCGTGATGGTCGCGCGCGCGTATGTCCTCGTCGACTACGACATCCTCACCGAGAAGATCGAGGAGGCGTGCGCGATGACTCCCGGAATCGAGTCTCCGACGATCTCCTCCCTGCGCGATCCGCAGTGGTCCGCGGTTCGTGCGATGGTCCCCGCCAAGGACGTGCACGGGATCATGGACGAGCTGTACGAGCTCGGCGCGCGGGGAATCCTCGTCACGGATATCCACGCCTGCCGGTTGTAATGCTCGACGACGGCACCGCCGACGACGCGCTGCGCGCCGCGCTCGCCGACCCGGGCGCCCGTGCCGGAGACCTGGCCAGGCTGCTGCGATCGGCACCGCTCCTCGCGAGCGTCGTGGCCGTTCTCGACGAGGTCGACGAGCACGGCGGGGACAAGGACAGTCACATGGCGGTCGTCTCGATGGTCAACGACCGCGGCGAGCGAGGGCTCCTCGCGTTCACCGGCGTCGACAGCCTCGCGGCGTGGAACGAGCAGGCACGACCGGTTCACGCCCTTGGTCGCGATATTGCCCGGTCGGCGCTCGCCGAGGGCGCGGCCGCCGTCATCGTCGACGTGGTCGGCCCGCATCGCGCGGTGTTCTCCGGCATCGACCTTGAGGTGCTGGCCGACTCTCTCGATCTCGACGCGGTCGTTCCAGCCATACGCCTTGCCGTGGGAGACCAGTCGCTCGTCATCCGCGATGCCCGGCTGCTGGATCTCGGCGTCGACGTCATCGTCGAGACACCAGAGGCCCAGATGGCTCGCATCGCGTCGGTGATCGCGGCTGACGACGGTCTTCGCCGGCTCGTCCCGGCTGGCATCGCGGTCGTCGCGAGTGGTTCGATCTCGTCATGACGGCCGGCAGGCTCAGTACGAACCGCTACCTCGAACTGCTGCACACCGAGGGGGAGCGGCTCCTCGTCGCGGCGGAGAACGCCATGGACCAGGCCGTGCCGGCATGTGAGGGCTGGACCGTCGACGATGTGGTGTTCCACGTGGGCGGGGTGTACGCCCACAAGATCGCGACCCTGCGACTGGGACGGCGCCCGCAGGAGGGCGAGTGGGACATGCCCTCGGACGAGGCGACGCCGGGGGATGACCTCGTGTGGTGCCACGTCATGCTGCACGCGATCGCGAAGGAACTGGCACATCGGCCGCCCGAGCAGGCGGCGTGGACGTGGTGGGAGCCGGACCAGACCGTCGGCTTCTGGCAGCGTCGGATGGCAAACGAGACCGCAGTCCACCGGGCCGACGTCGAGAGTGCAGTCGGGCCGATCACGCCGATCGACTCCGACCTCGCCCTCGATGGCATCGACGAACTCGTCACAGTGCACCTCCCGTCGGAGGCCGTGGAGCTCAGTCCGGTCGTCGAGGTAGCCGGGTCTGCTGTCAGCGTTCGGTTCGCAGATGTTGAGGTATCCGGAGACCCGTCGGACGTCCTGCTGTGGCTCTGGGGCCGTCTCGGCGACGATTCGGTCGTGATCAAGGGTGCTGAGGCGCAGATCGCGAGCGTCAAGGCGGCCCTTCGCGCGGCAACGCAGTAGCCGAGCCGGTGAATTGGGAGCATTCCCTCACGGCTGGTAGCCTGTTCCCCGATCGACCCGGCCTCGCGGCTGGGTCGCGCAAGCGGAGTCCTCGACTCCCACCTGCTGATCGATTCAGATCATGCAGGTCATGGCCCAGCGGCCCAGCCGCTGCATGCCTGCCGAGGCCTCCGTGCGCGCAGCGCTGGAGGCCATCGTGGTTTCCGGGGTAGGTCAGCCCGCAACTCAAGCTAGGAGGCGCTATCAGCGTCGAACCACGGATCAATGACCGGATTCGCGTTCCCGAGGTCCGGCTCGTCGGACCCAACGGCGAGCAGGTCGGGATAGTACGAATCGAGGACGCACTGCGACTGGCAGTGGAGGCCGATCTCGACCTGGTCGAGGTAGCTCCCATGGCGAAGCCGCCCGTGTGCAAGCTCATGGACTTCGGCAAGTTCAAGTACGAAGCCGCTCTCAAGGAGCGCGAATCACGCCGGAACCAGACGCACACGGTCATCAAGGAGATGAAGCTGCGACCGAAGATCGACCAGCACGACTACGAGACCAAGAAGGGTCACGTGGAGCGGTTCCTCAAGGCTGGCGACAAGGTCAAGATCACCATCATGTTCCGCGGACGCGAGCAGAGCCGGCCCGAACTGGGACTGCGCCTGCTCGGCAAGCTGGCCGATGATGTCGCTGAACTGGGTTTTGTCGAGGCCACGCCCAAGCAGGACGGCCGCAACATGCTCATGGTCATCGCACCCCACCGTCGCAAGTCCGAGACGGTCAAGGCGCGATCCGATGAGCAGACTGAATCTCTCGACCTCCCCGAGGCCGAGACCGCTTAGAACGCATGGGGGTCCCCGGACCCCAACACAGACCACCCGGCGCCCGCGCCGGACCGGAAGAATGAGGACAGCAATGCCGAAGCAGAAGACCCACAGCGGTGCCAAGAAGCGATTCAAGGTCACCGGCTCGGGCAAGATCACGCACGAGCAGGCCGGCCGCCGTCACCTGATGGAGGTCAAGTCCAGTCGTCGTACGCGTCGCCTCGAGTCCGACCAGGTCGTCGCACCTTCGGATCTCAAGAAGGTCAAGCGCCTCCTCGGTCGCTGATCTCCGCTTCTGCGGAACCACGCTCGTCCCATCCCCAGTGACGGATTCATCCCAAGTCACGTACTGAAGCTCAGGAGATTGCCATGGCACGCGTCAAGCGCGCAGTCAATGCACAGAAGAAGCGTCGCGACATGCTCGAGCGCGCGTCCGGCTACCGCGGTCAGCGCTCGCGCCTGTACCGCAAGGCCAAGGAGCAGGTCACTCACTCGCTCGTCTACGCCTACGCCGATCGCCGCAACCGCAAGGGCGACTTCCGTCGGCTGTGGATCCAGCGCATCAACGCTGCGTGCCGCCTGAATGGCATGACCTACAACCGCTTCATCCAGGGCCTCAAGGCTGCTGGCGTCGAGGTCGACCGCCGCATGCTCGCCGAGCTCGCGGTCAACGATGCGCCGGCCTTTGCCACGCTCGTCGACGTCTCGCGCGCGGCGCTCCCCGCCCAGGCCGCCTGACCCTGGACGCGGCGGTGCCGGGTCCGAACAAGGTCACGTCGACCTCGTCGGACCGGGTCAGCCGAATCCGGGCGCTGAACACCCGAACTGGTCGCCGCAAGGCGGGCCGGTTCGTGGTCGAAGGCCCGCAGTCACTCGAGAGCGCCATTCGCGCTGGAGTCCGCCTGCATGACCTGATCGTCGACGAAACGGCGATCGACGGCTTTGCTGACCTGATTGCGCTCGCCGAGGCCGCGGGAGCCCGTACGACGCTCGTCACGCCCGCGGTCATGACCGCGATGGCGGACACCGAGCACCCGCAGGGCATCCTCGCCGTGTGTGACCTGCTCGTCGATGGCGATCTCGCTGCGGCGATGTCCGCACCGGGACCGGTCGTCGTGCTCGAGTCCATCGCGGACCCGGGGAACGTCGGCACCGTCATCCGTACCGCTGACTCGGTCAGTGCGGCCGCGGTCATCCTCACGCCAGGCTCGGCCGACGTGCACAGCGGCAAGGTGGTCAGGTCGACCGCGGGCTCCCTCTTCCATCTGCCCGTGATCAGCGGGATGGCGATCGAGGAAGTCCTCTCGGCCGCGCGCACGGCAGGCCGCCCGATCGCGGTCGCATCCGGCGACGGAGACGTGTCGCTGTTCGACGCGGCGGACGACGGGCGAGTCGACCAGCGAACCTGCTGGATCATCGGCTCGGAGGCACACGGGGTAAGCCAGGAGGCGCGTTCTGCGGCTGACCACGTCGTCGTCATTCCGATGACCGGCCTCGCGGAGTCCCTCAACGCGGGCGTGGCCGCCGCCGTACTGCTCTATGTGACGCGCCACGCCGAAAGCCGAGTGCAGCAGCACGGCGAACGAATGACAGACTAGGCACCGCCGACAAGCCTCGGTGTGACGATCAGGAGCGTGAAGTGTCCGACATGTCCGGTTCGACCTCGGGTTCCATTGGCGACTACATCTCCCTTCCGATCTTCGAGGAGACCGGCTACGTCGTCATCGACTCCTACGACCAGGCCCAGGACCCCCGCGAGTGGGAGGACCTGCACTTCGTCGACTGGAAGTCCTCGGGCGACACGCGATTCGCCCCGCTCGCCAGCGCCTACGGCGACATGGAGTGCGACGGATTCTGGAACCACAACCCGGCCAAGACCGACAAGGACGGCGTCTGGGTCCCCGCGAATGTCGCGGTCGCCCCGCGCCTGGTTGCTCGTGCGCAGGAGCCCGGCGCCAACATCGGCCGTTGCCGCGTCATCGAGCTGCAGCCGAACGACTACGCCGACGCGCTGTACAACATGCACCGCGACGACAACAACCGACTCAATCCCCCCGGCACCGGCTGGATCGTGCGCGCGTTCTACAACCTCACGGACAACCCGGACTCGCTGATGATCCTGCGCGGCGACAAGGGCGACGCCGCCACGGAGACGCGCGTGCCGCTGCCGGCCGGCGCCCAGGTGATCATCGACACGCAGCGCCTGTGGCATGCGGTGTGGCACCCGGGCAGCGAGCCGCGGTACTGCCTGATCACCTCGTATACGTCCGGTCCCGAGCTCGGCTCGTGGATCGACTCGCAGCACCCGATTCCCCGCATCGATGTCGCGCCACTCGACCCGGACTTCGCGGCTGCGGCCGAGGCCACCGCGCAGAAGCGACGCGATGATCGCGCCGCGGCGCTCGCGGCCCGGGGTGCTGATCCCACGTTCGGCGACGGCAGCCTCAGCGGTGGATCGATGACCGAGGTTCTGTCCGAGGCCTGAGCAAGGCCAGCACATCGGCGAGCAGTCGCCGACAGGGGAGCAGCATTCCCCCGACGAAAGGAAGATGTCCGTGACTTCGGTCGCATCCGTGCCGTACAGCGCGGTCCTCGACGAGCTCGAGGCCGAGGCGATCCATATCTATCGGGAGACCGCAGCCGCGTTCCGCAATCCCGTCCTGCTCTACAGCATCGGCAAGGACTCGTCGGTCCTGCTGCACCTGGCGATCAAGGCCTTCGCGCCCGCGCCGATCCCGTTCCCGATCATGCACGTCGACACCGGCTGGAAGTTCCGGGAGATGATCGAGTTCCGCGATCGTCGCGCCGCGGAGCTCGGGCTCGACATGCGCATCGCGCAGAATGTCGAGGCCAAGGCCGAGGGTGTCAGCCCGTTCACCCATGGCACGCACGAGTACACCCGCCTGATGAAGACGGTCGCGCTGCGCGAGGGACTGGACCGCTATGGCTTCGACGCTGCTGTCGGAGGCGCGCGCCGCGACGAGGAGCGCAGCCGCGCGAAGGAGCGGATCTTCAGCCTGCGCGAGCCTGGTCACCAGTGGGATCCGCGCAAGCAGCGCCCGGAGTTCTGGCGCACCGCGAACACGCAGCTGGCGCCGGGACAGTCGATGAGGGTGTTCCCGCTGTCGAACTGGACCGAGCTCGACGTGTGGAAGTACATCCAGCGCGAGGACATCCCGATTCCCGACCTGTACTTCGCCAAGGCGCGACCGGTGGTGGAGCGCGACGGGCAGCTGATCATGGTCGACGACGACCGGTTCCCGCTGAACGAGGGCGAGACTCCCGAGATGCGCGTCGTGCGCTTCCGCACGCTGGGCTGCTACCCGCTGACCGGCGCGGTCGAGTCCACCGCCGACACGATGGAGCAGCTCGTCGCCGAGATGGCCGGGGCCAAGTACTCCGAGCGGTCAGGCCGGCTCATCGACGGCGAGGGCGGATCGGAATCCATGGAAGGCAAGAAGAAGGAGGGCTACTTCTAGTGGCCGCCACGCTCACCCCAGTCCTTCATCTCGTCACCTGCGGTTCGGTCGACGACGGCAAGTCGACGCTCATCGGTCGCCTGCTGGCCGAGACGAACTCGGTTCCGCTCGACACCCTCGAGTACGCCAAGCGCACCCGTCGCGGTGGCTCGACGATCCCCGTCGGCGACATCGACTACTCGCTGCTCACCGACGGCCTCGAGGCCGAGCGGGAGCAGGGCATCACGATCGACGTGGCCTACCGCCACATGAACCTCCCGAACGGCAGGCGCGTCCTGGTGGCGGACTCGCCCGGGCACGAGCAGTACACCCGGAACATGGCGGTGGCCGCGTCCAACGGAGACGTGGCGATCCTCATGGTCGACGCAGCACGTGGCGTGCGCGCGCAGACCCACCGCCACCTGACGATCTGCGCCCTCATGGGCGTGAAGACGGTCCTCGTCGCGGTCAACAAGATGGACCTCGTCGGCTACGAGCACGCGACCTTCGAGGAGGTCGTCGGAATCGTGCGCACGACCGCCGCCCGACTCGACGTGCCCGAGGTCATCGCGATCCCGGTCAGTGCGGTCTCCGGTGCCAATCTCACATCGCCGAGCACCGACATGCCCTGGTACACCGGGCCGACCATCCTCGAGGCCCTCGAGCGGTGGGAGCCGATCGCGGAGCGCGAAGGAGCTGCCGTCGTCGAGGCACCCTTCCGATTCCCGGTGCAGTTCATCGTGCGAGCCGAGGGCAACTTCCGCGGCTATGCGGGCACCGTCGTGTCGGGCAGCGTTGCCCGCGGCGACCGGATCCAGGTCGCGGACTCGGGCCGGACCGCTGCGGTCGACCGCATCGTCACCTACGACCTGCATGTCGACGGCCACATTGCCGAACTCGACCGCGCCGAGACCGGACAGGCGGTGACCATCACTCTCGACACCGAGGTCGACGTCACTCGCGGTGACGTGATCTCCTCCGCGGAGGGCGTGCTGCTGGAGCCCGCCGATCGCTTCGCGGTCGACATGGTGTGGCTGGGCGAGGAGCCGCTCGCACACGGCCGGTCCTACATGCTGGTGTCCGGGTCGCGGTCCGTCCCGGCGACCGTGACGAACGTGCGCCACCGCCTCGACGTGGTCGAGGGCCACGAGCACGCGGCGCGGATCCTCGAGATGAACGACATCGGCAGGGTCGAGGTCGCCACCGACAAGCCCGTGCCGATGGATCCGTACACGCTCGTCCGCGACACTGGCGGATTCCTGCTGGTCGATCGCGTGACCGCCGATACCGTCGCCGCCGGCATGGTCCGGCACGTCATGCGCCGGTCGACGAACGTCGTGCGTCACGACTACGCGGTCGACGTCGCCGCGCGCAGGGTGCTCATGGGGCACGACGCGAAGGTCATCTGGCTCACCGGGCTCTCGGGTGCGGGCAAGTCCACCATCGCCGACGCGGCAGTGCGCAAGCTCCACGCCCTGGGTGTCCACACCTTCGTGCTCGACGGCGACAACGTGCGGCACGGTCTCAACAAGGACCTCGGCTTCACCCCCGAGGACCGCGCGGAGAACGTCCGTCGAGTCGCGGAGGTCAGCAAGCTGATGTGCGAGGCCGGCGTCGTCGTCTTCGTCGCACTCGTCTCGCCCTTCGTCTCGGACCGCCGCGCGGCGCGCGACCTGTTCGAGCCGGAGCAGTTCATCGAGGTCTACGTCGACACCCCACTCGACATCGTCACCGAGCGCGACACCAAGGGCCTGTACGCCAAGGCCGCAGCCGGGAACCTGCCGAACCTCACCGGCGTCGGCCAGGACTACGAGGCACCCGAGCATGCCGAGCTCATCCTTCGCGGCACCGGTGACCTCGATGCGTCCGTCGACGCGCTCGTCCGGCTGGTGCTGGGCGAGTAATGTCCGGGCCCAATACGTCCTTCGACCCCAAGCAGGTCTCGATGCTGAGCGGAGATGCCGTCGCCGCGATGGTGTCGTCGGCGCTGGCCGACATCGCTGCCGCATCGGATCTCAGCGCGCTCAAGGACGCCCGGCTCGCGCATGCCGGCGACCGCTCGCCGCTGGCCCTGGCCAACCGCGAGATCGGTGCCCTTCCGCCGGCCGCCAAGGCCGACACCGGCAAGCGCATCGGGGAGGCCCGCGGCCAGGTCAAGGCCGCACTCGATGAACGTCAGGTCGCGCTGGAGCGCGAGCGCGACGAGCGTGTTCTGGTGGACGAGGCCGTCGACGTCACACTGCCCACCGATCGCCAGCCGCTCGGAGCGCGCCATCCTCTGACGACATTGATGGAACGCGTCGTCGACGTGTTCGTCAGCATGGGCTACGACATCGCCGAAGGCCCCGAGCTCGAGGCCGAATGGGTCAACTTCGACGCGCTGAACATGCCACCTGATCATCCTGCACGCACGATGCAGGACACCTTCTTCGTCGAGACCGCGGACAGCGGCGTCGTCCTGCGCACGCACACGTCTCCGATCCAGATCCGCGCGATGCTCGAACGCGAGCCGCCGATCTACGTCGTGGCGCCCGGCCGGGTGTACCGGACCGACGAGCTCGATGCGACCCACACTCCCGTCTTCCACCAGATCGAGGCGCTGGCCGTCGACAAGGGCATCACCATGGCGGACCTTCGCGGCACCCTGGATCACTTCGCGTCGTCGATGTTCGGCGACGGGATCCGCACGCGCATGCGTCCGTCCTACTTCCCGTTCACCGAGCCGAGCGCCGAGGTGGACCTGGAGTGCTTCGTGTGCCGGGGCGAGTCCGTCGGCAACCCCGACCGTCCGTGCCGCACCTGCGGCAGCGAGGGCTGGATCGAGTGGGGTGGCTGCGGCATGGTGAACCCGCGCGTCCTTTGTGCCGTCGGCATCGACCCCGACGTCTATCGGGGCTTCGCCTTCGGCATCGGCGTCGAGCGCACCCTCATGTTCCGCAACGGAGTGAGCGACATGCGCGACATGGTCGAGGGCGACGTTCGCTTCACGCACGCGTTCGGGCTGGAGGCCTGATGCGCGCGCCGATGTCGTGGCTGCGCGAGCTGGTCGACTTCCCCGCGGACCAGGGCGGTCGCGACGTGGCCGAGCGGCTCATCGCCGCGGGCCTCGAGGTCGAGACCGTCGAGTCGGTCGGCGCGGGCGTCACCGGCGCCCTGATCGTCGGACGCGTCGATGCGATCGAGGAGCTCACCGACTTCAAGAAGCCGATCCGCTGGTGCCAGGTCGATGTCGGCCCCGCGAACGGGGGAGTGCACGGCATCATCTGCGGGGCCCGAAACTTCGCCGAGGGCGACCTGGTCGTCGTCGCGCTGCCCGGGACCGTCCTGCCCGGCGGCTTCGAGATCTCGGCGCGATCGACTTACGGCAAGGTCTCCGACGGGATGATTTGCTCCGAGCGCGAGCTCGCGCTCGGCGACAACCACGACGGCATCATCATCCTGCCCGAGGGCTCCGGGGCGCCCGGCGACGATGCTGCGGCAGCGCTCGGCGTGGGCGACGAGATCCTCGACATCGCGATCACTCCCGACCGCGGATACGCGCTGTCGATTCGCGGCATCGCGCGCGAGGTGGCCACGGCCTACGGAGTGCCCTTCGAGGATCCGGGGCTGGCGCTCGCCGACCTGCCCGCGCCGCTGCCGGACCAGGCGCCGCAGGAATGCGCGAGTGATGACCCGTCGGGCTGCGACCTGTTCACGATGCGCACGATCATCGACTTCGATCCGCGGGCTCAGTCGCCGATGTGGATGCGGCGCCGACTAGTCGCGTGCGGGATGCGGCCGGTCTCGCTCGCGGTCGACGTCACGAACTACGTCATGCTCGAGCTCGGCCAGCCGCTCCACGCATTCGACCTCGACCGGCTGCAGGGCACCGTGCGTGCCGCACGAGCGGTTGAGGGCACGCCGTTCGAGACCCTCGATCACGTGACGAGAACGCTGAGCTCCGACGATCTGGTCATCGTCGATGACCGCGGTCCGATCGGCCTGGCCGGAACGATGGGCGGCCTGCTCACCGAGATCGACGACGCCACCACGAACATCGCGCTGGAGGCCGCGCACTTCGCCCCCGAGGCGGTGGCCCGCATGGCGCGGCGTCATCGCCTGTCCAGCGAGGCCTCTCGGCGCTTCGAGCGCGGCGTTGATCGCGACCTGGCCCCTTACGCATCGGCGCGAGCCGCGGCACTGCTGCTGGAGTTCGGCGGCGGGCACTACGTCGGCATGACTGCTGTCGAGTCTGCGCGCGAGGCGATCGTGATCCGGATGCCGGCGACCCTGCCCGGCGACGTCGCCGGCGTTGCGGTCGACCAGCCCACGGTGGTCGCCCACCTGACGGCAGTCGGCTGCGAGGTCGCGGTCGACGGCGAGGACCTGCTCGTCGGCGCCCCGTCCTGGCGCCCCGACCTCACCGACCCTGTGGACCTCGTTGAGGAAGTTCTGCGCCTGATCGGCTACGAGGAGTTGCCCTCGACCCTGCCCACCGCCCCGCTCGGCCGCGGGATGACCCAGGCGCAGCGCCTGCGCCGACGGGTGGGCATGGCGCTCGCGGCTCGCGGCATGATCGAGGTCCTCGGCTATCCGTTCGTCGGACCGTCCGACCTTGACGCGCTCCGACTTCCCGACGACGACGAGCGGCGCCAGGTGGCCCGACTGGCGAACCCGCTGTCCGAGGAGCAGCCCCTGCTGCGGTCGACGCTGCTGCCGGGCCTGCTCGCTACTGGTCGGCGCAATCTGGGACGCGGTGCCACGGACCTGGCGCTGTTCGAGATCGGGACCGTGTTCATCGGCACGGTCGCCGCGACCTCGACGGTGCGGCCGACAGTCGACCGTCGTCCCTCTGAGCAGGAGTGGGCGGCGCTGAACGAACTCCTACCCGCCCAGCCTCTGCACCTGGCCGCGATGCTCAGCGGAAGCAGGGAGCCCGACGGCTGGTGGGGCGCTGCCCGCCCGGCGTCCTGGGCCGATGCCGTCGATATCGCCCGCGTCGTCGGTGACGTGTGCGGAGTCGAGGTTTCGGTCTCGGCTGGCAGCGACCCGGTCTTCCATCCGGGCCGGTGCGCGGAGCTGACCGTCAATGGCCGATCGGTGGGCTTCGCCGGCGAACTGCACCCACGGGTGATCGAGTCCTTCGGCCTCGCGGATCGCACGGCCGCGCTCACGATCGATCTCGGCGCGGTGATCGAGGTGGCTCCCGACGTCCGGGCGGCGCCCGTAGTCGGCACCCAGCCCCTGGCCAAGGAGGACCTCGCGGTCGTCGTCGATCGGTCCGTGCCGGTGTCGGACGTGCTGGCGGCCGTCACGAGCGGCGCAGGGGACCTGCTGGAATCTGCTCGTCTGTTCGATGTGTATGAGGGTCCGCAGGTGCCCGAGGGCAAGCGGTCGCTCGCCTTCGCCCTGCGCTTTCGGGCGCCCGATCGCACCCTGGACGCCACCGAGACTGCGGCAGCCCGCGCCGGCGCACTCGCGGCCGCCGAATCCCAGTGCGGGGCCACCCTCCGCGCCTGAGGATTTGAACCGCCTCCCGGGTCAAATCGGGGTTCCGGGCGGGAAAACGGCCACTTTCTGCGGATTTGACCCGGGAGGCGGTTCAATTCCGGCGGGGCGACTGGCAGGGACTATGCGTGTATGCGTATAGTCTGCGAGGTGATCACGGCATCGGTTGCTGGCGCGTCCGGCTATGCGGGCGGTGAGCTGCTCAGGCTGCTCATTGCTCACCCGGAGTTCGAGGTCGTTGCCGCGGCCGCGGGAACGCGCGCGGGCGAGCGTCTCGGTGCCGTGCACCCCAACCTGGTCAGCCTCGCCGACCTGATCCTGAGCGACACCGATCCGTCCAGCCTCGAAGCGGACGTGGTCTTCCTCGCCCTCCCGCACGGCGAGTCCGCCGCATTGGTCGCTTCGCTGCCGGCCGACACCGTCGTCGTCGATCTCGGCGCTGACTTCCGGCTCCTCGACGCGGACGCGTGGTCCACGTACTACGGCGGGTCTCACGCCGGCTCCTGGGTCTACGGACTTCCTGAGCTGGCCGGACAGCGTCAGTCGATCGCCGGCGCGACTCGCGTTGCCAACCCCGGCTGCTACGCCACAGCGGTCGCCCTCGCCTTGGCGCCAGTCCTGGCCGCCGGACTTGTCGAGACAACCGATGTCGTGGTCGTCGCGGCGTCCGGCACGTCCGGCGCCGGCCGGAAGGCGAGCGATGCGCTGCTCGCCAGCCAGGTGATGGGCTCGATGACGACCTACAAGACCGGGGGAGTGCACCAGCACACCCCCGAGATGGAGCAGTCGCTGTCCGCTGCTGCCGGACGCCCCGTCACGCTGTCATTCACGCCGATGCTCGCCCCCATGCCGCGCGGCATCATCGCCACCTGCACGGCGAAGGCCGTCAGCGGCGTGACCGCGGAATCCGTGCGCGCCGCCCTGGTTGCGGCCTATGCGGACGAGCCGTTCGTGACCGTGCTGCCGGAAGGCACGTGGCCGCAGACGTCATCGGTCGCAGGCACGAACTCCGTGCACCTGCAGGCGGCGTTCGACGAGCATGCCGGTCGCGTGGTCGTCGTCAGCGCGCTCGACAACCTCGGCAAGGGTGCCGCGAGCCAGGCCGTCCAGAACGCCAACCTCATGCTCGGCCTCGACGAGTCGGCCGGCCTGTCTCGAGATGGGATCGCACCATGACGGTCACGAGCGCCAAGGGCTTCCGGGCTGCGGGGGTCAAGGCGGGAATCAAGGCATCGGGCAACCCCGACCTCGCCCTGGTCATCAACGACGGACCGATCGACGTCATCGCCGGGGTCTTCACGTCGAACCGCTTCAAGGCGGCTCCCGTGGTGTGGACTCAGCAGATCGTCGCCGACGGACAGGCGCGCGCTGTGGTCCTCAACTCCGGAGGGGCCAACGCATGCACCGGGCCGGACGGCTTTGCTGACACGCATGCGACCGCTGAGCACGTAGCCTCGGCTCTCGTCGCCTCAGGAGTCGACGTCGGTGCTGGCGACGTCGCAGTCTGCTCGACCGGTCTCATCGGCGAGCGGTTGCCGATGGACAAGCTGCTCGCCGGAGTGGATGCCGCGATCGAGGTTCTCGCGCTCGACGGTGGTCCCGACGCGGCGATCGCAATCATGACCACCGACAGCGTCCCGAAGACCTCGTCGGTGACCGTCGACGGCTTCACGGTCGGGGGCATGGCGAAGGGCGCGGGCATGCTCGCTCCCGCGCTGGCGACGATGCTGGTTGTTCTCACCACCGACGCGGTCGCGGATGCCGGTCTCGTCGACGCGACCTTGCGCACGGCATGCGGCGTCACCTTCGATCGCATCGATTCCGACGGATGCATGAGCACGAATGACACGGTCCTGCTCATGGCCAGCGGCGCGAGCGGCACGACGCCGAGCGCGGAGTCGTTCACGGACGCGGTTACGGCCGTATGCGCGGACCTGGCCCGGCAGCTGATCGGCGATGCCGAGGGCGCGTCCAAGGACATCGAGATCGCGGTGTCGGGCGCCGTGTCGACAGCCGACGCGGTCGCCGTCGCACGCGAGGTGTCCCGCAGCAATCTGCTCAAGTGCGCGATCCACGGGGAGGATCCGAACTGGGGCCGCGTGCTATCGGCGATAGGCACCACGTCAGCAGCATTCGACCCTGACGACGTCAACGTCGCCATCAATGGCGTGTGGGTGTGCCGGGGCGGCCAGATCGGCGACGATCGCGATCTGGTCGACATGTCCGGTCGCGAGGTGCGGATCGACGTAAGCCTCGGCGCTGGTGCTGAGTTCGCAACTGTCTGGACGAACGACCTCACCGCGGAGTACGTGCACGAGAACTCGGCGTACGCGACATGAGCGCGAGCGATCGGTCGAGCCTGCTCGACGCCGCCGGTGCGAAGGCATCCGTACTCGCCGAGGCTCTGCCCTGGCTGGAGCGCTTCCACGGCGCGACGATCGTCGTGAAGTACGGCGGCAACGCGATGACCGACGATGCCCTCAAGTCGAGCTTCGCTGAGGACATCGTCTTCATGCGACTTGCAGGCCTGCGGCCCGTCGTCGTGCACGGCGGCGGCCCGCAGATCAGCTCCATGCTTGCGCGCCTCGGTGTCGAGTCCGAGTTCAAGGGCGGCCTTCGTGTCACGACCCCCGAGGTCATGGACATCGTGGCAATGGTCCTTGTCGGGCAGGTCCAGCGTGAACTGGTCGGGCTGATCAACGAGCACGGCGCGCTCGCCGTCGGCCTGTCCGGTGAGGACGCCTCCCTGTTCACCGCCGAGCGGCGCACCGCGACCGTCGAGGGCGAGCAGGTCGACGTGGGCCAGGTCGGCGACGTCGTCGACGTGCGACCCGACTTTGTCGTGCGACTGCTCGACGATGGCTTCATCCCCGTCATCTCCACGGTTGCGCGCGACGTCGATGGCGTCCCGCACAACGTCAACGCCGATACTGCGGCTGCTGCGCTCGCGGTCGCGTTGTCGGCGGAGAAGCTCGTCGTGCTCACCGACGTCGAGGGTCTGTACGCCGACTGGCCCGATCCCACATCCGTCATTCGGACCATAGGAGTCGAGCGGCTGCGGGCAATGCTTCCCGCACTGGAAAGTGGGATGGTGCCGAAGATGGAAGCCTGCCTTCGGGCTGTCGACGGGGGCGTGAGCCGCGCGCACGTCATCGACGGGCGCGTGCCGCACTGCGTGCTGCTCGAGGTGTTCACCGACTCTGGAATCGGCACGATGGTTCTCCCCTCGGAGGTGGAGCAATGAGCACGACATCAGGCGGGTGGCAGGACCGCTGGCAGGGCGCACTCATGAACAACTACGGGACGCCGCCGATCCTGCTGACACGCGGCAAGGGCTCGCGCGTCTGGGACGCGGACAATCGCGAGTACGTCGACATGATGGCGGGCATCGCCGTCAATGCGCTCGGCCATGCCGACCCGCGCCTCGTCGCTGCGGTGAGCAATCAGCTGTCGACCCTCGGGCACACGAGCAATCTCGCCGCCACTGAACCGCCTATCGCGCTGGCCGAGAAGCTCGTGGCGATTCTCGGCGTGCCCGATGCCCGTGTCTTCTTCTGCAACTCGGGTGCCGAGGCGAACGAGGCCGCGTTCAAGCTCGCCAGGCTGACCGGGCGCGAGGGCATGGTCGTCACAGCCGGGGGCTTCCACGGGCGCACGATGGGCGCGCTGTCCCTGACCGCCCAGCCGAAGAAGCAGGATCCGTTCCGCCCGCTGCCGGGCCACGTGACCGTCGTTCCCTACGGTGATGTCGATGCCCTCCGCTCGGCCGTCGACGCACGCACCGCGGCCGTCGTAATCGAGCCCATCCAGGGCGAGAACGGTGTCGTCGTCCCGCCGGATGGCTACCTCGTTGCCGCGCGCAGCATTGCCGACGAGTCAGGAGCCCTGCTGATCCTCGATGAGGTGCAGACGGGAATCGGCCGGACGGGACTGTGGTTCGACCACCAGCGCGAGGGCATCGTCCCGGATGTCATGACGCTCGCCAAGGGCCTCGGCGGCGGCCTGCCCATCGGCGCGTGCATCGCGACGGGCACCGCGGCACACCTGTTCGGGCCTGGTTCGCACGGCTCAACGTTCGGCGGCAACCCGGTGTCCTGCTCTGCCGCGCTCGCGGTTCTCGAAGCAATCGAGGAGGACGGACTGCTCGCGCGCGCCGAGGCGTTGCACACCAGGCTTGCCGATGACCTCGTCGCGCACTCGCACGGACTCGTCACTCACGTACGGGGTCGCGGTCTGCTGCTGGCCGCAGTCCTGAGCGCTCCCGTGTCGGGCGATGTTGAACGGGCGGCTCGCGCTGAGGGACTCATCGTCAATGCCGTGGCTCCGGACGCGATCCGGATCGCGCCGGCCCTGACGATCACGGACGACGACATCGATGACGCGCTCGAGCGGTGGGACCAGGCCTGCGCCCAGGTGTCCGCATCTCTGGTCGCGCCGTGACCGCGCCGACGACGAGCTCGCCGCGCTCGATGACCGCTCGGCGCTCGCGCATCGCGGCCCTCATCGCGACCAACGCGGTGACCTCGCAGGACGAGCTCGGCCACCTGCTCGCAGACGAAGGCATCAGCGTCACCCAGGCAACCCTGTCCAGGGACCTCGACGCCATCGGCGCGGTGAAGGAACTCGACGAGGACGGATCGGCGCGCTACATCCTCGGCGAGACCTCGGTCGGCGACACGTCGATCCCCACCGTGGGTACCGACGCGGCTATTGCGCGCCTGACGACTGAGCTGCTGGTGCGCGCGGAGGCGGCAGGCAACATCGCCGTGCTGCACACGCCCCCGGGTGCTGCGCAGTACTTCGCCGGCCATTTCGATCGCAGCACGGCGTACGACATCGTCGGGACGGTGGCCGGCGACGACACGATCCTCCTCGTCATGCGGACACCCGCGGAGGCGACGGACTTCTGCAACACGCTTATCAGGCTGGCAGAGCACTAAGTTGATGACGACGAACTGCAGTACAACAACAAGGAGAGCACAGTGAAGGAGCGCGTAGTCCTCGCGTACAGCGGAGGCCTCGACACGTCGGTCGCAATCGGTTGGATCAAGGAGGAGACCGGCGCGGAGGTGATCGCCGTGGCGGCTGACGTCGGCCAGGGTGGCGAGGACATGGACACGATCCGCGAGCGGGCCCTCGCCTGCGGCGCGGTCGAAGCCGAGGTCGCCGACGCGAAGGACGAGTTCGCCGACGAGTACTGCCTTCCCGCGCTCAGGGCCAACGCGCTGTACATGGATCGCTATCCGCTCGTTAGCGCGCTCTCGCGGCCCGTCATCGTCAAGCACCTCGCGGTCGCGGCGAAGAAGCACGGCGCGACGATCCTCGCGCACGGATGCACGGGCAAGGGCAACGATCAGGTGCGCTTCGAGGTCGGCATCGCGAACCTCATTCCCGACATCACCTGCATTGCGCCCGTGCGCGACTACGGCATGACGCGCGACAAGGCGATCGAGTTCGCCGAGCGCAACAACCTGCCGATCGAGCAGAGCAAGAAGAACCCATACTCGATCGACGCGAACGTCTGGGGCCGCGCCATCGAGACCGGGTTCCTCGAGGACATCTGGAACGGACCGATCGAGGACATCTACGCGTACACGTCCGACCCGTCTGTTCCCCGCGACGCCGACGAGGTGATCATCGGCTTCTTCAAGGGAGCACCGGTCACCATCGACGGCCGTCCCGTGACGATGCTGCAGGCGATTCAGGAGCTCAACACCCGCGCCGGCGCCCAGGGCATCGGTCGCATCGACATGGTCGAGGATCGACTGGTCGGCATCAAGAGCCGTGAGGTGTACGAGGCCCCTGGCGCCACGGTGCTGCTCGCCGCACGCGACGAGCTCGCGAATGTCACGGTCGAGCGCGACCTCGCACGGTTCGGCCGCGGCGTCTCGCAGCGGTGGACCGAGCTCGTCTATGACGGACTGTGGTTCAGCCCGTTGAAGCGGGCACTCGACGGCTTCTTCGACGACCTGAACTCGTCGGTGTCCGGCGAGGTTCGCGTCACCATGCACGCGGGGCGGGCAGTCGTCACTGGTCGTCGCAGCGAGGACTCGCTCTACGACTTCGACCTGGCCACCTATGACACCGGTGATACCTACGACCAGACCAAGGCGAAGGGCTTCATCGACATCTTCGGCATGTCCAGCGCCATCGCTGCGCGGCGCGACCTTTCGGGACTGTAGTGGCGGGGGAGCAGCCCACGCGGCTGTGGGGAGGACGGTTCGCGGACGGTCCGTCGGATGCGATGGCGGCGCTCAGCTTGTCGACTCATTTCGACTGGCGACTGGCCCCGTACGACATCGCGCAGACCGGTGCGCACGCTCGAGTCCTCCATGCCGCGGGGCTGCTCACCACCGATGAACTGTCGTCCGTGCAGGCGGCACTCGACGAGCTGGCCGCCTCGGTCGCGAACGGCTCGTTCGTCCCGTTGCCCGACGACGAGGACGTCCACACCGCGATCGAGCGCGGACTGATCGAACGCCTCGGCGAGCTCGGCGGGAAGCTGCGTGCGGGTCGCAGCCGCAACGATCAGGTGTCGACAGACTTCCGCATGTACCTGCGTGACCAGGTGCGGCAGATCGTTCTTGCCATCACCGATCTGCAGGTCGCGCTCCTCGGGCAGTCACGGGCGCATGTCACGACGTTCTCGCCTGGATTCACCCACCTGCAGCATGCGCAGCCGGTGTCCTTCGGGCATGAGCTCGCGAAGCACGTGCATGCTCTGGGTCGCGATGTCGAGCGTTTCGTCGACTGGGATGTGCGCGCCGCGTGTTCGCCGCTCGGCGCGGGGGCCCTCGCGGGGTCGAGCCTTGGCCTGGACCCGCAGTCCGTGGCGCTCGACCTCGGCTTCACTCAAGCGCTGGGCAACTCCATCGACGCGACGAGCGACCGTGACTGGGTCGCGGAGTTCCTGTTCGTGGCGGCGATGGTCGGAGTGCACCTGTCGCGCCTCGGCGAGGAGGTCATCCTCATGTCGTCGCGCGAGTTCGGCTGGGCGCGGCTGGACGACTCGTGGTCCACCGGATCGTCGATCATGCCGCAGAAGAAGAATCCTGACGTGGCCGAGCTCGCGCGCGGAAAGTCGGGCCGTCTCATCGGCAACCTCACCGGGCTGCTCGCGACGCTGAAGGGCCTGCCGTTCGGCTACAACCGCGACCTGCAGGAGGACAAGGAGCCGGTCTTCGACACGGTCGAGCAATTGCTCCTCGTGCTTCCCGCCATGACCGGGATGATCGCGACCTTGACCTTCGACGTCGACCGGATGGCCGCCTCGGCACCCGAAGGCTTCGCTCTCGCGACCGACATCGCTGAATGGCTGGTCCGCAGCGGCGTGCCGTTCCGTTCGGCACACGAGATCGCGGGGGCGTGCGTAAGGCAGGCGGAGTCCGGCGGCATCGAGTTGTGGGATCTCACGGACGCGCAGCTTGCGGAGATCTCTCCGTTGCTGACACCCGCGGTCCGCGAGGTGCTCTCGGTCGCCGGATCGCTGGACTCGAGGTCAGCGTTCGGCGGCACCGCTCCCGTGCGCGTGATCGAGCAGCTGGATGCACTGGACGAGATGATCCGCGCGCAGCAGCACTGGTCAGACGGCGCGTGACGTTTCACGGTGCGGTGCTGTTCTGCAGTCGCGTCCTGCTCGTCGTCGGCCTCGCCGCCATCACCTGGGTCTCTCTTGAACCGGCCGACCGGCTTCCTCCGTCACCGAACGTGTCCGACAAGGTGCTCCACTTCGCCGCGTACGCGCTCCTGGGAGCCATCGCAGCACTCGCCCAGCGCAATCCGCGGGTTGTCCTCACGGTCGTGCTCCTCACGGGCTTCGGGCTGCTCCTGGAGTTCCTGCAGGGTCGCACGAGCTATCGGGCCTTCGAGATGCGTGACCTGCTCGCCGACGCGCTGGGCGCCGCCTTCGGCGCGTTGCTCGTCGCCGTGCTCGTGCAGGCCCTCAGTTCGACGCGGCGCCGGACAGGGGCGACACTGGAGGGGTGACCTGGTCTTTGGAGACGTGGACCCAAGAAGTTCAGGATGCTGCCGAGGGCTTCGACGAGGCCCGGCTGCGCATCCTGTTCGACATTGGCAGGCGCGAACTCGGTGACCGCCTCGATCACGAGTGGTCCGAGGCACTATCGGGCTTTGACGCGACGGCAATCACCGGCTAGCTGATCCACACGGCGGCCGCGACCCACACCGTGACACCCGCCAGCGCCAGCAGCGCAACGTTCAGCCAGATCTCCGTGAACTCCCCGCGCGCGAGGTGAAGGACAAGCGCACCGATCTGCACCAGCACGAGGCCCACCGCGGCGGCCACGGCGAGGAACGGCGCCACCCCGGTCAGCGCTGGTAGCACCAGTCCCGCAATCGCGAGGATCTCCAGCACCCCGACCACGCGCACGAGCCACAGGGGCACGTCATCGACCCACCCCATCATCGGACGAAGCTGCTCCGCGCTCTGGAACACCTTCTTCGCGCCCGAGTACAGGTAGATGACCCCGAGCAGGGCGGCGAGGATCCAGTAGGCGACTGTCATGCTTCCTCCATGGTTACGACTTGTTAGTGACCGCATCATGGGCGAGGATCAAGGCGCCTACAAAAGGAACATCCGTGTGCGTAACGGACAGGAGCCATACGTGTCGAAGTACGAAAGGGCCTGCCTCATCCGTGGCGATGCCGGTCGCACGATCAGGCGGATCCTGGACCGGATCGGCGACAAGTGGGCGCTACTCGTGGTCGCCACCCTCGACGGAGAGACACTGCGCTTCACGGAGTTGCAGCGACGGATTCCCGGTATTTCCCAGCGCATGCTCTCGCTCACGGTCCGACACCTCGAGCGCGACGGCCTGGTGTCACGCACCGCGTACGCAGAGGTTCCCCCTCGCGTCGAGTACGCGCTCACGCCCATGGGACAGACGCTGATCGGGCCCGCGATCGCGATCGCCGAGTGGGCGGTCGAGCACGATCCCGCAATCGAGCGCAACCAGGAGACCTACGACGCCGCCCGCCCGCAGGCATGAGCGCGGCCGCGGCCCGGTCACTGCTCTGTGGCCACGCTGCGGATGTGTCACCACGTCTGCTCAACTCCGTCGTCACGTCGCGCGTCGACGGACAGACGGTCGCGATCCGGGTCACCGAGGTCGAGGCATACGGGGGAGTGGGCGAGGACCCCGGCTCGCACGCGTTCCGGCGGCTGACTCCTCGCAACGCCACGATGTTCGGTCGGGCGGGACTCGCGTACGTCTACTTCACCTACGGCATGCACTGGTGCCTGTGCGTCGTCACCGGCGAAGACGATCAGGCCAGCGCCGTGCTCATTCGCGCGGGCGAGGTCATCCGCGGCATCGAGGTGGCTCGCAAGCGCCGGCCATCCGCGGGCTCGGACCGCGATCTCGCGCGCGGACCCGCCCGGCTCACGGTTGCCCTCGGTGTCACTGGTGATCTGGACGGTGTTGACATGACCTCTCCTCGGTCCCCGTTGCGCCTCGTCCTGCCGAAGGCCCCCGGCGCAAGCCACGCGATCAGCGCGCGCACCGGCGTCGGTGGTCCCGGCGCGCCGACACCATGGCGGTTCTACCTGGAGGACGAGCCTTCGGTCAGCCCCTATCGCCCGGCGGCCAGGCGCACCTAGGGTCGCGGCGTGGAGACGAACGACGGCTCGGCGGCCGAGCGAGAACTCATCGAGTCCCGCCTTGACGGCTGCCGGGCCGAGACGGTGCGCAAGGTTGCCGGACTGCCCTGGGACCTTGCCACGCGGCGGCTGGGGTCATCCGCGACGAGCGCCGCGGGGGTGCTCAAGCACCTGACCGACGTCGAGCGGTGGTGGTTCCGGCACTATCTGGAGGCGGAGGCGAACGTGCCCCGACGCACGCGCGAGGAGACTCCCAACGGCGCCTTCGACCTCAACGACCAGGACACGCTCGACGCCCTGATCGCCGACTACCAACTCGCGTGCGAGGAGAGCCGCGAACGGGCATCGCGGCACAGCCTGTCCGACTCCACAGCCCTCCTCGTCGATTGGCTGGGCATGCGGCCCTCCCTTCGCTGGGTGTACCTGCACATGATCGAGGAGACGGCGCGGCACAACGGGCATCTGGACATCTACCGCGAACTTCTCGACGACCAGGTCGATAACTACGGAACTGTCGACGGACGCTGACCTAGGGTCGGGTCATGAATATCGAGACCGGAACCGAGCGCGAGCTGCTCGAGGCTCACCTGGACGACAACCGGGCCACCGTGGTGCGCAAGATCTCCGGACTGCCGTGGGATCTGGCAACCCGCCGCCTGGGTTCCTCGCCGACAAGCGTTGCCGGGATCGTCAAGCACCTCATCGACGTCGAGCGCTGGTGGTTCCTGTGCAACCTCGCGGGCGAGGAGTGGCAGTCGACATGGTCCACCGATGAGAACCCCGACGGCGAGTTCGACCTGGTCGAGGGCGAGTCCGTGGAGTCGTTGATCGCTGAGTACGAGCTGGCATGCGCGGAGAGCCGAGTCATAGCCGCGCGGTTCGCCCTCGATGACCAGTGCGTACGACGGCATCACAGTCGCGGCTCCCGACCGTCACTTCGGTGGCTCTACATCCACATGATCGAGGAGCTCGCGCGGCACAACGGGCACCTGGACATCTACCGCGAGCTGCTCGACGGCACCACGGATCGATACTGAGGGTGGATCCTCGCGACGGATGGGAAGTCCTCGATGTGTCGATGTGGATGGATGACTTCCTGTTCCCCGGCGACCAGCCGCTGACCCTGGACGGCCCGCACAACTTCCTTGCCGGAGCGAACCCCGAGTACATCTACTCCATCGCGATGGAATCGCAGTCCGGCACGCATATCCAAGGGCCGCACTACTTTCTGGCCGACGGAGCACGTATCGACGCGTTCTCGATCACGAACTTCGAAGGGCCGGCCCACCTCGTCGACCTGCCCGCGCGCGGTGTCGACACGACAGTCGACGAGCTTCGGCGGATGCTCGACGACGTCGATGTCGCCGGACGTGTTCTCGTGCTCCGCACGGGCCACATGCAGGAGTTGATCGACGGACTCCCTCTCCATACGAGCACCCGGCCCGGACTGTCACTTGAGGCTGCCCGCTATCTCGTCGAGGACAAGCAGATCGCGATGATCGCGATCGACTCCGTTGGCATCGAGTCTCGGGAGACGAGCAACTACGAGGTCAACGTGTACCTGTGCCAGCACGAGGTGCTCATCCTCGAGTGCCTGGTCGGCCTGGACGGAGTCGTGGGCGACGACCTGTGGCTGGAGGCGTTCCCGCTGAAGATCCGCGGCGTGGAGGGCACCCCGTGCCGCGCGATCATCCGCCAGCGCATACGCAAGGATGACTGACGTGTCCACGATCATCGACGAACTGAGCTGGCGCGGACTGATCGCGCAGAGCACCGACCTTGACGCCCTGCGCGCCGCAACGTCCCAGGGCTCGCTCACGTTGTATTGCGGCTTCGATCCCACGGCGCCGAGCCTGCATCTGGGAAATCTGGTGCAGATCCTCACGGTTCGCCGTTTTCAGGAGCACGGTCATCGACCGCTGGCACTCGTCGGCGGCGCGACCGGGCTCATCGGCGACCCGCGCATGACCAGCGAGCGCGTCCTCAACACGACCGAGGTCGTCGAGGCATGGGTGGGCAAGGTGCGCGCGCAACTGGACCGGTTCTACGACTTCTCCGGGCAGAACGCGGCCATCGCGGTCAACAACCTGGAGTGGACACAGGACATGGGTGTCCTGGAGTTCCTGCGTGACATCGGCAAGCACTTCGGCATCGGCCCGATGCTGAAGCGGGAGGCTGTTGCCGCGCGGCTGTCCGCGGAGGGCATCTCGTACACGGAGTTCAGTTACGCGCTGCTGCAGGGCTACGACTTCGTGCAGTTGAACAGGCGCTACGGATGCCTCCTGCAGACCGGCGGTTCGGACCAGTGGGGGAACATCCTCGCCGGCGTCGAACTGCTGCGGAAGATGGATGGCGTTGCGGCGCACGCTCTCACGACGCCCCTCATGGTCAAGGCTGACGGGACGAAGTTCGGAAAGACCGAGACCGGCACCGTCTGGCTCGACCCCACCCTCACCAGCCCGTACGCGTTCTTCCAGTTCCTGCTCAATACCGACGACCGCGATGT
>OZ257128.1:1170000-3547621 GCA_965278945.1 Actinomycetes bacterium
TCGGACATATGTTCCGAAGGGGTTAGCTCAAGGGTGGAACATTGACATGGGGAGCTACATGCTCCATTGACGAGTTAGTACTGTCGGCTTGCCGGCGTGGAGGACTCGAAGATGACGCACAAATTTCCAGACACGCTGTTGGGTCCTGAGGGAGCGGAGACGCTTTCTTAGGCCGTGGTCGCAAGACCAGGCCGGGCCTCCCTGACGCTGAACCTTCCGTTACTACGGGCAGGCAGCGCACCAGGGGAGGTACCGCCCGAATGTTGAGAACTGCATAGTGGACGCGAGCATCTTTAATGACACTGTCTTCGGACAGTGTCACAGAGAAAAATGTGTATCTGTGGCAAGTTATTAAGGGCGCACGGTGGATGCCTTGGCATCAGGAGCCGAAGAAGGACGTAGGAGGCTGCGAAAAGCCTCGGGGAGCTGCCAACCGAGCTGTGATCCGGGGATGTCCGAATGGGGAAACCCGGCTGGGGTAATGCCCAGTCACCCTTGCCTGAATAAAATAGGGCATGAGGCGGGAACGTGGGGAAGTGAAACATCTCAGTACCCACAGGAAGAGAAAACAACAGTGATTCCGTAAGTAGTGGCGAGCGAACGCGGAAGAGGCCAAACCATAGCGGCGTGATAGACGCCAGTCGTTGCCGTTGTGGGGTTGTGGGATTGCTTGGTTGATCCTGGCGGGTCAGCAAAGAGTCAGAAACGTTTGTCATAGTCGAAGGCCATGCGAAAGGGCCGGCAAAGAGGGTAATACCCCCGTAGACGAAATGTCAGACACTCTTAAGCAACATCCCAAGTAGCACGGGGCCCGAGAAATCCCGTGTGAATCTGGCGGGACCACCCGCTAAGCCTAAATACTCCCTGATGACCGATAGCGGACAAGTACCGTGAGGGAAAGGTGAAAAGTACCCCGGGAGGGGAGTGAAATAGTGCCTGAAACCGTGTGCCTACAAGCCGTTGGAGCCCCCAAGTCCTTAGGGACAGGGTGACAGCGTGCCTTTTGAAGAATGAGCCTGCGAGTTAGTGGTATGTGGCGAGGTTAACCCGTGAGGGGAAGCCGTAGCGAAAGCGAGTCCGAATAGGGCGATTGAGTCGCATGCTCTAGACCCGAAGCGGAGTGATCTACCCATGGCCAGGTTGAAGCGAAGGTAAGACTTCGTGGAGGACCGAACCCACCTAGGTTGAAAACTGGGGGGATGAGCTGTGGGTAGGGGTGAAAGGCCAATCAAACTCCGTGATAGCTGGTTCTCCCCGAAATGCATTTAGGTGCAGCGTCACGTGTTTCTTGCCGGAGGTAGAGCACTGGATGAGCTAGGGGGCCTACAAGCTTACTGAACCCAACCAAACTCCGAATGCCGGTAAGTGAGAGCGTGGCAGTGAGACTGCGGGCGATAAGGTTCGTAGTCGAGAGGGAAACAACCCAGATCACCAACTAAGGTCCCAAAGCGTGTGCTAAGTGGGAAAGGATGTGGAGTCGCATAGACAACCAGGAGGTTGGCTTAGAAGCAGCCATCCTTGAAAGAGTGCGTAATAGCTCACTGGTCAAGTGATTCCGCGCCGACAATGTAACGGGGCTCAAGCACACCACCGAAGTTGTGACATTCACGTTGATAGCCAGGCCTAGCAATAGGTCCAGGTGCGTGGATGGGTAGGGGAGCGTCGTGTGGCCAGCGAAGCGGCGGGGGAACCCAGCCGTGGAGGCCACACGAGTGAGAATGCAGGCATGAGTAGCGAAAGACGGGTGAGAAACCCGTCCGCCGAATGACCAAGGGTTCCAGGGCCAGGCTAATCCGCCCTGGGTAAGTCGGGACCTAAGGCGAGGCCGACAGGCGTAGTCGATGGACAACGGGTTGATATTCCCGTACCGGCATTAAGACGCCCATGATGAACCTAGTGATGCTAAGGGCAGGAAAGTCCGGAACCCTTCGGGGGGATGGACCGGAGCGCCCGACCCGAACTAGTACTAGTCAAGCGATGGGGTGACGCAGGAAGGTAGCTCAACCGCGGCGATGGTAGTCCGCGGCTAAGGTTGTAGGGAGAGTCGTAGGCAAATCCGCGACTCACATATCCTGAGAACTGATGGGGAGCCGATTGAGGCGAAGTGAGTGATCCTATGCTGCCAAGAAAAGCCTCTAGCGAGTCTTAAAGCCGCCCGTACCCCAAACCAACACAGGTGGTCAGGTAGAGAATACTAAGGCGATCGAGCGAACTATGGTTAAGGAACTCGGCAAAATGCCCCCGTAACTTCGGGAGAAGGGGGGCCAACGCTGGTGATGGGACTTGCTCCCTGAGCTGGAGTTGGCCGCAGAGACCAGGCTGAAGCGACTGTTTACTAAAAACACAGGTCCATGCAAAGTCGCAAGACGACGTATATGGACTGACGCCTGCCCGGTGCTGGAACGTTAAGGGGACCGGTTAGACCTTCGGGTCGAAGCTGAGAACTTAAGCGCCAGTAAACGGCGGTGGTAACTATAACCATCCTAAGGTAGCGAAATTCCTTGTCGGGTAAGTTCCGACCTGCACGAATGGCGTAACGACTTCAGCGCTGTCTCAACCATAGGCTCGGCGAAATTGCACTACGAGTAAAGATGCTCGTTACGCGTGGCAGGACGGAAAGACCCCGGGACCTTTACTATAGCTTGGTATTGGTGGTCGATTCGATTTGTGTAGGATAGGTGGGAGACTATGAAGCTTGGACGCCAGTCCAGGTGGAGTCACTGTTGAAATACCACTCTGATCGTATTGGCTGTCTAACCTCGATCCGTGATCCGGATTAGGGACAGTGCCTGGTGGGTAGTTTAACTGGGGCGGTTGCCTCCTAAAGAGTAACGGAGGCGCTCAAAGGTTCCCTCAGCCTGGTTGGCAATCAGGTGTCGAGTGTAAGTGCACAAGGGAGCTTGACTGTGAGACCGACGGGTCGAGCAGGGACGAAAGTCGGAACTAGTGATCCGGCGCATGCTTGTGGAAGCGGCGTCGCTCAACGGATAAAAGGTACCCCGGGGATAACAGGCTGATCTTGCCCAAGAGTCCATATCGACGGCATGGTTTGGCACCTCGATGTCGGCTCGTCGCATCCTGGGGCTGGAGTAGGTCCCAAGGGTTGGGCTGTTCGCCCATTAAAGCGGTACGCGAGCTGGGTTTAGAACGTCGTGAGACAGTTCGGTCCCTATCCGCCACGCGCGCAAGAGTCTTGAGGAGACCTGTCCCTAGTACGAGAGGACCGGGATGGACGAACCTCTGGTGTGCCAGTTGTCCTGCCAAGGGCACTGCTGGTTAGCTACGTTCGGTAGGGATAACCGCTGAAAGCATCTAAGCGGGAAACCCGCTCCAAGATGAGGACTCTCACCGGGTAACCGGGTAAGGCCCCCAGCTAGACGACTGGGTTGATAGGCCGGATGTGGAAATGCGGCAACGCATGGAGCTGACCGGTACTAATAGGCCGAGGACTTGCCTCACTTTTTCAACACGTAATCGCGTCCACTGTGCGGTTCCCGAGATTCGGTCGGGAACCTTGAGCACACATATATCTGTGCTTGGTTTGATTGATATCTCAATAGAGTTTCGGCGGCCATAGCGAGAGGGAAACGCCCGGTTCCATTCCGAACCCGGAAGCTAAGCCTCTCAGCGCCGATGGTACTGCGCGGGTGACTGCGTGGGAGAGTAGGACGCCGCCGGACATTTTTTAGACAAAGGCCACCCTCGGGTGGCCTTTGTCATTTCCGTCAGTCTCGCATCATCGTTTGAGAGGATCGACCGTGAGTTCAGACCGCGCGCCGCGTTCGGCAGGCGCCTCTGGTGGCAAGCCCAGTGGTCGGCCCACGGGACGAGCAGGTGCTAAGCCAGGCGGCAAGCCCGCCGGCAGGCCGCCTGCCAGGTCTGGTGGTAAGCCGCCGGCCCGTTCCGCGAGCAGCGGCGGACCGCCGAAACGCACGTCCGGCCGTCCGCCGGCCAAGGGCTCGAGCGATCGGTCGACGTCGGACCGTCCGCGTTCAGACAAGCCGCGTAGCGACAAGCCCCGTAGCGACAAGCCTCGGTCTGACGAGCGGCGGCCGTCGAGTCGTTCCGACAAGCCGCGTTCGGATCGGCCGTCCTCGGATCGCCCGCGCAGCGATAAGCCGCGGTCTGATGACCGCCGGCCTCCTGGCCGTACGGACAAGCCGCGCTCGGATGACCGCCGTCCGCCGTCTCGTACCGACAAGCCGCGCTCGGATGACCGCCGTCCGTCCTCGGATCGTCCTCGCAGTGACAAGCCGCGGTCTGATGACCGTCGTCCTCCGGCGCGCTCAGGTGGCGCGGGCCGACCCGACCCACGGCGGAGCGACTCGCGCAAGCCGGGCGCAAGCCGTCCGGACTCGCGGCGCTCGGATACCGATCGTCCCGACACCCGCCGGCCGGATCGCAACGGCGGTGATCGGCCCCGTGACCCGAACCTGGCCGACGACATCCGAGCCGACCAGCTCGATGTCGGCGTGGGCCACGAACTGCGAACCCTTCCCGAGGGTCTCGCGGAGATCGTCGCCAGGCACCTTGTCGCTGCAGACCAGGCGCTCGTCGACGACAACGTCCCGCTTGCCCGCCAGCACATCGCGGCAGCGAAGCGGCGTGCTGGACGCGTGGCTGCTGTGCGGGAGGCGGCCGGCATCACGGCCTATCTCGCCGGGGACTACGCCGAGGCGATCGCCGAGCTTCGCACGGTCCGTCGGATGACCGGGTCGAATGAGTACCTGCCGATGATGGCCGACTGCGAGCGGGGCCTCGGCCGCCCGCAGCGCGCGCTCGAACTCATCAAGGAAGTCGACGCGCGCACGCTCGATGCAGGAACGAGAGTGGAGCTGCTCCTTGTCACCGCGGGAGCACGCGCCGACCTGGGGCAGCTCGAAGCCGCACTGGTCGTCCTGCAGGTTCCCGAGCTTCGCAGTCTGCCCGCAGGCGCGAATCGTGCCCGGATCCAGTACGCATACGCAGACCTGCTCGAGCGTGTGGGTCGGTTCGACGAGGCGCACGACTGGATGCGCCAGGCGGCCGAGTCCGACGTCGATGGCGTGACCGATGCAGGAGAGCGTCTCGACGAGGAGGCAGGCGTTTCCTTCTTCGAAGAGGATGAGGACTCCGAGGAACTCGTGCCGCTCGATGGCGAGGGCAACCCGCAGGTCTGATCCGGGTGACCCGCCATCTCGTCTGACGCCTCTTCCCGCGGGACGGGTCACTCAGTCTGGGAGTCCAGCCACCGCACGATGCCGTGGACATTCGCCCCGACGCCCGACAGCTCGTCGAACTTCAGCACCCGGTCCTCGTCGGCATAGAAGGCCGGGTGCCGCTCGCGGTCCTTCTCGCGGACCATCGCGATGGTGTGCTCGATGTCCGGAGCGCTCGCGTGGGCGGCCGCGACCGCCTCGACCCAGTAGCGCAGCTCGGCCTCGGATCGGTCCAACGTGTCGCGCACGTCGTGGACCGGACCGAAATGGCTGAACAGGAGGCGAACGGCGCCCGCGTCGCGCATTCGGCCAAGCGAGGTCAACGCGAGGTCAAGATCGAAGTCGGGAGGAGGCGTCGCCGGGCGCACGTCGGCGGTCTCCGGGACGTAAACCCCGGCCGCATCACCGGTGTAGAGGTCGCCGGTCTGGGTATCCAGCAGCCCGACGTGGTGCGAGGCATGTCCTGGGTTGTGGAAGGCCTCCAGGCGCCTGCCGTCACCGAGATCGACATGACCGGATTCGCCGAGGGTGACGAGGCGTTCGGCCGGCACCGGCCGCAGGTCGCCGAAGAGCCTGTCCATGTCCGCGCCGAAGACCCGGTGGGCGCTGGCGACCAGTCGCGACGGGTCCACGAGGTGGCGCGCGCCACGCTCGTGCACGACGACCTGCGAGTTCGGGAACGCCTCGGCGATGTCTCCGACCCCGCCTGCGTGATCGAGGTGGATGTGGGTGACAACGATCGTGGAGAGGTCGTCCGGGCCGATTCCGAGCTCCGCCAGTGACGCGATCACCGTGTCGGCGGAGCGGGCTGTCCCGGTCTCGATGAGGCACGGACGGCTGCCGCGGATCAGGTAGCCCGACGTGATGCCCTCGTAGCCACCCATCTGGGTGTCAATGTGGAAGACGTCGTCACCCAGCGCCTCGATCATCGTCATGTGGTCATTATCAACCGAGGGCGCTGGACCGGTCCGGCATCCACAGACTTCGCGCGTGCCGAGCTGTGAGGGCCATTGCCCCTCGACGATGTACTCGCCGGCAACCACAGTCGGTGATTCGGGAGGGGCAATGGCAAACGCGAGTCAATCACAGGTTTCGACATCATTCAGCGAGGTCACCGTCGTCGGCCGACTCGGGTCGAGGGTTGAGCAGCGGGTACTGCCCAGCGGCGACACGGTGACGACCTTCACGGTGGTGGTCGACCGGGCGGCGCGTGACCGCGTCGCGGGCAGCGGCACGCACGTCGACGCGATCGCCTGCCAGACGTTTCGAGTGCCGGTTGCTCGGCGCCTGGAATCTCTCGCCGCAGGGGACTGGGTGCGGGCGGAAGGCCCGCTGCGACGTCGCTTTTGGAGGGCCGGTGCCGCGCTCGGCAGCGCGATGGAGGTCGACGTAAGGCGGCTGGAGCGGGTCCGCGTGCAACCATAGGCGGGTGCATGAGGACACCCCAGCTCACGATCATCGGGACTCGTCGTCCGCGCCTTCCTCGTCCGCCCCCGGGGATCCGGACGGCAACCCGTATGACTGGTACCAAAGGGCGCTGTCCCTGCTCGACACCGGCAACAGCGACGCGGCGGCGGTACTGCTGATCCGCCTGCGGGAAGTTGACCCGACGTCGACCTCGGTGATCGAGGCCCTGGCGCGCGCGATGTTCGACAGCCGACGCTTCGCAGAGGCGGTCGAGGCATTCACCGAGCTGGTCGAGCGCAGCCCCGCCGAGGACTACGCGCACTTCGGACTGGGCATGTCGCTGTGGCGGCTCCAGCGGTTTCCGGAGGCACGAGATCATCTGTCCATGGCCTTCGTGATGCGACCGGATCGATCGGAATACGGCAGCGCCCTCGCCCAGGTCAAGGCGACGCTGCGCGCCCGGGCACTCGCAGGCCTTCCGTTGCAGGGCCCGATCAACACATGACCGACGCCAAGGATGCCGCACTCATCGACCGCTTTGACGCGTTGCTGCTCGACCTTGACGGTGTCGTGTACGTCGGCCCCCATGCCGTGCCGTTCGCTGCCGACGTCATCGCTGAATCACGATCGCGCGGGGTCGCCTGCGCCTACGTGACGAACAATGCCGCGCGTCCCGCTGCGGCAGTGGCCAAGCACCTCGTCGAGCTGGGCATCGCCGCAGATACGGCGGATGTAGTGACATCACCACAAGCCGCGACGTCGGTGCTCGCGCAGTTCGTGCCCGATGGCTCCCGCGTCCTGGTCGTCGGCGGGGCGGGCATTTCCCAGGCGCTCTCGGAGCGCGGATTCGTGCCCGTGCACCACCTCGACGAGGAGCCCGCGGCGGTCATGCAGGGCTACTCGCCGGATCTCACCTGGCGTGACCTGGCGGAGGCGACGTTTGCCGTGCGAACCGGGATCCCGTGGATCGCGACGAATCCTGACCTGACCTTCCCCACGCCGCGTGGAGTCGCACCGGGCAACGGGGCATTCGTGCAGGTCGTCGCCCAGACGGTCGGCCGACTGCCCGACGCCGTGGCCGGCAAGCCCGAGCCGCCCCTGCTGCTTGAGGCCATCGCCAGGACGGGCGCCTCGCGCCCGTTGATGATCGGTGACCGCCTCGACACCGACATCGCGGCCGGGACGCGGGTCCAGATGCCCACACTCCTGGTGTTCACCGGGGTGACGACATTCGCCGAACTCCTCACCGCGATTCCCGAGGAGCGTCCTGACTACCTCGGATTCGACCTGCGCACCCTGCTGGAGACCTACCCGGTTGTCGAGTGCGCCGGTCTGGTCGCCACGTGCGGTGAGTGGTCGGCTCGGGTCGACGGAGAGCGGCTCGTCGTCGTCGGGCCCGGAACCGGGCTGTGGGACGCGGTGCGGGCCGCCGCCTGCCTCGCGTGGGCGTGTGCCGATCGCGAAGTCGCGGTTGACCACGTCGCGGTCCTTGCTCAGCTCACCGCACTTGCCGGGGCGGAGCCAGACGCGGGCCGGTACGGTGGACTCGGCACGTGAGCGGCGTGCACTGAAGGAGCGACCATCGTGCTGGACGACCTGCGCACCTACCTCCAACTGGCCGGCGGCGTGACCGAGGCGACGACGAGCAAGGCCAGGGAGGCCGTCAGCGGCCTGCTGTCGCAAGGGCTTTCGCTGTCGACGCGGGCCATGCCGGCTCCCGAGATGATGGGCCAGGTGCAGGAGCTCGCCGACGACCTCGTCGCCACGAGCAAGAACAACCGCGAGATGCTCGTGGGGATGATCCGCGCCGAGGTCGACCGCGCGGTGGGCCGGATGGGCTTCGTGCGCGAGGACGAGCTGGCCGCGCTCCGTCGCCACGTGCAGCGCCTCGAGAAGCAGATTGCCGACCTCGAGCTGTCGACTCAGGCCAATGCGGGCGAGAGCGCCGACGTGCTGCCCGAGCCCACGGCAGAGACCGAGACCGCGACCGAGCAGACCGACGAGCCGGTCGCCCCTGTTCCCGCGGTGAAGAAGAAGCGCATCATCGTCGCGGAGACAGGAACCGACGCGTGAGCACGTTCGACGCGGGCGAGACGGAGCAGGACCTCGTCCTGCTCGAGGAGGTCGAGGACGAGCTCGTGCTCCCGGTGTGGGAGCCGACCGGCGAGCATCGCGTCGATGCCGCGCTCGACCTGCTGACCTCGCTGGATCCGGACGACGTCGCGACCCATGCACCAGTCTTCGATGAGGTCCACCAGCAGCTTCGGCAGACGCTGAGCGATCTCGACGCGGCCTCGTCCTGAGCGCTGCCGCGGGACAGGTGCGTCGTGGCCCGACGGCGTCTTGACGCCGAACTCGTGCGCCGGGGACTTGCCCGCTCGCGCGATCACGCTCGCGAGCTGATCGAGTCGGGCCTGGTCAAGGTCCGTGGTGCTGTGGCGAGCAAGCCGGCCACCCAGGTCGAGGACTCTGACGCGATAGTCGTCCTCGTCGCCGACCCCGACTCGCACTATGTGTCGCGGGGCGCGCACAAGCTGATCGGAGCCCTCGATCGGTTCGCGTCGATCGACGTCACCGACCGCCTGTGCCTGGACGCAGGCGCGTCGACCGGAGGGTTCACCCAGGTACTGCTTGAGCGCGGCGCCGCGCGTGTGCTCGCCGTCGACGTGGGGTACGGGCAGCTCGCCTGGCCGGTTCGGACCGATCCTCGGGTCGAGGTCATCGAGCGCACGAACGTCCGCAATCTCCAGGTGACCGACGTTCCGTTCCGGCCCGACCTGGTGGTCGCAGATCTGTCGTTCATCCCGCTCGGACTCGTGCTCCCGGCTCTCACCACGGTTGCCGCCGAGACCAGCGACTTCGTCCTCATGGTCAAGCCGCAGTTCGAGGTGGGACGTGCGGCCGTGGGCGACGGGGTCGTTCGCGAGCCCGCGCTGCGCGAGTCCGCGGTGGCCGGAGTCGCTCGCTCGGCGCAGGATCTCGGCCTCGGGGTCGTCGACGTGGTGGCCAGTCCGCTGCCCGGCCCGAGCGGCAACGTGGAGTACTTCCTGTGGCTGGCGAGGGTGGACGGCAGGATGGGGACCTTCGACGGGCGCTACCTTGACAACGCAGCGCTCGTCGACGTGATCGCCCAGGCCGTGAGGGAGGGACCGCAATGACCGAAGGCAGTTCCGCTCGCCGCGTCCTTCTGGTCGTCAACCCGCGCAGCATGGAGGCGACGGGCGTCCTCACGTCGGTCGTCGGCGCGCTTCTGGCATCTGGCGCCGAGGTCGCCGTGACGGACGAGGATCGTGACGCGATCGTCTCCGCCGGCGGTTCCCCGGTAGACGCGGCCGTCACTGTCGTCGCGTCCGACGAGCACGCGGCGGATGGCTCCGACGTGGTCGTGGTCCTCGGCGGCGACGGCACGGTCCTGCGCGCGGCCGAGCTTGCACGAGCCAGCGAGGCGCCGCTGTTCGGCGTCAATCTCGGACACGTTGGATTCCTCGCCGAGGCCGAGCCCGACGACCTGTCCGCGGTCGTCGACGCCATCGTCAATCGCCGGTGGGAGGTCGAGGAGCGCATGACCCTCGACATTCGCATCCTGCATGGCGGGGACCTGATCCATCAGACGTGGGCGCTGAACGAGATGGCACTCGAGAAGCGCGCCCGCGAGCGGATCATTGACATCGTCGTCGAGGTCGACGGTCGACCGCTGTCCCGTTGGGGCTGCGACGGAGTCGTGTGCGCGTCTCCGACCGGGTCGACCGCGTACGCCTTCTCGGCCGGCGGCCCCGTGATCTGGCCCGAGGTGTCGGCGATGCTGGTCGTGCCGCTCAGCGCGCACGCCCTGTTCGCCAGGCCGCTGGTGGTCTCGCCCACGTCGGTCGTCGCCTTCGAGGTCGGCCGCGACGTTGCAGCCCTCATGTCTGCGGACGGTCGACGCATGATCGACGTCGGCGGCCACAGTCGCGTCGAGGTCCGCCAGCATCCCAAGCCCGTGCGCTTCGCCCGCCTGGCGAAGGCACCGTTTACCGATCGGCTCGTGGCCAAGTTCGAGTTGCCCGTCGAAGGCTGGCGGGGACGGCGCTCGGACGGCTCATGATCAGCGAGTTGCGCATCCGCGGTCTCGGGGTGATCGATGACGCGGTGGTGCCATTCGCGCCCGGTCTGACGGTGCTCACCGGCGAGACCGGGGCCGGGAAGACCATGGTGCTCAGCGGCCTGGGGCTCATCATGGGCCGGAAGGCCGATGCCGGTGACGTCCGCACGGGCTCGCCGCGCGCCGACGCCGATGGCGAGTGGCTCCTTGATCCGGCCGATGCGGACGCGGTCGTCGCGCGGCTGGAGGAGGCGGGGGCGGACGTGGAGTTCGACGACGGCCGAGTCGTGCTTCTCCTGAGCAGGTCCGTGGCCGCCGAAGGCCGAAGCAAGGCGTTCGCCGGGGGCCGGAGTGTTCCCGCGGGAGTGCTCGCGGAGATCACCGAGCACCTCATCGCGGTGCACGGCCAGTCCGATCAGGCGCTGCTGCGCGAGCCGCGTCAGCAGCGTGAGCTGCTCGACCGCTTCGGCGGCGCCAAGCTCGCCGCGGCACTCGCCGGCTATCGCTCCGCATTCGCGCAGTGGCGCACGTCCGAGGCCGAGCTGAGGCAGCTGGTCGGCAGTCGCGCGGAGCAGGTTCGCGATGCCGCGCTGCTGCGCCACGGCATCGACGAGATCGCGGCGGTCCAGCCGGAGTCCGGGGAGGACGAGGCGCTCAAGGCGCAGGCGACGGTCCTCGCGCACTCGACCGACCTGATCGCGGAGGTGGGCACCGCTCGTGCCCTGCTCGTCGGCGACGACGACGCCACCGGCACGAGTGCCGCGGAGGTGGTCGCGCAGGCACGGCGCGCGGTGGAGCGCGCTTCCGCGCTCGACGCGAGCCTGGCGCCGCTGCTTCGCCAGTTCGACGCACTGGTGGAAGCGGTCGACGGCACGGCGGGCGAGCTGGGCCACTACGTCCAGGGGATCGATGCCGACCCGCTACAGCAGGCCGCAGTCGAGGAGCGCCGCCAGGCGATCTCCGCACTCAAGCGGCGCTACGGCCCCGGACTCGACGACGTCATCGCCTGGTGGGCGGACGCCGAGCTCAAGGTTGGCGCGGCCGACGGAGCTGACGCTCGTATCGAGCAGCTGACCCAGGAGGTCGCGGGCCTGCGCGAGCAGACTCTCGCCGCCGCATCTCTCGTGACCACGGCGCGCACCTCCGCCGCACGGGCATTCGCGGTGGCCGTGACCGAGGAGCTGCACGCGCTCGCGATGGCCGACGCCGAGCTCAGCGTCGCGCTCGACTCGACCAGCGACATTGCCAAGTTCACCGTCGACGGGGCCGACACCGTGGCGATGCTCCTTAAGCCGCATGCCGGCAGCGAGCCCAGGCCCCTGGCCAGGGGAGCATCCGGCGGCGAGCTGTCGCGGATCATGCTCGCGATCGAGGTCGTGCTCGCCGGGGTCAACAGCGTTCCGACCTTCGTCTTCGACGAGGTCGACGCGGGCATCGGCGGCAAGGTGGCCGTCGAGGTCGGCAGGCGGCTCGCCCGGCTGGCCCGATCCGCGCAGGTCATCGTCGTCACGCACTTGCCTCAGGTGGCCGCGTTCGCCGACCGGCATGTCGTCGTCTCCAAGGACCAGGACGGGCGGGTGACTGCTGCCAGCGTCACCGCTGTCGAGGGGGAGGACCGGGTCAGGGAACTGGTCCGCATGCTGTCCGGACTGGAGGACTCCCAGTCGGGCGCGGAGCACGCCGCCGAACTCCTCGCGCTCGCCGCGGGGGAGCGCTCATGACGATTGAGTACCTCGAGACGAAGGCACCGCCGCGGCAGCGTCGGTGGCCTTGGCTCCCCGGGCTGGCCGTCGTCCTGGTCCTTGCCGCGGTCGCCGGGTTCGTGGTGTGGTCAGAGCAGGCGAAGGGTGCCGCGAACCAGACACTGTCCGCGGCGGTCTTCGAGGCGCAGGAGCGATCGCGAGTGGGCGAGGATCGGGTTCTGTCGACCCTTGCCTACGCGGCACCGATGATCTGGTCGACCGAGGTTCCCGAGGACGTGCAGGCCGGACTTCGTGCCCTCGTCGAGCGCAGTGCCGCGGATGCATCCGCGACGCTCACCGAGGTCGCCGACTCCGTTGCCGGGATCTGGCTCCTGCCGTGGCAGGGCGCCCAGCGGCAGGCTCGGGACGCCGTCATGGATCTGATCGTGGCGGAGCGGTCCCGGTTCGATCGCATCGCGGCCGATGCCCGCCAGATCGGGTCGGTCCTGGGGGAGGCGAGGCCGTCCGAGGTCGAAGCACTCGCCGCCTTGCGCGCGTCCGGGGCGAACGAAGAGCCCGTCCGCTGATAGTCTGGTCTTCCATGGAGAAAACGACGACCAAGCACCTGTTTGTCACCGGGGGCGTCGCCTCCTCACTGGGTAAGGGCCTCACCGCTTCCTCGCTCGGAAGCCTGCTGAAGGCACGCGGGCTTCGCGTCACCATGCAAAAGCTGGATCCGTACCTGAACGTCGATCCCGGCACGATGAATCCCTTCCAGCACGGCGAGGTCTTCGTCACCGACGACGGCGCCGAGACCGACCTCGATGTTGGCCATTACGAACGGTTTCTCGATACCGACCTCCACGGATCGGCCAACGTCACGACCGGCCAGGTGTACTCCACGGTCATCGCCAAGGAGCGCCGCGGGGAGTATCTCGGCGACACCGTCCAGGTCATCCCGCACATCACTAACGAGATCAAGTCGCGTATCCGCAGGATGGCCAGCCCCGACGTCGATGTCGTGATTACCGAGGTCGGCGGCACCGTGGGCGACATCGAGTCCCTGCCCTTCCTCGAGGCCATCCGCCAGGTGCGGCACGAGATCGGTCGCGAGAACGTCTTCTTCCTTCACGTGTCATTACTCCCGTACATCGGCCCGTCCGGCGAGCTGAAGACCAAGCCCACCCAGCACTCGGTCGCCTCCCTGCGCAACATCGGCATCCAGCCCGACGCGATCGTCCTGCGCGCCGACCGCGAGGTGCCGTCGAGCATCAAGCGCAAGATCTCATTGATGTGCGATGTCGACACCGAGGCCGTCGTTGCCGCCGTCGACGCACCGAGCATCTACGACATCCCCAAGGTCCTCCATCGCGAGGGCCTTGACGCTTATGTCGTCCGGCGCCTGGACCTGCCATTCCGCGATGTCGACTGGACCGTGTGGGACGAGCTGCTCCGTCGGGTCCACAAGCCAGCGAACGAGGTCACGATCGGTCTGGTCGGCAAGTACATCGACCTGCCCGACGCGTACCTGTCCGTGACCGAGGCCATGCGCGCCGGCGGGTTCCACAACGACTGCCGCGTCAACATCCGCTGGGTGTCCAGCGACGACTGCGCCACCCTCGAGGGAGCCGAGCGCAATCTCGGCGATCTCGACGGCATCGTCATCCCCGGCGGCTTCGGAGTCCGGGGCATCGAGGGCAAGCTCGGTGCCTTGAAGTTCGCTCGCGAGAACGGCCTCCCCGCTCTCGGGCTGTGCCTGGGCCTGCAGTGCATGGTGATCGAGTACGCGCGCAACGTGGCCGGGCTGGAGGGTGCGAACTCCCTGGAGTTCGACGAGTCCACCCCGCATCCGGTCGTCGCGACGATGGCCGACCAGCGCGATGTGGTGTCCGGCGAGCGCGACATGGGCGGCACGATGCGCCTTGGCCTGTACCCCGCGAAGCTCGCCGAGGGGTCGCAGGTCGCGAACGTCTACGGACTGCCGTACGTCGACGAGAGGCATCGGCACCGCTACGAGGTCGCGAACTCGTACCGCGCCCAGCTCGAAGAGGCAGGACTGCGCTTCTCGGGAACGTCGCCTGACGGCCGACTCGTCGAGTTCGTCGAACTGCCCGCGGACGCCCATCCTTTCTACGTCGGCACCCAGGCGCATCCGGAGTTTCGGTCGCGCCCCACGCGTGCGCACCCGCTGTTCGCCGGGCTGGTCGGCGCCGCGCTGACTCGCTCCCAGCAGCAGCACGAAGCCCTAGCGCAGGGATGACCGACGAGGTCTGGACCGGTCCGGTCGTCGATGCAGGTGAGTCCCGCCCCGTAGTCCGACGGGACGTTCGCTTCGTCGGCAATGTGTGGGAGATCGTCAGCGACGTCGTCGACTTCGGCACCGCCTCGATAACCCGCGACATCCAACGGCACCCCGGCGCGGTCGCGATCATCGCGCTCGACGACGAGGACCGAGTGCTCCTCATCCGGCAGTACCGACATCCGGTCGCCATGTACTTGTTCGAGCCACCCGCCGGACTGCTCGACGTCACCGGCGAGCCTGCGCAGGACACCGCCGCCCGCGAACTGGCCGAGGAGGCCGGACTTGTCGCCGATCACTGGCATGTTCTCGTGGACATGCTCAATAGTCCGGGTGGGTCATCGGAGGCCATTCGGATCTACCTGGCGCGCGGCCTGCACAGCATTCCCGGCGGTCGACCGCGCACTGGCGAGGCCGAGGAGGCCTTCCTGCCGCAGGCGTGGGTCGATCTCGACGAGGCCCGCGACCTGATCATGAGCGGGAAGGTCAGCAGTCCGCATGGAGTCGCAGGCGTCCTGGCCGCGTGGGCATCGCGGGCGAACGGCTGGACCGACCTGCGGCCTGTCGACTCGCCGTGGCCAGCACGCGAGCATCTGGTCGCCAGCGATCGGGTGTTCCTTCGCCCGCCGACGTAGCCGGCGACCTTAGGCTAGGCCCAGGGTCCCGGCCCGGGGTCCACGGACGAGGCAGGCACATGTGAAGGTCGGCATCCCGCGCGAGATCAAGAACCATGAGTACCGCGTTGCCATCACCCCGGCCGGAGTGTTCGAGCTGGTGCGCCACGGGCATGAGGTGGTCATCGAGACCGATGCGGGCGTGGGCTCCTCGATCCCGAACGCCGACTACGTCGCGGCTGGCGCCACGATCCTCGCGACCGCCGACGAGGTCTGGGCGAGCGCGGACATGATCCTCAAGGTCAAGGAGCCGATCGCGGTCGAGTACCCGCGGATGCGCGCCGGGCAGGTGCTGTTCACCTACCTGCACCTGGCCGCCGACCGTCCGCTGACCGAGGAACTGGTCGCCCGCGACGTCACCGCGATTGCGTACGAGACGGTCGAGCTCGACGACCGATCCCTGCCCCTGCTGGCCCCGATGTCGGAGGTCGCCGGACGGCTGGCTCCCCAGGTCGGCGCCCAGGCATTGATGCGCGCGCACGGTGGCCGCGGCGTCCTCATGGGCGGGGTGTCCGGTACCTATGCCGCAAAGGTGGTCGTCATCGGCGCCGGGGTCTCGGGTGCGAACGCGGCAGCGATCGCGCTGGGAATGCAGGCCGAGGTCCTGCTCCTGGATCGCAACATCGCCCGCCTTCGCCAGATCGACGCGATCTACCAGGGCCACATGCAGACCGTGGCATCGAACGCCTACGAGATCGAGCGGGCCTGCCTGGACGCCGACATGGTTATCGGAGCGGTGCTCGTCCCCGGTGCCAAAGCCCCCAAGCTGGTCACGAACGACCTGGTCTCGCGGATGAAGCCCGGATCAGTGCTGGTCGACATCGCCATCGACCAGGGAGGCTGCTTCGAGGACTCGCGGCCCACCACGCACGCCGACCCGACGTACACGGTGCACAACTCGGTGTTCTACTGCGTGGCCAACATGCCCGGCGCGGTGCCCAACACATCGACGTATGCGCTGACCAACGTGACGTTGCCGTACGCCCTCGCGCTGGCCGACAAGGGCTGGCAGCAGGCCCTGCGCGAGGACCACTCGCTCGCCCTCGGCCTGAATGTGCACGCAGGCCAGGTCACCTACGGCGCAGTCGCCGAGAGTTTCGGCATGCCGTCGGTATCGATCGAGGACGTGCTCGCCTGACTTCGATAGCGGACGCGATCGCCGGATACCTCGCCCACGTGACGATCGAGCGGGGCCTGTCGTCCAACACCGTGGCCGCCTACACGCGCGACCTGGGTCGCTACGAGGCGTGGTGCGCCGAGCGGTCGATCGACCAGCTGGAGAACGTCACCGAGAACGACGTCGCCGACTTCGCCGCGTCGCTGCGTCAGGCAAAGCCCGAGCAGCCCGCCCTGAGCGCGTCGAGTGCCGCGCGCATCGTCGTGTCGATCAGGTCCTTCCATCGCTTCGCTGCGCGGGAGGGCATCACGGCGACCGACCCTGCGCGCAATGTGCGACCTCCGACCATCCCGCGGCGACTGCCCAAGGCCCTGCCGTACGACCAGGTCGCGATGCTGATCGAGAACTCCGGTGATGTCGAAACCCCCACGGGGCTTCGCGACCGTGCGCTCGTTGAGTTCCTGTACGGCACCGGCACGCGGATCTCGGAGGTCGTCGATCTCGATGTCGACGACGTGGACCTCGAGACACTCACTGTGATCGTGACCGGCAAGGGAAGCAAGCAGCGGATCCTTCCGCTCGGAGAGTTCGCCGCGCTCGCGGTGGACGCGTACCTGGTTCGCGGACGCCCGGTGCTGGCGACCAAGGGTCGCGGTACGCCGCGGCTTTTCCTCAACTCGCTGGGCCGGCCACTGTCGCGGCAGAGCGCGTATGCCGTGGTCCGCGAGGCCGCCGAGCGCTCGGGCCTGACCAGCGTCGTGGGTCCGCATACGCTGCGCCACAGCTTTGCCACGCATCTGATCGAAGGAGGGGCCGACGTGCGCGTCGTGCAGGAACTGCTCGGACACGCCTCCGTCACGACGACGCAGATCTACACGATGGTCACGGTCGACACCTTGCGTGAGGTCTACGCGACCAGCCATCCGAGGGCCAGATGAGGCGCCTCGCGTGGCTCGTCACGGTGGTTGCCCTGTGCTGCAGTGCGCTCGTGGCGTGGTCCCCGGCGGCGTCCGCCAAGGACGCCAACGATCGACGGGTCATCGCGACGACGAGCATGGGCCGGGAGATCGTCGCTCGGCACTACGGGGCACTCGACGCCGCGGTGCAGATCGTCGTGATCGGCCAGATGCACGGCAGTGAGCCTGGCGGGCGCAAGGTCGCAAAGAGGCTCGCCAAGCGGAGCATCCCCGACGGCGTTGGGCTTTGGCTCATCACGAGCATGAATCCCGACGGCAACGCTCGCGATACGAGGGCGAACGCACGCGGTGTGGACCTCAACAGGAACTTCCCGTTCGAGTGGAGCGAGGGAAGCCGGGGCACGTACTGGCCAGGGCCTAAGGCGGCGAGCGAGCGCGAGACGCGCGGCATGATGCGGTTCCTGTCGGCCGTGCGTCCCACCGCGGTGCTGTCGTACCACCAGGCCTTCGATGTCGTCGACATCAGTCGGGCCCGCAGCAGGGCGGCCGGGCGGCAACTGGCCAAGTACATGGGGGAGCGGACCAGCAAGGTCAGGTGTGCCGGCGTCTGCCACGGGACCATGACCGGGTGGATCGACGACGAGCTGAAGACGATCGCGGTCACAGTGGAGCTGGACAGCGCCGTTTCGGCTCGTGAGGCCAAGCGCGCGGCCACGGCGGTGCTGCGCCTTGGGCGGTGGCTCGGCCGGTAGGCTCAGTCGACGCATTGATAGGAAGGACCACCATGAAGTTCAAGGGCAGGAACTCGGGGCAGTCGGCTGGCGACTCGCCGTCCCCCGAGGTGCCCGCGGGTGGCTCCGACGTCCCCCAGACGGTGATCGAGACCCCCGATGTGGTGGCCGAAACCCCCGAAGCAATCGTCGAGACAGTTGTCGAGACGGTCGTCGAGGCACCGGCCCCGGCATTCGACGGGCCGCAGGCGGTCTTCGAGGGCATGGACGTGCCCGAGGCGATCGTGCCGGACGGTGTCCCGCTGGACTCGTCCAAGGTCGTCATCCCTGACCCGCCGGTCCTCACCACCCATGGCCCGGCGCGAGTCATCGCGATGGTCAACCAGAAGGGCGGGGTCGGCAAGACCACCTCGACCGTCAGCCTCGGTGCCGCGCTGGCCAGCTACGGCAGACGCGTGCTCCTCGTCGACTTCGATCCGCAGGGCGCCATCTCCGTGTCCTTCGGCGTCAACCCCAACGAGCTCGAGCTGACGATCTACAACGCCCTGACCCAGGCCGACTGCCACGTCGGCGACGTCATCATGACCACGGACACGCCCGGGCTCGACCTGCTGCCGAGCAACATCGACCTGTCGGCGGCCGAGCTGCAACTGGTCAGCGAGGTCGGGCGCGAGCATGCGCTCGGTCGCGTTCTCGCACCGATCCTCGACGACTACGACGTCATCCTCATCGACTGCCAGCCCTCGCTCGGCCTGCTCACCCTCAATGCCCTCACCGCCGCCAGCGGCGTCATCATCCCGATGGGCACCGAGTACTTCGCCCTGCGCGGCGTGGCGCTCCTCAAGGACACGATCGACAAGGTGAAGGCCCGCCTGAATCCGAACCTGTCGATCATCGGCGTACTGCCGACCATGTACGACCCCCGCACGCTGCACAGCCGCGAGGTCCTGTCGACCGTGCAGCAGGCCTTCGGCGATCTCGTCTTCGTCACCGTCATCCACCGCACCGTCAAGTTCCCCGACGCCGCTGTCGCCGGAGAGCCGATCACGGCTTTCGCTCCCGGTAGTTCGGGCTCCGAGTCCTACCGCCAGCTGGCCAGGGAGGTTCTGGCGCGGTGACGACGCCCACCGAGGCGCAGACCCCGGAGGATGTCCAGACGCCCGCAGCACCTGAGCCCGAGGCTCAGCCGAGGTTCTCCGTGCGCGTCGGCGACTTCGAGGGACCGTTCGACCTACTGCTGTCCCTGATCTCCAAGCACAAGCTCGAGGTCACCGAGCTCGCACTGCACCAGGTCACCGACGAGTTCATCGGCTACATCCGCGGGCAGGGCCACGAGTGGGACCTCGACGAGGCGAGCGGATTCCTGGTCGTGGCCGCGACGCTGCTGGACCTCAAGGCCGCTCGGCTGCTGCCCTCGGGCGAGGTCGAGGACGAGGAGGACCTCGCGCTGCTCGAGGCCCGCGACCTGCTCTTCGCCCGCCTGCTCCAGTACCGCGCGTACAAGGAGGTTGCGGCGCTGTTTGCCGAGAGGATGGCCAACGCCGCGAAGACCTACCCGCGCACCGCCGGTCTCGAGCCGCAGTTCGCTGCCCTGCTTCCCGAGGTCCTCATCGGGCTCGGCCCCGACCAGTTCGCCGCGCTCGCGGCCAGGGCGCTCGCGCCCAAGCCCGTGCAGGAGGTCAGTACAGCGCACATCCACGTGCAGCGCGTCAGCGTGCGCGACCAGGCGGCGATCATCGTCGAGCGCCTGCGGCGTCACCGCACCACCACGTTCCGCGCGCTCATCGCCGACTGCGACACGACCTTGCTGGTCGTCGGCCGGTTCCTGGCCCTGCTCGAGCTGTACCGCGAGCAGGTCGTGGCGTTCGAGCAGATCACCCCGCTCGGCGACCTGACCATCCGCTGGACCGGCACCGACGACGGCGAGGTCGACGTGACCGACGAGTTCGACATCGACCGCGAGGTCGATCGCGACGCGGAACGTGAGATCGAGAGCCAGGCAGGGTCCGTTCCTGCCGAGGAAGGGGAGTCCGATGACTGAGGTCACCGAGGAGTTCGTCGTCGACGAGCCCGAGGAACTGAGCGAGGAGCCGGGCGACGAGTTGGGCACCGAGCTCGGTGCCCCATCCCTCAGCGCCGCCATCGAGGCGTTGCTGCTGCTTGCCGACGAGCCGATGTCGCTCATCGACCTTGCTGCCGCGACCCGCCAGCCCGTCGACGATGTCGAGACCGTGATCCGCCAGCTGTCCGACGAGTACACCGAGCAGCAGCGCGGCTTCGACCTGCGCGAGGTCGCCGGCGGCTGGCGCTACTACAGCCGTGCGGAATGCTCGCCGGTCGTGGAGCGCTTTGTCCTCGACGGCCAGCAGGCGCGCATGACGCAGGCATCGCTCGAGACGCTCGCGGTCATCGCGTACCGGCAGCCCATCGCGCGCGGCCGGGTCAGCGCGGTCCGCGGGGTCAACGTCGACGGCGTTATCCGCACGCTGCTGTCGCGCGGCCTGATCGCCGAGGCCGGCTTCGACGGGGAGTCGGGCGCGCACCTGTACCGCACGACATCGCACTTCCTCGAGCGCATGGGCATCGCGTCACTCGACGATCTCCCGCCGCTCGCCGAGCACCTTCCCGACCTGTCCGACCTCGATGACGTACTTGATTCGGTAGCAACCGGCGAATGAGGAAATTTCATGGCTGACGACGATGTCCAGTTGATCCGCCTGCAGAAGGTCCTCGCCACGGCAGGGATCGGCAGCAGGCGCGCGTGCGAGCAGCTCATCGACGAGGGCCGGGTCGAGGTCGACGGCAAGAAGGTCACCGAGCAGGGCATGCGCGTGGATCCGAGAACGGCTGTCGTGCGAGTCGACGGCGAACGGGTGCCGACAGCACCTGACAACGCCGTCTTCGCCTTCAACAAGCCGAAGGGCGTCATCAGCACGATGTCCGACGACGAGGGGCGTCCGTGCGTCGGCGACTGGGTCGCAGGCCGGACCGAGCGCCTGTTCCATGTCGGTCGCCTGGATGCCGACACCGAGGGGCTGCTCATCCTCACCAACGACGGGGAACTTGCCAACCGGCTCGGCCATCCCTCGCACCAGGTCGACAAGACCTACATCGCGACAGTGCGCGGGCAGGTATCCCCGCAGGAACTGCGCGCTTTGCGTGACGGAGTCGAGCTCGAGGACGGCTTCGCGCAATGCGATTCCGCGCGCATCCTGCAGAAGCAGCCGGACCGCACTCTCATCGAGCTCGTCATCCACGAGGGGCGCAACCGCATCATCCGTCGCATGCTCGCCGAGGTCGGTCGACCGGTGACGGACCTCGTGCGCACCCGCATCGGCCCGATCCATCTGGGCCAGCAGCGGCCCGGCGTTATCAGGGCGATCACCGGCCCCGAGCTCCACTCGCTGTACACCCTCGTGGGTCTTTAGCCGACGATCACGAACGCATCGGTAGGCTGAACCGCTGGCAGAAGCCGCCGTCCTGTAAGGAGCCCGACCGCGATGACACTTCGAGGAGTGCGCGGAGCCACGTGCCTGCAGGCGAACGACGCGACCGAGATGAACGAGGCCGTGGGCGAACTGCTCACGGCGATGATGCAGCGCAACGCGATCACGAGCGACCACGTCGTCAGCGTGATCCTCACGGGAACGCCCGACCTCACCTGCTCGTTTCCCGCCGCGGGCGCGCGTGCCATCGGCCTCGTCGACGTCCCACTGCTGTGCGCTCAGGAGATGAACATCGAAGGCGCTCTCCAGCGTGTTGTCCGCGTACTCATGCACATCGACGTCGACGTCGACCGCGCATCGATCCAGCACGTCTACCTGCGCGGCGCCGAGGTGCTCCGCCAGGACCTGATTCAGTGAGCGCCCCGCAGGACGGAGCTCTCATCTCGGGTTCCGTCCTCGTCATTGGCACGGGCCTCATCGGCACGTCCGTCGCCCTGTCGCTGCGCCGGGCCGGCGTCGATGTGCTGCTCTCCGATGTCGACGATGCGAACCTCTCCATCGCCGTGGCCGCAGGCGCAGGTCGCACGCTGGCCGACGAGGATGCTCCGAGCATCGTTGTCGTCGCGGTCCCGCCGCGGCATGCGGCTGACGTGCTGGCCACCGCGTCGTCCCGCTTCCCGGGCGCGACGCTCACCGACGTCACGTCGGTCAAGGGCCGGGTAATGTCCGACGCCATGGCGCGGGGTGCCGACGCCGAGCGACTGGTCGGCGGGCATCCGATGGCCGGCCGCGAGGTGTCCGGGGCCGCAGGTGCCAGGAGCGACCTCCTCGATGACCGCTTGTGGGTGGTCACGCCATTGGGCACGAGCGGCATCGAGCATGTACGGCAGGTGCACCGACTGGTCTCGGCCTGCGGTGCCTACCCCGTCGAGATGACTCTCGAGGAGCACGACGCCGCAGTAGCGCTCGTGTCGCACGCGCCGCAGGTGCTGTCGAGCATCCTCGCCGGTCAGCTGGTTGCCGCCGACGAGGACTACGTCCGCATCGCCGGCACCGGGCTGCGAGACATGACTCGTATCGCCGGATCGAACACCTCCATGTGGTCGGACATCCTCGTCGTCAACGCGGGCCCGGTGTCCGAGGTGATCCAGCGCATCGCCGACGAGCTGCAGGAGACCGCGCGAGCGCTGCGAGTCCTGGCTGCCGGCACCGACTCCGGGGCCGCGGCCGAGGTGGAGCACGTGCTCACCGCCGGTGCCGCGGGCCAGCAGCGGATCCCGGGCAAGCACGGTGCTGCACCGTCGGCGTACCTCGAGGTGTCCGTCATGCTCGCTGACCGTCCTGGCGAGCTTGGCCGCCTGTTCGGCGCCGTCGGCGAGGCTGGGCTCAACCTGGAGGACGTGCGAATCGAGCACGTTCTCGGCCGGCCCAGTGGCCTGGTCGCGCTGTTCGTGCGGCCCGAGGTCGGCGACGAGCTCACTGACGCTCTGCAGGCCAAGGACTTCGACGTCCGCTACTAGCGGCTCGATGCAACCCACCCCCTAGGCTCTGGGGATGAGTTCTCCCGTCATCGCCATCGACGGACCGGCAGGTTCGGGCAAGTCCAGCGTCAGCCGCCGCGTCGCGAGCCGATTGGGACTGCGCTACCTCGACACCGGCGCCATGTACCGCGCGATGACGTGGGCGATGCTCGATGCGGGTATCAACGTCAACGACGCCGCGGCGGTGGCGAAGCTCGCACCGCTCGCCGAGATCGTCAGCGGAACCGACCCGATCCATCCGACCGTGCATGCCAACGGCGTCGACGTCGAGGAGTTCATCCGCGGAGATGCGGTCACCAGTTCCGTGAGCGCGGTGAGCGCGGTCGACGTCGTGCGCGAGCTGCTCGTGAAGATCCAGCGCGACGCGGTGTCCGCTGCCCAAGCGGCCGGGACCGGGATCGTCGTGGAGGGCCGCGACATCACGAGCGTTGTGCTACCCGATGCAGACCTCAAGATCTTCATCACGGCCGATGCCGAGGTTCGTGCGCAGCGCCGGGCAACCCAGGACGAGCGGCACGGCACGGCGCAGGTCGACATCGACCGCACGCAAAGCGCCCTGCTGGCCCGAGACGCGAAGGACGCGGGCCGCAAGAACTCGCCACTGCTGCTCGCCGACGATGCAGTCCTCGTCGACACGACCGACCTCACACTCGACGAGGTCGTGGACCACGTCTGCGCGCTCGCCGACGCCATCCCGGAGTAGCGCGATGACCGTCGCCGTCGACCCGCCGTCATGGACGGCGGCTGCCAACGCGCGCAACCTCGCCTCGGCCGCCCTGCGGATGTCGTACCAGTTGCGCGCGCACGGAGCCCATTTCGTGGGCACGACCGGGCCCCTGCTCATGGTCACCAGTTGTGAGGGAGTGCTGGCGGGCGCGCTCATCCACGCCACGGCGCCGAGGCCGATCCACGTCGTCGCCAATGAGGCGATGGACCACGCCCTGCCCGAGCGAGTGCTGTCCGCTGCTGGCGATATTCGCCTCAGCGGACCGGCATTCATCCTCACGCAGCGCCGCGCGCTGGCCGCCCTGGAGGACGGGCGCGCAGTGGTCGTGGCGGGCTCAGCGGCCCCTGTGGGGTACCTTGTAGCGGTATCCGGTGTCGCAGTGATGCCGGTCGTGCTCCTCGGGGCGGTGGGCAGGGTTGCCACCGATCCACCCCGTCCCCGGTCCAGGATCGACGTGTTCTACGCGCCCCCGGTCACCCTCACGGTGACCGGTGACCCGCTGCGGACGACGACACGGGCCGCCGTCGAGGAGCAGGTTCGACAGCTCCTCGTGGACGCTGAGGAACTCGCGGCAATGCGCGTCGTCTAGACGCGAACGGACGGCATGACAGCAGGACGAGCAGACAGGTAGAGCAGATGAGTGACCAGTGGATCGCGGTCGAGCCGACCGGCGACGACGAGTTCGAGGATGGCGCTGACATCGAGGTCGACGACCTTGGTGACGACGACACCGTGCTGGAAGCGGCCCTCGCGGCCGCCCGCAACGAGTTCGGCGACTTCGAGGCCGACCTCGACGAGCTCATGCGCCCGGCGGGCGAGCACTCGGGCATGCCCGTGCTCGCGGTCGTCGGACGGCCGAACGTCGGCAAGTCGACACTCGTCAACCGCATGATCGGCCGCCGCGAGGCGGTCGTCGAGGACGTCCCCGGCGTCACACGTGACCGCGTCAGCTACGAGGCGGAGTGGAACGGACGACGTTTCATCCTCATCGACACCGGCGGCTGGGAGACCAAGGCCCGCGGCATGGGCGCGATGATCGCCGCCCAGGCCGAGCGAGCCATGAACGATGCCGACGCCGTGATGTTCATCGTCGACGCCAAGGTTGGCGCAACGGCCACCGACGAGGCCGTCGTCCAGGTGCTGCGCAAGACCGGGAAGCCCGTTCTGCTCGTCGCCAACAAGGTCGACGACGAGGCCACCGAGCTCGAGGCCACGAAGCTGTGGTCCCTCGGACTAGGGGAGCCGCACACCGTCTCGGCGCTGCATGGCCGCGGTGCGGGTGACCTTCTCGACGCAGCCGTCGACATGCTGCCGGAGAACGGCGCCGGCCAGACCCGCCTCGGCGGACCGCGTCGTGTGGCCCTGCTCGGCAAGCCGAACGTCGGCAAGTCGTCGTTGCTCAACTCCCTCGCGGGCAGCGAGCGCGTCGTCGTCGATCCCGTAGCGGGAACGACCGTCGACCCGGTCGACGAGCTCGTGGAGCTTAAAGGCGCCTGGTGGTGGTTTGTCGACACGGCCGGCATCCGTCGCAAGTCAAAGGACGCCAGCGGCTCGGAGTACTACGCCACGCTGCGCACGCAGGCCGCGCTCGACCGCGCCGAGGTCGCCGTCGTCCTCGTCGACGCGTCCGAGCCCCTCAGCGAGCAGGACGTCCGCATCATCCACATGGTCCAGGAGGCAGGGCGCGCCCTCGTCCTCGCGTTCAACAAGTGGGACCTCACCGACGAGGAGCGACGCAAGTACCTCGATCGCGAGATCGACCGCGACCTCGTCCAGGTGCCGTGGGCTCCGCGCGTGAACATCTCCGCGAAGACCGGTCGCCATGTCGAGAAGCTGACGCCGGCGATCGAGGCGGCTCTCGACGGCTGGGAGACGCGCGTCTCGACCGGACGGCTCAACCAGTTCATCAAGGAGCTCACGGACGCGCACCCGCATCCGCTGCGCGGTGGCCGTCAGCCACGCATCCTGTTCGGTGCCCAGGTTCAGGTCGGACCGCCGACCTTCGCGCTGTTCACCACCGGCTTCCTCGAGGCGGGCTACCGCCGCTTCATCGATCGTCGGCTGCGCGAGGAGTTCGGGTTCGTCGGCACGCCGATCCGGATCGTCATGCGCGTGCGCGAGAAGCGATCGCGTAGGAAGTAGCGGCCAGGGGCGTGGTCAGGCGAGGAGTAGGAAGCCCGCGAGCCCGCCGCCCAGCACCAGCAGTGCGGGACTGATCTTGTTCAGCTGCGCGAGCACGGCGATGACCACGGCGATGCCGATGATGATCGCGAGTGCAACCGGCTCGGACTGACGCGTCCCATCCGACATCGAGCTCAGCGCCCGCAGGAGATTCCACGCGCCGACGGTCAGCAGCGCCACTGTGATCGGTGCCATGCCGGCCTTGACCGCGGTCTTCAGCGGGGACTGCTTCCACTTGGCCCACGCCATGCCGGCGCAGATCACGAGGATCGACGACGGCAGTACGAACGACAGGCCCGCGACGATGCCGCCCGGCACGCCCGCGACCGCGTACCCGATTCCCGCGACATACATCGTCGACGGGCCCGGTGCGATCTGGCCGATCGAGTAGATCTGGATGAAGGACTCGCTGGTGACCCATCCGGACTGGACCGCGTGCATCTGGATCGCCGGCAGCGTGGCGTTGCCTCCTCCGACGGCAAGCAGGGAGATACCCGCGAAGAAGGTGAACAGTCCCCACAGCTCGCTCACGCGGGCTCCTCGGCCTTTTGCTCATCCTGTGCGCGCCGGGCCTTCAGGTAGTGCAAGGCGATGCCGACCGAGCCGAACAGGGCGATAGCCACCAGGAGCGACGGCCTGAGCCAGAGGATCAGACCTACCGCCGCGATCGCGAGCAGCAGGTCAACGGGCCACCGCAGGTGTGCTCGGCCCATCTGTCCCGCGTTCGCGATCGACAGTCCCGCGGCCGCGGCGCCGAACCCGGCGAGGATCGCGCTGAAGGCCGAGCCTCCAGCCGCGCCGAGGATGAACGCCACGAGAAGGACGTTCGCAGCAATGGCCGGGAAGATCAGGCCGACGAATCCGAGTGCCGCTCCGCGAACTCCACGCAGAAGGCGCGTGAGCATGACGACGAGGTTCACGACGTTCGGTCCGGGTAGGGCCTGCGCCACCTCGAGGCACTCGAGGAACTCGTCCTCGGTCACCCACTTGCGTCGGTTGACGAAGACCAGGCGAACGTAGGCATTGAGGCCGCCGCCGAAGCTGGTGACGCCGATGACCAGGCACTGCCAGAAGAGAAGAAGGAGCGAAGGTGCGTTAGGCCGAGTCTGGCGAGGCATCTGCATGACCTGCCTTGTCGTGCCCCTTATGGCCCTTGTGCGCCTTCTTCGGGGGAACAGGCAGCGCCTTGCCGCCTGCGTAGACGTGCACGTGGACCCAGGGGGTGTGCTGGTACGGCGGGCCGACGTTCAGGGCGATGGTGTACGCGGCTATGTCAAGGCGCCGTGCCGACTGGCGGATGCCGGCGGCCATCGACAGCCAGTCCTGGGCGGTGAACTCGGGGTCGAGGATCGTGTCGACCTGACGGCGGGGGATTCCCATGAGCACCGTGTCGTACTCCGCATTGTCCTGATCCTCGAAGTTGTGGAAGATCATGAACTCGTCGTTGGAGTAGACGATCTCGACCCTTTTGCGCAGCGCGACGGTCTCGGAGAAGTGCCCGATGTCGCGCGTGAAGCCCCGCTCGTCAGCGCCAGCCTTCACGACCTTGGACTTGCTCCGGAACAGGTGGACGACCAGCCACGGCTGTAGCTGGTACGGCGGGTGCACCGGGATCTCGATCCGGAAGCCTTCGTGCTGCCCCCAGCCCATCTTGCCCGGAACGGCGCGAATCAGGTCGAGGATGCCCAGCCACCGTAGGCCGTCGCTGAAGTCGAGGCCGGATACGCTCGAGATCGGGTCCCGAGGAATGATGCTGATCCTCGTCGTGTCGTCGTCGCTGCCATCCTCGAACGCGATCGCGTGCTCGTTTTGCGCCACGATCGGCACATCACGACGACCGGCGACGATGGCATAGAAGCGATCTGCGGTCTCGGGGTAGGTGAAGACGTTCTCGGTGGCGACTGTCATGGCCGGAATGCTAACTGTGGTTAATCAGGTCAGCGAATCAAGGTGCGGGCGCGACGGGCGGCGGCACGTCACACGACCGGACGACGGGCCGGTCGGCGAACCTGTCGGCCGCCCACACGACGAACTCCGGCCCCGCGGTCGTCGCCGCGGCTACGTGACCAACGTCACCCATCCACATCATCGCGATGGTCGAACCCGCCGCGCACCACTCCTCCTGCACGACTGCATTCGGCCACGCCAGCACGACGTTGTCCGCAGTACCCTGCGCGATCCATACCGGCATCGATGGCGGCAGCGGAGCTGGAGTCTGGTCTGTCGCCGCATCGAGCCACGCCGAATCGGAGAGCGGGTCCTTGTCGAAGAAGTTCTGGCCGAGCTTCTGCCGGATGAGTCCCTCGATCGCGGCCTGCTCGATGCATTCGTAGGCCAGCCGGTTGCTGTTGTCCAGCCCCGCTTGGCTCAGCACGCCATCCAGGGGCAGGCCGGGGTAGAACACGGGCCACGACTCGACGACGTCGGGACCGATGACCCAACCAGCCGCGGTGTCCCACTGCGCGCCCATGATGTCCGGCAGTTCCAGGGCCGGAGCGGCCGCCGCGACACCGAGCAGGGAGAGCTCGGGCGCGTACTGCGGCGCGAGATGCCCGGACCACACCGACGAATGTCCGCCCTGCGAGTGGCCGAAGGTCACGTAGCGCGTACTGGCCCGCGCCTCGGGCACGTTGCGCGCTGCACGCACCGCGTTCACGAGGTCCCGCACCTCGGACTGCGCGATCAAATACAGCGCAGGCCCCGGTGTTCCGATGCCGACGTAGTCGTCGTCGTCACGACCCAGCCCAGGGCCATCGCCTGCGGCAGCCAGGTCGTGAGGTCGGACAGCGGATCAGTGGAACGCGACGGAGCGCACGCGTTGCCCATGCCGAGCGTGCCGTGTGCCCACGCGACGACCGGGCGGCCGCCCGACGGCGCGGGGGAGTCGGGGATGAAGAGCATTCCGCCCGACGCCGCCGGCGTGCCGTCGGGCAGCTCGGACACGTAGAGCATGCGGAACGCGGACCCGCCGGCGACGGAGACACCGAGAGGCTCCATGCGGATGACGGTCCCCGGCTCGCCTGGCAGCGGATCGGGCGGCGTATAGAACGGCTGCAGCGCGTCCTGCTCGCGGTCGGTCTGCACGATCGACGAGCCGATGCCCGCGACGGCGATCATCGCCAGGCTCACCAGGATCGCGCCGGTGACGATCGCGAACCACTTCAGGAAGCGCACGGATGCACGGTAGCGACCGACGAGGTGAGCGGGACATAGGAACCCGGGATAGCGTGGGCAATCGGCGAAACGTTGAGGAGATTCCATGAAGCTCGGCCTGCAGATCCCGTCGTTCACCTGGCCCGAAGGCCCCAGCCAGATCGGCCCCACGCTGGCACGGCTCGCGCGCGAAGCGGACCAGGTCGGCTTCGGCTACGTAGGCGTCATGGACCACTTCTTCCAGATCACCGCCGTCGGCCCGCCCGAGCAGGAGATGCTCGACGCGTACACGACTCTCGGCTTCCTCGCCGCCCACACCGAGAAGGCCAAGCTCCTCACGATCGTCACCGGTGTCCACTACCGCAAGGCCGGCCTGCTGGCCAAGGCCGTGACCACTCTCGACGTGCTATCCGGCGGCCGCGCGATCCTCGGCATCGGCGCAGGGTGGAACGAGGAGGAGTCGCGAGGGCTCGGCTTCGACTTCCCGCCGCTCGCCGACCGGTTCGAGATGCTCGAGGAGACCCTGCAGTTCACCCTCCAGATGTGGTCGGGCGACGAGAGCCCGTTCGACGGCAAGCACATCAAGGCCGAGCGGCTGCTCAACTCCCCGCCCGCGCTGAGCACCCCGCACCCCCCGATCCTCATCGGAGGCATGGGCGAGAAGAAGACACTCAAGCTCGTCGCCAAGTACGCGCAGGCCTGCAACCTGTTCGCGACTCCGCAGATTGCCCACAAGCTCGAGGTGCTCAAGGAGCACTGCGAGACCGAGGGACGCGACTACGCCGACATCACTAAGACGGCATATGTCGTGCTCGACGTTGGCCCGAACGGGGAGAACACGCAGCAGCTGATCGACCGGCTCGCGGGACTCAGCGAGCTCGGCATCGACGACGTCCTCGGCAGCATCGCCGGTGGCGCGACGTCGGAGGCGATCGAGCGAATCGGTGCAGACGTGATTCCCGTGGTAGCCAAGCTCGGGCGCGTGTCGACCCTCTAGCAGCACGCTCGACGGGCCTGCCGAGAGCGCGTAGGTCGTCCGGTAGAGTCACCATGCTCTCGCGGAGACGCGGGGCGGGCTGTAGCGCAGCTTGGTAGCGCACTTGACTGGGGGTCAAGGGGTCGCAGGTTCAAATCCTGTCAGCCCGACTCGAATCCCCTCACAACCTCTCGCCAGGAAGTGAGGGGATTCGTCATGTAACTCGACTGTGCGCCAGTTCTTACGCCAATTGCTCGCGTCGAGTCACGGCACGCAGAAGGCGGCGTCAGGTCTGCAGACTCGGCGCCGCCTTCGTGTTCAAACACCCGATCTAGTGGTCCGTCGCTGTGGTTCGATTCGCGGATGGAGGGGGACGCAGTTGCGGCAGTTGCGACCGCTTTTGCTGCTCTGGTGGCACTCATGGCTGCGGTCGACGCGAGGCGCTCCGCACGCCGCCAGACAGCCATCGAGACCGTCAGATCCTCCGCTCGGGTTCGGGTGGCGTACTCCTGGCGCCCTGACTATGACCTCGAAGACCTCGACCGGTTGACCGCGGACGCCAAGCCGGGGGACTCGCTAAACCCCCGCAAGATCATTCGCGAATCAGTGGCTGTTCGAAACGACGGTCCTGCGCTTGCGACAGGCATCAGTTTCGCCGTCGTTGGTCCGAAGAACTCATGGTCGAAGGCGATTGCGAAGCTGGACCCGGGTGAGGCCGAGGAGTCCGTGCAAGACCTCACGGAAACGGCGCTCAAGAATGAACCCGTCACTCTGTACCTTGAGTGGTACGACGCGCTTGCAACTCGTTACGTCGAGAGGTGGGAGTTTCGGCGTAGATCCGTCTGGGCCGCCCAGGGCAATATCGTCACGGGAGTTGCAGCATCGACTCGCTGGTGGGGGTCCGAAGTTCCGGAGCCTGCAGCTCGTCAGGTGATCCCGGCTGACGGCCAGCGTCGTCCGTGGTGGCGCTTCTGGTGGGCAAAGGAAGCGCAAGTCCGGGATCTCATGACCAGAGACGGCTTGCCGTCTGTCGCGGACCAATCTGTAGTCATCTCGTCCGCGACCAGCAATCTTTGCCCCGATGTCGCGCGATGAGAAGTAGAGGCGTGGCGGGTACCAGCCTCCGCTGAGGAGTGGCATCAGCGGAGGCAAGTGTTCGCCAGCGCGCGGCGACGAAGGACGCGTTCACGAACCAGCACCGCTGAAGATGACCGCGGCGCACAGGAGGGTGAGTATGCCGACCCAAGCGTCCTAGGTCTTTGGTCGCCTCCCCGGTCCTGGTGCGGGAGCAGGTGCCGCCCGTGGTTCACCGTGGCAGGGCAGGGCAGGGTGACGGTGAGGAGACGTGGCGTGGAACGAATGCGCGGAGTCGTGAGTGAGGCAGGTGTGCGTCGTTGCGTCGGAAGGTGGAAGATGCGTGGATGTCATTCCTGACACCGCACGATGATGACGCTGTCGATGGTCTTGGGGACGATGTCGCAGCGGCCCGCGAGTTCTACGACGCCGAACCCGAGACAGGCGCTTCGCACTCGCCAGCACCGGGCGAATGGGACCAGGACCCGGTCGCATACGCCGTTGCACCCGGATTGGTCATTGGGGGTGTCACGGCGGGGGTGCTTTTTCGACTGCTACGTCGGTTCTTTCGTTGGTACTGGTCGCCGTGGGGCTCGCGGTCTCCTCGAAACTGACAGCCAACCCTGCTCGGGCGGGAGGTGGCAGCACGATGCGCCTGGTGAAGTGTCGCGATTGCAGCAGTCTCGTGTCTGACGTGCTCCGCCTCAATTGAGTAACGTGCAGAACGTGCTGATTCTCGACGGGCTCATCGGCCACCTGCCCGACTGGCTCGTGGGCCGGTTCGTCGGAGATGCGAACTCAGGTGAGCCATGGGTGGTCGAACCTGCTTCATCAGGCGGCATGCTCCTGAGGAACACGTACACCTGCGCTCTGTTGGACGTTGCGGTATTGGACGGCCAGATCGTCGATGGAGCCCCTGATGGTCGCGTGGAGCCCGGCGGAGTGGTCGCTGTAAGAGCTGAGGGACGGCCGACCGGCCCTGCCACAGTGGAAGTGTCGTGGCGATGGGAGGGCAAGGCCACTGACGAGCCCCGTGGTCGTCAGGTACTTCGAGTCCTTTAGCCGCTTCGACGGGCCGTAGCCGCGAGGATCGCGGAACCGATTCTCACAATTCAGGGCGCTTGCTTGAGTGTCTGCGTGGTTGTGGCCCTAGCCAAGGCATCTCGGGAGGTGGAAGGCTGAGCCGCTATGCGCCGAATCCTCAGTCTTGCCACGACATTCATGCTGCTTGCAGCCGGTGTTGCCGTCCTCGACGTCAATGCGACGGCGTCCACGGACACGGCAAAAGCCGGTGCCACCCTGACCCTCCAGTCGGTCACGATCGATCGCAAGAACCTGATCGATACCCCGAACTGGACGTTCTCCGACCAGGGCGGCTCGGCGACGTGGAACAAGCCTGGCCAATGGCAGTCGACCTACACGTGGTCGGTTCCCACGACGATTCCGGCGGGCGGCGCGAGCGCGTCGTTGTCATTGACCGCGACGGTGCTCGCCGGCAATTTCGCGCCCCTGATGGGCATCTGGGGTGCGCCGGTGAAGGAGAACCCCAGCGGTGTCGAACTGCGGACGACGCCGGCGCTGATCAACAAGGGGGAAACCGGATCTGGGTCGCGTTCGGTTGCGCTGGTGAGCGGAGGAGCGACCTCCGCGGTGCTGTCGGTCGGACTGCAGGACGGCCCCACGTTCGTCTACACCTACAAGGCGTTGGCGGATCCCTGCGCGCGCAGCGGCGACCGTGCGAACAACTGCGGCACCGATGCGCCGACAACGGTGAGCACGAGCGTTCCGCCGGACGGAACGGCGACGGTCTCATCGTCGAAGCTGCCCGCCCAGGCCAAGAGCCAAGCCGTGTCGATCGAGGAGGACGACGAACTTCTCGCCAAAGCGGACGCGCTCTCGGTCATATTGCCGGGACTGAGCAACAACGACCGCCTGCTCACCTGCGCATCGTTCGGGACCGTCCACTACAACACCCTCAGTGGCCAGACCATGAGCCTGCTGCATACGAAGCCGCAAGTGTCGGCCCTCTTTACGCGGGCGCTGATGAGCATCTGCTTCGAGATGGTGGAGTTCCTTGCGCATCAGGGTGCGGCTCGCGCGCAGACAAGGCAGTCAGGTTGCGCCGCGACGCTGGTCAGCGTGAAGGTGTCGATCAAGAAGACCAAGGCCGGTTACGAGGTGAAGGGTCTGGGCACCCCCCGTTACGCGAAGTCTGGGCCGCTGGCCATCACGTGCACCGATACAGCGGCGGGTATCGACCTCAACGTAGCCGCTCGAGGGAAGGCGAAACTGCGCAGCGTCGTCGGACCCACTGTTCAGGTTGGCATCGTGAACACCGCGACCACGGGTGTCGACAGTCCGGTCAGCGTCCAGTTCGCCGCGCCGCGCTGAGTTCCTAGGCGCGAACCCAGCGGCCGGCCCTGCAGGTCAGGTGCCCGAACTTGGCCGTATGCACGCTCATCCCCGGCTTCTTGCACGCCTTGCCGGGTGCCTCGCCCCGCGCGGGCGCCAACGTGCCCAGTGCCGCGTCGACAGTGGTGGCACCCACGGCCGGAGCGAAAACGACGGGAGAAGATACGGACATGGCGACGAGCACGAGTCCAACCACAGTGCGCTTCATGGAACCTCCACCTCGATCGTCTGCGCAGGCTAACAGCGTGTTGTTCGAACTAGTGCTCAGTCGTCAGGGCTTCCGCTGCCTGCTGCAGGGACTTCTGCTCAAGCTCGCCGCGCTCGACATCGTCCCAGCCGACCGGTGTCGCAGCAGTCGGAAGGTGTAGTCCCCGCAACGACCAGGGGACGATCGTTGTCTTCGCCGGATTGTTCTGGCTCCAGTCGACGAAGATCTTTCCCGGCCTCAGTTCGCGCGACATCGCGCTGACCACCAGTTTCGGCAGTTCCTTCTCCAGCACGAGTGCCAGGGCGTGCGCATACTCGGCCGTGCTGCCGGCCTTCTCGAGGGTCTTCTTGCCGGCCGCGTTCTTCGGCGGCAGGTCGGCATACAACTGCATCCCCTTGGAGCCGCTCGTCACTGCGAGTGTTGGCATGCCGTGCGACTCGAGCATCTGCCTTGCGAGCAGCGCGACGGTGGCGCACTCGGCCAAGCCTGCCGGCGGTCCGGGATCGAGGTCGATGACCAGGCGATCGGGCGGCAACGGCTCGCCCGTCTTGCGATCGACTCGCCACTGAGGAGCGTGCAGCTCGAGCGCTCCGATCTGAGCGAGCCACACGAGCGTGGCCACCTCGTCGACCAGCGGATAGTCGAGGTCACGCGGGCCGTTGCCCGAGCGCACGCCGGAGTGGTGGATGGTCACGCGCGGAACCCATTCGGGCGTGCCCTTGGGCAGGTTCTTCTCGAAGAAGGACTCGCTCTCGACGCCGTGCGGCCATCGCTTGCGCGTCACCGGTCGGTCGCGAAGCCACGGGAGCATCGCCTCGGCCGCCGTCGCGAAGTAGGCGATGACTTCGGACTTCGTCGTGCCGGACTCGGGGTAGAGGACCTTGTCCAGGTTCGTGAGCTTGAGCTGGCGTCCGTCGATGTCGACCATCTGCTCCATGCCGGCCATCAGGCACCACCCTCTCGCCAGACGTCGTCGTATGACAGGTCCGGTCGCAGCCGAACGACTGTTGGCTGCCTGAGCATGGCACCGCCGGTCCGCCCGAGATGCTCGACATCGACAACAAGAATTGGTTCGGTCCAGGTCACCGTGGCCTCGTCCGGAAGGGCAACCGACCAGTGGAACGGGCGAGTGTCCTGCTGGATCTCGGTCAGCACTGTCAGCAGTGTGCGGATCTCCAGCTCCGATAGTCCTGAGCCGGCCGCCCCGTCGTACACGAGCAGGCCATCCGCGGTGGGTGTCCCGACCAGGAGAGACGCGAGCCCTCGCGACGTCGACGGGCTGTGCTTCCACCCGCCGATCACGTATGAGCGGGTGCGCCGGTGGGGGACCTTGACCCAGTTCGCGCTTCGAACACCGGCCTCGTATCGCGAGTCGATGCGCTTGGCCACGACTCCCTCGAGGCCCTGGGCCAGCGTCGATGCGAAGAGGCCGGGGCCGTCGGCGAAGGAATCTGGAACCGTGACGAAGCTGCTCGGCTCGAGAACGCTGTCGAGGAGCTCACGCCGCTCGGAGTAGGTCTGCCCGCGCACGTCCGTGCCGTCCACCTTCAGCAAGTCGAACACAACATACGCAACGGTCGACGCACCCTCCCGACGTCCCTGGATCCGAGGAGCCAGGAGGCTGAACGACGGCCGGCCGTGCGCGTCGAAGGCGACCACCTCGCCGTCGACCATCGAGTCCGGGGGAAGGCTGGCGAGGGCCGCCGATTCGGCAACCTCCCGGAACCTGGCGGTGGCATCAAGCTCCGAGCGGCTGGTCAGCCGGACCCTCCCGCCCTCGGTGGAGGCGATGACCCGCATTCCGTCCCATTTGACCTCATACGCCCAAATTTGGCCCTTTTGGGAAATTGGAAGAGGCCCCGGACTAGTCAACATGGGCCTCACCAGTCCATCATGTACCGACAGTCACGCGTGGCGAAAGCCCGGGTGACCAACTTCCCGTGTTATAGGAGGACCAATGCGTTCCATGTGGAACGGGTCAGTGGCGTTCGGACTGGTCAACGTGCCGATCAAGATGTACACGGCAACAGAGGACCACGACGTCCGATTCCACCAGGTGCACACCGCTGACGGCGGCCGCGTGAAGATGCCACGCGTGTGCTCCGTCGACGGCCAGCCCCTCCAGACCAAGGACCTGTCCAAGGCGTACGAGACCCCCTCCGGTCAGGTCGTGCTGATGGACGAGTCCGACTTCGAGGGCCTGCCGGTGCCCGGCGTCAAGGAGATCGAGGTCCTGGAGTTCGTGCCCAGCGATCAACTCGACCCCATGATGTTCGACCGCAGCTACTACCTCGAGCCCGAACCCCGTGCCTTGAAGCCGTACGTGCTGCTGCGCGAGGCCCTCAAGCAGACCGAGCGGACCGCGATCGTCAAGGTCGTCCTTCGCACCAAGACTCAGCTCGCTGCACTGCGCGTCCGTGACGAGGTCATGGTCCTGCAGACCATGCTCTGGCCCGACGAGATTCGCGCTGCCGAGTTCGACGTGCTCAAGGGCGAGGCCGACATCCGGCCCCAGGAGCTGTCCATGGCCGCTTCGTTCATCGAGAGCCTGTCCGCGGACTTTGACCCGAGCCAGTACCGCGACGAGTACCGCGAGGCGCTGCTCGACGTGATCGACCGCAAGCTTGCTGGCGGCTCGTACTCCGCTCCGTCCGCAGATGTCTCCGCGGCTGAAGGCGACGGCATTGTGCTCGACCTGATGACCGCGCTTCGTGAGTCGGTGAACCGCACAAGGAGCGCGGGCAATGGAAGCGCCAGCGCCGCGGCTTCGTCGAGCAAGAAGCCGGCGGCTCGGACCGCGAAGACGGCTGCGAAGGCAGCGCCGGCGAAGACCACCGCGAAGAAGGCCGCGCCGGCGAAGACCACCGCGAAGAAGGCAGCACCTGCGGCGAAGAAGGCCGTGCGTAAGTCGGCCTAGGCCGGACGTTCTCTGCGTGGATTTCGTCGCAACTGCCGCTCTCGGGTGTACGGTTCTTTTGCTGCCCTAGACCCGGTAGTCATCTGTCCCTCGACTCCGGGTTACGCGAAACGGTTGCGCTCCGTGAGTCGTCTGAAAATGACGCGGAGGCCGAGTGCAGCACACCGACGAGCCCGTGGGCCCCCTGTCGCAGGACCAGTCCTCGCAGGCGCTCACGCCTCCGACGTCAGACGGCACGTCGCGGCCGCCATGCAAGGTCGGAGGAAACCCTGACCAACGCCTGTCGTGCACGATCGTCGCGACACCGCACGACGGCGCTGAGATCATCGCCCTGAGAGGCGAACTCGACAGCCTCACGGCTCCGCAGTTGTGTGCCGCGATTGCCAACGCGATGAACAAGGGATGCCAGACGATCGTTCTGGATCTCTCGGAACTGCCGTACGTCGGAGCATGTGGGGTTCGCGCCATGGTCGATTGCGCCACCACGTTGAGACTGCGCGGCGGAACTCTTGCCATTCATGAACCGTCGCCTTGGGTGACTCACGTGCTCAGCACGACCGGGTTGGGAAGACTCCTCGATAGCGAGGGACTCACGACCGGCTAGGCAGGGCGGAACGAGTCGTGCACGACCGGCTGGGCGTGCTTGATCATCACGTGCCTGGTCACCGTGTACTCCAGGACGGCCTCGTGACTCATGTCCTTGCCGAACCCGCTGCCCTTGACCCCGCCGTGCGGTGCCTCCGACGCGATCGGCAGGTGATCGTTGATCCACGTCACCCCGGCCTCGATGCGATGACTGACTCGTAGTGCGCGCGCCACGTCGTTCGTCCACACCGAGCTCGCCAGCCCGTAGCGGCTGTCGTTGGCCAGCGCGATCGCCTCGTCTTCTCCATCGAACGGGACGACGACGAGCACCGGGCCGAAGACCTCGCCCTGGACGATCTCGCTGTCCTGCTTCGCGTCGACGACGACCGTCGGCGGATAGTAGGAACCGACGGAGTCCGGGATCTGACCGCCGACAGTTGTGCGGGCTCCGGCCTCGACCGCCCGCTGGACGAACCCGTGAACTCGGTCGCGGTGCCCCGCGGAGATGAGAGGGCCGATGTCGGTCGTCGGATCGTATGGAGCACCGAAGCGCACGCTGCTCATGACCGATGACAGGGCGTCGATGACATCGGCGAGGCGCTCGCGCTGCACGTAGACCCGCGTGGCCGCCGTGCAGTCCTGGCCGGTGTTGTAGGTGGCGCCGAGAGCGATCGCGTGCGACAGGGAGTCGATGTCGGCATCAGCGAAGACCAGCGCCGGTGCCTTCCCGCCGAGTTCGAGATGCACGCGCTTGGCACTCTGCGCGGCCGCGGCCATGACGGCCTGGCCGGTGCGCGACGAGCCCGTGACCGAGACCATCTGCACGATCGGGTCCTGGACGATGGCCTCGCCGATGTCTGTGCCCCCGGTCACCACGTTGAACACCCCTGGTGGAAGACCAGCGTCGGCGGCGAGTTCGGCCAGGCGCAGCGTGCTGCGGGGAGTCGAGGGCGCGGGCTTCAGGACCACCGTGTTCCCCGCGGCGAGGGCGGGTCCGATCTTCCAGATCGCCATCACCAGCGGGAAGTTCCACGGCGTGATGCTGCCGACGACTCCGATCGGGCGGCGGATCAGCATCGACGTGTAACCAGTGGACAGGACGCCGGCTCCGGAGCCCTCGAGCGAGCGGCCCGATCCGGCGAAGAAACGCAGGTTGTCGGCCGCGAACGGAAGCTCGCCGTCCGCGAACACCGCGCGCGGCTTTCCCGAGTCCTCGACCTCGAGTCGGGTCAGCTCGTCGACATCGGATTCCATGAGATCGGCCAGCCGAAGTAGCACCCGCGCGCGCTCACCGGGCGTGCGCGCAGCCCATTCATCGGCGGCGTGATGCGCAGCCTTCGTCGCGGCCTGAACGTCGGCAACGGACGCCTGTGCGATCTCGTCGACGACCTCGCCGGTGGCAGGATCGACGATTCTGCCGATCTCACCGTGACCGGGCCCGCCCTTGCCGTCGATGTGAACTCCGCTTGACATGGTCATGTGATGCTCCTCAACTGTTGAATCCGATGCCGAAACGATCGAGCAGTCGCAGATACGCCCCGCGCCTCCCGGACGCGTCCTCCCGGGCCAGCGCCCTGCGGGTGGCCTGCACGATCGGGAACCTGAGTGGCTCGGGAGGAAACGGCACGGGCTTGCGCCTGACGAGTTCGAGCCGCGTGCGCTCGGTATCAGCACCGGACAGCAGGTCGAGCGCGGTCCGGGCGCCGAACCGGGAGGCCGCGACTCCTAGGCCGGTGAAGCCGACGGCATAGGCAACTGACCCGCCGAGCGCGGTACCGAAGACCGGCGTGAAGCGGGAGGTCGAGTCGATGAGACCGGCCCAGCGGTGGGTGAACCGGGTGCCCTCCAACTGGGGAAACGTCTCGAAGAACTGGCGGGCAAGAAGCCGATGGCTGGACTCGCGCTGCTCTCGGGTCGCGTCAGTCCGGTTGCCGAAGTAGTAGATCGCGTCGTATCCGCCCCATAGGATCCGGTCGTCGCGCGTGCGGCGGTAGTAGTGGAATTGATTGCCGACGTCAGTGAGTCCCTGGCTGTCCCGCCAGCCGATGCGATCCAGCGCTTCGGCGGAGAGCGGCTCGGTTACCAGGACGTGGTCGTAGATGGGCAGGATGCGATGCCGCAGGCGTCGAAGCAGGGGCCGATAGGCGTTCGTCGCGAGCAGAACGTGGCGTGCGCTGATGCTTGCAACGTTGGTGGAGACTTCCACGCCGGACTTGGCCCGACGCATGGACCGGACTGCCGTGCCCTCGTGGATGCGCACGCCTCGAGCGAGAGCAGCGGACTTCAGTCCCCAGGACAGCGCGGCCGGGTCCACCAGCCCGCCGCCGGTGCGATACCGAAGGCCGCCGAGGTAGGTGGGGGAGTCGACGTCGGCGCGCATCCCTGCCGCATCGAGTAGTTCGACCTTCTCGCCGAAGCGTTCGTTCAGCTCGAGGGAGGCCTCGATGGCCGCAAGGTGATGGGGCCGGGTGGCCACCGTCGTCTTGCCGCACATGCGCAGGTCCGCGTCGATCCGCTCGGCCGCGACGAAGCCGGCGATCTCACTTAGGTTCTCGCGGCCGAGCCGCAGGAGCTCGCGAAGCTCGTCGGGCCACAGCTCCAGGCCGTGGGCCAGTCCGTGGGTGAGGGACTCGGAGATGAATCCGCCGTTGCGCCCCGACGCCCCGAAGGCGATCTCGTGCGCATCGACGAGCAGGACATCAGCCGAAGGGTCGCTGATCTTTGCCTCGATCGCCGCCCACAGCCCGGTGAAGCCTCCGCCGACCACGAGCAGGTCGCACGTCGTGGGCGATGTCAGTGGCGGCAGCGGAGTCGGCGCATCGGGCCGGTCGGTCCAGAACGGACGCGGTTCGGCATCCTTGAGGGCGTCGCTCGAGACGGCAAGCTCGGTCATGCAGCTCAGGCCTCAGCGCTGATCACGACGGCCCGGTCCGATGGCCAGGTCAGGTGCACCAGATCGCCTCGCTGGACTGGCGCCGTCCCCTGGCACGTCGCGGTCACCGGGGCAGCGTGGCCGTCGACACTTACGGCGATCGTCGACGAGCCGCCGAAGAACTGCGTGTCGATGACGGTGCCGCTGAGCAATGCCGAGCCTTCGTCGACCAGGCGCATGTCCTCCGGGCGGACGATCAGCGAGTCCTCGGTTCCCGTCGCGATGCCGGCTGGCGAGATCCCCTGGAACACGTTGCTCGTGCCGATGAAGTCGGCGACGAACATGTTGGCGGGACGTTGATACAGGTCGACGGGACTATCGGTCTGCTGCACCCGACCCTCGGACATGACGGCGATCCGGTCTGCCATGGACATCGCCTCCTCCTGGTCATGCGTCACGACGACGAAGGTGATTCCGACCTCATGCTGCAGCCGCTTCAGTTCGAGTTGCATCTCTGCTCGCACCTTGCGGTCGAGCGCGGACAGCGGTTCGTCGAGGAGCAGCAGTCGAGGCCTCTTGACGATGGCCCGGGCCAGCGCAACTCGCTGCCGCTGGCCGCCGGACAACTGCGCGGGCCGGGCGCTCGCCTTGTCCGACAGGCTCACGGTGGCCAGCACCTCGGCAACACGGTCACGGATCTCGTCCTTCGGCAGTCCCTCCCTCTGCAGTCCGTAGGCGATGTTCTTCTCCACTGACATGTGCGGGAACAAGGCGTATGACTGGAACATCAGATTGATCGGGCGCTTGTTCGGCGGCAGGCCGAGCAGGTCTTGCTCTCCGATCGTCACCTGGCCTGAGTCCGGATGCTCGAATCCTGCGAGGACACGCAGGAGCGTGGTCTTGCCGCAGCCGGAGGGACCGAGGAGGGCGAAGAACTCGTTCTCGCGGATCTCCAGGCTGACGGAGTCGAGCGCGACGACGTCGCCGAAGCTGCGGCTGACATCCGTGATGGTGATGAGGCTGGGCGAGGTGGTTGTCATACCGAGTCCGTGAGTTTGGTGATGCGCTGGGCGGCGATCACGACGGTGAAGCTGACAAGGAGCAGCAGTGCGGCAAGGGCGTTGACCTCCGGGGTGACTCCGAATCGGACCATGGAGTAGATGACGATGGGCAGGGTCGGGGTGCTCGGGCCGTTCGTGAAGAACGCGACCACGAACTCGTCGAGGGAGAGCGTGAAGACAAGCAGGGCGCCCGCGATGATCGCCGGCGCGAGCGAGGGCACGGTGATCCGGAAGAACGTCGACGCGGCGGTAGCGCCGAGATCGCGACTGGCCTCCTCGAGACTCGCGTCGATCTGTCCGATCCGTGCGGTCACGACGGCCGCCACGAAAGCCATGCCGAACACGACGTGGGCGAGGAGCACGGAGTAAAGCCCGAGGGTCATGCCGACCGCGCTGAACATGACCAGGAGACCGATCGCCAGCGCGAGATCGGGAACGATGGCCGGGGTCAGCGCATACGCCTCGAGCATCGCGGACCTGGTGTAGCGGGCGAGCCCGACGGCGAGCAGCGTTCCGAGCACGGTGGCGATGACGGTGGCACCGACCGCCACGATCATGGTGTTGATGAATCCCTGGCGGATCTCCGCGTTCTGGGCAAGGCTCCCGTACCAGTCGAGACTGAACCCGCTCCAGGTGAAGGGAGACTTGCTCGCGTTGAACGACATCACGACGACGACGGCGATCGGGATGTAGAGGAAGGCGTACGTCGCCAGCAGGGGGAGCCGAAGCCAGCCGATGCTACGCACGGGCACCTCGCCCGTTGATACGTCGAGACACGTAGGCCTGCAGGGCGAACAGGCCGACCAGGAACACGACCATCACCAGGGCAAGCACGGCACCGAACGGCCAGTCGCGTGCCTTGAGGAACTGGTCGCGGATCAGGTTGCCGACCATCACGGTCTTCCCCCCGCCGAGCAGTTCGGGGACGATGAAGTTGCCGAGGCTCGGAACGAAGACGAAGATCGCGCCGATCATCGCTCCGGGCAGGGTGAGCGGCAGCGTGACGGTGAAGAAGGCCCGCACCCGGCTTGCGCCGAGGTTGGTCGCGGCTTCGATCAGCGAGTGATCAAGGCGTTCCATGGATGCGTACAGCGGGAGGATCATGAGCGGCAGGTACGCGTACAGGAGCCCGACGATCACCGCTTCGCGGGTGTAGAGCAGGCCGAGCGGCTCGTCGATGACCCCCATGGCGAGGAGTCCCTTGTTGAGCGGACCCTCGGAGTTCAGCAGCACGATCCACGCGTACGTGCGGACGAGGAAGTTGCTCCAGAACGGCAGGATGATCAGCACCAGCGCGAGCGTTCGCCACTTCTTCGGCATCTTCGCTATGGCGTACGCGACCGGATATCCGATGAGGAGCGCGAGCACCGTGGTGACGGTGGCGATGAGCAGGGAGTTGCCGAGCACGGAGAGGTAGACCGGTTCGAGCGCACGAGTGAAGCTCTCGAGACTGAACACGAGCCGCACGCCGCCGAATCGGCCCTTCTCCAGGAATGCGTACGACACGATGAGGGCGATCGGGATCGCCATGAAGATCGTGACGTAGAACAACCCCGGGCCGAGGAAGACTGCACGCGAGGCGAGGGCGCGGCGCCTTGCGGCGCCACGCCCTCCTCTCGTGGTTCGTGCTGGTGTGCTCACTCCTAGCCTGAGGTGACCTCGGTGGCGATCTTCGTGTACTTCGAGTTGTCCTCGCCGACGTCGATGATGGCCTCCTGCTTGACGAGGTCTGCAGGTGTCATGCCCATGTTCGGGAACGCCGCCGCGAGATCGGCGCCGACGGCATCCATGGCTGCCTTGTTCGGCACCTTGTACAGGATGTTCTCGGCCACCCACGCGTGGTTGACCGGATCGAGGATGTAGTTGATGAAGGCGTGTGCGGCTTCCTTGTTCTTCGAGGACTTCAGCACGACCATCGTGTCGGTCCACAGGTCGCTGCCCTCGGAGGGAACTGCGAACTTGATGTTGGGATCCTCGGCAATTGCCGTAGTTGCACCAGCCGTCCCACGCCACGGCCATGTTGGTCTCTCCGGCCATCAGCCGGTTGTAGAAGGTGGTGTCGTCGTAGGCCAGCAGGTCGGCCTTGTTGGCGACGAGGAGTTCCTTGGCCTTCTCGAGCTCCGCATCGTCGGTGGTGTTGATCGAGTAGCCGAGTGACTTGAGAGCAGGCAGCAAGAGCCAACGCTCCGTGGCCAGCGCGGTCATCTTGCCCTTGTTCTCGTCGGCCGGCGCCAGCAGGTCATTCCAGCTGGTCGGCTCAGCGGGCACCAGATCGCTTCGGTAGCAGATGCCGGTGGTGCCCCAGGCGTACGGCACCGAGAAGGTGTTGCCCGGGTCGTACGGCAGTTGGGTCGCCTCGGGGTAGAGGTTGGACAGATTGGGGATGAGGCTCTGATCGAGGGTCTCCACCAGCCCGGCGTCGTTGAGCGCCTGCGCGTACTGGCCGGAGACGAATGCGACATCGATGCCCGAGTCCCCGCCTGCGGTGAGCTTGCCCATGACCTCCTCGTTGGTCGCGTGGTTCGCGATCGTGAGAGGAGCACCGACTGCCTCCTGGAACTTCGCGCTCAGGTCCTCGGGGTAGTAGCCCGCCCAGTTCGAGATCGTGAGCGCCTGCTTGGTGAGATCCGCGTTCGGATCAAGGGCCGCGGAACTCTCGCTTGATGAACTTCCCCCGCACGCGGCGAGCACCAACGCGGCGCTTGCTGCGATCGCTCCCGCCGTCGCGGTCCTGCGGATTACGCCTGCTCGCATCTGCTGACTCCCATCCGGCTCCCGCCGACGATCCGGGCCGAGTGCCCGACGTTGAACGAGAGTTGCATACGGATGCAACCGTCCGCAAGCGAAATTCCCCATGAAACACAACTGTTACACCGATTCCCTGAATCTTGATTCAACTGACCTCGGGCTGCGATTATGGTGAGCCGACGAGGTCGAGGGATGAGGGAGCCCGGTGGCGAAGAGCAAGAGCGGCAAGCGCACTGACCTGCTTGAAGCAGCTCAGCGCGCCATGGCCGAGCATGGAGCGAACGTGCGCCTCAACCAGGTCGCCGAGCAGGCGGGACTTACGTCCGGCGCGATCCTGTACCACTATCCCGACTTGCAGGACCTGCTCATCGACGCGAATCGCGCGGGCATGGAGCGGTTCTACGACACACGGATGAACGCCCTCGTCGGCATCGTCGACCCGGCCGAACGCCTGGTGGTCACCATCGAGTCCGGGCTGCCGACGGACGGGGGCGACGAGGAGGTCCGCCTCCTGTGCGCGCTCGGTGGCGAGGCGGCGAGGAACACGGTCTATGCGGTCCTGCTGACGTCCTTGTACGACCGCCAGGTGGTGATGTACCAGACGATCTTGGAGTCGGGAGCCGAGCAGGGCGTGTTCACGCTGGCCGCCGATTCGGCATCGATTGCGAGGAATCTTGTCGCGCTCGAGGACGCCTACGGTTACCGCATCATGGCCGGCCATCCGACTCTCGACAAGGATGCGTGCTCAGAGTTGATTCTCGGCTACGCCCGGCTGGCCACCGGCCATCCCCTCGTCCCTCTCGATTCCCAGGAGTTGGTGCCCCGATGACCGAGCGCTCGCTGACCTTCCTGTTCATGCCCGAGTCCGCCTACGGACCGACCAATCAATGCGTGGGCATCGGCAAGGTGCTGCTCGAACGCGGCCACCGGGTGGTGTTCGCAGCGGAGTCGTCATGGGCCGGGAAGCTGGCGCCGCTTGGATTCGAGGAGGACCTGGTCGACCTGGCCCCGCCCGCCGAGGATGCCGCTGACCAGGATGCCGGCCAGTTCTGGAAGGACTTCATCCGGGAGACGGCGCCGGAGTTTCGCAAGCCGACCGTCGACCAGTTGTCGACCTTCATTCAGCCGACGTGGCAGGCCCTCATCGATGGCGCCATCTACTGCGAGCCGCAACTGCGGGCCATCATCGACAGGATCAGGCCCGACGTCATCATCGAGGACAACGTCGTCGCGTTTCCCGCGTTGGTCACCGCAGATGCGCCGTTCGTCAGGATCGTCTCGTGCAACCCGCTCGAGGTGAAGGGCGCGGATATCGCTCCCGCATTCTCGGGCCTGCCGCAGGAGGATCACGCGGAGTGGGATTCGTTCCGCGCGGCGTACGACCGGACGCACCGCCCGATGTGGACCGCATTCAACGAGTGGGTGGTCGAGCAGGGTGCTGCACCGCTTCCGGACCTCGAGTTCATCCACGAGTCCGATGCGGCGAACCTGTACGTCTTCCCCGAGGAGGCTGACTACACCGATCACCGTGCTCTCGGCCCGACCTGGCATCGGATGGACTCCAGCGTGCGGGAGACCGACGACGACTATGTGCTTCCTGAGTCCGTCGCGAATCGTCCGGAAGGCACGGCGTTGATCTACCTGTCCCTGGGCTCGCTCGGGGGCGCGGACGTCGACCTGATGCGCCGGCTGATCGCGGTGCTCGGCACCACGCCGCACCGGTTCATCGTGAGTATGGGACCGCAGGCCGCGGACCTCGTGCTCGCCGAAAACATGGTCGGCTCGGAGTTCCTTCCGCAGACCAAGGTCATCCCGCAGGTGGATCTCGTCATCACCCACGGCGGCAACAACACCACCACCGAGTCCCTGCACTTCGGCAAGCCGATGATCGTGCTGCCGTTGTTCTGGGATCAGTACGACAATGCGCAGCGAATCGACGAGCTGGGCTTTGGTGTTCGGCTTGCGACCTACGCATTCGCCGATGACGAGATGACCGGAGCGATCGACCGGATCCTGGGCGACGCCGGAATGCGTGAGCGGATGGCGTCGATGGGGGAGGCGATCCGTGCCAGGCAGGGACTGCGCCGCGGGGCCGATGTTATCGAGGCGGTCGGGCGCGCACGCGCCGAGAAGGCGTGAACCTCGAAAGCCTGCTCCACGCGGCCGCTCCTGAGGACCTGCTGCCGTTCCGCCGGGTCGACGAGGCTGCGCGGGTGGTCCGGCCGTGGGTGATCCTCTGCGACGTCGACCTCGGGGAGACCCGGTCAGGTCATCGCGCCAGGTTCCTCCTCCTGCAAGATGCCCGCGGTGTGCGGTTCGGGGTCCCTGCGGTGTTCAGCGAGTCCGCAGTGCGCCGCGCCGTGCCGGGTGACGGCGTCAGCGAGGCCCTCGTTGCCGCGCTCTCGCGCGGAGGCATCGACGGGCTCGAGTTCGAGGTTTTCGCCAAGCTCGATGCGCCGGCCGGCGAGCACGGGATCGCGGTCGACCAGACCAACGAACTGGTCGTCATCGGAGACGACATCGTCGTGAAGTGGATTCTGCATCCCGATGACCTGCAGCCGGCCCCGTCGCGTATGGCGGCACTGGCCCGAGCCGGATTCACGGGTGCACCGCTCCTGCGAGGGCTGGTGCGAGCCTCGGGATCGGTTGTCGCGATGGTCGTCGACTACGTGCCCGACACTCTCGACGGGTGGGAGTGGGCGGTCGATGATGTCCGGTCGCTCGCTCGAGGGCAGGTCGATCTCTCCGCAGCGCTCGCACCAGTTAACGACGTCGCGCACTTGATTGCTGAGATGCACGTTGCGTTGGCCGCGGCCGGTAGGGGCACGGCAACCCTCGCCGACTGCGAAGCGTGGTCCGTCGCCGCGGCTGCCGACGTCGATAGCGCACCGATCAGCGCTGCCCTGGCGACAAGGGCACACGAACTCGTCGGTTCGATCGCAAGCAGCGCTGGCACGTCCGTGATCGAGATTCACGGAGACCTCCACATCGGACAGGTCCTTTGCAGTGGATCGTCTGGCTACTACGTCATCGACTTCGACGGCAATCCGGTGCTCTCTCCAGCCGATCGGATGCTGCTGCAGCCCGTTGCCAGGGACGTCGCCGGCATGCTTGCCTCGTTAGACCATGTCGGCCGAGTCGTGCTGCATCGAACCGATGACCTCGACGACACGGAGCAGGGGCGAGTACTCGACTGGATTGATCGTGCTCAGGCGGAGTTCCTCGCCGAGTACCGGCGCACCCTCGACGCTGCAGGATCACTCGAGCTGCTCGACGATCGCCTGATCGTCCCGTTCCAGGTCCAGCAGGAGTGTCGTGAGTACGCGTACGCGACACGGTACCTTCCGCACTGGCTCTTCGTGCCTGACGCTGCGCTGCCTGCCCTTATCGACCGGGAGTCCTCGTGAAACCTGAACTCTTCGGCGCCGACCTCGAGCGGAAGCCGGACGTCCTGCGCGCCCTCGCGCAATCGCTGCGCGATGGCGATCCCTGGCAGGAATCGGGAATCGGCCCCGACTCGCACCTGGTTCTCGTCGGAATGGGTTCGTCTCACTACGCGAACTCCGTGGCCGCGGCTCGGCTACGCGCCGCTGGGGTGGATGCCGTCGCCGAACTGGCGAGCAGCGACCTGCTTCCCGCGGTTCGCAGCGGGACCATTGTCATCGCGGTGTCTGCCAGCGGCGGCTCGGTCGAGACTCTCGATGCGGTGGCTCGCTACGACGGCCGCTGTCCGATCATCGCAATGACGAACGTGGAATCCTCACCGATCACGAGTGCTGCCGCTCACGTCGTGTCGATGCATGCCGAGCCCGAGGTCAGCGGCGTGTCGTGCCGGTCCTTCCAGAACTCCATTGCGCTGCTGCTGGCCCTCGAAACGCGCCTCGTTGGCGGGCGCGACGTCCCTGCGCTCGTTGACGCGGCCGCGACCGCGACCGTAGACCTGCTCGATCGGCGCGACCGGTGGTTGCCAGGACTGCTTGAGCTGGCCATCGGACCCTTGGGCACGTACGTCGTGGCCCCGGCGCGGCGGTTCTCGTCGGCCCAGCAGGGTGCGCTCATGCTCCGGGAGACTCCACGGCTTACAGCGACGGGCTGTGAGACCGGGGACTGGAGCCATGTCGACGTTTACCTCACGAAGACAACCGACTACCGCCTCGTTCTGTTCGCCGGGTCCAGGTGGGAGCCGGCCCTGTGTGGCTGGGTGGCCGAGCGCGGTTCGACGCTCATCACCGTGGGCGGGGAAGCAGAGGGCGCAGCGCTGTCCGTGCGTTACGCGGGCGACGATGACGATGATGTCCGTCTGCTTGCGGAGGTGCTCACCATGGAGTTGCTCGCAGACGCCTTGCGCTAGGACGTGGGTTACGCGGGTACCTTCGCGAAGGCGCGCACGGTGAATGTGCCGGTGCCCTCGAACTTCGGCGGGACCGCCGTGAACAGCGCACCGGTTGGCGGAAGCTCACCGAGATTTGTCAGGTGCTCGACGACGTGGATGCCGCCTGCGAGGAAGGTGGTGTGCGCCGGCCGCTCGCCCTTGGCCTCGGGAAGCATGTCGTCGATGTTGATCGAGTCGATGCCGACCAGCAGCACTCCTTGCGCGGCGAGGTAGTCGACACCGTCCGGAGCGAGGAACGGGGCGCCCTGGGAGTACTCGGGCGTGCCGAAGTGCCGGTCCCACGCGGTGTGGAGCAGTACCGCCTTGCCCCGGACGTCCCGGTCGTAGAAGACGCTCGCCGGGATTCCGCGCACTGTCGAGTCGGCGAGATGGAATACCTCGGTCGGCAGATCGACGAGGGTGACGAGATCAAGTGCCGCGAGGTCCGCGCCGCCCTCGTACCGGTGCCAGGCGGTGTCGAGGTACGTGCCCGTGTTCCCCGGGATCGTGAGGATGTCCATCGAGAAGCTCGTCCCGGGCGCGTAGGTTCCCTCGCCGCGGCGCAGGTGCGGGGCGAGGGATGGAACCGGCACGCCGGGAAGTGTCACGAGGCCTTCCCTGATCGTGTGGCTGAGATCGACCAGTCGCACTGGTGCGTCGACGTTCGTCATCACCGGCTCGGTGACGCCGCGACTGCCCTTGTGCTGCTCTTCGATGATCGCGAACTTGTCGAACACGACCTCGCCGACCATGGCGAGCCCGAGGTGCTGCACGAAGAGTCGTCCGACCTCGGCCTCGGAGATGTCGCGCTGCGGCACGTCGAGGCGGAAGCCTTCAGCGCTCAGCCCGCCGCCGTTCACGAAGAAGATGCGGACGTCGAACAGTGCGCGGTACTGCGTCATCGGGCGAACGTTCCCACGCCGTTGGCATCGAAGTACTCCACACGCATCGTGGTGCCTGCCTTGTTGAAGACGACAGACGACACCGAGCCCGGGTCAACCTCGGGCAGGTCGATCGCGAAGACGAAGGTATTGCCGTTCCAATGGTCCAGTCGCCACGTGCGCTGGCCCTTCGGTCCCATGGCCAACGTCAGGTGTCCGTCCTTCGCCGTGATGACCGCCTTGCCGAAGTAGGGGTTGACGTATGTCCCCGCGTACGACGCGAGTGGCTTCGCGGCAGTCACAACGGCAGGCGGGGTTGCGCCAGTCAGCTCGCCAACCGTCTGACGGATGTTGGCGAACGCACTCGAGTAGAGGGGCCACCAGTCCCGCGACGAAGCACCGAGCTCTGCGGTGTCCAGGAAGGTCATGCCGACCGACTCCGCAAGCCCGACGGGGAATCCGTTCGTCAGCACGACGATGCCCAGCTGCGAGGCGGGGATCATGCCGACGAACGACGCGGCACCTTGCGCGAAGGCACCCGAGTGACTGATCACCGTGCGACCAAGGCCGTTGGCGGCGACGCCGAAACCGTAGCCGTACTGGCCCGGGGGCCGGTCGACGCTGGTCGGCAGCGGAGCGGAGAGGTTGTGGGGGAACAGAGCCTGCCGCAGGGCTCGGTTCTTGATGACCTGCGTGCCATTGACTGTTCCGCCGCCGAGCACCATGGCCTCCCACTTCGCCATGTCGTTGACACTCGACGCGACGCCGCCGGCTGCAGTTGCCCCGTCGTCGTTGAACTGCACAGGGGTCACCCGCCACGAACCGTCGACGAGCTCATGACCGACCGCGTGATTGGGAAGCGAGACGTATTCGTCAAAGCTCGATGTCGTGCGGCTCATGCCGAGCGGCGCATAGATCGCGTCCCGCGACAGCTTCGACCACTCCGTTCCGCTGGCCTCTGCGGTCGCGAGCGCTCCCGCCATGATTCCGTAGTTCGTATACGCGTAGCTGGCCCGGAACGGGGCGAGCGGCAGGTAGCGAAGCCGATCGAGAATCTGCGTGCGATCGAATCCCAGGTACTCCAGGTCGTCTCCCGCATGATCGGGCAGGCCAGACCTGTGCGCGTAGAGGTCACCGATCGTCAGGTGATCACTGACCCACGGGTCCTTAAGCGCGAAGCCCGGCAGGGACCGCCCCACGGGAGTCTTCCAGGTGATCACTTCGTCGCTGACCTGCTTGGCGATGACCGTCGCGCCCACAGGCTTCGACACGGACGCGATCTGGAAGACCGTGTCGGCGTCGACGGGAGCCTTGGTTCGCAGATTCGCGACGCCGAATCCCTCGGAGTACACGGTCTTGCCCTCGTGGACAACGGCAACGGCGACCCCGGGTACGCCCGTTGCCGCCATGATCTCGCGCACCTGGGGAGCAATGGCATCGATGGCGTTCTTCAGCGACGGGGGATCGGGCAGCGCGCGGGTCGTCGCCGAAGCCGAGGACGACGCCGCGGCCAGGGCGAGGGCAGCAGCGGCGACCGCGCCGATCCAGGGCCAGCGACTGCCCGCCTTGCGCATGCGATCTCCCTTGTTCGGATCCTCGGCGAATCCTACGAATGGAACCATGCTGAGCCTCGCGCACGTGTCGTCATCCGCACGGCAAGATGACCTTGTGACATTTCACCTGACCGGGCTGCCGGAAGCCGATGACGTCCTAGACGAGTATCCGATGGCTCTCGTCATCGGCATGCTCCTGGATCAGCAGTACGGCATGGAGCACGCGTTCCGCGGGGGCTGGAAGATCCTCGGCCGGGTGCATTCGCTCGACCCGGCGACTATCGCCGCGATGGACCCCGAGGAGTTCACGGCACTGTGCACCCAGCCGCCGGCGATCCATCGATTCCCCGGTGCGATGTCCGCGCGGGTGCAGGCGCTCGCTGCCATCGTCGAGTCGACGTACGGGGGAGACGTCACGCGGATGTGGACGGAGCCCAAGACCGGAGCCGAACTCCTCGCGCGGATCGAGGCGCTGCCCGGCTTCGGGCGGCAGAAGTCCCAGATCTTCGTCGCGCTGCTCGCCAAGCAACTTGGCGTTCAGCCCCGGGGCTGGAGGCAGGCGGCGGGGGACTACGCGCTGAAGGGCTACCGGTCTGTCGCGGACGTCGTCGACGAAGTGTCCTTGCAGAAGGTTCGCGACACCAAGAAGCAGAAGAAGGCGGCTGCCGCTTCTAGCTAGCGACGCGGCTCGGAGATCAACACCTCGTGGAGTGCTTCGAACTCCTCGACGCACTTGCCCGCACCTAGCGCAACACACTCGAGCGGGCGGTCGGCGATCAGGACCGGCATGCCGGTCTCGTGGCGCAGGCGCTCGTCGAGGCCACGCAGCAGCGCGCCGCCGCCGGTGAGGACGATGCCACGGTCCATGATGTCGCCCGATAACTCCGGCGGAGTGTGGTCAAGCGCGGACCTCACGGCCGCGACGATCTGGTTGACCGGCTCGTCGATCGCGCGGCGGATCTCCTCCGACGAGACAACGATCGTGCGCGGGAGTCCGGCGATGAGGTCGCGCCCGCGGATCTCGGCATGCGGCTCGTCGGGCATCGGGAAGGCCGAGCCGATGGCCACCTTGATCTGCTCCGCAGTGCGCTCGCCCAGCATGAGCGAGTACTCCTTCTTCACGTACTGGATGATCGCGTTGTCCAGTTGGTCGCCGCCGTAGCGCAGTGAACTCGCCGTGACGATGCCTCCCAGGGAGATGACCGCGACCTCGGAGGTTCCGCCGCCGATGTCGACAACCATGTTTCCGGTTGGCTCGTGAACGGGCAGTCCGGCGCCGATCGCGGCAGCCATGGGCTCCTCGATGATGAAGACCTTGCGTGCACCCGCGGAGTAGACGGCATCCTTGACGGCTCGCTGCTCGACGCCCGTGATGCCCGAAGGGACGCAGACGACAACGCGCGGCTTCGACAGGTGTCGACGGCGATGCACCTTCTGGATGAAGTACCGCAGCATGCGCTCGGTGGTCTCGAAGTCGGCGATCACGCCGTCCTTCAGCGGGCGGGTAGCGACGATGTGACTGGGAGTGGCACCGATCATCCGCTTGGCCTCGGCGCCGACCGCGAGGATGCCACCGGTCCTGTTGTTGATCGCAACGACGGACGGCTCGTTCAGGACGATGCCCCGACCGCGCACGTAGACCAGCGTGTTGGCCGTGCCGAGGTCGATGGCCATGTCGCGACCGACCAACGAGGATGACGATGGCATCGTGAAGGCGCCTCCGCTCCTCAGATAGGAGTTCAGTGTACGCGGGGGCCTCGATCAGGCGACTCTCCCGTAGTCGATGGTCACGGTCTGGCCTGCGCCGATCTCGATCGGCGGCAGCTCGACCTCCGCGTCGCCCGCCTCGGTCACCCGCCGCACGGTCCCCGAGTAGGTCACGGCTGAGGTCGCTCCTGCACGAACGACGAGCTGGTTAGTGGCAGGCAGGATCGTGAACGTGGACCAGTCGCCACCCGGGAGACCCGACGGCGTGAGATCCAGCTCGTAGCTGACATCAGGACCATTCACGCCGAACGAGAAGGTCGGCTGGCCCACGGACCCGTCAGTCGAGCGGTAGCCGAGCGTGCGGCCCGACTTGCTGATGCGCACGCTGTCGATGTCGCCGTCCGCGACCTGGATGCCGTCAATCGCCATGGCGATCCCCTCGCCGATGACGTGGATGTTCTCCGGCTCGGGGATTCCCGACTGGCGCCCGTGGAGCTCGACCGTGAAGGCTCGCGCGGGCAGCGTGAAGGACGGGGGAGCCGACTGCTCCCAGACCGGCACTCCCTGCTTGGCGAGGAGCAGCTGCTGCGTGCGGACCCCGGGAATCTCGTCCACGCAGATGTAACGGCCGTCGACGACCGAGCATCCGGACTGACGGCCGCGCGAGTCCTTGACGACGATGTCAGAGTGGTGGTTGTCCTCCGGGTCTCCCGTCCAGTACAGCATGCGCTCGCTCGGATCGTTGGCTGCCTTCTGGCCACCGACCGCGTCGCCGCAGAACGAGCACGGCTGCACCGCGAGCGCGGGCGTGGTGGGCAGCAGCCACAGTGTCTTCGAGTCCGCGTCACCCTCGTACAGGTCGGGTAGCAGCGTGGGTATCGGCGATGCCTGGTACGACCAGGTCTCCTTGCGCGTATCGACGTCCATGGCGCGCGTGATGAGCGGCATGTTGTTGTCGTAGACGAGCACCCGGTACTTGCCTGCGCCGCGCTCCTCGATCGCGTACGGAGTGATCGCGTGGCCGCCGCTCTCGTCCCGCTGGAAGATCCCGATAGTGAAGATCTCGTCCCCGGACGTCAGCGCGGACTCGAGCTGGTCGAGGATCACGCTGGGCTTGGCCTTGATCGTGTTGTCCATCACGGACGGCAGCCCCTGGTACGCGTACCCGCGCGCGATATGTGACTGGAGCGGACGGTTGGCGTTGAGGGTGAGGCTGGCGACAGTTGACGCGCCGAAGGCAGCTGGACTCGCAGGCTGGCCTAGGGAGGCGTAGAAGAGCTCGGCACTGACGGCCAGGCCCATGCAGTGGCCGTTGTCCATGTTGGTGTTCCAGACCGACATCCATTCCTGGGCGGTAGGGATTAGCGTGCACGCTGCTGCGTCGTCTTCGTTCGCGCACACTGCCGAGCCGAACATCTCGACCATCTGGCGTGTCGTGAGGTTCCTCGTCTTCGCGTCGTTCGCGTAGTTGTCGAACGAGAATCCATCGCGACTCGGCGTGAAACCGTTGTCAACGATCAGGGGGCCGGTGGGGACGTAGTTCTTGGCGAACTCGGGCAGGTCAGGCTCGTCGCCCGCATCGCGGGCGACGGCGGATGACGTGAATGCGGTACTGGCGAGAACGAGGACGCATGTCAGTGCGATGGCCGTGCGCTTCACGGGATGGGCTTCCCATCCGGGCCGCACGTCTGGGGGGAGAGCATGCACGTCGTCTGGTAGACGACCGGCAGCGTCGCCTTGCCCTGCGAGACCAAGACCTTGAAGCCGTCCTTCGTGCGCTCGAGCACAGTCACCTTTACTGCGCCGAAGTTCCGGCTGTCTCCCGGTTTGAGAAAGCTCGCGAGGCTGTTCGGATCCGTGGGCGCAGGAGTGCTGCGCCTGTCCTCGCCCCAGCAGCCGGCGGGTGCGTCGCCGAAGCCCGAGCAGATCTCTGCCTGCTGAGCGACCACGTGGATGCTGACACCGCTATACGGGAGGCTGCGGTCGTACCCTCGTTGCAGTCGTGACTCGATCGTCATGAACTCGGCGGGCCTGCTGCCCGGAAGCGCGACCAGCTGCAGGCCGGGGGAGCCGACCGCGTTGATCGTGTACTCCTTCGCGCTGTCCCCGCTGTGCACTACCGCCTGGTCGGGATCGAGCCAGCCCGCCGAGTACCGGTTGAAGACCTGGGTTCCCTTGAGCGGGTACTTCCCCGCTGACAGGTCGAGGACAGTCGTGGAGCCCCATTGGAACTCGTAGCCCATGACGTCGACCGGGTCGTCGTACTCAACACCCGCGAACAGCGTCGGGGCGATCTCGACGAAGTAGCGTCCCGTGAAGGAGTGCGGCCAGGTCAGCGCATGGCCGAGCTCGTGCACGACCGTCGAGTTATGTGGCCGCTCCTGTCCATTCGGGAACAGCGTCATCGCACCGAGTTCGACGGCGCGCTTCGAGCCGGGCAGCGTCGACGGCTTGCCCGTGCAGGGCGACCTGACTGACGTGTCCTCCTGGCATTCGTCCGCCGAGCCGAACGCATGCGTGTCTCCGCGCACGTTCGACACGACGATCACGCCGTCGCGCCCGGCGGATCGGGCGATCGCCTCCGCCTTGCACTCTCGGTACCCCTCCTTCGGGCGAAGCGTCAGCTCGCCTCGCGCGCGAAGCTCGAGCCGGTACTTACCCTCCGAGAGCCACGCGTAGTAGTCGGGCGCGAACCTGTCGATCCTCCGGGTGACCTGCTCGGCGTCAGTGTCGATTCGGTCCGGCAGGCCCTCCCACTCTGGCACCGAGGTGCGCTTGGGTACATCGCAGAGCCAGACATCGAAGCGATCGGTGCCTAGTGAGTGTCGCTGCAGCGTCGCACTCTCCATGATGATCGGCCCGTCGACGCGCGCGATAGCAGGTGTCGTCCCGGTTGCTGACGCGAGAACCGTCGATGCGATCGCCGCAGTGATCAGAACACGCAGATGCTTCACGCTTCCCCCGTCGCCCGGCCGCGGCGATGCGATCTCCCCGGCAGATCGGGCGCCAGAATACCCGGGCGGTGCCCACGGGGCTAGGACCCGACTCAGCCCTGAGGCGTCGTTGCGTCCGCTGGATTCGCCTCCGGTACACACACGGTGACCGACCGCGGTCGCACCCTGATCCGCATCGTTCGCACGTCATCCTTCGGCGACCCGTCGAGCTCGAAGTCGACGAGGCGGCTGAACCTCAGCTCCACGGTCCTTCCGAGTTCGGTGACGGTGAAGGGTGCCTGCTCCGCCTTGCCGAGGAGGACCCGGGCGAAGTCTCGTGCCCACTCGTGCATTCGCCGTGATCCCACGACGCCGATCTCCACGAGACCGTCGTCATGCTGAGGCTCGTCGAACTCGGTGATGCCGGCGACCGCCTCGGCGATGTTGCTCACCAGCACGCAGGTGACCTCGCCGGAGTAGACCGTGTTCCCGTCGACCACAACCGTGCCTCGAATCGGACCGGCTCGAAGGCGTAAGGCGCCAAGTCCCAGGCGCTCGACTCGCTGGATCCGCTCGCTGATGCTCTTGCGGTGGTGGTCGCGCATGAGAAGCGAGGAGAGCCCGGCCCCCGCGACCATCGCGAAGTGCTCGTCATCGGCGACGATGGTGTCGATGCGCCGTCGACCGCCGCCGACCGCGACATCGACCGCCCCTCGCACGTCGATGGGGACTCCAAGGTCGCGGGCGAGCAGGTTGCCGCCGCCCGCAGGCATGATGGCCATGGCCACGTCTGTTCCGGCGAGTGCATCGACGGAACGCTGCACCGTGCCGTCGCCACCCCAGATCAGGACGAGGTCCGCGCCGGCCTTGACGACCTCGCGAACGGAATCTCCGACGTCGGCTCCGGCGGGCAGTTCCCGCCACATCGCTACGTCGGCCCCTACCTCATCCAGGACCCGGCGAAGTTCGTCGAGACCACCGCCAAGTTCCTTGTCGGCGCGCGCGACCACGGCATAGGTAGGCATGCACACTCGGTACCCAGGGAGTCGTGTCGTCAATCCGAGCCCGGTCAGGACCCGAGAGCGGACTCACAGCCCTTGCGAATCTCGTCATTGAACGCGACCAGCAGGCAGCGCCTCACCGACGTAGTCGCGGATTTCAGCGCGGCGACACTGATCCGGCAGGACTCATCGAGCGGGTAGCCGTAGACGCCAGCGGAGATCGCGGGAAATGCGACACTCGTTGCTCCGATCTCGTCGCACCGCGCGAGGCTGGAGCGGTAGGCCTCGGCGAGCAGACGGTCCGCGGGCTCGTCGATGCCGTAGCGGGGACCGACGGCGTGAACCACGTGCTTCACGCGCGGACCGAGATCGAATGCCGGACTGAGGACGGCCTGGCCGGGTGGGCACGGAGCGAGGGGGCGGATCGCCTCGAGCAACTGGGGTCCCGCCGACCGATGAATGGCGCCGTCTACTCCGCCCCCGCCCGCGAGCTCGCTGTTGGCGGCCGTGACGAGCACGTCCACGTCGACAGTGGTGATGTCGCCCCGAACGACCTCGATCTCCATCTGCTGATTGTGCGCATAGGGTTTGGCGGTGCCCGAAGGTGGGCATAACCCGGGAGCACCCACCATTCGGATTCGGAGTCCTATGCCCTCGCGCACGCGCTCGCTGCTGGTCACGCTGGCAGTCCCGTCCATCGTGGTCGCGAGTCTGGTGATCGTGCCGTCGGCGACCGCAACGACGACTACGTCCGATGTGGTGCGTCCGTCGTGCACGATCACTGGAACCGCAGGTGACGACCGACTTGCCGGCACAGCTGGTCGTGACGTGATCTGCGGCCGCGGGGGTGACGATGTCATCTACGGACTGGATGGCGACGACATCCTCTATGGCGGGGCTGGCGACGACGTGCTGAGCGGCGGAGCCGGGGCTGACTTCCTGATCGGCGGTTCGGGCCGTGAAGAGCTGCTCGGCGGCAAGGGCGTCGACTCGGTCAGCCAGGGTGGCGCGCCGCGGGCGAATCCGCCGTGGTCCGCGGGCCTCGATGTCACGTACGACCTCGCGCCGGGAACCAAGGTCCTGTGGACCCTCGACCGGGAGACCCTCAACTGCGCCGACGAGCCGATGGAATCGTGGACGGACACGGTCGGCACGGAGTATCCGCGTCCGATCGCGGTCTTCATCACCACTCACACCAGTCCCGTCGCCGAGTGCGCGTACCAGACCTCGCGTGCGACGTGGACGGTAAAGGTCACCACGCCGTCCGGCTATTCACGCTCGGGAAGCATGAAGGTCGAGACCGGGACGCCGAACATCTACCTCCACCGTGTCGTCGCGACATGCGGGTTCTCTCAGAACATCGGCTGCGTCGGAGGATCTGCCGAACGCGTGCCCGGCGATGGCTTCTACCCCGCTCCGCACGTGACGATCGGACCGATCAACGAGCCGCCCCCGCCCCCGCCCGTCGACCCGGGACTGGAATGCAAGGACTCGGCTCGCTTCTCCGTCGGCCAGACCTGGGACCAGGGCAACGCGACGCTGTGCACGATCACCGGAGTTCCCTCGTCCGAGATGCCCAATGTCGGACTGATCTTCGGATCGAGCCTGCCGCCCGGCATCACCGCAGGCTTCTTCCCGACGGCCAACGACAACACCATCGTGTTCCGCGGACGGGTGACGCAGCAGTGGACGGGGACCATTCGAGTGGCGGCTGCCTACAAGGACTGGTCCGACCTCGAGCCGATCGCGATCACGGTCGGCTAGGCGAACTCGCGCTCGCTGCTGTTACCGTTCGGCATGCTGAGATTCCGCGCACTTGCCGCGTCCGTCGCCGTCGCGCTGAGCATCTCGATCGCCGCAGGCGCCGCGCCTGCACTCGCTGCGGAAAAGCCCGTCGTAGTCGTCATCACGCACGCGCCGCTCGCGCCGACCGCTGTCCTCGGGTCGGGGTTGGGGACCGTACGCACGTTCTACGTGCCGGCCCGGGTTAACGGCAAGGCGAGCGCCGGCAGCTACCTGACCGGAACCCTGACGACCATTGCCGTGGGGCTGGAGAACAACCGTGAGCTCCGCTCCGCGAACCTGGTCGTCGTGGTCGGTGCTGAGGCCAACCAGCTTGTCATCGGCGGCCTCTCCGCGTATCCCGCGGACGGCAGCACGATTGCTCCCGGACAGCGCACGACGCGGCCCGTGATCGGCGGGTCGGGTATCTACGACGGGGCGCGCGGATCGGTGACCTCGACCAACCTTGGCGAGGGCGGCTGGCGGCACGTCTTCCGGGTGACGGTTACCACGTAGCGGCCGGTTCCTTCTCGAACCTGCGGGGTACGTTCGCGGCATGACCTCCGATCGCGCAATGCGGCTGCGCGAGGCGCTCGACATCCTGGTGTCGGGGGAGTCGGCCGAGGTCACGGCCGCGGACTGCAGCGATCCGTGGGACTTGGGTGTTTGCGCCTTCGTGGCCTCATGGCGACTCGACCATCGTTCGGCTACGCAGTTCGCCGAACGCGCGATCGGTGTGCTTCCCGATCTGCCCGCTGGCGATCCCGCGGCCACGGTGCTGGCATATGCGGTGCGTGTCTTGGCCGGGGCCGGCACGGGCGTCAAGGGGACCTGGACCGACCTGGCCCCGGGTCTCACGCCGACGGGAGATCCGCTTGCCGATGCGCTCCCGATGCTCGGCTTGATCGACGGTCACGGCGACGACGAGCGGTTCGCGCGGTACGCGCTGGCCGAGGCCGCCCTGGCCTGCGGACGGGTGGGCATCGCGCAGGAGATTCCCGATATCGGCGGTGCGAGCGGCTTCCTTGACGGGCACCCATACTCGACGGTCATGACCGTTCTCGCCGCGCGCATCGCGGGCTTCGGGGGGCGAATCGACGAGGCGCGAATTCTGCTCGACTCGCTGCCGGACGCGACGGCACCCCGACTTCAGCTTCTCGTGGCGGCAACACGCTCTCTCGTTGACGGGAATGCGGCCGCACCGGCGGTCGTGCGTGACCTCGCCGGTCGAATCGAGCGCGGCGGCCACGACCTCGACGACCGGCTCGAACTGGGGTGCGTCCTGCTGTGCGCGTACGGCCTTGTGGCGATCGGTGACGTCGACCGCGCAACCGACCTGGTCGCGGGCTTCGACATGAGCCACGCCATGGTGATCGACCGGGTGCTCGCGATCGAACTGATGGTCGCGGCCGCCGAGCGCGCCGGCGATCTGCCGACCGCGGAGTCCGGCCTAGCCGCCGCCGAGGCGCTCGCCGACGATCCGATCGCCGAGAGCACACTCGACCGGATACGCAGTCGCATCGCGCTGCTCGCCGGCACGCCAGCCAGCGCCCTTCTCACGGCCACGCGCGCGATCGAGCGCGCCGACGGCGAGGGCCGTGCCATCGAGGCGGCGGAGGGCAGGATCGTGTCGGCGCGCGCCCGCGTCGCGTCCGGAGATCGCGGCGGAGCGGCTCGCGGCCTCGAGGCGCCCGTCGCGACTGCCGACGTCGCGGGCCACCGAGCATTCCGCCGAGCGGCTGGCCGGGCTCTCCTTGGCACGGGCCGACGACTGCGCCCCTTCCCGGGAAGCGAAGATGCCGGACTGTCCGATCGTGAGCGCGAGGTATTCACGCTCATCCTGGCTGGCTACGAGAACTCCGAGATCGCGGCCGAGTTGCATATCTCGCCGCACACCGCTCGATCGCATGTCTCACGGGTGCTCGCGGCCTACGGGACACCCACCCGTGCCACCCTGGCTGCCTATGTGGCCGCGTCGATGCAGGACAGGAGGACCGCCGGGATTGCCGCCGCGTCGCTTGACGAGCTCACCCCCCGTCAGCGTGCCGTAGTCGCGGAAGTCATCACGGGGGAGTCGAACGCCCAGATCGCGGCTCGACTGGGGATCACGACGCGTACCGTCGAGAAGCATGTCAACGACGTGATGAGGCGCTGGCGCATCGGGAGTCGGGTTGAACTCGTCTTCCGCGGGTCGGGGATCAGCCTCGACGGTCCATTCGAGAAATAGACCGAAGCCACACTGTCGGCAGAGGCCCGGGTACGCAGTACTAGGTCCATGCACCGGATCGACAGATCGAGAGCGCTTCGCCTGGCCAGCCTCGCGACCACGATCGTGGTGACAGCCGCGTCGCTGTCGGGATGCTCGTCGGATTCGGCGTCCAGCGAGAGCCTCGCTGCGGCCTCGGACCGGGCCGTTGAGATTGGCGAGGAGTTCGGCGCTCTCGGTATCGCCACCGTCCCGTTCGCGGGCGGAGAGCCGATCTACGACGTGAGCGGCGACATTGTTCTCACTCTCACGGACTGGCAGCTGACGTCGATCACGGCCGCGACTCCCGCAGCCCCCGAGGCTGCCGACACGCCGCGCCAGTGGTCGGGGGTGACCACTGCGTCCCTGGACGCCATCAACGAGGAGCTTCCCGCCATTCCGGGCGCCACGGAACTGACGCCGAGCGCTGTCATCCAGGCATGGTGGCGCGTGGCGGACAGTGACCGTGCCGCCGCGGCTCGTCAGCTCGTGCCACCACCGGCCCGCGCGACATCGGCGGGCACCATTCCGAGCGCAGTCCTCGCCCTCTTCGTCGCCGACGGGCTCGCGGATGCGGGTCGGGTGGTGGACCCGAGTGAGATCGCCGTCGCGCTGGCCGAGGACGCCCCACGAGTCCTCGCGCTAGGCCCCGATGGCGGCGTGCCGATGGCCGACCTCGACCCCTGCGACACGATCTCGTCAGCCATCGCCAACGTGAACGAGTTCCTCGACTCGATGGGCGAGCTCGGCTCGGTCATCAGGGGTGCTGTCACCGAGGCCGTCGGGGCCTTGGACACCCTGAGCGGCGGCGTGCTCAGCGCGATCAAGCGCGTTATCGCCGTGGCGAACCTCGTGCTCAATACGGCCTCTCTCCTGACGCCGTGGAAGGTGTCCTTGACCGTCGACCCGCCGAGCGGCCAGGTGGTCGCGTTCGCGGGCTCGGCTGGCACGACTTCGACCGTCACCGTTCGCCTCGACGGCGTCGCGGTGACGCCTCCCGCAGGGGTGCAGAGCTGCCTTGGGCTGCTCGGGATAGTCGACCCGACCAGCCAGAAGGGCTCGGACCTGACGTGGGGGAGCTGGGACGGATTCGTCGACCGTGTCCTCCCCTCGCTGATCACACCGCCGGAGAAGGGCGGGCCAGCGCAACTGGGCGCCGACAACACCGCATCGATGACGGTCGGGACGGGTACCGAGACGAGCGACGCGAAGAAGCACAAGCCCGCCGTGGACACGACACCGTCGATCACGGTCTCCGTCGAGCGCGCGGACGTGCGGAAGCTCACGGACTGGATTCGCGCACAGGACTCGCCTGTTGTCCAGAGCATTCTCGGCGGGACGATCGAGGCGATCGCTACCGCTGTCGAGCTCTCGGCCAATCCCAACTCGACGACCCTCAACATCCCCGTGGGCTACTGGGTGCCCGACGAGACGCCCGATCCTGATCCCGGCACGGTCGACCCAACGCCCGTGGCCGAGCCGCCCGCTGATCCGCCGGCACCGCCAGGACCGAAGGACAACAACAACTGCCTGGAGTACCGCAAGGTCGAGCAGGTCATGAAGGTTAAGGTCACGCGCGTCGAGTATGGCGAATGGGAGGGCATGCAGAATCCCTTCGTCCCGGGGGAGAAGATCCAGGCCTGCAAGTACTACGTCGGCACGACCGGAGCGATGGTGGTCATCGAGGAGCCCTTCTTCCTCAGCAACGCCGATGCAGCGACCGATGCGGGCTTCATGGGAATCCTCAGCGACCGGGGATGCAGCCTTGCGTCGGGCATCCTGGACACCGGCAAGAACGTCACGAGCTACTTCGTCTACAGCGGCGTCACGCTGGGCGGGACATTCCTGTACCAGCTCAACACGAGCAATCCCAAGAAGAAGCTCGCGACCCTGGCCGCCGTTGCCGGCCTCTGCTAGCCCGTACTGCCCACACAGAGAACGAGGAGACCATCACATGACAACCGCCGCACTTCGTAACCGTCGGCCAGCCTTGGTTGCCGGACTCACGGGGCTCGCGCTCGCCGGTCTGCTGCTGACCGGCTGCGGCGGCAGCTCATCGTCCGACAACGTGCCGGCCGCCGAGGGGTCGTCCGAGATCGCGATCGCGGAATCAGCCGCCGCGGAGTCCGATCCCGCACAGGACGGTGCTGTTACGACGGCTGCCGAAGTACCTGAGGGCTGGCCCGCGGAGGTCCTTGTCCCGGCGGGGAACACCGTGCTCACCACCGAGCGGGGCGGCGGCTGGGACCTGCTCATCGAGGGAATCGACGAGGCCGAGCTCAAGGCGCTCATCGAGCAGATGACAGCAGCCGGATTCACGACTCCCGGCATTACCGACATGGGAAGCGGGGCCTGGATCGCCGAGCTGACCGGTCCGGTCGGGGTGGCGACCTACTCCTACGAGACCGGAGGAGCGGGCCTGCCGAACGTGCGCGTCGTCTTCACGCCCACCGGCTGAGGTCGCACATGGGTCGTCTGTCAACATTCGATCCATGACGAAGCAGAAGGTCCTTGCCGCAGCAGCATTCATGGGGGTCGCGGTCCTTCTCGCATCCTGCAGTTCGAGCGGTACCGAAGCGGCGAGTTCGAGCGCAGTCGCGACGGCGAACGCTGCTGCTCCGTCGATGGCGGCGTCGGGGGCAGTCGCGGAGATCGGCAGCTTCGCGCTACCGGACTGCACCGGCCAGGACGTGACGACCTGCTCGGCCGACGGCTTCGATCCCGCGCGTGATGGCTTCAGCTTCCCGAACTTCACCGACGCAGGCACGCTCGGCGCGCAGAGCCTGATCTCCTTGTTCGGAGTCGATGCGGTCTGCGCGACCGTGGCCGACGGCCAGTGCACCTTCTATCCCGCGGCCGAGCAGTGGGCCGAGCAGATCAACCAGTCGATGACCAACGGCCATTGCGAGGGCCTCGCGGTGCTGGCGGAGTACATCTTCCAGGGCTATCTCACGGCCGCCGACCTGGATCCGGCTGCGACGTCGACCTTCGACCTGACGTTCGATGACCCGGACGTGCGCGGGCCCATCGACCTGTTCTGGGCGACCCAGATGCTGCCGAAGGTCCAGGAGGCCTACAACTCGTTCAAGACGCTCGCACCGACCCAGATCGCGGCAGAACTCGCCGACGGACTGCAGACCGGCAAGGGCTACACGCTCGGCATCTACCAGCCCCTCGGGGCGCACGCCATCACCCCGGTCTCGGTCCATGCCGAGGGCGACAAGATCGCCATCTCCGTCTATGACAACAACTACCCGGGCACCGTCCAGCGGGTCATGATCGATCCCGCGACCGAGACGTGGAGCTACGCCGGCGGAGCGACCAACCCTGACGCGCCGACCGGCGGATGGGAAGGCGGCACCGGCACGATGGACCTGACGCCGATGGTGACGCGTCTCGAGCTTCCGTCGGCGGCCCCGTTCGCGGACGCGATCTCCAAGGGCGCTGCGCGTGGCACGGCGGCGCTGAAGACCATCATGGTCTCGACCAGTGATCCCACGGCCCGCGTGAGCGGTACGTTCGTGATCGACGGCTCGTCCTACGACACCTCGGACCCGACCGTGGTCCTTCCGGCCGGCCTGACGGCTCGACCCACGCTGGGCGCGGACCTCCTCGGGCGCGGTTTCACCTACGTCGTGGACACGAAGGTCGTGCGCGGCTTCCGGTTCATGCCAAAGGCGACGGGCGCCAGCGGGCCTGCGCCCGTGAAGCTGTCCATCGACTCGTTCAAGAGCCCGCGGCTGACTCTCGACACCACCCAGACCGAAGGCGGGACCGCGGGGTTCGAGGTCGTCGAGAGCGGCGAGGTCATCGTGACGACGGACGACGGAGTGGAGTCGACGCTCAACATCGCCAACGGGCTGAACAGCCTCGACCTTCCCGTTCCTGACGGAGTCGATGTCGCGGTCGGCTCCGACAGCGGCGACGCTCAGATCTTTTACTTTGACGATGGCGGCGAGATTGTGGGGGAGTACGAGCTCGACGACCAGACGCCCAGCGGCGACGTGGTCAACGGCGTCGCGACCTTCGACGAGGCGACCGGCGAGTTCGATGTGACCGAGGAGGTCGCCGAGCCCGAGGCCTACGACGAGGACGCGGTCACGACATTCACCGACACCGTACGTGCCGCGGCGACGGACATGGGATCTGAGTTCACGGCCGAGTCGGACGAGGGCTCCGAATCGGCCGAGGGTTCCGAGTCTGACGACACCACCGACGAGAACGCCGATGAGAGTGGGAGTGACGACTCGGACGGGGCTTCGGGCGGCGGCAATGACTCCGACAGTTCGTCGTCCAACGATGACGGCGGTGGGTCTGATGACTCCGGCTCGGGGTCAGACGACTCGGGCAGCGACGATTCTGGCGGAGACGATTCGGGTGGTGGATCAGACGACGGTGCCGGTGACTCTGGTGGATCAGACGACGGTGGCACCGACTCTGGCGGGGCGGACGAGGGTGGCGATTCGGGCGGCGGCTCGGACGAGGCCGCCGACGATTCCGGAAGCGCGGACGACGGCGGCGGCGAGTAGCTCGCCAGCCAGACGATCAGCCCTGCTGGCCGACCCCGCGTGAGTAGGCCGAGACCCCGAATGGGAACGGCTGTCCCTTCGGAGCAGTCGCCGGCAGCGCGACCTTGACGGTCAGCGTGTCACCGCCCTTCACCAGGGAGAACGTCAGCTGAGTGAACGTGACCAACGGCGGATCGAAGGCCGTCGCCGTGCCAACACCGAAGAAGGCCTTGCCCCCGTCCTTGAGCACGATTCGCTTCGGCTTGGGGTTGGGGGCGTTCTGGAGCAGTCCAGGGCCGGAGGTGAAGTCCTGCGGACCCTTCGCGGTGCTCGCGGCGGTGATGGTCGCGTAGCCCTTGAGGCTGCAGCTGTGCCCGCTGATGTTCGTCAGCGTGATCAGCGAGGCCGGCTGCGACATCCCCGCGTTCTCTGCCGTTTCCTTCGCGGAGAGGTCCGAGGCCATGCACTTAGGCACGCTGCGCATCTGCGCTGCCGCACTAGGAGTCATGGCCGCGCCCGCGCAGAAGGCCAGGGCCACGGATGTGATTGCGACACGACGCACCTTCGGGGTGATCTCCATGCGATGAGACTAGACCCGAGGAGACAACTGATCGAGGGTTAGCGCAGTTGGAGCTTGAGGAAGTCCTTGACGATCCCGACGACTCCTCTCGACAGCAGGCTGTCGAGAGCGTTGGCGAAAGCGTCGACGTGCTCGCGCTGGCAGATCAGCGGCGGCTCGAGCCGGATGACGTTGCGGTTGTACTCGGTGAACGCGACGAGGATCCCGTAGTCGCGCAGAAGCAGTGCGCCGACGAATCCGGATAGCGATCCCTTGAACTTCTCGTCCAGCGTGTGGCCGAAGGAGCGTAGGGGAGCGGCCAAGGTCTCCGAGAGATCGTGGAACTCCAGACCGACCATGAGGCCCTGGCCGCGGACCTCCTTGATGAGCTTGGGATGACGCGCCTGAATCGCCCCGAGTCGAGTGATCAGGTACGCCCCAGTGCTCGCGGCGTTGTCGATCAATCGCTCGTCGTAGAGGACGTTGAGCGCTTCGATCGCGGTTACGGAGGACTCACCCATGCCACCGAATGTCGCGGTCGCGTGGATCATCGCTGTCTTGGGCGTGCCATAGGCCTTCAGGTAGACGCTGCGTCGCGCGATCATGGCTCCGACAGCGGCCTTGCCGCCCCCGACCGCCTTGGCCAGCGCGGTCACGTCGGGAATCACCCCGTAGTGCTCGAACGCGTAGAACCGTCCCGTGCGTCCGTACCCGCATTGGACCTCGTCAGCGACCCACAGCACTCCGTACTCGTCGCATAGCGTGCGCAGGCGTTGCCAGTACTCCGCCGATGCCAAGTTGATCCCGCCACCGCCTTGGATGGTCTCCAAGACGATGGTGCCAATCGCGGGATCGGTCCGAAAGGCCCGCTCGACGGCGACGATGTCGCCGAAAGGCACGCGAACCGCGTTGTCCAGGAGGGTGAACTCCGCGCGGTAGAGATCGCCGTCCGTTACCGACAACACGCCCTTGGTCTTGCCGTGGAAGGAGCCCTGCGCGTAGACGACCTTCGTTCGTGCGGGGCCGGCCGCGCGTTCGGCGATCTTCACGGCCGCTTCCATGACTTCCGACCCGGAGGTGCCCAGGAAGACCATGTCGAGATCGCCGGGGGAGCAGGCCGCGAGGTCGTACGCAAGGGCTGCCGCGTACTGGGACATGAAGGCCATGGCGATCTCGTGGCGACCCTCGTCCTCGAACTTCCTGCGAGCCTCGATGATCCGAGGATGGTTGTGGCCGAAGGCGAGTGCTCCGAAGCCGCCGAAGAAGTCGAGGATCCGGCGCCCGTCCTGGTCGAGGTAGTACATGCCTTCGGCGCTCTCGATTTTGATCCGATGAAAGCCGAGGAGCTTCATGAAGTGATACTGCCCAGGACTCAGGTGCGCCTTGAACAGTTCGCTCATCTGCTCGACGCCTAGCTCCTTGGCGTCGTCCACGGACAGGAGATCGGGCTTCGCTGTAATGAGCAGCGGAACTGCTGCCACCGAGGCGGTCTCCGCCTGCGGCACCTGACTGCTTCTGCCCACGACTCCCCTTCGGCGAGGCCCCCCGGCGCCCGACCCGAGCACGAACCTAGGCGTATGTCGCGGGAAGTTCGCGGAAATATCGCAGTAATGTCGCGTCGGGCGAAAGTGTATCCGTGGCTAGAAGACAGTGGCGTAAGCGATCGCGATGCCTACGACGAACGTCGGGTACCCGATCCGCAGCACGCGGTCGAGGGTCCGCGCCTTCGCCAACTGGCGGTCCTCGGTGTACCTGCGGCCGAGAAGGGCGCCGAAGATGCACAGGCCGGACAGCAGGATGAACGCGTAGTACGCCCACTCGATGGCCACCGTGTAGTCGACGTCGGGAAGCGATGACGTCACGCTGTTGAGCATTACGGCGCCGGTGAGGATGCCGGTGACCCCGAACGAGATGCGGCTTCCGGCGTCCTTGAACGGATACCAGAGCGACACGTACAGCACGAGGGTCAGCAGCAGCAGCGGCAGCAGGTTCTTGATCAGGAACGAGTTGACGTCACGCGAGATTGTCGTGTCACTGACGAGTTGGGAGTAGGTCACGCCTGCTGCGGCGGCGGTGAGGCTGGGATCGCCGAGGGCTCCCGTGTCGCCGACGCTCTGCGGATAGAAGTAGAGGGAGTCGGCTTCCCAGTTCGGGATGTCGTCGTACGTCGCGGCGGCGTCCGTACCGGACTGGAGCCGCTGCGACTGCGTCTGCTGGACATTGTCAGGATCGGGAATATACGTGAGCTTCGCGGACGACAGCGTCTTGTTCTGGACGATGATCGGCAGCTGCTGCTTGTCGAAGGGGAACGCGGCGAAGTTCATCTGCGTGCGGAAGACGCCCCGGACGCGGTAGAGCTCGTATCGTGCGCCGTCGACGTCGCTGACCCGCTGCGGCTCCCCGATGGACAGGCCCGGGTCGATCGCGTTGGCGAACTGCACGTCGGAAGGGCCGATCGGTGATCCTCGGTACTTGAACCACAGGAAGAAGTCCGCCCTGAAGGTCTGGGAGGACGTGTCGAGGTCGGAGAGCTGGTTGATGTTAAAGCCCATCGAGACCACTCGTTGGATCGTGTACGACACGCCGAGAGCGGTGAAGGCCGTGCCCGAGGCGATCTCGTCCTCGAGGGTGACTCCGGCGGTCGCGCTGTACGGAGCGAGCTGGTACGCGGCGGAGTGGATGGTGATCTCGCCGGTAGGGGATACGCGCCCGTCGTCGAATGCGACCGGTCGCTGGGCGGAGTTGTCGGGCTCGAAGTACAGGCCGCCGGAGAGAGTGGGCAGCGCGGTCGACGGGGATCGCGCCGAGTCCAGGGCATCGCGGATCCGAGTGCGGTCAGCGACAAGATCGTCGGTTCCCCAAGTGGCCTGACCTCGCAGCATGGATTCGGTGAACGCATCCACGGCGTCGTACGTCAGTCCGGCGACCCAGCTGGGCTTGTAGCCCAGATGCTTGGAGAGCGTGTCGTAGAACGGCACGGCCGCTGCGGTGAGCGTGCCCTCGGTCAACGGCGTGGCGACGACCGATCCGTCGACCGCGGATTTCGAGGCCGCACTGACACCTTGGAAGAAGGACTGCGTGTCGAGGGCCTCCGGACCGATGAAGACCGGTTCGACGCCGAGGTCCTTGAGCATCCTCGCTATCTCCGCGGACTTCGGGTCGACGACGAGCAGGGCGATGACTCCCGGATCGTCGATCGACGCGATTTGTGTCGCCGCTGCCTGCAGGTCGACGGTCTGCTGGGTGGGGTCTGCGGACACGACGATGTCTGCCTGCACAGTGCCCAAGGTCGAGAACGCATCGACGAATCCGCCCCGCAGGCTGATGCCGTAGTCATCGTCGCTCGAGATGACGATCGTGCTGTCGTAGTTCTCGACGAAATGGGCGTAGATGGCCATCTGCTGGCCCTGCTGGCTGTTGTCGAAGATGGTTCGGTAGTACCAGGGATTGTCCTTGGTCAGGGCGTCGGCGGTCGCTGACGGCGTGATGGCCGGGATCCCCGCGGCGGCATAGACCGGGGCGGCAGCAAGTGACGTGGAACTGAGCATGTGCCCGATGACGCCGACGAAGCGACCGTCGTCGACGATCTGATTCGCGACATCGACCGCGAGATCCGGGTCCGACTGGTCGTTGAACGTGACGAGTTTGATCTGGTGGTCTGAGGTCGCCTGGGTGGTGTTCCACACGTCAACTGCCTGCTGAGCGGCGTCGATCGTCTCCTGGCCGCCCTGGGGAGCATCGATCTCGTCGCCCACGACGAGTGCGAGGTAGGTGTACTTGACTCGCGCGGTGGAGATCACGACGAAGAGACCAGCGAGGAGCGCAAAGATCACGAGGATCGCAGACGAGCGAATGATCAGACGTCGGCGCCGCTTCGCGCGGGCATGATCGGCATGACCGCTGATGAAGTCGGGCGGCGGCGGATCGACAATGGCGACGAGTTCCTCAGGAGAGGTCGCCTTCTCGTCGCGCAGCCGGGCAAGTGCCGGGGAGGTTCTGTGTTCGGGATCGAGTTCGCGGGCTCGCTCGAGGCAGAACTTCTCCTCGCCGAGATCCTCCGTGACGGCCGCGAACCAGAGCCACGCAAGCTGATACTGCGGATCGATGCGAAGTGCCTCGGCGAGGAGTGTCCGTGCATCTTGGATCTCGCCGCGCTCTGCAGCCGCGATCGCTTGGCGCGTGCGTTCGGCGACGGGTACCGAGTCGGGCACGACGTAGTCCTTCCGGGAATGACGGTTCCCGGAGAGTCGGGCCTCGACGGTGATGTAGTCCGAGCATAGGGGTTAGCGCAGCGTCGCGAAGAACGCGCGAACCTCCGCTACGTATGCCTCGGGCTCCTCCTCCGAACCGAAGTGACCACCTGCAGGCATCTGCGTCCATCGCGTGATGTTGTAGAGCCGATCCGCCCAGGGCCGTGCAACCCGGCGCACGTCACGCGGGAAGATCGCGCATCCCGTGGGAATCGTCACGAAGACTGGCGCCTGCGACGAGTCCTGCACGCGCTCGTAGTAGATGTGCGAGGCCGAGGCGATGGTGTTCGTCACCCAGTACGTCGTGAAGTGGGCGAGCAGTTCGTCCTTCGTGAAGCTCTTCTCGACATCCCCATCGCAGTCGCTGTAGGAGCGGAACTTGTCGAGCATCCAGGCGGCAAGCCCGGCGGGGGAGTCATTGAGGGCGAAGGCGAGCGTATGCGGACGGGTGTTGTTGATCGGGACGTGCACCACGTTGCCGGCCGCCTGGTGTCGGTCCCAGTCGGCCATGGCCTCGAGATCGATGGGACTGAGGTCGTCTGGTGGTCCGTCCGGATCGGGCGCTACGCCAAGCGGCATTGTCAGATGCACGCCGAGCACATGCTCGCCCTGATCGGCCCGCGCGAGCGCGGTGGTGATGATCGCGCCCCAGTCGCCGCCACTGGTTCCGAACCTGTCGTATCCGAGCAGCAGCATGAGCTCGGTGAACGCTGCGGCGACTCGCACCGGTCCCCAACCCGGTCCGACAAGGGGGCTCGAGAAGCCGTAGCCGGGAATCGACGGGCAGACGATGTGGAAGGCGTCCTCCGCGCGTCCTCCGTACTTCACCGGATCACGCAGGCGATCGATGACCGTGACGAACTCGAAGATCGAGCCCGGCCAGCCATGGACGAGGAGCAGCGGTGTCGCGTCGGGCTCGGGAGATCGAGCATGGATGAACTGAATGGTCTGCCCGTCGGACGTGACCGTGAACTGATCGAAGGCATTGAGGATGTCCTCCTGCGCGCGCCAGTCGAACTCGGTCTCCCAGTAGGCGCACAGCTCGCGCAGATACGCCGCGCTCACCCCGTACGTCCAGTCGTCATCGCCGAGGTCGTCAATCCAGCGGGTCCGCGACAGGCGCTCGCGAAGGTCGGCGAGGACCTCGTCGGCGACGTGGACGGTGAACGGGCGTGGCTCATCCATGGGGGACCTCACGAAGTTGGCTTGTCTAGATGAGTGCCAACGTATCGGTCGGTACGGGCAGGGGTGCGGCCTTTCCGTAGAGCCAGCCCTGGCCGAACTCCCAGCCCTGCTCGGCGAGGATCGCCGCCTGCTCTGGGGTCTCGACGCCCTCGGCAACCGTGTGCAGCCCGAGCCCGGCCGCCAAGCCGACGAGGCCCTGGGCCAGGCGCGCCGCGTTGTCGTCGTCGAGGGTGAGCCCGGACGTGAACGACCGGTCCAGCTTCAGGCCGCTGATCGGCAGGTCGCGAAGGTGGCTGATCGAGGAGAACCCGGTGCCGAAGTCATCGACCCACCACGCGATGCCCAGGTCGGCCAGGTCGACCATCGCCCGGGTCAGCGACCTTGACACGTCCACAAGCGAGGTCTCGGTGACCTCCATGTGGATGCGGCTGGAGTCCACGCCGTGTCGATCCAGCTCCCGCTTGACGGCATCGGCAAAGCCGGTCGATGCGATCGTCATGGACGACAGGTTGATTCCGACGCTGAGGTGGTCGGGCAGCATCGCTGCCGCGGCGATGGCCTGGGACATGATCGACAGGTCGAGTGTGAGAATGAGCCCGGTTCTCTCGGCCATCGGCAAGAAGTCGTCGGGCATGCGCACGGATCCGTCGGGAAGCACCCACCGCACCAGAGCCTCGTATCCGATGACCTCGGAGTCGAGGATGCCGACGATCGGCATGAACCAGGGCACCACGATCTGTCGAGCCAGTCCATCGCGCAGTTCGGACTGGATCTCCAGTCCCTTACGGGTCGACGCGCCGACCGCTCCGTCGAGGAACTCCCATCGGTCGGCACCCTTGTCCGACGCCTGCCGCATGGCCGCGCGCGCGTCGCGGAGCAGCGCCTCGGCATTCTTGTCGCTCGCCAGCGCCACCCCGATGCATGCCGTGACATCGATCGTCCCCCCGCGCACAGCGACCGGTCCGCGCACCGCCTCGAGGAAACGCTCGGCAGCGACGGCAGCGGCAGACGCGGTGATGATGTCACGTTGGAGGACGAGGAACTCGTTGCCGGCAATGCGCGCGACGAACGACTCCTCGCCGGCGGCGGAGACGAGACGACGGGCGACGGACTGGAGGAGCAGGTCTCCGGAGGCATAGCCGTACGCCTGGTTCGTGGTCGTCATCCCGTCGATGCTCACGCATAGGAGGGCCCATGAGCGGTCGCCGGGCGCGTCGAGAAGGGCGGACACGCGGGTCAGGGCCATGGCGCGTGTCGCCAGGCCGGTAAGAGCGTCGAACTGCAGCCAGTGTTCGAGCGCCGTGCGTGCCTCGTGCTCAAGACCAACGTCGCGGATCGCGATCACCCAGCCGTCGACGTCGCCGGCGGGCGTGCGAACCGCGCGAACGGTTGCCTCGACCCAGATGTACGTGCCATCCGAGCTCCGCAGGCGCATCAGTCCAGTGGAGGTGCGCAGGCGCGACACCAGTTGGACCGAAGCCCGGAAGACCGGCACGTCATCGGCGTGGAGCAGGCTCTCGGGATGTGTCCCGACGATGTCATCGGGTCCGTAGCCCAGGACGGCCGTCACCGATGGCGAGACCCACGACAATGCGCCGTCGCCGTCGGTCAGGAGGATGAGGTCCATCGCATTCTCGGCGAGCAGGCGGAACCTAGCCTCGGATTCGGTAAGAGCCGATGCGGCACGTACCTCGTCTTCGACCTCGCGAAGACTGACCACCATCGCATCCCCCGGCAGGCGCCGAGCAGTGACCGACATCCAGACGTAGCCACCGTCCGAACGCTCAATACGGAGCAGGGTTGCCTGCCCCTCGATCTCGCTGCCTGCGGAGAACGGCAGGTGGTCGGTAGCTGAGGCGAGATCGTCTGGATGCACGAGACTCCACCGGCGTGAACCCTGAAGCTCCTGGGGGGTCCATCCAAGGACGGACTCCACGGATGGCGAAACCCATTCGATCGTGCCGTCTGGGTGCACGCGCGCGACTACGTCGGATGCGTTCTCGGCGAGCAGTCTGAACTTGATCTGCTCGTCGACGAGGCGGTTGCGCCACCGTCCGATCACCCACGCGATCGTGATCGATATCGCGCACGCGAGCAGCAGCGCCACGAACTGTCGACCAAGATCCTCGAAGTCGTCGCCGAAGTCATTGAGGACGAGCATCGTGACAATGGCGAAGGCCGACACGAACGCACTGAGACGGATGCTGCCGACCGACGCTGCCGCGATCACCGGAATGACAAGGAAGGGAAGCACGCGGACGCTGGAGAAGATCACGCCCAGAATTGCGACGATGAGGATCGAGACCAGGACTAGGCCGATGACTACCGCGTTCGATCTAGATCGGTGCTGCTGCAATCAGTACCCCTAGGGCCTAAGCCACAGGTTCAACTGCCGGGTCTGGGGCAGCGCGACACGGAATCGCACCTGAGGATGACACGCGCGTTCGAGGCAGTCAACGCGTGGATGCATCAATGCCAACTGCTACGTGCTGCGATGAGTTCAGATCCAACCGACTTGAGCCCTAGATGTTGCCGCGTGCGATCCAGGTCGACGTGTTGCTGTACGCGCTGAAGCCGTTCCGCGCCGGGGCGAACAGGACCAGACGGACCACGACGGGACCGGGCACGACGACTCGCACCTGGATCATGCCGCGATGATTTCGCAGCTGGCACAGCGTGATATCGCCCGCAGGCACTGCCTGGCCCGCCACGTTGCGGGTGCGTATGTCGCTGGCGTTGGCGTAGCGGCACTGCACCGAGGCCTGCACCTTGTTGCCGGCATTGGTCGTCAGCGAGCTCACGATGAGGTTCTGCCACTTGCCTGGCTTGATATTCACATTGCCCAGGTTCAGCGGCTTGTTCGGCTTCTGCGGCTTCCCGCCACCGACCACGACGCTGCCACTGGGGGTGGGAGTCGGCGTGGGTGTCGGAGTCGGGCTGACCGTCGGGGTGGGCGTCGGCGTCGGGGACACCGACGGGCCGGGCCCTGGAGCCGGCGGAACGGGAACGACGTTGACGACATCGGTAGCCGTGTTGTTGCCGGGGACCGGATCCGTCGAGGTCGAGGAGACCGTCGCGGAGTTGGTCCACGTCGTCGGCGCGATCGCGCTCGACACCCAGGTACTGATGAGCAGGTCAGGTGCAGTGTCACCGGCCACCATGCCCGTGACTGGCGCGAGAGGTAGAAGCAGGCAGGTGATGACCTGGCCGACGGGGGAGCAGGACCAGTTCGATCCCGCCGAGATGTACGTCAGACCTGCGGGCAGGGTGTCGACCACGGTGATCGGGCCAACGGCGTCGGACGGACCGAGGTTGCGGACCCTCAGCGTGAAGGTCACGGACTCGCTCGGGGTCGGGATGCCGGTGTGTGTCTTGGTTATCGACATGTCCGCCGAGGCGGTACTGACGGTGACCGAGGCAGTGTCGGGAGTGACGTTGTTGTAGGTCCGGGGGTTCGACGTGAAGCTGTCGTAACTTGGAATGTCGACCGTGTTGACGAACGTCCCCACCGTGGTTCCCGACGGAATTGTTGCCGAGTACGTGCGATCGAACGAGGCACCTGCCGCGATCGGGCCGGCCACGTTCCACGTGATCGTCCCGCCGCCGGTAGTCGGGTTGGCGCCGGAGATGGTGCCACCGTTGCTGATCGTCGAGTCATCGACGACGACTCCGGTCGGGATGACGTCCTCGATGGTGATCGCGTACGCGGAGCTCACGTTGCCACCGGAGGCGTTCGTGACCGTGATCGTGTAGTTGAACGGAGAGCCGGGTGTCGGTGTTCCTGTGGACACTGCCTTCAGCACGCTGAGGCTGGGTTCGAGGACGGTGACGTTGGCCGTTGCCGGATCGCTCGTGTCCTCGAAGGCCGATCCCGCGTCAGTAGGTGTTCCGTGTCCTGTGGGATTCGAGTTGAACGTCGCCGTGTTGGTGATCGTCGCACCAGCGATGTTGCCGACGACATCGTCGACGACCGCCGTGTAGACGATCGTCACCGTGCGGATCTGGGCGGAGGGCGACAGGTCGCCGAGCAGCCAGCCGATCCGCGTCGGGCCGGACACCTGCGCGAGGTCGGTGCCGAATGCCGGTGTCAGGGTCCCCGCGCAGGTCAACGGAGCTAGCGGCTGGGAACAGGACACGGACGTCGTCGAGACAGATGATGAATCCACTCCTGTCGGAAGCGTGTCGATGACAGCAGCACCCCAGAACTCGAGGTTCGCCGGGATCTGGGCAGTGACCGTCCAGGTCGTCGTCTCGCCGATGGCGGCAGACGTCGGGCTGACCGACTTCGTCAGCGTGCCGTTGTTCGATCGAATGCTCGACGACGAGGAGTTCGTGTAAACGCCCTCGATCGTCGAGTCGCGCACGCCATTGTCGAGCGAGCTTCCGGTGACGCTCGCCGTGTTCGTGAATGTCACCGAGCCGGCCTGGCCCGCGTCGATCGAGGCGGTGTACGTGAGCGTGACTGTTGCTCCGGTGGCGACTGGTCCGACACTCCACCCGAGGCGAGTCGTGCCGGTAGCGCAGCCGTTCGTGCCGTCACCGGCCACGATGGCATCCGAGGTCACGCCGGTGGGCAGGGTTCCGTAGGCCGGCGAGCCGATGCCGGCCGGAAGGCAGTCGACCACGATCGTGTCGTACGACACGGGGCGCGCGGGGGTCCCAGCCGGGTTGGTCACCGCGAGCGTGAACGTCACGGCCGAGCCCGCAACGACACTTCCGCCCGATGAGGGGTTGCTGTTGGACTTCGCGATCTGAGGGTCGGGGATGACGACCGTGGCGCTCTTCGACGAGGACTTGCTGAAGTTAGTCCCGACGAAGGTGGCGGAGTTGGTCTTGACCTGTCCGTGCGTGTACGAGCCACCGAGGACCTTCGCGGTGATGGTCATCCGGAACAACTGCGCGGCCGTCGGGTTGGTGTTCGTGTAGGTCGCGGGGAGAGTCAGGGTCACTGCGGCTGCCGCGCAGGAGGACAGCGTCGAGCCCAAGGGCAGAGTCGAGGTGAGGCTGCCGACCGTGCCGTCAGCGGAGAACTCCGCCGAGCAGCTGACGGCCTGAAGGCCTGAGGGAAGCGTGTCCGTCATGACCCCGCTGTACGCGGTGGTCTGAGCGGGAACAGTCCCGTCGAGGACGTAGGTGATCTCCTCGCCGACCGTGAACTGGCTGCTGGCGTTGTTGTTGGGCAGGTCAAGACTGGTCGTGCCGGTCTTCGTGAACGTGATGTCCGCGGTGAAGACGTCGCTGATGTCGGTGACATTGGTCGGATTCTGCGGGGTCCACGTGCCGCCGTTGTTCTCCGACTCGTAGCTGGGCACGTTCACCGTGTTGGTGTACGAGATGTCAGCGGAGACGAGGGCGGGCACGGCCATGTCGAAGGTGAAAGTCTTCGACGCGCCCGCCGCGATCGTGCCCGACGTCCAGGTGAGCGTGCTTCCCGTGCACGTGCCGCCGTCGGAGATGCTGCTGACGACGGCGCACGTGATGCCAGTCGGCAGCGTGTCGACGACAGAGACGTTGCGGACGGGCACGTTCGAGCCGCCTGCGGCCGAACCGATGTTCGACACGTCGACGCGCCAGGTCACGACGTCGCTCTCCTGAACCTGGACATGGTCGGTGTTCGGGGGGTTGGGGACAACGGGCAGCCCGTTGACTTGGGCGACTCCCTTGCTGATGGCAACCTGGCTCGCCGCGAGGTCGAAGTTCACCAGGTCGCGATCGGTCGTCGCCTCGCCTGCGGAGTTCACGCTGCCGAACTTTGCGAGGTTCCCGGTCACGTCGGTGCTGTTGGACAAGGTCGCCGTCATGACGGTCGCGGCGAACTGCACGCGGAACACCTGGCCGGGACTCACGACGAGGCGAGGCGTATCTGCATCGACATCGCCCAACTGCCACGTGATCGATCCGCCCGGAACGGGAGTGCCGCCCGTGTCGTTGACCGTGAAGGAGTCAATCGTTGCCGTGTTCGACGCGGTGGCAGTCTGCGAGGCCGGGATGTACTGCAGCTCCGGGGGAAGGAAGTCGGTCACGAACGGCGACAGGGTGTTGTTCGCCGCTGGGAAGGGCACGCTGATCTGGAAGCAGATCTTGTCGCCCTGCTGGTAGGGAACAGTTGGCGTGGTGTGCGCGTAGGTCTGCGTCGCGCAGTTCGCGTTCGTCCGGTCCTGGCCGATGAGCTTCGTGATTCCCGGGCCAACGCTGGAGATCGTGACATTGCTGGTGTCTGCGACGTTGTGATCGATCTCGACCATGACCGGTCCGGGCGGAGAGTTGGGAGTCACGACGCTCGTCGTGGTGCCGGTGAGGTCGGTCACGTTGCGGAAGGAGTCGCCCGCCGCGGTCGGAGCGCCGGAGTCGTAGTCCGCGGACATGGTCGCCTGGAACGTGATGGTCTGGTTCGCGTTGATCGGCAGTTCATTCGTCGGCGTCGAGTCGAGACGGAAGATGATGTGAGAGGGGCCGACACCGCCATTCGACGCGGACAGCAGCGTGGCGCCGACTGGTGACCCGATGGACGAGTCGCCGACCGCGGTGAGAAGAGTCAAGCCGTCCGGCAGGTCATCGGTGACGATGACGTCGGACGAGGTGCGGTACTCGGAGGTCTGGATGCTCAGCGTGTACGTGGCCGGTGTGCCAGTGATGGAACTGATCGCGAAGTCCGAGGGCGTGACAGACTTCTGCAGTGCGAGATCCTCGATCGTGACCGTGAGATTCGTGGAGTCGGACACAGGGTTCGAGCCACCCGAGATCGGGCCGGTGTACGTGCCTGTGGCCGAGGCGTAGTTGGTGGCCGCGATCTCGGTCATCGTTTCAGCCGTGCTCGCGCCGCTGTTGTTGTCGAGGTTGGATCCCTGCGCACCGGTCGTCGCCGGGGTCGCACCCGACCACGTGAGGGTGTTGGCATACATGGGTGCGGCGGCGCGGTAGTTGATGACGTTCGAGGCACCCGAGGCGAGCGTGAACGCCGGCCAGGTCACCTGCGTGTAGATGCCGGTGCCTGCGGGGCCGGTCCCGTCCGGGTCAAAGCTGCCCGTGATGACGCTCGTGGGTGTGGGGCAGGGCGCGGGTGCTGCAGGAACGACCGTCAGGCGCGCCGCGCCGACGTACTCGACCACGCCGGGGGAGGTGTTATCGGTCAGTCCGCAGCCGAGGAACTCGAGCGTCGCCGGCACATAGTCGACAACGACGATGCCGGTCGTGGACAGGTGGGTGTTGTTCGTGGTGGTGAGGGTGTAGACCGTGGAGTTGTCGTGAACGCCGCGGACCAATTCGTGCTCGGGACTCGGCTCGGTCTTCACGATCTTGATCGCGGTGATGAGCGTGCTCGCCACCTCTGGCCCGTCCGTACCGGTAGACCCGCCCGTGGACAGGCCGGTGGTCGGGCTGAAGTCGGGTACCTCGCGCGGATCGCTGTTCGCGTACGCGGTTGCTGAGTTGCTGAAGGTCGAGCCGACCGGATAGGTCGTCGTGCTCGGAGTCACCGAGTAGGTGATCTCAGCGGTGTCGTTCTGGTTGACGTCGAAGACGTTCGTCCAGATGAGAGTCGTCTGACCAGTGAGCGGCTTGTTGGCGATGATCGTCGGCTCGCCGACGGTGGAGGGGCTGACGGAACCCGACTTGTAGGCCACGCCCACGGGCAGGACATCACGGAAGCTGACGTTGTACGCCGGGGTCGCTGCGCCGCTCGGGGTGCTGACGGCGAGGGTGAACTCGGCGTCCTCGCCGATGAGGATCTTTTCGGGTCCGGTCTTATCCAAGGTGATGTCGGGCGCACCTGCGGCCAGCGACTGGGAGATCAGCGCTCCGGTGAGGAACGAGGCCAACAGGGCGATGACGGACCCGAGGGCCACCAGACGGACTCGTGAGCCCCACAACGGCCGCGACATGCTTCCCCCAAGAGATTGCTAGGTTTATCCCGGCTCATCCTTGGGTCAAGAGAGTGAAAATGCAAACCATCCTGATTTCAACCACTCGATTGGGAGCGATCGAGCGTTCGTGAGGGGCCTAACGGGCCGCGGAGGTCTCTCGGCGCCGCTTTCCGAGCCATTCGCCGATAACGGCGACCGCGAAAAGGGCGACGAGCAGGCACAGGACGAGGGATCCGTAGTGGATCAGTTCCGAGGGGTCCCCCGAGGGATTATCTGGGGTCGGCGTGCCGTCTAGCAGTGGCCGCACTGCGAAGTACCAGACCAGCCACCCGACGCCGGCACCGACGATGAACCCGAGAATCCCTGCTCCTCGCGCAGACTTCGGGGTGTCGTCCTCGCGTCGGTCCTCGTGGGGTTCGAACATGCGCCCATCGTGACAGGCGCGACCGCGGGCCGGGGTGTTTCCTTGACGACGAGCAGCGACAGGATGTCCGCGTGGCAGTGATCCGGATCGACGATGCAGCCGATGAGCGGATCGCGGACTACACCCGGCTCACCGATGTCGCGCTCCGTGCCAAGCACGAGCCGGCCAAGGGCCTGTACATCGCGGAGAGCTCGGAGGTGATTCGCCGCGCGGTGGAGGCCGGGCACCGGGCCAGGTCGATGCTCATGGCGGACAAGTGGCTGATGAGCATGGCCGATGTCATCGATGAGCTGGACGACGGTGAGCCCGGCAGGCTGCCCGTGTTCGTCGCGGATGCCGACACGCTCAGGACGATCACCGGGTTTCATTTGCACCGTGGTGCGCTTGCGGCCATGCACAGGCCGCCCCCTCGACCCGTCGCCGACGTCATCGCCGACGCGCGCCGGATCGTGGTCCTCGAGGACATCGTCGACCATACGAACGTCGGAGCGATCTTCCGTTCGGTCGCAGCGCTGGGCGCAGATGCGGTGCTTGTCTCGCCGAGATGCGCCGACCCGCTGTACCGACGAAGCGTGCGAGTGTCGATGGGCACCGTCTTCCAGATCCCCTGGACGCGCCTGGAGTCCTGGCCCGGGGACCTCGACATCCTTCGGGAAGCGGGTTTCGTCGTTGCCGCGCTCGCACTCGAGGCGGACGCGATCAGCCTGGACACCTTCTCGGCATCTGCGCCCGAGCGACTCGCCCTGGTCCTCGGCGCGGAGGGCGACGGGCTGACGCGTGCGGCAATTCAGTCGGCCGATGTGGTCGTGCGGGTTCCCATGTCGGGGGGCGTGGATTCGCTCAATGTGGCCGCGGCGTCGGCGGTGGCGCTCTGGGCGCTGCGCTGAGGAAAGGCAATCGCGCGAATCGCCAGAACGGTCGCGGTCAGCAGCCCGACGATCCGCGCGGCCTGGATCAGGACGATCCACGCTTCGCCGTCGACGAAGTTGGTCGGGAACATCGGATAAACGAACTGAGTAACGACGGCGACGGCAGCCAGGATCACCGCGACGGTGCGCATGCGCGATTGGCTGCTGATTGTCGCGGCCGCAGCGATCCCGATCAGCCAGGCGTTGAACTGCGGCGAGTAGACGCGACTCGACGCCACCATGACGAGCACCAACGTGATGGCAACGTCTCCCGCGGTGACGTGATCGAGGCGGCCATTGAGCCGCCACCATCCGATGAGTGCGAGCAGGGCGACTCCGACGAGCGTAATCACCGTGCCGACGATCTCCGCGCAAGCCATGTCGACCTGCATCGAGCCGTACTCGAGTCCGTACGCAACGTGACCCCCGGCAACGGCGAACAGCCAGTAGGGAAGGGCGCCGGTCGACTCCACCTGGAGGCCTCGAGATCGCTGGTTGCCCAGGAACGACAGCGCGCCATCGAAGGGAATCGCGAGAAGGAGCAGCAAAGCCGTGGTGGCCAGGACGAACCAGAGCACGCCGGTCCACGTTCGACGACGCGGGAGGGCGAGAAGCATCAGCGCAGGCCAGATCTTGAGCAGTAGCCCCACGGCCGCAGACACTCCAGCCCAGGCCGGCCTCGCCACGAGGAGGACGCACGCGACGGCGAAGAAGGTGGGAACGATGTCGAATCGGGTGAACATGATCGGTCCGACCACGACGCCGGCGACAGCCCAAAGCCACAACCCCCGGACGGAGGGGTGCGGGCGACGGGAGTGGGCCAGGACCAGCGCGATCATGATGCCCAGGTCGAACGCGACGCACATCGCGGTGAAGGCGACTGCGTAGTCGAGGTGGAGGAAGTCGGGAGCAAGGAGCATCGCCCCGGCTCCGGGCGGGTACTGCCACTTGGGGTCGTCGACCGGGAAGGTCTGGGCCTGCAGCAGGGGAAGCCAGCCGCGATAGATGTCGATGTCGTCGAGCAGATGGGGGAGGACGGCGATCGACGCGATGGCGATCACGCGCGTGACCAGCCAGGTCAGTCCGATGCTCGTGTAGGTCTTCATAGTCAGTCGAGCAGATCGTCCAACGCTCGGTTGCGGAACTTCCGCCCGGGGTCCAGCCGGCCCACAAGGTCCGCGAAGTCGCCGAACCGCGGGTAGCGATCGCGCACGGAGGCGGGTGATGCCGAGTAGATCTTCCCCCAGTGCGGCCGGCCCCCGAACCCGCCGAGGATCTCATCGAGTTCAGGGAGAACTGCGGCAACACCTGGCACCTTCTGCCAGGTGAAATGGATGCCGACAGTGTCGCGCCCCGACGCGCCGCTGAGCCACAGGTCGTCACCGCACATCGTTCGGATCTCCGACACGTGCAGCAGCGGTGCGATTCGGGGAGCGAGCGACTCGAGCGATCGCAGTGCGCTCACCGCGCTCGACCTGGGAACCAGGTACTCGGTCTGCAGTTCGTCGCCTGAGCTGGGCGTGAAGTCGAGGCGGAAGTGCGGAAGTCGGTCATGCCACGCGCCCACCAGGCCACCTTGGTCCGTGCAGTTCACGGCATCGTGGCCGGGAAGCGGATGACGCTTGGCATCCGCGAGTGCGCCACCCTGCCACTCCTGCGCCGCCCACTCCGGATCGGCACCAACTCGTCGCTTCATCCACACCTGGCCGACGAGTGACGGGCTCCACGTGGTGAAGAAGCTGACGCTGTAGGCGCTCGAGAACACCTCGTCGAAGCTGTCGAGGAGGTGTTCGTGCCCGATCCCGTCGAACACGTACTGCTGGATCTCGAAGCGCGGCTGCACGCGCACGGCCAGCCTCGTCACGACCCCGAGTGCGCCGAGACCAACGACGGAACCGGCGAGCAGGTCAGGATCGGTCGAGCCGTCGACCATGCCGAGGTCTCCTGTCGCGGTGACGATCTCCATCGCCTGGACCATCGCGGACAACGTCGGATTGCGGTCACCAGAGCCGTGCGTTCCTGTGGCGACGGAGCCGCCAACCGAGATGTGGCCAAGGGATGCCATGTTGTGGAATGCCCAGCCACGAGCGTCGAGGCTTGTCGCGGCATCGCCGTACCGCATCCCGGCAGGAATCCAGGCCACTCCGGCCGAACTGTCGATCTCGATCGTGGCGGGAAGTCCCGCAACCGATACATGCATGCCCGCGGTGTCGGCGATGTCGTTGAAGGAGTGCCCGGTGCCGAGCGGATGGACTAGTGGCGTCCGGGCCACGAGTTGCTGCACCTCGTCCACCGTCGTTGGCATCGCGATCGACGCCGAACTGAACTCGACGGAACCCGACCAATTGCGCACGCGGACTCCCGCTCCTGCTGGCGGCGGACCTAGGACGTGAGGGTCGTAATCAAGGCGACGATGGCGATGCACACGGCCACCTCGCACATGATCACTCCGATCGCGGCAATCCGCAGCGGCGCGCGGTACTCGCCCGTCGCGAAGTGACCAGCCTTGCGAATCACGGTTCCGAGCGGGGTCGCCTCGGTTCGCGCGTCACCGGTGGGATCGCGCTGCACCCAGTAGCCACGCTCGCTGTTCATGCCGAGCAGTACGAAGACAACCCCAAAGATGAAGATGAAGAACGCGAACATCCAAAGGACGAGCGAGAGGGTGGACACGGCACGACACTAGCGGTCGCTCAGCCGATCGTCAGTCGCAGGATCCGGTCATCCTTGGCTCGCGGGCTACCGCGTCCGTCCGTGTTGCTCGTCACCAGCCACAGCGAGCCGTCGGGTGCTGCGGCGACGGTGCGGAGCCTGCCCTTGTCGCCGATCTTCACCCTCGTCGCCTTGCCTTCCTTGGCATCGGTAAGCCGGACCTTCCACAGCGCCTGACCCCTCAGGCTCGCGACATATGCGACGTCGTCGACGATCGCAATGCCGCTCGGTGAGGCCGTCGAGGTCGGAGACCACTGCACGTAGGGATCGACATAGTCACGGTCGTTGCCCGCGCCCTCGTGAATCGGCCAGCCGTAGTTCGCGCCGGGCGTGAGCAAGTTGAGTTCGTCGACGTCGTTCTGGCCGAACTCGCTGGCCCACACTCGCCCCTGCGAGTCCAGGGCAAGTCCTTGGACATTGCGATGGCCGAGCGTGTAGACCGGCGAGCCGGGGAAGGGATTGCCGGGCGCTGGCTTGCCGTCGAACGTGACGCGCAGGACCTTGCCGGCGAGGCTCGACTTCTGCTGCGCGAGGCTCGGGTTCCCGACCTCTCCGGTCGCGACGAACAAGGTGTCGTCCGGGCCGATGAGCAGCCGCCCGCCGTCATGGATCGAGGCCTTCGGGATTCCCGTCAGGATCGGAGTTTGCTTGCCCAGTTTCTGTCCGTCCCATGCGATCTTCACAACGCGGTTGTCGCTCGCCGACGTGTAGTACGCGAACACGAACTTCGGATCGTCACCGGGCAGCACGGCGAGCCCGAGCAGTCCTGCCTCTCCGGTCGGCTGCACGCCGCTGACCCGCCCGACCGTCACGGCCTTGCCGCCGCCAGCAGGAACGCGCTTGATCCGGCCGGTGTCGCGTTCGCTGACGAGCGCCGAGCCGTCGGGCAGGAACGCCAGTCCCCACGGTGAGGTCAGGTTCGTCGTGACGACTCCGTCGACGGACACCTTGGCGCGAGGGCTTGCCGAGCTGGACGCGGTCGCCGCGGTGGACGTGGATGTGGACGCCAGTGATGATCCCTGCGATGCGGTCTGGCTCGAGGGTGTCGACGATGCGTCCGCGCACCCGACGACCGCCAAGGACATGGCGAGCGCCGGCACGATCAGGGTCACGCGCATGCGTCCTCCCGGGTTGGGCCAGTTTTCAGTATCACCCGAGTACCCGGTGATCGCGACCTCGAACCAATCCGGCCGGAGAGTTCCTAGGGGGAGCCGAGCGCGGGGACCAGGTCGCTGATCTGGGACGCGGTGGGGGACTCGAGCTGGTCGTACCCGCAGGTCGACGGGCCGCGGTCAGGGCGCCAGCGGACGAAGCCCGCGACGTGCCGGAAGCGATCTCCCTCGAGTTGGTCGTAGCTGACCTCGGCGACGAGGTCCGGACGCAGTGCCCGCCACTGCGCCTCCTTCTTCCATCGGCTGGCCTCTCCCGGAACTCGCTCGCCGGTCGTGCCGCGCCAGGGATGGTCCGCGTCCGGTTCGACCTCGTAGGGCGCAAGCAGTTCGACGAGCGAGGCTCGCGTGGCAGCGTTGAACGCCGAAGCAGCGCCGACATGCTGAAGGACGCCGCGGTCGTCGTAGAGGCCAAGAAGGAGACTTCCGACCACCTCGGCGCCACCGGCGCCCGGCCGCGCGTAGGGCCGCCACCCGGCGACGACGACGTCTGCCGTGCGCTGGTGCTTGACCTTTCCCTGGGTCCGCTTGCCGGGGGAGTAGGCGTCTGACAGGCCTTTGACGATCAGCCCGTCGACTCCGGCCGACTCAAAGCCGTCGAACCACCCGAGCGCGATCTGCTGGTCGGTGGTCTGCGGGGTCAGGAAGACCGGCGCCTTCCACGACTTCGACATCGACTCCAGGATGGCCCGCCGCTCCCTGAAGGGACGCGCCTGAAGGTCCTCGCCTGCCCACAGGACGTCGAAGACGAGGAGGGAGGCGGGCAGGGCCTCGGCGAGCTTGGCAATGTTGGGGCCGCCTGCCTCCGAGCGTGGTCGCAGGCGTGCTTGAAGGGATCCGAAGTCGAGCTTTCCGTCGACCGCGCTGACGATCTCGGCATCGATCACGGTCCCGGCAGGTATCTGGTCCAGGCATGCGGCCACGACCTCGGGGAACGCGTAGGCGAGGTCGACGACCTCGTCGGCCGAGCCGCGGGACCGGCCGCGGCCCTGAAGGATGACCTGGTCGGCGTCATCGCGGAACACCAGGCAGCGAAAGCCGTCCCACTTGGGCTCGAAGGCCGAGTCGACAAGGTTGTCGGGGATTGTCGAGCCCAAGGGCTTGGCGAGCATCGGCTCGATTGGCGGTCGAATCACCGGAGGCCTCCTTGATTCCGCCGATCGTTGCATGTGTCGTGCTTGCCCGTGGCGGTGTGTGGATGGTTTGCTGACCGCATGGATCCCAGTGGCGTCATCAGTGCAATCTTCGCCGGCATCATCATCGGCCTCATCGCTCGCATCCTCGTGCCTTCGATGCAGCCGATCGGATGCATCGTCACGGTGATCATCGGAATCGTGGGCGCGTTCCTCGGCCTCGCCGTGGCGAACTGGCTCGACTACAAGGACACGTGGATCCTGGTGTTCTTGACCCAGGTGCTGATTGCCACGATCCTCGTCGCGATCACTGCTGCGCTGTTCCGCAAGAGCAGTACCGGCTAGCTGGCTCGACTGGTCGTCATCTCGACCTCGGTCGAGTACGGCGGGTACGCGGCGATTCGTGAGTCGCCGGTGAACTTCCACCCATGTCGCACGTAGAACGCGATCGCGCTCGAGTTGTCCTCGAGCACCCAGACCAGGGCGTCATCACCGTCGGCGAGAAGCGCCGAGGTTGCCTCGCGGAGCAGGGCTCCACCGATGCCTCGTCTGGTGACGAGTGGGTCGACCGCGAGGTCGACCAGTTGACCGTCGGCCCAGGCGATGAAGCCGACCGCCGAGTCGTTCTTCGTGGCGATCAGGCAGCGTGCATCGCTTCGCGCGAAGAACTCGGTCCACATGCCGCGAACTTCGTGCTCGGGATAGTCCCTCAGCTCGGCTGGGAACTTGCGGCCTAGGGAGTACTCGACCGCGGCTCGGTCAATCGCGACCAGATCGTCGACGTCCTTGGTGACCGCTTCGCGTGCGGCAATGCCTTCGGGCCAGACCATGACAGGCCTCCATCGCCGAGCGGGACTGTCGTTCTGGTGGGCGATACAGGAATCGAACCTGTGACCTCTTCCGTGTCAACGAACAGTACCGACGCGATTCGGGGCAACTACGAGGGGTTTGCCCCTCATGTGGGGGTGTGGTACCGCCGCTGACTGCGGTGTTTCGGCACGAGATGTTGTGGGGGCAGCTGTGGGGGCAGCGTGTCCTCTTCCGAACGGAGCAGGGCTGCCGGGCACCGGCTTACAGAGACATTTGTGGCGGGGGATTGGTCGGAGGCTGTGCGTAGTAGGACCGTGCCGGGGTGTGGGGCCCGGCTACCTGCGGTGCGACGCCGGGCGGCTCGGCGCGCGACGTAGGCATGGCTGTCAGCTCGGCACGCCACTGGCTGAAGAAGGCGCGCACGTCGGCTGGATTGTCGATTGGTAGGTCGTCGTCGGCGTAGTGGCCGAGTCCGCCGATCATCTCCGCGAGCACTTGGAGATCGAATCCTGGATCGGCCTCCTGTGCGCGGGCGAGCATTGTCTCGGTGCCGAACCGCTGTGCCAACACGTATACGTCGGCGAAGTCACGCGGATAACCTCGCCCGAACAATGCGAGCAGCTTGCGCGCGGCGAGTTCCTCTGGGGCGAACGTCGGTCCGAGCACGGTCATGGATGGCTCCATGCCCGGACTCGCGTCGAGCGCTAGGTCGACATCGACATCATCGGGACCGTGGACTGTGATGCGGCAAAATGTGTCGCCTACCTGCCGCCGTTCGACTGTCCAGCCGTGCGCGGCGGCGGCATCCTCCAGCGCTTCAAGGGCGGGAAGAACAGTGCCTGACACGCCGGTGAAGAAGTCGAGGTCACGGGTTGGGCGGGTGGTCAGAGATTGAGCAGCCAATGCCGCGCCGCCCGCGAGGAGAAAGCCTTCACTCTCGGCCAACGAGAAGAATGTCCGAGTCAGATCAGCCTGGAACGCTGTGAGTTGCGCCGGCTCGTCCACTTACGCCGCCGACGCGCGCCACGCCCGCACGACCGGTTCCCAGGCCGCGCGAATCTCGGTCGGCAACAGCAGGTCGTCCCATAGGTCGACGAGCAGCGCGCCGTCGACATAGCGGGCGATGTCCTCTGGTCCGCCTTCGTTCAGCACGAGCTGGTAGGCCGCCAAGCGTCGGCGGCGATCGGCGAGTGGGCGGGCGGTACCGCCTGGAGACCAGTCGATCCAGGAGGGCAGGACGACGGTCGCCGTCGCCTGCTCCGAGGGCAGCGCAGGCAGGCGGTCGGGGACGTGGAACGCCTTGCCCCGGCGGTCCCGTCGCATCGTGAAGACGATCGGGGGTGCCCCGTCGACCTCGACAGCCTGCGCGCTCATGCGCCTAGTGTGACAGTTCGGCCCGACCGCCTGCCACGAGTGCGGCCCGCGGGCGGGTGAGCGCCGTTCACAGCGTGAGGCCGGTGGACGGGCCGGGGCGGGTGCGCGTGTAGCCGAGAGAGTTGCCTGCTTGGCGGAGGTGTTCGGTGGGTGAGTCGAGTCGTTCGGGTCGCCGGGCGAGGGCGGTGTGTACGCGGTCGAGCACTTCGTCGTCCAGGTCTTGCGAACGCCAGGTGGCCGCATCCCGCATTTGGTCGGGAGTGAGGTAGTCGCGGGCGTCCGCGACGAACCAGGTGCGCTCGCGGGCACGGCTGGCACTGACGTACAGGCTAGCGGCGTCCTTGGTGGGTTGGAGCGCGGTCACGTGGACCTGACTGGTCTGGCCTTGGAGTGCGTGGGTGGTGCCGACGTACCCGTAGTCCAGGTGTTGGAGCAGGGTGCGTGGGGTCAAGGATCGTTCGCGTCCGTCGTCGAACCGCACGCGCACCCGGTCGCGGCCGGCGTGGGTGACGGTGGCGCGGTCGCCGCGGGTGAGGCGCTTGTCGGGATCGCGGTGGCTCGCCGGGTTCGTCACGCGAAGCAGGGTGCCGGGCACCAGGCACCGGTCACCGACAGGAGTTCGATAGGTAACCGCCTTCGCGGGGTTGAGCGTGCCGTGGGCCAGGAGGTGGTCGTGGATGCGCTGGTTGAGGTCGGCGACCTCGGCGTGGGTTACCGCATCGCACGTCACGCTTTCCGGGCCGTAGGCGGCGATGTTGTCGGCGACGGTCGCCGCGACAATGGACAGCTTGTGCTCCCGGTTCCGGGCGACCAGCACTGCGCTGTCCTTGGTGATCCGTTCCCAAGCGGCCTCGAGGTCGCGCGCGTGCAACGCAGCAGCGATCGCACGGCCGGCCTCGGTGCGCTGACGCTGGTTGGTCTCCAACCGCACTACGGCGTCGGGGAACTTCTGGCAGAGGACGTTGTAGGCGTCGCCGGGGCCGACGGCGCGCAGTTGGGCGTGGTCGCCTTGCAACACCAAGCGGCGGCCGGTGTCGGCGCACCACTCGGCCAGGTGGTTGATGCTGGCGACGTCCGCCATTGAAGCCTCGTCGACGACGATCACGCGGGCGTCGATCGGCTTGTTCGCGTGGATGCGGTGCCGTAGCGCGTTGAGGTTCATCCACGGGGCGCCGGACTCGTGCCCGGCGGTCGACGCGGCGCGGGTCGCCGTCGAGGTCACCAGCAGCCCGCGTCGGCGGCCAAGACCCAAGCGGGCGGCGGCCAGGACGCTGGTCTTGCCGGACCCGCCTACACCCGAGATGAGAGTCAGGGGCGCGGTGCCGTCGATGATCGCGGCGACCGCCGTGCGCTGCTCGGGGTTGAGGCGCCAGCCGCGATCGGCCTCGAACCGCGCGACCGCCTGCCCGGTTCGGTGGGTGATCTGCGGGCGCAGGTGCGCGCTGGCTGCCATGCGGTCGATCAGCCGTTCCTCGGCCTGGAGGGCGGCGCGAGACACCCACTGCTGCCCGCCTGTGCGCATCCCCAGGTCGTGGGACTCGTGCGCGCGCTCGAACCCCTGCGTGAATACCAGCCGGGTGATCCGCTGCCGCTCGTCCTCCGGCATCCCGGCGGTGGCGAGGTCCACGATCGAGACAATCTTCGCCCGCGTCGCGGTCGAGTCGTGCTGGCACGCGATCCAGTCCACCCACCGCACCCAATCTGCGTCCGTCCACGTCGCGGGCTGCGCGAACCGACCGGCGCCGTCAGCGCCTCGCTCGGCGGTCAGGTCGATACCCAGATCTGCCGCGCGCGCCTCACCGGTGGCGCGCAGTAGCGCCCACGTCGGCTGTACGTCGGCCTTCGTCGCGGTGACCCGTGCCTTGGCTTCGCGCTGCCGCCGGGACCGGGCTCGCGCGGTGCGCGGGGCCGCGTCGTCGCTGGCGTCCTGCTCAGCCAGGATCGCGGTGCGGCCCTGACTGAACGCGGCGATGGTCTCATCGGTGAACCCGCCGACCTCCCACTGCGCGGTGCCGGGGTGGAACCACGCGCCGGGGATGAGCCCGCGCACGATGGCCTCCTCGACGACGAACGCTTGGCCCCAGGCGGCGAACCTTGGGGCGTGGACGATTAGGTCACGGCCCCCGTCGGCCATTGTCCGCACGATCCCGTCGACACCAAGCAGCACATTCGGCAGGGTGCAATGCACATGCAGGTGCGGGTCACCCGCGCGCGAGGACAGTTCGGTGGCGATGAACCCGGCCCACCCGTCCGCGGGCATGACAGACACGTTCCGCCCGTCCCCGCGGTGCCCGGTGGAGCAGTACCCGGCCTGGTCCATCAACCGCTCCAACGCCCTCGTCGCGGCAGCTTCCATGACGTCCAGCCACGCGCCCTGCTGCGCCGAGTCGCCGGTCAGGGCATAGAGGCTGATCGACTTCGGCAGCGTCAGCGTCAACTCGTACCCCGCGTTCCCCACCGGCTCGAGGCGCGACGCTACCTCCTTCGCCGCGACCCACGCGCGCTCCCCGAGTTCGGCGTCGCTCAATGCCTCCACTTCCAGCGCGTCGAGGTCGAGCTGCGTCACCGCATCCGGCCTGCCCCTGCCGACCGGGACCGCGCCTGTCGCCCGGTCGCGCACGACAGCTCCAAGGGTGGCGTGCAGCCGGTCGGGATTGACGGTGGCACCTGCGCGGGCGGTCGCGCGGAGCAGGCCTTCGGCGGTCAGGAACGACACCGACCGCCCCGGCCCCGCTGCGCGCTCGACTGCCCGCCACCACGCGCCCGCGTTCCGCGACCCGAACACCACGGCCGGGTCCAGGCCAGCCTCCACCAGCGCGTCAACGATTGTCGCATGTACAGGCGCGGCGGGCACGCGGGCGAAGCGGGAGCGCTGGGTCTTGACGCCGTGGGTCAGGTGCTCACCGGAGAAGGCATGTTCGATGATCGCCAGGTCCGCCCCGTCGCGCACCAGGTCATCCGGTCGGAACCGCACCAGCTCCGCGGTCTTCCCGGCGCCGACGAACCGCACCCGGCGCACGTCCTCCGCGCCGGTCCCGGCGCGGTACGCGAGCTGCCGGTTCGTCACGCCGGTCTCGCCGGTGACTCTGTACCAGACCTGGCCCATCCCCGACGCCGAGTGACCGATCACCGTGACCTTCGCGTGCGCCGTCACCGCGACACCCCACACGACCTCCGGCGCAGCCGCCGCGAATCGGGATTCCAAGCCGGATAAGTGAAGGTGCTTCTGTCTGGCATGGAATCGATCTGGTCGGTGACCCTTCGGAGAGGTCGAACGGATATGACGGCTCTCGTGCGGTTTGGCTCCTGTTCGGTTGTGCGGCTGATGCGCTGCTGGTGCTTGAATTCGTCGCTGCGGTGCGGCATGCATCTGGTCCTTCACGGGAACGCTCAACGGATGTGAGCGGGCGCGGGCGTCGCGCTACCTGGACAACGCCACGGACCCCCCGGTGGCGCGCATTGAGCCACCGTCAAGGCTCCGAGAACGCGAACAAGTCGCGCGACGCGGGTTCTCCTAGGTGAATCCCAGGAGCGCTGCACAGACTCCGAGCACGGCGCTTGTTGCAAGAACCTTCAACGTTCCTATCTTGAACCGGAATACGAGCAATGCCGCAACTAGTGAGATGGCGATCGAGGCCCATTGCACACTCGACCATTCAGGCACGGATACGTGTAAAGGTCCGAAAGTCTCATCGGTGACGGTTCCAAACATCGTGTGGAGCGAGAACCAGACTGCGAGGTTGAGGACCACTCCAGCGACCGCGGCTCCGATCGCAATGAGGGCGTGGCTAAGCGCTCGGTTGTCGCGCAGCCGTTCTACGAAAGGAGCGCCGAGGAAGATGAAGAGGAAGCACGGGACGAATGTGACCCAGACGGTGATGACGGACCCGATGAATCCTGCGAGGAGTGGCGGCAACGAGCCGGGGTTGTTGTAGGCGGCGAGGAAGCCGACGAACTGCACGACCATGATCAACGGGCCTGGGGTGGTCTCTGCCAGTCCGAGTCCGGTAATCATGTCGTTCGGGGTGATCCATCCGTAGCGGTCGACGGCTTGCTGGGCGACGTAACCCAGCACGGCGTACGCGCCACCGAAGGTGACGATCGCCGCCTTGGAGAAGAGCAGCGCCTCCTGCGTGAAGATGTTCGCCGTCCCCAGGATTGCAACGAGACCAATCACCGGCAGCACCCACAGCACAAGAGCAATGACCGCTGCTCTCAGGGCCGACCGGGACTCCGCTTTGCCGACGCGCTCGTCGTCCGGGAGCAACGCCGGTGGTTCCGGTGTCTCCTTCGTCCGGCCGTGTCCGCCGAGCGGGAACCACGTCGGGCGCCGCGCGCCGACGAGCCAACCGAGCACTCCGGCGGCCCCGATGATCAACGGGAATGGCGCATTGAACAGGGTGATCGCCAGGAACGACGCTGCCGCGATTGCCAGCAGCGCTGGGCTGCGAAGGGTTCGCTTTCCGATGCGGATGACGGCCTCGATCACGATCGCGACCACCGCAGCCTGAATGCCGAAAAGCAGGCCGTAAACCCAGGTGACCTGACCAAAGACCGCATACATAACCGACAGGGCCAGCATCGCGAGGAACCCCGGGATGACGAACAGTGATCCGGCAAAGACGCCTCCGCGGACCCCGTGCATCAGCCAGCCGATGTAGGTCGCCAGTTGCTGCGCTTCCGGACCTGGCAGCACCATGCAGTAGTTCAATGCATGGAGGAATCGCCCTTCGCTGACCCATCGGCGTCGTTCGACTACTTCGCGATGCATGACCGCGATCTGTCCGGCCGGTCCGCCGAAGCTGTTGATGCCGATGTAGCCCCACACGCGAACTGCCTCGCGCATCGTGACGCCGTGCTGACGCGCGACAGGTGTCGCGTCCGGGATCTGCTCGCTCATTCGGGATCTCGCCCGGCTAGAAGTTCCTGACGTCGAGACTCATACAGTCCATCGAAGATGACCCCGGTGATCGCGAGGACGGTGTCGTCGTCGGCTACCAGCGATAGGCCCCGGCACACGACGTCGAGCCCGATAGCCTCCGGTGCGTCGAAGCGCTCATCGGCGAGATCGGCTTCGTGGACGATCCGGGCGAGGTCCCACAGCACTGGATCGGAGAGCTCGTAGCGGCGCAGGATAGTCTCGAAGCTGCAGTCGCCGGCATGGTGCGAGAGTTCCGCGCCGCGCATATCGAATGCCGTGGCGTCACTCGGCACCTCGTCCGGATCCTGCACGAATACGAAGGTTGCTTCGTCGTCAATGAACCGACGTATCAGCCATGCGCACGCCGCTCTGTCGACGTGGATGTGGGCGCGGGTTGACCACCTCATGCGGTGACCTCGGCGACAGTCTTGAGGTCGGCGATCGCCTGGCGCGCGCGGTCTCGCTCGTCAGTTGAGAAATAGTCGCGCTGAGCGATGCGTGCCAGTTGCCGGGATAGGCGGTCGCACGTCCGCCGCCTGCTCGCTGTTCCTTCGTTCTGCGCATCGCCTGCCTCTTGGATCAGCTGCTCGTACTCGGTCACGATTGCCGAGATCATCCGGGTCGTCAGCGATCTCTCGTCAGCGGCCGTACCCATGTGGCCGATCCAGATGGATGCTTCTCCCGCTGCGTGCGCAATCTCGTCAGCGATCCAATCGAAGTTCTCGCGGTTGCGCGGGCTCAAGGGAAGCGCGACGAGCCCGTCGACAATCTGCGCGGCGCCGAGGCGTCTCAGTTTGCGCCAGACCGCAATCCTGGGAGAGGACGGCTCCCGGGGCATGCGATAGGCGAGTAGTACCCATTCACGACGGTTCGACATCGCTCGCAGGGTATTCAAACTAACTCGAATCTGCAACCACGGTTACATCCCTGATCGTCAGATGTCCGTCACTTCCAGGATCGCCTCGTGTCCCGGTGCCGCCGAGTCTGCGAATCCGGCAGAAATGACCCCAGCAGTAGGAGAAGCCCGTTCGCGCAACTTCGGTGCCTGCCAGTAACTTTCACGACTGCCCTAGTTGGTGAAATTTGCGCGTCACCGAAGGGCTCATCGCGTTGTGAAGGTATGGCGGTTGATCCGGGCGGGACAGCGTGCGTGGTCACAACGGTGCGCACGACGGGCTGGGCAGCCCGAAACTTGCGAGGCACTGAGGGGTCCACGTCGTTGAGAAAGCAGGAGGTACGAAGGGAGAGCACTGTGGCTCGTTCACTGGCAGTGTCTCGCGGTCACAGGGGTAGGAGTCCCGATCGCGCCGTCGGGGATTGCCGGGACGCTGAAGCGAGCTCGCGCTCATGATCGACATCGTTATCCACAGGCGGGACGGCATGGTGGTTCGCTATCCACCGACTTGCGATTCGGCCTGCCGGTATTCGGCGAGACCTCAGAATGGTTGGGGCCGTCTGCGCGGGTACAAGTCATGACCACTCTCCACACAACCCTCGCTGGGGTCGGCGACGAGCTGCTCACCGTTGCGGAAGCTGCGAGAGTCGTGAAGAAGACACCGCAAACAGTGCGAGGGTGGATTCACCAGGGCCGAATCCCGTACGAGGTCACCCCCAGCGGGCAGTATTTGGTCTGGCGCTCGTGTCTCCTGCAGTCACGACCCAGCCAAGCGACCAACCTGCCTGCGCAGACATGGCAGCAGGAGATGGCCGACCGTCGAGCAGCGGCGCGAGCTTCTGCAAGGGCCGACGTTCAAGGCGTCGCCTAGTGGTAGCGGAGAACGACGGCCCTCGGCCGGCTAAACAGGGGAGCTGGAGGACACAACGATGACCCGGACATCGCGTGCAGGAAGTCGCCCTCAACCCGCACTCAGGGCAGGCGTCCAGGTGGTGAACGACGTCGGACTTCTTGGTTGGCGTATCCGCGTGTGGGACCACAAGGCGCACAAGCGCGTCGAGCGATGGGTGTATGGCGACGAGGCCGAAGCAGTCGTCGCGCTGACCCTGCTACAGAAGGAGATCGATGACAAGGTCTCCGCCACCACGAAGCCACCGTCAACGGTCGGCGAGCTCGCGAACGCCTACCTCGGGTGGTATCAGTACCGGGAGCCACCCACCGTGAAGAACCCGCGTGGCAAGAAGCGACCGTTCCCGACGTTCGAGAAGGAGAACAACATCGTCGCGCTCTATGTGCTTCCCGCACTAGGGCCTGCCACCAAGATTCGGGCGGTCAGTCACACGACGTGCGTCACCTCGATCACCGATCTCGAACTGAAAGACGGCTCACCGGCGTCTGGCAGCACAAAGGAGACCGCCGCATCGACCATGAAGAAGATGTTCAAGTACGCGGTGTTGCAAGGGTGGTTGACCGCGAATCCCGCGGCAGCCGTGCCCGCTGTCTGGTCTGACGGAGCGCGCAAACGAGTGGCGATCCCCAGCATGCTTCAGGCCGAACGGATCGCGCGGATTCTCGACGGCTATGGGCCGCTGCCCACTGGCGTGAAGAGTGCGCTCGCTGAGGGAAGGATGACTCGCGAGAACCTACGACTCGGCGTCTACGGGGATGTGCTTCGAGTCATCGCACTTACGGGCCTGAGGATCAGCGAGATCACCGGCCTGACGGTCGACAAGGTCGATCTGGAGAACCGGACAATCACGGTCAACTGGAGGATCACCGAATCCGGTGGTCAACGAACTGCAGGGGCCACGATGAAGACCTCGGCGGGTGATCGAAACGTCGTAATTATTGATCAGGCGATCGAGCCCCTGGAGCGGCTCCTGGCACGAGCGAAGCTACTGAAGATCAGCTACCTGGTCGGCGGTCCCGGTGGCGGACCCATGAGCTATCGCACATGGCGAAAGAACCTGAAGAACGCGCGCGCGATTTACCCGAAGTTACACGGGGGAGCGGCGGACTACTCGGCCCATGCCTATCGGCACCTCTGCGCGTCCCTCATGATCGCTGCGCACGTCGACATAGAGACGGTGCGCAACCAGATGGGCCATTCGACGGTCGCCGTCACCCAGAAGGTCTACCGCCACTCCCTGAACCTGAATCAAAAGCAGCTAGCCGCGCGGCTGTCAGCGGAGATCACTCGACTGCACGCGGAGGCGACCGGACTCCAGGATCAGGAACTGACTGAGGACGTGGCCTAGTGATGAATAACGCTTCATCTGCGGTTGCCCCCAACAGGTTGTGGGGGCAACTGTGGGGGCAGGAGTCCTCTTCCGTGAGTCAGACTTCGGAGCGAGATAGGAAACCCGTTGCGTTGCTGAGGGTTCTGGAGTGGGCGATACAGGAATCGAACCTGTGACCTCTTCCGTGTCAAGGAAGCGCGCTAGCCCCTGCGCCAATCGCCCTGCTGTGTTGCTGTGTGCTGACCTGCGGTGCTGCTGTGAAGCCTGCGCAACCTTACACGGTTCCCCCACCCCGCCGACCTTGAGGTTGGCGTGGGTTTGCACGCGCGATTCCCACGCCAACCTCAAGGTCGGCGGGATTAGCCGCCGCTCTTGCGGCGGAACTCGCGCTTGCCGCCGGAGCGGCTGGAGTGGTCCTTGACGGGGCCGCCGCCGCCCGGCTCGTGCGACACGCTGCCGCTGCCTGACTTGCCCTTCTTGGCATCAAGCGCCGCCTTGAACTTCGCGCGCTGGTCCTCGGCCTCGGCAGCAGTGGGCGATGGGGTTTCGGGATTCTTCGGTGCAGTGGACATGGGTTGATTCTGGCACCAATGCATTCACGTCATCACACGGCGCACGCCGGTGGATCGAGGTGGAGACGGGATTTGAACCCGTGTACACGGCTTTGCAGGCCGTTGCCTCGCCTCTCGGCCACTCCACCAGGGCGCCTCGCGGACCAGATAGTCCACCTGCGTTTCCGAGCGGACGACGGGATTCGAACCCGCGACCCTCACCTTGGCAAGGTGATGCGCTACCAGCTGCGCTACGTCCGCACGATCTTGCGATCGAATGAGAACCTTAGCCGACGTGACTGCGGCCGAGCCACTCAGGGCAGCATGCCCACGCGGCCAAGTCACGTACCCGCAATGATGTGCCCGTGGTCCTATCGGCAGCGGCGAGCACCGGCGGATGGTGGGCCAACGACCTGCTCGAGGTGACATCCGACCTGTCGAAACTCGATTCCTCAGGTCGCTGGGTGGTCGCGATTCCCTATGACGGCGAGCCTGTTCTCGCACGCTTCGGCGACTGGTCAAGGACGCCCCCAGTGCAGCCTTCGGGATCGTGGCACGGACCCGCGCGCGATTCTTGGATCACCTCCCTGGACGAGAGTGCGTATCGCGCAGCAGTGGAGAGCATTCGCTCGTCGATCGCGCTCGGCGACGTGTATCAAGCCAACATCTGCCGCGTCCTGTCCGCGCCCTTGCCAATCGGGACCACCGCAGATGTCGGTGCCCTTGCCGACGTCCTGGCGACTGGCAATCCGTCTCCGTACGGCGGTTTCCTGCGCCTGCCCGACCATGATGTCCACCTTGCCTCGGCGAGCCCTGAGCTGTTCTTGTCGCTCAGTTCGGATAAGGGCCATCGACTCGTCACGTCGGGACCGATCAAGGGCACCGGGCGCGTGCGGGAGGACCTGACCGAGAAGGACGCTGCGGAGAACGTGATGATCGTCGATCTCGTGCGCAACGACCTGTCGATCGTCAGCGAGGCTGGGTCCGTGAGCGTCCCCTCCCTCCTTGAGGTGCAGGAGCATCCGGGCCTGGTGCACCTCGTGTCCTACGTCGAGGGGCATCTACGGCCCGACGTCCGGTGGGCAGAACTCATCGCTGCAGCCTTCCCGCCCGGATCGGTCACCGGAGCACCGAAGATCGCCGCGGTGGGGCTCATCTCCGAACTCGAGCCGGTCAGCCGCTCGTACTACTGCGGTGCTTTCGGATGGGTCGATGCGGACACTGGTTCGGCGGAGCTCGCCGTGACGATCCGCACGTTCTGGATCAGCGACGGGACCTTGCACTTCGGGACGGGTGCGGGCATCACCTGGGGGTCTGACGCAGCAGCGGAGTGGCGCGAGACCGAACTGAAGGCTGAGCGACTGATCGAGGTCGCCAGCGACGCATGGCACACTGTCGCCCCATGAAGTTCTGGGTGGGAACAGGCGAAGATGGCGACCTCGTAGACGAGGCACAGGCGAAGGTCAGCGTCCTGGACCATGGCTTCACCGTCGGCGACGGCATCTTCGAGACTCTCAAGGTCACCTGGGAGGGCGCTTTCGCCGTCTCTCGACACATCACCAGACTCGGCGTCTCGGCGAACGCGATGGGCCTCGCGGAGCCCGATGCCGACATCGTCCGGATTGCCGTTGACGAGGTTCTCGCGGCAAACGCAGGGGAGTTCGGGAACCTCGGCCGCCTGCGGATCACCTACACGGGCGGTATCGCCAAGTACGGCAGCGAACGCGGCGACGCGGTGCCTACTCTCGTCGTTGGGCTCACGGCTGCCACTGCCTGGCCGGACACCGAGGAGCTGGTCACCGTGCCATGGACCCGCAACCCGGACTCCGCGATTGCCGGGGTGAAGACCACCTCGTATGGCGAGAACGTCGTCGCCTTCAACTACGCGCACGAGCGCGGTGCTGGCGAGGGACTCCTTGCCAACACCCGAGGCGAACTATGCGAGGGAACGGCGTCGAACGTGTTCGTCGTGGTCGACGGCCGGGTGCTGACGCCGCCCCTGTCGAGCGGCTGCCTGGCCGGCATTACTCGCGGCCTGGTGATGGAGTGGTTCGGAGCCGAGGAACGGGCGATGCCGATCGAGGTGCTGAATGAGGCCGACGAGATCTTCGTGACCTCGGCAACCCGATCGGTTCATCCCGTCGTGCGGGTCGACGATCGGACCTGGAGCATTCCCGGACCGATCAGTCGCGACCTGCGCGCCGCTTTCGACGCGCAGGTCGCGAAAGACATCGACCCCTGATCCTGCTGCTTGCCTAGCGGACGCGGTACGTCCTGTTGATCACCATGCGGTTCCACTGTCCGGCAACCGCGGGAGCAACTGCGCGAACGTTGCAGTTCCCATTGCGAACTCCGCGAAGGCGAACATTGCCGTTGTTCGGGAACACCAGACGGCAGTTGCCTGCACCACTCGTGATCCGCCAGGAGATGTCCTGGCCGGCATTGGTCACGTTGTTGCGGCTATTGATCAGCGTGACGGTGCTGCCGCGGTTGACTCGACCCGATGCGCGCGGTGCAGCGAGCGGAGCCTGGGTGCCGGGCGCGAGGTTGATCGTGTAGATCGCTGTCGCGGGACCGTAGCCGTTGCCGCCCCTGCTGCTCGCCGTGAGCCGGCACTGGCCGGTGCCCGCGTCGACTACGAGCGTCGCACCGCTGAGGTTGCAGGGACCGGAATCGGCCAGCGATACCGGGGAGCCCGACGCGGTGGATGTCACGAACGTGACCGACGTTCCGTTGGGCAGCGTGTAGAGGCCGACGGGCGACCATGCACCCTGGCCCTGCGGCGCCAGCGAGATGACGTCGCTCTGCTGGGGAGCGGTACCGACGGCGAGGTTGTCCTGCGCCGTGCCGGTGAGGCCTCCGTTGCCGACCCATCGAACGGCGAGGGTGTAGTTGCCCGGTGCGGGCGGCGTCCACGTTGCCTGCGCCTGGCCGTTGGCCTGGACCGGCACGTTGGTCGCGAGGATCGCGCCGTTGATGGTGAACGTCACAACACCACTTGGCGGCACCACGCTCACGACTGCGGTGAGAGTCGACGGCACGCCGGTGGAGAAGCCCGGCGGGTTGGCGATGAACACGTTGACGCCGGTGCTCGTGACCTGCACCTGGTCGGGCGCGCTGGTGCAGCTCGTCTGGCACGTCGTGTTGATGACGCCGTTGACGGTCGCGGGCGTGTACGTCGCGATGAGATTGACCGTACCGAGGACCGACGGGACCCACTGGATCTGCGCTGTCGACGGCACCGCGTTGTTCAGCGGAACCGGGCTGCCGATGTTGCCGCCGCCGAGGACCCCGAACTGGATGAAGCCCTGAGGTGAGGCCTGGCTGCCGCTGTTCGCGGTCACTGACGCGGTGAGCATCGTGGGCTGTCCGATAGCCACCGTGTTGGCGGCAGTGATGCGGGTCGTGGTGGGCACCGGAGCGATCGCCGACCTGATGGCGTTCGAAGCGGTGCCGTTCATGTCGGCGGAGATGTACAAGGCGACGGCCGAGGTAGGCACCCACTGGAAGGTGTACTGGAAGGCGTTGCCGACGCACTGGGCGAACGTCGCCGTGCCGATCGTCTGCGTGGATCCGGTCGTGCTGCCGAGGATGGTCACGGCGGGCGGAAGGATCGGGCCACATGCTCCGCCGTCGACTGCGGCTGTGATCGAAAGGTACTGCGGCACACCCACCAGTCCGTTGGTCTGCACTCCAGCAAGGGTGATCGTGGTCGCGGCCGAGGCGGGAGCCGCAGCAATCACCCCGACGGAGCCGAACGCAACAAGCGACATGACGGCGACGGTTGCCATGAAGCCAGACGCGGCTCGGCTCCGTCGAGTTCTTGTAACAGACATCAATGTGCCTTCCAGATAGACGATGACTTGACGCTAGTCCACGTTCGCGTCGTTCGGAAGGACATGAGTGAGGGCCCCCGGTCGTGTCCGAGGGCCCTCACTGAATGTTCTCGTTCTGGCTAGACGCCCTGATAGGTGCGAGTCAGGACGAACTTGTTCCACTTCCCGGAAATGGCCGGAGCCTTGGCCTTCACGTCGCAGTAGCCCTTCTTGAGCATCTTGAGCTTGACCGCTCCGTTGTCGGCGAAGACCAGCTTGCACACCGAGTTCTTGCCCTTGGTGATCGACCAGGTGATCGGCTGGCCGACGTTGGTCTTGCCCTGCGAGGCCTTCTCGAGGGTGATCGTCTTGCCGACGTTGACCTTGCCAGACTGCGGAGCGGCGAGCTTCGCCGTCTGCGTGCCAGGCGTCAGGTTCACGGTGACCGTGCCGGTCACCGGTCCGTAGCCGTTGCCGCCCGGGCTGCTAGCAGTCAGCTGGCACTGGCCAGAACCGGTGTTCGCGGTGAACGTTGTCGGCGTGATCGTGCACGGTCCCGATCCTGCGAACGTCACAGGTGCGCCGGACGCGGTCTGGGCAGTGAAGGTGATCACCGTTGCGTTGGCGACGGTGTAGGTCGCGCCTGCGGTGAGCGTGGTTCCGGCCGAGGTGGTGATGATGATCTGGTCAGCCTGGGCGGGAGCCGTGCCCACGGAGACCGTCTCCTGGGCTGATCCGGTGACTCCACCGTTGCCCGCCCACGACGCGGCAACCACGAACTGACCTGCTGACGGGGGAGTCCAGCGGGTCTGGGCCTGGCCGTTCGCGGCCACCGGCACGTTGGAGGCCAGAATCGCGCCGTTGATCGTGAAGGTCACGGTCCCCGACGGCGGCACCACGCCGACGACAGCCGTCAGCGTCGACGACAGGCCAGCGGAGAAGCCGGGCGGGTTGCTGAGGTAGAGGTTGACACCGCTCGCGGTGACCTCGACGAGGTCAGGTGCGCTCGTGCACGTGGTGCCGCAGGTGGTGTTCTGCGCGGCATTGCCCGCATTCGCTGGCGTGTACGTCGCGATGAGGCTGGTGGCCCCCAGCGTCGGCGGGACCCACTGGATCTGCGCCACGGACGGCGTCGCCGTGTTCAAGGCGACCGGAGCGCCGATGTTGCTGCCGCCCACGACCGAGAACTGAACGGTGCCCTGGGGCGAGAACAGGCTGCCCGCTCCGGCCGTGACGGTGGCCGAGACGGTGACGGCCTGGCCGAGCTTGACGGTCGACGGCGAACTGATGACCGTGGTCGTCGGGACGGGGGAGATCGCCGACCTGACCGCGGTCGAGTTGGTGCCGGAGACGGTTGCGTAGATGTACCAGACCGTCGCGGAACTGGGCACCCATTGATACGTGTACTGGAAGGTGCTGTCGCCAACGCAATTGGCGAAGGTGGCGGTTCCCAGTTGCACGGTCGTGCCGTTTGCGGTGCCGAACACGGTCGCTGTCGGGGGCAGGATGCTGCCGCACAGGGCTCCCGAATCGAGGGCTGCGGTGACCTGGAGTGCCTGGGGCACGCCGGTCAGACCGGTGGGCTGGACTCCGCCCATGGTGACCAGCGTTGCTGCAGACGCGGCGGGCGCGAGGATGACCGAACCGAGAACCAGCGCGGCCGCGGCCGCAGTGCCGGCCACGAGGGTCGCGAGGCGACCTGGGCGAGCGGGTAGTGGACGCATGGGGCATTCCCCTCAATTTGAAGTGACCTCGACGGTAACCCACGTACCCGCTCGAACCGCGCCTCACGCGCCACGCCAACCGGGCCTGCGATAAAGTTCTGGGACTTCGGGCGATTGGCTCAGTGGTAGAGCACTCGCTTCACACGCGAGGGGTCACTGGTTCGAACCCAGTATCGCCCACCTGAGGGATGAGGAGTTCGGCCGTGATGACCACCGCTCTTGAAGTTCTGGGAGCGGATCGGTCCATCGTCGCGGCTCGGATCAACGGGGAGATCCGCGATCTCAGCACCGCGGTGTCAGACTCCGACATGGTCGAGGCGATCGGCGTCGACACCCCCGAAGGCCTGTCGATCCTGCGGCACTCCACCGCGCACGTGCTCGCCCAGGCGGTGCAGCAGACCTTCCCCAGCGCGAAGCTCGGCATCGGGCCGCCGATCAAGGACGGCTTCTACTACGACTTCGACGTCGAGACTCCCTTCACCCCCGACGACCTCGAGACCCTTGAGAAGGCCATGGTCGCCATCATCAAGTCGGGTCAGCGCTTTTCGCGCCGCACCGTCGCCGAGGACGAGGCGGTCCGCGAACTGGCCGACGAGCCCTACAAGCTTCGGCTGATCGGCAGCGAGGGCGGCTCCGACGTCATGGAGGTCGGCGGCGCCGAGCTGACCATCTACGACAACGTGGACCCGAAGTCGGGCGAACGGCGCTGGGGAGACCTGTGCCGCGGCCCGCATGTCCCGGACACTCGCTACATCCCGCAGAACGCGTTCAAGCTGATGCGTACCGCGGCTGCGTACTGGCTCGGTGACCAGGCCAACGAGCAATTGCAGCGGATCTACGGCACCGCCTGGCCTTCGAAGGACGACCTGCGCGCGCACCTGACCTTCCTCGAGGAGGCCGAGCGCCGCGACCATCGACGCCTCGGTGCGGAGATGGACCTGTTCAGCTTCCCCGAGCAGATCGGCTCAGGCCTGGCTGTCTTCCATCCCAAGGGTGGCGTGGTCCGCCGGGTCATGGAGGACTACTCGCGGCTGCAGCACGAGCGCGCAGGCTACGAGTTCGTCAACAGCCCGCACATCACCAAGGGTGCGCTCTTCGAGCAGTCCGGCCATCTGGATTGGTATGCCGAGGGCATGTATCCGCCCATGCACCTCGACGCGGAGATCGACGCCGACGGAGTGGTTCGCAAGCAGGGCGTCGACTACTACCTGAAGCCGATGAACTGCCCGATGCACAGCCTGATCTTCGATGCCCGGGGCCGCTCGTACCGCGAGCTTCCGCTGCGCATGTTCGAGTTCGGCACCGTCTATCGCTACGAGAAGTCGGGCGTCGTGCAGGGCTTGACTCGCGCGCGCGGCTTCACCCAGGACGACGCGCACATCTACTGCACCGACGAGCAGATGCCCGCGGAGCTCGACAGCCTGCTGACCTTCGTGCTGGACCTCCTGCGCGACTACGGCCTCGAGGACTTCTATCTCGAGCTCTCCACGCGCAACCCCGACAAGTCCGTAGGCAGCGAGGAGGACTGGGTGCGAGCAACCGAGGAACTTCGCCTGTCCGCGGAGAAGCAGAACCTCGAGCTGGTGCTCGACGAGGGAGGCGCGGCCTTCTACGGTCCCAAGATCTCCGTCCAGGCGAAGGACGCGATCGGCCGCACCTGGCAGATGTCGACGATCCAGGTCGACTTCCAACTGCCCCAGCGCTTCAACCTCGAGTACCAGGCGTCCGACGGCACGCGCAAGCGCCCGGTGATGATCCACCGCGCACTGTTCGGCTCGATCGAGCGGTTCTTCGCGGTTCTCCTCGAGCACTACGCGGGTGCGTTCCCACCCTGGCTGGCGCCCGTGCAGGTCATCGCGATCCCGGTGACGGATGCGCACAACGATTACCTGATCGACGTGGCATCTCGACTTCGGGCGGCCGGCGTGCGCGTCGAGGTTGACACCGCAGACGACCGGATGCAGAAGAAGATCCGCTCTGCACAGAAGTCCAAGGTGCCGTACATGCTCATTGCCGGCGACGACGATGTCGCCGCGGGTGCGGTGTCGTTCAGGTACCGCAGCGGCGAGCAGAAGAACGGCGTGCCGATCGACGAGGCGATCGCCGAGATCGTGTCCGCGATCGAGTCCCGCGTGCAGGTCTGACGTGACGGACGCGTGGGAGCGGCTCTACACACCGCATCGCATGGTCTACCTGCGCGGTGAGGGCAAGCCCGTGAGCGAGGAGCCCGGCGACGGCTGCCCGTTCTGTCGTGCGCCGGGAATGCCGACCGACGAGGGACTCGTCGTGGCGCGCGGCGAGCACGTGTACGCCGTTCTCAACCTGTACCCGTACAACGCGGGTCACCTCATGGTGTGTCCGTATCGTCACGTCGCCGACTACCCGGACCTGTCGACCGCGGAGGTCGCCGAGCTCGGAGCGTTCACGCAGAAGTCGATGACCGTCCTGCGTGCGGTGTCGGGTGCGCACGGGTTCAACATCGGCATGAACCAGGGCGCGGTATCGGGTGCGGGCATTGCGGCGCACCTGCACCAGCACGTCGTGCCGCGATGGGGCGGCGACACGAACTTCATGCCGATCGTCGGCGCGACGAAGGTCATCCCGCAGTTGCTGGAGGACACCCGCGCGCTGCTCGCCACCGAGTGGGAGTCGGTCGCCTAGACCTCGGTGAGCTTCTTGGCCAGGTTCGGCGGGACGACTGCGTAGCCGGACGGCTCGCGAGTGAAGTCACCGGTGCCGTGAGTGATGCTGCGGATGTCGATCGCGTAGCGCGAGATCTCCGACTCCGGAATGGAGGCGACGACCTGCGAGCGTCCGCCGGGCAGGGCCGTGGTGCCCGTGACATGGCCGCGCCGAGTCGCCACGTCCGCGATGACCGCGCCGACATGATCGTCGGGGACATCGACGGTGACCTTCGCCACCGGCTCGAGAAGGGTGATCTCGCTCTTGCTGGCGGCATCCTTGAGCGCGAGTGCTCCTGCCGTCTGGAAGGCCATGTCCGATGAGTCGACGCTGTGCGACTTGCCGTCGTTGAGGGTCACGCGGATGTCCACGACCGGGAACCCGGCCTGCAGGCCATGAGCCATCTGCTGGCGCACGCCCTTTTCTACTGAAGGGATGAAGGAGCGGGGAACCGCGCCGCCGACCACCTTGTCGACGAACTCGAACCCGGCGCCGGACTCCAGCGGTTCGACAGTGATGTCGACAACCGCATACTGCCCGTGGCCGCCCGACTGCTTGACGAGCCGACCGGTTCCGCTCGCACCCGTGGCAAAGGTCTCCCGGAACGAGGCGCGGACCTGCGCCTGGTCGACTCCGACTCCGTATCGCGTGCGGATGCGATCGATGATGAGATCGGCGTGGGCCTCGCCGAGGGTCCACAAGATGATCTGGCCGGTCTCCTCGGGATGCTCCACCCGCAGTGTCGGATCCTCGGCAGCGATGCGACCCAGGGCCGTGCCGAGCTTGTCCTCGTCGCCTGCGCTTCGCGCCGTGATGGCCACGGGGAGAAGCGGAACCGGCATGTGCCAGGGCTCCATGAGAAGCGGACGGTCGGGCGAGGAGAGAGTGTCGCCGGTCTCCGCGCGGGCCAGCTTGCTGACCGCGACGATGCTGCCCGCAATAGCCGAGTCCGCTGCCGTGTGCTGGCTGCCGACCATCCGGGTGATGTGACCGATGCGCTCGTCGACATCGTGGTCGACATGCCCGCTGCCGTCGGAGAAGTGACCGGAGACGTGCACCACGGTCTCCGCGCGCAAGGTGCCGGAGAAGACCCGGACCACGGAGATCTTCCCGACGTACGGATCGCTCGTCGTCTTGATGACCTCGACGCACAGCGGTCCGTCCGGATCGGCCTCGATCGGCTGCACCGGGGATCCGTCGGTGGTGGTGACCGTGGGCGGCGCATGCTCCGCCGGCGACGGGAAGGCCCGGGCGATGAGATCGAGGATGAGCTCGGAGCCAACGTTGGCCGACGTCACCGCGTGTCCCATGACGGGATGGAAGTGCGCTCGAGCGACCGCGCGCTCAAGATCGACCGTCAGCGTCTCGGTATCGATGAGCTCGCCGTCGATGAAGCGATCCATCAGCGTCTCGTCCTCGGACTCGGTGATGATCCCTTCGATCAGTTCGCTCCGCGAGGCCTCGATGAGGTCGAGGTGGCGATCCTCGGGAGCACGCACGGCGGGGGATCCGGTGCTCCAGTCCCACAACTCGTCGTCGAGAAGGTCGATGAAGCCGGCAACGACGCCATCGTCCGCGTGCATCGGAAGGAACAGGGGAAGGATCCCGCCGCCGCCGACGAAGATCCGCTTGCACACCGCGACCGTCTCGTCGAAGTCCGCACGTTCCTTGTCGAGATTGGTGACGACGATGGCCCGCGGCATCGAGACCGCCTCGCATTCGTCCCACAGTCGCGCGGTCGCCGCATCGATGCCGTCGACGGATGAGACCACGAACAGCGCCGCGTCGGCTCCGCGCAGCCCGGCCCGCAGTTCCCCGGTGAAGTCCGCATAGCCGGGGGTGTCGATGAAGGTCACGACCGCGTCCTTCCACCCCACGGTCGCGACAGCCAGGCCGACGGAGCGCTTCTGGCGCACGGCGACCGGGTCCGTGTCGCCGATGCTGGAGCCGTCGGTCACCGAGCCGCGTCGATGGGTCGCGCCGGCCGCATTGAGCAGGGACTCAAGGAGCGAGGTCTTGCCGGATCCGGCAGGTCCGACGAGGACCACGTTCCGAATCTGGGCGGGTGAGTCAGCGACGGGGGAGACCCCCGGCTTCCTGTCCGAACGCCTGTCGACCATGTGTGCAGCTCCCGCCTGATTCTGGCTAGCCTCCACCCTTCGCATTGCTCAAGGCAACCGGAACCGCTGACCGATACGATCGACCCGTGCTCAACAACCCCGCCGCCCGGCGCGTGATGAGCGTGGTAATCGAGCCGACCGCCCGATTGATGCTCCGCTTGCGTGTCTCACCGGACGCCGTGACGGTTTTCGGCACGGTCGCAGTCGTCGTCGTTGCCCTTGTCTGCCTTCCGCAAGGGTGGTTCGTCCCGGCCGTCCTCATCATTCTCGTGCTCGCCTTCAGCGATCTCCTCGACGGCACGATGGCCCGGCTGGCGGGGACATCGGGTCCGTGGGGCAACTTCCTCGATGCCACGCTGGACCGCATCGGCGACGGAGCGATCTTCGGCGGACTCGCGCTCTACGGCGCATTCAACGACCAGCCGTGGGTGACCGCCGCCGCGACGCTGGCCTTGGTGACCGGTCAGGTGACGTCGTACGCGAAGGCCAGGGCCGAGGCCGTCGGCGCGACCGCGAACGTGGGCATTGCCGAGCGCGCGGAGCGACTCATCATCGCGGGCATAGCCGCCCTGCTCGCCGGCTTCGGGGTCCCTTACGTCCTGCCGGCCGCGCTGTGGCTTATCGGAGCGCTGGGATTGATCACGATCGCGCAGCGGATCGTCACGGTCCGCGGCCAGCTCATCATCCGTCCGCAGCCGGACGCGCATGAGTGAGGCGAGACCTGCCAGTCGTCCGTCGGCTGGCGACGCCATCACGGAGTGGGCATTCGCCGCAGGTTGGCAGCTGGTCAAGTGGCTTCCCGAGGCCGTGGCGTATCGGGCATTCGACGCGGCAGCTGACGTGCTGTGGCGCCGACGCGGCGGCGGCATCCTCCAGTTCGAACGAAACCAGGCCCGGATCCACCCAGAACTCGATGCCAGCCAGCTGTCGGCCCTGAGCCGCGAGGGGATGCGCAGCTATCTGCGCTACTGGTGCGACGCGTTCCGGCTGCCCACCTGGTCCATCGAGAAGATCAACACCTTCGGACTCGAACGGGTCGAGCTCCTCGACGTGGCGATGGCAGACGGCAATGGCGTGGTCATCGCGCTGAATCACGGCGGCAACTGGGATCACGCAGGCGCCTGGGCATGCGGACGATACGGACAGATCACGACGGTTGCCGAGCGGCTCAAGCCGGAGGGGCTCTTCAATCGCTTCCTCGCTTTCCGCGAGTCGCTGGGCATGGAGATCGTGCCGCTCGGGGATCCCGATCTCATGCGGATCCTGGCGCGCCGTCTGAAGGAAGGCCGACTGGTCCCGCTGCTAGGCGACCGAGACATCAGTCGCAACGGCGTCGAGGTCGAGTTCTTCGGGAGCACCGCGTCGTTCCCCGCAGGACCTGCGGTGCTGACCATGCTCACCGGAGCCACGTTGCTGCCTGTGACGCTGTGGTATTCGCCCGATGCGGGCACCGGCTACATCCACGACCCGATCCCGATCCCGACCGAAGGAAGCCGCGCAGAGAAGGTCAAGGTCATGACGCAGCAGGTGGCCGACGCCTTCGCGGAAGGGCTGCGCGACCACAGCGTCGACTGGCACATGATGCAGCCGGTCTGGCTCGAGGACCTCGATCCGGCGCGGCGCGGATGAAGATCGGACTGGTGTGTCCATACGCCTGGGACCTGCCGGGCGGCGTGCGCTCGCACGTGGCGGATCTGGCCGTCGTTCTCAGCGAGCACGGGCACGAGGTCAGCGTCCTGGCTCCGGTCATCAACCCCGACGACCTGCCTTCCTATGTCGTCGACGGCGGCCGGCCGATCTCCATTCGCTACAACGGATCGGTCGCGCGCTTGAGCATCGGCGTGCGCGCGACGCGGCGCGTGCGCAACTGGGTGCGCGCGGGCGACTTCGACATCGTCCACGTGCACGAGCCGATGGCGCCGAGCCTGTCGATGCTCGCCCTGTGGTCGTCGCGCGGCCCGCTTGTCGCGACGTGGCATTCGTCGCAGGACCGCTCACGAATCCTCGCGGCCGGTTACTACCTCGCGCAGACAGTGATGGAGAAGGTTCGCGGTCGCATCGCGGTGAGCGAGGATGCGCGGCGCACCCTCGTCGCCCACGTCGGCGGCGACGCGGTGCTCATTCCCAACGGAGTACGCGTGTCGGCGTTCGCCAATGTCGAGCGGCTGCCCGACGTCGATCCTGCGCATCCCAGCGTGCTGTTCCTCGGGCGCATGGATGAGCCCCGCAAGGGCCTCGGCATTCTGCTCGACGCACTTCCGCAGGTTCTCACCGCCGTGCCGGACCTTCAGGTGCTGATCGCCGGGCCTGGCGACATCGACGACCAGATCGACGAGGTGCCGGAGTCGGCCAGGGCGAATGTCCGCTTCCTGGGCTTCATCAGCGACGAGGACAAGACGCGCGCTCTTCGTTCGGTCGACGTCTACGTCGCGCCGCACACGGGAGGCGAGTCCTTCGGAATCGTCCTGGTCGAGGCGATGGCCGCGCAGGCTGCGGTCCTCGCCTCCGATCTTCCCGCCTTCCGGCGGGTACTCGATGACGGCGCCTACGGCCGGCTGTTCGCCAATCAGGACTCGCAGTCCCTCGCGGAGGGGCTCATCGACCTGCTCGGCAACGACGACATCCGCTCCGCGTACGTCAAGGCTGCCGATCGCCGAGTCCGAAGCTTCGACTGGGACCGAGTCGTCGAGGACGTGATCGCCGTCTATGACAGCGTGCGGACCCCCGGCGAGAAGGTGACCGAGGACCTGCGCGGACAACTTGTAGGCAGGCTGAACCCGCGCGGAGACGCATCCAGGAGCGAGGGTCAATGAGCGGGTGGATGCTGTTCGGCATCATCGTGGTGATCGTCGTCCTGCTGGCCGGGTTCTACCTAAGCATGACCGCGGGACGGCTCGATCACCTGCACCGTCGAATCGACCTGGCCAGGCTCGCGCTCGACGCGCAACTGCTGCGCCGGTCGTCCGTCGCCTTGGAACTGGCGTCATCTGGACTGCTCGATCCCGCCGCGAGCCTGGTCATGGCGGAGGCCGCGCACGAGGCTAGAACGGCGACTGACGGATCCGACGTCGATCGCGCGCTCGCCGAGTCGGACCTGACCGCTGCCCTCGTGGCCGCTCTCGATCCCGATGACATCGAGGAGGTCAATGCGGCGCCGAGCGGAGCGCAGATGCTCGCCGAGCTCGATGCCGCATGCAGCCGGGTCGAGCTGTCGAGGCGATTCCTCAACGATGCGGTGCGTGCCTGCCGCCAATTGCGTCGCCAGCGCATGGTCCGCCTGTTCGGACTCGCTGGCCACACCCCCTGGCCGGATACGTGGGAGATGGACGACACCGTTCCCGCAGGCCTGCTCGAGCCGTGAAAGTCCGGTGCTGCCGACGGCTTTGGGACGCCCTAGGATTGGCTGCCTAGCACCGTACGAACCAGTGCGTGCGTGATGGTGGAGGTCGAAGTGTCGGATTCGGTGGGAACTCTGCGGGTCAAGCGTGGCATGGCCGAGATGCTCAAGGGCGGCGTCATCATGGACGTGGTCACGGCCGAGCAGGCCAAGATCGCCGAGGACGCTGGCGCTGTCGCAGTCATGGCACTCGAGCGAGTCCCCGCCGACATCCGCGCGCAGGGCGGGGTCTCGCGCATGTCCGATCCCGACATGATCGACGGCATCATCGCGGCGGTGTCGATCCCCGTCATGGCGAAGGCGCGCATCGGTCACTTCGCCGAGGCGCAGGTGCTGCAGTCCCTGGGCGTCGACTACATCGACGAGTCCGAGGTTCTTACTCCCGCCGACTACGCCAACCACATCGACAAGTGGCAGTTCACCGTTCCCTTCGTCTGCGGATCGACCAACCTGGGCGAGGCACTGCGCCGCATCACCGAGGGCGCGGCGATGATCCGGTCCAAGGGCGAGGCCGGCACCGGCGACGTGTCCAACGCCGTGACCCACATGCGCAAGATCCTGGGCCAGATCCGTCAGCTCAGCGTGATGTCCAAGGACGAGCTGTACGTCGCGGCCAAGGAGCTGCAGGCGCCGTACGACCTGGTCGCCGAGGTCGCCGAGCGCGGCTCGCTGCCAGTCGTGCTGTTCACCGCCGGCGGCATCGCCACTCCGGCCGACGCCGCGATGATGATGCAGCTCGGGGCAGACGGAGTCTTCGTCGGCTCGGGCATCTTCAAGTCCGGCGGCGGACCCGCATCACCCGAGGATGCCTCCAAGCGCGCCCAGGCGATCGTGCAGGCAACCCGCCACTTCGACAACCCCGACATCGTCGCCAAGGTCTCCCGCGGACTCGGCGAGGCCATGGTCGGCATCAATGTGGCCGACATCCCCGTCCACCACCGCTTGGAAGACCGGGGCTGGTGACGCGCGCGCCGGTCATCGGCGTGCTGGCGCTTCAAGGAGACGTGCGCGAGCACGTCAGGTCGCTCGAATCCGTCGGCGCGCGTGCCGTGCCCGTGCGCCTGATCGAGACTCTCGCGGAGGTCGACGGCCTAGTGATCCCTGGTGGCGAGTCCACGACCATGTCGAAGCTCGCGGTCATCGACGGATTCCTCGAGCCACTGCGGGCCGCACGCCGCGACGGAATGCCGATGTATGGCTCGTGCGCAGGGATGATCATGCTGGCCGACACGGTCACCGACGCGCGGGACGATCAGGAGTTCATCGGCGGGCTGGATGTCACGGTGCGTCGCAACGCCTTTGGTCGGCAGGTGGATTCCTTCGAGTCCGACCTCGACATTCCGGCGCTGGGGGAGCGGCCATTCCGCGCCGTCTTCATCCGTGCGCCCCAGGTCGATGCCGTGGGTGCTCGCGTCGAGATTCTGGCAAGGGTCCGTGGAGCAGGCGCCGACGGTACGATCGTCGCGGTTCGACAAGGTCACGTTATGGCGACCGCGTTCCACCCAGAACTGACTGGCGACCACAGGATCCACGAGATGTTCGTCGACTGCGTGAGGCAGTCGACATGACGAGGGAGCACCCATGAGCGGCCACTCCAAATGGGCCACCACGAAGCACAAGAAGGCTGTGGTCGACGCTCGGCGCAGCAAGCTCTTTGCGCGACTGATCAAGGGCATCGAGGTAGCCGCGCGTCTCGGCGGAGGCGACACCGACGGCAACCCGACGCTCTTTGACGCGATCCAGAAGGCCCGCAAGAACTCGGTACCGCTGGAGAACATCGAGCGCGCGGTCAAGCGCGGCTCGGGCGCGGAAGCCGGCGGCTCGGACTGGCAGACGATCATGTACGAGGGATACGGGCCAAGCGGTGTCGCCGTGCTCGTCGAATGCCTGACGGACAACCGCAACCGCGCGGCCTCGGATGTTCGCGTGGCGATGACCCGGAACGGCGGCTCGATGGCCGACCCCGGATCCGTCTCCTACATGTTCACCCGCAAGGGCGTCGTCATCGTCCGCAAGGCAGACGGCCTCGACGAGGACTCGATCCTCACTGCTGTGCTCGATGCAGGCGCGGAGGAGGTCAACGACCTGGGCGAGGCCTTCGAGATCGTGAGCGAGGCCGGCGACATCGTCGCCGTGCGCACCGCCTTGCAGGACGCCGGCATCGACTACGAGTCAGCGGATGCCACGTTCCTGCCGAGTGTCAGTGTCGAACTGGACGAGGAGGGCGCGCTCAAGGTGTTCCGCCTGATCGAGGCGCTCGAGGACAGCGACGACGTCCAGAACGTCTACGCGAACTTCGACGTATCGGATGAGGTCATGGAGGCGGTGGGCTAGGCGTGAACGACTACGTCGGCACGCAGATGCGCGGGTGGGACGCCGCGACGTTCCGAACCGCAAGCGGTGATCCGACGATGCGCTCAACCGTTATTGCCCTGACCGTCCTCGATCACGCTCCGGACTGGCAACGCCTTCGCGATCGGATCGAGCGCCTCACCTTGTTCGTTCCCGCACTGCGCATGCGGCCGTTGTACGGAGCACTCGCCTTCTCTGCGCCCCGACTGGCCGTCGATCCCGACTTCGATATCGACTTCCATCTGCGTCGCTATCGGCTCCCCGAGGGGGCCGGCTGGCGCGGACTCCTCGACGACGCGCGGCGCATGAGCCTGACCGACTTCGATAACAATCGCCCGCTGTGGGAGGCGGCCTTCGTCGAGGGTCTTCCCGACGGGCAGGCGGCCTTCCTGCTGAAACTGCACCATTCGATCGCCGACGGCCATGCGACCGTGATGATTGGCCTCTCGCTATTCGAGTTCGGTCCGGATGCCGACCCGAATGAGGCGGCGCCGCCGGACGCCCCGCACGCCGAGGACGTCGGACTTCGCGATGTCACGCTTGCCAATCTCGCGGACAATCTGCGTCGGAGCACGGACCTCGCCGTGTCGACCGTCAGGGGGGCGATCGACTTCGCGCGCGGCACGGTGACGGAAACCTCCGCTACCTGGGCGAAGGCGTGGGCAACCGTCTCGTCGATCGGGCGGATGGCGTCCATGCCCGACGGCCCGTTGTCGCCCGTCATGTCCGGACGCGGCACGACCTACCGATTCGCGGCATTCGACATGCCGTTCTCCGGCCTTCGCGATGTCGCGAAGGAGAACGGGTTCAGCGTCAACGACTGCTTCATGGCAGCAGTAGCCGCGGGCTTGGACAGCTACCACCAAAGGCATGGCGTGCTCGTCGACTCCCTTCGGGTCAACGTTCCGATCAGCACTCGTGGCGACGCCGGCGATCGGACGGCTCGCGTGTCGAACTCGGTGAGCATCGCGCGATTCCCACTGCCTATCGCGGGACTGTCGACGGCCGAGCACATGCAGGTCGCTCATGATCTCGTCGCGCAGTGGAAGGCCGAGCCGGCGATCCGACTTACCGACCCCCTCGCGGAGGTCTCGTGGCTGGTTCCGGTTCCGATGCTGGCCCAAGCCGCACAAGCCTCGGACGTGACGACGAGCAACGTGCCAGGCCCGCCGGTCCCCCTGTACCTCGCGGGAGCACGCATGGTCGCCTGCTACCCGCTCGTCGCGACCATCGGGGCGGCGGTCAACATCACGATGGTGACCTATGACGGGGTCGCGTACGTCGGCATGTCCGCCGACGACCGGGCGGTCGGGGACCTCGACGCCCTTGTCGAGGACATCCGGGGCGGCTTCGCCACGGTCACGGGCGAACCCGTCGGATCAGCCGATCGCTACAGCGTCCGGCCCGATCTGGAGGACACGGCAGTGCGCGACGAGGCGAATCCCGCCTCCTGACGGTCCCACCCATTAGCCTTCAATCCGAACACGTGTTCGATGACAAGGGATGGAGGGGCCAGTGCGGGTCCTCGGCATCGACCCCGGCCTCACCCGGTGCGGCGTAGCCGTGATCGATGGCGGCCCGGGCCAGACCCTGACGGCCGCACATATCGGCGTGATCCGCACCGATCCCGACGTGCCGATCGAACTGCGCCTGACTGCTGTCGAAGCGGGGCTGTCCGCACTGATCGCCGAGTTCGGTCCCGATGCGATCGCCATCGAGAGAGTCTTCAGTCAGCACAACGTTCGCACGGCGATGGCCACGGCTCAGGCGGCAGCTATGGGACTGCTGCTGGCCGGCCAGCGAGGCATCCCGGTCGCACTCCACACTCCGACCGAGGTGAAGGCGGCCGTCACCGGCAACGGTCGCGCCGACAAGGCCCAGGTCACCTCGATGGTCGTTCGCATCCTGCGACTTCCCGGACCGCCCAAGCCGGCCGACGCGGCCGACGCGGTCGCGATCGCGATCTGCCAGCTGTGGCGCGGCGAAGGTCAGCGACGTCTGGCGCGCGCTGTGGCGGCCGCGCAGTGATCTCCTTCGTTCGCGGCACTGTCGTCAGCGCGGGAACTGACCGGCTGGTCGTCGATCTCGGCTCGGTTGGGCTCTCGGTCATGTGCACCCCTGGTACCGCGCGCACCGTTCGCCATGGCGAGCACGTCGAGCTCATGACCAGCCTCGTCGTGCGCGAGGACGGCTGGACGCTCTACGGATTCCTCGACGCCGACGAACGGTCCACCTTCGAGCAGACCCAGACGGTGTCCGGGATCGGTCCGCGAATCGCATTGGCCCTGCTCGAGTCCTTGTCGCCGGACGACCTCAGGCGAGCAGTGGTGACCGGTGACGAGTCCGCGCTCATGAAGGTTTCCGGAATTGGACGCAAGGGGGCGCAGCGCCTGATCCTCGAACTCGGCGACCGCCTCGGGCCTCCGAGTCCAACCGTGGACTCCTCCTCGCGATCCTCAGCCTCCGGCTGGCGCGCCTCGGTCGAGGCGGGACTGACCTCGCTGGGCTGGAGCGCCCGCGAGGCCGAGCAGGCCGTTGGGGCCATCGATCCCGAGGTAGCGGCCGCGGCTACCGCGGCTGGGGCCAGTGCCGACGTCGGCGCGCTGCTGAAGTCCGCTCTGCGCACCCTGGACCGGTCCTGACGATGGCCCACGACGACGCCCTGAATGCCGAGTCTGATCCCGACGACGCCGTCGTCGAGGGGGCTCTTCGACCGACAAACCTCGCCGAGTTCATCGGTCAGGACCGGGTCAAGTCCCAGCTTGGCCTGGTGCTCGAGGCGGCCAGCCGCCGCAGTCGGACCGCCGACCACGTGCTGCTCAGCGGTCCGCCCGGCCTGGGCAAGACGACTTTGGCGAGCATCATCGCCACGGAAATGGGCGCACCGCTTCGGCTCACCTCAGGTCCCGCCCTTCAGCACGCGGGCGATCTCGCCGCGGTGCTCGCCAGCCTGCAGCCTGGCGAGGTGCTGTTCATCGACGAGATTCACCGCACGGCCAGGGCAGCCGAGGAACTTCTGTACCTGGCGATGGAGGACTTCAGGGTCGATGTCGTCGTCGGCAAGGGACCCGGAGCGACGGCCATCCCGCTCGACATCGAGCCGTTCACCCTCGTCGGAGCGACCACCCGGGCGGGACTGCTGCCCAGCCCACTGCGCGATCGATTCGGCTTCACAGCGCACCTGGACTTCTACGACGCCGCCGACCTCGAGGTGATCATCACCAGGTCCGCGGGACTGCTCTCGGTGCCGGTCGATGCCGAGGGAGTGCGCGAGATCGCCGGGCGCTGCCGGGGAACGCCGCGAATCGCGAATCGACTCCTGCGGCGGGTTCGTGACTGGGCACAGGTCCATGGCGATGGTGTGGTCAGCCAGGCCAGCGCCCGCGCGGCCCTTGAGCTCTACGAGGTCGACGCGCTCGGACTGGACCGTATCGACCAGGCCGTCCTCGACGCACTCGTCACGAGGTTCGGCGGCGGACCGGTCGGACTGTCGACTCTGGCCGTCGCCGTCGGGGAGGAACCGGAGACGATCGAGACTGTCTCCGAGCCCTTCCTCGTGCGCCTTGGCATGCTGCTGCGAACCCCCCGAGGACGGATGGCAACTGCTTCTGCGTGGCGCCATGCGGGCCTGGTCCCGCCGTCCGGCGCCTTCGGAGCCCAGCAGGCGTTGGACCTCGACTAGCCGACCGCACCGGCCTAATCTCGTTGCAGTAGCCTCATTTCCTGCACGATGACGCCCCCACACCCTTGGAGAACCTCGCGTGGAGAATCTGCCCACCCTGCTTTTCATCGTGCTCGCCGGAGCCGCGTTCTACATGCTCATCATCCGACCGGGGAAGAAGCGCCAGCAGGCGCAGCAGCAGATGGCCGCCACCCTCATCCCCGGCGCGGAGGTCATGACGACTGCCGGGGTCTTCGGCACGGTCGTCTCGGTCACTGACGACGAGGTCGGCATGGAGATCGCGCCGGGAGTCGTCATGCGGATCCTGCCCGCGGCGGTTGCGCGGGTCGTGGTGAAGGACAGCCCCGTAGACTGACCCGGCTCGGGCGCCCCTGCTTGCGCCTGAACTCACATTTTTGCCCTGCTAAGGAGAATCGTGGCGCCATCGCCCACCAGCCGGCCCGCTCGGCTGATCGTCCTGTTGACGGCGATCGTCATCGGATTAGGCGCCTGGGCCTTCTGGCCAGGCACAGAGACCTCGATCAGGCTCGGCCTGGACCTCCAGGGCGGGACGCAGGTCATCCTCCAGCCACAGGCGGTCACCGAAGGCGTGGCGGTGACCGACGAACAGCTCGAGCAGACCGTCGCCATCATCCGGCAGCGCGTCGACGGACTCGGTGTCTCCGAGGCCGAGGTGACGACCCAGGGCACTGGAGACGGCGCCGTGATCGTCGTGTCGGTCCCTGGCGTCAATCAGGACCGGGTTGTCGACCTCGTCCAGCGAACCGCGCTCCTGGACTTCCGCCCGGTCTGGGGCATCTACAACCCCGGTGGCGACCCGACCGCGACCGCATCGCCCAGCGCGAGCCCGAGCGCCAGCCCCAGTGCCACGGCATCGCCGTCGCCGAGCGCGACCAGTGACGCGAGTTCCGCTGCGAGTCCCAGTGCCAGCCCGAGTGCCAGCCCCGGCGCGACCCCGGCGGCCACGCCCAGCCCGACCGCCTCGGATGAACCCGCCGATCTCATCCAGTCCGACTCGAACTCCGAGGAGTTCCAGCGGCAGATCGCGGCCCTGGACTGCACACTGCCGGCGAACTTCACCGGCGGTCGTCCTGACAATCCCGAGCTGTGGCTGGGAACCTGCGAGAGCAACGGCCAGGCGAAGTACAACCTGGAGCCCGCCTTCATCCGCGGAACCAACGTCACTGGCGCCACAGCCCAGCTACCGCAGAACGGCGTCGGCTGGGTCGTCTCTCTCGAGTTCGACAGCGAGGGCTCAGCAGCGCTCGCCGAGGCATCGACGCGGCTCACCTCGCTGCCTGAGTGCGGTGCCGTCGGCGCTAACCCCTGCAACGCCTTCGCCATCGTCCTCGACGGCGTCGTGGAGTCGGCCCCCCGCTTCAACGAGGCCATCCTTGGCGGACAGGCGCAGATCGAGGGCAATTTCACGCAGCAGGAGGCCAAGGATCTCGCCAACGTCCTGAAGTACGGCGCCCTGCCCGTCACCCTCGAGCCGGTCGACATCACGACCGTCTCGCCGACTGTCGGTAATGACCAGCTGCGCGCCGGAATCATCGCGGGCCTGCTCGGTCTGACCCTGGTCATGATCTACCTGCTCATCTACTACCGAGCGCTCGGACTGGTCGCCGTCCTGTCCCTCGCGATCGCTGCGGGCATCAGCTACCTGGCGTTCGTGATCCTCAGCAAGACCATCGGACTGACCCTGTCACTGGCCGGTGTGGCGGGCGCGATCGTCGCGATCGGTATCACTGCCGACTCGTTCATCGTCTACTTCGAACGAATACGAGATGAGATCCGCGAGGGTCGGTCGCTGCGTGTCGCCTGCGACTCTGGCTGGGTTCGTGCGCGTCGCACGCTGCTGGCGGCCGACTTCGTGTCGCTGCTTGCCGCGATCGTGCTGTACATCCTGTCCGTCGGCAGCGTCCGAGGGTTCGCCTTCGTCCTTGGCCTTACCACTCTCATCGACGTTCTTGTCGCGTTCTGCTTCACCCACCCGATTGTCGTTCTGCTGGGCCGCACTCGATGGATGCAGAAGGCCTCACGCTGGACCGGACTGCAGTCCACGTACGCGGGCGCAGCCACGGGTGGTGGCAGCGGTAGTGCGACGGCCAGTCGGTCGAAACGCCGCACCCCGAAGCAGGAGGCCTCGTCATGAGCAGCATCAGGAACCTCGGGCATCGCCTCTACGAAGGCGAGGTGTCGGTCGACTTCGTAGGCCGACGCAAGACCTGGTACCTCGTCTCTGCCGTCATCCTTCTGGTCTGCATTGGCGCAGTGATCTTCCGCGGCCTGAACTTCGGCATCGAGTTCCGCGGCGGCGCGGAGTTCACCATTCCCAACGCCACCTGCAGCATCGAGCAGGCACGCGATGTCGCCGATACGGCGACGGGCGGCCAGTCCATCGTCACTCAGACGGCGAGCGGAACGATCGGCGTGCAGACCGAGTCACTGACGCCCGCACTGAGTGTCCAGGTGGCCGCGGACCTCGCCGCTGCCTGCGGAGCGTCCGTCGATGACATCAAGGTGCAAGTCGTCGGCCCAACCTGGGGCGCTGAGATCTCGAAGAAGGCCTTCCAGGGACTCATTGTCTTCCTGATCCTCGTCAGTCTCTTCTTGTCGATCTATTTCGAGTGGCGAATGGCAGTCGCGGCATTGGTCGCGCTCCTGCACGACCTCGTCATCACCATCGGCATCTACGCACTGACCGGGCTTCAAGTGACACCTGCAACGGTGATCGGCTTGTTAACAATTCTCGGCTTCTCGCTATACGACACCGTGGTGGTGTTCGACAAGGTCAAGGAGAACACGCGCAGCATCGCCGGCCAATCGGTGATGACGTACGGCGAGGCCGCGAACCTTGCGGTCAACCAGACCCTCGTGCGGTCGATCAACACGTCAATCGTCGCGCTACTCCCGGTTCTCGCGATCATCGTCGTTGGCGCCGGACTCCTCGGCGCTGGAACCCTCCTCGACCTGGCCGTCGCGCTTGCCGTGGGCATGGCAGCGGGCGCGTACTCGTCGATCTTCATCGCGACGCCGTTCCTGGTGCAGCTCAAGGAGCAGCAGCCAGAGATGAAATCGCTCGCCGCTCGCGTCGCGGCACGTCGCAAGCAGGTCAAGTCGTCGGCAAGCGCAGATGCGGCCGACGGGGGAGCGATCACGACGAGGACCGACCCCGGAGTTCGTCAGCAGCCCAGGCGGAGGGCACGTTCGCGTCGAGGCAAGAGCTAGCCAATGCTGTTGTCCGACGAGACCGAGCGGCTCCTATGGAGCAGGATTCGCGATGTCCCGGACTGGCCTCAGCCCGGCGTACTGTTTCGGGACCTCACGCCGCTGATGGCGGATCCGGTCACGTTCACCGCATCGATTGATCTCCTGGCGGGAGCACTTGACGGACCGATAGACGAGATCGTCGGTATCGAGGCTCGCGGCTTTCCCTACGGAGCGGCGCTGGCGTACCGCCTCGGTGCTGGGTTCGTCACGCTGCGCAAGCCGGGCAAGCTTCCCGGGGACGTGCACAGCAAGTCGTACGACCTCGAGTACGGCTCGACGTCGCTAGAGATGCATCAGGACGCCTTGGCTCCGGGTCGACGCGTCGTGATCGTCGATGACGTCCTGGCCACCGGCGGCACGGCGTCGGCAGCAATCGACCTGATCCAGATCACGGGCGCAACCATCGTGACTCTGGCCGTGGTGTTGGACCTTGTGGCCCTCGGCGGGGGTGGCGTCGTCCGCGAGCGCGGGGTCGATGTCACCGCGCTGCTCACTGCTTAGCCCCCACGTACACTTGACGCACGCGACAAGGGAGACGTGTTGGCCAAGGACACCCCGCTTCCCACGGAGCCGCCACTCGCGGCCCCGGCCGTTGCCACGTCGGATACCGGGGGATTGCGCTCCAGGTTCGCGCGGTTGGCCGGAACGCGGACCATCTTCCCCGAGCTCGATCCTCTGCTGAGGACGCTCCGCAAGTATCACCCGAAGGCCGACACCAAGGTTGTCGAGCGTGCCTACGAGATGGCCGCGTACCGACATCAGGACCAGAAACGACGCTCGGGCGAGCCGTACATCACCCACCCGCTCGCGGTGGCCACCATCCTCGCCGACCTGGGCATGACCGCACCGACTCTCGCCGCTGCGCTGCTGCACGACACGGTCGAGGACTCCGGGTACGCGCTTGATGCACTGCGTGAGGACTTCGGCGATGAGATCGCCCAGCTCGTCGACGGAGTTACCAAGCTGGACAAGGTTCGCTACGGGGAGGCGTCCGCGGCCGAGACCGTCCGCAAGATGGTCATCGCGATGGCTCGCGACATCCGCGTCCTGGTCATCAAGCTCGCGGACCGACTGCACAACATGCGCACGCTTCGGTGGATGCCCGAGGACAAGCAGCAGAAGAAGGCCCGCGAGACCCTCGAGATCTATGCCCCGCTCGCTCATCGCCTGGGGATGAACGCGGTCAAGTGGGAGCTCGAGGACCTGTCGTTCGCGACGCTGTATCCGAAGATGTACGAGGAGATCGTCAGGCTCGTCGCCGAGCGCGCACCCTCCCGCGACCAGTACCTGACTGCGGTCATCGAGCAGATCGAGACGGACCTGAAGACCAGCAAGGTCAAGGCAATCGTCACAGGTCGTCCGAAGCACTACTACTCCGTGTACCAGAAGATGATCGTTCGCGGCCGAGACTTCGCCGACATCTACGACCTCGTCGGCGTGCGCATCCTCGTCGAGGACATTCGGGACTGCTACGCGGTGCTTGGCGTCGTGCACGCCAAGTGGAGTCCGGTTCCCGGTCGGTTCAAGGACTTCATCGCGATGCCGAAGTTCAACATGTACCAGTCGCTGCACACCACCGTGATCGGACCCGAGGGCAAGCCGGTCGAGTTGCAGATCCGCACCCAGGACATGCACCGGTCGGCGGAGTTCGGCGTGGCCGCGCACTGGCGCTACAAGCAGCAGGACGTCGGAGGCAAGTCAGGGCCCGACGACTTCGGCTGGCTGCGCCAGCTGATGGAGTGGCAGCGGGAGACCGAGGATCCCGACGAGTTCCTCGACGCTCTTCGCTACGACCTGGGCTCGTCCGAGGTCTTCGTGTTCACTCCCAAGGGCGATGTCGTCGCACTGCCGAGCAACGCGACCCCAGTCGACTTCGCGTACTCCGTCCATACCGATGTCGGGCACAGATGCGTCGGGGCTCGCGTCAACGGCAAGCTCGTACCGCTTGAGTCCACCCTGGAGAACGGCGACGTCGTCGAGATCTTCACCTCGAAGGCCGACGGCGCGGGTCCCAGTCGCGACTGGCTCACCTTCGTCCAGTCTCCGCGCGCGAGGTCGAAGATCAAGGCCTGGTTCTCGCGCGAGCGCCGTGACGAGGCGATCGAGACTGGCAAGGACTCCATCGTGCGCGCGATGCGCAAGCAGGGGCTCCCGCTGCAGCGCATGATGACGAATCAGGCCCTCACCGCGATCGCCGCCGGGCTTCACCAGGCGGACATCTCGGCTCTCTACGCGGCGGTCGGCGAGGGCCGCATCTCCGCGGCGACGATCGTCCAGCGGCTTGTCGAGTCCGCTGGCGGTGTCGATGGGGCAGCCGACGACGCGGCAGAGATGGTCAGCCCGATCAATGTTCAGCGCCAACGCCAGCGCGCGCCCGGCGATGTCGGCGTCATCGTCAAGGGTGCTGACGATGTATGGGTCAAGCTGGCGCGATGCTGCACTCCGGTCCCCGGCGATGAGATCACCGGCTTCGTCACTCGTGGAGCCGGGGTGTCGGTGCACCGCGAGGACTGCGTCAACGTTCCGGGCCTGCGGGCAGAGCCCGACCGCATGGTCGAGGTCGAGTGGGCGCCGACGTCATCGAGCGTGTTCCTCGTGAACATCCAGGTCGAGGCTCTCGACCGGGCCCGCCTGCTGTCCGACGTGACGCGAGCACTTTCCGACACTCACGTGAACATCCTGAGCGCGTCGGTAACCACCACGCGCGATCGCATCGCTCTCTCGCGCTTCACCTTCGAGATGGCCGATCCGAAGCACCTTGGATCGGTGCTTCGTGCGGTCCGCGGGGTGGAAGGCGTCTTCGACGCCTACCGAGTCTGACGTCTAGCGGTGGTCGGACGCCGCATTCCTGGCCGCATCAAGCAACGCGGTAGTGCTCGCGATAGACGCCTCGAGATCGGCAACCTTGGCCGAGTTGCCGGCCGCAGCGGCTGCGTCGCGCTGCTCCTGCAAACGAGCAACGGCATCAGTGAATGCGGTCGCTGTCGATTCCGCGCGTGCCTTGGTCGTGGGATTGCTGCGCTGCCACGTCTCCGCCTCGGACTTCCTGGCTGCATCCTCGACTCGCTTGAGTCGTCCGTCGAGACGATCGCGGTCGGCTCTGGGTAGGTCACCGGCCTTGTCGTAGCGATCCTGGATGCTGCGAAGGGTTGACTTGGCGGCCTTGAGGTCCGTGATCGGCAGCAGTGCCTCGGCCTCGGCAACGAGAGCCTCCTTGGCCGGCAGGTTCTCCCGCAGCCCGGCCTGCTCGGCTTCCTCGCTGGCGATGCGAGCCGCGTAGAACTGGTCCTGGGCCGCCTTGAAGCGCTTCCAGAGCTTGTCCTCCTCGGCGCGCGAGGCCCGTGGTGCAACCTTCCACTCGGCCATGAGGTCGCGCAGCTTCTTCGAAGTCGCGATCCAGTCCGTGGATGCGGCAAGTGCCTCCGCTGCAGCGATGAGTTCACGCTTGCGCCCGACCGCTGTCTTGCGCTGGGTATCCAGCTCGGAGAAGTGCGTGCGGCGGCGCTTGTCGAATGCCGTGCGAGCGGCGCTGATCCGCTGCCACAGCTCCTGCTCGCTGCTGCGTTCGCCTCGGGGCAGGGCCTTCCACTCCTCGACGATCGCTGCGTAGCGCTCGGTCGTGGACTTCCACGATGTCGACTCGCGCAGCGACTCCGCCTCGTCGGCAAGGGCCCGACGACCGGCCAGGGCCGACTCGCGCTGCTCGGCCTTGCGAGCACGCGCCTGAGCACGAGCATCCTCGACGGCGGCCGCGAGGCGGTCGCACCGAGCGGTGAGGCCCTCGACGTCTCCGACGAAGGATCGCGCGGCGAGAGCTTCGCGGATGCGGACCAGGACGGCCTCGGCCTGCTCCGCCGGCGCGCGGTGGTCGGCGAGGCGCTTCTCGATCAGGTCGATCTCGACAACGAGGTCGTCGTACTTGCGTCCGAAGAAGGCAAGGCCCGCGGCAGGTTCCCCTGCTGCCCACTGCCCGACAGTCACGTCGCCCTCGGGCGCGTGCAGGATCACGGTCCCGTCGGCCTCGACACGACCGAACTTGCTCGGGTCGCTTGTTGTCGCGAGGGGCGGTGGACGCAGCGCGGCAGGCGTGGGCACGCCGATGTCGGACATCCGTCAACCTGCTTTCCTGTGTGCGATCCGAAGTGACACCGCGTGTAGCACCACTGTGGGGCTACTACCCTAGCCCTCGCCACTATTACGACTGGACTGTTGCCGATTCGATAAACACCGGCTGCCGCGGAGCACCGTCTGCGGTGCCGTCGGCAACGCCCACCGATGCGATCTCCTTGATGATGTCCAGGCCCTCGGTGACCGTTCCCCAGATGGTGTACCCGCTGGGCAGCGTCGTGTCGTCGTAGACGAGGAAGAACTGCGATCCACCCGTTCCCGGCCCGGCATTCGCCATCGCGACGGTGCCCGCGGGGTAGTTGGCCGCACCCTCAGCTGGCAGGTTCTCGTCGGGAACGACGTAGCCGGGGCCACCGGTTCCGTCTCCCGCCGGGTCTCCGCACTGAAGCACGAAGATGCCGGCAGTTGTCAGTCGATGGCATTGCGTGTTGTCGTAGAAGCCTTCGGACGCCAGGAAGACCTCGCTCGACACTGTTGCCGGCGCGTTCGGGTCCAGGGCGATGACGATGTTCCCGCAGTTGGTCGTGAACGTGATGCTCGTCGCCGTCTGGTCGGTCGGAGCAGACGCGTAGGACCTGTCATTGGCGCGAACGGTGCCCGGTGCGTGGCAGTCGAGGATTGCGGGCTCGCCGATCGGCTCGTCGGTCGTGCCAGCGCTTGGGCTCAGCTCGGGGCTTGCCGACACCGATGCCGACGGCTCGGGAGAGGCTGCCTCGGCCGCGGCCTGCGCGGACTGGAGGATGTCGGCGAGCTCTGACGGGTCGATCGACGAGGAGGGCGAGGCAACGGCATCGTCGGAGCGGGTGTTGGCGTAGACGACCCAGGCCACGGACCCGAACACGAGGGCGACGACCACGAGAACGGCGATGATCTTCTGGTTGCGTCGACGGCGAGAGCCGCTCGTGGCGCGGCGTGCCTGCTGCCGCTCGTACTTCGCACGGGCCAGCTCGCGCTGGCGCTTGTTGCCCGACATCTGCACCCCTTGGTCCGGAACTCCCCAGTCGGCCCGAGGAGCGCTGCGTGAGTCTATGCGGCGCTCTGCGCACGAGGCCGACCGATAGGCTATGCGCCTCAACGCGACCGAGGGAACTGACGTGCTGGTAGCTGGATTCCCGACGGGCTCGTGGTCGACGAACTGCTTTCTCGTCGCGGCGGGTCCGGGCGAGCCGTGCATCATCGTCGATCCCGGCCAGGAGTCCATCGACGGCGTTCACGACATCATCCGCGAGCACCGGCTCGCTCCCGCGGCCGTTCTTCTCACGCACGGGCATATCGATCACATCTGGTCGGTCGCTCCGTTGTCGTCTGAATTCGGCATCCCCGCGATGATCCATTCCGCGGATCGTCATCGGCTCGCGGACCCCGCGGGGACGACGCTGCTGGCGTCACGCGAGCAGTTGTTGTCGATGACGAAGAACTCCCTGGAGCTCACCGAGCCGGATGACGTACGCGTAGTCGAGGACGACGACGTGCTGGAACTGGTCGGGATGCGATTTCGCGTCCGGCATGCACCGGGTCACACCGAGGGTTCGGTCGTGTTCGAGATCGAGGACGTCATGCTCAGCGGCGACGTGTTGTTCGCGGGTTCGATCGGGCGCACGGACCTGCCGGGCGGCGACCATGCCGCCATGCTCGACTCACTTCGTCGGGTGGTTCTCTCCGCTCCCGACGAGACGACGGTGCTGCCGGGCCACGGGCCGCAGACGACGATCGCGGCCGAGCGGGCGACCAATCCGTACCTCACTGCTCTGATCGCTGATTCCGGCGAAGCACTGCCGCAGCGTCGAACCGGGCTGTAATCGTGGTGACCTTCAGCGCACCCAAGGGCGTGCCCGACTACTTCCCGCCCCAGTCCGAGCAGTTCATCGCTGTTCGCGATGCTCTCGCCGCGCCCGCGCGGCTCGCGGGATACGGATACGTCGAGCTCCCGATCTTCGAGGACACCGCACTGTTCGTGCGGGGCGTCGGGGAGTCGTCCGATGTCGTGAGCAAGGAGATGTACACGTTCGAGGATCGCGGTGGACGCTCGCTGACTCTTCGTCCCGAGGGCACGGCCGGAGTCATGCGACTTGTGATCGAGCACCGGCTCGATCGCGGACCGCTGCCGGTGAAGCTCTGGTACAGCGGTCCGTTCTTCCGCGCGGAGCGACCGCAGCAGGGCAGATACCGGCAGTTCCAGCAGGTGGGCATCGAGGCGATCGGCGTTGATGACCCCGCGCTCGATGCCGAGGTCATCGCACTCGCCGACGAGGCGTACCGCTCCCTCGGTCTGACGAAGTACGAATTGCTGCTGACGTCCCTGGGCTGCGCCACGTGCAGGCCGCCGTACCGCGAACTGCTCCTGCAGTTCCTTCGCGGACTGGATCTCGACGAGGCGACTACGAAGCGCGCGGCCGTGAACCCACTGCGCGTGCTCGACGACAAGCGTCCCGAGGTGCAGGCGATGCTCGGCGACGCGCCGTTGATGGTCGACCACCTGTGCGAGGACTGCCAGCAGCACTACGACAGCGTTCGCGGGTTCCTGCGCGTGCAGGGGGTGACGTGGGTCGAGGCACCCCGATTGGTGCGCGGTCTCGACTACTACACGAAGACCACCTTCGAGTTCTCGCATCCGCTGCTCGGCGCCCAGGCCGGAATCGGAGGCGGGGGTCGCTATGACGGGCTCATGGAGTCGGTTGGCGGCGCGGCCCTATCGGGCATCGGCTTCGGGCTGGGTACCGATCGGACGATGCTCGCGTGTGCTGCCGAAGGCCTGACGCCGGGCGAGGCAATCCTGGTCGACACCTTCCTCGTCCCGATCGGAGAGCAGCATCGCGCAGCGATTGTCGCCCTGATGACCGAGCTCAGAACGCGCGGCGTCCGCGCGGACATGGCATACGGCACGAAGACCGTGAAGGCCGCGATGAAGTCTGCCGATCGCAGTGGGGCACCGGTGGTCGTCATCGTGGGCGACGACGACGCGAACGCTGGCGTGGCTCAGGTCAAGGACATGGCCAGCGGCGAGCAGGTCGCGGTCGCGTGGCAGGGTGTGGCCGATGCGCTCGTCGAACGGGCGCACAAGCAACGGAAGGACGCGCGGTGATCCGCACGCATGAGGCTGGGACCCTTCGACTCGACGATGCGGGGTCGACCATCACGCTCGCCGGATGGGTGGCCAGCCGCCGCGACCACGGGGGAGTCGCCTTCCTCGACCTGCGCGACGCGAGCGGGATCGTTCAGGTGGTCGTTCGCGACGCCGAGGTCGCTCACGGACTGCGCGACGAGTACTGCATCAAGGTCGTGGGCACGGTCCAGGCGCGCCCCGACGGCAACCAGAACCCCGAGCTGCCCAGTGGCGACATCGAGGTCATTGCCGATGACATCGAGATCCTGTCGGCCAGCGCCCCGCTTCCATTCCCGATCGACGATCGCGTGTCGATCGGCGACGAGGTCCGCCTGAAGTACCGCTATCTGGACCTGCGCCGCCCCGCGGCGGGCAACGCGCTCCGGATGCGATCGAAGGTGAACCAACTGGCACGAGACGTGCTCCTTGCGCGCGACTTCATCGAGATCGAGACGCCCACACTCACCCGCTCGACTCCCGAGGGTGCGCGCGACTTCCTCGTTCCCGTCCGATTGCAGCCCGGGCACTGGTACGCGCTGCCGCAGTCCCCACAGTTGTTCAAGCAACTGCTCATGGTCGGCGGAATGGAGCGCTACTTCCAGATCGCGCGCTGCTACCGCGACGAGGACTTCCGCGCGGACCGTCAGCCCGAGTTCACCCAGCTCGATGTCGAAATGTCCTTCGTCGATCAGGAGGACGTGCTCGAGGTAGGCGAGGCGATCATCCGCGCGCTGTGGAAGGGCGTCCTCGGCTACGAGATCGGCGAGATCCCGCGCATGACCTACGCCGAGGCGATGCGCCGCTACGGCAGTGACAAGCCCGACCTGCGGTTCGAGCTCGAGCTGATCGACATGACCGAGTTCTTCAAGGACACCCCGTTCCGCGTCTTCCAGGCCGAGCATGTCGGCGCTGTCGTCATGCCGGGCGGCGCTGACCAGCCGCGCAAGCAGTTCGACGCCTGGCAGGAGTGGGCCAAGCAGCGCGGCGCGAAGGGCCTGGCCTACGTCACCGTTGCCGAGGACGGCACCCTCGGCGGACCGGTCGCCAAGAACCTCAGCGAGACCGAGGTTGCCGGACTCGTGGCCGCCGTCGGCGCCAAGCCGGGCGACTGCGTGTTCTTCGGCGCCGGCAAGGCATCCGATGCGCGCGCGCTCCTCGGTGCCGCACGACTGGAGATCGCCAAGCGACTGGGGCTCATCGACGAGTCGGCCTGGTCCTTCCTATGGGTGATCGACGCGCCGATGTTCGAGGAGATCGACAACGAGGACGGCACCAAGGGCTGGACCGCCGTCCATCACCCGTTCACCTCTCCGAACGCGGAGTGGCTGGACCGCTTCGAGGACGCCCCGGACCAGGCTCTGGCGTACGCCTACGACATCGTCTGCAATGGCAACGAGATCGGCGGAGGATCGATCCGTATCCACCAGGCCAGCGTCCAGGAGCGCGTGTTCGCGCTGCTCGGCATGAGCGAGAGCGAGGCGCGCGACAAGTTCGGGTTCCTGCTCGACGCGTTCGCGTACGGCCCGCCGCCGCACGGCGGCATCGCGATCGGTTGGGACCGCACCTGCATGCTCCTGGCCGGAGCTCCGTCGATCCGCGATGTCATCGCGTTCCCGAAGTCCGGCGGAGGCCAGGATCCGCTCACCGGCGCTCCCACGCCGATCACCGCGCAGCAGCGGAAGGAGGCGGGCATTGACGCCGCTCCAGCCGCTCCTGCAGGCGCGACCGACTGACCCGTTCGTCCAGTGGATGGTCCGGGACCTGGTTCCCGATCATCTGGTCGTCGACGGCGAGAACACCGCGTGGATCTGGGGCGGACGCACGAGCGGGGAGGTCTGGGCGACGGCCCTCGGCGAGGATCCTGAACGAACTGCCGGGCTCATCGCGAAGCTCGCGGAACTGACGTCGGTCGACGGCGTCACTGTGCCTGACGACGCTTTTGTGTTCCTGCCCGCACGCCTGCAGAGCCCGGACCCCGGTCACTGGTGCTACTGGACACTCGACCCGACGGATGCACCCGCGGCCTCGGACGTCGCCGTCGATCTCGCACTCGACGATCCGAGAATCTCGGGGCTGCTTGCACATTCCACGTCCGCTCACGTGTTTCCCGGGGATCCAGAAGTCGTGCGCTGGTCGGGCGTGGTCGATGGCGATCGCCTGGTGTCGGTGGCGGGCCAGGTGACCGAGCGAACAGGCGCGGCTCACATCGTGAGCGTGTGCACCGATCCGTCCGTCCGCGGCAGAGGCCTCGCGCGCGAGGCGTGCTCGCGGATCATCCACGACGCCATCGCCGATGGCTCCCCGCAGATCGTCCTGGAGATGTACGCCGCGAACGAGGCGGGCCGGCGCACCTACTCCGCCCTGGGGTTCACCGAGGTCGGCCGCTACAAGTCCGGCCTCCTCCGGCCCTAGCAAACTCTCCGCGAGTGGGCACTTGGTGCTGCTTTCCGGCGCTTGGGTTCAAGGGATCGATGCAACACCTGAGGTGAAGAGGTGTTGTGATGCTTGGTCCTCCGGGGTTGCCGCCAGCGGTGCGGCTCGGGTTTTGGCAGTGGGTGCGGTCGGGGTTGTCGGTCGCGGAGGCGGCTGCTGCGGCGGGCGTGTCCGAGCGCACGGGTGCGGGGTGGTTCGGTGAGGCTGGCGGAGTGATTCCTCCATCGGTGACGCCCGGCAAGGTCAGGCCTCGGTTGACGTTCGATCAGCGTGAGGAGATCGCGGTCCTGCGTGGGTCGGGGGCGTCGAACGCGGAGATCGCGCGGGCGGTGGGCTGTCACCGGTCCACGATCGGGCGTGAGCTGGCGATGAACTCCACGTTCTTCGCCGACCGGCACCTGCCTAGGTATCGGGCGTCGATGGCGCAGAAGCGCTCCGACTGGCGGGCTCGCCGGCCGAAGGCGTCCGCGCTCAAGGCCAACGACCGGCTGCGGCAGGTGGTGCAAGATCACTTGGAGGACGAACTCAGCCCGGAGCAGATCTCAGGTCGGCTGAGGATCGATTTCCCTGATGATCCGGAGATGCGCGTGAGTCACGAGGCGATCTACCAGGCGTTGTTCGTCCAGGGCCGCGGCGCGTTGCGCCGTGACCTGCACCAACGGCTGCGCACGGGCCGGGCGATCCGCAAGACCCGGAGGACCGCAGGTGAGCGCCGTGGCCGGATCCCGGGGATGGTCTCCATCACCGAGCGCCCGCCCGAGGTCGCCGACCGTGCTGTTCCTGGCCATTGGGAGGGCGACCTGATCGTGGGGAAGAACTCCGGCTCGGCGATCGGGACCTTGGTCGAGCGGGCAACCGGGTTCTGCCTGCTGCTGCACCTTCCCGGCAACCACGGCGCGGACGCGGTAGCCGACGCGATGATCACCGCGATGAGCCAGCTGCCGGCGACCTTGCGACGCACGCTGACCTGGGACCAGGGATCGGAGATGGCCAACCACGTCCAGATCGCCGCAGCCACGGACCTGGACATCTACTTCTGCGATCCCCACTCACCATGGCAGCGCGGATCCAACGAGAACACCAACGGCCTGCTGCGTCAGTACTTCGCCAAAGGCTCCGACCTGTCGGTCTATGCCCCGGACTATCTCGAGCACGTCAGCCGAAAACTGAACAACCGGCCACGCAAACGCCACGGCTTCAAGACACCAGCCGAAATGCTCGACCACCTACTGTCAGAACCGGTCAATCCAACCGATGTTGCATCCACCGCTTGAATCCACCGCGCGCAAACACGACACCACGTGCCCACTCGCGGGGGTTTGCGGGCGGTCCGTAGGGTGAGCGCATGACGTGGACCGACGGCGACGCTGGCCCCTTCTACCGGCGGTTCAGGCCCGACGACCTCGAGTCCGCGGATCGTGAGATTGATGCCCTGAACCGGTTGCTTTCCGACTCGGGCCAGATCTCCGATGCCGAGCTCATGACCGCTCACCTCGATCTCGCGAGCCTGCTGATTCAGCGAGACCGCGAGCTCGAGGCTCTTTCCCATATCGAGGCGGCTCGCGTGATTGCCGAGCGCCTCGGTGACACGCACGGTCTCATCGAGGTCTACCTCAACCTCGGAACGGCGCAGCAGTACCTCGGCGAGCGCGATGCCGCACAGGATTCGTATCAGCGTGGGCTTGACTTGTGCGCGTCGATCCAGGGTCCTGACCATGCCCACTTCCTCTTGCAGCATCGAGGCCGGTGCTTCGTGGAGCAGGGCCGCGTCACCGAGGCGAGGAACTGCTTCGAGCAGGCACTCGCAGTACGCATCGAGCTGGGCGACGAGCGGCTCGTCCGCTCGTCCGCGGAAGCGCTGGCGCACCTGCCGGACGATGCCTCCTGACCGGTCCGCCGCGGAGCCATATGGTGACGGCATGACCTTGTTCGACGACGGGTTGTCGTCCGGCCGCTCGTCGGCACCTCTCGCGGTGCGCATGCGTCCGCGAACCCTCGATGAGGTCGTCGGCCAGGATCAGGCGCTGGCTCCAGGCTCGCCGCTGCGGACCCTGCTCACCGCCGCTCACGATGCTCCCGTCGTGTCCGTCATCCTGTGGGGTCCACCGGGTACGGGAAAGACGACACTGGCGAGCCTGCTGTCCGTGGGCAGCGGTCGATCGTTCGTGGAACTGTCCGCGGTGACCGCCGGAGTGAAGGACGTTCGCCAGGTCATCGAGCAGGCACGAAACGGCCTCGGCATGCATGGCCGCGGGACGGTCCTGTTCATCGACGAGGTGCATCGGTTCAGCAAGACGCAGCAGGACGCGCTGCTGCCCGCCGTCGAGAACGGCTGGGTCACCTTGATCGCGGCGACCACCGAGAACCCGAACTTCTCGGTCATCTCGCCGCTGCTGTCCCGCAGCGTCGTCGTGTCGCTGTCACCGCTCACGGACGACCACGTGCAGGAGGTGGTGACGCGGGCGATCGCCGATCCACGCGGACTCGGCGGGGCGATCGAGGTCGACGAGGACGCGCTCGCGCATCTCGTGCGCACCTCGAATGGCGATGCCCGTCGCGCGCTGACCGGACTGGACGCTGCCGCGACGTCGGCGATCGCTACCGGACGGACTCGCGTCACGCTCGCCGATGCCGAACGGGCCGTCCAGCAGGCATCGGTGCCGTACGACAAGGACGGTGACCAGCACTACGACGTCATCAGTGCGTTCATCAAGAGCCTGCGCGGCAGCGACCCGGACGCTGCACTGCACTACCTCGCCCGGATGATCGAGGCAGGCGAGGATCCGCGCTTCATCGCCCGGCGCCTCATGATCCTGGCCAGCGAGGACATCGGCATGGCCGACCCGAGCGCGCTGCAGACAGCGGTCGCGGCGGCCGAGGCGGTCGCCATGATCGGCATGCCGGAGGGCGGCATCATTCTCGCGCACGCCACCATCCACTGCGCCCTGGCGCCGAAGTCGAATGCGGTGGTGGCCGGGCTTGGCGCAGCGATCGCCGACGTGAAGGCCGGAGGCATCGGACGCGTACCGCCGCCACTGCGCGACAGTCACTATCCGGGGGCGACCGCCCTCGGTCACGGCCGCGGCTACGTCTATCCCCACGACGAGCCGGGCGGCGTGGCCGCGCAGCAGTACCTGCCCGACGAGCTCACAGATCGCACCTATTACCGCCCGACCTCGCACGGCGCCGAGGCCGCGTGGGGGGACATTGCCGCCCGCCTGCGGGAGATGCGCCGGTACGACGACCGTTAGGGTTGCCTCCATGCGAAGGATGGTGTGGGTTGCCGTGGGCGCGGCGGGCGGGATTTTCGTCTACAAGCGCGCCCAGACGGCTGTCGCTGATGCGCGGGAACGCGGTGTGGTCCTCACCGCCCAGCAGCTTGGTCACTCCGCTGCTTCGGCCGTGACCGCAGCCCGCGAGTTCGCGGTCGGGGCAACCACGCGAGCGCCGGAGGAGCCCCGCACGCCAGGGGCTGCCGCCGCCCGCGTCCTTGCCGCCGCCCGCCGAACCCCCCAGAAGTAGGAGAGCTTTCGTGGACTCCGCCGAGATCCGTAGCAGGTTCCTGCGCTATTTCGCCGATCGTGGGCATCAGGTCATCCCGTCGGCGTCGTTGCTGCTCGACGATCCGACGCTGCTGTTCGTCAACGCTGGCATGGTGCCCTTCAAGCCCTACTTCCTCGGCGAGGCGCCCCCGCCGTACCCGCGGGCGACGAGCGTCCAGAAGGTCGTGCGCACAGGCGATATCGAGGAGGTCGGCAAGACGGCCCGTCATGCGTCGTTCTTCCAGATGGCCGGCAACTTCTCCTTCGGCGACTACTTCAAGCAAGAGGCCATCCCGTTCGCCTGGGAGTTGCTGACCACTCCGGTGAGCGACGGCGGCTACGGGTTCCCCGAGGAGAAGCTCTGGGTCACCGTCTACCTCGACGACGACGAGGCCATCGACATCTGGCACAAGCAGGTCGGCGTGCCGCTCGACCGCATCCAGCGACGCGGGATGCTCGACAACTTCTGGTCGATGATGGTTCCCGGTCCGTGCGGGCCGTGCTCGGAGATCTACTACGACCGCGGTCCCGAGCATGGGCGCGAGGGCGGGCCGATCGCCGACGAGGATCGCTACCTCGAGGTGTGGAACCTGGTCTTCATGCAGAACCTGCGCGGCGAGGGCCCGGCCAAGGAGGGCTACCCGATCCTCGGCGACCTGCCCGCCAAGAACATCGATACCGGCATGGGCCTCGAGCGCATGGCGACCATCCTCCAGGGCGTCGACAACCTCTACGAGATCGACACCACGCGCGGCATTCTCGATCGAGCCAGCGAGCTGACCGGCGCGAAGTACGGCGCGAACGAGCGCGACGACATCGCGCTCCGAGTCGTCGCCGACCATGCGCGCACGTGCGTGTTCCTCATCGGCGACGGTGTCATCCCGGGGAACGAGGGCCGCGGGTACGTGCTGCGCCGACTCATGCGCCGGACGATCCGGATGATGCGCCTGCTCGGCGCTCACGAGCCGACGATGAGCGAGCTCGTCGATTCCACCGTCCTCACGATGGCGCCGCAGTACCCCGAGCTCAATGACGAGCACAACCGCGTGCGCACGATCGCCGTGGGCGAGGAGGCGACCTTCCTGCAGACTCTGCGTACGGGAACGACGATCTTCGACACGGCCGCAGCAGGCGTGCGCGCTGGCGGCGGAACCCTGCTCTCCGGCGACCAGGCGTTCGCGCTGCACGACACGTACGGATTCCCGATCGATCTCACCTTGGAGATGGCCTCGGAGCAGGGACTGGCCGTAGACGAGCCGGAGTTCCGCCGTCTCATGCAGCAGCAGCGGGAGCGCGCGAAGGCCGACTCCCGCGCCCGAAAGAGCGGCCTGGTGGCCACGACCGCGTACCGCGACATCCTCCAGTCCGGCGGGACGACGACGTTCACCGGTTACGACGAGTCGCAGACCGAGTCGCTGGTCATCGGAATCGTCAAGGACGGCGAGACCGTCCCGGCAGCGCGTGTCGGAGAGCACGTCGAGATCGTCCTGAATCGCACGCCGTTCTACGCCGAGGCCGGCGGGCAGCTCGGCGACCATGGCGCACTTCGTGCATCGAACGGCGCGACCGTCGACGTGTACGACGTGCAGACTCCGGTGCCCGGTCTGTTCATCCATCGCGGCGAGGTACTCGACGGCGAGCTGGTCTCCGGGACGACGGTCATCAGCGAGGTCGATGCCGCCCGTCGTCGTGCGATCTCACGCGCGCACACCGCGACCCACATGATCCATCGCGCCTTCCGGGAGCGACTTGGAGACACGGCGACGCAGATGGGGTCGGAGAATGCGCCGGGTCGCCTGCGCTTCGACTTCCCGAATCCGACTCCCGTCTCGGCGTCTGTGCTCCAGGAAGTCGAGCAGCGGGTCAACGAGGTGCTCATCGACGATCTCGTCGTCACCGCTCACTCGATGAGCCAGCCCGAGGCGCGCGCCCTGGGCGCGATGGCGCTGTTCGGCGAGAAGTACGGAGACAGCGTGCGCGTCGTGTCCGTCGGCGACTGGGCGCACGAGCTCTGCGGCGGCACGCACGCGCAGCGCTCGGGCCAGCTCGGCGTCGTCACCTTCTTGTCGGAGGGCTCTATCGGTGCCGGAGTACGGCGTGTCGAGGCGCTCGTCGGAGCCGATGCGTACCAGTTCCTCGCGCGCGAGCACCTGCTCGTCAACCGGCTGTCCGAACTGGTGAAGGCGCCGGCCGACCAGCTCGTCGACCGAGTCGAGAAGACGATCGCCGCGCTGAAGGGCGCCGAGCGAGATCTGGCGAAGGTCCGCAGCGCGCAATTGGCGGTCAACCTCGACGGCATCATCGGCGAGGGCAAGGACATCGGCCAGGTGCGCATCTGGTCGTTCGTGGCTCCCGACGGGACCTCGGGCGGTGACCTGCGCGAGCTGGTCGTCAAGGCCAGCGGCCGAGCACGCCACGACATCCCCGTCGTCATCTTCGGGGCGTCCGTCTCCGACGGGAAGGTGTCGGTCGTCGCCGGAGCCTCGCCGCAGGCGATCGCGCTGGGGATCACCGCGAACGCGATCCTGCAGGCAGCCTCGCCGAGCATCGACGGCCGAGGCGGCGGAAAGGATGACTTCGCGCAGGGCGGCGGCACGAACGCGTCCGGCATTCCGGGAGCCTTCGAGGCGGTCGAGGAGCTCATCCGGCAGAGGGCGGAGCAGTAGCCGCGTGCGCCCAGGTGTTCGACTGGCGTGCGATGTGGGCACGGTCCGCATAGGACTGGCACGCAGCGACGCCACGGGGATGCTGGCCGTCCCCCTTCCCGCACTGGCCGCCGGGCCGCAGGCGGTCGACGGCGTGCTCGATGCGGTAGCCGAGTGGGACGCGATTGAGATCTTCGTGGGACTTCCCCTCCACATGAGCGGCGCCGAGGGTCCGTCTGCCGAGTTAGCCAGGTCGTGGGCTCGCTCACTTCGGGAACGAACCGCTGTGTCGATCCGTCTGATCGACGAGCGTCTGTCTACTGTGGAAGCCCAACGGGGCTTTCGCTCAAGCGGACGTTCGACCCGCGAGTCCCGCTCGCTCATCGACAGCGCGTCCGCGGTCGTCGTCCTGCAGTCCGCACTCGAGTCCGAACGCGGGACCGGTGAGCCACCCGGCGAACCGGTGCCGAACGGGCCGGGAGGAGGAGCACCGTGAGTCAGCTTGAGTCGGTCATGACGTCAGGTCCCCTTCCGCCGTCTCGCCATGACCGCACGTGGGGGCGCCGGATTGCCGCGCTCGTCTCGATCGGCCTCGTGCTGCTCATGGTCGGTGCCGCATACCTGCTCCTGCGCGGTGGCGGCGACGAAAGCGACTTCGGCGGCTCGGGCACGGGCACCGCGGTCGTGGTCGTCGGACGAGGCGACACGCTGACCGAGATCGGCCAGAAGCTCGAGGACGCCGATGTCGTCCTCACCGCCGGCGCGTTCATCGACGCCGCCGAGGTCGACGATCGGGCGGCGTCCATCGGCCCGGGCAAGTACACGCTCCGCAAGCAGATGAGCGCGGATGCAGCGCTCGAGCTGATGCTCGATCCGCAGTCGCGGGCCGACAGCAGGCTCGTCCTGCCTGAAGGACTGCGGCTCGAGCAGACGGTGTCCGCCGCGGCGGAGGCATCCTCACTGCCGAAGTCCGCGTTCCAGGAGGTCCTGCAGGATCCCGCGCAGCTCGAACTGCCGACGTGGGCCAAGGACCGCCCCGAGGGATTCATGTTCCCTGCGAGCTATGACCTCACCGGGGATGAGACCGCCAGAACGCTGCTGCGCAGCCTGGTCAAGCGCTTCAACCAGGCCAGCGCCGACATCGGCCTGGAAAGTCGCGCCGCCGACGTGGGCCTGTCGCCCTACGAGGTGCTGGTCGTCGCCTCGCTGATCCAGGCCGAGGGTGCACCCCAGGACTTCGCGAAGGTAGCGCGCGTGATCTACAACCGGCTCGACGCGGACATGCCGCTGCAGCTGGACTCGACTGTCGCGTACGCCCTCGGTATCACCGACCTCACGCTCAGCGCGGACCAGTTGAAGGCCGCGTCCCCTTACAACACCTATGTGCGTCGCGGGCTGCCGCCGCGTCCGATCAACTCGCCGGGCGAGGCCGCCATCGAGGCAGCACTCGACCCGGCGAAGGGAAAGTGGCTGTACTTCGTGCTGTCCGATCCGCGATCGAAGGACACCAAGTTCGCCGCGAGCTACGAGAGGTTCCTCGAACTGAAGAAGGAGTACCAGGAGAACCTGGCCGAGTACGAGCGTGAGCAGGCGGCCGGTTCCAGTGGCTGAGGCACCGCAGTCGTCACGTCATCGCGCCGCGGTTCTGGGCTCGCCCATCGAGCATTCCCTCTCGCCCCTGCTTCACCGAGCCGCGTACGCCGACCTCGGCCTCGACTGGCAGTACGACGCCATCGAGGTCGACGAGCACACGCTGAAGGACTTCCTTGCCGGGCTCGACGACTCGTGGGCTGGCCTGTCGCTCACCATGCCGCTGAAGGAGCGCGTCATCTCGTACCTCGACGTGGTGGACGACCTGGCTGCAGAGATCAGGTCGGTCAACACGGTCATCCCGAGCGCCGGCGGCTGGCGCGGCACGAACACCGATGTCGTCGGCATGGTCCGAGCCCTGCGCGAGGCCGGGGTTCAGGGCGAGCTGAAGTACGGCACGGTCCTCGGCTCGGGGGCCACCGCGCGCAGTGCCGTCGCTGCCATGGCCGAACTCGGAGTCGAGATCGTCACGGTGCATGCGCGCAACTCTGAGACATCTCGCGCGGTCGCCGAACTGGCCATCCGGCTCGGCGTCGAGGGCCGCACCACCGACCTTCAGCCCGACCTGCGCGCACTCGAGGCCGATGTCGTCATCTCGACGCTGCCGGGAGACGCGGCCGAGCCGTGGGTGCGCTTCGCCGATGGTGCACGCGGAACACTCCTGGACGTCTCGTATCACCCGTGGCCGACTCCGCTGGCGGCCACCTGGCGCACCCGCGCGGTCGCCAGCGGCCGCGATCTGCTGCTGTGGCAGGCCGTCGAGCAGGTCCGGCTCATGACCGGCCGCGAGCCCAATCCCGTGGTTATGGCGGCCGCGCTGCCCGCCTGACCTCGTCCGTCGCGACCGTGGTCAGCACGCGTGCTCCCATCTGGAAGGATTGCGCGCATGGTCCGATGGTTGACGGCAGGGGAGTCGCACGGCCCGGCACTAGTGACGATCGCCGAAGGCCTTCCCGCAGGAATCGAGATCACGTCAGAGCGCATCGCCGACGACCTCGCCCGCAGGCGCCTGGGTGCCGGACGCGGCGCACGGATGAAGTTCGAGCGTGACGAGGTGCGCCTTCTCGGCGGTGTCCGTCACGGCGTGACCCTCGGCGGTCCCGTGGCGATCGAGGTCGGCAACTCCGAGTGGCCCAAGTGGGAGCAGGTGATGTCTCCCGATCCCGTCGACGAGGCCGTGCTCGCCGAGCTCGCGCGCAACGCTCCGCTCACCAGGCCACGGCCCGGCCATGCCGACCTCGTCGGCATGCAGAAGTACGGGTTCACCGACGCGCGCCCGATCCTCGAGCGTGCCAGCGCGCGCGAGACCGCCGCACGAGTCGCGCTGGCCGCAGTCGCCCGGGCGTTCCTGCGCCAGGTGGCCGGCATCGAGGTACTCAGCCACGTCGTGCGCATCGGCGCCGCCGCGGTGCCCGAGGGTGCGTACACCCTGCCCGTCGCGAGCGACCTCGATGCGATTGACGACAGTCCCGTTCGCTGCCTTGACCCTGAGTCGGCTGCGGCGATGGAAGCCGAGATCTCCGCCGCGCATCGCGACGGGGACACCCTCGGCGGCGTGGTCGAGGTCCTGGCGTACGGCTTGCCGCCCGGACTGGGCAGCCATGTTCATTGGGATCGCCGCCTGGACTCCAAGCTCGCGGGTGCGCTGATGGGCATCCAGGCGATCAAGGGTGTCGAGATCGGAGACGGCTTCCACCTGGCATCGGTACGCGGCTCCCTCGCGCAGGACGAGATTGTCTCCGGCCCTGACGGCCTTCGTCGCACGTCCGGGCGTTCGGGAGGCACCGAGGGCGGGATGTCGACGGGCGAGCCGCTTCGGGTCCGTGCGGCCATGAAGCCGATCTCGACGATTCCCAAGGCCCTTCGCACCGTCGACATCGCCACCGGTGAGCCCGCGGCCGCGATCAACCAGCGTTCGGACGTGTGCGCGGTTCCCGCCGCGGGAGTCGTCGCCGAGGCCATGGTGCTGCTCGTGCTCGCCGACGCGATGCTGGAGAAGTTCGGCGGCGACAGCGTCGTCGAGGTCACGCGCAACCTGAACGGCTACCTCGACAACCTCTCCGTGCGCTGATGGCTCCCGTCCTCGTCCTGGTCGGATCGCCGGGTGCTGGCAAGTCGAGCGTCGGGCGACGCGTCTCCGAGCGTCTTGGCGTGTCCTTCCTCGACACCGACCATGCGATCGAGGCAGCGGCCGGGATGAGCGTGTCAGACATCTTCGTCAGCCTCGGCGAGGAGGAGTTCCGCCGTCTCGAGGCCCTGGCCGTAGCGCAGGCGGTCGCCGACTCCGACGGGGTAGTCGCGCTCGGCGGGGGAGCGGTCATGCGCGAGGAGACCCGCGAGGTCCTGGCCGGCCAGCGGATCATCTGGCTGAAGGTCGGCGTCCCCGACGCCGCGAACCGGGTCGGCCTCAACCAGGCCCGGCCCCTCCTGCTCGGCAATGTGCGCGGCACCTTGTCCTCGCTGCTGGAGCAGCGCAATCCGGTGTACGAGTCCTTGGCCACCGCTGTCGTCGACACCTCAGGTCGCAATCTTCGCGAGGTCACCGACGCCGTGCTGGAGATCGTGCGCGATGCCTGAGGTCGTCATCCCCGTATCTGCCGAGCGCGACTACGACGTCGTGGTCGGCAGGGACCTGCAGACCGCTCTAGTGCCGATGGTTGCGGGGTCCCAGCGTGTCGCGATCATCCATCCCGGCGCCCTCGCGACACGCGCCTCGGCCATGCGAGCGGACCTGCTCGATGCGGGCTTCCACGTCACGCTGATGGAGGTGCCCGAGGCCGAGGACGCGAAGACGGCCGAGGTCGCCGCGACGTGCTGGAACGCGCTCGGTAACGCGGGCTTCACGCGCAGCGATTCGATCATCGGGCTAGGCGGCGGTTCGACGACTGACCTGGCCGGGTTCGTCGCGGCCACGTGGCTGCGTGGTATCCGCGTGGTGCAGGTGCCCACGACCCTGCTGGCCATGGTCGACGCGGCGGTGGGCGGAAAGACCGGCATCAACACCGCGAAGGGCAAGAACCTCGTCGGCTCGTTCTGGAGTCCGCGTGGCGTCATCTGCGACATCGACACACTGGCCACGCTGCCCCGCGCCGATCTCCTCGCCGGCATGGCCGAGGTCGTGAAGGTCGGTTTCATCCGCGACACGTCGATCCTCGACGACGTCGAGGCCGATCCCTCCCTCGCCACGGACCCGGCAGGCACGCTGCTGCCCGACCTGATCCGTCGAGCCGTGCAGGTGAAGGCGGATGTCGTCGGTGCTGACTTCCGCGAGACGTCGGCGACGGCGGGCGACGGGCGGATTGGCCGGGAGGCGCTGAACTACGGCCACACCTTCGCGCATGCGATCGAGCGCCGCGAGCACTACTCGTGGCGCCACGGCGACGCGGTTGCCGTCGGCATGATGTTCGTCGCGGAGATGGCGGCTCTCGACGGCCGGATCACTGCTGACGAGCTCACGCGGCACGCGTCCGTCCTCGCCTCACTCGACCTGCCGGTCAGATACGAGGCCGGGCACTGGGACGAGCTGTACGCCGCGATGTCCGTCGACAAGAAGGCACGCGGGTCGATGCTGCGATTCGTCGTGCTCGACGGCATCGGCAACCCGGTGATCTGGGACGGTCCGGACCCCGAGGTCCTGGCCAGCGCCTACGCGTCGATCAGCAGCCCGCGCGCGTAGAGTTCGCGCCATGTCGCATGTGTACGTCCTCAATGGACCGAACCTCGGACGACTGGGAACTCGCGAGCCCGGCATCTACGGAAGCATGACCTTCGAGCAGCTCGCCGATGCCTGCCGTGCCACGGCGGCGGACCTGGGCCTGAGCGCCACGGTGCTGCAGACCGACGACGAGGCCGAGCTGATCGGCTGGCTGCATCGCGCGCAGGACGAGCAGGCCTCGGTCATTCTCAATCCGGCCGCGTTCACCCACTACTCGTACGCTCTTCGCGATGCCTGCGCGATGGTGACCACCCCTCTCGTCGAGGTGCACCTGTCGAACCCTGCCGCGCGCGAGGAGTTCCGCCACACCTCCGTGATCTCGGCGGTCGCGAACGGCACGATCGCCGGCTTCGGCACGGACTCATACCGGCTCGCCCTGCGCGCGGTCGCTGCTCTCGTCGCGGGCTGAGCGTGGCACCAAGCCATCACCGCGCGCGCCGCGACAGGCTCCGCGCGCTGCTCGGCACGCAGGTCGAGGCCGACTGGCTGATCGTCACCGGGCTGCCGAATATCCGCTACCTGAGCGGCTTCTCCGGCAGTAATGCGGTCCTCGTCGTCGGTCGTAGACCCGCGGACGACGTCATCGGCACCGACGGCCGCTATCGCGACCAGGTCGCGCACGAGGCGCCTGGCCTGCCGACCATCATCGACCGTGACACGCTCGCGGTGACCGCGGCCGCACTGCCCGTCGGCCCGGTCGCGGTCGAGTCGTCGATGTCGATCGGCCACGTGCAGGCGATTACCGCGAGCCGCGGCATGCCGCTGGTGTCCACGGGACTGGTCGAGCAGCTGCGCGCCGTCAAGGACGACACCGAGCTCGAGGCACTCGGGCGGGCGTGCGCGATCACCGTCTCGGCCCTGGACGTCCTGGCCGGAGAGATGGCCCCTGGAGTCAGCGAGCTGGCCCTGGCCCGGAGGCTCGAGCAGCTGTTCGGGGAGTTCGGCGCGGAGGACCGGGCCTTCGACACGATCGTGGGGTCAGGGCCCCACTCGGCGATCCCGCACCATCAGCCCGGTCCTCGCCTGCTGGAGCGCGGCGACCTCGTCGTCGTGGACGCCGGGGCGCGTGTCGACGGCTACCACGCGGACATGACCCGCACGTTCCTCGTCGCGGCCGCCCCCGAGCCGTGGCAGGCCGCAATCCACGACCTCGTCCAGCGCGGCCAGGCCGCGGCGACCGCCCAGTACCTGCCGGGCAGCAATGCCCGAGCGGTCGACTCGGTCGCCCGCGACGTGATCACCGCGGGCGGGCACGGCGACGACTTCACCCACGGCCTGGGCCACGGGGTCGGCCTGCAGATCCACGAGGCGCCGCTCATGGGGCCTCGAGCGACCGGTACTCTTGAGGCCGCAATGGCGATCACCGTCGAACCAGGGATTTACCTTCCAGGACGCGGCGGAGTTCGCATCGAAGACACCCTCGTCGTCACCGGCACCGGTCCGCGGATCCTCACTGAGGCGTCCCGCGACCTGGTGGTCGTCGGCTGACGGGGTACCGACCGCACAGGAGCAACTCGCGTGGCGACCACGAATGACCTGAAGAACGGCATCGTCCTCAACCTCGACGGCGGTCTGTGGACCGTCATCGAGTTCCAGCATGTGAAGCCCGGCAAGGGCGGCGCGTTCGTGCGCACCAAGCTGAAGAACGTGCTCACCGGCAAGGTCGTCGACCGCACGTTCAACGCCGGCCTGAAGGTCGAGACCGCCACGGTCGACAAGCGCGAGATGCAGTACCTCTACAAGGACGGCGAGGACTGGGTGTTCATGGACACGCAGTCCTACGAGCAGCTCCCGGTGAGTTCTGCTGTCGTCGGCGATGCCAGCAAGTACCTGCTGGAGAACCAGACCGCGACGGTGGCCACGAACGAGGGAGTGCCGCTGTACGTCGAGCTGCCCGCGTCCGTCGAGCTGATGATCACCTACACCGAGCCGGGCCTGCAGGGGGACCGCTCGACGGGCGGGACCAAGCCCGCCACGCTGGAGACTGGCGCGGAGATCGCGGTCCCGCTGTTCATCGAGTCCGACACCAAGGTCAAGGTCGACACCCGCGACGGGTCGTACCTGGGCCGCATCAACGACTGACGTGTCCGCCCGCAGCAAGGCCCGCAAGCGGGCGCTCGACGTCCTGTACGAAGCCGACATCCGCGGCATGGCTCCAGCCGACGTCCTGGCCGCCACCGCATCGCGGCGCACCGACGAGGGACAGTCGTCTCTGAACGAGTACGTCACCGAGCTGGTCGACGGGGTGCAGGCCCATCGCGAGTACATCGACGAACTGCTGGGCAGCTACTCGATGGGCTGGACGATCGACCGAATGCCGGCCGTCGACCTCGCCGTGCTCCGGCTCGGCGCGTACGAGCTGCTGTGGCGCGACGACGTTCCCGACGCGGTTGCCATCTCCGAGGCAGTCAACCTCGCGCAGGAGCTGTCGACCGAGGAGTCGGCGTCCTTCGTCAACGGACTGCTGGGCCGCCTGCTCGAGCTCAAGCCCCGCCTGGCCCTCGACACCTAGAACCCAGAATTGAACCGCCTCCCGGGCCAAATCCGGGTTCTGTGGCCGTTCCGGGGCGCATTCGCGGGATTTGACCCGCTCCGCGCGGCCTACTGCTTCTCGACGACCGCCGTCAGCGTGGTCGCGTCGTCGACGGCAATGGCCATCAGCGTCACCGAGTAGCCGTTTCCGATGAAGTCCGCGGTGCTGACGCCCTCCATGTCATTGACGTCGCCTGCGGTGAAGCCCGCCGAGACCAGCGCGGCCGAGTACGCGGCGATGGAATCCGTGGCGGGGACATCGGCCTTCCACATGGCGTTCGCCTGCGACCCGTCACCCTCGACGCTGACGGTCAGCAAGGCCCCACCGTCGTACGTCGGTACTGCCGATGGCCACGAATCCGGAACGGTGAGGTTCTCGCCGATCTGGACCTGGGTGCCGTCGCTGTTCGTCACGGTGAGGTTGCCGTCGTCAAGATCGACGTCACCGCCGATGGCCTCGCCCGCGGCATTCTCGATTGCCGACTCAGCGGCGTTTCCGCAGCCGGCCAGCAACGGTGCGCCAGCGAGGAGCGCGACGCTCATTGCGGCTGCAGCAACACGACGACGGGCGGTGATCATGGAGTCCTCCAGCGTGAGTCGGGTGCTCGTGAGCCTAGCGACAGGCTCCGTGGGCGGTTCAGATCCCGCGAAGGCGCCCCGGAACGGCCGTCAAAGCCGGATTTGGCCCGGGAGGCGGTTCAATTCGGGACGTCATGGGGCGGTGACGGAGTAGTAGATGTATGAACCGCCGATGCCGAGGACGACGATCGCTGTCGCGATCAGGCCAGTGGAATGACGCACCCACCAGGCACGGGTATCTGGGCCTGACGCGTGGCCCGGAGGAGGCGTTGCCATGCCGTCCGGTGTCGAAGGTGCTGCTGCTCCGCCAGGGGGCGGAGGGACGTCGGTCATGGCGCAACCCTGCTCTGCTCGTCGGCGGAGCGCAACCGTCCGGCGGGCTTCGACGTTGGCCGTCGGCTTCGTGCCCCGGGTGATCGATCGCCTTCGGCTCACTCGACCCCGCGCACTCGCCTCGACAGAGCCCGAGCAAGTTCGGCTCTGCGCTCGGCTTCGTGCCCCGGGTGGGATTTGGACCACGGCTAGCCCAAAAGCCCCTCACGAATACGGCCCAGAAAGCCGATTCCCTCATAGAGCCTTAGTGCCGAGTGGTGCCTGTTGGTGTCCACTTGTAGGGACGGTGTGCACCCGATGTGCACCCAAAGACGCCTGCCCCGATGGCAGGTGCCCCGCCCGAGCTGTAACTCGGACGGGGCGTGCAACACCCCTTCAGAGGAGAGGTACTGCAATGACAAGCAAAGCAGCAATGACCGACATCGAGCGACCCCTTGTCGAACGCCTGGACGGGCCGAATGGGAGTTTCACGATAAGGCTGACGGATGAGGGTCGCCGAACGCTCACTGCAGCGCAGTGCGTCGAACTAGCAACGCAACTGCGAGATTTCGTCTCTGAGTTGCTGGACGATGCACGCAGAGCTAAGGCGGAAGCGTCGACAGTCGGGCAGGATCTGGGCACATGACCGATCCGATGCTCATTGGGTTCCCCGAGGCAGCAGCACGCCTAGGCGTTGCAGAGTCGTGGCTGCGTCGAGCGGTGACCGCCCGGGAGGTGCCGCACAGGCGACTCGGAAAGCGGGTGATGTTCTCCCTAGCCGACCTCGATCAGATCGTCGCGGAGGCGGAGGTGCCCGCAGTCGTCGCTACGGAGGGGTTCAGGCCCATTCCGAGTCGACGGCGCGCAGGAGGTTTAGTCCCGCCATCACGCGGGTAGCACGGGGACTGGGACCGGCGTTCGCCCCCGAGGGCGCCGGTCTCAGTCCTACCGTTTAGGCCAACCGGCAGACGTAGGGAGCAATATGCCGATCGATCCGAAGGAATACCGGTACGAAGGCGGCGAGGATCTCACCGGACCAATTAGGGCGGCCGCCGCGGCGTTGGACGCCATGGGTGTCGAGATGTTCTCAGAAGTGCAGTGGGATGTCGCAGAGAATGTCATCGCGGTCGGCTACGCCCCATATCCGGGCGTAGAGGCGCAGGCATGGGTCCGGGACGGACTCGGCCCGGTGTTTACGCTCGGGGCTTTGGAGGCACTTCTGAGTCGCTATGAGGCCTTCGACCAAGGGGACTTAGAGGCGTTCCAGAGCTTCGACCCCGTGAACAACCGCCGCGTGGCGATCATCTATGACCTGACGCCTACCGCCTGAAGTCGTTGCGCCGTTGTAATTGACGGGGGTCAACCCCGGTCGTACAGTTGATAACGGCAAAGTGGCGCTCGCGATGGGTTATCCCTAGCGAGTCCAGATTTAGAAAGGCCCCGGGTTACCGCCCGGGGCCTTTCCCTTGCTATTCGTGCCCCCGGGGAGATTCGAACTCCCGTCCTCCATCTTCGGCAAAGTGGCGCTCTTATCCCCTGAGCTACGGGGGCACGGCCACCGAGCGGCGCAGGGCGCTACAAGGTGACATGCAAAGCCTAGAGCCAATTTGGGACGCTCGGCACGGCTCGCACCACACACCCCCCCCAAAGCAGCTCGATTCCCGGGCGTGTTGCCACAGGGTGGGGTTTTTCAGTTTGCGGGGAGAGATTTACGGAAGCGGCGAGGGTGGCCGGGGGTCGTCTCTTAAAAAGTCAGAGCCCGATTACTGAAGGGTCCTTGCCTCGGCGGCGCATCTCGCGGCCGATGCCGTCGCGAACCGTCGTCACGAGATCACGCTCGCTCATCACGGAGCCCGAGACGTGAACGTCGATGTAGACGTCCCCGCCACCCTTGCCCCTCATTGAACCGAGCCGGTCGAGCGGAATGACAGCCTCGTCCCCAGCCTCGCCGAGCAGCCCGATCGTCGGGCCGGTCACGATCCCGCCATCAGCGAAGTGGGGCATGTTTAGCCCGGCGACAGCAGCGATCGCCGCACCCGAAACGCTCGCCACAGCGACGTCGATGTTGACCGTCCGACCCATGTCACGCGAGAGCGAGTCCATGACCTCCATCAGCGCGGTACGCCCGGCGCCCTGCGGGCCGAACGTCGCGACGAACGAGTCCGACATCGCCTGAGCGGCAGCGAGTCCAGCCGTGATGAAGGCCGGCACGATCGCATTCGCGGTCTGCGTTGCCGAGTCCTCAACAGTCGCGAGGTTCTCCGAGAAGTAGCCGACAAGCCCCTGATCGAGGATGCCCTGACCAAGTGCGCCGCCGATGGCGACACCCTTCGACATGATCTCTTGGATGAGCGCGTCCGAGCCGCCCTGCTCGCGGATCGCCTTGATGACGTTCTGGAACCACTCCTGGCCGCGGACCTGATTCTCGAACCCCTGCACGAGCGAGATGCCCGTGGCCTTACCTGCGGAATCCCACTGGCCCGTCCACGCGGCACCGAGGTCGATGCCCGAGGTGAACGTGTCCTTGGCGCCGTTGACGAAGTCGTCGAGTGCGCCTTGCGCGTCGGCGAGTGCGCTACTGACCTCGCCCCATGCATCGGTCACGAGGTCGGCGAAGTCCTGGGCGTTGCCCGCGATGACGTCCTGAACGCCGGAAGCAATGGCAGCGGCCTTCGCCATCTCGTCGGTGACGGTCTTGACCATCTTCACGCCAGCGGCAACTGCCTTGCTCGAACCCTTGTCGATGCCCGCCGCGACGCCCTCGGCGAGTGGCTCGCCGACCTCGCGCATCATCAGCTTCGACGGGGAATTGATCTCGGCCGCGTTTCGCGCGGCTCGCTCGGCGGCCTCAACGAGTGCTTTGGCGTTCGCGGCCGCACCCGGAGTGCCGTCAGCGATGCCCTGTGCCAGCCCTAGTGCCAGGTTCTTACCTAGCCCAGCGCCGAGGGTCATCGCCTTCGCGTAGGCGGCAACGTGCTTCTCCTTGGAGAAGACTGCCTGAAGCTCATCGCTCCACATCCCCTGTGACTTGAGGAACTTGCGGATGTCCTTCAGGTCGAAGCCCTCGTCGACAAACTGCCGCACGACCTTCGCCCCGCGGCCTGCAAAGTTGGCCTCGTACTCCTCAAGGTCGGCCCCGGTGCGCTTCGCCCAGCGGTTCGACTGCTCCGCGGCCATGCGGAAGCCCTCCATGACGGCGTCCTGGTTCTTGCGGGCGCCAGCGCCGTAGCCGTCAAACGTGCGAGTCTGCTTTGCCACGTTCTCGTCTAGGTCGCGTAGCCAGCGGGTGAACTCGAGCCTGCCCTGCGCGTATGACACGACGGTGTTGAATGCCTGCTGCGCGGCGGTCAGTTCCTGGAGCGCCGCAGCCGCATCCTCTGAGCTTTCGAGGATGTTGCCGTGCTCGTCGACTACCTGCTTGATGCCGTCCTTGTAGGTGACCACGGCGCCGCTCGCATCGCGATAGGAGACGATCGCCCCCTCGGTCGAAGCCGAGGTGACCTTGGCCCAGGCGTCGGTGTCCCCTGTAAGTGCCTTGATCGCGTCGGATGCCTGCACGATGATGCCGATGACGCCGGTTCCGAGGTTGACCTTGGAGAGGGCATCCGCGAGTGCCTCGACGCCGGGGACATTCCCCACGAGGCCGGACAGCGCGTCACGGGTCGCGTCGATTCCGCGGGCCGTAAGGCGGATGCCCTCCCCGATCTCGTCCCCGAGTCGGGCGATCGTATTGACGGTCCCGTCGATGTTGCCCTCGGCACCGGCGAGGATGTTGAGCGAGTCGATGAGGCCGTATCCGATGGACTCCTGTGCCTCGCTCGCGGCGGTGCTGATCCGCTGGAGCTTGCCCGCCATCGTCTCTGCCGCCGCGGCGGCCTGGCCCTTGAACTTCTGCGTGAGCTGGTCGGTGGCGTCGGCGAAGTTCTTGGACTTCACTGTGTCGGCGTCGAGCACCGGCGCGAGGCGGTTCAGGGCGCCGAGGTTGCCGCCGTGGGCCTTGGCGAGTGCCTGCGTGACGGACTCCAGGTTCTTGCCCGTGCCTACTGACACGTCCATCGCGAGCTGGAGGAGCTTCTGAGACTCGGTGACGTCACCGGTCGCGGTGACCAGATTCTGGTACGCGGGGCGCAGTTGGTCGTCCGCCACACCCGTGGCGAGCATCAAGTCCTTGATGAAGTTCTCGACCTCGGGGACATGATGCGCCGCGCCGACATTTCGCATGGCCGTTGCCAGAGCCACTTGGGACTTCTCGTCCTCCATGGCTGCCGTTGCTGCGTCGCGCATGTAGTCGGCGACCTTGGCAATGCCAGCGGTAAGTGCGAACCCGCCGAACACGCCGCCCGCGATCTTGCCCATTGACGCGAACGCGCCCGAGGTGCGAGTCGCCTGATCGCCGACACCGCGAAGGGTCCGGGACGCCGAGACGTCACGGCCTACGAGGTTGAAGCCAAGGGATGTGTCAGCCACGGAAGTCTCCTAGCGAAGTTGTGGGGTGAGCGGGGGCTCCGTATGGAGGCAGAGCCCCCGCTCGATTGAGTGGGCCGTCCCTGACAAAGACGGGGGTTCCCACTCGCCCGCGCGGCGGTCGAAAGGACCAAAGGCCCCGCCGCGGGGAGTCAGGTCACAGGGTCGGAACGATCAGTCCCGTTCCTGTGATCTTCGAGAAGGCCTTGGGCTGGCGCGCAGCTGTGAAGGCCGAATACCCGTAGCAAGCCAATCTTGTGGTCAGCGTGTCGATGATCTCGAACTTGAGCTGCACCGGAAGCCCGCCGTTGTCCTCCATGAGGAACGCATCGCGGAAGTCTCCGACGAAGATCACGGTCTCATTGGTCGAAGCGCCCAGATTTACCGGGATGTTGCCATCCAAGATGACCGGGACGTTCTGCAACTCGCGGCTGGTTGTCGCGTAGTCGACACCATCCGTCATGCCAAGCGCGTTGAACGGACTGTGCGCGCCCACGAATGGGCGCCCATCGGTGGCGAGGATCGACGTGATCCACGCCCACAGGTTCGGGTTCATCGCAATGGCGGTTGGCCCTGTGAACCGAGTCGACGTGATCGCGCCAATCGCGGATGCGAGCTTCGGCCACAACTCGGCAATCGTCGGGGTGGTGTCCGTGTACGTCACGGACGTGATGCCCGACGTGCCGAAGATGCCCTGGTGCTGTCCGTCCGCACCGGATCCAGTGAGGACCTGGGCGTCCATCTGCACGGCGTAATCGGATGCGAGATCGGTGAGTGTGATCTCCTCGACGAGAGTGCCCCGCTCGATCGCCTGCCGAGCCACGTCAACGTAGCCTCCGATCGTCACGACCGGAACCTCCAGCAGCGTGTCGTCGATGTCCTGGTTCGAGAGGGCAGTGTTCTGCGTTGCCTGCACGCCCGTGGCGGTCTTGGTCGTGATGCGGGGAATATTGACCTTCATGCCGGTAGCTGGCAGCGGAACACCGCTGTTGCACAGGTTCGCCACAGGGCGGCCCGCACGCAGGTACTCCGCGAACAGGTTGATCATGTACTCCGGCGGCACGAATCCGGCCACGCCGCCCGTGGTGACGGCGCGCTCGACCAATGCGGGTTGGTGGGTTCGCATCTCCTGGCCGTGCTGCTGAAGCCGAACGGTGGCCTCCGGGTCGAGCTTGATCTGCGCAGCAAACAGGTCCTTGAGGAATGAGTTCTCCCCGGCCTTGGCACGCTCTTCGCTGTAGGTACGCGGCTCGCGCACCGAAGTAGTAGTCGTCATGCGGTTCTCCTGATTCTGGGCACGGCGCATCTGTCCGGCCTCGGTCACGTGAAGTTCGTTGGAAAGGCGATCGGCCTCCGCGTCTACGCGGATCTCGATCATCAACTGAGCAATGTCGTCGTCGGCCGCGCGGAGTTCCTTCTCCATGCGGTCGGCCTGTTCCTCAAGGTCGATCTTCTCCCGACGTAGTTCGGGGATCTTCGCCGAAGTTGCTGCGTCGATGTCGCCGAGGTTGCGGATGCGCAGGAACTCGTTGGCGAGGTCGTTGATCTGACTCACGACCGCGTTCCTGCGACCCAACAGAGTGTTGCGGTCGGCCTTCTTTTGTTTCAGTAGTTCGTCAAAGGTCATGTGGAGCTCCGAAGTCGAAGTGAGCGCAGGCCAGCGCGAAGGCGCCAAGGTGCGCAAAGGGATTCATCGGCGCAGGGAGCAGACGCTCCGCGCTCGGTCAGGTCATGTGTCAGAGTCCGAGGGCTGCGGCGGCCGGCAGAGCCGGGAACCGAAACCGAGGTCTCGATGACGACAACCTGAATCGTCGACATCGCAATGGTACCGGATGTGGGCGACAGATCGCGAGTCACACAATCGGCGTTGGTGGTTGGAAAAAATGTCGGGGAGAGATCACGGAAGCGGCGAGGGTGGCCGCGCGATCCGTCCTTAAAAGTCCCCAGACAATCTGTGTGTGTAGACGAGGAAGCGGCGAGGGTGGCCATGCGCCCGCTAGGAAAACGTGTCATTCGTTCGCCTCGTTCCCGAGCACGATGCCGACCTCGCCATACATGCCGGCCAGCGCAGCGAACAGGCTGGCGAATAGGAGATCACCGCGGACCTCGTGTGCTGTCGCTTCCTCCTTGCATTGCGTGTAACGGTCGAGCGCTGCCGGTCGGTCGAGCTTGCCTGCGTCGTCGATGACTGCGTGGACGGCGGCGGCGAGTAGCTCAGCTCCGGTTGTCATGTGGCTCCCTTGTCTGTCGTGGTGTCGGTGGCGTTCGGGCAGTCGCGTCGGTGCGTTGTCGGCCATTGAGGCCAGGTCACGGCGCCGCAATGCGGGCAGCGGGAATGGATGGTCATCTCCATGGCCCGTCGTGGAGGAAGTGCGGTTCCGGAAGCTCGCAGTGCTCGCACACGCCGGGAAGGTCGAGTCGGGTGATGAACTGGTGCTGATCTGAGTTGTCGTCGATCTTGTAGGCCCGCCCGTCAACGGTCCGGATCACCGCAATCTCAATCCTTCGTGGCGAGTCGGTGGAGCGCCCTAGCGCGACATCCGACTCTGCCTCTCTGCTCTTCTCTCTCTGCTTCGCATCGAGAAGAGCAGAGTCTGATTGAGATAGGGGGGCGTTACTAACGCTGTCCGTAACGCCGTTACTAACGCTGTTACGGACAGCAGGACAGGCCTTAGTGCAAGCAGAGTGATCGCCAGCACTGTGTCGACGTGCACGGTCGCGGTAGTCGTCCTGCCGCCTGCGGTTCGCCTGGCGGTCACGCTCTACCTGCTCGGCCGATCGTTGGTGACCACCTTCGGATGCGAGGTAGTTCACGATTCGGTAACCGCCGTCAATCGGATGCCAGAAGCCCTTGTCCACGAGCTCTGCCGCAGACATATCGGGCTCGGGGGAGTCACTGACACGCGAGAGGCGCATCAGCACGACGCCGTCAGTAAGGGCCGTGACGCAGTGCACGAGCGCCTCAATGTGAAGCAGGCGCGCGTCACGGCTCAGGCCGGCATTCTCGAGCTGCACGAGCATCTCGCTAGGCACCATTGCGTAGGCCACGGTGCCCCCAGTCGATCTTGCGAAGGTGCGCTTCGAGCACCTCGCGCTTTCGGAGCTCCGCAGAGCGACCGGGGTGCTCACGGCGCGCGCGCTCGATCGCGAGTCGCTGTCGCTCGGGGAGCTCTGCGATGTCCTCGATGTCGTTCGCCCTTGCGATGCGTCTCTCCATCAAGTGGCTGAACCACTCGGGTACGGCCACCTCAGGACTGGCCGTTCTGCTGCACGAGCCATGCGACGACATCCGACCGCGAGTAGCGAACGGAGCCCCCGACCATCGTCGCCCGCGGGCCGATGGATCGCTTCCTCCACGCTCGCACGGTCTCGACGCTGATCTTGAGCCAGTCGGCGACTTCCTCGGACTTGAGGAGTTCGTCTGTGACGGTCATGGGTCTGCACCTCTTCTGTCGGGCCGGAACATGCAATTACCAATATCCACGGGTTGACGTAGGTAAACAACACAGATAGTGTTGTGCGCAAGAGAAATGTTGATCAACAGAAGGGGAGCGCGATGGGTTTCGACATTCCCAAGCCAAGGAAGCCCGTCGAGTTGCGTGAGGGCTTACTGCGCGCCGGGCCGATTCAGATACTCGACCTTTCCGACGAGAAGGTCCGCTTCGCTTCTGGATGGAACACGCCGCGATGGGTTGACGCCGAGCTCCGTTTGCCAGGGCAACCTGCTGTACGGCTTCGGGTCGAAGTCCTCGGCAAGAGGCGACTCCGAGCGGTTGTGACCAGCATTGAGCTGACCGAGCCGACGACCGGCCTTCGAGCGCGCCACCTGCGCGAACTCGCGGCGTCCTTGCCGGACCTCCCGGGCGAGGTGCTGGCTGTTGCGTCACTGCCTATGTACGAGGGCCGACCGGCCGCCTCCACAAGGGACTGGGACAGGGCGGTGCGAGATGCCGTCCGCGCCCCGGGCCGTAGTCAGGTCGAACGAGAGGACGAGGTTCTGGGGCTCTGGGAAGGGAAGTTTCAGCCGCGGGGTCTCACTCAGCGCGAAGCTGCCGAGGAGATTGGACTCGCTCACTCGACATTCCGCTCCTACCTCACACATGCACGCGCACGGAGGGATGCAAACAATGGCCGTCGTTGATCGCTGGAAGAACGCTGACGGAAGCCCGAGCGAGGAGAACGGTCGGGGCAAGCGGTGGCTTGTGCGCTACCGGGACCCGCAGGGCCAGCAGCGTTCCAAGTCCTTCGACCGCAAGGCCGACGCCGACTCCTACAACCTGGAGACAGCCGTCAACGTCAGGACGGGCATGTGGGCAGACCCCGCAGCAGGCAAGCAGACCTTCGACACGTTCGCCGAGGCGTGGCTCGACCTGAACCGCCCGCAGTGGCGTGCGACGACGACGCGCAGCATGGAGCAGATCGTCCGCAACCGGCTCAAGCCGTCGATCGGCATGACGCCGATGGCACGGATCAATGCCGGTCAGGTGCAGGCGATGGTCAACGGCTGGTCGGGCACCTACAGCCCCGCGACGATCGCGCTCAACGTCCAGACGTTCCGCACGATCATGGCCGCGGCGATCGAGGCCGGCGTCATCGGCAAGGACCCAGCGCCCAAGATCAAGGCGCCCAAGCGGTCTCGACGTCGGGACGCACACCTAAGCCACGAGGACGTCGCAACGATCCTGACAACCGCGAGGGGACCCGTTCGGCCGTTCCTGGCCACGCTGGCATGGTGTGGCCTTCGGATGGGTGAGGGCCTAGGACTCGACGTCGCGGACGTCGACTGGCTGAGCGGCACCGTGACGGTCTCGAAGCAGCAGTCGACGGAGTACGCCGACTCCACAGTGGACGCGATGCCCAAGACGGAGGCGGCCTACCGGACGGTGCCGTTCCCTCCCGAGCTCGTGGAGATGTGCTCGGAGATGCTGGCGGGACGTCGAGCCGGGACAGGGTCGCTCGAGGATGGATACCTGTGGCAGGCGACGGACGGCCGCAGGCTGCAGCGGACCAACGTCGACTCGGAGATCCGGCGCATTCGGCGCGTCACGAAGCTCTCCTTCAGCGCCCACCACCTTCGGCACTACTACGGTGCCGCGCTCCTGTCGCAGGGCGTCCCGATTCCCCAGGTCGCCAAGCAGATGGGCCACGCGAGTCCACAGGTCACGCTCCGGGTGTACGCATACGCGATGACGGACGACGCCGAACTAGGCCGCGCAGCAGTCGCTCAGATCGCTTCCCTCTCGGCGTCATGTGCACCCGTTGTGCACCCGCAAGCGGCGGGGGAGTCCTAGATGCGACGTCTGCCCTGCTCAGCGGGGGTAAGCCTGCGAAGTGCCCCGGGTGGGATTTGAACCCACACTGGACGGTGTTTGAGACCGCTTCCTCTGCCGGTTGGGATACCGGGGCGCGGGGTTCAGAGTAGTCGGGTCCCTAGGCTGCGGGCATGACCCACTCCGTGCTCGTCGCCGAGGACGAGGCGCTCATTCGCATGGACCTCGTCGAGATGCTGGGGGAGTGCGGCTACACGGTCATCGCCCAGGTCGTCGACGGGCAGGCGGCTGTCGACCAGACACGCGCATTGCGCCCTGACGTGGTGTTCCTCGACGTGGCGATGCCTCGTCGGGACGGTCTGTCTGCGGCCGAGGAGATCATCGCGGAGGGGTTAGCTCCAGTGGTGATGGTCACCGCGTTCAGCCAGCGCGACATCGTCGCGCGCGCCGCCTCAGCGGGTGTTCTTGGCTACCTCGTGAAGCCGTTCGTCAAAGCGGATCTCGTGCCAGCGATCGAGCTGGCGATCGCCCGCTGGGAGCAGATGCGTGACCTGTCGACTCAGGTGGACGGGTTGCGCGAGCGCCAGACGGCCAGGCAGACGGTCGATCTGGCGAAGCGGAGGCTGCAGGACCAACTCGGACTCAGCGAGGCCGATGCGTTCGCGTGGTTACGGCGGGCGGCGATGGATGGACGGGTCACCCTGGCGGAGGCCGCAGCCGCGGTTATGGCAGAATCCGCATCATCTTGATCGACAATATCAAATTGAGATCACGATGCAGCATCAATGTAACCGGGGGTTACCCGGGTGAAACCTGTCGAGCCATAAGGTACGGCTAATGCGACGGTAACCGCCGTCGTTTGTCCTTTGTACAAGGAGACTGCATGAAGCGCACTACGGTCCTCAAGTCGGCCGCCGTGCTCGGAGTGGCATCTTTGGCACTAGCCGCCTGTGGTGGCTCGTCGTCCAGCGATTCCAGTTCCAGCGCAGCCCCGGCCGCGAGCAGCGCGGCTCCGGCCCCCAGCGAGGCAGCCTCATCCGAGGCCCCCGCCGCGGCAACCGGCACCCCGCTCTACCTGGTTGATGGAAACACAGGAAATGCCCTCGGCGAGAAGCTGCCGGCCGGCACCCTGAACGGCGTCAAGGGAACCATCCCCGGCGCCGAGAACACGCAGGACTTCAAGGATGCGCTTCTTGAGGTCGATCCGGAGCTGATCGACTTCTCGTACGCACCCGAGTCCTACGACGCAACGATTCTCGCAGCGCTCGGCGCGGCCAAGGCCAAGTCCGACGCTGGCGTCGATGTGGCCAAGGAGCTCGTTGGCATCACCAACGGCACCGAGATCTGCAACGACTACGCAGGTTGCATCGAGCTGCTGAACCAGGGCATGGACATCGACTACAACGGTCGCTCCGGTGCTGTGAACTTCTGGGAGGCTGGCGATCCGACGAGTGCGTCGATCGGCGTCTACCAGTTCGGCCCCGATAACACCTTGCTCCCCGACGTCACCTACATGCAGGGCGAGATCGTTCCTGACGGTGAGGCCAACCCGATCGACGCGAAGCCGCAGAAGGGCGCCAATGACGGAACCTACGTCGTCGGCACGCTGCTCCCCGTCACCGGTTCGCTTGCCTTCCTCGGCCCACCCGAGGTCGCTGGCGTGAAGCTCGCCATCAAGGACATCGAGGCTGCCGGCGGCATTCCCGGATTCGACAAGATCGTCCTCGAAGAGGGCGACTCTGGCGATACGTCCACCGATACGGCCACCCAGACCGTGAAGCGCCTCCTGGCGAAGGATGTCGATGTCATCATCGGCGCCGCCTCGTCCGGTGTCACGCTGAGCACCCTGGACCTGGTCACGAGCAATGGTGTTCTGCAGATCTCACCGGCGAACACCTCGCCGGAGCTCACCACCGCTCCTGATGGCGGCCTGTACTGGCGCACCGCCCCGTCCGACGTCCTTCAGGGCGCCTTCGTTGGTTCGCTCGTCCTCGAGGACGGCTACACCAAGGTCGGCATCATGTCGCTGCAGGACTCGTACGGTGACGGACTCAACGCCAACGTGACCAAGGCAATCGTCGAGGGCGGTGGCGAGGTTGTCGCCAACGTTGTCTACGACCCGAAGGCCACTGACTTCTCCGCAGACGTGGCGAAGATCAAGGCAGCTGGACCTGAGGCAATCGTGCTCATCGGCTTCGATGAGTCCGCTCAGATCATCCAGGAGCTGGTCAAGCAGGGCATTGGCCCGAACGTCAGCTAGTCACACCCGCTCCACACTGTGGGGGTCGTCCTTCGGGACGGCCCCCACAGTTCTTTGTACGGGTCTCCGCGAGTGGGCAGTTGTGGCTGGACAAATCGGACGTGGGACGGCCACAACTGCCCACTCGCGGTTGAGCGGAAAGGGCGAGTGCGCCCATACGTGGACCAAGCCGGGACAGATCGTCAATTTCGCCGCAGAACCGGCCCCATTTGCCTGTTCGTCCCGGGATCCGGGACAAACGGAAGGGGTGCTGGGGTTAGGCGCGGGCGAGGGTGCCGAGGTAGAGCTGGATCACCTTGGGATCGGTGGCCAGTTCCTTGCCGGTGCCGGTGTACGCGTTGCGGCCCTGGTCGAGCACGTAGCCGCGGTCGCAGATCTGCAGGCAGCGCATCGCGTTCTGCTCGACGATGATCACCGTGACGCCGGTGGCGTTGATCTCACGGACCCGGACGAAGACCTCGTCGGTGAGCGCAGGCGACAGGCCGGCCGACGGCTCGTCGAGCAGGAGCACCGACGGGTCCATCATCAGCGCGCGTCCCATGGCAACCATCTGGCGCTCGCCGCCGGACAGCTGGCCCGCACGCTGCGCACGTCGCTCGCCGAGGGCGGGGAACAGGTCGGTGACGAAGGCGAACCTCTCGTCGAACTTCTTGGGCGCCTGGAAGCAGCCCATCTCGAGGTTCTCCTCGATGGTGAGCGACGGGAAGACGTTGTTGGTCTGCGGGACGAAGCCGATCCCCATCTTGACCAGTTGGTCGGCGCGCACGTTAGTGATGTCCTGGTCACCGAGGGTGACCTTGCCCTCGCGGACCTTCACAAGTCCGAACATCGCCTTCAGCAGGGTCGACTTTCCAGCGCCGTTCGGGCCGATGATGCCGACGAGCTCACCCTTCTTGGCGTACAGGTCAGAGCCGTTGAGGATGTTCACGCCGGGGATGTAGCCCGCGGTGAGGTCGTCCGCGACGATCAGCGCATCGGCGGCACCGTCGACGTGCGCGTCGCGGTCGCGGATCTCCGCGCCGCTGAGGGTGTGCGAGTGAGCCAGCTGCGACGCGTGCAGGTCGAGCTCGGACTCGCGGCCGTGCGGGCCGACGGTCTGGGGGAGGTCACCGGGCAGTTCGCTCATGCGGAGTCCTCCTCGGTGAATGAGACTCCGGACGCGGTCAACGCCTTGTCATGGTGTCCGCCGAGGTAGGCCACGATCACTGCCGGGTCGCGCATGACATCCTCGGGCGGGCCCTCGGCGATGACCTTGCCCTGGGCCATGACGATGACCCAGTCGCTGATGTCGCGCACCATGTCCATGTCGTGCTCGACGAACAGCACCGTCATGCCCTCCTGGCGGAGGTTCTTGATGTGCTGGAGGAGCGACTGGGTCAGGGCCGGGTTCACGCCTGCCATCGGCTCGTCGAGCATGACCATCTCTGGCCTCGACATGAGCGCACGGGCCATCTCCAGCAGCTTGCGCTGGCCACCCGACAGGGACCCGGCGAAGTCCTCACGCTTGGCGTCGAGATTGAACCGGGCCAGCAGCTCATCCGCCCGTGCCGTGTTCTCCTTCTCCTGCTTGTTCCAGGCGAACGGGAAGATGGCCGCCCAGACCTTCTCGCCCTTCTGCCCGGTAGACCCCAGCCGCATGTTCTCGATGACCTTCATGCGTGAGAGGGCCTTGGTCAGCTGGAAGGTGCGGATCATGCCCAGCCGCGCGACCTTGTAGGCGGGCATCCCGGCGAGGTCCTTGCCGTTGAACAGCCACGTGCCGGTATCGGGTGTGTCGAAACCGGTCAGCAGGTTGAAGAACGTCGTCTTGCCCGCGCCGTTCGGGCCGATGAGCGCGGTGATCGCGCCCCGCTGGATCTCCACGTGATCGACGTCGACGGCGGTGAGACCGCCGAAGCGGCGCATGACCGTGTCGGCGACCAGGATCGGGTCCGGCTTGGGCGCACCGGGCACCCGAGGCACATCGGCAAGTGCCGCTGCAGCGGCCGCCTTGCGGTCGACAACGGGCGCGTCGGGTGTCGGCACTGCTTCACTATCGGGCATCGAGAGCCAACTCATTTCGGTCTCCGAGGATTCCTTGCGGCCTGAAGATCATCAAGGCCATTAGACCAGCGCCCACGAGAATGAACCGGATGACGGCGGCCTGGCTGCCTGTCATCAGCGAGAACACGGGGTAGCCAGCATCGATTCCCGAGCGCAGGATGACGTCCGAGCCTTGGATGAGAGCCCAGAAGATGACGGTGCCGAGGACCGGGCCGAAGACACGTGCGGCGCCGCCGAGGATGAGAATCGCGTAGACGAAGAAGGTCGAGTCGGTGCCGAAGAAGTCCGGCTGGACGGCCCGCTGGCCCAGTGCGTAGATGAATCCGCCGAGGCAGCCCAGGACGCCGCCGATGACCAGCGCCTGCATCTTGTACATGTAGACGTTCTTGCCGAGGCTGCGGACCGCGTCCTCGTCCTCGCGGATTCCCTTGACCACGCGCCCCCACGGCGACCGGACGAGGAGCCAGCTGAGCAGGACGGCCAGGGCCACGAGCGCCCAGCCGACGATCAGCACGAAGACCTCGTCCTGGCTGAGCGAGACCGGGCCGATGTCGAACTGGCGGGTCGGGATGAAGTTCAGCGAGTAGAAGCCGTCACTGAAGTCGTTGATGCCATCGGACCCGCCGAACACGTCCTTCAACGTGACCGAGCGCAGCAGCAGCCTGACGATCTCCGCCGCGGCGATGGTCACGATGGCCAGATAGTCGGCCCTGAGTCTTAGCGTGGGTATGCCGAGCAAGAGGGCGAGCACGATCGCCGAGAGGATGCCGACGACGATTCCGACCCAGAAGTTGAAGCCCAGCTCGGACACCAGGACCGCGAGCGAATAGGCCGAGACCGCCAGGAACGCCGACTGGCCGAAGTTGAGGAGCCCCGTGTAGCCGAACTGGATGTTCAGGCCGATGGCCGCCAGGCCGAAGACGATCGCCGAGACGCCGAACGCCGATTGCAGAGTGACCGATGAGATGAAACTCCAGTCCATGGTCGCCTCCTAACCCACGCGCTCTTTACGGCCAAGCAGGCCGTACGGACGGACAAGCAGGATCACGATAAGCACGCCGAGCGCACCGACGTTCTTGAGCTCCGGCGGGATGATGAGCGTGCTCAGCTGGAGGAACAGGCCGACGACGATGGAGCCGATGATCGCCCCCCAGATGGTCCCGAGGCCACCGAGCGTGACGGCCGCGAAGATCAGCAGGAGTACCTGGAAGCCCATCTGGAACGAGACCTGCTGGGTGAAGGCCAGCAGGATGCCGGCAAGTCCGGCAAGCGCGGCTCCGACGACCCAGACGACCTCGATCACCCGTTCGACGTCGATGCCGGCGCTTGAGGCCAGTGCCGGGTTGTCGGACACGGCCCGCGTCGCCTTGCCGAGCCGGGTGCGCTGGACGCCGATGACGACGACGGCGAGCGCGATGATGGCAATCGCCACCGCCACAAGGTCAGACGGAGTCAGGGCGACCGGTCCGAAGTTGATGCCCGCAAGCCCCACGAACTCCGAGTAGGCCTTCTTCTCGCCGCCGTAGAAGAACAAGAAGAGGTTGCGGAGCAGGATCGCCAGGCCGATCGAGACGATCATCATCGCGATCAGGCCGGTTCCGCGCTTGCGCAGGGGTTTCCAGAGCAATCGGTTCTGGAAACCGCCGAAGATCGCCGTGAGGATCACGCCGATGATCGCCGCGAGCAGCAGGGGCATGTTGAAGCCCACGTTCAGCGTGTAGGTCGCCAGGGCTCCGAAGGTGATGATCTCGCCGTGGGCGAAGTTCGTAAGCCCGGTGGTCCCGTAGATGAGCGACAGGCCGAGGGCGCCGAGCGCGATGAGCAGCCCGAATCTGAAGCCCTCAACCGTGAGCTGGGCGGCCTGCTCCCAGGTCGAGGTTCCGCCCGAGGACGTGCTCTCTCCCAGCGGGAAGATCACGACGCGCCGGACGTTCGGTGGCACCACGTTCGTGGTGATGGTGACCTTGTCGGCTTCCGTGAGTCCGACCCCGTCGGGCAGCGTCTCGGTGTCGATCGTGACCGTGTAGGTGCCCTGCCCCGGCACGGGAATGACCCACTTCCCGTCGGCTCCGGTCGTAACGCTCTCGGTGAAGCCCTCTGGGCTGGTGACCGTGATGGTCACCCCGGCGATCGGGACTCGCCCGCCCTCGATGCGGTTCTCGATGCGGCCACTGATCTGCTCGCCCTCGGCTGCAGCCGGCTGGGCAAGGGTGATCAGGGCGAGGAGTGCGATGACGATGGCGCCGAAGGCGGCCAAGACTCGTCGCTGCACTCCTGGTCTCCTTCCGATGCCCTCGCGGACCGAGTCCAAGGACCGATCATGCGCGGCTGGCGTCGGCCAGCGTGGGGAGCATATAGCCGAAGTCATGACGGTTGGGGAGCATCTGTGTAACCGGGTTGTTACCGGATTTGTTGCCGTGAGTTCACTTCCCGGATAGCGGGCGGATCAGGCAGGTGAGGCGGGCGGTGCAGACGGCGCGGCCCTCGTCGTCAGTAATGCGAATGTCGTACGAGCAGATCGTCCGGCCCTCGCTGAGGGGCGTGGCGACCGCCGTGACCGTGCCCTCGCGAGCCGCCCGGTGGTGGGTGCACGACAGGTCGACTCCCACGACCGCGTGGCCCGGACCGGCGTGCAGCCAGCCGGCGATCGACCCCACCGTCTCGGCCAGCACGGCGCTGGCGCCACCGTGGAGGAGCCCGTAGGGCTGGGTGTTGCCCTCGACGGGCATCGTCGCGACGACCCGTCCGGGCACTGCCTCAATGATCTGCACGCCCATCTTCTCGGCAAGAGGTCCCGGGCTCGCAGGCAGTTCGCTAGTCATGCCCTCACCATAGGATCCACGTCGTGGCGACATCGAAGCTCCTGCTACTTGACGGGCACTCGCTGGCCTATCGCGCGTTCTACGCGCTGCCCGTCGAGAACTTCTCCACGACGACCGGGCAGCCGACGAATGCCGTCTTCGGATTCACCTCGATGCTCATCAACGTCCTGCGCGACGAGAAGCCGACCCACGTGGTCGTCGCCTTCGACGTCTCGCGCAAGACGTTCCGGTCCGAATCCTTCCCGGAGTACAAGGCCAATCGCGCCAGTTCTCCCACCGAGTTCGCCGGGCAGGTCGACCTGGTCCGTGAGGTGCTGGCAGCGCTCGGGATTCCGGTTGTCAGCGTCGACGGATTCGAGGCCGACGACATCATCGCCACGCTGGTCCGTCAGTCCGAGGATCGCAACATGAGCGTCGGCATCGTCACAGGGGATCGCGACGCCTTCCAGCTCGTCAGCGACCGCGTCACGGTGCTCTACCCCAAGAAGGGGGTCAGCGACCTCGCTCGCATGACACCGACGGCGGTCGAGGAGAAGTACGGCCTCACGCCGTTGCAGTACCCCGACTACGCGGCATTGCGCGGAGATCCCAGCGACAACCTGCCCGGCATCCCAGGGGTGGGCGAGAAGACCGCCGCAAAGTGGATCCGCGAGTACGGGTCCCTCGGCGAGCTGGTCGATCGGGTCGACACCGTCGGCGGCAAGGTCGGCGATGCCCTTCGCGAGGCCCTGCCCCAGGTGCTCGTCAACAGTCGCCTCACCCGCCTGGTCGACGACGTTCCCATCGAACTCGAGCTCGACTCGTGCGAATTCGGCGCGTGGGACCGGGCTGCCGTCGATCAGCTCTTCGACACCCTGCAGTTCCGGGCCCTGCGCGAACGGCTCGACAACGTTCGGCCGAGCAGTCCCGACGATCCCGCGCCGCAGGATGCTCCGAGCGCGGACGGTCCGGTCGTCGTGCAGCCGAGCGGGGAGGCGGCCGCTGCGTGGCTGTCCAGATCACAGGGCGTTGCCGCCATCGCGGTCACGGGCCGCTGGGGGAGCGGCGTCGGCGAGATCGACGCCGTGGCCGTGTCCGATGATCGCGGTGAGGTCGCGGTGCTCGACTGCACAGATCCCGCGACCGGCTCGGCCGTTCTCGACTGGCTCGCCGACGCGAGCGCGAGCAAGAGCCTTCACGATGCCAAAGGCCCGGCGTTGGCTCTGCTGGCGTCGGGACGCGAACTGCGCGGCCTGCGCTGCGACACCGCCCTTGCCGCGTATCTCGATGCGCCAGGTCATCGCGGGTACGCACTGGCCGATGTGGCCGAGCGCGTGCTCGGGATCTCGCTTGCCGTCGACTCCAAGGCCGGGCAGATGCTGTTCGACACCGGGGAGGGCTCCGCACTCGAGCTGGCCCGCCAGGCCACGGCAATCCGCGACCTGACCACCGAGCTCGAGTCGCGGCTCGCGGCTCAGGGAGTCCTGCACTTGCTGCACGAGCTCGAGGTGCCGCTCGTGCCCCTGCTCGCCGACATGGAGTTCGCGGGCATCGCCGTCGACCTGCCCGGACTGCGCGGACTGTCGGAGGAGTTCGGCGCCGACATGCACGCCGCCGAGGAGAACGCCCACGAGCTCGTGGGCCGCCCGTTCAATCTCGGCTCGCCCAAGCAGCTGCAGGAGATCTTGTTCGGCGAGCGCAATCTGCCGAAGACCAAGAAGATCAAGACCGGCTACACGACCGATGCCGAAGCGCTGCAGCAGCTGTTCGCGCAGACCCAGGATCCGCTGCTCGAGCAGTTGCTCGCCTGGCGTGACCGCTCGCGCCTTCGTCAGACGGTCGACGGACTCATTCCGCTCGCCGACGCGCAGCACCGGGTCCACACCACCTACGTGCAGACCGCCGCCGCGACGGGACGGCTGTCCAGCACGGACCCCAACCTGCAGAACATCCCGATTCGCACGGACGCCGGGCGCCGCATCCGCGCCTGCTTCGTCGCCGGGGAGGGCTTCGAGTGCCTGCTCACCGCCGACTACAGCCAGATCGAGATGCGGATCATGGCGCACCTGTCCGAGGACGTCGGCCTCATCGACGCCTTCCGCAGCGGTGAGGACCTGCACACCACCGTCGCCAGCCGGGTGTTCTCCGTCGACCCGGGCGAGGTCGACGCTGAGATGCGGCGCCGGATCAAGGCGATGTCCTACGGGCTGGCCTACGGACTGTCCCCGTACGGCCTTGCCCAGCAGCTCGACATCTCGCCCGATCAGGCGCGCGGGCTCATGGACGAGTACTTCCTGCGGTTCGGCGGCGTGCGCGACTACCTCGGCGAGATCGTGGAGAACGCCCGGATGCAGGGCTACACCGAGACGATGCTGGGCCGGCGCCGGTTCCTGCCCGACCTCAACAGCGACAACCGCCAGCGTCGGGAGATGGCCGAGCGGATGGCGCTCAACGCGCCGATCCAGGGCACGGCCGCCGACATCGTCAAGGTCTCGATGCTCAATGTCCAGTCGGCCCTCGCCGAGGCGGGCCTGCGCAGCAGGCTGCTCCTTCAGGTCCACGACGAACTGGTCCTCGAGGTGTTCCCCGGCGAGAAGGAGGCCCTGGAGGCCCTAGTCAGGGCCGCGATGGCCAACGCGGCAGACCTGTCGGTACCCCTGGATGTCTCTGTCGGCTTCGGCACGACCTGGCACGAGGCGGCCCACTAGGGGCGTGGCCGAGCGCACCCCATAGGGGAGTAGCATTGGGGGGCCTCGCGTCCGCGTGGCGATCCCCACAACGAAGAGATCCCTACTACATGAGCATTTCTACCACCGCCGTCTCGCCCCAGGTCGCCATCAACGACATCGGCAGCGCCGAAGACTTCATGGCCGCGATTGACGCAACGATCAAATACTTCAATGACGGAGACATCGTCGAGGGCACCATCGTCAAGGTGGACCGCGACGAGGTCCTTCTCGACATCGGCTACAAGACCGAGGGCGTCATCCCCTCCCGCGAGCTGTCCATCAAGCACGATGTCGATCCCAGCCAGGTTGTCTCCGTGGGTGACCGCGTCGAGGCCCTCGTCCTCACCAAGGAGGACAAGGAAGGCCGGCTGATCCTGTCCAAGAAGCGCGCTCAGTACGAGCGGGCATGGGGCACCATCGAACGCATCAAGGAAGAAGATGGCGTCGTCGAGGGCCAGGTCATCGAGGTCGTCAAGGGCGGCCTGATCCTGGACATCGGACTGCGCGGCTTCCTGCCGGCATCGCTCGTGGAGATGCGCCGCGTGCGCGACCTGCAGCCGTACGTCGGCAAGACGCTCGAGGCGAAGATCATCGAGCTCGACAAGAACCGCAACAACGTGGTCCTGTCGCGCCGCGCGTGGCTTGAGCAGACGCAGAGCGAGGTCCGTCAGACCTTCCTCACGCAGCTCCAGAAGGGCCAGATCCGCAACGGTGTCGTGTCCTCGATCGTCAACTTCGGCTCCTTCGTCGATCTCGGCGGAGTCGACGGCCTAGTCCACGTGTCCGAGCTGTCCTGGAAGCACATCGACCACCCGTCCGAGGTCGTCGAGGTCGGCCAGGAGGTCACCGTCGAGGTTCTCGACGTCGACATGGACCGCGAGCGCGTCTCGCTGTCGCTCAAGGCGACGCAGGAGGATCCGTGGCAGCACTTCGCCCGGACCCACCAGATCGGTCAGGTCGTGCCCGGCAAGGTCACCAAGCTTGTTCCGTTCGGTGCGTTCGTTCGCGTCGAAGAGGGCATCGAGGGCCTCGTGCACATCTCCGAGCTGGCCGAGCGCCACATCGAGCTGCCCGAGCAGATCGTCCAGGTCAACGACGACATCTTCGTCCGCGTCATCGACATCGACCTCGAGCGTCGTCGGATCTCGCTGTCGCTCAAGCAGGCCAACGACTCGGCCGAGGGTGTCTCGGGCGACGAGTTCGACCCGTACCTGTACGGCATGGCCCCCGCGTTCAACGAGGCTGGCAACTACATCGGCCCCGACGGCTTCGACCCGGAGACGGGCGAATGGCGTGCAGGGTCCGAGGACCAGCGCGCAGAGTGGGAGAAGCAGTACTCCGAGGCGCACGATCGCTGGGAGGCGCACCGCAAGCAGGTCGTCGACGCACGCGAGGCCGATCAGGCTGCTGCGCTCGAGTCCGGTGACGCCGTGTCGTCGTACTCATCGGAGTCTTCGGACAACGAGGGCACGCTCGCCTCTGACGAGGCGCTGCAGGCTCTTCGTGACAAGCTCACCGGCGAGTAACTTCTGGATAAGTTTGTCCGCTTGAACTACGTCGAGTGGGCAGTTGTTCGGGCTCGGCTGGCGCCGAACCCTCAAACAACTGCCCACTCGACTCGTTTGGTCGCTAAGGAGGCACTGTGCGCGTTGGGCTGACGGGCGGCATCGGATCGGGCAAGAGCACCGTCGCCCGGATGTTCGCCGAGCGCGGCGCCGTCATCGTCGATGCCGACCAGATCGCCAGGGACATCGTGGAGCCTGGCGGGCTCGCGCTCCAGGCCCTCGTAGCCGAGTTCGGCTCGGGCATCCTGCAGCCCAACGGCACGCTGAGCCGCGGTGAACTGGCCCGGATCGCCTTCTCCGACCCCGACGCCACGGCCCGCCTGAACGCCATCATGCATCCACTGATCCGGGCCGAGTCCGAGCGTCAGCTGTCGGCCCAGCCCGACTCGACGATCGTCGTCTACGACATGCCGCTCCTGGTCGAGTCTGGCCAGGACGCGGTCGTCGACGTGGTGGTCGTGGTCGACGTGCCCGAGGAGATCCAGCTCGATCGCGCGATCGACCTGCGCGGGCTCGACGAGGAGGACGTGCGACGGCGGATGTCGCTGCAGGCCTCCCGCGAGGAAAGACTCGCCGCGGCAGACTTCGTCATCGACAACTCCAGTGACCTCGTCCTCACGGCTCTCCAGGTCGACGACGTCTGGGATCGCATCAGCAACCGCCTGTCGGACGGCTCGCTTACGGTGGACGAGTGACTCGTCCCGTTACCGACCTCCAGCGCCGCGTTGCCCCGTTCACGGTCAAGGCCCCATTCCAGCCATCGGGCGACCAGCCCGATGCCATCGCCGAGATCGCCAAGCGGATCCGCGCGGGCGAGCAGGACGTGGTCCTGCTCGGCGCCACCGGCACCGGCAAGAGCGCGACCACGGCCTGGCTCGTGGAGGAACTGCAGCGACCCACGCTGGTAATGGCGCCGAACAAGACGCTCGCGGCTCAGTTGACCACCGAGTTCAAGGACCTGCTGCCGGACAACGCGGTCGAGTACTTCGTGTCGTACTACGACTACTTCCAGCCCGAGGCGTACATCCCGCAGAGCGACACCTACATCGAGAAGGACTCCTCGATCAACGAGGAGGTCGAGCGACTTCGCCACTCCGCGACGAACAGCCTGCTGACCCGCCGCGATGTGATCGTCGTGGCGACGGTCTCGGCGATCTACGGCCTGGGCACCCCGCAGGAGTACGTCGACCGCATGGTCAGGCTCCGGGTGGGCGAGGAGTACAACCGCGAGACGCTGCTGCGGGCGCTCGTCGACATTCAGTACACGCGCAACGACATCGCCTTCCAGCGCGGCACGTTCAGGGTTCGCGGCGACACCGTCGAGGTCTTCCCCGTCTACGAGGTGCACCCGGTGCGCATCGAGATGTTCGGCGACGAGATCGAGCGGCTCATGACCTTGCACCCGCTCACTGGCGAGATCATCACAGAGGACAAGGAGATGTACATCTTCCCGGCCTCGCACTACGTCGCTGGCGGTGACCGCATGGAGCGAGCGATCGCCGGCATCGAGGTGGAGCTCGAGCAGCGGCTCGCGGAGTTCGAGCGGCAGGGCAAGCTCCTCGAGGCCCAGCGCCTGCGGATGCGCACCACCTACGACGTGGAGATGATGCGCCAGATCGGATCGTGCGCCGGCATCGAGAACTACTCTCGTCACATCGACGGTCGTGAGGCGGGCAGCCCGCCGAACTGCCTCATCGACTACTTCCCCGAGGACTTCCTCATGGTCATTGACGAGTCGCATGTCACCGTTCCGCAGATCGGCGCGATGTACGAAGGCGACATGAGCCGCAAGCGCAATCTGGTCGACCACGGCTTCCGCCTGCCCAGCGCCATGGACAACCGGCCGCTGAGATGGGACGAGTTCGCCGAGCGCATCGGCCAGACCATGTTCTTGTCCGCGACCCCGGGCGCCTACGAGCTCACCCGCGTTCAGGGCGACGTCGTCGAGCAGGTCATCAGGCCGACCGGGCTGATCGACCCGGAGATCGTGATCAAGCCCACGAAGGGGCAGATCGACGATCTCATGGCGGAGATCAACGCCAGGTCGGCCCGCGACGAGCGGGTCCTCGTCACGACGCTGACGAAGCGGATGGCCGAGGACCTCACCGACTACCTCCTCGAGCACGGCGTAAGGGTTCAATACCTGCATTCCGAGGTCGACACCCTGCGCCGCGTCGAGCTGCTGCGCGAACTGCGCATGGGCGTCTTCGACGTCCTCGTCGGAATCAACCTTCTGCGCGAGGGGCTCGACCTGCCCGAAGTGTCGCTCGTCGCGATCCTCGACGCCGACAAGGAGGGCTTCCTGCGCTCGGAGACCTCTCTGATCCAGACGATCGGCCGCGCGGCACGAAACGTGTCCGGACAGGTGCACATGTACGCCGACAGCATCACCCCGTCGATGCGTCGAGCCATCGACGAGACCACCCGTCGGCGTGCCAAGCAGGTCGCGTACAACGAGGCCCACGGGGTCGACCCGCAGCCGCTGCGCAAGCGCATCGCCGACATCACCGACCTGCTCGCCCGCGAGGACGCCGACACCGAGCAACTCCTGTCGGAGCGGGCTACCACCACGGTGGGGCGCAAGGGTCGCTCCCTCGCCGGAGACGAGCTGATCAGCCTTATCGAGGACCTCACCGCGCAGATGCATGCGGCAGCAGCAGAGCTCGCCTTCGAGCTCGCGGCCCGGCTGCGCGACGAGGTCAGCGACCTCAAGCGCGAGCTGCGCGGGATGCGCGAAGCGGGCACCGCGTGAGGTTCATCTGGTGATGGTCGTTCCCTCGTGGTTGTGGATCGCCACTCTTGCCGGACTCATCGGCGTCATCCTGATCGACCTCATCATCGTCGATCGGCGTCCGCACCCCTTCACGACGAAGGATGCGGCTCGCTGGGTGATCTTCTACGTCGCCTGCGCTGCTCTCTTTGCGGTCTTCATCTCGGTGTACTTCGGAGTGTCATACGGCGGCCAGTTCGTCGCCGGCTACCTGATGGAGTACTCGCTCAGCGTCGACAACCTGTTCGTATTCCTCGTAATCATGACGTCCTTCGCCGTGCCAGCCGCGCTGCAGCATCGCGTGCTGCTGATCGGCATCATCATCGCGCTGGTGCTGCGCGCCGGCCTCATCCTGGTCGGCGCCGAGCTGATCGCGAGGTTCGAAGGCACCTTCTACCTCTTCGGAGCCTTCCTGCTGTTCACCGCGTGGAAGGTCTGGACGGCCGAGGACAGCGAGCCCGACCCGAACGGCAACGGCCTGATCCGCTGGGTTGCCACGCGCGTGCCGACCTCGTCCGAGTACGACGGGACGAAGATGATCACCAGGGTGGCCGGTTCTCGCGCGCTGACGCCAATGGCACTGGTCATCCTGGCCATCGGGACTACCGACCTGCTGTTCGCCCTCGACAGCATTCCGGCGGTGTTCGGCATCACCAGCGAGGCCTACCTGGTGTTCGCGGTCAATGCCTTCGCTCTGATGGGTCTTCGCCAGCTGTACTTCCTGCTGCAGGGGATGCTGGGCCGGCTGCAGTACCTCAACAAGGGCCTGGCCGTCATTCTCGGCTTCATCGGCGTGAAGCTGGTCCTCGAGGCAATTCACGCCACGACCTCCCTCCCGGTCCCGGTCATTCCGGTCTGGCTGTCGCTTGTAGTGATCGTCGGTGTGCTCACCGTGACAGCCGTCGCTAGTGTGTTTATGACACGTAAGAGCGAGGACGGCGAAAGGACAGATTGACCGTGGAGGTGACCCTGGCCCTCTGGTCAGTCACGATCGCAGGAATTATCGGCCTGATCGTGCTGGACTTCGTCACAGTAAGCCGCAAGCCGCATGAGGTGATGTTCAAGGAGGCCGTCGCCTGGTCGATCTTCTACATCGGTATCGCGATCGCCTTCGGCGTGGCGATGTTCATGTGGCAGGGTCCGGATATCGGATCGCAGTACTTCGCGGCCTACCTAGTCGAGAAGTCGCTCAGCGTCGACAACCTGTTCGTCTTCATCATCATCCTGGCCCAGTTCGCCGTCCCGGTGAACCTCCACCAAAGGGTGCTGCTGTTCGGGGTGGTGCTGGCCCTGATCCTGCGGGCCATTTTCATCGCGGTCGGTGCGGCCGCTCTCTCCGCGTTCGCCTTCACCTTCGTGATTTTCGGCGCGATCCTCATCTGGACGGGCATACAGCTGGCCCGCCATCGAAACGAGGACCCGGAGCCCGCGGACAATGCGGTCATCCGCATGGCCAAGAAGCGCTTCGCCTTCACCGATGTCTACGACGGGACGAAGTCGTTCACCCGGATCGATGGCAAGCGATACGCGACGCCGCTCCTTCTCGTGATGATCGCCATCGGCTCAACCGACCTGCTGTTCGCCCTGGACTCGATTCCCGCGACCTTCGGCGTGACCCAGATCCCGTATCTCGTCTTCGCCGCCAACGCCTTCGCACTCCTAGGACTTCGCGCGCTCTACTTCCTGCTCAAGGGCCTGCTCGACAAGCTCGTCTACCTGTCCACTGGGCTTGCGGTGATCCTGGTGTTCATCGGCATCAAGCTGGTCCTGACCTACCTGCACGACCTGAATCCGTCGATCCCGCACGTGTCGACCAATCAGAGCCTGATCTTCATCGTCCTCGTGCTGACGATCGTCACGGTCGCGTCGTGGCTCAAGGTCCGCAGTGATCCGGACGCCACGGCGCATGCCGGCCGCGTGACCGGCGGCGGCGACGATGACAAGAGCAGCTAGCCGCTGACCTTCAGCAGTTCCGCCTCGCAGGTGCGCAGGCGTGCTTGGGTGACGAGGCTCCCGGCCGCCAGGATCGCGACTGGAAGCAGCCAGGTGAGCGCCCACGACAGGCGTACGTCGACGTCGTCCGTCACGGCGTTGAACAGGCCGAAGACGACCCAGCCGACAACGACTCCCCACACGATCAGCAGCCCCACCCACACCTGACGGGTCCGCTTGAGCGCATCGCGCTGCCTGAGCAGCTTGTAGGCATGCGAGTTTTCCTTGGACACGTGTCTCCTCAGGTCAGGTCGGTGAACGGATTGTGGGCAAGTTCCCACAGGAAGCCATCCGGGTCTGCGAAGTATCCCGAGTAGCCACCCCACTCCGTGGCATGCGGGCTCTTGACGAGAGTCGCCCCGGCGGCAAGGGCCTCGGCGAATGCCCGATCGACGTCCTCGCGCGAGGGCTCGTTGTGAGCAAGGGAGAAGCCGCGGAAGCCCGAGCCTGCCGAGTCGACCTGTGCGTCGTCGGCCAGGTCCTGTCGCGGGAACAGCGCGAGCCACGATCCCTCGAGCGCGAAGAAGACGATGCCCTGCGCAGGGTCGTACTCGTGAGTGCGCCAGCCGAGTGCCTCGTAGAACAGGCGCGAGCGCTCCAGGTCACTCACCCCCAGGGTGATGAGTCCGACCTTGCCCTTCACGTCACCACTTCCGTTCGAACCACTCCGCCAGGTGCGGGCGCTCGGCGCCCAGGGTGGAGTCGTCTCCGTGGCCGGGGTACACCCAGGTCTCGTCGGGCAGCGTGTCGAAGACGCGCGCCACGACTCCGGCGTACAGGCTCTCGAAGTCCTCCGGGGAGTTCGTCTTGCCGACGCCTCCGGGAAACAGGCAGTCACCGGTGAAGATGTGGGGAGCCCCCTCAGGATCGTCGTAGACGAGCGCGACGGAGCCCGGTGTGTGCCCGACCAGGTGAATCACGCGCAGCTCGCATTCGCCCACCCGCACGCTGTCGCCGTCGTGCAGCACGACGTCGGTCGGCACCGGAATGCCCTCGACGTCATCAGCGTGGGCGGCGGTAGGCGCAGATGTCAGCGCGACGACCTCAGCGAGGGCCTGCCAATGGTCGCCATGGCGGTGGGTGGTGACGATGAGATCAACCCCGTCGGGGCCGATGAGGTCCATGATCCGCTCGGTCTCGGCAGCAGCGTCGATCAGGAGCTGGCGCCCGGAGACACGGCAGCGCAGCAGGTAGGTGTTGTTGTTGAAGGGACCGACCGCCAGCTTGCTGATTGCCAGCCCGGCGAGTTCGTGGACGTCTGCCGGTCCTGCGACTGTCACACGCCCGTTATACATTCGTGTCCCCTCCGATGTCCGGAGCACCATATCCCTCGAAAGGACGACCGTGGGCGAGCGACTGGTCGTGCGCGGCGCCCGCGAGCACAATCTGAAGGACGTCTCGCTGGACCTCCCGCGCGACGCGCTCATTGTGTTCACGGGCCTGTCCGGCTCGGGCAAGTCCAGTCTCGCCTTCGACACCATCTTCGCCGAGGGCCAGCGCCGTTACGTCGAGAGCCTGTCCTCCTACGCCCGGCAGTTCCTCGGGCAGATGGACAAGCCGGACGTGGACTTCATCGAGGGGCTGTCCCCAGCGGTGTCGATCGACCAGAAGTCGACCTCCCGGAACCCCCGGTCGACCGTGGGCACGATCACCGAGGTGTACGACTACCTCCGACTGCTCTACGCCCGCATCGGCGTGCCGCACTGCCCGGTCTGCGGCGCCGTCATCGCCCGGCAGACCCCCCAGCAGATCGTCGACCAGGTACTCGAGCTGCCGCAGGACACCCGCTTCCAGGTCCTGGCTCCCGTCGTGCGCGAGCGCAAGGGCGAGTACGCCGACCTGTTCAGGCAGCTCCAGGCACAGGGATATTCGCGAGTACGCGTCGACGGCGTGGTCGTCGCACTCGATGACGTCCCGACCCTCAAGAAGCAGGAAAAGCACACGATCGAGGTGGTCGTCGACCGTCTGACGGTCAAGCCCGACTCCCGGCGCCGGCTCACCGACTCGGTCGAGACCGCGCTCAAGCTGGCGGCAGGACTTGTGGTGCTCGACTTCGTCGATCGCGCCGAGGACGATCCTGAGCGCGAGCGGACCTTCAGCGAGCACCTGGCCTGCACGAACGACGGGCTGTCCTTCGAGGAACTCGAGCCGCGCTCGTTCTCGTTCAACTCTCCGTTCGGTGCCTGCCCCGAATGCACGGGACTTGGCACCCGGCGTGAGGTCGACCCGGAACTGATCGTGCCCGACGAGGACCTCTCCCTTGACGGGGGAGCGCTCGCCCCGTGGTCCCGCGGCCAGGTATCGGACTACTTCCGTCGCCTGCTCGAAGCGATGTGCGACGAACTGGGCGTCGACATGACGACTCCGTGGCGCGATCTGCCCGCGAAGGCCCGCAAGTCATTCCTCTACGGACATCCGGTCGAGGTGCACGTCAAGTACAAGAACAGGTACGGGCGCCAGCGTTCGTACCACACGTCGTACGAGGGCGTGATCCCGTTCGTGCAGCGCCGGCACGCCGAGTCCGACTCCGATGCATCGCGCGAGCGGTTCGAGGGATTCATGCGCGAGGTTCCCTGCGCGGCCTGCGGCGGCGCCCGCCTCAAGCCCATCTCCCTCGCTGTGACGATCTCCGATCACTCGATCGCCGAGATTGCCGGACTGCCGATCGGCGAGGCAGCGACAATGCTCGCCGAGCTGACCTTGTCCGACCGAGACGCGGCGATCGCCTCCCGCGTGCTCAAGGAGGTCAATGAGCGCCTTCAGTTCCTCATGGACGTGGGCCTGCATTACCTGTCCCTCGACCGGGCGGCCGGAACTCTCGCGGGTGGGGAGGCCCAGCGCATCAGACTGGCCACGCAGATCGGCTCCGGCCTGGTCGGGGTTCTCTACGTTCTGGACGAGCCGAGCATCGGGCTGCACCAGCGCGACAACCACCGGCTCATCGAGACCTTGATCCGGCTCCGTGACCTCGGCAACACCCTGATCGTGGTGGAGCATGACGAGGACACCATCAAGATCGCCGACTGGGTCGTCGACATCGGCCCCGGAGCCGGAGAGCACGGGGGCCAGGTTGTCGTCAGCGGCACCGTCGAGGACCTTCTCACCAGCCCGGACTCGCTGACCGGGCAGTACCTCAGCGGACGTCGGTCGATCGCGATCCCGGCCGAGCGCCGACCACAGGATGGCCGCGTCATCACCGTCCACGAGGCAACAGAGCACAACCTCAAGAAGGTCACGGTGGAGTTCCCGATGGGCAACTTCATCGCCGTCACCGGGGTGAGCGGTTCCGGCAAGTCGACTCTGGTCAACGACGTCCTGTTCAACGTGCTGAGCCGCGACCTCAACGGCGCGCGAACCGTCCCGGGCAGGCACAAGCGGATCACCGGACTCGACGACGTCGACAAGGTCGTGCACGTCGACCAGAGCGCGATCGGTCGCACGCCACGCAGCAACGCCGCGACCTACACCGGCGTGTTCGACCACATCCGCCGGCTGTTCGCCGAGACCGCCGAGGCCAAGGTGCGTGGTTACCTGCCCGGCCGGTTCTCCTTCAATGTCAAGGGCGGGCGCTGCGAGGCGTGCTCGGGCGACGGCACGATCAAGATCGAGATGAACTTCCTGCCCGACGTCTACGTCCCGTGCGAGGTCTGCCACGGCGCCCGCTACAACCGAGAGACGCTGGAGGTCCACTACAAGGCGCGCACGATCGCCGAGGTCCTCGACATGCCGATCGAGGAGGCGCTCGAGTTCTTCGCTGCGGTGCCGGCGATTGCCAGGCACCTGGCCACTCTCGTCGACGTCGGCCTCGGCTACGTCCGCATGGGCCAGCCCGCGCCGACCCTCAGCGGCGGCGAGGCCCAGCGCGTCAAGCTGGCCGCCGAACTCCAGAAGCGGTCGACCGGCCGAACGGTCTACGTCCTCGACGAGCCGACCACAGGACTGCACTTCGAGGACATCCGCAAGCTGCTCGGCGTCCTGCAGAGCCTCGTCGACAAGGGCAACACGGTCATCGTGATCGAGCACAACCTCGACGTGATCAAGACTGCCGACTGGGTCATCGACATGGGTCCCGAGGGCGGATCGGGTGGAGGGAAGGTCGTCGCGGTCGGCACGCCCGAGCAGGTGGCCTCGGTCAAAGCGAGCCACACGGGCACCTTCCTCGCCCGAATGCTTACACCTCCGGCTCGCAAGCAGGCGAAACGCTTACCGAAAACCAAAGTCTTGGACACTGCCTCGTAACGTTCCTGACGTACGGTGGAGGCTCCAGTCGGTTCACCGAGAGGGCGCCCCATGAACGTCGATCGCCGCACCGTCCTGCAGGCCACCGGCCTCGTCGCCGTCGGGGGAGTCGTCGCCGCCTGCGGCGGCTCCAGCGATGCGGCGTCTGCCTCGTCGTCCGCGGCGCCGGCTGCCTCGTCTGCCGCTCCTGCCGCATCCTCTGCGGCTCCCGCGTCGTCCGCTGCCCCGGGAGGCACCGGTATCGCCGCCGTCGCCGATATCCCCGTCGGCGGGGGAATCATCCTCGAGGACGAGTCGATCGTGCTGACCCAGCCCACGGCGGGCGACGTCAAGGCGTTCACCGCGATCTGCACCCACCAGGCCTGCCTGGTGTCGCAGGTCGTCGACAACGAGATCATCTGCCCGTGCCATGGCTCGAAGTTCTCGGCGACCGACGGCTCGGTGATCCAAGGCCCCGCCACCCAGGCCCTAGCCGTCGCCGGCGTTTCGGTCGACGGCGGGCAGGTCGTCCTCAACGGCTGAGTCGGCACCGTCAGTCCGACTCTTAGGCTGGCCCTATGGCCGACCCGGCGACGTACCGCCCCGCATCCGGCGACATCCCGACCGATCCGGGCGTCTACCGGTTCCGCGATGAGCACGGTCGCGTCGTCTACGTCGGCAAGGCCCGCAACCTGCGGTCCCGACTGAACTCCTACTTCGCCGATCCGTTCAGCCTGCATCCGCGCACGCGATCGATGGTCACCACTGCCGCCTCGCTCGACTGGGTGATCGTCGCGAATGAGCCCGAGGCACTCGCGCTGGAGTACTCGTGGATCAAGGAGTACGACCCGCGCTTCAACGTCAAGTACCGAGACGACAAGAGCTACCCCTATCTCGCGGTCACCCTCGGCGACGTGTTCCCGCGCGCCTCGGTGGTCCGCGAGGCCAAGCGCAAGGGAACGCGCTACTTCGGCCCCTACGCGCATGCGTGGGCGATCCGCGACACCCTCGACATCCTCGTTCGCGTCTTCCCGATCCGCACCTGCCGCGACGGAGTGTTCCGTCGGGCCAAGCAGGTCGGCCGGCCCTGCCTGCTTGGGTACATCGACAAGTGCAGTGCGCCGTGCGTCGATCGGATCACCCCCGAGGACTATGCGGTCCTCGTCGACGACTTCTGCACGTTCATGGCCGGGCAGGGCGAGTCGTTCATCAAGTCCATCGAGAAGCAGATGCACCAGGCCTCGTCGGTCCAGGAGTACGAGGAAGCCGGCCGGCTTCGGGACAAGCTCGGTGCCCTCGCCAGGGCGATGGAGCGCAACACGGTCGTGTTCGACGACAGCACCGATGCCGATGTGATCGGCCTCAGCGAGGACGACCTGCAGATGGGAGTGCAGGTCTTCCACGTCCGCGGTGGTCGCATCCGGGGCGAGCGCGGGTTCGTCCTGGAGAAGGCCGAGGACCTGTCGACGTCCGGATACCTCGAGCGGGTGATGCAGCGCCTGTACACCGACGATGTGGTCAATGGCGCGCCGAAGGAGGTCTTCGTCTCGACTCCGCTCGAGGACCCGAGGGCGTGGAACACGCTGCTCAGCGAACTGCGGGGTTCTCAGGTCTCGGTACGCACCCCGCAGCGTGGAGACAAGCGGGCACTCATGGCCACGGCGGTGACCAATGCCGAGGCGACCTTGCGCGCGCACACCACGAAGCGGTCGGCGGATCTCACCACGCGCAGCCAGGCCCTCAAGGAGCTGCAGGAGTACCTTGCGCTACCGGAACCGCCGCTGCGGATCGAATGCATCGACATCTCGACGCTGCAGGGCCAGGACACCGTCGCTTCCCTGGTCGTCTTCGAGGACGGGCTGCCGCGCAAGCGCGACTACCGGACCTTCGCGATTCGCACCGTAGGTGCTGACGACACCGCGGCCGTGGCCGAGGTGGTCACGCGGAGATTCCGCGAGCGCACCGAGGAGCCCGAGGACGGACGTCGATTCGCCTACCCGCCGGCGCTGCTCGTCGTCGACGGCGGTGCCCCCCAGGTCCGCGCGGCGCAGGATGCACTGATGGCGGCGGGCCTCAGCGACCTGCCGGTCGTCGGGCTGGCAAAGCGGCTCGAGGAAGTGTGGTTGCCCGGCGAGCCCGACCCGGTGATACTCCCGCGCACGAGCGAGGCCCTGTATCTCCTGCAGCGGGTGCGCGACGAGGCCCACCGCACCGCGATCTCATTCCATCGCAAGCGCCGCGGCAAGCGCGCCACGGTGAGTGCTCTCGATGGGATCCCCGGTCTTGGCCCGGCGAAGGCGAAGGCACTGCTCAAGGCCTTCGGCTCGGTTCGGCGCATCACCGCGGCCTCGCCAGCCGAGCTCACCTCGGTCGCCGGGATCGGCCCGGTTCTCGCCGAGACCATCCACGCAGCACTCACGCCGCCAAGTCCGCAATGATGGGCACCGTGGACGATGCCCGAGACGGACGCCATTCGCTTCAGCTGGTCCTCGTCACGGGCATGTCCGGCGCCGGACGCTCGACCGCGGCGCGGGCGCTCGAGGACCTCGGCTGGTTCGTCATCGACAACATCCCGCCGTCCTTGCTGCAGTCGGCAATAGATCTCGCGCGGCGAACCCCCGACGTCGATCGTGTCGCGGTCGTGCTCGATGCCCGCGGCGGCTCGTTCTTCCACCAGGTGAGCGAGGTCGTGTCGCTCCTCCCGCGCGAGGGCGTTGATATCCGCACCCTGTTCCTCGAGGCCTCGGACGAGTCCCTGGTTCGTCGATACGAGAGCTCGCGGCGCCCGCACCCCTTGCAGCACGGCCAACGGATCCTCGACGGCCTGGCTGCCGAGCGCACGCTGCTCGCCGACATCCGCGCCAACGCCGACATGGTCATCGACACGACGTCCCTGAACGTGCACGAGCTTCGTCGTCGCATGGAGGACGCCTTCATCAGCGACGAGCCACCCGTACTGACATGCACGGTGATGTCCTTCGGATTCAAGTACGGGATTCCGGTCGACGCTGACATGGTCGCCGATGTGCGATTCCTGCCCAATCCGTACTGGGACGAGGCACTGAGGCCGCTCAATGGGCTCGACGCCCCGGTTTCCGACGACGTTCTCGGGCGCCCGGGCGCCGACGAGTTCCTCGACTCGTACCAGCGCCTCATCGAGATCGTCTCGGCCGGCTATGTCCGCGAGGGCAAGCGCTACGTCACCGTCGCCGTCGGGTGCACGGGAGGAAAGCACAGAAGCGTCGCGATGGCGGTTGCCCTCACTGCGCGTCTTCGTGCCAACGGACTTGCGACCACGGTGATGCACCGCGACCTCGGGCGCGAATGAGACGTCAGCGTCAGGATTCGCCGGCCGGCTTGTCGACGATCAAGGTCGTCGCGCTCGGCGGAGGACACGGACTGGCAGTCAGCCTGCGCGCCCTCCGGCATGTCACCGAATCCCTCACGGCGATCGTCGGCGTCGCCGACGACGGCGGCTCGAGTGGCCGCTTGCGCGCCGAGTTCGGAGTTCCGCCGCCCGGCGACCTCCGCATGGCACTTGCCGCCCTCTGCGGCGACGACGACTGGGGCCGAACCTGGGAGCAGGTCATCCAGCACCGATTCGGGGGCTCCGGAGAGCTCTCGGGCCACTCCGTCGGCAACCTGCTCATCACGGCGCTGTGGGAGGAGACCCAGGACACGGTCGCCGGTTTGGACTGGGTCGGCGCGCTGCTCGAGGCACACGGACGCGTGCTCCCGTGCACCACGGTGCCGCTGACGATCGTCGCCGAGATCCTCGGTCACCACCGCACCCGTCGGGATGACCTCACCATCGTGCGCGGACAGGTCGAGGTCGCCACGACCCCGGGCACGGTCCTCGACATCAGGCTCGACCCGCCGTCGCCACCCGCGTGCCCTGAAGCGGTGGAAGCCCTACGCGAAGCCGATGCGATCGTCCTGGGACCCGGCTCGTGGTTCACCTCGGTGATCCCGCACCTGGCTATTCCCGAACTGGCCAAGGCGATCACCGACAGTCCCGCCCGCCGGATCGTCGTCCTCAATCTCAATCCGCAGGCGGGGGAGACCACCGGCTTTGCCGCGCACACCTACCTCGACGTGCTCTTCAACTTCCTGCCCGACCTGCGCATCGACACCGTGATCGCCGATCGCAATCACGTCGAGGACCTGGCGTCGCTGGAACGTTCAGCGGCCGATCTCGGCGCGACGGTGTTCCTCACGGACGTGGCGAAGAGCGATCCCCAGCAGGCGGGTAGCCACGACCCGACTCTCCTTGCGTCAGCGTTCGATACGGTGCTGGCATGGCAATGACCGCGGCGGTGAAGGACGAGCTCAGCAGAGTCGAGATCACCAAGGCCTGCTGCCGCAAGGCGGAGGTTGCCACCATCCTGCGCTTCGCCGGCGGACTGCATATCGTCGCCGGCCATATCGTCATCGAGGCCGAGGTCGACACCGGCGCAACGGCCCGCAGACTCCGTAAGTCGATCTTCGACGTGTACGGGCATGAAAGCGACATCGCCGTCGTCCAGTCGGGCGGACTGCGTCGGGGAACCCGATACCTGGTGCGCGTCGTCGACGGAGGCGAGGCCTTGGCCCGCCAGACCGGAATCGTCGACGGCAGCGGACGACCGGTTCGCGGCCTGCCTCCGGCGATCGTGTCCGGTGGCCTGTGCGACTGCGAGGCGGCCTGGCGCGGTGCCTTCCTCGCGCACGGCTCGCTCACCGAGCCGGGTCGTTCCTCGTCGATGGAGATCACCTGCCCAGGCCCCGAGGCTGCCCTCGCCCTCGTCGGTGCAGCCCGGCGTCTGGGTATCGCGGCCAAGTCCCGCGAGGTACGTGGCGTTGACCGCGTTGTCATCCGCGACGGCGACGCCATCGGGGCCATGCTGACCAGGCTCGGCGCCCACGAGTCGGTCATGGCCTGGGAGGAGCGCCGGATGCGCCGGGAGGTGCGGGCCACGGCCAACCGCCTCGCCAACTTCGACGATGCCAACCTGCGCCGGTCCGCCCGGGCCGCCGTCGCCGCAGGCGCACGCGTGCAGCGCGCCCTCGAGATCCTCGGCGAGGATGTCCCCGACCACCTGGTGGTCGCCGGGCGGCTCCGTCTGGAGCACCAGCAGGCCAGCCTCGAGGAACTCGGCGCACTCGCCGACCCGCCGATGACCAAGGACGCCATCGCCGGGCGGATTAGACGACTTCTCGCGCTTGCCGACAAGAGGGCCTCCGATCTGGGCCTGCCGGGCACCGAGGCCGCGCTCGGCCCCGATCTCGTCCTCCCGTAAGCCCTTCGCGCCTCAATCTTCGATAGGGTAGTAAGCGTTTGCGGGCGCCGATGTCCGCAGCCGCGGGCATCGCGGAACCCTCGTCGAGGAGCAGCAGTGAGCATCAAGGTCGGCATCAACGGATTTGGCCGGATCGGTCGCAACTTCTACCGCGCAGTAGCCGCCAGCGGCGCTGACATCGAGATCGTGGGCATCAACGATCTCACCGACACGAAGACCCTCGCCCACCTGCTCAAGTACGACAGCATCCTCGGCCGCCTCGGCAAGGACGTCGTCGCCGGCGACGGAGAGATCGTCATCGACGGCAAGGCGATTCCGATCTTCGCCGAGCGGGACCCTGCCGCGCTGCCGTGGGCCAAGGTCGGGGCCGACATCGTGATCGAGTCAACCGGCTTCTTCACCGACGCCGAGTCCGCGGGCAAGCACCTCACCGCTGGCGCCAAGAAGGTCATCATCTCCGCGCCTGCCAAGGGCGAGGACATCACGATCGTCATGGGCGTCAACGACGACAAGTACAACCCCGCGACCGACAACATCATCTCCAACGCCTCGTGCACGACCAACTGCCTTGCCCCCATGGCGAAGGTCATCGACGACGTCTTCGGCATCGAGCGCGGCCTCATGACGACGATTCACGCGTACACCAATGACCAGAACGTCCTGGACTACCCGCACTCGGACCTGCGCCGGGCCCGCGCGGCCGCGCTGAACATGATCCCGACGACCACGGGAGCAGCCAAGGCGATCGCGCTCGTCATGCCGCAGCTCAAGGGCAAGCTCGACGGCTACGCGATGCGTGTGCCCGTCCCGACGGGCTCGGCCACCGACCTCACGGTCGAGTTGAAGAAGCCCGCGACCAGGGAAGAGATCAACGCCGCGATCAAGGCCGCAGCAGACGGTCCGCTGAAGGGGATCCTGCAGTACACCGAGGACCCGATCGTCTCCACGGATATCGTGACCGACCCGTCGTCGTGCATCTTCGACTCGGGCCTCACGTACGTCAACGGCAACATGGCGAAGGTCGTCGGCTGGTACGACAACGAGTGGGGCTACAGCAACCGCCTCGTCGATCTCGTGTCGCTCGTCGGCTCGAAGCTCTGAGGGCGAACCCATGAAGTCACTCGACGACCTCCAGGTCGCCGGGCGGACCGTGCTCGTCCGTGCGGACTTCAATGTCCCGCTGGCCGATGGTCCGCACGGTACGAAGATCATCACCGACGACGGACGGATCCGTGCGGCGTTGCCGACGCTGGCGTTCCTGCGCGAGAACGGCGCGAAGGTCGTGGTCGTGGCGCACCTGGGCAGGCCCAAGGGAACCGCGAGCGAGGATCTCAGCCTGGCTCCCGTGGCGGCGCGTCTGGGCGAACTGCTCGACACGTCCGTGCAGCTTGGATCCGATATCACCGGTGCGACGGCTCGGCAGTTCGTCGCAGCGCTTGCATCCGGTGAGGTCCTGCTGCTGGAGAACATCCGCTTCGATGCTCGCGAGACGAGCAAGTCCGCGGACGAGCGCGGGGACCTCGCCTCGGAACTGGCCTCCCTTGCCGACCTCTACGTGTCCGATGGATTCGGCGTTGTGCACCGTGAGCAGGCATCGGTGACCGATGTCGCGCGCCTGCTGCCGTCCGCCGCCGGACGCCTCGTGGAGAAGGAGGCGTCGGTCTTCGGCAGCCTGCTCGCGAACCCGGAACGCCCGTATGTTGTCGTGCTGGGCGGGTCGAAGGTCAGCGACAAGCTGGGCGTGATCGGCAACCTCATCACCAAGGTCGACCGACTGCTCATCGGCGGCGGGATGGCGTTCACGTTCCTCGCCGCCCAGGGGCATGAGGTGGGCGACTCGCTCCTCGAGGCCGATCAGCTCGACGTGGTCCGGGGCTTCATCGAGCAGGCGTCTGCCGCTGGCGTCGAGTTGCTGCTGCCCGTCGATGTGGTCGTTGCCGACGAATTCTCCGCATCTGCAAACACGAAGATCGTGGCGGCCGACGGCATCGAGGCCGGCTGGCGCGGGCTGGACATCGGGCCGCAGACGATTGCCCTGTTCGCCTCGCGGATCGCTGATGCTCGCACGGTCGTCTGGAACGGCCCGATGGGCGTGTTCGAGATGGAGCCGTTCGCAGCCGGCACGCGGGGAGTCGCGGAGGCGATCGCTGCATCCGACGCACTCTCCGTCGTCGGTGGCGGCGACTCGGCCGCGGCGATCCGCATCCTCGGACTCGACGAGGCCGACTTCAGTCACATCAGCACGGGCGGAGGCGCGAGCCTGGAGTTCCTCGAGGGCAAGGCCCTTCCCGGCCTGACCGTTCTAGAGGAGACATCCTGATGGCCACCACCCGCAAGCCGCTCATGGCTGGCAACTGGAAGATGAACCTCAACCACCTCGAGGCCATCGCCCTGGTGCAGAAGCTCGCCTTCGCGTTCAACGAGGAGGACTACGCCGCGGTCGACGTCGCGGTGCTCCCGCCCTTCACCGATATTCGCTCGGTGCAGACACTCGTCGACGGTGACAAGTACGACATCCAGTACGGCGGCCAGGACCTCTCGGTCAACGACTCCGGCGCGTACACCGGTGACATCAGCGGCGTCATGCTCGCCAAGCTGGGCTGCACCTACGTGACGGTAGGTCACAGCGAGCGCCGCGAGTACCACGACGAGACCGACGAAGTCGTGAACGCCAAGACCAAGGCGGCCTTGCGCAACGGGCTCATCCCGATCGTGTGCATGGGGGAGGGCCTGCCCATCCGTCAGGCCGACGAGCACGTCGCGCACGTGCTGACCCAGCTCGATGCGGATCTCGACGGCCTCACCGCCGAGCAGGTGGCCGGTCTCGTGATCGCATACGAGCCGGTCTGGGCGATCGGCACCGGCGAGGTCGCCACGCCGGAGGACGCCCAGGAGGTGTGCAGCGCGATTCGCGGGCGCATCAAGGAGACCTACGGCTCGGCCACGGCCGACGCGGTTCGAATCCTCTACGGCGGCTCCGTCAAGTCGTCGAACGTCGCCGGCATCATGGCCAAGGCCGATGTCGACGGGGCCTTGATCGGCGGTGCGAGCCTGGATCCCGATGAGTTCGTGGGTATCGTCCGCTTCAGGCTGCACCCGCCCGAGTTAGTCTCCTAAGGCGCGCACGTCTATTCTCTACAGGTTCGCCCGTTCACATCCCCGGCAGGAGTAACTCAATGGTCACAGCGCTGACAATTGCGCTGGCCGTGGTCCTCGTGATCACGAGCGTGCTGCTGGTGGTTCTCATCCTGCTGCACCGCGGCAAGGGCGGCGGACTGTCCGACCTCTTCGGAGGTGGCGTCAGTTCGTCCATCGGCGGATCCTCGGTCGCCGAGAAGAACCTCGATCGCCTCACCGTCGGCCTCGGACTCGTCTGGGCCGCATGCATCATCGCCGTCGGGCTGCTCGTCAGCGCCGGCGTCTGACGAAAGGTTCTTCATGTCTGGTGGTAGTGCGATTCGCGGCAGTCGCGTCGGGGCTGGCCCCATGGGCGAAGCCGAGCGCGGCGAGGCCGCTCCCCGCATGTGGGTGTCCTTCTGGTGCTCGCGCGGCCACGAGTCACGGCCGAGCTTCGCCGTCGACGCCGCCATTCCCGATGAGTGGGACTGCCCGCGCTGCGGACTGCCCGCCGGCCCGGACAAGGACAACCCCCCGGCCCCGCCGAAGATCGAGCCGTACAAGACGCACCTGGCCTACGTGAAGGAGCGACGTTCCGACAAGGACGGCGCCGCGATCCTGGCCGAGGCCCTGGACAAGCTCAAGCCGTAGCTTGTAGGCGCTTTTCGTCCCCTCGAACTACCGCGAGTGGGCAGTTGTGGTCGCAGATTCGTTCCGAGTCACGACCACAACTGCCCACTCGCGTTCTGTTTACGCGCTGGGGCGGCCCATCTGGGCGGGGAGTTTTGCTGCCGCCGCCTCGTCGACAAGGAACAGCGTCCGCTCGCGGCCGCGAGCACCGGCCGCCGGCACCTGGAATGAGCCCGCCTCGTCGGTGAGGGCCAGCCGGACGGCGGAGCCCTTCTCCTCGCCCGACGCCAGCACCCAGACCTCCTTCGAGGCGTTGATCGACGGCAGGGTCAGCGTGATCCGGATCGGCGGCGGCTTCGGCGCCCCGCGGACCGCGCAGCATGACCGGGTGTCGTGCAGGGCAGGCAGTTCGGGGAACAGCGAGGCCACGTGGGCATCGGGGCCGATTCCCAGCAGCATGATGTCGAAGTTCGGCACGTCGGCATGGTCCTCCGGTCGCGAGGCCCGGGCCAGCAGGTCGGCGTACGACTCCGCGGCCACGTCGACGTCTCCGCTCGTCTCCTCGGGTGTCGGCATCGCATGCACGCGCGATGGGTCGATGCCGACCACGTCGATGAGCGCCTCGCGCGCACCGGTCTCGTTGCGCTCAGGATCTCCGGACGGCAGGTAGCGCTCGTCTCCCCACCACAGATCGATGCTCGACCAGTCGATGGAGTCGCGGCCGGGATTCGCCGCTATGGCCGCCAGGACCGCGGTGCCGATCCGCCCCCCGGTCAGGCACACGTGCGCATGTCCTGAAGATGCCTGAGCCTCGACAACCGTCGTGATGAAGCGCGCGGCCGCGGACTCCGCGAGCGCCTCGGCGTCGGGATGACGCAGCACCTCGACCGGGCTCATGACGCAGGCTCCAGAACGTCGGCAACGCGCGCGATGACCTCGCCGTAGATCTCGTCCGGATCCAGACGTCGCAGCTCCTCGGCAAGCAGGTCCGCCAGATCGCGACGTGGCAGGGAGATTCGTGAGTCGGGCGTGTTCGGCCTGACGAGCACGGCGGTGATCCCATCGGACCTGCTGACCGAGATTGTTCCGCTCGCGGTCTCCAAGCACACCTCGGTGATGCCCGGGCCTTCGCTCGTCAGCATCTCGACCTCGACCTTCAGACAGCGCCCTAGCCACAGGGCCAGGAGCACGGCGCTCGGATTGCCCTCTTCGGCGGCCACGCTCGCCTTGCTCACCTTGCCCGAGGGCTGGTCGAGGATCGACGCGAGTGCGGAGCGCCACGGCGTCAGGCGGGTCCAACTGAGATCGGTATCTCCGGGGCGGTACCCGTCGCGGCGCGCCACGAGTGCGCGCAGCGGCTCGTCAGCGGACGCGCAGTCGGTGATGCGTCGCTGCGCGTGCCGCCCGATGGGATCGTCCGCCGGGATCGCCGGAGGGTCCTCGGGCCAGTAGGCGACGACGGGAGTGTCGCTCAGCAGCAGTGGCACGGCGACGGAGTTCGCGTGGTCGGCCAGCAGTCCGCGCAGCCGCAGGACCGCGACCTCGCCGGGACCGTCGTCGCCGCCGACCGAGATGTCGGCATCGAGACGAGTCTCATGCTTGCCCGGTCGAGGGATGAGGGTGACGATGCGCATCGGGTGCTGTCGGGCCGCGCCTACCGCTGCGGCTGTGGCGTCGGCCTGAGCCTCCTCGTCGGACAAGATGAGCAGGCTGAGCACCATCCCGGTAGCGGGAGAGCCCATCCGATGGCGCTCGGCGGCGATGGCCCTGGCGACCTCTCCGCCGCTCGTGTCTTCCAGCCGGATCATGGACGCCTCCAGGAGTGTCCGTCGCGCTCGATCATGTCGTACGCCGAATGCGGTCCCCAACCGCCGGAGACGTACTGCTCCGGCTTGCCGTGCGCTGCCCAGTAGTCCAGGACCGGGTCGAGGATCTCCCAGCCGAGCTCTACCTCTTCGTGGCGCGGGAAGAGCGGCGGATCGCCGAGGAGGACGTCGAGGATGAGGCGCTCGTACGCCTCGGGGCTGGTGTCGACGAAGGACTCTCCGTACTGGAAGTCCATCGTGACGTCGCGCACCTGCACGGACGACGTGTTGGGCACCTTGGACCCGAATCGCACGGTGATGCCCTCGTCGGGCTGGATGCGGAAGACGAATGCGTTGTTACTGAGCTCCTGAACTGCTGTCGCGGCGAAGGGCAGGTGCGGGGCACGCTTGAAGACGACAGCCACCTCTGTCACGCGACGCCCAAGGCGCTTGCCGGTGCGCAGGTAGAACGGCACTCCCGCCCAGCGGCGGTTGTCGACATCGACACGAATCGCGGCGTAGGTCTCGGTCGCGCTGTCGGGGGAGATGCCCTCCTCCTCGAGGTATCCCTTGACCGGGATTCCGCCCTGCCAGCCGGTCGCATACTGGCCGCGACTGGTGTGCTTTCCGAGCTCGCGCGGCAGTGACACGGCCCGAAGCACCTTCTCCTTCTCGGCCCGGACGTCGTCCGCAGCGAAAGACAGGGGTTCCTCCATTGCGGTCAGCGCCAACAACTGGAGCAGGTGATTCTGGATGACGTCACGAGCCGCACCGATGCCGTCGTAGTAGCCGGCGCGGCCACCGATGCCGATGTCCTCGGCCATCGTGATCTGCACGTTGTCGACGTAGTTCGAGTTCCACAACGGCTCGTACATCGTGTTCGCGAAGCGCACGGCCAGGATGTTCTGCACTGTCTCCTTGCCGAGGTAGTGGTCGATCCGGAAGACCGACCCGGACTCGAACACCTCCCCGACAATGCGGTTGAGCTCCTGGGCGCTCGCGAGATCGTGGCCGAAGGGCTTCTCGATGACGACGCGTCGCCAGGCGTCCGGCGGATCCTCCGCGAGCCCGGACGTCTTCAGGTGCTGGAGGACCACCGGGAACAGGCCCGGCGGGATGGACAGGTAGAACGCATGGTTGCCGCCGGTGCCGCGGGATGCGTCCAGCTCGGCGACGACATCCTTGAGCCGCAGGTAGGCATCCTCGTCACCGAGGTCTCCCTGCACGAAGCGAATGCCCTCGGCCAGCTGCTTCCACACCTCTTCGCGGAACGGCGTGCGGGCATGCTCGCGAACCGAGTCGTGGACGATCTGCGCGAAGTCCTGGTCGGCCCAGTCGCGTCGGGCGAAGCCGACGAGCCCGAAGCCGGGCGGCAGGAGCCCGCGATTGGCAAGGTCGTAGATCGCTGGCATGACCTTCTTGCGAGACAGATCACCTGTTACTCCGAAGAGCACCAGTCCGCACGGGCCCGCAACTCTCGGCAGCCGTTGATCGAGGGGATCTCGGAGCGGATTGAGTGACTCCTCGACAATCCGCCTGGGGCTCACGTCAGGAACCGGTTCCCGCTGCTGTCGCGACGGTTGACCGCAGTTGCTCCCACGAGTCGATGAACTTTGTCACGCCCTCGCTCTCGAGCACGGCGAACACGTCCGCCATGTCGACGCCGACATCCGCCAGACCCTTCATGACGCTGGCTGACTCGTCGCGAGTCCCCGTGATCGAGTCGGCCACGATGACGCCCTGGGCGGCAACCGCGTCGAGTGTCGCCTCCGGCATCGTGTTGACACAGCCGCGAGCGGCAAGGTCGACCACGTAGCGAGTGGGGTCGTATGCGGGATCCTTCACGCCGGTCGACGCCCACAGGGGGCGCTGGACATTCGCGCCCTTGGCGGCCAGTGCCTGCCAGCGATCGGTGGCCAGCCCGTCGATGTGCGCGGACCAGGCCAGGCGCGCGTTGGCGATGGCAGCCTTGCCCAGCAGGGCGAGGGCTTCGGGCGTGCCGATCGCCTTGAGCCGGGCATCGACCTCGGTGTCGATCCGGCTGACGAAGAAGCTCGCGACCGACTGGATGGTGCTGAGGTCGATGCCAGCCGCGGCGGCCTTCTCCAGGCCGCTCATGTATGCGTCGACGACCTCGAGGTAGCGCTCGACCGAGAAGATCAACGTGACGTTGACGCTGATTCCCGAGCCGATCACGGACGTGATGGCGGGCAGCCCGGCCTCGGTTGCCGGGATCTTGATCAGCGCGTTGGGGCGATCGACCGTTGCCCAGAGCTCGCCGGCCTGGGTGACCGTCTCGTCGGTGACATTGGCCAGGCGCGGGTCGACCTCGATCGACACGCGGCCGTCGACTCCGCCGCTCTCGGCGTACAGGTCGGCGAAGACATCGCACGCCGACCGCACGTCATCGGTGGTCAGGACGCGGATGATCGCGTCGACGTCGGACCCACCAGCAGCGAGGCTGGTCAGCTGGTCTGCATACGCAGTGGCGCCCGTCGAGATCGCCTTGTCGAAGATGCTCGGATTCGTCGTGACGCCGCGCACGCACTCCTCGGCGACCAGCTGGGCGAGATTGCCGGAGGTGAGGCGATGACGATCGAGGTCATCGAGCCAGATGGACACGCCGGCGTCGGTCAGTGCCTGGAGGCGGGGGTTCGCGCTGGTGGGCATGATTCTCGTGCTCCTGTCGGTTGTGAGTCAGTCGCGCGAGGCAGCAGTGATGCTGTCGCGAGCGGCGGCGATGATGTTCTCGACGGTGATCCCGAACTCTCGGTAGAGCACCTTGTAGTCGGCGCTTGCCCCGAAGTGATCAAGTCCGATGACGCGACCGCAGTCGCCCACGTACTTCCACCAGCCCTGCGTGGCCCCGGCCTCGACCGAGACACGAGCGCGAACGGACGGCAGAAGCACGCTGTCGCGGTACCCGAGGTCCTGCGCGTCGAACCACTCCAAGCACGGCATGGAGATGACGCGAACACCGATGCCGTCGGCCTCGAGCGCAGCAGCGGCCTCCATCGCAAGCGACACCTCGGAACCGGTCGCCAGCAACTGAACCTTCGGATCGTCCGAGTCCGCGACGACGTAGGCGCCCTTGGCGACTCCGTCGCGAACGGTGTCGGCGTCGGTGGTCGCGGTGGGCACGTTCTGCCGGGTGAGGATCAGGCCGGCCGGCGCGCGGTGGTGCAGGATCGTGCGCCACGCCGCTGACGTCTCGTTCGCATCAGCGGGCCTGACGACGTTGAGCCCGGGAATCGCGCGGAGCGACCACAGGTGCTCGACGGGCTGATGCGTCGGGCCGTCCTCGCCGAGGCCGATCGAGTCATGCGTCCACACGTACGTGACCGCGGTCTGCATGAGAGCCGCGAGCCGAACTGCGCCGCGCATGTAGTCGGAGAAGACCAGGAAGGTTCCGCCGAACGGTCGGGTGAGTCCGTCGACCGCGATGCCGTTGAGGATCGCGCCCATCGCGTGCTCGCGAATGCCGAAGTGCAGGACGCGGCCGTAGGGCGACGGATTGGGCATCGTGCTGCTGGCGGGCAGGAAGCTCGGTGCGCCCTCGATGGTGGTGAGGTTCGACTCCGCGAGGTCCGCTGAGCCTCCCCAGAGCTCGGGCATCACCGGGGCCACGGCGTTGATGACCTCGCCGGATGCCTTGCGGGTTGCGACCGATCCGCCGGGCTCGAACCACGGAAGTGCCGCCTCGAGGCCGTCGGGAAGCTCATGGGCCAGGAGGCGGTCGAGCAGCGCTGCGTTGTCGGGATTGGCCGCGCGCCACTCGGAGAACGACGCGTCCCAGTCGGCCTTCGCGCTGTCGACGCGGTGGCGCAGGTTTCCACGCACGCGGTCGAGGAGTTCGGCGTCGAACGCGAAGTGCGCGTCGGGATCCAGGCCGAGCAGGACCTTGGTGGCGCGGATCTCGTCCTCGCCTAGCGCGGAGCCGTGCGACTTGCCGGTATTGCGCAGATGCGGAGCCGGCCACGCGATCGTGGTGCGCAGCTTGATGAACGTCGGACGGTCCTTCTCGGCCTTCGCCGCCTCGATCGCCGCGTACAGCCCCTCGACGTCGACGGAGCCGTCGGCGTTCTCAGCGACATAGTGGGTCGCCCAGCCGTAGGCCTCGTAGCGCGCGCAGACGTCCTCGTGGAACGCAACGCCCGTATCGCCCTCGATCGAGATGTGGTTGTCGTCATAGATGACGCAGAGCCGGTTGAGGTGCTGGAGTCCGGCGAGGGACGAGGCCTCCGAGGTGACGCCCTCCTCGAGGCAGCCGTCACCGGCGATGACCCAGATGCGATGGTCGAACGGGCTCTCGCCGTCGGGCGTATCCGGGTCGAAGAGACCGCGCTCGTAGCGTGCCGACATCGCCATGCCGACCCCATTGGCCAGTCCCTGGCCGAGCGGACCGGTCGTGGTCTCGATTCCCGCGGTGTGGCCGTGCTCGGGATGACCGGGCGTGCGGGAGCCCCAGGTGCGAAAGGACTCGAGGTCGGTCATCGACAGGCCGTAGCCGGACAGGAACAGCTGGCTGTACAGCGTCAGGCTGGTGTGGCCGTTCGACAGGACGAATCGGTCGCGGCCGAGCCAGCTCGGGTCGAGCGGATCGTGGCGCATGACCTTCTGGAACAGCAGGTAGGCAACCGGAGCGAGGCTCATCGCCGTGCCGGGATGGCCGTTCCCGACACGCTGCACAGCGTCGGCGGCGAGGGCACGGAGGTAGGCAATCGCGCGGTCGTCGTCATCCGACCAGTCGAGCGGTGCGGCGGACGGTGACAAGGACGCAGACGTGGTCATGCGACGACCCTAGCCAACGCGCTCCACCGGCGAACAGCGATCATGGTCGTTGAGTACGCTGTTCATCATTCGGACTCTCGGAGGCTAGGTGAGTACTGCAGTACGCGCTCCGCGCTCCGTCACCTTTGGCCAACGTGTCAAGGCGCACGTTGCGCTGACGAAGCCTCGAATCGTCGAACTCCTGCTCGCCACCGCGCTCCCGACCGCGTTCCTCGCCGCGGGCGGACTTCCGCCGCTGTGGCCGACTGTCGGAGTGCTGGTCGGCGGAACTCTCGCGGCGGGCTCGGCGAACACCTTCAACAGCGTCTACGACCGCGATATCGACGCACTCATGGGCCGCACGTTCCACCGACCCGCCGCCATGGGCGTCGTGTCCGCCGGCGCTGGAGTCGTGCAGGGCATGGTCCTTGCCCTCGCCAGCGCGATCGTGCTGATCACGATGGCCAACAGGCTCGCGTCCGCACTGGCGCTGATCGCTATCGGCTTCTACGCGATCGTCTACACGATGGTTCTCAAGCGGCGCACGTCGCAGAACATCGTCTGGGGCGGTGCCGCAGGCTGCATGCCGGTCCTGATCGCGTGGGCGGCCATCACCGGGTCGCTGACCTGGACGCCCGTCGTCTTGTTCCTCATCATCTTCTTCTGGACGCCTCCGCACTACTGGCCGCTGGCGATGAAGTTCCGCGACGATTACGAGGCCGCTGGCGTGCCGATGCTGCCGGTCGTCGCATCGGAAGCAGTCGTCGCGCGCAGCATCGTCATCTACACGTGGGTCATGGTCGCGACGTCGCTCGCGCTCATCCCGGTTGCCCCGATGGGCTGGGTCTACGGAATCGGCGCGGCCATCCTCGGCGCCGCGTTCCTGACCCAGGCCTACCGCCTTCGCCGCGCCGTCGCCCGGGAAGCTGAGGTCACGCCGACGGCGATGAAGCTCTTCCACTGGTCGATCACGTACCTGTCGCTGCTGTTCCTCCTCGTCGCGATCGACCCGTTCGTCTTCTAGCCGCGATGCCGCTGACCCTGTGCGTGCTGCTGTGGGCGCACCCGGGTCGTGAGAACCAGCTCGGCGAGTACGAGGACGCAGTGCTCGCCTTGCTCCCCGCGTACGGCGGGACTGTGGTGTCCAGGGTCCGAAATGCTGAGGCGAACGAGTCAGCAACCGAGGTGCAGGTCATCGAGCTCGTGGACGAGGCCGCGCTGGAGAGCTTCATGGCCGATCCGGCCCGCCTAGCACTCGCCCCGCTGCGAGACCAGTCCGTCGCCCGCACCGAAATCATCCGCGTCACCCGGCTCTGACCCCCGCCCCACCAAATCCCGCCCCAACCCTGGACCCACCCCGCCGACCTTGAGGTTCCGCCCACTTTCGGGCCGGAAATCTGGGCGGAACCTCAAGGTCGGCGGGGTGGAAAGTTGGTCGCTCGAGACCGGCTGCGGCCCCTCGTCGATCTTGAGGTTGGCGTGGAAATCAGGGCCTTAGAACCACGCCAACCTCAAGGTCGCGCAGGGGTCAGGAGAGCGGGGTCGACACAGTGCCGGGCCATGAGCTCCAGATGTCTGGCCGATCCGACCAGCTCGTCGAGGACACCGTCCATCGCCGCGCGCAAGGCCCGGTCGCCTCGCCGTACCGAATACGAGCCTGACGGGGCCTGATCCGGATCAATCGCCGCGGTGCGGGCGAGGCGCGAATCGCCCAGCTGCTCGAGCAACGCCGCGTTGCCTGCTGCGGTACTCGCTGCAGCGTCGACGCTTCCCGACAACACCGCGTCCACGCATGCGCGCTGGTCGCCGAACTCGACGATGCGTTCCGCAGGCACGCCCGCGCGTACCGCCGACTGCGCCTGTACCTGACCGGTCACGACGGCGATCGTCAACGCCTCCTGCTGTGCGATCGACGCGTAGCCGTCGATCCGGGACGAGTCCTGGGTACGGATGATGAGGCTGTCAGGCGCTCGCCGCACCGGACGGGTGAAGAGCACGAGGCCGGAACGCTCCGGGGTGATAAACATCGGCACGTTGATGTCCCAGCGCTCATCGCGCAGGCCTGGAATCAGCTCATCGAATGACGTCTCCACGAAATGCAGCTCCGGCCAACTAAGGCGTCGCGCGACCTCTGCGAGCAGGTCGATGTCACTGCCCGTCGCCATCCCGCCACGATCGCGATAGAAGTACGGGGGCTCGTCAATGAACGCAACACGAAGGACGCGGCTCACGTCGACGACGACGAACTGACGACGCCGCGGGTGCGGAGCGCTGACGGGATGAAGAGCACCGCGACCCAGACCAGGCCCGCGCCGAGGACGTGGATTGTCACCAGCACTGCGGGAAGTCCCGCGAAGTACTGCGTGTAGCCGATGACGCCTTGGGCGAGGGCGATGCCGAGCAGGATCCAGGTGCGCTTGATCGCCAGTGCGGGGCCGTGGATGACGTACAGGAGGACGAGCAGCCCGACCGTCAGGCCGAGGAAGAGCAGCACCACATCGGCGTGCAGCCACGAGATCGTTCGCGGGTCGAAGGGATAGCGGTTCTCCGACTTGGCATCGCCGCTGTGCGGTCCGCTTCCTGTGACGAGGACGCCCAGGACGACGACAAGCGCGCTCACCGCGACCAGCGAGTAGGCGAGCCAGCGAACCCCCGAGGGAACCAAGTGCGCGATGGGTCGATCGCCCGCATCGCTCGCGCGAACGACGAGGACCACGCATCCTGCGATGAGCGCCATCGACAGCAGGAAGTGCGCGGACACCGTTGCCGGATGCAGCCCCGTGAGCACGGTTATGCCGCCGAGGATCGCCTGCGCGAAGGTCCCGACGAACGGAATGAACGCGAGGACGAGGATCGCGGGCCTGGGTTCGAGTCCGGAGGCCTTGCGCGCCCTTCGGTCCCAGAACGCTGCCGCAATGGCGGCGACGGCGGCGATCACGAGGACGAACGTCAGCATGCGATTGCCGAACTCGATGTACTTGTGCCAGGACTCCTCCTGGCGTGACACCGGGACATACGAGCCGTCGACGCACTCCGGCCATGTGGGGCAGCCCAGACCCGAGCCCGTCAGCCGCACCACGGCACCGGTTACGACGATGCCCACCTGAACGACGAGATTCGCGATGAAGACGCCGCGCACCATGGGGGTGCAAGGGCCAGTGGGGGCTCTCACGTTTTCACTCTATGACCAGCGAAATGTGCGCGCGGCGACGGTCGTCCCGCCGACGAGCCAGGCGGCAAGCACGAGGATCGATCCAAGGCCGGGGGAGTGGCCGCTGACGACGACCTGCGTGAGGGCCTCGGCCAGCGCGCCGCTCGGCAGCCATGGCGCGATGGCGGACAGCGGACCCGGCAATGATGCGGCCGGGATGATCACCCCGCCGAACAAGATGAGCGCGAGGAACAAGCCGTTGGCGATGGCCAGTACGGCCTCAGCGCGGAACAGCCCAGCGAGAGCCACCCCACAGGCCGCAAACGCTGCAGTGCCCAGCACGATGAGTAGGGGAACCCACAGCGTCGATGTCGAGGGCCGCCAGCCGATGACGACAGCAACGACTGCGACCACCGCGGCAGACAGCGCCGTGACGAGCAGTGTGGCCAGTCCCTTGCCGACGAGAAGCTCCACCCGGCTCAGCGGGGTCGTGCCAAGAAAGCGAAGGGCGCCGGACCGACGTTCGAACCCAGTCGCGATCGCGAGTGAGGTGAAGGCCGCGCTGATCACCGAGACGGTCAGCACCGTGGCGAGAGCCTGGGACACGCGGTTCGCGCCGTACGCGTCGGGCATCAATGACGTGAGGCCCAGGCCGAGCAGGAGCGCCACGGGAATTACGAACGTGAGCAGGAGCTGCTCTCCGTTGCGCAGAAGCAGCCGGACCTCCCAGCCCGCCTGCCGCAGTGCGCGAGCGCTCATGAGCGCGCCTCGACCAGTGCCTGCACGACATCCTCGAGGGATCGCCTGCCAACGATCAGGTTGCTCGTCGGGATGCCGTTTTGCCCACACCAGCTGGCGACGATCCCGAGGACTGTCGGATCGTTGCCCGCGCTGATGCGGATCGTCCCCTGCGTCTGCTCGTCGATCACGAGAGATTCCGGGAGCGCCGAGCGCAAAGCGTCGACGTCGACGCCCGCGGGAACCCGAAGCCAGATCGTCTCGGCGTCGCCGACAAGGTCGCTCACGGAGCCGTGATGCACGTCGCGTCCACTGGCAACGACGACGATCTGGTCCGCGAGGCGTTCGACGTCGTCCATCAGGTGAGTAGTGAGCACCACCGTCGTGCCGCGGGCCGTGAGCCCGCGAATCAGGTCGTGGAAGGTGCGACGTCCCGCTGAGTCGAGGCCAGCCGTCGGCTCGTCAAGGAAGACGAGATCGGGACGGCCCACGAGGGCTAGGGCGCACTTCACGCGCTGCTGCTCGCCCCCGGACAGCCGCCGGATCGTCGTGCGAGTCCCCGGATCGATCCCCAGCGCGCTGAGCAGATCGACGGGGTCCTCTGCGTGTTCGTAGAGGCCAGCGACATGGCGGACCAGCTCGAGCGGACGGGCCGTCGGATACAGACCGCCGTCCTGGAGCATCACGCCGACGCGCGCCCTAAGCGCTGAGCCATCCCTCTCGCCGAGGACGTCGACAGTCCCCGAATACGGGGTGCGGAGCCCGATGCAGGTCTCGACGGTGGTCGTCTTGCCCGCCCCGTTGGGACCGACGAGGGCGAGGACCTGGCCCGCAGGCGCGGAAAAGGACAGTCCGTCGACCACATTTCGGGCGCCGTAGCGCACGACGAGGTCGGTCACGAGGACGGCGGGCTGGGGCACGGAGGGAGTGTAGGCGGGGGTCGAGTTGGCGCTCTCGGGTATTTACGCAACAATGGTGTTGTGAAATTCCCCGGAGAGGCTGCTGAGCGCGTCGCTCGCGCTCTCCTCACCGCGGGACCGTCCACCGCGACCGATCTGGCCGAGTTGCTGGCCATGACTCCCGCGGGCATCCGGCGCATCCTCGGCGGCCTCATGGACTCCGGGCTCGTCGTCGCCCACGATCGCGCCCCCTACGGCCCTTCCCCGAAGCGCGGACGCGGCCGCCCCAGCAGCGTGTTCAGCCTGACCCCCCAGGGCCGAGCGGCCTGCGACCAGTCCTACGACGACCTGGCGGTCGAGGCGTTGCGCTTCATGTCTGAGGCCTACGGCCCGCAGGCGGTCGAGGCCTTTGCCACCCAGAGGGCGAACCGGATGGCGAGCGCGATGGTTCCCGACGGCGCCACCACCGCGTCGCCTCATGAGGTCGCCGCAGCACTCAGCCTGGCCGGCTACGCAGCGGAGATCACCCCGCTGGGCGGCGTCTCCGTGCAGTTGTGCCAGCATCACTGCCCGGTGGTCGACGCGGCACGCGAGTTCCCCGTCATGTGCGAGGCCGAGACCACTGCCCTCGGACACGTCCTCGGCACGCACGTCACCCGACTTGCCACGCTCGCCCACGGCGACGAGGTCTGCACAGCCGTCATTCCGTTCGATGCCCACACCGTCGCCAGTCGCGACACCCTTGGAAAGGTCTCAGTATGAGTACCGCAGCGCAGGAAACCGCAGCGACGATCGACGACATCGGTACCTACGAGTACGGGTGGCACGACAAGAGCGACGCTGGCGCTACCGCACGCCGCGGTATCAACGAGGACGTCGTCCGCGACATCTCGGCCAAGAAGAGCGAGCCCGACTGGATGCTCGAGATGCGCCTGAAGGGCCTGCGCCTGTTCGAGCGCAAGCCCATGCCCACGTGGGGCTCAGACCTCAGCGGCATCGACTTCGACAACATCAAGTACTTCGTGCGGTCCACCGAGAAGCAGGCCGCGAGCTGGGATGACCTGCCCGACGACATCCGCAACACGTACGACCGCCTGGGCATCCCCGAGGCCGAGAAGCAGCGCCTCGTGTCGGGTGTCGCGGCTCAGTACGAGTCCGAGGTCGTCTACCACGCGATCCGCGAGGACCTCGAAGCCGAGGGCGTGCTGTTCCTCGACACCGACACCGGCCTGCGCGAGCACGAGGACATTTTCCGCGAGCACTTCGGCTCGATCATCCCGCCCGGCGACAACAAGTTCGCGGCGCTGAACACGGCCGTCTGGTCCGGTGGGTCGTTCATCTACGTGCCCAAGGGCGTCAAGGTCGACATCCCGCTGCAGGCCTACTTCCGCATCAACACCGAGAACATGGGCCAGTTCGAGCGCACGCTGATCATCGTCGACGAGGGCGCGTACGTGCACTACGTCGAGGGCTGCACGGCGCCGATCTACTCGAGCGACTCGCTGCACTCGGCCGTCGTCGAGATCATCGTCCGCAAGGGCGCTCGCTGCCGCTACACGACCATCCAGAACTGGTCGAACAATGTCTACAACCTGGTCACCAAGCGCGCTGTCGCTCAGGCCGGCGCGACGATGGAGTGGGTCGACGGAAACATCGGCTCCAAGGTGACGATGAAGTACCCGGCCGTCTGGATGACCGGTGAGCATGCGAAGGGCGAGACCCTGTCGATCGCGTTCGCCGGCGAGGGCCAGCACCAGGATGCCGGCGCCAAGATGGTGCACGCGGCACCCAACACGTCTTCATCGATCGTCTCGAAGTCCGTTGCCCGTGGCGGCGGTCGCACGTCGTACCGCGGACTCGTGCAGATCCTCGAGGGCTCGCACAACTCGCGCAGCACCGTTCGCTGCGACGCGTTGCTCGTCGATGACATCTCACGCTCGGACACGTATCCGTACGTCGACGTGCGCGAGGACGACGTGTCGATGGGCCACGAGGCGACCGTCTCCAAGATCAGCGCGGACCAGTTGTTCTACCTCATGTCACGCGGCATGACCGAGGACGAGGCCATGGCGATGATCGTCCGTGGCTTCATCGAGCCGATCGCCCGCGAGCTTCCGATGGAGTACGCGCTCGAGCTGAACCGGCTCATCGAACTGCAGATGGAAGGCGCTGTCGGGTGACTGTGCTCGCGACTCCGCCGGTCGACCTGGCTCCCAGGCTCGCATCGGCGAATATCAACGACTTCTCGGTTCCCCATGGCCGTGAGGAGGAGTGGCGCTTCGCGCCCGTCTCCGACCTCGGCTGGTTCATGGAGCCGGATCCCGAAGCGGGCGTTCTCACCGCCACGCCGTCAGCCCACGTGTCGGTCGTCCCCGCGGCCGACGCCGCATCGTCGCGCTGGCTGCCCACCGATCGGCCTTCAGCAATCGCCCGCGCGGGAGTGCAGTCGATCATCAACGTTCGCATCGGTGCCGAGGAGATCGTCGACGAGCCGATCGTCGTCAACCTCATTGCCTCAGGCGCGAAGAACTACGGCCACGTCGATGTCCGCATCGGGCGCCATGCGCGCGCGACGGTCGTCATCGTCCACGATGCGTCGGTCGACGTCAGCGGCTCCATCGTCACCGAGGTCGCCGACGGCGCCGAGCTGACGATCCTGTCGATCATCGACGGACCGCCCGAGCACGCGCACCTGTGGCAGTGGCACACCGACATCGGCCGTGACTCGCGATTCGTCGGATGCGTCGTCACCTTGGGCGGTCGCATCGTTCGGATCCTGCCTTCGGTGTCCTACGACGGCCCCGGCGGATCGGCCGAGCTCCTCGGCGCCTTCCTGGCCGACGGGCCGCAGTACCTCGAGCACCGGATCTTCGTCGAGCACGACCAACCGCACTGCTCCAGCAACGTCGTCTACAAGGGAGCACTGTCTGGAGCCGGAGCGCACACCGTGTGGATCGGTGACGTCCTGGTCCGTCGCGAGGCGATCGGAATCGACACCTACGAGCTCAATCGCAACCTCCTGCTCAATGACGGCCCGCGCGCTGACTCGGTCCCGAACCTGGAGCTCGAGACCGGCGATGTCGCGAGCGCCGGGCACGCGAGCGCCACGGGACGCTTCGACGACGAGCAGCTGTTCTACCTGCAGTCACGAGGGATCACCGAGCAGCTCGCTAGGCAGCTGGTCGTCCGCGGATTCTTCGTCGACGTCCTCGGCCGGATCCCCTCCACGGAGTGGCGTGAGTTGATCCTCGCCCGCATCTCCAGCCGCCTCGGCATGCCGGACGGGGTTCACGAATGAGCGAGTTCACCACCGTGTGCCTGGTCGCTGATATCGCTCCACGGTCGGCCAAGAGAGTGGCAGTCGACGGCCAGACCATCGCTCTCGTCAACACCGACGACGGCATCTTCGCCGTGCAGGATCGCTGCTCGCACGCCGACGTGTCGCTGTCGGAGGGCGAGGTCGACGGCTGCACGATCGAGTGCTGGCTGCACGGGTCGGCGTTCGACCTGCGGAACGGCCTGCCGCTGAGCCTGCCGGCGATCGAGCCGATCGCCACGTACGCCGTCCGTATCGAGGGCGAGGGCGAGGCGGCCGCCGTCCAGATCGACCCGACACCCAACCGGCTGCACAGCGCCGGCCCACCAGCCTTCAACTAGTCCGAACACTCAGAGCAGAGGAATCACAATGAGCACCCTGGTCATCAAGGACCTGCACGCGTCGGTCACCACCGATGCCGGCCCGCGGGAGATCCTGCGCGGAGTCACGCTGACCATCGAGTCCGGCAGCACGCACGCCGTCATGGGCCCGAACGGATCGGGCAAGTCGACTCTCGCCTACGTCATCGCCGGTCACCCGAAGTACGTCGTGACGCAGGGCTCGATCGAGCTCGACGGCCAGGACGTACTGGCCCTCACTGTTGACGCCCGCGCCCGCGCCGGACTGTTTCTTGCCATGCAGTACCCCGTCGAGGTGCCCGGAGTCTCGGTGTCGAACTTCCTGCGCACGTCCGTCACCGCCGTCCGCGGTGAGGCGCCGAAGCTGCGCACGTGGGTCAAGGAGATGAAGGATGCGATGTCCGGTCTGCAGATGGACCCAGCCTTCGCCGAGCGCAACGTAAACGAGGGATTCTCCGGAGGCGAGAAGAAGCGCCACGAGATCCTGCAGATGTCGCTCCTGCGGCCGAAGATCGCCGTGCTCGACGAGACCGACTCGGGCCTTGATGTGGACGCGCTTCGCGTCGTGTCCGAGGGCGTCAACGAGTTCCGCACGCACAGCGATGCCGGCATCCTGCTGATCACGCACTACACCCGGATTCTGCGCTACATCGCGCCGGACTTCGTGCACGTGTTCTACGACGGCCAGATCGTCGAGAGCGGCGGACCCGAACTGGCGAACGTCCTCGAGACCGACGGCTACGAGCGCTTCATCACGGCGCCGGCGTCCTAGTCATGACCGACACCCTCGACGTCTCCAGGATCAGGAAGGACTTCCCGATCCTGGAGCGCTCCGTGCGCAACGGACGACCACTGGTCTATCTCGACAGCGGTGCAACGAGCCAGAAGCCAACGGTCGTCCTCGACGCCGAGCGAGCCTTTTACGAGACCAGCAATGCGGGAGTTCATCGCGGTGCGCACCAGCTGGCCGAGGAGTCCACCGACGCGTACGAGAACGCGCGATCCGACATGGCGCGCTTCGTGTCAGCGGAAGCGGACGACCTCGTGTTCACGAAGAACTCGACCGAGAGCCTGAACCTCGCCGCGTACGCGTTCTCCAACGCAACCGCGCTGGCAGCCCACTCGTCCCGGACGATCGACCCCCGCTTCGTGCTGGCGCCCGGCGACACCGTCGTCGTCACCGAGATGGAGCATCACGCCAACCTCGTCCCGTGGCAGGAACTGTGCGCGAAGACCGGCGCGACGCTTAAGTGGATCGGCCTGACCGACGACGGTCGCCTGAACCTCGATGACGTTGATCGCGTCATCGACGGCACGACGAAGGTCGTCTCCCTGGTCCACCAGTCCAACATCCTCGGCACCGTCAACCCGGTCCGGCTCGTGATGGACAAGGCCAAGTCGGTCGGGGCGATCGGCGTCATCGATGCCAGCCAGTCTGTTCCGCACATGCCCGTCGACGTTACCTCGCTCGGCGCCGATCTCGTCGCCTGGACCGGCCACAAGATGCTCGGCCCGACCGGCATCGGCGTCCTGTGGGGACGCACGGATGTCCTCAACGCGATGCCGCCCTTCCTATCCGGCGGTTCGATGATCGAATCTGTCCACATGGATGGGTCGACGTTCGCCGCGCCGCCAGCACGGTTCGAAGCCGGCTCGCCGATGACCGCGCAGGCCGTGGGGCTGGCTGCCGCCGTTCACTACCTCGAGGCACTCGGCATGGACGCCGTCGCAGCCCACGAGCACGAACTCACCGTGTACACCCTCGAAGCCCTGCAGGCGATGCGCGGCGTGCGCATCATCGGCCCTCAGGATGCTCACGATCGCGGCGGCGCGATCTCATTCGTCGTCGACGGGATCCATCCGCACGACGTCGGCCAGTTCCTCGACGATCGGGGAGTGGCCGTGCGCGTCGGTCATCACTGCGCGTGGCCCACGTGCCGTCGTTTCGGTGTCCCGGCAACAACGCGGATCTCGACCTACGTCTACAACGACACCAGCGACATCGATGTTGCGATCACGGGCATCGAGGCCGCCCAGGCCTTCTTCGGGGTGTGACATGAGCGTCGAAGCGCTTTATCAAGACATCATCCTCGACCACTACAAGCACCCGCGCGGTCGTCACCTCATCGAGCATCCGTCGGGGGAATCGCACCAGATCAATCCCACATGCGGTGACGAGGTCACCGTGCAGGTATCGCTCGACGAGCACGGTCACCTGGTCGTCGGCTACGAGGGCCAGGGCTGCTCGATCTCCCAGGCCAGCGCGAGCGTGATGTCCGAGCTCGTCACGGGCACCGAGCCCGCTGCAGCCGACGAGGTGCGTCTTGGGTTCGTCGAGCTCATGCGCAGCAAGGGCAACGCCGAGCCCGACGAGGACCTGCTCGGCGACGGCATTGCGTTCGTCGGCGTCGCGAAGTACCCAGCCAGGATCAAGTGCGCACTGCTGCCGTGGATGGCACTGCAGGACGCCGAGGCCAAGGCCGGCATCTCAGCCAGTTCAACCACCGCACCGAGCGCCACGAAGAAGGAGCAGTCATGAGCGTTGCCACTGACGACGACGTCATCGAGGCGATGAAGGACGTAGTCGACCCCGAGCTCGGCATCAACGTCGTGGACCTCGGCCTGGTGTACTCGGTGTCGGTCGACGACGCGAACATCGCGACCGTCGACATGACCTTGACGTCAGCGGCCTGCCCGCTCACCGACGTCATCGAGGACCAGACCCGCTCCGCGCTCAGCAGCGTCGTAGACGACTTCCGGATCAACTGGGTCTGGATGCCGCCGTGGGGCCCGGACAAGATCACCGACGACGGCCGCGAGATGCTGCGTGCCCTGGGCTTCAACCTCTGACCGTCCCACCCTTCCGCCGACCTTGAGGTTGGCGCCGCTTTGCGGCGCCGATTCCCACGCCAACCTCAAGGTCGACGAACACGAGAATTAGGCAATCATGATTTCCACCACCGGCCTCGAGGTTCGGGCCGGCTCCTCGCTGCTCATCGAGAACGCCACCCTTCGCATCGGCCGCGGCGACCGCATCGGCCTGGTCGGCCGCAATGGAGCCGGCAAGACCACGCTCACGCGGATCCTCGCCCAGGAGACCGAGCCGGCATCCGGCTCGGTCAACGTGACGGGCACGGTCGGCTACCTTCCGCAGGATCCGCGCTCCGGTGACCCGAACGAGATTTCCAAGGACCGGATCCTTGCCGCCCGCGGCCTCAATGACGTGGTGCGCCGCATGCAGGAGGCCAGCCTCGGCATGGGCACCACGGATGCCGCCGAACGCGATCGCCTGATCGGTCGATACACCCGAGCGGAGGCGGAGTTCGAGGCTCTCGGCGGGTACGCCGTGGAGTCCCAGGCTGATGCCATCGCCGCCAGTGTCGGGCTCCCCGAGCGGATCCTGGACCAGCCGCTCGGCACGCTTTCTGGAGGTCAGCGTCGTCGAGTCGAACTCGCCCGCATCCTCTTCGGCGGTTCGGAGGTGCTGCTCCTCGACGAGCCCACTAACCACCTCGACGCGGACTCGATTCGGTGGCTGCGCAAGTTCCTCGCCTCATACGAGGGCGGGTTCATCGTTATCAGCCACGACACCGAACTGCTGCAGGACACCGTGAACAAGGTGTGGCATCTGGACGCCAACCGTCGCGAGATCGACGTCTACTCCATGGGCTGGAGCGCGTATCTGACCGCCCGCGAGACCGACGAGCGGCGACGCAAGCGCGAGCGTCGCAACGCCGAGGTCCAGGCGGAGACACTGCGCAACCAGGCCGAGCGCATGCGGGCCAAGGCCTCCAAGGCCAAGGCCGCGCAATCGATGTTCAAGCGCGCGGACAAGGTGATGGCCGGCCTCGACGAGGTGCGGCGTTCCGACAAGGTCGCTGCTCTCAGGTTCCCCGAGCCCAAGCCGTGCGGCAAGGTTCCACTGATGGCAACCGGCCTGTCTCGGTCCTACGGCTCTCTCGAGGTCTTCACGGACGTCGACCTCGCGATCGACCGGGGGAGCCGGGTCGTCATCATCGGCCTCAACGGCGCGGGTAAGACGACACTGCTGCGCATTCTCGCCGGAGTCGACCAATCCGACACGGGAGAGGTCGAGCCGGGCTTCGGCGCTGTCATCGGCTATTACGCGCAGGAGCACGAGACCCTGGATCCGACCGCAACGGTCATGGAGACGATGGCGCACGCGGCTCCGCACCTCGATGACACCAAGCGCCGCACCGTGCTCGGCTCGTTCCTGTTCGAGGGCGACGCGGCGAGCAAGCTGACCGGAGTGCTGTCTGGTGGAGAGAAGACCCGCCTGGCGCTCGCCTGCCTCGTCGTCTCGGGAGCCAACGTGCTGCTGCTGGACGAGCCCACGAACAACCTCGACCCGGCCAGTCGTGAGGAGATCCTCGGCGCCCTGTCCCGCTACGAGGGCGCCGTAGTGCTGGTCAGCCACGATCCTGGCGCCGTAGCAGCCCTGAACCCCGAGCGCGTCCTGATCCTTCCCGACGGGGACGAGGACCTGTGGAATGAGAGCTACGCCGATCTGGTTGAACTGGCCTGACAGAGGATCGGTCTAGCGTGGAAGCCTGACAAGGGAGTGCGGATGGCCGAGTACGGCGACCAGGATCACGTTCGGATCGAGCGCGACGACAACATTCTTCGCGTCACGCTCACCAATCCCGACGCCCGAAACGCGCAGACCCCCGCCACCTGGCGACGGCTCGCCTCGATTCCCGAGCTCCTCGATGACTCCGTACGCGCCGTCGTGCTGTCCGCCGAGGGCAAATCCTTCTCGGCCGGGCTGGATCGACGCATGCTCACCCCCGACGGGGTGCCCGGCGAGGAGTCTCTGCTGACCTTGTCGAGTCGGCCCACAGCAGAACTCGACGACTTCATCCGGCAGGCGCAGGCGGCGTTCGTCTGGTGGCGCACCGTCCCGCAGGTCACCGTGGCGCTTGTCCAGGGGCACGCGATCGGCGCCGGATTCCAACTCGCCCTGGCCTGCGACGTCATGATCGTCGGCGACGACGCGCAGCTGGCCATGCGCGAGACGTCTCTCGGACTCGTCCCGGACCTCGGCGGCACGCAGCCGTTGGCAGACCGTGTCGGATACTCGCGTGCCTTCGAGATCTGCGCGCGCGGCCGGATCGTCGGTGCAGAGGAAGCCGTGCGGCTCGGCATCGCGATCGACCAGGTACCGGTGGGCGAGTGGGATGCATACGTGGCCGACTTCCTCGCGCCGATCATCGCCGCCCTGCCCGGAGCGGTCAGCGGGCTCAAGTCATTGCTGAACGGCGCCGCGGCGGATCCCGACCAGCCCGCCCGCGAGCGCCGCGCCCAGATCGAGCGCCTCATCGAGTTGCGCGCACTGCTGGGCGGCTGACATGTCCATGAACGGCTGGGAGATGTACCGCTCGCTCACACGCGACCGGTCCGTGACCGACAAGAAGGTCAACAGGGCACTGGTACGCCGAATTCTCGGGTACGCCCTGAACTACCGCTCGCTCATCATCGTCTTCCTCGTCCTCATGGTGCTTGCGTCGCTGCTGAGCGTCGCCCAGCCGCTGATGATCCCGCGGCTCGTCGACGACGGCATCAACGCGGGCAATCGGCAGGTCGTTACGGTCATGGCTCTGCTCATCGCACTTCTCGCGATTCTCGACGCCGGACTCGGGCTGATCGTCCGCTGGTACTCCTCGCGCATCGGCGAGGGCCTGATCTACGACCTGCGCACCGAGGTTTACGACCATGTCCAGCGACAGTCCATCGCCTTCTTCACCCGCGCCCAGACGGGTGCCCTGATCTCGCGGCTGAACAGTGACGTCATCGGTGCGCAGCAGGCATTCACGTCGACCCTCGGCGGCGTGCTCGGAAACCTCATCTCCGTGGTCATCGTGCTCACCGCGATGTTCATCCTGTCGTGGCAGATCACCCTCGTGTCCTTGATTCTCGTCCCGCTCTTCCTGCTGCCGGCCCGATGGATGGGCCGCAAGCTGCAAGGCCTCACGCGCGAGCAGATGGGCATCAACGCGGACATGAGCACGCAGATGACCGAGCGCTTCAATGTGGCTGGCGCGCTGCTGGTCAAGCTGTTCGGACGGCCTGACGACGAGGCCGCGTCGTTCTCCGCTCGCGCGGCACGAACGCGGGACATCGGCGTACGCCTCGCCATGGCCAACCGCTGGTTCTTCACCGGACTGGTGCTCGTCGCGTCGCTCGCCACGGCGATCGTCTACGGCCTCGGCGGCAACCTCGTCATCAGCGAGATCATCACGATCGGAACCCTTCTCGCGCTGGTCGGACTGCTGGCGCAGCTGTACGGCCCGCTCACGGCGCTGTCCAACGTTCGCGTCGACGTGATGACCGCCCTCGTCAGCTTCGAGCGGGTGTTCGAGGTGCTCGACCTGAAGCCGATGGTGACCGAGGCCGCGGACGCACGCGTCCTGCCGTCCGGGCCGCTCTCGGTCGAGTTCACCGACGTCGTCTTCCACTACCCGACCCCGTCCGAGGTCTCTCTGGCTTCGCTCGAGTCGATCGCCCGGGAGGAAACCAACGCGGTCGGCCAGGACGTCCTGCGCGGGATCAGCTTCAGCGCCGCCGCTGGATCCATGACCGCGCTCGTCGGTCCTTCGGGTGCCGGGAAGACGACCATCACGGCTCTTCTCACCAGGTTGTACGACGTCACGGGCGGGTCGATCCGGGTTGGCGGAGTCGACGTGCGCGAGTCGACCATGGCATCGCTGCGCGAGGCGGTAGGTGTCGTAACCCAGGACTCGCACCTGTTCCACGACACCATCCGGGCCAACCTGGCCTACGCCAAGCCGGACGCCACCGAGGCCGAACTGCTCGCCGCGTGCGAATCCGCGCAGATCGGCGCCCTGATTGCAGCTCTGCCCGACGGGCTCGACACCGTGGTCGGTGATCGCGGCCATCGCCTGTCGGGAGGCGAGAAGCAGCGCATCGCGCTGGCCCGACTCCTGCTCAAGGGACCCCGGGTCGTCGTGCTCGACGAGGCCACCGCGCATCTGGACAGCGAGAGCGAGGCCGCCGTGTCGCGTGCTCTCGATCATGCGCTCGAGGGTCGCACGTCGGTGGTCATCGCCCACCGACTGAGCACCGTCCGTCGCGCCGACCAAATACTCGTGATCGACGAGGGACGGGTGGTCGAGCGCGGCACGCACGAGGAGCTGCTGGCTCGCGGCGGTGCGTACTTCGACCTGTACAGCACTCAGTTCGCCGACGACGGACCGGTCACGGCTGACGCGTGATGCCTCCGTCGACGCGGACGAGCGTGCCAGTTACGTAGGACGCGGCCGGACTGAGCACGAAGGCTGCCGCCTGGCCGAACTCGGCGGGCTCGCCGTACCTTCGCAGCGGGATCGTCGCGCTAGCCGTCGCTCTCGCGGCATCCGCGTCTCCGGACGCCGCGTCGAGGGCGGCTACGCGGTCGGTGGCGATGCGGCCCGGCATGATCCCGTTGACCCGGATGCCCGAAGGACCGACCTCATCTGCGAGGTCCTTCACGAGCATCGCCAGCCCAGGGCGATAACCGTTGCTTGTCGACAGGCCGGGGAACACCTGGACCGCTGACGTGGACAGCACGAACGCCAGCGATCCCTCAGCAGCACGGTCGGTGGCGATGATGCCTGCGCAGACATCGCGTGCGGCCCTGATGCTTCCGAGAAACACCGACTCGAACGCTCCGCGCCACTGCTCGTCGGTCGTCGACAGGACCGAGCCCGGGGGAGGGCCGCCCACACTGAGGAGTGCGCCGTCAACGCGGCCGAAACGCTGCGTAGCCAGTTCCACCGCCGCGGCCGTGACTCCCTCGTCAGCGATATCGCCCGCGTGCGCTATCGCAGACGATCCGAGCTCGTCCACTGCCGACTCGAGGGCGACCGACGCGCGTGCCACAACGACGACCCGGGCACCCTCGGCGACGAGGACTCGCGCGGTGGCGAGCCCGAGTCCCTTGCTCCCGCCCGTGATGACGTAGACGCGCTCGGTCAGGTCGAGGTCCACGCTTCAGGCCTCCGCCTTCTCTGGCTCTACTTCGGAGCGCTTCTTGTCCTCGATCGCCTCGCGACGCAGGAAGAAGAACCATCCGCCCACGGCGACGAACGCAAAGATGAGCCACTGCACCGCGTAGGAGATGTTCCGGCTCTCATCAACATCGGGAAGCGGAAGCGCGACGAGGTCGGACTCCTCCGGCTCGGACAGCTGCAACTGGATGTAGCCGGAGAACGGCTCCGAGATGGACGGGAGCAGCGCCGGGGCGACCGCCGCGATCTGCCCGGCGGGCAGACCTTCGTTCGCGCCGGGATCGGCCTCCTCGAACGGACGCAGGTACCCCGTGACGTCGACAATGCCACCTGGCGGCTCGCCGATCTCGGGCGTCGAGAGCGCATCGCCGGCAGTGGGCAGCCAGCCGCGATTGACCCAGACAACAGTGCCGTCCGACTCACGAAGCGCGGTCATTGCCCAGAAGCCGTTGTGCGCATCGAGCGGCCGCTTGCGAACGAGCACCTGCGTGTCGGGAAGGTAGGTGCCGGTCACCGTCACATGGCGCCACTGGTCGAGGTCCTCGATGGCTCCGTCGGTGATCGCGACCTCGTCGAGGGGGAGCGGAGCAGCGGCGAGTGCGTTCTGCAGTTCAATACGCTGGTCGCGCTTGTCATTGGCGCGATGCCACTGCCACAGGCTGAGCAGCCCGAATGCGGCGATCGACACGATGACGACGACCGTGAATCCGAGCCAGCGTCGCGTACGCAGGAGCGACAACATCACGACGCCACTCTACGGTGCGCTCGACGCCTCGGGCGGGGTGCTGATTGCGGCCCCGGACGGCGGGAGCGCCTGCTGATACGCGGGAGCGACGCCCATGTCGCCAGGATCGTCATTCTCGCGGCCGGCGTTCGCCATGACGACCGCGACGTAGGGCAGCACGACAGCGCCGGCGAGGAGGATCCACCGCGGCCAGCCGGGGACGACGATCGCCGCGAGAACACAGGCCGTGCGGATACCCATGGACACCAGGTAGCGCCGCGTTCGTCCCGTCTGCTCCTGGCTGAGGCCGCGCTGCGCCTCGGTGATCGTGAAGATCTCCGAGGGCTCTGCCTTTGCCATGCTCACACGGTAGGCCAAGATGGGGCCTTGCGCCCGACCGGATCCGCCGGGGGCTGAAGGAGGACCCGTGGCCGACCGTACGTACGCCCTGAACGAGCTCGTGGGCACGTCGAAAGTGGGCATCGACGAGGCGATTCGCAACGCGATCACCCGGGCGTCCAAGACGATCGACCACCTCGACTGGTTCGAGGTCACGCAGGTGCGCGGCTACATCCTCGACGGCGACGTGGAGCACTTCCAGGTGACACTCAAGGTCGGATCGCGACTCGAGGACGCCTGACTGTGCCCGAGTCCTCCCGTGAGTCTCGGACGCATATCGGCAGGTCGGTCGACCGGCTGATCAACTTCAGCGACGCTGTGGTCGCCGTGGCCGTAACACTGCTCGCGCTGCCGCTGGTCGACATCGCCGGGCCGTCGGCTGATCAGACGCTGCTGGATGTCTTCAGCTCTCACGCGGGCGAGATCGGCTCCTTCCTGTTCACGTTCTACGTCGTGACTCTGATGTGGCTGGTCCACAATCGAATTCTCAACTCGATAACCAACTATGACGGCGCGCTGTTCTGGATCAATGCGACGTGGCTGGTGATCATCGTCCTGCTGCCGTGGATCAGCTCGATGTATGGAACGGGAGCGGGCGATTACCCGAGCGTCGGATTCGCATACTGGGTCGCGCTCGCGATCCTTAGCCTCCTGACCTCGTTGATGGCCTATCAGCTCAGGCGACATCCGGAACTGCTCGCCGACGACGCGCCTCGGTACACACCCGCTGAACGCAAGCGGCTGGCGTGGCGCGGCCCGGTTCTCGGCGGCTACTTCCTGTTGATCGCGTTCGTGTGGCTGATCTCTCCGAACATCGCCGCGTTCCTGCCGTTCGGCATCATCCCGCTGAGCATCTGGCTGAGGCCCGCACGCGTACCCATCTCGAAGGTAGCAACCGGAACAGAAACCTCGGAGTCCTCATGACAGAAGCCAATGAAACGCTTCCGCGCATCGCTCTCGTCACGGGGGGCAATCGCGGAATCGGCCTCGCCACGTGCCTGAGGCTTCGCGAGTCGGGGATGACCGTCATCGCCGGAACCAGGTCGGGTGACGCCCCGGAGGGACTCGACGCGGTGCAGATCGATGTCAGCGTGCCGGATTCAATCGAGAGGGCATTCTCTGATGTAGAAGACCGCTTCGGCCGGGTCGACGTGCTCGTCGCCAACGCCGGCATCACGCGCGACGGACTGCTCATGCGGATGAGCGACGAGGACATCGACATCGTCCTGCAGACCAACCTCGCCGGCAGCATCCGACTGGCCCGACGCGCGCTTCGCGGCATGATCAAGGCTCGCTCAGGACGCATCATCTTCGTCTCGTCGGTGGTCTGGGCGGCCGGCTCCGGGGGGCAGGTGAACTACGCCGCGTCGAAGGCCGGTCTTGTGGGAGCGGCTCGATCGCTGGCCCGAGAGGTCGGCTCGCGTGGCATCACAGTCAACGTCATCGCGCCTGGATTCGTCGAGACCGACATGACCGCAGAGCTCGACGATGCCCGCAAATCCGAGATCCTCGGAGGCGTACCTCTCGGTCGCTATGCTCAACCCGTCGAGATCGCCGAGGCCGTGGACTTCCTCACCGCAGCGTCATACATCACCGGAGCAGTGATCCCGGTCGACGGCGGACTGGGCATGGGGCACTAGCCGACGCTCGACACGAAGGAACGTGAAGATGGGTTTGCTCGACGGCAAGCGGATTCTCGTCACCGGTGTTCTCACCGATCAATCGATCGCGTTCGAGGTCGCGCGAATCGCGCAGCAGCAGGGCGCGACGGTCATCCTCACCTCGTTCGGACGAACGATGGGGCTGACGAAGCGCTCCTCGGGGCGACTGCCCGAGCCTACGCAGATCGTCGAGCTCGACGTCACCAACACCGATGACCTCGCGGCCCTGGCCGACCGGGTCCGCGAGCATGTCGATGGGCTCGACGGGGTGCTGCACTCGGTTGGCTTCGCCCCGGAGGCTGCCCTCGGCGGCAACTTCCTGCATACCGAGTGGGCCGATGTCGCGACCGCAATCCACGTATCGGCCTACTCGCTGAAGGCACTCGCGATGGCTGCGCGCCCGCTGATGAGCTCGGGTGGCTCGATCGTCGGGCTCGATTTCGACGCCACTGTCGCGTGGCCCAAGTACGACTGGATGGGTGTCGCGAAGGCAGCCTTCGAGAGCACCTCGCGCTATCTCGCCCGTGATCTCGGGCCTGACGGCATTCGCGTCAACCTGGTCGCGGCCGGGCCATTGCGGACGATGGCCGCGAAGAGCATTCCGGGCTTCGATGACTTCAAGGCCGTGTGGGACGAGCGGGCACCCCTGACATGGGATCTCGATGACCCGGTTCCGGCCGCGAAGGCATGCGTCGCATTGCTGTCGGACTGGTTCCCCGCGACGACAGGAGAGATCGTGCACGTCGACGGCGGAGTCCATTCGCAGGGCGCATAGCCATGACACGTCACCTCATCCTGGTTCGGCACGCGAAGAGCGACTACCCGTTCGGCGTCCATGACCACGATCGACCGCTGAACGATCGAGGCCGCCGGGATGCGCCAGAGATCGGGCGCTGGCTGGACCGCAACGTGACCTGGGCCGATGGTGAACCGCCGCTGGTGCTGGTGTCGTCAGCGAACCGCGCGCAGTCGACCTGGGACCTGGCATCGCGAGCGCTCTCTGCGCGATGGGACACCCGAGGCGAGCGAGACGAGCCGCGAATCTACGAGGCTTCGACGACCGCGCTGATCAGCATCATCGACGAGTGCCCGGACTCGGTGACCACTCTTGTGATGGTTGGCCACAATCCCGGACTCGCATCGCTCATCGACCGCATGTGCGAGGAGGACACCCTGCGCCTCGCCGCAACCGAGAAGTTCCCGACCAGTGCCATCGCCGTGCTCGAGACATCAGATTCATGGAGCATGGCCACGGCACTGAGCGAGTCGTTCCGCGTGACAAGTTTCGCGGTGCCTCGCGGACGAGAGCCGGGCTGACCCTCAGGACAGAGCTTCGAGTTCCTCGCGCGCGTCGGCCGACTCGATCTCCTCGCGGGTTATTCCCAGAAGGAACAAGACGGAGTCGAGGTACGGCACGTTGAGCGCGGTGTCCGCTGCGTCGCGGGCCGCAGCCTTGCCGTTGAACGCGATGCCGAGCCCCGATGCCTCGAGCATGTCGACGTCGTTGGCGCCATCGCCGATCGCGATCGTGCGTCGGGCGGGAATCTCGTACTGGAGCGCGAAGTCCTCCAGCGCAGTGCGCTTGCCGATGCGATCGACGACCGGTCCGATGACCTCGCCGGTAAGGAAGCCGTCGACGACCTCAAGGGTGTTCGCGCGCACGTCTGTAACGCCCAGTTCTGCCGCGATCGGAGCGATGACCGACGTGAAGCCACCGGACACGAGGGCCACGCGGTATCCGAGGCGGTTGAGCGTGCGACACAGCGTGCGTGCGCCCGGGGTCAGCGTGATCCGCTCCCTGACCCGATCGACCGCCGACTCCTCGAGCCCGCGCAGCAGTGCGACACGCGCACGTAGCGCCTGCTCGAAGTCGAGCTCTCCGTGCATCGCAGCGTCGGTGATGGCGGCCACCTGCGTCAGCACCCCGGCCTCGTCCGCGAGAAGGTCGATGACCTCGTCCTGGATGAAGGTCGAGTCCACATCGAGCACCACGAGGTACTGGCCGCGGCGATCAAGTCCCGCCTCCTGGACCGCGAGGTCAACCCCCTGGTCGGCGGCGATTGCTGCCAGCGGACGACGCAGGTCCGCCACAGACACCCCCGAACCCTCGAGCACGATCGCGGTGACCGGGTAGGAAGCGATGCGTCGAATACGGTCGATGTTGCCGCCTCGATCGGCGATCTCCGCCGCGATGTGAGCGACCGCGCCAGGAGTGAGCGGCGCGCCCAGGACTGTGACGTGGATTCGGTTGCGCCGTCGCTCGTCGTCCTCGGCGGCACCGGGCACTGTCTCGATATCCATGTCCAGATCGGCTGCCGCGCGCCGCATCTCCGTTCGCACTGCGGCCATCGCGGTGTCCGCGCCGGTCACCTCGAGGAGGACGGCGAGGATGAGCCGGCCACGCACGACGAGCTGCTCGATATCGAGCACGTTGACGCCGAACGGTTCCAGGCTCGAGAACAGCCGCTTCGTCACGCCAGGCCGATCGTTGCCCGTGAGCGTGATCAGCAGCGTGCGGCGGTTGGCGTCCATGTCGAGCCAACGGTAGTGCGCGGCACGAAGAGTCACCCCCCTAGGGTTGAGGTGTGCCAAGCGTCGTCGAGTTGCGCGATGTCTCCGTACGACGCGGCACCACCATGCTGCTGTCGCGCGTGTCGTGGACGGTCGACGAGGGCGAGCGCTGGGTCGTCCTCGGACCCAACGGAGCAGGCAAGACGACCCTCATGCTCATCCTCGCCGGACTGATGTTCCCGACGAGCGGAACGGTCGAGCTGCTCGACGAGGTGCCCGGCGCGGTCTCGATGGCCGAGCTCAGGACGCGCATTGGGTGGGCCAGCAGCGCACTCGCCGCGGACATCCCCCCGCGCGAGTCCGTGCTCGACGTCATCATGACCGGCGCCCACGCCGTGACGGGACGCTGGCGCGAGGACTACGACGAGCAGGACCTGGCGCGCGCGCAGGGACTACTCGTCGCTTGGGGTCTGGAGTCGTTCGCGAACCGGACTTTCGGCACCCTCTCCGAGGGAGAACGCAAGCGATCACTGATCGCGCGGTCGCTGATGGCCGATCCCGAGCTCCTGCTCCTCGACGAGCCGGGCGCAGGACTTGACCTCGGCGGTCGTGAGGATCTGGTCTCGCGTATGCAGCGACTCGCACAGGATCCCGATGCGCCGACACAGATCGTCGTGACGCACCACGTGGAGGAGATCCCCGAGGGCTTCACGCACGGGCTGCTCCTGCGAGGCGGACAGACGATGGCATCCGGGCGTCTCGACGAAGTGCTCACCGCACGCCATCTCTCCGAGACCTTCGGGCTGCCCATCGAGGTGCACAGCGACGCGGGCCGCTGGCACGCTCGGCGGGTCAAGGCCTGACGGCCATGGAGTTCAGCACCCTGGCCTTCCTCGCGGCAGCCGGCTTCGCGGGCGGTTTCATCAACGCCGCGGTCGGATCGGGGACCTTGATCGTCTACCCGGCTCTGATCGCGGCGGGAATCGCTCCGGTGTCGGCGAACGGCACCAATACCGCCGGGCTCTCGCCTGGCAACCTCGCTGCGGCGTGGGCCTACCGGCGCGAGCTGAGGGAGCGGCTCGTCGAGCTCCGCAAGCCACTCATCGCGGCCGTGATCGGAGCGGCGCTCGGAGCGACTCTCGTCGTGTCGCTGCCCAGCAAGGTCTTCACGTCGGTCGTGCCCTGGCTGGTGGCGAGCGCGACCGTGCTCGTCGCCGTGCAGCCGCTGGTCGTGCGCTGGCTCAAGTCGAGGCCGCACGTCGAGAGCCGGCCGTTGTGGCCGTGGTCGGGAGCCGTCGCCGTCTACGGCGGCTACTTCGGGGCCGCCCAGGGAGTCATGCTCATGGCCGTGCTGGGACTCGTCTACGACGCCGATACTCAGCGTTCGAATGCCGCGAAGAACATCCTTGCCGCTGCCGCGAATCTGACCGCCGCGGTCGTGTTCGCCCTCACAGGCGCCGTCGTGTGGCTCGCCGCCCTCGCCATCGCCATCGGCTCGGTTCCCGGCGGCTACGTCGGCGGTCGGGTAAGCCGGCTTCTTCCCAACTACGTTCTTCGCGCCCTGGTGGTCGCGGTCGGCGTCGGCGCGACGGTGTACCTCGTGATGTCGAGATAGTTTCGACCCGGCTTGTAACGTTGCAGTAGGTAGCCGGTTTTGCACGAAGAAAGGGAACAGCGTCGTCGTGGTCAAGCGCGTGCTCGTCGCCATCCTCGCGGTTCTGCTCCTCATCATGGGAGGTGTCCTGGGCGCTGCCGCTATCTGGGCAAACAGCGCCTTCGACGAGAACGGCGTCATGCGGACTGACGCCGGCACGATCGACCCGGGCGCGAATGCGCGATCGACCATCATCGACATCGACAGGTTCGAGGCGTCGGTTCCCTACATCGGCGAACTGGGGACCACCCGCCTGACCGTCATGACCGGCGAGGGCAGCGATCCCTCCAACACCCTCTTCTTCGGCGCAGCAGCCACGTCGGATGTCGATACCTTCGTCAAGGGCAGCGCCTACGCGGTGGGAATTCGGGACGGATCCGAGTGGGTCACCCGCGAGATTCCCGGGGCTCTCATTCCGCCGTTGCCACGCGATCAGCAGTTCTGGCTCGCGCAGGACGTCGGACGAAACCCAGGCATCGTCGTTCCCTCGGATCGCCCGCTCACGCTTCTGGTGATGCACCCCTCCGGCGTCCCGAGCGGGCCACTCACCTTGTCGCTCGACTTCGCGATCCCGCAGATCGCAAAGTGGGTGCTCGGCATGGCGATCGCCGCCGTTGTGCTCATCATCATCGCGATCATCTTGATCATCGTCGTCATCCGGATGCGCGGACGCCGCGGCCGGCATGAGGGCGACGTGGTGGTGGCAGCCGCTGCGCCGGTGGTGGTGGAGTCTGCACCGGTCGTGGAGGCCGTGCCGGTCGTGGAGCCCGCACCGGTCGTCGAGGCAGCCAAGCCGGAGACGGAAGAACCGGTGGCACCCGAGGAACCCTTCGTCGAGGAGCCCGTCGCCGACACCTTGTTCGATGCCGAGCCAGCGCCGGAGCCGGAGCCGGCGTCACAGCCCGTCGCGGCCCCGGACCTAATGCCGACGGAGGAAATCGCCGAGGGCGCCGATCCACCGGCGGCCGAGAAGCATGACTGACGAGGCGGCTAGCGACCGCATCCTCACGATCCCCAATGCGCTCAGCTTCATCCGACTCCTCGGCGTCCCGCTGTTCTTGTGGCTTGTCCTTGGCCCCGAAGCCGACGTGTTGGCGTTCTTCGTCCTCGCCATCGCGAGTGCAACGGACTGGCTCGACGGATTCCTGGCCCGCGCGCTGAACCAGCGCAGCAAGCTCGGCATCCTGCTCGATCCCTTGGCCGACCGGCTGTACATCGCCGCAACCCTGCTCGGCCTGGCTCTTCGATCGATCATCCCGTGGTGGCTCGTCGCCGTACTCGTGGCGCGCGAGCTGATGCTGCTGTGCCTGCTGCCCATGCTGCGACGGGCCGGCCGAGTCGCCCTGCCGGTCACGTACGTCGGCAAGGCCGGGACGTTCTGCCTGCTGTGGGGCTTCCCGCTCCTGCTCCTCGGCGACCTGCCCTCCTGGTATGGCACCGCAGCGCTCGCGTGCGGCTGGGCATTCGCGCTGTGGGGCACCGCGCTGTACTGGTGGGCGGGCATCGGCTACGTCAGGCAGGCCCTTGCCCTGCGCGCGGCGGCATGACCAAGGCGGCGCATGTCCGTCCCGTCGATGACGATGGCCCCGGCGTTCTCGAGCGCTTCTTGTCCGACGTCGCGATCGACGAGTACGCCGACGCTCCGGAACGGCGGTCGCTGACGGACGTGGGCGCGCGTCGTCCATCCACCTGGATCGGCCTGGTGGTCGCGGCGGTCGTGGGGCTCATCATCATCGCTGCGCTCCTCAACACGAGACTGTCGAGCGACGAGCGCCAGCAGACCCGCTCGTTGCTCAGCGAGCGGGTGCAGTCCTTGTCCGACTCGGTCGCGGAGCGGCAGGCCGGAGTGGACCAGTTGGCAACAGACGTGCGGTCGCTTCAGGACCGCCTGCTCGCCGCGTCGGATTCCGGGCCTGCCCGAGCCGCGGCCATCTCGACGCTGTCGGCGCAGGCCGCGACGTCCGAGCTCTCCGGTCCCGGGGTCGTGGTGACGATCGACGACGCGCCGGACGCACAGGCTGGTTCGCTGAACAGGGTCCTCGACCGCGATCTGCAGGACATCGTCAATGCGATGTGGCGCGACGGCGCGACGGGTATCGCCATCAATGAGCAGCGACTGACCGGGTCGACCGCAATCCGAGCAGCGGGGGAGGCGATCCTCGTCAACTACCAGCCGCTCAATCGGCCGTACGTCATCACCTCTGTCGGCGGCACCTCATCGGTGAACGAGGACTCTGGCGTTCGAGGCCTGCTTGACGGACTCTCCGACGACTACGGCCTGGTCGCTGAGATTCATGCCAGTGACGTAGCGTTGCCGGCGGGAGAACTTCGCAGCCCCAGGTTCGCGACGACGGCTGGGGGAGGGGCGGCTCAATGATCGCGCTCATCGGCCTGCTGGTCGGTATCGCCGTCGGCATCCTCTGGCATCCGATCGTTCCGATCTGGGTCGAGCCCTACCTCCCGATCGCGATCGTGGCCGCAATCGACGCGGTCTTCGGCGGATTCCGAGCGCTCATCGAACGCCGGTTCGACGAGCGGATCTTCGTCGTCAGCTTCCTGTCCAATGTCCTGATCGCTTCGTTCCTCGTGTTCCTCGGCGATCAGCTCGGTGTCGGGGCGCAGATGTCCACGGGAGTAGTAGTCGTGCTGGCAATGCGGATCTTTGCCAATGCAGCCGCCGTCCGACGCATCCTGTTCCACGCATGATCCGATGACCGACTCCGAGCCCGCAGCCGCGGGCACACAGGCGCCACCCCAGGACGAGTCCGCGTGGTCTGTCCTTCGACAGCTCGCGTTCACGCCCGGCCGTCCGCATCTCGTGATCGGCCTCCTGTTCCTGGTTCTCGGGCTGCTCGTCACCGTGGCGCTCTTTCGACCCGGCGCCGACGAGCCCTGGCGTAACGCGCGCACGGAGGACCTGGTTCAGATCCTCGACGATCTCGGTGCGCGCCAGGAACGCCTCGACGCCGAGTCCGCACGACTGACCGGCCTGCAGGCAGACCTCGAGCGCGGCTCGACCGTGGAGGCGTTGGCCGAGTCGCAGCGCCAGCTGGAGGCCCTGGAAGTCCTCACGGGAACGACGCCGGTGGCCGGACCCGGCCTGCGCATCACGATCACGGATGCCGGCGGGCAGGTCGACTCGACAGTCCTGCTCGACGCCGTTCAGGAGTTGCGCGATGCGGGCGCTGAGGCCATCCAGGTCGGCGAGTCGCGCGTGGTCGTCGATACGTGGTTCGGGGATGGGCCGGACGGCATCGTCGTGAGCGGCGCGGTGCTGCCTGCCCCGATCACCATCATTGCCATCGGCGACCCGGAGGGCCTCGCGGCAGCGATGCGCATTCCCGGCGGGCTAGCCGACTCCGTGCGCACGCGCGGGGCCGACTTTGAGGCTTCGACTGCTCAGTCTTTGGCCATCTCCGTTACAGTTCCCAGCACGACGCAATAGTCACGCACGCCCCACAGGATCGTTGCCGGGAGGCTTGGAATGTACCCAGAGGAGTTGCGCTACACCGCCGAGCATGAGTGGGTGCGCAGCACGGCCTCGGGAACAGTCGTCTTCGGCATCACTGACTTCGCGCAGGACTCACTCGGCGACATCGTCTACGTCTCCCTGCCCGCCGTGGGCACGGCCCTCGCGGCCGGTGCGCCGTGCGGAGAGGTCGAGTCGACCAAGAGCGTCAGCGACATCTACTCACCGCTCTCCGGCGAGGTCGTCGCGACCAATGGCGGACTGGACTCGAAGCCTGAGTCAATCAACACGGATGCATACGGCGAGGGCTGGATGGTCGAGCTTCGCCCCGACGATGCGTCGGCGATCGACGGCCTGCTCACCCCCGCCGACTACCAGGCCCTGGTCGAGAAGGGCTAATCCGGTGGCAATCAACTGTGGAATCTGCGGGCACGAGAACGCGGATGACGACAGGTTCTGCGGCTCGTGCGGGTCGCCGCTGACCGCGGAGGCCTTCGAGATCCTCGAGCACACCGGTTCGATCACGTCGATCATCTCCACGGGCACGGGTGGCACCTCCGGCGGCATGAGCCCGGTCGGGTCTGGACGCCAGTTCGAGCTGCCCACCGGGAGCGCGCTGCTCGTCGTGCATCGCGGACCCGGCGAGGGCACCGAGTTCACCCTCGAGCCTGCCGCTGGAACGGTCAGCATCGGCCGGGCTCCCGAGGCGGGAATCTTCCTGGACGACGTCACCGTGAGCAGGCATCACGCCGAACTGCGATTCGGAGCCGAGGGATGGAGCATTCGCGACGACGGCAGCCTCAACGGCACCTACGTCAACCGGGTGCGAGTCGAGGATCAGCGTCTCAACGGCGGCGACGAGGTCCAGATCGGGAAGTTCCGCTTCGTCTTCCTGCTCGGACTTGATGCCCCGTCATGACCGAGGGCATGGGTGAGTCCGATCATGGAATCGTGAGCGGCACCATCAGCATCGGCGAAGTGCTCAGCCTCCTGCGCAAGGAGTTCCCCGACGTCACGATCAGCAAGATCCGGTTCCTCGAAGCCGAAGGACTCGTCTCACCCGAGCGCACGTCCTCGGGATACCGGCGCTTCAGCCAGCACGACATCAACCAGTTGCGCGCGGTGCTCACCCTGCAGCGCGACCAGTACCTGCCGCTGAAGGTCATACGCGACCACATCGGCGACGGTGTTCCCGATCCGGACGCACCGCCGAAGAGCCCTATCGCCGGCAACGGGATGCAGCCGGACGACTTCAGGCCCGGTGCCGGGCGCGTGCGCATGACGCGCGAGGAACTCGCCGAGGCGTCGGGCATTCCCGAGACGTTCGTCGCGCAGCTCGAGGGCATCGGTCTGGTGTGGGCGACCTCGGCGGGTCACTACGACGAGGACGCACTCGCGATCGCGTCCATCGCGTCGCGACTGTCGGTGTTCGGGATCGAGGCACGGCACCTGCGGCCCTTCAGGGTTGTCGCTGATCGCGAGACCGGACTGGTCGAGCAGATGGCCGTGCCGTACTCGCAACCACGGGACCGTGACGGACGCGAGCGCGAGCAGGAAACCATCCGCGAGCTCGCGTCGTTGTTCGTCCACCTGCACGCGGCACTGCTTCGCGCGGAGCTCACGCGCGGTGGACGCGGCTGACCCCACGCGCGAATCCGCGGGGCGGGCTACCCTGTGAGGGTGCTTGATCTTGAGGTCGTCGGCGTGCGCGTGGAGATGCCGTCCAACAACCCCATAGTGCTGTTGCGCGATCGCGCTGGCGGTCGCTACCTGCCCATCTGGGTCGGGGCGGTCGAGGCGACGGCAATTGCGTACGCGCAGCAGGGAATCGTGCCACCGCGGCCGCTCACTCACGACTTGCTCCGCGACATCCTGGCCGCCCTCGATATCCAGCTGACCGAGGTGCGCATCACCTCACTGGAGGACGGCGTCTTCTACGCCCTTCTCGTCTTCAGCAACGGCACCGAGGTCAGCGCGCGACCATCCGATGCGATCGCTTTGGCCCTGCGCGTCGACGCCCCGATCCGCGGAGCCGTCGAGGTCATGGAGGAGGCCGGCATCGACCTGCCGGACGACGAGCCAGCCCCCGATGAGGACCAGGTGGAGAAGTTCCGCGAGTTCTTGGACCAGATCTCGCCCGAGGATTTCGGCTGATTTCAGCCGGCTACATGGCACCTAGAACCTCAGCGAGAGGTTGAGACTTTGCCCGGCGACACGCCGCACTCGGCCTTTGACGCCGGTCCCACCTGTCCCTAACGTCAAGCCCAACACCACGAACGCATCGCTAGTGTGTGACACACGAGCTGGGCAACAGGAGGACGCAGTGACTGCACAGGGACCCATCCCGGACACGGCCACCACGGCACCGGGGGAGTCCCAGGGCATGTTGTTCGACGACTCCACGCTTCGCCCGCTCCCCGCGAACATCGGCTACCGCGGTCCGATCGCCTGCTCCGCGGCCGGGATCACCTACCGCCAGCTGGACTACTGGGCCCGCACCGGGCTTGTTGTTCCCTCGGTCCGTGCAGCCAGCGGATCGGGCAGCCAGCGACTTTACGGATTCCGCGACATCCTCGTTCTGCGTGTCGTCAAGCGCCTGATCGACACCGGCGTCTCGCTGCCGAACATCCGCGCTGCGGTTGATCATCTGGCCGAGCGCACCGGCGAGGACCTAGCCAGCCTGACCATCATGAGCGACGGCGCCAGTATCTACGAGTGCCGCAGCGCCGACGAGGTCGTCGACCTGGTCCGCGGCGGACAGGGAGTCTTCGGCATCGCCGTGGGCAGCGTCTGGCGCGAGGTTGAGGGCTCGCTGGCGAACCTTCCCGGCGAGGAGCAGGACGGCGAGATCGTGGAGCCCACCGCGTCCGACGAACTCGCCGAGCGCCGCGCCCGCCGCCACGCAGTCTGACCGAGCGATCGTTGTAGGATTGCGTCGCTGATAGACCCCGTGCGGGAGAGACCTGGTTCGCCAGGCGCCGAAGGAGCAATCTCCCCGACAACCTCTCAGGCAGCAGGACCGCTCGGGGAAGGCACCTCTGGAAAGCGGGATCGACTCGTTCGATCCCTACCGACGGTGAAAGCCGACCGCCCGCGGCGGACGGTGAAGCTCTCAGGTCACGCACTGCGTGGGCTACAGAGGGGGAATGGCGGCCACGCCCGTGGTCGCCTGCCCCGTGTGCCCCCGGGCACACCCGCACCACTGAGGTGAGCGATGACCGCCGGAGATCCCGCATTCTCGACCCGTCATATCGGTCCTAGCGCGCACGATCGCGAGCGGATGCTCAGCGTCCTCGGCTACGCGGACCTGGGGAGCTTCAGCGCCGCAGTCGTCCCCGAGGTCATCAGGTGGCACGAGGGCCTGGACCTGCCCGCCGCCGCCAGCGAGGCCGACACCCTCGCCGAGCTGCGCGATCTCGCCAACCGCAACACCGTGGTCACGAGCATGATCGGCCTGGGCTATTCGGGCACGTACACGCCCGGAGTCATCACGAGGAACATCCTCGAGAACCCCGCCTGGTACACCGCCTACACGCCCTACCAGCCCGAGATCTCGCAGGGACGGCTCGAGGCTCTGCTCAACTTCCAGACCCTTGTCGAGGACCTGGCGGCCCTGCCCGTCGCCGGCTCGTCGCTGCTTGACGAGCCGACTGCAGCAGCAGAGGCGATGGGACTGGCCCTGCGCACGAGCAAGACCAGCAACCGGATTCTCGTTGACGCGGATACGCACCCGCAGACCCTCGCGGTCCTCGCTACACGCGCCGAGCCACTCGGCGTCGACGTCGTCGTGGCAGACCTGGCGAATGGACTTCCCGATGGCGACTTCGCCGGAGTCCTCATCAGCTACCCGGGCTCGTCAGGCCGCATTCCCGACCTCGCCCCGCTCGTCTCAGCTGCGCATGAGCGCGGCGCCCTGGCGCTCGTCACCACCGATCTCCTCGCCCTGACACTTCTGACCCCGCCCGGCGAGCTCGGTGCCGACGTCGTCGTCGGATCCGCCCAGCGCCTTGGTGTGCCCTTCGGATTCGGCGGACCGCACGCCGGATTCATGTCGGTGCGTGCCGGACTCGAGCGCGGACTGCCGGGCCGGCTTGTTGGTGTCAGCGTCGATGCGGACGGAGCACCGGCCTACCGACTCGCGCTGCAGACTCGCGAGCAGCACATCCGACGGGAGAAGGCGACGAGCAACATCTGCACCGCTCAGGTGCTGCTCGCGGTGATCTCCTCGATGTACGCGGCCTACCACGGTCCTGACGGGCTCACCGAGATCGCGCGACGCTCCCACCGGCACGCGCAGGTCCTCGCCGAGGGCATCCGCCGGGCCGGGGGACTGCTCACGACAACCGGCTTCTTCGACACCGTGCGGTGGCAGGTACCGGGCAAGGCCGAGGCCGTCGTCGCCGCGGCACTCGCCGAGGGAGTCAACCTTCGACTGATCGATGCCGACACGGTCTCGGCCAGCACCGACGAGCTCACCACGAGCACGCATGTCGAAGCCGTGTGGCGCGCACTTGCCGCCGTGACAGCAGCGACGTTCGTTGAGTACGCGGACGTCGCACCGGCTGTTGACCTCGGGATTCCCGCAGCGGCCGTGCGCACCAGTCCGTTCCTGACCCATCCCGTGTTCTCCGCGCACCACAGCGAGACGTCGATGCTTCGCTACATCCGCAGGCTCGGTGATCGCGACATCGCCCTCGACCGCGCGATGATCCCGCTCGGGTCATGCACGATGAAGCTCAACGCCACGACGGAGATGGAGCCCATCACGTGGCCGGAGTTCGCGAACATCCATCCGTTCGCGCCGCTTGACCAGGCCAAGGGCTACCTGAACCTCATCCGCACTCTCGAAGAGTGGCTCGTCGAGGTGACCGGATACGACGCGGTGTCACTGCAGCCGAACGCCGGCTCGCAGGGAGAGTTCGCCGGACTGCTGGCGATCCGAGCCTTCCATCGTGCCAACGGGCATGGCGAGCGCGACATCTGCCTGATCCCCAGCAGCGCGCACGGCACCAACGCGGCAAGCGCCGTCATGGTCGGCATGCGCGTGGTCGTCGTGGCCTGCGACGAGCAGGGCAACGTCGATCTCGGCGACCTGCGCGCGAAGGTGGCCGAGCACGCCGACGACCTCGCCGCCTTGATGGTGACCTATCCGTCGACGCATGGCGTCTTCGAGACGGCAATCGGCGAGATCTGTGCCCTGGTGCACGACAACGGCGGGCAGGTCTACGTCGACGGTGCGAACCTCAACGCGCTCGTTGGCCTCGCGAAGCCCGGTCGCTTCGGTGCCGACGTCTCGCACCTGAACCTGCACAAGACGTTCTGCATCCCGCACGGTGGAGGCGGCCCGGGAGTCGGGCCTGTCGCGGTGCGATCACACCTCGCTCCGTTCCTGCCGTCGCACCCGATCCGCCCGGAGGCGGGGCCGGTTGGCCGCGGCGACGTCGATGGGGGAGTCGGACCTGTCAGCGGAGCGCCCTGGGGCAGTGCGGGCATCCTTCCCATCCCGTGGGCCTACATCCGCATGATGGGGCCTGATGGCCTGCTCAAGGCAACGCAGACCGCGATCCTGTCGGCCAACTACATCGCGGCCCGACTGCGCGACCACTACCCGGTGCTCTACTCCGGGGACAACGGGCTCGTCGCCCACGAGTGCATCCTCGACGTCCGTGCGATCACCGCTGCGACAGGCGTGACCGTCGACGACATTGCCAAGCGGCTGATCGACTACGGATTCCACGCGCCGACAATGTCCTTCCCGGTCGCCGGCACGCTCATGGTCGAGCCCACCGAGAGCGAGAGCCTGCACGAGGTCGATCGCTTCTGCAACGCGATGATCGCGATCAAGGCAGAGATCGACGAGGTCGCCGCCGGCACGTGGCCGGTCGACGACAGCCCGCTGCGCAACGCGCCTCATACGGCTGACTGCCTCATCGGGGACTGGGACCATCCGTACCCTGCTCGCCTCGCCGCGTTCCCCGTGGAGTCGCTGCGCCAGGACAAGTACTGGCCGCCGGTGCGTCGGATCGATGGTGCGTACGGCGACCGCAACCTGATCTGCTCGTGTCCGATGCCTGCGGAGCTCGCAGTTGACGGACTGCCTGCGGAGCTCGCGGCGACGTGATCTCAGTCTTCGACATCGACGGGGTGCTCGCTGACGCGAGCCATCGCGAGCACCACGTCACCGGCAAGCCCAAGAACTGGGATGCCTTCTTCGACGAGGTGGGCAGTGACTCGGTGATCGAGGCCGGCAGGCAGCGACTGATCGAGGAAGCGGCGATGAACGAGGTCGTTCTGCTCTCGGGAAGACCCGAGCGCTGCCGGGAGGACACGCTCGCGTGGCTCGAGCGCAACGGGTTCGGATCCATGACCCTCGTGCTACGCCCGAACCGGGACTTCCGTCGCGCATCGGTCTTCAAGGACCAGGCGATCATGGCGATTGGCAGGCCCGATCAGATCGCCGTCATCGTCGATGACGATGCTTCCGTCGTGGCTCGACTCGCCGAGATGGGATACCACACGGAGCTGTTTCCGCAAGCGATACGGTGAGCACACCAACGAGCGGGAGATAAGCATGAATTCGGATTTCGGCACGTTCATCATCCAGATCATCTGGATCTTCATTTTCATCATGTTCTTCATGATCTGGTTCATGGTCCTCTTCGACCTGTTCGGTGATCACACCCTCAAGGGCTGGCAGAAGGCCGTGTGGGTCGTGGCCCTCATCATCCTTCCGCCCATCTCGACGCTGGTCTACCTGATCGCTCGCGGCAAGAGCATGTCCGAGCGCCGTCAGGCAGCCATGGAGAAGGCTCAGGCCCAGCAGAAGGCGTACATCCAGTCCGCCGCAGGAACCGCAGCGTCGGCGACCGACCAGATCGCCTCGGCGAAGGCCCTGCTCGACGCGGGAACGATCAACCAGAGCGAGTTCGACGCGCTGAAGGCCAAGGCCCTCGCGTAGTCCACGTTTCATGTGTTCGGCCCCGCGCGACTTCGGTCGGCGGGGCCGAACTCATTCCCGGGTGATCTACGGTGTGCGACGTGACAGAAGGCGGCCCGGCGCCCACCGGCCCGAAGCATGGCGTCAGCCTTCGTGAGGCCGTTCGCGTGTGGGGCTACATCGGCCTGAACAGCTTCGGCGGTCCGGCCGGGCAGATCGCCGTGATGCACCGCGAGGTCGTCGAGCGGCGCAACTGGGTGAGCGAACGCCGGTTCCTCCACGCATTGAACTACTGCATGGTCCTGCCGGGGCCTGAGGCCCAGCAGCTCGCCACCTACATCGGCTGGCTCATGCACGGGGTCCGCGGGGGAGTCTTCGCCGGCTCGTTGTTCGTCATCCCGGGATTCATCGCCATGCTGGCGCTGTCCGTCATGTACGCGGTCTTCGGCCAGGTCACGTGGGTGTCGGGCCTGCTCTTCGGGATCCAGGCCGCCGTCGTCGCGATCGTCATCGAAGCGGTCATCAGGATCGGCCGCCGCACGCTGCGCAGTACCGCGCTTCGAGTGACCGCGGGACTGTCATTCCTCGCGATCTTCCTTTTCAACACCCCGTTCCCGCTGATCATCCTCCTAGCCGGGGTCTTCGGCTGGCTCGCGGGAAAGCGGCGTCCGCAATGGTTCCCCCTGGGTAGCCATGGCCGAGAACGCGAGGACCCCGAACCGCCAGCGCTCCTGCCCGACGACGAGCACATCACCCGCTCCGCGTCACGGTCCGCGCTGAGGGCAGCGGCGATCGCGTTCGTGCTCTGGATGATCCCGGTGATCGGTCTCGTCGTCCTGCTGGGAACGTCGAACATCTTCACGCAGGAGGCTCTGCTCTTCTCCAAGGCCGCCGTCGTCACGTTCGGCGGGGCGTACGCGGTGCTCGGCTACGTCGCCCAGCAGGCCGTCGACCGATACGGCTGGATCACTCCCAACGACATGATCACTGGTCTCGGGCTCGCCGAGACCACGCCCGGCCCGCTGATCATGGTCGTGCAGTTCGTCGGGTTCCTCGCGGCATACAACAACCCGGGCTCACTGCCGCCGCTTGTCGCCGGCTTCCTCGGCTCGGTCATCACCGTGTGGGTCACCTTCGTTCCGTGCTTCTTGTTCATCTTCCTCGGGGCGCCGTTCGTGGAGCGGCTGCGCGACAACCACGCGCTCAGTCACGCGCTCACCGCGGTCGGCGCCGCGGTCGCCGGAGTTGTGCTGAACCTCGCCGTCTGGTTCGCCCTTCACACGATGTTCGCAACCGTCAACGACGAGACCGTGGGACCACTTCATCTGTCGGTGCCCGAATGGTCGAGCATCCAGTACGCGTCGATCGCGATCTCCCTTGTCGCAGCGCTCCTCGTCTTTCGCTTCAAGCTCGGGACGCTGAAGGTTCTCGCTGTGAGCGCAATACTCGGAACGTCCGTCGCTCTCCTCGGCTGGATGTAGGCACCTAGGGTCGTCACCATGACCAATCTGCTCGTCCTCGGCGGAACTCAATGGCTCGGTCGCGAGATTGCCACCCAGGCTCGCGACCGCGGAATCACCGTCACGTGCCTGGCGCGTGGCGAAGCGGGCCAGCCTGCCGACGGCATCGAGTTCATCGCCGCGGACCGGACAGCAGACAGCGCCTACGACGGCGTCCGCGAGCGAGATTGGGACGCGGTAGTCGACGTCTCGTGGCAGCCCGCATTCGTGGCGGCGGCTGTCGATGCGCTCGCGGATCGCACAGCGCACTGGACCTACGTGTCGTCGGGTTCCGTGTACGCGCGCAGCGACATCCCGAACTCCGACGAGTCGTCGACCCGTCACGCGACCCTCCCGGAGGGCGTGGAGGCAACCTGGGAGAACTACGGCCCGGCCAAGGCGGCCTGCGAGGACCTCGTCGTCGCCGGGCTGGGGGAGCGGGCCTTCCTCGCGCGCGCGGGGCTCATCGGCGGACCGGGAGACCCGAGCGACCGGTTCGGCTACTGGGTATCGCGCTTCGCCCTCGCCGGCAATCGACCAGTCCTGGTGCCGGACAGCCCGGGCCTGTCCTCGCAGCTCATCGACGTGCGCGACCTGGCCGCGTGGATCGTCTCGGCGCCCGCCTTGGGCACCAACGGGCCGATCAACGCCTGCGGCCCGGTCATGTCGTTCCCTGATGTCATCGCGATGGCTGCCGAGGTCGCGGGGTTCACCGGCGAGCAGATCCTGGTCAGCCCCGAGTGGCTGGTCGAGCATGAGGTCGCCAACTGGTCAGGTCCTCGGTCCCTGCCTTTGTGGCTGAACCTCCCCGAGTACGCGGGCTTCAGCAACCGGTCGGACGCACGGTCGCTGGCTGCCGGACTGATTCGCCGACCGTCCGTCGACACGATGCGCGACGTGCTCGCTGACGAGCGTGAGCGCGGACTCGATCGTCCGCGCAAGGCGGGCCTCGATCGGGCCGACGAGCTCACCCTGATCAGCGAGCTCGTCTAGCATCCGCTGACGTGGACACCGAATCGATCAATGTCAGAACGGTCAACGAGTACCTCGACGGATTCCGCGCAATGGATCACGCCCGAATACTCGCCTGTCTCACCGATGACATCAGGTGGACCGTCTTCGGCGGATTCCAGCTCACCGGCAAGGCCGCATACGACGCCGCGATCGACGGCGAGGGCTTCGTCGGCTCGCCGACGCTCACCGTCGTCCGCATGGTCGAGCAGGACGACGTGGTGATGGCCGAACTGACCGGGTCTGTCCAGCGTGACACCGGCGAGGTCTGGAACCTCTCGATGGCCGAGGTTTTCGTCATGCGCGATGGCAAGATCTGCGAGCGTCGTGCATGGGTCGTCAACCTCGTGGAGAACGACTTCCGTTAGACCTCGAACTGGCATTGGCCTCAATGACCAGGTCGATGAGGTGTGCCACCCCGTTGTCATCGTTCCTCGCGACGACCATGTCGGCAGCATCGATCACGTCTGGGTGCGCGTTCGCCACGGCTGCCGCAACTCGGGCCCACGCCAGCATCGGCAGGTCATTGGGCATGTCTCCGATCGCCACGACATCGTCGCTGGTGCGCCCGAGCAGGCTCACCACCTCGCTGAGGCCCGAGCCCTTCGACACTCCAGCAGGACCGAGCTCGACCAGCCCATCGCCCTCCGAAAACGTCACGGACGCGGACGGACCGACGAACTCGGCAATCTCCAGCAGGCGAGCGACCGTCACGTCCGAGTGACGTCCCAGCAACTTCAGGACACCGTCCGGCGCCAGGCGGTCGAGTGAGTCGATAGGAGAGCCCGACGGCATCGGCCACTTGTTGGCGTAGTGAGGCTCGTGCCCGTAGTGCGTCGTCGTCTCCACGGCGAATGCGATTCCCGGCGCCAGCGCACGCAGTCTCTCGGCGATGACCTGCACGTCGATGTCGTGGAGAACCGCGGACGAGACGACCGCGTCCGACTCGAGGTCGACGATCAGCGCGCCATTCACGCAGACGACCAGCGCGTGCACGTCGCGCAACTTCAGGTCACGCAGTGCCCAGTAGGGCCGAGCGGTGACGACGATCACCGTGATGCCGGCCTGCGCTGCCCTCCCGAGTGCCAGCCTCGTGAGTTCGCTGATCTGGCCGTCCGAAGCCAGGAGGGTCCCGTCGAGATCAGTCGCGACGATCGATATCCCGGCCAGCACGGGAGTGACCCTACGAGGTGGGTCTGATCGTTGCTGTCGCAACCGATGGTTGCATTAATACTCTCGACGGGCTAGCCTCGGAAGCAACCAAACGTTGCAGGAGGAATCATGGAGTTCGGAACCATCGAGCGCGAGGTCTACGTCGACGCGTCAACGGAGGTCGTCTTCGAGGTCGTGAGCAGCCCCGAGCACATCAGGGGCTGGTGGCCCGACGAGGCGACCTACGAAATCGTGCCTGGTGCGACGGGGGAGATCGCCTTCGGCGCTGCGGGTCCCGACCGCAAGGCGGAGACCTTCACGGTGGTCGATGTCCAGCCACCCCGGACCTTCACGTTCCGGTGGATCCACCCCGCCGATCAGGCCGCTGCGGAGGGCAACTCGCTCCTCGTCACGTTCGAGCTGACCCCGTCCGGCGAGGGAACCGTGGTCAAGATGACCGAGACGGGATTCCGCGAGATGGGCTGGGAGGCCGCGGTGCTCGAGGAGAGCTTCCGTGACCACGAGAACGGCTGGAACTACTTCATGCCCAGGCTCGCGCCGTACGTCGCGACCTTGGTCTCGCGACCGTGACTGCCGCGCTCGCCGACCGGGTCGACGACGACCTGTGGTCCGCGATCGGAGACCCGACTCGACGCCGCCTGCTCGACCTTCTGCTCTCCGCGGGTGCCGGCACAGCCACAACGCTGAGCGACGACCTGCCCGTCACTCGGCAGGCAGTCGCCAAGCATCTGGTAGTCCTGGATCGCGTGGGCCTGGTGCACGCGACCACGTCGGGACGCGAACGGCGCTACCGGATCGACGAGGCGCAGCTTGCCCGTGCGGTAGCGCAGCTGTCGTCGGTCGGGTCGGCATGGGACGCGCGGCTGCACCGCATCAAGACGATCGCCGAGGCGATCCAGCGCACTCAGACAACCAGCACGAGTCAGGAGAAATGACGTGGTCGACATTCTGCACAGGGTTGGCGTTACGACGTCGACCCCCGAGAGCGTGTTTGACGCCGTCACGAGCATCAACGGACTCGCCTCGTGGTGGACCGAGGACACGAAAGGCAGCTGCGACGTCGGCGGGGTCATCGAGTTCCGCTTCCCACCGATCGGCGGCTTCGACATGGAGGTGGTCCAGTCGCTTCCGAGCCAGCGGGTCGTGTGGCGTGTCATTGACGGCCCGGAGGAGTGGGTCGCGACGACGATCGAGTGGGATCTGCGCCAGGACGGCGACTACACGATCGTGATGTTCGCCCACCGGGACTGGAAGGAACCGGGGGAGTTCATGCACCACTGCAGCACTAAGTGGGGCCAGTTCCTCATGAGCCTGAAATCATTGGTGGAAAGTGGCGCCGGTCAGCCGGCGCCTCGGGACGTGCAGATCAGCGACTGGCACTGATTCGTTACACCGGAACGGTGATCGACGCTCGGTAGCCAGTCGTGGTCGAGCCGGTCACCTTGGGCATCTGCATGCGATACCCGTCGCTGAACACCATGTCCGACGTCAGCGATGTCGACCTCATGTTCCGTGCGCTCGACTCGTAGCCGGCCGTCGCGTAGACGTCATCCGAGACGCTCTCCGGCAGTGCCAGCTGCGACGTGCGCAATCGCGAGGATGCGGACAGCGCGGACTTCACGCTCGGGTAGACCTCGAAATGCATGTGCGGCCAGCGACCTGAGTAGCAGCCCGGGAAGATCGTCGTGAACGTCAGACGGCCCTTCGCGTCGGCGACCTGGACCCCGCGCAGGTAGTTCTCGTTCACGACGGCGGGGGAGTACATCGAGTAGTTGCCGGCGCGATCGCAGTGCCACAGGTAGACCGCTGCGCCCTTCAGGGGGGCGGAGTCGTTCGAGAAGTCGACGATCCGCACCGTCAACGTCAGGGGTATGCCCTTGGCCACCGTCCGCGAGGAACCGAAGCTGGAGCGGATATCCGAGCGGACCACGCCCGTCTGGTTCAGCACGTTCTTGCCGTTGGAGCCGTCCGCCGGGTACGGGCCGGCCGTCTCCTCGGGGATCTCGCCGGTCGCGGCGAATGCGGGGGAGACCCCGGCAACCGCGGCGAGCGTCACTCCGCCCAGCAGTCCCAGCGCGCCCCGTCGGCTGAGCAGCCGCGGCAGGTCGTGGCTGAGTCCTCGGTCGTGGTCGTGCTCATGGCCGTCGTCGGCATGCCGTGTCATGGGACCTCCTTCGTTGATCTTGTCATCACAATGCCCCTCGAATCTGTGAGATTCCTGTGAGCCGGGGGACAGCTTGCTGTGTGCTCGCGAGGTTTGCATCAACCCCGGCGCCCACGAGTCCCGCTGACCGGTGTGGGACGTTTCTCCCATGGCCGACGAGCAGAGCAGGTAGGCGTGCGGCTGCTGGGAATGATGCTCGTCCGCAACGCCGAGACGAGATTGCGGTCGGCGCTGGACAAGGCGGCTGAGTTCTGCGATGCGGTGGTCGTCGTCGATGACCGCAGCGAGGACTCGAGCTTCGCGATCGCTCAGTCGCATCCGATCGTCAGCGATGTTGCCTCGATGCCATCGCCTCCAGGACCCAACGACGACTGGCTCATTCCCGAAGGCACGTTGCTGAACGCGCTGTACCGCCTTGCAGACAAGGAGGATCCGGACTGGCTCGTGAGGATCGATGACGACGAGTACCTCGAAGGTGCGGAGTCGTTGCGAGCGGTGCTGTCCGAACAAGACCGCGACGTCAGCGCGGTCAGGTTCCCGCGAGTCTCGACCTGGGCGGACGACGAGTACCCATTGATGGTGCCGCTGATGGGCACCGCTCAGAGCATGAACGGACTCGTGCTGCGTCACTACCCGGGCATGATCGCGAGTCAGCCATGGCACAACCAGTTCCCCCAGGGGATGACGGAGCGCGGACGCATCACGAGCGACACCCGGGTTCGGTTCGTTCACGCGGGATGGGACACCCTCGCCCGTCGGATCGAGCGGGCGCAGAAGTACGCCCGCCTCGATCCCGAGTGCCGCTGGAATCACGGCACTTCGTACGACCGCGGGCTGCTGTTCGGATACTCGTTTGACGAACTAGACGACCTGCGCAGCGAGTACGCGCGACGCGCGGCCGCGAACGCCTCATGACGCTTCCCGAACTGATCGCGTCTGCGCAAGCGGAGGCCGCGATTCAGAACGTGCTCGACGATGAGCGAATCTCGCAACTTAGGTACTCGCTGTCACCACAAGGCGATCTGCCCTTGGTCATCGCGCACGCCCAGTCACTACTCCCGACCATCGACGCTGCGGAGCGACCTCAGTTGCAGCGGATCGTGGCTCGGTGGCGTTGCATGCTCAATCCAGGAAACGCACGGCCTTCGACTACGGACGAGCTAACCGCTCTCGTCTTGGACGTCGAGTCGTGGGACGTTCGCCTCGGTGCCGAGCGCGATGCCATCCCGACGTCCGTGGATATCTTCCCGCCGGACATCGCCGAACTGATCATGAGCGTCGCTCGGGACTGGCAGATGATGTCGACGGCGCTTGCGCGAGGGCATGTCGACGCCGTGATTCCAATCGGCGGCCTGCTTCGCGCGAACCTCTTGCGACCCGCCTACGCCGCTCACCTGCTGGCGAGCGGTGATGTCACCGCGCAGATGGTTATCGGGCTCGCGAGCGAGCGGGCAACATCTGCGGCCGAGAAGCAGCATGCCAAGGAACTCAGCGCCCCGGCGGCCACGGAGGAAGCCGCGGTGGAGTTCGGGATGGAGCGCGCATTCGGATTCGAATCGCGAGATTGGCTACGCACGCAGGCACCGGGGCTGAAGAAGGGACCATCCAGAAAGGGAGTCGCACTGTTCGCGGGTTCAGCTCCGCCGAGCGGAGTATCCGGACAGCGAGCGACGACGGGGGAGGCTGTCGCCTGGCTGCTGACCACGTCGGTCATGCCCACCCAGGCCAGCGTTCTGCAGATCACGGCCACCCACTGCTGGCTCGCCGGCCACGTCGCGATGCTGACGCGCCTTCCGCACGGGAGCACCGTGCAGACAGTCGGCCTGCCGCGCGGCTTCGACGGCACCTCGCAACGCCCGCCGGACGAGATGGGATCGCAGCGGCACCTGCAGGAGATGAAGTCCTTCGTCGACGCGCTGCCTGGGATGCGCGCGTGGGCATCCTCGGCGGGCCACCGCGAGGGACCAGCCTTCGTCTGGGTCTAGGCGGCCAGGTGGAAGGTGCTCGCGAAGCGGCCCAAGAGGTCGCCGCGACCGCGGAGCACCTGGACCACCCCGCTCGCGATCGCTCGGTCCGGGGCAAGCTCGCCGGAGATGACCTGACGGATGCCCGGTCCTGCGGCAAAGGCGAGATCGGCCGGGCCGTCGCCGCGCGTAACGTCGAGGGTCAAGCCGTCGACGTGAATGAGCAGTTCTGCAGGACCCAGGTGGGCCGCGTAGGCGGTCGCCGGCAGGCTCGCCGCCACCTGCGGCCGGAACGCGGTTCGAAGGGCCATGGTCATCGAGTCGGGGGTGATGACCTGCTCCGATCGCGGCTCACCCATCGCCTTGAAGCCCCACGCGCCGAGGGCGAGGACCACCGGCTCGAGCTCGCGTCCGTAGGGCGTCAACTCGTACACGATGACGCGCGACCTCGGAACTCGACGGATGATGCCGGCCGCCTGCAGTTCCTTGAGCCGCGCAGCGAGGATGTTGCTCGGGATCCGCGGGAGTCCGGCAGCGAGCTCCCCGTTGCGGCGCGGCCCCACGAGCAGGTCGCGGACGATGAGCATGGCCCAGCGCTCACCGACGAGCTCGATCGCTCGGGTGACTCCGCAGTACTGCCCGTACTCGCGCGCGGCCATCTGGCCTCAGGCCTGCTGAGCGGCGAACGCCTCGGGGCCTTGCGCCGCGGCCGTGGGGTCCATCCAGCCGAACTCCAGGTGATTGCCGTCGGGGTCGGTGATGCCGCGCTGGTACATGAAGCCGTAGTCCGTCGCGGGACGAGGCTCGGTGCCGCCCGCGGCCACTCCGGCGTCCGCGGTGAGATCGACGGCCTCCTTGGTATCGAGGAAGATCGCGGTCGCCGTCGTCGGGCCTGTTGCCGGGTCGCCAATCGGCAGGTCGGTGAAGGTCTGGAAGAAGTCGCGCGTCAAGATCATGAAGGCGCTGTGGTCCTCCTCGACGACGAAGCAGGCGGCATTGTGGTCGGTGAACATCGGGTTGAGGGTGAATCCGAGCGCCGCGTAGTACGTCTTGGCGCGATCGAGGTCGGTCACCGGCAGGTTGACGAACATCATGGTCATCGTGGTCTCCTTGTGGGTCGCTTGCGTCGCTGGCGCGATACTTGCAAAAAACAAGTGACAGGTCAAGGGGTGGCGCATGCCTCCAGGCTCTAGGCGATCGCGATCGTCGGGTGGTACGGTATCTGGTACGAGTTACCGCTGCCACAGGAGACGCAATGTCGATCACTGCCAGCGAGGCACGAGCACGACTGTTTCCCCTCATCGAGGAGATCAACGACGATCAGAGGGCAGTCGAGATCGTCTCCAAGCGTGGACGCGCGTGGCTGGTCTCCGAGGACGAGTACAACTCTCTGCGCGAGACCGTCTACCTGCTGTCCTCGCCGGCGAACGCCGAGCGACTGCGCGAGAGCCTGGCTCAGGCCAACGCGGGGGAGACCGTCGCGCATGACCTCGTTACCGAGTGATCGCCTTTACCGATCACGGCTGGGACGACTACACCAGCTGGACCGGTGATCGGAAGATCCTCGGGCGGTTGAACCGCATGATCGAGGAAGCTGACCGCAATCCCGGAGAAGGCATCGGGAAGCCCGAGCGGCTCTCCGGGGACCTGTCCGGTTGCTGGTCTCGCCGCATCGACCACGAGCATCGGCTGGTGTACAAGGTCGTGGACGGCGACCAGGTCGTTCTGCAGGCCCGGTATCACTACTGACTGAGCTCCAATCCAGCGAACACCTCGTCGGCTGTCGCTGGATCTACCGGCGTGCAGGTGAATTGAAGACTGTCCAATAGGCCAGTCACGGCGGCCCAGGACGCCTTCTATCCTCCCGGAATGGGTTCTCTCTGCGTGGCGTCGGCAGTGCCGCGTAGGTGCCCCAGCGGCGCCCCGCGGCGTCTGCGTAACGCTCTGCAACGGCTACGTGATAGCCCAGAGCCTTCGCGGCGATGACCGGCGGCATCTCGCGAACCAGTTGCTCAAGAGCTGCGTGACGTCCCGCGAGGAGGGGTACGCCTGCCGCGCGCAGAGCGTTCATCAGACTCGTCGGATGAACATGCTGGCCGGGCCGGCGCCCAGGAAACAGCCACTCGTTGCTCGCGTGAGCCGCAGTGCTCATGTGCGGGAGCGCGGCCAGGTGTTGGCTCATGAGTCCGCAGAACGGGTGCGGTAGGGGAACAGGGCCGCCACCGAAGTCAACGAAACAGGCGCCGTCTGCGTCGGCCGTCACTTGGTCGAGACGCATCGCGGCTACGCGAGTGAGCGGCTGTGCGTAGAGCAGGAGCATCGTCGCCGCGACACGCTGATAGTCGGCCAAGGCTTCCGTGTTCAGTGCCATCCTGAGGGCAGAGATGCGATCGTCGTGCGAGATCGCCGGCGCCGTCCCGACGCGTCGCCGCGGGAACTTGACCCGGGGGAGCAGCTTGGCTTTGACGGCCCAAGTAACGAACGGGCCGGCTACGTATCGCGTCGACGAGCCTTCGGAGAGCCATGCGTCGGTGTCTGCTTGCGTGAGTTCGGAGGGCGAGCGTCCGCGGTCGGAGAGCCAGGTCAGGAACTGAGCAGCGACGGCTGTCTGCTGCTTCGAGTTGTGCATGGCTCCGTAGGGGATCGGGCCCCGCGTCTCCTGCTTGCGCATGCGGCGGAGGTGATGCCAGCTGGTGAACTTGGTCAGCAACACGCGAGCTTCGTCGCTCGGCGCAGTCTGGAGCATGTCGTTTGTCCATCGCTCGAAGGCCATCCGTTGATGGTCCTCGGCTGATAGCAGCCCGTGCTCTTCGAGCAGTGCAGCAATGTGCGAAGTGGTCCGGTCCGAAGGCAGCGCGGCGAATGCCTCGCGGGTCAGCGGGATGGTGCCAGTGGAGAGACCCTGGAGAATTGCGAGCGCCTTGGGGTTACGTAGCCAGATGAGCGCGCTGCGTGGGCGTCGTTGCGTCTCGATCGCGGTCCGGAGTGGCTCGAGGGTTTGGTTGGGTGTTCCGTCTGCTGTCCGGAACAGGCCAGCGAGCTGTTCGGCCAAGACGCAACGTGCGCATGTGCGATCGCGGATGGGCTCATCCTCTACCCTGCAATGGAGGTCGACGGGGATGCCGGCGCAGTCGACGCAGATCGGTTCGCGGTCCGTGTCCAGGCCCGGGAGTAGTCGGTCGACGCCGCAACCCGTGCACGTTCCATGGCGCTGTGCGGCTTGCTGGTAGCAGCGGCGACAGATGCGGCCCTCCGGCCACGTGGCGTGGATGCGGACGCCCGTCTTTCCGCAGCGAGCGCAGGGCGACGAGCCTCGCGTCCGCTGCCTACTCGTCAATGCCGTGGAGTCTTGCCCGCTTCGGCCGGATAGTGCGAGGCAACGAGCCTCCATCGCCCGCCGCAGCGCGATGCGAGACTCCGACGACATGGAACTGACAGAGGTCCTCAGTGGTGCATTCGAGCGCGTCGCAGAGCGCTCCCAGGAGCCGTAGCGAGATGCGATCGGGTCTCTGGCCCAAGAGCCGGTATATCTGGCTGTCTGACAGGTCGATGCCACGATCGTTGAGGAGCGGGATGAGATCGGACATGCTCGTCAGGCCTCGCGCGGCCATGATCTCTCGGAGCCGCCATCTGTAGTCCACGCGTCGCTTCATGACTCGTCCTTCGCATCGTTGGGGTTGGTGACCTGGCCGGCGAGCGAGTTCATGACGTGCTGGAGCATCTTCGTCCGGTACTTCGCTGAGACGCCGGTGTAGATGGCCGTTGTCGACGCGTACTCATGTCCCACCTGCTGTTGGACGAACAGGTCGTCATAGCCAGCCTCGATCAGGTGTGTGACGTATGACCGGCGAAGTGAGTGGAAGTCCAGTCCAAGGGGCATGTCGGCCCGGCGACAGAGCTCGCCGAAGTCCTTCGTGATCGAGTCTGCTCCGACGACGGCCGCTCGCTCACTGGGCCAGAGTGATGAGCTCTGCGGCGTGAGTCCGGGGCGGACTTCCGTGAGCCACTGGTCCAGACACTCGACGGCCCAACTGAACTGGGGGACTGTGAGAACGGTGCGACGCTTGGGTGGGGATCCGCGCATCGCCTTGCCGTAGCGAACGCGGACAGCTCCGAGTCGCCCGAACTGCGGAGCGTGCGGGTTCGGCGAGAAGTCGATGTCCTCGAGCATGCGGACCTCGTTCCGCCGGGGGCCCCACGCGTACGCGGTCTTGACGATGGTTGCGAGGCGGAATGCGCTGACCCAACCCTTGCGGCCGGTCCGCGCGGCGGACACGACGAGTTCGTCCGCGCAGTCGAGGAGGTCTTGCATCTCCTTCTGCGTGAAGGGGCGCTTGCGAGGGCGGGCGAGAGCATCCTGAACGTGGACGGCGGTGTTCCAGTCATGGCAGATCTGGACTGGATGCGTCCCGAACCTCTGCTCGCACTCGTCTAGCCACCCGTACGCGGAGTCGGTGATGTAGGCCATGAACATCCGCAGTGAGTCCTGGTAGCTCAGGAGGGTCGAGTGAGCGGCGCCCTGTACGCCGCGTAGTTCCATGAAAAAATCGTCGACATTGCCCGCGGTCCACTCCCACGGACCAGACCCCAGCGACCGCTGAAATCGCTCGACAACCTGCCGGCGCCGGCCGATGGTCCTCGCGCTGAGGTTGCGCGCAACTTGTTGGCTGCGCCATCCGTCGAGCATCGCTGCGAACACATGATCCTCAGGCTGAAGCAGCGCCAGGCCGGCCGGAAGCACCTCGTCGACAGCTCCAGGTACGACTCGCACGCAGCCTCCAGGGATCGTTCGCAGGTTCTGCGAGAGTTTCGCACATTCCGCGAAACCCGGCACGGAATTCCCACCACCAGGCTCCTCAGTGGGCTCCGAGGACGCGAAGTTCCCACTCGTGTCGCCCCGCCAACGAGCATTGCGCTCAATGCGTTGCGGCTACTGTGAAGTCCATTCCCGGGGGACATCCGGACGACCGTCGGGTTCGCGGTTTGTGCGAACTGGACTGGTAAAAAATGTCATAAGGTAGATTATCGGCGTGCAAAGCACGGGAGTTGCACCTGATGCGAGAACTCCCGGCCCATGCCATCGCGACGTTTGCGCTGGTCAGAGGCCTTTAGTCACCTCCAAGGCCGGCCCCCAGACCTAACGCGCTTGCCAGGCCGACCCTATGAGCATAGGTTTCATGCATTTAGTGCATGATTCCACGGTGGAGGCAGGTATGGACGGCGTCCCGGGCTTTGTCCCGAGGCTGCTGAGCGACCCTTCTGTTGGGCTGTTCCGCGCCGACGAGCGTGTGTTTGAGGCGATGCTGGACGGGTGGCGGGCGCAGATGCTGGCCCGTGGGCTGACCGTCGGCACGATCGAGGGCCGTTGCCGGCTTGTAAGCCGTTTCCAGAGTTTCACCGGGGAGTTCCCGTGGACCTGGCGCCCGGCTGATGTGGAGGACTTTCTCGCCGACCGACGTTCGGGCGAGAGGCCGATCAGCCTGACGACCTTGCGGTCGGACAGCAACGCGATCGGCATGTTCTGCGCCTATGTGACCCACCCGAGTTACGGCTGGGGTGGGTTCTGCGAGGCTACTTTTGGTGACGTCCCTTCACAGATCTGCTTCGAGTGGAACACTCCCCGGCACACCACCGATGACGCAGTGCCACCATCTCGTCGCGCGTTCACCACGATTGAACTCCAGCGACTCTTCGACCACGTGGACGACCTGGTGGACCGTGAGTTCGCCGCGGGCAGCAAGCGGTGGCTCCCGATGCTACGAGACTCAACGGCGTTCAAGGTGTGCTACGCGTACGGGCTTCGTCGCCGCGAGATCACCATGCTGGATGTCCACGACTTCGGTCCTAACCCGCACGTCCCGGCCTATGGGTCCTTCGGGGCCGCCACTATTCGCTGGGCCAAGGGCACGGCCGGTTCCGGGCCTCGTCGACGCACGGTCCTGACGGTTCCCGAATTTGACTGGGTGGTTGAACTGCTCCAGTTCTGGACCGCGCCCAGTGGTCGCGGAATGTTCGCGACCGCCGACCGCTCGGCGGCGTTGTGGCCCAGCGAACGCGGGGAGCGAATCACGCTCGGCAGTCTTGGGGACGCATTCGCCCACGCTCGCGACACCGTCGGGCTTCCCAAGGAGCTCGGCTTGCACTGCCTGCGCCACTCGTACGTCACACACTTGATCGAGGCCGGCTACGACCCCGTCTTCGTCCAGACCCAGGTCGGACACGCCTATGCCTCCACCACCGGCCTCTATACGTCTGTCTCAGCGGATTTCAAGCAGAAGGCCGTGCAGCAAATGATCGCCCGCCGCATCGCACAACCCCAGGAGATGACGTTCCATGCCTGAGCAGCGCCGCATCGGCTACAACTGGAACCTGCGAGCCGTCATGGCGCGGCGAAATCTCTGGAAGACGACCGAATTGATGCCGCTGCTGAAGGCCCGGGGCATCAACCTGTCCGAAAGCCAGGTCTACCGACTGGTGACCAGCACCCCCGAGCGCATTCCTGCACGCACCTTCGCGGCCCTGTGCGACATCCTCGACTGCACACCTAACGACCTGTTCGAGCCGGTGGTGGAGATGCGGGCCGCCAAGACGGCAAACGCGCCACGGCGTCCCGAGGACATCGGAGTCAAGCCCGGCGACCCCATTGCCCGCCGCATCCGGTTGATCCCGCCAGACGAGGATGAGTAGACCCCGCAAGGCAAGCGATCCAGATACGTGGCCGATCCCCTGCGGTCGCTGCGGCGAGCACCACAAGATCGTCGCCCACTGGCCCGACGGCGGCGTATGCGGTCACTGCTATCAGAGAGCGAAACGAACGCGCGGCACCTGCGGATGCGGGCATCAATGCGTCCTGCCCGGATCGATTGACGGCCTACCAGCGTGTCGGCGGTGCTCCGGCGTCAAGCTCAACATCGACTGCCAAATTTGTGGATGCGAGGACGAACTCTACGACGGCGGGCGATGCTGGCGGTGCGCCTTGGCAGCAACGGTCGACCGCCTCCTCACCAATCCGTCGAGCGGGACGATCGCACCCGAACTGGCTCCCCTGGCCACTGCGCTCACGTCGATGAAGCGTGCCAACAGCGGACTCACTTGGATCCGGCAAAAGCACGTCGCCCAGTTCCTTCAGACCCTCGCCGTGGAACCGACCGTGACGCACGAGACGATCGACGCCCTACCTGCCTCACGAACACGCGAGTACATCCGCGGACTCCTCGTCGAACACGGCACACTCCCCCAGCGAGACCTCTACCGCGCACGCTACGAACAATGGGCACGCGACGCACTCGACCGGCTCACCGACCCCGTCAATCGCGGCTCCCGGAACCGCTGTGTGAATCGTCGAACGCACCAGTTGCAGGATCACCTGCACGTCATCGGGGAACGTCGCAATGTAGTCGTCGAACGTCGCGTGCTTGTGTGCCATGGCGCGAGGCTAGCGACGCCCGCACGCCGGTATCCTTGACCGTCCCGCCCCTGTAGCTCAGTGGTAGAGCAACCGCCTTGTAAGCGGTAGGTCGTCAGTTCAATCCTGACCGGGGGCTCACCTGCCGGACCGTGTCTTGGCCAATGGCTTTCTGCTGTTTGAGGTGATTGGTCAGACTCCCGGACCACTCGCCACGACGGAACCAGATCTATTGTGCGGTCCAACCGCCGTCAACCACCAAGGAGCTCCCTGTGATGAACGACGCGCGAGGAGAGGCAAGAAACATCACTGCAGATACCAACTCATCCGGTTCACCAAAGCGATTCTGCGGGACTCGGTCTAGGAGCCGCTTGCTCCACCTTTCGCTCTCACGCAACCCTTTCGTCATGTCGGTCGCGAAGTAGCCAGGGCAGACGGCGTTTACTCGGATGTTGCGCGAGGCCCATTCCACCGCAAGGGTCCTGGTCAGAGCGTCTATGCCGCCTTTGCTCGCGCTGTACGCGGCCAGCCTCGGCATTCCGACCGAACCATGAATGCTCGAAACGTTTACGATCGAGCCTCCACCGTCGGCCATCAGGCGAGAACCTGCTTGGCAACACAGGAAAGTCCCTGTGAGGTTCACAGCGAGCACCTGGTCCCATTCCGCCATTTGGACATCCTCAGATCGGGTCATGGACGGACTGATACCCGCACAGTTGACGACAACGTCGACACCCCCCCACGCCTCCGCGATCCGCCGCTCCGCTTCGCTCACGTCTGCCGGCGAGGTCACCGAACCGGGCACCGAAAGCACTCCGCCAGTCTCGACCGGTGTTCTTGCGGTCGCGGCGACCCGCGCGCCGGCCTCGAGAAAACCACTCGTTATGGCTACTCCGAGCCCGCGACTCGCGCCGACGATCCACACTCGGGCACCGTCGAAGAGCTCGTACGAGAGATTGGTTGACAGAACTCAGCCCACCAGCCAGAGCTTCTTGAACTGATCTTGATAGTCGGCAACGCCGAGGTAGTTGCCTTCGGGATCCAGAACGAGACTGTCGACATCCTCGGACACGAGCAATTGCGACGGGAGGAGCGTAGTTTCGACCGGCTGACCGCCGATTATTCGAGCGAAGGCATCGACCACTCGCCAGCCGGTGACCGGTGCCGAATAAGCCGTCCATGCGGTCTGGGTGCCTTCCTTGATGCCCGCGATGGCCTGCTTCGTGGCCAGGTTGCCGCCGAGGATCAACGCTGGGTCCGCGTCCTGTGCGACGAGTTCCTCGGAAATGCCTTCGAACAGGTCGCCCGCGTCGGCGACGACCCACTGAGCCAAGGGGTTGGCGACAATCGCTGTGGCCGCCTCCTGCATCGCCTCAGCGCCTCCGGTACTCGACAAGTCGTTCTGCGTGACCAGGCAGCCAGGGCACGCTGAGGTGAGAGTTGCGGCGAGCGAATCCCCAAAGGCGGCAGAGGCAGGAGTGCCCGCGCGCCGATAGACGTCCACCGAGACCGAGCCACCGTTCTCTGCGGCCGAGACCTCAATGCCTGCGGAAAGCAGTTGCGCCCACGCATCCTGCTGCGCCGCGCCAGCAATGCTCGTGTCCATGAGGCCATCAGCCGGGTCAGAAACGCAACCGGTGCACACCAGGGGAACGCCAGCCGCTCCAGCCTGCACTGCTGCGTCGCGAACGATCTCCAGTTGCGCTCCCGAGATGTGGATCCCCGACGGCTTGCTCGCCAGAGCCGCTTCGAACGTCGCCTCGAGGGATGCAGGATCTTCCGGAACACTCACTTCGAGGGTCCATCCCAACGCTGCTGCCGCGTCGGACATGGCTGCGGCGGTCGCGTCGTCGAGTTCATTGCCCCCGACGAGTGTGATGATCGTCGCTCCAGGTGCTGGCGACGCATTAAGGGGCGTCTCGATGCCGATGCTCGTCGGCGTCGCCGTCATGCTCTCAATTTCACCGGCCGCCGCGCTGGGGTCGAGTGGCTCGAACTCGCCGCCGATGATCTCGTTGCCCGGAGCCACGTAGTTGGGGTCATCGGCGGGCAGGCTGCAAGCGGCCAGGATCAGAGCGCACAGCGTGAGCGCACCCAGTCTGCAGGTGTTCAGTTTCATCAAATCCGCCTCTGCTCGGGGGCCATGGTCTACTGCTGTCGACTGCGGGACGTACGCACAGCGAGGGAGACGGCGACGACCAGAGCAAGCCCATTGAACATGTCGGTCACCCACTGGGCTGCTCCGAGAAGTTGCAGTCCCTTGACTCCGGTCGCAAGCAGGAAGATCGCTACGAGTGTCCCGAGCACATTGAACCTGCCGGGGCGGATCTGGGTCGCTCCTAAGAACACCGCGGTAAACGCGGGCAGCAGGTACGGCATGCCCATGTCTGGTTGCGCGATTCCCAACCTGGCGACCAGCACGACACCCGCGAACGCCCCGAGCATGCCCGATGCGACGAGAGTCAGAGTGGTGACTCGGCCAGTCCGAACTCCGGCAAGCCTCGCAGCGGTCGAGTTGCCCCCTACTGCGTAGATCCGACGACCGCCCGGTGTCATCTCCAGGATCCATATGAGGAGCAATGCGATGCCAACCATGTAGAAGACAGGGAGCGGAAGGCCGAGCAAAGACGTGCGGCCGAAATCGAGGAATGGCCCGTGGCCGTCCTCACTCATCCCAAGCTGCAGGCCGCCGGTGATCAGGAATGCGATTGCGAGCAAGATGCTCGAGATGCCGAGGGTTGCAATGAACGAGTCGACCCCAAATCGAACAATCACCAAGGCATTTACCAGCCCAGTGATCATGCCAATCGCCAATGCGCCAGCCATCGCGACGACGACACCGTGGTGGTTGAGGACCGCCCAGGTGGCGAAGCATCCGCCGACCGCCACCTGGTTGGCCACAGTCAGGTCGAATGAACCGGCAGCGACCGGAATCAGGAAGGCCATCGCGACAATGGCAGTGATCGCCTCGTTGGACAGGATGCTCTGAAGCGTCTGAACATTGAGGAACAGATCGGGGATCCACAGTCCGAAAACGATAATCAGCGCCGCGAGGACGTAGAGCCCGCTGAACCGGTCGAGGCCGATGTTGATCCTTCGGCGGCCGCTCGCTTCGCGGGGGCTTTCGCGAGGCAATGTAGCTGCGGCGTTGTCAGTCTCGGGCATGAACGGAGCTCCTCGGTCTGGGTTGGAAGGCGACAATCTGCAGGTTCATGGTCACGCCGACATACCAGCGACTCGTCCGATCGTCGCTGCGGTGATGCCGTCACCTGAGAGACGGTCGCCGGAAAGCTCGTCGGTGATCCGGCCGTACTGGAGGATCAGGACCCGGTCGCACAGTTGAACGAGTTCATCATGGTCTGTGGAGACGATCAGGATTCCCGATCCCTGTGCTGCGGCCTCGGCGATGAATCCGTGAATGTCCGCCTTTGATCCGATGTCCACGCCCTGAGTTGGCTCGTCAAAGATGAGGACAGTGGGTTCTTCGCGAAGCCAGCGCAGGACGATCGTCTTCTGCTGGTTGCCGCCCGAGAGCTGGAACATATGCGCCTCGGAGTCGCGCGGACGCACATCGAACCGACCCAGCCAATGGGAGACATCGGCAGCCTCACGCCGACCGCGCATGAATCCGGCAACCCAATGGCGTTCAGGGCTGACGATGGTGATGTTCTCCCGCAGTGTTTGCTCCATCAAGGATGCGTTCGCATGGCGTTCTGCGGGCACCATGCCCATTCCGCGCGAGATGGAGATGTCCGGTCGCTCCTGCGGCAGGGACTTGCCCTGCAGAACAACCTCGCCATGGCGCCGACGCCCGCCAAAAATCAGTTGCGCGATCTCCTCGCGCCCAGAGCCCGTGACGCCAGCGACGCCAACCACCTCGCCGCGACGGACGCTCAAGTCGACGTTGTCGATGATCGCGCCACGCAACTGCGAGGTCTCGAGCACGATCTCGCCGTGCTCGCGCTCCGTCGCCGACTTCGCGAAACGCTCGATATCGCGTCCCACGACCTGAGCAATCAAGTCACTCTCGGACACGCCACGGACCGGTTGTGTTGCGACGAGCCTGCCGTCGCGGAGCACCGTCACGGTGTCAGCCATCTCGAACACTTCGTCGAAGTGGTGCGAGACAAACAATACGGCCATTCCGGAGTTCGCAACTCGGCGCACAAGTGCGTGCAGTCGCTCGGCCTCCTCGCCGGGCAGGTTCGCAGTCGGCTCGTCAAGGACGAGAACCTTCGCGGCATGTTCGCTTACGGAGATCGCGCGCGCGATCGCGACAGCGGTCCGCTCGCTCATGGCCAGATGGCCTACAGCCGCAGTGACGTCGATCTGGTAGCCGAGGTCCGCCAGTGCCTGGCGAACTGCCTTTCGGGACTTGGACCAGCGAATCATCCTGAGCCAGCCCGTGATGTAGTTGTCGGCCAGCGCCATATTGTCGACCGCGTCCATGTCCAGGACGAGACCAAGATCTTGATGCACGAAGCGCAATCCAGCGGCTTCGCTCGCAGTCGGGTTCTGCAGGTGCAGGTCCGTTCCGTCTACTTGCACGCCGATTCCCGGCTCCGGCGCGTACAGTCCAGCAAGAATCTTGATCAGGGTGGACTTGCCGGAGCCATTCTGGCCGACCAGCGCTCGGACTTCGCCGGGCTCGATCTCAAGGCTGACGTCTTCCAGGACCAACATGGGGCCAAACCGCTTCGACGCATGCTGAATGGACAACGCGCTCGTCATCTACCACTCCTTGATTTGATCGGATCCGTCGGCCGTCCGCGGTCAGCAACTCATCAAAGTCGTCAAGATCGCGGGTGGTGGAACGCCAAGGCTCCACCACCCGCGATCTGACGCTGCACGTCGATGTGGTTACGAAATCTTCCACAACTTGGCGAACTGTGCCCGGTAGTTCGGGATGCCGATGAACTGGCCGAACTCGTCGAACGATGCCGCCCCAATGTTCTTGGGTGTCAGGATCTGCATCGGCACGGCGTTGTTCTGTGTCGTCATCTTTTGCAGCATGCGCGACATGTTGTCGACGGCGCGCCAGCCGACAATCGGCAGGGCCTGAGCCATGCCCAGGGTCTGCTGTCCTTGGCGAATCCCGGTGAAGTTGGACACCGCCGCGATGTTACTTGCGTAGTTCATCTTGGTGATGCCTGCCGCTGCGAGAGCCTGGGGAACTCCAACAAGGAAGTCGCCGTACGGCACGACAATCCAGTCGGTCTTGGGATTGCGCTGGACCACCGAGACCATCGCTGGTGGCATCTTGGTGCCAATCTCGGTCAGGCTGGTGAAGTTGTTCTCCGCAAGCTGGCACTTCGGGCAGACGAGCTTGAACTGAGCGATCGCTGCCTTGTTGAACGCCTGGAACGTCGGGTAGAGCGGAACGCTCATGAACTGCACGTTGGCCAAGCCTCTTGACTGGACGGTGACAGCAGAGGAAATGGCTTGACCCGAAAGGATCTGCGTCGCCGGAGACTGAAGACCGGTATTCCAGTTAGGTGCCGGAGTCGGCTCAACGATCTGGGAATCGACAACCAGGATGCCCAGGTCCGTCGACTGCTTGATGAGTGACGCGCCGACCACCGATGGCTCGATGGCATTCATGTAGATGCCCTGGCACCCGGAGTCGAGCGCCTGCCTAAACGTGGACTGAATCTTCTCCGGGGTTGTTGCGCCGGTGAACTCACGGTAGTTCCACCCGAGGACGCCAGCAGCCTCCTTGGCCCCTCTATGGAGCGCGGCTCCACCCGAGGATCCGGAGGACACAGCGCAAAGGCTGAACCCGGCCTGTGGTCTCGCCTTCAAGGGGACTGTCACGCCGATGGAGGTCGGAATCTTCGCAAACTGCGCGGTAATCTTCATGGCCCGAGCCATCGCCTTGGCCGCAGCATCGTCCTCCGTCGGAGCCTGCGAATTATTCAGTGCTGTCGCCGGCGACGTTGCTAAGCCGGTCATGAGTATCGAGGACGCTGCGACCGCGGCCCCCAAGAATACGAGTGACTTGCGCATCGAACTCTCTTTCCGTCGTAGTTTGTGCGTGCGGTGGTGTTCGAGTGTGCCGAGGCGGAGTGCCAGAACTCCCATAGATCGACAGGACTTTTAACATGACCGGTCGGTACAAACAATACGTATCTTGACCCCTGAGGTGCTGTAGGCCGCAGGTTGTTACCGAGTTGTGATCTAGGCAATTCGCTCAGCATGCCAAGTGAATTGCCAATTCTGACGTTCCCGCACCAAATCGGGAATTCGGCTTGCGCGTGTACCGACCGGTCGGCACAATGCAGCGATACCGACCGCGACAAGGGAGCGCCATGCCACATAGGTTGTTAGATAACTGGTTCGATGACCTCGAGGTCGATCAGTCCGAGTTGTCGCGGGGCCGCACCATAACCGAGACCGATGTCGTCAACTGGTGCATGTTCACAGGAGACTGGTTTCCGATCCATTCGGACGCGGTCTATTCAGAGGACACGATGTTCGGCGAACGGGTGGCGCCCGGCCTAATGATCCTGGCGATTTCAGGGGGACTGGTCGTACCTGCGGAGAGCCAGACAATTCTTGCCCAGTACGGGGTGGACCGGATTCGCTATCCCGTTCCGACATTCATTGGTGACACGATCACGGTGGTCAATCGCGTAGCAAAACTCGAACGCCGTGACGAGACGACGGGCATCGTCGATCTCGAGTGGGACGTCCAGAACCAGAACGGGCGGACCACGTGCAGTGTCCTGATCAGGGTCCTACAGGCGTGCCGCGTTGGAGGAGAGTCATGAGTTACACCGACCAAGTCACAGTGAAGTGCACTCTCGATGAGGACGGTGTGCTTCTCGTTGTCCTCAACCGGCCGGACAAGATGAACAGCCTCGACTCCGTCATGGTGACAGAGCTACAGGCGGTGATGACCGCCGCAAGCCAGGACGACGCGGTCAGGTGCATTCTGATAACCGGTGCGGGCAAGGCGTTCTCGGCTGGCAGGGACATTTCCGCGGCCGAGCCCGACGAGGATGCGTACGACATCATCGTCAATCACATCAATCCGATGCTGGCAACCATCTACCACTGCCCCAAGCCGACCGTCTCCGCCGTGAATGGACCAGCAATGGGAGTGGGCCTCGGCATAGCACTCGCATGCGATGTGGTCATCGCCGCGGACAACGCCCGGATGTCCTCCCCATTCGCACGGCTTGGGGTGGCACTCGACTCAGGTGGTCACTATTTCTTGCCGCGGTTGGTCGGATACAACCGCGCGATGGAGATGGTGCTGACGGGGGACATCATTCGCGGCCGACAGGCCGCGGCCTGGGGACTTGTGAACCGTTCAGTAGCCGGCACCGTTCTGGTCGCGCGCTCGCTTGAGCTCGCTCGCCGGATAGCACGGGGCCCGGTGAACGCGTTCATCGCAGAAAAGGCGTTCATGCGTCAGGCTGAGACGATGTCGGGATACGACGAGGTGTGCTTGGCCGAGGCAAGGCTCCAGGAGTCGCTGATGGGATCGCCGGAGTACGCAGAAGGGCTGGCCGCGTTCAGCGCGAAACGGGAACCGAACTTCACAGGAATTGCGCTGCGGACGAGTGGTGAAACGGAGTCCGAGTGATCAAGACAGGTCAGATTCCTACGCTGAACTCGCAAAAATATCCTAACGAGCTTGCGGTCTCTCAAGAGGATCTTGAGTCGCGAACCTGGCAGGAGTTGAACGATCGCGTCAATCAGCTCGCAAGAGTGTTGACACGGCACGGCGTTGTCAAGGGAGAGTGCGTCATGCTCCTGAGCCGCAACCGGATTGAATGCGTAGAGGCCTTCTTCGCTTGCGCGAAGATCGGCGCGATCTACGCACCGATCAACTGGCGGTTCGCACCAGCAGAGGTCGAGTACGTTCTGGGCGACAGTCGTTGCCGAGTCCTGCTCGTCGACACCGAGTATGCCGAGTTGATCAGCACGTTGAGGCGCGACGGAAAGACCCACGAGGTAGAGACAGTCATCGGGTTTGGGGCAGATCATGGACTGCCGCTTGACTACAACGATGAACTGATCCGGGAGAGCGTCGACGAGCCCGACGCGGTCGCGCTATCCGACGACGATGTCTGTTGGATCTGCTACACCGGTGGGACCACCGGAATGTCCAAAGGCGTGATGCTGACGCACCGCAACAACTTCGTGCAGGCCGTTCAACTGGGGATCGCCGATCGGATTACCCACGAGGATGTCTATCTGGTTACCGGCGCGCTTTTCCACGTTGTCCTCAACATGGCTGTGGCCTATTGGATGGTCGGTTGCCACGTCGTGGTGATGGACTTCGCCGCTACCCGATGCCTCGATCTCATCGAGGCTCAAAAGGTGACCAAGACCGTTCCGGTCGCGACAATGCTGAACCTACTTCTGGATGAGCAGCGCAGGAACCCGCGCGACCTTAGTTCGCTCGAAGTCTGCGGCACTGGCGGCGCTCCGATCAACCCCGAAGTCGTCCGCAGAGCTTCCATCGACTGGGATTGCGACTTCGTGCAGTACTTCGGACAGACAGAGTCAGCCCATCATTTCACGTATCTGAGCGTTCACGACTACCGCAGGGGCTTTGCTCCTGACGCGAGCGACAAGGAGAAGCAACGCCTGCGGTCCGGGGGTCGGGCGCAGCATTGCGACCTCGTACGAATCGTGGACGATGAGGACGTTCCACAGCCTGTCGGTGCGGTTGGGGAAATTTGCGCGTTGGGCCCGAACGTGATGGCCGGCTACTGGAACAAGCCTGAATTGACCGAAGAGACCCTCAAGGGCGGATGGCTCCATACCGGTGACATCGGCTATCTCGATGAGGACGGCTATGTCTATGTGGTCGACAGGAAGAAGGACATGATCGTGTCCGGCGGTGAGAACGTATACAGCACGGAGGTAGAAGCCGCGATCTATCGGAACCCTGAGGTCCTTGAATGCGCGGTGATCGGAATCGCGGACCGTCGTTGGGGTGAAGTGGTTACCGCGTTTGTTGTAAGGGCGCCAGACGTGACGGATAGTGACGACACCGTTCGCGAGCGCATCCTGGTTCGCGCGCGTGAGTACCTTGCGCACTACAAGATTCCCAAGACGGTCACTTTTGTGGATTCACTACCGAAAGCCGCCACCGGGAAGATCCAGAAGTCCGTCCTGCGCGATCAGTTCTGGTCGGGTAACGATCGTCGTGTCGGCGCCTCGGCACTTGGCATCGACGATGCATAGATCCTCCCTCGTTTCGGATCTGGCAGTTCGACGATGACCTCCACGACGTCATTATTCGCCGCGCCCAGTAGATCGACCTTTGTGCGTTCTCGGGGCCTCGACATCGCGGTGGCCGAATGGGGCGACGTTGCCGAGGCCTCAACTGTTCTTGTCGCCGCACATGGGTACCTGGACTGCGCCGAGTTCTTTGCTCCGCTGGCCTTCCAACTTCAGAGTCGAGACGCGGACGTGGCCGTCGTCGCGTTGTCCTTTGCCGGACACGGTCAGTCCTCCTGGGCGGATGCCTACGGGTGGTTCGACTCGACGCTCGATCTCATGGCGGTCGCTCGGTCGGTGCTGGCAAGAGTCAACGAAGACAGCAAGGTCGGCTTCGCCGGTCATTCATTCGGGGGGCTGCAGGTTCTGCAAGGCCTGATCCTCGAGCCGATGTCTGCAGATTTCGTCGTCAACCTGGACGCTGTCGTCGCCCCCCCGATCGGATCCCGTTCCGCCGAAGCCCTACGCTACGTCGCCAAACGGACATCTCGTCCGCGGGCGCTTCCGGTCTACGCCACGCTCGGCGAACTGGTCGAGCGGCGGCTGGCAAGCAACCCGCGATTGTCGGTCCTGGACCTCGACTGGTTGGCACCGTACTTCGCGCGCCGAGCAGATACCGGTTGGACCTGGCGAGTTGACCCCACCCTCACCGGGCGGCAGCGGCCGTGGGAAGTGTTCGGTGCCGGCCACTTGGAAGCCCTTCAGCTCGCGCGGGCGGTGCCGCACCGGATCCTCACGATTACAGGTGCTGCCGAGGACCACCCCGAGCTTCGGGGCGAGTATCCAGGCGATGCCGCGATCAGGCTCGTCGACAATATCGACCACATCCGCATTCCTGACGCGGGCCACTACGTGCATATCGAACGACCTGACCTCGTTGCGGATGCGATCCTTGACTACGCTGGCTCTGCAACTCGGCGGGCCCGGTGATCGACTGCAATCTCAGCACGACCAGTGGGGATCTTTCGATTTCTCCAGGGCGGGACCGCGCGCTCTTCGTCCACGAGATTGGCGACTCACTTCACCACCGAATCTCGATGCAGCGGCGGGCGAAGGAAGATTGGCGGGCCTGGACATACACCCAACGCGGTCACTGTCCGAGTCCGTGGATCCGAGGTGGCTATTACTCGTTGAGTGAGTTTTGCATTGATCTCCTGAGGGTACTTGAGCGCATTGCCGATCAGCCATTCGTCCTCATTACTCAGGGCGCCTCGGCCATGGTCGCAGCCTTCGCGGCAGTTGCCCGTCCGGACCTCGTCGCCGGTATCGAGATCCTTGAGAGTGAAGTGGGGTGGCTGACGCAGCCTTCCCTCCTCGTTGCGGAGAAGGTCACGCCAAATTCGGACTGGATGAGGATGGTGGCTTCCCCCGAGGGACCCTCGGGGGATTGGAGTGCGGATCGCGACGATCCTGTGCTCAGCCTCGGCCCACCCCAAAGCCTCGGCGTCGTTGCTGTGCGGCAGACGCTCGCGGATCTGCAACGTCCATGGTACTCGGCGTCGGGCGGATGGGCGCGGGACTGGTTGCCCAGCCACCTGGCCGCGCACGAGTCCTTGCTTTCCAACTAGTCGTGCGCGACGGTTCGGTTGCCTGCTAGCGCCGTCAGACGGTAAGCGAAGGCAGAGACTTCTTGGTCTTCAGCACTTCAAACGGCGTCCTGCAGACTTCGCAGAACGCAGAACTTCGGCAGACCGCCGATCCGAATAGACTCGTCTGCTCGACTGTCGACGAGCCGCAATGCGGGCACGACAATCCGCCATCGACGTTCGGAATTCCGACACCGACCGACGCTAACGCTTCACGGCCCGCTGGCGAGACGTCAGCAATGGTCCAGCCGCCGTCTTCCCACTCCACTCGCGCCGACTGCACGCCGGTGACTGACTTGGCGGCGACACAGACGTCTCGTTCAATCATCCAGCGTGCAGTGCATGCAATGAAACTTGGGACCAGGCGAATGCAAATATCGCTTGTCGACGTATCGATTGAACGAACCATCCCCAGGTCCGAGATCGTGACTGGTAACTCCGGATCCTCGACTGCTCGCACAGCGGCATCGATCTGTACTGATAGAGAGGGATCCATCGGTGTCACCAACTCCCGGGTGCGGTCTCATATACGGCGCGTGATTCGGTCAGCATCTGCATGAGTCCGTCTGGTTCGATCGGGGCGGCGTCACTTGACAGCGAGATTCCGGCGTCCGCACAGATAGCGCGGACCTCATCGACCCACTCCTGACGCACGGACGCGACGTCCGCGCTCGCGACGCCGAGAACGCCGGCCACCTCGTCCTGGGTTCCTGGCAGGAATGACTCCGTGGCGAGCGGCCAGATCGCATCGAACGCCGCCTGCAGCCGAACCGGCCCTTCGGGCGTACCGAGGGTGGCTTGAAGCCAGGTCAGCCAGAACTCCAGGTGGTAGGTTTCCTCGATTGTCATTTCCCCGAACAGACCTGCTAACTCCGGACCAGTTCCGCATAGCAAGCGCAGCCGGTGAGCATCCGCAGTCTCATAGAGGAACTGTCGGACCAGGAGTCGCTCCCACTGATCTGGGTAGGTGCGCGCGAGGGGAGACGCGCGGAACTCGGCCGCAGGACGCTCGTAGACAAAGCGCTCGACGACAGCGCGGTCCCCGAGCACTCGCTCGTAGATCCGTCGTGCGTGGCCGATCTCGTCCTGACCGATCGAGGACATCGCGATGTTGACCTCAAGTTCAGGCCCCCACCCCGCACCGGAGGTCAGAACGTGACCGGTAAGCAGTTCGCCGTCCGCCAGAGCGATGAGGAACAGGTCCAACTCACTCAGGGTTCCGACGAATCCAGGCACCGCAATTGCGTCGGTCGTGGTCATGACGTCATCGCAGTTCGGATACCGCCGGAACGTCGATAGGACTTGAGGTGGCCGCTCGAGAGGACTTCGGGCGTCCAGTTGCTCCTGGCGACATCGTCTCGGCGAGCCACCCATAGACTGCAACAGACCTCACGGCGCGCGAAGTGCTCCTTGGCGACCATCATCGCGGCGTCGATGTCGGGTGCCTCGACTTCACCGACGTGGACGTGCGCCTCGCCGGGCGACTTCTGACGGAACACCTCGAAGGTCCCGAAACTCGTCATCGAGTGGTCTCCAGCAGCCAGGAACTGCGGCCCCGTGCGTCGCGGAGTTCTCGTTGGAGTTCGCCGCCGACCGGGCTCCCACCTCGAAGGAGTGATCGAAACTCGTCCCAGTCCGGCTGCGTGTATGACCAGCGGCCGGCCTCGTCGTCGTATGCCAGTTCGTCATCGTGGATCTCCAAGCCCATCGCCCGAATCTGCGGCACGAACTTGGTGAGCCAGGACTGTCGTAAATCCTCGTTCTTGGAGAGTTTGAGGCCGTACTCGATCGATTGCGCTCCGTGCTTGGAGTTTTCATCAGACGGCCCGAACATCGCGAGCGTCCGCAGCCACCAGCGGTCAACCCCCTCTTGCATGGATCTCTTCTGCTGGCTTGTCCCGGACATCATCTGCTCGGCGAGGAATCGCCCGCAGTGGTGGTGGAAGCCCTCCTCCTTGACGATCTTGCGCATCGCACGGGCGTAGGGGCCGTAACTGCTGCGAAGCAAAGTGGACTGCCGCTCGATCTCGGCACCGTCGATGAGCCACGCGACGATAACCGGATCGGCCCAGTAGTCCCAGGGGTAGTGGAAGATGTTCATGAAGCGGGGAGGACCGTCGAGGATCTCCTCGACGTACTCCTTCCGCGATTTTCCTGTGAGGTCTTCGCACACGCGCATGAGCATCAGGCCGTGGCCGATCTCATCCTGCGACTTGGCCGCGAAGACCAGTTTTGAGTGCAGCGACGGTGCCTTCGGGACCCACCGGAACTCGTGAACCGGCCCGACGACTTCGCTCATCATGTGGAACTCGATCATGCGGGTCGCGGCGGCGCGATACCCATCATCGAGGTCCATCCACGGCTCGACCTGACCAACAGGACCCGGCAAAAGGTCGACTACTGAAGTGCTCATTTCGCTCCCAACCGATCGGTTGGTCCTACCAAAACACAGTCTCGGCCACAAGTCAACAGCTTGGCGGCGCGGAGCCGGCAAATCAACCTGCTAATCTCGCATCGCCGGCTCATGTTCTGCCGAACGACCTGCCAATTTTCTCACGGAGGTGGACGGGTGCAAGACGAGCACGGCGTGCGGTGGCACGAACGGCGCAACGAGATCGTCGACGCGGCTGCGAAGTTGTTCGCCGAGCTTGGTTACCACGCCACCGGCACCGCTGAGTTGTGCAAGGCAACCGGCCTGGGAAAGAGTTCGCTCTACTACCATGTGGAGTCGAAGGAGAACCTCCTCTTCCTCATTCATTCGAGAGTCATGCAGGAGGTTGCGCCCAAGGCGGAGCAGTTCGCCGCTTCCACGGAGTCGCCGACGCAGCGACTACGTGAGTTCGGCCTTGAGCAACTGCGGATTATCACGCGCTATCCAGATCACCTGTGGGTGTTCTTGCACGAGTTCCGATTTCTTGAAGCCGATCACGCCCGGCAGTTCAGACAAGCTCGTCGGATCTACGAAGACAGCGTGCGCCGAGTTCTCGATGACGGCGTCGCCTCCGGCGAGTTCCGGATCAAGGACACCGGGTTGGCGACCCTCGCGTGGCTCGGGATGTTCAACTACAGTTACATCTGGATCCGAGGCCGAGGACAACCTCGTAGCGAACGGATCGCAGCAGACTTCCACGAAATCTTTCTCAGTGGCATCGCCGCGCCCCCTCCGACGACATCACGGCGAACCGCACCTGAGGCTCCGGCCAAGTCCGCACGGAGGGTCGCAGGGCAGCGGACACGCCGACCGTAGACACATCAGCCGTGCGCGAGGCGGGTCGCTGCGTCAATGCGAATGACCTCGCCGTTCACCATGGGATTCTCGACGATGGCCCGGACGAAGTGAGCGAAATCGGCCGGGGTCCCGAGTCTCTTCGGGAAGACGTGGATGTCGGCTAGGCGCTGGCGAAGCTTCTCATCCGCTGCCGCCAACATCCCGGTGTCGAAGATGCCCGGGCATAGGGTGTTGACCCGGATGCCGATCGAGGCGAGGTCTCGTGCCAAGGGCAACGTCATCGCGATCACTCCACCCTTCGAGGCGGAGTAGGCGGCTTGACCGGCCTGGCCTTCGATTCCGGCGATCGAGGCCACGTTGATGATGACGCCTCGCTCTCCATCCTGCCCGGGCTCGTTGCGGCTCATTACCCGTGCGGCGTTGCGGACCACGTCGAAAGTCCCGATGAGATTGACGGAGACGACTCGGGTGTAGGTGGACATCGGGAACATCTCTCCGTCGCGGCTCAACACACGTGCCGCGTCCGCGATGCCCGCCGCGTTCACACACACATCAATTCGCTCGAAGCGCTCTTCCACAGCTGCAAAGGCGCTGGCAACCTGGGCCTCCTGCGTGACATCCGTCGGAAAGAACGCAAGTCGGTCGCCGAACTCCTCTTCCAACTGCTTGCCGCGACTGGTGGGTAAGTCGAGAACGGCGGCAAACCCACCATTCTCGATAAGCATGCGGGCCGCTCCTTCGCCCATCCCTGAGCCACCGCCAGTCACCAACAGCACCTTGTCCTTCAACAACATCGCCTATCCGCCTTCCTGTGTTGTTCCTGAGTAGGACCGTTCACGCTGAGTAGCCGCCATCCACGACAATCGTCGAGCCCGTCGTGAAAGTGGAGTCTCTTCCAGCCAGATAGACATAGGCGCCGACCATCTCCTCGGCCTGGCCTAGCCGACCAATGGGGTGCCGTTCGGCGATCGCGTCCAGCGCAGACTCGGGCAGGCCGTCGTGAATTGCAGTGCGGAAGGTCCCAGGGCACACGCAGTTCACTCGGATACCATCCCGCGCATACTCCACTGCCGCAACCTTGGTCAGTTGGATCAACGCGGCCTTCGATACACAGTACGGAGCGGTATGGGACCAGGCGGTCAGGCCGGCTACAGACGCGGTGAAGATGATCGACCCACGACCCGCTCGACGCATCACCGGCAGGACCGCTTGCAGCCCGTTGAACGCCCCCCCAAAGTTGACGTCCATCACCTGATGCAGGTCATCGAAACTGACGTTGTGGATCCGCGCGCTGGGACTGAGAATTCCGGCGTTGCCGACATACACGTCAATGCCGCCTGCGAGTTCGTCCGCCGCCTGAACGAAGGCACGAACGGATGCCGGATCCGTGACGTCGAGTTCGACCGAGACAATCTGCTGATCGGGGGTCGCACTCGACCTCAACCGTGACGCTGCCTTCGCGATCTCGGCCTCGTTCAAATCTCCGAGCGTCAACGCGGCCGCACCCTCAGCGACGAAGCGAGCCGCAATTCGACTGCCGAGTGCGCCGCCCGCGCCCGCAATCGCGATGCGAAGCCCAGTGAGTGGCCCGGTGAGTGGCCCTGTGAGCGCCATGACGCTGATTCCTAGCCGTTCTTTAGAACGTCGCGGGCGATGACGTTGCGCTGGATCTCGTTCGTGCCCTCGCCGATTTCAAGTACCTTCGCGTCGGCGTAGAAGCGCGAGATCTCCGATTCCTTCATCCACCCGTAGCCGCCGTGCAGTTGGACGCTGTCCGATGCGGCGCGGTTGGCGACTTCCGATGCGTAGAGCTTGGCCATCGCTGCCTCCTTGGCGAACGGCCGACCCTGGTCTCCGAGCCAGGCAGCCCGGTACACGAGCCACCTTGCCGCTTCGACCTCGGTCGCCACGTCGGCGATCTTGTGCTGAACGGCCTGAAAGTCGCTTAGCGGATGGCCGAACTGCTCCCGTTGGCGCACATGGCTCACAGCAAGCCGAAGGGCCGCCTGCGCCAGTGAGAGTGCAAGCGCCGCCACGCTCACCCGACCTCGGTCGAGGACGGCAAGAACCTGGTGGAGTCCGGCTCCATCGGCGCCGATCAAGTGATCGCCCGGAACCCGGCAACCATCGAAAATGAGCTCGCGAGTATCTGCCGCATGCCAGCCGAGCTTTCGCAGCGGCGCTCCCTTGGTGTAGCCGGGCGTTTTGTCGGGAATGAAGAAGGTTGCGAACCGCTTTCGTCCTGAGGCTTCCTCCCCGGTGACCGCCAAGATGGTGACTCCGAGTGAAATGTCGGTCCCGGCATTCGTGATGAACATCTTGGTGCCGTCGATCACCCAGCCGTCGCCCTCGCGGCGCGCGCGAGTTCGAATTCCGCTGGCGTCTGATCCTGCGGATGGCTCTGTCAGGCCAAAGCCCGCGATCCTGTCCCCTGTCGCGAGCGGAACGAGCCAACGCTGCTTTTGCTCGTGCGTCCCAAACGTGGCCAGCGGCAGAGTTGCGATGGTGGTGTGCGCGTTCCAGGCAGTGGCCAACGACTGGTCCGCGTTTCCTAGCTCCTCCATCACGGCGACCATGGCGACCAGGCCCGCGTCGGATCCCCCATACTCGGTGGACGCCAGCATTCCGTTGAGCCCAAGTTGGCCGAGCTTCTGGAAGGTCGCGCTCGGGAAGGTCTGGTCTTCAGTCCACTGCGCGGCAAACGGCGAGATCTCACGAGCCGCGAAGTCTCGCGCAAGACGCTTGACATCGCGCACATCCTCGGGAAGGTCGAAGTCCATGCAGCGCTCAACCTCACCTCGTCGGCATGTTGCCTGTAGATCATGCATCATGCATGATCTACAGGTCCGCCCGCAACCTCGATTCAGGAGTCTGGCTTGACCCGAATCTCGCTCCTTGAGATGTATCGCAAGATGACCCTCATTCGGCTCTTCGAGGAGCGGACGGCAAACCTCTACCGCTCAGGCCAGGTGCCGGGATTCGTGCATCTATCGATCGGCCAGGAGGCCATCGCCGTCGGAGTGTGCTCCGCCCTGCGCCCCGATGACCTGATCACGTCGAACCATCGAGGACATGGCCACACCATGGCCAAGGGCCTGACGCCTGCCGAGATGTTCGCCGAACTGTTGGGCCGCGACAGCGGCGTGTGCCGAGGCCGGGGCGGCTCCATGCACATCGCAGACCCACAACGAGGCATCCTCGGGGCGAACGGGATCGTCGGTGCGGGCTTGTCCATAGCCGTGGGGGCAGCGACCGCGGCTCAGCTACGCGACGACAAGGCAGTCGTCGTGTGCTTCTTCGGCGACGGCGCGGTCGCGCAGGGAATGTTCCACGAGGCGATGAACCTTGCTTCAGTGTGGAACCTTCCTGTTCTCTTCCTGTGTGAGAACAACCACTTTGCGGAGTTCTCGCACACCGGCGACCAACATCGATCCACGCTCCAGATGCGGGCCGTGGGCTATGGGGTTGGCTACGGCCACGTTGATGGGAACGACGTCGTCGCGGTTCACGAAGCCGCAACGGCTGCCGTGGCTCGGCTACGGGCTGGGGAAGGACCGCTGATCCTGGAGGCGGAGACCTATCGATGGGCAGGACACTACGAGGGAGACGCGCAGGCCTACCGAGATGAAGCGGAGCTCAACGAATGGATGGCGCGGGATCCCCTCGTCATCGCCCGCTCACGGCTAGCCCAGCAGGGGATCGCGCCGGAGGAGATCCGTTCTGTCGACGTGGCCGCCGAGACGCAGATCGACGAAGCCGAGAAGGCTGCGATCGCGGCGCCTTTCCCGTTGGCCGACACCGCGCTTGACTACGTCATCTCGCCTCGACCACCGCTCCCCGAACCCGCTCCCCCAAGCGGAGAGGTTACTTGGCGCACCATGGACGCAATCCACGATGCGTTGGAGTACGAACTCCGAACCGACCCCAATGTGTTCATCGCTGGCATCGACGTCGGCGCCGGTGGCAATGTGTTCGGCCTGACGCGCGGCCTGCACGGACAGTTCCCCGGTCGAGTTCGGGATACGCCGATCCTCGAGAACGCGATTGTGGGAACAGCGGTGGGAGCCGCGATGGCTGGCATGCGGCCCGTGGTTGAGATCATGTACATGGACTTCATCGGCGTCGCATTCGACCAGATTTTGAACCAAGCGGCGAAGATGCGGTTCATGACGGGAGGTGCGGCATCGCTCCCGCTCGTGATCCGCACTCAGTTCGGCGCTGGCCGCTCGTCGGGGAGCCAGCATTCGCAGAGCCTCGAGGCGATCCTGGCGCACATTCCCGGACTAACCGTGGTGATGCCATCAAATCCTGCCGATGCCTATGGGCTTCTGCGCGCCTCGATCCGAGACGAGAACCCCGTCATCTTTGTCGAGAATCGGCTCCTTTACGGAAAGAAGGGTCCCAAGCCGAACGCGGATTACCTGGTGCCATTGGGGCGCGCCCGCGTCGTGCGGCAGGGAGCGGACGTAACCCTGGTGACCTGGTCGCGGATGGTCCTCGAATGCATGGAAAGCGCAAGCGTTGTCGCGAACGAGGGGATCGATGTCGAGGTAATCGATCTCCGGACGATTGTTCCTTGGGATCGCGAGGCCGTACTTGCTTCCCTGACCAAGACTGGTCGCCTTGTCATTGCACATGAGGCAGTCAAGGAATTCGGAGTTGGCGCCGAGATTGCTGCCTTCGCAGCCGATGAGGGCTTCTGGCTCCTTGACGCTCCGGTAGTCCGGGTCGGAGCGCTCTTTTCGCCGGCGCCGTACTCACCAAGCCTGGAGTCAGTCTGGCTCCCCGGCCACGCCCAGGTCACGGATGCGTTGCGGCGCGTCGTCGCGATCTAACTGAAGTCTCGCCCTATGCGCGGCGAGGAGTTCGCCTGCATGAATGATGTGGTTCGTCATCGCTCTGCGGGCCGCTCTGCTGTCTCGGCGCTCCAACGCGTCGACCATCTCGCGATGCAACTCCGAAGAGACCTGACGCCATCCTTCGATCGAGCCGTAGTACCGGGTAGGCACATACCGCAAGGTCATCTCGAGCATCCACGTCAGTTTAGGCGAATCGCCGGCGAGATTGACTACCCGGTGCAGTTGATGATCGAGTCGAACGATCAGATCGTCGTCGTCGTCTCTTATTGCCTGCTCCAACTCTATGCGCAGCATTCTCATCCGTTCAACGTCTGCATCGGTCATGGTACGGACGGCGCGGGCCGCGAGTTCGCCAGCGATCGTCGCTTGGACGAAGTACAGATCGGTGATGTCGCTGGGCGTCAGTGGTTGAACGCAGAACCCGCGCCGCGGCACAAGCGACAGGAATCCTTCACTTGCCAGGGTCGTCATCCCCTCGCGCACCGGGGTCAGACTCATGTCCAGTTCGGCGGCCATCGCGTCCAGCCGAACGAACGCGCCCTCCTGTAAGGCCCCCGAGACGATCATCGCGCGAACGTGATCGGAGACTTGAAGGCTCAGCGCCTTACCCGACCGGTCCGCGCGAGTTGCCACCGGCGGATCATAGATCTTCACGGCATCCCTACCGGGAAGCACTCGGTTGGCATGCGAACCGTGCGGATCTGTAGTTGGATTGACCGGTCGGTCTATTTCGGTTGCCCGTCTTCCCAGGAGAGTCACATTGGATGCTGTCTCGCTACGCGAATCGTCGCCAGGTATCGCGATCATTGAGTTCAACGATCCTCCCGCCAACGCTCTGTCCGCCAGGGTTCGAAGGGCGCTTTCTGAAGCACTTGGCGAACTGACGACCACCGGCCGGTCTCCGCGGGTCCTCATAGTCGCGGGAGGGAGGCCGGTGTTCTGCGGAGGCGCGGACATCGGGGAACTCGTCGAGGCCTGTGCCGCGGGAGAGAACCGGATCCGCGAGCTGGCGCAGTCCGTCCAGTCACTACTCCTCACCTTGGAGCGGTCACCATTTCCTGTCATTGCCGCGATGGATGGGCACGCCGTCGGTGGCGGGCTCGAACTGGCCCTTTCCTGTGACTTTCGAGTGGCGGCATCGCGGGTCAAACTCGGATTGCCCGAAGTCGGGCTTGGGCTCATTCCCGGCGCAGGCGGGACGCAGCGACTGCCATTGGCCATCGGCATGGCCCGGGCCGTGGACATGGTGATGCTGGGAAACCCGGTATCCGCAGCCAAGGCTTTGGAGATCGGGCTCGTTCATCGGGTGGCACAGGAGGAGTCAGCGCTTGAAGCGGCGATCTCGCTTGCCGAGGAACTCGTGCGACTGCCAAGGGTCGCGCTTGCTGCCGCAAAGCGGGCTCTGCGAGCGTCATCTGCTATCGACCTCGCCACAGAGCTCGATGCCTTCGTTCAAGCAGCCACGAGCGTCGATGCCGCCGAGGGTATTCGGGCCTTTCTGGCAAAGGAAGGGCCGCGGTTCGTACATGAGTGAGTCGCGAGTTGTGCTGGCGGGGTCCGGACCCGTGGTCGTCCTTCGCCTGAACAATCCGCCGGTCAACGCGTTCGACGACGCCACCCGAGATGAACTTGGACGCTTGATCGACGACCTCCACGCGAGTGACGTGGTGCGTGCAGTCGTCCTGTACGGAGGACAGACGCTGTTCGCTGCGGGTGCTGACATCGCAACCCTGCAGCGGCTCAGTTACTCACAAGTGGTGAATTGGAATCGCCGGATCCAGCGAGTTTTCGACTCGGTCGCAGAACTGCCCGTGCCCGTGATCGCGGCGTTGACCGGCCACGCGCTCGGAGGTGGACTCGAACTCGCCCTCGCAGCGGACTACCGCGTTGCGGAGGATTCGGCAAAATTCGGTCTGCCTGAGGTTCAGTTGGGAATCATGCCAGGCTCGGGCGGGACGCAGCGCATGGCCCGCCTTGTGGGTCCTTCACGAGCCAAGCACCTGATGATGACCGGCCGGCGCTTCGGCGCCGACGAAGCTCTTAGTTGGGGCGTGGTCGATGAGGTGGTACCGCGAGGCTCCGCCCTGGATCGCGCGGTCGAGTACGCAAGCGAACTGTCACGAGGTCCCGCCCACGCGATTGCGTCGATCAAGAACGCGGTCGATCTCGGGCTCGACGGTTCTCTGGCCGGTGGTTTGGCCCTCGAGCGAACGCTTCTTGCGGGCACGTTCGCCAGTCCCGATCGCGAGCGCGGCATGGCTTCATTTCTCCGCGACGGGCCGGGCCGGGCGATCTTCGTCGAGGAGGTCGAAGCCGGCAGTTGATTGGCCTAAGGCCAGACTGGTGGGCGGCGTTCTCGATGGGCGGCCATGCCCTCGACCAGTTCGGCACCGTTGAATGCGGCAAGCATTTCTGCATTCTCCTCGGCCGTGATTGCCTCAAGCCAGGCTCCGCGCCCCTCGTAGCGCAGGATCTGGCGCTTCGTTGTTGCCAGGGCTCGACGGCTTCTTCCCAGATATCCGTCGGCGTTGGCATTTACTCCGCGAAGCAGTTCTTCGAGCGGGAGTAGATCGTCGACTAGACCGAGCGCCAGGGCTTCGTTCGCGTCAAGGATCGCACTGGAGGCCAGGAGCTTCCAAGTTCGGCGCGATCCCACCCGTCGCGTCAGGAGCCACGGCGCAAGGCTGTCGCCGCCCGGCAGGCCCAACGAGGTAAAGATCAGACCCAGCGTTGCATTGTCCGCCATGATCACCTCGTCGCAGGCGAGGGCGATGCACGCGCCCCCGCCGAACGCAGCACCCTGGACTGCCGCGATCGTCGGTAGTTCCAGGGTGGCCAACCGGTAGACAAACGCAGGAATCAAGTCAAGGTCGGCCACCTGCTCGTGCGGTGATGCGAGTCGAATCCTCTCCATGAAGCCCAGATCGGCACCGGCGCAGAACGCGCGACCGGCACCCGCCACAACCAGGCACCCGATCGACCGGTCGTTCTCACAGGTATCGAGGGCGGCGAGAGCGGCAAGCGCGTCGTCGCGATCGAGCGCGTTCAGACGGGTGGGAGAGTCGAGCGTCAGCGTCGCACGTCCACCAGCATCTACATCAAGTACTACCGGCATGTGTTTCCCGTCCAATCACGCTACGTCCGCCCCGGACCATCCGTGCGACGCCATCGCTACCACAGCGCCCTCGACCACGGCGATCGAGTACTTGCCACCAGGATCGAACCAGTCCACCACGGTATTGATCGTGCCAAGAGCAAGTCGAGCGAGAAGCAGCGGATCAACGTCGCTGCGGATCTCGCCGGACTTCTGAGCAGCCTGCACCAATCGGCTGAATCGATCCTCGTAGATCCTTCGACGTTTGATCACGGCGCGCGCGGTCACGCTGTTCGGCCGTAGCCGAATGATCACACTGGTCGCGTAGGGGTCGCCAAGGGCCGTGCGGACGGCCCCGGTCAGAGCGAGGTGCAACTGCTCGCCTGGAGTGCCTGCGTTCGCCTCTGCCGAGCCCAGGCTCGCATCCAACGCCCCCAGGGTAGCCTCGCAAATGGCCCGCAGGAGTTCGCCCTTGCTCGGCACATGGTGATACACGGTCGACTTGTGAATGTTTGCGGCGTCCGCGATCTCCTTCATTGACGTGCCGTCGTAGCCACGCTCGTAAAAGAGTTGCAACGCAACGCGGCGGATGCTATCCGCGCTCTGCAATCCTCGCCGTTGTGGTACTGCCCCCACCGGACCCTCCGTCGTCAGAATCGTTGCCGACCAGCAGCCCGCCTGCGCAGTCAGGATAGACGCGCAATTCGAGGACGGGAAACGGACAGTTCCTTGAATTCGCCGCTAGCACGTGGTAGAAACGGAGTCGGTCACCAGACCGACCGATCGGTTGGGAGAAGAAATCACATGAGCGCAGCACTTCGAGACCATGATGCCGTCATCGTGGAAGCCGTAAGGACGCCTGTCGGGCGACGCAATGGTGGATTGTCCGGCGTTCACCCGGCGGACTTGGCCGCTCCGGTGCTTCGCGCGGTCTTGGACCGGCCGGGAGTCGATTCGGATCTGGTCGGGGATGTCATCCTCGGATGCGTGCTGCAGGTCGGCGAGCAGGCGCTGAACATCGCCCGCAGCGCAGCGCTCGGGGCGGGCTACTCAGAGGACGTGCCCGGTGTCACGGTTGATCGCCAGTGTGGCTCAGGGCAGCAGGCGGTGCACTTCGCGGCACAGGGCGTGATGTCGGGCGTGCACGACATCGTCGTCGCGGGCGGAACTGAGTCGATGAGCCGGGTGCCGATGTTCTCGAACGTTCTGTCAGGACCCGGTCTCCCATACGGCCAACTGTTTCGAGATCGGTACGGCCTCACGGAGGATTTCATACACCAGGGCAACTCAGCGGAGATGGTCGCGCAGAAGTGGGGCCTCAGTCGCGAGCAACTCGATGCGTTCAGTCTCGAATCACATCGCCGCGCGCTCCGCGCGCAGGGCGAGGGCAGGTTCGATCGAGAGATCGTTCCGGTTACGGTGACGGCAGACGGCGAGCAGGTGGTCGTGGCGAAGGACGAGGGGCCTCGCGCGGATTCGTCGTTGGAGTCGCTCGCGCGACTCAAGACCGTATTCTCAGAAGACGGCGTCATCACGGCTGGCAACGCCTCTCAGATCTCGGACGGAGCAGCAGCGCTCCTGGTGATGTCCTACGGCACTGCTCGCAAGCTGGGCCTGACGCCCAGGGTTCTGATCAAGACAATGGTCGTCACCGCAACCGATCCGATCCTGATGCTTACCGGTCCAATTCCCGCTACCGAGAAGGCGCTCGCCAAGTCCGGACTGTCAATCGCCGACATCGGGGTGTTCGAAGTCAATGAAGCCTTTGCACCGGTGGTCGAAGCGTGGCTCGCTGAGACTGGCGCTCCGCGCGAATTGGTCAACCCGAATGGCGGCGCAATCGCTCTCGGTCACCCGCTCGGTGGGTCAGGTGCCCGTTTGATGGTCACGTTGCTGCACGAGATGGAGCGGACCGGTGCGCGCTTTGGCCTCCAGACGATGTGCGAAGGCGGTGGCACGTCGAGCGCGACGATCCTGGAGCGGCTTGGCTGACCCCCTCAGGCTGGCTCTCCTGCGTTCGCTGCTGCGGCCGTGATGCGGGAGCGGGCTCCCGGCGAACCCGTCATACGGGACTCCTAGATGTCCCACGGTCGTAGCGTGTCAAGCGGCGCGGTGCTGATCGACTTCGTGGTGGTGCCAGGCGGTGGTCTCGTCGTAGGTGGCTCGGTCGCGTAGTCAGGCGTGCAGGATGCCGACCAGGCGTCTGCAAAGTCCCCGCGGTGGCCACGTAGAAGTACCCGCTGGTGGCCATCTGGAAGTCCCCGCCCTGCACGGCTGATCGTGTCGATGTCGTGAGTGAGGGTCCTGGGCGGTGAGAGTTGCGGCGCCAAGCAGCAACCACCTCACCCGCCCAGGGAGCTCCATTGAAGTCTGCGGAGGATCGAATGGAAATAGTGTCCGCGTATCAACTGACAGGGACGTATTGGGGTGCCGCGGAGATCTGCGACACGACGCCGAAGACGGTGAAGAGGATCGTTGATGCGGAACTCGCCCGGGCGGGCGGTCAGCACTGGGCGTTCGACGAATGGGGACGGTTCCTACCCGAGCACACCACCGCCGTCAGCATTCTCGACCGGCTCCTGCACCACGCCTCAGTCGTCAGCACCGACGGCGAATCACACCGCATGCGACAGGCAAAGAGCCGGACAGGAACCGTCCCTGGCAAACGCTGAAACACCCGCGCAGGCCGGGGACTTCCACCTGGCCAAAACCGGGGACCGCAACCTGGCCATTGACATACGCTCTGAGCCAAAGTCCCAAGTCTGGGTGCGGTACGTGTAGCAGGACTGCACACCTGCGGACTCAACCGCCTCAACAACGACCTACCCCAGAGAACTGCACTCTGGATCGCGGAGGGTGATCGTCTGAATGCTCGCGACAGTTCAGGGCATGTGCGACTGACGTAGTTCGCTTACGTCGGTGCTTGGGGCTTTTGTTTGAGGCGTTCGTAAGGCGTCTGCCCTGCGAGGCCGCCGTGTGGGCGATGGTAGTTGTAGTAGTCCTCCCATTCTTGAAGCTTGGCGTTGAACATGCCGGTGTCGCGCGTCATCCTTTCTGGCAGGCCGGTTAGTGGATGATCGGCTCTCGTCGGAGGGAGTCGATGTCGATGTCCAGGCCGCCGGGGATCCCGGCTGAGAAGAAGATCCGGGTCGTGTTGTCGATCATGGCTGGGGAGGTCTCGATCGCTGAGGCTGCTCGCAAGGAGAAGGTGTCCGAGCAGTCGATCGGGCGGTGGAAGGCGGAGTTCCTCGAGGCGGGCAAGACCGCGTTGATCGCCGGCAAGACCGGTCCGTCGAGCCGTGAGGAGCAGCTGGAGGCTGAGGTCGCTGATCTGACCCAGGCCCTGGGTGAGGCCGCGGTCGAGATCCGGGTCTGGAAGAAGAGTGCGGAGGGCCGGCTAGGCCCTTCGCGGACCTCGAGGTAATCCGCGTCGATGCGGGCATGCCGACCGCGAGGTTCTGCTCGGTGATCTGCGTGCCCGAGCGGACGTGGCGGCGATGGCAGGCCAAGGCCCGTGCCGACCGGCCGTCGAAAGGGCCGTGGCCCCAACCGGTGCGACAGGTGGCCAAGCCCGCAGTCGTCGCGCACGCCAGTGCGCACGTGGCGTGGGGGCATCGCAAGATCTGGGCGATGACCCGCCGTGACGGCATCGCGGTGTCGCCGTCGACGGTGATGCGGGCGCTGCGGGACGAGAACCTGTTGCAGTCAGCGGACTATCAGCGCGAGCGGCGTCAGTTGGCGGCGGCCCGAAAGGCCGCGTTCTGCACTCCGCCGACCGGCCCGAACCAGGTCTGGCAGTTGGACTTCTCCGACTTCGAGACCATCGCCGGCGGCACGTGGCGGATCGCCGGCTGCCGGGACTACTGGAGCAAGCTCGAGCCGCCTTGGCACATCTCCCCGACCGCGAACCACCTCGACGCGATCGAGGCCGTCGAGCTCGCGCTGGCCGAATACGAGCGGTTGTTCGGGCATCGGCTGGTCGATGAGTGCCCCGTCGACATGAAGACCGGCCAGCTGCTGCCGGTCCTCACCCTGGTCACCGACAACGGCGGGCCGTTCCGGGCGTTCCGGTTCGAGACATTCATCGCCCAGCACCCTGAGCTGCGGCACGTGCGCACGCGGGTGAGGTCACCGGGCCAGAACGGATCCCGCGAGCGCGGCTTCGAGTCCTTGAAATACGAGCGGCTCTACCTGGAGGAGATCGACGACGGCCTGGACCTGGCCCGGCACGCCGAGGCGTACCGCATCGAATACAACACGATCAGGCCGCATGAGGCCCTGGCCTGGAACACCCCGCTGGACGTCCACGTGGGCCTGACCGACCCCTCAACCACCTTTCAAGCGGCCGAAATCCTGCCACCTTCTTGACACGGGACACCGGTGTCATCGATGGTGACGCCGTCCAGGAGCCGGTAGAACTCCTCGGCGTCGATGCGGTGCGATCGTTCGACCTTTCCGTTGAGCCGCGGGGTTCGGGGTTTGATGTAGACGTGGTTGATGCCTTTGTCCAGGACGTGCCAGTGGAACGCGGATTGGAACTCTGAGCCGTTGTCGGCCTGGATGGTCTCGATGTGGAACGGGAGCTTCGCGGCGACGTAGTCGACGAACGCGATCGCGGTCTTCTGGTTCAACGTCGGATGGATCCGCAGCACGCGCAGGCGGGTGCAGTCGTCGATCGCGGTGAACTGGAAGTAGTGCCCGCGCTTGCTCGATCCCTTCAAGGGGGCGATGAACTTCACGTCGATCTGGACCCGGTGCCCGGGTTGCTGCTTCTCGTAGCGTTTCCAGCGCCGCTCGTGGCGCTTGTAGCGCTGGGAGCTGGGCAGCCGGTTGAGGTCCAGGCGTTTGAGGATCCGCCAGACGCCGGAGTTGGAGATCTCCACGTCGTGGTACCGCTTCAAATACATGGAGATCTTCGCCGGCCCGAAGTGGTAGTTCTGGCGCAGGTGGATGATCTTGCCGACCACCTCGACACTGGTCGCCTGCGGATGCGTCAAGGGCGCCCTCGAGCGGTCCTTCAGCCCGTCCGGACCCTCCAGATCGAACCGCTTGGCCCACTTGTAGAACGTGGGCCGCGAAATGCCGCAGTAGCGACACGTAGCCGCGACATTCCCGCTGACCTCCTCAGCATGACGAAGAACGGCCAGCCTGTGTCGGACCTGAAGATCCGGATGTCGATCGCTCATGAGCACTCCGTAGATTCCGGAGCACCGAACTGTCAAGCATGTACGTCAGTTTCATCCGACAGTTCAGGGCAGAGGGCTAGATTCGGTCAGCGCGAGAATCTGGGGGAACGTCGCGTCGGCGGCGCTACGGCCGGCGTCGATTAGACGGGCCACATCTCGCGAGCTCCAACGAGACATGCCTTGAGTCACCGGTTGAATCAATACGTCAGGTTCCACAAACGAGGCTAACCGTTCGCGCGCCCGCGCGCGCTTGGCGCCGGTAGCGGTGTCGAGAAGTCGTGACAGCACAGGAGCATCCGGCGCGGGCTCGCTGTCAAACCTCACCGCGATGACTCGCTCGGCACCGAGCTCGATCGTAGCCCGCACCGCGTCCTGGTCGGCGAGTCCTCCATCGACCAAGATGCGACTGTCGACGCGAACCGCTGGAAGCACGCCGGGTACAGCGATGGTGGCCCGTAGTGCAGGCGCCAAAGGCCCTGAATTGAGTAGGACGGGTTCGCGCTTGCGGAGGTCGAACGCGAATGCGGCAAACGGGATTGGCAGATCCTCGATCGCGGCCGGACGACCAGCAGTGCGGGTGATCCGGTCGATCGGACGCGAGTCAAACAGCGCCAAACGACGAGAGGGACGCCAATCCGCAAATGAAGACCACCGCACCGACTGCAGCCAGTCCGCGAGTCGGTGAGCCGTCATGCCCGCCGCGTAGCCCGCCCCTATTAGGGCGCCCGAACTGGAGCCGACGATCACCGCGATCGGGACACCGGCTTCCTCCAGAACTTCAAGGACCCCCACGTGGGCTGCACCCCACGCTGCGCCTCCGCCCAAGACGAGTCCAACTCGGGGTGGTTTCGCGGCATCGGAGCTATCGACCCTCACGGGACGTGGTTTGGCTGGTGGGCGCTGTAGTGAACGTCCCGACGAATGCGTACCGGAGAACCAAGGCAATCGCGCCTGTCAGCTCGCCGCCGCCTGGACTGTTTGACGCTCGGCGAGCCATCAACGCTGTACATAGTGGCGGCTCCATTTCGCCTTCCTCCGCTCCTAGGGCTGATTCGCCTGCGGCGGTGGCCCACGAGACGTGTGAGATCAATGACCGGTGTCTGCACCTAGCCCCGTTCCGTGGTCGCCGCCCTTTTGTGACTCCTGCGTCTGTGGCAGGTGTAGGTGTAGTCCCACTGGCTCGTCGGGGAGATCTTCGACACCAACCGCGACGGCATCTATCTGACGGCGGTGAGCGGAGGGCAGGACAACGGCGGCAGCGATCGCGAGCACCCCGACGAGTGTGCACGCGATAAATCCGATAGTGAAGGCGTGGTCGGTCGGGACACCCTCGCTCGAGGACATAGAAGTCCTTTCAAACTTGTTGATTGCTTGGTCGCGCTAAGGCGTGCTGGTCAGCGAAATCGACAAACGCGCGAACAAGCAGGAGGCCTCGGCGATTGGCCACGCGACCTGGTACCCGGCGAAGCGAGCCTCAATCGTGACTCGCTGCTTGCGGTCCTCGTCCTTGGCTGAGACATGTGACGATAAACTTGGGTGCTAGGTTCTCGCTTCAGGTCGCTCCCGCGCCGGATGCGAGCGCTGTCTCGGTGTATGAGGCGGCACTCCCCGCGGCGCCTGACAGCGCGATGGTAAGCGACCGGCACGCGCTCCGTTGGTTCGCTGGGGTGTGTCGATGCGCTGGACATCGTCCAGCTCTCGTCCACCAACACGTGCGAACTAACGCCGATCGGGATCACGAAAGATCCATGCGCCCGCGAGAGCGATCGCCGCGATGACCAGCATGGCTGTGTAGAGGATCATGTCTACTGCCCTCGATGTACTGAGTTAGGCGCGAACTCGGTCTGATGTGAACCACCTATGCCGACCTGCTGGGGTGGGAGAGGAAGTTCTCGATCTCGTGGACGCCGCGGGCGGCTTCTCGATCGATCTCGAATGCGGCGCGCAGCCGATCTTCGCGTTCTTGGGAGAGCTTGGTAACAGACGTGTAGACCCCGGCGCCGCCCCACATCCATGCGGCGCTTACGGCGAGGCCAGTTATGACGTACCACATCGCGTATGTCAGTAGCTCCCGGATGAGTTGCCCATGGACCGCCACCTGGAATTCACGTGCTGCGCTGTAGGTCATCGCCTCTCCCTTTCGCAAAGGGTTGCTGATGAGGCGGACTATACGCTCATTACATAGCAGGAAACAGGCTCATGAGAATTTAGAGGAGGCCATCGACGATGCCGGCCAGACTGTGCGGTGAATTTCAATAATCCGGGTCATCTGGTCATCCACGGAGCCCGACGGATCCGGCTCCGATCGATCCATTCACAATGAAAGTCTCTCCTTCACGCACCCGACCTCAGGGTGCATTGCGGATCAGCCGGAGCACCACACAGCGAATCTGACACCCCACCTAACCCCGGCGAGCCGTCAAAGCAACAGTGCGGTGTCGCGCGTCCTCAGGCGCGCCTGCCGCCGTCCACGACGATCGCCTGACCTGTGAGATACCTGCTCTCGTCGCTAGCCAGGTGCAACACGATTTGCGCAACGTCATCGGGCTGCCCGATGCGCTCGAGCATCTGACGATCAATATAGGCAGCGCGACGATCGGGGTCGGCCAGCATCGCTGCGGTAGCTGGGGTCTCGATGATTCCCGGGCATACCGCGTTGCAGCGAACGCCGTGCCGGCCATAGTCGAGCGCGACCGAACGCGTGAGGGCGACGACGCCACCCTTCGCGGCCGTGTACGCGGCGAAGCGTGGTAGCGCGCTGAGCCCGGCCGTCGACGCCGTGTTCACAATCGCGCCACCGCCGCCGGCAATCATGTGCGGCAGCGCGGCCCGGCAGCCCAGAAAAACGCTGGTCAACGACACCGTCAGTGTTCGCTGCCAGTCCTCGATGGTCGTCTCGACGACTGGAACGTCCTTGGGCGCCCAATAGGCATTGTTGTGGAGTACGTCCAGCCTTCCAAAGCGCTCAACCGCGGAGTCCATCAGATTCACGACGTCACTCTCGGAGCCGACATCGCAGCGGACGGCGTAGGACTTGCCTCCCGCGGCGGTCACGAGCTCGGCGGTCCGTTCCACTCCGGACTCGTCGATGTCGGCGACAATCACTGTCGCTCCCTCACGGGCCAGCAGCAGCGCGGTCGCCCGTCCGATGCCCGACGCCGATCCCGTGATGACTGCGATCTTGCCCTCAACCCGACCAACCACATTAACTCCTCAGAGATAGTAGATCCATACCACTACAGACGTCACGTCCCGCCGACCTATGCCGAGACGGCGAACTCCGCGATCGCCGTCCCCGTGAGCCACTCGGGCACGGCGGCGTAGAACCAGGGCTCAAGGCTGGCGCCGCCAGCGAAGCCTGCTGCGGCCACCCAGTTGCGGATCTCCTGGGCACCGTTCCCCCCACGGCTCTCAATCTCCTCCGTCGTCCACTCGAGGATGTCGGCCCACCTGGCCTGCCCGGCTAGCGAGAGGAAGGCACTGTCAAAGTCTTCATTCACTGGACCCTCGAGACCAACCTCTACAGGGTAACTCGCGATATCTGGGAGCCGGGTGCCTGCCTGGCGTCGCATGAACCGTCGTCGTTCATCGGATCCGACCCAGTGCGATAGCCCTCCGGTACCCAGGACGGCAACGCGCCTTCTTGACCGTTGCGCGACCTGTCCGAGGACTTCTCCGACTCGATAGCTGCGGGTCAGACGCGGCTGCGGAGGGATACCACAATTCTGTGTCACGGGCACGATCATCGGTCGATCCTCGCCGAAAGCGAGAAGCAGGGGGGTGACGAATGAATGGTCGATCCGGACATCTTCGGAGAAGGCGAGATCGATCTCTGCGTCGATAGCGCCCGCCAGCATCTCCGCGGCTAGATTCTGATCGACAGGGAACTCGACGACTGGAAGCCCGCCATCGCCCATGCCCGTCGCCTTGGGGCCGACGCCAATCGTGAACGCCGGTACGTGATCAAGTGTGAATCGACGGCCGTGGTCGGTCCCGAAGACCACGAGAGTGTCCACGTTGGCCTCGATGAGGCGATCTGCCATGCGTCGGAACGCCGCGTGGAGGTCGTTCCACAGCGCGGGATCGACGGCTGCCTGGCGCGTGATCATTAGTGCAGCATGCGATGAGGCGAACGCGGCGACGACCGTCATGACGCCGGCGACCATGGGGAGAGCAGGAAGTCCGAGAGCGCCGCGTTGAAGATATCGGGCTCCTCCCACTGCGGCCAGTGTCCGCAGCGTTCCATGAGGACGAACTCGGCGTTTGGGACCAACGCGGCTGCGCGCCGCGCGGTCTCTGCCGTCGTCGTCGGATTGTCGCTCGTCCACAGGAACAGCGTTGGCTGGACGATTCCGGAGAGGACGTCCGGCGTGAGTGGAGCCGCCTGCTGGTTGCTCAAGCGGTTGTTTGCATCGGCAAGGACGCGGGCAGCCTCGTCCTGCTGGTACATCACCCAGCGGATGTCGACCAACTCATCAGTGAGACTGGCGGCGGGGTCAAAGAAGAGCCACTCCATTCTCCGACGGACCGCGTCACGGCTCGGATTGGCAACGAACTCACCAGTCAGTCGCCGTAACTCGCTGAGCCCGTCCTTCATGTGCTGACGGGACGCGTCGTCCTCCTCAATGCCGAGCCGCGCACCGCATACTGATACGAGCTTGGTGACGCGGTCGGGATGGCGAATCGCGGTCCACATCGCAATCCACCCGCCGAGGGACTCGCCAACCAGATAGGCCTGCGTGATTCCGGCCGCGTCGAGCAGCGCCAGCAGGTGCTCCACGTAGTCGTCCAAGCCGGGAGCGGTCGAAGGGGCGTCGGTGAGACCGAATCCCAGATAGTCGACTGCGAGTACACGGAAGTCCTTGCTCAACGGTATGACGTTGCGGGCGAACGCCTCGGCGTGCCCGCCCTGACCATGAAGCAGGACAACGGCAGGACCCGAGCCCGCCTCGATGCACCGCGTACGAATGCCGCCCGCGTCGTAGTAGCGGACCTCCGCTCCCAGCAACTCGACCCAGACGGTGTTCACGACTGCTCCTTGTGATGGTTTCCGGTCGCCGCCAGAACAGGCTCAGCGTCGTCTCCGGTCGGATGAAATGCGAGGCTGGACCGCGCCGGTACCTGTCGCTCCATAAAGATCTCGCTGCCTGTGCTCGCGGACTTGAGAATCGCTAGGCACACCTCCAGCGTCGCCATCCCCCAACGCCCGTCATGGAACAACGGGCGATCCTGGACAACGGCTTCGTACATCTCGGTGAGCTCAGCCGTGCGACCAGTCGCGCCCTTCTCGATCGTGATCTCCTCGGCACCCCGTGAGCCGTAGACCATCAGCCCGTGCGGGCTCTGCCGGACCACGCCTTGCTCGCAGCTGACGAGCGTGTAACCGAAGTACGGCTGATACAGGCTCGGTCCCCCCGTGTAGCCGAACAGCGCCATCGTCTCGCCGTCGGCGTCCGGTGTTCCGTACCGGCCCTGCTCCTTCTGGGCATCAAGCCGCGCGTCGAGGTCATCGTCATCACGAGAGCTCGCCTTGAGGTCAAGGAAGTTCTGCCGCATACGAATCGACCTACCGACTGCTCGCTGCTGACCACCTTCTCCAATATGGCCGAACAGTTCACCGCTGTCGAAGAATCCCCTAGCATCGAAAGCGAGCAACGCGGTCGCGCCATCACGAAACGTCAGGAAGCAGTTGTAGCCAGCCTCGACTCCTCGCAGGTCATCCCAGATGACAGAGGCGCGGACGCTGTGCACTAGGCCTCCCGCAACCTGACGGACGATGTCGACCTGATGCGGACCCTGATTGAGGACCGGCCCGTGGCTCGAAACCAGTTCCCGGTTTGGCCACGGCAGGACGTTGAAGTCGTTGTAGTTGAACGTCATGACCGAGACGAGAGCGCCCAGCTCTCCGGACTCGACGAGCTCCTGCAGCCGCAGGATCGGCGGATCAAAACTGTGCGTATGCCCAGCCATGAGCTTGATGCCGCAGGCATCCGCCACCTCGATCATCTTCTCTGCGTCAGCCAACGTGGAGGCCATTGGCTTTTCGACGATCACATGCTTGCCTGCCTGCGCGGCCAGCGTCACGTGCTCAAGTCGCTGTTCCGGGAGTGTGGCGATGTACAGCACATCGACGTCCGGATCTGCACACAGCTCAGCGACACTCGTGTAGGCGCGGCCGCCAAATTCCTCCTGGAACATCGTCAAAGCCCCGCGGCGCTCCTCGCGCTCAGCAGCGGCGACCACGCGATACGGCAACTGCGCGAGCTCGGTCTTGCGACGAAGGATGAGGTTCACCGCCTGCCCGAGACCGACAAAGCCGAGACCAAGTTGGCGCTGCGGAACCTCGTTCATCTCTGTTGTCCTCACGTGGGGGTGACGGCTTTGCGCACGGGTGAGGCCATCAACTCGCCCCAGTAGCGGTAAAACTCACGTTGGTTCTCCTCGCTGAGCCCGTCGATGACAGTGCCAGGCCAGTTGGGGCCCTGCTCCATCAGCACCTCCCTGCCTGCGCCGAACTGACACACCCGTGCGCGTCGCCCAACCCTCCGCACACCCCCCAGTTCCCCTTGCGTGCCAGACACACTCTCGGGCCTGAACTCGTCATCGATCGACCCACATTGATGCCACCGACGGCCCCATCGGTCACATTGCACAACCAGTTTGTGGGTCGCGCACGCTGCGATCCCCCTCAACTTTCCCTCGGTGTCCACGATCCGACCGCCATGCCCATGAGTCCGCGATAGAACGGCTCATATGTAAGGAAGTCGAGGAGGGGCTCGTCACCCAACGCGGCCAGAAGGGCAATCCAAGCCCGCAACTCCACTTGTCCGTGATCGAGTAGATCTGCGCCGGATAGTTCGCTCAGCCGTTGAGTCTGGCCGCTCGTTAACGTGTCCACGAGACTCTTATCGAAGGCCTCATCGATGTCGCCGTGCCCCATCTGGCCCCGATAACTCTTCCATGGATAGCCAGCCGTGAAATGGGACCAACCTCCCGAGGCGTAAATGGCCACCCGTTCGCCCGCAGGGCGATTCGCAGCCACGCGGGACAACAACTCGCCGAACTGCGCGCATCGCCACGGCTCGACTGAGGGATGGTGAATGGCGTTCATGAACACTAGAACTACCGGAATGTCCGCGCGAGGCGTGATGTTAGCTAGTACCTGTGCGTGTGCATGAGACTTTAGTTCATCGCCTTCGAACCGGCCTACCGAGGCGAGGTCGAAACCTTCGAATACGCCTTGCTCAAGGAGGTCACTCGAAAATTCGCGATGACTTGTGTACTTAGTCGACGTGGCACTCGACCTCGCCAAGGTGAACTCGGTACCCGTGTAAACTGCCAGTTGAGGGGTGTTCGCGGTACTGAAGTTCTCGTCTTGGTCATCGCCGACGACGACCAAGACGTCCGGAAGCGTGGACGCCAATTTTGCACGTATAGCCTCGAGCGCCTCTTGAATAGGCGCAAACCTCCTGCGGTTCGCCTCCAGACTCTCACGAAGGACGCCGTCCGGGGCCTTAGGCAGAAACCCATAGCGCTTCTCGAACACACGACGGTTCCCGTCACGGTAGTAGTCCCAGTCATCGATCGGCATGAAAGTGAAGGCGTGAGAGGAGGCCAAGCCAGCCACTATCTTCCCCATACTTCCGTCACCTCCGTGCGTTCACCGTGTTCGACCAACACGCCGGCAGAGCGTTCCCTGCCGACTGCCGTTCGCAGTTCGCCAATGCTTTTCATAACGCTTCCTTATGTTGGAATACGCGTGGATGAAGGCTTGGGGCCGACGCCAATCGTGGACGCCGGTACGTGATCAAGTGTGGATCGACGGCTGCCTGGCGCGTGATCATTAGTGCAGCATGCGATGAGGCGAACGCGGCGACGACCGTCATGACGCCGGCGACCATGGGGAGAGCAGGAAGTCCGAGAGCGCCGCGTTGAAGATATCGGGCTCCTCCCACTGCGGCCAGTGTCCGCAGCGTTCCATGAGGACGAACTCGGCGTTCGGGACCAACGCGGCTGCGCGCCGCGCGGTCTCTGCCGTCGTCGTCGGATTGTCGCTCGTCCACAGGAACAGCGTTGGCTGGACGATTCCGGAGAGGACGTCCGGCGTGAGTGGAGCCGCCTGCTGGTTGCTCAAGCGGTTGTTTGCATCGGCAAGGACGCGGGCAGCCTCGTCCTGCTGGTACATCACCCAGCGGATGTCGACCAACTCATCAGTGAGACTGGCGGCGGGGTCAAAGAAGAGCCACTCCATTCTCCGACGGACCGCGTCACGGCTCGGATTGGCAACGAACTCACCAGTCAGTCGCCGTAACTCGCTGAGCCCGTCCTTCATGTGCTGACGGGACGCGTCGTCCTCCTCAATGCCGAGCCGCGCACCGCATACTGATACGAGCTTGGTGACGCGGTCGGGATGGCGAATCGCGGTCCACATCGCAATCCACCCGCCGAGGGACTCGCCAACCAGATAGGCCTGCGTGATTCCGGCCGCGTCGAGCAGCGCCAGCAGGTGCTCCACGTAGTCGTCCAAGCCGGGAGCGGTCGAAGGGGCGTCGGTGAGACCGAATCCCAGATAGTCGACTGCGAGTACACGGAAGTCCTTGCTCAACGGTATGACGTTGCGGGCGAACGCCTCGGCGTGCCCGCCCTGACCATGAAGCAGGACAACGGCAGGACCCGAGCCCGCCTCGATGCACCGCGTACGAATGCCGCCCGCGTCGTAGTAGCGGACCTCCGCTCCCAGCAACTCGACCCAGACGGTGTTCACGACTGCTCCTTGTGATGGTTTCCGGTCGCCGCCAGAACAGGCTCAGCGTCGTCTCCGGTCGGATGAAATGCGAGGCTGGACCGCGCCGGTACCTGTCGCTCCATAAAGATCTCGCTGCCTGTGCTCGCGGACTTGAGAATCGCTAGGCACACCTCCAGCGTCGCCATCCCCCAACGCCCGTCATGGAACAACGGGCGATCCTGGACAACGGCTTCGTACATCTCGGTGAGCTCAGCCGTGCGACCAGTCGCGCCCTTCTCGATCGTGATCTCCTCGGCACCCCGTGAGCCGTAGACCATCAGCCCGTGCGGGCTCTGCCGGACCACGCCTTGCTCGCAGCTGACGAGCGTGTAACCGAAGTACGGCTGATACAGGCTCGGTCCCCCCGTGTAGCCGAACAGCGCCATCGTCTCGCCGTCGGCGTCCGGTGTTCCGTACCGGCCCTGCTCCTTCTGGGCATCAAGCCGCGCGTCGAGGTCATCGTCATCACGAGAGCTCGCCTTGAGGTCAAGGAAGTTCTGCCGCATACGAATCGACCTACCGACTGCTCGCTGCTGACCACCTTCTCCAATATGGCCGAACAGTTCACCGCTGTCGAAGAATCCCCTAGCATCGAAAGCGAGCAACGCGGTCGCGCCATCACGAAACGTCAGGAAGCAGTTGTAGCCAGCCTCGACTCCTCGCAGGTCATCCCAGATGACAGAGGCGCGGACGCTGTGCACTAGGCCTCCCGCAACCTGACGGACGATGTCGACCTGATGCGGACCCTGATTGAGGACCGGCCCGTGGCTCGAAACCAGTTCCCGGTTTGGCCACGGCCTGGCGTTGAAGTCGTTGTAGTTGAACGTCATGACCGAGACGAGAGCGCCCAGCTCTCCGGACTCGACGAGCTCCTGCAGCCGCAGGATCGGCGGATCAAAACTGTGCGTATGCCCAGCCATGAGCTTGATGCCGCAGGCATCCGCCACCTCGATCATCTTCTCTGCGTCAGCCAACGTGGAGGCCATTGGCTTTTCGACGATCACATGCTTGCCTGCCTGCGCGGCCAGCGTCACGTGCTCAAGTCGCTGTTCCGGGAGTGTGGCGATGTACAGCACATCGACGTCCGGATCTGCACACAGCTCAGCGACACTCGTGTAGGCGCGGCCGCCAAATTCCTCCTGGAACATCGTCAAAGCCCCGCGGCGCTCCTCGCGCTCAGCAGCGGCGACCACGCGATACGGCAACTGCGCGAGCTCGGTCTTGCGACGAAGGATGAGGTTCACCGCCTGCCCGAGACCGACAAAGCCGAGACCAAGTTGGCGCTGCGGAACCTCGTTCATCTCTGTTGTCCTCACGTGGGGGTGACGGCTTTGCGCACGGGTGAGGCCATCAACTCGCCCCAGTAGCGGTAAAACTCACGTTGGTTCTCCTCGCTGAGCCCGTCGATGACAGTGCCAGGCCAGTTGGGGCCTCCCTCGATTCGAGGTTGGTCGAGTCGAGATCCATAGTTAAAAGGCCAATGCTTGCCTTCAGTGCTTCGCAGGTTCTGCTGAAGACGCTCAAAGTTCTCGTGGTCATCAGGTGCGAACACGCCCGCTGCTGACTGCTGCTCCATCAGCACCTCACACTGCCTACGCCGAACTGACGCGGGAGCATCGCGGTTCACAGCGCACCACTGCCACACCTCGGTCTCGTTAGGCCCACGTGGCATCCACATGATTAAGCCCACGCCGTCGAAAGCAGTACCCAGACCGACAATGGAGAAGTTAGGAAAGATGTTGCCGACGTGGAAGCCATACGGCACCGGGTCAACGCCCTGCTCAGCCATTTGGCGCGAACGTGTCTCGTGGCGCTTGCGCACCCATTCGACGGCCTCTGGCCCCAACAGTTCCGCCTGCGCCAGGTCATGCTCGTAGTAGGAGTCACCAACCCGGATCTCAAGGAGACCGTGGGGCGCTCCGTGACCGTGGTTGCAGGCGACCGCAAAGCTCGTGCCCGCTGCCCTGACGTCACGACCCGGAAGAACTCCCAAACGTGGATCAATCTCGGCAGCCCGGACAGCCAGCACAGATGCGTGAGTGACCGTCACATGAGTCTGGTCGCCAGCGAAGTTCTCGGCCAGGAGTTTCCAGTTTGCTGGCATGCGGTAGCGCTGCAAGCCTGGCAGTACCTCAAGTCCACCGATGGCGTCGTCTAGCATCATCTGCTCGAGATACCACGCGGCCTCGCCGAGGTACTCGGCTAGCCCCGGACCAACCTCGCTCCACGTTGCGAAAATCAGCCCGTGAAACTCCTCCACGCGAGGCGCACGAACCAGGCCCCACTTTGACTTGTCGAAATCCTCTCCATAGGTGATGTCCTGGAACGGCACAGCCTTTAGCGTGCCGTCGCCCGTGTAGGACCACCCGTGATAACTGCACGTGAACGATCGGCCATTGCCGTGGTCGAACAGGCACACACGATTGCCCCTGTGGCGGCACTTATTCAGCAGCACGTTGATCTGCTCACCTGAACCACGGGTCAAAATGACCGGGTCTTCGCCCATGTACGTCGACACGTAGTCGCCACGGTGCGGAATCATGGACGTGTGGCCGACGAACAGCCAAGCCTGGCCGAAGACCCTCTCCAACTCGGCCTCGTAAGTTTCGTCTGAGAAGACGTCCTTGCTCAGCAGCCCCGCGTCGGAAGGATTGTGGTGTTCCATTCTTGTATTCATACTGCCTCCGTCCAATAAATCTCCGAGTCGTGACTGACGTTCGCGAACACTGGCCATGGCGGCCGTCCCCGTGAGGGACGGCCGCCACCAGCACTACTGACCGATGATCTCGTTCAGGATTTCCGTACCGGGAGCCATCGCCGACTTCACGTAGTCCTCGGTGTTCTGATCGAGATACTCGACGCCAGGCTGAGGAATGATCTCGGCCGGCACGTTCGGAGTGATCGCAACGTCAGCGCGGGTCGTCGGCTGGTCGAACGACAGCTGCATCGCTGCGGCGCCGCGTGGGCTCGCCAGCCAGTTCGCGAACACTGCTGCTGCTGCCGGGTGCGGCGACTTATCGAACAACCGCAGGATCCCAAAGCCGCTCGTGAGCACGCCGGGAGCGTCCGTTGGGAAGACAGGAACCAGCGGGAAACCCTCGGCCCGCAACTGCTGGGTCTGCTTCACATCGAGTCCGAGTCCCACCGGGTACGTACCACGGGCAACCCAGTCAGCGAGTTGCCGCTGATCGGTTGAGAATGCGACTTCCTGAGTCCCATAGAACTGCTCGGCGAACTCACGGCCCTTGTCGATCGCCATGAAGACCGCAGCCGGGCTTCCCGGGCCTGGCCGCCGCGGATCGAACTGCGCAATCTTGCCTGTGAACTCCGGCTTGAGCAGATCGTCCCATGTCTGTATCGAGGCGGGATCCACAATGTCCGCGTTAACGGTCGGGTACGCGGTGACGTAAAGCAGCACGCGAAGGAGGTACTCAGCGCTGTTGTCCTGCCACTGCAGCGCGCCGCCCTGCCAACCAGCCGGATCCGTAACGCTCGGCAGCAGCAACTCGGGCTTCAGGGGGCGAAGCAGACCTGCAGGCAGATCGTCAAGCACGCCCGGGTATCCGGAGAGGAAGACGTCCAGCGACATCTGACCGGCGGCCGCCTCCTGACGGAGCTTCCCGGTGATCTCGGCCGGCACCGCGTTGGGGAGGTAGTCCACCTTGATTCCAGTATCTGCCTCGAACTGGCTGCTCAGCATGTCGCGAACCGCGGGGTTCGGGCTAGACGCGATCGCGACGCTGCCTTCCGCCTGACCGGCAGCCAGGAGAGCGTCCCATTCCGCACCGCCACCATCGGCCCATGTCGCGTACTGAGCGAGGACTTCCTGCTGCTGCTCGGGTGAGAGCTGGACCGCAAGGCCCTCGCCCTCCGGTGGCGCGCTGCTGCCAGCTGCAGCGCTAGCGGCAGAACTGGGTGCCATGCTGGCCGCCGAAGATGACTCAGAGGAGGAGTTGCTACCGCACGCGGCCAGGAGGACCACGGAGGAAATCACCGCCAGTGCACGCGCAGCGGCCCATGGGGACCGTCGGTACGACAGAGCGTTCATGTAGAGCCTTTCCGTAGGAGGCGACCCCGGTAGCCCGGCGCACCTGAATTTAGAAGGGTCGTGCTTGCAAACACCGCCGAGGCGGTTCGAACGGACGAGGTGGAGGCCCCGCGATCAGGTGGCTGATTGGCCCGTCTGCAGACCGGCCCCTCCAGGCCGGCGCAGTTGACGTACGGAGCAATCGGGGGGAACTCAGAAGAAGATCGAGACGGTGCGAGGTAGGACGGGATGGCCAAGCTCGATGTGCCGGCGGAGTAAGCGGAACCCTTGTGGAGTGCGCCTGATCTGGTCCCACCGCGAGCCCACGAATGTGCTTTCGTTGCGCTCATGGCGGACCTGGTGGACGAGGAACGTCGATCGCACTCGATACAGATCCTCATCGTCCGGGTCTGGAGTGGCTGTCACATTGCTAACGAGATGATTCGTGATCGACTCCGGCAGTTCTGCGTGCGCCATCCCCGTATCGAGGCGACGAACCCGCATGTTCAGGGAGTTGTAGTCCTCGTCGAAAACCCAGAAGCGCAACGGTGCTTCGGCTTCATCGGTGCGCACGCCCCATCGAGCGGCGTCCCGCGCCGCACGGTCCTGAGGAGTTGCTGGCGGAGGGAGGACGCCCGTGCTCGGCATGACATACCGGATGTTGGGATCTAGGATCCCGAGCCATGCGTCAAAGAGATGGTCATCGAGCAACTGCGCCTCTTCGAATAGGAAGGCTTGAAGATCCGCAGTCACCTCCGCGTCAATCGTCCCGAGATTCATACGTGCCCTCCGTCCTGGCCGCTGTCGGCCATCACCTCGCCCCAGTAGCGGTAAAACTCACGTTGAATCATCTCTGTGAAGCGCGGCAGGACGAGGCCCGGCCACGCGGGGTTCTGCCATTCGAGAGGACGAACGTCGACGCCCTCGCCCTGTAGTCCCATCTCGTAGTTGAACGGCACAAACCTCGCCTGACGGGTCCGTGTGTTCTCCGACAATCGCTCGAAGTTCTCGTGGTCATCAGGAGCGAAGATGCCGGCGGCAGCCTGCTGATGCGTTATCGAGAAGCACATCTGTTCTTTCAGCACTCTCGGCGCGCCCGCATCTACGAACGAATACTGAGAGACGACCGTTTCGTACGGCCCCCTCGGGTGCCATACGAGCAGCCCCACTGCTTCCATGGCAGTGCCGTTTCCGACGATCGACAGCGTCGGGAACACGTTCCCGACATGAAAGCTGTAGGGCTTGATCGATAGTTCGGGTAGGCGCTCATCAATCGACGCACGTCTCGTACGGACCCAGTCTCCTGCGGCCTGTGACAGCGTTTGCGCGCGGGCGAGGTCGTGCTCGTAGAACTCCTCGCCGACCCGTACCTCGAGGAAGCCGTGCGGCACTCCGTTGCGGTATCCGGTTGCTACAGAGAGGTTTGCGCCGATGCCCTTGGCGGGCGAGTTGATCAGACGTGGCTCCACACCCTGTGCGCGCAGACTGAGGACCGACGCGTGCGTGATGGCAACGTGGTAGTCGTCGCCGGCGAAGTTCTCCGCAAGCAACTTCCAATTTCCCGGCATGGCGTAGCGATGGACATCGGGAACGAGCTCGAGCCCACCGATGTCCTCACGCAACAGGTAGTTGTCGAGGTACCAAGCGGCATCTCCCAAGTGGTCCAGCAACGTCATGGTGGGGGCGCGCAGGGTTGCGAAGACCAGGCCTCCGAAAACCTCCACGCCGCCTGTCTGCACAAGGCACGGGGGCAGATCCGCGTTGTCGATGCCACCAAGAAGTCGTCCGGCTGTGTCGTAGCTGCGGCGGTGAGAGGGGCAATCCAGATGAATGGCGACGCCCGCGTCGCAACTGACAAATCGACTGCAGGCCGTGGAGCATGCGTTGACGAAAACGCGGAGAATGTCATCTGCTCCGCGCAGCAGGATCACCGGGGTTTCTCCCATCCAAGTGGTTACATAGTCAAGGGTTCGCGGCACCTGCTGCACGTGACCGACGAAGAGCCAAGATGTGCGGAAGACCGCCTCCATCTCTGATTCGTAGACATCGGGGTCGTACACCGAGCAGTCGACAAGCCCGGTGTCGAGCGAAAACCGCTCTGCAACTCGCATGGCTTCCTCCTACTATTAACGCGCTGGTGGCGGGACAAAGTCAGTGGTGCGTCTAGCCTCCGACGAGGCTGTACTTGCGCATCATTCGAAGCGCAAGAAAGGCGACTGCAGATGCGAGCGCTGCCATGATGAGTCCGATCACTGCGGCGGACTCATAGTCACCAGCTACTGCGTACTCAAAGAGCAGCACCGACATCGTGCGCGTACCCGGAGTAGCTAGCATCACTGTCGCAGCGATGTCTCTCATCGACATCATGAATGTGAAGACAAAGACGGTGGCAACCATGGGGATCACAAGCGGAAGCAGAATTCGTCGAAATACGACAGTCGGGCCAGCGCCCGACATGACTGCAGACTCCTCAAGTTCGGGCGAGACCTGCGCCATCGCGCTGCGGAGCATCGCCACGCCCAGAGGGAGTTCCTTGATAACAAGCACCACGACCAGCGGCACCAACGTTCCATAGATCAACGCGCCGACGCCCGTGCCGAGGATCAAGCTGCTCCAAGCAAAGCCCAAGAGCAGACCCGGCACCGCCCAGGGCAGCCAACACAGCAGGGCCAGCGTGCCTGTGTAAGGCAGTTTCCTGCGCGCAATCACCCAGGCCAGGACTGCATAAAGCATGATCCCGAGGATCGACGTGATGGATGCTACAACCAAGGAGTTACGTAACGAGTCGAGCAAGGTGGGATCGGTCAGCGTGGCCTGCCAATGCTCGGTGGTCCACGAGCCTCGCGAGAAGAAGCCGAAGCGCCAGCGAACCGAACCGAGCAAGACGATGCTGAGTGGTAGGTAAAGACCCACCGCGAGGGCCGCGAGGATGACGCCCATCACCACCCGATCAGCCCAGCGTGTGCTTCTGACGCTTGTACGCAGACTCCGCCCGCCAACGGTCGCGACGTTGCTCCAACGCTTGCTCAGGACCTGATTGACACCTGCTAACAGCAGGAGAGTGATGAGCATGACTACGCCCAGGGCCATCGCTTCGGAGAACAGAGGCGGGTCGGAACCTATCTGGTCGTAGATGCGAGTGGCATAGACATCGATGCCAGCCGGGGTCCCAAGGATTCGCTCAACTTCGAACACCTCGAGGCACCGCAGGAAGCCGACTACAGTCGCGGCAAGTACCGCAAGCTTGATGAGTGGTAGGGAGATGTGCCTCAGGGTCCGGACGCGTCCTGCGCCTGACATGACCGCAGCTTCTTCCAGGGTGACGTCCATCTGCCGGAAGGCCGGAGACAGGAAGATGATCATGATCGGGACAGTGGTCAGCGTGAGGTGCACCCAAAGGAGCCCGGAAATCGAGTAGATGTTCAATGTCGGAGCGCCGGGGATGTTAGCGAGCCACTCGTTGATCAGGCCAGTGTTCGGATCCGCAAGGACGATCCAACCCAGGACCACCGGCACAGTGGGCAAGAAGAACGCAAGCCAGAGCGAGTACTCCACGAAGCGGGCGATCTTCATCTGCGTACGCGTCAAGAACCATGCGATGACCCCACCGATGATGACGGCGACGGGAACACGCATGGCGAGGAGGAATGTGTATCCGAATGATTCGAGGGTCCGCTGTGATTGCGTCGCGTCTTGCCAGGCGTCGAGGCCCGGTTCGAACGGTTGACCAAGTCCCGCGATATTGAAGGACTGCATGACCATGAACGCGATCGGCGCGATAACGAGGAATGCGACGGCGCCGAGGAGAGCCAGTCCGCCTGCCTTTCGCAGCCTTCCGTGCAACTTCGCTCGACGGCGTGCGAGAGTCTCTCCAGACTCTCCCGATGTCGTCGCCGGCGGAGCCGGAGGAGGAGCGGTCGTCGTCACCAACGGACCTACCTCTCCGAGTTGGTCGTCGCCCGCGCCCCTGGAAAGGGAGGCCTGCGGGCTCCCCGCTGGCGACTGTCTATTGGTTAGACCATATATCGGTGTGAGGTACGCCGCAAGCGAATATCCGGAGATGCCAAGGCTGTAATTGAATCGTGATGGAACCCCCCGCGAGTGGTGCCATTACCCCGTTGTACTAACGCGTTCCGGTGGCAAACTGGCCGGCGTGCGAGGCCAGTTCGTCTGTCTCTAGTGCGGCGAGTGCCTGATCTTCCTTGGGGAAGATCAGCACCTGGTCAGGTACGAAGTCGACCTTGACTCGGGCTCCCCGCGTGATCCCGTCAAGCGAATGCGACCGAGCTCTTAGAAGGTTTCCTTCGACGTCGACCTGATACTCCATCGCATCACCGAGAAACTCAGCAACGCGGACGGTTCCGGTCCACGCGGAGTGGTCGGATTCGTCAGTTAGCCTCAATCGGACATGCTGGGGGCGCACCGAAACGGTCACCAAGGCATCAGCCTTGAAGGAGCCGCTCGCGACTCCTTCAAGGCTGCCCGATGTGGTTGCGACTCCATGGGACTGGCCGACGCCTCGTCCGGTAATAACACCCGGCAAGAAATTGCTGCCGCCGATGAAGCTGGCGACAAAGGCGGACGCCGGCCGCTCGTAGATGTCCCGCGGAGGTCCGACCTGCTCGATCACGCCCTTGTTCATGACGACGATCACATCGGACATCGCCAAAGCCTCGACCTGGTCGTGAGTGACGTAAAGAGTGGTGATGCCAAGGTCCTTCTGAAGCCTCGACAACTCGATTCGCATGCTGTCCCGCAATCGAGCGTCGAGGTTCGACAGCGGCTCGTCGAGCAGTAGCAACGGCGGTTCGAGCACCAATGCGCGCGCGAGCGCCAGGCGCTGCTGCTGGCCTCCCGAGAGTGCTGTTGCAGGACGGTCGGCGAACTGCTCCATCTGCGCGATGGCGAGTACAGCGTCGACCCGCCGGCGTAGTTCCGTCGGTGACGGTCGCTGCCCTCGAGGCATGATCTTCAGCGGGAATGCTGCGTTTTCGTACACAGTCATGTGTGGCCAGATGCCGTACGACTGGAACATCATTCCCAGTCCCCGCTTGTTGGGCGCAATGTTGATCTTCGTCGTCGAGCAGAAGACTGCGCGGCCGCCGACGGTTATCCTGCCGGACTCAGGCAGCTCCAAGCCAGCGATAGACCTGAGCGTCGTGGTCTTGCCGCACCCGGACGGGCCGAGCAGCGTCACGAACTGGCCAGCCTCGGCCTTGAGCGAGACACCGTTCACGGCGAACTGCGTGTCTCCGGCGGCCTGTAGGGCGGGATAGGCCTTCTTCAGAGACTCGACTTGGAGCACGAGAGATGACCTCCAGAGTTGCGACCTGCAAGCGAGACGAGTACACGGAGAGCTGACTCCTCGCGGGTCAGCCGTGTTTCAGGCTAAGACTACACATAAGGGCTAACGTCAGACCACCCTTGGCCAATATCCACTTTCGGCCTCATCCCTGGGTCGGCGGAACGTCGACGACCAATCCGTCGAGTTCCTCGGTCACCACAATCTGGCATGATAGGCGGCTGGTCGCCCGCCGCTCCTCCACGCCCAGATCGAGCAGATCGTCCTCGGAGTGGTCGGGCTGCCCAACGGACGCAAAGTGATCGTCCCTTACCCATACGTGACAGGTAGCGCAGGACTTGTTGCCTCCGCACTCTGCAACTATGCCGCGCACGCCGTTCTTCGCGGCCGCGGCCATCACGGACTCCCCGATGGTTGCGTCGATGACACTCTCCTTGCCATCGGCCTCGACGAAGATCACCTTCGGCATGATCAGACGCCCTTCTGCGTGGATGTGGCCTGGCGCGGCATTCGGGCTAGGTGGGTTGAACTGCGCGGTTCCGGCCGCGGCAGGACAGGAGATCCTCGGTCGAGCACCTTAACCGCCTCCCTCACATCCCGACTGCGCCTCATGAGTGCGAATCCACAGCGCTGAGAACATCCTCCGCCGTGAGTAGCGCTGGATTGCGAGCGACCTCGAGTCGCTGTGCGAGCGCAGCGAGAACGATCTTTCGAACACGCCGACCGTCCCAACCGGTGCACCGCGATGAGATCTCACCATGCAGGAACTTGTCATCGGCGAGCGGTCGTAGCTCCGGCCACAGAGCAGCCAGTTCGCGGAACGACGCACGGACGATGGCGACGATTGTTGCGGTGTCGGGAAGCGCTAGATGCAGAACGAGATCCGCACGCGAGAGAAATGCTTCATCGATTGCGGAGGGGAAGTTGGTCGTCGCCACGAACAGCACCCCCGGATGGTCCGTCGCGACGGAGTCTAGGCCCGCGAGAAGGGCGTCGGTTGCGCGGTGGACATCGACCGGGTTGGTCTCGAAGGACGCTGTGGATCGCCGGACGGCAAGACTCTCGACCTCGTCGATCAGGACCACGGTGTGCGGTCGGCGCGCAGCCAGTTCCGGGATGGTGTCGGTCATCAGGCGCGTGACCGCTCGCTGGCTGGCCCCGAGCATCTCACTCGGAAATGCATGGGGATCGATCTCGACGTAGGTCGTTGCGCCGAGTGGTGCGAGCTCACGAGCAGCCGCCTGAGCGAGGCCTCGCGCCAGTGTCGTCTTGCCGGTCCCCGCAGGCCCAGCAAGGACGACCAGCCCGTGGGGCAAGCCGGGCAGGGTCGCCAGGCGACGACCGTGCCTCATCGTGAGAATCGCTGTCGACAGCAATCGCTCCTTGGTTCCGGGGGGAACGAAGATGTGATCCCACGGGCCGTCGTGATGGCCGGCCGGCAGCGCGTGCACTGACAGCACGCCATCAGGCATGATGTTGGACGCCACGCGTCAGGGCCAGGTAGGACGCTGAAGTGCTGGCCAGGTGATCGTCGACAGATCACCGGCCTGCGCATCGCGGACCGCATCCGGGGGCTCTTCGAAGAGAACCATCGGATCCATGAGCACGCGCATCGTCTCCAGCAGGCTGTCGAACATATGGATCCGGACGACCTTCGCGGTCCGTTCGGGATCGTCGTTGAAGTGCTGATGCCACAGGAAGTGGTCCACGACGATGATGTCGCCCTTCTCCCATGTGTGATCCTCACCGCTGTCGGGCTCTGTGCCGAGGAAGGTGTGCCCCCTTCCCTCGACGACGTATAGCCACGCCTCGCCCGGATGCCGGTGCATCGACTGGCCGCGGCCCGGTGCGATCTCGAACATCGCCATGGTGATGCCGGACGCCTGAAAGCCGATCGCCTTGTCGAGTAGGAAAGTGGTGCGCGTTCCCCGCGGTGTCGGTAGGAGCTCAAGCTCGTCCCAGCTGGTGTGAAGGCGTCCTGACCGGCGCGCATCCTGGTCTCGGGCGAGCCGGCGAACACGACGCGCGTACGCGTCGTCACCTTCGATCGGGGCTGCATATGGCGGTCGTGGGGCGAGCGTGTCGACGGGTGCGTGCCCTCCATCCTCCTGGAAGGCCATCCCCATCGTCTCGAGCAGCGGCTCACTGGAGAAGCTCAGGAAACGACAGGTCTGGTCGGCCTCATTGCCATGTCGGTGCCAAGCCCATGCCGGCAGGTGCAGCGAGTCGCCCGGTCCCCACTCGATTCGCACGCCGTCGACCTCGGTCCATCCCCATCCGGCGACGACGAAGATCATGGCGTCCCATGAGTGACGGTGAATCGTCGACGTGACGCCGGCGTCGATCTCGTGGACGAGCGCGTCCATCGACCTCGTTGGGCGATCGCCGTCAGCGCCGACATATACGCCGCGCCTCATGCCGCGCGCGGTGTCCTGCATCTCGACGTCCGCGAGCCGCACGACTGTGTTGCGAAAGTTCCGCCACTCCTCAAGGAAGTCAGCTCGCCGCTTCTTCTGCACGTGATAGTGGGTTAGCCCGGTCTTCGTCGTGGTCATGGTCGCCCATTCGTCTATTGGCATAATGGTCAGTCCACTAAGAATACACACACCCATTTCGCCGGCGCGGCCGACAGACGAGGTACTGATCGACTGTGTGCAGGCAAATGGTAAAATAATCAGTCCAAGGAGGCGAAGTGGTGAAGAACGGACAGGGCACCCTTATTGTCGGAGCGAGCCAGGCCGGGTTGCACCTTGCGACGACCCTTCGGGACCTCGGAGACGAGGAGGCGATCACGCTCGTCGGCGCGGAGGCGCACGCGCCGTACCAGCGACCCCCTTTGTCCAAGGAGTTTCTCACGGGTTCTGCGACGCGCGATGCGCTCGCCTTTCGAACATCGGCGTTCTACTCGGACGCCCGAATCGGACTCATTCTCGGAGAGCGCGTGACGGCCGTGCAGTGCGAGGCCGATGGCGGAGTGGCGCTGACATCGGCGGGTCGTGAGATGCAGTTCGACCGCCTCGCCCTCACGGTGGGAGCCCGCCCGCGACGGCTTGTGGTGGCCGGCTGCGACCTTGACGGGATCATCTACCTGCGCGAACTGCAGGATGCCGAGGAGCTTCGGGCACGACTCGCGACCGCGACACGCGTCGTGGTTGTAGGCGGTGGCTTCATCGGACTTGAGGCAGCGGCGGCGGCTCGGGCGTTGGGGAAGTCGGTAACCGTCGTGGAGGCAGCAGACCGCCTCGTAGCGCGGGCAGTAGCCCCTGTGGTCTCGGACTTCTACCTCCAGGCTCACACCCGTCGCGGCGTCGACTTGCTCCTGTCGACCGGGGTTGTCGGGTTTGGCGGTGACAGCGGCGCAGTGTGCACCGTGCAACTGTCTGACGGCCGGGAGATCCCCTCTGACCTCGTCATCGTCGGCATCGGCGTGCTACCGCGAACGGAACTGGCCGAGCAGCTCGGTCTTGAGGTCGACGGTGGCATAGTCGTGGACGCGCACGCGCGCACAAGTCGGCCTTTCGTAGTCTCTGCCGGCGACTGCACCGTCCTTCCGGACCCCTTGACCGGAGTCGGCCGCCTACGGCTGGAGTCGGTACAAAGTGCCGTCGCACAGGCGGGCATCGCGGCTTCAACGCTGCTTGGACGCGACACCGCCACGCGGATCGTTCCCTGGTTCTGGTCCACGCAAGGAGACCTGCATCTCCAGATCGCCGGCCTGTCCGCCGGCCACGACCATCACGTCGTCCGGGGTGATCCCGATAGCGAGCACTTCTCTGTTCTGTACTACAAGTACGGAAGGCTAATTGCCGTGGACGCAATCAACAATCCGGTCGACTACATGGTCGTTCGCAAGGCCCTGGGTTCCGGGTCCAACCTGCCCCTTGATGACGTGGCCGACGCTTCGACTCCGCTGAAGTCGCTAGTGGTCACCCCGTCCTAGCTTTCAGACGCGCGTCCAAGCGCGGGTAGACCCTGCGAGCATTCCCCTCGAAGACACCGTGTCGATTCTGGACTGTCAGCCGAGCGGATTCGACGTACTGCTTGGTGTCATCCCACGCGACACCCGTGTCCGGATCCGCGCCGCGGACGGCACCGAGGGCCTCGGATGCGAACAGCACATTGGCTGGCGGGACGACATCCAGGAGAAGGTCCACCCCCAGCTGGTGATAGACACACGTGTCGAAGTAGACGTTGCGAAGCAACTCGCTGGGATCTGCCCAACCCATGCGAGCGGCCAGTCCTCGGTATCGACCCCAGTGGTACGGCACCGCGCCGCCGCCGTGCGGAATCACCAGGCGCAAGGTCGGGAACCGTTCGAAGAGATCACCTTGGAGGAGTTGCATGAACACCGAAGTGTCTGCGTTCAGGTAGTGCGCGCCGAGCGTGTCGATCGCAGGATTGCACGAGCTCGACACGTGCACCATGCCCGGCACGTCGAGCTCGACCATCGCCTCGAACAGCGGAAACCAGAACTCATCGGTCAGCGGAGGGGCCGTCCAGAAGCCACCGGAGGGATCGGGGTTGAGGTTGCAACCGACGAAACCCATGGTTTCCACACAGCGCCGCAACTCGACGACGGAATCGGCGAGTGATCCATTCGGTGTCTGGGGCAGTTGGCACACGCTGGCGAAGTGACGGGGAAAGCATGCCTCGACTTCGGCCACCAGGTCGTTGCTTGCCTGAGCCCAAGCGACGGCGGTCCCCGAGTCGGTTATGTGGTGCTCCATGCCCGAGGCCTTCGGAGAGAAGATCGTCAGGTCGATGCCGCGCTCGTGCATGAGCGCGAGCTGATGGAACTCGATGCTCTCTTTGATCTCGTCAGTGCTGATCAGTGATCGCGTGGGAATAGGTTGCGAGGTGTCGGCCAGCCATGCCAGCTGGGCATCGCGAAACTCCTGATGAGCCGGCGGCGTCGTCGTGTAGTGACCGTGGCAGTCGATGATCACTCGGCGGCCTCGTAGTCCACGTAGGTGAGACCCTTTCGCGTGAGTCGACCACGCATGTCATTGACGTCGAGGCCGAGTTCACCCGCTTGATAGCGCTCCCTCAGCTTCGCCTCCTTCTCCTCGCGGGCGAGCGCAGCCTGCAGCACGTGTGCTGCGGACTTGCGAGGGACAATGACTACCCCGTCGTCGTCCGCCACGATCACGTCTCCTGGTTCCAGCCACTGACCGCCGCACACGATGCCAACGTTGACGCTGCCGAGTGTCTCCTTGACCGTGCCGAACGCACTGATCCAGCGAGACCAGACAGGGAAGCGCATCGCACTCAGGTCCGCAACGTCCCGGCACCCTGCGTCGATGACCAGTCCGCGGACGCCCCGAGCGGCGGCGGACGTGGCGAGCAGGTCGCCGAAATAGCCAGCCCGCGAGGGCGACGTGGGGGCCACAACTAGGACGTCACCCTCCTCGCACAGCTCGACAGCGACATGGATCATCCAGTTGTCCGCCGGCGGCACGCTCACGGTGACGGCCGTACCCGCTATGCGCGCTCCGGGCCAAGCGGCGCGAAGCGCGGGATCGAACAGACCCGTTCGACCCATCGCCTCGTGCACCGTCGAGACACCAATGCGCGCAAGGCCGTCGACGTGCCCGATGTCGGCGCGGGGTGTTCCTCGGACGACCGTGCCCGGTGGGTACGGCTTCATGCCGGCATGCCCCACGGCAGCAGGGAGATGTGGATCGCGTCCTCGCCGGTCTCGCCGGCGAGGATGCGGATCGCGCGATCGACATCCTCGAGCGGCAAGCGGTGCGTCGCGAGGCGTTCGAGCGGAAACCGACGCGAGGCGAGCTGGGCCAGCGCCAACTCGACGGCTCGGTATCCGTGCCCCCTGGCGCTCTTCAGCGCAATGCACTTCTCGGTCATCTTCTTGAGGGGGAAGTCTGGGAAGGCTGCGAGCTCTCCCTGGGTCACCATGACACCCTCGCGCCGCTTGAGTGCGTCGATGCCGAGTAGCACCGGAGCCCCTCCCGCACCCGAGGTGCAGTCCAGGACGACGTCCACTCCCACTCCGTCGGTCAGTTCCATGACGGACCCGAGCGCATCCTCCTGCTGCACGTCGATCACGGCGTCGGCGCCAAGGTCGCGTGCGAGAGCAAGGCGAGCTGCATCCCGAGCGGTCCCGCTGACGATGATCAGCGCCGCACCGGCCTGCTTCGAGGCCACGACCTGCGACAGGCCCTGCTGCCCCGGACCTTGGATGAGGACCGTCGAGGCGTAGCCGACGCCACCGGCATTGAGCGCCCACTCGATGCCGTTGGATAGCGGCGTCACGAGCCCGGCGAGCTCAGCTGAAACACCGTCAGGAACCCTGTGCGTCACCGAGTTCCATGGCAGGTACATGTACTGAGCGAAGCCACCCCACAGACGTCCAGGCTTGTCGGACGAGGTGTAGCCGTAGCGGCGGGCATCGGCATTGGTACGCCAGTCCGTGAGCTCACAGTGTCGGTACTCCCCCGCCTGACACCACACGCAGTGGTAGCACCCAACGTAATGCTCAACGAAAATACGGTCGCCCTCCTTGAGACCCTTGCGCTCAAGGAACTTCTTGCCAGCCTTGGCGATGATGCCGACGTTCTCGTGCCCCATGATAACGGGATCGACGAACGGTGGATTCGCGTACATCTTCACGTCGGTACCGCAGATCCCAGCGACCTCGACCTTGAGCAGCGCGCCATCATCGGGTATGTGCGGCACCGGGAACTCGCGCATCTCGGTGGTGCCTGGTCCTGTCCTCACCGCAGCAAGCACCTGCTCCGCCATACCGTTCCCTCCCGATCTCGCTATTTCGAATCCACTCTATACGAAGGTATGATGGTAGGACCATCTCCTAAAGGTCGGTAATCGGCCGACTCCCGACGCAGGAGGAATCGACGTGAGCGAGTTGACGCTCAGAACCGTCACGCGGACGTCAGGAGCCAATGCGGCGCTCAAGGACGGCACGATTGCCCCCCAAGGCTTCAGCTTCGCCTTCGAAGAGGTCCCCGACCTCGTTCAAGGCTTCCGCCGGATGGTGCGCGGCCTTGAATTCGATGTCAGCGAGATGGCTCTCACGACCTACCTCGTCGCAAAAACTCACGGTGCTGAGTTCACCGCACTGCCGATCTTCCTGGTGCGCGGCTTCCACCACAATGCTATCCAGGTCCTCGCCGGATCGGGCATCAGCAGTCCTCGTGACCTCGAGTGCCGCAAGGTAGGGGTCAACCGTGGCTACACGGTGACGACCGGAGTCTGGGCGCGTGATGTGCTCTCGCAAGAGCACCGAGTCGACATCGACACCGTGACGTGGGTGCTGTCTGGCGACGAGCATGTCGAGGCATACCGACCGCCAGCGAACGTCGTCTCGATGCCGACAGGCGAATCCCTTGAGAGCCTGCTTCGAAGCGGTGAGCTCGCAGCCGTGGTCGGAGCGAACCTGCAGGCACCAGACATTCGCCCGCTGATCTCCGACCCGACGGAGGCAGGCCTCGCGGTGCTGCAATCTCGCGGCGTCTACCCGATCAATCACCTGATCGTCGTCAAGGATGAGGTACTGAAAGCGCGGCCAGGGCTTGCAGCGCAGATCTTCGACGCGTTCGCGCTCGCGAAGCAGCCATACCTCGACCGGCTCCGAAATGGTGAGGCCATGGATGATGCCGACAGGACCTATCGGCGCGTGATGGAGATGACGGGAGCAGATCCGCTGCCGTACGGGCTCGATCCGAACCGCACGACGCTGGAGCACCTCCTCGACGCGGCCGAGCGACAGCGAATCATCGACCGGCGAGTCGTCGTTGACGACGTCTTCGCGGACGGCACGCACGAGTTGCAGGGGTAGCAGTCGATTCTCAGGCCGACGCCGTTGAGGACGCGGCATCGAGGAACTCCAGAATGCGCCTCGCGGTGTTCTCCTCCTTCTGCTCGGCTACCGGGATGTCCCAGTACTCCGAAGCCGGAAGGCACTCCTGCAGATAGCGCGCCGCCGACAAGGCGTGGGACTCGTCCTGTCCTGGCACGACAAGTGCGGGGATCCGCAACGCCAGCAGGTCCTCCGGCTCGGCGCCCGCGACCGTGTCGCGGTCATACATCGTTCGCGCCAGTCCGCTCACGACCACTGCATACCGCGCCGGATCGATCCTGACATAGTCCGCCGCGAACTGCGCGTCGGTGCGCAGCACGCTGTTCCACGGTCCAACTCGCGGGTCCGCCGTGAAGCCGTTGTTCGACTCGCGTACTACCGCGACCACACCCGCAAGCCCGTGCGCCTCGACGAACGCGAGGTGCTGCATGAAGCGCGCATGCTGCTTCAGTCGGTACTTCACACCGCCGGCCGGGGCGAAGAGCACCATGCTCGTCACGCGATCCGGATGCGCGACCCCGAACGCGACGACCGCCGAGCAGCCGACGCATCCACCCATGAGATGCGCGCTCTCCACTCCGAGGCAGTCGAGGAGCCCGACGCCCTGACGGACGTAGTCCGGCCATGCGATCCGTTCAAAGCGACCGCCTGATCGCCCGGACTCCCTGCGATCGAACGTGATGCACGTGTAGCTGCCGCTGAGATGGTCGATCAGGCGCAGCCTCTTGTAAATCCCGACCGACCGCCATGCCTCCAACGTGGAGTCGAAGCCGCCGGGCGAGTACATCAGCAGTGCTGGTCCAGATCCGGTCACCTCAAAGCGCGTCCGGATCCCGTCTACGACGGCTACCCGCTCAGCCACGTTGGGTGTCACCCAGCGGTACGGGCGAGCCGCCCCCCGGTAGCTGTCTCGCGGCTCGTACATCCTCGGCGTAGGCGGTGATCGCATCATGCGTCGTCCTGGCCACATTCGCGTAGGCGTCGGTCGTACCTTCGAGCGCCGTGGCGGCGTATCCGATTGCTGCATTGACCATGCGCATCCGACCGTCGAGCCATGGTCCACCGCCAAACCCACCAAGCACAGGGATCGACACCGCCCTTGCCACGGCGGCGCCGGCCACCGGTCCGGAATTGGTGAAGTTCAGTAGGGCGGCGCCCGCTGCCTCGAGGCTCCTCGCCTGCTCGACAAGCTCCTCGGTCATGTCATCCGACACGGTGTCGCTGGGTGACGGCACTGCGGCGTACTTCGTTCCGTAGCGCAGCGCCATCTGCGGGGAGAGACCGAACTGCGCGAACACTGGGATTCCGGCTCGCGTGACGGCCTCGACAGCGTCGAGGTGGTCCGAAGCTCCGTCGAGCTTGACCAGGTCAGCGCCGGCTTCCTTGACAAATCGGACGCCAGCTCGGACTGCGCTGGCTGGGCCCTCCTGGAGCGGTCCGAAGGGGTAGTCGACGCTCACCAGCGCGCGGCTGACTCCTCGCCTCACAGCCTGAGCCACGATCAGCATCTGCTCCATTGTGACCTCGAACGGGTTCGCGTGTCCCCACAGATTGACGCCGACGGTGTCTCCAACGGACACGATGTCGACGCCGGCACGATCGACGATGCGGGCTACCTGGTAGTCCCAAGCCACCACACCGACGATTTTTCGACCCTGGTCCTTCATGCGCTGGAGGTCGCGCAGAGTTGTCGCAGCCTCAGTCATCTCAACCCACCTCTTCGAGGGATCCGGCAGAACATCGTCATGCCCGCAAGGCCGCGAGCAGTTCGGTTACGTCACTCTCGTCGGCCGTTGGCAATAGCACTCGAGCATGGGGACGCAGCGCGGCTATCGCCTTCTCGGCGTCATCCCGGTCGGCGACGACGACGCCGGCAGTCATGATCGAGCGCTCCCAGCAGGCGCGCCCGATGGAGTACGCGCACTCGGAGCCCGTGTCATCTGTAGCAATCAGGACGACGACGTCAGAGTCGGCCAGTTGCGACACGAGATCGGCCGCCTCTCCCGTGAGTCCGGTCAGCGTCGCCGATCCTGCGTCACCACCGATGCATACGAAGAACCGCGCCGTGACCCAGTCGCCGACCGCCACGCGTTCCGAGATAGCAGCCGCGGAGGCGTCAAGGGCGATGACGCACGCCCCGCGTGACGGGGCAATTGGCACATTGATGCGGTAGCGGGCTTCGGTGGCCGTCGCTGCGCGGGCGCAACTGTTGGCCAGGATCGGCGTCGCCGTCACACCGACGACACCGGAGTCCCCGGGACGGCCCGGACCGCGTCGCCGCATGAGTCAAGAAAGGACTCCGCCTGCGTCAAGACCACGGCCGCCGATCGGACGTGGTGATGCACGGGATCAATGCCCGGTGGGGGCGTGCCTTCATCGCGCAACGCGATCGCCGCCTTGCGAAGCTTCTGCCGCGCCTTGATGATTCCGCTGTCCGCAGGCACGAGCCGCTCCCTGCTTCGGTCCACGATCGGACCCATACTCTCCTGCAGGGACGAATCCTGAATCGCGATCCCCTTGACGCCCGAGTAGTACTCACCGCGTTTCTGCGCCTCGCGGTCCATCAGGTAGTCGTTGTCCATGTTCGCGACAGGCCGGTATGAGCCGGGGATGTTCTCGCTGTGAATGCCATGTCCGGCGATCATTGCGTTGCGTTCATCCGACGTCAGCGGACGCACAGGGTGGTAGTCGAAACTCCAAGCCCAGCAGTTCTCGTCGTCGATCGGTACCCAGAAATGACCATGCACAGGGTGATCGCCGCGGGGAGGAACCATCGTGAATGACGGCATCACCCAGGGCGTGATTCGCCAGTAGTAGCGCCCGCTATCGACGTTGCGGCGCGCACCGACGAAGAGACCGCCCGGGGTGTCGGTGACCTCGAAGAACGGTTTCGTATCGTTGAGGTTGTACTCGTTGCCCTTCGCTCCCTTGAACAGCGGGTCAGTCTTGAGCCCGCCGGAATGCAAAAAGGTGACATGACTTGAGTCGATTCCGCCCTCGAACGCCTGCAGCCAGTTGCACTGCTGCCAGCGCTTGCTCGTGTAGGTCTGCTCGGGTGGAACGAGGATGAACTCCCATTCTGGGAGTGGCGGCGGATTCTCCCGATCTCCCATATACGTCCAGAGGACGTCACCGATCTGAACTAGTGGGTACGCGCGAAGCTTAACGTTGCTGCAGAAGGTGCTGTCGTCGGCCTCCGAAGGAACGGACACGCACTGACCGGTGACGTCGAACTTCCAGCCGTGGTATGCGCAGCGAAGACCCGACTCCTCGACGCGGCCGAACCAGAGTGAGGCACCACGATGAGCGCAGAACTCGTCGATGAGGCCGTAGCGGCCCTCGCTGTCCCGGAAGGCGATGAGTCGCTCGGAAAGGAGCTTGACCCTCACCTGGGGACAGTCATTCTCCGGTAGTTCCTCGGCGAGCAGCGCAGGAATCCAGTAGCGGCGGAACAACTCGCCCATAGCGGTCGCCGGCCCGGTCTGCGTGAGCAGATCGTTGAGTTCCGGACGAAGCACTGGCGGCCTCCCTGTACGGTCGAAGCCTTGTCGCTTTTGGCCGTTGATGAATGAAGGGCTAACTATCCTACCTTTAGATTGCGAGTGTCAACTCCTCGGCGAGACTCACGAGAAATGCCCGCGAAACGGTGAGCGTGTGGGGGGAGGAATGGGTTGTCTATGCAGTCTCGTCCCGAGGTCTCCTTCAGGTATGGCACGGCGTACGCGAGGGCGTCGAAGGTGGACAAGGGTCGGATTCTGGATGAGGTGGTGTCGGTGACGGGGTGGTCGCGTGACAACGCCCGGCGTCGACTCGGTGTTGCCGCCAGGGCCCGACCAGGGGCTGGTCGGGCGGTCGTGAGACCGGTCCGCAAGCCGCGGTCGCCGAAGTATTCGCTCGACGCTGTGAACGTGCTGGCGCGGGTGTGGGCGGCCTCGGGTGGGCAGTGCGGGAAGTACCTCGCGGCGTCGATGCGGATCCAGCTCGACGGCCTGGAGCGTCACGGTGAACTCCTGGCCGGCGTCAACGGGTACGGCCCGGGCGTGCGGGCCGAGCTGCTGTCGATGAGCGCGGCGTCGATCGACCGCTATCTAAAGGGCGTCAAGGCCACCGACCAGATCCGTGGCAGGAGCACCACGGAACCGTCGCCGTTGCTGAGGTCCTCCATCGCCATCCGCAGGGCCGGGGACGAGGCCGAGGCCGAGCCGGGCTTCTTCGAAGGTGACACCGTCGCGCACTGCGGTCCCACCCTCAAGGGCGAGTTCGCCCGCACGCTGAACCTCTCTGACGGCCATACCGGGTGGGTGTTCACCCGCAGCGTGCGCAACAACGCCAACGTTCACATTCTGGCCGCGCTCAAGGCCGGTATCGAGGAGATCCCGTTCGAGGTGACCGGGCTGGACTTCGACAACGGCACCGAGTTCTTGAACAAGCCCGTCATCGCCTGGGCCGCAGGCATGGAGATCTTCTTCACCCGCTCACGGCCCTACAAGAAGAACGACCAGGCGACCATTGAGTCGAAGAACAACCACCTCGTGCGCAAATACGGGTTCTACTACCGCTACGACACCGCTGAGGAACGCGTCGTGCTGAACCGGCTCTGGGCACTGGTCAACGACCGGCTCAACTACCTGACCCCGACGAAGAAGCCCATCGGGTACGGCACCGACCGGGGCGGCCGGCGCACCCGGATCTACGACGACCCAGCGACCCCGCTGGACCGGCTCCTGGCCGCCAGCGTCCTATCCCCTGTCCAGGCCGCCGACCTGATCGCCTACCGCGACTGCCTCAACCCCGCCGCGATCGCACGCCAGATCGCCGACCTGCAAACCGTCCTGCTCACCTTGGCGAAGGACAAGACCGAACAACTCTACCTCGCCAGCTTCCCCACCGCCCTACCCGACATCCGCATCAAAGCCAGCTGACCACATTTCGTGGGCATTCCTAACTGAGGCACCGATCAACTTTCACGGGCATATTGACTTGAGGCACTACGCTCCGCCGCGCAGCGCGAAACCGCGGTGGAATGGCGGGGACAGGATTCGCCTACTTCGGGACGGACAATTCTGGCAGGTCGCGCCATTGGTCGTTTCATCATGCCGTTACGACTACGATTCCGTAAGTGACGACCCAGAGTGCGAAGAATGACGTTGTGCTGGCCGTGGCCCCCGTTGGAAAGGGGGACCTGTTGACACGGGTGAGCATCGGACGGATCTCGGAAGTAATCGTTGAACAGGTGCGTGCGTTGATCCGCCAGGGTCAGCTGTCAGCAGGCGATCGACTTCCGTCGGAGCGCGAACTCTGCGATCGCTTTGGCGTGAGCCGTGTCACGGTACGTGAAGCACTCCGGGTGCTCGAGGCCAACGGCCTGGTCGAGATTCGAGTCGGTGCCCGCGGGGGCGCCTTCGTGACTGCACCTACCAGCCGACTCGTCGGCGAGGGAATCTCAGATCTCATTACGCTCTCTTCGCTTTCGGCAGTAGAGGTTACCGAGGCGCGGATGGTCTTTGAACTCGGCATCATGCCGCTCGTCTGCGAACGAGCAACTAACGAGGACATCGGCGATCTGTACGAGATCTGCGATCGGAGCGATATTGCGTTGGACAATGACGAGTACCCCTTCGAACTCTCCGCTGAGTGGCATACCCGCTATGCGCGGGCCTCCCACAACCGGGCAGTCACCATGCTCGTCGAGTCTCTCCGCGGCCCGTTGCTCATGTCGCTTGAGCGCGCTCGAGATGCGGAACCGCTGCACGGTCGACGCGGCGTCGAGGAACATCGAGCATTGGTCGACTCGATTGCCAAACGCAACGTTCGCAAGGCGTCAGCAATGATGAGCGCACACCTCGGCCGGACCGCGGAGCGCCTGCTCGGGAGCAACACGGCAACTGAGCATTAGTCGGATGCGCTCTCGCGACTAGGCAGCGTTGGCCGAAGCAACCTGCCCGCCGAATCTGGCCCGCGCCCACTGGGCGGATTCTACCGGGCGGGGCCGGCGCACGGTGAGGGCTGTCGTGCGCTCGAAAGATGTCCCGCTACTTGAGCGTTCCAACCCGATCGGTAGGTCGCCTTCTCAATGCCCGGCCCCGGCTCGGTCTTCAGCCTCCACAGGTCGCTCGCTGATCATCACCTCAGCCGTCACGTGCGGCCGGGGCGCGCTTTGTGCGTGTGCTAGCGGGCCTCGTTAGCGACCGCGATGTCCGCAGGCTGGTCACAAGTTCGCGCTTGAGCGCGCCACGGGACTCTCCACGTTCAGGCCTTGATCGATCGCCTTCATGGTTGATCCGCAATCATCCGGGAAGTTGACCTTGAGCCATTGGGGGATCTGTTCAGGACTCCACGACCTCACCCACGGGCGATCTTGGCGGTACCGGCTGTCCCGCCCATTCCGATGCACGGGCCAGGGGCCTCAACAGCCGACGTCCTGTCCGGACGGCACCGTCAAGCTGTTCGGACGACCGGTTGAATCCGCCCTGTTAATGGTTATACCATTTGGTGTGGGTCGTCCAGAGCGCTCGGTATGAACGTCGGGTCACCGAAGTTGCCCGGAAGGCCATCGCGCGACTTCGTGGCGTCCGCGAGCGCGGCGACGATCTACTCGTTCGCGCTCGCGATCTCCAGCGTCGGCCTGCCGTTGCTGGCCCTCGGAGCAGGCTATTCGGCAGCCCAGGTCGGGATACTGGCGGCAATCTCCGCCGTTTCGCAACTGTTGACGCGACTGACACTGGGTGCCGTGATGCGCCGGTACGGCGACTGGACACTGATCGCCTCATCGGCGCTCATACTCGCCGTCAGCAACGGGTTGGCCGCGCTGTCGGCATCGGCGATCTCGCTCGTTCTCGCGGAACTCCTCCAGGGAGTGTCACGCGCCTTCTTCTGGACGGGAACCCAGACACATGTCGTCCGGCGTGCGACCAGTGCCGCAGCCGCACTCGCCGCCATCAATCTGGTGTCGTCAACCGGCCTGTTGGCCGGACCGGCAGTTGCCGGGATGCTCTCTGAGCACACGCCCGTGCTGGCGCTCAACGTCGCAGCTGGGGTGTCGCTTCTCGGCTGCGGACCCGCATTCTTCCTCGATAGGCTGCCCCCATTCGTGCCGCCGGCCGACAAGCAACCCGGGCGCATGTACCGACGTCCGGGTGTCGCCCTCGGATGCTGGGGGGGATTCTCAGCGGGCGCGTGGCGCGGGGTGCTGGGATCGTATGTGCCGGTCGCGCTTGATCTAGCACGGCAGTCAGCATCGACGATCGGGATCCTCGTGTCCGTCGCGAATGCAGCAGCGCTGGTCGGATCTGGCGTGGCCGGCCGTATACGCGCGCATGCATTCCGCAAGGTGATCCTGATCGGCATGGTCGCGATGGGTGTTGCCACCGCGGCAGTCCCCGCCTTGGCTAGCCTCATCGTGCCGGCGGCGCTAGCCCTCATCGTGAGCGGCGTGGCGGCCGGTCTGGTCCAGGTGCTGAGCCTGGCGACCGCCTCCGACGCGGTGCACCCTGAGGAGCGAGGGGAGGCAATCGCGATAAGTGGAACCTTCCGCGCAGCCGCGCTCTTCGTCGCTCCGCTGGCCGTTGCAGCTATGGTGCTCGTCATTCCGCTCGCCGCTGCCGTGGCGGTCGTCGGAACGGCAATGACCGCACCTGCACTCGCGTTGCGGTCACGCAGTCCTGGCGACGCGCGCAACTCCTAGGCGAGATCCAAAGCCACGTCGACGATAAGGTCCTCTTGGCCGCCGACCATCCTGCGCCTGCCGACCTCCACGAGGATCGCTCTCGTGTCGAGTCCATAGCGGTCCGCCGCAGCCTCCGCATGCCTGAGAAAACTCGAGTACACACCCGCGTAGCCGAGCGTCAGCGTCTCGCGATCGACGCGGACCGGGCGGTCCTGCAGCGGGCGCACCAGGTCGTCCGCTGCGTCCATGAGCGCGAACAGGTCGCATCCATGCTCCCAGCCGGACAGCTCGGCGACGGCAATGAACGCCTCGATCTGGCAGTTGCCAGCTCCCGCGCCCTGACCGGCGAGAGAGGCATCGACTCGGTACGCGCCTTCTTCGACGGCGATCACGGAGTTGGCCACTCCCAGCCCGAGATTGTGATGAGCGTGAATTCCGATCTCGGTCTCCGCCTTGAGCGCATGCCGAAGCGCACGCACTCGGTCCCGGGCGCCGGTCATCGTCAAGCGTCCGCCGGAGTCGGTCACGTAGACGCAGAGAGCTCCGGCCTTCTCCATGATCAGCGCCTGCTGCGCGAGCAAGTCGGGCTCCGTCATGTGGGACATCATCAGGAATCCTGCGACGTCCATTCCGAGCTCACGCGCCATTTGGATGTGCTGGATCGCGACATCCGCCTCTGTGCAGTGGGTGGCCACGCGCACCGACTGCACACCGAGGTCGTGTGCATGCCTGAGATCCTCGATCGTGCCGATGCCGGGAAGCAACAGCGTCGTGAGCTTCGCGTTCGAGATCACGTCGGCGGCCGCAGCGATCCACTCCCAGTCGGTATGCGCACCCGGGCCGTAAGTGACACTGCTGCCGCCGAGGCCGTCTCCGTGCGTCACCTCGATGGCCGCTACTCCCGCTGCGTCCAGCGCACCGGCTATCGAACGAACCTGCTCCAGCGAGTACTGATGCCGGACGGAATGCATCCCGTCGCGCAGGGTTACATCTTGGATGTAGAGCTTGGTCGTCATCGGGTGACCGACTCCCCCTTCGCGCTCTGCGTCTGGCCCATGCGCTCGGCGACCTGAAGCGCTGCCGACGTCATGATGTCCAGATTGCCCGCATATGCCGGCAGATAGTGCCCGGCTCCCTCAACCTCAAGGAACACGCTTACCATCAGGCGGTCGATAGAGGGAAGGCCCGGAGTAAGAACTCGTTCAGTCGATCCGGCCGGGACAGGACGGAACTGAACCTGCTGTTTCAGGCGATAGCCCGGTACGTATGCGGCGACTTCGGCGACGACCGCCTCCACCGAGGCGGTTACGGCGTCGCGGTCGACGACATCGATGATCGCGACCACGGTGTCGCGCATGAGCAGGGGCGGCTCGGCGGGATTCAGCACGATGATCGCCTTGCCCCGCGTCGCGCCACCGACAACCTCGATTGCGCGCGACGTGGTCTCGGTGAACTCGTCGATATTGGCGCGTGTTCCCACTCCCGCCGACTTGGAGGCGATCGATGCGACAATCTCCGCGTAGTGAACGGGCGTCACCCGTGCGATCGCGGCCACGATCGGAATCGTCGCCTGACCGCCACATGTGACCATGTTGACGTTGCGACTGCGCAGGTGCTTATCGAGATTGACGGAGGGCACAACGTAGGGTCCGATCGCGGCGGGTGTCAGGTCGATGACGCTGACGTGGGTGTCGCGCAGAACGGCGTCGTTGTGCGCATGGGCCGCGGCCGACGTTGCGTCGAACACTATTCCGATCTCATCGAACTCGGGAAGCTCGAGGAGACCCTCTACGCCATTGGACACGGCCACGACTCCGAGGCGCGTTGCCCGCTTCAGTCCGTCAGAGTCGGGGTCGATCCCGACGAGTGCTCCCATCTGAAGCGCGGCGGACGTACGCAGGACCTTGATCATGAGGTCGGTGCCTATGTTCCCCGAACCGATCACCGCGACCTTGGTCCTCGTCACGACAGCTCCCGTTCCGCGAATCCGACTGCAACTTTACCCAGGCCGGAGATGTTCACCGTGACCTGGTCACCGGGTTCAGCCGGCACCATCGGCCCAAGCGCGCCGCTGAGTACAACCTCGCCTGCCCGTAACGGATCTCCGACATCGCGCGACGCGCGGGCCAGCCACAGGACCGCGAGCAACGGATCCCCGAGGCACGCCCTGCCGGAACCCGAGGACTGGACGGCGCCGTTGACCGTGAGCGTCATCTCGACGTCCCGAGGAACGAGGCTCGCGACATCCACAGCCGATGCGCCAAGGACGAAGAGGCCACTCGACGCATTGTCGGCGACCGTGTCGGCGATGGTGATGTCCCACCCCGCGATGCGGCTGTCGACGATCTCGATCGCCGCGTGAGCGGACTCGATCGCCGCGAGAATCGACTCGACGGACTCTAGCGAGCCATCGAGGTCACGTCCGAGGACGAAGGCGATCTCCCCCTCAACCTTGGGCTGCAGCAGCGCGCCCGAAGCCACTGTGCCACCGTCGGCCACGACCATGTCGCTGAGCAGAGAGCCGAAGTCGGGCTGGTCGACACCGAGCTGACGCTGGACGGCCTCGGATGTCAGGCCGATCTTGCGTCCTATGCGCGCACTTCCCTCCGCGACTCGGCGAGCAACGTTCACCGAGGCCACCGCGTATGCGGTTGAGACATCGGTGCTGCCGATCAGGTCGCGAACGGGACTACAGGGCGTGGACGTCTCCTCGGCCTCGCGCAGGCGCGCGGCGGCCGCCGCAATCGGATCGGTGATCAAGCCGGGCCCTCCTTGTCAACGCGGCGGCGCCGCTTCTGGGTCAGGTATAGACGCAAGCGAGCCGACACACCACACTCTGTTCCATGCCACGGAACAAAAGGTCGCGAGCAGGAGCGAATCCGATGGCCGGGACCGTTTCGAGGCCTCGTCAGCCAGCCGCCGATGATCCGCGACTGAGCATGCTTGAGCGTGGTGTGCACGTTCTACAGGCGTTCCGGCCGACGGGACAGCCGATGGGCCTCTCCGAGATCGCCAGGCGCACTGACCTACCCAAGACGACCACGCACCGACTCATCGCGGAGCTCGAGTCCCTCGGACTTCTCAACCGCGGTCCCGATGGCTACGTCCTTGGTCACGCGATCTTCGAGCTCGGGGAGCTCGTACCGATCAAGAAGGAGCTCCGAGAGGCTGCACTGCCGTTCATGCAGGACCTCTACGTGGCGACGCATGAGACTGTGCACCTCGGCGTGCGTGACGATCTGGATGTCCTCTACGCCGAGAAAATTCGAGGCCACTCAGGCATTGACATGCCTTCTCGCGTCGGTGGGAGACTGCCGCTCTCCTGTACAGGCATTGGCAAGACGCTCCTCGCATTCTCGTCAGACAGCCTAATTTCCGAGGTGCTCTCACGTCCGCTGCGTCGTCTCACCGAGTTCTCAATCACTGATCCAACCGTGCTCACCGACGAACTCGCGGCGATCCTCACTGCGGGCGTGGGCTACGACCGCGCAGAGGCAACAGTCGGCGTCAGTTGCGTCGCCGCGCCCGTGCTCCTGCGCGGAGAGCCGGTCGCCGCACTGTCAATCTCCGTGCCATCGTCACAGATGCATCCCGCTCGCCTTGCTCCGGCAGTCAAGACTGCAGCGCTTGCACTGTCGCGATTCCTTCAAGCAAACCGACTGTCATCCTGACGTGCGAGGCGCCGAGGGCCGCCGCCTGTTGGTCGAAGATCGCGAGAGAGGCGATACACCAATGGCGTGCCAGTCGGGACATCCAGACTAGAGAGGGCCGCGCCGGCGCGCTGCTCTATGAGAACCATCAGCGCTCGCATCGAGTTGCCGTGAGCCGTCACAAGCGTCAGGTGCCCGCTCCTGAGGTCGGGAACAATCGATTCGATCCAGTACGGGACGAGCCTTCGAGCGACATCCTCGATGCTCTCGCCCCAGGGCCGCGATCCAGGAGCCAAAGAGCGATACCGCGAGTCAGTGAGTTGCCTCGTCTCGTCGGTGAACTCCTGCGGAGGCGGGCGAGTTGAATACGAACGGCGCCAGCGCATGACCTGCTCCGCGCCGTACTCCTCGATCGCATCCGCCCGGGACCGCCCCTGCAACGCGCCGTAGTGACGTTCATTGAGCCTCCAGGTCCGCCGGACGGGGATCCAGTCGCGACCGCACGCCTCAAGCGCAAGGTCAGCAGTACGCACGGCGCGGTGCAGTAGTGACGTATGCACCACATCAGGGAGCAGACCGGCAGCAGCGAGCAACCTTCCCGCCTCAGCCGCCTCGTGCTCCCCGACAGTCGTTAGATGAACGTCGACCCAACCCGCGAAGCGCTCTTCGACATTCCACTCACTCTCGCCATGGCGCAGGAGAATCAAGGTACTCGGCGCGACAACTGACACGGGATGAGTTTCCAGCAAACCCAGGCAGTCAGTGAAGGCAGGGTAGCGCGAGGCTGATGAATCCTCATTGCGTCGCCGACCCCAATATCCGTCATGGAACAAGGGCGGCCCTCGACACTAGATTCGTATACTTCGGTCGCTCGGCAGTGGGACCGGTCGCGCCCTTCTCAATCACGATGCTCATATGGCGACCGGGGAGAGCCTCGGCTGCGGAGGACTTCCGCAGTTTTGTGTCACCGGCCCGATGATGGCCGTGGCGTCGTAATAGCGGGCATCTGCCCCCACCAACTCGACCCAACTGGCCCTACTCGCTGCTGGACTCCCGCTACGGCAGGTCAGACCGACTGGACTGCGGGACCGTATTCGTTCGGCGTGAGCGACGCCCATGATTGGATAGAATGGTCTAATGATTGTACTTAGTTCCAAGGCCAAGAACGGAGTTACGTTGGCCGAGACGCCTGGGGAACCCATCAGGTCCCCAATTGCGGTTGTTGTATTGGGAACGAGCGCCCCGCGCTGGGATCTCGGGACAATGCGCGAGTGGCGGTGGGTGAACGGGGAGGCCGATGTCTGGGAGGGACTAGTTGACCTAGGGGACGACGGAAGGTCGTGGATTCGTGGAGATCGCCTGAGGAGAATCGCAGTATGCGAGAAGCCCTGAGGGATCGAGGCACGGTGACGCCCGTCTGAGTTGAGGCCTTCCCTCGTCAGGCTCAGGTCAACTATTCGATCGTGCGACTTAGTTCCCATGTCGTCACCGCGCTAACAGAAGCTCCTGCGGATTCCTTAGACTCGGCCCTGCTTCGCCTCGGATCGTCACTCGCTACTGGTCCGCACTGCGGATTCGAGATACCTCGCGCATGCGCTATCCGTGGGTTCAAGCCGGATCGCACCAAAAGTGCCAAGCAGGGGGCCGGGCCGCAGTTCTTGTCCGAGACATCGTCACTTACAGGCTAATGAGAATTTAGAGGAGGCCATCAACGATGTCGGCCAGATGGCGCAACAGTGGTGCGGCCAGCGCGCGCTCGGTGTCCGAGAGTCCGCCCCACGCGCCCGCGAGGTGGTCGGCGACGACTTCGCGCTTGGTGTCAAGGAACTCCTCGCCCTGCGGGGTTAACGTCACCGCACGTCGACGCGCATCCGTCGTGTCTGCGACGACCTGCGCGAGGCCCTGCCGGACCAGTCCAGCGACGCTACGCGTGACGGTGGGTTGCGACAGGCCCGCCAACTCGGCGACCGCGCTGATCCCGGCGACGCCGGTCTCATCGATAGCGTCCATTAACACCAACTGGGGGACGGTGATGTCCTCAAACAGGGGTTGCATGCGCCCCCGAGTGCGACGAGCGGCCGCGAGGAAGGCCATGAGAGCGCCGGCACGAGAGAAGTGATGCGAAAGGAACCCGACGAACACCAGGCAGAGATGGATCCTGCCGAGGTGCTCGCCGAGCATCCGACCGGCCATCTTCGGGCACCCCAAGTACAGGCCCACGGAAATCATGAACACGACTATGCCGAAGACGGTGTTGTGGAAGTGCGCGATAACGAAGTCGACCCCATTCGCCACTCGGGTAGTCGAAACAGCACGAGTTGCGGGATGGTGATGCAAGGTTACGTCCGCCGGTTCACGACGATGTATGCGTCGAAATCCCCATCAGGTGGGAGGGTGGGTTCAAGACAGTCCGAGCGTTACCGGCGCGCCGGTTCGGGACGCTAATTCGTCGAACGTCATTTCTGGGGCGAGTTCACGCACGACGAAACCGTCGGGAGCAATATCCAGAACGGCCCGGTCGGTTATGACTCGATGGACAACGCCCTTTCCTGTGAGAGGCAGCGTGCAGTTCTCGACCAGCTTGAAGGATCCATCCTTGGCGATGTGTTCCATGAGGACGATTACGCGATGTGCTCCGTGAACGAGATCCATCGCTCCGCCCATGCCTTTGACCGATGTTCCCGGAACCATCCAATTGGCAAGATCGCCGCAGGCCGAGACCTGCATGCCCCCGAGGACCGCGATATCGATCTTGCCGCCGCGGATCATTCCGAATGATGTCGCTGAGTCAAAGGTTGAGCCTCCGCGCCTGACCGTTACCGTCTCTTTGCCGGCGTTGATTACATCAGGATCCTCACCGCCCGTGAATGGGTAAGGCCCCATGCCAAGTAGGCCATTCTCGGATTGAAGAACGATGTCCAGATCTTCTGACAGGTGTGCGGGGATGAGGGTCGGCAACCCAATTCCGAGGTTGACGTACATTCCGTCCGAAAGTTCGGAGGCGGCTCGCGACGCCATCTCCTCTCGGGTCCAGGGCATTTAGCGGTCCGTTGAACGCATGTGAGGCCGAACCCTGAGTCGCTCGACGTGCTTGTCGGCTGCTTGTCCTGGAGTCAATGGTACGACTCGGTTAACAAAGACCCCGGGCGTGTGGATCTCATCGGGATCAAGTTCTCCGAGCTCGACGAGATTCTCTACTTCCGCAATGGTTATGATGCCTGCCATTGCCGCAATGGGATTGAAGTTGCGGGCTGTGCGCCGGTAGACGAGGTTCCCGTGTCGATCGCCCTTCCATGCGCGGACCAGAGCAAAGTCTGCGGTGATTGCTTCTTCCAGGACAAATGTCTCGTCGCCGGTACGTGTACGAAACTCGCGAGTCGGCTTCGGTGGTGAGGCCGTGAGTATTTCGCCCTCATCGCCGTACTTCCACGGAAGTCCTCCCTCGGCTATTGCGGTTCCAACGCCCGCAGGAACGTAGAACGCGGGTATGCCGCAACCCCCAGCCCGTAAGCGTTCAGCCAGGCTGCCCTGTGGCGTCAGCTCGACTTCCAGTTCACCCGCCAGATATTGACGTGCAAACTCCTTGTTCTCGCCAACGTACGATGCAACGATGCGACGGATTCGGTGAGCCGCAAGGAGTTTCCCCAGTCCGAAGTTGTCTGTTCCGGCGTTGTTGGACACGACTTCGAGATCCGTGACGCCCGACGCCAAGACTGCGTCGAGGAGGACGGTCGGGATTCCGCAAAGCCCGAAGCCCCCGACTGCAACCAGCGATCCCGAGGCGAGGCCGACGATGGCACTATCAGCCGACGTAAAGACTTTATCCACCGTCATCGTTCCCTTCATGCCGACGCCTATGGAATCGCTCGTTCACCCAGAGGTCAACCAATCGGTGCCAGAGTGGAGGAAGATGCTCGATGAACGAAAGTTGTTCGACGGATTGTTCATCCAATGAACGCGCCGCGCGTACTGTCTCTCATGTGGGTAGACCGTCGAATCTCGTACGTCGCACGTCAGCAGCGCTGCGCGCACTCGGAGGCGCTGATGTGAAAGGGCTGTCGACAACAGACGTTGCGGCGTTCGTGGACGTGCCTCGCCCGACGGTGCACAGAATTCTCACACAACTGCTGGCTGAGGGATTCGCTGACAGGGATGAGCGGTCAGGGCGCTGGTTTCCTGGACCCGAGCTTTATATTGCGGGGAACGCAGCTGCTCGACGATTCGACGTTGCAAATACCGCCCTTCCCATCGTCAGGCGGCTCGCTGACGAGTCCGGTGAGAGCTCGTTTCTCTCGGTGCGGCGAGGTGACGAGACCATCTGCCTTCTGCGAGAGGATGGGAGCTTCCCCCTGCGGTCCTATGTGCTCGACGAGGGGTCGCGCTTTCCCCTGGGAGTCGTATCGGCTGGTCTAGCGGTCATCGCTCATCTGCCGGACGCCGAGATTGACCGCTACCTTCATTCCGTCGATCTCACACCGCGCTGGGGGCTCGAACATGGCGAGGAGGCACTCCGAGCGAGGATTGCAACCACGCGCGCTGACGGATATGCCACCAACCCCGGTCTCATTCAGGAGGGAAGCTGGGGAATGGCGGCAGCGGTCTTCGACGTGGCGGGTCGACCACAGTGGGCGCTCAGCGTCACCGGGGTCCAAGCACGTTTTACAATCTCGCGACGCCCGGAGCTCGGGCAGCGCTTGTTGAAATGCGCTCACGAACTGGGTCATTTGATGCGAGGACAGGCCACACCGGCCTGACCTCCTTGGTTCCGGAGCGGGCGAGAGCCTACCGGCGGACGCGACGTGGATGTGACCGCACGAGCCCAAAAGTGTCTGCTGAGTGCTGCGGGTGCATGCCAATCAATGCGCCTCGTCGACCACGGTCAGGAACTGCGTAATGGAGGCGACGAATGCGTCGTTGCTAACCCCGGCCACCATGTGACCTGCATTCGGGACCAGCACCGTCCGAGCATGAGGCACCGCATCGAGAAGCTCTTGTTGTCCTTGATCGACAACCACATCTGACTCGGCCCCGCGCACCAAAAGAAGCGGCATGTCCAACATTCGCGTGCGCGCGAGAATCTGATCTCCGTCGGCACCTGGTGTTGGCTCATCATTCTGGCTGCCTCCGATCACTGCCGGGTCCCAATGCCAGTACCACCGTCCGTCTTCGCGATACCGCACGTTCTTCTTCAGACCCTCGTCGTTTCGTGGGCGCTTGCGACTGGTGTAGGACTCGATCGCCGCCGCGACGTCACCGAGGGATTCGAAGCCGCCCAGGTTCGCCAGCATGAACTGCCGTATGCGGCCAACCCCATCAGGATCCGGACGCGGCACAGCGTCTACAAGGATGAGGGCTCGCACCAAGTCGGGCACGTTCGAAGCCATCCAGATGGCAGCTATCCCGCCGAGTGACGCCCCCACGAGAACAGCCGGAGTTGATAGGGAAAGGCACACGGTCTCAATGTCTGAGGCGTGGTCGCTAACGCCATAACGACGATTTGCGGACCAGTCGCTTTGCCCGTGTCCGCGCAAGTCGATCGCTGTCGATGTCCACCCATCGAGGGCCAACGTGGGAGCAGCACTTCCCCACGAGTGCCGGGTCTGCCCCCCCCCGTGCAGTAGAACAACGTCGCCCTTACTAGTTCTACTGCGGGGTGTCCACTGATCACCCCGCAGTACGACGCCATGTCCCCTGAACTCCACTTCCTCGCACTTCACTTCATCGTGCGTCGCATCTCCGGTGCCCATCGCGGCGAGGGAAAAGAAGTCCATCGTCTCACTCTACCGCATGGGGGCCGAGCGCTCGGTTGACTGGGGCGGCACCCTGAGTTATGTTCGGTCCGACCCGATTGCTGGTCAGGACAATTTAGGGACGAAGGGCGCGCATGTACGAGGATGAAAGCTCCGGTTACGACGCTTCCGCCTGGCGGCAGTGGGTGGTATCTCTCGGTACGCCTGGCGACTCGTTCGACTGGCCCCAGTGGAGGAGTTTCAATATCGCGAGCGCATGCCTTGCGTGGGCAGACGACTACGGCGATCTTGTCGCCGTAGAGGAGTATTCGAGCGACCCGTTGTTGCCGGGACGTGCGATCACCTATGCAGAACTGGCAGTTCAGACTGGCCTACTGGCCACGGCCTTGGCTCGATGCGGAATCACGCGTGGAGACAGGGTCGGCATATTGCTGAATCAGTGTCTGGAGACGCCGGTTGCTCATTTGGCTACCTACTCGCTGGGGGCGGTGGTCGTGCCGCTGACGGTCCAAGTCGGCGACGACGCGCTGGCACATCGATTGAACGATTCCTTGTGCGACGTGGTCTTCGTCGACTCCGGCAAGATCACTCAATTGCTTACGGCAGTCGGCGTGCAGCCACTGAAGCGGGTCATCGTCGTCGGTAGCGCTGAATGGGCTACCACCAGCGAGGGATCGGACTCGCCGCGCACGATTTCGTGGAACGAGTTCATCGGAGAAGGCACTGAGCTCACTAAGCCAGTTCAGACTCGGCCGACAGACATCGCAATTATCGCCTATACCTCGGGAACGAGCGGCCGGGCGAAGGGAGCGGTGCACGCGCACCAGGTCCTTTGGGGCTACGTCTCAGCGCTGAAGCTGTGTTACGACGGACCCGAGTCGCCGGGAGCCACATATTGGACTCCCGTGGACTGGGCGTGGTTGGGTGGAGCATACGACGTCTTGATCCCGGCGCTCGCCATGGGCGGTCGAGTGATAGCGGGGACATTGCGTCCTTTTGAGGCAGAAGCTTGCTACGCGTTGCTGAGCCGAACCGGAATTACCCACTCATTCCTCCCTCCTACAGCGCTCCGGATGCTTACGACGGTAAGCATGCCCTCGCAGAGGTATGGGCTGGCTCTTGAAACCGTGATCACCGGCGGAGAAGAGTTCACCTCTGAACTACTGGAGTGGGCCAGGCGGGACCTTCCTGGCACAAAACTTCATGAGATCTACGGCCAAACTGAAGCAAACCCGCTAATTGGAAACGATGGCCGCCGTTTTCCCGTGCGACCTGGCTCGTTCGGAAAGCCTTTTCCAGGTCACGAAATCCGGATTGTTAATGGATTGCCCGATGACCCTGTAGGCGTCGGAGAGGTCGGCGAGATTATCGTCAGAGCGCTCGGTGACCCATCGGTACTCCGGCACTACTGGCGAAGTGAAGACGCAACTGCAGACAAGATTCGTAACGGTTGGCTCTACACCGGCGACCTGGCTCGCGTCGATAGCGAAGGATACTTCGAGTTCATCAGTCGCGCCGACGACGTCATCATCACGTCGGGTTACCGTGTTGGTCCAGCAGAAATCGAGGAAGCGATCAGTTCCCTCCCCGAAGTTGAAGATGTTGCGGTCGTTTCCTCAGCCCACGCCGTGCGGGGGAATGTAATCAGGGCCTTTGTCGTCTTAACCGACCCCGACGCAGATCGAGACGTAGTGCGGACGAGGGTTGAAAATATCGTGAAGTCGCGAATCGCCTTTTACGCGTATCCGCGAGAGGTCTCTTTCGTCGCGGAACTTCCGCGGACAACAACTGGCAAACTTAGTCGCGCCGCGCTTCGTGAGATGGCCTTGGAAGGCGGGCAACTGTGAACTCGACCGATTCCCCCCCAGTCCTGGCATCGCGCGATCAACACATTCTCATGCTGACGCTAAACCGTCCTCATCGGCACAACGCCTTGGCCGCAGATGTAATCGATGCACTCGTCGAAGAGTTGCAGTTGGCCGCGAATGACGACGACGTTCGTGTGGCCGTGATTCGAGGAGCGGGTCCCAGCTTCTGTTCCGGCTACGACCTGAGCCCAGAGCAGCGATCGGAATACACATCCGGGCTCAACCTCGTTACTGACTATCGACGATTGGAGACCCTTCGAAAGAAGTGGTCCGTCATTCGCGATTTCCCGAAGCCACTGGTCGCTGGCATCCATGGGCACTGTCTTGCAGGAGGTACGGACTTACTTCTCGCTTGCGACATTTCGATCGCTGCTGACAATGCTTCGATCGGCATGCCCAACGTCCGGAGTCTCGGCATCTCTCTCCTGCTCCCGATGTGGGAGCGAATCCTTGGGGGTCCGAGGAGCAAGCTCTACGCGTTTACAGGTGACTCGATGAGCGGAGCGCAAGCCGCGGAGTTCGGCTTCGTCTCTTTGTCGGTCGACGCAAGCGAGCTCGACGCTGAGGTTGCTCGAGTCGCCAATCGGATAGCGATGGTACCGCCGCAGATTGTGGCCCTTGCTAAGCAGACGCTAAATCATCGGTGGCGTTCAGAATGGGAAGAGCTCTCCGCAATGGGCACGGCCCTGGATGCCATTGCACATGGCGTAGACGACGTGGTCCAGTTCTGGCAACTTGCCGCCCGCGATGGGCTGAAAAGCACCCTTGATGCAAGGGACGCCCCGTTCCGGCCTGGTGCCCCGCGGACGGGCAGCGCCGAATGAGCTTCGACGAGTCTCTCGACGACCTCTTCTCGGATGAAGCGATCTCGAATCCCGCAACCTTCTACGCTCGCCTCAGGCAAGCTGATCCGGTCCATTGGAACCCACGATGGAAGGGCTGGATCGTAACCAGCCACGCGGACGTTCAGCGATGCCTTGCCTCACCCGAGTTGTCAGCCCGTCGTTTTGAGCAGGTCATTGAGTCGAGTGGCGGTCAACAGAAGTCGCCGCGCGATAGCAGGATTCTCTTCGATCTCTTGTCCGGCTGGCTCGCCTTTATGGATCCCCCCCAACACACACGTACCAAACGCCTTGTCAGCAAGGCCTTCACTCATAGAACCGTTTCCGCGATGGACGAGGCGATCGATGCTGCAGCAACGACTCTCGCAACCACGATCCGAGAAGAACGACGACTTGAAGGGTCCTTCGATCTGATAGCCGACTTCGCGTTTCCGCTGCCTGCGCTGGTGGTCGGGAGCTTGATGGGCGTGCCGCCCCAGGACATGCTACGAATGAAGGAGTTGTCCGCCGACGTCTCCACGATCATTTTCATAGGTGAGTCCAGCGAGAACAGGTACTCCCGCGCTGCGCAGTCGATTGAGGAACTGACTGAGTATTTCGCGTCCTATCTGGACGGAAGAAAAGCGCCAACAGCGAATGGGCTCCTCGCACGGCTGGCGGGCTTGCCGGACGTCGATCCCCTAACGAGAACCGAGATCATTTCGACCTGCGTCAATCTCCTGTTTGCCGGCCAGGACACAACGATGAACCTGATTGGCAATGCGGTCATCGCTCTCGCTACTGAACCGGAGTCACGGCAGGCCTTCTGGCGTGGTGAGGTTGATATCGACACTGCGATCGATGAGTTTCTTCGGCTTGAAGGTCCGGCCAAGACGACGGTGCGCTGGACCAGAGAGGAGTTCCAGCTAGGCGATCGGATCATCCCTGCAGGTCAACGCCTTCTGCTTGTCATGGCGGGCGCTAACCGCGACCCACAGGTTTTCGACCATCCGGATGAAATGGATCTGTCGCGTCATCCAAACCCCCAGTTATCCTTCGGGCAAGGGATTCACTTCTGCCTGGGCGCCCCACTTGCGCGGGCGGAGACTCGCGCAGGCCTGAAGGCACTCGCTCAAGTCTTCCCAGACCTGCATCTGTCCGGAGCGGTCCGCGACATCGAATGGAGGCGGACCTTGGTCTTGCGTGGCGTCGACACTCTCCCCGTTTCCTTCGATCCCAGAGTCGAGCCGCTGTCATGGCCGACCCAGTGATGGCGCCAGCAGCCAAGCCCGAGATGTTCGGCAATGGCGCCGAACATAAACAATTTCGCGGGCTCGTACGACACTTTCTGGAACGCGAGGTCGCAGATCACATAAGAGAATGGGAAGAGGCAGGCCGCGTTCCCAGGGAAGTCTGGCGTCGCGCGGGAGAGTTGGGTCTACTCGGATTCGCGGCGCCAGTGGAGTACGGAGGCGCGGGAGCAACAGACTTCTACTTCAACGCGATCTTGACTGACGAGCTTGCGCGGGTAGGAGCGAGTTCAGTGGGATTTCGCGTCCACAACGACATGGTCATGACCTATTTGATCAAGTACGGCACCGAACAGCAGAAGCGAACCTGGCTGCCAAGGATGTGCGCCGGCGAAACTATCGGCGCGATCGCGATCACTGAACCCGATGCTGGTAGCGACATCGCCGGACTACGACTTCGGGCGAAGCTGACAGATGCCGACTATCACCTTCATGGCCAGAAGCTCTACATCAGCAACGGTATGGAGGCGGACCTGATTGTTGTGGCCGCCAAGACGTCCGCAGAAGCCGGCCGTGAGGGCATCAGCCTTATCGTCGTTGAAGGGTCGGCGGCCCGTGCGATCGAACGAAGTGCTCTCAAGAAGATCGGCATGCACTCCCAGGACACGGCGTCCCTTTCCTTCGACGATGTGATCGTCCCGAAAGGAAATTTGCTTGGAGCTGAAGGGGACGGATTCGAACAGTTGAAGAGCATGCTCAAGGGTGAGCGGATGTCCGTCGCTGTCGACGCTGTATCGAATGCGAGGCACGCGCTCACTGAGACTGTTGCGTACTGCACTCAGCGCAGAGCCTTCGGTCGCGACTTACTTGACTTTCAGAACACACGCTTCGTGTTGGCCAACGTAGCGACGGAGGTCGCGGTTGGATCCGCGTTCGTTGCGCAATGCATAGACGAGTTGAACGCGAACACGTTGACCGTAGAACGCGCCGCGATGGCGAAACTATGGTCGACCGAGATGTCTGCCAGATCAGTTGACGTCTGTCTACAAGCGCACGGTGGTTTCGGCTACATGCAGGAATCGATGATCGGCCGTCGGTTCGTGGATGGGCGAGCCAAGCGGATATCGGCGGGCAGCAACGAAATCATGAGGGAAGTCATCGGACGCTCCCTTAGACACGGTCAGGTGATTTGAAGCCCGTGGCTCACTTGTCCGTGAATCGCAGCATGTGTGTTGGCGCCGCCATGTGCGCGATGACAACCCCTCAATTCTTCGCGATCGACTCGTCCGGAAAGTCGGAGGTCGTACGTCAACCAACGGGACCAGCGGCGGCCTGGAAGGAAGCGGTTGAGGACGCGATCGGTGATTGTCCCGCGCAGGCCATTTCTTTAGACGTCTCAAGCTGAACGGAGTCCATACGCGAGCCGGTGACTCGCTGGAACGTGCCTTTTATCAAGTTTCTCAGAGCCAACCGGTCGCCACCGAAGTTCGAGTTGAGTCACGGCTTCGGTCGCCCAAGACGAGGGAGTACGAATGATGCTAGAGGGACGACGCGCGGTGGTAACGGGTGCGGCTGGCGCGGGCATCGGGTTCGCCGTGGCTCAGCGCTTCCTAAAAGAGGGGGCGCACGTACTGCTCACGGATTCGAGCGAGTCTAGGCTCGCAATTGCAGGCAACCGTCTCGCCGCAGACTTTGGAAGCAATGTCGACACTCTCACGGTCGATGTATCGAGTACCAAGGACGTGCAGCGACTGGCCAAGCACCTCGCTGAATCACGCGTGGACATCTTGTTCAACAACGCTGGTCTGTTTCGAAATACTCTTATCACCGAGACTAGTGACGAGTTGTGGGACGAACTGATCAACGTCAACCTCGGTGGACCGTTCCGATTGATTCGTGCCGTGTTGCCTCTGATGATCAACCAGCAGTCTGGCTCGATCATCAATGTCGCGTCGCAGAGTGGCTGGATTCCACTGGCTGACGGGGAGGCTCCGTATTGCGCCGCAAAGGCTGGAGTCATGGGCCTTACGCGGGCGGTCGCGCTCGAGGTGGGCAAGCATGGTATCCGAGTGAATGCGATAGCCCCAGGCATGACCATGAATCCCTTCGTCACGAAGTCATTTCCGGCCGCACAGGTGGAGGCGATTCGAAAGGCCACGCCTCTTCAACGAACTGCTGAGCCCTCCGAGATAGCTGCGCTGGCCGTGTTCCTTGCGTCCGAGGAAGCGAGTTTCATCTCAGGCGAAGTGGTTGCGTGTACAGGTGGTTTCTACATGCACGCATGACACATCCCAACATCAGAAAACGGCTTGAGGAAAGGATCAGAAGTGGGACTTACGAGTAACCTGACGCCAGTGGAGGGTGCGATGTTTGCGGACCTCATCTACACTAAGAGTTCAACCGACCATGTCGCGAGTATCGTCATCAATCGGCCCGCAACTCTCAACGCGATGACCGGATATACGATGAACGAACTAGTTAAGGCATTCGAGGACGCCGCCCGTGACGATAATGTCGGCGTCGTGCTACTGAGTGGAGCAGGGTCGAACTTTTCCTCGGGCGGGGATCTAAACTGGGAGCGCGAAACGCTCAAAGAAGGTTCGTTCGACGTCAGTTCGATGGTCCTCGTCGACGCTATGCGTCACTGCCTAAAGCCAGTGATTGCAGTGGTAAGAGGCTATGCCGTTGGAGGTGGGAACTGGCTCGCAGCCTTCTGTGACCTGACGCTCGCATCCTCAGATGCCATCTTCGGCCAGAACGGCCCGCGAGTCGGAAGCCCTGCCGAAGGTCTGCAGGTTTCGCACCTTGCGCACTTGGTTGGTGAGAAGAAGGCTCGCGAAATGTGGATGCTATGCCGCAGGTACAGCGCAGCAGAAGCACTTGAGATGGGCCTCGTGAATGCCGTGGCTGAGCCAGATGATCTGGAGACTCTCGTCGAGCAGTGGTGCTCGGAGATCACGAAACTCAGTCCTTCAGTGCTTCGAATAGTGAAGGCCTCTTTCGAATCAAACCTCGATGTTTTCAGGGACTCCACGATTGACCATTGGCGACGCCTGGTGGCTCCGGCTTTCCTGACCAGCGGAGAGTCCAGAGAAGGGCAGGATGCATTTTTGGAGAAGCGGACGCCCGACTTCTGGAGATTTCTGGAGGAGTCACGATCTTAAGAGGGTGTGATGGCCAAGGCGGTGGCTTGGGCGGCTGCGATATCGAGTTGGAAGTTGGGCAAGTCGAGCCACTGCCGACTGCTAAGATCGCAGCCGTCTTAGTCGCTCTCAATCGCCGCTTTGGAAGGCCCGCATGCAAGCGCCAATGTTGAGCGGAGCAACTTACCGTTCCGAGACCGAATCTCGCATCTTGGACGCCGCGGCGAGGTTGTTTGCTTCCAATGGATTCAATGCGAGCACAACCCGGCAGATCGCTGCCGAAGCTGGTATGGAACGCGCCACGCTCTATCACTACACGGACTCAAAGCAGGAGTTGCTGTACCAGGTTTGTCTCAGGGCCATAGCCCGGGGCGCAGAGGAGATAATTGGGGCAGTTCAGCGCGAGGTAGGGCCTGAGGCTCGAATTAGGGCGCTATTCACACAGCACGTACTCTCGACTGTTGGCGACTTGGACTATCAGCGGACCATGCTACTAGAAATGCGAAGCTTGCGTGGTAAACACCTTGCCAAGGTGGTTCGGATGCGACAGTCGTACCAAACGTTCGTCGCGGCAGAGGTTCGTGAGGCACAGAAATCTGGCTACATTCGGAGCGACCTCGATGAACAGACCTTGGCACTCGCTCTGCTGGGGCTCCTGAACTGGACGCTCATCTGGTATCAGACCAGCGGCCAAATGTCTCCGGACCAACTCGCTCTAGCGCTCCTCACAGTCTTCATTGAAGGCGCAGAAGCCTGATTGGGGGGTCTGCCCCCGCTTTGGTTGACTCGCGGGGTGGGGTGGATCAGACCGCTTTTGCGACCGTGTGGTGAGTCGTCTCAAACTCGATGGGCGTGAGCTTTCCCAGGGCACGCTGCCGGCGGCGACGGTGGTAGGTCCGCTCGATCCAGTGGACAATCGCGTGGCGTAGCTCCCCTCGGGTGGTCCACGGCTTGCGGTGCAGGACATTCTTCTGCAGCAGGGAGAAGAACGACTCCATGGCCGCGTTGTCGCCGGCCGAGGACACCCTGCCCTACGAGCCGCCCAGGTTGTTGTTGGCCAGCATGCGGGTGAACTTCTTGGGACGAAGTTGACTGCCTCTGTCCGAGTGAACAATGGTTCGGAGGGGTCGGCCGCGCAGGATGGTCGCCATCCGCAGCGCGTTGACGGCCAGCGATGCCTTCATCCGGGAGTCGATCGAGTATCCGACGATCCGGTTGGAATGGCAGTACTTGATCGCACACAGGTACACCTTCCCCTCCGCGGTCCAGTGCTCGGTGATGTCGACCAGCCACAGCACGTCGGGCCCATCCGCGGTGAAGTCCCGGTTGACGAGGTCGTCGTGGACCGCGGGGCCGGCCTTCTTGCCCGAGCCCCGCTTCTTGACGATCACCGAGAGGATGCCCTCCTGGCTGCAGAACCATTGCTCGCGGTTTTCACTGGCGGTGAGGCCCTTCTCGTGGATCAGCTCATCAGCGATGAGCCGGTACCCGAACTCGGGGTCGTCGGCGTGCACGTCGTACGCGGCGTTGATCAGGTGCGCGTCCGTCCCAGTCCCGCCGGCAGACGGGGTCCTTGCGCCAGGCGTGATACGCCTGAGTGGAGAAGCCCGGCACCCGGCACCGGTATCCCTCGCCGGCGAGGGATCGCCGACCATGGGATACATCATTTTGGGTTCACGCCCGTCCCAGATACACCGCCGCCCGCCGCAGTTCCTCGTTCTCCCGCTCCAGCAGGCGGATCCAGCTTCTTTGCCTCGCGCAGTTCCGCAGTCTCAGCCCGGGTCGCACCCGGCCGGCGGCCCTCCTCGACATCATCGAACTTCAGCCAGTGCAGCAGGCACGACTCGGAGATCCCGAAATCACGGGCGACCTGCGCGATCGGGGCATCGGACTGGCGAGCGACCGCGACCTCGTCACGGCGGCACTTCAACGGAAACGCCTTCGGCATGACCTACATCCTTCCAGCGAGGACGAATCCTCACAGGAGTCAACCAAAGTCTGGGCAGACCCGGGTGACACGTTCCTTGGCTGGACGCCTTCGCCAAGTACGTACTGGCCGGCTTACTCCTTACCGCTATTCCGATTGCGACCAGCTTCCTGCAGGCTGACATCCCTATCACCAACGCTCATTCCGGCGTCATGCCCTCCCGAGTGACGCCGGGGCTCACCGTGCCTGAGTGAGCACACCAGATCGATCCTTCAACAAGAACTCGATGGGCATGCTCAAAGTGCGACGTCGGCGACCTGGTTAGTAGCTCCGGGTGGGCTAGCGACTCATTGCCAAGCGGACAAGGTCACGCTCAGGTCACGATTGGGTCATTTGCGAGGTGTTTCCCGAGCGCTCGGTTGATAATGAATCCTGCTAAGGCTGCACGTTCCCGCGAGCTCCGTGTGGAGACCTCGCTCATCACAAGTAGGAGGCTGAATGTTCAGAATTCGGTTGGTAGTGACGGTGGCGATCGGCGCACTGGCAATCGCGGCATGCGGCTCGAGCACGAGCGCGGACTCCACCTCACCAGTGGCGTCGAGCGCGAGCGAGCAGACGGAGGCGGCCGGGAAGAAGATCCAAATAGTCGATATCATCGGCGCTACTGGTGCGACCAGTTCAGTTGCCGCGTTGACAGTTCCCGGTGTCCAATTGGCGGTAGACGAGATCAACTCTTCCGGCTATTTGGGTGACTCGCAGATCGAACTCACGGTTCAGGACTCGGGGTCCGATCCTCAACAGGCCTCCGCGTTGTTTACGCAGGCCGCCAATGATCCGAATATCCTCGGCGCGATAGGGCCCGTCTACAGCCTGGAGGCTCTCAGTGTGGGTCCCCTCGCGATGAGGTATAAGTTGCCCACCATCTTCACGCAAGCCGGGAGTCCCGGTGTTGTCAGCGGGGAGTACACATATCGCGCCACCGCGCCTTTCTCGACGCTCTACCCTGTTCTGTTCGACAAGTTGGCGGCTGACGGCGTCAAAACGATAGGGCTCCTCTACGACTCGGCGAATCCGAACTTGACGGATATCGGTGAGTCTGTGATCCCAGCGCTTGCAAAGTCCGCCGGCATTGAGGTCGTGGCAAGTGTCGGCGTTCCGACATCGACAATTGATTACAGCGCACCGTTGGGCAAGATCGTGGATGCTGACCCTGATGCCGTCGGAGTTCTCTTGGTCACCAAGTCGAACGGCACCGGTATCCAGCAACTCCGGAATCTGGGCTACGAGGGAACGATCTTTTCCAGCCCGTCTGCCGGATCTGGGAATGCTGGGCCAGCAGGCAAAGGTGTGATCTGGCCGACCGACTTCAATACTGCCCAGCCCGGTTCTGGTACCGAAACGTTCAACAAGCTCTTCATGGGCGCCAACAATGGGGAGACGCCCTCCAACTATGCGGCTGAAGGCTACGACGCGATGTGGATGATGGCACGCGGTATTAAGGCAGCCGGTGAACTCACCCGAGAAGGCCTACAGGCCGGCCTCGACAAGGTCGCGGCTGAAGGCTTTGAAGGCGCAATGGGACCTCTCACGTTTGATAATCGCGACTTGCGTGTTCCGGGGGTTGTGGTGCAGTGGGACGGGACGAAGGAGATCCTCGTCGACTAACACAACCAATCACAAGGACATGCATGTCGTTGCGTAGCGCCGTGCTCCACAAGAGATGCTGGTCCTTCTGCTAGATGGAACGAGAGAGATCGGGGTGAGATGGCAGAGAGCGTTGTAAACATCATCACGTTGGGCTCCATCTATACGCTCTTCGCCCTCGGTTTGACCCTGTCCTGGGGGACGGTGGGCGTCTTGAACATGGCACACGGCAGCATCTTCATGTTCTCGACGTTCATCGCCTTCTGGGTCGCCACCAATCTTGTCTACGTGAATCCACTCGTCGATCTTTTCATTGCCATGGCTGCGGGCGCTTCGCTGTCTGTTGCCCTTGAACTCCTTGCTATTCAACCGATTCTTCGGCGGCACAAACGAAGGAGTGCAGCGGACACCCAGATTCTCGTTGCGGGTATCGGCATCGCGACTGTGCCGGTCGCGATCGCAGATATGGGAACGGATGGTTCCCCGTTTGGACTCACAGGCTCGTCGAGCCTGACATATCGGGTTAGCGTGTTCGGAACTAGCGTCTCGGTGATTCAGATCCTCATTGTTGTCGTTGGAGTGAGCTTCACGGTCCTTCTCGCGTGGTGGCTTCGTCGATCTCGTCAAGGTCTTGCACTGCGCGCGCTCGGGGTCGATCCCGAAGTCGCGAGTTTGATGGGCGTCGGCCGAAGACTGCCCTCGGTGTCCGTGATGGCCGTTTCTGGGGCATTGGCAGGACTCGCCGGAGCGCTTCTCGCGCTACAACTGGGAGTAATGGCTCCAGAGTCAGGAGATAGCTTTCTCATAAAGGCTTTTTCCGCGGTCGTACTGGGCGGCGTCGGAAGCGTAATCGGGACGATGTCGGCGGCGTATGTCTTGGCCGCCTGCGAAGTGCTCATCTTGACAGCGACGTCCGGAGTGTGGGTAGACGCGGTGTCCTTCACACTCATTTTTCTTGTGCTTCTCCTGCGACCGCAAGGGCTGTTCGGCAAACGAGACGTGGTGAGGACGTGACGCAATGGTACGCGTCGAACTTGGTACTCATTCAGGGCGGGCTCATAGCCTTCTTGCTTGCTCTAAGTTTCCAAATCCCCATGCGGATGGGAGTTTTTTCGTTCGCCGGCGTCGGCTTCTACGCCATCGGCGCCTACAGTTCGGGTATAGCGATAAAGAGTCACGGCTTCGCCGTCCCGACTGCGATCCTTCTTGGAGTATGCATCGCGGTAGTCGTATCCATTGCGCTCGGCCTGCTGGTCTCGCGTCTTTCAGGGCTGTACCTCGGCATGGCGACGATCTCATTTGACCTCATTGTCTCGGTCGTGGCTTCCAACTGGGGAAGCCTCACGGGTGGACCCGCTGGCCTGTTTGGCGTCGACGCAACGATCGGCACAGCCGAAATCTTTGTTGTCGTTCTCGCATGCGTCCTCTTGAGCGCTCTCGCTGAACGCGGTTCTCTTTCGCGACAAATCGATTGCGTAAGAGAGGATCGTGAACTGGCGCTCTCGTTCGGGATTAGGGTCGACAGCCTCAAGCTTTCCGCTTTTGTCGCCAGCGCCATCGTCGGCTCACTTGCAGGAGCGTTCAACACGCTCGTCTCGACCACAGTGTCGCCTTCGCAGGTCGGATTCGGACTCGTAGTGCTCGCGTTGACGATGGTTATCGTCGGCGGATCCAGGTCGTGGCTGGGGGCTCTCATCGGGGCTGCCATATTCACGTGGCTTCCGTCGGTATCGAGGATGGCCGGAGACTATAGTCTGATCGTCTACGGAATCATCGTGGCAGTCGCAGCGATCTACGTGCCTAACGGAATATTCGGTTGGCTCGTCTCCTTACGCCGCGTTGCGCAAAGGCGAATGAGGCGACTCTCATCCCGGCAGCAGGCCAAGCCTTCATTCCCTCCCGATAAGGGTGATCGGCAGACGATGTCCAAAGCGAGCCACGAATGATCCACACCGCGAGAGACCTAATCGTGAAGGACGTTTCCGTCAGTTTTGGTGGCGTTCGTGCTCTGAACTCTCTTAGCCTCCGCGCTCTACCAGGACGAATCACCGGGATAATCGGCCCCAACGGTTGCGGGAAAAGCACCCTGTTGGGAGCCATTTTCAAGTCCGTTGCGATCGAGGAGGGGTCCATTCGATTCGGTGAGGTCGACTTGGAGTCAAGTCGCCGCGGAGAGGCCTCTAGGCTAGGGATCGCGCGGACATTCCAAACCGTCAGGCTGCTCCCGGATCTCGATGTCAGAGGGAACGTCTCCGTCGGGGCCGATTCGGCTCCTCGGCATCGACGCAAGTCGGATTCTGGGCATCGGTTCGCCTCGATGAGGGACCGTGTGAATGCAGCTATCGCAAGAACGGGACTCGAGGGAATGGAACATCTACTTCCTCACGAGATGTCGTATGGGAATCAGAGGCGTGTCGAGATCGCACGAGCGATTGCCTCCGAGCCGGCGTTGATGATCATGGACGAACCCACTGCTGGCATGAATTCGACTGAACGCGATGAAGTGAGCTCGTTGCTCAGAAGGCTCCTTCTCGAGGGTATTCCACAGCTGCTGATCGAACACGATATCCGCTTCATCGTCGATACCTGCGACTACCTGTATTGCATGAGTGCGGGATCTGTGATATGCGACGGCGCCCCAGACGACGTCGCGAACGACGAACGAGTTCAGGAGGCTTACTTTGGAAGAAAGTCCAGTACGACCTCTTGAGGTCTCGGAACTTTTTGCCGGGTACGGACGAGCTTTGGTGGTTCACGGCCTCAGTCTGAGTGCTGCTGCCGGGACGGTCACGTTGCTCCTCGGCCCGAACGGCTCTGGCAAGTCGACCACACTAAAATCCATAGCGGGGACCATTCAGCCGGAAGCTGGATCCATCCGGCTGTTCGGTGAAGAGATCTCAGGGTCTCCGTCCCACCGGAACGTGAGACGGGGCCTCGTTCTCGTTCCAGAAGGCCGACGCATTATCGGGTCGCTCACCGTTGAGGAAAACCTGCGATTGGGTGCCCACACTCTTAGTACCGTCGACTGTAGTCGCAATCTGAACGAGATGTTCGATCGGTTCCCCGTTCTCAGGTCACACCGAAAACTCCACGCTGGGCTTCTGAGCGGAGGGCAGCAGCAAATCCTGGCGTTTGCTCGGGGCCTAATGTCGAACCCCCGAGTGATGCTTATCGACGAGCCCTCGATGGGGCTGGCGCCAGTAATGATCGCAGACATTTTCTCAGAGGTACGACGCATTGCGGATTCGGGCGTTTCCGTTGTAATTGTCGAGCAGAATGCTGAGGCTGGGCTTCGCATCGCCGACTCTGTTCTTGTAATTGCTCGCGGTGAGGAGCTCTATAATGGGTCGAAAGCCGAAGCGATGGCCCATCCCGCAGTGGGAGCCCTTCTCCCACCCGGGCCGTTAGGAAAAGCCGCAGGATGAGTTCGTATCTGTAGCCTCCTCCGCTATCTCGAGGCTGGCCGAAGTTCATGTTGCGGGTCATAGCAGCGAACTGCCCTGCTTTGCTCAGCGCCCTTCGCGACGAGGACCTCTATCACGGGGCATCCCTCGTCGCAATTACAGCATGGTGCTGAAGCGACCCCGACGGGTGCTGTATTAGGCCAGTCTCGCCAATTGGTTATCGAGAGTCATGTGGCTGGGGAGATGAAGAGCTCCCACTGGTTGCCGGTCTTCGTGTCTGGTGCCTCGACCTTGATGCGTCGGCCGATTTTGATCGCACAAGAGTCATGCGCCTGTCAGGGCGACGATCGCGATGACCGCCATGGCTGCGCAGAGGGTCATTTTACGTCCTTCGTTCCTTCGTTGCGCTACGGACTTGGGGCCTGCGTCCGCCCCAGGCTGAGCCCGCCCACGCGAGGGTGTAGCGCGGGCGAGGTAGGCCTCAATGTTTTGCACGCCGCGGGCGGCCTGTCGATCGATCTCGGATGTGGCGCGGAGTCGGTCTTCACGTTCTTGGGAGAGCCTTGTTACAGACGCGTAGACCCCGGCTCCGCCATACTTCCTCGCGGGACTACAGAGAAATTTAGAGGAGGCCATCAACGATGTCGGCCAGATGGCGCAACAGTGGTGCGGCCAGCGCGCGCTCGGTGTCCGAGAGTCCGCCCCACGCGCCCGCGAGGTGGTCGGCGACGACTTCGCGCTTGGTGTCAAGGAACTCCTCGCCCTGCGGGGTTAACGTCACCGCACGTCGACGCGCATCCGTCGTGTCTGCGACGACCTGCGCGAGGCCCTGCCGGACCAGTCCAGCGACGCTACGCGTGACGGTGGGTTGCGACAGGCCCGCCAACTCGGCGACCGCGCTGATCCCGGCGACGCCGGTCTCATCGATAGCGTCCATTAACACCAACTGGGGGACGGTGATGTCCTCAAACAGGGGTTGCATGCGCCCCCGAGTGCGACGAGCGGCCGCGAGGAAGGCCATGAGAGCGTCGGCAAAGTCGTTGGCGTCCCCTGGCGTGGCCCCGACGGCCCGCCCAAGGGCGCCGCTTGCCCGTCGAGGAGCGTCCACGTCACATCCGCCTTTCTCCGCGTCCCCTTTAGGCCGCTGCCCGATCCAGTTTTACCACCCACCTCGACAGCTCATGAGATCCGACTGCGAATTCGGTCGTCGTCCTGCCAGGGCTACGCCCCAGCGGGGAGCGGTCCTGAACCAGAGGTGCGGCGCGACTCTCGCGCAGGCAAGAGCGTGCGGCGTGACGGGAGGCCGTGTCGCCGACACAGTCTGGCAGCACCGCGGCCTCAGGGTTACCAGTCGAGACTGTTGAACCTCGCCAGCATCTGACCGAACGCAGTGATGTCTTCTTGGTCCCAGTTCGCCATCCCCCGCCGGAACCCGGCGAGTCTAAGAGCACGCAGGGCGCGAAATCGTGCCAGCCCCGTGTCGGTCAGTTCCAGGTGCACTGTTCGCGTACCGGACTCGGGTTGCTGGCGACTGATCAGGCCGAGGAGTTCGAGCGCGCTGACTTGTCGGCTGATAGTCGGCTTGCCTACTCCACTCCATTGTGCGATGGCGCTGACGGAGGTGGCCTCACCAGACTCGATAACCGACAAAATCCCGTAAGCGGTGGTGTCCAGATCGGGGTGCACCTCGTGAGCGGCATGCGTGACCCGCGACCGGACACGTCGAATCAGAGTGATGAGTTGCTGTTCCAGGAACTGAACGGCCTCGGGCGCCTCGCCGTCGGATCTATTGACGGGTGAGACCTTATCGCTCATGTCAAGCGCCCCGGATGGCTTGCGGCCGGGTCGGCCCCCGTGAGTGCGCTCGTGCTCTCCCGGATTTCCTCCACGGTCAGGGGCTCGTGTTCATCCGCGCCGCCGGCCGACTCGGATCGTGCCTGGTCCTGCAAGACTTGTGACGCTGTACGGGTCGACAGCGGCACCTCGTGGAGGAACGCGACGGCGATCACCGCAATCACCGCGATGGGGGCGGCGATGAGGAAGACCTCGGCAATAGAGTCCGCGTACGTGCTCTCGACGACCGACCGGACCGCCTCAGGCAGTGTTGACATGTTCGGCAACTGACCTGCCGAACCCAATGCTGAGGCTGGCACTCCTGCCTCAGCGAGCCGCTGGGGCAGGAGCGACGTGATGCGCAGCGCGAGGACGGCACCCAGCGCGCTGACGCCGATCGCCCCGCTGAGGCTGCGAAAGAACGCGACGTTCGAGCTCGCGGCGCCCAGTTCGCGCGCGGGCACGACGTTCTGCACTGACAGCACGAGGTTTTGCATAAGCATGCCGACACCAGTGCCAATGATGAACATATACACGAAGAGCAGCGTAATCGCCGTGTCGTCGTGGATGCTCCCCATCAGTCCAAGGCCAATCGAGAGCAGGATCGCACCGGCCAGCATGTAGCGCTTGTAGCGGCCAGTGCGGCTGATGATCCGGCCGATGATCGTTGATGATGCGATGAGGCCGACCATCATCGGAATGGTCGCCGTGCCCGACAGTGTTGCGCTGAGGCCTCGCCCGATCTGCATGTACTGGGTGAGGAACACGATGGTCCCGAACATCGCGACGCCGACGGAGATGCTCGCGATCACGGCCAGGACGAAGGTCCGGTTCCTGAACAGCGCGAGCGGAATGATCGGTTCGATCGCCCGGGACTCCACCAGCAGCGCAAGTCCAAGAAGCATCAAGCCGATGATGACCAGCAGCGTCGAGGGCGTGGATACCCACGCGAAGTTCTGTCCGGCTAGAGAGATCCACACCAGCAGGCAGGACACGCCCCCGGTGATCAAGCCCGCACCCAGGTAGTCGATCCGTACCGCTCGCGGGGGCCGCTCGGGAAGGTGCAGCGTCTTTTGCAGCAAGATCACCGCAGCGATCGCAAACGGCAACCCGACATAGAAGCACCACCGCCACCCAGCCACGACGTATCCGTGATCAGTCCGCCGAGCAGCGGGCCCGAGACCGTCGCGACGCCCATGACCGCACCCATATAGCCCATGTAGCGGCCGCGCTCGCGCGGGCTGATGATGTCAGCGATGACCACGACGACGAGGGCCGTCATCCCGCCCGCTCCGATTCCCTGCAGGACCCGGAAGCCGATCAGCATCCCGGACGACTGCGACAGCCCCGCCAGCATCGAGCTGATCACGAAGATCGCCAACGCCAACTGAACAAGCAGTTTGCGGTCAAGCAGATCCGCGAGCTTGCCCCAGATCGGTGTGCTGGCGGTGGTCGCAAGGAGTGTCGAGGTGATGACCCACGTATAGGCCGTCTGGCCGCCACCGAGGTCGGTAATGATGCGAGGTAGTGCCGCGGAAACCACTGTGCTGGACAGCAATGCAACGAACAGGCCGAGCAGGAGGCCCGAGAGCGACTCGAGCACCTGACGGTGCGTCATCGCCGCTGACGCAGCATCGGTGTGCGTTGTGAAGTCGTCGGATGCGCTCATGTATGCCTCACCTGTGAGAAGGGTCTGTCGCTGCAGGCGTTCCCGTGCAGCGCGGAGTCACCCGGAGAGACCGACGGTTCGTGGGTGTGCTCTAGGAGGTCGTGCCGCAAGCTCGCCAGCGTCCGTGCGACTTGCCGCAACTCGGGAGCACTGCGTCCAGACAACCGGAGGCGGAACTTGCCACGCACACGTTCCTCAGCGTGGTCCAGCGCCTCACGCCCCGCGGCCGTTACCTGCACCAGCTGAGCACGGCCGTCCCTGGGATCGGGCTGCCTACGTGCATATCCTGCGGCGACGAGTTCAGCGACCTGGCGGCTGGCAACCGACGAATCGACTCGGAGGTGAACCGCGAGGTCGCTCAAGCGGAGAGGTCCGAGCTGGCTCAGGTGCCATACCATCGCAGCTGCCGCCGCATGCATCTCCGGACCGACAATTCGCATCAATTCTCTCCTCGCGGACCCGAGCAATGCGATCTCTGCCAGTACCGCTGCACACGCCTCGTCGTGCTCGTTCACGCACACCGCCCTAGTTGCCTGAGGCAACAGGCTAGACGATACTAGTTGCTCGGAGCAACTATGGGAAGGAGCCAAGGTGTGCAGTTTCCGCGCGAGCTGTCGGCTGCCGCCCCGCAGCTCACCTGCCCGGGTCACAATCGCCGCGATGTCTACACGTCGGCCTCCTCCGGGGCGAGAGGCTTGAGCGGGGGCCTTTAGACATGGACACCACGGAAGTGCCTTTGGCACGGACCACCACGGAGGCACACGTCAAGTCGAGCGCCAACAGCTTTTCGACGACCGAGTCGACTCCGTCTTTGGTACCGCCGTGATCGACCACTTGCGGCCCCAGACCCCGAGGCTTGTCGCCCGCCTGAAAGACAGCGTTGCCATCCGGCGTGTGTACCACCATGTGACTGCTACGAGCAGAGCACCTGCTGCCGCGTCAGCGACGAAGTGGTTGCCGGTGCCGAGAACCACGACTGTCGTGGTCAGCGGATACGCCCATGCAAAATGGCGCCATCGGGCGGCGGGAAGGGCAACGACGAAGGCCAGTGCGACCCACGTGGCCCACGCCACGTGCAAGCTTGGCATTGCTGCATATGGATTGGCAAAGGAAGCAGGTCCGGAAGGGTCAGCGGATGTTGCCTTCTCTCAGCGTGTCAACGACGCCCGCAATCGACAGTCTTGGAGGCGCCAAGGGAAACAACCAATATGCAATCAATGCGGCTCCGCTGGTAAGTACCAGGCAAGTGCGAAGGGCCCCATAAACACTGCGCCGGCCTACCCGAATCCAGATGAGCACGGCGGGCGTAACGGCGAAGTGCGCGAGACCGTAGAAGAGTCCAGTTGACAGGACGAGCGTTGGGCTGGCGGCGACGAGCGAGTTGAACCAGGCTTCCGGCCGCACATGCAGCATGTCCTCCAGCGACCACAGGCCTCGGGCTCGGCCAACCGCCGTGACCTCTGACCCACGGACTGCAGACTGCACCAGTTGGTAGATGCCGTAACCGACGGCTACGAACAGAAACTCGATCCACCATGGTGGTAACCAACCCCAACTTCCGGTGCCCGCGGCACCGACTCCGTTCTCGGGCACACCATCTCTAGCTGGTGGTTCCCCTATCCCATGGTTTGACTCGTCGTACTCGTCCACACCCGCCCCCGGTTGCCTGAGGCAACACGTTAGCGAGGTTAGTTGCCGGGAGCAACTCTGCGGATCAGACTCTCCACACACGGCGGCTCGGCACTTGGTACTCGTGCCCCTCGCCCCGGGAGGAGGACAAGGTATGCACATGCATGTCGAAGCTGTCGAGGGGTACTCGGGCAATGGCGGCGATGGTGACACGCATCACGACGGCGCCGTGGAGAAGGTGAGCAACTTCCGCATGAGCCGTCGGGTGCTCCCGGCAGCTCAGTTGCCAGCCTCCGGATATCCGCGTGGCATCAACGGTGTACGTCCGTCTGGTCATGTCCCCGCCCGTTGCACCCCGACGACTTCCTGCTATATAACGTAGCGGACTCGGCAGAATGCACAAGGCTGTTGGCGCGTGGTAGTTGTCCCCCGCCTTCCATCTGCCACCAGCCCATTAAACGTGCGTCTGAAAGGGCTACGACGATGGCAGTGCGACTAGCGTCTCCAGGACCCGTGACGGCTCGATCCGGCTGAGCGGGAACGACGTGGAGCCTGTGTGGCAGTGGCAGATCCCCGGCACTTGCGTCTGGCGGGGATCTCGATGAAGGGGGCTGGTGCGAGTCGGTGACATCGCCCTGGACTTTGAGTTGCCGGACCAAAATGGCAATGCGGTTCCGTTGAGCGACCTACTCGTTGCGGGGCCTGTGGTTCTGTTCTTCTATCCGCTGGCAATGAGCCGAGGCTGCACCGCGCAGAGCTGTCACTTTCGAGACCTGGCAGCGGAGTTCGCGGTGGCCGGGGCAACGAGGGTCGGGGTCAGCCGCGACTCCGTAGCTCGCCAGCTTCAGTTCGACACCGACCACCACCTCGGATACCGGTTGCTCTCCGATGCCGAAGGCGCCGTGACCTCCGCGTATGGTGTCCGACGAACTGTTCCCGGGTTGCCGCCGAGGCGGAGCACCTTCGTCATCGCGTCTGACCGTCGGGTGCGCGCAGTGATCCGCAGTGAGTTGCAGATGGACGCACGTGCTGATGAGGCGCTGCGCGTCCTCGGAGCTCAGGAGCCGCCGGCGCCCGGGTGACCCGATCTTGGTGCGGCGCTCGACATGCTCTGGCGGCTGGTGATGCGCGACCGCGACGGCTTTGTTTGCTCCGCCACCGCTTCGCGAATGACGCGCATATGAATCCCTGGGCGGAGAAGTCGCACGCGGGGCGCTCACGCAGGTTCGCGCAAGCAGGCCGGTCCTAGGGCTCTTCAGAACACCGAGGAGCAATGGCCTGCTGAATCGTTGACAGCACCCATGCTGTGTCAATCGGTGGCCAGACTCGGTCGCTGGGATGGCCAGAGGCACGCAGTTGCGGCGGCGGCGGCGAGGATGCCGATCGCCGCGATGCCGTCGATGGTGAAGTGGTTGCCGGTGACGATGACGACCCACATTGTGACCAAGGGGTACCCGACGGCGAGCCATCGCCAACGGGTACGTGCGACGACGACGACGAGGGCGACGGCGGCAGCCCACGCGACATGAACGGACGGCATGGCTGCGTATTGGTTGGCGCCCGGCACGGCTGCGTAGACAGACAGCCCGGTGCGGGCGGCAGTGTCGACTACTCCAAGGTCCGGAATAAGGCGGGGTGGCGCAACCGGGACATACTGGATGAGAAGGCACCCGGCGGTGGTGAGCACGATGGTCGTGCGAACGAATGACCAGTCGGCGCGGTGCCGGGCGAGGACCCAGACAAGAGTGGCCAGAAACACAGGCACGTGCGCGGCCGCGTAGTAGGTGTCCGCGGCGCGCAGCAGCCAGTCGTGGCTGAGTGCAGGCGCTTGTATCGCAGCCTCGCTTGGCCAGTGGAGACTGCGCTCAAGGTTTGACAGCCATCGGCCGGCGCTCTCGGCGCCGTCGAGGCTGGCCAGTGAGATCGATCCCGCGTATTGCCACGCCGCGTAGAGGGCCAGCAGAACGGCGACCTGCGTGGTGACCGCAGCGACACCTCGTGCACCGCCGTGGCCAACGGCTAACGACCTGAGCAGTATCGTGCCCAGCGCTAGCGCAGCAGCCGCCGCGAGTGCCCAGGTCCACGGCAGCCACGTGACTTGGCTTATAGCCATCGCCACGCCACGGCGACCATCGCCATTCCCTCACCGTCCGCCGCTCTCACCCGTCCGTCTTCGCCTCAGCTTCGTAAACGGTGCCCGACACCGCAGTCTTCAAGGCGTTCCTAGTTCTGACCTTTCGTGGGACGCGGGTCCGGTAGCGCTGCGCAAACACCGCCGGTATACGCATGTCCTGGCCTTTGCGGTGCCACTCGTGCTAGGGCTCATTCGCGTCGCCTGGCGGTCTGTGCCAGCTGACCGGAACTGCACCGGACGCACGCAGCGCTGTGGCCGTCTCGACCAGCGACGCCACCGCTCGGACCTCAAAGTCGTGCAAGGTACGTGCGAGTTCAGTGACCGAATCTAGCCGGGACTCAAGAGTTGAGTCGCCCACTGCGGCGGCGGCCAGGCGTGACCATGTGTCGGCGCACGCGCGGTAGTCCTCGGCGCTGGCGCCTGCTGCGACGCAGGAGAAGCGCTCGGCTATTTCCTGGCAGAAGGTCGACTGGAGCCGCCGAAACAGTCCACCGCCGGTGCCAGCCTTCTCCACGAAAACCATCACAGACCGCAGCGCTATCTCGGTTGTGTCGACGCCGAGCTGGTCCGGCCAGCGGAGGACGTCGGTCGCGAACAGATCTAACGCAGCCATGCCGCTCGCCCCGATGACCTCTGACCCGTCCACAGCGATGGGAAGTTCGCTGTCGGTGCCCAGCATCTTCCATCCCGCCGTCTGCATCGCATCCGCGACGGCCTCGTGCCAGACGGGAGCCCGCTCGGGCCAGCGGATGCGGTACGTAGCGTGCCGCGTCGGCTCGGGGAACGCAGTTGATGATCTCGCACGTGCCAGGTCTTCGTAACGCACCCGTTGGACATCCGCGCGATCGTTGTCAACCACGAACGCGACGCGCTCCTCGTCGTCGTAACCGATCAGAACGATGTCGTGCCGGCTCATCCGCAGCCTCACACGAAGGTACGGCAGCTCTCCGATATCGGCCCAGACGCCGGCCGGCCGGCGTCGAGCTCCGCCTTGACCCAGTCCCATCCTTCGATCGGGTCCTCGGTACAGACCAGCCGCGCCCCCGCCCCTAGACGGCCGAGGCCGGCAAGCTCCAGATCCGAACCCCTGCCGACTAGGTACACCGGCGCAGGCAGTTGAGTCCCACGCACATAGGTGAGACCCAGGTCTCCTCCGAGGCCAAAGGCGAGCGCCTCGGAGGGAGTTTCGCCCCCACAGAGGCCAGCCCACTCCATAAGATCGCGCAGCGCGCCGGAACCGCAATGGCCCGCAATCTGATGCGGATAGTCCAAGAGAACCTTCGCCACGACCTCGCCTGCCTCGTCAACTGCGCTGCCCCTGCTGGGGTACCCGGAACCGGATCTTACATACAGTCGTGCACGCATGTAAGATTCCAGTGTGTCCACTCAGGTTAGGCGACAAGAAGAGCGCTCCGCCGCCACGCGGCGCATCCTTCTCGAGGCAACCGTCTCGTGCCTGGTTGAGCGGGGATACACCGGAACAACGAGTCCGGCGGTCGCCGACAAGGCCGGCCTCTCACGCGGCGCCCAGTTGCACCACTTTGGCACGCGAGACCAACTGGTTGTTGCGGCGGTCGAGTACCTAGCGCAAAAGCGGCTACGCCGAGTAGGCCAAGCGTTGAGACGCCTTTCGATTGCTGGGCGCGGGCCAAGACAGGATCGGATTGCGTTGCAGGAGGCGGCGCTGGGCTTGCTGGCCGAGGCGCTTTCCGGGCCGCTGTACGCCGCCACCTTGGAATTGTGGGTGGCCGCACGCTCGCACCCCGAGTTGCGAGCCGAGCTGATCCCTGCCGAGGAACGGGTCAACCAGGAACTCGAACACATCTGTCGAAGCTACGTTACCGAGGACCCGGTGCAGATCCGGCTCACCCTTGACCTACTGCTCGGCCGAGGAGTCAGCGGTCTGCTCACCGCGCACCCGGACCACCGCCAAGAACAGATCCTCGCCATCTGGGCCCAGCTCTTGAGAGGCAGTGCACCCCATGACTGACCTGTCCATGATCCTCGCCGCGTTGGCTGAGAAGTTCCGCCCGTACCCGGACGGAGCCGACCTCCCGGCCCACTACGAGCAGTGCTTGGGCTGCGGTCCTGACAACGCGAACGGACATCACCTTCAGGTCCGCCGCCATGGCGAAGGGGTCGTAGCCGACCACACTTTCGACAAGCGCCATGTCGGCGCTCCCGGCATCGCACACGGCGGCGCGGTAGCGACGGTGATCGACGACCTCTACGGCTTCCTGCTCTACCTCGTCGGTGCACCCGCGGTCACCCGCACACTGACAGTCGACTACCACGCGCCGGTGTTGCTCGGCGTCCCTCACCGGATGAAAGCGCAGGTGAACAGTCGGGAGGGACGAAAACTGCTTGTGGGAGCCGTCGTCTCCGACCCGGACGGGATCCCCGTCGCAACTTCAACCGCGGTGTTCCTCATCGTGCCCGCCGACCACTTCATCCGCGACACGGACCAACCACCGCAAGCGGAAACCAGCACCAATCCCCCTCATCAGCCAGAGTCTTGAGTCGCATGTGAGTTGAGTCACCGCAAGGCGTGGAGGAGTGATGGCAGAACCGACGTGGGCGCCCCTTCTTGTCGCTTGGGTAACCACATGACCGAAGACAACGGCGGTGGGCAGTTCAACTCACTCGCTCAGCCCACGTATGTCGTCAATGTTGCGAAGCAACAATCCACTTACCACCTCACTGTGCGGCTTCCTGGCAGCGACCTCGGGTACGTAGTGAGCACCATCGACGACATGGCCCTGGTGGACCGGGAAATTCGATCGCTCGTCGCCTCTCGGCTGGGAGTCGGTGACGGCTCCTTCGCACTGACGTTCCTCACTAGTTCGACCTCGTAGCGCTCGCTCTCCTCGTGCCATGCACCAACCATCAAAGCATGGCTCAAATCACGCCTGCACGACTGCCTCAGACGCGCCTGCGCGCACCTGGCAGTTGCTTGACGTCATCGGCCGCGAGGTCACCGGGGAGTTCGCGGGCGATGCACGGGAGCAGCCGGGGCGACCGTGCTCGTGGAACGGGCGCGGATCGGCAAGTCCGCGACGAGCGCATCACGGCGGCGAACCGGATGCTTGAACATCGCCTAATCACCGCGCGGGTCGTCTGTGCCAGAGTTCCGCGAGCATCCGTGTCGACTACCGGACGCCACGTATAAACGAACGCGCGGCACCTGAGCCGTCAAGCCGTTCGCGCCTTACTACGTAACGAAGGACTCGGTGGCGCTGAAGTCTGGCCGAAGGGGCATTCCTGATGCACCGCCCGGGCCGAGCTTCACGCCGAGCATCTGGTGCAGCTGAATCATGTTGATGTCGAACCCGAGCCGTGATGCCGCCATGTACAGGCGCCACACGCGCGCGGTGGCCAGCCCCGCCTCCGCGACGGCCTCGTCCCAGTGAGCCTCGAGGTTCTCGCACCAGTACTTAAGGGTCAGCGCGTAGTGCTCCCGCAAGTTCTCCTCGTGCCGAATCTCGAAGCCGGCGGCATTCATCGCGGTCATGACCTGGCTGGGGCCGGAGAGCTCGCCGTCGGGGAACACGTAGCGGTTGATGAACGACCTGCGGAAGTGGCTGACCCAGCCGTCGCTCGGCCGGGTGATCGTGTGGTTCAGCAGGCGCCCCTCAGGACGCAGCTTCTCGTAGAGGAAGGCAAAGTACGACGGGTAGTTCGCCCGCCCGATGTGCTCGGTGAGCCCGATCGAGGAAATCGCATCGAACCCCGACTCCTGCACGTCGCGATAGTCGCTGAACCGGATCTGCGCCTGGCCGGTCAGTCCCCCCTGCTCGATCGACTCCTGCCCGGACAGCGCCTGCTGCTCGGACAACGTGACACCGATCGCCGTGACGCCGTAGTGCTTGACCGCGTGCATGACCATCCCGCCCCAGCCGCAGCCGACGTCGAGCAGTCGCATTCCCGGCTGGAGGTCCAGCTTGCGGCACACGAGATCGAACTTCTCCTCCTGCGCCGTCTCGAGGGAGGCATCAGGAGTGGGGAAGACCGCGCAGGTATAGGCCATCGACGGGCCGAGGACCCAGGAGTAGAAGCGGTTGCTCACGTCGTAGTGATGGTGGATCGCGTCGGCGTCGCGGTTCTTGGAATGTCGTCGGCCATTGAGACGGCGCTCCTGCGCAGGCGGTGCCGGCCGCTTCAACGCGAACGGCGCGAAGGTTCGCGCCAGGCGCGCCTTGTCGCTCCATGTCAGGTGGTCAAGCGGCAGCGGATAGAGGCGGCTCAATGCGGTGTAGGGATCGCCGATGATCTCCAGGTCGCCGGTCACGTAGGCGCGCGCGAGCCCGAGCTGCGAGGGTGAGCTGGCGAAGTACTCGACGGCGCGCGGGCTGCGGACATCGAGGGTGACCTCGGCATTGACCGGGCCGGCGACGGAGCCATCGTACGCGCGAAAGCCGACACCCCGCTCTTCTGGAACGATCATCGAGAACGCGTCAGCAAGCCGCATGGTGCTCACTCCTTGGCGGGTGCCGACGTGCGGTCGTATCCCCCTGACGGGGCATCGTGCTCGCCGGGGGCCGCGGTGGTGGCCGGAGTGTCGAAACCCATCTCCGCATCTGGGGCAACACCGGTTTGCATCGCCAACGAGATCGCCTCGCCGGCTTCCTCCTCGGCCATGACTTCTTGTCGCAGCGGAAGTTCGCGCAGGAACAGCATGATGACGAACCCCGCGATAGCGAAGGGGACACCCGCCAGGAAGACGACCTGAAGCGCTTCGGCGAACCCGCCGACAACCGCGGCGTGGATGACCGGGGGCAGTTGGGAGATCTGCGCCGGGCTTCCCAGATGATCGGACGCTCCAGCTATCTGATCGGCGGGCACCCCGGCGGCGACGAGTCGTTCGGGGATCGTCGACATCAACTCGTGCGTCAGGAGCGCCCCGAGCGCCGCCACTCCGATCGCGCCACCGAGGGAGCGGAAGAAGGTCGCGCCCGCGGTGGCGACTCCCAGGTCGCTGTGAGCCACGGCGTTCTGTGCCGCCAGAATCAGAACCTGCATGACCAAGCCTATTCCCGCCCCCACGATAAGTATGTCCACGCTGAGCACGACCAGCGACGTGCCCACGTCCAGGCGGCTCATGAGGAACAGCCCGATCGCGAGCAGCACGAGGCCAACCAGCGGGTAGATCTTGTACCGGCCAGTGCGGACGATCATGCGGCCAGAACCGATGGATGTGAGGAGTAGTCCGGCCATGAGCGGCAATGTGAGCAGACCCGACGCGGTCGGCGACTCGCCTTTGACGATCTGCAGGTACTGCGGCAAGAAGATGATCGACCCGAACATGGCGACCCCGACGATGAATCCGACGATGCCGACGATCACGAAGGTGTGATTGGAGAACAGCCGAGGCGGCATGATCGGCTCGGCGGCTCGGCGCTCCTGCCACACGGCCAGGATCAAGAACACAATGGCCGATCCGGCCAGCAGGTAGGTCCACCCGGAGTTCCATGCGAACTCCTTGCCGCCCAGCGAGACGCCCAGCAGGAGTGCACTGACCGATGCGACGATGAAGAACGCTCCGAGCCAGTCGATCTTGTGGTCACGGCGCGGGAACGGCAACTTCAACACCCGTTCGGTGATGATCAGCGCGAGAAGCCCGATCGGGATGCCGATCCAGAACGTCCACCTCCACGATAGGTGGTCAACGAGGAAGCCCCCGATCAGCGGGCCGGCGACCGTTGCGATGCCGAACACGCCGCCGATGTATCCCTGATAGCGGCCTCGTTCACGCGGGCTGACGACATCACCGATGATCGCCTGCGAGAGCGCCATCAAGCCGCCCACGCCGATCCCTTGCAGCGCCCGCACGGCTATCAACTGCGCCATGTTCTGGCTGAATCCAGCGCCCAGGGACGCCAGGAGGAAGATGACGATCGCCGACTGGAACATGATCTTGCGGCCGTAGATGTCCGACAGTTTGCCCCACAGCGGCGTCGACGCAGTCGCGGCCAGCAGTGTTGCGGAGACCACCCATGCCAGTTGCTCCTGACCGCCAAGCTCGCCCACGATCGTGGGCAGCGCCGTGGCGACGATGGTCTGCGAGAGGGCCGCGACGAGCATGCCTAGCATCAGGCCGATGAACACGGTCATGATCTGCCGATGAGTCAATGCGGTCAGCGCGGTCGAATCCGCCTGACCAGCCGCTGCGCCTGTGCTGTCGGTTTCAGGTGCCATCGAGGTCTCCAGATTGGTCGATTCGAGGAGCGGTACGCCCGGATGTTCGGACGTCCGCGGGACGATGCTGCCCGCTCAACGCAGAGCCACCGACGGTCGCGGCGGGGTCACGCGCCAGTTCCCGGTTGAGTCGCCTCAAGGCGGCGGCGAGTTCGGCGACCTCGACTTCTGACCATGATCCGAGCGCGGCGTGCAATCGGTGCATCCGGGCTTGCCGTGCTTGCGCGAAGACCAACCTGCCGTGTTCGGATATCTGCAGGTCGAAGGCTCGACCATCGACCGGATCGGGCACGCGCTGAACGAATCCGGCCCGCTCAAGGGAACCGACCTGACGACTCACCGTTGACGGGCTCAAATGCAGATGACTGGCCACGGCACCGGTCCGCAGCGGACCCGAGTGTGACAGTAGCGACAACACGACATATGCACCCCGCTCAATCGCGACGTCCTCAACAGATACGGAGCGTTCGGCAAGACGGATCAGCGCCGCCAACTCCTCAGCGACCGCGAGACTGGACGCACCCGGGCCCTCGAGTAGTTGCATAGCAGGAGCATACATTCCAGTCGGGTGCGGCGCCAGGTCGGTTCAGCCGGGCCACGGGCCCCGCTACATGAGTTCGTCGACGAGCACCGCGAGTCGACGCAGCAGTGGTGCGGCCGACTCCTGTTCGGCCGCGTCGAGGTGTGACCAGAGACTGTCAAGAAGCGCCGCGACAACTTGACGCTTCTTGTGGACGGTACGGTTGCCCGCCGTGGTCAAGAACACCCGGCGGACCCTCGCATCGTCAACGCTGACCTCGCTGCCGACCAGTCGTTGCCGCTCCAGCATGGCGACGGATCTGGTCACCGTCGGCTGAGACAGGCCCAGATATGCCGCCACGGCACTGATTCCCTGGCTACCGCACGCGTCGATGGCGTCCATGACGATGAGCTGAGGCACAGAGATGTCGTCGATACGGGTTTGAAGGCGACCTCGGGTCCGGCGCGCGGTCGAAAGAAACTCCAACACCGCGGTCCCGAAATCCGCCGCCGCGGCGTTGGTCGTCGGCAACGACCGGTGCCCGCGTGATCGGCGTTCGGTCACGGACGGGCTTCCTGACGAGGCTGACGCAGCATAGGCCCAGTCTCGCACCGAGACACTATTCGTGACGACGGCTACCCCGCGATGAACACTGGGCACGATCCGGTCGACGCCAGTCGCGTCGCCGGGCACCGGTGCGGCCACTTGTGCCGAATACCGGCTGCCACGACGACCAGGCCCGCTTCGTGAGCTCGGCTGGCCGCTAGCAATGCACCCGCGACGTCGCCGTGGCGCACTTCAAACGACCACGGGACGCAGATCCTGTCCGCCGCCGCCCTCGCGTCCATCAGTGCCGCAGTTTGGAGGTCCGCCAGCCAGGGAACCCACTGCGCAGCGCTCATCGATGACCAACTCCACAGCAGCGGCATCGGCGGCGGGATGTGCACAGCGACGAGCGCCGCTCCCTCGACGGCAGCGCGACTGGCGGCGACCTGGAGGGCACGCCGACCCGAGTTCGAACCGTCGACCCCGACCACGACCACGCCGCGCCCCTGGACCGGGCGCCCATCTGGTGACGTGGCCTGCGTCGCGGTCCTCGACACCACAGGCCGCTGTCCCAAAGTCGTTCCCGGCGCGCTCACGGCCCGGCCCGCAATTCGCGCATGACATCGACCCCACGGCCATTGCTCGCTGCTGTCACGGCCCCGGGAGCACCAGCCGCACGAAGCGCCTCAACCTGGTCCGCGAGAAGACCGAACCGATCCTTGTGCAGGGCGATGAAGAGTGCCTTGCCTTTGCTAAACACGGCTCCGTCCTCGGCTCGGATCCTGCCGACGGTTCTGACTTTGCGTCCCTCGACCCGCTTCACCCGTGCCTCGACAATGCACCGCGTGCCGAGCGGCAACATCTGGCGAAACGACACCGTCAGTTCGGCGGCCACAACCCAATGGCCAGCCAGCCACGCCGACGCGCCCATGGTCTCATCGAGCAGTGCCGCCATCGCGCCCCCGTGCACGTGCCCGGGAGGGCCCTGGGCACCTGACCCGAGGATCGCCTTCGCGATCATCGACATGTCGGGCGTCTGGTAGTACTGCAGCGCGATGCGGTTGGAGTCACGGTCACCGGACACGAACGAGGCCCCGATGGCATCGGCGGGGATGTCGAACGCGTCCCACCCAGGCTCTGGAGTCCGCAGCCATTCTGTATCGGCGGTCATCTCAAGGACCCGACCTTCCCCGCCGTGGCGGCTGCGTTGTTGCCGACAGGCGCGCGTACGCGGTGAGTGGCTTGTCGGGACGATGCTCGTCGGCGACTGTGCCGAGCCCGATGAACGCCGAGAACGCATCAGCCAACTCCACCGGTGATCGTGCCTCCCCGGTCGGATACCAGAACGCCACCGAGTTCGCGGCGCCGAAGACGAACCTGCGAACCAGCCGCATATCCAAGCCGGGCACGATCTGACCCACCGCCGACGCCGCGAGAATCAGCCCATCCCACATCGACTCGTAACTTCCCAGTTCGCGCGCCAGCGATCGTTGCGTCTCGTGGGGCAGTCGCCGCCACTCGAACAGCAGCACGTGAATCGCGTCATCAGACACCACGGCGCTGATATGCGCGCGCAACGCCAGGCGCAGCCGCTCGGCAGGGTCGCTGCAGTCGGCGATCGCCAACGTTACATCGGCACTGACCCCCGCCACTGATCGGCGCATCAGCGCCAGGACCAGGGAGTCCTTCGTGGCGTACCGGTACGTCAAGCTCCCCAACTGCAGTCCAGCCTTGCTCGCGATCGCGCGCAACGACGCACCCGCGACCCCCCGATCCTTGAACAAGGACGCTGCCGCATCCAGGACTCGATCCGCGTCGACACCGGACTCCGGCACCTGGCGCGCGGATGACTCGGCGACCTTCATGCACACCTCCAGAACTCCACCGCGACCTTGAACAAGTGTACAAACCCGATGCGGCGGATGCTACCCATTCACATGCACGAGATCGACCCGGCTTTCGACGTCCCCGCGCGCAGCCCTCTAGCGACCCACGCACGTCGAAGCCGTCAGAAGCCGTTTGGCCAAGGAGTTCGGTCTCGTAGCCGTCTGACCGCGAGCATGCTCACCTGATGCGCTCCGTTCACAGAGGAGATTCGGCAGGTCGAGGAGGAGCTCGACGCACTGATCACTCATGGCACCCGCGCGCTTGGGCATGAACGGCGTCGACCTACCCATCGCGGCGAAGCTCATCGGCGAGACCGCGGACGTGCTCCGCTTGGCGTCCAAGGACGCCTACGCCCGACACAACCGCAGCGCGCCTCAGCCGCACTCGCGGGTACGCCTCGGCGGAGCGGCGGGGCAAGGCGGCGATGTTGAACCAGCTGGTGAGGCAACGACCCTGTCCACACCGATGTTTCCACTGAGTCAGCCCGGCCCTATTGTGGGGAGCGATTATATTGGGCACAATATAGATATGAACAATTCCTCGTCGATTTATGAGCTCTCCTTCACCGACAATCACGGCCGGTCGGTGTCGTTAGCCGGTTACGCCGGTCGGCCGGTGCTGGTCGTGAACACGGCGAGCAAGTGCGGCATGACCCCGCATTACGAGGGCTTGCAGATGCTGCACGAGGAGTACGGCGGCCAGGGACTCGTCGTCCTGGGCTTCCCGTGCGACCAGTTCGCGCATCAGGAGCCCGGTGATGACGCCCAGATTGAGGAGTTCTGCCGTCTCAATTACGGCGTGACTTTCCCCCTGTCAACGAAGGTCGACGTCAACGGGGCTCACACCCACCCGGTGTTCGCGTTCCTGAAGGAGCGGGCAGGCGGCGTCATGGGGTCACGTATCAAATGGAACTTCACCAAGTTCCTCGTCTCGTCGGACGGGTCCACCGTGAAGCGGTTCGGCCCGAAGACTCCTCCGGAGAAGATCCGGGCCGACATCGAGACGCTCCTGGCTACACCGACCCAGTCATGACGGCGTCGGCGGTCAACGACGCGCTGCTCCTGGACAACCAGTTGTGCTTCCTCGTCTACCGACTGCACCGGGGCATCACGGACCTGTACCGGCCGATCCTGGCTGACTTGGGCCTGACCTACCCGCAGTACCTGGTGATGCTCGTGCTCTGGGAATCGCCGACCAGGACCGTGGGTGAGCTCGGCTCGCGGCTGTCCCTGGATAGCGGCACCTTGTCGCCGCTGCTTAAACGTCTGGAGTCCGCCGGCCTCGTCCAGCGCATGCGCGCACCGTCCGATGAGCGGTCCGTGGACGTGTCACTCACCGACGCGGGGCGGGCGCTGCGCACAAGGGCCCGGGCGGTCCCCGCGACGATCGGCGGGTGCCTGTCGACATCTGAGCGCGAGTACCTCCAGATCCGCGATCACCTGTCAGGCTTGCTGGACCGCGTCGACTCGTGCCGCGCGAATCAGCGGTGAGAACCGCGCCGCCACGGTGACTGAGGCGACCGGTCGTTGTTCACGGACCCTCATGCGCGACAGCCGTGTGCGAGGGGACGCATGCCAGGGACTCTCACGGGCCCCGCGGGCATCACGAACATCCCCGCCGGTTGACATGATTTGGGCGATCCGCGCCGCCCAGGGCGGTCCTGTTGGACCTTCCCCGCGCGCGGGCGGCAGCGAAGCGCCGACGGTGCACACTTGGGTCTGCGACGTGCGCGCGTGGCCGGATGGGACCGTGGCCGGGGTTGTGGAGGAGTACGTCGGAGGATCGGTTGCGACGCCGCGGCAAATCAGCGATCTGGCGCTGTCAGGGTCGGTTCGTGTCCTGTCCTTTTGCTCCGGTCGCGAAGGCGTGCGACCTGCGGACGAGTTCGGCGACGAGGTCCGCCTCCTGGTCGTCGCGCGGGGCATAGACCATGACGGCGCCGGGCGAGATCAACCCGAGGCGGGCGATGGGGTGCTGCTCGGCCCATCCTGCCTCGACGACTGCGGCGGCGTCGTTCGTGGGAAGGATCAGGTGCACGGAGTGATCTGGGGTCGGGTGCAAGTGCGCGAACTCGGTCCCGATCATGAATGCAGCGGGCGGGCCGGTCGCCAGATCCGCTCGGAGGGTCAGGGCGATGGCACCGGGAACGGAGATCGCCGATCCGGTCCAGGTCACCCCAGGTAGGTCCGCGAGGTGGCTCATCAGGCGTTGGCGGGGTGCACCGGTGGCCGGCTGCTGATCCAACTGCTGGTGCGGGTTCGTCGGTGTTGTTGCCGGTCGCCTCCCAAGGCGAGGCACCAGGCGTGGCTCATCTGGCATGGCCGCCTCCCGCAAGGATCGTGGTCGCAGTACCGGCATTGACCACGCTGGTGTAGACGAGCCGGGTCACCCCGGCCCGCTGGGCCGCGTCGATGACGGCGCGATGCTGGGCGAACCGCCGCCCGACGTCGGTGGCGGAGATGAGCAGCACGGTGTCTGCGCCGGCGACGGCGTCGTCCACGGATTCGGGAGCGTCATAGTCGGCACGTCGCGCCGACACGCCCAACGCGCCCAACGCGACCAGGCGTGACTCGTCGCGCCCGACCGCGATGATCTCCGATGCAGACTGACCTCGGGCCAGCAAGGCGCCGACGACGAGGCCCCCCAGGTGGCCGGTCGCTCCCATGATCGTGACTGTCATATGCATCCCTTGCTTGTCGCAGCCAGTGCCCGCCTGCGGACGTGGGGCATGTCGGCGGTGGTCCCTGCAGTAAAGGCTCCAACACCGGTCGACTCGGAGGCATTCCGCAGGCACTCCTGCGCTCGGCGCGGGTTCCGGTGACCACAGCGCGAGAATGCGGCACACACGCCACGTGCAGATGACGCGGGCGTGCAGATGCCCACTCTGCTCGCGCCCCGCACGCCGCGGGGGGGCCGGCTCCTTCATGGGCGTGATCGCCGGCCCGGCGGGCACCGGGGATCGGGTGCGCGAGGTCCTGCTCGGTGTGCCGCCGCCGCGCCGCCGACTGCACTCCTCGTGGTCTTCGCGCACGAGGAGAAGACGAGCCTCACCCATACTTGACGCAGGCGCCGCGGCGATCGCATCTCGACCTTGCCGTCCACCGTGCGGTCGGCCGGGCGGCGGCTCCGCGGTGCCGCGAGGACGTCCTCGTGTGGGAAGCGCGTTGAGCTCTCACCCGGCGCGCGATCGTCCGGAGGATCGGGTGACTGACCAGGACCTCGGTTGGTCCCGGCGCATGTCGGTGGGGGTGAGAGCTCGCACCAGTCGCGCTTGGGTGGGGCTGCGCGCCAGCCTCACGCGGGAGGTCGGTCACCTGCCAGGCACGAGCATCCTGGGAGCGCACGCGCCGTGATGCGGACGCGCCTGTGTGCCGCCATCCTGGGCCGTGGCCCGCCGATCACCGTCATGCTGGCCCGGTTCGCGTCCGTGGCCTGGTTCGCGCCCGTGGAGCCTCTGTGGCGGGTGGAGAGGGTTGGGGTCCGTTGATCGTCGGCGTCACTGCTTCTGGGGCGGCCCTCGGCCGTGGCCAGAGCCGCGGGCGTGGTCACCGCGAAGGGTCCGAGGGTGTCAGGGTGCTGTGCCACGTCGGCGACATCGGGTGCGGACGACCGGCTCGCGTGCTGCTGGGCGATGATCGTGCCCGAGTGGGGTCGGCGCCGGGTGGAGGGGCGCGCGCCCCGTCGGCCAGCGCCACTGGACGGCCAGCGTCACCGTGCCTCGGCTTCCCAGCCCTTGAGGTCGGAACCCTTGTCGGCGGTGTCGGCGTCGGCGGTGTCGCCGGAGCGCAGGTCATACGCGGCCCGAGCCCGGACGATGTCGTCAACGTGGTCGTCTGCCCAATCGACCAGGTTGGTGATCGTCGTCGACAGCGTCCGACCCATGGGCGTCAAGGAGTAGTCCACCCGTGGCGGGATCACCGGGTACATGGTCCGGGAGATGATGCCGTCGCGTTCGAGCCCACGCAGGGTCACCGTGAGCATCCGCTGGCTGATCCCGTCGATGCCGCGCCTCAACTCGGTGAATCGCATCGTGCCGTTGCCGAGAAGGTGCATGACCGACACCGACCACTTGTCGCCCACGCGCGCGAACACCTCGCGGGCCCGGCACGGCGACTCGGCGTTTCCTCCCTCAATGGCCGTCATCACAACTCCCGAGGGATCGCCCGCCGCTGCCTGCCTCGAACATCCCCATTGTAGCGCCAGCGCTGGACGACAACACCGGGGCCGATTACGATTAGGTACTACAGTCCGAATGAGTACCAAGTAATCTTCGTACCCTCGAATCGAAGGAGGCGTCATGACCGAACCCACGGTGAGCATCCCTGGCTACGTGGCCGGCATCTGGGAGATCGACCCGGTCCACACCGAGGTGTCGTTCGTCATCCGTCACATGATGGTGAGCAAGGTGCGAGGGCGGTTCGACACCTTCACGGGAACTATCGTCACGGCCGCGGCCCTGCGTGACTCAACAGTTTCGGCCGCCATCGACCTCGGGTCCATCAACACCGGCAACGAGACCCGGGACGCCCACATCCGCTCCGCCGACTTCTTCGACACCGAGCACCACCCGCAGATGACGTTCGAGTCCACCGGGCTCCGTGTGGACGGCGACGACCTGGTCCTCGAGGGCAACCTCACGATCCGCGGGGTGACCCGGCCCATCGCCCTGGCCGTCCAGGTCAACGGCGTCAGCCCCGACGTCTACGGCGGAACCCGCATCGGCTTCTCGGCCAGCGGCCAACTCAACCGGCATGACTTTGGCGTCAGCTACAACGGCCCGATCCCCGGCGGCGGCTCGGTGCTTGGGGACCAGGTCACGATCAGCATCGAGGTCGAGGCAGTCCTCCAGCAGTAGGAGCCACGTTCGCCAGGCCGGCGGCGTGGCGCGTCGTGCGGTCCGACGGGGTGGAGCGTGATCGCGTGGTCACCTTCGGTTTGCCTCACCTCACTGGCCGACCGACTGCCTGTCGGGCAGTGAGGTGACCTGCCATCTACGCGGCCTCGACGGCCTCCATGGCCCCTGGCTCCCCGACGGCATGAGGCTGCCGGCCGACGGGGCCCGGTCAGCACCGCCGGCCTGTTGTACGCTTGTACAAGGCAACTGAGACAAGGGAGTGTGACATGAGGGCAGCTCAATTGGTTGGATACGGCGAGCCGTTGCAGATTCGCGATATCCCGCGGCCTGAGCCGGGTCCTGGGCAGGTGCTTGTCCGCGTCGGGGGGTCGGGGGCATGCCATTCGGACCTGCACATTCTCAGCGGTGAGATGAGGTTGCTTCCCGGACTGCCGTGGACGCTGGGCCATGAGAATGCCGGCTGGGTCGAGGAGTGCGGCTCGGGAGTCAGCGGACTGGACCGTGGCACGCCGGTCGCGGTGTTTGGCGGCTGGGGCTGCGGGCGGTGTCGTGTGTGCCTGTCGGGCCAGGAGCAGTTGTGCAACACGATGACGTGGGGCGGCATCGGGTCGCCCGGAGGTTACGCTGAGTTCCTGCTCGTTCCCGCGGCCCGGCACCTGGTGCTCCTGCCTGACCTCGAGCCCGCGATAGCCGCGCCGCTGACCGACGCCGGGCTGACGCCCTACCACGCAGTTCAGCACGCCCTGCCCAGGCTCGTGGCTGGATCAACTGCCGTCGTCATCGGGCTGGGCGGGCTGGGGCACTTCGGGCTGCAGTTCGTGCGCGAGCTGTCGGCCGCGCGGATCGTGGCCGTGGATACGTCGCCCGCCAAGAGGGCGTTGGCCCTCGAACTCGGGGCGGCGGAATCCCTTGACCCTGCCACTGACGACATCGAAGCCGCCGTGAAGCGCGGCGGGGAGGGAGCGGCCGCGGTCTTCGACTTCGTCGGCGCCCCGTCCACCCTGGCCCTTGCGCAGTCCCTGGTGGGGCGCCAGGGGATGGTCGTCATCGTCGGACTGGCAGGCGGGTCCTTGCCGTATTCCTTCATGGGCATGCCCGGGGAGTCGGTGGTCATGGGCAGCACCTGGGGCACCCGCAACGAGCTTGAGGAGGTCTTGTCGTTGGCGGCCACCGGACGACTGTCCTTCCACGTCGAGACGCACTCCCTCGATGACATCAACGACGTGTTCGACCGCCTTGAGCACGGACAGATCCTGGGCCGAGCCGTGCTGGTTCCGTGAGTGAGGCTGGTCGCCGGTGTGCGCCTGGTTCGCCTCGCGTCCGCTCTCGCGGGAGGCGAACCAGGGTTGCATCGCGCTCGTCAGCCCGGGACCTGTCATCGCCACGGACTGGCCGTCCCGCGGTATGCCCGTGATGGCGGGTGACGTGGCGCGCGATCTCGACCCGGCCACCTGCCTGTCCGCGACCACGTTCATCGACTGCGAGCACCCCGCGATCGTGGCCGCCGCGCGAGCGTTCGATGTCGAGACCGATCCGGTGGCCCGCGCCGTGGCAGCCTTCGAGTTCGTGCAGGACGGCGTCGAGTACGAGTTCATGGCACACTCGGATCCTCAGGAGTATGTCGCGAGCCACGTCCTGGCGCAGCAGCGCGGATTCTGCATCCCCAAGGCCGTCCTGCTGTGCGCGCTGGGCCGCGCCCTGGGCGTGCCGACCGCGCTTGTTCTGTCCGACCTCACCGATCACACCCTGCCTCCTCGAATCACCGACGTGATGGGCACCAACACGATGTACCAGCACGGCCTGAACGCGTTCCACCTCGACGGCCAGTGGCTGCTGGCCGACGCGAGCCTGTCGGCCGGCATCGTCAACCGCAAGCGCTACCGACCGATCGTGTTCGACGGTGCCAGCGACGCCCTCCATTCCTCGACACGACTCGACGGGACCCCGCACGCCCACTACTCGGCATTTCACGGCCTGTACCCCGACCTTCCGTACGACGAGGTCATGACGGCTCTTGCGATCCGCTACGCCCACGTTGACCCGGCGAGGATCACCGACCTCCACTACTGACCTCACCAGCACCCGCAGCTCGCCTCGATACGCTCGGCTGTGGGTGCCGAGCGTATCGTCCGAGTCATGCTGAGAGTCGGTATTCGTGGGTGACTCCACCGATCCGATCAAGTCGGCTGACCTGCATGGCGTCAAGATCGTGAACTGGTGCGGGTAGCTGATTGAGGGGTACGGCCTGCTGCAGCGAGCGGTGAGGTCGATACTCGTTGGGGTGCGTCTGGTACTCATGCAGTATCTGGAGCAGGTGGCGTTGGTTCCAGATCAGCGTCTGGTCCAGCAGTTCGCGGCGGCAGCCACCGCTCCACCGTTCCTTGATCGCGTTCTCCCGTGGGGCTCGAACGGGACTTCGCAGGATCTTGATCCCGCCGGCGGTGAACACCGCATCCCAGGCCGCAGTGAACTTCGTATCCCGATCGCGCAGCAGGAACGTCACCCTGTCCGGGTGTCCGTCGAGGTCGATCAGCAGGTTCCGGGGCTGCTGGGTCACCCAGCCGTTGTTCGTGTGCGCGGTCACGCCAAGGATCCGGATCCGTCGGGTGGCGTGCTCGACGACCGCCAGGACGTAGGTCGTGGTGCCGTCGAGCAGGTCCACGTGGAAGAAGTCGATGGCCAGGATCGCTGCGGCTTGGCCGTGACCGAACTGCGCCCACGTTGGCCCGGTGCGTCGGGGCGCGGGCGAGATGCTGGCCCGATGCGGATTTCTCAGACGGTGGACGGTGCCCACGGCAGACCCAGGCCGGCGAGCTCTCCATGAATGCACCGGTAGCCCTAGGTGGGGTACGCAGTTCCACGCTGCCGGTAGGTTCTCGCCACATGCCGGCAGCCAGATCAAACAACGTCCCCGCACAGAACGACTAGGGCAGCTGGACGCCGTTGTCCGCCGCGAGATCTGCTCCGCGAGGTGTTCCTCACGATCACGGTCGGGCAGCGCGGGACATCGGTCGCGTTGATGCCCTGTGGCCAGGAGTCGCACGACTGGTCACGACGACGAGCGTACCGGATCGGGTTCCTCGTCGTCGGTGATCTCATCCTCGCCCGGTTCGATGTGCACGTCCGGCAGAATGCGGTCCAGCCAGCCGGGCAGCCACCAGTTCGCCTTGCCGAGCATCGACATGACCGAGGGCACGAGTATCAGCCGGACGATGAACGCGTCGATGATGACCGCTGACGCCAGAGCGACGCCGAAGAGCTTGATGATCGAGTTGGTGCTGGGCGCGAAGGCGAGGAAGACGCTGGACATGATCGCGGCGGCGATCGCGACGACTCGGCCGGATCCGGCTAGTCCGCGGCGCACGGCGGCGTGATTGTCGCCGATGCGGTTCCACTCCTCTTGCATCCGCGATACCAGGAAGACCTGGTAGTCCATCGACAGGCCGAACAGGATCGCGAACACCATGATCGGCAGGAACGGAAGGATCGGGCCGGTCCCGGAAATGCCCAGTGGACCCGACAGCCAACCCCACTGGAACACCGCGACGGTGATGCCCATGGCTGCCGCGAAGCTGAGCAGGCTGGTGACGGCTGCGGTGAGCGGGATCACGAGGGAGTGAAAGAGCAGCATCAGTGCGAGGAATCCAAGTCCGACGACGATGGCCAGGAAGAGCGGCAGGGCGTCGGACAGGACGGCGGTGAAGTCGCTGGTGATCGCCTGCGATCCGCCGACGTAGATCAGCGCGCCGGTCTGCTGCTCCAGGGCCGGGTTCGTTTGGGTGCGAAGCCGCTCCAGCAGTTGCGCCGTCGCCTCGTCTTGCGGGGCCGATGCGGGAATGACGCCGATGACGGCGACGTCCCCCGCAAGGCCGAACTGCTCGGGGTTCTGCGCGACGAGAGGGAGCACGGCGGGGCTCGGCTGCGTCGCGGCGACGCCTTCGGTCGCGGCGAGGCCCTTGACGATCTGCGAGTACGCATCGACGTCTCCGGTCGCGGGCAGTTGCACGGTCACGAGGAAAGGACCATTGCTTCCGGGGCCGAACCCGTCAGAGCGCAGGTCGTACGCGATGCGGGCCGAGCTGCCAACCGGCTTTCCGGAGTCGTCGGGGAATCCCTGGCGCAGGCTGAACACCGGGATGGCGAGCACGACGACGACCGCGAGGGCGATCAACGCGGGGATGATAGGCCTTTTTTGCAGCAGCCGACCGTAGTGCGCCCATGCCTTGCCTTCGGGGTGGACGATGCCGGGCTTCTTGCCCCAAGGCAGGCGCCATCCCAGTGCCCTGTTTCCTAGCAGGCTGAGCAGGGCCGGCAGCATCCACAGCGCGGACAGCATCACTGCCAGAACGGTCACGCCCGCCGCCACAGCGAGCCCGTTGAAGAATCCGATGCCCAGCACGAACAGCCCCAGGAGCGCGATGATCACGGTCCCGCCGGCGAACAGCACCGCACGCCCGGCTGTGTGGACCGCCTCCATCGCGGCGGCCTTCGGGTCGTGGCCGGCCAGCAGCGCCTGCCGGTACCGGTTCATCACGAACAGGGCGTAGTCGATGCCGACGCCCAAGCCGATCATCGCGGCCAGCGTCGGCGCGAACGTCGCCACCTCGAGCGCGTTCGCGACGATCAGAACGGCGAGCTGGCCCATGATCAAGCCCACCACCGCGACCACGATCGGCAGGCCCGCGGCGATGATCGAGCCGAACGCGACCAGCAGGATGATGATCGCGACCAGCAGTCCGATGCCCTCGCTGCTCGGCGGCTCGGTTCCGGCGAACTCGAGGGCCTGGCCGCTCGCCCCTGCGACGAGCCCGGCACCATTCAGCGCGTCTACCGAATCCAAGATGACCCGGGCGTCGCCCACGGACACGTCGGTTACCTCGCCGACGAAGGTGATCGACGAGTATGCGACACGGCCGTCGGGGCTGACCGTGGAGAAGGACTCCTCGGCGGCCTGCTGTGCGGCCGTGACCTCGGGGGGCATCGCCGCGACCTGGTCGGCTGTCAGCGGCGGCGGCACCGGCGGGCACGAGGTTCCCAGCGAAGCACCCGTGGGACTGGTGACGCAGGCGACCGAGTCCAAGGCGGCAACCTGCGCAAGCACGGGGTCCACCCGTGCCATCACGGCCGGATCGATGGCCGCTGCGCCACCCACCGACGACCACACGATGCTCGCCCCGCCGCCCAAGGAGCCCTCGTCGATGCCCGCGTTGACGAGGAGGTTCAAGGCCGCGGTGGATTCCGTGTCCGGCAGTTCGAACGAGTCGTTGAGATCGCCCCCCAGCTGGGTTCCCAGACCAACGATCGCGATCAGGGCGATCAGCCAGGAGATCAGGGCAGCGACGGGACGGCGAACCGCCCACGCAGACAGGACAGGCATGGTTTCCTCTCCCGCGGCGCGTGACGCACCGCAATTGCCAGCGGCGTATGCCGCAGAATGTAGCAGGAAGAAACTGATTGGTCACCCAGGGGCATCAGATAAGAGCCGTAGACGTTTGCTACTGGTACATTTCAGGGGTGGGCAATGTACCTTCCGGGGGGGCGTCAGTGGCTGGCGAGACCGCCCGAACGCGTCGCCGGGGCCAACGGTTTGCCGATGCCGTCTACGGTGCGGCCGTCGCCGAAATCGGTGAGGTGGGATTGAGCGCCGCCACGATGACGAGCATCAGCAAGAGAGCGGGCACCGGTAAGTCGGCGCTGTACCGGCGGTGGCCCAACGTTCGCGCGCTCGTCCTCGACGCGCTGATCCACGCGCTGGAGGAGACGATTCCTGCCACCGATCGGGCGACGGGACCCTTCCGCGACAACATGGTCGCGAGCCTGGTTGCCCTATCCGCGCAGCTGAATTCGACATTGGGAATCGTGGTCAGGGAACTCATCACCGCCAGCGCGCACGATCCGGCAATTCTCGTCGAACTCCAGCATCGATTCGTGTTCCGCAAGGAACTGGAGGTCGTCACGTTGCTTCACCAGGCGATGGCGAACGGGGAGTTCCCCCATCGACCGATCGCGCCGTACGTGCTGGAGGTGGCGCCCGCCCTGATGCTGTACCAGCTGGTGAGCACCGGCTCCGCCCCAAGCGAGGAGGATGTCACCTGGATCGTCGACGGCATCGTCATGCCCCTGCTCCGCAACCCGCCCGGCATGAACCACACGGGCGAGGCAGGCTACAGCCCCCAGCGGGCTGATCACGACCCACCCCCGGCGGTCGCGCCCGGCCAGGGCCGGGCGAGCACCGCGAGAGCATCACGGTCGACCTTCGCGTAGATCGCAGTCGACAGCGGCGAGCGATGGCGAAGTACTGACCGACCTCAGCCAACGGACTGCCGGCACGCAGCATGGCGGTGGCAGCGGTGTGCGTGCAGCTTGCCCAACCCGGCGCGCTGGGCGTGGCGATGTCGATGTTACCCCGAGCAACCGAAATCGGCGTACTGTCGGGCGATACCACAGCATCGAGCGGAGGTCCCTGCATGACATACGCTGCAGCAAGCCAGTTTCAGGGCCTGTCCTTACACCTGCAAATGATCTGCGAACTCGTCGCTTATGTCAGCTACATCCTATTCGCCGGCCTGGCTGCCACCGGAGCGATGTACTACGGCGGGGCGGCCGTATACAAAGCAGCCGTGCAGGTCGCCCGCGACCGCTCCGAACGATTTGCCCGGGCTCGGGAGATCAGCAGCGAGGCGGCACGCGGCGTCAGCGAGATCGAGGACTACCTCGCCCGACGCAACTCCAGCGCATAAGGCCGACTGACCGCTGGTGCGGTTGGTCTGACGGATCGCCGGGTGTTGACCGACGTGACTTGCGCTCGCTTGGAAATTTTGTTGCAAGTTCGGACGCCACGTCCTGGTGGCCGGTTGGTGATTACCGCGACGTGGCGGAGCCGATCATCAGGCCGACTCGGACGGGCTCGTCGCAGCTCTCACGTAGAACTGTCGCGACCACCGCTTCGTCGCTCGGTACTTCACCATCCCCAGCCAGTTCAACGCCATGAACGCAGCCTCGCGGTGGAGGCCGCGGCCCAGCAGGGCTACTTCGAGCAGATGTACAAGATGATGTTCGAGACACAGACTCAGTGGTCCGATCAGCAGGAGTCCAAGGCCGAGCCCGTACTGCGATGGACTACGACTTCCGCGGCCACGGATGCGACCCCGCCGACGTGCCGCATGACGCTGCACCCCTTCCTCCCGTTCTTGATGAGCACACCATGAGGCGTGGATCGCACGTCAACCGCACCCATGCCTCGTGCGTGGTGCTACGCCTTCGATGGAGATGTTCACACGGACCCATGCAACGGAGGGACCTCAGCGCAGAGGGCACACCGTGTAGATCGTGTGCCCCTCAGGATCGTGACGTGCGTTCTCCACACGCCACTCCTCGGCCTTGCGCTCGGCTTGGTCGTCGTTGAACGGCCCATAGACCACGATGGGCTCCGGTCCATCCTCGTAGCGGGCCACGATGACCTTCGGCATTGCGGATCTCCTTGACAACTAACGCACGATACGTAGCGACGAGGTGTGTTCGTCTTGCCCTAGAAGGCGATCAAGGACCGTGGCCGAGGGCATCGCCTCACCGATCAGTTGACCTTGAAGCCCATCGACGTTGGCGCTGATGGCGACGGACCGTTGCTCGTCGTTGTCGACGCCCTCGATGAGGACGACCATGTCGAGCGCGTGCGCCGTGGCGACTGTCGAGGCGATCAGCACGCGTTCGCGAGGATCGCGAGCGACTGCGGCGAGGAATCGCCGGCCCATCTTCAGCTCTGCGATGGGAAGGTCCTTCAAGAAGCCAAGCGACGAGAATCCGTCCCCGTCCTCGACGGCGGCGACGCGCAGGCCGGCGCGAGTCATGTCGTGGACCAGTGATCGTGCGCGTTCCGGTTCGGAAATGAACACCTCTTGCGGCACGGCGATCGTGATGGTGCCTTCGGGCAGGCAGGCACTGGCCAGCTGGCCGTAGACGATCGGCAGCAGGACCTCGTTGAGCAGTTCGGGTGCCGAAACATTGATCGTCACCGGGATGTCATGGCCTGTGGCTCGCCAACGGCGGACGTCGGTCAGGACGGCGCGTACCAGTGCTTCGTTCAGTTCCTGCATGAGTCCGTCACGACGTGCCGTGGACAACAGTTGGCCGAGGGGCACAAGGCCCCGGTCGGGGTCGTCCCAACGGGGGAACGCGTCAAGGCCCAGCAATTCATGAGTTCGTGCATCGATCTTGGGCTGATACCACGTGCTGACGCCTCCCCCAGCGATCGCTGCCCGCAACGCTGCAGTGACGGCGCGGCGGTCAGCAGCAAACTCATCGCGGGACGGGTCGTACAGCAGCGCAGGTACGCCGCTTTGCCGCGCGTCATGGAGGGCAGCATCGGCACGCGCCAGGATCACGGTCGGCAGGGCGTCGATCTGCGTGCGTTGCGCGAGACCGAGTGTGCAGCGCACCGCGATCCGCTGACCGTTGATGTGGGTGTCGTGGAGCAACGAGGCGCGGATCTCGTTGGCAAGTTCCATAAAGTCCAGGACGTCGGTTCCAGGTATGACTGCAACGAAGTCGTTGCCGCCGACGCGCGCCACAGTGGAGTCAGGCGGTACTAGCAGCTGCACGCGGGTCGCGATGTCCTTGAGCAGCAGGTCCCCGGTCGCCGATCCGTAGGTGTCGTTGATCTCGTTGAAGTCATCGACGTCCAGCAGAATCAGCCCGAAGCTCTGACCCTTGGTGATCCGCTCAGTGAGATCGACGATCAGTCCGCGCCGGTTAGGCAGGTCGGTGTACTCGTCCGTGGTGATCAGTCGTCGGGACTCTGCTGCGTCTCGCGCGTCCCGCAGCGCTATCGCCAGACGACCCGCGGCCGCGAGAATGGTCAACAGTGCGGGGACGGTGATCGCAAATTCCGTGTCGCCCGGTGAAGGAACCGCTAACAGTGTCACGCTGACAAGGACGCTGGAGACAAGGAACCACGCAGGAAGCCGACGTTCGTGCGGTGCCGGTAGTCGGCGCGGGGTGACAGCGGCGTCGACGATGAGCATCAGGGCAGCTCCCCACAGCAGCGCCATACCGGCGCCGAAGCCATAGGGGTTGCCGCTGAGGGAGATCACCAAGCTGGTGTCGACCGCGGCCATAAGGCCGAATCCGGCGATGAGGGTCAGTGATCGCCGGTCGGGTCGCCTTGCCTCAAGTACCCATTGGCCCGCGACCAGGAGCATCAGGCAGATGTCCAGGACGGGGAAGATCAGCGCGACGGAGGCCGCCGTCTGATCGGCCGGGAACACGCCAGCGAGGGGCGTGATGAGTACCGCACCCATGAGGCTGGCGGCTGCCGCGCACACGATCGTGGCGTCGAGCGCCGCGGTAAGCGTGCGGCGACGATGGGAGGCGTCGAGGACGATGAAGGCGATGAACCCGACGTAGGACGCCAGGAACAGCAGTTCGCCCGGAGCCGGGAAGGGCTGCGGTGTGGCGGTGTCGTTGACCGTCGCAGCACCGGCGATCCACAGCATGACCGCCGCAGTGAGCGCGCCGAGACTCAGCCGTCGGCCGGTTGTTCGGATGGTGGCGACCACCAGTCGTGCGATCACCAGAAAGAAGAAGATTCCAGCACACGACAGCACGGTGGCGCGTGGAATCTGCCCGGCGTTCGTGGCGGCCAGCAGGGCGCCCCACGCACTGCCCACCGCCAGACCGATCCATGACAACGCACCCAGCGCGCCGACCAAAGTCATGTGCTGGAAGGGTTTTAGACGCCCGCTTGCAATATATGAGTCCCCGTAGCCATGGGTGGGTTATCCCCGGCTTATCCACCCGGCAAACCTGGGCCGTGTTGCGGGTCGGGCACTTTCGTGTACGGGTTTCGTAAAGCCGTGAGAAGGCAGCGGCTACTAGCGGTCGTACGCCTCGCGGCGGTGTGCCGCACGGATAACGGTGATCTCAAGCAGGGTGTCGGCCACGTCGTAAATGACGCGGTAGTCCCCTACTCGTACGCGCCAGGCGTCGTCCTCGCCGGTGAGCTTGCGTGAGCCGTGCGGCCGTGGGTCATCGGCCAGCGTCGCGATCACAGCTAGCACCTTGTCACGCGCCGGGCGCGGCAACTTCTTGACCTGCCGGGCGGCCGCAGTCGTGAACTGGATCTGATAGGTCACGCGTTCAGTTCGGCGCGGAGCTCATCCAGAGACACCCGCGTGCCGTCATCCTGGGCCTTGGCGGAGCGGTAGGCAGCAACGTCTTCCGCCATCTCGAAGGCCTCAAGTGCCTCCAGGTCGCCGACGCTGACGACGACGGCCGCCAACTTGCCGTTTCGGGTGACGCCGATCCGCTCCCCGGCATACATCGCCCGGCCCAGAACATCGGCCAGCTGCTCGCGCAACTCGCGCGTTGTCACTTCGCTACTCACCGTGTCCATGTGGACATACTAGCCGCTACGTACTCTGTGTACACACTCCTGCCTCGAATCCACTGGCCCTCGCGGGAGCTCCACTGCGCGCACCGCCTGGCCCAGCGCGTCGCCTCTCCGTGTAGCAATGTAGCGAACGACCAATTCCCTCACAAACGCGCCGTTATGCGTACCCTGTACGATCCGGCGGTCCTATTAGTCGTGTGCTGTACGCATAACCCTAGTAGTCCGAGCGGCGTACGAAGAACACGAGTGTCATTACCGCTGAGCGGCTGTCCTGCGCACCAAGATGGGCGCATGGCTCGGCCCTTGGATCCCCGCTCGCGGGCGCAATGACGTGATCTGTGGTCTGGGCGGTTCAGATGTCCTCATTGGCATGGGCGGAGACGATGTTCTACGCGGTGGTTCCGGTGATGACACGTTGTACGGGGATACGGTCATGGGTCGCGACACGGGCCGAGACGATCTGGCTGGCGGCCCGGGTGCGGACAACATTGAACTGCACGGCACGCCGGCCTGCGTACCGAACTGCATGAACCGCAACTTCAGCAACGCTGACTTGACGGGTGCGCAAGCATCTGGTGCCTACTTCACAGACGCTGACCTGAGCGGGGCGACTCTGTCCGTCGCAGACTTCAGTCACGCCGACCTTTATGGGGCATTACTGACAGATGCCGTCGCTAAGAACTCCAATTTTGAGCACGCAAATCTGTCCGAGACATACCTATGGGGGATGACGGCTTACGGGGGAACGTTCGACGGTGCCATCCTCAGACACGCGCTATTCAACAATGCGAACTTCCGAAACGTGTACATGGGCGATGCCAACTTCACCCACGCACAACTCGTCTACGTGACGCTCCTTGACGTGAACGTCGAAGGCGCCAACTTCACAGGCGCAAACTTCTTTAGCTCAGACCTCACTGGTTCGAGCCTGCGCAACGCGAACCTTACGGACACCAACTGGGGAAATGCGATCTGCCCCAACGGCAAGAAGGGGCCATACCCCTGCACCAACGCCTAGCCAAACAGCGCAGCAACCTCGCTAGACAGATCCTGGCCGTCTCCAAACGAGGCAAGCCTTCGGAGTCCCCCAGGCCTCGGGGCACATCGACCTCCAGGTGGTTGCGATCGCGCTGGGAGCGGCCCTGCTCCTGCCCGTCATCCCGTGGACCTTCGAGCTTTGCGCGCTACGTCGACTCACCAAGGCCGCGTTCGGCACCCTCATGGCGTTAGAACCTGCAATCGCGCTGGTCATCGGCGCGATCCTCCTCCACCAATCACCCCACCTCCCTCAACTTCTCGGCATCGCCTGCGTGGTCGTCGCAGGCGCAGCGGCTGAACGCACCGGCCGAAGAGACGCCGACCTCCCCCGCCTCGAGACCCCCACGACCTGACCGCAGGCAGACGGCACTCGGCGTGGTTTAGCCCCCCGCGAACGAGGGCATAATCACCTCACGCGGGCCGACGAGCGGCTTCCGACGATAGGCAACCACTTCATGACCCGCTCTCGCATGCTGATCACAGCTGTGTCCGTTCTCGTTGTCGCATCGGGACTGCTCACGCTGCAGCCCGCCTTGGCGTCAGCGGCCGAGGCCGCGAAGAAGCCGTGCACGATCACCGGGACGAAGGCTGACGACGTGCTACGCGGCACCGCAGGCGATGACGTGATCTGCGGGCGAGGCGGCTCAGACGTGCTGATCGGCATGGGTGGCGATGACGTGCTCCGCGGCGGCGCCGGCGACGACACCTTGTACGGGGACACCGTGAAGGGCGAGGACACCGGCGACGACGTTCTGGGCGGCGGCCCGGGGAAGGACAACATCGAGCTGCATGGGACGCCGGCCTGCGCACCACTGTGCTCGGGCGCCAACCTGGCTCGCGCGGACCTCAGCCGCGCGAACCTCGACCGCGCGGACCTCAGCTCGGCGAATCTCACCGGGGCGAACCTCGACCGCGCGACGGCCGTCGATGCAGACTTCACGAGCGCGGACCTCAGCTCGGCCAACCTCTACAGGGCATTCATCCTCAACTCAAATCTCACCAGCGCGAACCTGAGCTCGGCGAACCTCACCGAAGCGAACCTGCGTGGCTCGATCCTGTGGGACACGATCGTGCGCGACGTCAATTGGCAGAACGCCGTCTGCCCCGACGGCAGGAACGGCCCACACCCCTGCCGCCAGACCTGACACTGCAGTCCCGCCATCCGAGGCACGTCCTGACTCCCCCGGCTTCGGTCGTCGTCAGCCCCGGATGGCGGCCAGCACGTGCTCGGTGCCAACTGTCGAACCGCCCGCGGCTGCGCAGAGTTCCACGCTGCGCGGCCAAGCGCCGCCTTCGCATCGTCGTCGTACGAATCACCGCAGGCGACTCGTCATGGGCTCCTTCAGGAACAGGAATGGCTCTGACACTCCATATCTGCGGGAGTGCTCGGAGGCCGTGTCGATCGCAAGTACGAGGGGCCTTTCCTCAGTTGGCCGAAACGGTTCCATCGCGTCGCTGACCGCCGACGGGTCGGTATCGCGTGGCGACCGCCCCGGACCCGAACTCGTGGCGATCAACGAGCTCGAGCTGGATACGCTCGCGCAGACCGGCGAGCAATGTCGGCCCGTGTCCGGCAAGAACCGGCTGCACCACGAACTCGTACTCGTCGATCAGTCCCAGATCAGCCAAGGCCGCAGGGAGAGTCACTCCACCCACCCACAGGCCCTCGCCTGGCTCCTCCTTGAGCTGCTGGACCACCTGACCTAGGTCGCCTTCCACCAGCTCGGCATTCCAGTCGACCTCGCTCAGCGTGCTCGACACGACGTACTTCTTCGCCACGTCGATGGCCTCGGCGAACGGGATCTCCAACTCGCCCATCCAGTCTGGCCAGGTGCCCGTCGCCGGTCGCCGCCACGCCGACTCCATCATTTGGTAAGTCACCCGGCCGAAGATCAAGGCATCGGCTCGCTCCATCGCAGCGGTCCAGTAGCGCATTGACTCCTCGTCAGGGGCAGCCCTGCCTCGTGATGGCAGCAGCCGTCGAGCGTGACGTTGATCGAGTATCGAAGTGGTCTCATCGTGTTGCTCCTTACGCCCGGTTCCCGCCCGCAACGTAGGCCTGAAGCTTGTCGAGAGCCATGAGCCACCCCGCCTGACCTGGGGACCCCTCGGGGATGCCCGCATGCACGACGACCATCCGCGTGCCGTGGTCGGTCGCTTCGAGTTCTACGCTGATCGTGGTGACGGCCGGATGATCCGCGGGCATCCCCATGTCGGCTGGTGACAGCACGTTTGCGTCCTCGTCGCACATGGCCTCGGTGTAGACGAGTCGGCGATCCTCGTCGATCTCGAGGTGCTGGCCGGTGAACCACATCTTCATCGGACCGTTCGGAGTCGTGACTTCCATGCTGAACAGTCGCGTGCCACCGACGACCAGCTCCAACTTCGTGACGACGACGGTCGCTCCCGCGGGTCCGTACCAGGCTTGGAAGTGCTCGGGTTTCGTCCACATCTGCCAGACCACCCCGGCGGGAACATCGAGATGTCGCTCTATGCGCACGGATGGGCTTGGCGAGTCCAGATCGGCCACGTTATTCGTCTCCTGTTCGGGGTGATTGAAGCTGCTGGATGTAGCTGCCCATGCGGTCAATGCGCGCCTCCCACACCGGGCGGTACTGCTCCGTCCATGTCGCCACCTGCTCCAATGGAGCAGCATCCAGCGCGCATGGCCGGTACTGAGCCTGATGTCCCTTGACCACGAGCCCGGCCCGCTCCAGCACCTTGATGTGCTTGGAGATCGCGGGAAGGGAGAGTGCGAACGGCTCGGCGAGGTCGTTGACGTTCGCAGGCCCCATGGCGAGGCGGTTAAGGATCGCTCGGCGAGTTGAGTTCGCGAGGGCGGCAAACGTCTCGTCGAGGCGGTCCTCAGAGAGAGTCGAACTCATGCGCAGTCCCCTACTTTTCTATCCGGTTAATTAACCAGAGCAGAAATTACGGGATGTCGCCCTCGTCGTCAATAGCTCACGCGATGCCGGAAAACGAACCGAGAGTCTCAGCTCTCGGTCGGCATCGCGAGGAACGGCAGGAATGCCTGCACCGGTCCGCCCTGCAGTTGCGCCCTGAACTCCTCGGACAGGTCGCCGAGCAGTTCACCATGGACCGTCGCCGTCGCCAGGATCGCGGCGGATAACTCGTCGCCGATGTGGGCAAGGTGGTCGATCAGTGCCTGGGTGTCGACGTACTCCTCGATGACTAACGCCTGCGTCTCGTCGGCGTTGAGGAAGATCTCATAGCGCAAGGTCCCCGTGTCCTGTTCCTTGACGATTGCCATGCACCGCGCGGACAGCCGCTTGTACTCCTGGACCATGCCGTCGTGGAACGTGAACCGCGCGATGCCCATCAGTCGACTCATCGATTTCCTTATCGTTCGCGTCAATCGCCATGAGGGACGAACGTTACTGATCGCGTCAGCGCGCCCTTCGGCCTGGCGTCAGGCACCATAGTGACGTGAAGCGCACTGTTGCCGCCGTTGCCGTGATGGCCGTGTTTGCCCTGTCCCTCGGCACGAGTTCGAGCCACGCGAGCGCCGCGACGAGCATGCGGCCTGCTCAGGCGGCCGTGGCAACATCCCCGGAGTGGGCACGACAGATGCTCGCCTTGGTGAACGCGCAGCGAACGAAGGTCGGTGCTCGACCCCTTGTCCTGTGCGCTCCCCTGTCGGTCGCGTCACGCAAGTACGCGCGCGTCATGGCGCGCACCGGCCACTTCGACCACACCGGGCCCGACGGCCGCGAGCCGTGGGACCGTGGCAGCGCCGAGGGCTACGAGTACCGCGCGTACGGCGAGAACATCGCGGCCGGTCAGGACACGGTCCGCGAGGTGATGCGCGGATGGGTCAACTCCCCCGGCCACTACGCCAACCTGGTGAACAAGACCTTCACGCATCTGGGCGTGGGGCGCGCGGACTCCTCTGGCCGGTACTCCGAGTACTGGGTGCAGAACTTCGGTGCTGGCGGACGCTGCTGACTCAGCGCTTGCGAGTCGCCTTGGCGCCGACGTAGTCCGCGAGGTACTGACCCGTCAGCGTCGACTTGGCCGAGACCAGGTCGGCGGGCGTTCCCTCGAACACGATCGCCCCGCCATCGTGTCCCGCGCCGGGACCCAGGTCGATGATCCAGTCCGCGTGCGCCATCACCGCCTGATGGTGCTCGATGACGATGACCGACTTGCCCGAGTCGACGAGCCGGTCGAGCAGCCCCAGCAGGTTCTCGACATCGGCCAGGTGAAGGCCACTGGTCGGCTCGTCGAGGACGTAGATGTTGCCCTTGTCGGCCATGCGGGTGGCGAGCTTGAGCCGCTGGCGCTCGCCACCGGAGAGCGTGGTCAGCGGCTGGCCGAGACTGACATAGCCGAGTCCGACGTCCTTGAGTCGCGTGAGGATCTTCTCCGCCGCGGGAAGCGTCGCGGGTCCCGAGCTGAAGAAGTCCACAGCATCCGCAACCGGCATCGCCAGCACCTCGCTGATGTCCTTGCCGCCGAACGTGTACTTCAGCACCTGCGCGTCGAAGCGCTTGCCCTCGCAGACCTCGCAGGTCGCGGCCACTCCGGCCATGATCCCGAGGTCCGTGTAGATGACGCCGGCGCCGTTGCAGTTGGGGCATGCGCCCTCGGAGTTGCTGCTGAACAGAGCGGGCTTGACCTTGTTCTTCGTCGCGAAGGCCTTGCGGATCGGGTCGAGAAGACCCGTGTAGGTCGCCGGGTTGCTGCGCCGCGAGCCCTTGATCGCCGCCTGATCGACAGACACGACGTCGTCGCGCGTCGCGACCGACCCCTGGATCAACGAGCTCTTTCCTGATCCCGCCACTCCCGTCATGACGACGAGCACTCCGAGCGGGATGTCGACGTCGACGTTCCGCAGGTTGTTCTTGTCGGCACCACGGATCTCGAGGACTCCCGTCGACCCCCGCGTATCGGCCTTCAGCTGCGCGCGGTCATCGAGATGCCTGCCGGTGCTGGTCTTGCTCGCCCTCAGGCCCGCGACGGTGCCCTCGAAGACCACCTCTCCCCCGTCGCGTCCCGCGCCCGGGCCGAGGTCGACGACGTGGTCAGCGATCTCGATCGCCTCGGGCTTGTGCTCGACGACGAGGACGGTGTTGCCCTTGTCGCGCAGCTGCAGGAGCAGTTCGTTCATGCGCTGGATGTCATGCGGGTGCAGGCCGATCGTCGGCTCGTCGAACACGTAGGTCACGTCCGTGAGCGACGACCCAAGCTGGCGGATCATCTTCACGCGCTGGGACTCGCCGCCCGAGAGCGTGCCCGACGGTCGTTCGAGGCTGAGGTAGCCCAGACCGATGTCGACGAACGAGTCGAGCTGCTGCTGCAGTGCCGTCAGGAGCGGTGCAACCGACGGATCCTTCAGTGTGCCGACCCAGTCGGCGAGATCGCTGATCTGCATCGCGCACGCGTCGGCGATGTTGACCTTGCCGATCTTCGACGAGCGCGCCTCCTTGCTCAGTCGCGTTCCCGCGCATTCCGGGCAGGTGTTGAACGTGACCGCCCTCTCCACGAAGGCTCGGATGTGCGGCTGCAGCGCGTCGACGTCCTTCGACAGGAACGACTTGTGCATCTGCGGCACCAGTCCGGCGTAGGTGAGGTTGATGCCGTCGACCTGGATCTTGGTCGGCTCCTTGTAGAGGAGGTCGTCGAGCTCCTTCTTCGTGAACTTCTTGATCGGCTTGTCCGGGTCGAAGTAGCCGCAGCCGCGATAGATCCGTCCGTACCAGCCCTCCATGCTGTAGCCAGGAATCGTGATCGCACTCTCGTTCAGCGACTTGTCCTCGTCGTACAGCGCGGACAGGTCGATGTCGTTCACCGCTCCGCGACCGTCGCACCGTGGGCACATGCCGCCGAGAACGCTGAAGCTGCGTCGCTCCTTCGTCGTTCGGCCAGCCTTCTCTACCGTGACAGCGCCGGCGCCGCTGATCGACGCGACGTTGAACGAGAACGCCTGCGGTGATCCGATGTGCGGCTTGCCCAGGCGGCTGAACAAGATGCGGAGCATCGCGTTCGCGTCCGTGGCCGTTCCGACCGTCGACCTCGGGTCGGAGCCCATCCGCTCCTGGTCGACGATGATCGCGGTGGTCAGTCCTTCGAGAACATCGACGTCCGGCCGGGCCATTGACGGCATGAAGCCCTGCACGAACGCGCTGTAGGTCTCGTTGATCAGCCGCTGCGACTCCGCTGCGATGGTGCCGAAGACGAGCGAGCTCTTGCCCGACCCGGAGACCCCGGTGAACGCCGTCAGCCGTCGCTTGGGGATCTCGACGCTGATGTCCTTGAGGTTGTTGACGCGCGCGCCATGGACGCGGATCACGTCATGGCTGTCGGCGCCATGCATTGCCGGCGTGCCCTTGTCCGCGGCCTTGGCCATCAGCTCCCGATCCGTCGCGAGATTGCAGGCTTCGATCTAACCAGTGCCGAGGTCACGCCTGCGCAATGCGCACGAGGTTGCCGGATGGGTCGCGTACCGCGCAGTCGCGTGCTCCCCACGGCTGATCTGCGGGCTCCTGGAGGATCTCGGCTCCCGACGCACGGACACTCTCGAATGTGGCGTCCAGATCGTCGGCGGTGAAGATCGCGGCCTGCAGCGACCCCTGCGTGACGAGGGCAAGCAGTGCATCGCCCTCAGCCTGCGACCGGCCGCCGTGGGGCTGGAAGAGGACGATGTTGAGGTCCTCACCCGGTGCCGCGACCGTGACCCAGCGGAAGCCGTTCGACGCGACGTCGTTACGGACCTCGAGGCCCAGCGCGTCGCGGTAGAAGACCAGCGCGGCGTCGGGATCGTGAACAGGGATGAACATGGTCGAGACGGTGATTGTCATGGCAGGACGATAGATCGGACGGGGTCGCCTGCACTTCTTCGATCCTGCTCGATGCCTCTCAGGCGGTGACTCTCGTGCGCCGTGGCCGAAGGCCGACCATGCCGACGCACGACGGCAGCGACTCGCGGTCGGGGTGCGCCCGCGCGCGGAACTGCGACGGGGTCTCGCCGACGATCTCGGTGAAGCGCGAGCTGAAGGAACCGAGCGAGGTGCAGCCCACCGCCATGCACGTGTCGGTCACCGACATCCCCTGGCTCAGGAACGACTTCGCCCGCTCGATTCGCCGGGTCATGAGGTACGAGTAGGGGGTCTCGCCGTAGGCCGCGCGGAACTTGCGGGAGAAGTGCGCGGGCGACATCAGCGCGGCACTCGCCATCGCCGGAACATCCAGCGGCTGCGCATACTCGCGATCCATGAGGTCGCGAGCCCGGCGCAGGTGCGCGAGGTCGGCGAACTCCTGAGGCGTCATGGGGATGAGGCTACGCGACGCGACCTGCGAACTGGCCTCGTCGATGCTCATACTTGCCGCATGCCCACCATGCGCAGCGTCATGATCACTGGTGCCTCAAGCGGGATCGGAGAGGACACTGCGCTGTACCTGAACCAGCGCGGGTGGCGTGTCTTCGCTGGCGTCCGCAGGACCGAGGATGGCGAACGCCTGAGGTCCGCGGCGACCTCTCCGGAGCTCCTCATCCCGCTCATCTGCGACGTCACTGACGACGACTCCGTCTCCGCCGCGAGGGACGCGGTCCGCATCGCCGTGGGCGTCGACGGGCTTCAGGGCTTCTTCAGCAACGCGGGCATCGCGGCGATGGACGGGGAGTCGTCCGCGGAATGCGTCCCCCTCGCGACTGTCGAACGACTGGTGAGCGTGAACTACGTGGGAGCGGTCCGCGCGATGCAAACGTTCATGCCGATGATCCGCCAGTCCAAGGGCACCGTCGTCGTGAACTCCGCGATGATGACGCACACAGTCCTTCCGTTCAATGCGGGATACGCGCCCGCCAAGGCCGCGCTCGAGACGTGGGCGGTCGCCCTTCGCCGCGAGGTCTCGCGGTACGGCGTGCGGGTGGTCATCGTCCGCGCGGCCGGTGTCGCGACGGCGCTCGAGGCCAAGGGCGATCTATCGAGGATCCCCGACACGACTCCGTATCCCGAGCAGCGCGGCTTCCTTGCGCACGGGCTGGCCATGCAGCGCGAGCGCGCTGGCTCGCGGTCACTCGCGCCCAGGCGTGTCGCCGAGTGCGTCGCCGATGCTCTCGAGGGTCGTCGTTCGGCGCCATATCGAATGGTCGGCGGCGGGCACGTGCCGATCTGGGTCATCGGCACCCTTCCGGCTCGCGTGCAGGACGCGATCATGCGGCGGTTGGTGGATCGATGGAGCGCCTCCTAGGGCACAATGGCCCGATGTTCCGTCGCGCAGTAGTCACGCTCGGGGTCGTCGGACTTCTCGCTACAGGTCTCGTAGGCCTCGGGCAGCCCACGTCTGCATCCGTGAGCTCCGCGAGTGTCCGCTGGTCGCTGCAGCGCGTCGATCTCGGACAGCCGGTCATCGCGCGAGTCAGCGGGCCAAAGAACTTCCGCGCGAGTGTCGACTGGGGCGATGGCACCAAGACTGCTGTCCGCTGCGGGGTCAAGGCATGCACTCGTTCCGTCACCCACGTGTATGCGAAGCCAGGGACGTTCACCGCGCTCGCGAAGTGGAGCGGCGGATTGCTCGGCACCGCCCAGGTCGTCGTCTCGAAGACGAGCGGCGTCGGCACTGACGGCGCGCCCGCATTCGCGGTGGAGATGCTCGGCCTGCTGAACGCCGAGCGCGCGAAGGTCGGGGCCAGCCCGCTCGCCCTGTGCGCGAAGCTCACCGCCGCCGCCTCGAAGTTCTCCAACGTGATGGCGACACAGAACTACTACAACGAGAGCCATGTCGGGCCTGACGGCAGCAGGCCGCAGGACCGGGTGCTCGCCGAGGGCTATCGGTGGACGCAGGTGGGCGAGAACCAGGCCGCGGGTCAGCAGTCCGTCACCGAGGTCATGGCCGCGTGGGTCCAGTCGCCGTCGCACTACTCGAACATCGTCGACAAGGGCTACACCCACGTCGGGTTCGGCCATGGCTTCGCCGAGGCCACCGACTACGGCCACTACTGGGTGCAGGACTTCGGCGCCGGCGGCACCTGCTAGCCCAGAATTGAACCGCCTCCCGGGTCAAATCCCGCGAATGCTGCCCAGAACGGCCACCAAACCCGGCGGTTTCAAGCGGCTGTTGCACCGAGGGCCCGGTGGAGGGCCTGTTGGGGAGTCTGCCATCCGAGGGTTTGGCGGGGGCGGGTGTTCAAGCTGAGGGCCACGGTGTCGCAGTCGGCCTGGGTCAGGTGGCGCAGGTCGGCTCCCTTGGGCCAGTACTGGCGTAGCAGTCCGTTGGTGTTCTCATTGGATCCGCGCTGCCACGGTGAGTGGGGGTCGGCGAAGTAGATGTCGATGTCGGCGTCGATCGCGATGCCGGCGTGCTCGGCCATCTCCTTGCCCTGGTCCCAGGTCAGTGTCCTGCGGATCTGGTCGGGCAGCGAGGCGATGATGGGGGTCAGGACCTCGCGCAGGTCGATGGCCTTGTGGGTGTCCGGCAGCGGGGCCAGGAGCACGAACCGGGTGGTCCGCTCGACCAGGGTGATCACCGCGCCCTTGCCGACACCGCCCAGGAGCAGGTCTCCTTCCCAGTGGCCGGGAACCGCGCGGTCGGTGACCTCGGCGGGCCGGGCGCTGATCGGGATCATCCCGGTCAGCTTGCCTCGATACTGCTTGCCGCCGTGGGGCTTGCGCGTGGTGCGGCCCGTGCGCAGGTGAGCGGTCAGCTCGCGGCGCAGCTCGCCTCGGGTCTGCACGAACAGCGAACGGTAGATCGTCTCGTGGCTCACCCGCATAGCCTTGTCGCGCGGGAACAGCGCTGGCAACAACGCCGCCACCTGCTGCGGTGACCAGTTCGCGCCCAGCAGCCCGGACACCACCAACGCCAGCGGACCGGTCAGCGTGAACGGCTTGGGGCGCCGGGCACGCACGGTCGCCCGCCGATGAGCCACCGCCGCCCGATACCGCGGCCGCCGGCCCGGGCGAACCTCGCCGACCGCCTTGCGCTGCGGGACACGCCACGACCGCCCACCAGCACCGCGATTGATCTCCCGCGTGACCGTCGTGCGATGCCGCCCGATCACCGCCGCGATCTGCGGAACACTCAGACCCTGGCGCAGGCCCCGCTCGATCACACCCCGGTCATGCTCACTCAGCCGTGCACCCGCCATGACAACCTCCCAGCCAGCTATCGCACCATCCCGGTGCAACAACCAGTTGAGACCGCCCCCCGATTTGACCCGGGAGGCGGTTCAATTCCCTAGTTGAGGGGGCACAGACCCGCGGGGCAGGACTCAAGCCAGGCCAGGCCATTGGTCAAGGATGAGATCTGGTACTTGTTCCCCGGGGCGGGCTCGTCTCGCCACAGCATCGCGTAGTTCGCGTACAGCCCGGCGTCGCGCAACGTGTCGGTGATCACCGCGGGGTCCCACTCCCCCGTCGTCGAGTCCCGGGGGCCGACCTCAGTCAGTGCCATGCGCGGAGCCACGGCCTCGAGCTCGGAGTAGCTGTCGAGCGTGAGCGCGCCCGATCCCGGCTCGTCGTACACGTCGACGCCGACCAGGTCGATCGCTGTCGGCAGGAGCGCGACTGGGTCACTGTCGGTGTCATACCGCTTCGGATTGGCCGCGTAGCCCCACAGCAGGTTGTGAACCCCCGCCTCGTACGCGCGCGACTGCAGCTCGCCGAACAGCGCCTTGTAGGTCGCGGGGTCAGGAGCAGCCCACCAGAAGTAGTTGCCAGCAGCCTCGTGGAAGGGCTTGAAGATCACCGAGACGTTCGCATCCTGGAATCTCTTGGCCTGAGCGAGCACAGACTCGTACCTGGGCCAGAACGCGAGCGAAGCCGCCGACGCCGGATCGAGCAGTTCCTCGATCGACGTCCAGCCCCGGTCGTCGAACCGTCCGCCGGTGACCGGATTGCCCACGTGCCACGTCGCGGTGAGTATCCGTCCGGCTTGCGCCAGGTCGCTCAGGTACCGAACGGGATCGTTGTCGAAGAAATCCTGCGCGTTCAGCAGCTCGTCGAAGTCGAAGCCGATGACCGCGGGATACAGAGCACCGAGCGCCTCGAGCGGCTGCCGCATGCGCCCGGCCTCCTGAACGTCGAGCTGCTGGCCGACGCCCATGACGTTGCGTGCCTTCCAGTCGTCGAGAGTTGCCGCGGCACACCACGCGGACTGGGTCGCCTGCGGATCGACTGGTGGCCGGTTTGGGCGGCACGCGTCGCCATCGCGCGCGCGAAGAGCGACCACCGTGATCGTCGTGACCAGGACGAGCACGGCCACCAGCGCAAGGGTGAGCAGCACGACCCGCCGGGAGTTCACCCGGTGAGCCTACTTACCGCCCACACTGGAGATCGGCGCGCGACTGGTCGTCTGCGACAGCGGGCGGACGGTGAGCATCGTGTCCTTCGCCTTCTTGCGGAACAGGTCGAAGCGCTGCACGGTCGGCACTCCCCCGTCGTCGCCGCTTACCACGAGGTCGGCCGACATGGGGTTAGCAGCGGAGGTGACGTCGACTCCCGAGGTGGATCCGGGGAACGCCTCGAACGACGCGGCCAGGTCGAACTCCGGCATCATCATGTAGTGGTCCGCGGGCATCAGGTACATCGTCGGGTGGCCTGTCAGCGCCGAGCCGCTGGTGAACACACTGACCGTGCTCGCGCCGGCCTGCTTGCCCGCGAGGATGCGCGAGAACCCGCCCAGCTTCCCCGCGACCCAGCCGGTCGCGATGCTGACGCCGCCGCGATACCCCGACTCGAACGCGAGGAAACTCGCCGACTTCATCGGATGCTGGTGCTGCGGGAGCCAGTTCGTGGACCCGTTCTTCGTGAACAGGCTGAACATCCAGGTCTTGACGAGCGGCTTAATGCCGGCGCCCGGCGCGGTGACGACGCTCTCGCGACCACCATCGTCGATCAGCCCGGTCGCGACGTCGACACCGCCCGTGAAAGCGCCGTACGGATGCCAGGTGGCGAAGACACCCGTGCGCGTCGGCCCGGCGGCGAGAGCCTTGACCGTTGCGCGCATGCCCGGACCTGAGCCGACGACGATGCTGTCGCCGCCCTCGACACCCTCAAGGTTCGCCGACGCCACGCTCACCCCGCCCCGGAACGACTCGGCGAAGGCCAGCCGGTTGACGAGGACGGTGCTGAACGAGTCACCCGCCGGGTTCGCGGCACCGGAGAACACCTTCACGCGCGGCTGCGAGCCCTTGCCGCCTCCGACGATGAGGTCGAGGATCATGTCGCCGTTGACATCGCCCATCGCGACGTCGACGAGGCCGGTGAACGCACCGAACGGCTCGACGCGTGCCAGCACCCTGCGGGTCGCCTGGTCGTAGATCGTCACCCGGGTGGGACGGTCGCCGTCCCCGGGGACCGCGACGGCATAGCCCGTCGTCTCCGGGATCACGTTGATGATCGCCATGAGCCCGTTGTCCTCGTGATTGAGGCGGTGGCAGTGCATCACGTAAGCGCCGATGAACTCCTGGAACTCTGTGCGCACGGACATCCTGCCGGGCGCGATCAGCGCGTCGTCAGTGTCCTTGCTGCTGCCATACAAGGGAGCCGGCGTGTTCTGGTTGTCCTGTCCCCACGGCAGGTTCGTCAGGTGGACGTCATTGGTCGGGTCGTCGTAGTCGACCACCTGGAAGTCATTCACGTGGATGTGGATCGGGTGCTCGTCGTTGTTGGTGTTGACGAAGCTCCACTCCTCGGTGGTGTTCAGTCGCGGCTGTAGCAACGGGATGTTGGGGTACTGGTTGCCGTCGAACTGGTAGGTGAAGGTGTTGGGATCCTGGGGATTGCTGTTGTTGTTCATGAAGCCGCCGTCGATCTCGAGCGTGCGCTTCACGTCGGGAACCACGTTGGTCAGGTCGACGAACGACGTGTAGGCATTGGTCGCCTGACCCTGGACGAACGGAACCGTTGTGCCCGTTCCGCTGGCAGGCTGCATCGACAGTAGCTTCTGCGTGGGATAGATGAAGAAGCCGTCGGCGTAGCTGATGTCCTTCGGATCGACCGTGATCCTGCCCAGCTTCGCGGGCGACTTCGCGGTCTTGTTGTTCGTGTAGACGATGCCCGCGTAGGTCGTCGTCATCGGGGTCTTGCCGGTGTACGTCGGCATCTCCAGCTGCAGGCCGCCGGTCTGCGGCATCGTCACCGCAATGGCGTATCGGGACGCGGGCGGGATCGTGATGACCGTTCCGTCCTCCTCGAATGCCGGCTCGACCACGGTGAACGGGTTGCCGTCCTGACCCACGATCGCCAACTTCGTGCGCTTTCCGGTTGCCGTCTCGGTGATCGCGACGCGCATGTACGCGGCATCGCTGAAGTTGCCGAGCACCCAGATCTCGGTCTGGCCCGGTGCCGCGCTGATGACGGGCTGGAACTGACCGTTCACCGTGTACTGGAGGTCGCGCTGATCGTCGGGCAGCGAGGCGTTCGCCGGGATCGCTGTCGTCCCGTCGTCGCTGACGAACGACTGCAAGTTGCTCGGCAGGTACTGGAACACCCCGCGCTCGTTCTGGATAGCCAGCGGCCCGTCGTACCAGGCGGTGAAGAACTTCGTGCCCGCAGCGGACTCGCGGAAGTTGATGGGAGTGAGCTTGGGCTCGTAGGTCCCGTCTGCCAGCGACTTAGCCGTCGCGAGCTTGAGGGTGCTGAGCATGGCCGGCCACCACGGGTAGTTCAGCGTGGTCTGCCCGCCCGCGCGGTCGAACACGTAGTTGTACTGGAGCGCCATCGTGCGCACCGGAAGGTTGTTCTGCACCACGGCCGGAATCGCGCCGTCAGCGCGACCGATCACGAGCATGCCCGCGAGACCGCGATAGGTCTGCGCGGTGGTGAGCATGTGGCGATGGGAGTGGTACCAGTACAGGCCCTCGGGATGATCCGCGGGAATGGCGTAGGTGTACGTGTTCGTCAGTCCCGGCGGGATGTTCAGAAGGACGTTGTCGCCATTGCCGCTCGGGGTCACGTGCAGCCCGTGGGTATGCAGGTTGAATGGCGACGACGACAACTGGCTCGGGTACAACGGCACGGGCTCACCGGCTGGGGTGAACGCCGGGTCGACGAAGTCCTTGATGGTCAGGTCATCGATGTCGTTCTCCATGTGGACGATGAGAGTCTCGCCGGGAAACACGTTGAGCGTCGGGCCTGGATACAGGTTTGCGTCCGTCATGCTCCCATTCGACGCGGCACCGCGGATGATCGTGTAGCCGAACAGCATCGCATTCGAGACCGGCCCGGACGCGGTGTCGATGGTCGCGCTCCCCTGCCGCGTGCGCAAGGTGATCTCCAGGACGCCGCTCGCCGCGGTGAGGACGACCGGCTCGGCGTACGGCCGCGACCCGGACGCCCGCGCGCTGGTTGCGCCGACGTCATTCGGGGTACCTGCGGAAGCAGGCGGGCCGCTGAGCCCTGCCGTCATGACGGCTAACACGGACACACACACGACGAGACGTGCACGTACTGCGGCGACTGGCATGGCTGAACGGTAGTGCGTCCGCATAACGGGCGGTTCGACTTGAGTTCCCCTAAGGCGTTCTGCCCAATTGTTAGAGGTTTGCAAAGGCGGAACCGGGGGAATACAGAGGGCGTCGCAAGTGCTATCCCATTGATGGATGTTTTGCACGAGAGGAAGAGACCATGAGCGAGTCAATGCGCGGAACCCGCCTCGGCTACCTGAGCTATGAGACGGATGCCCACGTGGCGCCCGCCGAGCGGCAGGTCATCTCCTATGAGTGCCCTGAGGGTCATCACACGGTCGTCCCGTTCTCTGTAGAGGCCGAGGAGATCCCGTTCGAGTGGAGCTGTCGCTGCGGTCGCACCGCGATCCGCCCCGACATGACCAAGCCTGACGAGAAGCCGGCCAAGCACGTGCGCTCGCACTGGGACATGCTCCTGGAGCGTCGCACGATCGCTGATCTCGAGCTCCTGCTCGTCGAGCGTCTGGACTTGCTCCACTCGCAGCAGGGCATCACGAAGAAGGAAGCTGCACTGCAGAAATCCGCCTGACTTCCCTTCCGCCGACGCGATCCGAATCGTCGCGAAACTAGCCTCGAACGAGGCGTTTCACGGCAGTTCGGGTCGCGTCGTTGGCGTGGGGGGCTCGTCGTCGCGCTGGATGACGGTTCCCTGGATGACGTCTCCCTCAGCGGGGAACCTGATCCCCGGCATCCGCACTGCGGTGAACCGTCCCTCGGTCCAGCGACGTGCGCGCGAGCGGAACAGACGCTGCGTTATGGGGATGACGAGCAGGAGGCCCAGCAGATCGGTCCAGAATCCCGGGATCGCGATGAGGACTCCGCCGACGAAGGCGAGCGCATGCCGACTCGCATCGATCGGCCGGCCGGACTGCTGCGCGGCGATCGCGTCGCGCATCGCGGCATCCCCCGCGTTGCGCATCAGCGCGAAGCCGGCGGGGATGCCGAGGAACAGCAGCAGGAACATCCAGCCCCACCCGATGAGCTGAGCCACGACGTAGGCCGTCGCGATCTCCAGCAACGGGAGACCGAAGATCAGCAGACGCCGGCGAAACTCACGCATCAGCCCGCACCCTTCTGCCGTTCGCGACGGCTCTGCGCACGCCGCCTGACTCGCGTGATCTTGTCGTCCAGGCCCCAGGCCGTGACGCGCCACAAAGCCTCGACGACGATCATGCGATCCATCTTGCTGGTGCCCGATGTTCGCTCGACGAAGGTGATCGGGACCTCCTTGACGCGCATGCCGCGCTGCAGCGCGCGCCAGGCGAGGTCGATCTGGAAGCAGTACCCCTGCGACGCGACCTCGTGCAGGTCGAGCTTACGCAGGGTGTCGGCGCGAAATGCGCGGTAACCGCCCGTCGCATCCCTGATCGGGACCCCCAGCATTAGGCGCGTGTATGCGCTACCGCCCTTGGAGATCAGCTTGCGGCTCGTGGGCCAGTTCTCTGTGTCGCCGCCCGGTACCCAGCGCGAGCCGAGGACCAGGTCAGCAGAGCGCAGCGCGTCCAGCAGTCGCGGTAGTTGCTCGGGCTGGTGGGATCCGTCAGCGTCCATTTCCACGACGACGTCATAGCGCGCCTGCAGCGCCCAGGCGAACCCCGCGAGGTAGGCGGCGCCGAGGCCCTCCTTGCCGAGCCGGTGCATCACCTGCACGTGATCGTCGTCGGCCGCGAGCTCGTCGGCGATGGCGCCCGTGCCGTCCGGGGAGTTGTCGTCGGCCACGAGGACGTGCGCCTCGGGCACCGACGCACGGATCCGGGCCACGATCGGCCGCAGGGTCGTGCGCTCGTTGAAGGTCGGGACGATGACGAGGATCCGGCCGAGATCGCTGAAGCCGGCGGATGTCATCGAGCCAGCCTAAGTGATGGGTTCGCCACGGCTGCGAGACCTCCGCCCTAGAACGAACCCGGCCACGATCGCGCCAACCCCGAGACCGCACATGATGAGGAGGACGACGCCGCCGATGACCGCAGCCGGGGTGGAGCCGCCTCGTAGGGCAATGCGTTGCACGAGCCAACCGGTCTGGCCCTCGTCCAGCTGAGAGGTGATCGAGCTGTCCGGCGCGATGATCGCCGAGATCCCGGAGGTCGCGGCGATGGCAACCGTGCGCCCGAACTCGGTGGCCCGCACCCGGGAGATGGCCAGTTGCTGTGCGGGCTGGGAGCCGCCGGCAAACGTCGCGTTGTTGGTCTGCACCGTGAGCAGCCGCGCTCCCCCGTCGACGACCGAGGCGACGATCTCGTCGTAGGCGACCTCGAAGCAGATGACGTTTCCGACGGGAATGCCGGCAATGGTGAGGTTCCCCGGCGTATCGCCGGGGGCGAAGTCGCGGGCAATGCGCCCGAGCCTTTCTATGCGCGAGGCCAGCAGGTCGCGGAACGGGATGTACTCGCCGAACGGCACCGGGTGAGTCTTGATGTACATCTGGCCAGGCCCGGTCTGCGGATCCCACACGATGCCGACGTTCCACACGCGCGTGGGATCGTCGCCCGCCGTTATGACCGCCCCGACCAGGATCGGGACATTGATGGCCCGCGCGGCCGTGCTGATCGCTGCTGCCGCGGTGGGATCCTCGAACGGGTCGAGGTCCGACGAGTTCTCCGGCCACAGCACGAACTCGGGCTGCTCCTCCGTGCCGGCGGTGACGGCCTCGGCAAGCGCGATCGTCTGGGCGACGTGGTTGTCCAGCACTTCGCGGCGGACGTCGAAGGCGCCCATCCCCGTGTGCGGTGTTCCGCCCTGGATGACGGCGACGACCGCAGACTCCGGACCGCCGCTCGTGTCTCCGGTCGTCGGGGTGCGAATCGCTATGGGGGCGACCACGAGCAGCACGGCGATCCACGCCCACATCGCCGAGGAGCGCCGACGGCCCGCGCGCAGCTCCACCACAGCAGCGGCCAGGGCCGCGCCGATCACCGCCACGACGAACGTGACGAATGCCGCTCCCCCGAGCGGTGCGTATCGCAGGACCAGTGTGTCGGCCTGGGCGAAGACGAGGTCTCCCCACGGGAAGCCCCCGAGCGGCACTCGCCCCCGCAATGCCTCCTCCAGGACCCACACCGCGCCAACCCAGACAGGGGCGGCCGGAAGGCGCGTGACGAGAGCCGTCCCGGCACCCAGCAGGGCGAACCAGAGCGCGCAGAAGATCGACAGCAGAACCCAGGCGTCCATGCCGACGACCTGCATCCACAGCAGGAGCAGCGGGAAGAAGGCCAGGCCTGCGACCAGCCCGACGAGCAGGCCTCGCTTGATTGACGCCTTCCACGCGGCGGCTGTCAGGAGCGCGACTCCGGGTATGGCCAGCCAACCGATGGCAACAGGGGCGAACGCGAGCCACACGAGGAACCCGGACAGCGCCGCGAGGACCACGGCCCAGCGCAGGCCGAACAGGGGCGCCATGGTGCCTAGTTCAACACGCCGCGGTCGAAGACCACGCACCCGGATACGACCGTCATGTCGCATTCGGGGACATGCCCGTCGGGCTCCAGAGCAGGCAACCCATCGATGCCCGAATCCTCGACCGACCAGATCGCGTAGTGCGCCGGTGAGCCGGGCTCAAGGTGCCCGACCCCGGTGACTCCTGCCGCGCGCCAGCCGGCCTCGCTGTGCGCCGCGAATGCCTGCCCGGCGCCTATCCGCTGCGACGAGACGGAGTGGTGGACAGCCGCGCTCATCGCCTGCCATGGGCCAAGCGCGGTGACGGGAGCGTCGGAGCCGAACGCTGTCGCGACTCCTGAGTCCAGGAGGTCGGCGATGCGATTCATTCCCGCAGCACGCGCCGAGCCAAGCCGCTGCTCATACATGCCGCCGTGCCCGCCCCACAGCCCGTCGAACATCGGCTGCATGCTGGCGATGATTCCGAGCTCGGCCATGGTGGTGATGTGCTGATCGGCCAGCAGCTCGGCGTGCTCGAGCCGATGTCCGCTCGCGCGGATCGCATCCGCGCCGACTGCACGGGCGGCCGCCGCGAAGCCGTCGATCACTGCGTCGCTCGCCGCGTCGCCGATGACGTGGAACCCGGCCTGCATGCCCGCGACCGTGGCCGCCTCGACATGCGCCGCCACCTGCTCCGAGTCCAGGTACGCGGCACCTGACGTGTGCGGCGCGTCGAGGTATGGCGAGCACAGGCTTGCGGTTCGCGAACCGATGGCACCGTCGACGAACAAGTCACCGGCCACGCCGACCGCGCCGAGCCGTCTGGCCCGTTCGATGCCGCCGAGGGCGGCCAGCTCACCCCAGTACCCGGTGACCAGTGGTCCTGGGACCGCTCGCGACAGGTCGAGCAGCTCGGCCAGGTCGTCCTCGCCCGAGATCGTCGGGCCGGCCATCTCGTGGACCGCGACGATGCCGAGCTCTGCGCAGCGTTCGCGTAAGACCCCCTGAGCGGACCGTCGCTGCCCCGAGGTCACCGAGTCGAGTGCGGCCTCCCGCACCGCATGGTGCGCCTCGCGACTCAGCGGGCCGATCGGATCGAACCCCGGCAGTGCTGCGATCCCGGGGGCCATCGCGGCCAGGGCGCTGGAGACGACGGCCGAGTGGACATCGACCCGCGACAGGTAGACCACGCTCCCCCAGGTCGCGCGGTCGATCTCCTGGCGCGTGGGCGGGCGACCCTCGGGCCATCGCGTCTCGTCCCAGCCATGACCGAGCATCACTCCCCCGTGCAGGTGCCGGGCGCGGGCCTCGATCAAGTCGAGGGCCTCGCGCAGCGACGAGGTCTGCGTCAGGTCGAGCCCGGTGAGCGTCAGTCCGGTGCTCGTCGCATGCACGTGCGCGTCGACGAATCCGGGAGTGACCAGCCGTCCGTCGAGCCGCACCACCCGATCGGCAGCGTCTCGATGCGACTGCGCCGCGTCATCGCTTCCGATCCACGCGACGCGCCCGCCAACGACGAGCATCGCGGTTGCGTGCGGATTACTCGGCGCGTAGATCCGTCCACCGACGAGAAGAACCCTCTCCGCGGACGCCCAGGCCGGTTCGGTCACTTAGCCGCTCGTGGTGCGAGGGCCCGGCCGATGACCATGCGCTGGATCTGGTTGGTGCCCTCGACGATCTGCAGGGCCTTGGCCTCGCGGAAGTAGCGCTCGACCGGGAAGTCCTGCGTGTACCCGGCGCCGCCGAGGACTTGGATGGCATCGGTCGTGACCTTCATCGCCGCGTCCGTCGCCGCGAGCTTCGCCATCGCGGCCTGCATGCCGAACGGCAGCCCCGCGTCCTTGAGCCGAGCCGCGTCGACATACAGGGCTCGTGCGGCCGCGATCGCGGTCGCCATGTCGGCGAGGATGAACGCGAGTCCCTGGAACTCGATGATCGGCTTGCCGAACTGCTTGCGCTCGGCGGCATACGCGACAGCCGCGTCCAGCGCTGCCTGCGCCAGTCCGACTGCGCAGGCGGCAATGCCGAGCCGTCCGGCGTCAAGTGCTGCGAGCGCCACGGTGAACCCGCCGCCCTCAACACCCATCACGCGGTCAGCAGAGACGTGCACGTCCTCGAAGATCACCTGGGCTGTCGGCGACGCGTTCGCGCCCATCTTGTGCTCAGGCGTCGCCGAACTCAACCCAGCGGCATCACCGGGCACGAGCAGGCACGTGATCCCCTTCGGTCCGTCGTCGGACGTGCGCACCATCGCGGAGTAGAAGTCGGCAATGCCGCCGTGCGTGATCCACGCCTTGGTGCCGTTGACGACGTAGTCGTCGCCGACGCGCGTCGCCCGCGTGATCAGCGCTGCGGCGTCCGAACCCGAGTGCGGCTCGGACAGGCAGTACGCACCGAGCAGGTCTCCGCCGATCATCGCCGGCAGCCAACGCTCGCGCTGCTCGTCCGTTCCGAAGTTGGCGAGGCCGAAGCACGAGAGGTAGTGCACGCTGACGCTCACGCCGACGGACATCCACGCCTTCGACAGCTCCTCCATCACCTGCAGCGTGACCTCGTACGGCTGGTTCGCGCCGCCGTACTCCTCGGAGAACGGCAGGCCGAGAAGGCCGAGTCCGCCGAGCGTGCGGAACGACTCGCGAGGGAACGTTGCTGTCGCCTCCGAGTCGGAGGCGACAGGCGCGAGCTCGCGCGCCGACACGTCCTCGGTGAGCGCGAGGAGCTCGACAGACTCCTCGGTGGGCAGCAGTCGGGTGACGGAAGCTCCGCGCCATGCGTACGACATCAGGCGACCACGAGGTCGTGGGTGCCGTTGTTGGCCACGAGCACTCCGTCGTCCGACGCGATCACGATGTCCTCGATGCGAGCGCCGAACTGGCCCTCCATGTAGAAGCCGGGTTCGATGCTGAATGCCATGCCCGACTCCAATGTGAGTGTGTTGCCCGTGACGATGTACGGATCCTCGTGCGTCTCCAGCCCGATTCCGTGGCCGGTGCGATGGATGAACAGGTCCGCGATGCCTTCCGCGTCCATGAGATCCCGCGCCGCGGCATCGACGCTCTCGCAGCTGACTCCTGGCCGAGCCCACTGCACCGCGGCCGCCTGCGCAGCCTGCAGCACCCTGTACCGCTCGACGAACTCGGCGGGCGGCTCGCCGACCGAGTAGGTGCGCGTGCAGTCACTTCGGTAGCCATCGGGCATGGTGCCGCCGATGTCGACGACCACGGGATCGCCGCGCTCGATCACGCGATCGGACAGCTCATGGTGCGGGCTCGCGCCGTTCGGCCCGCTCCCGACGACGACGAAGTCCACCCGGATGTGCCCCTCGGCGAGAATGGCATCGGCGATGTCGCCGCCGACCTCGCGCTCGGTGCGTCCCGGACGCAGGAAGCTCGCGACCTGCTCATGGACCCGGTCGATTGCTGCGCCAGCCCTCAGTAGCGCGTCGACCTCCGCCGCGTCCTTGCGCATGCGCAGGTGCGAGATGACGTCGCCGGCGAGGACCTGCTCGGCAGCGGGCATCGCGTCACGCAGCCGGAGGACCTTCTCGGCCCACATGTGATTGTCCAGCCCGATCGTCGCGGCGTCTGGCACGATCGACGCGACCAGCGCGTGCGGATCGTCCGTCTCATCCCACGTCCGGATGTCAACACCAAGCGAGCCGACGGGACTGGCCTCGGCCGCCAGACGCTCAAGCCTCGGAACGATGATCGACACCGGCCCGTCAGCGGGAATGATGAGACAGGTCAGCCGCTCGAGCGGAATCGCGTCGTAGCCCGTGAGGTACTGCAGGTCCGGTCCCGGGGTGACAAGGACTGCGTCCATCCCCAGGCGCCTGGCGTGTTCGCCGACGGCCGCGAGGCGAGTCGAGTAGCTGCTGAGCTGCATGAACCCTCCGTTGCTCGTGGCCGCGAGTCTAGTCCGGCCCGATGCGCGGCCCGGCTCTGCCAGACTGCCCGAATGACTGCGGACGAACGCCCGATTCTCGTTCTCGACTCGGCCTCGCTGTACTACCGGTCCTTCCATGCGCTGCCGGAATCGATGGTCGCGCCCGACGGCCGCCCGCATAACGCGGTGCGCGGATTCCTGTCGACGATCACCCGGCTGGTCAGCGAGCACTCCCCCGCCACCGTCGTGGCCTGCTGGGACAACGACTGGCGTCCACAGTGGCGCGTCGACCTCATCCCCAGCTACAAGCTGCATCGGGTCGCCGACGAGTCGACCGGCGTCGAGGCCGAGCCCGAGTCGCTGTCCGATCAGGCGGAGGCGATCGCCGACATCCTCGATGCCGCTGGTATCGCCCGGCTCGGCTTCGCCGATCACGAGGCCGACGACGTGATCGGCAGCCTTGCCGCGCAGGATCCGCAGCCGTCGATCGTCGTCTCCGGAGATCGCGATCTCGTGCAGGTCGTCGACGACCGCACGCGCCTTCGACTGACGGTCAACGGCGGCATGGACAAGTGGCCGCTGCTTGATCCCGCCGGGGTACTGGAGAGGTTCGGAGTCCCGTCGGATCTGTACGTCGACCTTGCCGTGCTGCGTGGCGATCCCTCCGACGGCCTGCCCGGCGTGGCCGGCATCGGCGCGAAGACCGGAGTGAACCTCGTCCTCGAGTTCGGCTCCCTCGACGCCATCATCGAGGCCGCGCACGCAAGCGCGCCGGTCAAGCCGATGACCCCCCGGCTCGCCGCGGCGATCACTGATGCCGAGGACGCCATCCGTGCGGCGCTCACCGTCGCGCGCGTGCGCACGGACCTGCCCGTTCTCGACCGCAAGCCGAAGCTGGATCGTCCGCGGCTGGATGCACTCGCGGAGCAGTGGGGCGTGCAGCGACAGGTCTCGGACCTGATGTCGGCACGCGCGCGCTACACCGCCGACGAGTAGGCGACCACGCCTCGGTTGACGAGGTCCGCGGCCTCGCGCGCGATCAGCCGCACCGGATCCTCGGGATCGACAGCCTGCGAGATCTGGCCGAGCAGGTCGATCACCTGCCGCATCCACCTGACGAAGTCGCCCGCAGTGGTGTCCGCGTGCGTGAGCACCTGCAGGAGGTTGGCGCCCTTCGCCCAGCGGTGGGTGGCGTCGACGATCCCCGGGTCGGGCTTGCGCGTGATCTCCAGTCCGTGACGCGCCTCGAGCGCGTGCAGCTCGGCGCGCAGTGATACCAGTCGCTCCACCGCTACGCGCACCGCGTGAGTCGGCATCGCCGCGGGCGTCTCGTCATCGGAGCTGCGCGACTCGTACACGACCGCCGCGCAGACCGATGCCAGTTCCGCTGCGTCGAGCCCGCTCCACGTGCCGTCGAGAATCGACTGCGCGGCCATGAGGTCGGACTCGGTATACAGGCGCATGAGCGTTCGGCCCGGACCGGTGACCTGTGCGGAGTCTCCCGATGAGGTCAGGTAGCCGAGCTCGGTGAGCACCTCGCACACGCGGTCGAACCTCTTCGCGATGGAGTTCGTGCGTCCCTCGACCCGGCGCTCGAGGTCGCGGATCTGCCGGTCGACGCGGTGATAGCGCTCCGCCCACCGCGCGTGCACCTCTCGATCCGAGCAGCCGTGGCACGGGTGCTGCCGCAGTTCCGCGCGCAGGCGCTGAATCTCCGCGTCCTCTGTGGTCGCGGTCTTGCGTCGGCGCTCATCGTGCGGGATGTCGCCGTAGGCAGAGTGCAAAGCGGACACCAGGTCGCGCCGTGCTCGTGCGTCCTTCGCGACAAATCCCTTGGGAACGGTGACCGACGTGAGCGCTTCGACCGACTGAGCGGTGTCGGCGATCGATACGCGCCTGACCTGCCCGTCGCCGGTGAGGACCATCGGCCGCGACACGAAGTTCGGACTGCGATGACGGCGCTGGTCGAGGACCACCGCAGGACCGGCGCGACGACCGGTGCTGATGAAGACGACGTCGCCCTGCTTGAGTGCCAGCCACGAGTCCTCGGCTGCATCGCGTCGCTCGGCCGCGGCACGGCGGTTGATGTCCTTCTCGCGGCGCGATAGCGCCTCGCGCAGTTCGGAGTACTCGAAGTAGTCGCCGAGGTGGCAGGTCATCGCCTGCCGATAGCCGTCGCGTCCCTCCTCGACCTTGCGCAGCTCGGTCGCCAGGCCGACGACCGAACGGTCTGCCTGGAACTGGGCGAACGAGGTCTCGAGAACCTCGCGCGCAGCATGGCGCCCAAGACGCGACACGAGGTTGACGGCCATGTTGTAGGACGGCTGGAAGGACGACCGCAGCGGATAGGTACGCGTGGATGCGAGTCCGGCCAGTGAGCGAGGGTCGAGTCCCTGCTGCCACAGCACGACGGCGTGGCCCTCGACGTCGATGCCGCGCCTGCCGGCCCGGCCTGTGAGCTGCGTGTACTCCCCCGGGGTGAGATCGACGTGCGTCTCCCCGTTCCACTTCACCAGGCGCTCGAGCACGACCGACTTCGCGGGCATGTTGATGCCTAGCGCCAGGGTCTCGGTGGCGAACACGACCTTGATCAGGCCCTGCTGGAACAAGTTCTCGACGATCTCCTTGAACACTGGCAGCAGTCCGGCGTGGTGCGCGGACAGGCCGCGCTCGAGGGCTTCGAGCCACTCGTCGAACCCGAGCGCGGCGAGGTCCTCGTCCGGCAGTTCCAAGGTTGCCGACAGCGCGGTCGAGCGGATGATCTTGCGCTCCTCGGAGGTTGTCAGCCGCAGTCCCGCCTGCAGGCACTGACGCACCGCGTCATCGCACCCGGCACGACTGAACAGGAAGTAGATGGCCGGCAGTAGTCCGTCGCGCTCGAGCCGCTCGGCGACCTCGCTGCGCCACGGGGTCTTCGGTCCGCGGCCGTGCGGACGGTCGCGGTTGCCACGCGAGCGAGAGCCGGTGGGTCGCTCGCGGCGCTCCTCCTCGCGCGCGAGCCGGACGAGCTCGGGGTTGACCACCCGCTGGTCGTCGTCGACGAACAGGTCGTACATGCGCGGGCCGGCCATGACGTGCTGCCACAGCGGGACGGGACGATGCTCCTCGACGACGATCGCGGTCTCGCCGCGCACCGTCTCCAGCCAGGCGCCGAACTCCTCGGCGTTGCTCACCGTCGCCGAGAGAGCGACGACAGTGACCGACTCCGGCAGGTGGATGATCACTTCCTCCCAGACGGCTCCGCGGAATCGGTCGGCCAGGTAGTGCACCTCGTCCATCACGACGTACGAGAGTTCGCTCAGAGTCGACGAGCCGGCGTAGAGCATGTTGCGCAGGACCTCGGTCGTCATGACGACGATCGGCGCCTCGCCGTTGATCGAGTTGTCTCCGGTCAGCAGCCCGACGCGCTCGGGGCCGTGACGGGCGACCAGGTCGTTGTACTTCTGGTTCGACAGGGCCTTGATCGGCGTCGTGTAGAAGCACTTGCGCCCCTGGGCGAGGGCGAGGTGGATGGCGAACTCGCCCACCACTGTCTTGCCCGAGCCCGTAGGCGCGGCGACGAGCACGCCCTTGCCTGCCTCCAGAGCCTGGCAGGCCTTGACCTGGAAGTCGTCAAGGCCGAACAGGTAGCCGGCCGCGAACGGGCCGAGCTCGGATCGTTCCTGAGCGCCCCGGATCACGGCAGCGGCGTACCGCTCGGCAGGGCTGGGCATGGCCTCAGGCTACGTCCTGCGGAGTCGGTCAGCCCGTCAGCACGCGCAGGGCTCCGCGGCGGGCCTCGATGGTGACCGGCAGCGGGCCGACTCGTTCGCCGTCGGCGTAGGCGATCTGGCCCTCGGCGCTGATGGACAGCGTCCGGCTGCGGAACGTGCGCACCGCGCGATGGCTCACGTGCTTGCCCGTGAACACCGAGGGAAAGGCACGCAGGAAATCGGGCTTGGTCATCGCGGACAGCCACGTCACGTCGAGGAGTCCGTCATCGATAGTCGCTCCCGGGCAGATGCGCATGCCGCCGCCGTACGTAGGCCCGTTGCCGACCGCCACGAGCATGGCCTCGCCCGACACGATCTCGTCGTCCAGTTGCAGGTCGTAGTGCGACGGGCGGAACGAGGCGAGCTCGCGAACCATCGCGACGTTGTAGCGCTGGCCGCCAAGTCTCGTCATCGTGTTGGCGCGCTCATTGACCGCCGAGTCGAAGCCGGTGGACAAGATCGCCAGGAAGTCACGCGTCGTGCCGTCGGCCGCGACCGCTCGGCCCGTGTCGACGACGCGCGTCGAGCCGGTCGTGATGGCCGACAGCAGATAGTCGACTGACGACTCGACATCCTCCGATGGGAAGCCAAGGGCCAGCGCGATGTCGTCGCCTGACCCGCACGGCACGATTCCCAGCGCGACGTCGGTGTCGACGAGCGCCTGCACGACCCCGTGCACCGTCCCGTCGCCGCCGCAGACGAGCACGGTCGTCGCTCCCTGACGCACGGCCTCGCGCGCCGCCTCCGTCGTGCCCTCAGCCGACGTCGGCTCGATGAGGACGCACGGCAGGCCGGCCCCGTTGAGGATGTCGGCCGTGCGCTCAGCGCAGTGGCGACCGCGGCCACCTCCGGCCGTGGGGTTCGAGATCAGCCAGACGTGCCCAGATCCGCTCACGCGTCGTCGTCAAGCGGGGAGGGCCTCTCGTCGAGCGGAGAGGTCTCGTCATCGTCGAGGGCGTCGTAGTCGATGTCGATTCCCTTGCGGCGCCGGGCCCGGCGGCGGTCGTTGAGCAGGCATACACCGACCGCCAGCATCACAAGAATCAGGATCGGCACCGCGAGAAGAAGAAGGTTGATCGGGTCGCCAGTGGGCGTGGCCACGGCCGCGAACAGCAGGATCGAGACGACGATCCAGCGCCACCAGCTGATCAGCCGGCGGCCGGTGACGACGCCGGCGAAGTTGAGCAGCACCAGCAGAAGCGGCACGAGGAAACCTACGCCGAAGATCAGGATCGTGCGGATGAAGAAGGACAGGTACTTGTCCACGGAGACGATGTTCTCCACCCCTTCCGGGGTGAAGCCGAACAGCACCTGGAGCCCGTAGGGCAGCACCGTGTAGGCGAGGATCACCCCGGCCGCGAAGAGCGGCGTGGCGACCGCGGCGAAACCGATCGCCCAGCGGCGCTCATGCCCGTGCAACCCGGGAGTGATGAAACGCCAGAGCTGATACAGCCAGATCGGCGAGGCCAACACCACGCCTGCCAGGGCGGACAGCTGAATCTGCAGGACGAACGGATCGGCGACCCCGGTGAGCGCGAGGGTGATCTCGTGCCCGTCGGCCTTGGCCTGCGCGATGATCGAGTCGAAGGGCGCGCTGACCCACGCGAAGATCTGCGCGTAGTAGATCCAGCCGATGACCATGCCGACGCCGATGGCAAGGCCGGACTTGACCAGCCTGTTTCTCAGCTCGCGCAGGTGCTCGGTGAGCGGCATCGCCGCAGAGCGATCAGCGCCCCGTTCCTTGATCGCCATGGGACCGGAGGGTCAGCCCTCTGTTCGCTCGGGAGCCGCGGCGTCCTTGGGCGCCGACGGTGCCGCGTCGACGACAGGTAGTGGCGCAGGCGCGGGAATGGGTGCCGGTGCCGGAATCGGTGTCGGTGCAGGGATCGGCGCAGGCATCACCGCTGCTGGAGGCGTGTCCTCCGGCTTCGCGGGGGTGTCGTCATCGGTGAGGCCCTTGGTCTCGGCCTTGAAGATGCGCAGCGACCGGCCCAGACCACGGGCGGCGTCGGGCATGCGCTTCGCGCCGAAGAGCAGGAGCACGATCGCGACGATGATCAGCCATTCAAAGCCCTGAGGCAGCCTCATCGGCTCACTCCCTTACTTTCCGTCGTCGGTTACTGGCTCAGGGTACGCCGCCAAGGCGGCATCGGCGGCACCCGCCACAGCCTCGACCAGATCTGCTGGCTCAAGGACGGTGGCGGCACCACGCAGGGACAGCACGAGGCGGACCCCCCAGTCGAAGGAATGCAGAGGCAGGCGGATGACCGAGCGGCCGTCGGAACGAGCCGCCGCGGCCTCGGTCGCCTGATGGACATCGATGATCCACCGTGCTCCCGGATCGACGGCCAGGACGGCTGTCTCGTGGGGAGTCCGAGGAGTGGCCGACGTGCTTGTGGCCGTGGTGACCGCCTCGGCGGGCATGGGATCCCCGAGGGTCGCGGTCATCACCCGGTCAAGGCGGAAGGTGCGCAGTGCCTCCGCCGAGAGGCAGTAGGCCTCCAGGTAGATGACGCCGTCGGTGGTGAAGACGCGGCGCGGACGGATCGTCCGGTCGGTGACCTCGTCCTTGGTCGCCGATGCGTAGCGGATGGTGAGTTCGCGACGGTCGGCAAGCGCGGTGTCGACAACGGACGTGACAGCAGGGTCGATCGCAACGTGGACGGCCATCTCCCGGCCGGAGTCGACGGCGCTCGCCGCGTTCTCGAGCTTCACCGCGGCGGACACGATCGCGTTGCGGTCGTCGACCCCGGGGACCTGGGCGAGCATCCGCAGCGCGACGAGCAGGGTCAGCGCCTCCTCCTGGCTCAGGCGCAGGGGGTGCTTGAGGGTCTGTGGGTCGATGACGTGGATGCGCCCGTCGTCCCAGAACTGGATGTCGACGAGCTGGTCGGGGCCGTATCCCGGCACTCCGCAGACCACGAGGAGCCACAGATCCAGGTCGAGCTGCTCCTCGCTCACGCCGAAGTGCTCCGCGGTCTCGGCCATCGTCACCCCGTCACGCGCGAGGAGCCACGGCACGAGGGCAAGGAGACGCGAGAGGCGGTCGGCCGCGGTGCCGCTCACGAGGCGGCCCCGTGCGCGTCACGCAGTGCGGTCAGTGCGGCAACGACGGCAGCGACGACCTCGGGCGGGTCGAGCACGACGACGTCGGCACCGGCGCCGCACACCAAGGACAGCAGGTCATCGATGGATCGCGCGGAGACCGTGACGACGTCGGCCTCGAACGGATCCGTGCCGTCGACCGTCGTGGCGACGGCGAGCCGGCGCAGCGCGGCGCCTCGGTGCGGCGCGATGCGCAGTGTCGCCAGCACGGCCTCCTCGGCGTACCCCTCCATGGGATCCGCGCCGATGTCGAAGCCGGCCGGCGGCTGATGCTCGCGCGGCTTCGCCGTGACGGTGACCGAGCCCTCGATCCGCGACAGACGGAACGTCCGCTGGGCATCGCGATCATGATCGAACCCGACGAGGATCCATCGGCCCGAGGCTGACCGCAGGCCCCACGGGCTCACGGTGCGGCGCTGCGCCGTCGTCTGGGCAGGCGTGCGGTAGTCGAACGTGACGACCTTGTCGTGCCGCACCGCGGACATCAGCGGCAGGAGCGCAGCGTCGCTCGCGGTGAGTTGCACGGGGCCACGCAGGTCGGCGGGCGCCCAGTCCGCGGTTCCGCCGTCGAGGCTCTCCAGCTTGCGCAGCGCCGTGCCGGCCACGGGGGCGATCGCGGCGCGGCTCCACACCTGAGCGGCAACGGCGATCGCGGCGCGCTCGTCGAGGGTGAAGTCGATCGGCTGCAGCGCGTACGAGTCCTCGACGATGCGATACCCGACAACCTCGCCGCTGACATCGGTCACGGTGTCGACCGGGATGCCCATCGAGCGCAGTTCGTCCTTGTCGCGCTCGAACATCCGCTCGAAGGCCGTGTCGGAGGTCGCGTCGGAGTAGCCCGGGATACGAGCGCGGATGTCCGCGCGGGGTACCGCCGTGCTGGTGGCCATCAGGCAGATGACGAGGTTGAGAAGCCGCTCCGTGCGGTCGACACGTTCGGTCATACGGGCCTTAGCCGACGTCGATGAGGTCGATCACGAAGACCAGGGTGCGTCCGGCCAACCGGTGGCCGCCCGACTCGCCATAGGCCAGGGCCGGCGGGATCACCAGCTGACGGCGGCCGCCGACGCGCATGCCGGGGATGCCTTCCTGCCAGCCGGCGATGAGGCCGGCGAGCGGGAACTGGATGGACTCGCCGCGGTCCCAGGAGGAGTCGAACTGCTCGCCTGTCTCGAAGTCCACGCCCAGGTAGTGCACGTCGACACGCGCGCCCGGGGTCGCCTCGGCACCCTCGCCGACGATGATGTCGGTGATCACCAGGACCTCGGGTGCGGGACCCTCGAAGAACTCGATCTCGGGCTTGCTGGCCATGCGCTCACTCCTTGGGATGGGGCCGATGCGGCCGTGCGGTGCTGGACGGACGAGCGAGGGACCTAGCCGATGCTCTCTAGCGTCACGACGAAGATCAAGGTCTCGTCCGGAGCGATTCCCGCCCCCTCGGGCGGGAGCTCGCCGTAGGCCATCGCGCCAGGAATCACGAGAAGGCGGCTGCCGCCGACCTTCATGCCGGGGACACCCTCTTGCCAGCCCTGGATGACACCGTCGAGGGCGAAGGTCGCCGTCTGTCCTCGCGTGTAAGACGAGTCGAAGAGCGTCTTGCCCCCGAGGCCGACGCCGCAGTAGTTGACGGTCAGCGTGTCGCCGGCCTTCGCCTCGTCTCCGCTGCCCTCGACCATGTCGGCGATGCCGAGCTCGGTCGCAGGCGAGGCGTCCGTCGCGATGGTGATCGACGGAACCCCGGTCGGCTGCAGCGAGCCTGTGACGCTTCCGATGGTGGTGCCATTCGGCGGCGTGTCGGTGGGCATGACCTGACCGCTGACGCAGTCGACGGTGACGAACGGGGTGGCCGCGGCGATGGACGACTGGGCAGCTCCCGGGGTCGCCTCGGTCGGCGGGCCGGTCGGCTCTGCTGCGGGAGACTCGGCCGGGATGATCGACTCCTCGACCGGGCTGGCGGGCGCGACCCGCTCATCGGTCTGGCTGCCGCAGGCGGCAAGAGTCACGACAAGGGACGCGGAAAGGGCGACGAGCGCCAAGGATCGCTTCACGCCACGAGCCTAGACGACTCGCGCTACATCCCCGCTATGAGGCGCTCGACTCGCTCATCGACGCTCGCGAACGGGTCCTTGCACAGGACGGTGCGCTGGGCCTGGTCGTTGAGCTTGAGGTGGACCCAGTCCACGGTGAAGTCCCGGCGGCGCTCCTGCGCGCGGCGCACGAAGTCGCCCCTGAGCTTGGCCCTGGTGGTCTGCGGGGGCACCGACTTCGCCTCGAAGACCGCCAGGTCGGTCGTCACGCGCTCGACCAGCCCGTTGCGCTCGAGCATGTAGTACAGCCCGCGATTGCGGTTGATGTCGTGGTACGCGAGGTCCAGCTGCGCGACCCGGGGGGCGTCCAGATCCATCGAGTGCTTGCTCATGTACCGGTTGATCAGCCGCCACTTGATCGCCCAGTCAATCTCACGGTCGATCAACGACAGGTCCTCGGCCTCGATCGCCTTGAGCGACCTGCCCCACAGCTCGAGCACCCGGCGCGTCGTGCCGGTCGGCTCGTCGACGAGGCCACGCCGCTCGGCGAAGTCCGAGGCCTTCTCGAAGTACTCCCACTGCATCTGCAATGCCGAGAGCTCGCGTCCGGTCGTGAGCTTCACCGTGCGCTTGCCAGTGATGTCGTGGCTCATCTCCCGGATCGCGCGGATCGGGTTCTCGAGCGTCATGTCGCGCATGACGACACCGGCCTCGAGCATCTTCAAGATCAGGTCGGCGGATCCCACCTTGAGCATCGTGGTCGTCTCGCTCATGTTGCTGTCGCCGACGATGACGTGCAGGCGGCGGTAGAGGTCCGCATCGGCATGCGGCTCGTCGCGGGTGTTGATGATCGGCCTGGACCGCGTGGTCGCGCTCGACACCCCCTCCCACATGTGGTCGGCGCGCTGGCTGAGGCAGAACACGGCGCCCCGGGGGGTCTGCAGGACCTTCCCCGCCCCGGCGATGAGCTGCCGGGAGATCAGGAAGGGGATGAATCTCTCGGCCAGGCGCGCGAACTCGCCCCGGCGCTCGACGAGGAAGTTCTCGTGGCAGCCGTAGGAGTTGCCGGCGGAGTCGGTGTTGTTCTTGAACAGGTAGATATCGCCGAACACGCCCTCCTCGCGCAGGCGCCGCTCGGCGTCGACGACCAGGCCCTCGAGGATCCGTTCTCCGGCGCGGTCGTGGGTGACCAGCTGCGGGATGCTGTCGCACTCGGCCGTGGCGTACTCCGGATGGCTGCCGACGTCCAGGTACAGGCGCGAGCCGTTGGTGAGGAAGACATTGCTGCTGCGGCCCCAGGCCACCACGCGCCGGAACAGGTAGCGGGCAACCTCGTCCGGACTGAGTCGGCGCTGCCCGTTGAACGTGCAGGTGACGCCGTACTCGGTCTCAATGCCGAAGATCCGACGATCCATGCACCCACATTACGTGGAGGACGTCGCAAACCTCGTTCGCCGACCCGCACGGGACCCACCCATCCCTCCGCCGACGCGACCTGAACCGTCGTGAAACGAGCCCCGCAGGCGCGATTTCGCGACGGTTCGGGTCGTCTCGGCGTTAGGGGCGCAGGAGCTCGGCGAGGCGGCCGTTCGTCAGTCTCTGGAAGGTTCGACGCGGGCGCGCGCGATCCAGGACGGCGACCTCGAGCTGGTCCTCGGTGAGGACCCGCTGCTTCTCGTCCCCGTGCTGGCCCATGAGCCCGACGGCCAGGCCGATCGCGTCGCCGAGCGACATCCCCTCGCGCCAGCCCTCGAGCAGGCCGGACTGGATGGGATCGGCAGAGCCGCCCATGGCCACGAAGCCGCGCTCGTCGGCCACGGATCCGTCGAACATCAGCCGATAGAGCTGGTCGTCGGCGGCAGTAGGACCGACCTCCGCGACGACGATCTCGACCTCGAAGGGCTTGGCGGTCTCGGTGAAGATCGTGCCCAAGGTCTGGGCGTACGCGTTGGCCAGGCTGCGGCCGGTGACGTCGCTGCGGTCGTAGGAGTAGCCGCGCATGTCGGCGAGCCGCACACCGGCGACCCGCAGGCTCTCAAACTCGTTGTACTTACCGACGGCCGCGAAGCCGATCCGGTCGTAAAGCTCGCTGATCTTGTGGAGCGCGCGCGAGGGGTTCTCGGCGACGAAAACGATGCCGCCGTCGTACTGCATGACGACGACGCTGCGGCCCCGGGCGATTCCCTTGCGGGCGAAGTCCGCCTTGTCGCGCATGATCTGCTCGGGAGAGACATAGAAGGGGACGCTCATCTACATCTCACCTCCGCCTGCGTCGGCAGCGTGCGCCTCGACCATGCTCCGCACGCGAGGAGCAAGCTCCTCGTCGGTCAGCAGGTGCACTCCCCCGGCATCGACCGTCGCGACGACCGGGTAGATCCGCCGGGCCATGTCCGGACCGCCGGTGGCGCTGTCGTCGTCAGCAGCGTCATACAGCGCCCGGAGCGCCGCGGTGATGCCGTCGTCCGCTGATGCCCCGCGCCTGAAGAGCTTCTTCAGCGAGCCGCGCGCGAAGCTCGACCCGGAGCCGACCGCATAGAAGTCGTGCTCCTCGTACCGCCCGCCCGTGACGTCGTAAGAGAAGATCCGGCCGATGCCCTTGGCCACGTCGTAGCCGCCGAGAAGCGGGACGACGGCGAGGCCTTGCATCGCCATACCGAGATTGCCACGCAGCATCGTCGCGAGGCGGTTGGCCTTCCCGTCGAGCGACAGCGGCAGCCCCTCGATCTTCTCGTAGTGCTCGAGCTCGACCTGGAAGAGCCGGACGAGCTCGACGGCCAGGCCTGCAGTGCCGGCGATCCCGATAACGGTCAGCTCGTCGGCAGCGAACACCTTCTCGATGTCGTTCTGGGCGATGATGTTGCCCATCGTGGCCCGGCGATCTCCGGCCATGACCACACCGGTCGCCGTGCGCAGCGCGACGATCGTGGTGCCGTGGGGAGCAAGGTGGCCGGAGCCCAGGTCGGTGCCGACGGCAGGAAGGCGCTCGGGATGCAGCGCGGCGAGGAAGTCGACGAACGAGGCCGATCCCGTGGCCCGGTACGGACCGGGCAGCCCGTTCGTCGGGCTCACTGCCCGCCCTTCTGCACGAAGGACTTCACGAAGTCCTCCGCGTTCTCCTCGAGCACGCTGTCGATCTCGTCGAGGATCGAATCGACATCAGCGTCCAGTTCCGATGGCGCGGTCTCGACGACTGCTGTGGTCTCTTCGTCGACGGCGGCATCGCGCTCGACTCGACGCTGGTCTGCTGACTCTCGCTGAGGCATGGGGACAGGCTATCCCGCGCGGTGCATTCAGCGCGGTGCATTCAGCGCGGAGCGTCGGCACCCAAGCGGTCGATAAGCGTCCGGACGTCAGGCGAGGAATCCAGGAGAGCGCCCACATGAGCCTTGGTCCCGCGCGTCGGCTCGAGGGTCGGAACCCGCATGAGGGCATCGTTTCCCGGCACGTCGAACACGACCGAGTCCCACGATGCTGCCGCGATCGCGCCGGGATATCGACGCATGCACTCGCCGCGGAAATAGGCCCGCGTGTCCTCCGGAGGGCTGTCGACAGCGCGCTCGACCTCGGCGTCGGTGAACATCCGCGCGAGCAGGCCGCGCTCCTCCAGCCGGGCCGCGAGTCCGCGGTCGGACCTGACGTCGGCGTACTGCAGGTCGATCAGCTGGAGGCGCGGTGAGTCCCAGGCCAGCCCGTCGCGACGCACATAGCCCTCCATGAGCGCGCGCTTGGCCAGCCAGTCCAGCTCGCGCGACAGGCTGGACGGATCGCTGTTCAGGCCGTCGAGGACTCGCTGCCACTCGTCGAGGACATGCCGCGTCTGCTCGTCCAGTGGGGCATGGCCCTCGATCGCGCAGAACTCCCGCGCAGCGTCGAGGATCTCCTGTTGCACCTGGAGCGCAGTGAGGCTGCGGCCGTCGGTGAGCGCCATGCGATGCGTGAGGTCCGTGTCGTGCGACACCGCATGCATCTCCGCGACCGAATGCGCAGACGACCACGAGCGCTCGCGGAGGAAGCCCGCCTCGATCATCGACAGGACGATCGCGGTTGTGCCCATTTTCAGGTAGGTCGCGGTGTCGCTGAGGTTCGCGTCGCCGACGATGACGTGCAGTCGCCGGAATCGCTCGGGATCTGCGTGGGGCTCGTCGCGGGTATTGATGATGGGCCGCTTCAAGGTGGTTTCGAGTCCGACCTCGACCTCGAAGAAGTCGGCCCGCTGGCTGATCTGGAAGGCGGAGCGTCGTCCGTCCTGGCCCACGCCGAGCCGGCCAGCGCCGGTGAACACCTGCCTGGTGATGAAGAAGGGCGTCAGGTGACGGACGATGTCGGCGAACGGAGTTGCTCTTTGCATGAGGTAGTTCTCGTGGCAGCCGTACGAGGCGCCCTTGTTGTCGGTGTTGTTCTTGTAGAGAACGATCGGGTGCGACTGCGGCACCGCCGCCGCCAGTTCCATGGCCCGGCGCACGATGACGACTCCTGCGCGGTCCCACAGCACCGCGTCGCGAGGATTGGTCACCTCGGGGCTGGAGTACTCCGGGTGCGCATGGTCCACGTAGAGCCGCGCGCCGTTGGTGAGGATGACGTTCGCCAGTCCTGGATCCTCGTCGGTCAACTGCGACGGGTCGGCGTCCGCGCGCGACATGTCGAAGCCGCGCGCATCGCGAAGCGGGCTCTCGACGTCGTAGTCCCAGTGCGCCCGGCTGCGCGATCCCGCGATCGCGTGCTGGGCATAGGCGTTGACGATCTGCGTGCTCGTGACCATCGGGTTCATGTTGGGAAACCCCGGGACACTGATTCCGTACTCGGTCTCAATGCCCATCACGCGATGGACGGTCAATACAGGTCCACACATGCACTCACAGGTACTGCCCCGTATTCGCCACGTTCTCGATGGAGCGGCCGGGCTCGGAGCCCTTCTTGCCCTGGATGAGCGTGCGAATGAACACGATCCGCTCGCCCTTCTTCCCGGAGATGCGCGCCCAGTCGTCGGGGTTCGTCGTGTTCGGCAGGTCCTCGTTCTCGCGGAACTCGTCGATGCACGCCGCGAGCACATGCTGCACGCGGATGCCCTTCTCGCCCATGTCGAGGAAGTCCTTGATCGCCATCTTCTTGGCGCGAGCCACGATGTTCTCGATCATGGCGCCGGAGTTGAAGTCCTTGAAGTACAGGACCTCCTTGTCGCCGTTGGCGTAGGTGACCTCGAGGAAGCGGTTCTCCTCGGACTCGGTGTACATCCGCTCGACAGCGCGAAGGATCATGTCGCGGCATGCCGCGTCCTTGTCGCCACCGTGCTCGGCGACATCGTCGGGATGCAGCGGCAGCGTTGGCACGAGGTACTTCGTGAAGATGTCGCGCGCGGCCTCGGCATCGGGCCGCTCGATCTTGATCTTCACGTCGAGCCGGCCAGGTCGCAGGATGGCCGGGTCGATCATGTCCTCGCGGTTCGAGGCGCCAATGACGATGACGTTCTCGAGACTCTCGACACCGTCGATCTCGCTGAGCAGCTGCGGGACGATCGTGTTCTCGACGTCGCTGGAGACACCCGAACCGCGCGTGCGGAACAGCGAGTCCATCTCGTCGAAGAAGACGATCACCGGCATGCCCTCGGACGCCTTCTCCCGCGCGCGCTGGAACACCAGGCGGATGTGGCGCTCGGTCTCGCCCACGTACTTGTTGAGCAGCTCGGGCCCCTTGATGTTCAGGAAGAAGGAGCGACCCTCCTCGGTGCCCGTGCGCTCGGCAACCTTCTTGGCCAGCGAGTTCGCAACCGCCTTGGCGATCAGCGTCTTGCCGCAGCCGGGCGGGCCGTACAGAAGGATGCCCTTCGGCGGCTTGAGGTCGTGCTCGGCGAACAGGTCGGGGTGCATGAACGGCAGTTCGACGGCGTCGCGGATCGTGTCGATCTGCTCGCCCAGGCCGCCGATGTCCTCGTAGCGAATGTCCGGGACCTCTTCGAGGACCAGTTCCTCGACCTCGGACTTGGGAATCTTCTCGAAGACGTAACCGGCACGCACGTCGCACAGCAGCGAGTCGCCCGCGCGGATCTTCGTCTCGAGCAGTGGCTGCGCGACGCGAACCACCCGCTCCTCGTCAGCCCGGCCGACGACGAGTGCGCGCTCGCGGTCCTCGAGGAACTCCTTGAAGATGACGATCTCGCCGGTGTCCTCGAAGTCCCGGACGTCGATGACGTTGAGGGCCTCGTTGAGCAGAACCTCCTGCCCGGGCCGCAGCGAACTGGCCTCGATGGCCGGGCTCACCGCGACGCGGAGCTTCTTGCCGGACGCCATCACGTCGGCGGACCCGTCGTCGTGGCGGGTCAGAAACGTGGCGAAACCGCTCGGAGGCTCCCCGAGCCGGTCGACCTCGGACTTGAGGGTGACGATCTGCTCGCGCGCGTCGCGGAGCGTGGAGATCAGTCGCTGGTTGTGGTCCTTCTGCGCGGCGAGCTCGCCGCGGACCTCGGTGAGCGCTGACTCGAGGTTGTGCAGCCTCGACAGCAGCGGGTCGGACTCGGTCATGTCGCCTCCCAGTGGCTGCTCAATCGCCACTCTAACCCGAGGAGCCCCCGCAGGCGCGTGCACGAGCGGGCACGACACGCCTCACTCTGGGTCGGACACTGTTACTTCTGCGTTACCGGATTCGGACCCGGGACCGGTGTAGTCCTCGCCGTACGAGCCTGGCGCCGGACGACGCCGGCGTGCCGGCAGGACAGCGCCGGGCGCAAGGCGTCGTGCGGTGACCAGGAAGCCGGTGTGCCCATTCATCCGGTGGTCGGGACGGACTGCAAGGCCCTCCAGATGCCAGGTCCGCATCATCGTCTCCTCGGCGCGTGGTTCGGTCCAGTCACCCGACAGTCGCAACGTCTCCACGAACTTCGACATCTGCGTGGTGGTCGCGACGTAGCCGACGATGACTCCGCCCGGTGCGAGTGCATTCGCGACGGCGTCGACGCACTCCCACGGGGCGAGCATGTCGAGCACCATGGCATCGAGCTCCGAGTCGTCGATCGCCTCGACGAGGTCACCGACGGTAAGCGTCCACGACGACGGCGCGTTTCCGTACCAGCGAGCCACGTTCTTAGCCGCGATGTCGGCGAAGTCCTGGCGTCGCTCGTAACTGTGCACGAATCCGGTCTCGCCCACTGCGCGCAGCAGCGAGCAGGTGAGCGCTGCCGAGCCGACGCCCGCCTCGGCCACTCGGGCACCGGGCCCGAGGTTGCACAGCGCGACGATGCGGGCCGCGTCCTTCGGGTAGATGACCTGGGCGCCGCGCGGCATCGACAGGACGAAGTCGTCGAGGAGGGGCCGCAGGGCCAGGTACGCGGTGCCGTTGGTCGACGTGGTGACGGTCCCCTCGGGGCAGCCGATGAGGTCGTCGTGCGGCACCCGGCCACGGTGGGTGTGGAACTCCTTGCCGGGCTCCAGCGTGATCGTGTGCAGCTTCCCCTTGGGGTCGGACAGCTGGACCAGCTCGCCGACCTGGAAGGGACCGCGTCGACGCCAGACGGTGCCGGACTCGGTGGCCATGGGGGTTTCGGACATGTTGGGAAGGCTAGTCGTCGGACCTGGTCAATAGGCTCGGGCCATGTCCGCGGTGCCGCTTCCGTTCCCGGCATCGCTGTCTCCGTCGCGTGCCTCGGACTTCATGACCTGCCCACTGCTCTTCCGGTTCCGATCGATCGACCGGCTGCCCGAGGAGCCGTCGGCCGCAGCGGTGCGCGGCTCGCTGGTCCATCGCGCTCTCGAGACGCTCTACGACCTGCCGGCGACCGACCGCACCGTCGAGGCCGCTTCGGACCTTGCCGCGCGGGCGTTCGACGAGCTCGTCCGCGACGAGCCCGAGTCCGCCGCCGTCGTGCAGAAGGACGACGGCACGGCGCCGGACGTGCAGATCCTGCTCACCTCCTACTTCGGACTGGAGGACCCGCGGCGCTTGGAGCCGCACGCGCGCGAGATCGGGGTGTCCGCGCAGCTCGCGGAGTCATTCGAGGTGCGCGGCTTCATCGATCGCGTCGACCGAACGGCCGATGGCGCCATACGAATCGTCGACTACAAGACCGGGCGATCGCCGGGAGCGGGGTTCGAGGCGAAGGCGATGTTCCAGATGCGCTTCTACGCCCTGGTGTGGTGGCGCATGACGGGCACGATCCCGCGCCTGCTGCAGCTGATGTACCTGGGCAACGCCGAGGTACTGCGCTACGAGCCCGACGAGTCCGACCTCCTGTCGACCGAGCGCAAGATCCTCGCGCTGCGCGACGCCATCGCCAGGGCGGCGGACTCCGGCGAGTTCGCTCCATCGCCGTCGCGGCTGTGCGACTGGTGCAGCTACAAGGCGTTGTGCCCGGCATGGGGCGGGTCTCCCCCGCCGCTGCCGTCGCGCGACACCTGGCCCACGTCGAGCACTCGCGTGCCGGTCGAGGTCGAGGACTAGCCCCGAGCCTCTTTCTTGTTGAGTGGCCAGTTGTGGGGGTTCGGCTTCGCCGAAATACCCCCACAACTGGCCACTCAACGCGATTCAGTCGGGCAGGCGCACCTTCGCCCACAGGGACTCGACGGTCCAGCCCTCGAGCGAGGAGACCACGAACGCATCGCCGGTGACGACGGCCACGCGCGGGATCGCCACGACCCGGCAGCCGGCGGCCAGCCCGGACGCGATGCCGGGCGTGGAGTCCTCGAGCACCATGCAGTGTGCAACGTCGGAGCCCAAGGTCGTGGCGGCCGTCAGGTACGGCTCGGGGTGCGGCTTGCTCTGCTTCACGTCGTCCCCCGCGACGACGAGGTCGAACGCGCGCTGTCCGATGTCGGACTCGATCCGGTCACTCACCGCGTCGATCAGCCGGGCCAATGATGCGGAGACAAGCGCGGTCGGCACGCCCTGAACCCGGGCATCGGTGAGCAGCTCGCGGGCGCCGGGCTGCCACACCAGCGGGGTGGTGCGCAGCAGTTCTTCCATGATGTCCAGCAGCAGTTCCATGACCGCCTCGGGCTCGAATCCCCCGCCGGCCTTGGCGATCATGTACTCGACTGCGCGCTCGAGTGGACCGCCGAGCATCGCCTCCTGATCCGCATCGGACCACGTGCCACCAAGCCGGTCCATCACCCGGTGCTCGGCCTGCAGCCACAGCGGCTCGCTGTCGATGAGCGTGCCATCCATGTCGAACAGGACTGCTCCGGGCAGCGTGCTCACGTGGCGTTGAAGTACTTGGCCTCGGGGTGATGGGCGATGATCGCGCTCGTCGACTGCTCCGGGTGCAGCTGGAACTCCTCGGACAAGATCACGCCGATGCGCTCGGGCTTCAGGAGCTCCATGAGCTGGACCTGCTGCTCGAGGTCGGGGCAGGCCGGGTAGCCGAAGGAGTAGCGCGATCCGCGGTAGCCCTGCTTGGCGATCAGGTTGTCGATGTCTGGGCTGTCGAAATTCGCCAGTCCCAGCTCCTCGCGGATGCGCGCGTGCCAGTACTCGGCCAGCGCCTCGGTCAACTGGACCGATAGCCCGTGCAGCTCGAGGTAGTCCCGGTACGAGTCCGCCTCGAACAGCTTCGCCGTGGCCCGCGACGCCGCCTCGCCCATCGTGACGACGGTGAACGCGACGACGTCGATCTCACCGGAGTCCTTCGGACGGAAGAAGTCCGACAGGCACAGGTGACGGTCGCGTCGCTGGCGCGGGAAGCTGAAGCGCGTGCGCTCCGAGCCGTCGTCGTTGAGCACGACGAGGTCGTCGCCCTCGGAGTAGCAGCCGAAGTACCCGTACGCGACCGCCGGCTCCATCATCGAGTCGGTCTGGATGCGATCGAGCCACTGGCGCAGACGCGGGCGTCCCTCGGCCTCGACGAGCTCCTCGTAGGAGGCTCCCCCGCCTCGCGTCGGCTTCAGACCCCACTGTCCGAGGAACAGCGCGCGCTCGTCGAGGTAGGGCACGTACTCCGCCAGCGACACTCCCTTGACCAGTCGATCGCCCATGAACGGCGCCGTGGGCACGGGCACGTCGATCGCGACGTCGGAGCGAGCGGGCATGTCCTCGAGCGCGGTGAGCGTCGGGCGCGCGGCAACGCTCTTCACGCGACGCGCGCGAAGCTCGGGCAGCACGGCGCCGGGCACGCCCCGCTTGACGGCCATCACCGCGTCCATGAGCCGCAGACCCTCGAAGGCATCGCGCGCGTAGCGAACCTCGCCGTCGTAGATCTCCGCGAGGTCCTGCTCGACGTACGCGCGCGTGAGCGCCGCGCCGCCGAGGACGACAGGGAACTTCTCGGACATCTTGCGGGCATTGAGCTCCTGGAGGTTCTCCTTCATGATCACCGTGCTCTTGACGAGCAGGCCGCTCATGCCGATGACGTCCGCGCTGCTCGTCTCAGCGGCCTCGATGATCGCCGAGATCGGCTGCTTGATGCCGATGTTGACGACCGTGTAGCCGTTGTTACTCAGGATGATGTCGACGAGGTTCTTGCCGATGTCGTGGACATCGCCCTTGACGGTCGCGAGCACCATCGTGCCCTTGCCCGCCTCGTCGGTCTTCTCCATGTGCGGCTCAAGGTAGGCAACCGCGGTCTTCATCACCTCGGCGCTCTGCAGCACGAACGGCAGCTGCATCTCGCCGGACGCGAAGCGCTCGCCGACCACCTTCATGCCGGACAGGAGCGTGTCGTTGACAATCTCCAGCGCCGTCTTCTCCGTCAGAGCGTCATCGAGGTCGGGCTCCAGCCCGATTCGCTCGCCGTCGATGATGCGTCGTTCCAGCCGCTCGAACAGCGGAAGGCCGGCCAGTTCCTCGGCCCGCGACTCGGACAGGTTTCGCGCCTCGACGCCCTCGAACAGCTGCAGGAACTTCTGCAGCGGGTCGTACAGGGTGTTGCCGTCGGCATCGAATGTCCTGCGGTCGTAGACGAGATCGAGCGCGGTCTCACGCTGGTCGTCGGCGATCCTCGACATCGGCAGGATCTTCGAGGCATGCACGATCGCCGACGTGAGTCCGGCGGCGATGCACTCGTTGAGGAACACCGAGTTGAGAACCTGACGCGCAGCAGGGTTCAGTCCGAAGGACACGTTCGACAGGCCGAGGGTGGTCTGCACCTGGGGATGCAGCGCCTTGAGCTCGCGGATCGCGTCGATCGTGGCGACGCCGTCGCCGCGTGTCTCCTCCTGGCCGGTAGCGATCGGGAAGGTCAGCGTGTCGACGAAGATGTCCCCGACGTCCATTCCCCAGTTCTCGGTGAGGTCGCGGATCAGCCGGTCGGCCACCCGGACCTTCCACTCCGTGGTGCGGGCCTGCCCTTCCTCGTCGATCGTCAGCGCGACAACGGCGGCGCCGTGCTCGCGGATGACGGGCATGATCTTGCGCATGCGCGAGTCCGGTCCGTCGCCGTCCTCGTAGTTGACCGAGTTGATGACCGCGCGACCACCGAGCATTTCCAGGCCCGCGGTGAGGACAGCCGGCTCCGTGGAGTCGAGCACGATCGGCAGCGTCGACGCGGTGGCGAAGCGACCGGCCAGCTCGCGCATGTCGGCGACACCGTCGCGTCCGACGTAGTCGATGCAGAGGTCGAGCAGGTGCGCGCCGTCGCGGATCTGGTTGCGCGCTATCTCTATGCAGTCGTCCCAGCGCTTCTCGAGCATCGCGTCGCGGAACGCGCGAGAGCCGACCGCGTTCGTGCGCTCGCCGATCGACAGGAACGAGGTGTCCTGGCGGAACGGCACCGACTGGTACAGCGAGGCCGCCGACGGTTCATTGCGTGCGTCGCGCTGCTTGACCTCGCGACCGCGCACGCGATCGACGACATGACGCAGGTGCTCAGGCGTGGTGCCGCAGCACCCACCCACGAGGGACAGCCCGAAGTCGCGCGTGAAGGTGTCGTGCGCGTCGGCAAGCTCCTCGGGCGTCAGCGGGTAGTACGCGCCGTCGGACGTGAGGATCGGCAGCCCCGCGTTGGGCATGGCCGAGACACCTATCGACGCCGTTCGCGCGAGCGTGCGCAGGTGCTCGCTCATCTCTGCCGGGCCGGTCGCGCAGTTCAGGCCGATCATGTCGATGCCCAGTGGGGCGAGCGCGGTCAGCGCTGCGCCGATCTCGGTGCCCAGGAGCATCGTCCCGGTGGTCTCGACGGTGACCTGCGCAAGGAGCGGGAGCTCCATCCCGGACTCGCTGAGCGCACGCCGGGCGCCGATGATGGCGGCCTTCGCCTGCAGCAGGTCCTGGGCGGTTTCGATGAGGATCGCGTCGGCGCCGCCGGCGATGAGGCCCGCGACCTCCTCCTGGTACGCATCGCGCAGCAGCGCGAAGGGCGCGTGGCCCAGGCTCGGCAGCTTCGTGCCAGGACCGACCGAGCCGATGACCCAGCGCGGGCGGTCCGGAGTCGACCACGAGTCGGCGCTGCGTCGAGCGATGACCGCGGCAGCCTCGGACAGCTCGTAGATCCGGTCCTCGATGCCGTACTCGCCGAGGTTGGCGTAGTTGGCGCCGAAGGTGTTGGTCTCGACACAGTCGACGCCGACCTCGAAGTACGCGTCGTGAACGCTCTGCACGAGCTCGGGGCGCGTGACGCTGAGGATCTCGTTGCAGCCCTCATGGCCCTGGAAGTCATCGAGTGTCGGGTCGGCGGCCTGCAGCATCGTCCCCATCGCTCCGTCAGCAACGACGACGCGCGTGGAGAGCGCCTCGCGCAATGAGCCGGGACCGTTGACTGGGTGCGTGCTGACTGTGCTTGCCATAGTCGCGCAAGTCTACCGACCCGCCGAGGGCGATTTCGGAACGCACTACGGTGACGACATGTCGGAGTCGGCGGAGTTTGTCGAGGTCGTCATCGCGGACGACGTGAGGCTCGCCCTCACGCTCTACGGACCGCAGGACCCTGACGCCACTCCCCTTCTTCTCTTGCACGGACTGAGCCAGCAGCGCTTCTTCTGGGGTCCGGTCATCGACCGGCTCGCATCGCGGCCGGTCGCCGCGCTCGACCAGCGCGGCCACGGCGACTCGGATACTGCGCTGTCCGCCGACTACTCGATCGACACCTGCGCGCGTGACGTGCTCGCCACCCTCGACCGGCTGGGCTGGTCGCGCGCGATCATCGCGGGCCATTCCTGGGGAGCCTGGGTTGCCGTGCGGGCCGCTGCACTTGATCCCGCACGGGCCGCCGCGCTCGCGCTGATCGACGGCGGACTGTGGTCCGTCGGGGGCGATGCCGATCGCGAGGAGATCCGTCGTCGCCTTCGTCCGCCGGATCTGGGCATCCCCGCAGACCAGTTGTGGGAGATGCTGCGCGGCAGCTCGCTGGCCCCGTACTGGAACCCGCAGGTGCAGGCCGCGCTCGCTCCGACCTTCGCGACCGCTGCTGACGGAACCGTGCGCACGCGCATCGGTGTCGACCGGCACATGCGTGTTCTCGACGGACTGCTCGATGCCGACACTGCGACAGACCTCGCCGCATGCGCCCGCGCCGGCACTCCGATCTGGGCCGCGCTGGCCGTGGCGGACGGCGAATCGTCGTCATCGCCGCGAGACGTCGAGGTCAACGCGTCCGCCACGAACGCGAACCTGCGCGTACACCGGTGGCCCGGGGCGCTCCACGACGTACCCTTGCAGTGGCCCGCCCTCGTGGCAGGCTTCATCGACTCCCTGGTCGACGAGATTGACGGTGCACAGCACCGACGTGGGGCTTCGGCCCCGGTAGGAGGCACGGCGTGATCGAGCTTGACGAGTTCCCCACGCTCGTCGATCCGGTGCTCATCGCCGCATTCGAGGGCTGGAATGACGCTGGCGACTCCGCGTCGGGTGCCATCGCGCACCTTCGCGAGGTCTGGGACGCGCAGCCTCTCGCGGATCTCGACTCCGAGGACTACTACGACTACCAGGTCAATCGCCCGCACATCAGCGTCGACGAGACCGGCGTCCGCAGCCTGACGTGGCCCGCGACGCGCATCTACATCGCGCGCGTGCCGCTGTACCCGCGCGACATCGTCCTGGTTCAGGGCATCGAGCCGAACATGAAGTGGCAGCAGTTCGTCCGCGAGATCCTCGGCCTCGCCGCCGAGCTCGAGGTGTCGCTCGTCATCACTCTCGGCGCGCTGCTCTCGGACATCCCGCACACGCGGCCAGTCCCGGTTACCGGGACGACGTCGGACGCGTCCATCGGCGCCGATCTGGACCTGGAGCCGTCGACCTACGAAGGACCGACGGGCATCGTCGGCGTCCTGCAGGATGCGTGCGGACGCTTTGGCATGACGTCGATCTCGCTGTGGGCCGCGGTCCCGCACTACGTCGCGCAGCCGCCGTGCCCGAAGGCGACGCTCTCGCTCGTCCGTCGCATCGAGGACATCCTCGACATGCCGGTGCCGCTCGGCGATCTCGTCGACGAGGCGCGCGCATGGGAGATCGGCGTCGACGAGCTCGCCGCCGAGGACGAGGAAGTCGCGGACTACGTCAAGCAGCTCGAGGAAGCGCGCGACGCCACCGATCTTCCCGAGGCCAGCGGCGAGGCGATCGCCCGCGAGTTCGAGCGCTACCTGCGCCGCCGCGGGGCCGACGACCGATAGAGCGGTCGCCGAGGACGAAGTCTCCCGAGGGCTTAAGGGACTGTCCCGAGAGAGACTTCGTCCGAGAGCGACCTACCGCAGCGACAGGTACAACTCCACAGACACCTTCGTCGGAGCATCGAGCGCCGCGTCGTCGGCAGTGCCGTTGCGCAGATCGCCGAGGATGCCCATCGCGACCTTCTTGCCCAGCTCGACTCCCCACTGGTCGAACGAGTCGATCCCCCAGATCGCGCCTTGAACGAAGACGCTGTGCTCGTACAGGGCAATCAGGGCGCCCAGTGAGAATGGCGTCAGAGCCTCGACGGTCATGATCGTCACCGGCCGGTTGCCGGGCATCACCTTCGCCTCGACCAACTCGGGCGGCGTACCGTCCGCCGCGACTTCCGCAGCGGTCCGTCCCATCGACAGCACCGATGCCTGCGCAAGCGCGTTCGCGACCAACATGTCCTGCTGATCGGTCAGCGGGTTGTCGCTGCGCGCGATGACGATGATGTCGCACGCGACAGTGCTCGTGCCCTGGTGCAGCATTTGGTAGAAGGAGTGCTGGCCGTTCGTGCCCGGCTCGCCCCAGAAGATCGCGCCAGTCGAGTAGTCCACGCGCGCGCCGTCGAGTCGCACGGACTTGCCATTGCTCTCCATCGTGAGCTGCTGCAGGTAAGCCGGGAAGCGCGACATGTACTCCGAGTAGGGCAGCACGGCAGTGGTCTCGACGTCGAGGAAGTTCCGGTTCCACACGCCGAGCAGGCCCATCAGCAACGGCACGTTCTCCGCGGCCGGGGCCGTCAGGAAGTGCTCGTCCATCGCGTGGAACCCCGCGAGCATGTCGGCGAAGCCGTCGGCACCGATCGCGATCATCGTGCTCAGGCCGATCGACGAGTCCATCGAGTAGCGACCGCCGACCCAGTCCCAGAAGCCGAACATGTTCGCGGTGTCGATGCCGAACGCACTGACCTTCTCCTCGGCGGTCGAGACAGCGACGAAGTGCTTGCTCACCGCGTCGTCGCCGAGGGCGGCCGTGATCCATGACCGTGCGGCCGTCGCGTTGGTCAGCGTCTCGAGCGTTCCGAAGGTCTTCGACGCGACGATGAACAAGGTCGTGGCCGGGTCCAGATCGCGGATCGCCTCGCTCATGTCCGTCGGGTCGACGTTGGAGACGAAGCGGAACGTGATGCTGCGATCGCTGTAGTGGCGCAGCGCCAGGTAGGCCATGGCCGGGCCGAGGTCCGAGCCGCCGATGCCGATGTTGATGACTGCGGTGATCTTCTTCCCCGTTGCCCCGACCCAGGCACCCGAGCGGACCGACTCCGCGAAGACGCCCATCCGGTCGAGCACCTCGTGCACCTCTGCCGTGACGTCCTCGCCGTCGACGGTCAGCGGCGAGTCAGCCGGGCGCCGGAGCGCGGTGTGAAGCACGGCTCGGTCCTCGGTGACGTTGATGTGCACCCCGGCGAACATCGCATCGCGGCGGGCCAGCACTCCGCGCTCGTCCGCGAGCGAGTGCAACGTCGCGAGGATCTCCGGCGTCACGCGCTGCCGCGAGGCATCGAAGTGCACCCCGGCCGCGACGTGCGTCATGGTCGCGGGGCGAGTCGGGTCCGCGTCGTTCAGGTCGCGGATCGTCGTGCCTGCCTGCGCCTTCGCGTGCTCCTGCAGCGCCGCCCATGCGGCCGTGTCGGTCGGGTTGCTCGATGTCGGACTGTTCGTCATGGGGTCACCATTCCACTAGCGTGTGAACCCCGTCGCAGAAGGAGCCCAAGTCGTCATGAATTCACCGGCAACAGAGCACAAGAGTCCGCGTGTGACCATCGGCATGGTCGGTCTCGGACGGATGGGCGCGAACCTCGTACGACGGGCCATGGCTGACGGGCATTCGGCGGTCGTCTACGACCCGCAGGCCGCGGCGGTCACCGAGCTTGCCGGAGAGGGCGCCACGGGTGCGTCGTCACTCGCCGAGTTCGTCGCCGCCCTGCCGGTTCCGCGCTCCGTGTGGGTCATGGTGCCTGCAGGCCACATCACCGAGGGCGTCGTCACCGAGCTCATCGGACTGCTCGAGTCGGGCGACTGCCTGATCGACGGAGGCAACTCCTACTACCGCGACGACATGCGCCGCGGTGAGCTCGCTGCCGCGAAGGGCATCGACTACCTCGACGTGGGCACGTCGGGCGGCGTGTGGGGCAAGGACCGCGGATTCTGCCTGATGATCGGCGGCGCCGATCGTGCGGTCGATCGACTGACCGGGCTGTGGGACACCATCGCGCCCGGCGTCGACTCGGCGCCGCGCACGCCAGGACGCAGCGGCGACCCGACTCCCGAGGAGCGCGGCTGGCTGCACTGCGGGCCTTCGGGCGCCGGCCACTTCGTCAAGATGGTCCACAACGGCATCGAGTACGGGCTGATGGCCGCGTACGCCGAGGGACTCAACGTCCTCAAGCACGCGAACGCCGGCAAGGTCGCGCGCGACGCGGACGCCGAGACCGCGCCGATGACCGATCCGCAGTACTACCAGTTCGACCTGGACCTGCCGGCCATCACCGAGGTGTGGCGTCGAGGCAGCGTCGTCGGATCGTGGCTGCTCGACCTCACCGCTTCGGCGATGCATGCCTCCCCCGACCTCGCGGAGTTCACCGGCCGGGTCTCGGACTCCGGCGAGGGCCGTTGGACCGCGATCGCGGCGATCGAGGAGGGCGTGCCCACACCCGTGCTCAGCGCGTCGCTCTTCGAGCGTTTCGAGTCCCAGGGCACCGGAATCTTCGCCGGTCAGATCCTCAGCGCGATGCGCAAGGAGTTCGGCGGCCACGACGAGAAGAAGTGAGATTTGAACCGCCTCCCGGGTCAAATCCGCAGAACCGGCCGCTAAACGGCCTCCAAACCCCGATTGACCCGGGGCGGTTCAAATCCGCAGAACTAGCCCCGGAACGGCCACCAAACCCGGATTTGACCCGGGAGGCGGTTCAAATCCTCAGAACGGGCACGGACCCGGGACGTGGGTCGACGGGGCGTCAGAGCAGGACGTCAGAGCTGGATGCCGAGGAGGGCGTCGACGGTCTGACGCATGAGCGCGGGCCCGTCTGCTTCAGATCCCCGGCCGGACTGCTGCGCACGCGCCCAGGCATCGACCGCGTCGAGCGCGTCCGGGGTCTGCAGGTCGTTGGCCAGTGCCGCCCGCACGCTAGCCAGCATGTCGTCCGCTGACGGGCCACTGACAGCGCCGCCCGCGGCACGCCACAGGGCCAGGCGCTCGACCGCGGCGGCCAGACCCTCGTCCGTCCACTCCCAGTCGGCCCGGTAGTGGTGCGCGAGCAGCGCGAGACGAAGAGCAGCGGGATCCACGCTGTCGTGACGCAGTTGCGAGACGAACACGAGATTGCCGCGTGACTTGGACATCTTGTGCCCCTGCCAGCCGACCATCGCCGAGTGCACGTAGTGCTTGGCGAACGGGTGCGCGGACTGCAGCACCTGCGCCTCGGAGGCGCTCATCTCGTGGTGCGGAAAGACCAGGTCTGATCCGCCGCCCTGCACGTCGATGGTCATGCCCAGGTGGTCAAGGGCAATCGCGGCGCACTCGATGTGCCATCCGGGCCGTCCGTGTCCCAGCGAGGTATCCCACGACGGCTCGTCCGGGCGCGCGGCCTGCCACACCAGGCAGTCGAGCGGGTGCTCCTTGCCGGGGCGGTCGGGATCGCCGCCGCGCTCGGCGAAGATCGCGAGCATCTGCGCCTCGTCCAGGCCCGAGACCGTGCCGAACGCGGGGTCGCTGTGCACGCGGAAGTACAGGTCCGAGTCGACCGCGTAGACGCTGCCGAGCTCCTGCAGCCGCTCGACATGACTCGCGACGGACGGGATCGACTCGACCGCGCCGATGTACTCGCGCGGCGGGATGACGTTCAGCGCCTGCATGTCCTCGCGGAACAGTGCCGTCTCGCGCTCGGCGATCTCCACCCAGTCCTGGCCGGTCGCGACCGCCCGCTCGAGCAGCGGGTCGTCGATGTCCGTGACGTTCTGCACGTAGTGCACCTCGTGGCCGGCATCAAGCCACGCGCGGTTGATCGTGTCGAAGGTGACGTAGGTGAACGCGTGGCCCATGTGGGTCGCGTCGTACGGAGTGATCCCGCACACGTAGATGCGGGCGACGGGTCCTGGCTCCGTGGCGCGGACCGCGCCGGCAGCGGTGTCGTGCAGCCGCAGCGGGAGCCCTTGTCCTGGGAGCCCGGGAACGGTTGGACTCGGCCACGACTTCACGGCCTCACCCTATCCGCGCTCAGAACACCGGCCATGGGATGGCGGGCCACTTGCCCGACGGCACCGGGTAGGTGCCCCGGTCGATCAGGCGCCGCAGCCGGGTTCGCAGGCGGATGCGCTCGTCGTCGTCGAGCCACTGGTCGACGGGCTCGAAGGACGTGCCGATCAGGTCGCGCAGGCCGCGCAGGTCGTCGAGGTCCGGCTCCGCGATCGCCTCGCCCGCCCAGCCCCACACCACGGTGCGCAACTTGGGGTCGGCCGAGAACGTCACCCCGTGATCGATCGCCCAGATCCGGCCGTCGCGATCGCCCAGCACATGCCCGCCCTTGCGGTCCGCGTTGTTGGCGACAGCGTCGAAGACCGCGATACGGCGCAGCTCGGGAGAGTCCGCGTGGACCAGCTCGACGGGATTCCCGAGCGCGTCGGTCGCGTCGAGCACCCGCTTCCATCCCGCGGGCGCGGTGCCCGGTCGGACCACGTCGACCTGGTCGACGTCCGGGTCGACCTCGATCCACGCCTGGCACATGCCGGGACCGCCGGGCCCGTCGTCGCGCCACGAGGTCGGCGGCACGAGCCCCCAGCCCACCGCCTGCGACAGCTCGAACGCAGCCAGCTCGCGATGACCGAGGGTCCACTCGGGGAAGTCCCACAGCGGGCGCTCACCGGCAACCGGCTTGTAGACGCACAGGAGCGCATCCTCCCCCGGGATCTCGATCCGGCAGCGCAGGGTCGAGTTCGAGGCGCCGGCGATGCGGCCCTCGATGACGAGGTCGCCCTCGGCCAGCAGGTCATGCACGCGGGGGTCGGCGATCCAGTCTGTTGAGTTCATTCCCGGCGTCGATAGCCGTTGGAGCGCGGGCAGATGTGCCCCTCGGGATCGAGCGGCTGGGTGCAGAAGGGGCAGGGCGGACGGCCCGCGGCGACGACCTGCCGGGCTCGCTCGGCGAACGCGCGGGCGCGGGCGGGCGCGAGCCACACGCGCACGGTGTCGGGCCCCTCGGAGTCGTCGTCGGCGATGTCCGGGATCTCGGCGCCGTCATCGGTGACCGCATGCGCCTCGACGACGACGCGACGGCTGGCCTCGTCCCAGCCGAGCGCCATCGCGCCGACCCGGAACTCCTCGACAAGGGGCACGTCGAGCGGGGCCGGGTCGTGCAGCGCCGCCGGCGCGGTCTCGGGGATCTCCCCCTCCTCGGCACGGGTGCTGCTGACCTCGTCGAGCAGCTGGTCCACGCGCTCGGCCAGCGCCGAGACCTGGGCCTTCTCGAGCGCGACGCTCGTGACCTGGCTGTCCTGGCGGACCTGCAGGAAGAAGGTGCGCTCGCCCGGCAGCCCGACGGTGCCGACGACGAAGCGGGTGGGGGTCTGGAAGTCGAAGATCTGACGAGTCATCGACCCGCTCCGCCTCCGACCTCGGCGTCGCACTTGGACTTGCGACGGAGCTTGCGCTCGCTCTTGCGATCGCTCGCGGGCTGCGGTGCGAGCCACGAGAGGTCTCCGCCAGTGTCGTTGGTGCGCAGGACGAAGGGGCGCGTCGGCGTGTACGACACGACGCTCACCGAGCACGGGTCGACGGTGATGCGCTGGAACTGGTCCAGGTGCATCCCGAGGGCGTCGGCGAGGCAGGCCTTGATCACGTCGCCATGACTGACGACCGCGTATACCGCCGAGTCGCCCAGCGCGGCGTTCCACTCACGCACGGCCGCGACCGCGCGGTGCTGCATCTGCGCCATGGACTCCCCGTTCGGTCCCGGGAAGACCGCAGCACTCGGATGCGACTGCACTACCTTCCACATCGGGTCCTTCGCAAGGTTCTTCAGCTTCGCGCCCGTCCAGTCGCCGTAGCGGCACTCCCCGACGCGCTCGTCGACGCGGCGCGGCGCCTCCAGACCGGCGGATGCGAGCATGACGTCGGCCGTCTCGACCGTGCGCTCGAGTGGCGACGTGACGACGGCGGCGAGCGTCAGCCCGGTCAGCCGCAGGCCGAGTGCGGCCGCCTGCTCCTTGCCCTTGTCGTCCAGTACGACCCCCGGTGTCCACCCCGCCAGGATCCCGTCGACGTTGGCCTGGGTCCGGCCATGGCGGATGAACAACACGGTGGTCATGCGAGCCAGCGTAGATCGTGTCGCGCGGTGCAGCACAATGGCGCCATGATCAGGGGGATGGGCATGTACACGCCCGACGGAGTCGTCAACGCCCCAGAGGTCCACAGCTGGCAGGCACCGGGCGACGTGCATCCGGGGCCCAGGCTCCGGGAACTCAAGGACACGTGCCTGGCGACGACCGGGTCGTTCGTGTGGCTCGGGTTGTTCGAGCCGACCAAGGACGAACTCGCGATGGTGACCGAGATCTTCGACCTGCAGAAGCTCCAGGTCGAGGACGCCGCGAACCCGACCCAGCGCCCGAAGTTCGAGCTCGACTCCCGCGGCTGCGGCATGGCCCTGCTCAAGGTCCTCGACTACGTCGACAGCACGTCCGACGTCCACACCGGCCAGCTGGCCGTCTTCATCGGCCCCTGGTACGCGGTGACCGTGCGCTTCGGCCAGCTCGGCGACCTGCGCGGCATCCGCCAGCGACTGGAGTCCAGTCCCGAACTCCGCAGTCACGGGCCGGTCTCGGTCGTCTACGCCGTGCTGGACCAGATCGTCGACGGCTACCTCAGCGTCACCGACGAGGTCAGCATCGACGTCGAGAACCTCGAGACTGCCGTGTTCGCCCAGGACCGGTCGGCCAGCACGCCCAACAGCATCTACCGGCTCAAGCGCGAGAACGTCGAGGTTCGCAGAGCAGTCCAGCCGCTCGTGCCCTCGGCTCACCTGTTCGTCAGCGGCCAGGCGACGTGGATCCCCGCCGACCTGCACCCCTACTTCCGCGACATCGGCGACCACATCCTGCGCGTCACCGACTCCGTCGAGTCGGCCGACAACCTCCTCATGACGATGCTCATGGCGTCGACGTCACTGCAGGACCTGCAGCAGAACAAGGACATGCGCAAGATCAGCGCCTGGGTTGCCATCGCCGCGGTGCCCACGGCGGTCGCCGGCCTGTACGGCATGAACTTCGACGCGATGCCGGGCCTGCACAACGCGTGGGGATTCCCGGTGATCATCGGACTGCTCGGCGTCGCCTGCTTCAGCCTGTTCCGGGCTTTCAAGAAGTCCGGCTGGCTCTAGCGGGCACAATCTGGCCATGACCAAGTACCTCATCTCCTTCCCGAGCGAAGCCATGGTGCTCACTGACGAGGAGTTCCCGATCGTCTCCGCCGCAGCCCGCGCCGTCATCGAGGAGGCGAAGGCCGCTGGTGTCTACGTGTTCGGCGGCGGGATCCACGAGGGCGTCGATCCGGTCCTGGTCTCGGCCGACGGCGAGGTGAGCACCGAGATATACCCGGGCTCCTACCTCAAGGGCGGCTACACCGTGCTGGAGCTGCCGACGCGCGAGGACGCCGTGGAGTGGGCGAGGAAGATCGCCGTGGCCTGCCGCTGCTCGCAGGAACTGCGCGAGTTCATGTACGACCCGGCGAGCTAGCGACTACGCGCTCAGCACCCCGGCGCCGAGCAGGATCAGCAGGATCCCGCCAAGTCCGAGGCGGTACAGGACGAACGGCAGGAACGTGCCGCGCGACAGGTAGCCCATCAGCCACCTGATGACGGCAAAGCCGACGACGAACGCGATGGCCGTCGCCAGCAGCGTCGGGCCCCAGGCGACGTTCGCCTCGTCGCCGATCTTGCGGGCCTCGAACAGCCCGGACGCGAGGACCGCGGGTACTGCGAGCAGGAACGCGTACCGGGTCGCGGCGCCGCGCGTGTAGCCCATCGCGAGGCCGGCGGAGATCGTCGCGCCCGAGCGCGAGACCCCGGGGATCAAGGCGAGCGACTGCGCCAGCCCGAACAGCACGCCGTCGCGGACGGTGAGCTCGGTCTCCTCCTTCACGCGAGCGCCGAGCGCGTCGCAGACCCCCAGGACGATGCCGAAGACGATGAGCATGATCGCGACGAGCCACAGGTTGCGCGCCGCCGTCTCGATCTGGTCCTTGAACGCGAAGCCGAGAATCGCGATGGGGATCGTGCCGATGATGATGAGGAAGCCCATCCGCGCATCGGGGGTCTGGCGGACCTCGGCATTCCTGACCGATCGCAGCGTCGCCATGACGATGCGGGCGATCTCGTGGCGGAAGTAGATGACGACGGCCATCTCGGTGCCGATCTGGGTGACCGCGGTGAACGCCGCGCCAGGGTCCTCCCACCCGAACAGCTGGGAGAAGATCAGCAGGTGGGCGCTCGACGAGATCGGAAGGAACTCCGTCAGCCCCTGGATGAGGCCGAGGACGATCGCTTCGAACCAGGACACTACGTAGCCAGGCCTGATGCCTCGAGGACGTCGACCATCGTGCGCAATGTCGAGAGCTGCTGCTCGAGATCGCCGTCGTACGCCGCGATCGTCAGCGTGGTGACGCCCGCCTCGGCAAACGCGCTCAGCCGGTCGCGTACGCGCTCGGGCGGGCCGATGAGGGACGTACGGTCGATGAACTCCATCGGCACCGCGGCCCATGCGTCGCGGTACTCGCGCGCGAGGTACTTGTCCTGGATCTCGATCGCCTCGGCCTCGTATCCCATGCGGGTGGCGAGCTGGTTGTAGAAGTTCTTCTCGCGGCTGCCCATGCCGCCGATGTAGAGCGCGGAGTACGGACGGATCGGGTCGGCGCACGCGGCGACGTCATCGCCGAAGACGACGGGCACGGTCGGCACCACGTCGAAGCCGTCCATCGACTTGCCGACGCTCTCGCGCCCGGCCCGCAGCGGCGCCATGATCTCGGCCGCGTTCTCCGGCGAGAAGAAGATCGCCAGCCAGCCATCGGCAATCTCGCCGGTGAGCTCGAGGTTCTTCGGGCCGATCGCGGCGAGATAGACGGGGATCTCCTCGCGGACCGGGTGCACCGTCAGCGACAGCGCCTTCCCGGGACCGTCGGGCAGCGGCAGGGTGAAGAACTCGCCGTCGAAGATGACCTTCTTGCGCGCCAGCGCGGTGCGCACGATCGTCACGTACTCGCGCGTGCGGGTCAGCGGCTTGTCGAAGCGCACGCCGTGCCAGCCCTCGGACACCTGCGGTCCCGAGACGCCCAGGCCCAGGCGGAAGCGCCCGCCCGACAGCGTGTCGAGGGTCGCCGCCGTCATCGCGGTCATCGCCGGCGTGCGCGCGGGGATCTGGAACACGGCCGAGCCGACGTCGATCTTCTCGGTCTGCGCCGCCACCCAGGACAGCACCGTCGCCGCGTCGGAGCCGTAGGCCTCCGCCGCCCACACCACGGAGTAGCCGAGCTTGTCGGCCTCCCGGGCGAGGACGAGATTGTTGGCGTCGTTGCCGGCGCCCCAGTAGCCCAGATTCAAGCCCAGCCGCATTGGTGCCTCCCAGTCGAGTGCGACCGAGCCTAATGCTCCCTACTGCGGCCCGAGGCCTGCAGTCGAGACCGGACGGGCATTGGCCGCCCTGAGCACCTGGTTGAGCAGCCGCAGGTCGTATATGCCGGCCAGCTTGTTCGGCCCGAGGGTGAGCAGGCCGACGCTGACAGCGTCATCCGCGCTCTTCTTCAGCGTCAGCGGCAGCGGGTCCCACGTGAAGCGCAGGTTGTCCCATGACCGCTCGATGACCCCGGGCGCCAGCGGCTTGCCCGTCCACGTGTTCAGCTGCTTTTGCACCAGCGACTTCGCCTTGGTCTCGTTGGCGGTGATGTAGCCGATGGCGCTGTCGTTCGCCTGGAGGACGGACCGCACGGTGCCGGGGTACTTCGCGAGGAAGGCCTGCGACGCGATGATGTTGGTGGTCACGAACCGTCCGCCGGGCCACAGCGACTTCTCGTCGAGGAACACGCGGGCGCCCGCTTCGAGGACCAGCCGCGACGCCCAGGGCTCGGGAACCCACGCGCCGTCGATCTGCCCGGCCTTGAACAGCGAGAGCGTCGTCGCGTTCTCGGTCGGGATGACGCCGACATCGCCGGAGCCGGTCGTGCTGGACGTCAGTCCGTTGTCCTTCAGCCACGAGCGCAGGGCGACGTCCTGCGTGTTGCCGAGCTGAGGCGTCGCGATCTTCTTGCCCTTGAGGTCGGACACCTTCCTGATCGACGACCGGACGACCAGCTGCGCGCCTCCGGACGTCGCGCCGGAGACGACGCGAAGCAGCGCGCCGTTCGTGGAGTTGAATCCGGTGACCGCAGGGTTCGGGCCGATGTACGACACGTCGATCGCGCCGCCCTTCATCGCCTCGATCGCGGCCGGGCCGGCATTGAACAGGACGTACTCGACCTTGGTGCCGTCCTTGCCGAGGAACGCCTCGAACAGCCGGAGCTGCTGGGCGACCAGGGCCGGTGCGTGAGTGAGGTTGGCGAAGAAGCCGATCCGCACCACGGAGGCGGTGGGCAGCTTGGGCAGCGCTGCGGGCGACGCGACCGGCACCGAGCCGACGGGCAACGGCGACGCGGCAGCACCCGTCGCCCCGAGGCAGCTCGCGCCGACGACGGCGATGGCGGCCAGGGCGGTGAGTACTCGCGTGCGGGTCATTCGGTGCTCCTTTGGTGGTCGAACACGCCGGACAGGGCTGCGTGCTTGGTACGGGACGTAATCTATACTAACCCGATGGACTTAATCGCTAACGCGCGCTCGAGTCGGCGTGGCTGGCTCGTCGTGGCCCTCGCCGTCGCCCTGCTGCTGATCGCGGCCGTGTCGGGATCGCGCCTGCTCTCCAGCTCGGACGCCCAGGCGGCGCCGCTCGCCGAGGATCCCCTGCCCGTGCCCGCCCCGACCACGGCGCCGGTCTCGAGCGGACCGCCCACGGCCATCAAGAACATCGTGTTCATCCTCGCCGACGACCTCGACACGAAGACGTTCGAGCAGGTGGCCAGGCTCAAGGACCTGCATGCCGACGGCATGACGCTGACCAACATGGTCGCCACCGAGTCGCTGTGCTGCCCGTCGCGCACGTCGATCCTGCGCTCGCAGTACGTCCACAACCACGGCGTGCTCTCCAACCTGGTCTACTCCCAGGGCGGCTGGGCGACCTTCGCCGAGAAGGGCGAGGAGGAGGACTGCCTCCCGGTGTGGCTGCAGGCCGCGGGAGTGAACACGGCGTTCCTCGGCAAGTACCTGAACGGCTACGGCGAGGACGGCGACCCGACAGCGATCCCCGCCGGCTGGGACCGCTGGTTCGTCCCGACGACCAAGAGCGGCATGTACCGCGGCTACGGATACACGGTCAACGACGACGGCAAGCTCAAGTCCTACGCCAACCGCAAGAGCGACTTCCTCAACGACGTCCTGACCGACGAGGCCGTCGACTTCATCAGCACCGCGAAGTCGCCGTTCTACCTGCAGGTCAACTCCACGGCACCGCACCATCCGGCCCCCGTTGCCGCGCGCCACGCGGGAAGCCACAAGAACACCAAGATCCCGCGGACCAGGTCCTTCAACGTCGAGGGCCAGAATGCGGTCCCGTGGCTGGCGCGCAAGCCTCACATCAGCGCCAGTCGCGTCGCGAAGTACGACGCCTACTGGCGCGAGCGCGTGCAGTCGACGGAGTCGATCGCCGACACGGTCGTCTCGGTGCGCAGGGCCCTGCGCGAGGCCGGCACTCTCAACTCGACGCTGATCGTCGTGAGCTCGGACAACGGGTTCCACGCGCTCAGCCACCGGCTCACTCCCGGCAAGCGCACGCCCTACCGGGAGGACACCGTCGTGCCGACGATCCTCATCGGGCCCGGCATCAGCCCGGGATCGACGACGAGCGCGATGACGTCGACCATCGACCTCGGCCCGACGTTCGCCGAGCTCCTCGGCGCGACCGTGCCGGACTGGACCGACGGCAGTTCGCTTGTGCCCCTGCTTGCCGGAACGCCCGGCACCCCGTGGCGAACCGGCGTTCTCACCGAGAGCCTCGGCGACACGGCATTCAACGACCCGGACTTCCAGGCCTTCAAGACGCCGAACTACTACGCGCTGCGCACGCAGACGTGGCTGTACGTCGAGTACAAGAACGGCGTCAGGGAGCTGTTCAACCTGCGCAAGGACCGGGCGGAGATCAACAACGTGGTCGACTCGACGCCGGCCGCCGTGGTTGCCGACCTGAGCGCGCACCTCAAGGCCCTGGCCGCCTGCACGGGCGACTCGTGCCGTACCGCCGACACCTGGACTACGCCGACGCCGTCGGCCGCTCCGCAGTAGTCCGCTCCGTGATGAAGAGCGCGCCGACCGCCGCGACGGACAGGACGGCCACGACGACGCCCAGCGAGGTTAGCAGCGCCCACGGCAGCAGTCCGGTCAGCGGCGCGGCCAGCCCAGCGACCACGAACTGGGTGACGCCGAGGATGGCGTAGGCGCTGCCGGCGCGCTCGGCATGCTTATGCGGGGCGAGCGCCCGAGCGGCCGGGAAGATCAGTCCCACGCCAATGTTCAGGGTGAACAGGCCGACGAGGAGGAACGGCAGCGACCCTGACGTCGCGGCCAGCAGCAGGACGGCGGTCACGAGCAGGAGCGCCAGCCCCAGCATCAGCAGGCGCCGAGGACCGTAGACGTGGACCCGCTTCCAGGCGAACAGGTTGACGAGGACGATCCCGAGGCTGTTGACGCCCAGGACGATCGAGAACTGGAACGCCGAGAGGCCGAAGCCGCCCTGCAGCACGAACGCCGACGCCGACATCGCGGCGAAGAACGCGGCGCTGCCCAGCAGGACCACGACGGTGTAACCGACAAAGTCCCGATCGCGGGCCAGGGCAATGCCGTCGGACCGCATCCGGCTGAGCCAGCGGGTCTCGTGCACCTTCGTGACGTTCGTGTCGGGAAGCTTGCGGAACGCAGCGACGAAGATGCCGAACGCGATCACGCCGAGGAAGGCGACGAGTCCGCGCCACCCGGCGACGCGCATCACGCCGGACCCGATCGTCGGGCCGACTACCGGGACGAGCGCGTTGATGACCATGACCTGCGAGAAGGTCTTGGCGAGATTCATCCCGCTGTACCGGTCGCGGACGGTGGCGTTCGCGCACACCACCACGACGCCCGCGCCGATCCCGGCAATCGCGCGGCACGCGATCAGCACGCCGATCGACGGGGCTGCCGCGCCGAGTCCCATGCTCGCGGCGACCATGGCCAGACCGACCAGCACGGGCATCCGTCGTCCGACGAGATCGCTGATCGGGCCGCCGACGAACTGCCCCGCGGCCGCGCCGAACAGCAGCGCCGTCATGGTCAGCTGGGTCGTGACGATGTCGGTGTCGAGCCCCGTGGCGATCGCGGGCAGGGCCAGGATGTACATCTCCAGGCCGATGGGGTTCAGCGCCACGAAGGATCCGAGCAGCAGCAGCCACCCGCGGTTGGTCCGCGGGGCCTTCGGTTGCCAACTCACAGCGCCAGCCAGTCCTTCATGTCGTGAACAGCGATTCACAACCTAACGGACACCGCGCGGTGCCGACGCGAGGCAACTCCGCCGCCGGCCTCGAGCGGGGTAGCGTGCCTGCATGGAGTTGAGGCCGCTCGGCAGGTCCGGCCTGTGGGTCGGCCGGCTCGCGCTCGGCACCGGCACATGGGGCCGCAGCACCGACGAGTTCGACGCCCGCGACCAGCTCGCGGTATTCCTCGATGCCGGCGGCACGCTCCTCGACACGGCCGACGCGTACGGCAATGGCGCATCGGAGTCCATGGTCGGCGAGCTCGTCGAGGAGTTCGAGGTCCGCGACCAGGTCGTCATCGCGACGAAAGCGGGCGCAGTCGACGGAGGAGAACGGCGTACGAACACATCTCGCGTCCACCTGCTCCGATCACTCGACGCATCCCTGCGCCGGCTGCGGACCGAGACAGTCGACCTGTGGCAGCTGCACGCGTGGGATCCGTGGACTCCGATGGACGAGACCCTCGCGGCGATCGACACCGCGGTGCAGAGCGGCAAGGCCCGCTACGCCGGCATCTCCAACTACTCGGGCTGGCAGATGTCGCGCGCCGCGACGTGGCAGCAGGCAGTGCCCGGCCGGGCGCACCTGGTCACTGCGCAGATGGAGTACTCGCTGCTCGAGCGCGGCATTGAGCGGGAGATCATCCCCGCGGCGCAGGGCCTGGGCATGGGCATCCTGCCGTGGTCACCGCTCGGTCGCGGCGTGCTGACCGGCAAGTATCGCCACAGCACGCCGATCGACTCGCGGGGCGCGAACGCCGACACCGCCGGCTGGGTGCAGGCCTATCTCGACGAGCGCGGCCGGCGCATCGTCGACGCGCTGTCGACGGCGGCCGAGGGGCTGGGCTGCTCCCCCACCGAGGTTGCCCTCGCGTGGCTGCGTGACCGGCCAGGAGTAGTCGCCCCGATCCTCGGCGCCCGCACCAACACCCAGCTGCTCGCCGCGCTTGCCAGCGAGGAGCTCGTCCTTCCCGACGAGATCAATACGGCACTTGACGACGTGTCCTCTCCTCCGATGGGCTATCCCGAGTCCGGCTGGGCCCAGCGGAGGTAAGGACATGACAGTGCGCACGGGACCGACGTGGGAATTCCGCGACCTGTCCCTGCCACGCGGCACCAGCCGGGAAGTCGCGCGCGTGCTGCTCACCGGAGCGGCGGAGACCGAGCACTGGGAGCTCGACCGGCTGCGCATCTACCCCGACGGCAGGAAGTCGGTCAGGCTCAAGCGGCGCGTCTACCGAGCGATGCGCACCGCCTAGGCAGCGTCGTCCCATCGCTCGGCGCGGAGGGATGACACCTGCGCCAACCGATCAAAGTCCCCGTCACAATGCACGAGCACGACTCCCTCGCTGCGTATCGCGATGCTCGCAATCAGGCAGTCGACGAGGCTGCGGACCGTCAGCCCACGCAATCGGGCCACCACTTGCAGTCGCGCGGCGGCGAGGAAGTCCTCATGCTGATCGAATGTCAGCGCCGGAGTCGCCCGCACGATCTTGTCGATGGATGCCGCGTTCCGCAGATTGACCCCTGCCATCAGTTCCATCACGACCGGTCCGCACGAGACCAACACGTCTCTCCTCGACACAAGTTCCGCCAAGCGTTCGGTTGCAATCTCGTCCCCTCGCAGGAAGCGAATCCAGATGGACGTGTCGATGAGGTACACGGTCACGGGATCTCGATGACCTCGGTCGGACGGAGTTCCTCCAGATCGAGGTCGAATCCGATCCCGCTCATTGCATAAAGGTCTTCAACCGTCAGTGGTGCGCTGAGCACCCTTCGCAATGCGAACTCGACTGCGCTCTTCTTGGTCGGCAGGTCGTAACGCCGCATGACGTCCTCGACCAAATCGTCGGGCAGGTCAATATTGGTGCGACTCATGTCGCGACGATACACCCCAATACACATCAATGTGTATTGCTGAATGTCTCCTGTCTAGAGCGCCGGAGTCACCACGAAGCGGTCGTTCTCGTCAAAGGACGCGGCCCTAACCTCGACCACTAGGTCCGACGGCAGCGGCGCATAGATGTGCGGGAAGACCTGGCCGCCCTCGATCTCCTCGAACCGCACCGGCACGCCAGCGCCAGCGAGCCCGTCCACGTCGATGACGAGCAGCACCAGCTCCTCCTCGCAGTCCAGGTAGAACATCTCTGCGACACCAGAGACCTGCTCGGCCGTGGACGCGTGGATGAAGCCAACTTCCGCGAGCGTCATCCCCCGCGTCGAGATCTCGTACGTCCCGGCGGCCTGCGCGGCCTCCCAGTCAGGAACGGTGGACAGGTGATAGATCAGCACGAGCGCAGGAACCGGTCGAGCACCCGCACGCCGAACTTCAGTCCATCGACCGGCACGCGCTCATCGACTCCGTGGAACAGGCGCCAGTAGTCCAGATCTGCCGGCATCTGCAGCGGGCTGAACCCGTAGCAGTCGATGCCGATGCGGTTGAACGCCTTCGCGTCGGTGCCGCCGGAGATCATGTACGGAACCGCGCGAGCACCGGGATCCTCCGCGCGCAGGACCGATGCCATCAGATCGACGGTCGCCGTGTCGAACGGCGCCTCGATCGCATCGTCCTCGACGAGCGACTCCATCGTGATCGCGTCGCCGACGATCTGGCGGATGGTCGACTCGAACTCGTCCTCGTATCCGGGCAGCACGCGACCGTCGATGTTGGCCCACGCCTCCCCCGGGATGACGTTGTGCTTGTAGCCCGCGCCGAGCATCGTCGGGTTCGCCGTGTTCTGCAGCGTCGCGCCGACGAGTGAGCCGAGGGTGCCCAGTGCCTTGAGCACCGTGTCCATCTCCCCCGCATTGAGATCGACGCCGTACGCCTCGGACAGCTCCTCGAGGAATCGGTCGACGGTCTTCGTGCGACGCACCGGCCATTGGTGGTTGCCGACCTTCGTCACCGCCTCGCACAGCGCGGTCACCGAGTTGTCGTCGTTGATCATCGAGCCATGGCCTGCCATTCCCTTGGCGGTCAGGCGGATCCAGCGGATTCCCTTCTCCGCCGTCTGGATCGGATACAGCCGCAGGTCATCGCGCACCGAGATGGAGAAGCCGCCGACCTCGCCCACGGCCTCGGTCACTCCCTCGAAGAACTCGGGCCGGTTGTCGACGAGCCAGCGCGAGCCGTGGATGCTGCCCGCCTCCTCGTCGGGAAGGAACAGCACGACGACGTCGCGACGCGGACGCACTCCCGAGCGTCCCCACGCGCGCACGACCGCCAGGATCATCGCGTCCATGTCCTTCATGTCGACCGCACCGCGACCCCACACGAAGCCCTCGTCGAGCAGCGCCTCGAACGGCGGGTGGGTCCAGTCCTCGGCCATCGCCGGGACCACGTCTATATGGCCGTGCAGCAGCAGCGCGCCAGCCGACGGGTCTGTGCCGGCGATCCGCAGGTAGACACCGCGCCGCTTGTCACTCGTGGTGGAGAACACCTCGGGCGAGAAGCCCACCTCCCGCAGACGTTCCGCGCAGTACTCCGCGACCTCCACCTCTCCGACCGTCTCCGGGGAATCGCCCCAGTTGCTGGAGTCGATGCGGATGAGCTCCTGGGTCAGCTGAACCACCTCGGCCTCGGCGTCGGGAAGGGCCTGCCATGAGGAGGTGTCGGGTGTCGTCGTCATGCCCACATCCTGCCGCTCGCGCCCCCAGGACGCAGCCCCCCCCCACGAGCCAATTAACCCGGCCGTCACACGTCGGGTATGCTTCCCCAGCACCATTCGGTGCAACCACGTCCGAGTGGCGGAATTGGCAGACGCGCTAGCTTGAGGTGCTAGTTCCCTTTACGGGGAATGGGGGTTCAAGTCCCCCCTCGGACACTAGCGATTATGCTGTGAGGGGATCCACGCAAATCCGGCGTTCTCTCGCTAGTTCCCAGGGAAATTCAGCAGAGTTCCGCCATGCATGGGCCGTAGTAAGACGCCCAACTTGAGCCACAGCTTGGCCCGTTCAAGACACGCATTCGCGACGTGTCGTACAGCACCTCGTTACCTCACGCCGAGTAGCTCGACTTGCCCCAATTTTCGCTGGTTCCCCGAGCCGGGGAATGAGTGTTCTAGTTCCGCGGCACGGGGAGCCCTCTACGCGCGTTCCGGCCCGGTGCCTGGCGTTATCCCCCATTCCGCCGGAGCGTTAGACCCGAGTTATAGGGGCTCGTCGGTAGCTCGACGTTGCCGCGGCGTTCGAAACTGCCGTTCTCACCCACCTCATCAGGTCCAGAACCCCAGCATGGGTCTCGTCGTACACCGCAACCGATAAGTCGAGGTACTCACCATGTGCTACAGAGTTTCGCACCCGGACGAGTGAATGGTCGATGAAGTTTGCACGCGCCGCAATGGGACCTTCGACGAGACCCAGCTTCAGGAACAAGTCCGACAGAACTTCGCTACTCAGGTTCGATTGGGTGTCGATCTCCCGATCCACCATCAGCGCCCGATCACTACCGCCCTCCGCAAGGCGCCGGACCCGCAATAGACGCTGTTCTGTGGCCTTCACCCCCGCGCGGGCCACCTCGCGTTCAACCGCAAGCGCAACGAAATTTAGAGCGAGGTCGTCATACGCGAGCCGCTTGGTTGCGACGAACTTCCAATAGTTCAGGAGCGAATTCTTCGTGTAGCCCTCCCCGACGCAACGACCAGCCAGCTGGCCCCGCCCCCGCCGACCGAATCGCGTTGAGGAGTGAGTGAAGCTCCGCCAGCCGCCATACGAAGTCCCTATCAAGCGCGTCATCGAGCTCCGTCAACGACCTCACCTGCTACGCCCCAAACTCGGCAAAGATCCTTTCGCCGACCTCGACCATGTACGGGATTCTCCGGTTGGCCGGCTTGCCGCCTCCGGACCGTAGACCGAACACTGGGTCGTCCCAAACGGCGATGACCGCCTCTCGAATGCGTTGGGTTCGCTCTTCTGGCGACAGTTTCCGCCAGAGAGCTTCGTTGCGGGCCAGGCCGCTGGCAACCGCCTCGAACGCGGAGATGCTGAAACGGCCGCCGAACCTGTCCTCCGCCGCGACATAGCGCTTGAATGCGTCGCGGCCCAATGCTGCTGCAATTTCTCCAAAGACGAACTCGAAAGTCGCCTGCACCGCCTTGCGGTTGAACTTCTCATCGGCGATAAAGGACCTCATCCGTGAGGTGAGAAACTCTCCGACGTCTCCCATCTTCATCAGGTCAGAGGCGGGCGTTAACGTGCAAGCGAGGTAGCGCAAGACGCTTTCTTTGCCGTACGACTCTCGTTCCTTTCGGTCCGTGATATCGACCGTGGTGTCGTACGGCTCGTACTCTGCCAAGTCCTCAAGCCACCGAGAGAACGTTGGGTCGAGCATTACTGCGAGACAGTTGCGGGCCTCCTGCTCCGACAGTCGCGTACCTGAGTTCAGTCTCTGAAAGAGGTCGTACTTCGCGTCTTTGTCGCTCTCCTTCTGAACTATCTGAACATCGAGACGTGCCCGTTTGAATACTCGCCGCTGCGACTCATCCAATTCGACCCGCGCCACTGACGCGCCAAGTCGAGGGCATCGTCTTCCTTGCGAAGAACCCCCATGAATCGGAAGAGCGTCGACAACCTCTGAACGCCGTCAACCACGTCCCAGACTCCATCTTGCCTCTGCGCAACGAAGATTGGCGGAACGGGAATGCCTAGAAATACGCTCTCCACTAGGCGTGATTGCTGCGTCGAAATCCGGTTCAACGACGTCAACTCAGGCATCAGAGCGTTCACGAACGCCGCGCTTCAAAGCGAATCCACTTCAGGCCCTCGGCGGCGCTTAAGTCAGCCATCACGCCGGCGAGAAACCGACAACAAGTAGTCCGCCCGCCCGGCACGCGCGCGCTCTCAGCATCGAGTCGCCACCCGCAATGGACAGGCCCCGATTCGCCGGTCAGTTTGGAACCCGTGAACGCAGGTCCGGCGAGCAGATGACCGTCTAGCAGGGGTACGGACCTGGCTGCCCGTTCATGCAGGTGGCGCCTGTCCAGGTGACACCGGCCGGAGCCGGCACGGTGACGAGTCCCGCCCCTGTCAGGTTCGCATTCGTCAGGTTCGCGCCGCTCAGGATCACGCCGAGCATGCCGGCGCTCGTCAGGTTCGCGCCGGTCAGGTTCGCATTGGTCAGGTTCGCGAAGGTCATCTGCACACCCGACAGATTCGTGTTGACCAGCGTCGCGCTCGAGAAGTTCGCGTTGCCCGCCGACGCTCCGGACAGGTTCGCATTGGTCAGGTTCGCACCGGACAGGTTGGTGCCGATCAGCTCCGCGTCGATGAGGAGGACGCCGGTGAGGTCAGCTCCGGTCAGGTCAGCACCAGCACAGGTGGGCGCGCAGGCCGGCGCGGCCCGCGTCACAGGGGCGGCCGAGCCGAGCCGGGCTCCGCGAATGTCAGCGCCTCGCAGGTTCGCGAACCGTAGGTTTGCACCACGCAGATCCATGTTGCGAAGGATCGCTCCGCGCAGGTCGGCCCGCCGAAGATCAGCGCCCGAGAGATCATGCGCTCTCAAGTCCCGGCCGTGCAGGTCCCCGCCCCGGCACGTCACCTTTGCGCTCAGGTCGCAGGAGCGCCCCGCGACATCTCCTGCCATCGCCGAGCCGGCTCCAACCATGACGGCGAACAAGGCGACGATCCCGACAACGGTCACTCGCGACAGATGCACACCGGATGATCGCCCAACGTCGGCGCCTGCGCAAAATCGCCGCAGCACGTGCCGTCCAGCAGCCACGAGTCAATGCGCGACTGTAGGTGCTCCGACTACGTCGAGACTGCCTTCTTCACGAGGGCGGTGATCTTCTTCTTCTCGGCGGGCCCGATCTTCAGGATCGCGAACGACGTCGGCCACATGTTGCCGTCATCGAGATTCGCGACTCCTTCGAAGCCGATGGTGCAGTAGCGGGTCTTGAACTTGCTCGCCGGCGACATGAAGACGCAGACCTTGCCATCGAGCGCCCACCCGGGCATGCCGTAGTAGGTCTTCGAGGCGAGGGTCGGCGCGTGCTCGCGCACGATCGAGTCAAGTTCCTTTGCCATCTTCCGCTCGTCAGCGGGGAGCTTGGCGATCGCGTCGGCCAGGGCCTTGTCGAGGTCCTCCTGCTTCTGGGACGCCTTCCGCTCGGCGGCGGCCGCCTTCATCGCGGCACGCTCCTCGGCGCTGAACCCGCTCGAGGCGGTCTTCCTCGTGGTGGCCATGGTCGAGGGTAACAACGGCGCGCAGGCGAATCAGTGACTCGCGCATGCCTTCTGTCCTCAGAGCTGCAGGATTCCCGCCGAGACCAAGTAGGCCGCGGATGCACCCTTCGGGTCGTGCAGGTCGCCAGGCACTTCGATCACTGCGCGGGCGCGGGCGCGGATCGCAGCACCGGGATCCTCGGCAACGAGATCGATACACAGGCCAGCGACAACGGCGCGGGCGTCGTGACCGTCGAGCCCCTCAAGTGCCAGGCCGTTGTCGAGGAGAGTCGCGGCCTCGAGGAACACCTCCCGCACGGTCGCCCTGTCCACCTCGGGACGCGCATCGGCGATCGCCTCCGCGGTTGCCAGGAGTTGATCGAACGGCGGGTCAACCGTGTCATGCGTCATGACCCAAGTCTCGCAGCGGCCGTTTAGCCGCCGACCGCGGATGCGCTGAGTGCAACCGTGATGCCATCGGGCCGCAAGGAGTACCTCGCGAAGTACTTTCCCTGGCAAATCTGCTCGTCTGTTGACAACGTGCAGTCGAGGCCGACCGCTGACACCGTGATCGGTGCCGACTTATTGCACGTTCCGTCGATTCGAACCGCCGAGCCCAACGAAGACAAGGGGGCCAGCGGGCGGCTGAAGTCGCCGCCGAGCACGCATCCTTCGCCTCCGGTCACGCGAATGTTGAGGAAATCTCGGGAGTCGTTGACTATTCGGTACTCGAACACCTGGGCTCCAATGCCCGGTGTGAGTTCATCATTTCCTCGTCCACCGAAGATCGAGTCCCTGCCCGACCCCCCGATCAGGAGATCGTGACCACGTCCGCCCAGGATCACGTCATCGCCCCCGAGACCGCGGATGACGTCGGCTCCCCCGAGACCGCAGATGACATCGCGTCCACTCGTACCGACGAGATAGTCAGCGAGCGGCGTCCCGACGATGGTGCATTTCTCCTTGGCTGCCGTCGCTGCGGACACGGGACTGACTGCGACCGACATGGTGGTTGCCACGATCGCGAACGGGACGACAAGTCTGGCGACTCGTCGAGATCTCGACACCTGCTTCTCCTTCAGTTAGGGGCGGACGCGCACATAGGTCTTCGCGGTGACGCTTTCACATCCCGGGCCGGACACCGTAACCGTGACTGCCCAGCGGCCCGTCGATCTCGGCGCGGTCAGAGATGCGAATGCGCGGCCGGCGACCCCCGCCCTCGCGTCGATGGACGTCCCGCGAGTCCAGAAGGTGACGGCACAGCGTGCCTGCACACCCGACGCTGACACGGCGAAGGAAGCGCTCGGGGCCTTCGCGGACTTGCTCGTCACGGACACCGTCGGGTGGGCGCCGCGGGCTGCCGGCGGCGTGAGCACCGTGACGCCGATCGACAGCGTCAACGGCTTGCCGTCAGCGCCGATGCCGACGGCCTGGATGGTGTGGCTTCCCGTCGCGGTGGATGCGGGGATGAGCGCGGAACCCGAGATCTCCCCTCGCGGCCCGGCCGAGATCGTTCCGAGCTGGATCGGCGTCGAGAACATGAAGAGGGTGACCGTGCTCGACGGGTCGAAGCCGGTCCCGCTCATCGCGAACTCGCCGGACTGCGACAGGACGAGAGAGCCGTCGGGAGCTAGCGGCAACGGCGCGCCGGTCGGGCCGACCGCGTCGATGACGATCCGTATCCCGGCTCCGATGACGACGAGGCCTGACCCGTCCGGGGTCGGCTCGACCGTGACGGGAACTGACACGCCGTTCACGACCATCGTTCCGCTGCCGGGCACGAGCTCGGTCGGCGTCGGGGTGGCCGAGGGCGACGGTGATGGGGTTGCGGTCGGCGTGGGGGTCGGAGTGGGCTCGGTGGTCGGGGCCGGAGTCGGGGTGGGCGTAGGTGCTGCGCCCTGGGTCACGACGATCGTCACCGAACCATTGCCACCGACGATGCTCGTCGAGGTCTGTGCGCCGTTGCTTGCTGGAGCAAAGGTCGCGGAGGAATCGTTGGAGAACGAGCCACCCGCGCCGCCAGCGCCCGAGCTGCCGCAGTTCGCTGCACCGCCACCACCGCCGTAGCCGCCGCCACCGCCACCCGCGTAGCCGCCGCCACCGCCGCCGAATCCGGCTCCATCGCCGCCCCCGCCACTGCCTGAGTTGGCGTTGGTGAATGCTGCCGCGGTGCCGCCGAGCTGGCCGGTGCCCGAGGTTCCGCCGTTGCCGCCGCCGGAGCCGCCGCCGCCTGCTCCCACCGGCGGCGATGCTCCATTGGCGCCGTTTGCCGAACCGGCTCCACCGGCGGCGCCGATCGGGTCGACCGCCGAGCCGCAGCCACCCGGGTACGGGTTGCCGTTGCCGCCGGTACCGCTGCCGCTTCCGCCGAAGCCGGAGTAGCTGGAACTGTTGCCGTTGGCTCCGGCCGCCGTGCTGCTCGCGGCACCACTGCCACCCTCAGCGCCAGGTCCCGAACCACCGCCGCCGCCCGCGACTACGGTCACGCCGGTGCCGGTCACCGCGGTCGCGGCGCCGCCCTGGGACTGCGCATCGCCTGCGCCGCCGCCTGCCCCGACCCTGATAGTGAGGACCGTGCCCGAGGCCACGGTGTAGGTGGCAGTGACCTGCGCGCCATTGCCTCCGTTGGGTCCACTGCTGTCGCCGTCGTTGTAGCCGGCGCCACCGCCGCCAGTTGCCGTGATCGTGACCGAGGTCGCGTTCGCCGGGATGGTGAAGGTCTGCGCGGAGCCGGTGTAGACGAAGGACTCCGTGACATCGGCTCGCGCCATCGTCGCGGGAATGGTCAGGAGAGCGGCGCTCAGTCCGGTGGCAACGACGACTGCAGCGATGCGAACGCGCATAGGAAACCCTCACTCGAGATCGAACTCATGACTCGAGCGACAGTGCGCACTCGACGGTGCCAAGAACTAAGGGCCCCCGCCATCAGCAGTTCGATTCAACCACGATTTGTCCCAGGCCTCGGTCACCGAGGTCGGCGGGTCACCGCTTCCTTACGGCGTAGGTCAGGTGGGTCACCCGCGGAGACGATTCGGTGCGGACCTGCTCCAGTGCAACACGGCTCTCGTCTACTCCGTCGAACAGGCGAACTCCGGAGCCGAACAGCACGGGCGAGAGAGCGATCGAGAACTCGTCGACCAGGCCGGCGTTCAGGTACTCGAGGATCATCGCGCCGCCGCCCGCGATGCGGATGTCGCGGTCTCCCGCGGCCGCCCTGGCCTGCTCGAGCGCGGACTCGATGCCGTCGTTGACGAAGTGGAAGGTGGTGTCGCCCGGCCGCGCCCAGGGATCGCGAGTCTCGTGCCTCACGACGTAGACGGGCGTGTGGAAAGGCGCGTCCTCCGGCCACATCTGCTCGCCGGCGTCGAACATGCGCTTGCCCATGATGCTCGCGCCGGTGCGCTTATACGTCTCCCGCAGGATGTCGTTGTCGCGACCCTCCTCGCCTCCCCCGCCGAGGTTCAGGTTCTCCCGGAAGAACCGCTGAGGGAATACCCAGGCCTGCAGTTCCATCCACTGCCTGCCCATCAGCTCTCCGAGGGACCCCGGCGCGATGAACCCGTCCAGCGACATCGACACGCTGAAGAACACCGTGCCCGCCATCAGGCCTCGCCTCCGCTGCGAACGATCTCCGTGACGTAGGACGCGAGGTTGCCCAGGGTCTGCTGGCCGCCCTCGATCGCGTGGTACTTCTCGACCGCCTCGTCGCGCAGCTCCTTCGTGGGGAACACCGTGCGCATCTCGATGCGGGTGGCCTCGCCGTCGGCCGCGAACGTGAGGACCGACTCGAAGGAGTTGGGGTCGTCGCGGAACTCCCCGTGCAGCATCGCGATCCGCTCCGGCGGGCTGATCTCGGTGTAGGAGATCCATTCCTGGTAGTCGGTCCCGTCCGGTCCGTGCATCACGAAGTCCCATGCCCCGCCGACGCGGAACTCGAAAGCGCGCGTGGTCGTAGTGAAACCCTCGGGTCCCCACCACTGCGACAGGTGCCGGACTTCGGTGAACGCCGCGAACACCAGTTCCCTGGGCGCATCGACGACCCGGGAGATCACGACCTCGCGGTCTGCTGTCTTGCTCATTCCTCGTCCTTTGGTCGTGGTTGCTTGAGGTCCTGCACGTACTCGTCCAGCCGGTCCAGGCTCTCGTTCCAGAATTTCTCGAACCCGCCGGACCACTCGTGGATCGGTCGCAGCCCGCGGGCGTCGAGCCCGTACACGCGCTGCTTGCCCGCCTTGCTGTCCTTCACCAGCCCTACCTCGCGGAGTACGCGCAGGTGCTTGGAGGCCCCCGGCTGGGTCATCCCCAGTTCCCGGGCCAGATCGGTCACGGGCCAGTCGCCGTCGCGCAGGAGCATGAGGATCTGCCGGCGCTGCGGCTCGGCGATCGCGTTGAAGACGTCCGACGTCGTCGCTGCCCGTGCCATGAACAAATCATATGCCGATATCGGCATGCGTCAAGCGAGGGCCTCGTCTCGTCCCGTCAGTCGAGGCGCAGGGCCGAGGCTGTCGCCTCGTCATTGATGACGAGCCGCAGCACGTCATTGCGCGAGAAGTGGCCGACGCTGTCGACAACGACCTTCAGCTTGTCGATGTCCGCAAGGTCGATCGTGGCCACGACGATGCCCTCCTCCGGCCCGGTCCGCGGTCCCCCGAGGATCGTCATCGTCGGATGGATGATCGCCGACCAGCCGCCGCCGGTGGTGAGCAGGTCCTGCGGGCCGAGGGCTTCTTCCATCACGTCGAGGACGTCCTGTCCGACGGGATTCATCGACACGATGACGAAGGTCTGGGCCGTGAGCGCGTGATTGCGGCACATGACGCTGACCTGCTCGTCGAAGATGCCCTCCCATCCCCGGAGAGGGGACAGCGCCGGCCACGACGCCGCGTGCACCTGCTCGCCCATCGTCGCCATCGCGTGGCGGGCGAGGTTCATCGTGTGCTCCCAGCACACCAACCCTCCAACGCGCACTCCCCCGGCCATCGGCCAGACCTTGAGCGTGCTGCCGTCGCCCTGCGCCCAGATGGTGCGCTCGGCGAACGTCGGCTGCAGCTTGCGGTGGCAGCCGACCAGGGTCCCGTCGCTGTCGATGAAGACCTGGGAGTTGAACAGGCTCGAGCCGACCCGCTCGTTGACGCCGACGACGATCGCGACGCCGGCCTCGCGCGCAGCCGCCCCGAGCCGTTCCGTCTCGGGCCCGGGGACCTGGATCGAGGAGCGCAGGTAGCGCTCGTGCAGCGGGTTCTGCAGCAGGGGCGCGTAGCAGTTGATCCAGTAGGGGAAGCCGGGGACGAACACCTCGGGGAAGACGAGGAGCTCGACGCCCTCGCGACCGGCCTGCGCGATGAGATCGCACGCCTTCTCGATCGTGGCATCGACGTCGAGGAAGACCGGTGCCGCGTGGACCGCGCCGACGGTCATCAGCGCGCCGGTGCGCGGGTCGTTGCTCATGTGTCGCCCTTTCAGTCCGTCGCCGGGGCGAACGGGAGCTTGTATAGGTCGATGGCGTTGTTGCGGAGGAACTTCTGGCGCGTCTCGTGCCGAAGGCCGAGCTCGCCGATCTCCGTGATTGCGCGCTCGGGCTCGATCACCGGGAAATCGGTGCCGAACATCACCTTGTCGCGGCCCCAGCTGTCGAGGTAGTGGACGAACGGCTTGGGCCAGTAGGCCGGCGCGTAGGCATCGGAACCGATGTAGACGTTGGGGTGCTTGTAGGCGACCGAGATCATCTCCTCCGTCCACGGCCAGCCGATGTGGATCCCGATGAGCTTGAGCTCGGGGAAGTCGCAGGCCACGGTGTCGAGGGTGATCGGGTGCCCGACGCTGCGCAGCGGCCGCTCGGCGCTGTAGCGCAGGCAGTGGCCGACCTGGATCTGGATCGGGATGTCGAGTTCGCACGCCTTGGAGTAATAGGGGTAGTAGCGCGCGTGATCCGGTGCCATGTCGAACCAGTGCGGGTACAGGTGCGCACCGACGAAGCCCTCGACCTTGATGGCCCGCTCGACCTCGCGGAGACCGGCCATGCCCTCGGTGGGGTCGATGCCGATCAGCCCGGAGAACCGGTCGGGGTGGGCCTGCACCAGCCGGGCGACGCTGGCCATCGGGATGCGCTTGTGGATCCGGTGGTCGGTGCTGCCGGCCTTCTCCGCCAGCAGGAACGCGTGCTGCACGTGGGCGCGGTCCATGCGGTCGATCAGCTCGGCCGGGGTGATCTCCGATCGGCCGTTGCCGATCTTGTCGCCGATGAAGCCCACGTACCAGTCCGGTCGCACGACATCGGGGTCGGCGAACTCGAAGTTGCACATGATGTCGATGGCCCAGATGTCGTCCGGCTCGTTGGTCACAGGTCCACTCTCCTCGTGTCGACGATGTACTTCGCCTTGGGATTGGTGAGGGGGTCGAAGAGCTCACCCGGGCTCACGAAGACGACCTCGGGCCGCACGAGCGCGACAGCGGTCGTCAGGTCAGCAACGCGGTCGCGGAGTGCGGGCTGGTCGTCGGGCGACGCGGCGACGCGGATCTGCAGAGCATCCGGGCTGAACTCATCCAACGGGTCGATCCTCGTGACGACGATCTGCGCCTCCTGGAGGTGCTCGAGCTCGCCGAGCTTCTCGTGGAGGCTGTTGAGATTGACGAGAGTGCCCTTGACCTTGACCAGCCCGGCTGCCCGTCGCGGGGGCGCGATGAGCCGCGGGGTGGTGCGACCGCAGTGCCCGCAGGGATCGTGGCTGATCGCCGTGAGGTCGCCCATGAGGTAGCGCACGAGGACGGTGCCCGTGCGGTCCAGGTGCGTGAAGGCGAGAGCCCCGACCTCGCCGTCCGGGAGCGGGAGCGACGTCTCGGTGTCGACGATCTCCAGGTGGATGCTCTCCGGCGTGAGCAGGTGGAGGCCGCTTCCGGGAGCGCACTCGTACAGGCTCGTGCCCAGTTCTGTCGCCCCGTATCGATTGACGACGACAACGTCGGCCGTGCCGGCCGCAACCATCAGCCTGGACACTTCGGACTTCAGCGCGTCGGGAACGGCCTCCCCGGTGACCAGGCTCATGCGCACCGACGGCAGCACGACCTGCCGCTCGACGACGCGGAGCAGGAATCGGCGGACGAAGCTGGCGATGCCCCACAGGACGGTCGCGTCGTGCTGGAGCACCAGGTCGATTGCCTCGTCGAGCGATCGGTGGATGCCCTCGTGCCCGTCCGACCGACCGGTGTGGCACCAGATCATGGCCGCGCCCACCGAGGCTGCGTCCGAGGCCGATCGCGCGTAGGCGCCCATCGGGAAGCCCGTCAGCGGCAGCAGGTTGGCGATCGTGTCGCTGCTCGTCAGGCCGATGAACGTTCCCTCGCGCCGCGCCGCGGCCAGGTGCGCCAGGTGATCGCGAGAGGACATGTAGATCGCGGACGGCTGCCCGGTGGTGGAGCCCGTCGTGTACATCACGTCCCACAGGGAGTCCCCGCCCGGATCCGCCATGTCGGGGCCGAGCCGGAACGAGTCGGGCGCCGCGAGGAAGTCGGTCTTTGCCGTCAGGGGCAACGCGTACAGGTCCTGCGGCGTGCGGATGTCGCCAACGTCGATGCCCAGGTCCTGCCACAGGCGCGAGTAATAGGGGTGACGGTCAACGCATGCTGCGAGAGTCTGCCGAAGTCGCTGCCCCTGCACTTCCAGCAGGTCGGCAGGGTCCCAGCGCAGGGGGTCTGTCGGCAGCACTACCTCGACCGCCCTTCGACACGCACCGGATCTCGATGTTAACAGTTAACGCTGTGCAGGATCGGAGCACACGGGTGTGAGGGGCCACGGGGGCAGCGGCTAACGTGGGACGTCCTACCAATCCTCGCTCAAAGGCAGGCAGATGCCCAACGTCCATGACTTCACCGTGTCCGCCGCCGACGGGACTCCCGTCGCCTTGTCCGAGTACGCCGACCAGGTCGTTCTCGTCGTCAATGTCGCGAGCAAGTGCGGATTCACCCCGCAGTACGAGGGCCTCGAGTCGCTCTACGAGGAACTGCACGGCAAGGGCCTGGAGATCCTCGGGTTCCCATGCAACCAGTTCGGGGGCCAGGAGCCGGGAACCGCGGAGGAGATCCAGGAGTTCTGCTCGCTCACCTACGGCGTCAGCTTCCCGGTCCTCGGCAAGGTCGACGTCAACGGCGACGATGCCGATCCGCTGTACGCCTACCTGCGCGCCGAGGGCCCTGGCGACTCTGCGCCCGCCAGCGAGAGTGGGCAGGGACTGCTCGACTATCTGACGAAGAACAACCCCGAGTCAGTCGCGGGCGACAACATCAAGTGGAACTTCACCAAGTTCCTCGTCGGCCGGGACGGATCGGTCATCCGCCGGTACGAGACCTGGGTGACGCCCGAGGAGATCAAGCCCGACCTTGAGGCACTGCTCGGCTCGTAGCCCTACGGCGCAACACCTTCCGCGGCAGCGGCCACGTGGGTACATTTCCTGCATGGCCGGACTTGGTCGATGCCGCACGAGCGTGGCACTGGCGACGGCACTGCTTCTTTCCTCCGCTCTCGTGGTCGCGACCGCGGCCCCGAGCAGCGCGCGCGTGCCGTCCGAGGAGATCCACGCCAGCCAGACCCTGAGCGTGCCGCCCGGCAGCATCGCCTACGGCTCGTCGCCGGAGTTGCCCTCTTCTGCGCGCACGATGACGACCTACATCAAGACGCCGAAGCAGGAGGAGGCGGAATCGGCAGTCGACATGCTCGTGCAGCTCGCGACGCTGAACAACACCGGGCGGCTGCTCACCTGCTCGATCATGGCGCTTAAGGCCAATGCCGTGGGGCAGGCAATCGGAGAAGGTGGCGACCCTGCCGCCGCGCTGGCCATCGTCAAGAACCTGAGCAACATCGCCTCGATGTGCTTCCAGGTGGTGTCGCTTCTCGCGAGCATCGGCGAGCTCGAGTCGCCCGACATCGGTACCCGCGCATCCCGGTGCGCCCAGACGGCCGTGACGGTGCCCATCACCTCAACGGCGGAGGGCATGACCGTGACTGGCGGTCCCGTGGCGAAGAAGTCGCCACTGCGCATCTCGTGCCGCAACGTCGGCGGCGACATGGTCGTCAAGGTGAAGCCCCGCGCGAAGAAGGCGACCCTGCGCAGCGTGGTGGGCGGCCGGCTCACGTTCGGGATCTCTAGCGCACCGGGATCAACAGCGACCGTTCCAGTCGTGGTCGGCTACGGGAATCCGCGCTAGTCGCGCGAAACCGCTAGCGTGCGCCTTGTGACTCCAGCGCGGACAACTCACGCGCAGGGCCGGCTGTCGTCCCAGGTCAAGCCGGACTGGCGGGGCATCGCCGTCGCGCTGGTCATGACCGCGGGATTCATCGGCGCAGTAGCCCTTCCCGAGACGGTGCCCTACGCGCTCATCTGGGCCGCGGTCATCGCGTCGGCGGCGTTCGTCACCCCTGCTATCGCCGGCATCCTGAGCCTCTACGGCCTGGCGCTGTCGATCGCGGGAGGCTACATCTCGGACAACGCGAACTCGCAGATCTTCTGGGGTCGCATGCTCGCCTACGCGATCATCGGAGCCATCGCGGTGCTGCTGAGCTTGCAACGCTCACGCCGCGAGGCCGCGCTGCTCGACCGCGCGACGACGGATGACCTCACCGGGCTGGCCACGCGCCGCCTGCTTGTCGAGCGACTCGAGGCCCAGATGGAGGTACGCGACCGCGAAGGCGTGCCGGCCGTCTTCTACGCCGACCTCGACTTCTTCAAGCAGGTGAATGACACCCATGGGCACGGCGCCGGCGACGAAGTCCTGCGCCGCGCGAGCGAGCGGCTCCTCGCCTGCACCCGAACTGCCGACACCCTGGCCCGCTTCGGCGGCGACGAGTTCGTCATCGCCTGCCCGACCATTGACGGCGAGGACGGAGCCCGAGCCGTGTGCGACCGCATCATCGAGGCATTCGCGCCCCCGTTCCACGTCGCAGGTGTCGACGTGATCGTCGGCATCACGATCGGTGCAGCGGTTGCGGCACCGGGCTCGGAGATGGGTCCCGGCGCGCTCATTGACGCGGCGGACGAGGCTCTCATCGCGTGCAAGCAGTCGAGTCGGGGTACCTACACGATCGTCAAGGTCTGACCGGAGGGGTTCACCATGGAGATCAAGGAACTCGGGCACCTCGTCCTGTATGTCAGTGACCTGCGTGCCTCGGTCCACTTCTACCGCGACGTCCTGGGCTGGCGACCGATCCTCGGCGGCGATGACGATGACCCGCTGCCGTTTCCCGCTGCGGCGTTCAACGCCCCGTCCAACCGCACGCACCACGAGCTCCTGCTGATCGAGGTCGGCAAGGATGCGACGCCGATCCCTGCGGGACGGCGGATCGGGATGTATCACTTCGGACTGAAGATCGGCGACAGCGACGACGACCTGCGCGAGGCCGTTGCGACGCTGCAGGAGCACGGCGTTCCGATCCTGGGGGCCAGCGATCACACGGTGACGCACAGCCTGTACATCGCCGATCCGGACGGCAACGAGATCGAGCTGTTCGTCGACGTGCCGGGCGTGGATTGGAAGAACGATCCGGCCCTCGTCGGAGCGCCCATCAAGCCCCTGGTGCTCTGACGCCTGCGCCGTGGATATCGGAGTCGTCGCTGATCATCGAGATGCCAGCGGCGGAGCACCTCGTTGACCAGTGGCGGCGGCGACACGACCCCGTCACGCTGCACGGCATCCCTGGACACGTGACTGCGCTGTACCCGTTCATGGCTCCCGCGCTCATCGACGACGAGGTGCTCGACCGGGTCCGTCGAACGGTCGCGAGCATCGACGCCTTCACGGTCGACCTCACCCAGGTCTGCGAGTTCCCTGGCGTCGTCTGGCTGATGCCGTCACCGGCCGAGCCGTTCCGCACGCTGACCGCTGCCCTGTGGAAGCAGTTCCCTGACAACCCGCCGTACGGCGGCCAGTTTCCCGACCCCCAGCCGCACCTGACTGTCGGGCTGGCCGAGTCCGAGGACGATCAGCGGGCCTTGAAATCCGACGTCGTTGCCGCCTTCGCAGGTGCCCTGCCGACCACCTGCCGGGTCGACGAGCTGTCGTTGTTCACATCGGACGATGCCGGGATGTGGACTCGTCGCGAGCGGTTCAGCCTGCGACCAGTGCGCGCAGTCGGGTGAAGGAGTCGCGGGTCGCCGCGGGATCGTGCGCGAGCGTGGTCGCCATGATTTCGTCGGCCTGTGTCGCCTCGAGCAACTCGGTCAGGCCCGCGTGCACCGTCTCCGCGCTGCCGACCGTCTCCCCCGCACGTCCGCTGTCGACTGCAGCGATCTCCTCCGCGGACCACGGGTAGGCCGCCGCCTCCTCGGGCGTGGGGATCGGACCGGGCCGGCCCTGGAGCAGGCGGATGAACCAGAGGTCGCTCGACCGGCCGATCCACTGCGCGCGCTCGTCCGTCTCCGCGACGAGCACCCGAACCGCGACCATCGCATGCGGCTTGTCGAGCACGGCCGACGGCGTGAAGGCCTGACGGTAGAGCGCCAGCGCGGGGATGGTGTTCTGCGCGCTGAAGTGGTGGGCGAACGCGAACGGGAGCCCGAGCGCACCGGCCACCTGGGCGCTGTAGCCGCTCGAACCGAGCAGCCAGATGTCCGGGCCGGCTCCCGATCGCGGCACCGCCGAGATCGATCCGTACGGATGCCCGGCCGGGAATGAGCCGCCGAAGAAGCTGCGCAGGTCGTGCAGCTGCTCGGGGAACTCGTCGGCCGACAGCCCGTCGACGCTGCGGCGCAGCGCACGCGCGGTCATCGGGTCGGTCCCTGGTGCCCTGCCGATGCCCAGGTCGATCCGTCCGGGATACAGGCCCTCGAGGGTTCCGAACTGCTCGGCAACGACGAGCGGCTGATGGTTCGGCAGCATGACACCGCCCGGGCCCACGCGCATGCGCTCGGTCGCCGCCGCGACTGCCGCGATGAGGACCGCCGGCGCCGAGCTCGCGATGCCCGAGTGGTTGTGATGCTCGGCAAGCCAGAAGCGCGTGAAGCCGAGGGCCTCGGTGTGCTTGGCGAGCTCGACCGTCGAACGCAAGGCGTCCGACGTCGTCGACCCGTCGGAGACTGGCGCGAGGTCGAGCACGGACAGGGGGACGGTGCTGAGCTGGGTCACCCACTGACGATAGGCGGAGCCGGATAAACCCCAGAAGAGGGGCGTCGGAAGTACTGGAAACGGGGCGCCCCGATTGGCATCATGGCCCGGGTGAGTGCCGCACCCGACACCTACGAGGCCCTTCTCGAAGAGGGCCAGGCCATCCATGCCGACATTGCCGTCGGGCATCCCGGTCAGGGCTGGATGTACTGGCCGCTGTACACCGCGTCGCAGGCACTGCGGGCCCGATGGGACATCCGGGTCACCGGGGCCGAGAACGTTGGCGATGGACCTGCGGTTCTCGTCGGCAACCACCTTCGGGCCATCGACCCGCTCATGGTCGGCATGACGAACCGTTGGCGGCTGGTGTTCTTCGCCAAGGCGGACCTGTGGGAGTCCAAGGGCGCGCCGTTCTTCGAGATGACCGGCCAGATCCCGATCAGGCGCGGCGACGAGGCGTCGACGAAGTGGGGGCTGGCGATGTCCTCGCACGTTCTCGAGTTCGGCAACAAGCTGTGCCTGTACCCGGAGTCGACACGATCACCGGACGGCAGGTCGATGCACCGTCTCCATCGACGCGTGCTGGTTCCCGTGCTGCAGGCCAACCCCGACGTGCCCGTGCATGCGATGACGATCGCGTACCTCGGCAAGCGGCGAGGACGCGAACGCGTGGACCTGCGCTTCTCCCCCGCGCTGCCGCTGGACGTCGAGACAATGTCCGCGAACGAGCTCACCGAGACGATGACGCAGGCGCTGCTCGACCTCGGCGGCATGCCGTACGTGCACCAGTTCGGGCGTCGCTAGCGTGCGATCTCCCAGATGTTTCCCGACGGGTCGACGAAGCTCGCGGTGCGAATGCCCCACGGTCGATCGATCGGCCCGTTGAGCAGTTCCACTCCCCTGGCCGCGAGATCGGCGCACGTCGCGTCGACATCCTCGACAGTGAGCGTCAGCTGCATCCGATGCCCCGCCGACGCGTCCGCGAGCGCCGCGGGGGCGATCAGCTCAGGGACCTGCGAGCGATCGAGCAGGTTGACGAGTACGGAGCCGAAGGCGAACACCGCGGAGTCGTCGTCCTCGTAGTGCACGGGGAGCCCGAACACTCGCTCGTAGAACTCCCGCGCCTGGGTCAGGTCGTCGCAGAACAGCGTGATCGCGCTGATGCTCCCTGGCCATTCGCTCATCGGCTGCTCCCTCTCATCCGCGCGTTCCGACGATCACTGCTCCGTCGTCGTCGTCGCCAATGATGATCCGCGCGGCCAGCCCAGCGCTCGTGAATTCGTCTGCCAGTCGCTCAGCTTGCGCAGAACTCGACTCGACGAGCAGGTGACCGCCAGGCGCGAGCCACACGGGAGCGCCGGCCGCGACGCGCCGGTGCACGACAAGACCGTCGTCGCCGCCGTCGAGGGCGATGAGGTTCTCGTGCACTCGCGCCTCGGCGGGCATCAGCCGAATCTGCTCGGACGGCACATAGGGCGCGTTGACGATCAGCACGTCGATCCGCCCCCGCAGCCTCGATCGCAGGGCATCAAACAGGTCGCCCTCGCTGACGGTTCCGCCACGCGGCTCGACGTTGGCTCGCGCGCACCGGACCGCGGCAGGGTCCAAGTCCGACGAGTGCAAGGTGGCGTTGGGGACTGCTGCGATCACGGCCAGGCCGAGGGCTCCCGTGCCGCAGCACATGTCCACGACGACCGCACCCTCGCGCGCCAGCTCGATCGCCTCGTCGACGAGTGCGTCGCTGCGGTGCCGCGGGACGAACACCCCGGGCTCGACTAGCACGCGCACGCCGTGGAAGTCCGCCCAGCCGAGCACCTGCTCCAGCGGCGTCCCCGTCGCGCGCGACTCGACCATCTGCTCAAGGTGCTCGTCGCTCGTCGCGTTGCCCGCCAACAGTGCCGCTTCGTCCTCGGCGAACACGCAGCCGGCAGCACGTAATCGGGACACGAGCTCGGAGCGGGTCATCACGTCCCTTCAGACGCGGTCACTGTAACGGCGAGGCATGTGAGGATGTGGGCGTGAGCCTTCCCGTGGGATACGCCCTGATCGACGAACCGCCGTCTCTCGAGGAGTACCTGCGACTGCGTCGCGACTCGGGCCTGACGCCAAAGAACGAGGAGCAAGGCCGCGGCGCCCTGGCCGGCAGCTGGTCGTTCTGCCACATCCGCGCGACTGCCGACGACTCGGCTGTCGCAATGGGCAGGGTGATCGGCGACGGCGGCTGGTACTTCCTCATCGCGGACATGGCAACGCTGCCCGAGCACCAGCGACTGGGCCTTGGACGAACGATCCTCGACAACCTGCTCGACGGAATCCGCGCCGGCGCCCCGGAGCGACCGTGGGTCACGCTCTTCGCCGACGGACCGGGCCGGCACCTGTATGCGAGCGCGGGATTCACCGAGTCGGCTCCGGCCAGCCTCGGCATGCAGATGATCCTGGAGCCCTAGGACTCAGTCGGTCCGGTAGAGCGGGTTGGGCAGTAGGAAGCGTGCCGTGTCGGCGGTGCCGACCAGGTCGGCGCTCTGGTCGCCGATCGACAGCGCGACGTTCCATCCCGAGGCCGCCAGGGAGTCGTAAGCCTGCCGCTTGTAGGTCGCTGCCGGGAGCCGATCCTGCTTGGCATTTCGCAGGACGAGCGCGTCCCACCCGGAGATTCCCCTGCGCTCAAGGCACGACTTCGTGACTTCGCGAACCGGCGATCGCCGGCCGGTGACGATGAGGACTGCGACCCCGAGCCGCTCGGCCTCATTGACCAGTGCTCGCGTCGGGGGGATGGCCCGCGTCACGCACGAGCGCACGCCCGCCTGGCGGATGGCGCCGGGCAGGTCGAAACGGTGCCGTGCGTAGGACGGGTACCAGTCCAGGAGCGTGTCGTCGATGTCGACGACGATGGCAAGCCGCTGACGTTGGCACTCGGCGGGACCTGCGGGGCACGAGGACGCAGCGATCGACTGCAGTTGGGCGCTCGCCGCCGCGACGACCGCCGCACGGTCGGCATCGAAGCGACCGGAGTCGTGGTAGCGGCGGATTGACGGCCCGTTGCCCACCGCGGGCACGCCGGCCACAATGCTGACGGCCGGGTAGCCGTTCGCCGTGACCGTCTCCAGTCGTGCGTCGTCGGCAATCGCCGGGCCGGCCGAGACGGCACCAACGGACAGCACCGCGATCGCCAGCATTGACAGTCTCCGCACGGTCGCCATTGTGCACTGCGCCGCTACGCTCCGGCTGTGGCCAGAACTCGCGCGGTCCGTTCCCCTACCCAGATCGCCTTGACCCTGGGCGCGCTCGGCATCGTCTTCGGCGACATCGGCACCAGCCCGATCTACACGATCCAAACCATCTTCAACCCGGACGATCCGCATCCGGTGCCCCTCAACCCGGACAGCGTCTACGGCCTCATCTCGATGATCTTCTGGTCGGTCACCGTCATCGTCACGATCAAGTACGTCCTGCTCGTCCTCCGCGCGGACAACGACGGCGAGGGCGGGATCCTGTCCCTCATCACGCTCATCAGGCGCTTCGGGGTCCGCGGGAGCACCCGCACCAAACTGATCCTGGCGCTGCTCGGCATCTTCGGCGCATCGCTGTTCTTCGGCGACAGCATCATCACGCCAGCCATCTCGGTGCTGTCCGCGGTAGAGGGCATCGAGGTCATCGAGCCGTCCTTCGCGTCGTACGTCGTGCCGATCACCGCGGTGATCATCGTGATCCTCTTCGCCTCGCAGCGCGTGGGCTCGGCGAAGGTCGGGCGCTTGTTCGGCCCGGTCATGGTGGTCTGGTTCCTCGTCATCGGCGCATGCGGTGTGAGCGGCATCGTCGAGCACCCCGAGATCCTGCGCTCGCTGCTGCCGACGTACGCGATCAGCTTCTTCGTCGGCCACTTCTCCATCGCCTTCTTCGCCCTCGCCGCTGTCGTCCTGGCGATCACCGGCGCCGAAGCGCTCTACGCGGACCTCGGCCACTTCGGACGGCGACCGATCACGCGCGCCTGGCTCATGCTCGTGTTCCCCGCCTGCATCCTCAGCTACATGGGGCAGGGGGCGCTCATCCTCGGCGACCCGACGGCGATCAGCAGCCCCTTCTTCCTCCTCGTTCCCGAGTGGGGCCGCATTCCTATGGTGCTGCTGGCGACGGCCGCGACGGTGATCGCGTCGCAGGCCGTCATCTCCGGCGCGTTCTCCGTCGCCCACCAGGCCGTGCAACTGGGCTACCTGCCCCGACTGCGCGTCAACCACACATCGGCGCAGACCATCGGCCAGATCTACGTTCCGTGGATCAACTGGATGCTGATGATCGGCGTGCTCACGCTGGTGTTCGCGTTCCGCACGTCAGCCGCACTGGCCTTCGCGTTCGGCATGGCCGTGACCGGCACCATCGTCATCACGACGATCCTGTTCTTCTACGTCGTGCGGCAGAAATGGGGCAAGCCCCTGTGGGTGGTCATCGGCGGCGCGTCGTTCTTCCTCGTGATCGAGGGCTTCTTCCTCGCGGCGAACCTGACGAAGCTCCTGTACGGCGCATGGGTCCCACTGCTGATCGCGATCACGGTCTTCACCGTGCTGACGACCTGGCAGCGCGGTCGTGTGCTGGTCTCGCGTGAGCGCGAGGAGGCCGAAGGCTCGTTGCGGACGTTCATCGACGATGTCCAGACTCGTCAGCCTCCGCTCCAGCGAGTGCCGGGTACAGCGGTCTTCCTGAACCGCAGCGCCGTGACCACGCCGCTGGCCATGCGCGCGAACGTCGAGCACAACCACATCCTCCACGCGCACGTCGTGATCCTCACCCTCGAGACCGTGCCGCGTCCGTACGTCCAGGACGACCATCGGATCACGATCGACGACCTGGGCTACCGCGACGACGGCATCCTGCACGTCACCGCGCGCTTCGGGTTCATGGACGCCCCTGACGTCCCGCACGATGTCGACCTGATCGCGGCGTCGGACATCGAGAGCCCGCTTGACCTCGACGACGTGTCGTACTTCCTGTCGACTATCGAGCTTCGGGTCGGGGACACGCCGGGAATGACCCGCTGGCGCAAGCGGCTATTCGTCGCGACGTCTCGCATCACGGCCGACGCCGCGGAGTACTTCAGCCTCCCCCGCGATCGCACCGTCATCATGGGCTCGCGTATCTCCGTCTAGCGGACGGCTCAGGCTGCGCAGGTACCAGGCGACGAACACGCTGGTGCACGCAGCCCAGAAGCACCACATCGACGGCAGTCCTCGCCCGGCCATGAGGATGAGGACGCCCACGGCCGCGACATTCGCCCAGCCCCACAGCCGCAGGTGACGTTCGCTCGCGAGCAGCAGCGCACCGCATGTCGCGACGAGGTAGAGCATGCTCGACGTCATGTCGACGCCCGCGATGTCGAAGTCGATGTAGTACGGACACGCCACCGCAGTGCCTTTGCCTGCCAGCAGCGGGATGAGGAAGGTCAGGCTCGAGTAGGCGCCCAGCCCGATGAGCCCCATGAGCGCGAATCGCCGCCAGCCTCTCGGCTCAACCAGCAGTACGGCGATCGGGATGTAGACAGGCCATAGGACGAATGCGATGGCCAGGAACACCTGCGTTGCCGTGCTGCCGAGGTCGGGCGAGATAGCGCCCTGGAGTCCCCACCACACGAAGGCCGACGTCAGCGTGTGGAAGGCGAAGATCGCCGGCAGCGCGGCGATCGGCGCAGTGCGGACGTCGCGGCAGTGACGAGCAGCATCGACCGCTACCACCGCCATCGCGGCACCGGCGATCAGGTCGACCTGCGGAGCAAGACACATGCTGACTCGCACCTCCTCACGATCTCAGCGCGAAAAGCGTAGACCTGGAAGCTCGTCTTGGCGACGCTTGAGCAGCACGCGCTCGGATTCCGTCGTCGCGAGAGCATGCGCCGCGTCGTACGCAGCATTCGCCTCGTCGATACGACCGAGCCGCGTGAGCAGGTCTGCTCGCACCGCGTGGAACAGGTAGTAGTCGGCTAGGTCGAGCGAGTCCACGGCCACAAGCGCTCGGTCTGGGCCGTGCACCTCAGCGAGGGCGACCGCGCGATTGAGCGCGATGACGGGTGTCGGGGCGAGCGACCACAAGTGGTCATACAGCGTGAGCACCTGCGGCCAGTCCGTCGAGTCCGCGGACGACGCGTCGCTGTGCACCGCCGCGATGGCCGCCTGGAGTTGGTAAGGACCGGGATGGTTGCGACGCAAGCAGGCGCGCACGAGGTCCTGGCCCTCCGCGATCAGCGCTGAGTCCCACAGCGCCCTGTCCTGGTCGGGCAGTCGCACGATCGCGCCGTCAGCATCAGTGCGCGCCGGCCGTCTCGACTCGGTGAGCAGCATCAGCGCGAGCAGGCCGCGCGCCTCCGGCTCGTCGGGCATGAGGTCGACCAGCATGCGGCCGAGCCTGACCGCCTCGTCGGCGAGGTCGACGCGGCCTAGCGCGTCGCCGGAGCTCGCGAGATAGCCCTCGTTGAAGATGAGATAGATGACGGCGAGGACCGGACGAAGCCGGTCGGGCAGGTCGGCGTCCTGCGGCACGCGATACGGGATGTGCGCCTCGCGGATCTTGTTCTTCGCCCGGACCAGGCGCTGGGCCATCGTCGTCTCTGGCACCAGGAAGGCCCGGGCGATCTCCGGAGTCTGCAGGCCGGCGATGAGCCGAAGGGTCAGCGCCACCTGCGCGACGGGTGCGAGCGCAGGGTGGCAGCAGGTGAAGATCAGTCGCAATCGGTCATCACGCACGGCACCCACCTCCACGGGTTCGTCCTGGGCATGAAGCAGCGCGGCCTGCACGTGCCGGTCGTGCCTGGTCGCCTCGCGTCGAAGCCGGTCAATCGCGCGGTTGCGCGCGGTCGTGATGATCCAGCCCGCCGGGCTCGGCGGGACGCCCTTGTTGGGCCACGTCTCGAGCGCGACCGCCAGGGCGTCCTGAACCGCCTCCTCGGCGAGACCGATGTCTCCGAGGAGGCGGCTCAGGGTGGCGACGGCCCGCCCGTAGTCCTCGCGGAATACCCGCTCGACGTCGCTGGCGTCGGTCACAAGTGGATTCAGACCGTCTGGAATGGCCGGACCTCGACGGCACCCTTGCACGCGACCGTGGCCTTCTCGGCCCACTCCCTGGCTGCTTGCGCATCGGCCACCTCGAGGACCCAGAAGCCGCCGATGTGCTCCTTGGCCTCCAGGTACGGCCCGTCGGTGTGGAGCAGAGCCCCGTCCTTGGCGCGCACGACGGTCGCGGTGCTCGACGGCATCAGGCCGCCGGCAAACACGTAGACGCCTGCGGCCTGCATCTCGTCGTTGACCTTGCCGGTCGCCGCGAACGCCTCCTGCATTTCCTCGTCGGACGCATAGGGCGACACGTCGCCGTTGTGAACGGACAGCAGGTACTGAGGCATGAGCCTCTCCTCTCAACTGAGTGCCGGCCGTTCCGGCTTCTCACTGCCTATACGAAGCGCAGATCAGCGAATCGACATTTCTCCGCAACTATTTTGTCGTCGCATGCGCGAACGGACGAATCTCGATCGGCGTGGTCGTCGCGTGGGACTGCTTCCGCGCCCAGACAATCGCCTCGTCGAGGTCGGCCACCTCGAGGATCGTGAAGCCGCCGATCTGCTCCTTGGCCTCGATGAACGGCCCGTCGGTGATCACCGGCTCGCCATCTGCCTCGAGCACCGTCGTGGCGGTCGAGGCATCGCTCAGGCCGCCGCTGAACACCCACACGCCCTGGGCGACCATCTCGTCGCCGACCGCGCTGACATCGCGCATGATCTTCTCGAGCGCATCGGGTGATGGCTGCGTGGCATCGGCCGGATAACAGACGGACAGCAGATAAAGAGGCATGAGCCTCTCCCCTCGTTCACGTGCGACCGGACGCTCCGGCCTCACCCTATGTACGAACGGTGAGGGCCGAAATCGACAGGCGCGGGGAGATCAGTTCGACGCTGGACCGAAATCCTCGAGCGCGTAGCGGACGGGGATTCCTGCCGCCTCCGCTGTCGCCACCATCAGGTCCGAGCCCGACGACGGGCCGGGCAGGCGGAGAACGGCGTCGCACTTGGTGACGATCAGCTCGCCGAGCGGGTGCTGGATGCGGTCGTAGACCTCGTCGCCAACGGCGGTCGACCCCGCGCGTTCCATGAGCGGGAAGGACAGCCACTCGCCCACGATCGGCAGGTGCCCCAGCTCGAACAGGGCCAGCGCGGCCTCCTCCATGCGATCGACGTTCGCGGCGATCAGCGCCGGGGCATCTCCGGTGCCGCCGCGCAGCGGCCCGGCAACGAGGATCTGCAGTGGCCCCGGTGGCAGCGTCATGTGCGCAGCCTAAGGCGCCACAGCGACCGCGCTCCCTTGGCGAGTACCAGCGCGACGACGACTGCAGTGACCAGGAGGAGGAAGGCGAGCACCGCCGCGATCCACGGGTTGAGGACGGCGACGAGGATCACTCCGCACACGGCCAGGTCCTCGAGAACCGACACCGCGATGTTGCTCGCCGGCTCCGGTGACGTATTCACCGCCAGCCGTGTCGTCGCCTTGGCCAGATGAGTGATGAGCGCGACGGTGCCGCCCGCTGCCGCGATGGCAACGGTGGGAATGTCGACGTACGGCGAAGCGATCAGCGCGGCAACAACAGCGCCAGCGACCGGGCGGATGACCGTGTTGATCGCGTCCCAGAAGGAGTCGACAAGCATGATCTTGTCCGCGATGGTGTCGATCACCGTCAGCACGGCGAAGATGATGATGACGTCCACGCGTTCCAGGCCCACCGGGACGTTGATGTCCGCGAAGCGGCCAAGCACGCCCATGAGCAGGACGAGCAGGTACGGGTTGATCCCGCTCGCCCACGAGGCCGTGAACGCCAGCGGAATTGCGCTTTCCACGTCCAGATGCTCCCACCCCGCCCCGCCCCCTCCCCCCTCGAGTGGGCAGTTGTGGTCGTCAGATTCGCCCTCAGAGCAGCCACAAGTGCCCACTCGCGAGGCATGTCGGTGGGTACTTTGCCGGTATGGCACTCACGGTCCAGGTAGTCATCGACAGCAACGACCCGCATCCGCTCGCCGCGTGGTGGGCGCAGACCCTCGGCTGGACCGTCGAGCCCCAGGATCCGGACTTCATCCGGAGGATGGTCGCCGAGGGGCATGCCAGCGAGGACGACACGATGGAGTACGAGGGATCGCTCGTCTGGCGCGTCGGCGCGGCCATCAACCACCCCGACCCGGCGTCTGGCACGCCGCGGATCTTGTTCCAGTGGGTTCCGGAGCCGAAGACGGCGAAGAACCGAGCGCACCTGGACCTGCGGGCGGACGGGGAGGACCTCGAGGCCCTGCGCGCGCGCCTGATCGAGCGCGGGGCGAGAGTGCTTCACGAGGGTCGGCAGGGTCCCCAGACGTGGCTGACCATGGCCGACCCGCAGGGGAACGAGTTCTGCGTCTAGCTCGCCTCGGGCCAGCCGAAGGGATAAAGCACCCGGTTCGACGGGCCGTCAGCGGGGATGGCCACCGGCAGGCGGCCGACGGCGGCGACCTCGCCCGTCAGCACGCGCACGAGGGAGTCCATCGCGATCGGCTGGTAGGAGTACGTCGCGACGAACGTCGGTACGTCGGGGAACAGCGCGATGTCGTAGGGCGTGCCGACCGCGGCGACGAGCAACGGCGCACCAGCGTCGATCAGCGCGTCGACGAGCGCCTCCTGCTCACCGTTCACCGATACGTCGTACGTAGTCGCCACCACGAGGTCGACATCGGCGGCCGCACTCACCGCTGACGCGATCGCCGTGGCGTCCGGCTCGACTCCGGTCTCAACCTCCGTCACGTCGGCACCCTTGGAGCGCAGGTTGGTTGCCAGCGCCGTCATCGCCGCCTTGCCCCAGCCGGTCACGAGCACGCTCGCGCCGTCAATGTCCGTCATGGGGATCAGCGCCGGCTCGTCGCGAACGACGGTCGTCGTGCGATCCGTAACAGCAGTCGCGGTTGCCCGGTTCTCCTCTGAGCCGACCACTCCGTCGACCGCTGCGACGTCGACCGAAGCACCGGCGACGGTGGTGAGCCCGAGCGACGCCTTCAGCGTGAGGATCCGCCGAACGGACTGGTCCAGCCGCGCGATAGTGATCTCATTGGCGGCCACGGCCGACAGGACGGCGGTGTACGCGGCGGGCAGGTTGGGCGGATCCAGAAGCTGGTCGACCCCGGCCTGGATCGCGAGCACCGGGATGCGGCCATCGCCGTACTTGGTCCGCACGCCCTCCATCCGCAGCGAGTCGGTGACGATCACCCCGTCGAATCCCATGTCCTTGCGCAGCAGCCCGGTGACGATCGGCTTCGACAGCGTCGCCGGGTCCCCGGAGGCGTCGAGGGCGGGAACCTGGATGTGAGCGGTCATGATCGAGTCAACGCCGGCCGCGATCGCCGCGCGGAACGGCCTCAGGTCGACGTTGCGCATCCTGGCCGCGCTGTGCGAGATGACGGGGAGCCCGGAGTGGCTGTCGATCGCCGTGTCGCCGTGGCCAGGGAAGTGCTTGGCGGTCGATGCCACGTCCCCGTCCCAGTAGCCCCGGACCTGCGCCTTGACCATCGACGCAACCAGCGAGGGCCTCGACGAGAAGGAGCGCACTCCGATCACCGGGTTGTCCGGGTCGACGTTGACGTCGGCGACGGGCGCGTAGTCCTGGAAGACGCCCATCGCCCGAAGCTCCTCGCCAGTGATGCGCGCGGCCGTGTTCGCGTCCTCCCGCGATCGGCCCGCACCCAGCGCCATGCTCCCGGGGAACTGGGTCGCCGGCGGCCCGACCCGCACGACGTTGCCCTGCTCCTGGTCCATCGAGGTCAGGACGGGGATGACGACCCGCTGTGCGCCAGCCTGCTGCTGGATGGCGTTGCCGAACTCGGCCAGCGCCGTCGGCGTCGTGACGTTCTCGCCGAAGTAGACGATTCCGCCGACGTGGAACGCCCCGACGAGCTCGGCCGCGTTGCTCACCCCGAGGTCCTCGGTGTTCCGCTTGACCGCCTCCGCCTCCGTGGTGTCGGCGGTCGTGCCATAGACGCGCGCCACGAAGAGCTGGCCGACCTTCTCCTCGATCGTCATCGCGGCGATCGTGGTGTCGACCCAAGCGGGGTCAACTTCACCCGGAATCGCTCCGCTGGCGGCCGCACTCCCCGCTCCGGACGGGGTTTTCGGCGGCACCTCGGAGTTGCCGATGCAGCCCGACACCGCCAGCAGGACGGCGACCGCGGCGACCGCCTGAACCGCCCTCGCCCTCATGACAGCGACCATAGTGTCGAACCGCAGGCGGTTCAGGTCATGATGGAGGTATGACGCCGCCATCCCTCAGCTATGACGCAGCCCTGGCCGAGGGCCACGCGCTCTGTCCCGGCACTCGGATCGGGAAGCCGGGACGGGCCAAGACCTACTGGACGACGATCGCTGCCATGCGGTTCCTGCGCCTCCGCCTCGCCGTCGACGTGACCGGATCCGAGCACGTCGCGCCGGGAGCGGCGATCCTCGTGGGCAACCACGTGTCGGCGATGGACCCGGTCGTCGCGGTCATGAGCCACTGGTGGCGCGTCACGGCTTTCGCGAAGGTCGAGGTCTTCGAGAACCGGGGCGCGATCTTCTTCCGCCTCATGGGCCAGATCCCGCTTCGCCGAGGCGACGAGGCATCGACGAGGTGGGCGCTCGACATGGCCCGGCGCACGCTCGACGAGGGCGGCAAGGTCGGCCTGTACCCCGAGGGCACCCGCTCCCCCGACAAGCGCACGATGCACCGGCTGCACCGTCGCGTTCTCATCCCGGTGCTGCTGACGAGCCCCGATGTACCCGTCCACGCGATCACGACGGTCTACGAGGGAAAGCGTCGCGGACGCCAGCGCGTGACCGTCCGCATCTCGCCGCGGCTCGACGTCGACGCCCGCACCATGGATGCCGAGGTGCTCACCCAGACCGTCACCCAGGCCCTCGTCGAGCTCGGCAACCTGCCCTACGAGCACGCGTTCGCGCGCAACGTGAAGGCGGCCCGCGACCTCGACGGCACTCGCGCCTGACACCGCATGTCCGGCGCGATTACCCGCCTTGCTCCCACGCCGAGCGGCTACCTGCACGAGGGCAACGCGCTGAACTTCCTGCTCGTCGCTGCGTTGGCGCGCACGGTCGATGCGGACGTCGCGCTGCGAGTCGACGATCTCGACGTGCACCGCTGCCGCACCGAGTTCGCCGACGACATCTTCGATGTCCTCACCTGGCTGGAGATTCCCTGGCAGCACGGGCCCAAGGACCGAGCGGATCTCGATGCCCGTCACTCGCTGCGCCTGCGAACCGAGTACTACCGAGCCGAGCTCGATGCCGCCCGCGCGACGGGAATGGACGCGTTCGCGTGCCGGTGCACCCGAACCGAGATCGCGACGTCCGGCGGCCACAGCTGCATCGCTGCCTGTCGCGAACTGGAACTCCCCCTCGTTCCCGGCGAGTCGGCGCTGCGCACGTCTACGCCCCACGGAGACGTTGTCCTGTGGCGCCGCGACGATCTCCCGGCGTACCACCTCGCGTCGATCATCGAGGATCGCGATCTGGGCACCACTCATGTCGTGCGCGGCGATGACCTGCGCGAGTCCACCGACATCCAGCGCTACCTGGCTCCCCACTTCGGCGCCGACGCCTTCGCCCGCGCAACGTTCATCCACCATCCGCTGATCACCGACGGCGAGGGACACAAGCTGTCGAAGTCGAACCTGGCAACGGGTCCCATGACTCGCGACACTGCGACGCGGGCCCGACTTCAGTCGTCGATCAGCGAGGCCAGGTTCCCGTGGCTGTCACCCGATGCGACGACCACCGGCTGACCGTCATCCTCAGCGCCCCGCCAGACCGTCAGCGTGAGGAAGAACTCGGGCCTGTGGTCCGCGATGTCGCCCGAGAACTCCCATGACGCGTAGGCGAACGGCCGATCCGCGGTGGCGTCGCGGCCGAGGCGCTCGACCGCCCGGGTGATCCGCGCGCGATGCGCCTCGGGCAGGTAGGTCCAGAAGGCGCTGTGCCACAGCAGCGTCGTCGCTCCGTCGGAGAGTTCGAGATCCTCGACGAAGTCCGCCGCGTCCGCGGTGAGCACGGTCGCGGGCACGCTCTCGGCGACGACGAACGCACGCCGCAGCCGCTCGAATCGCTCCACGTCATCGACCCAGATGTACGACGTCAGGCGCAGGCGGCCTTCGGTCGTCATCGGATCGATCGGGTTCAGGTCGCAGCCGATGCGATCGAGAACTTCCGGCAGCGGTCCGGCCTCCATCTGCGGGCGGCCGGGGAGGTGATCGGCCCGCAGGTTGAGCCCCGCCGACGCGCCGATCTCGCGCAGCCGCACCGGGAGGCCGAAGTCCAGGCGTGACAGCGCGCACCTCAGCACCGCTGCGCGGCCGGTCTCGTTCGTCTGCGGAGTCTGCGCGATGCTCGCCCGCAGTTCGTCCTCGTGATCGACGAGCGCCTCGACCACAGCGGCTCGGAACTGCTCGACATCGAACTCCGACTGCAGCGGAGTTCCGCCGAGAGTGGGCAGGTGCATCGCTACGCGTGGGGCGCGGCGTTCGAGGGCGAGGCGGTGAACCGCCGCCATCACCCGCAGCGTCACGAGGTCACCGAACCTGACGCGACCGGGCAGCGTGCTGGCGAGCGGTCCGCCGCTGCGCACGTCATCGAGGATCGCCTCGGTGATCAGCGCCGCGACGGGCGATCCTCCAGCCCGGATGAAGTCGGCGTGCCACGACAGCGCATCGACGATTGCGACCACGGCATCGTCGTCTTCTCGCTGCCAGGTCTGCGCGCGATCGAACACGGCGTCACCCTAGCCACGAGGTCCTGTCGCACGGCGGGCTCACAGGCTCTAGCGTGTGCGGAATGACGACGACCACGACCAGTTCCGCCCTCGCTGACCTTGCCGAGCGACTGCTCCGTCACATGCTGGGCGCCGAGCCACTCGAGGGAACGCTCATCGGATTCCGCGAGTACGACCGCGGGCTTGCCGACCTGTCCGTCGAGCGGGAGGACGAGCTGGCGCTCGAACGCGCAGCAATCCGAGAGGCCGCGATCGCGATCGACCCGGCAACTCTCAGCGAACAGGACGCGCTCACGCGCCTGGTGATCATCGCCCAGATCGACTACACCGACGACTCAGCCGCGGCCGAGTCGATCGAGTACACCTCGTCCGCCTTCCCGGTGGCTCCTGCGTCAGTGATCCTGACCTACGTCCACATGGTCGTGGCCATGGACGAGACCCAGGCCTACGACTACCTCGCCAGGCTGCGAGAGATCCCCCGCTTCCTCGACCAGGCGGCCGACCGACTGGCCATCGGTCGCAGCAAGGGCCTGACGCCCGTGGCGCATCTCGTCCAGACCGCCATCGACCAGATCGATCGCTTCCTCGCGGTCGCCCCGAACCCGCTCGGCATCGATGCGCCAGCCGACTGGGACGGCGCCGAGGCGTGGGCGGCTGAGCAGGCCTCGGTTCTCAGCGAGATCGTGAACCCGGCGTTCGTCCGCCACCGCGAGATCCTCGCGACCGAGGTGCTGCCGAGCGGCCGGTCGACCGACGAGGTCGGCCTGGTCCACCTGCCCGACGGACTGGCGCGCTACGCCGGGCTCGTTCGGCAGCACACCACGACCGACCGCACCCCCGAGGACCTGCACACCACGGGCACCGACATGGTCGAGCGCATCCACGCCGAGTTCCGCGAGCTCGGCGACAAGCTCTTCGGCACGACTGACATCCGCGCGATCTTCGACCGGCTCCAGAACGATCCCGACCTGCGCTGGACCACGTCGCAGGAGATCCTGGACGCGGCGGAGGCGACCGTCCGCCGGGCCGAAGCAGCGTCGGTCGACTGGTTCGGCCGGCTGCCCGTGGCGATCTGCGCCCTCGAGGCGATCCCCGAGCTCGAGGCGGCCGATGCCGCTCCGGCGTACTACATGCAGCCCGCGCTCGACGGCTCGCGACCTGGCACCTACTACACGAACGTCAACAAGCCCGAGGAGCGCACGTCCTTCGACCTCGAGTCGGTGGCGTACCACGAGGCCGTGCCCGGCCATCACTTCCAGATCAGCATCGCGCTGGAGACGCCCGACCTGCCGATGATCCGCCGCCTGTCGCTGTTCACCGCTTATGTGGAGGGCTGGGGCCTGTACTCCGAGCGTCTCGCCGACGAGATGGGCCTGTACTCGTCTGACCTGCAGCGCATGGGCATGCTCTCGGCCGACGTGTGGCGCGCATCGCGACTGGTCGTCGACACCGGCATGCACGCGTTCGGCTGGCCGCGTCAGCGCGCGGTGGACTACCTGCTCGACAACACGCCGGTTGCCCCGATCGACGTCGAGTCGGAGATCGATCGATACATCGCGATGCCCGGCCAGGCGCTGTCATACATGACGGGTCGGATGGAGATCGAGGCGCTGCGGGCGCGGGCGACGACTGCCCTGGGCGACGCCTTCGACATCAAGGCGTTCCACGACCTGGTGCTCGCGGCGGGCGCGCTGCCGCTTGCGGTCCTCGGCCAGGTCGTCGACGCCTGGATCGCCGACCAGACCTAGAACGCAAACCCCTCACGCGAGTGGTCAGTTGTGGTCGTGGAAATCTCGGCAGGTTCAATCGGTGAGTGCAACGCCTGAGTGGTGGAGGCGTTGTGGCTGGTTCGGATCGGTATTACTCGTGGGAGCGGCGTAGGCCGTTCTTCGACGCGATTGCCCATGGTGCGTCGTTTCTGGAGGCGGTCGCGGTGGTGGGCGCGGCGGGGTCGGCGTGCCAGAAGTGGTGGCGGCAGTCTTCGGGCATGCAATTGACGTTGGGGGTGCGCGGGGGCTTGAGGATTGTTCCTGGCGGGGATGGGTTTGTCGGGGACAAGTTGACGGCGCTGGAGCGCGATCAGATCGGCACGGGTCTGGCGGCGGGCTTGTCGCAGGCGGCGATCGCGCGTGTGATCGGGCGTAGCGCGTCGACGGTGTCGCGGGAGGTCCGCCGTAATGCCGGGCCGGATGGGACGTATTACGGGTCGCTGGCGCACGTGAAGGCGTTCCAGCGGGCTCGCCGGCCCAAGGGTTTCAAGCTGGATGGGCGCGCGGATCTGATCGCGGCCATCACCGGCTGGCTCGATGATGGGTGGAGTCCGCGGCTGATCGCCCTCGTGCTGGCCGAGCAGGGCGGCGGGGACAAGACTGCACGGGTGTCGCACGAGACGATCTACCAGTCCCTTTACGTGCAGGCGCGCGGGCATCTGCGCGCGGACCTGCATCGGGCCTTGTCCACGGGCCGTGCCCGGCGCCGATCACGGACCGCGACCCGACGTGGTCCCAGTCCGTTCTCCGATGCCCTGACGATCTCCCAGCGACCCTCCGAGGTCGATGACCGCGCCGTGCCAGGTCATTGGGAGGGCGACTTGATCCTGGGCACCGGATGCGCCTCGGCGATCGGGACCCTGGTCGAGCGGTCGACCAGGTTCACGATCCTGCTGCACCTGCCGATCGATCACACCGCGGAGGAAGTCGCCAAGGCGATGATCACAGCGATGGGCGACCTGCCCGAGCACCTGCGCCGCTCGATCACCTGGGACCGCGGAAGCGAGCTGGCCCGCTGGCGCGACATCCAGATCGCCCTGGACACGCAGTTGTTCTTCTGCGACCCGCACTCACCCTGGCAGCGTGGCAGCAACGAGAACACCAACCGGCTGCTACGGCACTGGTTCACCAAGGGCACCGACCTGTCCGTCCACGACGTCACCGAGCTACGCCGCGTGCAGGACAAACTCAACTCCAGACCACGCCCTACCCTTGGACTGAAGACCCCCGCCCAAGCACTCGCGGAATACCTCGAGCAGCAGGCGGCCTAGACAACCGCGTTGCACTCACCGATTGACATCGCCCTCCGATTTCACGACCACAACTGACCACTCGCGGTTAAGAACGAGCAGCGAGGCGGGCCTTCAGGGCGTCGCGCTTCTCCTCGAATCGGCCGGCTGCAGTGTCCATGTCTGACATGAGCAGCGCGAGCTCCTCACGGGCCTGCTCGCCGACGGGTCCGAAATCCTCGCGCTCGAAGATGCGCCACTTGCGCAGGATCGGCATGACGACCTCCTCGCGATGCTGGCGGATGTCGTAGATGCCGGCCACCGCGATCTCGACGGACTTGCGAGCGAAGCCCTCGATGCCGTAGCCCGGCATAGCGAAGTCGCGCACGGACGCGAGGATCGCGGTCATCGTTTCGTCGGGAGCGATCTCAAGAGCGACCTCGATGACGTTCCGGTAGAAGAGCATGTGCAGGTTCTCGTCGAGCGCGATCCGCGCGAACAACTGCTCGGCGACCGGGTCGCCGGTGGCCGCACCGGTGTTGCGGTGCGACACCCGAGTGGCCAGCTCCTGGAACGCGACGTAGGACAAGCCCGGCAGCACGCCGGGATGGATGGCCTTGAAGCCCTCCTCCATGTGGGTCATGCGCGCCCGCTCCATGGCGATTGGGTCGATCGAGCGCGTGACGAGCAGGTAGTCACGGATGGCGGTGGCGTGACGGCCCTCCTCCGCGGTCCAGCGGCCGACCCACGTTCCCCAGGCCCCGTCGCGACCGAGGATCGTGGCAATCTCGTAGTGGTAGCTCGGCAGGTTGTCCTCGGTAAGGAGGTTGACGATCAGGCTCGTGCGCGCCGCGTCGCTGAAGCGCTGCTCGTCGGCTGTCCACTCGCGGCCGCCGAGCGGGCCGGAGAAGTCCTCGCCCTCGCTCCACGGCACGTACTCGTGGGGGAACCACTCCTTGGCCGTGCTCAGGTGGCGGTTGAGCTCCCGCTCGACCACTGGTTCGAGGTCCACGAGGAGCCGCTGATCCGAAACACTGTCCGCGAGTGCCGTCATGGGCACAGCCTCCCACATTGGGGATGCGTATCTCCTGCCATGAGGCGGTGCGGGAGGATGCCCTCATGACCAACGCAGACATCAGATGGGGCTTCATCGGAGCAGGCAACATCGCCAGGACGGCCCTCGCACCGGCCGTGCACGCGGCGACCGGCGCCCGGCTTGAGGCCGTCGCGGCCCGCGATGCCGAGCGCGCCCGCGCCCTGAGCCCGTCCGGGGCGTCCTACGACAGCTACGAGGCGCTCGTCACCGACCCGAACGTCGATGCGGTCTACATCTCGCTGAACAACGATCTGCACGAGCCGTGGACGATCCGCGCCCTCGAGGCGGGCAAGCACGTGCTGTGCGAGAAGCCCCTCGGGCTCGACAGCGCCGAGGTCGCGCGCATGACCGACGCCGCTGACGCGGCCGGCCTGCTGCTCGTCGAGGCCACGTGGAACCGGTGGCACCCGCGCACCAAGCGAGCCCATGCACTGATCCAGTCCGGGATGATCGGCGCGGTCACGGAGGTCACGAGCGGGTTCATCGTCGGCGGTGCCGACCCGACCAACTTCCGCTCCCTGCCCAACGGCGGCGGTGCCCTCTACGACCTCGGCTGCTACAACATCGTTGCCTCCATGTGGGCGACCGGCGGCGTCGTGCCCGAGATCGAGACGGCGTCAATGCGGCTGAACGAGCACGGCGTGGACCTCGAGACCCAGGCAAGGTTCAAGCTCGGTGGCGCAACCGTGCTGCTCGAGTGCGCGATGGATCGCCCTCCGGCGCAGTGGCTGAGCATCACCGGGACCGAGGGCAGCATCGACTTCGCGGAGGACGCGATCATGTCGCGCAACTCTCCCAGCACCCTGACGATCGTCGACTTCCGCGGCACGCGCGTCGAGCACTTCGCTCCCGTCGACCCGTACACGCTCATGGTCGAGAACGTGTCCGCCGCGATCCGCGGCGAGGCCTGCTACCTGCCGCCGGCCACGCAGTCGGCTCACATGACCGCGATCCTCGAAGCGATAACCGAAGCTGCATCCCCCGTCTAGAACGGCCTTCCGGGGGTACTGTGGAAAGACGAGCAGACCCGAGGGAGGCGATCTGAGATGACCGACACCGTGGCTGGATCCGCATCCCCGAACGATGTAGCGCGGATGACCAGTACCAACATGGACAACCCCGGCGACTGCGCGGACCAGGCCGACCGTCTCACGATGATCATGGAGGCCGAGGCCACTCACAACGCACTCAACGGCGGCGGGGGCGAGGGCAGCAACGACGACCTGCCCTATCCGCTCGAGGACATCGAGGACGTCCTCGCTCAGGAGGGTGCCGACGACGCGAGCGATGACCCCATGCATTCGGGCGGGCTGTCCCCCGCGCCGTGGATCTCCGCGGAGCAGGCCGCGATGCACGTCATCGATCCCAGTGATCTCGACGACTCCGAGTACGTCGGCGACGAGACCGACCTCGGCCGCGCCGACCCGTTTCGCGATCAGTTCGAGGCGCCGCCGCGCGACCTGACACCCGAGGACGAGACCATCCTCGGCGTCGATCCGTATGAGGATGGCACTCTTAGCGCATGACCACCGACAGCCTCGTCGACACCGTCCTTTACGACGTCCGCGATGGGGTGGCCCTCATCACGCTCAATCGACCCGATCGTCTCAACGCCCTGCTGCCGGACATGGGCCCGAGGTACGCCGCTCTCCTGCAGCGGGCGGACGCCGATCCCGAGGTGCGCGCCATCGTCGTCACCGGTGCCGGTCGCGGCTTCTGCTCCGGCGCTGATCTGGGCACCCTCGGCTCAGGACCCGAGGCGCTCAACGAGTTTCTCGACGGCCAGAACGTCGACACTCTGCCCACGGCGGCTCTGCGCATCGGAACTCCGGTCGCGACGGCGATCAACGGGCCGTCGGCGGGCATCGGCTTCGTCCTCGCGATCGCTGCAGACGCGCGGTTCGCGTCGCCGTCCGCGACCTTCAGCAGCACCTTCGCACGACTGGGGCTCATCGCGGAGTACGGATCGACGTGGCTGCTCACCCGCCTCGTCGGCCACGGCCGCGCGAGCGACATCCTGCTCACCGGACGCACTCTCTCGGCGGACGAGGCGCTCGCGATCGGGCTGGTCAACGACATCGCGGACGACGTCGTCGCGCGTGCCCTCGCCTGGGCGCAGGACGTAGCCGACAACTGCTCTCCGACATCAACGGCCGTGATCAAGAGCCAGTTGCTGCAGGTCGACGATCAGAGCCTCGAGGAGTCCGTTGACTCGTCTCTCGTCGAGATGCGCGCCGCGTTCGCGCGACCGGATCTAGCCGAGGCGATCAGCGCCAAGATCGACAAGCGCAGACCGAAGTTCGCTCCGCGCTAGTTCAGCACGCCGCAGTGGGCAAGGGCCATGCGCACCAGTCGGCCCTGCCCCCCGGACATCTCGTCCTGGAACTGCGCCGATGACGCCTCGGCCGGACTGACCCACACCAGGTCGAGCGCATCCTGCGACGGCTCGCAGTCTCCGTCGATCGGCACGACGAACGCGAGAGCGACCGCGTGCTGGCGCGGATCATGGAAGCCCGTGACCTCCGGGCTCGGGAAGTACTCCACCACGGTGAACGGCTGCGGGGATGCCGGCACGCGTGGCAGCGCCATGATCCCGAGGTCCTTCTCGATATGACGAAGCAGTGCGTCGCGCACTCGCTCGCCGTACAGGACGCGACCGGACACCACCGCGCGGGACAGCTGGCCGTTGGGCATGGCACGAAGCAGGAGGCCGATCGACGTCACCTGGCCGAGGGCATCGACCCGGACGGGGACCGCGTCGACATACACGATCGGCAGCCGTTCGCGGGCCGTGGCCAGTTCCTCGTCGGACAGCCATGTGGCGTGGGAATCGAGAATGTCGCTCACGGCACGACCATACTGTCCGCATGTTGGGTGCACTCCTCACCGGCCTTGCCATCGGCGCGTTGGCCGCCGCGAACGTGGGACCGATCTGGCTGCTGTGCGTGCGCACCAGCACGCGGTTCGGCTGGCGGTCCGGCGCAGCCATCGGAATCGGTGCGTCGATCGTCGATTTCGCCTACGCGATCCTCGGCGCCCTCGGCGCTGCGGCGCTGCTGCAGTTCGCGCCGCTGCGCATCGGGCTCGGGCTGGCCGGCGCGGCCGTCCTAATCTTCATCGGCGCGCGGACCCTACGCGACGCGTTCCGTGTACGCATGGGAGCCGAGGACGACTCCGAGGTGCTGCGTCCCCGGCACGCACTACGCACCGGACTCATCGCGACCGCCTCCAACCCGCTGACGATCCTGACCTGGGCAGCGGTCTTCTCCGGTGCGGCTGTCGCGAACGTGGCCGCCGGTTCGTCCACCGCAATCGCCTTCATTGTAGGAATCGGCCTCGGCTCGCTCGCCTTCCACATCGGACTGTCGGGGGTCGCGTCGGCCGTGGGCGGCCGGATGGGCACGACTGCGCTGAAGTGGACCGACGCCGTCAGCGGCATGGGCCTCATCGGATTCGGGGCACTGCTCGGGGTCCGCACTGTGCGCGAGGGCTGACGACGGGTTACCGTCTTCCCATGGCTCACAGCTCCCCCGCCAGCGACGGCGCGACCCGACCCGACGGCACTAACTACGCGCTCGTCAAGGACGAGTCCGACTGGAAGGGCGAGCTGAACCCGCTTGAGTACCACGTGCTGCGCGAGGCCGGCACCGAGGCGCCGTTCGTCGGCGAGTACACCGACACCAAGACCGAGGGCGTGTACCGCTGCCGGGCCTGCAGTGCCGAGCTGTTCCGCAGCGATGCGAAGTTCGACTCGCACTGCGGCTGGCCCAGTTTCTACGCACCGCTCGCCAAGGACAGTGTCGTGTACATCGAGGACCGCAGCCTGGGCCGCGTGCGCACCGAGGTCCGCTGCGCGACGTGCGGTGGCCACCTCGGCCACGTGTTCGAGGGCGAGGGCTACGGGACGCCCACCGACCTTCGCTACTGCATCAACTCCATCTCGATGACCCTCGAGCCAGCGGGCGAGAACTCCTAGCCCGTTATCCCCCAGCGGCGATGAGCATGACGCCGAACAGGGCCGCGCCCACACCCGCGTACTGCACGCCGCGCAGCCGCTCCCGAAGGAAGATCGCCGCGAGCACTGCCGTGACGACCGGGTAGAGGTCACCCAGGACCGCCGTCACGGACAGCAGTCCCATCGTCGTGGCGAACCCGAACATGACGTTCGCCCCGGCATCGAGAATGCCGATCGTCACCAGCGGCACCGCATCGCGCGGCCGGGCTCCCCCGATGTTGCGCGCGACAAGGAACACGAATGCGTAGATCACCACGGTCGTCACGCGCATGCCGGTCATCGTCATGAGCGGGTCGTGCTTGCTGCCCTCGGCCATGAGCACGAACATGCCGCCGAATCCGATCGCCGCGACGCCCGCGAGGATCAGCGGCTTGGCACTCTCGGCGCCCGTCAGCTCCGGACCGCTGGCCAGCAGGATGCCCAGGATCGCCACCACGATGCCGACCAGCTGAATGGGCTCGGGAAGCTCGCCACGGAGCAGCGACACCACGACCGGCACGAGCACGGCGAGCGCCACGAGTGGCGAGACGATGCCCATCGGGCCGATCGCCAGCGCCTTGTAGAAGGAGATCATCGCGATCATGCCCAGGACCGAGGCGGCTATCGCCCATGGCCAGTAGCCCGGATCGGCGCCCCAGCCGCCCGTCGCCGTGGCGATGATGACAAGGAAGACGAACCCGACCGCCTGGGACAGCCCGTAGACCGCGATCGCGGGTAGCCGTCGAGTGAGAACGCCCCCGAGGAAGTCCGACGTGCCCCACATGAGGGAGGAGACGACTGCGAGGAGGGCCGCCACGGCAGTCACTCTAGGCGTCACGGCGCGGCGAGAGCGACACCTGCCGTGCGGACGCCTAGCCTGCGGGAATGAGGACGATTCCCACGCGCGCCGACGGGTTTGCGCTCGCCCTCGAGCAGGTCAAGGCGGTGATCGTCCGTCCCGAGTTCGACCTCGAGGAGGCCCCCGCGCCCTCCCGGCTGGCTCCTTCTTCCCTGGCCCTCACCCTCGACCGCTCCGATCCCGAGGCCGTCGAGGCCTCCGGTCGGTTCGTCCTGCTGCACGATCCCGACGGGGTCGACGAATGGGAGGGCTCATTCCGGGCGGTCGTCTTCGTCCGCGCCGAGCTCGAGGCCGACCTCATCGACGAGCAGATGCTGCACGACGTCGGCTGGAGCTGGGTCACCGACTCGCTCGCCGGTGCCGATGCCCACGTCACCCAGCTCGGCGGCACGGTCACGCGCACGTCGGGTCGGTCGTTCGGCACCATGAGCGATCGTCCGTCCGATGGCTATGTCGAGATCCGTGCATCGTGGACGCCGCTGGAGGATCCCGACACCGGCTTGGTCATGGACGACTTCGGCCTGCACGTGGCGGCCTGGGTCGACCTCACCGCGCACGCCGTGGGCCTGCCTCCCGTGCCCCGAGGCGTCACGCACGTGGAGTCCATGCGTCGTCGAAGTCGCAGATGAGCGACCTGACCGACGAACCTGTCGATCTGCCCGAGCCGATCGCACCCATCGAGCCCCGCGACGGAGTTCCGCCTGTCATCACGGACGCCGCGGGAGTCGAGCAGTACGCGACGCTCCTGGCTGCCGGATCTGGCCCGCTCGCCGTCGACGCCGAACGGGCCTCGGGCTACCGCTACGACCAGCGCGCCTACCTGATCCAGCTGCGTCGCGAGGGCGCGGGAACCGCGCTCATCGACCCCATCGCCGTGCCGGACCTCACCGCGATCCAGGAGGCGACGGCCGACGTCGAGTGGATCCTGCACGCAGCGACCCAGGACCTCGGCTGCCTCGCCGAGCTCAACCTGCGCCCGTCCGCACTGTTCGACACCGAGCTCGCCGGACGGCTCCTCGGGCGCGAGCGGGTGAGCCTGGCGGCACTCGTCCTCAGCGAACTCGGCGAGGTCATTGAGAAGGGCCACGGCGCGACGGACTGGTCGGTGCGCCCGCTCACCGCCGCGCAGCTTCGGTACGCGGCGCTCGACGTGGAGCTGCTCATCGAGCTGCGCAACATCATGGACGCGGAGCTGGTCGAGGCCGGCAAGCGCGACATCGCCAAGCAGGAGTTCGACTCCCTGCTGACGTTCACGCCGCGCGAGCGAGGCGAGGATGAATGGCGCCGCACCTCGGGCATCCACCGCATCCGCAAGCCGCGTTCCCTTGCCGTTGTCCGCGCGCTGTGGCACACCCGCGACGAGATCGCCCGCACCCGCGACATCGCGATCGGACGAGTGCTGCCCGACGCCGCGATCGTCGCTGCCGCGACGACGATGCCCGCGGACATCGAGACGCTCGCCGCGATGAAGGAATTCACCAACCGCGGCGCCAGCCGATACATCCGCAAGTGGTGGGCGGCGATCGTCGAGGCGCAGGCGCTGAGCAACTCCGACCTGCCGCTCGCGGCGACCCCGCTCGGCGGGCCTCCGCAGCCGCGCACGTGGGCCGAGCGCGATCCGGTCGCCTACGCCCGCCTCGAGGCGGCCAAGTCGGCGATGACCGACCTGGCCGAGAAGAACCACATGCCGGTCGAGAACCTGCTCACCCCCGACCTGGTCCGCCGCCTGTGCTGGCAGCCTCCCGAGGACGGTGACGTGCCGTCAGCGCTGGCCGCGATGGGCGCCCGCCGGTGGCAGATCGACCTCACCGCCCCGGCCCTGACCACAGCGCTCCAGGCCCAGCCCGCGCCGGAGGTTACTGGCGAGTAGCCAGCCAAGTTACCCGCCGGTAATATGACTGCCAGACGACCCGGCCGGGCCGTCACCCTCGTCAAGCCTGGGAGCCAGCGTGAGCCGTGTCGCTCAAGAGGTCGTTTTCGTCGACGGGGTACGGACCCCCTTCGGGCGAGCCGGGAGCCTGTTCGCCGAGACCCGCGCCGACGACATGGTCGTCAAGGTCTTCCGCGAGCTCCTGCGCCGCAATCCGAACCTTCCCCCCGAGCGCATCGACGACGTCGCCGTCGCCGCGACGACGCAGATCGGCGACCAGGGCCTGACCATAGGGCGCAGCGCAGCGATCCTCGCCGGCCTGCCGAAGTCGGTGCCCGGCTACTCGGTCGACCGCATGTGCGCGGGCGCGATGACCGCCGTCACCACGCTGAGCGCGGGCATCGCCGCGGGCGCCTACGACGTCGTGCTCGCCGGCGGCGTGGAGAACATGTCACGCCATCCCATGGGCGAGGGCGTCGATCCCAACCCGCGATTCATCGCCGAGCGCCTGGTCGACATCGAGGCCCTCAACATGGGCATGACCGCCGAGAACTTGCACGACCGCTTTCCCCACCTGACGAAGGCCCGCGCCGACGAGTTCGCGCTGGGCTCGCAGCAGAAGACGGCCAACGCCTACGCGCAGGGCTGGATCCAGCCTGATCTCGTCCCCGTCGCCGTGCGCTCCGCCGAGCAGGGCTGGGGCTACGTGACCCAGGACGAGGCGCCAAGACCCACCACGACCCTCGAGGGCCTTGCCGGGCTCAAGACCCCGTTCCGCCCGCACGGTCGCGTGACCGCAGGCAACAGCTCGGGCCTCAATGACGGCGCGACTGCTGCTCTCCTGGCATCGGAGACCGTTGCCGACGAGCTCGGGCTGAGCAAGAAGATGCGCATGGTCGGGTTCGCCTTCGCCGGCGTCTCCCCCGAGGTCATGGGCGTCGGCCCGGTGCCCGCCACCGAGAAGGCGCTGTCGCGCGCCGGACTGACGATCGACGACATCGACCTGTTCGAGGTCAACGAGGCGTTCGCCATCCAGGTCCTCGCGTTCACCGACCACTTCGGCCTCGCCGACGACGACCCCCGCGTCAACCCGATGGGCGGCGCGATCGCCGTCGGCCACCCGCTCGCCTCGAGCGGCATCCGCCTGATGTCCTACCTGGCCAGGGACTTCGAGCGGAACCCCGACGCGAAGTACGGCATCACCACCATGTGCATCGGACTGGGCATGGGCGGAACGGTCATCTGGGAGAACCTCAACCACGCAGGGAGCAACGCATGACCGCCGACGTCGCAGCAGCCGAGAAGACCGCTCCCGAGGAGGTCGTCACCCACGCGCGCGTGCGCGTCGTCGAGCTTCCCGCTGACGCCGGGAAGCTCGCGCTCATCACTCTCGACAACGACAAGGACCACACTCGGCCGAGCACCTTCGGCCCAGCCGGCCTGAAGTCGCTGAACGATGCGCTCGACTCGATCGTCGCGATGACGGACATCGTCGGCGTCGCCGTCACCGGCAAGCCGTTCATCTTCGCCGTCGGTGCCGACCTGTCCGCGATCGGGCTCGTCAACGATCCCGCGATCATCAAGCAGTTCGGCAAGTTCGGCCACGACGTCATGCGTCGATTCGGCGAGCTCGACATCCCGACCTTCGCCTTCGTCAACGGCGCCGCGATGGGCGGCGGCACCGAGCTGGCCCTCCACTGCGACTACCGCACGATGTCGACCGGCGCTGCCGGCATGTCGCTGCCCGAGGTCTTCCTCGGCCTCATCCCCGGCTGGGGCGGCGCCTGGCTGCTGCCGAACCTCATCGGTCCGGTCGACGCCCTGCAGGTGATCATCAGCAACCCGCTGCAGCAGAACAAGCAGCTGAAGCCCGCCGACGCGCTCAGGCTCCACATCGTCGACGCGCTGTTCGAGCCCGCCGACTACCTCGAGGAGTCGCTCAAGTGGGCGGCCGGCGTGATCTCCGGACGCACCGTCGTGAGCCGCACGGCACCTGACCGCGAGTCGTGGGATGCCATCGTCGACATCGCGCACGGCATGGTCGACGCCCGGCTGCACGGCGCCACCCCCGCGCCATACAAGGCGCTCGAGCTCGTGCGCGCTGCCGCCACCAGCACGCGCGACGAGGGCTTCGCCGCCGAGGACCAGGCGCTGACCGACCTCGTCATGGGCGATGACCTGCGCGCCTCGCTCTACTCCTTCGACCTCGTGCAGCGCCGGGCCAAGAAGCCCGTCGGAGTCCCCGACAAGTCGCTGGCCCGCCCGGTCAAGAAGGTCGGCATCGTCGGGGCCGGCCTCATGGCCAGCCAGCTCGCGCTGCTGTTCGCCAAGCGCCTCGAGGTGCCGATCGTCATCACCGACCTCGACGCCGAGCGCGTGGAGAAGGGCCTCGCGTACGTCCGCCACGACATCGCGGCCCAGGTCGAGAAGGGTCGCCTGAGCCAGGACAAGGCCAACCGCCTCACCGCCCTCGTCACCGGCGACACCTCGAAGGACTCGTTCGCCGATGCGGACTTCGTCATCGAGGCCGTCTTCGAGAACCTCGCCGTGAAGAAGCAGGTGTTCGCCGAGGTCGAGGCCGTCGTGTCCGACACCTGCATCCTCGCCACCAACACCAGCTCGCTGTCGATCACCGACATGGCCGCCGACCTCAAGCACCCCGAGCGGGTCGTGGGCTTCCACTTCTTCAACCCGGTCGCGCTCATGCCACTGCTGGAGATCGCTCGCGCCGAGCACACCGACGATGCGACTCTCGCGACCGCGTTCGAGGTCGGCAAGAAGCTCAAGAAGTCGTCGGTCCTCGTGAAGGACGCCCCCGCATTCGTCGTCAACCGCCTGCTCACCCGCTTCATGGGCGAGGTCACCAAGGCCGTCGACGAAGGCACCGACTTCGAGGTCGCCGACCACGCTCTCGACGAGCTCGGCCTGCCGATGACCCCGTTCAACCTGCTGTCGCTCGTCGGCCCGGCCGTCGCATTCCACGTGTCCGAGACGCTCCACGCCGCATTCCCCGACCGTTTCTACGTGTCGGAGAACCTCGGCAAGGTCGTCGCCGCGGGCAAGGGATCGCTGCTCACCAAGTCCGAGGACGGCTCGCAGGTCGTCGACCCCGAGGTCGCCGCGCTGTTCACCCAGGGCGACAAGCCGCTGACCGCAGACGAGGTCCGCGATCGCGCCCTCGACGCGATGGCCGACGAGGTCAAGCGCATGCTCGACGAGGGCGTCGTCGCCAGCCCGAAGGACATCGACCTGTGCATGCTGCTCGGTGCCGGCTGGCCGTTCTGGCTCGGCGGCATCACGCCGTACCTGGATCGCTCGGGTGCCTCAGAGCGCGTGACCGGGAGCACCTTCCTCAAGCCTGGGGTGGCGTCAGTCCCCGTCGCCTAAGTACACAAAGTGATGCCCCGCCACGAATGTGGCGGGGCATCACTCGTTCTGAGCGTCAGTCGTACTTGCTCATCACCCGGACGTTGATCGCCAGCATGATGCCGACGAACACGGCGACCACGATGAAGCCCGGCGCGATCGCGGACCAGTTCAGCGGCTCGAGGATCAGCGACCGCATCGACTCCATCACGTAGGTGACGGGGTTGATTGTCGCCGCGATCTCCATCGGGTCGGTGAGCAGGTCACGCGGCACGAAGTTCGGCGTGAGGAACAGGAGCGGGAAGAACACCAGGCCCGCCGAGTTCGTCGCCGCCGCGCTGCGCGTCTTGAGCGCCACGAACTGCAGGAACGCCGCGTAGCCCGTTGCCCATCCTGCAGCCAGGATCACGAGCAGGACGATGCCGACGATCCCGCTCGAGACACGAACACCGAACGGCACGGCCACGAGCAGGATGACGAGCGTCATCGCCGCGATCTTGACCGGCTCGGAGATCAACCGCCCGAGGGCGATCGACGTTCGCGACACCGGAGTGGCTCGGATCTTGTCGAAGTAGCCGTTCTCGATCTCCTCGACCAGGTAGAGCGCAGCAGTGCCGAACGACGCGGCCAGCAGGATCGTCGCCGGCAGCTGGAAGGCCGCGTAGCTCTGGCCACGCAGGAACGGCGTGGTGTCGGTCGGGAAGATGCGTGCTGCCTGCCCGACGTTGACCACCAGGAAGAACAGCGGGATGAGCAGCGTGGGCAGCAATGCGTCCGGAGTGCGCAATGCCTCGCGCAGGCCACGGCCACCAAGGACCTTGAGAGCATTCATTACTGCACCTCCCGAACTTCGCCAGCGCCGCGTTCTCGATTTCGACCGGTCACGTCGAGGAAGACGTCGTCGAGGGTCGGCTCGGTGTCACCACCGCGCTTGGCCTTGAGATCGGCCTTCAGCGATGCGGGAGTTCCCTCGCGCACGATTTTGCCGCCGTCGATGATGGCCCGCCGTGAGCACAGCTGGTCGGCCTCCTCCAGATACTGGGTGGTGAGGAAGACGGTGACGCCCAGGTCGTTGATGCGACGGACCTCCTCCCACACCACCAGCCGGCTGGCGGGATCCAGGCCCGTCGTCGGCTCGTCGAGGAAGAGCACGTCGGGCCGGTGGACAAGCGCACTGGCCAGATCAAGACGGCGCTTCATGCCGCCCGAGTAGGTCTTGGTGCGCCGATCGGCTGAGTCCGTCAGCTCGACGAGCTCGAGCAGCTCCTCCGCGCGCTTGCCGGCCTCGGCGGCCGAGACGCCGAACAGCCGCGCCTGCAGCACGAGGATCTCCCGGCCAGTCTGGCGTGGATCGAGCCCTACCTCCTGCAGTGCGACGCCGATCTTGCGGCGGACGCCATCAGGATCGGAGGCGACGTCGACACCGACGATCTGCGCCGTGCCGCCCGAGATCGTCGTGAGCGTGGTGAGCATCCGCACCGTCTGGACTTGCCCGCCCCGTTCGGCCCGAGGAAGCCGAATACCTCCCCCTTCTGCACCTCGAGGTCGACGCCGCGAACCGCCTCGACCGTCGATCCCTTCTTTCCGTGGAATGTCTTGATCAGCCCTTGGGCTGTAACCGCATTTGTCATGCGGCGAGGGTAGGGAATACCCCTGACACCGGGCAATCCGCCTAGATTCCTCGCCAGGGACCGGCGAACTGGCAATTCGTTACGCTTCCTCCGTGCACAAGATCTTCACTACGCCCTTCCCCTCGGTCTACCCCCACTACGTGAACAAGGTGGAGAGGAAGGGGCGCACGAAGGCCGAGTTGGACGAGATCATCGAGTGGCTCACCGGCTTCGACAAGGCGGCTCTGGAGCGTCACCTTGCCGAGGAGACCACGTTCGAGGACTTCTTCGCCGACGCGACCTTGAATCCGAATGCCGCCTTGATCACCGGATCGGTGTGCGGGGTGAAGGTGCAGGACGTCGAGGATCCGCTCATGCAGAAGATCCGCTACCTCGACAAGCTGGTCGACGAGCTGGCCAACGGCAAGAAGATGGACAAGATCCTGAGGTCGTGAGCCGCGCCGCCGCTCACGAAAGACGACCCACGAGCTCCAGACTCTTCGCTTCGCTCCAACCCGGGGGTTCGAGGATTGCCGCCCATGCCCACACCTGGTTGCTCGCGTAGACGTGCCCGTGCCCGGCCGGGACGCCCGTGCTGTAGATGAGGTCAGCGGAAACCTGGAAGAACGTGATGAGCGGCCACCAACGCAACGATGGCAACACATCGCTGCCGCGCGGCTCGTCCAGCCAGTCAGGCTTGGACAGCAGCAGGTTTGGCGCCCACCAGACGATGGGATCTGACGCGTTCTGCAGGTACAGCACTCTGGCGGCGCCCCACTCTCCAGAAGGGATCCCGAGGTCCCCTTGCGTCTGGGCCCAGCGCAGGTCGTCCCCATCCTGGAACACGGGCAGGATCTGCGGGCTTCCCGGATCGCGCGCGGCGGTGTAGCGACGCCATTGCTCATTGGCGTTCGGCGGGCCCGCGAAGAGGATCCCACTGGCACGGTTCGTCATGTCCTGGATGCCGCTGAACGCAGCCTCGCCTCCGAACGAGCCGAGGCTCTCGCCGAAGACCAGCAGTCGCGGTCGCGATTCCGCTGGCCGCTCGAGCCACGCGCCGTACACCGCGTCGAAGAGCGCGATACCGGTCTCCTTCGCCTTCTCCTGATCGACGAGGAAGGAGATCCAGCTCGGCAGGTAGGAGTACTGCATGGCAACAGTTGCCACGTCACCGTTGTACATGTACTCCAATGGATCGACCGCTCCCTCGTCGATCCACCCTGTCCCGGTCGTGTTGCCCACAGCGAGGACCGCGCGGTCGAACGCACCGAGCTTCACGAGCTCATCGACGGCCAGCTCCGCCCGGGCCGCCACGGTGTCCGCTGACTCCAGACCGACATAAGCACGGATCGGCTCGATCGCTCCACCACCGTTGAAGGAATCGAGCGACTCGACCGAGCTGCCGTCGACGACGAAATCGCGGCCCTGGTTGCCGAGGCTGTCCCAGGGGATCAACGATTCTGGTCCGCCCGACACGAAACTCGACGTTGTCTGCACGACGCCTTCGGTCGTCGTGTCGTTCTTCGTCTTGTACGCGGCCTCTGTCACCGCGAGGATCCCGTTCAGCAGCAGGCCGCTGATCACGAGCCACACCACGATGATGGCAATCAGGATCGCGAGCGCTCGCGCGGTCCGCGCAGGCATCGCGTGGGTCATCCAGTGCGTCAGACCTCGCGCCATCCGTCGAACACCCCGAGAGATCGAGATCACCAGGACGAACACGACTACCGCGACGCCAAGGACAGTCAGGTACCACGTGCCGCCGGGCTGACTCATGCCCATCAGGGCGTAGAGGTCATCCTGTGCCTGCTTGCCCGACCACAGGAAGAAGGCCAGTACAACCGCGGCGACGACGCCTAGCACCTGCCATGCCCGGCGACTACCTGACCACGGACCCTGGCGTCCGCTGAACTGGCGGATGAACCACGCCACAAGGAGGCCGACGCCATAGCCAATCGCCAGTCCGACACCGAACACGAGTCCTTCGAGAAAACCGGTGCGAGGCAGTAGCGACGGGCCGAGCGAGAGTGCTCCGCCCACCACGGCACCGATTGCCGCCGCAAAGCTGCACGTCCACCAGGGACGACTCACCGAGGGCGACGCTGACTCTGCGTCGGCCAACGCCGACGTCGCAGCTTCGCTAGTAGAACTCATCGCTACCCCCAGCGACTCGCGTCAGATCGTCAAACACCCAGACGCTACTCGCGTAGGGCATCGCGATGTCCAACATCCGGAGTTCGAGACTGCCCGTGAGTTCGGGTGAATACTGACCGCGTGTCCGAAGGCGCTGACCAGCCGATCCTCCGCTGGCGGGCCCTCGCGTGACTCGCGCCCGGCTACTGCTGCCGTCGCTGGAGGGCTACAGGATCACTTGGCTATCTCGTGATGTGGTGGCCGGCCTGGTCCTGTCAGCCCTTCTCGTGCCACAGGGCATGGCCTACGCAGAACTGGCTGGCCTGCCAGCCGTCACGGGCCTGTACACATCGATCCTGTGCCTGATCGGCTACGCCGTAGTCGGTCCGTCGCGCATCCTCGTCCTCGGCCCCGACAGCTCCCTAGGGCCGATGATCGCCGCCACGATTCTTCCCTTGGTCGCCGCCGACGGCGATCCCGCCAAGGCGGTTGCACTCGCCTCCATGCTGGCCATCCTCACGGGCGCCATCATGATCGTGGCCGGCATCGGGGGCCTCGGCTTCATTGCCGACCTCCTGTCGCGCCCCACGATTCTGGGCTACATGAACGGTCTGGCGCTGACCATCCTCGTCGGCCAACTGCCAAAGCTGCTGGGCTTCTCCGTCGACGCGGACGGATTCCTCGGGGAAGTCATCGGCGTGGCCCAAGGACTCATCGAAGGCGCGACAGTGCCAGCCGCAGCCGCTGTCGGCGTGTCTTCCCTGGTGCTCATCCTCCTCCTGGCACGGGTACTTCCGCGCGTGCCCGCAGTGCTGATCGCCACCATCGCGGCGATCATCGCGAGCATCGCCTTCGGCCTCGCCGAACGCGGCGTTCCCGTGGTCGGGTCTCTGGTCCAAGGCCTGCCCAGCTTCGCCATTCCGGAAATCGGCTTTCAGGACCTCGCCCTCCTCGTCGTCGGCGCTGTCGGCATTTCCCTCGTCGCACTCGCGGACACCATCTCGACGGCGACTGTCTTCGCCGAACGGCAGGGATCGCGCGTGGACGGCAATCGGGAGATGGTTGGAATCGGCGTCGCCAATGTCGCTGCGGGACTGTTCCAAGGTTTCCCAGTCAGCACGAGCGGATCGCGGACGGCGGTCGCCGAGGGCGCAGGGGCACGCAGTCAGCTCACCGGTCTCGTCGGCGCGGGCATGATCGCGCTGATGCTGGTTGCCTTCCCTGACCTACTTGCCGACCTTCCTCAGGCGACGCTGGCTGCGGTGGTCATTGCCGCTTCGCTCTCGCTTGCCAACATCAGCGGAATGCGCCGACTCTCGCGGCAGCGCCGATCCGATTTCATCATCGGTCTCGCCGCCTTCCTGGGCGTTGTTCTCCTCGGCGTGCTGCCGGGCATTGTCGTTGCCGTCGGCCTGTCCGTGGCAATGGTCTTCAAGAGAATCTGGCGGCCCTACCGGGCCACACTCGGGCGCGTCCCGGGACTTGCCGGGCTGCACGACACCACCAGCTACCCCAATGCCGACCGCCTTGACGGCTGCGTGGTGATGAGGTTCGACGCACCGCTGATCTTCGCCAACGCGGGAGCCTTCCGCGACGAGGTGCACCGACTCGCTGCCACGGATCCCGCGCCGCTGTGGATCGTGATCGCGGCGGAGCCCATCACTGACATCGATACGACCGCATGCGACATGCTCGAGGACCTCGTAACGAAGCTGGACGGCAAGGGTGTTCACCTCGTCCTCGCCGAGCTCAAGGATCAGCCGCGAAAGAAGATCGAGCAGTTCGGGCTCGAGCACTCTCTCGACAGTTCTCGGTTCTTCCCCACCATCAGCGCCGCTACGGGCGCCTACCAGCTATCGACTGGTCGGGACTGGAAACACCCGAGGGAGTGACGGCGGCCGTTGACTTCCATCGCTGCGGGCGCTGCGATGGGAAGGCGAGCGTGATCGCCACCGCACCGCCGAGCAGCACGACCGCCACGACTGCGTCGAGGATGAAGTGGTTGCCCGTGGCGATGACCACCCAGGTAGTGGCGAGCGGGTAGACGAGCGCCAGCCACCTCCACCTGGTGCGTGCGACAACGATGATGATCAGGGCCACTGCTGCCGCCCACGCGACGTGGACCGACGGCATGGCCGCGAACTGGTTCGCGCCGGGGACAGCGCCGTAGACGGACAGTCCGTGGATGGCCGCGGTGTCGACGATGCCGAGCTCGGGAATCAGCCGTGGCGGAGCGACGGGCTTGTACTGCAGGATCAGGCACGCGCCGGTGAGGATGACCACGGTGGTCCGCGCGAACGGCCAGTCCGGTCGCCGGAAGAACAGCACCCATGCGAGCGTGATGAGGAACACCGATACGTGCATGACGATGTAGTAGATGTCGGCGGCCCTGCCGAGCCAGTCGATGTCGAGGACCGGCCCCTGGAACCACGACTCGGACGGCCAGTGAAGGAACGCCTGCACGTCGGCGATCCACAGACCCGCGTCATGAGCCGAGTCGAGCCCGCCGAGCGAGATCGTTCCGGCGTACTGCCACACGGCGTACAAGCCCACCAGGAGCGCCACTTGTCCGAGCAGCGATGACAATGACCTCGTCCGGGGACTGGCGCGCAAGGCGAGCATGAGCACGACGAGCACCGCGGCGATGATGATTGCTGGTCGCCAGGGAAGCCAGCCGACGTCACCCACGATTGCTTCCCAACTGGTCCGGCATTAGGCCTGGAGGTCTGCCGAACTCTCTACCTGAGCGGGCTGCCCGTCGGCACGGTGAGCGACCGCCTCGACGATCGAGCGCGAGATCTCCTGCGCGGTCAGTCCGCACTCGACGAGAACCTCGGAGCGCTTGCCCTGCTCGAGGAACCTCTCGGGGATGCCAATATTGCGGACCGGGACCTCGATCCCGTTGTCGCGCAGCTGCTGGCTCACCGATGCACCGACCCCGCTGGTGCGGATGCCGTCCTCGACGACGACAACAAGGCGAGCGCAAGAGGCGAGCGGCACGAGCGAGTCGGGAAGTGGCTTCACCCAGACGGGATCGACGACGAGGACGCCGATGCCCTGCGCGCGAAGCCGCTCGGCAACGTCGATGCACAACTCGGCGAACGCGCCGATGCTGACGATGAGCACATCGGGAGTGCCGGATTCGGCGAGCACGTCGTAGCCCGGCTCGCGTCGCAGCGAAGGGACCTTGGGACCGAGGGCGCCTTTGGGGAAGCGCACGACCGTCGGCGCATCATCGATGGCTACGGCCTCGCGCAGCGACGAACGCAAGGTGGCCTCGTCGCGCGGGGCCGCGATGCGAAGGCCTGGGACGACCTGCAACATCGCCATGTCCCACATGCCGTTATGGCTCGGGCCGTCGTCGCCGGTGACGCCGGCGCGGTCGAGCACGAACGTGACCCCAGCGTTGTGGAGGGCGCAGTCCATGAGCACCTGGTCGAAGGCGCGGTTGAGGAAGGTCGCGTAGAGCGCGATGACGGGGTGCAGTCCCCCGTACGCCATGCCCGCCGCCGAAGTGACCGCGTGCTGCTCGGCAATGCCGACGTCGTAGGTGCGATCGGGGAACACCTTCGCGAAGCGGTCCAGGCCAGTGGGCCCGAGCATCGCTGCGGTGATGGCGACAACATCAGGACGCTCGTGGCCGATCGCGACCAGCTCGTCGGAGAACGCACCGGTCCACGTGGGTCCGCTGGCCTTGACCGGCAGCCCCGTCTCCGGGTCGAAGATCGGGACGCCGTGGAAGTGGTCGGCCTTGTCGAGCTCGGCGGGCCGGTAGCCGCGACCCTTCTGCGTGATCGCGTGCACGATGACGGGCCCGGGGAACGCCTTCGCGCGGGAGAGGGCGAACTCCATCTCCTGCTCGTCGTGACCGTCGATCGGGCCGATGTACTTCAGTCCGAGATCCTCGAAGAGTCCCTGGGGGGCAACGATGTCCTTGACGCCTTTCTTGAACCCGTGCAGCGCGCCGTAGACCGGCTCCCCCACGACGGGCGTCTGGCGCAGGACGCGCTTGCCCCACTTCATGAACTTCTCGTATCCGTGGGTGGTGCGCAGCGTCGCCAGGTGGTGCGCCATGCCGCCGATGGTCGGCGAGTAGGACCACGCGTTGTCGTTGACAACGATGACCATCGGTCGGTCCGAGGTGGCGATGTTGTTCAGCGCCTCCCAGGCCATGCCACCGGTGAGCGCGCCGTCGCCGATGACGGCAACGACGTGCTGGCTGCCGAGGAGTCCGCGTCGCTCCCACGCCTTCGCGAGCCCGTCGGCATACGACAGCGCGGTCGACGCATGGCTGTTCTCGACGAGGTCGTGGGCGCTCTCGACCCGGCTCGGGTAGCCGGACAGGCCACCCTTCTGCTTCAGGGTGTCGAAGTCGCCGGAGCGGCCGGTGAGGATCTTGTGGACGTAGGCCTGATGGCCGGTGTCCCACACGATCATGTCGTCGGGAGAGCGGAAGACACGGTGCAGCGCGATGGTCATCTCGACGACGCCGAGGTTCGGGCCGAGGTGGCCGCCGGTGGCGGAGACCTTCTCGACGAGGAACTCGCGGATCTCCGCGGCCAGGGCCGGGAGCTGCTCTGGAGACAGCGCGCGCACGTCGCGAGGATCACGGATGCCTTCGATCAAGGTGGCTTCCTCTCGCTCCGGCATGACCTCCTGAGTCTAGGCGATGGGACCGTTTTGCACCGGATGACGAGCCCGTCGCGCGGCGTCGACCAGGGCGCCCTCCACGAGGGCCACCTCCCGCTGGACGCTCAGGAGCCGGGCTCCCTCGGCCTCGAGTGCCGACTGCACCACGGCGATCTGGTCGGGGCCTAGGTAGGCGGTCATCTCGACACGCGCTGAGGCGTAGGCCGCCCGCATTCCGTCTAGCTCGGCAGCGACGACATGGGCGACCACGCGCACGAGCGCGATCGGCAGGTGCCGCACCGGCGAGGACCGCAGGTCGGCGGGCGCGCGATCCAGCAGCCAGCCTGTCACCTTGTCGTCGAACTCCTCGGTGCCCGCTGGCGGCAGGTCACGCGGCCACCCCGGCTGGTCCGCCCGCGCCATGCGTCCGCCTAGAGAAGCGAGCGGAGGACGAACTGGAGGATGCCGCCATGACGGTAGTAGTCGGCCTCGCCGGGAGTGTCGATGCGCACGAGTGCGGTGAACGCCACGGTGCGGCCGTCGAGCGCGGTTGCCTCGACCTCGACCTCGCGCGGCGTGACGCCATCGTTGAGCGCGGTGATGCCCCGGATCGTGAACTCCTCATCGCCCTGCAGGCCGAGCGAGGCCGCGTTGACGCCCTCGTGGAACTGCAGCGGGAGGACGCCCATGCCGATGAGGTTCGAGCGGTGAATGCGCTCGTACGACTCGGCGATGACGACTCGGACGCCGAGCAGCGCGGTGCCCTTGGCGGCCCAGTCGCGGCTCGAGCCCGACCCGTACTCCTTGCCGGCGAGGATCACCAGCGGGATGCCGTGGCTGGCGTAGGCCGACGCGGCATCGTAGATCGGGACCGTCTCCGTGTTCGGGTTGGTGAAGTCAACCGTGAACGGACCCTCGACGTCGTCGAGCATGAGGTTGCGCAGGCGGATGTTCGCGAACGTGCCGCGGATCATGACCTCGTGGTTGCCGCGACGCGAGCCGTAGGAGTTGAAGTCCTTGCGGTCCACGCCGTGCTCGGTGAGGTACTGACCGGCCGGGCTGTCGGGCTTGATCGAGCCGGCCGGGGAGATGTGGTCGGTGGTGACGGAGTCGCCGAGCTTCAGCAGCACGCGGGCACCGAGGATGTCGGTGACCGGTGACGGCTGCGCCGACATGCCGTCGAAGTAGGGAGGCTTGCGAACGTAGGTGCTGTTCGCGTCCCACTCGAAGATGTCGCCGACGGGGGTCGGCAGCGACTGCCAGCGCTCGTCACCGGCGAACACGTCGGCGTAGCGGCGCGTGAACATCTCGGCGTCGATCGACGAGTCCATGACGGCCTGCACCTCGCGGGCGCTCGGCCAGATGTCGGCGAGGTAGACGGGGTTGCCGTCGGAGTCCATGCCGAGGGGGTCGCGGTCGATGTCGAGATCCATCGTGCCGGCGATCGCGTACGCGACCACGAGCGGCGGCGAGGCGAGGTAGTTCATCTTGATGTCGGGGTTGATGCGTCCCTCGAAGTTGCGGTTGCCGGACAGCACAGACACGACCGCGAGGTCATGCTCGTTGACCGCTGCGGAGACCTCGGGGATGAGCGGGCCGGAGTTGCCGATGCACGTGGTGCAGCCGTAGCCGACGATGTCGAAGCCCAGCTTCTCCAGGTAGGGCAGCAGTCCCGAGCGCTCGTAGTAGTCGGTGACCACCTTCGAGCCTGGGGCCAGGGTGGTCTTGACCCACGGCTTGCGGGTCAGGCCGCGCTCGACGGCCTTCTTCGCCAGCAGGCCGGCTCCGAGCATGACCGACGGGTTGGACGTGTTGGTGCATGACGTGATGGCCGCGATAACGACGGCGCCGTGGCCGATTGCGGCCTCCTCGCCGTCGATCACGATCGGGGCGATCGTCGCGGGCGTCTTCGTGTAGGCATCGAGGGCGGTGAGGAACGAGGACTTGGCCTCCGAGAGCAGCACGCGATCCTGCGGGCGCTTCGGGCCCGCGATCGACGGCACGATGGTCGACAGGTCCAGCTGCATGTACTCCGAGTAGACGGGCTCGCTCGCAGCGTCATGCCACAGGCCCTGCTCCTTGGCGTACGCCTCGACCAGCGCGATCTGCTGCTCGCTGCGGCCGGTCAGGCGCAGGTAGTCGGTGGTGGCGTCGTCGATGGGGAAGATGGCAACAGTGCTGCCGTACTCCGGGCTCATGTTGCCGATCGTCGCCCGGTTGGCGAGCGGCACGGCGGAGACGCCGTCTCCGTAGAACTCGACGAACTTGCCGACGACGCCGTGCTTGCGCAGCATCTCGGTGATCGTCAGGACGAGGTCGGTCGCGGTGGCACCCTGCGGGAGCTCGCCGGTGAGCTTGAAGCCGACGACGCGCGGGATAAGCATCGACACGGGCTGGCCGAGCATCGCGGCCTCGGCCTCGATGCCGCCCACGCCCCAGCCGAGCACGCCCAGGCCGTTGACCATCGTGGTGTGCGAGTCGGTGCCGACGACGGTGTCCGGGTAGGCCTGCCCGCGGCGGGCCATGATGACGCGGGCGAGGTTCTCGATGTTGACCTGATGCACGATGCCGGTGCCCGGGGGCACGACCTTGAACTCGTCGAACGCGTCCTGGCCCCAGCGCAGGAACTGGTAGCGCTCGAAGTTGCGCTCGTACTCAAGGTCGACGTTGCGCTGCTCGGCATCGGGCATGTTAAAGAAGTCGGCGATGACCGAGTGGTCGATGACCAGCTCGGCAGGAGCGAGCGGCTCGATCTTGGACGGGTCTCCCCCGAGCTCGGTCACGGCCTCGCGCATGGTGGCGAGGTCGACGACGACCGGGACGCCGGTGAAGTCCTGCATGACCACGCGGGCCGGGGTGAACTGGATCTCGTCGGTCGGCTCGGCGGACGGGTCCCAGGCGCCGATCGCCGCGATGGTCTCGTGCGTGACGTTGGCACCGTCCTCGGTGCGCAGCAGGTTCTCCAGGAGCACCTTGTGGGTGAACGGAAGCCGCGAGGAGCCCTCGACGGCGGAGATGCGGAAGATCTCGTAGGACTCGGCGCCCACCTCGAGGGTGCCGCGCGATCCGAAGGTGTCCTTGCTGGCCACGGGCGTTCTCCTCAGGTCGTTCCCAAAGTATCTTGACGTCAAGATATCTCATTACCGGCCAGGTTTCGACCGGACCCCTCGATCGTTATCTAGCTGAGTCTCACCAGCCGGGCGACGGTCTCGAAGTGGTGTGTCATGGGGAACGCGTCAAAGGCGCGGACCTCGTCCAGACGGTAGCCGCGCTCGGCGAACAACGCCACGTCCCGTCCCAGGGCGACCGGGTCGCAGGCGACATAGACAACAACCGGGGGCGCGTGATCGGCAATGGCGTTGACGACGTCCGCGCCCGCCCCGGCCCTCGGCGGATCGAGGACGACGCCGTCCGGCGACTGCCCCACCGGCTTGTTGCGCAGCCAGCGAATGACGTCCTGCGTGTGCAGCCTGACTTGCGGCAGGTCGTACAGCGCACGCCGCCCCTCGCGGATCGACTCGTGCGAGAGCTCGACCGCGTCGATCCGCCCGGCCTCGCCCACGCGCTCGGCGAGTGCTGCCGATAGCAGTCCGGCTCCGCAGTAGAGGTCCCACCAGGTCTGGCCCGCCTGCGGCCTGCCCTGCGCGAGCACCTCGGCCTGCAAGGCACCGGCGAGCGCGGGATGCACCTGCCAGAAGCTGGCTGCGGAAGTCCGCCACTCGCGTCCGTTCACCTGCTGCCGCACGCGGTCGTGGCCGCGCCCGACCTGGCCGTCGGATCCGAGCGCGACGGCGACCTCGTCGGCATCGCCCGGCGCCGGCTCGATGTCCTTCACGTCGAGTCCCGGTGCGGCGAGGAGGCACGAGTCGACGGGCACGACGCGATGCCGTCTGTGGGCGCGAAGGCCCATGTCGCCGCTGCGGGTGACGCCCCACCGCATGCGCGTGCGCCAGTGGAGCCCGTCCGGCGCACCGGGCAGCTCCTCGACCGTGACGCGGTCCGCGAAATCGTTGACCTTGCCGAAGCGGGTGAGGGCGTCGACGAGAACGGTGGTCTTGAGCGCGCGCTGCGTCGTCAGGCCGACGTGCTGGAAGTCGCACCCCCCGCAGGCATCGGGCCGGGCCCACGGGCACGGCGCGGTAACTCGGTCCGGCGATGCAGTGATGACTTCGACAGCATCCGCGCGGACGATGCGCTTGTTGACCTCGGTGACCCGAACGCGCACGGACTCCCCCGGCAGGGCGTGGCGGACGAACAGGGTGCGGCCATCGGAGTGCGCGATGACGTGGCCGCCATGCGCGATCGACCCGGTCTCGACGATCCGCTCGTCGCCTACGCCGAGTGCGGGCGCGTCGGTCATGCGTCAGTCCTCGCGGTCGGCGGCGAGCTCGCTCGACTTCAACTGCCACGGCACGCTCGTGACCATGACACCCGGCGTGAACAGCAGTCGGCTCTTCAGGCGCAGCGCCGACTGGTTGTGGAGCAGGTGCTCCCACCAGCGCCCGACGACGTACTCAGGGATGTAGACCGTGATGAGGTCATTCGGGTTGTCCGACTTCAGCGTGCGAACGTAGTCGAGGATCGGCCTGGTGATCTCGCGATATGGCGAGGCGAGCACCTTCAGAGTCACGGGGATGTCGCGACGCTCCCACTCGGACTGCAGGCGCGCGGTGTCCTCGCTGTCGACGTCGACGGTGATCGCCTCGAGCACAGTGGGGCGCGTCGCACGCGCGTACATGAGCGCGCGCATCGTCGGCTTGTGGAGCTTCGACACGAGCACCAGCACGTGCACGCGCGTCGGTAGTGTCATCATCTCGCGGTCGACGGCCATGATCTCCGTGCTCACGCGCTCGTAGTGTTTATGAATGCCACGCATCAGCAGGAAGATCAGCGGCATGGCGATCACGACGATCCATGCGCCCTTGGTGAACTTGGTGACGAGAACGATGATGAGAACCGACGTGGTCATGACCAGGCCGAAGGCGTTGATGACGCGCGATCGCATCATGCGGCGACGCTCGCCGGGTTCGGTCTCCGAGCGAAGGTGCCGAGTCCAGTGCTTGACCATGCCGAGCTGGCTCAGGCTGAACGACACGAAGACGCCGAGGATGTAGAGGTTGATCAGGCCGCTGACCGAGGCCTGGTAGGCGATGACGAGGATGATCGCCATCGCCGCGAGGCTGAGGATGCCGTTGCTGAACGCCAGGCGGTCACCGCGGGTGTGCAGCTGACGCGGCAGGTAGCCGTCCTTCGCGAGCACAGAGCCGAGCACCGGGAATCCGTTGAACGCGGTGTTGGCGGCCAGCGCCAGGATCACCGCGGTGGCAAGGGCGATCACGAGCACCGCCCACGGCATGCCGCTGAAGACCGCGTCGGCGATCTGCACGATGACCGTTTTCTGCGACTGTCCTGGCGGAAGCCCGATGAGCTCGTCGTTGTGGAGCGTCACGTGCACGTTCGTCTTCAGTGCCAGCCACGTGATGCCGGCGAACATGGACATCGAGATGACGCCGAGCAGAAGCAAGGTGGTTGCCGCGTTCTTCGACTTCGGCTTCTTAAAAGCAGGGACGCCGTTGGAGATGGCCTCGATGCCCGTCAGGGCCGTCGTGCCGCTGGAGAAGGCGCGCGCGACGAGGAAGATGAGCGCGAGCCCAGTGAATGACTGCTCGGCGACGATCTGCCAGGTCGCGCTCTCCGCCTGGATGTCCTCGCCCATCGCGAGCTGGATGGCCGCCGAGCCGATCATGATGAAGATCGACGCGATGAAGAAGTAGACCGGAATCGCGAAGAATGCTCCCGACTCCTTGACCCCTCGCAGGTTGAGCAGGGAGATGACGACGATCAGGCCGACCGCGAACCAGACGCTGTGGTGCTCGACGAAGGGAATAGTCGACCCGAGGTTCTCCACGGCGGCGGAGATCGACACCGCGACGGTCAGGACGTAGTCAATGAGCAGCGCGCTCGCGACGAAGACACCCCAGTTGGGACCGAGGTTCTTCGAGACGACCTCGTAGTCGCCGCCACCGCTGGGGTACGCGTGCACGTTCTGCCGGTACGACGCGACGACCGTGAAGTAGATGATGACGACGCCGAGCGCGATCCACGGCCCGTAGATGTACAGCGAGGACCCGCCGAGCGCCAGGGTGATGAGGATCTCCTGGGTCGCGTACGCGTTCGATGACAGCGCGTCGCTCGCGAACACCGGCAAGGCGATTCGCTTGGGAAGCAGAGTGTCGCCGAGTCGCTCGCTGCGCAGCGCTCGTCCAAGGAATACGCGCTTGACCACATCCGACATCGACACGCCGCGAGCCTAATGCCCGGTGCGTGTAGCGTTCGACCGTGCACATCGTGATCCTTGGCTGCGGCCGCGTCGGGTCACTGCTGGCGCACCGCCTCGACGAGATGGGCCATTCGGTGGCCATCGTCGACCAGGAGCCGGACGCATTCCGCAAGCTCGGCCCGGAGTTCAAGGGCCAGACCGTCAAGGGCGTCGGCTTCGACCGGGAAACCCTGGAATCCGCCGGAATCGAGCGCGCGCACGCCTTCGCCGCCGTGAGCAGCGGCGATAACAGCAATATCCTCGCCGCGCGCGTGGCCCGCGAGACCTACGGCGTCGAGCAGGTCGTCGCCCGCATCTACGACCCTCGCCGCGCCGAGGTCTACCAGCGCCTGGGCATCCCCACCGTCGCCACGGTCTCGTGGACGGCCGAGCAGATCATGCGCCGGCTCATTCCTCTCGGCGCGCAGTCGGAATACCAGGATCCCAGCGGTTCGGTGATGCTTGCCGAGGTGCATGTCGGCGAGAAGTGGATCGGCAAGAGCGCAAGGGAGCTGGAGGCTACGTCCGGCGCCCGGCTGGCCTTCATCACGCGATACGGCACCGCGTTCGTCCCAACCGACGAATCCGTCATCCAGGACGGCGACATCGTGCACGCGATCTTCGAGAAGGACACGCGCGAGCGCATCGAGCTCGCCTTCGAGAGCGGGCCGGTGGCCAGCTGATGCGCGTCGCCATAGCGGGAGCCGGCAAGGTCGGGCGAGCCATCGCGCGCGAGCTCGTCGGCAACGGTCACCAGGTTCTCCTCATCGATCGCGACGCGCAGCTCGCGCGCCCCGGAATCGTCGAGGGCGCCGACACCCTGCTCGCCGATGCGTGCGAGATCTCCGCATTGGACGAGGCGATGCTGTCGCAGTGCCAGGTCGTGGTCGCGGCGACGGGCGACGACAAGGTCAACCTGGTCGTGTCCCTCCTCGCCAAGACCGAGTACGGGGTTCCCCGGGTCGTCGCGCGCGTGAACCATCCCAAGAACGAGTGGATGTTCGACGAGTCCTGGGGCGTCGACGTCGCCGTGTCCACTCCGCGCATGCTCTCCGCGCTCGTCGAGGAAGCCGTCAGTGTCGGTGATCTCGTGCGACTGTTCACCTTCCGCCAGGGCGACGCGAACCTCGTCGAGATCACGCTGTCGACCGACTCCCCCGTTGTCGGCGCGCGCGTCGGCGACCAGAACTGGCCGACCGACACCGCACTCGTCGCGATCGTCAGAGGTCCGCGTGTGTTCGCTCCGTCGGCCGATGATCCTCTAGATGCGGGCGACGAACTGCTGTTCGTCGCGTCACCTGATCAAGAGGGCGAGCTGCAGCGCCTGCTCGGTCACGCCTGATCCGGCGTCGGCTCCGCACTCTTCTCGTCCTCGGCCGCGACCGGCTTCGCCCCGCGCTTGGCAACCCATACGGGCCGCAGTAACCGGTACGTGAAGTAGGCGGCCGCAACGTAGAGCGGAATGCCCATGACGATCTTCATGACGCCGAGAGCGGCGATAGCGCCCGCGAAGTAGAGCGGCACCTGCACCGCAAGGCGACCGAAGAACAAGCCGACCCAGATCCACGACGCCGCGCCGTACACCCGACGAAGCGGCGGGTCCTGGCGCCAGCGTGTGCCCTCGCCGGTGAGGAAGCCCATCGCGACGCCGATGAGCGGCCACCGCACGATGATGCTGATGAGGAACGCGAGCCCGTAACCGAGGTTCTGCAGGAAGCCGGGCAGGAAGTAGTTCTCCGCCTTGCCGGTGCGCCAGGCGAAGAACGCGGAGATCGCGACGCCGACGAACCCGTAGAACACCTGCCGCATCGGCTCGTGCCTGATCGCCCGCCAGACGACGATGATCAGTCCCGCGACGAGAGCGGCGATGACGGCTGCCTGCAGGTTGTTCGGCGGGATCACGTAGGCGATGACGAAGACAACGGTCGGAACTGCGGAGTCGATCATCCCGCGGATGCCGCCGATGGCGCGTTCGAGGAGCAGGACCTCGGCCCGGATCTCCGCGGGCGTCTCGAGTTCGGAAGCCGGCTTGTCGCTCGTGTCCTCCGCCGTCATGCGGAGACGGGCTTCAGTTCATACCGGGGGTTGTAGATCGTGGGGCTGTCGGCGTTGCAGGTCAGCCGGCCGGTGACGACGATCGATCGGCCCGGCTCGATGCCCGGGATCTTGCGCCGGCCCAGCCACACCACGGCCACGCTGCCGGAGCCGTCATAGAGCTCGATCTCGAGGGCGGGCACGGTGCTCTTCGGTCGCAACGTCATGCTGCGGACCATTCCACGAACGGTGACCGTTGCACCGGGGCTGCAGCAGTCGATGCGGGTCAGGTCGCGCGCAGCGGCCTGATTGTCGCGGAGCAGCTCGTCGGCCTCGGCCTGCGCCTGCGTGCGCGTCCAGCGGCGCCATCGACCGTTGTTGACGGCGGGCTCAGCTGCGGTCGTCTGCACTGCGGAGCCCTGATCGGGAATCGTCACCTCAATAGGTTAACGCGTCTCGGTGATCTCAGGGCCTCGGGAGAAGGGTGAGGGCAGCCCGGGCGCGTCCGGGACCTGCTGTGCGGACTCCGGAAGGCGAAGAGGGATCGGCGCGCCCACGGGCATCGCCTCGTCGCCGCGTACGACGACCAGGTTGCGGACCATGCCCTCGAGGAGGTCTGTCGTCGGCCCCGGCTTGGCCGCGGCGCCGAGGAACACCGCGCGCAGGAACCAGCGCGGACCTTCGACGCCGACGAATCGGGCGGACTGGAGATTGTTGGTGCCGTCGGCCTTGACCTGAGCGCGCAACTCGGTGCCGAAGGACCCCTGGGTCTCCTCGACGAGTCCGCCGCCGGTGTTGATCGAGGCCTTGATCTGCGGACGGACCGTGTCCCATAGGCCGCCGCTGCGCGGCGCGGCGTACGGCTGCACCTGCACGCCTCCGTCAGGACAGGCGAAGGTCAGCTGGATGACGTTGCCGCTCGTCTCGTCGACCTGCACCTGGACGTCGACGCCCGCAGTCGATTGCACCTGCAATGCCCCTAGGTCCAATCGCTCGACCTCGATCGAGAAGTCCACCTCGGACACGTCCCACGGACCATGGGATCGGTTTTCCGGCACGCCTGTCACCTCTTCTGGACGCCCGAGCGGCGTTATCCAACCGTTACCGTACCCGCGTGGCCGCCCGTCGACCCAAAACCGCCGGAACCTCGATGCGATCCGGGTAGCGCGGTGACCTCGACGAGGTTCGCGCGGGTGACCTGCTGGACCACCAATTGGGCGATCCGATCACCCCGCGTGATGCGGAATGCCGAGTCGGGGTCGTGGTTGATGAGGATCACGCTGATCTCGCCGCGGTACCCCGCGTCGACGGTCCCGGGGCCGTTCACCACGCCCACGCCGTGCTTCAGCGCCAGACCGCTGCGCGGGTGCACGAAGGCGGCGTAGCCGTCGGGCAGGGCGATCGCGATGCCCGTGGGCACCAGCGCGCGGGCGCCCGGCTCGAGCACGTGGTCGCCGCTGCTGAACAGGTCCAGGCCGGCATCACCGGGATGCCCGTACGACGGGAGCGGCAGGTCGGGGTCGAGCCTGGTGATGAGAACGTCGCATTCGTCTCGCGCGCTCATGGGTTGACCTCGACGGCCCGCTGGTCCGCGTCGCCCTCGGGGCGCCACGCGGGGCCGCCCTTGGCGCGATCGTCGATCGCCAGTTGCACGTGCTCGGCAGTCCCGTGCGTGACGAAGTGCTCGAGCGGGACCTGGACGAACAGCGCCGCCGCCGAGATGGCGATCGGCCCGTCCTTATCGTTGAGCCGCCCGATCGCGCGCGTGAACACCTTGCGGCCCTTGACGCCGACGATCTCCGCGTTGATGTGCAGGCGCGAGCCGACCGGCACCGGACGCCGGAAGTCGCACTCGAGCCGCCCGGTCACCGCGGGTCCCGCGAGCAGCCAGTTCAGGGAGCCGAGGATCTCGTCGACCGCGGACGTCAGCAGTCCGCCGTGCGCGAGTCCCGGCGCACCCTGATGATGCTCGGTAACCAGGAAGTCGCCGACAACGGTCAGGCCCTCGCCGGCCGTGATGCTCATGTGGAGGCCGGTGGGGTGCTCACTGCCGCAGCCGAAGCACCAGCGGTAGTGAGACGGAATCTGCTCGCCAGGGGCGGGGGCATGGGCGGCCCGCAGCGGCATGACGGCGTCGGGAGGCGGAGCGGTCGGCAGCGGTCCACGCGGTCGGTTGGACCCGGCGGATGAGACTCGCTGGTCAGACTGGCTCACGACGCGACCCTACCGGCCCGCGAGCACCGCGGTCGGGCTCGTGACAGGCTGAGCCAGTGACGGGCACCGACTACCGAGAGCGACTGCTCCCCCACTGGTGGGTCTGGATCGTGGCCCTCCTCCCGGTGGCGATGCTGGCGATCGCCTACGGCTCCGCCCTTGGCCCGTTTGCCGGGTTCCTCGTCGGCGGCCTCGGCACGGCGATGGCCGTGTGGCTGCTGTGGATCTCCGCGCCGGTCACCACGGTGACGTCGGAAGGGCTCGCGGTTGCGTCGGCCCGACTCCCGCTTGAGTCGATCGGCGACGTGTCGGTCGTTGACCGTGCCGGCATCGTCAGCCTCCGCGGACCCGGCGGCGATGCGCGACTGTTCATCGAGCTTCGTCCGTGGTCGGCGAGCAGTGCGGTGCTCATCAACCTCGACGATGCCGACGACCCGCATCCGGCCTGGCTGATCAGCACGCGGCATCCGGACCGTCTGCAGGAGACCTTGAACGCGAGGATCGGATCCGCGTGATCTGGCAGGACCGATACGCTCGACCGGCACACACCGACAGCGCACACCGGAGGACCAATGTCAGACAGTGACGACGTGACCGGCACCGCTGATGTCGACGTCCAGGTAGATGTCAATCCGCTCGCCCACATCATCGCGCCCATTGTCGCGATCGGCGCCACGATGCTCGTGCGCAAGTGGATGAACTCCGGCTACAAGCGCGTCGCGAAGGGTCCCGTGCCGACCGCCGGGGATCCCCGGGTCAGTCTTGGCCGTGCGCTCATGTGGTCGGCCATCACGGCCGCGACCGCCGCCGTCGTCGAGGTGGCCGTGTTCCGCGTCGCCAATCACCTCGGCGAGCGCAAGCCGTCCGCGTAGTAGCTGTTCCCTACGCGGCGCGCGGCGCTGCGATCAGCTGCATTCCTTGCAGACCGGCCCGGTCTTCGACTCGTGATCGAGCTGGCTGCGGTGCTGCACCAGGAAGCACGAGCTGCAGGTGAACTCGTCCGACTGGCGGGGCAGCACGCGAACGGTAAGGCTCTCATCGGACAGGTCCGCGCCCGGCAGTTCGAGACTCTCGGCGAGCTCGGCCTCGTCAACATCGACCGCTGACGACGCCTTGTCGGCGCGTCGGGCCTTCAGCTCCTCGAGGCTGTCCTCTGCGAGCTCCTCGTCGGTCTTCCGAGGTGCGTCGTAGTCGGTTGCCATGTGGCGTGCCCTTCGTTTTCTGGCCGGATCCACCCGGCTGGGCGGATCCTTGGAACTCCTTGGATCCGTACGCCCTGAAAACGCAACACCAGGCCGAAACATTCCCCGGCACTAGCAAGACCCAAGGCGGAGATTGTGCACCATCGGGCTGACGGGCGCATGGCAGGGTAGGTGTCTTGTCGTTCACGAAAGGAACACGGATGCCGCTTTACGCCCTCGGAGACCGTCGGCCGACCATCGATCCCACCGCCTTCATCCATCCCGACGCGGTCATCATCGGCGATGTTCGCATCGGGCCCGAGTCGAGCGTGTGGCCGTCAGCGGTGCTGCGCGGGGACCACGGAGCGATCATCGTCGGCGCGCAGACATCGGTGCAGGACGGCACGATCATCCACTGCACCAACCATCACGACACCGTCATCGGGGATCGATGCGTGATCGGGCACAACACCCATCTCGAGGGCTGCGTCATCCACGACGACTCGCTGGTCGGATCGGGGTCGACCGTGCTCAACGGGGCGTCGGTCGGACCCCACGCCCTTGTCGGCGCAGGTGCGGTCGTCGGCCCCAACAAGGTCGTGCCGGCCAATGCCCGGGCCCTCGGCGTACCGGCCGTGATCACCGAGAACGTCGTTGCCGAGGGCTCGTTCTCGGGCGCGGTCGCGATGTACGTGCACAACGTGCACTGGTACTCCGCGGAGCTCAAGCGCCTCGACTGACGCCGAGGTCGTCCGCGGCCAGCGCGACGAGTGCCGCGCGTAACTCGTCGGCGATTCCGGGAGCGGCCGCGAAGACGAACGAGCTGAAGTCGTCGTCGCGCAGGCCCGTGACGATCGCGCCGGACTCCTGCGCGATCAGCGCGCCCGCGGCGTAGTCCCACGCGTTGAGCCCGTCCTCGTAGTACGCATCGACGCGACCGCGGGCCAGCCAGCAGAAGTCGACGACTGCCGCGCCGAGGCGCCGCACGTCTCGGATATCGGGGATCAGGCCCGCCACCACCGCGGCCTGCGCGCGACGACGATCCGCGTCGTAGCCGAATCCGGTGGTGACGAGCGCGGCGCTCACGTCGGTGCACGTGCTGCCCGACATCCGCTCGGCGCGTGCGCCGCGCACATGCCACGCGCCGTGGCCGAGCACGCCGATGTACGCCTCGTCGAACTCCGGCGTCGCGACCACTCCGACGGTGACGGTCCCCTGCTCCTCTGCCGCGATCGACACCCCCCACATCGGCAGCCGGAACAGGTAGTTGACCGTGCCGTCGAGCGGGTCAACGATCCACCGGACCCCGGAGGTGCCCAGACGCTCGCCGCCCTCCTCGCCGAGGAGTCCGTCCGTGGGGCGCGCACCGAGAAGCTCATGGAGGATCAGGTCCTCCGCGGTGCGGTCCATGACCGTCACCGAGTCGCTCGGTGAGCTCTTCGTGTCGACCTCGAGCAGTTCCGGCCGCTCGTCGCGAAGGAACCGTCCGGCCGTGCCTGCGGCACGCCACGCGAGCGGGAGGAGAGGGTGGAAGGCGAGCACGTCGGCAAGGTCACGGACTTCGGGATTCGGCATGACCCCATCCTGCCCGGACCCCCACGAGCGATAGCGTCCGAGTCGTGCTGACCACGTACCGACAGGCGTTGTCCCTGCCGGGAGCGAAGAAGTTCTCGTCGAGCGCGTTCGTCGCTCGACTGCCCATCGCCATGTCCGTGCTCGGCATCGTGCTGCTCGTCAGCGAGTCAACCGGCTCGTATGCGATCGCCGGCGCCCTCGCCGCCGTGTTCCAGGTCGGAGTCGCCGTCGGCACGCTCGTCACCAGTCGCCGGGTCGACCAGCTGGGCCAAGGCCGCCTGCTTCCGTGGATCGCCTGCGCGCACGGCCTGGCCCTCGTCGCCTTCGTTGCCACCGTCGAGGTCGGCCTCATGGTCGTCGTTCAGGGCGCCGCGGTCCTGCTCGCCGGGCTGTCGCAGCCCGCAATCGGCTCGATGGTGCGCGCCCGGTGGGCCAAGGCGGCAACGACCCCGGAGGAGCTTCGCGGGGCATTCGCCCTCGAGAGCATCATCGACGAGCTCATCTTCTCGATCGGCCCCCTGCTCACGGCGTTCCTCGCCTTCCAGGTCGGCCTTCCCGTGCCGCTCGTCGTCGCCGCCGTCGTGACCGTCGTCGGCTCCCTGGCGTTGTCGGTGCAGCGGCGGACCGAGCCGGCGCCCTCCGGGCGTCGTCGCGGGACGAATGCGGACGGCGAGCGCCACCGCAGCGCGCTGCGCGCCCCCGGCATGGTCTACATGGCCATCGCGGCGATGGGCATCGGAGGCGTCTTCGGCTCCTACGAGGTGACCGTCGTGGCCTTCGCGGAGGAGGCTGGCCAGGCGGGCGCGTCAGGGCTGGTTCTCGGACTGTGGGCGATCGGCTCGATGCTCGGCGGGATCTACTTCGGCTCGCGCCAGTGGGCCGTCTCGCTGCCTCGCCAGGTCTTGCTGCTGACCGGGGTGCTCTCCCTCGTCCTGATCCCGGCGGTCTTCGTGCGGAGCGTCCCGATCCTCGTGGTGTCGACCTTCTTCGCCGGCATGGCGGTGGCCCCGGCCCTCATCGCCGTGTTCTCGCTCACCGAACGGCTCGTACCGCCGGCCCAGCTGACCGAGGGCCTCACCTGGGCGACCTCGGGCATGTCGATCGGCTTTTCGACCGGCACTTCCCTTGCCGGCATCGTCATCGATTTGGTCGGGACGTCGTGGGCATTCGTCATCCCGATCGCGTCGGCCGCCGCAGCCTGCCTCGTGGCCGCCATCGGCCAGCCCGTGCTGCGCCGGGCCGCTGCCGGGCGCCCGCAGCCCCTGCCGAGCGTGCCGTGGGTCGATGAGCCCGTTCCCGGCCCGCGTCCTGGTGGTGTCGTCGATGATCCGCCCGACGACATGCGCGGGACGAATTAACGACGCAGCCATTCGTGCGAAACCCGGAAGCGCTAAGTTCCTCCCAGCGCACGGGCGCGCTCGCGCGCCGACCATCAGCCAGTGGGAGATTGCCCTGCAGACCTTCAGCCCTCGGGAGATCCAGTCTCGGGTTCGCGCGGGCGCCTCAGCAGAGACGGTCGCCAACGACACTGGGTGGCCGCTCGACAAGGTGCTTCGCTACGCGGAGCCCCTGTTGGCGGAGCGCGCCTTCATTGCCGAGCAGGCGCTCGCCGTCGAGGTTCGCCGGTCCTCCGGCGGCGCAACCCTGCGTCAGGCCGCTGCCGCTGCAGTAGGCGTGCCCACCGACTCCGACGCGATCGTCTGGGATGCCTGGCGGCGCGAGGACGGCAAGTGGGTAGTCGCGGCGACGTATAGCGAGAAGAACAAGTCGCGCACGGCCGAGTGGACCTACGACCACTCCGGACGCAATATCCACCCGCTCGACGACAACGCCCGCTCCCTCATGGGGGTGCGCTCCATCGTCGACGACCGCGATGCGATCGCCGACGCCCTCGACCTCGTCTCGGACCACGAGCCAGAGCCCGAGCCCGTCGAGACCCGACCGCGCCTGGTCGCCGTGCCCGATGCCGAGGATGCGGCCTCCGACGCGGACGACGTCGATGATGCGGACGACGCGGACGAGCCCGAGGAGCCGGAGAGCATCGCGCCGGTGGTTCCTGAGCCAGAGCCTGCGCCCAAACCCAGGACCGCGAAGAAGGCTGCTCCGACCAAGGCCCCGGCCGCGAAGTCCCGCAAGGGCCGCGCCCACGTGCCCAGCTGGGACGAGATCCTGTTCGGCGCCACCCGCCCCGACGACCAGCCCTAGCACCACCCCCACGCGAGTGGGCACTTGTGGCTACCAGAACGTGCCAGTTCGCGACCACAACTGCCCTCTCGTGTGACTGATTCGGCGTGCGATCAGCCGCGGACAAGCGCCGAGTTCACGAGCGCGACCATTCGTTCCGGGTCCTTCAGATCCTGTGCGGTGAAGACGATCACCTTCCACCCCGCGTCCTGCAGCAAGTTGCGTCGCAGCGCATCCTTGCGCCGCTGAACTTCGGGCAGGTGGACTATCCCGTCGTACTCCGCGATAACCCGTTCGCGACGCCACACCATGTCTGGACGAGCTAGCCATTCACCGCCGACGATGAGGTCGATATTGCACTCGGGCTTCGGTACGCCCCGCTGCACGAGGACGCACCGCGCACATGACTCTCCGGGCGACTCCGAGCCCGGGTCGAGGAGAGGCAGTGCCTGGCGCGCGGACCTCACGCCACGTCGACCGTGCGCCCAGCGAATCACTGCGTTGACTTCGGCGACCGTCGCAAGGTTTCTGCGCAGCAGGTTGTCACCTATCGCCACCAGATGTTCGATCGGCACCAGCTCGGCGCAGTCCACCCAGGTACGAGAGGGACGTGTGATCGTTCGACCCCGATCCTCGACGAGATGCTGCACTGGTAGTTCCAACCGACGACCGCGGACTCCAGTCCTGCGCTGTCGCGAGGCTCCGCGAGCGACGGCGACGCTGATTGGTCGCTTCGCAAGTTCAAGCCCGATCCGCGGAGGTAGTGGCAGTCCCCAGTGCTGTGCAGCAGAGAGGTCGCTGAGGACTGACACGTCCGCCTTTGTGATGAGGGCAGCTTGGGTAAGTGCCTCGACTGGTTCGGCCGCGTCGTCGCGGACCCGGACGCCTCGCGACGGAGCGACGTACGGAAGTCGTCTTGCCTGAGCGCGAGTGAGCCCTTCAGCCCCGGTCGCAGCGACGAGGAAGGCACGGCTCTCGGACGTCATGAACGAATTGCGCCCGCACCGGAGGCGGATGTGACCAGCCAGGACGTCAAATGTGGATACGGGACCGGCGGGTGGTCAACGTGTGGATCAGCAATCAGTCCGCGAGTGGGCACTTGTGGTCGTCAAAACATCGCGTCGCGTAGCCACAAGTGCCCACTCGCGTGGGGGTGGCGGGGGTGGCGGGTCAGCCGAAGGGCAGGGGCTGCGGGGACATGTGCGCCTGCGCCGCCCGCGCTGACGTCATCCGGGCTCGGTAGTGCTGGCGGCACAGCACCTCGTAGGCGATAGCCGACGAGGACTGGGTGTTCGTGTCGCCCACCAGGACCTGGTCGCCCTCGACCACCATCTCACCGTTGACCGTTCGCGCATTGTGGATCGCCCGCACCCCGCACCAGCACAGTGCCTCGACCTGCAGAACGTGGACGCGGTCGGCGAGCTCGACGAGCCGGGCCGATCCGGGGAACAGCCGGGTGCGGAAGTCCGTCATGATGCCGAAGGCATAGACGTCGACGCCGAGGTCGTCGACGACCGACGCGAGCTGCTCGACCTGCTCCTCGGAGTAGAACTGGGCCTCGTCGCAGATGAGGTAGTCCACCCGCTCGCCCTGGGACAGCCGGTCGACCACGAGTGCCCGGAAGTCCAGGACCTCGTCCACCTCGACCGCGGGCACCGTCAGGCCGAGCCTGCTGGACAGCACGGACTCCCCGGCACGGTCGAGCTGGGTGAGCACGATCCCCGCGCGGCCGCGCGAGGAATGGTTGTGATCGGTCTGCAGGGCGAGCGTCGACTTACCGCAGTCCATCGTTCCCGCATAGAAGATGAACTCCGCCACGGGGCACATCGTGCCAGACGGCTTAGTCAGTCCCGACGGTGAACGAGCGCGGGGATGAGCAGCTCGTCGGCAGTCAGTGCACCGTGCTGCCCGATCAGGCCGGAGACGACCTTGTCGACACGTGACGCGAGCATCATCGAGCCGTTGCTGACGGCCATCACGTCGCCGATGCGATCGGCCAGCGCCGGCTCCACCGGACCGAACATGCCCTGGTCCACGAGGTCCTGGCGCAGGTGCACAGTGGCGAGCCCATCGAGCTCGGAGGTCCAGGCTGCCGCAACATCGGCGGCGGCCCCGTCGCGCACATAGACGTGGCGCGCGCGCGGCTCCCCCGCAACCCTGATCACTCCCGCGGTGAGCAGCGGGTTGGCCTCGATCTCGATGCGGTCCGCGGGCTGGCAGTCGACCATGCCGTGGTCGGCGGTGACCACGAGCGCTGCACCGGACGGCATCGAGTCGATGAGCCCGCCAACCAGGTGATCGGCCCGCGCGAGGGCCGTGCGCCACTGGACGCTGTCGACCCCGAACTCATGGCCCGTGCGATCAAGCTCGGACCAGTAGACGTAGGTGAACGACGGCTCGGTCGACGTGAGGACCGACGCCACTTCCGCGACGCGATCCTCGAGACCTTCGGCACCGTGGTAGTCCGAGCCGCGCAGGACCGCGCGGGTCAGCCCTGAGTTCCGGTACGCGGGATGGGAGACCGTGGTCATCGTGATGCCAGCGCGGGCCACCGACTCGAACACCGTGCGCTCGGGCTGCACTGCCACGGGATACGGCTCCCCGCCCCACTGCAGCGGGGTGAGCACGTCGTCGATCTCCGGCAGCATGAACGAGGCGCCAACCATGCCGTGCATGCCGGGCAGCAGTCCGGTCCCGAAGGAGCCGAGCCCCACCGGGGTGGTCGTCGGGAAGACGGCGTTGATGGGCGGCCCCGACAGCGCGGACAGGCGCGGTGCCCACAGCGCGTGCCGCTCGAGGATGTTCGAGCCGAGCCCGTCGATCAGGCAGACGACAACATGGCGCGTCGGACCGATGCCGAGTACATCGGTGAAGGGCGCGACTCCAACGGCTGCTGCCGCGGACGTGGCGACATCAGCCAGGGTCGTCGTGGTCACGAAGTCAGCGGGCCCGCTCCGCTGTGGCCTGGGAGAGTGCGGATGCGAACGCGAGGACCTGCCGCACGACCTCCGCGCCGTCCGCGGCCTCGGACACGCGCACCGACAGGTCGTCGTTGCTCGCGGTGCCGGTGTAGCCGTGGTCGGCCTCGCACGCCGGATCCCCGCAGGCGGCCGGCTCGAGGTCAATGCGGCTGACGGCTCCCCAGCCGATGGTCAGGACGACCTCGGCGGCCGGGCCGCCAGCCTTATGGTGCTCGGGCTCGCTGACGACGCGGGTGACAACCACGGAGTCGACCCGCTCGAGGCGGACCGCCTCGGTGGACGCGGAGGCATAGGGCTTCGGGTTGGTGTCGTCAATCGGATGCTCGTCGGTATGGCCGACGATCAGTCGCGTCGGGGTCAGCGCGAGCACCGTCACGTGGCGACGCAGCTCGTCGCGATCGAAGGTCGCCTCGTGGTGGACGACATAGGACGAGAGCGATTCCGCGGCCATCGCCGTGTCGAGTGCATCGGCGACGAGGTCCGGGTAGTAGCCGGACCTTTGGATGTCGGAACGAAGCTGCTCAACGAGCGCGGTGTCGGTCATTCCCGCATTGTTCCACCCGCAGCGTCCGCGGGGAGCCGCCCGTCCAGTACCGGGGTCAGGTGCCCGCGCAGGCGCCATGCGAGGAAGCCCGCGACGAGGCAGCCACCGACGACGACGGACACCCACGCCGCGACCAGGTCCGCGCCTAGCAGGATCCCGGCCAGCGCCGGTCCGAGCGCTCCGGAGACACCCCACACCAGGCCCTGGATTGAGTTGTACCGACCGCGGAGGTGGTCGGGGGCGAGGTCGTTGATGAGCGCGGGTGCGATCGGCGCCCATAACGTCTCGCCCACGGCGAACACCAGCGACGACAGGCAGATCAGCACGATCGCGGCAGTCTGCGGGAGCAGCCCGGTGACCCCCATGATCAGCCAGGACGCTGCCCACAGGGCGGCGACGGTGACCATCAGCAGGCTGCGCGAGCGGTTCTTCATGAAGCGCAGACTGACCAGCTGCAGCAGCACGATGGTCATGGTGTTGACGGTGAAGGCCACCGCCACCCACGACACCGAAAGACCGTTGATCACGGTGATGAACACCGGAAGCCCGATCTCGATCGACCCGTATCCGCAGGTCAGCAGGACGAGGCCGAGGATCGCGATGCGCAGCAGGACGCGATCGGCGAACACCTCCCGATAGCCGCCCTCGGCCTGCTGACCCTCCTCGCGCGGCGCCGGCCCGACGCCCACCCCGGGAAGGGTTAGTAGCGCGGCGACGTACAGCAGGTACGTCGCCGCGTCGCCGAGATACAAGACCGTGAACGTGTCGGGATGGTCGACGTCGACGACGACCGCGGCGAGGATCCCGCCGATGCCAATGCCGAGGTTGAGCAGCATGAACTGGATCCCGAACACCCGCTGCCGCATCTCCGGCCCGGCGATGCGCCCGAGCAGCGCCGACTGCGGGCCCCACACGAACGAGCCGCCGATCGAGACCACCGTGGCGACCGCGAATGCCGTCGGAATGCTGTGCACCTGCGTGAGCAGCGCGACGCCTGCGGCCTCGATGAGCAAGCCGACCATCAGCACCGGCCGCGGTCCGAAGCGGTCGACGAGGATGCCGCTGACGGGCAGGAGGATGAGCGAGACGACGGCGACGTACGCGACGACGATGCCCGCGACCGCGGTACCGAGCCCGCGCACCTGGCCCAGGTACACGATGAGCAAAGGCATCGTGAGCCCGCTGCCGATCGCCGAGAGCGCGTTGCCAAGCAGTACCCGGCGGATCACCGGGGTCATAGCGAGTCGATGATGCTCAAGTCGGCGACGATCGCGTCGCGGCCACGACGCAGGGTCAGCGGGAAGCCGGATGTCTCGAACGTCCTGAGCATCGCGATGTTGTCGGGAAGCACTTCGGCCGTGAATGCCGTGACGCCCTCGCGGCGAGCCAGCACCGCCAGATGCTGCAGCATCGCTGAGCCGAGGCCGAGGCCCTGATGGTCGTCGCGGATGACGAATGCAACCTCTGCCACTCCATCGCTGACGATGTCGAAGCGGCACACGCCGATCAGCTCGCCGTCGTCGATCGCCACCAGTGCCACGCGGGCATGCTGATCGACCTCCGTGAAGTGCTCGACATCGGCATCGCTGAGGGACCTCTTGCTCGTGAAGAACCTGAAGTACACCGTGCGATCGGACAAGGAGGTGTGGAACGCGCGAAGCGCAGGCCCGTCTGCGGGATCGATCTGCCGGAGCTGCACCACGCGGGCATCGCGCAGCACGACATCGGTCCCGGACATGGGGTCATTGTGTCGCTCACGGCCGACGCCCGACCGGCGAACCTCACGCCGAGCCGTGCGCTCCGCGACCGGCCGAAGGTAGGGTCGGGGGGTGACAAACACCGCCCTCGATCCCGGCCTCATGACCGTCGCTCCAGACGTTCTGGAGGCCCTCGCCGAGGGGCGAGGGGTCGTCGCGCTCGAGTCCACGATCATCAGCCACGGCCTGCCCAGGCCCGAGAACCTCCGCGTCGCCGCCGAGGTCGAGGACATCGTCAGGTCGCGGGGCGCCGTGCCCGCCACCGTCGCGATCCTCGACGGCCGGGTTCATGTCGGGCTCGATGAGGGGCTGCTCGACCAGGTCGCCAATCGCGACGACGTCGTCAAGGTCAGCGTCCGCGACATCGCCACCCTGGTGGCGCGCGGGGGAAGCGGTGCCACCACCGTCGCCGCCACCAGCCATATCGCCCGCCTTGCCGGACTGCGAGTGTTCGCCACCGGCGGCCTCGGCGGCGTGCATCGCCAGGCCCGCGACAGCTGGGACGAGTCCGCCGACCTCAGCACCCTCGCGGTCACACCGGTCACGGTCGTCTGCTCAGGCGTGAAGTCGATCCTCGATGTCGGCGCGACGCTGGAGCGACTGGAGACGTTGAACGTCGGGGTCCTTGCCTACGGGACGAGCGCCTTCCCCGGCTTCTACCTGTCGGACTCGGGCTATCGCGTCGACTGGTCGGCCAGCGATGCCGACGACGTCGCACGCATCATGGGCGTTCGCGACGCGCTCGACATCCCGTCCGCGCTCGTCGTGGCGAACCCGCTGCCGGAGTCCGAGCAACTTGATCCCGACGTTCACGATGCCGTCCTCGAGGAGGGCCTGCGCCTGGCGTCGGCCCGCAACATCACCGGCAAGGACGTCACGCCGTTCCTCCTCGACCACTTCCATCGGGCTACGCATGGCGCGAGCCTGATCGTCAACGAGCAGATCATCGTGCGCAATGCCGAGCTTGCCGCGCGGATCGCGGTCTCCGACGCGTCACTTCGCGCCGTCGCTCTCTAGTACCCGCCGATGACCGCCGAGGGTGCTGGCCGCTGCGTGATCGTCGGCGACGTCATGATGGACGTCACCGCGCGGATCGCCACCGCCATCGAGTTCGCCAGCGACACCCCCGCACAGGTCAGTGTCCAGCCCGGCGGATCGGCGGCCAACACGGCGGCGTGGATGGCGGCGAGTGGTCGCCAGGTCACGTTCGTGGGCTGCGTCGGTGACGACGCCTTCGGTCGAGACGTGCGCGACGTGCTCGTCTCGTCCGGTGTCGAGCCGCGCTTGGCGGTCTCGGGCGTTCGCCCGACCGGCACGTGCGTCGTGATCGTCGACGACCAGCACGAGCGCACGATGTTCCCCGACAAGGGCGCAAACGATGAGCTCGACGCGAGTGCGGTCGTCGCGCTGGGGCTGGTCCCCGGCGACCACGTGCACCTGTCCGGCTACGTGCTGCTCAATCCGCACGCCCGCCAGGCAGGATTGCGAATCCTCGCGCATGCGCGGTCCGCGGGGGCCACGACCAGCCTGGACCCGGCCTCGGCCGGTCCGCTCCGGCAGCAGCGCGAGGAGGTCGTCGACGCGCTTCGCCTCGTCGACATCGTGATCGCCAACGGTGACGAGGCGGCGGTTCTCACCGGCGCCGACGACCCGCTCGACTCGGTCGTGCTCCTCGCCGAGATGGTCGCGACCGCCGTGGTGAAGCGCGGCAGCCTCGGCGCGGTCGCCAGGGACGCCACCCACAGCGTGACCCAGCCCGCGCTGCCCGCCACCGTGGTCGACACCACCGGAGCGGGTGATGCGTTCGCGGCGGGCTTCCTCGGAGCCTGGCTGGCCGGGCGCGCGCTCAGCGAGGCGGTCAGGGCCGGCCAGGAGCTGGCGGCCGAGGCCGTGGGCCGTGTCGGAGCAGGGCCACTAGGGCGTTGAGCCGGGAGAATCACCCCTGAACGGGGGCGCCACGAGCGCCCCACCGAATCGAGAGGACACCATGGCCCGCCGAGCCACGCGCAACGTCGAGCATCCTGGCGACGGTCGCATCGTCGACGTCGACGTCTCGGACGAGATGCGCGGATCATTCCTGGAGTACGCCTACTCCGTCATCTACGCGCGAGCCCTTCCCGACGCCCGCGACGGCATGAAGCCCGTGCAGCGGCGCATCTTGTTCCAGATGGCGCAGATGGGCCTGCGCCCCGACCGTGGTCACGTCAAGAGCGCCCGCGTCGTCGGCGACGTCATGGGCCGCCTGCATCCGCACGGCGACACCGCGATCTACGACGCGCTCGTGCGCATGGCGCAGCCGTTCTCCCTGCGCCTGCCGCTCATCGACGGCCACGGCAACTTCGGCTCGCTCGACGACGGACCAGCGGCGATGCGCTACACCGAGGCCCGGCTGGCCACGCCCGCGATGGCGATGACCGACGGCCTGGACGAGGACGTCGTCGACTTCGGCGCGAACTACGACGGACGCGAGACCGAGCCGGCCGTGCTGCCCGCGGCCATCCCGAACCTGCTCGTCAACGGCGCGTCCGGCATCGCGGTCGGCATGGCGACCAACCTCGTCCCGCACAACGTCGGCGAGGTGCTCAACGGCGCGCGCCACCTGCTGCGCAATCCGGACGCGACACTCGCGGAGATCATGACGCTCATCCCGGGCCCGGACTTTCCTGGCGGCGGGGTCATCGTCGGACTCGACGGAGTGCGCGACGCGTACGAGACAGGACGCGGTGCGTTCAAGGTGCGGGCTCGCACGCGCATCGAGCAGGTCACTCCGCGACGACGTGGCATCGTGGTCACCGAGCTGCCCTACAACGTCGGGCCCGAGCGCATCATCGATCGCATCAAGGACGCCGTGCAGGCAAAGAAGCTCGAGGGCATCTCCGACGTCGTCGACCTCACCGACGGGGACAGCGGACTCCAGCTGGTCATCGAGATCAAGAACGGATTCCATCCCGAGGCCGTCCTCGAGCATCTCTTCCGGCTCACGCCGATGGAGGACACGGTCAACGTCAACGCGGTCGCGCTCGTCGACGGGCAGCCGCAGACGATGGGCCTCATCTCGATGCTCGAGGTCTGGCTCAAGCATCGTCTCGAGGTCGTGCGCCGCCGCAGCGAGTACCGCCGCCGCCGCGCGCAGGAGCGCCTGCATCTTGTGGATGGCCTGCTCCTGGCCATCATCGACATCGACGAGGTCATCCAGCTGATCCGCGAGTCCGACGACTCCGCGGCCGCGAAGGAACGACTCATGACGGTGTTCGACCTCAGCGACGTGCAGGCGACTTACATCCTCGACATGCCGCTTCGCCGCCTCACCAAGTTCTCGCGGATCGACCTCGAGAAGGAGGGCGACGACCTGCGCCGGACGATCGACGAGCTCACCGCTCTGCTCGAGGACCCCGAGGTGCTTCGCAACGCGGTCGCCGACGAGATCGGCGAGGTCGCGCAACTGCACGCCACTCCGCGACGCACGCTGCTCATGGAGTCCTCGTCGGTGCCGGTGCGCACCGCCGTTCCGATGGAGGTCCACGACGAGCCGTGCGTCGTGCTCATGTCGAGCACCGGACTGCTCGCGCGCACGTCGGTCATCTCCGCGGCTGACGATGCCAGCCACGCGCAGCGCTCCACCCACGACGTCATCATCAGCGCGACTCCGGCAACCACGCGCGGCCAGTTCGGCATCGTCACCTCCGCGGGCCGCGTGCTGCGACTCAACACCGTCGACCTGCCGTCGCTGCCCGCTGTCAGCGGCACGCCAGCCCTGTCGGCCGGTGCGCCGCTCGGCGCCTTCGTCGACCTGCCCGTCGACGAGGCACCTCTGTGCCTGGTCACCCTCGACGATGCCGGCGGCATCGCGCTGGCCACGGCGCGCGGCATCGTCAAGCGCGTGATCCCCGATGCGCTGCAGAACAAGGACTCGTGGGAGATCATTCGTCTCGAGGACGGCGACCGAGTCGTCGGCGCGACGCGACTGCCGGAGGCCGAGGCGGAGAAGTCCGAGCTCGTGTTCATCACCTCGGATGCCCAGCTGCTGCGCATCCCCGCGACCTCCGTGCGCCCGCAGGGCCGCGCAGCGGCCGGCATGGCGGGTATCAAGCTGGCGCGCGGAGCCGAGGTGATCTCCTTCCATGCGCTGCGACCGCAGGAGGAGTCGGTGATCGTGACGATCGCCGGAAGCGGCGCCGCGCTGCCGGGCACCGAACCGGGCACGGTGAAGGTCACTCCGCTGGCGGAGTACCCGGCCAAAGGCCGCGCTACCGGCGGGGTGCGCTGCCACAAGTTCCGCTCCGGCGAGGACCGCCTGCTCCTCGCCTGGGCCGGCACCGGGCCGGCACGCGCCGCGACCGCATCCGGCGGCCCGCTGCCGCTGCCCGAGGTCGATATCCGTCGTGACGCGACCGGGGTTCCCGCAACAGCGCCGATCTCCTCGGTGGCCGGAGCCCTATGACCTCGTGCTCCATCGAAGCGCTCGCCGTCGGCGAGCCGCTTCCCGGAACCGCGCCCCATGCGACGGGCTGGATCGTCCTCGAGCAGCCCGGATCGTGGGGGCGAGATGCCGTCTCCGAGAGCCAGTTGGACCCACGGGTCGCCGCCTTCCTGGCGAACGCCGACCGATCAGGCATCAAGGTGCTGATGGCACGTCACCCCGACCGTCCGGCCCGACGGCCCGACGGCACCCGGCACGCGTGGGTCGCACGCAGCATCGCCGGCGCTCACCTGCTGCGCCACGGGATCCTCGACGGCATCGAGGAGGTGCTGACGTGGGACCTCGAGGCGATGGGTGCCGGGCACCTGCCCGTCATGGGCTCCCTCGACCCCAGGCCGACGACCTTCGTGTGCACGCACTCCAAGCGCGACCGCTGCTGCGCCCTCGACGGCCGTGCGCTCATCACCGATCTTCTCGCCGAGGTGGAGCCCGACGAGCGCCTGCGGATCTGGGAGTGCAGCCACGTCGGCGGGCATCGCTTCGCTCCCGTGATGCTGACCTTGCCGTCCGGTGCGGTCCACGGCCGAGTCGATGGCCAGACCGCACGCGAGGTGATCAACCTCGCGTCGCGTCACGAGGTGGTGATCGACCGGCTGCGCGGGCTCTCCGGGTTCAGTCCCGCGTTCCAGGTCGCGGCGATCGCCGTCATGCGCGCCGAGGGCCTGACCCGCGACGATGACCTGGACGTCCTGCGCATCGTCAAAGGGCGAGCCATTCCGGTCAAGCCCGGTGCGCCGAACGCCGACGGCACCGACATCGTGGAGGCCGAGGTGCGGCATACCGACGGTCGGTCATGGCGAGTGACCGTCGAGCGCGTACCGCTGGCGAAGGATCGGCGCGAGTCGTGCAGCAAGGACCCGGTGTCCGGATTCGCCTGGGAATGCACGGCTCTCGCTGCCACAACCCCTTGGTCCTAACCCCCTGGGCGTGCCGCGGCGAGCAGGTCGTCCTGGTGGTGGATCGTCGTGCGGTCGCGACCACGTGATGCACCGAGGGCTCGCTCCGCGCTGTCGATCGAGCGCCAGCCGTCAGTCGACACGGCGACGATGCCCTTGGCAGCGAGCAGCGCGTCGAAAGCATCAGCAGTCGGCGTTGCCGGCTCGGGCAGGACGCCGGCCTCGATGTCGGCGACGAGCGACGCGACCGTGGCGGTCGCATCCTTCTTGTTCGTGCCGATGATCCCCGTAGGACCGCGCTTGATCCATCCGGCGACGTACTCCCCCGCGACCGTCTGGCCATCGCGGTGCACGCGGCCGTCGTTGTGCGGGATGACGTTGCGCGAGCTGTCGAAGGGGACCTCGTCGAGCGCGGTGCCGCGGTATCCGACGCTGCGCACGATGACGTTCGCGTCGACCTCGAAGAACTCGCCGGTTCCCTCCGCGCCGCCCTCCGCGGTCAGGCGCGTGCGCTCCACTGACACCTTCTCGGCGTGGTCGGTGCCGAGGATCTCGGCGGGACGGGCGAAGAAGTGCAGGTGGATGCGACGCGAATGGCCGGCGTGCTCGCGGTCGATCCACCCGCGCATGACCTCGACGTTGCGCGCAACGGCCTTGTCGGCAGCAGCAGCCGCGGCGCTCGCCTCGTCGAGATCGAAGTCCTCGGCCTTGACGATGATGTCGGCATCCTCGAGCTCGCCGAGCTCGCGTAGTTCCTTGGTGGTGAATGTCGCCTGAGCCGGTCCGCGACGGCCAAGCACGTGGATGTCGGTGATCTGCGACTTCGACAAGGTGTCCAGCACGTGCTGAGGCATGTCGGTGTGCTCCAACTCGGCGACCGTCTTCGCCAGCACGCGAGTGACATCGACGGACACGTTGCCCACGCCGACGACGACAACGCCGGTCGCGGTGGGAAGCAGCGTCTCGAACAGCTCGCGGTCAGCGTCGGGATGGCCGCAGTACCAGGCCACGAAATCCGTCGCGGCGATGCTGCCCGGCAGGTCCTCACCCTCGATGCCCAGGCGACGATCGCGCGATGCGCCATACGTCCAGATGACGGCGTCGAAACAGGAGTGCAGCTCGGATGCGGTGATGCCGCCGACCTCGCCGACGAGGACGTTTCCGACGAACCGGACGCCCGGCTTGTCGAGCACCTTGTCGAGAGTGTCGCGCACCGAGCGGATGCTCAGGTGGTCGGGCGCCACGCCGTATCGCACGAGACCGAAAGGCACGGGCAGTCGGTCGATGACGTCGACCTCGACGGGGAAACCGTCCTGGCTGACAAGCGCGTCGGCTGCATACATGCCCGATGGGCCCGACCCTACGATGGCGACCCTCAGGGGGCGTGGCATGGCAACTCCTCGACGCGACCGGCAGGACCGGCCCAGCCTAGAGCGGCGGCCCGCGGCAGGCCGACCGGCGCACCGTCAACTTCTCATATGCTGCCGGACATGGACGAGGTACCGATCCGACGGGTGGCAAGTCGGGTCGCCTACTCAAATCCCTGGCTCACGCTGCGCGAGGACGACGTCTCATATGCGGATGGAACGGTAACGATCTTCGGAGTCGTCGAGAAGCCGGACTTCGCGCTGGTTCTCCCGCGCGGGGATGGCGGCTTCTGGCTGGTCAGCCAGTATCGCTATCCCGTCGGGCGGCGTACCTGGGAGATGCCGCAGGGCTCGTGGGGACACGACGCATCAGGCACGGCGGAAGAACTGGCGCGTAGCGAACTCCGCGAGGAGACCGGTCTGACCGCGTCGTCGATGCATCATCTCGGTCGACTCGCGCACGCGCCGGGCATCAGTCCAACGCAGTTCGACGTATACCTGGCCGAGGGCCTTGCCCAGGGAAAGCCACGACCTGAATGGACCGAGGTCGACATGCACCATCGCTTCGTCACCGATGACGAGCTCCGAGGAATGATCGCCTCACGCGAGGTCTACGACGCCCCATCGCTGGCCGGACTTGCCCTGTTCTGGATGCGCAACAACCACTAGGCCTCCATGGGAAGCAGGCGCCCGGTGTGCACGTCGAACACCGCGCCGCCGACGATCAGGTCGGGCGGAAGGAGCGGGTACGCGCGGATGCGCACGATGTCGGTTATCAGCGCAGCCTTCTGGTCGGTCACCGTGCGGATCTCGACACTGCGCGTGTCGATCCCATGAGTGTCGAGGATCTGCTGGTGAACCGCGGCCTCCTCGCCGCTGGCCATCTTGCAGTCGGTGTGCGGCATCACGAGGACCCGCTTGACGCCAAGCAGATAGGTCGCGAGGACCAGGGTGCGCAGGACGTCATCGGTGACGCGGGCGCCGGCGTTCCGCAGGATCTTGGCATCGCCTCGCTCCAGGCCGAGTACCCCGAGCGGGTCGATGCGCGAGTCCATGCAGGTGATGACCGCAAGCCCCCGCTCAGCCCAGCCCGATCGCTCGATCGGGACGAACGTGTCGACGTAGTCAGCGTTGCCAGCCAGTACGTCCGCGAACGCAGCGCTCGGGAAGTCCTGCACGATCGCAGTGCTCTCAAGGGTCATGTCGGCACCCTACTAAGCCGTGCGCGACTGGGCACGACGACGTTGACAGGGCTCAGGCGTCGATGCGATTGCGATCAAGCGACGCAGCGCCATCGACGATGAAGTCCTTGCGAGGAGCGACCTCGCTGCCCATGAGCAGGTCGAACACCGCTCCTGCGGCATCGACGTCGGACATCGTCATGCGGCGCAGGGTGCGGTGCGCAGGATCCATGGTGGTCTCGCGCAGCTGCGAGGAATCCATCTCGCCGAGGCCCTTATAGCGCTGCACGGGATCCTTCACGCGACGGCCGCGCTTCTCGGCGTCCTTGAGCACGGTCTTCATCTCCGCGTCGGAGTACGTGTAGACCACCTCGTTCGACTTCGATCCCGGGTTGATGATCTCGACGCGATGCAGCGGCGGCACCGCCGCGAAGACGCGTCCGTCGTCGAGCAGCGGCTTGAGGTAGCGGTGGATGAGTGTCAGGAGCAGGCAGCGGATGTGCGCGCCGTCGACATCAGCATCGGACATCAAGATGATCTTGCCGTAGCGCGCCTGCTCGAGATCGAACGTGCGACCGGACCCCGCGCCGATGACCTGGATGATCGACGCGCACTCGGAGTTCTTGAGCATGTCGGCGAGCGATGACTTCTGGACATTGAGGATCTTCCCGCGGATCGGCAGCAGCGCCTGGTGATCGGCGTTGCGCGCGGTCTTCGCGGTGCCGAGCGCGCTGTCGCCCTCGACGATGAACAGCTCCGTGCGCAGGATGTCGTCGCTGCGGCAGTCAACGAGCTTGGCGGGCAGTGCTGACGACTCGAGAGCGGTCTTGCGCCGCTGCGTATCGCGGTGCGTTCGTGCCGCCACCCGCGCGCGCATGGCGTTCGCGGTCTTGTCGAGGATCGCCTTCGCCGCGGCCTTCTCACCGCGTGGCGGCGAGGTGAGCCATGACGTGAGCTCCTTGCTGACGACGTTGCCGACGATGCGCGAGGCGGCGGGGGTGCCGAGCACCTCCTTCGTCTGCCCGTCGAACTGCGGCTCGGCGAGGCGAACGGTGACGACGGCGGTGAGGCCCTCGAGGATGTCGTCCTTGGTGATGTTGTCGTCGCTGGCCTTGAGGATCTTCGCCGCGCGCAGCTGGTCGTTCATCACCTTGACGATGGCGCGCTCGAAGCCCGCCACGTGCGTGCCGCCCTTGAGGGTCGGGATGACGTTGACGAACGAGCGCATGACGGTGTCGTAGCCGGTGTCCCAGCGCAGCGCGATATCGACTCCGAGGTCGCGCTCGACCTCCTGCGGAGTCATGTGGCCCTTGGCATCGAGGACAGGGACCGTCTCGTGGAAGTGACCGCTGCCGGTTAGGCGGATCACCGGACTGACCGCCTCTCCCGTCGACAAGAACTCCGCAAACTCGCTGAGCCCGCCCTTGTGCTGGAAGGTCTCCTCCCAGACGTCGTCGGCATCGCGCTCGTCTCGCATCGCGATCGTCAGGCCGGGCACCAGGAACGTGCTCTGCATGGCGCGCTCGCGCAGCACCTCGCGGTCGTACTCGGCGTCCTTGGTGAAGACCTGGCGGTCGGCCCAGAACCGCACGCGCGTGCCGGTCTTGGTGCGCGGGCACGTTCCGACGATGCGCAGCCCGCCCTTGCGGGTGAACTCGGCGGTCTCGTCGTCGCCGTCGAAGATCCCGGGCACGCCGCGACGGAAGGTCATCAGGTGGATCTTGCCGACGCGGTCGACCTCGACGTCAAGGCGCGAGGACAGCGCATTGACGACGGACGCACCCACTCCGTGCAGTCCGCCCGAGGCGCCGTACGAGCCGCCGCCGAACTTGCCGCCGGCGTGCAGCTTCGTCATGACGACCTCGACGCCGGTGAGCTTCGTCTTGGGCTCGACGTCGACCGGGATCCCGCGGCCATCGTCCTCGACCTCGGCGGAGCCGTCGGCGCGCAGCGTGACGACGATCTTCTTGCAATGCCCGGCCAGCGCCTCGTCGACGGCGTTGTCGATGATCTCGCCCAGGCAGTGCATGAGGCCGCGGCTGTCGTTGGAGCCGATGTACATGCCCGGGCGCTTGCGCACCGCCTCCAGGCCCTCCAGGACCGCGAGGTCCTTGGCGGAGTAACCCGAGGATGCAGTCGGCTTGGCGGCAGAACGAGCGGTTGGCACCTGCTCAACCTACCCAGCGCCGCCGACGTCGACGGACCGCGCCGCGCGTGTGTTGACGCTCTCGCTTGTGACCTTGTGAACACGCGGCCACCGAGTTTTCCACCGTGTTAACTCTCCGCTGTGGGCGAACGACGTCGGCGTGGCTAACCGGGAACAAACAGTCCATGGGAGACTGTTACGACTACCAACGGGTGATTGATCCTGATCACCACCAGCACCTGGACTTGGAGGTACCGCGCACATGACTACGACACTGACCGCGCCGACCCTCAGCGCTACTGACCGTTGCGATCGCTGCAACGCGCAGGCCTACGTTCGTGTCGTGCTTCCCGGAGGTACCGACCTGCTGTTCTGCGGCCATCATTGGGGCCGTCACGAGACTGTGCTGCGCCCGCAGGCGGTCGAGATTCTCGACGAGACCCACCGGCTCACCGCCGTCCCGCCCGTCGCTGACTGACCGCTTCGCTACTTCCCCTCGAAGCGGGCCGGCCGCTTGGCGAGGAATGCCTTGATGCCTTCCTGATAGTCGTCGCTGCGCCATGCAGCACGACGCAGGGAGGTCAGGCGCTCGAACTCATCGCTCGTCAATGACCTGGCATCGGTCAGGGCTGTTGTCTCGGCCTTGATCGCGGCAATCGCCAATGGTGCCAACGATGAAATCCGGGTCGCGAGCGCCACCGCCGTCGACTCGAGCTCGGCCGAATCGCCCACCACGCGGTTGACCACGCCGAACGATGCCATCGCTTCCGCGGTGATCGGCTCGGCGGTGAAGAACATCTCCTTCGCGACGTTCAGGGGCAGTCCGCCGAGGAAGTGCGCGACACCTGCCGTGTTGTACGGGATGCCGAGCCGGGCCGGGGTGATGGCGAATGTCGACGTCCGCATCGCGACGACCAGATCGCACGTGAGCACTAGATCGCAGGCGCCGCCCCAGACCGTGCCCTCGACCGCCGCGATGACCGGGAACGGCGTGTGCCGCACCGTGCGCAAGAACAGCTCGAGGGGGTTGGTCCAGGTCAGCGGGTCGGTCCCGTCGACGGGCAGTTCGGAGATGTCGTGGCCGGCGGACCACACGCTCACCCCGGGCTCGGCACGGATGATGAGCGCCCGGCAGCCTGAGTCCGTGGCCGCCATCAGCTCGGCCGTCAAGGCGGCGAGCATGTCCGAGCCGAGGGCATTGCGCTTGGCCGGCGCCGCCAAGGTCACTTCGATGACGTGGCCCGGATGCGATTCGTCGCCGACGTTGCGGACGTGAACCAGAGTGGAATCCTGTGCAGACATCCTGCCTCCAGTGTCCGAATTGTCGGGAAAGGGCTAGTCATCTAGCCAACCGAAGGTTACGGTGATGCCCTCGCCTTGAGGCTCGGGGGGCCAATGGTGCTCAAGAAGATGAGATTTCGCGTTGCGACAGGAGCGATCACGTCGGCGCTCGCCATCACGGCCCTGTGCCTGAGCCCGGTGCCGGCACACGCCGCGGTGCCTGGGACTCCCGCGGGGATAGCCGCCGCCGGCAACAACACCTCCGCCGCCGTGTCGTGGCCGGCGCTGTCGGCCTCCCCCGCGGTTACCGGCTACACCGCTTCCGCGTGGACAACCTCGTCAGGAAACACCCTCGCGGGCTCCTGCACGACAGCGACCACGAACTGCTCGATCACGGGCCTGACGAACGGAACCACCTACTTCGTCGACGTCCTGGCGACCAACATCGACGGCTCCGGTGCACCGACGGCTCGAATCAGCGTGACGCCCGCCACGAACCCCGGGCCTCCATCGATCACGGGAGTCGGCGTCGGCAACGCCTTCGTCGAAGTCGCGTTCAACCCGCCGGCCAGCAACGGCGGCAGCGCGATCCTCGACTACACGGTCAACGCGTGGTCAGGGCCAGGCGGCGGTGCAACGATTCTCGCGACGGTGACCGTGACCGGTTCGCCCGCGCGCCTGACCGGACTGACCAACGGCACCCAGTACTTCGTCGACGTCGGTGCGCGCAACGCCAAGGGCAGCGGGCCGAGGTCCAGCCGCCAGCCGGTGATACCGGCCACCGTGCCAGGGCAGCCCACATCGATCGTCGCGGTGACCGGCGATCACACCGTGACGGTGTCGTGGGCCGCGCCCGGTTCGACGGGCGGCCGGCCGATCACCGGCTACATCGCGCTCCTGGGAAGCGGACCGAATGCCCAGCATGTGGCCGCGTGCTCGACCTCGGGCGCGCTGACCTGCACGATCCGGGACGTTCCCGGGAACGCGACGTACTACGTCGACGTTCTCGCCTCTAACGCCGTGGGTCGCAGCCCCTCGATCTCGCCATGGATCCCAGTGAGTTTCCCGTCCGACTACGAGACCGAACCCAGCGCGGGTCGTCCGGCAACCGCCACGGCCACGGGGACTCCCTCGACGACAGAACGGCCCGTCCAGGCCGACTCAACGCTGACCGTGAGTTCGATACGCCCGGCTCGCGGACCGTCGAACGGCGGCACGCGGATCACGATCCGCGGCACGAACTTCACGGCCTCCTCACTCGTCTTTGTTGGAGGCAACCCGATCACTAACCTGACCCTGGTCGACTCCACGACACTCGTGGGAACGACCCAGGGCGGAACGCGAGGGGAGAAGGCCGTGTCAGTGCGGGACCCGAAGGGCAACGTCATCGTGCCAACCGCGTTCAGGTACGTGAAGTCATCATGAAGCGTCTCGCCGTCGTTGCGATCGCGGTCGCCTGCGTCCTGCCGCTCGCCCAGTCCGCCCACGCCGCGTCCGCGCCCGGCGCCCCGAGCAATGTCTCGGCGGTCCCGGGCAACAGCGTTGCCACGATCGACTGGTCGGCGCCAACGTCGAATGGTGGCAGCCCGATCACGATGTACCTCGCCACGGCCTACATCACACCGGGCAGCCAGTCCGGTGCGCGCAGTTGCACGTCGACCGGTCCAACGACCTGCCAGATCGGCGGTCTCATCAACGGCGTCACCTACATCGTGACTGTCGTCGCCGGCAACCCCGGCTACGGGGCCGCGTCCGCTCCGGTGGCATTCACCCCGATCGGGCCGCCCAACGATCCCGGGCAGTCGGCGGCGCCGATCATCAACTCCGTGAGTCCCGCGCAGGCCCCGGCAAAGGGCGGGACCCGCATCACCATCCGCGGCTCGAAGTTCACCGGCGTGACCCGCGTGACGTTCAGCCACGTGAAGGGCACGAACTTGGTCGTCGTCAGCCCGACGAAGATCCGAGTGACCCTTCCCGCCGGCAAGGCAGGGCCGAGCACCATCCGGATCAAGTCGCCCGGCGGCATCGGCGAGTCCATGCTCTTCGCCTACGAATAGCGACTGTCTCGGAGGAACGATGAAGCGTCTGGCGTTGTTGAGCGCAATGAGCGTCGCGGCAACGTCGCTCGTCGCCCTGGCTGGACCAAGTCACGCCGCGACGCCGCCGGGACCCCCGACGGGCGTGTCCGTGGGGACCAGCACTACAACCACCGCGACCGTCACCTGGAGTGCGCCGGCGTCCGACGGAGGAAGCCCGATCACGATCTATGTCGCCACGGCCACTCCCACGATCAGCACGAACCCGACGCGAACCTGCACGACGACCGGTGCCACCACCTGCACGATCAGCGGCCTGGCGGCCGGCCAGTTCTACTCAGTGTCAGTGGTTGCAGGCAATCCCGACCTCGGTCCCGCCTCGGTGCCCACCGAGGACATTCCCATTGGCAACGGCCTTCCGGCAGTCCAGAAGGGGCCGTTCGTCACGAGCATCGCGCCCTTCTACGGCACCCACATGGGCGGCACGCGGCTGACGATCCGCGGGGACAAGCTTCGCGGCGCCACCAAGGTGACGTTCAACGGAGTCAAGGGCACTCACCTCGTCGTCATCAGCAACACCAAGATCAAGGTGACGACGCCCAAGAGCGCGGTTGGCCCGGCCAGCGTCGTGATCTCGACGCCGAAGGGCAAGGCGCGTTCGTACTCCTACTCATTCGTGCAGTGAGCGACGTGTAGATTGCCCCGGACCCGTGGGAGGGAACGTGGCAAAACACGATCTGGCTCAGATCGCCGCGCAGCAGATGCAACTGGCCAAGGGCGCGGAGGATGGCTGCAGCACTCAGGCGCTGGTGGGGATCGATGAGGGACTGATTCACCAGACAGTCGTCGCACTCGCCGCGGGCCATTCCGTCGCGGCGCGCGATAGTGCCGCGCACTCGACGCTGCAAGTCCTCTCGGGCGGAGTTCGCGTGCGGACGTCCGCGGGCCTGGAAGATGCTGCCGAAGGCGACTTGGTCGAGGTCCCGACGCAGCCGCACGTCATTCGCGCGGAGTCGGACACAACTGCCCTGCTCACCGAGGCCCGGTCGGACGCTGACGGCTGGGACCCCCACGCTCGCTAGACGCGCCTCGATCCCAAATCAGTCGAGGTAGTCGCGCAGGACCTGCGAGCGCGACGGATGGCGCAGCTTGCTCATCGTCTTCGACTCGATCTGCCGGATCCGCTCGCGCGTGACCCCATAGACCTTGCCGATCTCGTCGAGCGTCTTGGGCTGGCCGTCGGTGAGACCAAAGCGCATCCGCACCACTCCGGCCTCGCGGTCGGACAACGTGTCGAGCACCGACTCGAGCTGCTCCTGCAGGAGCGTGAACGACACGGCATCGGACGGCACGATTGCCTCGGAGTCCTCGATGAGGTCGCCGAACTCGCTGTCGCCCTCCTCGCCGAGCGGGGTGTGCAGGGAGATCGGCTCGCGGCCGTACTTCTGCACCTCGACGACCTTCTCGGGGGTCATGTCCAGCTCGCGCGCGAGCTCCTCGGGGGTCGGCTCGCGACCGAGGTCCTGGAGCATCTGGCGCTGCACGCGGGCCAGCTTGTTGATGACCTCGACCATGTGGACCGGGATGCGGATGGTGCGGGCCTGGTCGGCCATGGCGCGGGTGATGGCCTGACGGATCCACCAGGTCGCGTACGTGGAGAACTTGTAGCCCTTGGTGTAGTCGAACTTCTCGACCGCACGGATCAGGCCCAGGTTGCCCTCCTGGATGAGGTCGAGGAAGAGCATGCCGCGACCGGTGTAGCGCTTGGCGAGGGACACCACGAGGCGCAGGTTGGCCTCGAGCAGGTGGTTCTTGGCGCGGCGGCCGTCGACGGCGATCCACTCGAGGTCGCGCTGGAGCTTGCGGTCCAGCTTCTTGCCCTCGTTGAGCTTCTCCTCGGCGAACAGTCCAGCCTCGATGCGCTTGGCGAGCTCGACCTCCTGCTCGGCGTTCAGCAGCGAGACCTTGCCGATCTGCTTCAGGTAGTCCTTGACCGGGTCGGCGGTGGCGCCGGCGACGGTAACGGTCTGGACGGGCTCGTCGGTGTCGTCGACATCGGAGATGACGAAGCCGGCCTCCTCGCCGTCGGTCTTGTCCTCTTCCTCGTCGGTCTTGTCCTCCTCGACGGCGGCAAGCTCCTCGACGATGTCGGCCTCGAGGTCCGCTTCGAGCACGGCCACGGCGACGATCGCCTCGACATCGACATCGCCGATCGCCTCGAGGTCGGCAACCTCGACCAGCCCGTCCTCGGTCTCGAGGACCTCGACGAACACCTCGGCATCGCCCTTGGCGCCCTTGCCAGCAGCAGCCTTCTTGGCGGCCGGAGCCGCCTTCTTGGCTGCCGCGGGAGCGGCCTTCTTCGCGGCAGGGGCGGCCTTCTTCGCGGGAGCGGCGGCAGCCGGCTTCTTCGCTACGGGCGCGGCCTTCTTCGCGGCGGGGACGGACTTGACCGGGGTCGCGGTCTTGTTCACTGGGGCGACAGCCTTCTTGGCGGACGGAGCCGCCTTCTTAGCAGGGGAGGCGGCTGCGACCTTCTTGGTCGGCAGGGCCGTGACGGTCGCCTTCTTGGCGGCCGGCTTGGGCGTGCTGGTTTTCGGTGAAGTGGTCTTGGACGCACTGGCCTTCGGAGTTGCCATCGAGATGGGGGTGCCTTTCTCGCAATGACCCACGACAAGGGCCCGTGTCAAGCCGTGAGGCTTGGAAACGGGCCAAGATGACCCCAGTATTCCATGTCCTGTCCACTTTGTTCGCCAGGGGGGCTAACGCGTGGCGAGGACCGCTCGGCCCTCACCTATGGATACCCGCAAGGTCGCCGTCTGACGCACCGGGTCGGCGACCGGAAACGGCCCCAAGCCCTCGACGCTGAACTGCGCGGTCCACCGCGTCTCGACGCTCACCCGGTAATCCCCAGCGGCCCGGTAGACATGCGCGACCGCCATGTTGGGGTAGGCGCCGCCGGGATCGTCGGTCGCCCGTGCGGCTCCGTCGCCGAACGTCCAGTGCCACGACGGCACCGCCTCGAGCTCGATCTGCTCCCCCGCCAGGGCGAAGGTCTCCCGGAGCGCGCCGCCGTGCTGGCCCGAGTCGAAGACGACGGGCAGCTGCGTGACCACCCCGCGGGCGGGCTGGTGCGCGGGCCGCTGGCGGGGCACCGCGCGCTCGAGTCGGTCTCGCACCCGGACTCCCAGGGTCTCGACCGTCTCGGGTCCGTCCTCGTCGATGCAGACCAGGCCGATCTCGCGCCATGGTCCGGCCGTCGGGCGGAACCATGCGCGTAGCAGTTGCGCCACGTCAGGGCAGCCGCGCACAACGCTCAGGCAGGTCGGCGTGCCCGAGAACGGGTTGCCGGAATCGGACATCAGGCACGGGCTGCTCAGCCGCCACTGGCAGCCCGGGCAGCCGGCGACCTCCGCGCGCGTTGCGGACCCGACCGTCCCGGGCAGGACGAGTCCGCCCGTGCCGACGTAGCGGTCGGCCTGGTCGTCCCCGTAGATGTCGGCGGCCCGTGTCGGCGGCGCGACCATGCCGACCGCGATGACCAGCGCTGCCGCAGAGACAGTGCCAGCGGAGATCCGCAGATTCCTGCGTCGTCGGGCCACCCGCCGACGGTAGGTCGCGCGCCGACCGAGCAGAAGTACCTGCCCCGCCCCTGTGGACACTCCCCCGCCGACCTTGAGGTTGGCGTGGATTTCGGGACCTGAAACTCACGCCAACCTCAAGGTCGGCGGGGGGGGTCAGTGCTGGTCGCTGCGGCGCACGCGCTCCAGGGCCAGTGCGGCGAAGACCGCGACCTGGTCGTTCTCGACGAGGAACCCGTCGTGGCCGTACGGAGAGTGGATGACGTGCAGTTCCTCGGCACCGGGCGTGAGGTCGACGAGTTCTTGCTGCAGGCGAAGCGGGAACAGCCGGTCGGAGTCGATCCCGATCACGGTGACCGGCACGGTGACGCTCGACAGGGCATTGGCCACTCCGCCGCGGTCACGGCCGACGTCGAACAGGCTCATCGACCTGGTCAGCGCGACGTAGGTGTTCGCGTCGAACCGGCGGGCCAGCTTGTCGGCGTGATGGTCCAGGTAGGACTCCACCGCGAAGCGTCCGCCCGCATACGGGTCCTCGCCCTCCTGCGGGTCTCGTCCGAAGCGCAGGTCCAGCTCGGTGTCGCAGCGGTAGGTCAGGTGCGCGATGCGTCGCGCGATGCCCATGCCCACGTGCGGCCCGTTGCCCGGCTCCGCGTCGTAGTAGTCGCCGTAGCGGTAGGCCGGGTCCGCCTCGATCGCCGCCAGCTGCGTGGCGTGCGTGCCGATCTGGTCTGCGGTCACGGCGGCCGTGGTGCCGAGCAGCAGCGCCCCACGCACCCGGTCCGGGTGCCGAACCAGCCATTCGAGGACGCGCATGCCGCCGAGCGACGGTCCGAACATCAGAGCCCATGACTCGATGCCGAGCAGGTCGGTCAGGCGCCGCTCGACCTCGACCATGTCGGCGACGGTGACCACCGGGAACCGGCTGCCCCAGGGCTTGCCGTCCGAAGCGATCGATGACGGCCCGGTCGTCCCCTGGCAGCCGCCGAGGACGTTCGCGCACACGACGAACCACTCGTCCGTGTCGATCGCCTTGCCCGGTCCGACCAGCCCGTCCCACCAGCCGGCGGTCTTGTGCCCAGGCCCGGCGGGGCCGGTGACATGGGAGTCCCCGGTCAGGGCATGGCACACGTAGATCGCGTTCGATCGGTCCTCGTTCAGCACCCCCCACGTCTCGTACGCGACGCGGACGTCGGGAATCAGGACCGACGACTCCGTGACAACTTCGCCGACGTCGGCAAACAGCCGGTACCCGACCGGGTCCCCCTCCCGCCAGGCGGAACTGGCGGGAGGGGGACCGTCGTACGAGATGGGGCCGTACTCAGGCATCGTCAGGACTGCTTGGCAGCCCGGAAGCCCGCATCGAGGTCGGCGAGGATGTCGTCGATGTTCTCGATGCCGACCGCGAGCCGCACCAGGCCCGGCGTCACCCCGGCCGCCGCCTGCTCCTCGGCCGTCAGCTGGGAGTGAGTCGTCGACGCCGGGTGGATCACGAGGCTGCGCACGTCACCGATGTTGGCGACGTGGCTGTGCAGTTCGAGGGCCTCGACGAACGCCTGGCCGGCCTCGATCCCGCCCTTGATCTCGAAGGCCAGCACGGCGCCAGGACCCTTCGGTGCGTACTTCTGCCCGAGGGCGTACCACGGGCTCGTCGTCAGGCCCGCGTAGTTGACGGACTCGACCTCGTCGCGTCCGGTGAGCCACGTCGCGACCTTCTGGGCGTTCTCGACATGCCTCTCGATGCGCAGTGAGAGCGTCTCGATGCCCTGGGCGATGAGGAACGCATTGAACGGGGACACCGCGGCGCCCAAGTCGCGCAGGAGTTGCACGCGCGCCTTGAGGATGAACGACAGGTTGGCGCCGAAGGCCGAGCCCACGCCGAGGTCACGGGCGTAGACCAGACCGTGGTAGCTCGGGTCGGGCTGGTTGTAGTTGGGAAAGCGCTCGGGGTACTGCGCGTAGTCGAAGGTCCCGCCGTCGACGATGACTCCCGCAATCGCCGTGCCATGGCCGCCGAGGTACTTGGTAGCCGAGTGCACGACGATGTCCGCGCCCCACTCGAGCGGGCGGATGAGGTACGGGGTCGCCACGGTGTTGTCGATGATCAAAGGCACGCCGACCTCGTGCGCGACCTTCGCCACCGCCTCGATGTCTAGGATGTCGTTCTTCGGGTTCGCGATGGACTCGCCGAAGAACAGCTTCGTGTTCGGCTGCACGGCCGCGCGCCAGGACTCGGGGTCGTCGGGGTTCTCGACGAACGTCGTGGTGATGCCCAGCTTCGGCAGCGTGTAGTGGAGCAGGTTGTAGGTGCCGCCGTACAGGCTCGGGCTCGACACGATGTGATCGCCAGCCTCGGCGATGTTCAGGAACGCGATCGTCTCGGCTGCCTGCCCGCTCGCGACGAGGAGCGCGGCGACGCCGCCCTCGAGCGCGGCGATACGGTCCTCGACGACGGCCTGCGTCGGGTTCATGATGCGGGTGTAGATGTTGCCGAGTTCCTTCAGGCTGAACAGGTCGGCGGCATGCGCCGTGCTGTTGAACGTGTACGACGTCGTCTGGTAGATCGGCAGGGCACGGGCGTTGGTGGTGCCGTCGGGCGACTGCCCGGCGTGGATCTGCTTCGTCTCGAATGACCAGGCTGTGCTCATGTGACTCTCCTTGGTATCCGCCTCTGGCGGGATGTCTGGGTTCTGTGGGGTACGTCAAGGCCGCCGAGCCATCGGGCCGGCAGGTGGAACTGGTGGTGGGCGCTGAACCTCGCCGTGGGACTTACGGGTTCAGCAGCTCGGCATTCGACAACAACATCGCATGGCAGACCTCGCATATCTGTGGGTCTTGCCCTGTGCAAGACCGGCGCTTGCCCGACGTTCCGGGCCAGGTCTTCATCCGGAGCACCCCACCGCTGCGGAGGGTTGCCGTCCAGCTAGCCGGAGCTGATTGCTGGAACTCTTGACCTGCGGGAACTATAGCCACAGCCCCCACTCCTCGCCACGCGAGCCATGGTCACGACGCGCGCTTGCGCCCGCGACTGGACGTCCGGCCGTGTCGGCACTCCTGCCTGCTGAGCCCGCCCATGGCCTCCCCCCACGCGGCGGGAGGCAGGCCCACGCGCACGGAATGCTGAACCAGCACGGCCAACGAGTAGTCGGATCGGTCCGCGAGCGCCCGCTCGAGGGCGACCTGGGCGCGTGCCCCGTCGCCGACCAGCCAGGCCGAGATCGCCGCGCACGTGGCAACCGGAGCGACATGGCCCTGCGGTGCCCAGCGCACGCACGCGGTGAGCAGCGCGAGCGCCCGGAACCTGCTCGGCTGGTCCGCGTTCGACAACTCCCACAGCACGGTGTCGCGAACGCGGATGTCCTGCAGGCCGCGGATCACGGCCCCGGCATCGTCGCTGTCGAGATCTGACCGCCAGACCTCCATGCGCGCGGTGACCTCGCCGATGATGTCGTCGCGCCACTGCTCGCGTTGCTTGCCGCGTGGAGGCACCGCGACCGACACGACCTCGGCAACCCGATCGGCCCCGTGCGGATCCGGCGCGAACTCCTCGACCACGCGCTCGCGCGCAGCGACCGGTGCCACGCCCACGCCGGCGAACTCCGCTGCAACCCGGTCGGACACCTCGGCGTCGACAGGTCGGCCCGCGGGGTCGCAGCACTCCGGGTCGGTGCACATCAGGCTTCGCCAGCGACCGGCGTCGACGACGATCGCATCGCGCACGCGAAGCTCGCGCTCCTCGGCGACTGCGTGCACGTAGTGCGCCAGATCAGAGGCGTCGTCTCGACTCGTGACGATGACGATGACGAGCTCGTCGGCCTCGTTCGCGGCGATGTGCGACCACATCGCACCGAGCCACGGGTCGATCTCGTCCGCGTCGCCTGGCAGGTCGATGCGCTGGGTGAGCAGGAGTCGTCGGCTGCGCAGCCAGAGCAGGACGGCACTCTCGACGGGCGGGAAGCCCAGGAGGTACGGCAGCCCGGAGATCAGGGCGTCGGGGCTGGACAGGACGAGCGTGTCGGCGGCAGAGGTATTTGTCATGCCGCCGACCGTCGGGCAGATCAGGCCATGCGGCCAGTCTCAATCGCGAGCCTGTGACCCGTGGACCAGCGAGCGGAACGACTGTGATCAGGCGACTGCAGCGACTCCGTCGAGGCTGATCTCGACGACCGTGCACGGCCACTCGCCCGTGGGCGCCTGGACCATGACCGTGTCGCCTACGGACGCGCCCATGAGCGCGAGCGCGAGCGGGGATGTCGCCGAGATGCGCTCCTCGTCGAGGAAGCCCTCGTCGGGATGCACCGGGCGCACCCATTCCTTCGAGCCGTCCTCGAGCGTCACCTGCGCGCGCATGCCCAGCGAGATCCCGTTGGCGAGGTCCTCGGCACTGATGGAGATGACGTCAGCCTGCGCGAGAAGCGCGTCAATGACCGCCGCCTCCTCGATGAGCCGCTCGAACTCCGCGACGATCCGCTCGTCGCGCTCGGACTCGATCAGCAGCGGGCGCATCTCGAGCAACTGACGATCGCGAATGTCCGACACCCGCTCCTGAAGTCGGTCGTAGCCGTCCTGCGTGAGCTGGGGGCGCCCGTTGCGCTCGCCCGGCTTGCTCTTTCCTGCCGCCATCCGTGCCTCCAAGGTGTGACCACCAGCCTACGTTGAGCGGTCCGCACCGGCGTCGACCCACACCCAGTCAGGATGCTTCGGGTCGATTCCATCGCCGGACGAGGCGCCCTTGAGACGGCGGACCACCCACGGCGCCAGGTGCGCGCCGACCCAACGTGCGTTGCTCGCGGTCCGCTCGACCACAGACGGGACGGGACCCGGAGGCAGCGGCGTGCGCCAGTCCGAGCCGCCGATCCCGAGTGCCTCCAGGGCGCTCGCTGCGGCCAGGCGATGCCCGGCGGGTGACAGGTGCAGGCGGTCGTCTGACCACATCCGGTCGTCGTCGAACGCGGCGACATCCCAGTACCGCACGAGATAGCAGTCATACAGGTCCGCGACTGCCTCGACCGCGGAGTTGTAGGCCTGGATCCGGGCCCGGACGCTGCCCATGACCTTCGATCGACGGCTGGGGTCACCGAACGAGAACACGAGCACGTCGGCGCCGGACTCCCGCAGCCGGCGCACGCCGTTCTCGAGAGCCGTGGCCGACGCGTTGAGGTCGAAGCGTCGACGCAGGGTGTCGTTGACGCCGACCGCGAGGCTGGCCAGGTCGGGTCCGAGCTCGACCGCGGCGGGGACCTGTTCGCTGATGACCTGCCGAGTCAGCCTTCCGCGGATCGCCAGGTTCGCGTAGTTGATTCCTTCGGCACCGTCGGCCCGGGCACGCGTGGCGAGTGTCGCCGCGACGATGTCAGCCCAGCCGCGGTGGCGTCCGTCATCGCGCTCGTCGTCACCGAGGCCCTCGGTGAAACTGTCGCCGAGGGCGGCGAACCTTCGCCATGGCTGGGGACTCGTCTGGACGCTCACGGGATGACAATAAGAGACCTGGTCGTCGAAGGCTTCCCCTCCCGCGACGACCAGGTCGGTGCAACCTTATGGATGACGATGCCCGCCTCGCGCACCGACACGCCGTCAGCTGGCGGTCGGCTCCGCGGTGGGCTTCGGGGAGGCTGCCGCGAAGCGCTCGTTGGCCTTCTTGAACCAGGTAATCAGGGCGATGATGCCGACGACGATCTGCGGAACGTACGACGCCATGCGCCAGATCAGGTCGGCTGCGGTGGCGTCGCCCGCGGACACGCCGACGCTCTGCAGCAGCGAGATCATGAGCGCGTCGACGGTGCCGAGGCCGCCCGGGGTGATCGGCACCATGAGCATGATCTGGCTGGTCGCGAACGCCCCGAACGCGGCAATCACCGAGGTGCCCGGCTCGTCCCAGCCCTGTACTCCGCGCAGGGCGACGTACAAGATGAGGAACTGGGTCATGATGACGCCGAGCTGCGCGATCGTGATCGCGGCCCAGCGGGCCTTGAGCAGGCCGTACATGTCCGTGCGGAACTTGGTTATCGGGCCGACGAGGTCCAGGTCCTTGAGCTTGCTGATTCGCGTGCGGAGCGGGCCAATCATCTTGTTGCCCAGGTTGCCCACCTTGAGGGCGAGCGGCGCAGAGCGCATGACGAGCACGAAGAGCGTGATCCCGACGACCAGGATCGCCAGGCCGAGGGGCGCGACCCACGAGTACTCGGTGTCGCCTCCTGTCGCGCTCAGCGCGGCCACGCCGAGGATCGGCAGGCCCAGGCTGACGAACATGCTCCACAGCGCCACCGCGGTGATCGCCGAGGTGGCCACGGTCCCCGGAATCGAGTACGACGTCAGCATCGCGAACTGGACCGCGAGGCCGAAGGCACCGCCCGCGGGCACGCCGTTGCTGATCGCGAAGGCGGCCTGGTTCACCTGCTGGGAACGCCAGTACTTGATCCCCGGCTTCGACGTGGCGGCCATGAACGGGAATCCGTAGACGGCGAGGTAGATGACGACGCACACGCCGACCGCGATGATCGCGGCGGTGCCCATCGCCTTCAGCGAATCGAACGCAGCACCGTAATCGCCGACCTGCGGAATCACCTTCCAGAAGATCAGGATGATGACGACCAGGCCGACGACGCCGAGGATGATCGACTTCTTCTTGTCGAGCGCCGCCGTCGGCGGGGCAGCAACGGGTTCGGTCATGGGGCGAGCCTCCCACATCCGGCCCCAGTCGGGGGTCAAGTGGAAGCGCCGAAAACGCATCAGGCACGATGCCTCCATGCGGCTCGACCACATCTCCTACGCGTGCACGGCAGCCGAGCTCGGCGACGTCGTCCAGCGCATCGGCTCAGACCTCGGATCGACCTTCGTCGACGGAGGCCGGCACCCGTCCTTTGGCACGAAGAACTTCATTCTTCCGCTGGCCAACGGCTGCTACGTCGAGGTCGTGTCGGCGCTCGACCACCCGGCAGCCGACAAGGCACCATTCGGCCGTGCGGTTGCTCAGCGCGCCGAGCGCGGCGGCGGCTGGATGAGCTGGGCCGTCGCTGTCGACGACATTCAGGCAGTCGAGTCGCGCATGGGCCGCGAGGCCAAGCCCGGCCACCGAGTCCGTCCCGACGGCGCCGATCTGTGCTGGAAGCAGATCGGCGTTCTTGATGTCATGGACGATCCGCAGCTGCCCTTCTTCGTCGAGTGGTCCGAGAAGACCGCCGAGCATCCCTCGACCGGCGGCGGCGCCGTGACGCTGGAGCGGATGGAGATCTGCGGCGATCCCGACGCCATCTCCGCGTGGCTCGAGGCCGACGACCTGGCCCTGCTCGATGACATCAAGGTCGACTGGGTCGAGGACGATGAGCCCGGGCTGGTCGGCGTCTGGTTCTCTACCGCGCATGGATCGGTCCGCATCGACTAGCGTTACGCCGACTGCTTCAGCCAGGAGGACCCATGCCGAGCTTCACCTTCGTCCCAGCAGAAGACATGTCCTGGGAAAAGAACGTGCTCGGCTCGGAAGTCACCCGCCTGCGCACCGACGGTGCGATGCTCACGATCGTCCACGGGCGCAAGGGTGACGTCGTCCCGGCCCACGGCTACAGCAAGGGTTGCGTGACCTACGTCGTCAGCGGCCGGATCCAGATCGACGACCGCATCCTCGGCGCAGGCGACGCCGGGACGTACAAGGCACCTGGCGGCTTCTTCAACGTGAAGTTCCTTGACGACGCGACCTACATCGTCGCCCGGGCATCCGATGACGAGATCACGGTCCCGGACATCGGGGAGCGCGCCGCGCACAACCTCGACGCATGAGCAGTCCCGACGCGGTTCCGGACACCCTTCGCAACCTCGCCGGCCTCGTCTGGCGACTGCTCGTCATCATTGCCGGTCTCGTTGTCGCCGGCATCGTCCTCAACACGATCATGCCGGTGGTGTTCGCACTCTTCTTCGCCATCCTCATGACCGCGTGGGCGCAGCCGCTTATGAACCTGTTCCACAAGTTCCTGCCCAAGGTGCTCTCGATGGTGATCGCTCTGCTCATCATCGGGGCCGCGGTCTGCGTCATCCTCTTCGCCGTCATCAACGCGACGATCCACGAAGGCCCCAAGCTCGTCGAGTCGCTGACCAGCGGCTTCGAGGACATCCAGACCTGGCTCAAGACCGGTCCGCTCCACATGAGCGACGACAGCATCAACAGCCTCATCACCCAGCTCGAGGAGTTCGCCAGGACCATCGCAGGCGGGCTGCTCGGCGATCTCGGTGGCGCCCTGAGCTCGGTCGGCACGCTGGTCATCGCGGCGTCGGTGTTCTTGTACGGCGTGGTGTTCTTCATGCTCACCCCCACGACGATCTGGGGCTGGGTCATCTCCTGGATGCCGAAGAAGATCCAGACGCCGATCGACGTGTCGGGCCATCTCGCCTGGGACGCGATCTCCGGCTACGCGCGCGGCATCGTCATCGTCGCGTTCTGCGACGCGCTGCTCGTCTTCATCGGCCTGACGATCCTGCAGGTCCCGCTCGCGCCTGCGCTCGCCGCCGTCGTGTTCCTCGGTGCGTTCATCCCGGTCATCGGCGCGCCGATTGCCACGTTCTTCGCAGCGGTCGTAGCGCTAGCGGAGCGCGGAGTCGTCGTCGCACTCCTCGTCGTCGCACTGACGATCGTCGTCGGCTCATTCGACGGAGATGTGCTGCAGCCGTTGGTGATGGGCAAGGCCGTCAGCCTGCACCCGCTGGCGATCGTCTTCGCGATCGCGGCCGGAGGCATAGCCATGGGCATCATCGGTGCACTGATCGCGGTGCCCATCGCGGGGGCGATCTACAGCGTCTCGAAGTACGTCACCGGGCGAGACCCCGAGCATCCCTATCCACCGCCGCCCGTCCCGTCAGATCCCGGCGGCCCGCCAGCACTGACCGCCTAACCCTCCACCGCGAGTGGTCAGTTGTGGTCGCAGAATCGGCCAAAATTGCGACCACAACTGACCACTCGCGAAGGTGTGGTGGTGGTTTTGGGCGCCAGGTCAGAGGGTCGGCGGCTGCTTGGACTGCGGATCCCACCCGGACCACTCAGGGCTGTTCAGCGGTGTCCTGCTCGAGTCGCGCTTGCTCATGCCGAACCACTGGCGAACAGTGTCGATCAGCAGATAGAACATGCCGAAAGCGTACGCCCGAGGTGGTCCTTAGACCACTGCCGAGCAGCCGTTGACGTGATCGTCGACCAGCCCGCAGGCCTGCATGGCCGCGTACATCGTGGTGGGGCCGACGAACACGAATCCCTGCCGCTTGAGCTCCTTGCTCAGGGCCAGCGACTCGGGCGTCTGCGGCGTGATCTCGCTCAGCGCGCGCACCCGCTTCTTGCGCGCGGGTGGCGCGAATGACCAGACCAGCTCGTCGAGTGCGCCCTCTCCCCTGTCGTCGCGTAGCTGCACGAGCGCCTGCGCATTGGTGATCGTGGCGTCGACCTTGCGCTGATTGCGGACGATGCCCGCGTCGGCCATCAGGCGCGTCACGTCCTTAGCCCCGAAGGCCGCGACCGCATCGGGATCGAACTGCGCGAAGGCTGCTCGGAATCCCTCGCGCTTGCGCAGGATGGTGAGCCAGGACAGTCCTGACTGGAATGCCTCCAGCGTGATGCGCTCGAACAGCGCCACGTCGCCATGAACGGGACGGCCCCACTCGCCGTCGTGATACGCCCGATAGTCCTCGGTGCCGTCGCCCCACGCGCAGCGCTTGACGCCGTCCGAGCCCGTGACCAGGCCGGTCGCGCTCATGCCCAGAACTCCAGGAGCTCGGGCAGGTCCTGCTCGGCCTGGAGTGCTCCGGCAGCCAGCGCCGCAGGCACCTCCTCGGGCGACATGAGCTTCTCGCGCTCGACCGCCTCCGGCGTGCGCAGGAAGGTCCGCGTCCCGGTGGCCTCGAGCCGGCTCTGCTCTGTCTCGGTGGTGCCGGCCGACTCCGTCATGCCGGCCGCATTCGGGTGCTGACCATTGCGCAGAGCAAGGATCAGCGTGCGCTGCGCGCCCCCAACGAGGTCCAGGTGGAGTCCGGTGCCGCTGACTCCCCCGTCCATGCACTTGCGGTCATGGATCGGCTGGGGCGGGAACAGGCCGGGCACCGCGCTGCTCGCCGTCGCCGCGCGCGAGGGACGGATCTTGCTTGCCTCCGTGATGACGCACCGCTCGCCCGAGTACGCGTCGACGGCGGTGATGTGGAGCACCGGACTGGGCCACGATGTCGTCTGCAGGATCACCTGGAGGTTCGCGCGCATGCGCACGGCATCGGGCGTGACGGCCGCCAGCGCGGCGTGGCCGATCGACCTGATGGTCGCCGGAGTCGCTTCCACTGCATCGCCGAACTCCGTGAGCGCGCGAAGCTGGCTGGGATGCAGCGAGCCCGCCGGGGCCATCGCGCGCAGCAGCGGTGGGAACTTGCTAAGTGCCGCGACCTGCCCGCGAAGCCGGCCGATTCGACCGCCGGCCAGCGAGGTCGCGACGACGGATCCAGCCGACGTGCCCACGATGCGCTCAGCGAGCTTGAGGTCCAGACCACCCTGGATCGCCGTGTTCAGGTAGCCGACCTGCCATGCGACGAAGTACAGGCCACCTCCGCCGAGGCAGATCGTGCGATCGAGCCCCTCGCCGTAGTTTGCGTCGAAGGAGATCGGCCAGAACAACGACTCACTGATGTCCGACATGCCCCGACCCTAGGGTGCCCGCCTGACTACGAGTGCATGGCGTTCGCGTAGACAGCCGTGCGCACGTACTCGGCCAGCCCCGGTGCGCGATCCTCGTAGTGCGCGGCGAAGCGTGGGTCGGCCACGTACATGTCGGCCAGGCCGACGTGGATCTCGTACGTGCACTCGTAGTACCAGCGCGAGATGTGCTGACGGTGCGCCTCAGCGGCCTCTCTCGCCCGATCGCCCTCGGCTGGCAGGCCCGCGACGAGGCAGTCCGCCAGCTCAGCGGTCACGTCGTCCTGCTCGGCGCGTGCGCGAGTCCATTCGGCCTTCGTGTACGCGGAGGTCCGTCGCATCGATTCCGCGTAGGCATCGGTCTGGCCCCACTGATCGCGCGCCTCGTCGGCGTGCTGACGGGGGTCCTCGTCGCCGAATACCTCGAAGTACTCCTGCGGGTCGAGTGTGATGCCCATCTGATGCGCCTCCAGTTCCTTCGCGAGGGTTGACCGCTGACGTCCCATCTGCGCCACGCGAGTATCGAGAATGGCGATCTGGCGGGTGAGGTGCTCCGCGCGTTCGGCCACCGGTGCCGCCAGTACGTCCGCAACGTCAGGCAAAGACAGCCCGCACGCGCGGTACGCGACGATCTGTCGCAGCCGGTCTAGGTCCTCCGCCGAGTACTCGCGGTAGCCCGCACTCGTGCGGCCCGACGGTACGAGCAGCCCGATCTCGTCATAGTGATGCAGCGTTCGAACGGTGACACCGCTCAGTCGCGCGACATCACCGACAGTGTGGTTCTCGTCCATGGCGAGGACGCTAGGGCCTCACGTCGCGTGAGGGTCAAGTCCGCCGCGCGACCCAGGTGGCGCGCATGGTCCGCGGACCAGCGGGAACGGCCGAGTACTCATCGAAAACAGCCACGGCCCCGAAACCGGCATCCGCCAGTGCGGACCTGACGGCCGCATCGCTGTGGAAGTACTGGCGATGCTGCTCGGTGAAGGAGTCGCCGTCGGCCGTGACCGTGATGCTGGTGACGCACTCTCGACGAGGGACGTCGATGCGGGTGCTGATCCAGTACGACTGGCCGTCAAATTCACCGTCGACCGCGGGGTTGTCGATCGTGAACTGCATCATCGTGTCTGTGTGCAGGTCGAAGCACAGCCAGCCGCCTGGCCGCACGATCGACGCGGCACCGGCGAGAGTCGCGACGAAGTCGTCGGGCGGCACATAGTTGAGTCCGTCGAAGGTCGAGATCACCGCGTCGAAGACCTCGCCCAAAGGCAGCGACGGCAGGGACATCGGCGCCAGTTCCGCGGAGGGGCCGAGCAGCTCTCGCGCGCGCTCGAGCATCTCGACCGAGGCGTCAGTGCCGACGACGCGATAGCCCAGTCCGATGAGTTCGCCAGCCATGAGGCCTGTGCCGCAGCAGACGTCGAGAACGCTGCGCACCTTCGTGTCGTCGTGCTGCCACAGGCCGTCGAGGAACGCGGCCCACTGCGGGTACGCATCGTCGACGACCAGCTCGTCGTAGACAGCGGCCAGTCGCGAGTAGGCCTCGACCTCGCCCACGATGGTCGAGGAGAGCTAGATGCCGAGGATCTTCGCCTTGGCTGCGGCGAACTCCTCGTCGGACAAGATGCCCTGCGAGTGCAACTGCGCCAGGTTCTGCAGCTGGGCCATCGAGGGGTCCTCTGCGGGCGCTGCTGGCGCTGCGGGCGCGGGCGGTGGGGCCGCGGCCTGCTGCGCGTCGTACTCCTGCTGCGCCTGGTCGTTGTACTTGGCGGCCTGCCGATGTGCGACGCGCCCGGATACGGCGGTGGCCGTTCCTGCGACGACGGCGGTGCGGGCGGCCATGCGTAGGAGTCCCATGTCAATGCCTCTCGTGAAGTAGTGGTGGCTAGGCGGTGATGACGGCGTTGACGACGTCAGCGGGGATGCGCACGTGGTCGATGACGAATGCATCGGCGTCGAGCAGAGCGGCGGTGAGCTTGCGCGCCCACATGTTCTCGACGGCGACGAGCAGGGCCGAACTGTTCAGCGGAAGATCGTCGGCGACCTCCTCGGCATCAGTCTGGTCAAGAGCACCAGGCTGCGCGATCTCGATCGACATGAAGCTCGCGCCCTTCTCGGCGTCCAACTCCCCGACCCTCAGCGAAGCCATGACACCGTCGGCGTCCTTGATCACGAACAGCAGGTCGAGGATGCGAAGCGTCCCGTTGTCAACGAGCTCCAATAGTGCGGGCGCTATCCGCCCAGTGAACTGATTGTCGGGGAATCCAATGATGTAGACGTCGACCGGGCCGATTGCCATGCGTCCTCCTGTATCGAATCGAGAAGTTCACCCTAGCGTTTGGCGAGCCGCTTTCGCAGCCTCGTAGAGTTCGTGGCAACCGCACGGGGCGGTGAATCTGAGACGAGGTTGTCGTGGTCGATCAGCAGTCAGCAAACCGGGTGATCCTGCCAGTCCCCGACCGCCAGCACCTCGGCCTGACCACCTACGACGCGAAGGACCCGGAGACCGCTTTCCCGCCCATCAGCGATGTTCGTCCGCCAGCCGGCGCCCCCAACGTGCTCGTCGTCCTCCTTGACGACGTCGGCTTCGGCGCATCGAGCGCGTTCGGAGGTCCGGTGTCGATGCCTACGGCCGAGCGCCTGCAGGCTGGCGGCCTGACGTACACCCGCTTCCACACGACGGCACTGTGCGCCCCTACTCGCGCAGCCCTGCTCAGCGGGCGCAATCACCATTCGGTCGGCATGGGCTCCATCACCGAGTCGGCGACGTCCGCGCCCGGGCTCAGCGGGGTGCGGCCGAACACCAAGGCGCCGCTGGCGATGACCCTCAAGCTGAACGGGTACTCCACCGCTCAGTTCGGCAAGTGCCATGAGGTGCCTCCGTGGCAGACCTCGCCCGTGGGCCCGTTCGATGCGTGGCCTTCTGCTGGCGGTGGGTTCGAGTACTTCTTCGGCTTCCTCGGCGGCGAGAACAACCAGTTCTACCCGGCGCTGTACGAGGGGATCTCCCCCGTCGAGCCCGACAAGACGCCCGCCGAGGGCTACCACCTCACCGAGGACCTGACCGACCGCGCCGTCGACTGGGTGCGCACGCAGAAGGCCCTCGCGCCCGACAAGCCGTTCTTCCTCTACTTCGCCCCGGGTGCGACACACGCGCCGCACCACGTCCCGCTCGAGTGGGCCGACAAGTACGCCGGCAAGTTCGCCGATGGATGGGACGCCGCCCGGGAGACCACGTTCGCCCGGCAGAAGGCCGAGGGCATCGTCGGCCCTGACGCGGACCTCACCTCGCGACCGGACGTCATTCCCAGCTGGGATGACATGCCCGATGATCTCAAGCCGGTGCTCGAACGCCAGATGGAGGTCTACGCGGGGTTCCTGGAGCACACCGACTTCCATGTCGGCCGGCTCATCGACGCCATCGAGTCGATCGGCGCGCTCGAGAACACGATCGTGTACTACATCATCGGCGACAACGGGGCGTCTGCCGAGGGCACCGTGAACGGTGCCTTCAACGAGATGGCCAACTTCAACGGTCTGGCGGCGATCGAGACACCGGAGTTCATGGCGGCGATGAAGGACAAGCTCGGCACCGAGGACGCCTACAACCACTACTCGGTCGGCTGGGCCTGGGCTATGTGCGCGCCGTACCAGTGGACGAAGCAGGTGGCCTCCCACTGGGGCGGAACGCGCAACGGAACCATCGTGCACTGGCCGCAGGGCATCGCGAGCACGGGCGAACGACGCTCGCAGTTCAGCCATGTCATCGACATCGCCCCGACGATAATGGAGGCCGCTGGCCTGCCCGAGCCGTTGTTCGTCAACGGAGTGCAGCAGTCCCCGATCGAGGGCACGAGCATGGTCTACAGCTTCGACGACGCGGACGCCCCGGAGCGGCACGACCTGCAGTACTTCGAGATGTTCGGCAACCGAGGCATCTACTTCAAGGGCTGGAGCGCGGTCACCCAGCACAGCACGCCGTGGCTGCCCCACGAGGTAACCCCGGCGCTCGACGACGATGTCTGGGAACTGTACGACGGGACTAACGACTGGACCCAGTCCCGTGACCTAGCGGCGGACGACCCCGACCGACTCGCCGCGCTGCAGCGGCTGTGGCTCATCGAGGCCGTCAAGTACAACGTCCTGCCCATCGACGACCGGCGGTACGAGCGACTGAACCCGACCCTGGCCGGGCGACCGCAGCTGATCACGGGAAACACGCAGGCCTTCTTCCCCAGCATGAAGAGACTGACCGAGCACAGCGTCATCGACGTCAAGAACCGGTCCTTCACCGTGACGGCCGCCGTCACCACTCCCGAGGACGGATCCGCGCATGGAGTGCTCATCGCCCAGGGCGGGCGGTTCGGCGGCTGGGCACTGTACGTCCGAGAGGGCCGACTGAAGTTCGTCTACAACGTGCTCGGCATGCAGGAGTTCATCACCGAGGCGACCGAGGACGTCCCTGCCGGCACCCACCAACTGCGGGCGGAGTTCGCCTACGACGGCGGCGGGCTCGCCAAGGGTGGCGGCGTCACGTTGTTCTACGACGGCCGGCCGGTAGGCACGGGCCGAGTCGAACTCACCCAGCCCGTCATCTTCTCCGCCGACGAGACGACCGATATCGGCGACGACTACGGGACACCCGTCAGCGCCGACTATGCGGGGCGCACCAAGTTCAACGGCAAGATCGACATCGTCCAGATCGATGTCGGCGACGATGACCACAGTCACCTGATCGACCCCGCCGAAGTCGCACGAGTAGCGACGTCACGACAGTGAGCGAGCAGCACGACGAGCACGAGCACCGCCGCAGGGCGTCGGCGCTCTACGGCCTGATCATCGGCGGATCCGTGCTGGCCGCGACCACGGCCGACCTCCGGCTCGGCCGCGTCATCATCTCGGTCCTGGCCACGCTCGCGGTGTACTGGATCGCCGAGACATACGTGCACGTGATGACGGCCCGCCAGATGTCGCACCACGAGCTCGACAGGTCCCAGTTTCGGGCGATCGCGGCCGACGGCCTGCCGTTGATCACCATCTCGATGATCCCACTCGCCGTCCTCGTCATTGCCGATGTACTGGGCATGACCACCGACCGCGCGGCCGATGTCGCCCTGGCCGCGAACACTGCGCTTCTCCTCTTCGGTGGCTATCGGATCGGCAAGGACGCAGGGCTTACGGGCGGCCGGCTGGCAATCTCGGTGGCCGTCACCGGCCTCCTCGGCTTGGCGATCGTCGGGCTAAAGCTCGGCCTCGCGCATTAGTGTGAACCGCGTTTCCCCGCATCAATCCGACGAAGGAGCTCCACATGTCTGACGAAACCCCAGTCACCGCCGACGCACTCGCCGTCAGCGACGGCGCATACACCCTCTTCATCGCAGATTTCGACGACACCGCTGCCGCCTGGGATGCCTACGAGTTCCTGAAGTCGCTCGAGGATGGCCGCCACCTGGAGATCGAGAGCGTCGTGGTCGTCAAGCGTGACGCCGACGGCAAGATCGAGATCCAGAAGGCCACCGATCACAGCACGGCCCGTGGCCTCGGCTGGGGCATCGCAGGAGGCATCCTGCTCGGTGTCATCTTCCCGCCGTCGATCATCGGCAGCGCAATCGTCCTGGGTGGCGCCGGTGCAGCCACCGGCAAGCTGCGCGAAGTGCACCACAAGCACGAGCTGGCCGACGAGCTCACGGACGCCATCGCCCCAGGGCACTCCGGCCTGGTCGCTCTCGTGTCCGACCCTGCCGTCGTCGAGATCCGCAAGGCACTCGACAAGGCGAACCGAGTTGTTGAGTCAGCCGTCGACAAGGCTGTCGCCGCCGACGTCAAGGCAGCGGCGAAGGAAGCCGAAGCCGAGGCGAAGACCGAGAGCTAGCATCTCCTGCCGACGCGACCCGAATCGTCGCGAAATCGGGTCGTGAGGACGCTTTTCACAACAGTTCCGATCGCGTCGACGTCCCGCAGTGCGCGTCCTACAGCGACGCGCACTGCGGAGCGGCATCGAACGCCGCCCGCAGTTCCGTATTCGCCGACGAGGTCGCGCTGCCGATCTCGGACACGAACGCCTGACCCGCCTCGAACGCAGCCTTCGCTGCCACGAACGCCTGGGCCACCTCCGCGGCGGCCGACAGGACATTGCCCGCCTCGGTCGCGGCCTTGAGGTGCTCGCCGACCTGATTGGCGGCCTCCCTCGTGTCGGTCCCGCTCTTCTGCAGCACCACGACCAGGTCGTTCGCCGCCACGAAGTCGACAGGCACCTTCGTGAGCGTCGTCTGCAGTGCGCTCGCCGCATCACCAAGTGCCAGCACCTGGATCGTCAGCTGGCGCTGGATCTGATCGAGCGCGGAACGGTCTGCAGTTATGTCGTACGACAGGTTGCTCCCGAGCGCGCCGACGCTGGTCTTCACCCGGTCCATATCGGTGCACACCTGGCCGGCCCACGCGATCGCTTCCGCGCCTGTGCCCGTCTCCGACACGCTCGGCGAAGGACTGGGTGCAGCAGACGACGACTCGGAGTCGCTCGACGAACTACACCCCGCGACGAGGACAACCAGGGCGACGGCAGCACTTGCCAGGATCATGCGCTTCATGAGCGGCACCTTACTGTCCCGATGAGCCGATTCTCGTCTATGCGCGGGTGAAGGGCAGCACTGTCGTCAGCCACTGGACGAGTGCGCCGGGGTTCCGCGACTGCGTCCACACGCGGCCGGGCCCGGTCATGTCGCACACCGTGCCCTCGCCCGACTTCATCGAGGTCATGAGACCGGAGACCGTTCGGGTATGCATGCCGATGCCGTCGTCGTACGCCACCAGATGGCCGGAGTCGACGGTGAATCCCTGGCCGGCCTGAAGCTCGTGCAGGTCAAGTGCGCCGTACGAGCCGACGACGACCTGGCCAGCGCCGGTCATGTGGGCGATGAAGCCGCCCTCGCCACCGAACAGATTCTTCGCGCCGCCCCAGGCGGTGTCCATGTTGAGTGCGGACTCGTGCGCCAGCCAGGACCCGCGCGTTACCGCGACGCCGCGGTCCGCAGTGACGTCGATGCAGGCGATGTCACCGGGCAGGTTCGCCGCGACGTCGACCCAGCCATCGGCGATGCTCGAGGCGTAGGTGGTGACGAAGAAGGACTCGCCGCCGAGCGCACTGCGCTTGAGCGCCTTGAACAGGCCGCCCTCCATCTTGGCCTCGATGTTGATGCCGTTGCTCATCGCCGCCATGGAGCCGGACTCGGCCTTGACGGTCTCTCCAGAACCGAGGAACAGCCGAGCGACGGCGAATGACGGTTGGTGCCTGATCTCAACTCTCACGGTTCCTCCACGGGGTGATCCTCGACTGGTTCGAGATGACTCACCCTAGGGCGAAGCGGGATACTCGGAGAGGTGGACGTCAGCGAGATCCTGAGCGGATGGGCCGACCTCGCCGTGGAGCAACCATTGCTCCTGCTCATGGTGGTGCTCGCTATCGGCGGGGCCATCGGATCGATCAAGATCGGCAGCTTCTCGCTAGGTCCTGCGGCGGTCCTGTTCACCGCACTGGCCCTGTCGGCCTACGACGAGCGCCTGCGGCTGCCGCAGTTCATCGGCTTCTTCGGTCTCGCGCTCTTCGCCTACGTCATCGGAGTCGGCGCCGGCCCGTCGTTCTTCGCCGCGTTGCGGACCGGTGGACGTGCGATCACCGTCGTGGTGGGTGCGCTCCTCGTCGGCGCCGTTGTCACCGTCGGCGCGGCACTGGCGCTCGGCCTGTCGGGTCCTCTGCTCTCGGGCATCTACGCGGGTGCTCTCACCAACACCCCGGCGCTGGCCGCGGCGAGCGAGGCGTGGGAGTCCGACCTGCCCACCGTCGGCTACTCGGTGACGTATGTCTTCGGCGTTCTCGGAATGCTCCTCGCCGCGGCCATTGCCATCCGCACCACGCCCTCGCGGATCGACTCTCCGGTCGCCCCCGAGGACGAGCTCCCACCGAAACTCGAGGGCATGACGGTGCGCATCGAGACTGCCGGACTGCCGAGCCTGGGAATGCTGGCCGAGCAGTACGACCATCACCTGGTCTTCTCACGGATCATGCGCGGTGACCGCCCCGGGCATCCTGGAGATGTTGACGTGGCGACCGATGATGCCATTCCGCATCCCGGAGACATCGTCACCGTCATCGGGGACCGCCCCACGATCGACAGGTTCGTCGAGGCATCGGGCCATCCGTCATCGGTGGCACTCACCTTGGACCGCTCCACGGTCGATTACAGACGGGTCGCGGTCTCCAATCCCAAGGTCGCCGGGCAGACCCTCGGCCAGTTGCGCCTGCGCGCGCGCTTCGGTGCGGTGGCGACGCGGGTACGCCGCGGTGACGTCGACCTGCTCGCCTCCGATGATCTGGTTCTGCAGATCGGTGACCGCGTGCGAATCGTCACCGATCGCCAGCGCATGAGCGAGGTCACCGCATTCCTCGGCGACTCCGAGAAGGGCGCGACCGCGTACTCGATCACGAGCTTGTCTCTCGGCGTGGCACTCGGGGTGCTGCTCGGTCTCCTGCAGTTCCCGCTGCCCGGCGGCGGACATGTTGCGCTAGGACTTGCCGGCGGCCCGCTGCTCGTCGGGCTGCTCGTCGGACGACTCGGACGCACGGGACCGGTGCTGTGGTCGCTGCCGCACGGCGTGGCCTCGACGCTCTCGCAGTTGGGAATCATGCTGTTCCTCGCCTACGCCGGCTCCACCTCGGGCTCGGCCCTCGCCGAAGCCCTGCAGGGGCCAACCGGACCGCGCATCCTCGCGGTTGGCGTCGTGGTGACCGCGGTGACCGCAATTGCCGTCATCGTCGGCGGGCGCCTCATCGCGGGCACGCACGGCAGCCGCCTCGCCGGCATCGTCGCCGGCACGCAGACCCAGCCCGCAGTGCTGGCGTACGCGAACGACACCACCAAGGACGATCCGCGGGTGAACCTCGGCTACGCGCTGGTCTACCCGGTCGCGATGATCCTCAAGGTCGTAGTCGCGCCGCTGGTCGGACGTTTCTAAATCGAGAAGTCGAAGGACTCCGGGACCATCTCCCAGTCGCCGCTGGAGGTGCGACGCGGGACCGCATGAGCGTGCTGGTCCTCCCCCAGCACGTGCGACTCCAGATGCGCCATGCGATCGAGCAGCGACGAGACCGCGATGCCGACCGGGTCGGGAGCGCTCGGGCCGTCCTGCTTCGGGCTCGTATCGACCTCATCGGGAGTTCCGTGCGCGATGACCTGACCTGGCACGCCGACGACGACCGAGTGGCTGTCGACGGACCGGACGAGCACGGCGTTCGCCCCGATCCGCGAGTCGTCGCCGACCGTGAGCGGCCCGAGCACCTTCGCGCCCGCGCCGATCGTCACGCGATCACCGACGGTCGGGTGCCGCTTGCCGTGCTTGAGGCTCGTGCCGCCCAGCGTTACTCCGTGATAGAGCGTGACGTCGCAGCCGACCTCCGCTGTCTCGCCGATGACCACGCCCGCGCCATGGTCGATGAACAGGCCAGGACCGATCCTCGCGGCGGGATGGATCTCGATGCCCGTGACAAGACGGGCCGTCTGCGACAGCGCCCGCGCGGGCAGCAATGCGCCGCGGCGCCACATCGCGTGGCTGACCCGGTGCGCCCAGACCGCATGGACACCCGGATACAGGAGCGCGACTTCGAGCGCATTGCGCGCGGCCGGGTCGCGTTCGACAACGGACGACACGTCACGTCTCATCTGGCCCACCGCCTCGCGGGTGAGATCGCGAAGCCGTTTCACGCCGCTGCTGTTCGCGCGCACGTCGACGTCAGTCGCCGAGTCCGGCGAACAGTGCGGTGGACAGGTATCGCTCACCGAAGGACGGGATGATGACGACGATCAGTTTCCCCGCGTTCTCCGGTCGCTGTGCGACCTGGGTTGCCGCCCACAGCGCCGCACCAGACGAGATGCCGACCAGCAGGCCCTCCTCGACCGCGGCCCGGCGCGCGGTGGCAAGCGCGTCATCGCCGTTCACGCGAATGACCTCGTCGTACACCTGGGTGTCGAGGTTGCCGGGGACGAATCCCGCGCCGATGCCCTGGATCGGGTGCGGTCCCTTCTCCCCACCCGACAGGACCGGCGATGCGTCCGGCTCTACTGCGATGACCTGGACGCCGGGCTTGCGCTCCTTGAGGACCTGGCCGACGCCGGTGATCGTGCCGCCCGTCCCGACACCCGCGATGAAGATGTCGACCTTGCCATCGGTATCCGCCCAGATCTCCTCCGCGGTCGTCACGCGGTGGATCGCCGGGTTCGCCGGGTTCTCAAACTGCTGGGGCATGAAGTACTTCGGATCCGACGCAGCGAGGTCCTCTGCCCGGGCGATCGCGCCGGCCATTCCTTCAGCGGCGGGGGTCAGCACGAGTTCGGCGCCGTAGCCGCGCAGCAGCAGCCGGCGCTCGATGCTCATGGTCTCGGGCATCATCAGGACGATCGGGATGCCGCGCGCGGCGCACACCATGGCCAGCGCGATGCCTGTGTTCCCGGAGGTCGGCTCGACAACGACGGTGTCGGGGCCGATCAGCCCGTCGCGGATTGCCGCGTCGATCATCGCGACGCCGATGCGGTCCTTGACCGAGCTCGCCGGATTGAAGAACTCCAGCTTGCCGACGACCTGCGCCTGCGCGCCGTCGGTGATGTTCCTGATGCGAACGAGCGGAGTGTTGCCGATCAGCTCGGTGACGTCGTTGGCGATGCGCATGGCGGTGATCCCTTCGTCCGCGCGAACGAGCGCGGTATCGGCCTGAACGCTAACGGACGGCAGACTGTTCCCATGAGCGAACAGCGTGCGATCGATGCCATGGACGCAGCCGGGCTGGCGTACCGAGTCGTGCGTCACGGCAAGGTGAGCAGCCTCGCGGAGGCCGCCGCGGCGCGTGGCGTCGAGCCCGCCGCCATCGTGAAGTCCATCGTCGTACGCAGGGGCGATGACGACTACCTGTTCATCCTCGTGCCCGGTGACCGCACCATCTCCTGGCCCAAGCTCCGCACGCTGCTGGGTGTCAGCCGGCTGTCGATGCCCGATGCGGACACTGCGCTCGCGGCCACCGGGTACGCCCGCGGCACGATCACCCCCTTCGGGTCCACCACGCCGTGGCCCGTCATCGCTGACGAGCGGCTGCGCGGGCAGGAGGTATCGCTGGGGGCCGGAGCCCACGGCGTTGCCGCAGTGCTCGGTGCAGATGACGCGATCGCCGCACTCGACGCGACCGTCGCGGACGTGACCGATTCCGAGCAGGAGATATCGTCGAAGCCATGAGCGAAGGAACCGTGACCCAGCTTCCCGTGGCCGGAATCGCGGCCCTGCTCGCCGAAGGAGCGGCCTTCATCGACGTGCGCGAGCCCATCGAGACGTCCACGGGCAGGGCGCCAGGAGTCACCGTGATGCCCATGCAGTCCTTCAACCTCGCGGACGTTCCAGCCGACGTTCCGCTCGTCATCATCTGCCGCAGCGGAGCCCGCTCAGACGCGGTCGCCGGCGCCCTCGCCGGACTTGGTTACACGACCTACAACGTGGTCGGCGGCATGATCGCGTGGGACGCGGCCGGCCTGCCCGTCGTCGCCGAGGACGGCTCCCCCGGCTCCGTCTTCTGATCCTCGATCGGCGGCAGGACGGCGCAGCAGGTCACGCGGACACGACCGCGAATCACAGACACGACGAGCATGACCAGCATGCCGACGGCGACCGCGGCGAGCAGGTAAGGCATGCGAGGACCTAGACCGACGCGGGCTCGTCGATGTGATGCTGGTTCATCTCGCGGGCCGGGCGACCGAAGTACCAGCCCTGCGCCATCGTCCAGCCCTGGCCCAGCAGGATGGCCGCGTCGCGCTCGCCCTGGATGCCCTCGACCACCATGCGCAGCGACAGTCCGCGCGCGAGGCCGGCAAGACCTTGCGACACGCGGATCGAGCGCTGGTCGCCCGAGGCGACGCCGACGGTGAACGAGCGGTCGAGCTTGAGGCCGCCGACCGGCAGGTCGCGAAGGTGGCTGATAGACGAGTAGCCGGTGCCGAAGTCATCGACCCACCAGGTGACTCCCAGCTCCGCGAGCGCGGTCATTCCGGCCTTCACCGCGTCACTGACATCGACGAGCGACGTCTCCGTGACCTCCAGGCTCAGGCGGTGCGGGTCGATGCCCGTGCGCTCGAGCTCCCCGGCGACGTAGTCGAAGAACCCGCCGTCGGACAGCGTCGGCGCCGAGACGTTGGTCGCGATGCCAAGACGCGGATCCTCCTTGAGGATGTCGTCGAGCGCACGGCGCAGCACGATCCGGTCCAGCGTCGTGATGAGGTGGCTGCGCTCGGCCGCGTCGAAGAACTGCGCGGGCTCGAGAACGGTGCCGTCGGCGCGCTCCCAGCGCACCAGCGCCTCGTAGCCGGCGACGGAAGAGTCCGAGAGGTTGACCACCGGCTGATACCACGGGCGGATGCGATCCTCCGTGAGCGCCTGACGCAGCGCCGTCTGCACGGCAAGCCTGTGACGGGAAGCGTGCGCGCGCTCCGCGTCGAGGAACTCCCAGCGGTCGTGGCCCTTGACCGAGGCCTGACGCATCGCCGTGGTCGCATCGCGCATGAGCTCGGAGGCGTCGTTGCCGTCGGGCAGCGCCACACCGATGCTGACGGTGACCTCGATCTCGTGCGGTCCGATCGAGACGGTGCCGCGCAGCGCATTGAGCAGATCGCCGGCTCGCTTGCCCGCCTCGTCGGCGCTGTAGACGTCGGTGAGGATGACGAGAAACTCCCCGCCAGCGATGCGGCCGAGTCGGTCCACGTCACCGATGGCCTCGATGAGCCGCTCGGCGACCACGGTGAGCACTCGGTCGCCAGCGGTGTGGGTGAAGGCCTCGTTGACGGCGACGAGGCCGTCGACCGACGCGCACAGCAGCGCCAGGCCCGAGCGGTCCGGTCGGTCGAGCGCCTCCTGCACGCGCGCGAGCGTGAGGCCGCGCTTGGCCAGGCCGGTCAGGGTGTCGTGGTCGATCTCACGCTCGAGCTCGGCGCGGGTGGCCATCTCTGACTGGATGTCGCGTAGCTCGCCGATGCTGCCGATCATGCGACCCTCGTCGTCCTGCAGGACGCGTCCGACGACCCGCATCCAGCGCCACTCGCCCGTCGGCGTCAGGAAGCGCGCCTCACCCTCGGCGGTATCGAGGCCCTCGCGCATGATCCGCATCTGCGCTTCGTAGCCGGCCATGAGGTCATCGGGGTGCACGATCTCGGCGAGCTGACGGCCCACGAGGTCTTCGGTCGACCAGCCGAGCGCTGCAGACACCGACGGCGACGCCCACGTGATGAGCTGGTTCGCGTCGGATCGCAGCACGACGTCCTGCGAGTTCTCCGAAAGCAACCTGTATCGCTCGCGCTCGTCGGTCAGCGCTTCCTCGGTGAACCGGTGCGCGGTGACGTCGCGCGCAGCTCCGTAGAGAACGATCTGGCCGTCGTCATAGGCGACCGCACGCGCGCGGTGCTCTGTCCACACGAGCATGCCCTCGACCGACCTGAACCGGACAGTGAAGTTGACCGCCTCGGCTCCTGGGTCGGTGATGCTGTCGAGGACGGTCTGGCGATCACGGGGGTCGACGAGGGTCATGCCCAGATTCACGTCGTCGTACAGCTCCTCCGGCGTGTAGCCGAGCAGCGACTCGATCGATCGCGAGATGTAGATGAAGCGGAGGTCCGGCTTGACCTGCAGCGCGTAGACGACGTCGGCGAGCTCAGCCGCAAGCTCGGCCGCCACGTCGCGCTGCGCCGCGATGTCGCGCTCGAGGGTCGAGGAATCGAGGATGGCCAGTTCGGCACTCGGACGGTCCTTGACCCGGTCCTTGTGACTGCCCTTGTTCTTCTTGCCCTTCCCCATGGCGCCAGATTAGTGGTCGGCCAGCACAATCCGCGCCAAGGCCGACCAGATGCCCCAGTACACTCGACCACCCAACGCCGAGCGGTCTGGAGCGTGCAGTGCATCCGACCGATCCCCACGAGGCCACAGCGGACCTCGCGTACGCGTCGGTCCATGACCTGCAGGCTCAGCTTGCCTCGGGGGAAACGACCTCTGTCGCACTTGTCGATGCACTCATCTCGCGCATCGCCGCGATCGACGATCCCCGATCGGACATCGCGCTGCGGTCGGTTCTCGCGCTCTCCCCGGATGCTGCGTTGCGGGCCCGCGAGCTGGACGCCGAGCGTGAATCAGGTCGGCTCCGCGGTCCGCTGCATGGAATCCCCGTCCTGATCAAGGACAACATCGAGGCGCTCGGACTGCCCGGAAGCGCTGGATCGCTCGCGCTTGCCGGACGCACGGTCGTGCAGGACTCTCCGCTCGTCCAGCGGCTTCGCGACGCGGGACTTCTGGTTCTCGGCGCGACCAACATGTCCGAGTGGGCGAACTTCCGGGCCCCGATGTCGACCAGCGGCTGGTCGGCCGTCGGCGGGCTCACCGGGAACCCCTGGGCCCTGGACCGCAGCGCCGGTGGCTCGTCCTCCGGATCGGGGGCTGCCGTGGCCGCCGGTCTCGCGCCGCTCGCCATCGGCACCGAGACCAACGGTTCGATCACCTGCCCGGCTGCGCTCAATGGCGTGGTCGGGATCAAGGCAACGGTGGGCTCAATTCCCACGCGCGGCATCGTGCCGATCAGCCTTACCCAGGACGCGCCCGGGCCATTCGCCCGCTCGGTTCGCGACGCTGCGCTGCTCCTGGAGATCCTGTCCGCTACCAGTGGCCTCGCCGACACCTGCAATCTGGACGCCGCCCGCGCGCTGCGCATCGGTATTGCCGGGGGCTGGCTGACCGGCGATGCGGCCACCGATGCCGTGTTCGAGAGTGCGCTGGGCGTCCTCGAGCCGCTCGTCGCCTCGATGCGACAGGTATACACGCCTGCGGCGGAGTTCGAGGTCAGCGAGGACCAGCGCGCCGCGCTCGTGGGCGAGTTCGCTGACGACCTCGGCGCTTACCTCGCCGAGAGGCCAGGAGACGGCGTGCACTCGGTGGCGGACGTCGTCGCATTCAACAACGCCCACGCCGAGGAGGAACTGCGCTATTTCGGGCAGTCATCGCTGGAGAAGGTGATGGCCTCGGGCGGTCGCGCGTCGGACGACTACCGCGAGGCGCGCGCCCGCAATGTGGCGTGGGCCCGCGACGTGTGCCTCGAGCCGGCGCTCAATCAGGGCGTTGACCTGCTTGTCGCTCCGGCGTACCGGCCGTCATGGAAGTCCGACTACGTCCACGGCGACGTGCTGGCCGGCGGCGGGGCCGTCTGCACTCCTGCGGCGATCATGGGCTGGCCGATCCTCACCGTGCCGATGGGCCTGGTCGACGGCCTGCCGGTTGGGCTGTCGATCGTCGGACGACCGGACTCCGAGGCACGATTGATCGCGGTCGGGCACGCGTTCGAGCAGGCACTCGGCCTCGCCGCCTCGGGCGGGCTTCGGCCAGCGTGGCTCGCGCCGCAACGCGGCTAGGCGACCAGCGCTCAGGCGGCCGCGCGCTCCTTGCGGGAGTTGCGCCACGGTCCGGGGATCACCCAGATGAACATGCCGAGGATCCAGATGATGAGGATCGACCACACCCAGGTCCAGAAGCCGTTGATGTTCATCCAGGGAGTCAGTGCCGTGATGAACAGCGCGATGAAGGTCGAGAACAGGCCGGTGAGGGCCACGATCGAACCCGCGTTGCGCACCAGGAACTTCAGGATGAAGAACGGAATGATCGCGTTGAGGATCGCGAAGATCAGCAGCGCGAGTAGGAACCCGCCCACAGCCGGGGTGAACGTGAAGTCCTCACCGAAGATCAGCTTGCACAGGATCAGACCGATCGCCGTGCCAGCGAGACCGAGAATCCAGGCAATGAAGAATTTTGGCATGGCACGAGGCTAGACCTCGCAAATCACAAAGGGGCAAGGTTCGCGCATCGACACGCTGGCGCAATCTGGCCTGTGGTAGACAGGCCACCTCACGACTACCCCACGACAAGGACGCTTGATGCCACAGAATCTCGCCGCTGACGCGATCGGTCCCGTCGACGTCGCCGTCATCCCCTTTGAGGGCAACCAATTCAACGGCGAGGTCGCCCCGGCGATCATCGACCTCCAGCAGAGCGGAACGGTCCGCATCCTCGACCTCGCCTTCATCACGAAGGACGCCGACGGCTCGTGGGCGATCCTCGAGATCGCCGACGAGGCCGCCGAAGGCGCGTTCCAGGCACTGCTCGGCGAGCAGTTCGAACTGCTCAGCGACAACGACCTCGAGGAGATCGCCGCGGACCTCGGTCCCGAGTCGTCCGCGCTAGTCATCGTGTGGGAGAACGTCTGGGCCGCGAAGCTCGCTTCAGCGATCCGCGGCTCGAACGGCCAGGTCATTGCCATGGACAGGATCCCGCACGACATCGTCGCGCGGGCAATCGCAGCACTGGATGAGGAGTAGTCATGCGCCGTATGGGACGCCCAGGACTGGTGGGCACGATGGCCCGCACCGCCGTTGTCGTCGGAACCGCGACAGCTGTGTCCGGCAGCGTGAAGAACAAGCAGGAGCAGAAGCACGAAGCCGCCGAGCAGCAGACTGCTGCCGCTCAGGCAGCCGCCGCGCCCGCCCCCGCCCCCGCACCGGAGGCACCGGCCGCCGACGACCCGATGGAGAAGGTCAAGCAGCTCGGCGAGCTCCATGCGCAGGGACTGCTCACCGACGAGGAGTTCGCCGCCGCGAAGGCGAAGGCGCTCGGCATCTAGTTTCACGCGAACGTACGGCTCCTTGGGGCCGTACGTTCGTGGATGATGACCCCCATGCACGCGCCGTCGTTCGTTCGCCGCACGAGTGCGATACGTGTGTGGTCGTCGGCTCCCGGGGCGCAGTGCTTTCGCCGACCGACCGACATCCTGCTGCTAGCAGGTGCCCTCACGACCCTGGCGGTTCTCAACATCTGGGCTCCGGGCCCGACGTCGCTCGATGAGGCCCTCACTGCGGTCACCACCTCGGTCTCCGAAGTCCTCGGCTGGATGTGGGAGATCTCCTACGCCCTGCTCGCGGGCTGGACCGTCATCGTCATCGCGCTTGCGGCGTTCTCTCGCGGTCGTCGGCGCATGCTGCTCGACTTCTTGATTGCCGCGGCAATCGCGTTCGGCGCGGGCCTGCTCGTGTTCCGCATCGCGAATGGCGAATGGCCGCAAAGCGTCGGTGAGTTCGCTACCGGCGACCCCCACCCGATCTACACGATTTCATTCCTCACCATCGCGACCGCGGTCCTGGTCACCGCGTCCCCGCACCTGACCCGACCGCTGCGCATGATCGGCCGGATCGCCATCTTGTTCGGTGTCGTCGCCGCGGTCGGCCTGACGATCGCCCTGCCCATCGGCGCCGTCGCGTCTCTCGCCGTCGGCGTGGCGGCGGCCGCGGCGACGCACCTGATCATGGGGACGCCCGCCGGACGGTCGACCCCTGATCAGGTCGCCGACGCGCTCGGTGAGCTGGGGCTGGACATCGAGACGGTCCGGGAGGCCGCGGTTCAGGAGCCAGGAGTGTCGGTCATGCTCGCGCGAGCGAGCGATGGACGTGACCTCTTCGTCAAGGTCTACGGGCGTGACGCCTGGGACGGCCAGGTGGTCGGATCCTTGTGGACGTCACTCACGCGACGCGGCGAGAAGCCGGTACTGCTGCGCAGCCGCATCTCGCGCGTCGACCACGAGGCCGTCGTCACCCTCATCGCGCAACGTGCCGGCGTCTCCGTGGTTCCCATCGTCACCGGCGGAAAGGCCGACGGCGGGGACGCGCTGCTTGTCACCGAGGCACGCGGCACCAGCCTCGCCGACCTGGACGGTGTCGACGGTGCCTTCGTCGCCTCCGCCTGGCGTGCGCTCGTCGACCTGCACTCGCTCGGCATTGCGCACGGCGACATCAGTGCGGCAAGCGTCGTGCAGTCGCATGACGGCTCGGCATCGCTGTGCGACTTCGACGAGGCCGAGATCAGCGCCGACCCGTCGTCGCTGCTTGCCGACCGCGCCCGGCTGCTCGTCGCGACTGCCCTGGCGACCGACCGCGATCGAGCGGTGGCTGCTGCGGTAGCCGCGATCGGCAAGGACGGGCTCGCCGACGTGCTGCCCTACCTGCAACCGGCGGTGATCGACTCCGACACCGGCCGCGCAGTGCGCGACGAGGAATGGACCCTCGCAGAGCTTCGGGCGTCGGCCGTCACCGCGTGCGGGGTCGAGCCGCCCCCGCTGCAGAAGCTCCGTCGCGTCACCCTGAGATCGATCATCATCCTGGTCGTCATCGCGATCGTCGCCTACACGTTGATCGGACTTCTGGCGGGCGTCGACTTCGCCGCGATCCGCGAGCAGTTGTCGGCCGCCAACAAGGCGATCCTTCTCTGCGCGCTGCTGTTGTCCCCGTTCGTGCAGGTCGGGTTCTCTATCGGCACCATCGGCGCATCGCCGAAGCCGGTGCGATTCCGGCCAGTGCTCATGCTCCAGTACGCGATCCAGTTCATCGCGGTGACGCTGCCATCGACCGCGGCGCGCATCGCGATGGAGGTGCGCTTCTTCGAGCGCTTCGGGCTGGCACCTGCCACTGCAGTGTCGATCGGCGTCATCGACAGCGTCATGGGCTTCGGCGTGCAGATCGCGCTGATCGTGCTCATCCTCATCAGCGGCCTGCCCGGCTTCACCAGCTCGGTTCTCGGCTCCTCGTCGTCGAGCAGCTCGACCGAGTCGTCGACGCCATCGCTGCTCGCGATGCTCATCATCCTGATCGTCCTCGGGATCCTCATCGCGTTCATCGTGCCGCGCATTCGTCATCGCATCACTGGGGCGATCCCGCGCATCCGCGTCGCAATCAAGGAGCAGGCGCACACCGCGAAGTCCGCGCTCACCGTCCTGCGCAACCCGCGCAAGGTCGGCATGATGCTGCTCGGCAACCTCATCGCCCAGGTGATCCAGGCGATCATCCTCGGCGTTTGCCTGGCGGCATTCGGGGAGACCGCGCACCTGTCGCAGCTGATCCTCATCAACACGGCGGTGAGCCTGTTCGCCGGGCTCATGCCCGTGCCCGGCGGGATGGGAGTGGCCGAAGCGGGCTACACGCTCGGCCTGCAGGCAATCGGCATCCCGAGCGCAGTGGCCATGTCCACGGCGATCTCCTTCCGCCTGGTCACGTTCTACCTGCCGCCGATCTGGGGCGCGTACGGCATGCGGTGGCTGCGCAAGAATGCGTACCTCTAGCCATGACAACTCCTTCGAGTCGGATCGGCATCATCGGCGGGATGTCATGGGAGTCCACGAGCGCGTACTACCGCCTTCTCAACGAGCTTCATGACCGCGCAGACGACCCGTGGTCCCAGCCGCGGGTTCTCATCGACTCCGTGGAGTTCGGGCAGATCGTCGACTTCCAGCGCTCCGGGGACTGGGACGCTGCCGGCGCAGTACTTGCAGACTCGGCGCGACGGCTCGTGGACGCCGGGGCGACCGTTCTCGGGATCGGTGCCAACACGATGCACAGGTGCATCGACGCCGTACGAGACGCCGTTGATGTTCCGCTGGTCGACGTGCGCGACGTGATGGCGGCCGCAATCACGGCGCGCGGTGGCGATTCGCTCACCCTGCTCGGCACCGCATACGTCGTGCAGCAGCGTTTCTACTCCGATCATCTCGAAGCACTCGGCATCACCGTCGTGAAGCCGAGCGACGAGCAGGCGGCCGTGCTTCAGCGCATCGTCTACGACGAGCTCACGCGCGGGATCGTGCTCGATCAGTCACGCGCCGAGTTCATCGAGATAGCCGAGAGCTGCCGGGCACGCGGCGGGGACATCGTGGGGCTGTGCTGCACGGAGTTCGGGATGCTGGTGAGCGAGGACAATGCGCCGTTCCCCTTCCTCGACTCGACCGTCGTGCACGTACGGGCGCTGCTCGCCGAGTCCGCTCGTCAGTCGGTCAGCCGATAGCCCATTCCGCGCACTGTCTCGATGCGCGACGCCCCGACCTTCTGCCTGAGGTACCGCACGTACACGTCGACCACGTTGCTGCCGGGGTCGTAGTCGTAGCCCCACACCCCGCTGAGGATCTGCTCGCGGGACAGCACCTGGCCCGGGTGCGACATGAACATCTCGAGCATCGCGAACTCACGGGCCGACAGGTCCTCGGACCGACCAGAGACTGACACGCGCCTGGTGTGCAGGTCCAGGCTCAGGTCCCCGTGAGTCAGCACGCTGATCCCCCCGGATCCTGGTGTTCGCTCCCGCAGGCGAAGGCGGATCCGCGCGAGCAGTTCCTCGAAGGAGAACGGCTTGGCCAGGTAGTCATCCGCGCCGCCCTCGAGTCCGGCGACGGTGTCGCCGACCGAATCGCGTGCGGTGAGAATGATGACGGGGATGTCGCTGCCCGCGCCGCGAAGCCGGGCCAGCACCTCGAAGCCGTCAAGGGTGGGCAGTCCGATGTCGAGAATGAGCAGGTCGTAGTCCCCGTGCGTCGCCAAGGTCAGCGCCTCCTGCCCGTCGGACACCGCGGTGACGGTGAACTCGTGAGCCTGGAGTCCTCGGGTGATGAAAGACGCGATCCGAGCCTCGTCCTCGGCCAGCAGTATGCGTGCCATCACTCACTCCGTCCGTGATGCGGCCGAGCCAGCGGAATCGTCATCGTGAACGTGGCTCCTCCCGATGTGTTGTCCGCTACAGCCACCGACCCTTCGTGCGCGGAGGCAATCGCCCGGACAATGGACAGTCCCAGTCCGGCACCCTCGCCGGAATCCGCCGGCCGATCGGATCGGACGAAGCGCTCGAAGATCCGCTCCTTGTCAGCATCGGGAACTCCCGGGCCGGAATCGCGCACCCACAACTGCACGGACTCACCGCGAACTCGACTCCCGATCCCGACCTCTGCGTCCGGACGGGAGTAGCGCAGCGCGTTCTGTGCCAGTTGCACCATCGCCTGCGTCAGCCGGTGCCGGTCGGCCATGACCACTCCCTCGGCCCGGTCGTCGAGGACGCACCTGACGTCCCCGAGCGCACTCGCCTTGACCACGACCTCATCGGTCAGGTCGCCGATGTCCACGGGGGCAAGTCGCACGAATCCGGGCTGGTTCGATCGCGTGAGTGTCTGCAGGTCATGGACGATCCGGCTCATGCGGTCGAGCTCGTCCATGACCAGCGCGACCGTCTGCTCGCGGTCTTCGGGGTTGACGTCGATGAGCTCGAGGTGACCCCGCACGATCGTCAGCGGGGTGCGCAGCTCGTGGCCGGCATCATCGATGAACTCGCGCTGCGCGGCAAATGCCGTCTCGAGCCGGTCGAGCATGTCGTTGAACGTCCGGGCAAGGTCGTCGAGCTCGTCACCCGAACCACGTACCGGAATGCGCCTGGTCAGGTCGGACTCGGAGATCGATCGCGCCGTGTCGCCGATGTTCCGCACGGGAGCGAGCACCCGCCCTGCCACGAACCAGCCGAGGATCGTCGCGAGGAGCAGCGCCGCCAACGAGACCAGCAGCTGCGTCCGCACGAGATCGTTGACCTCGCGGCCTTCGAGATCGGCGAAGATTCCCACGACGAGCGCGCCGCGCTGCGTGCTGCCGTCGACCGAAACCGGCACGGCGACGTACTGCACTTGGCCGGCATCAGTGTCGAGGCTCCCGTAGACGACCTCCGGCGCGGACGACGCGATGTCGACGAGGTCCGCGCGGGTATCGATCCTGACCGGCGGGATGTCGGATGTGCGCGCATCGACCACGCCGTCGACGACCGCGAACATGGTCTCGTTCGCGTCGGGAATGCTGCGATCCAGGAACAGCCTCATCAGGGACTGGGGATCGGAGAAGCGGCCACCGCTTCGGGGATCGCTGCCCTCCGTCGCGAGCAGTCGCAGCTCGGACACCTCGCCGGTGAGCTCGCGCTCGATCCGATCGTTGAGCTGGTCGACGAGGACCTGGCGCGCGGCCACCCACGAGATGAGCAGGACGACGGCCGCGGGGACAAGGACCCAGCCAAGGATCCGCAGCCGCGAGGACCGCAGGCGCGGCCGTTCGCGATCACGGGTTCCCACGTCAGCGGAGGTCGGTGACTCGGTAATCGAAGTCCTCCTCCACAGACTCGCCCTCGTCGTCGATCAGAGGCAGGTCCGTGGCCAGGTCCAGGACTCCGTCACCATCGTCCCGCACGAGCATCCCGAGGAGTTCGGCCGACTCGGATATCGGCGTGGTGAGCAGCACGCTCACGAGCTGCACGCCAGGGCTCGCCGTGTCCGAGCCGAGCACTGTCCCCGACTGGTCGGTGATCACGACGAACGCCGGGCCGGACACCGACACCGAATCGACCGCGACTCGAGTGCCGTCACCGGCCTGGTCGTCGATGTCGAGATCGGCGGCGGACGGCGCAGGTGTCGCGGGTGCCGCCGAGCCTGGCGCCTCGACCACGATCGGAGCGCGATCAGCGCCCGACGTCGCCGAGGACGTGTCCGGTCCCGCTGTCGAGCATGCCGACAGCAGGACCGCTAGTGCTGCAGCAGACGCAGCACCACCCCACACCTTGGTCCGAGCGGAGGGCGAACCCTCAGATGCGCAGCGATGCACTGCACACCTGGCCCGACGCGCTCGTCGCGCGCACGGAGAACTTGTCGGTACCGGCGCTGTCGCGCACCAGGTGACTCACGTCGAGCTCGCCCTCGTTGTCGGCGAGAACCGAGCGCTTGAGGATCTTCTTGCCGTTCTTCTCCATGCGCACTGTCCAGCGCTGGCCCGCAGTCGCGCCGTCGATGTCGAAGTCGATGTCGACGACTCCGAAGTCACGCTCGAGGTTGAAGTCCCAACGCGCGCCCGCGGAGCACATGCCCGACGACTCGCGCTCGATCTCCAGCGGGGCGGCAGATGCCGGGGCCGCGAACACGGTTCCGGCGGCGAGCAGTGCTGCGGATGCCGCCAGGGCCGTTCCGCCCATGATCTTCTTCTTCATCGTCGTCCTCCAAGGCTGGTTGCTAGCGACGGGTCATTCCGTCATGCATGAAGCCAACCAGCGCAGTCTGAGGAGGCGATGAGGTGAACATGAGAGTTCGCTCATGTGGGCCGGACGGTCAGAGGGACGTCAGGCAGAAGGGGTGGCCGGCCGGATCCAGGAGAACCCGCCAGCGCCCATCGCCGGGCTGATGATCCGGCTTGGACGCCCCGAGTTCCAAGGCCAGCCGTTCGGTCGCATCGAGGTCGTCGGCGCGGAAGTCCAAGTGGAACTGCTGTGGCATGTCCTGACCTGGCCACTGCGGAGCCCGATATCCGGCAACCAGCTGGAATCCCAGATCGTTGCCGGAGTCACCCGTCAGCGCGACGAATTCGTCCGAACTGAACAGTTCCCGCATCCCCGTCAGTGCACCGTAGAAGGCCGCCAGCGTCCGAGGGTCGGAACAGTCCAACGTCACACCTCGCAGCACAGCGCCTGCCATCGTTCGCTCCTTGCGTCCGACGCAAGTATGCCTACGAGTGCGGCCCGCAGATGCCGATGATGACCTTGTCGGCCTTCTGGATCTCCTTCGCCGCAGCGGTCACCTTGTCGTAGCTATTGGCGCCGAGGTTCCCTGCTGCCGTGGACCGCTGGTACTTGAAGTAGACGATCATCGCCGCCTGCTCTGCTTCGAGTGCGGACTTCAGGTCTGGATTCCCGACCCTGCCCGCCATCTCGGCATACAGGTCTGCCGTCTGCTTGTAGCCGGCCGCGGCGCCCGCGGGGTCCTTCTCCAGCGCCGCCTGGGTCGTGTCCGAGATCGCGATCAGCTGCGGGTCGTAGGAGTAGATCACCGCGCAGTCATCCTCCGTCGTGCCGCCTGCCTGCGGGCTCGACGATGGGGCCGTGCTCGGCGATGCGCTCGCCGCACTGCTGGCCGCTGGCGCTGCTGAGGCTGCAGGTGCCGCCGCGGGCTCCTTGACGCCGATGGATGTTCCGCACGCCGCGTTGATCGCGTCCGAGGACGTCGCCAGGTCACCCGCGGCCGTGATCACCTTGGTCACGTCGTACTCGTCGCCGATTCCCGCGACGACGGCTGCCTGGTACTCCTGGTAGACGTCGACCGCGCGCATGCTGGTCTCAAGCTGTGCCTTCAGCTCTGCGTTCGTGACCTTCGCGGCAGCATCGCGGTAGGCGAAGCTCAGGACCGCGTACTGGCCCTCGACGTTCTCCGGGTTCGACCCCAGGTCCTTGTCGATTGCCGTCGTCACCACGGCGATGCCCGGCTCGGCGGCCTTGATGATCACACAGGCACCCTCGGTCGTGGACGAGTCGACGTTCGCCGCCGCGCTCGTCGAGACACCCGGAGTAGCGGGTCCCCCGCAGCTTGCCGTGCCCAGCGCCACTGCGGCGACGCAGCCGACGATCCAGCTCACTCGTGCGATCTTCACAGCCGACACTCCCCCGTAGTCCCGATGAGCGGGAAGCCTATAGGCGGGCCACCCGAATAGCGGGCACCCGGGTGAGGGGTAGCGCTAGCCGAACTTGCTCTCCAGGTCGACGAAGAACGCAGTCGACAACTTCTCGAAGTCCGCCGCGGTCAGCCGGATGCGATCGCCGTCCTTGAGGCCGAGCACGGCGGCCTCCGGCACGTACTTGATGACCTTGTTGCCGCGGAACACCCCGCCGTTCGTCAGCAGGGAGTCGACGATCAGCTCGACCTCGTTGAGCGGGTTGCCGTCCTTGCCCGACACAGGGCGCGTGCGATGGACGAAGAAGCGGTCCAGGACGATCACCATGTCGTTGAAGTACAGCGCCTCGAAGGCAGCCGACGGAACCGCCCCCGACGTCACCAGCTTCAGGTACTCGGCCAGCGCCGCCGCCACCGCCGACTTCGCGGCCGTGATCTCGTCAGGGGTGTAGTCCTTACGGCCGAGCATGGTCGGGCCTCCTTCGCGGTCGCCACCACTCTACGGAGGCCCGGACCATGCTCGTATTACAGGACGTAAAGCATTTCCTGATACGTCGGGAGTGGCCACAGGTCGTCGGCCACGATTCCTTCGAGGCCATCGGCTGCGGTGCGGACCGCAGCGATCGCCGGTAGGAGGACGTCGCGACCGTAGGCGGCCTCCGCCTCCACTGACTCCTCGTGGTCCGCGGCAATGGCCTCGCGAAGCTCGCCGAGCGCGGTGCGCAGAGCAGACAGCGGCACGGATACTGCCTCGAGGGTCGCCGTATCCCCCTCGACGCCCGCCGCCTTCAGGGCCGCCAGGTTCTGGGCGACCTCGGTCTGGAAGCGCATGCCCGCGGGAAGCACCATCGTGCTGCCGACCTCGAGGGTGATCTTGGCCTCGACGCTGACGCTGTTGACGTACTGCTCCAGGCCGATCTCGTAGCGGCTGTGCATCTCGCGGTGGTTGAACACCTTGTAGTGCTCGAACAGCTCCATCGCCTCCTCGGAGATGAGCTCGGGCAGCGCGTCGAGCGTGGTGCGCAGGTTCGGCAGTCCGCGACGCGCGGCCTCGACCTGCCACTCCTCGGAGTAGCCGTTGCCGTTGAAGACCGAGTCGCCGTGGTTGGTGATGATCTCCGTGAGGATGTTCTGCACCGCGACGTTGAAGTCGGTGCCCGCAGCGATCTGCTTCTCCAGGTCCGTCGCGATGTAGTCAAGCGCCTCGGCCATGATCGTGCAGATCGTGGTCATCGGGCCGGCCACCGACTGCATCGAGCCGGGTGCGCGGAACTCGAAACGGTTGCCGGTGAACGCGAACGGGCTGGTGCGGTTGCGGTCGCCCGGGTCGCTCGGCAGGACGGGCAGGGTGTCGACGCCGATGGTCAGCGTTCCCTTGCCCTTCGACGAGGTCGCAGCTCCCTTGGCGATCTGCTCGAAGACGTCGGCGAGCTGGTCGCCGAGGAAGATCGAGATGATCGCCGGCGGGGCCTCGTTCGCGCCGAGGCGATGGTCGTTGCTGGCCGACGCGACCGACGCGCGCAGCAGGCCGCCGTACTTGTGCACCGAGCGGATGACCGCGGCGCAGAAGACGAGGAACTGGGCGTTGTCGTGCGGGGTGTCGCCCGGCAGGAGCAGGTTGCCCTCGGTCGAGTTGCCCAGCGAGAAGTTGACGTGCTTGCCCGATCCGTTGACACCGGCGAACGGCTTCTCGTGGAACAGGCACTCCATGCCGTGCTTGCGGGCCACCGTCTTGAAGGTGGTCATCAGAAGCTGCTGGTGGTCGGCGGCGACGTTCGCGCGCTCGAACATCGGCGCGATCTCGAACTGGCCGGGGGCGACCTCGTTGTGGCGGGTCTTGGCCGGGATGCCGAGCTTGAACAACTCGCGCTCGGTGTCCATCATGAAGCCGAGGACGCGGTCGGGGATGGCGCCGAAGTAGTGGTCGTCGAATTCCTGGCCCTTGGGCGGCTTGGAGCCGAACAGCGTGCGACCGGCGTTCAGCAGGTCAGGGCGCGCCAGGAAGAAGTGACGGTCGACGAGGAAGTACTCCTGCTCAGCGCCGCAGAACGAGACGACGTGGTCGGGATCGTGACCGAACAGGCGCAGCACCCGCTCGGCGTGCTCGGCCATGGCCTGCTGCGAGCGCAGCAGCGGGGTCTTGTGGTCGAGCGCCTCGCCGGTCATCGACACAAAGACCGTGGGGATGCACAGGGTGTTGCCGTTCGGGTTCTCCAGCACGTAGGCGGGGCTGGTGACGTCCCAGCCGGTGTAGCCGCGGGCCTCGAAGGTGTTGCGCAGTCCGCCGCTGGGGAACGACGACGCATCGGGCTCGCCCTGCACGAGGGTCTTGCCGGCGAACTCGGCCAGGGCCGATCCGTCGCCAACCGGCTCGAAGAAACTGTCGTGCTTCTCCGCGGTCAGGCCGGTGAGGGGGTAGAACACGTGCGCGTAGTGGGTCGCGCCCTTCTCGATCGCCCAGTCCTTCATTGCCGACGCGACGGCGTCAGCGATGGCCGGGTCGAGCGGAGCGGAGTTCTCGATGGTCGCCATGACCGACTTGTAGACCGACTTCGGGAGTCGCTTCTGCATGACCGTCTTGCTGAACACGTTCGATCCGAAGATCTCCCCAGGCTGCTCCGTGATATCGAAGCTGGGCGCCGGCGGAACATACGCCTCGACGTCCTTGATGGCCTGGAGGCGTACAGCATTCCCACTCATGTGCTCTCCCGTTCGTCTGAACGGCCCGCGAACGCGGACCCAACGGGGCCGAGGCTATGCGCCGAATAAAGCGGGCATGTTTAGGAAATGTTTCGGCTATGGGTCACGGGACCCTGGCCTCAATCGCCGCGAGTACCGGCCACGAGGACCGAGCACGTCGCCTTGCCCGCCACGTGGGCGCTGACCGATCCATTCACCAGGCGACCCACCGTGCCCTTGCCGGACCTGCCCAGGACGACCAGGTCCGGCCGGGTGCGGTCGGCGAAGTCCAGGATGCGGTGCGCGGGGCTGGCGAGCACGGCGGAGGATGCCGGCTCGGCGGCTCGTATCGACGCCCTAACGCCCAGGTCGGCGAGATAGCTCGCGGCCCGCGAGGCCGCGGCGGAGGACTCACTGCTTGCCTCGTCAGCCAGCGACCGAACCGTCAGCAACGTCACGGTCGACGTCCGCGACAGAGGCAGCAGGGCGAGCGCCTCGAGCGCTGCCTGCGAGTTCACGGATCCGTCGAAGCACGCCACGACGCTGCGCACGGGATCTGCCGCATGGGCGACCACCACCGGCATCTCGCCCTCCATGACGAGTGCTCGCGCGGTGCCGCCGAGATCGGCCAGTCGGTCGGTGCCGAGCCGGTGCGGCCCGATAACCACGAGGTCGGTACCCGAGTGCGACGCGAGCGCGAGCTTGGGATCGAGCGGCGACGTGACTGTCCTGATGCTCGCGAACCCGCAGCGGCTGGGCGCCCATCGCGTCGCAGGGCTGTCGGTCCCGGCAAGCGATGGCGTGGCCGCGCCCTGCAGTACATCGACCTGCCATGACGGCCACACCTGTGCCGTCACCCACTCCCACGCCACATCGGCGCCCGCCGAGCCGTCGTCTCCGAAGGTCAGCCTTCCTCCGTCGAGGGCGCTCCTAGTCACTGGTCGCTACAGTCGTCGCGCGACCTCGCGAGCGCAGGTCGAGGATCGGCTGGACCATGCTGGCGGCCAGTTCCTCCTCGCCGAAGTAGGCGCGACTGACGACGTCCTCCTCGAACCGCTCCCAGTCCCCCGCCGAGTGGGTGCGGACGATCAGGTCGATGTCCGGACGGAGCCGCCTGACAGTTTCAGCGGCCGCGGTCACGCTCTCCGCCGTCGGGCTGGCGATCACGACCGCGTCAGCGCGTTCGATGCCCGCTTCGATGAGCAGCTCCGGTCGCGCGCCGTCGCCCGCGAGAGCAGGCACTCCCCGCTCCCGAAGCTTCTCCACTGGCTCACGGGTGAGCTCGATGACCACGCACCGCACGTCGTGGGAGACAAGATCGGCGTAGATGCGGCGGCCGACGCGGCCGTAGCCGATGAGGATGACATGGCCTGACGGCGGCTCGACGCCGTGGCCCGTGGGCAGCGCGGCGAGGACGTCGTTCTGGAAGTCCAGTCGCTGCGCCCACTGCGTCCGCTTCAGCAGGATTCGGCGCAGGATTCCCATCCCACCGAACATCAACGGGTTCAGGGCAATGGAGATGAACGCGCCAGCGACGATAAGGGACAGGCCTTCGGAGGGAATCAGGCCCAAGGTGAGCGCGAGTCCGGCGAGGATGAACGAGAACTCGCCGATCTGGGACAGGCTCGCGCCCATGATCAGGGCCGTGTTGATCGGGTAGCGCAGGCGCAGCACGAGCAGCGTGGCGATCAGCGACTTGCCGACCATGATGATGGCGACGACGGCGAGCACCTTCAACGGCTCCTCGACGAGGATCATCGGATCCAGCAGCATGCCGACGGCCACGAAGAACAGCACGGCGAAGGCGTCGCGCAGCGGAAGGGTGTCCTGGCCCGCTCGATGGCTGAACTCGGACTCCCTGAGCACCATGCCGGCGACGAACGCCCCCAGGGCGAAGGAGACCTCGAAGAGCTCGGCCGCACCGAAGGCGATGCCGATGGCCAGCGCGATCACGGCAACGGTGAAGAGCTCCCGCGATCCCACGCGAGCGATCTGCCACAGCACCCAGGGCAGGAAACGCCGCCCGGCGAACAGCATGATCGCGAAGAACACCGCGACCTGGCCGAGAGTCAGCAGCACCTGGGCCCACGTGGGCATCTCGACTCCGAGGGCCTCGTCGAGCGGCCCGGGCCGGCCCGCAAGCGGCGGCAGCATGACGAGCGCGAAGACCGTCACGAGGTCCTCGACGACCAGCCAGCCGACCGCGATCCGGCCGTCGATGGTCTCGAGCAGGCCGCGCGACTCGAGGGCCTTCAGCAGGACCACGGTGCTCGCGCACGACAAGCTCACGCCGAAGATCACGGCGCTTGTCGTGCTCCAACCCCACCAGACCGCGAGCCAGGTTCCGACAGCAGTGGCGAAGGCCATCTGCACGATCGCCCCGGGGATGGCGATCCGCTTGACCGCGAGCAGGTCGTCGAGGGACAGATGCAGGCCGACGCCGAACATGAGCAGCATGACGCCGATCTCGGCCAGCTGAGAGGCAGCGCCGACGTCGGCGACGAGGCCAGGCGTGGCGGGTCCGATGACGACACCGGCGAGGAGATATCCAACCAGCGGTGGCATGCGGCACTTCGCGGCGATGAAGCCGAAGATCAGCGCCAGGCCGAAACTGGCGGCGATGGTCACGATCAGACCTGTTTCGTGGCCGGTCACGGCTCCTCCTTACGGGGCGCCGCGTGGGCAAGCTCAGCTACTGCCGAGCGAACCCTCCTTCTCCACAGTCCACGTGCGCCTGAATCGGGTGTCTTTCCAACCTAGCAAGGTTCGCTATGCGGATCGAACGGCGAGAAGTACCGGGATGATCCGGTCCGTCTTCTCCTGGTACTCCAGGTAGGGCGGGTAGACGGCCGCGCCGCGCTCCCACCACAGGTCTCGCTCCTCGCCGAAGATCTCGTGGACCACGTAGTCGTGCGGCTCGGGACCGTCCTGGATCTCGATCGACGGATTGGCAAGGAGGTTGGCGTACCAGGCGGGGTGCTCGGGATCTCCGCCCTTGCTCGCAACGAGCGCATACTCGCCGTCGTGCTCGACCCGCATCAGCCCGATCTTGCGGACCTTGCCGGACGAGGCGCCGACCATCGTCACGATGATGATCGGGATGCCAGTGTCCATGAGCGTGTTCGCGCGCTGCCCGCCGGACGCCTCGTACTCGGCGACCTGATCGGCAACCCAGGCGTTCTGGCTCGGGACGTACTCACCGGTGATCGGCATCAGGTCTCCTCTGACTCAGCAACAACGCTCGGAACGGCGCAGACGCCGTCGACGCAAACCTCTGCCTCGACAGTACCCACCATCACGAACGGCGACTCGGTCATGCGTTCACACCTTCGTTAGCGGCCTGCGCGAGAGCATTGGCGAAGATCGACGGATCCTGCGCACCGGACACCCCGTACTTGCCGTCGATGACATAGAACGGCACGCCGTTGATCCCGTAGGCCCGGGCCTGGGCGATGTCCGCTTCGACATCCGGGGCGTAGGTGCCCGCGGTCAGCACCGCGACGACCTCGTCGCGATCGAGCCCCACCTCGGCAGCGAGGTCGGCGAGCTCGTCGATCCGCCCGACGTGGCGACCCTCGACGAAGTACGCCTTCATGAGGCGCTCCTTCATCTCGGACTGCAGGCCGTGGGCCTTCGCCAGGTGCAGGAGCTCGTGGGCCTTGAGGGTCTTCGTGCTCTGGAGCGCGTCGTAGTCGAAGTCCAGGCCCTCGGACGCGGCGAGGTCGGTCATCTGCGTGAGCATCTGCTCGGCCTGCTTGAACCCCACCCCGAGATGGTTGGCGAGGAAGTCGACGTGGCTGCCCTCGTAGTCGACGGGAGTGCCCGGGGACAGCTCGTATGAGTGGTACTCGACCTCGATGGGCCGGACGCCCCCGGCCTCGTCGTAGCGCCGGACCCCCTCGGCGAAGCGCCGCTTGCCCACGTAGCACCACGGGCAGGCAATGTCGGACCAGATGTCGACCTTGAGGGGTTCGCTCATGCCTGCTTCAACGGACGAGGCGGCTCACTCATTCCTGCCCGGTACGCGTTGGTGACGTATGGCACAGTCAGCCGGCCGGACGAGTCGAGCCCAGGATGACGAAGGGCGTGCGAGCGGACGCGCGACAGGAGTTCGGTCCGTTGGTCCACGGGAAGGGCGATCGCGTAGCTGCGCGAGGCAATCATGTCCACGACCCCGTCGATGGTGGTCTCGTCAGCCCAGGCGAAGTCGAAGCGCTCGAACGGCCCGAAGGGCGCGTGCTGAACCGGGTCGGCATCGGCCTCCGGGTTCTGGTCGAATTCCTCAAGGATCGAGGAGAGTCCCGCCACCCACGGGTCGGACTCGTCGCGGTAGTTCCAGACGAGCCCGAGGGTGCCTCCGGGCCGAAGAACCCGGCCCGCCTCGGCCGACGCACGGGCCTGGTCGACCCAGTGCCAGCACTGAGCGGCGACGACCGCATCGGCGCACGCGTCAGGAAGCGGGATCGACTCGGCGAATCCCGCGATCACGCGGACGGACGGGAGCGCCGCCGAGAGCGCCGCACGCATGCCCGCGTCGGGCTCGGTCGCCGTCACCTCGATCCCCCGGGCCACGAGACCCTGGGTGAACTTGCCCGTCCCCGCGCCGATCTCGACGACCTGGGCGCCACGCGAGGGCACCAGCCAGTCGACCACCTCGGGCGGATACGTCGGCCGCCCACGCTCATATGCCGCCGACGCCGTGCCGAATTGCAGACCTTCGGGCCGAAACGTGCTCATGAGTGCCATCCTTCCGTGGGACGGCGCGATCTTCCCGCCAAGCTAACCAACGGCCCTCGGGCCATCACCGAAAGAGAGTGCAACGCCATGTTCGACGACAATGGATCGTTCCTGATCATCTTGTTCGAGTTCTTCCTGTTCTTCGCCTGGTTCATGTGCCTGTTCTGGGTGCTCGGCGACATCTTCCGCAGCTCCGACATGGGCGGCGGCGCGAAGACCGCGTGGGTCATCTTCGTCATCATCATCCCGTGGATCGGCATCCTCGTGTACGTCATCGCACGCGGCAAGGGCATGCAGGAGCGCCAGCTCGAGCAGGCCAAGGCGATGCATGCCGCGCAGGCGGAGTACATAAAGTCGATGGCCGGCACAGGTGCCACGCCGACGGATCAGATCGCCTCGGCAAAGTCGCTTCTCGACTCCGGCGCGATCACGCAGGCCGAGTTCGACTCGTTGAAGACGAAGGCGCTCGCCAGCTAGCGCACTACCGCACGGCGACGCCCCGCGCCGAATCTGGCTGCGGGGCATCGCCGTGCCCGCGGTCAGGCCGAAGTGCTGCGCCTTGGATCGAGGTCGGCCCTCGCCAGGGCACGAGCGATGAAGCAGCCTTATGGACGCGTGCGGTCCAGCCGCCGAACAAGTTGGTCTCTTCGATGCCAGTTGGCTCGTCGTCCTCGCGCCAGAGGAACGGTGAAAGCCCCGGCCATTTGGCTCGAGGTCACCTGACTCGCATGGTCCGTTTGGCATGTGATCTGAGTGAACGGACATTCAAGGCGAGCCACGCGAAGTGCAAGACTTTAGGTTTCCATCGTTGTCTCGTCCTGGACCACCTCTGGCGCAATGACAGCAACGTGGAATGCCTCTCCGAAGTCTGTTCGCATGATGAGCCCGCGTTCGAAGGTCAGGTCCGTCGTACCGTAGCTCGCAGCGAGTTCAAGAGCCGACTCCCAGTTTGGGCTCCCCTGAACGTAGTCATAAGAGCCTTCATCCAGCACGTGACGGTCGTAATGGGAGGTGAACAGCCCCAGACGTACCCAGTTGTCAACCCAGAGCGGCATCTGGTCCCTTGCCAGGCGATAGAACTCCTCGACTACGTCAGTGTCGTCGCGAGTCATGCCGATCACGTTTCGAGCCGCTACCCTCCACCCATTCGGGACGATTGGGACGCGGATCTCGGCAATCTGGATCTGGTCGTAGGCGAGCGTCTTCTGAAGCCAGCGCGCCTCTTCGGCATCGAGCTGCCGGATGATGGTGACGAAAGCCGCGTGTGCACCCCTGCGATCGTCGGCTGCTGACGCGATGAGGTTCAGGTACATCTCCTTCAGGTCGGGGTCGTCGACGCTGTACTGGAGCCCCTCGATCGCTTGCGCGACCACCGAAGTGGCCGGAGTCTGGAGGTGCTCCTCAGGAATTGACGCGAGCTTCTCTCCGACGTCCACTAGGAAGTCCTCGTCGAAGTAGCCTCTTCGGACACCAACCACTAGGCCTAGTGGAACGTAGAGCAATGCCTTAGCTCGCTCCTTGACGGCGGTTCGAAACGCAAGATCCTTCGCCGCGGACTTCAGAGCTGGTTCCGACTTGGCCAAGTCAGCGAGCGCGGCGTCTATAACGCCAGAGTTCTTGAGTGTCTTCGCCGCTGCCTTGCCTACAACTCCTGCGGCCCCTGGGATTTCAACGCCGCTCATTGCTGGTCCCCGATCCGCCGGCTGGATGTCAATGTTGGAGGTTTACGTGCAGTCACGCAATAGTTCTGCACAGCCCTAGACGATCGAGACGTTGTGGTGGTCACTCGCCACCACCACTCCGTTCTGGACTACGTACGCCTCGACATAGTGCTGCCCCGGATATTTCGCGAACTCTTTGCGATGCGTTGGAGTATCTGATCCGATCAACTGACCTCGCAAGCCCCCGTCTGCCTCGGCAGCGGTGCCGAAGTTCCGGACCTTCCAGAGGACGTCGTAGTGACCCGGAGTATCAGTGACCAAGTGGAACTTGATCCAGGCGCCGCGCGGGACTGGCCTCCCACCTCGAAGACGACGATGGCGGAAACCATTTAGTTCCATCGTCTTGGCATCGATTCGCGCAGTGAACCTCGGGCTGATTCGGTAACCCTTTTCCTCGATGAACTCCTCGGAGGGCGCAGCAGAAGCGCGCACAACCTGTTGGCTCATCCGTCTCGATGCAAGCGAAACCCCAGACGCGGTGAGAGACTTGCTCAGAGCAGTAACCTCGACGGAAACAAACTCCGGTCCAAACAGTTTCTGCCACAACGCAAGTGCCTGTTCGTCGGGCGCCTCAAGGGCCTCCCTCGCCCATCTGGCGTACTGCCCGATCTTCGTCTTGAAGGTCTGGTAGCGGCCTTCATCCCACCGGTGATTGAAGGATGTGCCTGGACAACTCGGGTCATCAATCAGGGGCATCCGATCATATAAATCCATCCACGTCTTGAGGTCTTCAAGCAGGACAACGAGAGTTGTGGCGATGTCGGTGTACCGAGCATTCGCATTCGCTGCTTGCACTCTGCCACCGAGGAGCGTCGTGAGAATGACAGACTTGCAATCAAACGTGTGCTTGCTGTCCCGGATGTACTTCACAAGTCGAATCACTTTTCGGAAGTTCCCCGCTGTCAAGTCATCGCGTTCCCTCATCCATTCCGTAAAGCCCGCAGGATTCGTATCTTCGTACTCGCCGCTCGCGTAGTTGACAACGACCTCTCGTCCATCGGCGAGGATTAGGTAAGGGACGACGTCGACGTGGCAGTCGTTTGCATAAACGATGCGAACGCAGCGGTTTTTTCGTCTCACCATGTCCTTGTAAGTTGCGTTGGCCCTGAACGCAGCGCGTACCTTCCTCAGGTACTCACCCTTGTCTCCGTCCCATTCGGGCATCTCCTGCAAATGCAACAAGAAGTCAGCGTCGTACTCGTCGAGCCCACCGACTGGGTCGATGATCGTTTGATGGGCCCAGGATCCCTGCGGCAAGTGTTCCTTGTAGAGGGGACCAACCACGAGATCCTTTTGCAGCGCAGCAACGATCGAGTTGACGCGAGCGTCGAGCAAATCTAGCTTCCACGGCTTGAGGTTGACGGTCTCAGTTAGGAACGCAACAAAGTGCGCTTGCGTGTCCATCAGTTCCCAGTCCCTCTTCTGGGTTGTGAAGAGGACAAATCGATGGCGAAGTCGTAGGTGCCGCCTCCCGAACGCAGGTCATAGACCTGTATCGGTGGATGAGCGCCAGCCATCGCTGCGCGGCCAATGTTCACTGCCGCAGAGGTTGGCACTGCAGGAACAATCGCGATTGGTGCATCGCGGAAATCACTCTCTAGCTCGGTTAGCAGGTCGCGCCAGGTCGTCGTGAACCTGTCCAAATCGTCCGATGAACGGATCAGCGTAGGAGACGGCCCAGAGTCTCGGGGCCGTAAGTCGAAGCGGGGACGTCCACTCAACTCACTTGGAAGGGAGTCAGGATCTACATCCGCAGAGATACTGAACGTAACGACCGGATCGCCAACGCCCGGCGACCGCACTACAACGAAGTGTGCCGCCGTATCGCTGTCGCTATCGCTATCGGGCCAACCCCAGCCGAAGTCACTATCACGATTCTTCGCGTTGACCTCAATGCGATTGCCATCGTCAAGCAGCGATCCGAGGTAGATCAGAATCGGAATCCGCGCAAGTGGGAAAACCGAGATATGTTCGACTCTGCCCTCGCGCAAATACTTTGCGAGCGGTAGGAGCCGTTCACGCAGCTTCGCGCACGCTGCATCCCAGTAGAACGACTCGCTTCCCATCTCGCCCGGGATACCTCGAAGGTCCACTTCGAAGTCTTCTCCGTCGAGAAGAGACCAGTCGGGGAAACGCTGCTGCGAAAGGAGTTCCTTGACGACGGTCTCTCGAGATGCGTCATATGCCTTGCCACGAATGTCTCCAATGACCCGTAGGACCGAAGACTTAGCTCGCTCACGCAGCGCTGTTAACTCACGAACTTCAGCCTCGTGCCTGAGTTTGAGAGCACGCAACTCATCGACTGTGTAGATGCTCCACAAGTCAAGCGAGTCGATCGTCTTGTGTTGGTCGTGGCAGAGCAGCATCAGGTTCGACTCGCCGGCGCGAGCCTTCTTGGTCATCGCGCTGTTGCCGCGCGGAGACTTAGGACCGCTGGTAGCACCGACGATGTGCGCCAGTTGTCCGACGAACACCGACTGTGTCGTAAGTGAGTCCTCCAGGAGGTACTTGTTGCACATAGTGCAACGTCCACCTGCCGCCACCCACACACGGCGCACAACCGCCTCGGGAACGGACTGACGATCGCCTGCCGGACCGATCGAGGTAGTCTCGCCAGTCACGGGCAACGTTCTGCCGGGGCCGTTGGGTGCGGCGTTCTCAACTGCACCCCGAAGTGCTCCCGCAGCCCTCGCACACGTAGCACGAACCAGCGGCCCGCATCTTGATCCCGCAGGTCATGCACAGCGGCGCATCGGATGCGACGCCCGTGATCTCCTCCATCAGCTCGGCGCTGGAGTGCGCACGGCTTGTCTTGGGGAGCGGCTTCTCGATGATCTCGAGCACCTCCGCCTCGACCGCATCGTCGATCGAGACGTCCAGGTCCGCTGATGCGGCTGGTGCCTGATCGCCGTAGTTTCCTGCGACTGTGGCCGCGCGCTCGTCGGCGGTATGGATGCCGAGTCCTGCACGGGTCTCGTAGGGCAGGTAGTCCAGCGCCAGGCGGCGGAAGATGTAGTCCATGATCGACTGCGAGATCCGGATGTCCGGGTCGTCGGTCATGCCGGCCGGCTCGAACCGCATGTTCACGAACTTGCTGACGAAGGCCTCGAGCGGCACGCCGTACTGCAGCGCGATGCTGATGGCGATCGAGAACGCGTCCATGACACCGGCCAGGGTCGAGCCCTGCTTGCCGAGCTTGAGGAAGACCTCACCCAGTCCGTTGTCGGGGTAGGAACCTGCGGTCATGTAGCCCTCGGCGCCGGCGACGGAGAAGCTCGTCGTGACCGACGGGCGGCTCTTGGGCAGGCGGTGGCGGATCGGCTGCCCGGCGAGTGCCGCGGCAACGGCCTCGGCGGTGACGTCGACGATCTCGTCGACCTTCTTCGCCTTGGCATCGCTGAGCGGCTGGCCAACCTTGCAGTTGTCGCGGTAGATCGCCAGCGCCTTCAGGCCCATCTTCCAGCCCTCGAAGTAGATCTCCTCGACCTCGTCGATGGTGGCGGTCTCGGGCATGTTGACGGTCTTGGAGATCGCGCCGGAGATGAACGGCTGCACCGCGGACATCATGCGCACGTGGCCCATCGGGGTGATGGCACGAGCGCCCATGGCGCAGTCGAAGACCGGGTAGTGCTCGAGCTTCAGTCCGGGGGCGTCGATGACATGGCCGTTCTCGCCGATGTACTCGATGATCGCCTCGATGGTCTCCTCGGCGTAGCCCATGCGGCGCAGCGCACGCGGGATCGTCTGGTTGACGATCTGCATGGAGCCGCCGCCGACGAGCTTCTTGAACTTCACCAGCGAGAAGTCCGGCTCGATGCCGGTCGTGTCGCAGTCCATCATGAAGCCGATGGTGCCGGTGGGCGCGAGGACCGAGGCCTGCGCATTGCGCCAGCCGTTCTTCTCGCCGATCTTGTTGCCCTCTTCCCAGGCCTTGTTGGCGAGCTTGAGCACGTCGCCGTCGAGGCTGGTCATGTGACGGACGTTGTCGTTGGCCGCGGCGTGCTTGCGCATGACGCGCTTGTGCCCGTCGATGTTGCGGGCGTAGCCGTCGTACGGGCCGACGATGCCGGCGAGCTCGGCGCTGCGCTTGTAGGCCGTGCCCGTCATGAGGCTGCTGATCGCCGCCGCGAACGAGCGGCCGGCCTCGGAGTCGTACGGAAGGCCGGTGGCCATGAGCAGCGCGCCGAGGTTGGCGTAGCCGACGCCCAGCTGACGGTAGCGACGCGTGGTGTCGCCGATCGCCTCGGTCGGGAAGTCGGCGAAGCAGATGGAGATGTCCATCGCGGTGATGACGAACTCGACGGCCTTGGCGAACCGCACTCCGTCGAACGTGTCGTCGTCCTTGAGGAACGTCAGCAGGTTCAGCGAGGCCAGGTTGCACGAGGAGTTATCCAGGCTCATGTACTCCGAGCAGGGGTTGGACGCATTGATGCGACCGGTCTCGGGGTTGGTGTGCCAGTCGTTGATGATGTCGTCGTACTGGATGCCGGGATCCGCGCAGGCCCAGGCCGCCTCGGTCATGGTGCGGAACAGCTTTCGGGCGTCGACGGTCTCGATGACCGAGCCGTCCATCCGCGCGGTGAGGCCGAAGGGCTCGCCGTTCTCGACCGCGTGCATGAACAGGTCGGAGACGCGCACGGAGTTGTTCGCGTTCTGGTACTGCACGGACGTGATGTCCTTGCCGCCGAGGTCCATGTCGTAGCCGGCGTCGCGCAGGACGCGGATCTTGTCCTCCTCGCGCACCTTGGTCTCGATGAACTCCTCGATGTCGGGGTGGTCGACGTCGAGGACGACCATCTTCGCCGCGCGACGGGTGGCGCCGCCGGACTTGATGGTGCCCGCGGATGCGTCAGCACCGCGCATGAAGGAGACGGGGCCGGATGCGGTGCCGCCCGAGGACTTGAGCAGTTCCTTGCTGGAGCGGATGCGCGAGAGGTTCAGGCCAGCGCCCGATCCGCCCTTGAAGATCATGCCCTCCTCGCGGTACCAGTTGAGGATCGAGTCCATGGTGTCGTCGACGGCGAGGATGAAGCAGGCGCTGACCTGCTGCGGTGACACGGTGCCGACGTTGAACCACACCGGTGAGTTGAAGCTGAACACCTGGTGAAGCAGCATGTAGGTGAGCTCGTGCTCGTAGATCTCCGCGTCCTGGTCGGTGCGGAAGTAGCCGTACTCGCGGCCGGCCTTGACGTAGGTCAGGACGACGCGGTCGAGCAGCTGCTTGAGGCTCCACTCGCGGCTGTCGGTTCCGACGGCGCCGCGGAAGTACTTGGTGGTGACGATCGTGGAGGCGTTGACGCTCCAGAAGTCGGGGAACTCCACCCCGCGCTGCTCGAAGACAACCTCGCCGGACTTCCAGTTGGTCTGGACGACGTCACGGCGTTCCCAGGTCACGCCGTCATACGGATGCACGCCCTCGGTGGTGTACAGGCGCTCGATGACGAGGCCCTTGCCCTTCAGGGTGTTGTGAATGAAGGCCTCGGCTGCTGGGGCGCTGGTGTCGACGGACATGGGTGTTGCCTTTCTTAGGAGCGGATTACCGGGAGTGGGAAGTTGAGGGGTCGTGCGTGACCTGCGGGTCGAGCTGATCTGACGTCTGGGAAGTCGTGTCGTGCGGCTCACGGCCGGTGGGCTCGCCCTCGGCGCGCAGGAGCGCGATCTCGGCCTCGAAGTCCTCGAGGTTGTCGAAGGAGCGGTAGACGGACGCGAATCGGAGGTAGGCCACCTCGTCGAGCTCACGTAGTGGGCCGAGGATGGCCAGACCGATCTCCATCGCGGGGATCTCGGCGCTGCCGGTGGCGCGGACGGTGTCCTCCACCTGCTGTGCGAGCAGCGCGAGGTCGTCGTCGTTGACCGGTCGGCCCTGGCAGGCCTTGCGGACTCCGCTGACCACCTTCGAGCGGCTGAACGGCTCGGTGACGCCCGAGCGCTTGACCACGTACAGGACCGAAGTCTCCGCCGTGGTGAAGCGACGGCCGCAGCCCGAGCACTCGCGGCGGCGGCGGATGGCCAGGCCATCGTCGATCGCCCGGGAGTCCACGACCCGTGAATCGTCTTCCTTGCAGAACGGACAGCGCATCAGTGGAACCTCCCGTCACTCTCGTCACATCCGTGTCGCCACTTGTGCCCTGCTGTGGATCCAGCTGGGGATGACCTGTGGGCAACCTGTAGAGGCAGAGACACAACCTGTGGATGAATCACAAGCATGTGACTACTACATCTAGGGGTAGCAACGTACTCCTGCGCTCTGACATTCCGCAAGGGTTGGCACCCGCGTGTCGCGGCTAATCCGCGGCTCGCCAGTCCTGCGGCGAGGCTCGGTGGTGACTAGCGGAAGGCGGGAACGACGATCGACTGGCCGGCGACGACGGTGGTGTCGCCGAGCCCATTCAGGTTGCGAATCAACGAGATCGTCTCGCGCGGGTCGACGCCCGGCGCGATCGCCTCGGCGATCTGCCACAGGCTCTCCCCCGGCTGCACGACGACAACACCGGTTGCCCGGCCCTGGTCGGCAAGTGACGTGCCGGCGTCGGCGGAGAACCGGCCGGACGCGATCACGGCGATCAGCAGGAACATCGAGCTGGCGAACATCAGGACGATCCGGCCGCGCCGGGTTAGGCGCAGGCCCGAGGTCGACGCCGAGGTCGAGCGGGCCGCGGGCTGCTGCCGAGCCTGGCGACGAGCCGGGCGGGCGGCGGGGAAGGGAGCCGCGATAGCCATGTCAGTGCCTTTCTACGATTCGAGTGTCAGTCGAACGGGCGTTCGATCGAACGCATGTACGATTTGTAGCACTTTGGTAGCGACACGTCCAGCACCGTTCGAACATATGTTTGAAATTTCGTCCGTGTCTGGCTACCTTTGCGACACGAAGATTGACGATGGGGTCTGACTACCGGACGGGCTGGTGCCCGTCAGACCGGTGTGCTGGACCCCCGGATGAGGGGACGAACCCGTGGTCGCACGAGTCACCGAACTGCCCGATGGACCGCCCGACGAGACCGGCCTGACCCCTCGCCAGCGCGCCGTCCTGGCCGTCATCCGCGACACCGTCGAGCAGCGCGGCTACCCGCCGAGCGTCCGGGAGATCGGCGAGGGCGTGGGGCTGACCTCCCCCAGCAGCGTCGCCCACCAGCTGACCACCCTCGAGCGCCTGGGCTGGCTGCGCCGCGACCCGAACCGCCCGCGCGCCCTGGTCGTCGCCGATCCGGCCGACATGCCTACCGCGGCGCGCCCGGACTCACCTCTCGAGGGTGCCGCTCGCCTGCGAGTCGTCCCGATGCTCGATGACCCCGCGGAGTCCAACCAGCCCGTGCCCGCCTTCATCCCGGTGCTGGGCAGGATTGCCGCCGGCGGCCCGATCCTCGCCGAGCAGGAGGTCGAGGCGGTCTTCCCGCTCCCCCGCGAACTGGTCGGCGAGGGCGAGCTGTTCATGCTCCGCGTCGTCGGCGACTCGATGATCGACGCGGCGATCTGCGACGGCGACTGGGTGGTCGTGCGCCAGCAGAACAGCGCGGAGAACGGCGACATCGTCGCGGCGCTCCTCGACGACGAGGCCACGGTCAAGACCTTCAAGCGCAGCGACGGCCACGTGTGGCTCATGCCGCACAATCCGGCCTACACCCCTATCCTGGGCGACCACGCCACGGTGATGGGCAAGGTCGTCACCGTCCTGCGCCGCCTCTAGAAGCTTCTTTCCTCGCATGACTTGACCGGTAAAGTCGCATCGGCTACTGTACCGGTATAGCGAGGAGGTGCACATGGCCACGAAGGTCACCCTGGCGACGATCGCCGAGGCGGTAGGCGTCAGCCGCATGACGGTGTCGAACGCCTACTCCCGGCCCGACCAGCTGTCCGCGGACCTGCGCGAGCGGATCCTGGCGACGGCGGCCGAGCTCGGATACTGCGGTCCCGACCCGGTGGCCCGTGCCCAGTCCCTCGGCCGCACCGACACCGTCGGCGTGCTGTTCACCGATCGCCTGACGTACGCCTTCACCGACGAGTTCGCCGGCCGCTTCCTGTCGGGAGTGGCCAGCGTCCTCGAGCAGGCCGGGCTCGCCCTGTCGGTGCTGTCCAGCCCGCGCGACGAGCTGGTCGACGCCGGCGCGGTCGCCACCGCGATGATCGACGGCCTGATCGTCTACAGCGTCGATGCTCACTCCCCCGGCCTGGCCGCGGCCCGGCGTCGCAACCTGCCGCTCGTCTTCGCCGACCAGGCACCCGAGCCGGGCATCGCGTCGGTCCTCGTCGACGACCGCGGCGGCGCACGCGCGGCCGCGACCTACCTGCGCGACCTCGGCCATACACAGGTCGCCATGATCACCGGTGTCGTCGACGCCCCCGCTGGCATCGTCGAGATCGACTCGCCGCCCGCGCACCACGTCGCCGGCGAGCGACTTGCCGGCTGGCGCGAGGGCCTTGGCCCGTCGATCCTCGAGACCTCCGTGGTCGTCAACGTGCCGTGGAACCGACGCGAGCACGGTCGCGAGGCGGTCGGCCAGGTCCTCGAGGCCGGCCTCGACCCCACTGCTTATCTCTGCCTGACCGACCTCATCGCACTCGGCGTGATCGACGGCCTGCGCGAGCGCGGACTCCGCGTTCCCGAGGACGTGTCGGTCATCGGCTTCGACGACAGCACCGCCTCCCAGACCTCCATTCCCCCGCTCACCACCGTGCGGCAGCCCCAGGTTGCCAAGGGAGAGTCGGCCGCGCTTCTGCTCATGCAGCGGCTCGGCATCGACCTTCCCTCGTCCATGACGCCTCCGGTCCTCACCGACGGATCCGTCCTGCTCGACACCGAACTCATCGTCCGAGACAGCACCGCCCGAATTGGAGACAGCCATGTATGACCACATCCCGCACCTGATCGACATGGCCGCCCTGCTCGTCAACGCGCACAGCGCCCTGCCTAACGCTCCCCAGGTCGAGCCTGTTGCCCGCTTCGCGCGGACCCGCAACGCGAGTGCGTCCGTTCTCGCTCGCCTGGCCGCTCGGCTTGATCGCGCATCGGTGCGCGTTTCACCGGTCCGCTCGCAGACCTGCGTCAGCGCCTAGGGAATCCAGCGCTCCTGGCGCAGGCCCGTGGCTTCGGCAATTCGTTCGAAGTCGACGTCGTCGTGCACCACAACGACGTCGTCATGCCGAAGCGCAATTGCTGCGATGAGGCAATCGATCATGGATCCCACAGTGTGGCCCTGCGCGCGAGTTGCACGCCGGATTGCCGCGGCACTTCGGAAGTCCACGTTGGCGTCGATGTCGACCGCGGGAATCGAGTTCACGAGCGCATCGATCGCCGTCACCTGACGGGCCGACGAACCAGCGAGAAGTTCCATTGCTACTGGCTCGCACATGACGAGTTCTCCTCGAGCACGAACCTCGACGAGCCGCTCCGTCTGCGACGCGCTGCCGCGCAGGTGAGCGATCCACACGGACGAATCCGCGAGAAGCCGAGCTACCACGGCGCGCTGGCCGCGTGCTCGTCACTGTCGCCGGGGCCTTCCCACCCAAGTCCCGCAGTCGCATAGATCGCGCTCGTGTCGGACGCGGAACTGAGCAGGCGCCTAAGAGCGAACTCGACGGCACTCTTCTTGGTCGGAAGGTCGTAGCGGCTCATGCACGCCGCGATCAGTTCGTCGTCGATGTCGATGTTAGTTCTGGACATACACACATGATACACCCGTGATGTGTATGTCCTAGCGGTTCACGATCTCCGCGTTCAGCCGCTCGAGCGATCCCATGACGACTGACCTGTCCGTCGTGTACCAGAACGGCGGAAGGCTGTCGCGCAGCGCGCGGGAGTAGCCCGATGTCGCGAGCCTGGAGTCCAGCACGGCCACGACGCCGCGATCCTCGGTGCCGCGGATGAGCCGGCCGGCGCCCTGGGCGAGCAGCAGCCCCGCCCTTGGAACCGACACCGACCTGAAGCCCGAGCCGCCCGCATCGTCGACCGCCTTCTGGCGCGCAGCGAGCAGCGGATCGTCCGGGCGCGGGAACGGGATGCGGTCGATGACCACGAGGATGCAGGACTCCCCCGGCACGTCGACGCCCTGCCACAAGGTCACCGTGCCGAGCAGGGTGCTCGCCGGGTTGGCGGCGAAGCGCTCGACGAGCGAGCCCACCGCATCGCCGCGCCGCTGCACGAGGATCGGCAGGTCGGGGCGGTTGCTGAACCGCACCCGCAGGTACTCCGCCGCGCGCTCGACGCCGCGCCAGCTGCTGAACAGCGCAAGGGTGCGACCACCTGCTGCGGTGATGAGATCGGCGAGCTCGTCGAGGGCCTCCATCGCCACACCGTCGCGCCCGGGAGCAGGAACGTCCTTGGCGACGTAGAGGATGCCCTGCTTCGCATGGTCGAACGGCGAGCCCACGTCGATGGTCGTCGTCTTGCCGTCGTCGAGCCCGAGAGACATGAGCAGGGAGTCGAAGCCTCCACCGACGGTCAGGGTGGCGCTGGTGATGGCGACGGGAGTCTTGTCGAACAGCGCACTGCGCAGCAGGCCGGACACCGACAGCGGAGCGACCTTCAGCACCGGCGGGCGGTTCTCGCCGGGGTCGAGCCACACCACGTCGTGCTCGCCGGTGAGCAGGAGCGTGCTGGCCACGTCGTAGACCTCCTCGAGCGCACCGCGTGCCTGCTGGCGCGCGGCGAGCGCGTCGGGGTCCTTGCTGTCCTTGTCCGCGTTGACCTCCGCCATCGCCTTCTGGCACGTGTCGCGGATGACGGTGACAGCGAGGTCGAGGTCACGGCCGAGCTCGAGCTGGCGGGTCGGGCCGCTGAGAGATCCGGCGGCCAGTCGCAGCGAGTCGTCGAAGTCCTCCGCCGCGACCGCCAGGCGCTCGGCAGTCTCAGGGCTCAGCAGCTTGCGCGAGCGGGACATCGCCCGCTCGACCATGGCGACCGACAGCTCGCCGGTCACGGCTGCGGTCGCACGGTCGACGAGCTCGTGGCCCTCGTCGATGATCACGCCGTCGTGCTCGGGCAGCACCGGGATGCCCTCGAGAGCGTCGATGGCGAGCATCGCGTGGTTGGTCACGACGATGTCGGCCTCCTGCGCGATGGTGCGACGCAGGACCGTGAAGCACTCCTCGCCGAACGGGCAGCGCGACTCGCCCATGCACTCGCGCCGTCCCACGGAGAAGCCCCGCCACACGCGCGGGTCGATGTCGTCGGTGTATTCGTCGCGGTCGCCCGTGGTCGTCGACTCCGCCCACTCGCGCACCGCCACGGCCTGCGCGGCGAGCGAGCTCTTGGGAGTGTCGAACAGGGCCTCGGTGTCGTCCTCGACCGGAGCGCCGTGCAGCTTCTGCAGGCACACGTAGTTGTTGCGGCCCTTGAGGACCGCGAACTTCAGGGGCCGGCCGATGATCGGCGCGAGCGCCTCGGCGACTCGCGGCAGGTCTCGGTCGACGAGCTGCTTTTGCAGGGCGATCGTCGCGGTGGCCACGATGACGGCGCCGCCCTCGGGCGCCGTGGCGTGCAGGGCCGCGGGCACGAGGTAGCCGACGGACTTGCCCGTTCCGGTGCCGGCCTGCACGACGGCGTGGCCCGATCCGTCGAGCGCGGCAGCGACGGCCTCGGCCATGCGCAGCTGTCCGTCGCGCTCATCGCCTCCGATGGTGGTGACAACCGCCGCGAGGGCTGCCTTCAGCGCCTTCTCATCAGGCGCCACTAGCCGCCAATCGCAGCTCGTTCGCCAGTGACTCGGGCACGCGCGCCTGCAGGTGGGTTCCCGCCTCGTCGTGCTCGGTCTTGAGCACCTCGCCCTGGCGATGCGCGCGGGAGACGAGGTCACCTCGGCTGTAGGGGACGACGATGTCGACGTCCTGCAGGAGCGAGGGCAGCTCCCGCTCGATCGTGTCGAGCAGCTCGTCGAACCCGAAACCCGTCGTGGCCGAGACGACCACCGAATGCGGATATCGGCGCAGCAGGTTCGCGATGGTCTCGGGGTCGGCGATGTCGGCCTTGTTGATGACGATCAGCTCGGGCACGTGGCCCGCATCGATGTCGTTGAGCACCTCGCGCACGGCCGAGATCTGCTCCTCGGGCGCGTCGTCGGAACCGTCGACCACGTGCAGGATCAGGTCGGCGTCGCGGACCTCGTCGAGCGTGGAACGGAAGGCCTCCACCAGCTGGTGCGGAAGATGGCGCACGAAGCCGACGGTGTCGGCCACTGTGTAGTCGCGACCGCTCGGCGTCTTGGTCTTGCGGACGGTGGGATCGAGGGTGGCGAACAGCGAGTTCTCGACGAGCACGCCCGCGCCGGTCATGCGATTCAGCACGCTGGACTTGCCCGCGTTCGTGTAGCCGGCGATCGCCACGGCGGGCACGCCTGCGCGATGCCGGGCCGCGCGCTGCGTGGTGCGCGACTTCTCCATGTCCTTGAGCTGGCGACGCAGCTTGGACATCTGCGAGCGGATGCGACGGCGGTCCGTCTCGATCTTCGTCTCGCCGGGTCCACGGGTGCCCACGCCTCCGGTGGCGCCACCGGCGCGACCGCCTGCCTGACGCGACAGCGACTCACCCCAGCCGCGCAGTCGCGGGAGCAGGTACTGCATCTGCGCGAGGGAGACCTGCGCCTGGCCCTCTCGGCTCCGCGCGTGCTGGGCGAAGATGTCGAGAATCAGCCAGGTCCGGTCGACGACCTTGACCTTGACGATCTCCTCGAGCTGGCGCAGCTGGCCGGGCGTGAGCTCGCCGTCGCAGATGACGGTGTCGGCGCCGGTGGCCACCACGATCTCGCGCAGTTCCTTGACCTTGCCCGAGCCCAGGTAGGTCGCGGGGTCGGGGGTATCTCGCCGCTGGATGACGCCCTCGAGGACCATCGATCCGGCGGTCTCGGCGAGCAGGGCGAGTTCGGCCAGGCTCCGCTCGGCGTCGCGGGCGGTGCCCTCGGTCCAGATTCCGGCCAGGACCACGCGCTCCAGGCGTACCTGGCGGTACTCGACCTCGGTGACGTCCTCGAGCTCGGTCGACAGTCCCTGGACACGGCGAAGCGCCTGGCGCTCCTCGAGCTCGTAGTCGCCAGTCGCGTCGCCCGCGGGTGCGTAGGGCTCGAATTCGTCGCTGTCGTCTCGCATCGTGGGTCCAGCGTGTCATGGACGCGGCGTCGGACAAACTCCCGGTCCACACCGTTCTAGGGTGGCGCTGTGGTCGTCAAGCGCATCAAGCCGAACATCCTCTCCGAAAAGTTCGCGGAGAGCCGAAGCTTCTACAACGAGGTCGTCGGGCTGCCGGGAGGCGACGGGCAGGACTGGATCTTGTTCTTCGGCACCGACCAGCGCGAGGTCCAGCTCAGCGTCATGGCCCTGGACATCGCGGCGGGCATCCACGCCGACGTGTCGATCGAGGTCGACGACGTGGACGACGTCCATGCGCGCGCCTTGGCCGCCGGGTCCGAGATCCTCTACCCACTCACGAATGAGCCATGGGGAGTTCGCCGCTTCTTCGTCCGCGACCCGAACGGGACGATCATCAACATCACTCAGCACGACGAGTAGTGGCGGTGTCCGAAGCGTCATCGCGTGGAACCGGGCCGTGGCAGGTCCGGCTCATGGCCACGGTCCTCGTGGGCATGGCATCGGGGTACCTGGTCGCCCAGGCGGTTGGTCGGCACGAAGACGCGATCCAGGCGGCAATCGTCGCAGGGCTGACCTTCGCGGCAGGGAGCAAGGGCCGGCTCGGCACGGCGGTCCCGGTGGCCGCAGCAATCGGCGTCATCGTGGTCGTCTTCAGCAGCGTCGGCGCCCTCACCACCGGCAGCCCATGGTGGTCGGCTCTCGCGATGGCGCTCGTCGCCTTCGTCACGACGGTCATGACCGCCGCCAAGCCCGTCGGCCTGCTCATCGGACTGGTGGCGTCGTACGCCTACTTCCTCGTCACGGGGCTCGGCGTGCTCGCCACGGAGGCGATCGGGCGGGACCTCGGGCAGATCGGGATCCTTGGCGTCATCGGCTTCCTCACCGGCATCGTGCTGGTTGCCGTTCGCGCGCTGGTCGAGCAGCTACTCGGCACAGCGCCCGCGCCGTCCGCGACGGCCGCACGCCCCTCCCTGCTCGCTCCGATGATCACGTCGGTGCGCACGTTCGACGACACGGCGAAGGACGGAGTGCGCCGGGCGATCGCCCTGTCGATCGCGATGTTCGCGTTCCAGACCGCCGGCGACCACGGCGCGTTCTGGGTGATGCTCACGGTCTTCGTGATCCTGCAGCCGAACGGTCGGTCGACGGTCCGATCGGCGATGATCCGGGTGACGGGAACCTTCGTCGGCGTCATGGCCGTGGTGATCGTCGCGCCGTACCTTCCCGACGCCGTCGCGCTGCTGATCGCGGTGCTGTGCCTGGCCTTCTCGCTCGCCGCATCGACCCGATCATCGACGGTGTCGGCCGCTTTCGGGGCCGCGGCCGCCTCCATGCTCGCGGGGCTGCCGCACGAGAACATCGTCGGGTACGCGGCAGCACGACTGCTCGACACGGTCATTGGCGCTCTGCTGGCCCTCGCCGCCGGCTACCTGCTCTGGCCGCGGTCCCGCCCAAGGTCCGACGTCGTGCCGGACGACCTTGCTGGCTCGGCATCGGAGGCGGGGATCTCCTCGACCTGACCATCGGCCACGTTCCAGCGCCGGGTCAGCCGCACGGTGTCGAGCATGCGGCGGTCGTGCGTGACGAGCAGCACGGTTCCGTCGAAGGACTCGAGCGCTTCCTCGAGCTGCTCGATCGCCGCGAGGTCGAGGTGGTTTGTCGGCTCGTCGAGGACGAGCAGGTTCACCCCGCGGGCTTGGAGCAGCGCCAGCGCCGCGCGGGTGCGCTCACCGGGCGACAGGGAGTCGGCCGAACGACCGACCTGGTCCACGCCGAGACCGAACTTCGCCAGCAGCGTGCGCACGTCGGCGGTGGGCCAGTCGGGCACCTCGCGGGAGAAGGCGTCGGCGAGGGTCTGCTGTCCCTCGAACAGTGCCCGCGCCTGATCGACCTCGCCGACGACGACACCGGACCCGATGCTGACCGCGCCGGTGTCCGGCGCGAGTCGCCCCAGGAGGAGCGCGAGCAGCGTGGTCTTGCCCGACCCGTTGGCTCCCGTGACGGCGACACGGTCCCGGCTCGTGAGCTGGAGGTCGATCGGTCCGAGGACGAAGTCGCCCCGGCGGACCGTCGCCGCCCGCGCGACCGTGACGACGTCGCCCGACCGCGGCGCGGCCGCGATCGTGAACTCCAGCCGCCATTCCTTGCGCGGCTCGTCGATGACCTCGAGTCGCTCGATCATGCGCTCGCTCTGCCGTGCCTTCGCCGCCTGCTTCTCCGAGGAGTCAGCGCGGAAGGCCGCCCCGATCTTGTCGTTGTCTGGCTTCTTGCGCCGGGCATTCCTGACGCCCTTGGCCATCCAGGCCCGCTGGGTGCGCGCGCGCAGCTCGAGCTCGGCCTTGCGCCCGGCGTACTGCTCGAAGTCCTGTCGTGCCTTACGCCGGGCGACCGAGCGCTCGTCGAGGTAGGCCTCGTATCCGCCGCCGTACGTGAGGATCCGCTGCAGGCTGCGGTCGATCTCGACGATGGAGGTCACGGTGCGGGCGAGGAACTCGCGGTCGTGGCTCACGACGATCACCGGGGCCTCGCGACCGTCGACGAATTCCTCGAGCAGGTCCAGGCCCTCGCTGTCGAGGTCGTTCGTCGGCTCGTCGAGCAGGTAGACGTCGTAGCGCGACAGCAGCAGCGCGGCCAGGCCGACCCGGGCCGCCTGGCCGCCGGACAGCACCGTCATCGGCAGGTCGAGGTCCACGTCGAGCCCGATGTCGTCGACCACGGTGGCGACCCGCTCGTCGAAGTCGGCGGCTCCGAGCGCGAGCCAGGTCTCCAGGGCGTCGGAGTAGGCGTCGGCTGCGTCGTCACCTCCGTCGGCGAGCGCTGCGGACAGGCGCTCGAACTCCGCCTGCGCTTGCTGCACTCCGGTGCGGCGGGCCAGATGCGCGCGCACCGACTCGCCGGGCACCCGCTCGGGCTCCTGGGTCAGGTAGCCGATGTTGGCGGACGCCGGGGCCACCTTGATCGTGCCGGACTCGGGCGCGTGCACTCGGGCGAGGATTCGCAGCAGCGTGGTCTTGCCGGCGCCGTTCGGGCCGACCAGCCCGACGACGTCGCCCGGGGCGACGTCGAGGTCGAGACCGGAGAACAGCTCGCGGTCACCGTGGCCGGCGCTGACTCCCCGGGCGTGGATCGATGCCGACATGGACCCCATCCTCCCGCACGCCGACCTTGAGGTTGGCGTGGGTTTGAGCGCCCCGAATCCACGCCAACCTCAAGGTCGGCGGGAGGGGTTAGAGCGGCAGGAGGACGGTGCCGCGGGCGACGAGGTCCGCGGAGCCGTTCAGCAGCATCGCGCCGGACGCGGTCTCGGTGACGTTGACGGTGCCGCCCGGCACGTCGACCTGCCAAACGGACTCGCCGACGAGATCGGGCTCGGAGCGACGACGCGCCGCCCACGCGACCGCGCATGCACCCGTGCCGCAGGACAGCGTCTCGCCGACTCCGCGCTCGTGGACGCGCAGTGCGACGCGGCGCTCGCCGACCTCGGTGACGAACTCGACGTTGACCCCGTCGGGGAACACGTCGGCCGGGCTGACCTCGGGCGCGGTGCGCAGGTCTCCGGCATCGTCGAGGTCATCGACGAACGCGACGGCATGCGGGTTGGGCATGTGGACCGCGGTGGCGGGCCAGGAGTGCTCGCCAACGGTGACGACCGGAGCCGCCTTGCCGCGCGGAGTCGTCGCGATGCCCATGTCGATCGTGATCGTGCGGTCCTGATTGATCGTCACGCTGCGAAGGCCGCCGCGCGTGGCAATGACGATGTCGTTGTCGGTGACCAGGCCGGTCGCGTCGAGGTAGCGGACGAACACCCGCGCACCGTTCCCGCACATCTCGGCTAGTGAGCCGTCGGCGTTGCGGTGGTCCATGAAGAACTCGGCGACCTGGGCGAACTCGGCGAACTCGGGAACGTGCTCGGTGCGCACGACCCGGAGCACTCCGTCTGCTCCGATGCCGATGTGCCGATCGGCGATCCAGCGCACCTGCTCGGCGGTGAGGTCGAGGCGGCCGTCGACGTCGGGAATCACCACGAAGTCGTTTCCGGTGCCGTGGCCCTTGACGAAGGGCAGTTCATTGAGGCGGGCCATTTGGGTGACTCTATCTCCCGGAGGTCAGACGGCCGTGGCTCCCGCGCGCCGGTAGGCCTCGGCAACCGTGGCAATCACCGAGGGCCAGGCCTCGTCGGGAGCGGTGGTGCGGTTGACCTCGGCGATGCGGTCGAGCAGGTCGCGGTCCCGGCCGAGGCGGGCTATGGCACGCACCATGCCGCGATCGTCATCGGCGAGCAGACCCTGCACGCCATCTCGGATGAACTCCGTCGTTCCCGTCTGCGAGCGCGCCACCACCGGCAGTCCCGCGGACCGCGCCTCCAGCGCGGCCAGGCCGAAGGACTCCTTGACCGACGGCTGCACGTAGACATCCGAGCTCGCGAACACGCCCTTGATGCCCTCGCGATCCAGGCGGCCGGCAAACGTGATTGTCGAGCCGAGGCCGTTGTCGCGCACGTACTTCTCCGCGCGCGAGCGCTCCGGGCCGTCGCCCACCAGCACCGCACCGACCGCGACGTCACCGCGCAGCTGCACCGCGGCGGCCTCGATGATGCGCACGAGCGGCAAGGTGCGCTTGCGCGGCGCCATGCGCATGACGCTCGCCAGGCGCAGGCGCGCGGGGTCCGCGGGCGCCGGATCGATGACCCACGCCGCGGGGTCGATGCCGTTGGGGACCACGAGCACCTCGCCTGCACCAGTGACCGACCCGGCGATGCGACGGGCAGCGACCGAGCTCACGGCGCTGAGCGTGGCACCCCAGCGGGACCACCGAAGGAGCATGTCGGACGCCGCGAAGCCCGGGCCTGCGAGCGGACCCCAGACGCTGTGGATCGTGACGAGGGTCGGGATGCCGCGCTTGCGCGCCGCACGGATCGAGCTCCAGGCGAACGGCGACACGACACCCGCATGAACGTGCACGACGTCGACGGGATGCCGGTCCAGCAGGGCACCGACCTCGTGACCGGTCCGCGGATGCACGGGCAGCTCGAAGGGAATATGGGCCGCCACGCGATGCACCGTGACGCCATCCACCACGTCGTCACCGGCGAACACGTCGCCGCGACCGGGAGTTGCCGTGATGACCCGCACCTCGTCGCCGGCCGCGAGCTGATGCGCCGCGAGCCCGGCGACCTGCATCTCGATGCCGCCCGTACGCGGCGCGTAGCAGTCGCTGACATGGGCGATCCTCACGACGGGCAACGCTAGTGCGTCATCTTCAGCCCGACGACGCAGCCGACGATCCCGAGCAGGAAGACGATCTTGAGCACCGACACCGTCTCGGCACCGGTCGCCATCGCGTAAGCGACGGTGAGGACGGCGCCGATGCCCACCCACACGGCGTAGGCGGTTCCCACCGGCAGTTCGCGCATCGCCAGGGCGAGTCCGACCATGCTCGCCAGGAGTGCGACGACGAACACGATCGACGGGACCGGCCGGCTGAAGCCCTTGGACAGGCCGAGCGAGGTCGCCCACACCGCTTCGAGGCAGCCGGACAGAATGAGAATGAGCCACGACATGACATCCCCTAGAGCGCCGTCTTGTCGCATTCCGGGTACGGCACCGCTCGTCCGGGAGCCTTGAGGGGCTCAGGCACCAAGTGTCGCAAACGCCTGCACCGATGGCAAAGCCGAACGGTCGGGCGGCACAATGTGCGGACCATGACCGCCGCGCCCCGCACCCTCGTCTTCGTCCATGCCCATCCCGACGACGAGGCGCTGCTCACGGCCGGGACGATGGCCCGCGCCGCGGCCGAAGGCCATCGCGTCGTGCTCATCGTCGCCACCGACGGATCGGCCGGACTTGCCTCGTCGCAGTACGCGGCCGACCTCGGATCCACGCGCATGGCGGAGGTCGCGGAGTCGGCCGCGGCGCTGAGCGTTGCGCGCGTCGTGTCGCTTGGCTACCCCGACTCCGGGCTCCACGGCGAGGTCGAGACCGGCTTCGCGCATGCCGGCAAGTTCACGATCGGCAAGCAGATCGCGGCCGTGTGCAACGAGGAGAACGCCGACGTGCTCGTCGGCTACGACCCGTCCGGCGGCTACGGGCATCCGGACCACCTGCAGGTGCATCGCTCGGTGCGCGCCGCGAGCGTCCTGTGCGCTCGCCCGCCGCGGCTGTTCGAGGCGACACTCCCCCGCGAGCCGATCGCCCGCGCGGTCCACGCAGCAGCAGCGGTCCGCGCGACGCCCTCCGACTTCTCCGCCGCAGAGTTCGACACCGCGTGGACGCCGAGAGCGGAGATCACGCATCGAGTCGATGTCCGCGCGTATCTCCCGGCGAAGAGGGCCGCGCTGCGCGCGCACGCATCGCAGGCCAGCGCCGACGGAACGGTCCGCACCCTCGCCGTGTTGACGAAGCTGCCCTCGCCGTTCCAGCGGATCCTGCTCGGCACCGAGTACTACGTGTCGGTGTCCGACCCCCAGGCAGCGAGGACCTCGTCGACCGCTGCCGACGAGTCGTAGGGAATCCAGCTGATCCGCTTGTCCCGTCGGAACCAGCGCTGCTGGCGACGAGCGAAGCGCTTGGTCGCATCGATCGTGTCCTGCCTGGCCTGCTCCTCGCTGCACGAGCCGTCGAGGAAGGCGAGCACCTGCTGGTAGCCAAGCGCTCGCGACGCGGTCGGAGCATCGGCCAGACCCGGAAGCGCCCGCACCTCGTCGACGAATCCGTCGGCCCACATGCGGTCCACGCGCTGCGCGATCCGCGCGTCGAGCTCATCGCGCGGGATCTCCAGTCCGACGCGAACGGCCGGATAGACGCTGACCGGGTCGGGCAGACGGGCGACGAAGGGCTCGCCGGTCAGCTCGATCACCTCAAGTGCGCGCACGATCCGGCGGCCGTTCGTCGGCAGGATCGCCTCCGCCGCAGCGGGATCGACCTCGCGAAGTCGCGCGTGCATAGCCAGCGGGCCTACCTCCTCCAGTTCACCCTCGAGTCGCGCGCGTACCGCCGGCTCGGTGCCGGGAAACGACAGGTCGTCTAGGACCGCCGACACATACAGCCCGCTGCCGCCGACCACGATCACGTCCGCGCCTCGGCCGCGGATGTCGTCGATGCTTCGTCGCGCGTGCTGCTGGAACTCCGCAGCCGTGACAAGGTGCGAGGGATCCCATTCATCGAGCAGGTGGTGCCGGATCCCGCCCTGCTCCTGCGCGGACGGCGTCGCCGTGCCGATGTCCATGCCGCGGTAGACCTGCATCGAGTCCGTGCTGACGATCTCCGCGGGCGCACCGATCGCCCGAGCGACGGCAACGGCGAGGGCCGACTTCCCCGAGGCCGTCGGTCCGACCAGGGCGAGGACGCGCATCGATCAGATGCGAACGGAAGGCATGCCGAGCAGCACGCCTGCCGGCTCCGGGGCGCGGTCGGACGCATCGCCTGCGCGGGTTCTGCGCAGTGACACGACTCTGTCGGCGACCAGGTGATGCGGAGCGGCATGGGTGATCTCGGCGGTGACGATGTCGCCGGGTCGAGGAACACCGATCGCCGGATCGACGGCGACGTGGACGAGTCGGTTGTCGGGCGCACGGCCGGATAGCCGCTCGGTCGCGTCGTCCTTGCGCCCCTCGCCGTCGGCGACAAGGACCTCGACGGTGCGGCCGAGCTGCTTAAGGTTCTCGGCCCACGCGATCTCGTTGACGAGCTCGACGAGCCGCAGGTAGCGCTCCTGCACGAGCTCGTGCGGGACCTGATCGGGCATCGTGGCCGCGGGCGTGCCGGGACGCTTGGAGTACTGGAAGGTGAACGCACCGGCGAACCGCGCCTCGCGCACGACGTGCATCGTGTCGAGGAAGTCCGCCTCGGTCTCGCCGGGAAAGCCGACGATGATGTCGGTGGTTATCGCCGCGTCGGGCAGAGATGCGCGGACGTTGTCGATGATGCCCAGGTAGCGCTCCTGCCGATAGGACCGGCGCATGCGCTGCAGGACGGAGTCCGAGCCCGACTGCATGGGCATGTGCAGCTGCGGCATGACGTTCCCCGTCTCCGCCATGGCCGCGATGACATCGTCGGTGAAGTCGCGCGGATGCGGGCTGGTGAAGCGAACTCGCTCGAGGCCGTCGATGTCGCCGCACGCGCGCAGCAGGCTGGAGAAGGCCGTGCGATCGCCGAACTCGACGCCGTACGCATTGACGTTCTGGCCGAGCAGGGTGATCTCGAGCACGCCCTCGTCGACGAGTGCGCGCACCTCGTTGAGGATGTCCGCGGGACGGCGGTCCTTCTCCGTGCCGCGCAGTGCGGGCACGATGCAGAACGTGCACGTGTTGTTGCAGCCGACGCTGACCGACACCCACGCGGAGTACGCGCTGTCGCGCTTCGTCGGCAGGTTGGACGGGAACGTCTCGAGGGCCTCGACGATCTCGACCTGCGCCTCCTGCTCGATCCGCGCGCGCTCCAGCAGGACCGGCAGCGACCCGATGTTGTGAGTGCCGAAGACCACGTCGACCCACGGCGCCTTCGCGAGGATGTCGCCGCGATCCTTCTGCGCCAGGCACCCGCCGACGGCGATCTGCATTCCCGGATGTCCGGCCTTGACTGGGACGAGGTGGCTGAGGTTGCCGTACAGGCGGTTATCCGCGTTCTCGCGCACCGCGCACGTGTTGAAGACGACGACGTCGGCTTCCTCGCCGTCGGGAGCTGCGAGATAGCCGGCATCCTCGAGAAGCCCGCTGAGCCGTTCGGAGTCGTGAACGTTCATCTGGCACCCGTAGGTGCGGACCTGATAAGTACGACTCACCCACGAAGGATACCGACCGCTGGCTACAGCTAGCCCCACTGCGCAAGGCGCGAGCACGCAACGGCATTGCTCGTCGGGCCTGGAAGCAGGTTGTCGGGGTAGGGCCAAGTCGGCGTGAACATCAGCTTCACTCCGCCGTCGGGTGACACCGCACAGTTGGCGCGCTCCCCAGCGAGCATGTCCGGCCACTTCGGCGCGGCGAACGTGCGGAAGGCCGACGCCTCGAATCCGGGGATGCTGAGAACGACGACGACAACGGCGACGAGGCCCATGACAAGCTCGCGACGAGCGGGCAGCCAATGGTCCAGCGCGATGAGCCCGGCGGCCGACCAGGCAAGCGCAGCCGCGACGAAGTAGCGGTTGTTCGGCTCGCCCGCGAGTGCGGGGAGCACGCCCATCGCCAGCCCGAGGAGCAGGCACATGCCGATGCCGTTGGCAAACGAGGAGAAGCGCGGCAGGAGGAGCACGACGGCCGCCACGACAAGCGCCGCGGTCAGGACCAGCCCGAGTGAGGCGACCCAACCGGTCTGCAGGATTGACGCAAGTGAGCCATCTGCCGCTACTCCGGGGTTGCCCCGCCAGAACGTGATCACCGCGCTCGGCGCCGTGCCCGCCCACTCCCGAACGGACTCCAGACTCCACACGATCTTCCTGGGATTGGCAGCAGTCGAGGCAGCAATGCCTTGGAGCACCAGGCCGATCAGCAGTGCCGCGCCCGCGGCGATGGCTCCCGACTTCGGGATCCGACCCCTGACGCCGTGGATCACCACGACAACAAGGAGCACGGCAGTGACCGGGTTGCTCATCTGCGCTAGGAAGAGCAAGGCAGTGATCGCAACGGTCGGGAAGCGGCCGACCGGAGGCAGGCTGATCGCCAGTGCGGCGACGAACGGGATCACCATGTAGCTGTTGGCCGTCGAGTTGATCCCCTCGATGCCCATCAGCGGCAGGAGCGTCGGGAGCATCGCGACGAGCGCGGACACGACCCACCCGCATCCGGCCGCGCGAAGAATGAGGACCACGAGGGCAGCAAGCACTGCTGCGAGCAGTGCGGCGACGATGTTCGAGACGAGCGGCCAGGAATCGAGCGGGAACACGCTCACCGGTATCGCCGCGAGCCTCGGCAGCCCCAGGATGTAGCCGGCGTACGGCTCAGCAGTGCAGGAGATCGGATCGTGCGCCTTGACGCACAGCGCGAACAGCCCGTCCTCGGCCCACACCAGATCGGACAGGCCGTTGCCGTTGGCCACCAGGATGCGCGCCAAGGACGTGACACCGGCGAGGACCGCGACCAATGCGGCCACCCAGGAGGTGGTGGCCCGTGACGTCACGTGTCCGAACCTATACATCGTTCGTGCGCGCAGCGCGGATTTACAGGTCGTTCCACGGCGTGGACTCGTAGAGCCCGGTGAGCAGCTCGACGACCGGCCCTGGGTCGCCGAGATCGCGGGCGCCTATCCGACCAACCGGAGCGACGCCCACGGAGTTGCTGAGAAATGCAGCGGAGAGCTCGGACACGTCGCGGACGTTGATCGGCTCGGTGACCGACTCGACGCCCTCGCGCTGCAGCGCGGCCTCGAGAAGGCTCTTCGTCACTCCCTGGAGGGCAGGCTGCGCCGGCCACACGACCCTGCTGCCGTCCAGGAAGCCGATATTTGCCCCGGTCGTCTCGGAGATCCATCCGTCCGCGGTGGTGTGGAGAGCGTCGTCGAATCCGTTCCGCTGCGCAACGACAGAGTGATAGATCTTGCTGAACGTGCCCATGTGCTTCATATGTGCGAACGGGTGCTGGTAGTAGACGGGCAGAAGAGCCACGGGCTCGGTCGACACCTCGACGGGCGGCCGCTGCACGGTCATGACGTCCGGATGTCCCGGCTCGCTTTCGAAGAGCACCGTACGCAGGTAGCAGTCGGGCAGGTTGAGGACGGCGGTCCTCATGTGCGCGCGAATCAGATCGAGGTCGATGTCCGTTGCGAACAGGTCACGGTGCGTTCTCGCGATGCGGTCCAGATGCAGGTCAAGACCGCGCACGCTGCCACCGCGAACCTGCATCGCCGTGTAGTGCCCGTAGTTGATAAGCGCGGGATGAGTAAGCCCGTCAGGACCAGGCGGCAATCCGTTGACAAGCACTCGGAGAAGGCCAGCGCTGCTGAGCTGGTCAACGGTGCGGGGCATCACGCTTCTGCGTTCGGTATGGCGCTTAGCTGGCAGCGGGCGACGCGACGGCCAGGCACTTCTCGGACGCTGCCGTCATGACGGCCTGCGTCTCCTCGGACTGGGTGCCGTTCTTGACTGATTCCAGATCTGCGACGGTGAGCTGCTCGATCGCCTGGATCACGCAGCTGATCTCCTCGGCACTGGCCCCGGATGCCTCGCCGTCGGCGCGCATCTCGTCGATGAGGGCAAGGCGTTCTGGACTCACGAGTGGGTCTGAGCTCGGGCTGTTGTCACTGCTGCTGCCGCCGCACGCGGCGAGGGAGAGCGCAAGGGCGGCGCTGGCAAGGACGGCGGCAGTGCGCTTCATGACGACTCCAGACAGGTCACGGGGAAGTGATGACGTTACACGGGTGCTGGCCGAGCTACTTCGCGACGAGGCACTCGGCCGCCACCATCGTGTAGGCCTGCTCGGTTGCCGGGTCGGCCGTGTCGGCCGCGATCGCGTTCAGCTGCTCGACGCTGAGGTCGCTCAGCCCGTCGACGATGCAGTCGGCCTGCTCCTCGGTGAGTCCGCTCGAGATCGCGGCCGCCCGCACGCCGTCGAGCATCGACGACTTCGGGTCCGGGGTGCTCGAGCTCCCGCACGCGGTCAGCGCGAGCGCGGCGACCGCGAGGATGACGATGGTGCGCTTCATGTGACTCCTGCTGTCGTGGCGGCGTTCTGCACGGAGGCGTAGTACGCCTCCTCCTTGTCCCGGCGCGGATAGACGAAGAACACCAGGGCCATGCCCAGAAGCGTAAGCAGCAAGGCAATGCCGATCGCCAGTGACTTGCCGTCGATGAACGCCTCGGATGCGGCGGAGATGATCTGCGCCTGCGCGGATGGCGGATACGACTGGGCGACCTGCGCCGCGCCCTCGAACGATGCGGTCATCTGCTGGGCCGCGGAGTCGCTGATCTGCGACGCCTGGTCCGCAGGCAGGCCGGCGAGATCGGCGGCGATCTTGCTCGCGTACGCCGCGGCGAGCAGTCCTCCCATGATCGCCTGCAGGATCGCGCCGCCGAGGTCACGCGTGAGGTCGAGGAAGGCCGAGCCCATGCCGGCCCGCACCGGTGGCACCGACGACATGAGCGATCGCGAGGCCGGCGTGGCGGCGAGCCCCACCCCGATGCCGACCAAGGCGTACGCGCCGAGCACCCAGCCCATGGACGCGCTGTCGGTCCACGTGACGAGCATGACCGTGAACGCCGCAGCCACCGCGCCAAGGCCGAGCATGAAGGAGAACTGCGAGCCGAACGTCGGGATGAGCCTTCCCGCGACCTGCCCGAAGATCGCCGTGCCGATCGCCGCGGGAAGCACGACTGCCGCGGCCGCGAGCGCGGTGTAGCCGAGCACGTTCTGCGTGAACTGCTGGCCGATGAACATCGCGCCGATGAGCGAGCCGAAGGTGATGCCACCTGCGACGAACGCGACCCAGAACGTTCGAGCCTTCGCGAGCGGCAGCGAGACGAGCGGACGCGGCGCCTTGGTCTGCCGCCACAGGAATGCGAGGATCGCGACCACGCCGACGGACAAGATCACGATCCACTGCGTGTCGATGCCCCCGTCCGCCTTCTCGATCGTCAGCACCAGTCCCGCGACGCCGATGATCGAGAGCACGCCGCCGAGGTGGTCGACCCGGAACTTCTCCTCGAACGCCTTCCACGGCAGGACCCACAGGCCCACGGCCAGGGCGACGATGTCGAGCGGCAGGGCGATGAGGAAGACCGAGCCCCACCAGAAGTACTGCAGCAGCCAGCCACCGATGACCGGACCGAGGGCAGCGACGCCGCCGCCGATGCCCGACCACAGCGCGATCGCGCGAACCCGGGCGTTGCCGCGGAACAGCGCGGCGATCAGCGAGAGGGTCGTGGGGAACAGCAGGGCGGCGGCGAATCCGCATAGGAAGCGCGCGACGGTCAGCATCTCCGGCGACGTCGACCAGGCCGCCAGCATCGAGGTCGGGATGGTCAGCAGGCAGCCGAGGACGAACAGCAGCTTGCGGCCGTACCTGTCGCCGATCGAGCCCAGGTAGAGCACTGTCGACGCCAGGCCGAGGGCGAAGGCATCGCCGATGGTCGCCAGCTGATCCTGCGTCGCGCCGAGGTCGGTGCCGATAGTCGGCAGCGCGACATTGGCGACGCTGAGGTTGATGTTGGCGACGATGGCGCCGGTGACCAGCGCCAGCAGCACGAGCTGGCTGCGCGGCGGGCGCTGGTCCTGCGTGGAGGCGGCCACGCTCCGTGACGTCATGCGGTCACGGTAGCGGGATCGTCCTCCTCTTCGTCGATGATGTCGTCGTCACTTTGGTCGATATGCACCTCGGGGAGCACGCGATCCAGCCAGCCTGGCAGCCACCAGTTCGCCTTGCCGAAGATCGTCATGAGCGATGGCACGAGGATCAGGCGCACGATGAACGCGTCGATGATGACGGCTGACGCGAGCGCGATACCGAACAGCTTGATGATGCTGATTGTGCTCGGCACGAACGCGAGGAAGACGCTGGTCATGATGAGCGCGGCTATAACCACTACTCGACCCGAACCACCAAGACCGCGCCGAACTGCCGCGCGATTGTCCCCTGTCTTGTGCCACTCCTCCTGCATTCGGGACACCAGGAACACCTGGTAGTCCATCGACAGTCCGAAGAGGATCGCGAACACCATGATCGGCAAGAACGGGAAGATCGGTCCCGTGCCCGGGACGCCGAGCAGGTCGTTCAGCCAGCCCCACTGGAAGACGGCAACGGTGATACCCATCGCAGCAGCGAAGCTCAGCAGGCTGGTGATTGCCGCCGTCAGCGGAATCACGAGCGAGTGGAACAGCAGCATCAGGGCGAGGAATCCAAGTCCCACCACGATCAGCAGGAACAGCGGCAGCGAGCTGGTGAGCACGTTGGTGAAGTCGCTCGTGATCGCCTGCGTCCCGCCGACGTAGATCTGCGCGCCGGTCGACGTCTCCAATGCCGGGTTCGTCTCGTTGCGGAGTCGTTCGAGGAGCTCGGACGTCGCCTGGTCCTGCGGCGAGGTGGTCGGCACGACGCCGATGACCGCAACATTGCCGTCGAGCCCGAACTGCGCGGGATTCGCCGCGACGAGCGGAAGCGTGGCAACACTCGGCTGCGTCGTCGCGACGCCTTCGGTCGCGGCCAGGCCCTTGACGATCTCGGAGTAGCCTTCGATGTCGCCATCAGCGGGGAGTTCCACGGCAACGAGGAACGGGCCGTTGATCCCGGCGCCGAAGCCCTCTGCCCTCAGGTCGAATGCGACGCGAGCGAGCGAGCCCGCGGGCTTGCCCGAATCGTCGGAGAAGCCCTGACGCAGCGAGAACATCGGAATGGCCAGAAGCACGACTACGCCAAGGGCGATGATCGCCGGGATGATCGGGCGCTTTTGCAGCATGTGGCCGTAGTGGGTCCATGCCTTGCCCTCGCCGTGGACGGTGCCCGGCTTCTTGCCCCACGGCAGGCGCCAGGCCAGTGCCTTGTTACCCAGGAGGCTGAGAAGCGCAGGCAGGAACCACAGGGCCGACAGCATGACCATCAGCACGGTGACGCCAGCAGCGACCGCCAGGCCATTGAAGAAGTTGATGCGCAGCACGAACAGGCCGAGCAGCGCGATGATGACGGTGCAGCCAGCGAACAACACGGCGCGGCCGGCGGTCTCCACTGACTCGAGCGCGGCGACCTTCGGGTCGCGGCCCGCAAGCACCGCCTGTCGATACCTGTTCATGACGAACAGCGCGTAGTCGATTCCGACGCCCAGACCGATCATCGCCGCGAGGGTCGGGGCGAAGGTGGCGACGTCGAGGAAACTGGCAGCGATGAGGACGGCAAGCTGACCGGTTGCAAGGCCGACGAGGGCCACGATGATCGGAAGGCCGGCCGCGATGATCGACCCGAACGCGATGAGCAGGATGACGATCGCGACGAGGATGCCGATGCCCTCGCTGCTCGGCGGCTCCTGGCCGGCGAACTCAAGCACCTGGCCGTTGGCGCCAACCTGCAAAGCGTCGGAGCGGAGCGCGTTCGCCGCGTCAAGGATGACCTTGGCGTCCTCAGTCGTGACGTCCACGCCGCCGTCGGGGAAGGTGATGCTGGCGTACGCGACGTGGCCGTCGGGGCTCACTGCTGAGAACGACTTCGCTGCCTCGGCCATCGCGGCCTGGACGTCCTCGGGCATCGCCGCGATCTCTTCCTCAGTCGGCTGCTCCTGCGCCGGCGGGCAGGCGCTCCCGAACGAGGTTCCTAGAGGGCTCGTGACGCACGAGACCGACTTCAGGGCACCGATCTTCTCGAGCGCGGGGGTGACGAGCGCCATGACGGCCGGGTCGACGGCCGAAGCGCCCTCGGCGGTCGGGGACCACACCACGGTCGCGCCGCTCTCGAGGGAATCGGTGTCCATGCCCGCATCGTCGAGCAGTTCCATTGCCGACGTCGATTCAGTATCAGGCAGATCGAAGGAGTCGTTCAGCGAGCCACCTGCGGTGGAACCGATGCCGATGATCGCGATGATCGCGATGAACCACGCAATCAGTGCGATGACCGGACGACGAACCGCCCACGCGGACAAACCTGGCATGACTCCTACTTTCACGAGGACAGCGAGACATCAGGAACTGCTACGGCACAGCGAACGCTATCGTTCCCTATGTGTCAAATCAGGGAACGTCAACGTTCACTGCATGTTAACCTCTACACATGCCTAACTGCATTCGTCGCCGAGGAGACGTGCTCCGCGACGCCGTGTTCGATGCGACCCGCGCCGAGATCACCGAGGTGGGACTGCGGCGCTTGTCGATGGAAGGCATCGCGAGCAGGGCGGGGACTGGCAAGGCCGCACTCTACCGACGATGGCCGAACGTGCGTGCGCTGGTGATCGACGCCCTCGCGAACTCGATCGACGAACTCGACCAGCCGAACCTCGTGTCGACCGGCGCGCTGCGAGAGGACCTTCTGGGCATCTACGGGCGACTTGCAGTTGCCCTCAACTCCGAGTCCGGGCGCGTCATGGTCGAACTCCTCAGCGAGGCAACCCGCGACCGAGCCATCATGAGCGAGCTCAAGGCACGCTACGGGGAACGCCGGGATCGCGAGACCATCCAGGCGATCGAGCAGGCGATGCTTCGCGGGGAAGTGCCGCGTCAGAATCTTGACCCCTACGTCCTGCAGATCGCGCCAGCACTCATCTTCAACGAGTTGCTGGCTACCGGCGTAGCCACCACGGGCGAACGCGTCGAGCACATCGTGGACACCATCGTCTTGCCGTTGCTGCGACACCCGTCAGCCCTGCTCCTCGGCGCTTGACAGCTCCTCGTCCAGCTCGGCTACCGCCTCCTTGACGATGGACACCGCCTCTGCCTGTCGGTAGCCCCGGCGTAGGAGCATCGTGACCAGCCTTCGCGCTCGCGCCTGCGGGTCGAGCCGGCTCGTTGACATCATCTTCGAACGAACCAGAGCCAGTCCGCGCTCCCGCTCGGTGTCATCGTCGATCTCGTCGAGCGCGTCGAAGGCGTCCTGGTCGGTGATCCCCTTGGCCCGCAGCTCGTACTTGAGCGAGGACCGTGCCGTGCCCTTGGATCGATGCCGGCTGGCCACCCATAGGCGGGCGTACTCGGCATCGTCAATCAGGCCGACCTCGGTGAACCGGTCGAGCACCTTGTCGATGATCTCCTCGGGGATCCCTCGCCGCGACAGGTCGTCGGCGAGGTCCTTGCGCGTGCGGGGTGCCGACGCCAGTCGGCGCAGCACAGTGGCCCGCGCCGACTCCTCGGGGTTCTCCTGCGCCGCTATGGCGGCGGCAGACCCGGGCTTCGGGCGCGAGTCACGCATGAGGGCTGCTAGACGTCGATCGGCGCGGGAGCGTCAATCGCTGGCAAGGCATCGGCGGGAGCGTCGACCTGTGGGCCGATGCCCAGTGCCTCCTTGATCCGCTTCTCGATCTCGTTGGCCAGGTCGGGGTTGTCCTTGAGGAACGTGCGGGCGTTCTCCTTGCCCTGCCCCAGCTGGTCGCCCTCGTAGGTGTACCAGGCGCCGGACTTGCGGACGATGCCCGCGTCGACGCCGATGTCGATGAGCGAGCCCTCGCGCGAAATGCCCTCGCCGTAGAGGATGTCGAACTCGGCCTGCTTGAACGGCGGGGCGACCTTGTTCTTGACCACCTTGACGCGGGTGCGGTTGCCGACGGCTTCCGTGCCGCCCTTGAGGGTCTCGATCCGGCGCACGTCGAGGCGGACCGACGCGTAGAACTTCAACGCCTTGCCACCCGTGGTGGTCTCCGGCGAGCCGAACATCACGCCGATCTTCTCGCGCAGCTGGTTGATGAAGATGCAGGTCGTGTTGGTGTTGCTCAGGGCGCCGGCCATCTTGCGCAGGGCCTGGCTCATGAGACGGGCCTGGAGGCCGACGTGGCTGTCGCCCATCTCGCCCTCGATCTCGGCGCGGGGCACGAGCGCGGCGACGGAGTCGATGACGACCAGGTCGATGGCTCCCGAGCGGACCAGGGTGTCGCAGATCTCCAGGGCCTGCTCGCCCGTGTCGGGCTGGGAGACGTAGAGGCTGTCGAGGTCGATGCCCAGCTTCGAGGCGTAGTCCGGGTCGAGCGCATGCTCGGCGTCGATGAAGGCCGCGAGTCCGCCGGCGGCCTGGACGCTGGCGATGGCGTGCAGCGCGAGGGTGGTCTTGCCCGAGGACTCCGGGCCGTAGATCTCCACGATGCGGCCACGGGGCAGTCCGCCGATGCCCAGCGCGATGTCGAGCGCGATCGAGCCGGTGGGGATCACCTCGATCGGGATCCGGCCCTCTTCGCCAAGACGCATGATCGATCCCTTGCCGAACTGGCGCTCGATCTGAGCGAGGGCGGCGTCGAGTGCCTTCTCGCGGTCGTTGGCGGCGCTGGCCATGATGTCTCCTTGATTCGCGGTGATCGGGGTACGGCGGGAAACCTATGCGGCTTGTCTGACACTCGATCCCGGGTAGCGGCTGCCTGTGATCGACGGCCACGCCCGAGCTCGTGAACCAGAATCTATATCGAACGGGTGTTCGAATGCACGCGACACGCCGGGGTCGCCACGGCGACCGCCAGGACCACCAGCGGCACGATGGCCACGGCGCACAGCAGGCCGTACGAGCCCACCAGGACGATCAGGCCCGCGATCGCTCCCCCGAGCGCTCCGGCGGCGTTCATCGTCAGGCCGGAGAGGCCCTGCACCGACGGCCGCTCGACCACGGCGACCTCGTCGGTCAGCATCGTCGAGCCGGCGATGAGCGTGCACGACCAGCCCAGTCCGAGCAGGAAGAGCCCCGCTCCCAGGATCGGGACACTGTGAGCGGGCGCCAGCCCGCTGACCACGCAGGCCGTCGCGAGGATCACGATTCCGGCCACGACCACGGGCATGCGCCCTATCCGATCGACGGCCAGGCCGACGATCGGCGAGAAGGCGAACATGCCGGCGACATGCAGGCTGATCACCAGACCGATGAGCTGCAGCGTCACGTCGACGTGGGACATGTGGACGGGAGTCATCACCATCACCGAGACCATCACGACGTGGCCGACCGAGATCACCGCGATGCCGAGGATCGCTCGAGGCCGTCCGCGCAGGTGGCGGATGCCGTCGCGCACGCGCGGCTGGGCCGACGTGTCTCCTGATGCCTCGCGATGGGCGATTGCCGTCAGGTACGGATCAGGACGCAGCAGCGCCATCAGCACCAGGACGGCGATGACCAGGCAGACCGCCGAGAGCAGGTAGGGACCGGCGTACTGCGGGAAGCCAAGGGCAAGGCCCACGTTGTCAGCAGCGTTGAGCAGGTTCGGTCCGAGGATCGCGCCGATGGTGCCCGCCCAGACCACCCAGGCCAGTGCGCGCGCCCGGTGCTCCTCGAGAGCCAGGTCCGTGGCGGCGAAGCCGGCCTGGCTGGACGCCGCCGATGCCACGCCGACGAGTCCGCAGCCCAGGTAGACCAGCGCGAGGCTCTGCGTGATTGCCGCCACGACGACGAGGACTGCGCCCACGGCGGCCAGTGCGTATCCGGTGGACAAAGAGACCCGACGGCCGTGGGTCAGCGCGATCCGCGCGAGCGGCAGGGCCAGCACCGCGGCGCCGACGACGCCCGCCGACGGGGCGAATCCCGCCGCCGCCTCGTTGCCCGCGACCGCCTCGGCGAGCAGGGATCCCGCCGCGACAGTGCCCGCGACGGCGATGCCGCCGAACACTTGCGAACCCGACAGCACCCGGACCGTGTTCCGCTGGATCTGGGCGGCGGAGAGTACCCGTCCGGCGTGCGCGGCGTCCTGGTCGGCGGACGTCACGCGGAGTCCGGCGCGTGCGGGCCGTGGTCGAGCCGCTCCCCCACGGCGGCGCGCACGGCAGCGTCGTCAGAGGGAAGGCCGAGACCGGCGAACGCGTCGATGAGCACCTGCGGATCGGCCGACCACGCGTCGTAGTCGAGGAGGGCGGCTCGGCGCGGGCCGAGAATCCTGGTCAGATCGTCTGTCGCGTCGGTCAGCCATGAACGCGTCGTCGCGAGCACCTCGAGGGCATTCTCGTTGCCCGGCCACCACCCGCTCTTGGCCGCCTCCTGCGGGTCGCGCACGTTGACGACGTAGCAAATGCCCGGCAGCAGCTTGTCGAGGAACAGCAGGTAGTTCAGCAGGTCGTCATAACTGGGGAAATGGCCCGGCTCGTAGCGGACCTCCTTGAAGCCCAGCCAGGTCGTGTCGGGTCTGGGCCGAAGGACGGTGTCGACCACATGGCGCCGCAGGTCGGCGACGACATCCGGCGGGCTCAGGCGCGCAGAGCCGAACCACGGGTGCGTGGGCTTGCCGGCGTGGTGGCGATCGGCGGTCTCCGCGATCGCCTGGACATACGCGTTCAGCCCCCGCAACGCGGAGTAGTTCTCACCGCGCACGATGACCCCGGGAAGCGCATTGAGTGCGGCCTGGAGGACTGTGCTCCCGGTGCGTCCGTAGGTGACGACGGTGACGAACCGCAGCGGCTCACCACTCACCGCAGGATCCCGGGCACCTCGGTGAACGCGCAGACCGCGCGCCAGATGTCCTTGGTGTCGACTCCCGCCGCGATCGCCTGGTCGGCGGTCAGTCCCAGCTGCGGCAGGACCATGTCGTGCGCCCACGATCGGGAGTAGGCAGGCCCGAAGACCTCGTCCATCCGCTCCCAGAAGTCCGTTAGCCGCACGGCGGCAGTCTGCCCCATCCAGCACAATCAACGACATGCCCGGGGCCGAACTCCTCTCAGACGCCACGCGTCAGTGGTTCGCGGGCGCCTTCGAGACCGCGACCGATGCGCAGGTCGGGGCGTGGGAGGCCATCGCGCGCGGGGACGACACCCTCGTGGTGGCCCCGACGGGCAGCGGCAAGACCCTTGCCGCCTTCCTGCACGCGATCGACCGGCTTCTCATCGAGCCTCCGCCCGTCGAGCGGCACCGCCGCTGCCGCGTGCTGTACGTCTCCCCGCTCAAGGCACTGGCCGTCGACGTGGAGCGCAACCTGCGCAGCCCGCTCGTGGGCATCGAGCGCGAGGCCGGCCGGCTGGGCATCGAGACCAACGAGATCCGCATCGGCCTGCGCACCGGCGATACGCCGCAGGCCGAGCGAGCCCGGCTCGCGACCCGGCCGCCGGACATCCTCATCACGACGCCGGAGTCGTTGTTCCTGCTGCTGACCTCCAAGGCGCGCGAGTCGCTGCAGGGCGTAGACACGGTCATCATCGACGAGGTGCACGCCGTCGCGGGCACCAAGCGCGGAGCGCACCTGGCCCTCTCACTTGACCGCCTCGACATGCTGCTCGACCGGCCAGCGCAGAGGATCGGGCTGTCCGCCACCGTCAGCCCTATCGACGAGGTGGCGCGGTTCATCCGCGCCGAGCGCCCGGCGACCGTCGTCGCCCCGGTGAGCGTCAAGCGCTGGGATCTGCAGATCCGCGTGCCCGTCGAGGACATGGCCGACCTGGCGGTCGAGGCCGGCATCGAAGGCCCGGCCGCGCACACGTCGATCTGGCCGCATATCGACGAGCAGCTCGTCGACCTCATCGAGCAGCACCGCACCACCCTCGTCTTCGCGAACTCCCGTCGTCTCGCTGAGCGCATCACCGCGCAGATCAACGAGATCTCGGCCGAGCGCACGAGCGCCGCCGGACTGCCGCCCGTCGGACCGATTGCCCGGGCCCACCACGGCTCGGTGAGCAAGGAGCAGCGCTCGCTTATCGAGGAGGACCTCAAGGCCGGGCGCCTGCCTGCCGTCGTAGCGACGAGCAGTCTCGAGCTGGGCATCGACATGGGCGCCATCGACCTCGTCGTCCAGGTCGAGACGCCGCCGAGCGTGGCCAGCGGCCTGCAGCGGGTCGGTCGGGCCGGGCATCAGGTCGGGGCCGTCAGCCGCGGCATCGTCTTCCCGAAGTTTCGCGGCGACCTGGTCACCTCGGCCGTCGTCGTGCAGCGCATGCGCGGCGGCTTGATCGAGGACATCCGCATCCCGCGCAATCCCCTAGACGTCCTAGCCCAGCAGATCGTCGCGGCCGTAGCCATGGACGACTGGCAGGTCGCCGACCTGCTCGACCTGTGCCGGCGTTCGGCGTCGTTCACCACTCTGACCCCAGCCGTATTCGAGTCGGTGCTCGACATGCTGTCCGGCCGCTACCCGTCTGACGAGTTCGCCGAGCTGCGGCCACGACTGGTCTGGGACCGCACCACCGACCTGCTCACCGGACGGCCAGGAGCCCAGCGGCTCGCCGTCACGAGCGGTGGCACGATCCCTGATCGCGGGTTGTTCGCGGTCTACCTCGTCGGCGCCACCCGCACGGAGGGCGCGCGCATCGGCGAGCTCGATGAGGAGATGGTCTACGAGTCGCGCACGGGTGACGTGATCGCGCTCGGTGCCTCGAGCTGGCGTATCGAGGAGATCACTCACGATCGCGTGCTCGTCAGCCCCGCTCCGGGACATCCCGGACGCCTGCCGTTCTGGAAGGGTGATGCGCTCGGTCGTCCGGCCGCACTGGGCGAGGCGGTGGGGGCATTCGTCCGCGGGCTGTCGACCGCGCGAGACCCGGCAGCGCTGGTCGCGACGATGGACCTCGACGACCGGGCAGCCGCCAATCTCGTCTCGTACATCGCCGAGCAGCGCGAGTCGACCCACCACGTGCCCACCGACACGACGATCGTCGTCGAGCGCTTCCGCGACGAGCTGGGCGACTGGCGGGTCGTCGTGCACTCGCCCTTCGGCGCCCGCGTGCACGCACCCTGGGCGCTGGCGCTGGGCGCGCGGATCCGCGAGAGCGTCGGCCTCGACGCACATGTGATGCACTCCGACGACGGCATCGTGCTGCGCCTGCCCGACACCGAGGACGAGGCGGCCGCGATGTCGGTGGCCGAGCTGATCCGTATCGAGCCCGAGGAGATCGAGGCTCTGGTCACCGCGCATGTCGGCGGTTCTGCGCTATTCGCCGCGCGCTTTCGCGAGTGCGCGGCCCGCGCCCTGCTGCTCCCCCGCCGGCGGCCCGGCCAGCGCTCGCCGCTGTGGCAGCAGCGTCAGCGTTCCTCGCACCTGCTCGAGGTGGCCTCGGGCTACGCGTCGTTCCCCATCATTCTCGAGACGATCCGCGAGTGCCTCCAGGATGTCTACGACGTCCCGGCACTCCGCGACCTGCTCAACTCGCTCCGCGACGGCCGAGTTCGCGTGCACGAGGTATTCACCGAGCATCCCTCGCCGTTCGCGCAGTCGCTGCTCTTCGGCTACGTCGCGTCCTTCCTCTACGAGGGCGACTCCCCGCTGGCCGAGCGTCGCGCCGAGGCGCTGACCCTCGACACCCGACTGCTCGCCGAACTGCTCGGCACGCCCGAGCTGCGCGACCTGCTCGACGTCGACGCGATCGACGAGGTCGAGGCCGAACTGCAGCGCACAGCGGAGGCGTATCGCGCCAAGGACCTCGAAGGTGCAGCAGACCTGCTGCGGATGATCGGTCCGCTGTCCGATGACGACGCGGGCGCGCGGGGCGTCGATCCGGCGTGGCTGGCCACCCTGCGTGATGACCGTCGGGCGATCCTCGTGCGGATCGCCGGTTCTCCGCGCACGGCAGCGATCGAGGACGCCTCGCGCCTGCGTGACGCCCTCGGGGTGGCGTTGCCGGTCGGCATTCCCGAGGCGCATCTGGCGCCGGTTGCCGATCCGCTCGGCGACCTCGTCGGCCGATTCGGGCGCACGCACGGGCCGTTCACGCGCGAGGCCGTCACCGGATCTCTCGGACTTGCCCCCGCGGTCGTCGACGAGGTCCTGCAGCGACTGGTCGAGTCCGGACGCCTGGTCCGGGGCGAGTTCCGACCGGGCGGGTCGCACACCGAGTACTGCGATCCCGAGGTCCTGCGACGAGTCCGGCGCCGCAGCATCGCGCACCTGCGCCACGAGATCGAGCCGGTCCCGCCGGAGCGCTTCGCGGCCTTCCTCACCAGGTGGCAGCACGTCCCCGCGCACGGATCTCGTGCCGCAGCCAGAGGCGTCGATGGCTGCTACGAGGTGATCGAGCAGCTTGCCGGAGTCTCGCTTCCGGCGAGCACATGGCTCAGCGGCGTCTTCACCGCCCGGGTCGACGACTTCCACCCCGGCATGCTCGACGAGCTCACGACCTCGGGCGACGTCGTGTGGTGGGGCGAGTCAGCGTTGTCGGGCGGCGACGGCGTGGTCGGCATCGCGCCCGCGGATCGCGCGCACCTGCTGCGTCCGCCAGCCGCTGACGCCTCCGAGGATCTCGGGCCGATCGAGCGCGCGGTCCTCGACGCCCTTGCCGGCGGCGGCGCGTACTTCTTCCGCGACATCAGCGACCGGGTGTCCACGTCGAACGGAATAACTGGCGACGCCGACGTCATCGAGGCGCTGTGGACTCTCGTCTGGTCGGGGCTGGTCACCAATGACAGCTGGGCCGCGCTGCGGTCCCGGGCCGGGGGCGGTCGCGCGACGCGCACGCCGACCCGCGGCAGGCGCGGTCGCCTGGCGATGCCCAGCCGCACCGGACCGCCCGCGGCGGCCGGGCGCTGGTCACTCCTACCTCCCACTACGGCGTCGGGCACCGAGCGCGCCCGGGCCACCGGCGACGCGCTCCTTGACCGCTATGGCATCGTCACGCGCGGCAGCGTCATGGCCGAGCACATCGATGGCGGGTTCTCCGCGGTCTACCGGGTGCTGTCCGCGTTCGAGGATGCCGGACGTTGCCGTCGCACCTACGCGGTCGACGGGCTCGGGGCCGCGCAGTTCGCCCTGCCCGTCGCCGTCGACCAGCTCCGAGTGCGGACTGACCAGAACGCCGAAGTCGTCGTGCTGGCCGCGAGCGATCCCGCGAACGCCTACGGTGCGGCGCTGCCGTGGCCCGCTGTCGAGGGCGCGACGCACCGGCCAGCCAGGAAGGCGGGAGCACTGATCGTGCTCGTCGACGGGCTGCCCGCGCTCTACGTGGAGCGCGGCGGCAAGTCCCTGCTCACGTGGGAGATCGGCACCGAGTCGCTAGGCGCAGCCGCGGTGGCGTTGGCGCGCAGCGGACCGCGCCTGGGAATGGGGCGCGCGCCGATCACGCGCGTCAACGGCTCAGAACTCGCCGATCATCCCGGGGTCGCCCATGCGCTGGGCGAAGCCGGGTTCTTGTCGACTCCGCGAGGAGTCAGACTCCCGCGAACGACGGCCTGAGCGGCTCCTCGGCGGTCTCCGCCTCGGCAACCTGGAAGCTCACCGATGCCAAGACATCCGAGAGCGACACCTCAAGCGCTGAGCAAATGGCCCCCAGCAGTTCGCTGGATGCCTCCTTCTGGCCCCGCTCCACCTCGGAGAGGTAGCCCAGGGAGACGGCGGCGGCCCCGGAGACATCCCGGAGGGTGCGGCCTTGATCCTTACGACGGCGACGCAGTTCATCGCCAATGACGTGCCTGAGGACGATCACGACCCCTCCCTTCATCGATAGAACTCGACTTCACGCTATCCCGCTGAGACGACCTAGCGCTGATCGAGGTTCCTTGCCGTGGGCAACGCGGTGCTGTGGCGGCCTATTCCCGCAGGCCTTCCAGCACCAGGTCGAAGCATGCCGCGACCGTCTGACGCCGGACCTCCTGGCGCTCGCCGACGACCATGAGGTGCCGGGCGCGGGTTCCATCGGGGCCGCTGACGGCGATCCAGACCGAGCCGGCCGGCTGGCCATCGTGAGGCTCGGGCCCGGCCACGCCGGTGGTGCCGATGCCGATGTCCGCCATGAGCACCCGCCCGGCGCCCTCGGCCATGGCCCGGGCCACGCCCTCGCTCACGACTCCCCCAGCGACGGCCTCGTCTGGAACGCCGAGCAGATCGTGCTTGAGGTCCAGGTGGTAGGCAACCACGGAACCGCGGAGCATGCCCGAGCAGCCCGGGATCTCCGCGAGCGTGGATACGACGAGTCCGGCCGTGAGCGACTCGCCGGTAGCGACGGTCAGGCCGCGGGCGATGCAGAGGTCGACGATGGCTCGTGCGTCCTCATGCAGGGTCACGGTGAACTCCCAGGTTGGTGCGCGTCGGGACCGGCTGGCGGCGCAAGCGCACCGCGCGCACGACGTAGTCCAGTCCGGTCACGATCGTCAGCACCACCGCCACGGCCATAACCCACGCGCTCGCCGTCGACCACCAGACCCACGGCACGTCGACGAGGTACATCGTGATTGCGGTCGTCTGCGCCAGCGTCTTGAGCTTGCCGCCGCGGCTGGCCGGGATCACGCCGTGATCGATCACCCAGAACCGGAGCAGCGTCACGCCGATCTCGCGAACCAGGATGATTGCCGTCACCCACCAGCTCAGGTCGCCGAGGATCGACAGGCCGATCAGCGCGACGCCGGTGAGCGCCTTGTCGGCAATCGGATCGGCGATCTTGCCGAACGTGGTCACCAGTCCGTAGCGCCGCGCGATCGCGCCGTCCATGAGATCGGTTATCGAGGCGAGGACGAAGACGATGGCCGCAGCGTCGCGCGCGGTACCGAGCTGGCCGTCGTCGATCGCCAGCAGCACGGCGAGCAGAGGGACGCACAGGACCCGAAGGACGGTCAGTGCATTGGGGAGGTTGACGAGCGGGGCGTCACTGACCGGGTCCGCCGCCCGGTCGGGCACCGTGGGCCTCATGCGGGCGGCTCGACGAGCTCCGCCAGCAGGTCTACCCCCTCGACGTCGACGACCATCGCGGTCACCAGTCCGCCGACCGGAACGTCGGCGTCGCCGATGAGCATCACCGTCGAGCCGTCGTCGGGACCCTGATGACCCGCGTGGCCGATCGCGATCCGCTCTCCGTCGGCGTCGAGCTCGACGGCCTCGACGAGCACGACGACGAGCTGGCCGATGCGATCCTCGGCGCGCTGCGCCATGACCTCGTCGACCAGGGCGGTGACCCGCTCGACGCGCTCGCGGATGACATCGTCGTCGAGCTTGTCCGGCAGCGTCGCGGCCTCGGTGCCGTCCTCGTCGCTGTAGCCGAACACGCCCACGGCATCGAGCCGCGCCTGCTCCAAGAACGCCAGCAGGTCCGCGAACTCCTCCTCGGTCTCGCCGGGGAAGCCGACGATGACATTGCTGCGGATGCCCGCGTCGGGATCGAGGGCACGAATGCTGTCGACCAGGCCGAGGAACTCGGTGCGACCGCCGAACCTGCGCATGCGCCGAAGCACGGTGGGGCTGGCGTGCTGGAACGACAGGTCGTAGTACGGGGCGACGATGGGGACCTTCGCGATCGCCGCGAGCAGGTCGGGACGGACCTCCGCGGGCTGCAGGTACGCCACGCGCACGCGGGAGATCGACGTCTCCGAGGCGATGCGCGGCAGAAGGGCCTCGAGCGCGCGAAGGTCACCGAGGTCCTTGCCGTACGAGGTGGAGTTCTCGCTGACGAGTACCGCCTCGGTCGCCCCCTCGCCGACCAGCCACGCGATCTCGGCGACGATGTCGGCGGGCGGACGCGAGACGAACGAGCCGCGGAACGACGGGATTGCGCAGAACGTGCAGCGGCGATCGCACCCAGACGCCAGCTTCACCGGCGCGACAGGGCTGCCGTCGAGGCGGCGGCGGAGCACCGGCGGCTGCCAGCCTGGAACTACCTCGTCGTCGGCGTGATTGTCGCCGTGACCGGGAACGAACCCAGTCGCGGCCTGCCGGTCCACGGGCGAGATCGGAAGCAACTGGCGTCGATCGGTGGGCACATGCGGAACATGCGGCTCGCCCGCCACGATGCGGCGCAGGGTCTCGCCGATATCGGGATAGTCATCGAAGCCGAGAACAGCATCTGCTTCGGGAAGGGACGCGGCGAGCTCGTTGCCGTAGCGCTCCGCGAGACAGCCGACCGCGACGACCGCGCGCGGTCCCTTCGCCCCGTCCTTGAGGTCGGACACGGCCAGGATTGCGTCGATCGAGTCCTTTTTGGCGACCTCGACGAAACCGCAGGTGTTGACGAGCACCGCGTCGGCGTCCTCAGGATCGTCGACCAGCTCCCAGCCGTTGGCCGCGAGCCGTCCGGCCATCTCCTCGGAATCGACCTCATTGCGGGCGCAGCCCAAGGTGACCACAGCCACCTTGTTGTTGTTTGACACCGTCCAAGAGTACGGACCGGCCAGATCAGTCAAGTGGGCGCTGGCCCAACTCACGATCGAAGGCGTCAACGAGGTCGTCGGGATCCAGGCCCAGGACGGGTGCTATCGCTCGCAATTGGCCGCGTGCGTAGACCGTGCCGCCGCAATGGCTGAAATCATCGCCCTCCATGGCCGCGAGGATCGAGGCACGGAGCTTCGTGGTGTGGGCGAGATCATCGAGGGAGATTCCTCGGTCAATCCTGGCCGCGTTCAACATCTGTCCTGCGGACATGCGGCCTCCTACTGCGAGTGAACGTCCATCGTATGCGGTGGGCCCCGCCCACGCACGCGCCTCTACTCGGACTCTCCCCTAAGGATGAGCAGCAGACCGGGAAGATCATCCGGCTTAACCAGGACATCCCGCGCCTTCGAGCCCTCGCTGGGACCCACGACGCCGCGGGTCTCCATGAGGTCCATCAGCCGTCCCGCCTTCGCGAATCCGACGCGCAGCTTGCGCTGCAGCATCGAAGTCGAGCCGAACTGCGTCGTCACGACCAGCTCAACGGCCTGCAGCAGGATGTCGAGGTCGTCGCCGATCTCCGCGTCGACCTCGCGAGAGGCGGACACGGGTGCCACGACGTCGGGAATGAAGACGGCCTCGCCCTGCGCCTTGCAGTGCGCGACGACGGCCTTGATCTCGGCTTCGGAGACGAACGCGCCCTGGATGCGCATCGCCTTGTTCGCGCCCATGGGCAAGAACAGCCCATCGCCCTGGCCGACCAGCTTCTCGGCGCCGGGCTGGTCGAGGATGACTCGGCTATCGGTGACGCTCGACGTCGCGAACGCCAGGCGACTCGGCACGTTGGCCTTGATGAGTCCGGTGACGACGTCGACGCTCGGGCGCTGCGTCGCGAGCACCAGGTGGATGCCCGCGGCTCGCGCCAGCTGCGTGATGCGCACGATGCAGTCCTCGACGTCACGCGGAGCGACCATCATGAGGTCGGCGAGCTCGTCGACGATCACGAGGAGGTACGGGTACGTCTGGATCTCGCGCTCGCTGCCGGGCAGCGGCTTGACCTTTCCGGCAAGCACGGCGGCGTTGAACTGGTCGATGTGGCGGAAGCCGAACTGCGCGAGGTCGTCGTAACGGCGGTCCATCTCCTTGACCACCCACTGCAGCGCGTCCGCGGCCTTCTTGGGATTCGTGATGATCGGCGTGATCAGGTGCGGAACTCCCTCGTACGCGGACAGTTCCACGCGCTTGGGATCGACGAGGATCATGCGCACCTCCTCGGGCGTCGCGCGCATGAGGATCGACGTGATCAGGCTGTTGATGCAGCTCGACTTGCCCGCGCCGGTGGCGCCAGCGACAAGCAGGTGGGGCATGCGCGCGAGGTCGGCGATGACAAACCCGCCCTCGACGTCCTTGCCGATCGCCGCCGCGAGCGGATGGTGGTCGTTGGTCGCCGCGCTGCTGCGCAGGACGTCGCCGAGGGCGACGAGCTCGCGATCGGTGTTGGGGATCTCCACGCCGATCGCCTTCTTGCCCGGGATCGGGCTGAGGATGCGAACGTCAGCGCTGGCAACGGCGTAGGCGATGTTCTTGCTCAGCGCGGTGACGCGCTCGACCTTCACGCTCGGGCCGAGTTCGATCTCGTAGCGGGTGACCGTCGGGCCGCGCATGAATCCGGTGACGGTGGCATCGATGGCGAACTGCTCGAGGACCTCGGTCAGCGCGGCAACGACGTGCTCGTTGGCCTTGGTGGCGGTCTTGTGCGCGGGACCGGTGCGCAGCGACTCGCGCTTGGGCAGTGCGTAGGGAGTGCGACGGGGCAGCGTCAACTGCCGCGGGACCGCCTTCTTCGCCTTGCCGACAACAACGGTCTCGTGGCGCGCCGGATGCCCCGTGACGCCCGGCTCGTCCTCGACGGCCCACTCGTCGACAAGGTCATCGGTCGCGGCGGCAGGCATCGGCGTGCCGAGCCCGGCCATGAGGATCGCCGCGGGTCGATCTTCGTCATCGAGGATGGTGGTCGTGTAGTGGATGTCCGGTGCCGGAGAGACGCGGAAGGCGGGCTCGTCGTCGTCGAGGTCGATGTCATCCTCGACGGCCTCGATCGGCGCGTCCGTCGACGGGGTGCGGCGGACGAATCCGCTCGCACCACGCACGACGCTCATGGCGCGATTGCGTACCGAGGCGAGCGACGTGGCGGTGAGGACGAGAACGCCGAAGACAAGCAGGAGTACAAGGACGATCGCTCCGACGATCGTGCCGACCGCCGAGACCACAGGGGCCGTAGCCAGCCAGCCGATCACGCCGCCGCCCGATGCCATGGCATCGGCGCCGTCGCTCGGCGTCGCTCCGCCCTGTGCCAGGTGCCATAGGCCGACGACTCCGACGAGAAGAGCCGAACTGCCGATGACCAGGCGGCCGGTGGTCGCGTTGTCATCGGGATGACGAAGGAAGCGCCAGGCCAGGCCCAGCAAGATCAGCGGCGCGATCCAGTCGAGTGAGCCGACGAGGGCAACGACGATCGTGCTGGCCCAGGAGACGAACCAGCCGTCGACACCGAACCAGGTCGCGGCGACGAGGATCGCGGCACCGGCAACGAGCGCGAGCCCCAGGCCGTCCCGGCGGTGGGCCGGGTCCAGGTCGCGAGCTCCCCTGCCGATAGCGCGCGAGGCGGCGCCCAGCACGTGCGCAATGCCCAGCCAGATGGCCCTCAGGAAGCGACCGATAGCGGCCACGGCCCGAGGAACCGGCCCCGGCTGCACCGGGCGCTTGGCGCGCGACTTGGCCGAAGGACGGGGCGCAGCAGGGCGTGCGGGCTGCGTGGGTCGCTTAGTCGAGCTGCGACGCGCGGGGGAAGACGTGCGGGAAGCCATGGCGGGCAGCCTACTGGTCAGACCTCACCTGTAACGGTAGCCACACGCGCCCCATTCCGATCCGCGAGTGGGCAGTTGTGGCGGTACAAAACGGACATCGGACGACCACAACTGCCCACTCGGGGGCCTGCTGCCCCTGACTAGGCTCAGGAACGGACGACGGCCAAGGAGATCAGGACATGAAGCGCACCGCGTCGCTCCTCGCCGGAGCACTCGCCCTAGCTGTTCTGGTTGTCGCTTCGCCGGCCAGCGCCAAGGCCGAGAAGGTGGAGTTCTCGACGCCGTTCGGCTCCGTCAGCATCGTCGAGGTAAAGGGTCCGGCCAAGGGCAAATGCGTCGACATACCCGTGGCCATTGATGTCGAAAACGCCAGACGTGCGGCCGCTTCCTTGCCCCTGAGAGTAAGCATCACCGACGAGTCGGATCGTCCCGTCGCCGTCGCTGTCTGGAATCCGACCCGACGACCGATCGCCGGCCGAACCTACGACCTGACAATGAAGGCATGCGGCAAGCCGCACACGTATGCCGTTCCGTCACTGGGTCGCGGATACAACGTCGTCACCTGGGACCCGCGCGGTGAGTTCCAGTCGGGCGGCACCATCGATCTCGACGACGTCAACTTCTCCGACTTCGACATCTACTCCTTCGTCAAGGACTACGACTTCCGCCGCTGACGCGAGTGGGCAGTTGTCGGGGTCAGAACCGTCGTTCTGACCCCGACAACTGCCCACTCGTGGAGGTTTTGCGCCGCTAGCTTCGCCCCTACGCCTCGACGACGACCGGGATGATCATCGGGCGGCGGCGGTGCGTGGTGTTGATCCACTTGCCGACGGCCCTGCGGATCCGCTGCTGCAGTTCGTGGGTGTCGGTGATCCCATCGGACAGCGCGGCGTCGATGGTCCGGCTGACCTGCTCAAGGAGCGGTCCGCGCAGTTCCTCCTCGGCACCGAAGCCCCGGACGTGAATCTCCGGTCCGGCGACGACCTTCGCGTCGACCGCGTCGACCACCACGAAGATCGAGATGAAACCCTCCTCGCCCAGGACGCGCCGGTCCTTGAGCGAGGTCTCGGTGACGTCGCCGACGCCGATCCCGTCGACGTACACGAAGCCAACCGGTACGTAGCCGGTGATCGACGCGACCCCGTCAACGAGGTCGACCACGACACCATCGTCCGCGAGCACGACGCGCTCGGCGGGAATGCCGGTGCTCATCGCGATCGCCGCATTCGCCCGCATGTGGCGCCACTCGCCGTGGACCGGCATGACGTTGCGGGGCTTGACGATGTTGTAGACGTAGCGCAGTTCGCCAGCGGCGGCATGGCCGGATACATGGACGAGCGCATTGCCCTTGTGCACGACGTTGGCACCGAGCTTCGACAGCCCATTGATGACGCGGAAGACCGAGTTCTCGTTGCCGGGGATCAGCGACGACGCCAGCACGATGGTGTCGCTCGGCCCGACGCTGATCGGGTGGTCGCGGTTGGCGATCCGCGACAGGACTGCCATCGGCTCCCCCTGCGAGCCGGTGCAGATGAGCACCGCCTCGTCGTCGGGAAGGTCGGCGAGATCGTCGGCCGTGACGACCATGCCACCGGGAACCTTCAGGTAGCCGAGGTCGCGGGCGATGCCCATGTTGCGCACCATCGACCGGCCGACGAACGCGATCTTGCGATCGTGCAGCGCCGCGATGTCGATGATCTGTTGCACGCGATGAATGTGCGAGGCGAACGAGGCGACGATGATGCGGCCTTCCGCCTTGAGGAACACCGCGTCGAGCACCGGGAGGATGTCGCGCTCGCTCGTGACGAAGCCGGGAACCTCGGCATTGGTGCTGTCGACCAGAAACAGGTCGACGCCCGCGTCGCCCAGCCGGGCGAACGCGTTGAGGTCGGTGATCCGTCCGTCGAGCGGAAGCTGGTCCATCTTGAAGTCGCCGGTGTGCAACACGACGCCCGCGGGGGTGTGGATCGCGACGGCCATCGCGTCGGGGATCGAGTGATTCACGGCGATGAACTCGACCTCGAACGGTCCGAGCTTCTCCCGCTGCCCGTCGACCACGTCGAGGGACACCGGCGGGATGCGGTGCTCCTTGAGCTTGGCTTCAAGCAGTGCGAGGGTCAGCCGCGAGCCGAGGATCGGAATGTCGCGGCGGTTCCGCAGCAGGTAGGGAACCGCGCCGATGTGGTCCTCGTGCCCGTGCGTCAGGACGACGGCCTCGATGTCGTCCATGCGATCGATGATCGGCCCGAAGTCGGGAAGGATCAGGTCGATGCCGGGCTGAGACTCCTCGGGGAACAGCACCCCGCAATCGACGATGAGCAGGCGTCCGTCGTACTCGAAGACGGTCATGTTGCGACCGATCTCGCCGAGACCACCGAGAGCGAATATCCGCAGCGTTCCCTTGGCCAGGGGCGGAGGCGAGGGCAGGTTCGTCGGCGTCATGCGGTGAAACCGCGCACGCCACCGAGGGCGAGATCAGCGCGGAGCATCGCCACCTGCTCGTCGGTTGCATCGACGAGCGGGAGGCGAACGGGACCCGAAGGCAGACCCTGCAGGGCCAGCGCGGCCTTGGTGAGGATCACGCCCTGCGTGCGGAAGATCCCCGTGTACACGGGGAGCAGGGATGCGTTGATATCGATCGCTTCCTGGGTCCGGCCGGCCCACAGGGCCTCGGCCATCGCCTTGAGTCGGTCTCCGACGACGTGGCTGACAACAGAGATCAGGCCGGCCGCCCCGACGGAGAGGAGGGGCAAGTTGAGGATGTCATCGCCGCAGTACCAGGCCAGGCCGGTGGTGGCGATGCCCATCTGAGCGAACTCGAGGTCGCCCTTGGCGTCCTTGTTCGCGATGATGCGCGGATGCTCGGCGAGGCGAAGCATCGTGGTGAGCTCGATCGACACCCCGGTGCGCTTGGGGATGTCGTAGACCATCATCGGCAGGTCGGTCGCATCGGCAATCGCGAGGAAGTGCCGGACGAGGCCTTCCTGCGGAGGCCGGTTGTAGTACGGGCTGACGGCCATGACGCCGTGCGCTCCGACCGAGGCAGCAGCCTTCGCCGCCTCGACCGAGTGCGCGGTGTCATTGGTGCCGACGCCCGCGATGATCGTGGCGCGATCGCCCACCGCGTCGAGCACGGCGCGAAGCACCGCGAGGTCCTCCGCGTCCGTCTTCGTCGCCGACTCACCTGTGGTGCCGTTGATCACGAGACCGTCATGGCCGAGGTTGTCGACCATGTGGGTGGCCAGTTCCTGCGCGCCGTCGAGGTCGATCGAGCCGTTCGCGTGGAATGGCGAGACCATCGCCGCCAGCAGGACGCCGAACGGGCTCTTTTCGGTGGTGGGACCGGACATGGCTCATAGAGTAACGGGTGGCCGGTCGTGGGGGTCAGGGAGCGACGCGACCGTTCTTGGCGAATGACGCATGGGTGATCGGCATCAGGCGTGACCATTCCTCCTCGTACCGCTCGGCGACCATCTCGATCTCGCGCTGCGGGTAAGACGGGAAGTGGGAGCCCTCGGACTTCATCCGCAGCGAGAGGAAGTTCATGAGCGAGCGGGCGTTGAGGGTGACGTAGGCGCTGGAGTAGATCGAGACCGGCAGGACCATGCGCGCAACCTCGCGCGCGATCCCGGCGTCGAGCATCCTCAGGTACGACGCGTAGGCGGCGGTGCACGATTCGCGCATGTCGGTCTCGATGAGGTCGTACTGCTCATCGCTGCCGGGCAGGAACTCGTAGGCCCCCGGCTTGCCGACCTGCACCAGCGGGCGACGACGGTCAGGAACGTAGAACACCGGCTCGAGCTGCCGGTATCGACCGGATTCCTCGTTGTAGCTGGCGATGCGATGGCGCATGTGCTCGCGCCAGACGAAGATCGGCGCGCGCACGAAGAAGGTCATGGAATTGTGCTCGAACGGGCTGCCGTGCCGGTCGCGCATCAGGTAGTTGATCAGGCCGGCGGAACGCTGAGGATCGGCATCGATGTCCTCGAGGGTCTGCTCCCCCGCGGTCGAGACCCGTGCGGCGAAGATCACGTCCGCGTCGGATGCGCTCGCTCGCACGAGCTCAACGGTGATGTCGCTGCGGAAGGTGATGTCATCGGCCACGCTGGAACCCTACCGACGCCGGGCCACGGGCCGGCCGCGCAACTCCGGCACAATGCCCGCATGCCTGTCTCTGGAGTCCGCCTGGCCCGCACCCCCGACGTCGACGACGTTGCCTCGGTGAACGTGCGGTCCTGGCAACTGCGCTTCGCCGATGTCATTCCCGCCGATGCACTGGCGGCGATGGACGCCGGGGACATCGCGATGGTGTGGGCATCGGGAATCCTCAACCCCCCGACGCCAGGCCACCGTCTGCTCGTCGCCGTCGACGACAACCACGTGGTCGGGTATGCCGCGATCGGCCCGAGCCAGGACCCGGACGCCGATGGCGAGACAGCCGAGCTTCTCGCCCTCGAGGTGGACCCCGACCACCTGCGCTGCGGCCACGGCTCGCGGCTCATGGCCGCGGCAGTCGACCACCTGCGGGCGGCAGGGATGACCGAGATCGTGAGCTGGTGCCCTGTCCACGACGAGGCTCGCAGGACCTTCCTGCAGTCCGCGGGATGGGGACCGGACTCGGCATTCCGCGATGTCGTCGTCGGCGAAAGGGACGACGGAACGGACCTCCTCGTGCGCGAGGTCCGGCTGGTCGCCAGCCTGACCTGACGACGCGGACCGCGGCCGGTAGCGTCCACACGTGTCCTCGGCCGCGCTCCCCCACGATTCCGAGCCCGTCGGGCCGCTGACTCGCGCGTACGGACGTCGAATCACCAGGAACGCGATGGGCATTGCCATCGCGACTGGCGCCTACGCCCTGTCCTTCGGAGCAATCAGCGTCGCCAGCGGCCTCAACGCCGCGCAGACCCAGGTGCTCTCACTGCTCATGTTCACCGGCGGCTCGCAGTTCGCACTCGTCGGCGTCCTCGGCGCGGGCGGCGGCGCCCTCGCCGCAGTCGTCACCGCGTGGCTGCTCGGCGGACGCAACAGCCTCTACGCACTTGCGCTCGCACCGGTGCTCGAGGTGCGCGGACTCAAGCGCCTCGGTGCCGCGCACATGACGATCGACGAGTCCACGGCGATGGCGCTCGCGCATCCCGACCCGCCCGCTGCGGCCCGCCGCGCCTTCTGGCACACCGGGATCGCGATCTTCGTGCTGTGGAACATCGGCACCCTCATCGGCGCCCTGGCCGCATCCGCGATCGGCGACCCGGCGACCTTGGGACTCGACGCGGCAATCCCTGCGGGGTTCGTCGCCCTGCTGTGGCCGCGCCTGGTCGACCGGACGATGTGGGCGGTCGCCCTCGCGGGCGCCGCAGTTGCCCTCCTCCTGACCCCCGTGCTGCGCCCTGGCGTGCCGGTGCTCGCCGCGGGACTCGTCGCGCTGCTCGCGTCCTGGCTGATCGGCAGGAAGCCATGATCTGGTTCGCGGTGATTGCTGGCTCGCTTGGCTGCTACGTCGAGAAGCTCGTCGGACACCTGCTGCCCGCGAGCGTCCTCAAGCGCGAAGGCGTCAGGCGGATCGCAGGGCTCCTTCCGGTGGCGCTGCTCGCCGCGCTGGTGGCCGTGCAGACGTTCGCCGACGGGCAGTCGCTAGTGATCGACGCGCGAGCAGCGGGACTGGCTGCCGCGATCATTGCCCTCATCCTCCGCGCGCCGTTCCTCGTCGTCGTGCTCGTCGCTGCCATCACTGCTGCGGTCCTGCGGTCGGCTGGGCTGGCGACATGAACGAGCCGCGCCGTCCCGTCTTCTGGTTCCTGTGGCCGCGACCGGACCCGAACGCTCCCGTCGACGACGCCTACCACCAGGTGCGCGCGGTACGGATCTCACCGCGCGGTCCGATCCGCGTTGCACTGCTCGTCGTGTCGTCGGTCATCGAGGTGATCGTTATGGGCATGGCGGTGGTCGGCGCTCTTGGGTCCGGGATCTCTGTCTACGCGGTAGTCGGCGCGGCCATCGCGGCGAGCGGCCTGTTCCTGCTCCTTCGCGGGTGGGTCGTCGGCACGTACGTCAACGACTACGTGCTGACGATCGAGACGACGTTCCGCAAGAGATCGCTGCCGTGGACGCAGGTCGACGACGTCAGCGCGTCTACGCAGCGCTGCCCGTTCCTCGGACTCCCGCTGCGGACCCGGTCCACGCGGGTGATCGTCACGGACACGTCGGGTCTGCAGATCGGCACGCATGTGTACGCGACCTCGCCCGACTACTGGCTGCGCAGCGAGGCCTTCGACATGGCGGCCCAGCGCCTCGAGCGCTGGGCTCAGGACTCCCGCCGACCTTGAGGTTGGCGTGGAAATGAGCGTGACAAACCCACGCCAACCTCAAGGTCGGCGGAGGGTCAGGAGAGGTCGAGGTAAGAGTCGAGGCCGACGGTCAGGCCCGGGTGCGAGGCGACGTTGCGGACCGCGAGCAGCACGCCCGGCATGAACGAGGACCTGTCCAGCGAGTCGTGACGGATCGTCAGAGTCTCCCCCGGTCCGCCGAGAAGCACCTCCTGGTGCGCGACGAGACCCCGCGCGCGGACCGAGTGCACGCGCACGCCGTCGATGAGCGCGCCGCGCGCTCCGGGTACCTCGTGAATCGTGGCATCGGGCTGTGGCTGCATCCCCGCCCGCGCTGCGGCGATCTGCTGCGCGGTGTGCGTAGCCGTGCCGGACGGCGCGTCGACCTTGTCCGGATGGTGCATCTCGATGATCTCAGCGGACTCGAAGTACGGGGCCGCCATCGCGGCGAAGCGCATCATCAGCACGGCACCGATGCCGAAGTTCGGCGCGATCAGGACGCCGACAGACGGCTGGTCAGCGCACCACGCGCGCACCCGGTCGAGCTTTCCCTCGTCGAACCCCGTGGTCCCGACGACGCAGTGAATGCCGTTGCCGATGCAGGACTTCAGGGTGGTCATCACGGCATCGGGAGTGGTGAAGTCGACGATGACGTCGGCACCGGCCTCGGCCATCGCCGTGGGCACGACCCCGACGTCGAAAGCCGCGACCAGATCGAGGTCAGGAGCCGAGCGAACAGCCTCGACGACCGTTTGTCCCATCCGGCCCTTGGACCCGAGCACTCCGACGTGGATCACGTGCGAAGAGTACCGAAGTCGCGGTCAGGCAACCGCGTTGAACGTCGTGGTCTCATCGAATGGACCGATGACGGCGAGGGTTGCGGGCGCGTTGAGAAGGTCGGCAGCGACCGCCGCGACATCGGCCGTGGTCACCGCATCGACGCGACCGAGCAGTTCGTCGATGCTCAGCAGGCGGTCACCATGAAGCTCGCTCTTCGCGATCCTGGTCATGCGCGCGCCGGTGTCCTCCTGGCCAAGAACAGTGCCACCGCGGACCTGTCCCTTGCCGCGCGCGATCTCGTCGGGGGTCAAGCCATGAGTCGCGAGGCGTTCGATCTCGGTCATGCAGACGTCGAGGACGGAGTCGACCTTTCCGGGCAGGCAGCCGACGTACACGCCGAACAGCCCGTCGTCGGAGAAGCCCTGCGAGTAGGCGTAGACCGAGTAGGCCAGCCCGCGCTTCTCGCGGATCTCCTGGAACAGGCGGCTGCTCATCCCGCCGCCGAAGGCGGTCGTGAGCACCGAGAGCGCGTAGCGGCGATCGTCTCCCCGCGCGATTCCGGGAACTCCGAGGATGAGGTTCGCCTGCTCGGTGACGCGCTTGGTGACGCGAACGCCCGCCTCGTGCTTGCGTGGCCGACGCTCGGGTCGCGGTGCGCTCACCGTCGCTGACTCGTCGAGAACATGGGCGAAGGCCTTGCGCACGAGTCGGACGACGGTGGCGTGGTCGACGTGACCGGCAGCCGCGATGACCATCGACTCGGGGCGGTATCGCTTGCGGTAGAACTGGTTGATCGAGTTGCGCGAGATCCCCTCGATCGTGTCGATCGTGCCGAGGATCGGTCGGCCGAGCGGAGTGTCGCCGAACATGACGGACGCGAACTCCTCATGCACGAGATCCGTGGGATCGTCGTCGTGCATGGCGATCTCCTCGAGGATCACGCCTCGCTCGGACTCGACGTCCTCGGTGCGGATCAGCGCATCGGTGACGACGTCGCAGACGACGTCGATCGCCAGCGGCAGGTCCTCGTCGAGCACACGCGCGTAGTAGCAGGTGTACTCCTTGGTGGTGAAGGCGTTCAGGTCTCCACCGACCGCCTCGATCGACGCCGAGATCTCCAGCGCGGAGCGCTTGTTCGTGCCCTTGAACAGCAGGTGCTCGAGGTAGTGCGCCGACCCCATCATGCGGCCGGTCTCGTCGCGGGAGCCCACGTTGACCCACACGCCGAATGCCACGGAGCGAACTCCGGGAACGTGCTCGGTGATGATGCGCAGGCCGCCCGGGAGGGTGGTGCGGCGGACGAGTCCGCCGTCACCCTCCCGAAGCAGCGTGCGAGTGTCAGACCTAGGCATCTGCCCCTGCAGTGGCGGCAACCTCGACGACGGGGATGAGCGACAGCTTGCCGCGCGGATCGATTTCCTTGATCTCGACCTGCACCTTGTCGCCGACCTTCAGCACATCCTCGACCTGCTCGACGCGCTTGCCGCCCGCGAGCTTCTTGATCTCCGAGATGTGCAGCAGGCCGTCCTTGCCCGGCATGAGCGAGACGAACGCGCCGAACGCGGTGGTCTTGACCACGGTGCCCAGGTAGCGCTCGCCGATCTCCGGCATGGTCGGGTTGGCGATCTGGTTGATCTGGTTGCGAGCGGCCTCGGCCGACGGTCCGTCGGTCGCGCCGATGTAGATCGTGCCGTCATCCTCGATCGTGATGTCGGCTCCGGTCTCCTCCTGGATCTGGTTGATGATCTTGCCCTTCGGCCCGATGACCTCACCGATCTTGTCGACGGGGATCCGGATACTGATGACGCGAGGCGCCGTGGCGGCCATCTCGTCGGGCGCATCGATGGCCTCGTTCATGACCTCAAGGATCGTGATGCGGGCATCGTGCGCCTGCGCAAGCGCAGCACCGAGAACCGAGGCGGGAATGCCGTCGAGCTTGGTGTCGAGCTGCAGTGCGGTGACGAAGTCCTTCGTGCCGGCGACCTTGAAGTCCATGTCGCCGAACGCGTCCTCAGCGCCGAGGATGTCGGTGATGGCGACGTACTGCGTCACTCCGTCGATATCGCCCGAGATGAGGCCCATCGCGATGCCCGCGACCGGAGCGCGCAGCGGCACGCCAGCGTTGAGCAGCGACATCGTGGACGCGCAGACCGAGCCCATCGAGGTGGAGCCGTTGGAGCCGAGAGCCTCGGACACCTGGCGGATCGCGTAGGGGAACTCCTCGCGCGAGGGCAGCACGGGCAGGAGCGCCCGCTCGGCCAGCGCGCCGTGACCGATCTCGCGCCGCTTCGGCGAGCCAACGCGGCCCGTCTCACCGGTGGAGTACGGCGGGAAGTTGTAGTTGTGCATGTAGCGCTTGCGGTTCTCCGGGTTCAGCGTGTCGACCATCTGCTCCATGCGGAGCATGTTGAGGGTCGTGACGCCCATGATCTGGGTCTCGCCACGCTCGAACAGCGCCGAGCCGTGCACCCGCGGAAGCACGTCGACCTCGGCCGAGAGCGTGCGGATGTCGGTCAGGCCACGGCCGTCGATGCGGACGTGATCGCGAAGGACGCGCTCGCGCACGACGTTCTTGGTCACGGAGCGAAGGGCTGCGGACAGCTCCTTCTCGCGACCGGCGAACTGCTCGGCGAGCTCGCCGACGACGACCTTCTTGATGTCGTCGAGGCGATCCTCGCGGTCGGCCTTGCTGACGATCGTCATGGCCGAGGCGACGTCTGCCGCGGCAATCTTCTCGACTGCTGCGTAAGCATCGTCCTGGTACTCCAGGAACACGGGGAACTCCGCGGTCGGCTTGGCGGCCGAGTCGGCGAGCTCCTGCTGCGCCTTACACAGGATGCGGATGAACGGCTTGGCGGCGTCGAGGCCCTGGGCCACGACCTCCTCCGTCGGCGCGGTGGCGCCGCCGGCGATGAGCTCGATCGTGCGGACGGTGGCCTCGGCCTCGACCATCATGATCGCGACATCGTCACCGGCGATACGGCCCGCGACGACCATGTCGAACACGGCCTCTTCGAGCTGCTCGTGCGTCGGGAACGCGACCCACTGGCCGCGAATGAGGGCGACGCGAACGCCACCGATCGGGCCGCTGAACGGCAGGCCCGAGATCTGCGTCGACGCGGATGCCGCGTTGATCGCGAGCACGTCGTAGAGTTCGTTCGGGTGCAGGGCCATCACCGTGATGACGACCTGGACCTCGTTGCGCAGGCCCTTCTTGAACGTGGGGCGCAGCGGCCGGTCGATGAGACGGCAGGTGAGGATCGCGTCCTCGGACGGGCGTCCCTCACGACGGAAGAACGATCCGGGGATCTTGCCGATTGCGTACATCCGCTCCTCGACGTCGATCGTCAAGGGGAAGAAGTCGAACTGCTCCTTCGGCTGCTTGCCTGCGGTCGTGGCGCTGAGCAGCATGGTCTCGTCGTCGAGGTATGCCGCGACGGAGCCAGCCGCCTGACGAGCCAGACGGCCCGTCTCGAACTTGATAACGCGCGTGCCGAACGACCCGTTGTCGATAACGGCCTGCGTGGTGAAAATCTGGGGACCCTCCACGGGTGCCTCCTGTTTCTGTAGACAGGGGCGCACACGTCTCGCGACCGGTGGCGGTCTTCGATCGAGGCCCACGGGTGGAAGCAGCTGTGTTGTCTGCGCTTCACCCGGAGGTCACTACCGAGGACCGACGGACGCCCTGATCGTGGCGCCCCGGATTTGGTTTCCTTGTTTAGTTTTCGGTGAGACCGGAGTTAGCGGCGGATGCCGAGTTTCTCGATGATCGAGCGATAACGCGCGATGTCGGTCTTCACCAGGTACTGCAGCAACCGGCGGCGCTGTCCAACGAGGAGCAGCAGACCGCGACGGCTGTGGTGGTCGTGCTTGTGGGTCTTGAGGTGGCCCGTGAGGTCGCTGATGCGACGCGTGAGCATCGCGATCTGAACCTCGGGGCTGCCGGTGTCACCGGGCTTGGAGCCGTATTCGGCGATGATCTCGGCCTTGACGGCGCTGTCGAGCGGCATGACATTCCTCCGGGCGCGTTCCCAAGCGGGAACGATGTAGATGACACGAATCGTCGGGCGGTAAGGCTCAACGACCGTCTGGTGTGTGAAGGATACCAGTCCCTGCTCCAGCGGCCGACCCGCGCCGTACCTCGCCGACCTTGAGGTTGGCGTGGGTTCGAGGCTGCGGTTTCCACGCCAACCTCAAGATCGACGGCCCTCACCTGCGCAGGAGGACCGCGGCGTCCGTGCCGATGGCCAGTGTCACGTGGGCGAGCACCCCGGCCAGGATCGACCTGGTGCGCAGCGCGACCACGCCCAGGAGGAGGCCGCCGAACAGACTGGTGACCATCTCGGGCACCGGCTTGTCCAGGTGGATGAGGCAGTACGGGGCGGCCATCGCAGGGATCGCCCACCAGCCCACGAGACGGAATCCGGCCGTGACCATGAACCCGCGGAAGAAGAACTCCAGGGCGACGAACGTGGAGGCGTACATCAGCCACCAGCCGATCAGGTGCGCGGGCGTGCCCGGCCCGTCCGGCCACTCCCCGTAGAAGGGGTAGACCTCCTGGAAGCGCGGCTCGCCCGCGGCGAGATAGGCGCCGACGAGGATGGCGGGCAGCAGGATCGCGAAGATCGCGAACTCCCCTCGGAACAGTCCAAGGCGCAGCCCGTAATCCCGCAGGTTCTGCCTCGTGACCAGTGCGTAGATCGTCGGCACGGTGACGAAGATGACGATCGCCCAGCCGGCCCACCAGGCTAGCTGCGCGAGCTCGGGCCACGCGTCCGGTCGCTGGCGCGGAAGCCAGCTGACCAGGCTCAGGCCGACCCACGCGGTCGCCAGGAACGCCACAAGCCGCCGAGGCTGCGTGGTTGACCGGAACGTCAGAAGGGCGATGACGGCGAACTCGGCAGCGAATGCAAGGGCCATGCCGCCGAGGCTGCGTCCCCACCATTCGCGCGCATCGAACACGAACACCAAGATCGCCCAATAGCCGAAGGTCGCGGCCGCCACGGCGGCCACCACTGCAGCGACGCGCAGCGGACGCTGCACGGCGAAGACCTCGCGCCAGCCCGGCTCCCCTGCCGACGGTGCCTGCTCGAGCTCGACCTGCGGCTCGGTGTCGCTGCTCATCCACGCCTGAACAGCAGGACATAGGCGCGTCGGACCGACAGCGAGCGCTCGAGGTCCATGCGAATGCGGTCGTAGAAGTGCTCCCGGTAAGTGGCGTCGATCGCGGTGTAGATCGTGACGTAGAACCCGGAGAACGCGGCGAGGAACAAGGAGACGCGAAGCAGCTGACGGGTCACGCCGTACCCCTGCCCCCACTCCCAGATCACGTCGACGGGCGCCGCGCCGTCCATCCAGATGCGCTGCAGGTCGACCGACACCGCCAGCGAGCCAAAGATCACGAGGAAGGCCCACACAACGACGGCGAAGAGCGCAACCTGCACCAGTTGCGCAACAGTCATGACGAGACCGATGTTGGTCTTCTGCCGACGATTCAACGGCACGGGAGTGTCGAGGCCGTCGAGGGATCCGGCGACATCGGCCAGCGGCGTGCGCTCGCACGCGCGGATCACCTGATCACGAGTGGTCGCTGCCTCGATCAGCCTGATCTCCTCGGGCACCCGACCGACGACGAACACGATGCCGAAGATCATGAACATCCCGATGACTACCCACAGGTGACCGGCGGGCAGTCCCCCGGCCATCTGCCACACCTCGGTATTGAGGAACAAGAACACGATGAACAGCAGGAGCAGGGGAAGGGCTCGGGTGGTCAGCCGGTAGAGGTCACTGAGCCCGCGGAAGGTGTAGCGGATCGCCCAGCCGCACAGCGCGACGATCGCGTAGCGGGTGAGCACCCACGCGACGGCGAGGATGAACACGGCAAGGATGACGGTCTCGATCGTGGTCTGGATCGTTCGGCTCGCCAGCACCGTGACGACACCGGGGATCACGACGAACCCGAGGAGAACAGGCCAGGTCACGCGCTCGGGCGCGGCAAGCCACGAGCGGCCGCGCTTCTTGTTCCACAGCGCGTAGACCACGGCAACGATGACCGTGACGATCACTCCGGTGACGGCCCCCGCAGTGTCGTCGAAGCTCGCCGCCGAGCCGAGGACCAAGATGATGAAGCAGATCGCGAGAGCCGGGGTCGCGCGGGTCCACACGTTCGTCGACGATCGGTAGTCCTCGACGAGGAACGGCAGGCCGCGGCGGTAGAACCAGCGCTCGGTGGCCCGCAGGCCCGAATCAGGCACGGATGCCGAGCAGGGTGCGAGCGGAAGCGACGTCCTCACTCATGCGCGCGATGAGGCCTGCGACATCCGCGAACGTCTCCTGCCCGCGGATCCGGTCGGTGAACTCGATGCTGAAGGCCTGCCCGTACAGGTCGAGGTCGTCGCGGTCGAGCACGTAGGCCTCCACGCGACGGTCACGCCCGTCGAACTGCGGATTGGTGCCGACCGAGATGGCTGCGGGATAGCGCTCGGTGCTCGTGAGCACCCAGCCCGCATAGACGCCGTCTGCCGGAATCGTCGGCGAGCCCGTCCACTGCATGTTGGCGGTCGGGAAGCCGAGCTCGCGTCCGCGATGGTCACCATGCACGACGACTCCGTCGAGGCGGTACGGCCGTCCGAGTGCCTTCGTTGCCGCAGCCGTGTCCCCTGCAGACACCAGGCGCCGAGTTCCCGTCGACGACCAGCGCTGATCCCCCGAGCCGACCAGTGTCAGGACGGAGACGTCGAATCCCAGGCGCGCGCCCTCGTCGCGAAGAGTCTGCGTCGTGCCGCGGGCGCGGTGACCGAAGCGGAAGTTCTCGCCGACGACGACCTCGCGCACTCCGAGCCGGCCGACGAGCAGGTCCTCGATGAACGCCTCGGGCTCGGTCGCGGCCAGGTTGGCGTCGAACTCGAGGACGTCGACTTCGTCGGCACCGGCGTCGAGAAGCAGCTCGACCCGATGGCCGAGGGTGGCGAGCAGCGTCGGCTCGCTGCCCGGGCGGACGACGGACATGGGATGCGGATCGAAGGTGACCGCTACGAGCGGCAGTCTGCGCACGTCGGCTCGTGTTCGGGCGTAGGCAATGAGCGCCTGGTGACCGCGGTGCACGCCGTCGAAGACGCCGATGCAGGCGACGCAGCCTCGAGTGGCAGCGTCGGCGGTTTCGGTCAGGTCAGCGGTGGACATCGCGGGTCAGCCTAGGCGAGGACCGCGAGGTACCGGGCGGTGCCATCGTCGTCGGCCGCCAGCGCGAGGAACTCGCCATCGGGTCCGATTATCGCGACGGCAGCGCCCCCGCCTTCGGGTCCGTGCCACGGGATCCGCTGCCCGAAGGTCACCGCGCGCGCCTCGGCCTCGTCGACGTCCCACGCCGGGAAGCAGTTGCGAGCCACGGCCGACATCGGCACGAGTGCCTGCGCAGCGGACGCCTCGAGTGCGGCGAGGTCGATCGCGTCGGCGAACGGGCCGACGCGCGTGCGCCGCAGGCTGGTCAGATGACCGCCGACTCCCAGCAGCGCGCCGATGTCGCGGGCGAGGGCTCGCACGTACGTGCCGGTGCTGCACTCCACGTCGATCTCGACGTCGATCGCGGATTCCACGCGAGTGATCGCGAGCACGTCGAGTCGCGAGACGACAACGGAGCGGGAGGCCAGCTCCACGTCCTCTCCGGACCGCACCCGGTCATACGCACGGCGGCCGTCGACCTTGATCGCGCTGACCGAGCTCGGTCGCTGCTCGATCGGCCCGCGGAAGGCGGAGGCGGCAGCGGCGATGGCGTCGTCGGACACGGCATCGAGTGCGGCAGCTGGCACGACGACCAGGAACTCGCCGTCGCGGTCATCGCTGACCGTTGTCGCCCCCAGGCGAATGGTGGCGAGGTAGCGCTTGTCCTGCAGCGCCAGGTGACCGAGCAGGCGTGTTGCGCGGTTGACGCCGATGACCAGCACCCCGGTGGCCATCGGGTCCAAGGTGCCGGCGTGGCCGACCTTGCGGGTGCCCAGGATGCGCCGGACCCGGGCCACGACATCGTGCGAGGTCAGGCCCGACGGCTTGTCGAGAACGAGCAGTCCGGACTCGGTCACGCCGAGGGCGGGACAGCTGCGTCGACCTGATCCTCGTCGTCATCGTCCGTCACCGGCTTGCGGTACGGGTCCTCATCGCCCGCGTACCTCGCGTTGGCGGCCTGCGCATGCACGGCGGCGTCAGCGACGGCAGCCTGCTGGAGCAGGTCCTCCAGTGCGCGCGCGGTCTCGGGGATCGCGTCGGGGATGAAGTCCAGCGTGGGGGTGAACTTGATACCGGTCTGCTTGCCGACCTCGCTGCGCAGGATGCCCTTGGCCGAAGCCAACGCGGCCGCGGTCGACATGCGCGCTTCCTCGTCGCCGTAGACGGTGTAGAAGACCGTCGCCTCGCGAAGGTCGGGGGTCACGCGCACCTCGGTGACCGTGATGAATCCCAGTCGCGGGTCCTTGATCTTCTTCTCGAGCGTCTCGGCCACGATCACCTTCACGCGATCGGCGAACTTGCGCTGCCGTGCCTCGCTGCTCATTGATCACTCCCATCCGTTTGTCCCGGATCCCGGGACAAGTAGCCAATTCGGGGCCGAAAACCCGCGGATTGACCCGTTTGTCCCGACATCCGGGACAAACGGGTCAAGGCCGAATCAGGCCTTGCGGGGCTTCTCGCGCATTTCGAAGGTCTCGATGACGTCGCCGACCTTGACGTCCTGGAAGGAGCCGAGGTTGATACCGCACTCGAAGCCCTCGCGGACCTCGGTGACGTCGTCCTTGAAGCGACGCAGTCCGGCGATGGTGACGCTCTCGGCAACAACCGAGCCGTCGCGCACCAGGCGAGCCTTGCCGTTGCGTCGGATCTCGCCCGACTGCACCAGGCAGCCGGCGATGGTGCCGAACTTGCTCGACTTGAAGACCTCGCGGACCTCAGCCGTGCCGAGCTGCACCTCCTCGAACTCCGGCTTGAGCATGCCGCGAAGTGCCGCCTCGACCTCTTCGATGGCCTGGTAGATGACGCTGTAGTAGCGAACATCCACGCCCTCTTCGGTGGCGAGCTCGGCAACCTTGCCCTCAGGTCGCACGTTGAAGCCGATGATGACGGCCTTCGACGCGCTGGCGAGGGTGACGTCGTTCTTGTTGATCGCGCCGACACCGCGGTGGATCACGCGGAGGTTGACCTCCTCGCCGACATCGATCTTGAGCAGCGCGTCCTCGAGTGCCTCGACCGAGCCGGACACGTCGCCCTTGATGATGAGCGTGAGCTCGGCAACCTCGCCCTTCTCCAGCGACTCCAGGAAGTCCTCGAGCGAGCGCTTGACTCGGTTCTTGGCCAACAGCGCATTGCGCTCGCGGGCCTGCCGGGTCTGGGCGATCTGGCGAGCGACGCGATCCTCGGCGACGACCATGAAGCTGTCGCCCGCGCCGGGGACCGACGTGAGGCCGAGCACCTGAACTGGGAACGCGGGACCTGCCACATCGACGGGGTTGCCCTCGTCGTCGAGCATTGCGCGAACCCGGCCGAATGCGTCACCGGCAACGATCGAGTCGCCGGCGCGGAGCGTTCCGCGCTGCACGAGCACGGTTGCCACCGGGCCGCGGCCGCGGTCCAGGTGAGCCTCGATCGCGACACCCTGGGCGTCCTGGTTCGGGTTGGCGCGCAGGTCGAGGGTGGCATCCGCCGTGAGCAGGACGGCCTCGAGCAGGTTCTCCAGCCCGATGCCGTTCTTCGCCGACACGTCGACGAACATCGTGTCGCCGCCGAACTCCTCGGCAACCAGGCCGTACTCGGTGAGCTGCGACCGCACTCGCGTGGGATCGGCGCCCTCCTTGTCGATCTTGTTGACCGCGACGACGATCGGCACGCCGGCAGCCTGCGCATGGTTGAGCGCCTCGATCGTCTGCGGCTTTACGCCGTCATCGGCGGCCACGACGAGGATCGAGATGTCGGTGACCTGGGCACCACGAGCACGCATGGCGGTGAACGCCTCGTGACCGGGTGTGTCGATGAAGGTGATGCGCCGCTCGACGCCCTCACGGGTGGTCGTGGCGACCTGGTACGCACCGATGTGCTGCGTGATGCCGCCAGCCTCGCCGCCGATGACGTTGGTCTTGCGGATGGCATCGAGCAGGCGCGTCTTGCCATGGTCGACGTGACCCATGACGGTGACGACCGGCGGGCGGATGACCATGTCGGAGTCGTCGCCCTCGTCCTCGCCGAACTCGAGGTCGTAGGCCTCGAGGAGCTCGCGGTCCTCCTCCTCGGGAGAGACAACCTGAACGTCGTAGTTCAGCTCGCCGCCGAGCAGGCGCAGCGTGTCGTCGTCGATCGACTGCGTGGCCGTGACCATCTCGCCGAGGCCGATGAGCACCTTGACCAGGTCAGCGGGCATCGCGTCGATCTTGTCGGCGAAGTCCGTCAGGCTCGCGCCACGCGGCAGGCGAACGACCTCGCCGCGACCGCGTGAGATCCGCACGCCGTCCATGACGGGTGCCTGCATGTTGTCGAACTCCTGGCGCTTGGCGCGCTTGGACTTGCGCCCACGCGAGGGCCGTCCGCCGGGACGGCCGAACGCACCAGCAGTCGTGCCACGACCGCCACCGGGACCACCCGAGCGACCGGGGAAGCCACCGGGCGCACCGCCGGGTGAGCCGCCGGGACCGGCGGGCCGACCGGCAAAGCCACCGCCGGGCGCACCACCTGGACGACCGGCGTAGCCGCCACCGGCACCGCCGGGACGGGCACCGGGCGCACCGGGACGAGCGCCGGGACCGCCCGGAGCACCCGGACGTGAGCCGGGGCCGCCAGGAGCACCCGGACGCATGCCGGGACCGCCGGGGCCGCCGGGACGAGCAGCGGGACGAGGCGGCATCGTGCCGGGATTGGGGCGAGGAGCACCGGGAACCGCGGGCGCGGCGCGGCCCATGCCGGTGCTGCCACCGAACGGGTTGTTGCCAGGACGCGGACCGGCGGGACGGCCCATGCCGGTGCTGCCACCGAACGGGTTGTTGCCAGGACGCGGACCGGACGGGCGGGCGACCGGATTGCCGTCGGCGTCGAATGCGGCCGGAGCCGCGGGTGCCGGAGGGGTGTCGAGCGCGGCGGCCGGAGCGAGCGGGGCGGCAGCGGGGGCCGGGGCGGGGGGTGCAACGACCGGCTCGACCGGCGCCACGGGTGCCTGGACAGGTACGGGCGCGTCGACGACGGCAGCTGCTGCCTCGGCCACCGGAGCGGCAGGAGCAGCGGCGGTCTTCTTTGCGGCCGTCTTGCGCTCGGGCTTCTCCGGCGCAGGCGGCATGGCCTCGCGAAGCTTGCGGACGACTGGTGCCTCAACTGTGGAGGAGGCTGATTTGACGAACTCGCCTAGCTCTTGAAGCTTGGCGAGGACATCCTTGCTGGAAACCCCGAGCTCCTTAGCGAGCTCATGGACCCGGACCTTTGACACGTTTCTCCTGTCTTGGTCCGGGCGCGGTGCTCCGGACCGTCAGTGCAATCGATGCATCTTCATGCTCGCGTGCTCATGGGGTGTTCATCCTCGAATCACTCCGGATCCGCTTGAGCCCGAACGGGTCGGGCCGAAACTGCGCCCGCGACGGTCGCCGCTGACGATGCTGCGCTGATGGCCTCCCGCACGAGCGCCAGGTCCAAGGGACCGGTCACCCGAAGGGCGCGAGGGAATGCCTTTTTGCGCTCGGCGCGCTCCAGGCATTGCCAGTCGGGGTGCACGTTCGCGCCCCGGCCCGGCAGCCGCCGCTGGGGGTCTGGGACACAGGCCCCAGACACGGCGACGACCCGCATCAGTTCGGACAGATCAGCACGCTTACGGCACCCGACGCATGTGCGCTGGGGTCCGGCCGTGCCATCTGGTGAGGAGTGTACCCCTCCGGACACCTTGGTCAGTCCGAGGCTGCGTCGTTCCGCGGCTCAGCCGGCGGAGCGGTGTCGGACCGGATATCGATGCGCCAGCCGGTCAGGCGCGCCGCGAGTCGGGCGTTTTGTCCCTCGCGACCGATGGCCAACGACAGCTGGTAGTCCGGCACGATGACGCGCGCGGCCCTGGCGACGGGATCAACGATGAGGACGGACGACACGCGTGCTGGCGACAGGGCGTGCCCGATCATCTCCGCCGGGTCGTCGCTGTGGTCGACGATGTCGATCTTCTCCCCGTTCAGTTCGGCCATGACCTGCCGCACGCGCTGCCCCATGGGGCCGATGCACGCCCCCTTCGGGTTGACGCCGGCGACCGTCGACCGGACCGCGATCTTCGTGCGATGCCCGGCCTCGCGCGCGATGGCCGTGATCTGGACGCTGCCGTCAGCGATCTCGGGCACCTCGAGGGCGAACAGTGCCTTGACCAGGTTCGGGTGGGTGCGCGAGACAGTGACCTGGGGTCCCTTGAAGCCCTTGCGGACATTCGTGACCAGGCACTTGATCCGCGTGCCGTGCGGGTACGACTCCCCGGGCGCCTGCTCCTCGGGCGGCAGGTTCGCCTCGATCTTGCCGATGTCGACGCGGACCATGCGTGGGTTCGTCGTCTGCTGGACGACGCCGGACACGAGGTCGCCCTCGCGGCCGGTGAACTCCAGGAGGGTGGCGTCGCCCTCGGCCTCTCGCAGGCGAGCAAGCAGGACCTGGCGAGCCGTGGTCGCCGCGATGCGACCGAACCCGTCCGGCGTGTCGTCGAACTCGCGGACGATCGTGCCGTCCTCGTCGAGCTCGGCCGCCCACACGGTCACGTGCCCGGTCTTGCGGTCGAGCGTGACGCGCGACTTCTGCGCGGCCCCCTCGGTGCGGTGGTAGGCCACCAGCAGGGCCTGCTCGATGGTCTCCACGACCAGCTCGAGGGACAGGTCCTTCTCGCGCACGAGCGACTTGAGTGCACTCACGTCGATGTCCATGGCGGTTACTCCCCTTCCTCGTCGGTATCGGCAACGTCGTCGCCTGAGTCATCGATCGCGTCGACCCTGTTGAACTCGACCTGCACGACGGCGCGACGGACCTCGGCAAGCCTCACCGAGGAATCCCCCGCATCGGTGAGCAGCACGACCTCGTCATCGGACGGCACGGACACGACGCGACCCTCGAGTACGGAGTCGTCGGTCTTGGTCACGTCGACCAGGCGGCTGATGGCACGGCGCCAGTGCCGGGGCTCGGTGAGCGGCCGGTCGACACCCGGAGAGGTCACTTCGAGGACGAAAGGACCCGGGAGCTCGTCGGACAGCGGCGGCTCATCGAGGAGCTCGGAGACCTTGCGGCTGACCTCGGCGATCAGGTCGAGATCGACACCGCCGTCGCGATCAACGACCACGCGCACGACATGGCGGCGACCGGCCTTCTGCACCTCGACGGACTCCAGGTCGACGCCGAGCACTGCCATCGGTTCGAGCAACCCGGATTTCACCGCATCGGCGGATGCACTCATGTCGCCTCCCGGGGTTCTGTTGTGGTCGAGCAGTTTTTTTGATGCGTGGTTCGGCCGTTCAGGTCGCACTACTTCGGGAACTGTACCCACTGCATGCCATTCTTGGCACATGCTCGCACCGCCTCCTGGCCTCCGGCTGCCCGCGGTCACGCGACGGCAGGGGCTCACCGCGCTGGCGATCCTCGGGCCGGTCGGGTTCCTCGCCGCGTGCAGCAGCGACTCGGAGCCTGATCCCGCCGAGCCGACGGCGCTGCCCGCGACCGTGTCGACGGGGGTCGCGGCGCAGGAGCAGGAGCTCGTCACGATGTACGACGCAGCGATCGCCGCGTATCCGGAGGTTGCGTCGGCGCTCCAGCTCATCCGCGATCAGCATCTCGAGCATGCGATGGCCCTCGATGCATCGTCGAGCCCCGCGTCCTCACCGCCAGCGGAGGTTCCCGAGTCCGTCGACGCTGCATTGGTTGCCCTCGTGAAGGCCGAGAAGCGCGCGATGCGTCAGCGCATCGATGCGTGCGTCGAGGCCCAGGAGCCCGGCCTCGCCCGAACGCTGGCGTTCATAGCCGCGTCGGAGGCCGCGCACGTGCCCGCGCTTCGGGACCTGCGCGCATGACGCCTGCCGAGGCCTGGAGCGCGGTCGTGTCCGGTGAGGACGCAGCGGCCTTCGCGTACTCGATCGCCGGCGCGCGAGTCGGCGCATCGGCGAGGGCGAGGGCGCTCAACGGGCTCGACGCGCACCGCGCCCACCGCGATCGCGCCGCCGCCCTGGTGGTCGACTCGGGCGGCACTCCGCCCGCCCCCGCTGCTGCGTACGACCTCCCGTTCGAGGTCGACTCGGCACGAGCGGCGCGACGCATGATGGCCCTCGTCGACAACCGGCTCGTGGGCGCATACGCGGATGCTGCGGAGGCCACGACGGGCGACGAGCGGCGCTGGGCCGCGCGCATCGGTGCCGAGAATGCGACGCGGGCGGTGGCGTGGGGCGCCGACCCGCAGGCCTTCCCCGTGGGCGACGTGGCGAGCAGCTAGTCCTCAGGGCAGCAGGTCCCAGGCGAGCTTGAGGATGAGCACTCCGACCACCGACAAGAACACGATCCGTACGAAGCCGCTGCCACGGCGGATCGCCATCCGCGCGCCGATGATCGCGCCGGCCACGTTGCACACGCCCATGAGCAGCCCGAGCACCCACAGCACCGAGCCCGTCAGGCCGAACACGATGATCGCCGCGATGTTGGTGCCGAGGTTCACGACCTTCGCGGTCGACGAGGCGTTGAGGAAGGAGTAGCCCAGGCCGGCAACGAGGACGATGAGCAGGAAGGAGCCGGTTCCCGGTCCGAGAATGCCGTCGTAGAAGCCGATCGCCAGTCCCGCGACCGAGGCGACGACGTAGTGGCGACGTCGCCCGTGCCAGCGCAGCTCCTGGGTGCGTCCCATCTGCGGGCTCAGCAGGGTCCACAGCCACACGGCAATCAGCAGCACGATGATGATCGGACGGAACGCCTGCGCGGGTATGCGGCTCGCGGTCAGTGCGCCCAGCGCGGCGCCGACGAAGGCGGCCGCAGCCATCGGCAGTGCGGTGCGCACGTCCGGAGGAGCCTTGCGTGCATAGGTCGCCGTGGCGGCTGCCGTGCCGAACACGCTCGACACCTTGTTCGTCGCCAGTGCCTGCACCGGCTCAGCGTTCGGCAGGGCAACCAGCAGAGCCGGAAGCTGGAGAAGTCCGCCGCCGCCGGAGACCGCGTCGACCCAGCCCGCCATCGCCGCGGCGACGCACAGCGCGATCAGCAGGCCCGCGTCCGGGAGGGCGAGGGCCTCCACTGCTCCTAGCGCCAGCCTTCCACGATGCTCAGGACGTCCATGAGCCGTTGGAGCGTGGCGTCCGGCGCCGCCTCGGGCACTTCGCGCCCGGCCTCGGTCGAGTGCGGCACCCAGATCGTGCGCATGCCCGCCTTCTGCGCTCCGACGATGTCGTCCCAGAGCCGGTCGCCCACGAAGACCGTCTCGTTGGGCTCGACTCCCAGCGCCTGGAGCACCACCTGGAACGCCGATGCATGCGGCTTGGCCATCGACAGTTCGCTGGAGTACACCGCGCAGTCGATCAGGTGATCGAGGTCATCGCGAGCGAAGACCTCCTGGTGGTAGGCACGCGGCCACATGGTGTTGCTGAGCACGCCGATGAGGTATCCGTTGCGTCGCAGGCTGGTGAGAAGTTCCTGGGCATCGGGATCGGCGTACGTGTGCGGCGCCCAGAAGTCCAGGTAGCTGCCGAGTGCGCGAAGGTGCCGAGCGCCGTTGATGTCGATGCCCTCGGCGAGGAACAAGGACTCGAGCGCACCGGTGCTCACGCGCCCTTGGGTCTCGCGCTGCGTGCGCCACAGTTCCTCCTCGCGATCGCGCAGCCGTCGCGCGAGCGAGGCCGCGTTCGGCGGGTCGTACATCTGCGAGTAGGCGTACCACTGGGCCTGCAGGTCGACGTCGTGCCACGGGGTCAGTGTGCCGCCCCAGTCAAAGACCACTGCCTTGATGGCCACGTCACCCTCCGCTTCCGACGAGGACGACGAGGTCGTCAACGGCCGCTGCGACGGCGACATCGGTTCGCTCGCCGGTACGTCGATCCTTGACCTCGACGAAGCCGTCGGCAAGGCGTTTGCCGACGACGACGATCGTCGGCACGCCGATCAGCTCCGAATCGTTGAACTTCACGCCGGGCGAGACGCCCCGTCTATCGTCCAGGAGCACGCGCACGCCGCGAGCGTTCAGCTCAGCGGAGATCCGCTCGGCTTCCTCGAACGGCTCGTCAGCCTTGCCGGTCGCGATGATGTGGACGTCTGCGGGTGCGATCTCCCGCGGCCAGATGAGTCCCTTGTCGTCGTGCGACTGCTCGGCGATAGCGGCCACCGCGCGCGAGACGCCGATGCCGTACGAGCCCATCGTCACGGTGACGAGCTCGCCGTTCTCGTCGAGCACCTTCAGACCGAGGGCCTCGGCGTACTTGCGGCCGAGCTGGAAGATATGGCCGATCTCGATACCGCGAGCAAGGGTGAGCTCGCCCCCGCAGTTGGGGCACACGTCGCCCTCGCGCACATCGGCGACGTCGATGGTCCCGTCGGCGGTGAAGTCGCGACCGGCGACCAGGTCGTAGACATGCCGGCCAGGCTCGTTCGCCCCGGTGATCCAGCGCGTGCCCGGGACGACCCGCGGATCCACGAGGTAGCGCACTGCCGACGGGCTGGACTCGCCGAGCGCGAGCGGACCGATGTAGCCCTTGACGAGGCTGGGCAGGCGCGCGAAGTCGGCGTCCTCGAAGGGGCCGGCAACGCTCGGCAGCAGGGCCGCCTCGAGCCGCTTCATGTCGACCTCGCGGTCGCCGGGAAGTCCGATGGCCAGTGCTGACTTCGAGCCATCGGGCGCTGTCACCGTGAACACGACGTTCTTCAACGTGTCGCTCGCGGTCCACGCACGATCGGCCCGGGCCAGATCGGCGCGTTCGTTCGAGACAGCCACCAGCGTGTCGATGGTCGGGGTGCCCGGCGTCTGCTCGACGTGGGCCGCCGGTGCGTCCGCGAAGTCAACGGCGGCGGGCGCGGGAGTGACGACCGCCTCGACGTTGGCCGCGTAGTCGCACGCCGCACAACGGACGAACGAGTCCTCGCCGACCTCGGTGGGTGCGAGGAACTCCTCGCTCGCCGAGCCGCCCATCGCACCGGACATCGCCGAGACGATGACGTACTCGAGTCCGAGCCGGTCGAACGTGGAGATGTATGCAGCGCGGTGCCGCTGATAGGACACCTCGAGGCCGGCATCGTCGAGGTCGAAGGAGTACGAGTCCTTCATGACGAACTCGCGGCCGCGCAGGATGCCCGCGCGGGGGCGCGCCTCGTCGCGGTACTTCGTCTGGATCTGGTAGAGGACCACGGGCAGGTCCTTGTACGAGGAGTACTCGCCCTTAACGAGCAGCGTGAACATCTCCTCGTGCGTCGGGCCGAGCAGGTAGTCGCCGCCCTTGCGATCCTTCAGGCGGAACAGCCCGTCGCCGTACTCGGTCCAGCGGTTCGTCTCCTCGTATGGCTCGCGCGGCAGCAGCGCGGGGAAATGGACCTCCTGGAACCCGGCGCGATCCATCTCCGCGCGGACCGCATTCTCGACATTGCGGTAGACGAGGAAGCCGAGCGGCAGCCAGCTGAACACTCCGGGCGCCACGCGACGCACGTAGCCGGCGCGCACGAGCAGTCGGTGACTGGGAACCTCGGCATCGGCCGGGTCGTCACGCAGCGTGCGCAGGAACAGGGTCGACATCCGCAGGATCACGCCGACAGCCTATTGGCCGCGCGCGCCATCCCCGCCCCGCCTCGACCTTCCCGCCGACCTTGAGGTTGGCGTGGGTTTCAGCGCGTTAGAACCACGCCAACCTCAAGGTCGGCGGACGTTCTAGGTGAAGTCGGTGAAGCGCAGGGCGCCGCCGTACTGCAGCAGCAGCGCCACGGTCGCCGTCCAGCCGGTCTGGTGGCTGGCGCCGACCCCGTGGCCGTCGTCTCCGTCGAAGTACTCGTAGAACGGCACGAGGTCGCGCCAGTGCGGATCGTTCTGGAAGTAGTCGTTGTCGCCGAGTACTGCCCGCCGCCCGTTGCCGTCGCGCACGAAGATCGACGTCAGCCGGCCCGCGATGTCATCGCCGGCCTGGGCGAGCGTGACGGCGTGGTCCGAGCCAGTCGGGTCGTCGACCTTCACCGTGTCGCCGAGGAATCGCGCGTAGGCGTTGAGCGACTGCAGGAACATGAAGTTCATCGGGAACCACACTGGTCCGCGCCAGTTGGAGTTGCCGCCGAACATCCGGTTGCGCGACTCAGCGGGAACGTAGCCGACCCGGTACTCCTCGTGCCCCACGCGATAGGTGTACGGATTGTCGCGGTGGTGACGGGACAGCGAGCGGATGCCGAACGGCGACAAGAACTGCTCGGGATCCAGAACCCGTTCGAGAATCCTGGCCAGGCGATCCTCGTGCACGATCGCGACCATCAGGTGCGAGCCGTCTCCGCCGTCGACACGCAGGCGGACCGCGCTCACCGGCTCGTTGTACGCCTTGATCAGCTTTTGCATCTGCTCGTTGATCGCCTCGAGCTCCATGTGCGCCGTCAGCGGGATCGAGATCGACGCGAACAACGGCACGATCGACTGCATCGAGAACACCTCGAGGGAGTGCGCGCTGCCGTCGGGCATCTCGATCACGTCGTGATAGAAGCCGGTCTCCTCATTCCAGAGGCTGACGTTGCCCGAGCCCTTCTCGAGGGCATTCGCGACGAGCCATCCGTCCCACACCCAACGGCCGAACATGCGGTCGTACCCGGGCTCGAGCTTGGCCAGTTCGACGGTGATCTCGAGCATCTGCAGGACGAGAGTGGCAACCCACGACGTGCCGTCGACCTGAGCGAGCTTGCCTCCGGTGGGCAGCGGCTGGTCGCGATCGAACACACCGATGTTGTCCATGCCCAGGAAGCCGCCGCCGAAGATTCCGCGGTTGTCCGCGTCCTTCTGGTTGAGCCACCACACGACGTCGAGAGTGACGGCTCGGTACGACTGCGACAAGAACGCGAAGTCGCCAACACCCTTTGCCCGACGGTCGAGCTGGTAGACCTGCCAGGCGGCCCACGCGTGAACCGGCGGGTTCGTGTCGCCGAAGCTCCACTCGTATGCCGGGATCTGGCCGTGCGGATGCTGGAACACCGACGACAGCAGCAGGAGCACCTGGTCCTTGGCGAAGTCGGGATCGATCATGGCCATCGTCACGCAGTGGAAGCCCAGATCCCATGCGGCGTACCACGGGTACTCCCAGGCGTCGGGCATGAGGATCACGTCGTGGTTGGACAGGTGCTGCCAGTCGGAGTTCCTGCCCTTCCATCGCTCGGCCGGCGGCGTCGGTTGCGTCGGATCGCCTTGGAGCCAGCGGCGCACCTCGTAGTGGTAGTACTGCTTGCACCACAGCAGTCCCGCGAGCGCCTGCCGCTGGACCAGCCGCTCGTCCTCGCTCAGCTTCGCCGCAGCAAGCGCGCCGTAGAACTCATCGGCTTCGTCCTTGCGGGCCGCCACGATCGAGTCCGCATCGTCGAACGGCATGCGCAGGTCAGCGGTGGCGAACCGCACGGTCACCGTGATCGACGCACCCGGCTCGAGCGTCGTCGACACATGCGCGGCGGCCTTGCTCCCGGACGTCGGGTCGATCGCGTCCTGCACGCCCAAGACGACGTAGTCGCCGATCCCGTCCTTGGGATGCGTCGACTCGTTGGCCGAGCCGAACAGCTTCGCCGCGTTGGTCTCGTTCTCGCAGAACATGAGCTCCGGTGTCGTGCCGTCGGAGGCGGTGACAGACAGCCATCGATCGCCCAGTACGGGATGGTGGGTATGCGCGACGCCGTCGCGGACCTTCGTGATCGTCGGCGCGACCGCGTCCTCCTCCCATGACCACGTGTTGCGGTACCACAGGTGCGGGAGGATGTGGATCGGTGCAGCGTCCGGCCCGCGATTCGTCGCGGTGATGCGGCAGACCACATCCTCTGGGGATGCCTTCGCGTACTCGACCACGACATCGAAGTAGCGATTCGCGAGCCAGTCGTCCTGCAGTGCGTCGAACAACTCGTACTCGCCGACGTCCTGCCCGCGCGAACCATTCGCCGCAACGAGGTCGGCGTACGGGAACGCGGCCTGCGGGTACTTGTAGACCATCGATGCGTACGCGTGCGTGGGCAGGTTGTCGGTGTAGAACCAGTAGTCCTTGACGTCCTCGCCGTGGTTTCCCTGCAGGTTCGCGAGCCCGAACGGCCGCTCCTTGAGGATCTCGTCCTTGCCATTCCACAAGGAGAGAGCCAGGCATACGATCTGCTCGTTGTCGCACCAGCCGGCCAGCCCGTCCTCGTTCCAGCGGTACGCGCGACTGCGGGACTGCTCGAAGGGCAGGTAGTTCCAGGCGTCGCCGTCGGCGCTGTAGTCCTCGCGCACGGTGCCCCACGCCCGCTCACTGAGGTACGTCCCCCAGCGCCGCCAGTCGGCTGCTCCCGAGCGCGCTTCGGCCAGCCGGTCTTCCTCAGCGGTGGTCATTGACCCTCTTTCGCCTCTGTCGTCGCCCGTCGCGAGCCGCACAGGATCATGACGGACCGCGGTCCGACCGTGACGTGCTCCCCCGGTCCGACGGGCGGAGCGGGCCTACGCCCGACGGACGCGTCGAAGGAGTCGATGACACAGGTCCACGACGACGGAACTATCGCCCCCGGGATACGCATCTGCAATGGCTCCCACCAAGCGTTGACCATGATGAGCATGTCGTCGTCCGGCATCAAGGTGCCATCGAGAGCTATGTCCGGTGAGTCTGTGCCGTCGAGGTACACGACAAGCGACCGCGCATCCGGGTTGGCCCAGTCGTCCGCGCCCATGGCATCACCCGACGGCGTGTACCACTCGATGTCGACGGCCTGCGGACCGCGGAGGAATCGCGTCCGACGCAGCACCGGATGATCTCGCCGAAGCCGCACGAGTCGCTGCGTGAACGCCAGCAGGTCAGAGTCGACGTCGGTCCAGTCGATCCACGAGATGGGCGAGTCCTGGCAGTACGCGTTGTTGTTGCCCTGCTGGGTGCGCCCGAACTCGTCGCCACCGAGCAGCATCGGGATGCCGAACGACGTGAGCAGCGTCGTGAGCATCGCGCGTCGCTGGCGGTCGCGCAGGCCGAGGATCTCCGCGTCGTCGGTCTCGCCCTCGACCCCGCAGTTCCATGATCGGTTGTCCGACGTGCCATCGCGATTGCCCTCGCGGTTCGCCTCGTTGTGCTTGTGGTCGTACGAGACCAGGTCGCGCAGCGTGAAGCCGTCGTGCACCGTGACGAAGTTCACCGACGCGGTGGGGCGCCGTGAGTCCGTCCCGTACAGGTCCTCCGAGCCGGTGATGCGAGTGGCGAACGTGGAGATCAGCCCCGGCTTGCTGCGCCAGAAGTCCCGGACCGTGTCGCGGTACGACCCGTTCCACTCGCTCCACAGCGGCGGGAACCGACCGATGTCGTACGAGTCACCCTGACCGACATCCCACGGCTCGGCGATCAGCTTCACTCGCGAGATCACGGGATCCTGGGCAATGAGGTCGAAGAAGGACGCCGACTTCTCGAATGCGCCGTCCTCGCGCGCGAGAGTCGGCGCGAGGTCGAAACGGAATCCGTCGACGTGCATCTGCTCGACCCAGTAGCGCAGCGAGTCCATGATCAGCCGCAGCGCGGTCTCGTCTCCGGCGTTAAGCGAGTTCCCGCAGCCGGTCGTGTCGATGTACTGGGACAGGTCATTGGGGTCGAGCCGGTAGTAGGCCGGATTGTCGATACCCCTGAACGAGACGGTGGGGCCGGTAGCCGGTCCCTCCGCGGTGTGGTTGAACACGACGTCGAGGATCACCTCGAGACCGGCGGCGTGGAACGCGCGGACCATCGCCTTGAACTCGGCCACCTGCCCGCCTGGACGCTGCGCGCGCACCTCCGCGGAGTACGAGGACTGCGGCGCGAAGAAGCCGAGTGTGTTGTAGCCCCAGTAGTTGGTGAGTCCGTGGGCCGCGACGGACGGTTCGGTGAGGCTCTCGTGCACGGGCAGGAGCTCGACGGCAGTCACGCCGAGATCGACCAGGTGCTGCAGCGCTGCAGGGTGGCCCAGGCCCTCGTACGTTCCTCGGAGGTCGACAGGAACGTCCGGGTGCAACTGAGTGAAGCCCTTGACGTGGGTCTCGTAGATCACCGTGTCGGCGTAGGCCGTCAACGGCGGGTGGTCATCACCCCAGTCGAACGACTCGTCGACCACCAGGCCCACGTGGCTGTACTCCGCAGTCGTGTCCGCGGCGATGGCGCGCGCATACGGGTCGACGAGCAGGCGGGTGGAGTCAAAGCGAAGACCGCGCGCGGGGTCGTTCGGCCCGTCGACTCGGAACCCATAGCGCTGTCCAGCAGTGATACCGGGCACCAGTCCATGCCACACGCCTGCGTCCTGCTCGGTCAGCGCCACGTGTGTCTCGATACCTGCAGCGTCGACGAGGCACAAGGTCACGGCCTCTGCGGTCCTTGTCGACAAGGCGACGTTCGCGCCGGCGGGCGTGAGGCTGACGCCGAGGGGAAAGGGCTGACCCGGCAATGCCACGACCGCCAACGTGCCCTCCCCCGATTAGAAGAGCACGGTAGCGAAGGTCCCGACCTCGCGGAACCCGACCGCTAGATACGCCTTGCGTGCCGCCGTGTTGTAGTCGTTGACGTACAGCGAGATGCCATCGGCAATGCGCGAGCGCGCCTCGCGCACGACCGCCGCCATGCCGCGCTCGGAGATGCCCCGGCCTCGGTGCTGCGGGTCGACCCACACGCCCTGGATCTGGCATACCCCGCTGCTGACCGCGCCGACCTCGGCCTTGAACACCACCACGTCATCGTCGATTCGCACGAACGAGCGACCCTCCTCGACGATCTCCGCGATTCGGGTGCGATACGCGTAGCCGGCGCCGCCGACCGTTGGCGAGACGCCGACCTCGACGGTGAACATCGCGATGCACGCGGGAACGAGAACATCCAGATCGGACGCGCTCGACAGCCGTACCTGCGGATCGGACTCCACCAGCGGCTCGCTGTCGATGAACATGAGCGGCTGCGCGGAGCGCACGTCGCGGGCCGGTCCCCACGACGGCTCGAGCAGCCGCCACAGGTCGAGCACTTCCTCGGCGGGGCCGACAAGGGACGAGCAACGTCGACCGCGCGGTCGCAGGCGGTCCGCGAACGCCGCGCGCGACGCGGGCGTGGTGCAGACCGGAACGAGGTTGGCGCCGAGATAGACCATCGAACGAAGGCCCGAATCATCGAAGTAGCCGAGCAGGTCTCCGCCCAGGCGCCACGGATCGGCCCCGGCAATGCGCACCCGAGACGCGACGAAGCAGTGAGCGACAGGGTCCGTTGCCAGGAGCGCAGCGACCGCGGCGGTGTCGCGTGCGGTGATCGGTCGGACGGACCCCACCACTTCGGAGATCGTCATGGCTTTGGCCGTTAGGAGGTCGTCACGACGGGACTGCCCTCGACCTCGCCCATGGACTCGGCGAGCTTGAGTGCCTCCTCGATCAAGGTCTCGACGATCTGCGACTCGGGCACGGTCTTGATCACGACGCCCTTGACGAATATCTGGCCCTTGCCGTTGCCCGAGGCGACTCCGAGGTCTGCCTCCCTGGCCTCGCCGGGGCCGTTGACGACACAGCCCATGACCGCCACGCGCAGCGGGACCTCTAGCCCTTCGAGACCGGCTGTCACCTGCTCGGCCAGTGTGTAGACGTCGACCTGCGCGCGTCCGCACGACGGGCAGGACACGATCTCCAAGCCGCGCTGACGCAGGTTGAGGGACTCCAGGATCTGGTTGCCAACCTTGACCTCCTCGACCGGAGGTGCCGACAGCGAGACCCGGATCGTGTCGCCGATGCCCCTGCTCAGCAGTCCGCCGAAGGCCACGGCCGACTTGATCGTGCCCTGGAACGTCGGGCCGGCCTCGGTGACGCCGAGGTGCAGCGGGTAGTCGCAGCGCTCGGCAAGCAGCATGTACGCCTGCATCATGATGACCGGGTCGTTGTGCTTGACGGAGATCTTGATATCGCGGAAGTCGTGCTCCTCGAACAGCGACGCCTCCCACAGCGCGGACTCGGCAAGCGCTTCGGGAGTCGCCTTGCCGTACTTCGCGAGCAGCCTGGGGTCCAGCGAGCCCGCGTTGACGCCGATCCGGATCGGCGTGCCGGTGTCCTTGGCTGCCCTCGCGATCTCTCCGACCTTGTCGTCGAACTGCCTGATGTTGCCCGGGTTGACCCGGACTCCTGCGCATCCTGCGTCGATCGCGGCGAAGACGTACTTCGGCTGGAAGTGAATGTCGGCGATGACCGGGATGTCGCTCTTGCGCGCGATGGCGGCGAGCGCGTCGGCGTCGTCCTGACTGGGCACCGCGACTCGGACGACCTGGCAGCCCGACGCGGTCAGCTCGGCAATCTGCTGCAGGGTCGCGTTGACGTCTGAGGTGAGCGTGGTGCACATCGACTGGACGCTGATCGGGGCGTCGCCGCCTACGGCAACTGGGTGGTGGGGGTGGCGGAGCAGGATCTGGCGCGACTTGCGTCGCGGGGTCACGACCGGTGGCGGTGCGGACGGCAGGCCGAGGTTGATCGTCACTGCCCCATTATGACCCGCCCCCCACGCCCCCGCCCCACCCGTTTGTCCCGGATCCCGGGACAAACGATCGAATCCGGCCGCGCCGACGTCGAAATCGTCAATCTGTCCCGGTCTGGAAGGTCACCTCTCGTCCGACGCCGTCCGAACCTCGACAGGGTTTCGGCGGCGCATGGAGCGGGACAAATGAACGAATCCGGCCCCGCGGCTACGTCAAGTTGTCGATCTGTCCCGGGATCCGGGACAAACGGACAGGGGGTTAGCCGAGGGTGATCGGCTTGACGAGGTCCGCCCAGATCACGATGACGCCCATGAGCAGTAGCGCCCCGGCCACGACGTAGGCGACGGGCAGCAGGCGGGCGGTGTCGACCGGGCCGGGATCGGGCCGGCCGCGAACCTTGGCCATCTTGCGACGGATCGCCTCGTAGAGCGCGCTGGCCACGTGGCCGCCGTCCAGCGGCAGGATCGGCAGGAGGTTGAACAAGAACAAGAACAGGTTCAAGGAGGCGGCCAGCCCCAGGAACGTCGCGACCTTGGCGACGAGCGGCTCGTCGAGTGCGGCGATGTCGCCGCCGAGCCGACTGACGCCGACAACGCTGACCGGACTGTCCACGGACCGGTCGGCCCCGCCGATGAGCGTGTCGGTGACCAGGTCGTAGAGCTTGATCGGCAGCGTGACGAGCGCGACGACGGAGCGCACGGTGATGTCCCACATGTACGCGGGCACGGACGACCATGACTGCGCGACCCACACGAACTCGGGACCGAGGCCGACGTAGCCAGCGGTCACGACCTCCTCGGTGGCGTTGCCGTCCTCGTCGATCACCGGTCGCTCCGCGGTGGCAATGCTCACCGGAAGGTTCAGTTCCTCGCCCGCACGGTCGACCGTGAAGACTGCCGTGTCGCCCGCATGTGCGCGGATCCAGGTCGTCGTGTCGGTCCAGTTCGTGGCGGCCACGCCATCGATCGCCACGATCGTGTCGCCTGGCTCGATGCCGGCGACGACGGCGGGCGACGGAACCGTTCCGGTCGGGCAGTCGCCAGACGGAAGCGGCGTCGTCGCCGCGGAGGCGGACGCGGGCGTGCACGGTGCGACGGTGCGGATCTGCAGGCTCGGCTCGGGAATGCCGATGCCGACAAGGACGATCGCAAACAGGACGAAGGCGAGCGCGAGGTTCATGAACGGACCGCCGAGCATGATCACTACCCGCTTGCGCACCGGAAGCCGGTAGAAGGCGCGCTGCTCCTCGCCCGGCACGATCTCCATGACGGACTGCTGTCGCGCGTCGTTGATCATCGCACCGAACCGTCCCGTGGACATCGACCGCGACGTCCCGTCGGGTCCCGGAGGGAGCATGCCGACCATGCGGATGTACCCGCCGAGCGGAATCGCCTTGAATCCGTACCGAGTCTCGCCCCTGACCTTCGACCAGATCGTCGGGCCGAAGCCGATCATGTACTCGGTGACCTTGACGCCGAACTTCTTGGCGGGGATCAGGTGGCCAAGTTCGTGGAGAGCGATCGACGCGGCAATGAGCAGTGCGAAGAGCACGATCCCGATGAGCTCAAGCATGGGACGCCTCCTTCCCGACTCCGCCGATCATCGCCGACGCGCGCGTGCGCGCCCACCCGTCAGCATTAAGGACGTCCTCGAGGGTCGTGTTGTTCCCCGCGACCCAGCTCGATCCCGGATCCGCGTCCGCGCTGCCGGCCAGGTGCTCGTGCAGGACGCGCTCCACGGTGGGGATGATCTGGTTGAACGCCAGGTCCCCGGCGATAAACGCGGCCACGCATGCCTCGTCGGCGCCGTTGAGAACTGCGGGCGCAGTGCCGCCTGCTGAACCGGCCTCACGGGCGAGCCGGACCGCGGGGAACACCGTCTCGTCGAGCGGGAAGAAGTCCCACGAGGTCGCCGTCGTCCAGTCGCACGCCGGCGCGGCCTCGGCCACCCGGTTGGGCCAGGCCATCCCCAGCGCGATCGGGATTCGCATGTCCGGCGGGCTGGCCTGGGCGATCGTAGAGCCGTCGACGAACTCGACCATCGAGTGCACGACCGACTGGGGGTGGACGACGACGTCGATCCGGTCGAACGGGATGTCGAAGAGCAGGTGCGCCTCGATGATCTCCAGGCCCTTGTTCATCAGCGTCGCGGAGTTGATCGTGACCAGCGGACCCATGCTCCACGTCGGATGCGCGAGTGCCTGCTCGAGCGTGACAGTCGCGAGCGCATCCGCGTCCCAGCCGCGGAACGGTCCGCCACTGGCGGTCAGCAGCAGCCTGCGAACCTCCGCGTGCGTTCCCGAGCGCAGCGCCTGGGCTAGCGCGGAGTGCTCGGAGTCCACCGGGACGATCTGGCCGGCCGCAGCGCGGGCCTTGACCAGCGGTCCGCCGATGATGAGCGACTCCTTGTTCGCCAGCGCCAGCACCCGCCCGGCATCGAGCGCCGCGAGCGTGGGCCGCAGCCCGGCGGCACCAGAGAGGCCGTTGAGCACCACGTCGCAGTCCCACGCCGCGACCTCCGTGCTCGCGTCCGGGCCGGCGATGATGCGGGGAATCGGGAAGTGACCTTGCGCGTACCCCCGCCCGGCAGCCTCCGCGTAGATGGCCAACTGCAGGTCGGCGACCTCCGTCGGGCGCGCGACGGCGATGATCTCGACCTCGAAGTCGAGCGCCTGCCGCGCCAACAGCCGCGTATCGGACCCACCTGCTGAGAGGGCGACGACGCGAAAGTCGTCAGGATTGCGGCGGACGACGTCGAGAGCCTGCGTGCCGATGGAGCCTGTGCTCCCCAGCACCACAATGCGTCTTGGGTCCGCCACGTCGACCAGAGTAACCGCTGCAGTCCGATCGTCCCCCGGCCACGAGGTGGACTAGACGCCGTCGGGGGCACAGCCCCTAGGCTCGGCGGACGACCCGATGGAGGAGCCATGACCGCGACCGACGCGACGTCGAACACCGATGTCCAGTTCGACGACCTGCCTCAGGAGCGCCGGCTCGTGACGAGCATCCCCGGTCCGCTCTCGCTGGCGCTGCACGCCCGCAAGACGTCGGCGGTCTCCGCGGGAATCGGCACGATGCTGCCCGTCTATGCGGTTCGCGCCGGCGGCGGCGTGCTCGTCGATGTCGACGGGAACTCGCTGATCGACATGGGGTCGGGCATCGCGGTCACCACGATTGGCAACGCGAACCCAGCGGTGGTCGCGCGGGTCCAGGAGCAGGTTGCGGCGTTCACGCACACCTGCTTCATGGTCACTCCGTACTCCGGGTACGTGGAGGTCTGCGAGGCGCTGAACCGCCTGACGCCCGGTGACCACGAGAAGCGCTCGGCCCTGTTCAGCACCGGAGCTGAGGCGGTGGAGAACGCCGTGAAGATCGCGCGCGCCTACACCAAGCGGCAGGCCGTGGTCGTCGTCGAGCACGGGTACCACGGGCGCACCAATCTCACGATGGCGCTGACCGCGAAGAACATGCCCTACAAGCATTCCTTCGGGCCGTTCGCACCCGAGGTCTACCGCGTGCCGACCTCCTACCCCTATCGCGACCGCGGGCTGAAGGGCCCGGACATGGCCAAGATCGCCACGACCCGGATCGAGAAGGAGATCGGCGCGGGCAACGTCGCCGCCATCATCATCGAGCCGATCCAAGGCGAGGGCGGATTCATCGTTCCCGGCGATGGCTACCTGGCCGCGATGGCGCAGTTCGCCACCGACAACGGCATCGTGTTCGTCGCCGACGAGATCCAAACAGGCTTCTGCCGTACCGGCGATTGGTTCGCTTGCGACTACGAGGGCGTCATCCCCGACCTCATCACCACGGCCAAGGGCATCGCCGGCGGACTGCCGCTCGCCGGCGTCACCGGCCGCGCGGAGATCATGGACTCGGTCCACGCCGGCGGTCTCGGCGGCACCTACGGCGGCAATCCGGTGGCCTGCGCCGCAGCGCTCGGCTCCATCGACTGGATGGAGCAGAACGATGCCAACGCCGCCGCCAAGCAGATCGAGGCCGTGATGATCCCCCGCCTGCGCTCCATGGCCGAGCGCTTCGCGGCGATCGGAGACATCCGCGGCCGCGGCGCGATGATCGCGATCGAGCTGGTCACTCCCGGCACGATGGATCCGGACGCAGCACTCGCCGCGACCTTGAACACCTGGTTCCACACCCACGGGGTCATCACCCTCACCACCGGGACGTACGGCAACGTCATCCGATTCCTGCCACCCCTCACCATCCCCATCCCGCTGCTCGAGGAGGCCCTGACGATCCTCGACCAGGGGCTCGAGGCGCACGCGGCTTGATCTGGGGCGTTCGCGCTGCGGCGGCCGCGGGCCTTGCGCTCGCGGGGATCGTCGCTGCTCCGGCGAGCGCGGTTGCCGAGGAGTACTACTACTGGCGCTGGAGCGACGGCTCGACGACGGCGGCGCGCACGTTCACGCAGGCCGAGTACGGGATCGCGAGCAACCTGCCGCACCTCATCATCACGGCGGAGCCGGCCTCGCAACGACGCGAGGTCCGGCCGCAGTTCTCCTCCGACGGCCGGTGGACCACCGAGAGCACCGCGAGGACCGATACCCGCGGCATCGCCCGGATCAGGCTCGACCCGACATGCGCTGGCGGCGCGTGGTGCGAGGACACGCTGCGATACCAGCTCCTCGTCGGCGGTCAGTCCGCGCGGCTGACCATCACCTACTCCGAGGATTAGCCTGGATATGACCAGGCGACTCCCGCGCTCGCCCGCTCCCCGCAATAACGTTCGAACTCAGTCTGCGGGAGCGGGGTCCCATGTCGACGAACCCATTGCGCGTCGTCGCTGCGTTAGCCCTCGTCGCCCTCATCTCGGTGGCATCGATCCCCTCAGTGACGGCCGCTGAGCCCGCGAAGCACCGCGATCACCACACGTCACCCACAGTGCAGGAGTACTTCTGGGGCTGGAGCGACAGCGGGCAGTTCACCTCGCGCACCTTCGTGCACACCAGCTATCCGGATCAGGCCAGCCTTCCGGAGATTGTGATTCGGCTCGTGCCTGCCAATCCGCGTCGCTTGGTCCATCTGGAGTTCTTCCAAGAAGGCGAATGGGTGGTCGAGACGATCGTGAGGTCGAACTCTCGAGGGCTCGCGACGATGGAGTTCGACCCCATGTGCATGAACGGGACCTGGTGCGACGGCACCTACACCTACCGGCTGCGGATCGGCGGACTGACTGCGCCCGTCTCGGTCACGTACGTCGAGAACTAGCAAGACGCCGAACGCCTAGTCCCCCGGGATCCGGTCGCTGAGCAGCGGCCTGCGCGGATCCCACGTCGTTCCGTCGCGCTCGTCCTTGCGTCGCCGAGCGATCGCGGACAACGCCTCGAGCACGACTCGGTTGCCGAGAAGGACGGTGATGTCCGCGTGGTCGTACGGTGGCGCGACTTCGACGATGTCAATGCCCACGACCGGGAGGTCGTAGCAGATGCGACGGACAGCGTCGAGAAGTTCTCGCGCCGAGAGCCCACCGGGCTCGGGGGTTCCCGTGCCGGGCGCATGACCTGGATCGCATACGTCGATGTCGACGCTCAGGAACACGCCATCGCAGTCGTCGACGGCAATGGTGAAGGCCTCTGACAGGCACTGGTCAAGACCTCGAGCGACGATCTCGGTCATCTCGTAGCTGCGCATGCCCTGCTCGGCCATCCAGTCGAGCACATCCGGCGGTGGCCAGTAGCCGCGCAGGCCAAGCTGCAGGAAGCGATCTCCGCGTGCGGCGCCCGACTCGATCAGACGTCGCATCGGCTGGCCGTGTCCGACCAGCGAGCCGAACTCGATGTCGCCGGTGTCCGCGTGCGCATCGAAATGGATCACCGAGACGCGGCCCCAGCCGCGCGATCGGGCGACGCCGGTGACGTCGGGCCAGGTGATCGTGTGATCCCCGCCAAGGATAAGCGGGATCGCGCCGGAGGCCGACACGCGCTCCACCGCGGCCTCCAAGGTCGCGCACGACTTCACGACGTCTCCGCTGTACATCTCGACATCGCCCGCATCCACGACTCTGATGTCCTTCAGGCCGTCGACGCGCATCGCGAGCGAGGGCCGCGATCCGTCATGCGGCAGGTAGCACGTCGAGCGCATGGCCGAAGGACCGAAGCGCGCACCACTTCGGTACGAGGTGCCACCGTCGAATGGAGCACCGAGGATGACGACATCCGCGTCGGCGTAGGTGGACGGATCGTCCAGATCGCACCTGTCGACGCCGAGGAAGGTCACGTCAGGGCCGAACTGCGACCCGTAACGTGTCATGCCCGCAGACTACCGATCTGCCTAGTTGAACCCCGGCAGCTTCGTCGGGTTGTTCTCGGGCGGGAACTGCACGGCCGAACCATCCGCCCAGGGCTGGTCGGTGGGAGTGAGCCGCTTGAGCTTGCGCTGCTCGTCGAGCAGCTTGCCCAATGTCGCCACCGTCTGCGCTGATCCAGCATCGGTGTACAGGTTCCGCAGTTCGGCCGGGTCCTGCGCGAGGTTGTAGCACTCGAACTGATCGGCCGGAGGCGCAACCTGACCCGACGTCGGCTGCAGAGCGGTGACGGTCGTGGTCGCGGTCTTCGTACCCGGGGTATTGAAACGACCCGAGGTGATGGTCTCGACGTTCTGCGAGTTGGGAGTCGTCCAGAACGCGGGGTTGTCCCAGTAGCGGGTGTACTTCCACCGCTCCTTGACGCCTGCCGGCCCTGTCGGAAGGTAGGCGATGACCGTCTCGATGTGATTGGGCTGGACTACGGCGGAGTAGTTCGTGCCGCTCCAGGAGATCTGCTGGATGCCCTTGGACGGCTCGTCGTCGCTCATGTAGAACAACGGCGCGTCTTCCACTCCCTCCTCGTCGACCTCGCCGAGAAGGAACGCCGAGAGATCTCGTCCCGGCAGCTCGCGAACCTGCGTATGCGTCTCGCGCAATCGCGTGCGGAGCACGTCCTCATCCAGGCCGGCCAGTCCCAGCATCGTCGGGATCAGGTCAGCGTGGCTGGACAGCATCTCGCTGTCCATGCCGTTGGGGAACAGCTCGGGATTGTGGACGATGAAGGGAACCTTCAGCATCTCCTCGTACGCGTTGTGCCACTTTTGGTACAGGCCGCCGTGCGAGCCGAGCAGCTCGCCGTGATCGGACATGTAGATGACGATGGTGTCGCGAGCCTGCGCGCGAGAACTCGCCAGCTCCCTGAATACGCGCCCGACCTGCTCGTCGACGTTCTTCTGAAGCTGGTAGTAGAAGCGGTGGTAGGCGTCGCCGTTCTTCAGCGGTTGGAACAAGGACGGGTACGTGTCGCGGAAGCTCGCCTGTGCGGACGGCTTCTTGCTCAGGTCCTCGTTGGACGACACTCCGTACAGGGGCGTGAACAGATCCTGCGGAACATTCGAGCCCACCAACTGCTGAGCCAGGTAGAAGCTCTGCTGAGCCAGGGACAGGTCTCCCCAGATGGTGATGTCGTGCGGGTTGACGTACGAGTTCACCATCAGCCACGGCTTGGCCGAGTTCCGCAGCTGTCGCAGCTGCTTGACGCCCTGGTCCGCGTAGTACTGGTCGCGGCCTCGGCCGTTCGGGCCCGATGAGCCCGAGTTGAGCGGGTTGCTGCCGTGTGGCTCGGGACCGACCCAGCCGGTGAAGCCATACGACTCCAGCCGGCCCGCCTCGAGGTAGATCTCCTCGAGGCGCGGGTCGGGGATGCCCGCGTTGTCGTAGGAGGGCAGCGGGTTGTAGCTGCCCGGCTGGTAGAGATCAGCATCGGACACGTGCCACTTGCCCTTGTAGAAGGTGTCATAGCCGGCTGCGCGGAACCACGAGCCCATCGTCGGGACCGTCGTGGGATCCAGCCAGTACAGGTCGGTCTCGATTGCGCTCTTCGCGGCTCCCGAGGTCTGGCTCACCCCATGAAGGGACGGGTACTGCCCGGTCATGAAGGACGCGCGGCTGGGCTGGCATGCAGCAGACATGATGTAGTGGTTCGTGAAGTTCACGCCGTGATCCCGCAGTCGGTTCTGCGTGGGCAGGTTCGCCTGGCGCCAGCGCTTCAGCTCGTCCGACTCGTAGACCGGTGCATACCGCTGCTCGTCGATGATGAACACCAGGAAGTTCGGTCGACGACGCAACTTGCCACGAGGCGTGAAGGGAAGCTGAGCCTCGGCCGCTGACGCACTTCCCATACCGGCGGCCATGCCGGCAGCGACGACGCCAGCGGCGCCCACACCCTGCAGGAGTCGGCGGCGGCTGAGCTCGGTGGATTGGTCCTTGCTCACGATGAAGCCTGCTTTCCGTTGCTGAGGGAGATGAATCCGCGGTTGACGTCGTATGTCACCGTGTAGTCGAAGTACGGGACGTTGCCGGTATTGATGCTCGACCCACCCTTGTTCGAGAAGACCTCGATCACGTTCCGCGACAGCGTCTGGCCTGCGCGGAAACTCCACACCGAGAACGCCGCACCCGGTGCGGACATGGTCACGGGCGTCCCGGTACGCACGACTCCTGACCGCGACGTGGTCGGCACGTCGGCGAAGGCCGAGCCCTTGACGCGCGTCAGATGGAACCCGGAATCGAACCACGTGTCGACGCAGGTGCTCACCGTGCGACCAACCGTCCAGCAGGCCTGGGCCTTGTGGTCGGCCCAATAGCGGACTCCGTTGGCGGTAGTGCCCTGCGACGTCAGCGGGAAGGTCGCCTGCGCGTTGCCGGGCACGACGGCCCCGAGCACGAGCGCGCCCTGACGCTGCGGGTCGGACGCGGGCGTCCGCACGAAATGAATGCTCCAGCGCTGGCCGAGTTGCCGAGGAAGCAACGCCAGCGGATTGGTCAGCGGCGAGCGTCCGACCCCGACGCCGAGGATGCCGAACACGCCCTGCAGACGCCACGCGGAGATGTACTTGCTCGTTGTCGGCGCGACCTGGAACTTGATGTTCTCGGTCGTCTTCACGCCGCCTATCGAGAACGGGGCCGTCGCGAATCCTCCGCTGATGTCGCCACTCCAGCCGCCGGGGAATACCCGGAGGCCAACCGAGCCGGTGTCGAGCATCACGAGGAAGGGTTTGCCAGAGCCGAGGCGGATTCGCACGAGACCGTTCGCGCCGTCCGACAACGGCGCCTTGCCCATGGTGATCGGGATCGTGACGGTAGGGGGCGCGGTTGCTGCGGACACGCTGGCCGGCTCCGCCTGCGCGGGAACGGCCGACACGATGACCATCCCGGCGATTGCGGACAGGGCGAGCACTCTCAGGGAACCGCGCATGGCGACCTTCCGACGGGACCAACGAATGGCGACCATACGCCCTCAGGGCAAGACTAGGAGCGCGACATACGGTCGACGAGGATCGGAGATGCCGCAGGAGCGAGCAGCGCGCGGCGGCGGCGGTGATTCACGTACTGCGCACCGAGGACGATCACGAGGGCGACGATGAACACGAGCGAGGCAAGCGCGTTGACCTGCACAGGTATGCCGCGCTGGGCAGCACCCCAGATGAAGATCGGGAAGGTGACAAGAGTGCCCGCGTTGAAGAAGCTGATGATGAAGTCGTCGAACGACAGCGAGAAGCCGAGCAGGGCCGCGCCGAGGATGCCGGGGAGCACGAGCGGGAAGGTCACGTAGCGGAAGGTGGCCCGCGGACTGGCGTACAGGTCGCGGGACGCCTCCTCAAGACGTGGATCCAGGCCCTGCAGACGAGCCTTCACCGTGACGACGACAAACGAGATGATGAACATGATGTGCGCCACGAGCACGGTGCCCATCCCGAGTGGGAACCGCATGTTCAAGAACAGCGCGAGCAGGCTTGCTCCCATGACCACCTCTGGGGTCGCCATGGGCAGGAAGATGAGCAGGTTGGTCGTGCCTCGACCGCGGAAGCGATACCGCACCAGGCCGAAGGCGATCATCGATCCGAGAAGCGTGGCAATCAGGGTTGCGATCAGTCCGATCTGGATGCTCGTGACGAATGATGAGCACACGCCGGGGACGCCGCACAGGTTCGTCCACGCATCGAGCGAGAACTCGTTCCACGACAGGTTGAACCGGCCCTCGGGCTTGTTAAAGCTCAGCACGATGACCACGGCGATGGGAATGAACAGGTAGATGAGGACGAGGATCGCGACGATCCCGATGACGTTCTTGCGAAGCCAGCGCATCAGACGAGATCCTCCGTCCCGGCTCGTCGGATATAGGTGAAGACCACGACCAGGATCGCGGCCATCAGGACGAACGAGAGCGCACTCGCGGTCGGATAGTCGCGGAACTCGATGAAGTTCGTCTGGATGACGTTCCCGATCATTCGATCCTTCGTCGATCCCAGCAGTTCGGCATTGATGTAGTCACCCGCCGCCGGGATGAATGTCAGGAGCGTGCCCGCGACGACGCCGGGCATCGACAGCGGCCAGGTGATCTTCCTGAACGCCTTCTGCGGAGACGCGTACAGATCGCTGCCCGCTTCGATCAGTCGCGGATCGATCTTCTCCAGCGCTGCATACAGCGGCAGGATCATGAACGGCAAGAAGTTGTAGGTCAGGCCGGTGATAACCGCGAGGCCGGTATTGAGGATGCGGTCGTCCGGAAGCAGGTGCAATGCGTTCAGGGTCGACGTGATGAAGCCCTCGTCGCTCAGGATCGTCTTCCACGCATACGTGCGCAGGAGGAATGACGCGAAGGCCGGCGCGATCACCAGCACAAGCATCAACGACCGCCAGCGACCGGCCTTGAACGCGATGAAGTAGGCCAACGGGTACGCAATGAGCAGCGCGAGTGCGGTCGCGATTCCGGCGTAGAGGAAGGACCGCAGGAATTGCGGCCAGTACTGGGCCAGGGCCTCCGTGTAGTTGGAGAACTCCAGGCCGGCCATGTACTTGCCCGACCTGCCGGGAATCGGCTGCTGGAGGCTGGTGAAGAACAGCGTGACGAACGGAATCGCGAAGAAGACGGCGAGCCACGCCAGTCCGGGGAACAGCAGCAGATAGCCCGTGCGCGACCGGCGCTGGGTGGTGGCCGGCGCGGGGCCTTTGCCCGTGGCGGTCGGGACCACTGCTGCCATGCTCAGCTCGCCGAGTCGGTGATCAGCGCCTGGCTTGCCGCCTCGAGCGCGAGGACCTCCGGATCAACGCCGATCGTCGTGCCCGCGGAGCCGTCGAGGCCGAAGGTGTGCTGCGTCGCCCAGTGGATGACGACCTCGTCGCCGACCTCGCAGCGATCACCGACGACGACGTTCTGCTCGAAGACGATGAGCTCCTGCTGCCAGGCGGTCATGACGAGGTACTGGGTCGACACGCCCGTGTACGAGACATCGGTGACCTTGCCGTGCAGGCGGTTGTGGCCCTCGGGCACCTGTGGCTCGTCGACCAGGTCCAAGATCGTCATCTTCTCCGGTCGCACTCCCACGATGACGGCACTGCCGGTCGCGAAGTTGCGATCCGCGGGTATCGCAAACGTCTCGTCGAAGGCCGCGACGAGGCTCTGCTCCCCCGAGCGGCCCGCGCTCGTTCCCTGAATCAGGTTCGACTGGCCCAGGAAGTTCGCGACGAACACGGTGCGCGGCAGTTCGTAGATGTCCGCCGGATGTCCGAGCTGCTCGATCCGACCAGCATTCATGACCGCGACGGTGTCGGCCATCGTCATGGCCTCCTCCTGGTCGTGCGTGACGTGAACGAAGGTGGTGCCGACCTCGGTCTGGATGCGCTTGAGTTCGATCTGCATCTGGCGCCGCAGCTTCAGGTCCAGGGCGCCGAGCGGTTCGTCCAGAAGCAGGACGTCGGGCTGGTTGATGAGCGCTCGGGCGACCGCTACGCGCTGCTGCTGCCCACCCGACAACTGGCTCGGCTTGCGTCGCGCGAGAGCTCCGAGTTCGACCAGGTCGAGCATCTGCTCCACCTTGGGCTTGATGTCCTTGACCTTGCGGCGGCGAAGCCCGAAGGCGACGTTCTCGAAGATGTCCAGGTGCGGGAACAGTGCGTACGACTGGAAGACGGTGTTCACCGGACGCTCGAACGCACGTAGCGAGGTGATGTCCTTCTCGCCGATGTGAATCGTCCCGGACGTCGGATCCTCGAGGCCGGCGACCATGCGCAACGTCGTGGTCTTGCCGCAGCCCGATGCGCCGAGGAGCGCGAAGAAGGAGCCTCCCGGGATCGTCAGCGTGAGATCGTCGACTGCCGCATTCTCGCCGAACCGCTTGGTGAGATTGCGCAGATGCAGATCGTCCACGTCAGTTGCCGATCGCGCTCTGGAACGACCTCTCGTACTGCTCGTTCTGCTCGGCCGTCAGTTCCATGAACACGAACGTTCGATCCAGCGTCGCCTCTGTCGGGAAGATGAACTCGTTCGTTGCCAGCTCCGGATCCAGCGTCTCCATCGCGGCCTGCGCACCCTCGACGGGGCAGATGTAGTTGACGTACGCGGCGACCTCGGCCGCGACGGTCGGGTCGTAGTAGTAGTTCATGATCAGCTCGGCGTTCTTCTTGTGCGCGGCGAGCGCCGGGATCAGCATGTTGTCCGTCCACAGCGTGCCGCCGCTCTCGGGGATCTCGAAGGCGAACTCGTCGCCGAGCGCGAAGATGTCGCCCGACCAGCCGATGACCGCGATCACGTCGCCCGACTCGAGTGCGGCGATGTAGTCGTTGCCGGTCACCTGACGGATCTGGCCGCTGTCGACCTGCTCGGTGAGCGCGGCGATCGCCTGATTGAACTGCTCGTCGGTGAAGTTGGACGGGTCGTTGCCCTGCCACGCGATGATGCAGCCCATCGTGTCGCGCATCTCGGACAGGACGGTGATGCGGCCCTTCAGCGCCGGATCGAACAGTTCGTCGAGCGAGGTCATCTTGTCGCTGCCGGTGGCCTCCTTGAGCGCAGCCTTGTTGTAGCCAAGGCCGCCGATTCCCGACTGCCACGGGAGCGTGTACTCGCGCGTCGGGTCGAACGACACGCTCGCGAGCCGGGGAATGATGTTGCCCGAGTTCGGCATGATCGACTTGTCGAGCTTCTGCGCGTAGCCGTTCTGGATCCACAGCGCGGCCATCCAGTCGGTGAGGACTACGAGGTCCCGGCCGATGTCCTGGCCCTGCTCGAGCTGCGTGCGGACCTTGGCGAAGAACTCGTTGTTGTCGTTGATGTCCTCGGTGTACGTGACCGCAATGCCGGACTCCGTCTGGAACGCCTCGAGAGTGGGACGCTGCCCGCTCTCGTCGTCAATGTCGATGTACAGCGGCCAGTTCGACCAGTTAGCCGCCTTGTCCGTGTCGGACTGGTCCTCCGCGCTGGGCGCGACCGCTGGCCCACTCCCGTCGGCGGCAGCATCCTCGCCGCTTGCACCGCACGCGGCGGCGAGCATCGCGGCGCCGCCGAGGCCGGCGGCCTGAATGATCCGGCGCCGAGAAACCGACGACCTCATGGTCCCGGCAATAGCGGCGATGGCCTGTGGTCGCGGCGTGCTCATGGCGTGTCCCTCCGGTCGGATGTGCGTACGCTACCGATTTGCGCGGATCTTCGCTGCCATGGACTACACCCCGCGAAGCGTCGGCCCAGCCTTCGCTGCCTTGGCGAGCGCGGAGATCACGTGCTGCAACTGCGCAGGGTCGTGCTCATCGAGGACGCCGGTCGTCACGCGAACATGCTGGGTTCGCGACGCGACTCCCGCGCCGAGCGCCGCGGGGACGATGAACGGACTGCCCGGAGAGACCCGAATGCCCAACGCCGCGAGCGTGATCAATGCCGCCCGTTCGTCCTGCACCTCCACCCACGCGTTGATGCCGTCTCCTGGCGTGCTCACGACTCCCTCGCCCGCGAGGCCGGCGCGCACGGCGAGGCTTCGCATCGCGTAGGTCGACCGCGCGCGACGCACCGCTGCAACCGACGAGGCATCGGTGAGCAGGTCCACGAGCACGGCCTGGAGCAGGCGACTGGTCCACCCGGGGCCGAGCATCCGTCGGGACACCAGGGGATCCACGACATCGGCCGAGCCGCCCACGGCAGCGATCCTCAGGTCGGGGCCGTGCGACTTGGAGTAACTGCGGATGTGGACGGTTCGATCGGGCAGGTGCTTGCCGATGCTGACGTCCTCCCCCGTCGCGATGTCGCCGCTGTGGTCATCCTCGACGACGAGAGTGCGCGAGGCCTCCAGAAGGACCGCAAGCTCGGCGCAGCGGGCCGTGACCATGCTGATGCCGGTGGGGTTCTGGGCCCGGGGCTGCACGAACACCGCGACCGGATCAAGGGCGAGCGCATGGCTCAGCGAGGCGGGAGTGATGCCCGAGTCGTCCAGTTCCAACGGGATGATCTCGGCTCCGGCGCGCTCGAGCAGGTCGATGAGGGGTGGGAAGCCTGGGCTCTCCATCGCCACCCGGTCACCGAGCCTGACGACCTGGTCGACGATCCGTGACATGGCGTCCAGAGCGCCATCGACGACGGTGAGCCTCGCCGGGGGGAACGGCCAGCTGTCCCGAAGCAGCCGGTCCAGTTCGGGAAGCACGGGGTCGTCCAGATAGCTGGTCGTCCAGGACTGGGAACCCGCAACGACGCGCTCGACCGAGTCTCGAAGCTGCGGCAGCAGTGCGGAGTCCGGTGTGCCCGTCGACAGGTTGATCCCCTCCGAGAGCGGGGCACCCCCGATACCCATGTAGCGGCTCGGGCGGGTGGGCTCGACGGTGTCGCGGACGAATGTTCCCGCGCGCCCTCGGGCCTGGATGGCGCCGACGGCGGCCAGTGCCTGCCACGCCTCGCTCACGGTCGCCGGGCTGACGCCGATCTCCTTGGCCAGGTCGCGAACCGTCGGCAGCCGGTCACCGGTCGTGAGCTGCCCGGCCCGGATGAGTCGGTGCACCGCAGCCGCGATGCCCTTGGGCGAGCGGTCCTGGACGGCGGCTGCCACGAGGGACGTATCCGGGCCGCTGGGCTCAACTGCGGGAACGGCGCTCATCGTGACCGCGCCTCCCACGATCGAAACGGCCTGGCACACAAAAAGATGGCCGGGAAGTTAGTAGAAACGCCGTTGTAACACATCTGAAAGTGTCTAAGGTCAAGAATCACAAAAAAGCGATCGCCGCTGCCGAGCGGCGAGAGGAGGACCGCATGACCATCGTTCGCGCCGCACTAGTGCAGACGAGCTGGACAGGCGACAAGGAGTCGATGATCGTCGCTCACGAGGCCTACGCCCGTGAGGCGGCCGCCCAGGGCGCCAAGGTGATCTGCTTCCAAGAGCTCTTCTACGGGCCGTATTTCTGCCAGGTACAGGACACGCAGTTCTACGAGTACGCCGAGTCGATCCCCGGCCCGACGACCGAGCGCTTCCAGGTGCTCGCCAAGGAACTCGGCATGGTGATGATCTTGCCGATGTACGAGCAGGAGCAGCCTGGCGTCCTCTACAACACCGCCGCCGTCCTCGACTCCGACGGCAGCTACCTCGGCAAGTACCGCAAGCAGCACATCCCCCACGTCCCGGGCTTCTGGGAGAAGTTCTACTTCCGTCCGGGCAACGGCGGGTACCCGGTATTCGACACCGCGGTCGGCAAGATCGGCGTGTACATCTGCTACGACCGCCACTTCCCCGAGGGCTGGCGCGCCCTGGGCCTCAACGGTGCGCAGATCGTGTTCAACCCGTCCGCCACCTCGCGTGGCCTGTCCCAGTACCTGTGGGGAATCGAGCAGCCCGCTGCCGCCGTGGCAAACGAGTACTACGTCGGGGCGATCAACCGGGTCGGAATCGAGTCGCTAGGCGATGACGATTTCTACGGCCAGTCCTACTTCGTCGACCCCGAGGGCAACTACGTCGACGAGAAGGGCGATGCGCACAAGCCCGAGCTGATCGTTCGCGACCTCGACATGGACCTCATCAACGTGGTTCGCAACCGCTGGCCGTTCTACCGTGACCGTCGCCCTGATGCCTACGACGACCTCGTCCGCCCGTAAGCGAAGGAGACCTCGCCCATGACCATCCTCATCAAGAACGGCAGCGTTGTCTCCGCGCAGGGGACGATTCAGGCGGACGTGCTCATCGACGGCGAGAAGATCGCCGCCGTCATCGCACCCGGAGACACGACGCTCGGCAGCAGTATTGAGGCGACCGCCGATCGAGTCATCGATGCCACCGGCAAGTACGTCGTGCCCGGCGGCATCGACGGACACACCCACATGGAGATGCCGTTCGGCGGCACCGTCGCGAGCGACACGTTCGAGACCGGCACCCGCGCCGCCGCGTGGGGCGGCACGACCACCATCATCGACTTCGCGGTGCAAAAGCAGGGCGAGCGCGTGCAGGACTGCCTCGCCGCGTGGCATCAGAAGGCCGCGGGCAACACGCATATCGACTACGGCTTCCACCAAGTCGTCGGCGGTGTCGACAGCGAGTCGCTCAAGGCGATGGACGAGCTGATCGACGAGGGCGTCACGACCTTCAAGCTGTTCATGGCGTACCCCGGCGTCTTCCTCAGTACCGACGGCCAGATCGTCCAGGCGATGCAGCAGGCATCGAGCAACGGCTCGATGATCATGATGCATGCTGAGAACGGCAGTGCGATCGACGTGCTCATCGCGCAGGCGCTCGCGGAGGGCAAGACCGACCCGAAGTACCACTCGCTGACGAGGCCGTGGGAGACCGAGGCCGAGGCGACGAACCGCGCGATCATGCTCGCCCGCATGACGGGAGCGCCGCTGTACATCGTGCACATGTCAGCGAAGCAGGCGGTCAACGTGCTGCAGGCCAACCGCGACGAGGGCTGGAACGTCTTCGGCGAGACCTGCCCCCAGTACCTGTACCTGTCACTCGAGGACCAGCTGTCGCAGCCGGGATTCGAGGGTGCGAAGTGGGTGTGCTCGACCCCCCTGCGGTCGAAGGCCGAGGAGCACCAGAAGGAGTTGTGGCGCTACCTGCGCACCAACGACCTGTCCGTCATCAGCACCGACCACTGCCCCTTCTGCTTCAAGGAGCAAAAGGAGATGGGCGTCGGGGACTTCTCGAAGATCCCCAATGGCATCGGCTCGGTCGAGCACCGCATGGACCTGATCTTCCAGGGCGTCGTCGACGGCGAGATCAGCATCGAGCGGTGGGTTGAGCTGTGCTCGACGACCCCGGCTCGCATGTTCGGGCTGTACGGGCGCAAGGGAGCGATCGCGCCCGGGTTCGATGCCGACGTCGTCGTGTATGACCCGGCCGGACGCACCGAGATCGGCTTCCACAAGACGCACCACATGAACATGGACCACTCCGCGTGGGAGGGATTCGTCATCGACGGTCACGTCGACACGGTGATCTCGCGCGGTCTCGTCGTCGTCGACGACAACGAGTACCACGGCGTGAAGGGCCACGGTCAGTTCCTCAAGCGAGGGCTCTCGCAGTACCTCATCTGATGTTTGACATTGCACCACCAAGAGCGGAGTAGTCCCATGCGCGCTATCGATCACTGGATCAATGGTTCCCTCGTCCCGTCGACCTCCGGCCGCAGCGGGCCTGTCTACGACCCCGCCACCGGCCAGCAGCAGGCGGTCGTCGGCCTGGCATCAGTAGCGGAGGTAGACGCGGCGGTAGCCGCCGCAGCAGCCGCGTTCCCGGCGTGGCGCGCGACCTCACTGTCGCGCCGCGCGGAGGTGATGTTCAACTTCCGACAGCTCGTGGTGAGCCACCGTGACGAGATCGCCGAGCTCTTGTCGAGCGAGCACGGCAAGGTGCCAAGCGACGCGGCCGGCGAGCTCGCGCGGGGCATCGAGAACATCGAGTTCGCGTGCGGCATCCCCGCGCTGCTCAAGGGCGGCTATTCCGAGGGCGTCTCGGGCGGAGTCGACGTGTACTCGATCAAGCAGCCCCTCGGCGTCGTCGCCGGCATCACGCCATTCAACTTCCCGGCCATGGTCCCGATGTGGATGTTCGCCAACGCGATCGCCACCGGCAACACCTTCGTCCTCAAGCCGAGCGAAAAGGACCCGTCCGTCTCGCTGCTGTTGGCGGACCTGCTCAAGCAGGCGGGACTGCCCGACGGTGTGTTCAACGTCGTACATGGCGATAAGACCGCTGTCGATCGGATCCTCGAGCACCCCGACATCGAGGCGGTCAGCTTCGTCGGGTCGACGCCGATCGCGCAGTACATCTACTCGACCGGCACGGCGAACGGCAAGCGCGTCCAGGCTCTCGGCGGCGCCAAGAACCACATGGTCGTGCTGCCCGACGCGGACATCAACATGGCTGCGGACGCGGCCGTCAGTGCCGCCTACGGTTCCGCCGGCGAGCGCTGCATGGCGATCTCGGTTGTTGTTGCCGTCGGCGGTGTCGGCGACAAGCTGATCGACGCGATCACCGAGCGCCTGCCCAAGCTCAAGGTTGGCCCCGGCACCGATCCGAATGCGGAGATGGGACCCCTCATCACGGGCGAGCATCGCGACAAGGTCGCGTCATACCTCGAAGGCGCTCCGGCGGAGGGCGCGACCGTTGTCGTCGACGGCCGCGATGCGGATCTTCCCGCGGAGGGCTTCTTCCTCGGCGTGTCACTGATCGACAACGTCACCCCTGGCATGAAGTCCTACGACGACGAGATCTTCGGGCCAGTGCTGTCCGTCGTTCGGGTCGACACATACGACGAGGCAGTCGCGCTCATCAACGACCACCAGTACGGCAACGGCACCGCGATCTTCACTCGCGACGGCGGAGCCGCGAAGCGGTTCCAGTTCGAGATCCAGGTCGGCATGGTCGGCATCAACGTGCCGATCCCGGTCCCGGTCGCGTACTACAGCTTCGGCGGATGGAAGGCGTCGATCTTCGGCGACAGCAACATCTACGGGCCGGCCGGGATCGAGTTCTACACGCGCACGAAGACGATCACCTCGCGGTGGCCGGACCCGGCCACGTCGACGGTCGATCTCGGCTTCCCCCGTACCCGCTAGCCCCCCGCCACAACGAAAGGCGACTCATGGACATCGGCGTCGTTCTCCAGTGCACTCCCCCGGCCGCGCGGGTCATCGACCTCGCCAAGCGCGCCGAGTCCTATGGGTTCGGCTACGTGTGGACCTTCGATTCCCACATCCTGTGGGAGGAGCCGTACGTCATCTACAGCAAGATCCTCGACGAGACCCGCAAGGTGATCGTCGGGCCGATGGTGACGAACCCCGCGACTCGCGACATCACTGTTACGGCGTCGGTCTTCGCAACGCTCAACGAGATGTACGGCAACCGCACGGTGATCGGCATCGGTCGCGGCGACTCGGCGGTTCGGGTGACCAATGGCAAGCCCGTCTCGGTCGCCGACCTGCGGCAATCGGTGCTCGACATCAAGGGACTGGTCAACGGCCGCGCGATCGACCACAGCGGCGGAAGCCTCCGACTGCCGTGGGCAAAGCAGAGCCGCACCGACGTATGGGTCGCCGCGTACGGGCCGAAGATGCTCGCCGTCACCGGCGAGGTGGGCGATGGCTTCATCCTGCAGCTCGCCGATCCGTCGATCGCCGAGTGGACGATCAAGGCCGTACGCGATGCCGCGGCCGCGGCAGGACGCGATCCCGACTCGATCTACATCTGCGTTGCCGCGCCCGCCTACGTCACCGACGATGTCGAGCATGCGCGTGACCAGCTTCGCTGGTTCGGCGGCATGGTCGGCAATCACGTCGCCGACATCGTCGAGCGCTACGGAGAGAACGGCAGTGCGGTCCCGCAGGCGTTGACCGACTACATCAAGAACCGCAAGGGCTACGACTACAACACCCACGGCCAGGCCCACAACGAGCACACCGACTTCGTGCCCGACGAGATCATCGACCGGTTCTGCATCATCGGACCGCCCGCGGAGCACATCCGCAGGCTCGAGGAACTCGAGGCGCTCGGCGTCGACCAGTTCGCGCTGTACCTGCAGCACGACGACAAGGACGCCACCTTGTCCGCGTACGGCGAGAAGATCATCCCCGCGGTGCAGGAGAAGCTGAGGGCTCGCGAGTGAGCGAACCCCGACCCGCAGGACCTCGTCCACAGCGCCAGAGCACCGTCACGCGCCGCATCAAGAAGGGCGCCAGCGGTGTCCTGTGGGCACTCGCCGGTGTACTGCTGTGCATGCTGATGTGGGAACTGGTCAAGTGGTTCGGCGGCATCGTGTCGATCCCGATCAACACCTCGGATCTGTCCATGCCGCATGTCTGGACGATGATCAACGGCGCATGGCAGCCCGAGGTCCGCGGATCAGACACCACGGTCCTTCAGGCCGTTCTGCAGGCCGCTGCGTACTCCTTATTGATCGCGCTCGGCGGATTCATCATCGGCGTCACCGTGGGCCTCATCCTCGCGATCGTCATGCAGCGCTTCGCGTTCCTCGAGCGAGGTCTCCTGCCATTCGTCATCGCCTCGCAGACGGTGCCACTGATCGCTCTCGCTCCCCTGATCACCGGCATAGGCAATCGCGTCAGCATCGGGCCAATCGAGTGGAGCACGACCTACTCGGTGATGTTCATCGCGGCGTACCTGGCGTTCTTCCCGCTGAGCGTCGGAGCCCTCCGCGGACTGCACGCGCCCACGCCCACGTCCCTTGAACTGATGCGGTCCTACGCCGCCACCCCGCGCGCGACTCTCATCAAGCTGCGCTTCCCGGCCTCGCTCCCCTACCTCGTCCCCGCGATGAAGGTCTCTGCCGCTGCGGCCGTGGTCGGCACCGTTGTCGCGGAGATCTCGACCGGGGTTCGCGGCGGCATCGGTCGCCTGATCCTCGAGTACTCCCGCGAGGCGACGTCCCAGCCGGCCAAGGTCTACGTCGCCGTCTTCGGAGCGATCATCCTTGGCCTGGTCGCGGCCGGACTCGTCACAGCTTTGGACCTCTACCTCACTCGCAACCTGCCCAAGGAGTCCCCCGCATGACCGACACGGCAACCGAATCCGCAGTCGTCGCGAGCGGCATCTGGAAGGTCTTCAACCCCGGCCTGCCCAACGAGGTCACGGCGCTGCAGGACATCGACCTGACCGTGGGTCGCGGTGAGTTCATCTCGCTCATCGGCCCGTCGGGTTGCGGAAAGAGCACCCTGCTGCGCGTCATTGCCGATCTCACCGACGCGTCGCAGGGCACCATGACCGTCGCGGGCATGTCGGCTGCGCAGGCCCGCCAGGAGCAGCGCTACGGCATTGCGTTCCAGCAGGCCGCCCTGTTCGACTGGCGCACGGTGCGCCGCAACGTTGAACTGCCGCTCGAACTGCAGGGCTGGGACTCCGCTCGACGCAAGGCGCGCGCTCTGGAACTGCTCGAGATGGTGCAGCTCGCGGACTTCGCCGATCACCGCCCGTGGGAACTGTCCGGCGGCATGCAGCAGCGCGTGGCGATCGCTCGCTCGCTCGCGGTCGACCCGCCCCTGCTGCTCATGGACGAGCCGTTCGGCGCCCTCGACGAGATGACCCGCGAGCGCATGCAGAACGAACTGCTGCGCATCCGCTTGGAGACCGGCAAGTCGATCATCTTCGTCACTCACTCGATCCCCGAGGCGGTGTACCTGTCCGACCGCGTCGTCGTCATGTCACCGCGTCCTGGCCGCATCACCGATGTCGTCTCGGTGAACCTCGGCGACCGCAATGAGGACACCCGCGAGGCCGAGGAGTTCTTCAGATCGGTCACGGCCGTGCGCGAGGCCCTGCGCGGCAATCCGAGCAGCGCCACGCGCGCGAGGATCGGCGAGGTGTAGTGGCCACCCGATTGCGGAGCGTCTGGCCTCCGCTTCTCATTGCCGTCATCGTGGTCGGCGCGTGGCAGCTACTCGTCGTCGTCCGCGATATCCCCCCGTACCTGCTGCCGTCTCCTGGCTTGATCGCGAGCAACTTCTTCAAGGACGTCAGCTTGATGTGGGGCGCCGCGTTCTACACAGGCACCACCGCACTGCTCGGCTTAATGTTCGGAACATTTCTCGGGCTCATCGCCGCGTTTCTCGCGCAGCGCTTCATTGTTGTGAACAAACTTGTCACGCCGCTCGCGGCCGGACTCGCCGCGGTGCCGATCATCGCCCTCACTCCGATTCTCAACAACATGTTCAACATCACCAGCCGCACACCCCGCGTGCTCGTCACGACGATCATCGTGTTCTTCCCGATCTTCGTGAACGTGATCCGCGGACTCGTGGACGTGCAGCCAGTTCAACTCGAACTGATGCGCTCGATGAACGCGACTCCACGACGGGTACTGCGAATTCTTCGTATTCCCAACGCAATTCCGTTCTTCTTTACCGGCATGAAGATCGCCGCTCCGCTCGCGGTGATCGCTGCACTGGTCGCCGAGTACTTCGGCGGACCGCAGTTGGGACTCGGCGCACGGATCGCGTCGAACGCCGCCAACACTGCTTACGGGCGAGCGTGGGCTTATGTCGTCGCGGCCATCATCACGGGCCTGCTGTTCTACCTCATCGTGCTGCTCGTGGAGCGCTGGGTAGCACCATGGACGAGCAAACCTCGCACGAAATAGACGGCGTTATCGACCCGTTACCAGTCCTGCCGACATCTGCAACCACCGCGCAACATGATCGCAACAGCACGGCACTACAACCAAGGCACCACAACATCCAGGAGGAAGCATGCGTCACACCACACGCAGCCGATGGGTCGCCCTGACGGGCGTTGCCGTCGTCGGCGCACTTGCGCTGTCTGCTTGCAGTTCGAGCTCCACGTCGGAGTCGTCCTCGTCTGCAGCAGCGCCCGCGAGCTCCGCGGCGCCCGCATCGTCAGCAGCCCCCGCATCGTCGGCCGCTGCAGAGGAGTGCACCACGCCCACCCCGGTCAAGCTCCAACTGCAGTGGGTGGCGCAGGCCCAGTTCGCCGGCTACTACGCGGCCAAGGACCTCGGCTACTACGCCGATGCCTGCCTCGACGTGACCATCCTTGAGGGTGGCGTCGACATCGTGCCCCAGACCGTTCTCGCGCAAGGCGGCGCGGACTTCGCGATCTCGTGGGTGCCCAAGGCTCTCGCCTCGATCGAGCAGGGCGCGGCAATCACCAACGTCGCGCAGGTCTTCCAGCGCTCGGGCACGCTCCAGGTGTCATTCGCGGACGCGGGCATCACGACCGCCGCGGACTTCAAGGGCAAGAAGATCGGCAACTGGGGCTTCGGCAACGAGTACGAGGTCTTCGCTGCGATCACGAAGGCCGGCCTCGACCCGGCCGCCGACGTCGAGCTCGTTCAGCAGCAGTTCGACATGGCCGCTCTTCTCAACGGCGAGATCGACGCTGCCGAGGCCATGACGTACAACGAGTACGCACAGGTGCTCGAGGCCGTGAACCCTGATACCGGCGAGCTGTACCAGCCGGAGGACTTCAACGTCGTCGACTACAACACCGAAGGCGTCGCGATGTACCAGGACGCGATCTGGGCCTCGACAGAGCGACTTGCCGACGCTGAGTACCAGGCCCTCACGCAGGCTTTCGTGACGGCATCGCTGCAGGGCTGGATCCACTGCCGCGACAACGCCCAGGAGTGCACGGACATCGTGCTCGCCGCGGGCACCAAGCTCGGCGCCAGCCACCAGTTGTGGCAGATGAACGAGGTCAACAAGCTCATCTGGCCATCGCCGCTGGGCGTCGGCGTCATCGATCCGGTCATCTGGACCCAGACCGTCGATGTCGCCCTGAACACCAAGAACCTCGAGGGTGCAACGGTCATCACGGCCGAGCCGCCCGCCGAGGCTTACACCACGGAGTTCGCTGTCGCCGCGAACGCCGAGCTGTCGGGAGCCGGAGAGGACACCACCGGAACGGCATTCGCGCCGATCTCGGTGACTCTCGCGGAGGGTGGCAACTAGCACGTAGCGTCGTGATGAGGGGCCGGCGAGCAATCGCCGGCCCCTCATCACGTTCTCGTCGTTTCGGCCGCATCAACCGTGTCGGCGTGTGAGACTCATTCCCCACATCGATGACAGGAGTGAGTAGTGATCATCCATCGCAGCCCGCTGGCCGACGTGGTCATCCCCGAGGACGCGATCACGGCGTGGGTGCTCCAGGAGGCAGAACGCGTGCCGGACCGCGCAGCACTCATCGACGGCCCCACCGGCCGCACTTACACCTACAGCCAGTTGGCGGGAATGATCCATTCCTTCGCCGGCGGCCTTGCTGCCCGAGGCCTGGGGCCGGGCGACACCGTCGCGATCATGGCTCCGAACATCCCCGAGTATGCCGTCGTGTTCCACGGAGCGGCCGTCGCCGGCGTGGCGATCAGCACGATCAACCCGACCTACACGGCGGACGAGGTCCGCTTCCAGCTCAACGACTCGCAGGCCACGATCTTGTTCACGATCGCGATGTTCGTCGACACGGCCAAGGAGGCCGTGCAGGGCACGCCCACGGGCGAGATCGTTGTCATCGGCGAGGCCCCCGAAGGCACGACTGCTGTCACCGAGTTCTTCGGTGCGCCCATCGCGCAGGTTCCTGTCGACACCTCCGAGCACGTTGTCGTGCTGCCGTACTCGTCCGGTACCACCGGCTTCCCCAAGGGCGTCATGCTCACGCATCGCAACCTCGTCGCGAACCTGGCGCAGTGCGAGGAGGCGCTGGCCGTCGAAGATGGCGAGGTCGTGCTCGCCGTCCTGCCGTTCTTCCACATCTACGGCATGCAGGTCCTCATGAACGGGTTCCTCTCGCGCGGCGCGACGATCGTGACGCTGCCCCGCTTCGACCTCGAGCAGGCACTGTCGATCATCCAGGAGCGGAAGATCACCCGCTTCTATGTCGTGCCGCCGATCGTTCTGGCGCTCGCCAAGCACCCTCTCGTCGACCAGTACGACCTGAGCAGCCTGAAGCAGGTGTTCTCCGGCGCAGCTCCACTCGGCTCGGAGCTCGCTCAGGAGGCAGCGGCCCGCCTGAACTGCGAGGTCGCACAGGGGTACGGAATGACCGAGCTCAGTCCGGTCAGCCATGCCACACTTCCCGGCACGTTCAAGGCCGGCACGGTCGGCGTCGCGGTCCCGAACACCGAGAGTCGCATCGTTGATCCCGAGACCGGCGAGGACCAGGAGATCGGCGGTGTCGGAGAGCTGTGGGTCCGCGGACCGCAGGTCATGAAGGGCTACCTCAACAACCCCGGCGCGACGGCCGCGACGATCGATGCGGATGGCTTCCTTCACACCGGCGACATTGCCGTCGTCGACGAGGACGCTCACTACTCGATCGTCGACCGCCTGAAGGAGCTCATCAAGTACAAGGGCTTCCAGGTCGCGCCGGCAGAACTCGAGGCGCTGCTGCTCACCCATCCGGCGATCGCCGATGCGGCGGTCATCGGTGTCGCGGACGACGAGGCCGGGGAGATTCCCCGCGCGTTCATCGTCGTGAAGCCGGGCCAGGAACTCACAGCGGACGACATCACGGTGTTCATGCAGGACAAGGTGGCGACCTACAAGGTGGTGCACGACGTGGTCTTCACCGACGCCATCCCGAAGTCGGCGTCCGGCAAGATCCTGCGCCGCCTCCTGCGCGACTCGTAGGTTGTGTGGCCAGTCGTGGGGGTCCGGGCTGCGCCCGAGACCCCCACGACTGGCCACACAACGCAACGTTCGGGGTGGTGCTTGCGAGGCCTAGCTCTCGAGGGAGGCCATCACGTGCTTGATGCGCGTGTAGTCCTCGAACCCGTACATCGACAGGTCCTTGCCGTAGCCGGAGTGCTTGAAGCCGCCGTGCGGCATCTCGGCGACGAGCGGGATGTGCGTGTTGATCCACACGCAGCCGAAGTCCAGGTACTTCGACATCCGCATCGCGCGGCCAAAGTCCTTGGTCCACACCGATGACGCCAGGCCGTACGGCACGCCGTTCGCCCAGGCCAGCGCCTCGGCCTCGTCGGTGAACCGCTGGATCGTGACGACCGGACCGAAGATCTCGTTCTGGATCATCTCATCGTCCTGGCGAAGATCCGCGACGACCGTTGGCTCCACGTAGAAACCTCGATCGCCCTGGCGGACTCCACCGGTCGTGACCTGCGCGTGCGACGGGGCGCGCTCGATGAACCCGAGAACGCGCTCAAGCTGCCCGGCGTTGTTCACCGGCGGCACGAGCGCCTCTCCGCTCGGGCCGTCCGCGAAGGTCGTCGCGGTGGCCTTCGCCGCATCGGTCATCGCAGACACGAAATCGTCGTAGATCCCCTTGCCGACGATCATGCGAGTCGCGGCCGTGCAGTCCTGTCCGGCGTTGAAGTACCCGGCCACGGCCAGCCATTCCGCTGCGGCCTCGATGTCGGCGTCGTCGAAGATCACGACCGGGGCCTTACCGCCGAGTTCCAGGTGGACGCGCTTGAGGTCGCGCGCTGCGGTCTCGGCAACCTGCATGCCTGCCCTGACCGAGCCGGTGATCGACACCATCTGCGGAGTCGGATGCTCGATCAGCGCGCGGCCGGTGTCGCGATCACCGCACACGACGTTCATGACGCCGGGCGGCAGTGCGCCCGACTCGGCGATGATCTCGGCCATGCGCACGGTCGATACCGGGGTGGTGTCGCTCGGCTTGATGACGACGGTGTTGCCCGCCGCGATTGCCGGTGCCCACTTCCACACGGCCATCATCATCGGGTAGTTCCATGGCGTCACCTGGCCGATGACGCCCACCGGCTCGCGCCGGATGATCGACGTGAAGCCCGCCGAGTACTCCCCCGCCGAGCGTCCCTCAAGAACGCGGGCTGCGCCGGCGAAGAACCGAATCTGGTCGATCATCGGCGGGACCTCTTCGACCGCCGTGACCGGGATGGGCTTGCCGGTGTTCTCGCTCTCCAGCGCGACCAGCTCGTCGGCATGCGCCTCGAGGGCGTCGGCGATGGTGAGCAGCGCGCGCTGTCGCTCGGAAGGGGTGCTGTCGCGCCAGCCCTGGAAGGCACTCGACGCCGCTCGGTAGGCGAGGTCCACGTCGGCCGCGCTGGACACCGCCGCGGTCGCGAAGACCTCACCGGTCGACGGGTTAACCAGGTCGCTCGTCGCGCCGTCGATAGTGTCGACGCTCTCGCCGCCCACGAAGTTGCGAATCGTCCGCTTGTCGCTCACGCCACTGCCTCCATCGGTTGTCCGGTACGTCCGAGCCTAGTAGTCGGACTGCGAAATCTGCGTGGATTGTCCCCGTGTGATGCGGATTTCGTAGCAGTTGTGTCGCTGCGCTGCGAAATCACTTGCATGTTGTCGTTAGTCTGGAGCATTATGGCAGTCATGCCGGCCCGTGAGCGCGTCCCGAGCACACCCCTCGACGATGTCTCGAAGGCAATCATCGACCAACTGCAGCAGGATGGTCGTCGCCCGTACGCGACGATCGGCAAGGCCGTGGGGCTGTCCGAGGCCGCGGTGCGCCAACGCGTGCAGCGACTGCAGGAGTCCGGCGTCATCCAGATCGTCGCCGTGACCGACCCCATGCAGGTCGGGTTCGCGCGCGCGGCCATGGTCGGCATCAAGGTCTCCGGCGATGTCGACGTCGTCGCGGACAAGCTCGAGGCGATGGCCGAGGTCGACTACCTCGTCATCTGCGCCGGGCGGTACGACATCCTCGCCGAGCTCGTGGCCGAGGACGACGAGCACCTGCTCGAGATCACGAACGGGCGCATTCGCGCCATCCCGGAGGTCCGGTCTACTGAGACCTTCGTCTATCTGAAGCTGCGCAAGCAGATCTACACCTGGGGAACACGATGACCACGACTCCGCAGCACGTGACCGAGCCCGGACCTGACTCACTCGCGGATAGGGCTCGCGATCACCTGTGGATGCACTTCACTCGCCACTCTGGCTATTACGACGGTGGAGGCGACGTCCCCATCATCGTCCGGGGCGACGGCGCATACGTCTGGGACGACAAGGGCAAGCGCTACTTCGACGGACTGTCGGGGCTGTTCACCGTGCAGGCCGGCCACGGTCGCAAGGAACTCGCGGCCGCAGCGGCCAAGCAGGCAGAGGAACTCGCCTTCTTTCCCATCTGGTCATACGCGCACCCGCGCGCGATCGAGCTCGCCGAGCGCCTGGCGCACTACGCTCCCGGCGACCTGAACCGCGTCTTCTTCACCACCAGCGGCGGCGAGGCCGTCGAGACCGCGTGGAAGCTCGCCAAGCAGTACTTCAAGCTCACCGGCAAGCCCACGAAGTACAAGGTCATCAGCCGCAGCATCGCGTACCACGGCACGCCACAGGGCGCGCTGTCGATCACGGGCATCCCCGATGCCAAGATCCCGTTCGAGCCGCTGGTGCCTGGCGGCGTCAAGGTGCCCAACACGAACTTCTATCGCGCGCCCGAGGAGTACCGCCACGACGAGAAGGCCTTCGGCGTGTGGGCTGCCGATCGGATCGCCGAGGCGATCGAGTTCGAGGGCGCGGACAGCGTTGCGGCCGTGTTCCTCGAGCCCGTGCAGAACAGTGGCGGATGCTTCCCGCCGCCCCCCGGATACCTCGAGCGCGTGCGAGAGATCTGCGATCGGTACGACGTGCTGATGGTCGCGGACGAGACCATCACATCGTTCGGCCGCATCGGCGAGATGTTCGCGATGACGCGCTTCGGCGTGACGCCCGACATCATCACGTGCGCCAAGGGCATGACGTCGGGCTACTCACCGCTCGGCGCGATGATCACCAACGATCGGCTGTTCGAGCCCTTCAAGCACGGGACGACGACATTCCTCCACGGCTACACGTGGGGTGGGCATCCCGTGTCCGCCGCCGTCGCACTGGCAAACCTGGACATCTTCGAGCGAGAGGGACTCAACGCTCACGTGCGCGAGAACGAGGGTGCCTTCCGGCGCACGCTGGAGAAGCTGCACGACCTGCCGATCGTCGGCGACGTGCGCGGTGCTGGTTACTTCTACGGGATCGAACTGGTCAAGGACAAGAACACCCGCGAGACGTTCAACGACGACGAGGCCGAGCGCCTGCTGCGCGGCTTCTTGTCGAAGGCGCTTTTCGATGCCGGGCTGTACTGCCGCGCCGACGATCGTGGCGATCCCGTCGTGCAGCTGGCGCCGCCGCTCATCATCGGCCAGCCGGAGTTCGACGAGATCGAGCAGATCCTGCGCTCGGTTCTCACGGAGGCTTGGACGATCCTGTGACGGTCGGCTCCTCTCCCGGATCAACCGATCGCACGCGCATACGGCGTATCCCCGATCGGGCCGTCACCGAGACTGCGGCACTGCACGCGGTGCTCGATGCCGGTCTGGTCGCGCACATCGCGGTCGTTGACGAGGGCCAGCCATTCGTCCTCCCGGTGGGCTATGCCCGACGCGGAGACGAGGTCATCTTCCACGGTTCGACCGGGTCGAGGCTGATGCGCGCGCTCGCCGCGGGAGCCCCCACCTGTCTCACCGTCACCCTCCTCGACGGCATGGTGCTCGCGCGCAGTGCATTCGAGTCGAGCATGAACTATCGAAGCGTCATGGTGTTCGGCGTCGCGCGACGACTCGAGGGCGATGACGAGCTCGATGCCCTTCGCCACGTCTCCGATCACCTCCTGCCGGGACGATGGTCGGACATCAGACCGCCGTCACCCAAGGAGCGCGCCGCGACGATGACCCTTGCTCTGTCGCTCGACGAGAGCTCGGTGAAGATCCGCACGGGCGGACCCGAGGACGATCCGGCCGACCTCGCCGATCCTCGATACGCCTCGATCTGGGGAGGCCACGTCCCCCTGTCCGAGTCCTTCGGATCGCCCGTCGCCGACGAGCACTGCGTCGCTCCGGACGTGATCCCGGCGTATGTCTTTGACTGGCAACGTCATTGAGCGATGACCTGAGCTCGCTGTCGTTGTGGTGGGACACCCTTCCCGCCGACCTTCGCGCACCCGTGGGCACGCCACTGACGGGCGACACCAGCGCCGACGTCGCCATCGTGGGCGCCGGGTACACCGGTCTGTGGACCGCGTACTACCTGGCCAAGGCCGACCCGAACCTGCGCATCGTCATCGTCGAGGCTGAGCAGGCCGGCTTTGGAGCCAGCGGACGCAATGGCGGCTGGGCCTCGGCACTGTTCCCGGTCGGCCTCGACGCGCTCGCGCGCCAGTCCTCGCGCGCGGAGGCCATCCGCATGACCCGGACGATGAACGACACGGTCGACGAGATCGGCGCCGTCGCGCAGTCCGAGGGATGGGACATCGGCTGGCACAAGGGCGGGACGGTCGTGCTCGCCCGAACGGCGCTGCAGTGGCAGGCGGCCCAGGATGAGATCGCCGGACTTCGGGAGTGGGGCTTCGGATCCGACGATGCCCGCCTGCTCGATCGCGATGACGCGCTGAAGATGGCCGCTGCCACTGACGTGCTCGGCGGGACCTTCACGCCCCACTGCGCGGTCATCCAGCCCGCCCGGCTGGTCCGTCACCTCGCCCGATCGGTGGCTGCGGCCGGGGTCACCATCTATGAGCACACCCCCGCCACGGCGATCGAGCCAGGGATCGTGCGCACCGCGCACGGAAGCGTGCGCGCGGAGATCGTCGTCCGGGCGACCGAGGGGTACACGCGGACGCTCAAGGGTCAGGTGCGCACGCTTGCGCCCGTCTACTCGCTCATGCTCGCTACCGAACCGCTTCCGCCCGACCTGTGGGATCGCATCGGCCTGTCCGCCCGACCGACCTTCAGCGATGGCCGCCACCTGATCATCTACGGCCAGCGCACCACCGACGGGCGACTCGCCTTCGGCGGACGCGGTGCGCCGTATCACTTCGGCTCTCGCATCCATGCCGATCAGGACCGCAATCCCTCCGTGCACAAGGCGCTCTGGGCGACAGTCGTCGACCTGTTTCCCGCATTGCGCGACGCCGCCGTGACACACACGTGGGGCGGACCGCTCGGAATCTCCCGGGACTGGTGGGCCTCATGCGGCCTCGACCGCTCGACCGGAGTGGCCTGGGCGGGCGGCTACGTCGGCGACGGCGTCGGCACCACGAATCTTGCCGGTCGCACCCTGGCCGACCTCATCACCGGGCGCGAGACCGATCTGACCACACTGCCCTGGGTCAATCACCGGTCGCCGCGATGGGAGCCCGAGCCGTTGCGGTGGCTCGGGACCAACGTCGGCCTTCGCGTGATGACCAGCGCGGACGACGTCGAGGCGCGAACCGGCCGACCTTCTCGACGCGCGGGCATCTTCGCGAAGCGAATGGGCCACTAACCACCACGTGGATCAGCCGGAGCGTCGTTCCATGAACTCAAGTCGATTGCCGAACGGGTCGGTCGCGTAGAACCGGTCGAACCCGGGGAATAGGTCGTCGGCCTCGGTGGCGATGCCAGCGTCGCGCAAGCGAGTCGCCCACTCGCCGAGCCCGACTACCTCGATACCCGGATGCGCCTTGCGTGCCGCAGTGAACTGCGTTTCGACGCCAAGGTGGACCTCTAGTCCGCCACCACGGAACCAGCACCCGCCACGCGCGGCGAGCGCGGGCGGCTTCTCGAGTTCCGTCATGCCCAGGACGTCTCCCCAGAAAGCACGGCACGCGTCCTCACCGCCGGGCGGGATCGCCAACTGAACATGATGCAGGCGAGTGAGCAGAGCCGCTGTCGCAGCGAGCGGGTTGGGCCGCGCCGGGCCCGTGCGAGTGAGCACGCTGGTGTCGCGGTGCGCGAACGGTTCGTCCTGCCCCAGCACGTCGAGCATCGTCACCTGCTCGTAGGCCCACGTGCCGTCGGTGCCGATCCGGATGGTGATCTCCCATGACGAGGTGTGGAACGCCTCGTCGAGGAACGGGTTCGTGGAGATGCCGAAGTGCGGATCCCCGGCGGTCGCACGCAGGGTGAAGACCGTGTCGTCGACGCCGACCGTTCCCCCCGCCATCGCGACCTGGCCGCGCGGGATCGCGAGCGTCATGATCACCGTGGACGATGCCGGCTCCCACAGCAGGAAGCCCACCTGCTCATGGAACATCTCGACCTCGCCCGGCTTGACGATGTGCTGGTGGTACCGAAGTCCGTAGAAGCGCTGAGGTCCGTTGGTTTGCGGGTCGATCGGCTGCAGGTCGAAGGTCTCGATGTACGCGTTGGTCTCCGGTCCGAAGATCTGCGGGTGGACGTCGATGCCGTCGGTCCCTCGCCAAGTACCCGCGAGCGGCGTGAGCGGGCCGAGGTTCGCGAGCGTGTCGTCGCTGCCCTCCGCCTCGGTGAAGATGTCGTTCGAGAACGGAACAGCTGTCATGTCGGCTTCCCCGGAGCGGTGTAGGCGGTCTTGGTGGTCGTGAAGAACTCGATGGCGGCCGTGCCCTGTTCGCGCGGTCCGTAACTGCTGTCGCCCCGGCCGCCGAACGGGACGTGGAAGTCGACGCCCGCGGTGGGCAGGTTGACCATGACCATGCCCGCCTTGGAGTTGCGACGGAAGTGCGCGGCCTCGGCGAGGTCTTGGGTGCAGATGCCTGCAGACAGGTTCATCGTGCTGGCGTTCGCCGCGTCGAGCGCAGAGGCGTAGTCGTCGACACGGACAACAGAGACGACAGGCCCGAAGACCTCCTCCCGGTTGATGGTGTCGTCGATGCCGGTGCCAAGGACGAGCGCGGGCGCCAGGTAATGGCCCGCGCCGTCGAGGCGATCGCCGCCGACGACGTCGGCGCCCTCGGCGCGCGCGACATCGAGATAGCGCAGGTCCTGCTCCATCTGGCTGGTGTCGACGACAGGTCCCATGTCGATTCCCGCACTGCGCGCGTCACCGACCTGCCACGTCGACAGCCGCAGGCGGATCGCGTCGACGAGTTCGTCGTGGATGTCGTCGGTGGCGATGAGGATGGACGATGCTGTGCAGCGCTGACCGGTTGACCCGAAGCCGCCCTGCACGACGGCGTCGACTGCGACGTCCAGGCTCGAATTGCCGGTGACGACGATCGGGTTCTTTCCCCCGAGTTCGAGCTGCGCCTTCGCCCCGTGCCCGACCGCCACGGCGAGAACCCCGCGCCCGGTCTCCACCGACCCGGTGAAGGTGACTGCGGACACCGATGTGTGCCCGGTGAGAACCGGTCCGACAACCGATCCTCGACCGAGAACGAGGTTCAGCACGCCGGGTGGCAGGCCGGCTCGGTTGAGGATGTCGGCGAGCTCCCATGCGGACGCGGGAACGAGGTCAGCGGGCTTGAACACGACCGTGTTGCCGAACGCGAGAGCCGGGGCGATCTTCCACGCCGGGATCGCGATTGGGAAGTTCCACGGCGTGATGACCGACACCACCCCGACCGGCTCGCGGGTGACAGTGATCTCGATGCCCGGGCGCACCGAGTCGAGGGCCTGGCCGTGCGGCTGCAGCGCGGCGCCGGCGTAGTACTTGAGGATCTGCGCGGCGCGGATCACCTCACCGCGCGCCTCCGGCAGCGTCTTGCCCTCCTCGCGCGCGAGGAGGTCGCCGAGCTCGTCGGCCCGGGCGATGATCTCGGTGCCGGCGCGGTCGAGCACCTCCGCGCGCTGCCACGGCGTGGTGCGCGACCACGATCCGAACGCCGAGGCCGCCGACTCGACCGCGGCCCCTGCGAGAGCCGCATCGGCCAGGTGCACCTCCGCGACCGTGTCGGACGTGTCGGACGGATTCATGTCCGCACGCACGTCGCCACCGGGGACGGCGGCGCCGTCGATGATCGACGTCAGCACGCGGACGGTCATCGGTAGGCCGCGATCCCGGTGAGCGCCTCGCCCACGACGAGGGTGTGCATTTCGTTGGTGCCCTCGTAGGTGAGGACGGACTCGAGGTTGTTCATGTGCCGGATCACGGGGTACTCCAGCGTGATGCCGTTGCCGCCGAGGATCCCGCGGCACTCGCGGGCGATCGCGATCGCCTCGCGCGCGTTGTTGAGCTTGCCGACGGACACCTGCTCGGGCCGCAGCAGGTGCTGGTCCTTCAAGCGGCCCAGGTGCAGCGCGAGCAGCATGCCCTTGCCCAGTTCGAGGGCCATGTCGGCGAGCTTCTTCTGCGTCAGCTGGAATCCCGCGATCGGCCTGTCGAACTGGATCCGCGAGGTGCTGTAGTCGATCGCCGTGGTCAGGGAGTCGCGCGCCGCGCCCATGGTTCCGAACACGATCCCGAACCGCGCCTCGTTCAGGCACGACAACGGCCCGCGCAGTCCCTTGACCTCAGGCAGCACCGCATCCGCAGGCAGCCGCAGGTCGGTGAACACCAGCTCGCTGGTCACCGAGGCGCGCAGCGACATCTTCTTGTGGATCTCCCGCGCGCTGAACCCAGCCGAGTCCGTCGGCACCACGAACCCGCGCACCCCGTCATCGGTCTGCGCCCACACCACCGCGACATCGGCGACATTGCCATTGGTGATCCACATCTTCGAGCCATTCAGCACCCAGTCATCGCCGTCGCGGCGAGCGTTCGTGAGCATCCCCGCCGGATTCGACCCGAAGTCCGGCTCGGTCAGCCCGAAGCACCCGATCAGTTCCCCCGCCGCCATCCCCGGGAGCCACTGCTGCTTGTGCTCCTCGGAGCCGAACGCGTGGATCGCGAACATCGCCAGCGACCCCTGAACACTGACGAGCGACCTGATACCCGAGTCCCCCGCCTCCAGCTCGGTGCACGCCAGCCCGTACGCCACCGCCGATGTCCCCTGGCAGCCGTAGCCCTCCAGGTGCATGCCCAGCACCCCCAAGGACCCCAGCTCGCGCGCCAGCTCCCGCGCGGGAATACGACCCTCGTCGAACCAGTCCGCGATGCTCGGCTTGATCCGGTCGTCGACGAACGCACGGACGACGTCTCTGATCGAACGCTCCTCCTCGCTCAGCAACCCGTCAATGGCAAACAGGTCGAACGGCGACTGCGCAGAAACAGGCATCTTCACTCCAGACTTTCGAGGATCGCGCGCACCGCGCTGACCGAGTGGTCGCGGTGCTCGTTGTGCAAGGTGACGAGAAGTTCGGCGTCGCGCGCATGCAGGGCGCGCATCATTGTTGCGTGCTCCGCGCCTACACGATCGCGGTTCACAGGGTTCTGGAAGTACAGCGCGCGATAGGCGTCCGTGGCCTCCCAGAGCTGGTGAAGCAGTCGGGTCAACCGTGGCAGTCCCGCGGCATCGAAGATCGCGAAGTGGAATCGGCGGTTGGCCGCCGTCATGGCGATCACGTCGTCGTCGGCGGCCGCTCGCTCCACCTCGGCGAGCAGGTCGGCGAGCGCGGCGACGTCGGCATCGGTGAGCGTGGGAACAGCGTCGCGAATCGCCTCGGCCTCGAGCAGCGTCCGCAGTCGGTACACCTCGGTGAGGTCGGCGACGCTCAGCTCGGCCACGAAGTAGCCACGATTCGGAAAGTAGGTGACCTGGCCCTCGGACTCCAGGGTCTTCAGCGCCTCCCGCAGCGGGACGCGGCTGACCCCGTAGCGATCGGCCAAGGACTCCTGAAGAATCTGGTCACCTGGCCCCAGGTCACCGGTGAGCAGGTCGGAGCGAAGCCCGGACAGGGCGGCATCCTGCGCGGTCGTGTGCCGCTGCGTAGCGGTCACCTGTCCTCCGCCAGACCGAGGAACCCCAGAACCATCGCGCGATCCTCGCCGACGAGCGGTGGCGCCGTGCGGTACGTCGGCGGTGTACGCCCGTACGAGATCGGGTTCGCCACCTGGAGTTGCGCGGTGGCACGCCGGGGATCGTCGATCTCGACGATCGGATTGAGTCCAAGTCGTTCGGCCAGGTCGAAGCCCTGGGCGATGTCGTTGATCGGCCCGCAGGGAACACCTGCTGCGGTCAGGTCGCGCTGCCAGTCGTCGGCATTCGTGCGTCGCAGAACCGACTCCAGATCCGTGCGCAGCGTGTCGCGGTGTGCGACCCGCGCGGAGTTGCTCGAGTAACGCTCGTCGTGCGCCAGCCCCGAGACGCCGAGCACTGCGCACAGGCGCGCGAACTGCCCGTCATTTCCTACGGCGATCACTAGTGGCCGGTCCGCGGCATGAAGCACTTCATACGGCGCGATCGACGGATGCGCATTGCCGAGCAGTCCGGGCACGGTCCCACCCGCCACGACCGCGGAAGCCTGATTGACAAGCGAGGACTGCAGTGCGGCAAGCAGCGTCGCCTCAACGAGCTGGCCCTCCCCCGAACGATGACGATGCTGCAGGGCCGCGAGGATCGCAACCGTGGCATGCAGCCCGGTGAGCACGTCGACGACGGCAACCCCCGCCTTCGTCGGCTCATCGATGCCCGTCACGCTCATCAGCCCGCCCATGGCCTGGACGAGCAGGTCATAGCCCGGCAGCTCGCTGCCCTCACCTGAGCCGAAGCCGCTGATCGAGCAGTAGATGACCGCCGGGTTCACCCGTGCGACGGCGGCGTAGTCCAGCCCATACCGGGCCAAGGCTCCGGGCTTGTAGTTCTCGACCACCACATCGGCTCGCGCCGCGAGCGCCTGGGCGACGAGGAGGTCCTTGGCCTCGCCGAAGTCCAGGTCGATCGACGCCTTATTGCGGTTGACCGACTGGAAGTAGGTCGACTGGCCGTCGGGCGCAAAGGGCGGACCCCACTGCCTGGTGTCGTCGCCGCTCCCGGGTCGTTCGACCTTGATGACGGTCGCACCGAGATCGGCGAGCAGCATCGTGGCGTACGGGCCCGCGAGCACGCGGGAGAAGTCCGCGACGAGCAGTCCGTCCAGGGCACCAGGCACCCACGGATTGTATCCAATCCGGCTCAGGTTGCCGAACCGTGCTCCTCGCGCGCCTTGGCCTGCCGCTCCTCGATGGTGCGCTTGGCCGCCCCGCCCATGATCCGGATGAGGACCGCGATGAAGGCGATGTCGACCGCCATCTGCACCATCGCCACCGAACGAGCCGCCGTGGTCGACGGCGTGATGTCACCGAAGCCGACGGTGGCCAGCACCGTGAGCGCGAAGTAGTAGGCATTGAAGGGGTCGAGTTTCTCGGTGAATGCCTCCGGGTTCGTCGCTGACAGCATCACGTAGATCATCGCGAAGATGGCCAGGAACATCGCGCCCACGAGGATCAGCGCCTCGCCGGCTCGAAGCATCGGGTATTTCGCCTTGTACACGCCCTTGACCTGGCGGATGAAGAAATAGACGTACAGCGCGGTGCCGCCGACCGCGATGACGATCGGCAAGGCGAGCGAGGGCTCGGGCTGCTCGGGGACCAGCAGGAGCATCCCCACGATCACGATCGTTCCGACCACCAGCCGCGCCACCATCTGCAGGATCACGATGGTCAGCTGCTTTCGACCGATCCGCTTGGCCTCGGAGGCCGCGATCGCAGCGTCGTCCGCGCCGATGGAGGGCGTAGTCATGCGCGGAGTCTGCCACGAAGGCCGAGCCGGGGCGGGACTACGCGGTTGTCGCTGCCAGCTGTCCGCAGGCGCCGTCGATCTCGCGGCCGCGCGTGTCACGCACCGTGACCGCGACACCGCGAGCCTCCAGGCGCCGGACGAAGGTGCGCTCGTCCTCGGGGCGCGAGGCTGTCCAATTCGAGCCCGGGGTCGGGTTCAGCGGAATGAGATTGACGTGGACCAGATGGCCGACAAGGAGGTCGGCGAGCAGGTCCGCGCGCCACGCCTGATCGTTGATGTCCTTGATGAGCGCGTACTCGATGCTCACCCGGCGGCCGGTCGCGTCCGTGTACCCCCATGCCGCGTCGAGCACCTCGCCGACATTCCATCGCGTGTTGACCGGAACGAGCGTGTCGCGCAGCTCGTCGTCGGGGGCGTGCAGGGACACGGCAAGCGTCACGGGCACCTTCTCATCGGCCAGCTGCTTCATCCGCGGCACCAGCCCCACGGTGGACACCGTGATTCCGCGCGCCCCGATGCCGAGCCCTCCGGGCTGCGGGTCGTTGAGGCGGTGGACTGCTCCGACTACCGCGTTGTAGTTCGCGAGCGGTTCGCCCATGCCCATGAACACGATGTTCGACACCCGTCCGGGGCCGCCCGCAACCTCGCCGCGCTGCAGAGATCGCGCGCCCGCGAGCGCCTGCTCGACGATCTCGGCGGTGGTGAGGTTACGCGTCAGGCCGGCCTGGCCGGTCGCGCAGAACGGGCAGTTCATTCCGCAGCCGGCCTGCGATGAGATGCACACCGTCACGCGTCCGGGGTAGCGCATGAGGACGCTCTCGACGAGAGCTCCGTCGTGCAGCTTCCACACCGTCTTGACCGTCGCGCCGGCGTCGCAGTCGATGACCCGCACCGGGGTCAGCAGTGTGGGCAGCAATGCGCCCTGGATGGTCGCGCGCTGATCGGCCGGGACGTCGGACCACTCGTCGACGTCATCGCTGAGCCGAGTCAGCCACTGCCGCGATACCTGGTCGGCACGGAACGCTGGCAGCCCCAGGTCGACGACGGCCTGGCGACGCTGCGCCTGGTCGAGGTCGAGGAGATGGACCGGCGGCTTGCCCCGCTTCGGTGCCTCGAAGACGAGTTCGCCGGGCTCGGGCATCAGACGATCCCGCTGCCGAGGAAGAGCGTGAACAGCGCCCATGACGTGAACGCGTTCGGGATGAGCGAGTCGAGGCGATCCATCATTCCGCCATGGCCAGGCAGGATGTTGCCCATGTCCTTGACGCCGAGATCGCGCTTGATCGCGCTCTCCGCGAAGTCCCCCGCGGTCGCCGTGATCGTCATGACGAGACCGACGATGACGCCCTGCCACCAGGGCGCGTCGAGGAGCCAGACGAAGGTGACGGCGCCCACGATGCATTGCAGGACCACCGAACCGGCGAAGCCCTCCCAGGACTTCTTCGGGGAGATCTGCGGAGCGATCGGATGCCGGCCGAACAGGACGCCGGCCGCGTAGCCACCGATGTCATTCGACACCGTGAGCAGGATGAACACGACCACGCGCTGCGGACCGTTGTCGGCTGCCAGCGTGAGCATCAAGAAGCCGGCCATGAACGGCAGGTAGACCGTGACGAAGGAACTCGCCGTGACATCGCGGACGTAGCCCTCGTAGCCACGACGAACGCGCCAGATGAAGATGCCGAGGATCACGATGCCGGTCGCCGCCAGCTGGCCGGTCGGCCCCCACACTGCCGCGGCAACCGGGACCGCGATCGCGGCGGAGTAGACGGGCGTGCGCGTGATGCGAATGCCGCTGAGCGCGAAGGTGCGCGCGAATTCGTAAAGCGCGATCAGCAGAGCCGCGATGACCACGACAGCGAAGGTCCACTTGTAGGTGAACAAGGTGATGGCGACAATCGCCCCGAGCGCGACACCGGACGCAATCGCCGCAGGAAGGTTCCGGCCGGCGCGTGATGTCGGCGCGGGAGTCGAGCTGCTGTCGGGCTCGCCCACGCGTCAGACCTCGAGCAGTTCTGCTTCTTTGTGCTTCAGCACGTCGTCGATGTGCTCGACGGTCTTATGCGTGAGGTCGTCGAGCTGCTTCTCCGCGCGGTGCGCGTCGTCCTTGCCGACGTCACCGTCCTTCTCGAGCTTGTCGATCGCTTCCTTGGCATGCCGACGAATGTTGCGCACCGAGATGCGGGCATCCTCGGCCTTGGTCTTGGCGATCTTGATGTAGTCGCGGCGGCGCTCCTCGGTGAGGGCCGGCAGGTTCACGCGGATCACGTTGCCGTCGGAGGTCGGGTTCACGCCGAGGTCGCTGTCGCGCAGCGCCTTCTCGATCGCGGCGAATGCGCCCTTGTCGTACGGGGTAATGATGACCGACCGCGGCTCGGGAATCTGGAACTGGGCCAGCTGGTTCACCGGCGTATAGGTGCCGTAGTAGTCGACGTTGACCTTGCTGAACATCGCGGTGGTGGCCCGACCCGTGCGGATCGTGCTGAAGTCCTCGCGCGCGACGGCGACAGCCTTGTCCATCTTGTCCTCGGCGTCCAAGAGGATCTCGTCGATCTCGTCGCTCACGAATGCTCCCGTGGTTGTTCGTCAGGCGTGCGGTTGGGCGGTGCGACCGGCCGGGCAGAGCCGGTCAGTCGATTACTGAGACTAGCGTCCCGATCGTCTCGCCCCGGACGGCTCGGGCGATGTTGCCCTCGACGAGCAGGTTGAAGACCACGATCGGCAGGTCGTTGTCCTGGCACAGGCTGATCGCCGTCGCGTCCGCGACCTTGAGGCCTCGAGCGAGCACCTCCGACGGGGTCAGCCGTGCGAAGCGCTCGGCATTCGGGTTAGTGCGCGGATCGGAGTCGTACACCCCGTCGACGCCCTTGGCCATGAGGACGACCTCGGCCCCGATCTCCAAGGCGCGCTGGGCGGCCGTAGTGTCGGTGGAGAAGTACGGCTGGCCAAGGCCGGCGCCAAAGATGACAACCCGGCCCTTCTCCAGATGCCGGATGGCCCTACGCGGTACGTACGGCTCGGCGACCTGCCCCATAGCGATGGCCGTCTGGACGCGAGTCTCGACGCCCGCCTTCTCGCAGAAGTCCTGCAGCGCGAGGCAGTTGATCACCGTTCCCAGCATGCCCATGTAATCGGCGCGCGCTCGATCCATTCCGCGCTCGGACAGCTGCACGCCCCGGAAGTAGTTGCCTCCCCCGATGACGACGGCCACCTGCGTGCCGTGGCGCACGACATCGGCGATCTGCGCCGCCATCGACGCGACGAAGTCCGGATCAAGGCCAAGCCCAGCCTCACCCGCGAATGCCTCGCCGGAGAGCTTGAGCAGGACTCGGGACCATCCGCCTTCGGGCACCTCTGGCCACACGTCGATCGTGCCGTCAAGCGAGGGCTGAACGACTGATCCGGATGCGGGGTTCACGGTGCCTCCCTAGGTCGTTCTGCGACGAGGCCAGTATGGCGACTAGGCCTGTCCGGGCTCGAACCGGGCGAAGGCTGTCACTGAGGTGCCTGACTCGGCGAGGACCTGAGCGACGTTCTTCTTCGGGTCGACGACGCTGGGCTGCTCGAGGAGGACGGTGTCCTTGAAGAAGGAGTTGACCCGGCCCTCGATGATCTTCGACATCGCGGCCTCGGGCTTGCCCTCGTCCTTGGCGGTCTCCTCGGCGATGTGCCGCTCGTTGGCGACGACGTCGGCGGGGACGTCATCGCGAGTGAGGAACTGCGGACGCATGGCCGCGACCTGCATCGCTGCGCTTCGTGCCGCGGCCTCGTCGCCGGTGTAGCCGACGATGACGCCAACCTGCGGGGGCAGGTCGGACGAACGGTGATGGAGGTAGATGGAGACCGGGCCCTCGAGCACGGCGACGCGGCCGAGCTCGATCTTCTCGCCCATGACCGCGGCCATGTCGCCGATCGCGTCGCCGACGGTGCGACCGTCAGCGAGGGACACGGCGAGGAGCGCGGTGACGTCGCCGGTTTGCGAGGAGTCCGCGGCCGCGGCGATGGAGCCGGCAAGAGCGAGCACCTCGGCGTTCTTGGCGACGAAGTCTGTCTCGCACAGGAGCTCGATGAGGGCGTTGCCCGACGCGGCGACGAGGCCGTTGGAGGCCTCGCGCTCGGCGCCACGCTTGGCAGCCTTCGCGGCTCCGGAGATGCGCAGTGCCTCGACGGCCTTGTCGAAGTCGCCGTCCGCCTCCTCGAGTGCCTTCTTGCACTCCATCATTCCGGCGGAGGTGAGGTCGCGGAGCTTCTTGACGTCTGCGGCGGTGATTGTCGCCATGGTGATTGGGTCCTTCCAGGGATGAGCGAACACATTCGGTTGGGCATGAGCCGGGCCCGGGGGCACGCCTGAGCGTGACCCCCGAGCCCGATGACGCTTATTCGGCCGTTGGGGCCTGGTCCTGCTCGGAAACCTCGACGACCTCAGCGACCGCATCGACGGTTCCGTCTGCCTCGACGACCTCGACCACGGCGACGGGCTCGACGACGACGTCGGATCCGGCCAGGAGCTCGCGCTCCCACTCGGCCAGCGGCTCCTCGGCCTCGGTCGCGCCACTGACTGCTCCGCCAGCGCGGGCCATGAGGCCATCGGCGACGGCGTCAGCGATGACGCGGGTCAGCAGGGCGACGGAGCGGATCGCGTCGTCGTTGCCGGGGATCGGGAAGTCGACCTCGTCGGGATCGCAGTTGGTGTCCAGCACCGCGATGACAGGGATGCCGAGCTTGCGAGCCTCGCCGACGGCGATGTGCTCCTTCTTGGTGTCGACGATCCAGACGGCACTCGGAACCTTGGTCATCTCGCGGATGCCGCCGAGGGTCTTGACCAGCTTGTCCTTCTCGCGGCGCAGGACGAGCAGTTCCTTCTTCGTCAGTCCCGATCCGGCGACGACGTCGAAGTTGATCTCCTCGAGCTCCTTGAGGCGCTGAATGCGCTTGTGCACGGTCTGGAAGTTGGTGAGCATGCCACCCAGCCAGCGCTGGTTGACGTAGGGCATCCCGACGCGAGTCGCCTGCTCGGCAATCGCCTCCTGGCCCTGCTTCTTGGTGCCGATGAACATGACCGTGCCGCCATGGGCGACGGTCTCGCGCACGAACTCGTACGCGCGGTCGATGAACGACAGCGACTGCTGCAGATCGATGATGTAGATGCCATTGCGCTCGGTGAAGATGAATCGCTTCATCTTCGGGTTCCAGCGACGGGTCTGATGCCCGAAGTGGACTCCGCTTTCGAGCAGCTGGCGCATGGTGACGACGGCCACGGTGCACTCCTGTTCGCGCCAGCCCCAAGGGACCGACGCTGTCGGTTGTTGGCGCCGGACGGTCGTCCGGAACCCCTGACGACCCCCGACGCTGCTGCCCGCCGAGGCGGAACCGACCAGCGTTCGGCGCAGGCCACGCGCCTGCGATCCGGGTCGTGCGAATTCCTCAGGGCCGACGAGCGACCTGTGAGGTGGTCCTATCGTACGCGCTCTGGACCCATGCTTCGTCCACAGCCCCGCGAGAGCCCGGTCCGCCATCCCCGGCCCCCGATTCCCCGATTTCTCCTCACCAGAACCGGGCGCACGCTGCTCCCATGCTTACTTCGATCCTCCTCGGCCTCGTGATGGCCGCAGGCATCTGGCCGGTCGACCCGCCGCGGGTCGTCGACGGCTACGACCCACCCGAGCTGGCCTGGTCGGCCGGGCATCGGGGCATCGACCTCACCGCGACGACCGGCACCCCCGTGCTGGCGCTGGATTCCGGGACGGTCACCGTCGCCGGCTCCGTCGCCGGCAAGCTGGTCGTCGCGGTGAGCCACGGCGGCAGCCTGCGATCGACCTACGAGCCGGTGGTGGCCAGCGTCAGCGTCGGCGACGTCGTGGCGGCCGGCGACGTGCTGGGAACGGTTGCCGCGAGCGGGGGCCACTGCGGCGGGATCCGCGGCTGCCTGCATGTCGGCTTGCGGGACGCGGGCGGCTACTACGACCCGATGAGCCTGCTCGACCGGCCTCCGGCGATCCTCAAGCCGGTCTCCGCGCTCACTCGGGCTGATCCGCCGAAGCACGCGGGTGCGCCAGCACGAACTGCGAGCGCAGACGTTCCACTGACACGTGCGTGTATCTCTGCGTCGTCGACAAGGTCGCGTGACCGAGCAACTCCTGCACCGTACGCAGATCCGCTCCGCCCTCGAGCACATGAGTCGCCGCCGTGTGGCGCAGGCCGTGCGGTGCGACCTCCGGGACCCCAGCCCCGGCCGACAGCCGGTGGACGACCGTCCGCACCGTGCGCGGGTCGATTCTGCCTCCCCGCACGCCCACGTACAGCGGACCGCTCGGCGCCGAGGTGAGCTGACCGCGCACATCGAGCCATGCCTCGAGCGCCACGGCCGCAGGCTCGCCGAAGGGCACCGTGCGCTCCTTGCCGCCCTTGCCGAGCACGCGGATGGTTCGGCGTCGCCGGTCCACGGAGTCGGTGTTCGCGGAGCAGATCTCCGCGACCCGCACGCCGGTGGCGTAGAGCAGCTCGACCAGGGAGCGGTCACGGATCGCCGCGGGATCGCCATCGTCGGCGGCGACGGCCGCATGGTCCATCAGCGCCGTCGCCTCCGTTGCATCCAGGACCGTCGGCAGGGTTCGCGCAATCTGCGGGCTGGCCAGCCGGTCGCCCGCATCGGTCGCCGTCAGGCCTCGCTGAAGGCACCATGCAGTAAAGGCCCGCGCGGCGGCCGCCCGGCGGGCAAGGCTCGCACGGGCAAGTCCATTCGCACTTTGCATCGCAAGCCAGCCGCGCAGGTGCGCGAGCGTGATCTGCGCCGGATCGACGACTGCGCGGTCGGCGCAGTACGCCAGCAAGTCGCTGACATCGCCGCGATATGCCCTGACCGTATGGACGCTGCGGGCCCGCTCGTCGCGAACGTGCTCGATGAACACCTCCAGGGCATCTTGCAGCGCAACGGGAAGAACCCGTCCTCGCTCCGCGGGAGCAGCGTTGGCAGCCGTCACCCGTCCATGGTGTCAATCAGCAGCCACGGCACGGGTGAGGCGCGCCAAGCGCCAGCCCCCCGCGTCCTGCCGGACCCATCCCTGAGCCTCAAGCACGCCGAGTGCCGACCAGACCGCCGGGACAGGAATCGCGGACGCGGCGGCGAGTTCCTCGGCATCGACCGCGGATCGAGTCGGCAGCGCATCGAGCACCTGCTTCTCCGTGACACTGAGTCGATCGCGCTCGTCGGCAGGGAAGGCACCAGTGTCGTGACGACCACTCGCCAGATCGAGAAGGTCGAGCACCTCTTGAGCTGACTCGACGAGCAGCGCGTCGCCGTCGCGGATCATGCGGTGGCAGCCAGTCGATGCGGGCGAGGTGACCGGACCGGGTACGGCGAGCACCGGTCGATTCATGGCGGCCGCAGCGCGGGCCGTGGCGATCGTGCCCGAGCGCGCGGCGGCCTCGATGACGACCGTTGCACGACTCACGGCGGCGATCACCCGGTTTCGCGACAGGAAGCGCTGGCGGCGAACCGACTCACCGGGCGGCGACTCGCTGATCACCAGTCCCTCGTCGGCGATCCTGGCGATGAGCGCATCGTGGGCGCGGGGGTAGGGCATGTCGACTCCGCCGGCGAGAACGCAGATCGTCACGCCGCCCGAGGCGAGTACGCCACGATGTGCAGCCGCATCAATGCCGAACGCGCCGCCTGAGACCACGCACCAGCGCTCGCCGCTGAACTGCGCAGCCCAGCTCCGAGCCACCTCCTCGCCGTAGGCCGTGCAGGCCCGCGCCCCGACGATCGACAACGACCTCAGCGCCAGCAGCCGCAGGCTCGCTGCCCCGACCGCCCAGATCGCCAAGGGCGTCTGCTCCCCCAGGTCGTTGAGCTGCGTGGGCCACTCGCGGTCCACGCGGGTGATGATTCGCCCGCCGACCGCTGCAGCGCGTTCGTCGGCGTTGTCGACCTGCGCGCTGGCCAGGCGCAACCGCACGCCGTCGCCGTGCGCGACACCGGTGGTCGAGCGCTTGATCCGATCCACCGTCTCGATCGAGCCGATGCGGGTGACCAGCCGTCCGAACCGAGCATCACCCGGCTCGACCGCATGGGCCAGGGCGATCAGCGCCTGCCGCTCCGCCGAGCTCATGCTGACCAGCTCAGCGAGGCACCGCGCAGGCTCAGAGCCATTGCCACCTCGTCGCGCCCCGGTCGGGAGCGTTCCGCGAGATCGGCGAGCGTCCATGACATGCGCAGGACGCGGTCGATCCCACGCAGGTTCACCGAGCCGCGTTCCATGTCGGCCAGCAGTCGCGCGCCGGGATCGTCCGTCGGCCAGTCGCGGCGAAGCCGCGCGGCGGGTGCGGCCGCGTTCGTCGACCACGGAAGCCGGGCGTATCGCGATCGGGCACGATCACGGGCGGCCGTCACGCGCGCGCGGGCCTGCCTGCTGGTGTCGGGTACCTCGGTGGACTGGAGTTCCGCGGCCGCGGGTTGCGACATGCGCAGCCGAATATCGATGCGGTCAAGGAGCGGCCCGGACAGCCGAGCCGCGTATCGCCGGATTGCCTGGGGCGGGCACGAGCACCCGACCCCGGTCCCGCTTCGCTGCCCGCACGGACACGGGTTCGCGGCGAGAACGAGCTGGAAGGCCGCGGGGAGCATGCCCGACCAGCCCGCCCTGTGCAGGGCGACCTGGCCGGACTCGAGCGGCTGCCGCAGTCCCTCCAGGCTGGGCCGCGCGAACTCCGGGGCCTCGTCCATGAACAGCACGCCCCGATGCGCGAGGGTCACCGCGCCGGGCCGGACTCGATGCCCGTGCGCGGCGCCGAGCAGCGCCGCGCTGGACGCCGAGTGGTGCGGGGCTCGGTATGGCGGGCGGTGGAAGTCGTCGCGGGTCAGGCCGGCAGCTGAGTGGATGGCTGCCACCTCGATCGCCGCGTCATCGTCGAGATCGGGGAGGATGCCCGGCAGGCGTTCGGCGAGCAGGGTCTTGCCGACCCCGGGCGGTCCGACCATCGCCATGTGGTGACCGCCCGCAGCGGCCACGGTGAGCGCGAACCTGGCGTGCGCGTGGCCCCTGACGTCGGCGAGATCGGGCTGACTCTGCTCTGGCCCGCTGACGGCTCCAGGCAGCGGCACGCCGGGGTCTACGCCGCGAAGGATGGCCAAAACCTGGGCCAGGTCGACGGCGGCAAGCACCGCGATGCCCGGCAGACGCGCGATGTCCGCGGCGCCATCCGCGGCGACGATCACGCGCGCCAGCCCTCCTGCACGTGCCGCCAGAGCCCCGGCGAGCGCTCCTCGGGTTGCCCGGAGCCGGCCATCAAGGCCCAGCTCGCCGATGAATGCCGTTCCCCCAAGATCGACTCCGTCAAGCTGGGCATTCGCGGCAAGTACGCCGATGGCAATCGGCAGATCCAGGCCGGCTCCGTGCTTGGGGATCTCGGCCGGGGTGAGGCTGATGGTCACGCGACGGTTCGGCCATCGTGCGCCGGTGCTCTCGATCGCCGAACGAGCCCGCCACCGCGACTCCCCGACTGACGTGTCGGGAAGCCCGATGACGCCGACGCTGGGCAGCCCGTCGGACACCTCCGCCTCCACGGTGACCATCGCGCCCGTCACGCCCCACAGGACCACGCCATGCACCTGGGCAAGCGTCATCGTGTCGCTACACCCCCTTGATGTGCTGCAGAACGGGTGGTCCCGCGGGCGGCTGGAGGATGCCAATGACGTCGAAGCGGATCTCCGGCACGTGCACCTGCTGCTCGTCGAGCCATCGCAGCGCCAGTTGCCGAAGCCTGCGGACCTTACGAGGCCCGACTGCCTCGATCGGATTGCCGAATCTCTCGCTGGAACGGGTCTTCACCTCGCAGACAACCAGCCGCGGGCCATCGCGAGCGATGACGTCGAGCTCCCCCAGCGCGCACCGCCAGTTGCGCGCGAGGATCGTCAATCCCTGCCGCTCCAGGTGCATCACGGCGAGATCCTCGCCGTATCTACCGAGCGCGTCTTTCGCCTTCACCGCGATCACCCCTCCGGGGTGAACGCTTCACGGTGCCGCACACTAAGCCGACTGTCCGCACGCGCGTTGTGGACGCCTGCCCGTCGCAGCGGGCCGGCTGTGACTTGCTAGGGAGCCTCTCCCTCGAGCTCGGCGCGAGCATCGGCGAGCTGGGACATCATCGCCTCGTCGAGCACCGGAAACTGCGGGTCGATCTTCATCAGGGTGTGCGCGAGGATCGCGGACACACAGATCCGCGCAAACCACTTGCGGTCGGCCGGAACCACGTACCACGGCGCCCAATCAGTGCTGGTGTTCGACAGCATCTGGGAGTAGGCATGCTGGTACTCGTCCCAGTGGCGTCGCTCGCGCGCATCCGCGAGCGAGAACTTCCAGTTCTTCGACGGCTCATCGATCCGCGACAAGAACCGCTTGCGCTGCTCGTCCTTCGACAGGTTCAAGAACACCTTGACGACGACGATGCCGTTGTCCGTCAGGTACCGCTCCCAGTCGTTGATCTCCCGGTAGCGACGCTTCCACACATCGACCGAGTCGTCGGTGTCGGGCAGTCGCTCCAGGTCGAGGAACTCCGGATGCACGCGAACCACGAGAACCTCTTCGTAGTGCGACCGGTTGAAGATGCCGATCTCGCCGCGGGCCGGGAGCCGGATCGCAGTGCGCCACAGGTAGTCGTGATCCAGCTCCTCATGGGTCGGTGCCTTGAAGCTGTGCACGTGAACACCCTGCGGGTTGACGCCGGACATGACGTGCTTGATGGTTCCGTCCTTGCCCGCGGCGTCCATGGCCTGCAGGCAGAGCAGGACTCCGTAGGTGTCCTGGGCCGCGAGTCGCTCCTGGTACTCCGACAGCAGCGCCACCCCGGACGCCAGCAGTGCCGCACCGTCCTCCTTGCTGATGGTCGGCGGCTTGTATGACGGATCGAAGTCCAGCCCGAGCACGACCTTCGAGCCGGGCTTCACGCGAAGGGGGTCGATGAGCTCGGAAACGATCTTGTCTCGAGCATCAGTCACGAGGGCACTCCTTGGTCTCCGGGCTCCGGCAGTCGCCACGACCTGCGGTGCTGCTCGCACGAACCCAGGCGGCGGATCGCATCCATGTGCTCGGGCGTCGCGTAGCCCTTGTTCTCGTGCCAACCGTAGTGCGGATACGCCTCCGCGAGACCCATCATCAGTGCGTCCCGCTCGGTCTTGGCCAGCACGCTCGCAGCCGCGACGGACGCGCACGTCAGGTCGGCCTTGATCCGCGTCTTGACGGGCGCGATATCCGCATTGAGCGGATCCGGATCGGACTCGTCGGCGAAAAGATCCGGTTGATTAGGGCGCGACAGCCAGTCGTGATTGCCGTCGAGCAGGAAGGCATCGGGCGCCTCGGGCAGCGCGGCGAGCGCCCGTCGACCGGCCCGACGAAGCGCGGCGATGATGCCGATCTCGTCGATCTCGGCCGCACTCGCATGGCCCACCGAGTAGCCCACGACCCACCGCTGGATCCGCGGCACGAGCGACACTCGGGCCGCGGGTGTTAGCAGCTTGCTGTCCCGGACGCCTGGCAGCGGACGTCGGACCGACTCATCGACGAGCACCATGCCGACGCTCACCGGTCCGCTGAGCGCTCCTCGTCCTACCTCGTCGACCGAGCACAGCAGCCTGATGCCCGAGCGCAGCAGTCCCTTTTCGACGCGAAGGGTGACGGTGTGCACGACTCAGCCGGCGTCCGCGACGTCGTCAGTAGCGTCCGACGGCGCAGGAGATGCAGCCGGACTCGGCGAGACCCCGCGCGGCCCGTCGACGATCGCGGGGTTGCCGTAGATCTCCGGGATCGTCTGCGTGCCGAACTGCGAGAACGGCCAGACCACAAGGAACACGCGACCTACGACGTTGTCGACGGGCACGCCGCCGTTGTCCACGTCGAGGTGGTAGCGGGAGTCGCGCGAGTTGCCGCGGTTGTCGCCCATGACGAAGACACTGCCCGGAGGCACGATGATGTCGAAGGCCTCCTGGTCGGTCGGGCCGATGATGTAGTCCTCGTCGAGAGGCACGCCGTTCAGGACGATGCGCCCGTCGACGTCGCAGCAGGCCACTCGGTCTCCCGCAACCCCGATGACCCGCTTCACCAGATCCTGGCCGGTATCGCTAGGCACCAGCCCGACAAACGTCAGCGCGTTGTGAATCGCCCCGGCGACACCGTCCGCGGGCGGCGGCGGGTCCTCGAGCCAGTCACCTGGATCCTTGAAGACCACGATCTCACCGCGTGAGACTCCCGCGAGAGTTGTCGTGATCTTCGAGGCGAGGATCCGGTCGCTGACCTTGAGAGTGTCCTCCATCGACGCACTCGGGACGTAGAACGCCTGGACGAGGAATGCTCGCACGAGTGCGGACAGGACAAGTGCGGAGACGACGATGATGCCCATCTCCCGAAGCCACCGCCCGGTCGAGTTGCGGTCGGATTGCGGCGCCTGGCCGCGCGCGTGACGGCGGCGCATGCCGGGTTCGGCATCGGGCAGCTGCTCGTGCGGATCGCGCGCGGAGACGGCCACTACGAGCCCGTCGGAGCAGCCGCAGGCGCGACCGAGGCGAATGTCTCGGGAATCGGCAGGAACTCCAGGCTGGTGAACGGCCAGACCACAGCCATCGCGCGGCCGACGACCTTGGACTCCGGCACGAAGCCACCGCCGGGGTCGCCGAGGTGCGCGCGCGAGTCCGCGGAGTTGGAGCGATGGTCACCCATGACCCACAGCATGCCCTGCGGCACGACGACATCGAAGTCTTGGGTGCTCGGGTCGTCGCCCGGGTAGATGTACGACTCCTCGTCCAGCGGTGTGCCGTTGACGGTTACGCGCCCGTTCTCGTCACAGCACGTCACGCGATCACCCCCGACCCCGATCACGCGCTTGATGAAGTCGGTGGAGTCCGGGGGCATGACGCCAATGGACTGACCGATCCACGCGAACACACCGGCAACGGGATTACGGGAGACGACCTCGCTCGACGGAACGAAGGAGTCGGATCCGTCGAACACCACGATGTCGCCGCGCTCGACGGGGCGAAAGTGATACACCGCCCGATTGACCAGCACCCGATCGCCGATGGCAAGCGTGTCCTGCATCGACCCCGAGGGGATGGAGAACGGCTTGACGACGAAGGTGGTGATGAGCAGGACGACGCCGAGGGCGATCGCAATGGTGAGCGGGATGTCCCACCACGACTGCCGATCCGAGTCGGCCAAGCCGCTCAGCCCTCGGACTTGACCGACGGCTCGCGAAGCTCGCGGATCTTGGCCTTCTTGCCGCGCAGCTCGCGCAGGTAGTAGAGCTTGGCGCGACGCACGTCACCGCGGGTCACGACCTCGATCTTCTCGATGATCGGGGTGTGCACCGGGAAGGTGCGCTCCACGCCGACGCCGTACGAGACCTTGCGGACCGTGAAGGTCTCGCTGACCCCGGCGCCCGCGCGAGCGATGACAACGCCCTGGAACAACTGCACGCGGGACTTGCTGCCTTCGACGACCCTGACGAACACCTTGAGGGTGTCGCCGGCGCGGAAGTCGGGGATGTCGGTCTTCAGTGATGCCGCATCGACTGGGTCGAGGGTCTTCATCGGGTGTCGCTTCCTTGCAGGCGCCACGGGTCGCCCACGGTTGTGGGATGTCTAATGGTCAAGCAGGCCGTTCGCTCCACGGGCCGCGTCCCCTGTGGCGGGGCGGTCCGAGGTCATCCCACGGGGAGACCCTTCTTGAAGCCCCCACAGTCTGCCACGATGTGGACCCCGGGCCCAAACCCGGTGCCGACTATCCACCGCCGACCCGTAGGCAGGCAGCCCTCATGACGATCCACCCTCGCGCCGGACTCGTCGCCGAGCCGGGCGATCTCGTTGACATCCCCGCCCTCGTCACCGCGTACTACTCACTGCATCCGGACCTGACCGACCCCGCCCAGCGGGTCGCCTTCGGCACGTCTGGGCACCGCGGGTCGGCCCTGGACACCGCCTTCAATGACGACCACATCGCGGCGACCACGCAGGCCATCTGCGACTACCGGAGCTCGGTCGGCATTGTCGGTCCCCTCTTCCTCGCCCGCGACACCCACGCGCTCAGCGAGCCGGCGTGGGTGACCGCCCTCGAGGTCCTCGCGGCGAACGAGATCCGCGTGCTCGTCGACTCCCGCGACGGGTACACGCCGACTCCGGTGCTGTCGCACGCGGTCCTCGTCCACAACCGGGGTCTCGCCGAAGATGACCCCGGGCGCGCGGACGGCATCGTCATCACGCCCTCGCACAACCCGCCGCGCGACGGCGGCTTCAAGTACAACCCGCCGAACGGCGGTCCCGCGGGGGGTGACATCACCTCCCTCGTTCAAGATCGCGCGAACGCATACCTGGCCGCGAAACTCGACGGGGTTCACCGCACCACCATCGCGCGGGCCTTGTCCGCCGAGACGACGGGGCGCTACGACTTCCTGTCCACGTATGTCGACGACCTGCCGAACGTCATCGATCTCGACGCGATCCGCGCAGCCGGCGTCCGCATCGGGGCCGACCCGCTGGGAGGGGCCAGCGTCGCGTACTGGGGCGAGATCGCCGAACGGCACGCCCTCGACCTCACGGTGGTCAATCCGCTCGTCGATCCGGCCTGGCGATTCATGACCCTAGACTGGGACGGCAAGATCCGCATGGACTGCTCGTCCCCGTACGCGATGGCCTCGCTCATCGGTCGCCGAAGCGAGTTCGACATTGCCACGGGCAACGACGCCGACGCTGACCGGCACGGCATCGTCACGCCTGACGGGCTGATGAATCCCAATCACTTCCTGGCGGTGGCGATCGAGTACCTGTTCGCGCATCGTCTGCAGTGGCGGGCCGACGCGGCCGTGGGCAAGACGGTCGTGAGTTCGTCGATGATCGATCGGGTGGTCGCAGGCCTTGGGCAACGGCTGTGGGAGGTCCCCGTCGGGTTCAAGTGGTTCGTGCCCGGACTCATCGACGGTTCGGTGGGGTTTGGCGGCGAGGAGAGCGCCGGCGCGTCGTTCCTGCGTCGCGACGGCTCGGTGTGGACCACGGACAAGGACGGCATGATCGCCGCGCTGCTGGCCTCGGAGATCCTGGCGGTCACTGGCGAGTCCCCGTCGCGCCACTACCGCGACCTGACCGATCGGTTCGGCGACCCGGCGTACGCCCGTGTCGATGCTGCCGCCACGCGCGAGCAGAAGGCCGCGCTCGCGGCGCTATCACCCGAGCAGGTCACCGCGACCGAGCTGGCCGGCGAGCCGATCACCGCGCGCCTGACGCACGCGCCGGGCAACGGCGCGGCCATCGGCGGACTCAAGGTGACCACGCAGAACGGCTGGTTCGCCGCCCGTCCTTCAGGCACCGAGAACGTGTACAAGATCTATGCCGAGTCCTTCCTCGGCGCCGACCACCTCGCGCAGATCCAGTCCGACGCCCGCGAGGTCGTCACCGCCGCGCTCCGCTGACGCGACCTGAAATGTCGCGAAACCACCGGCCGAAGGCCGGTTTCGCGACATTTCAGGTCGCCTCGGCGGAAGGGGTCACAGGGCCAGGTCGGGGCGGTTCGCCTCGGTGCGGGCGCGGGCCTGCTCCAGTCGCCACTGCGCGATCCGCCCGTGGTGCCCGCTGACCAGCACGTCCGGCACGTCGAGGTCCCGCCAGGACGGCGGCTTCGTGTACACCGGGCCTTCCAGCAGGTCCGACATCGCGCCGTCGGCGAAGGAGTCGTCGACGATGCTGCTCGCGTTGCCGAGCACTCCGGGCAGCAGACGAACGACGGCCTCCACCATCACGAGGGCGGCCGCCTCACCGCCGGCGAGCACGTAGTCACCGATCGAGACCTCGCGGACGCCCTGCCATTCCTCGCTCGTCGCATAGTGCTGAGCGACGCGACTATCGATGCCCTCGTAGCGTCCGCAGGCGATGACCAGCCACTCGTCGGTCGCCCACGCGCTCGCCTCACGCTGGCTGAAGCGGACTCCGCTCGGCGTGGGGATCACCAGCAACGGACGGTGACCTGGATCGCTCGCGCGCACCCAGTCGAGCGCCTCGCCCCACGGCTGCGGACTCATCACCATTCCTGGTCCACCGCCGTACGGAGTGTCATCAACGGTGTTGTGACGATCGTGAGTGAACTCGCGTAGATCGTGAATCCGCAGATCCAGGAGTCCACCGTCGATCGCCTTGCCCACGAGCGACAGCCGCAGCGGCTCGAGGTAGTCCGGGAAGATCGAGACGATGTCGACGCGCATCAGACCCCGTCCGCGTCGAGCAATCCGTCCGGTGGCTCGATGACGATTCGCCGGGCGGCGACGTCGACGGTCGGCACGAACGCTCCGATGAACGGCACGAGGACTTCACGCTCGTCGGGGGTCTTCACGACCAGCATGTCCTGCGACGGCAGGTGGAGCACGTCGATGACCTCGCCCACCGGTGAGCCGTCGGTCAGCTCGACGAGGCAGCCGGTCAGCGTGCTGTCGTAGAACTCATCGGGGTCATCGGGAGTCTCGTCCTCATCGCGCTCGACGTGCAGCAGCAGGCCGCGAAGGGCTTCGGCCTCGGTGCGGTCAGCCACGCCGGCGAAGACAACAAGAAGACGCCCCGAGTGCCAATGCGTCCGCTCGACAACAAGTTCATGAACCTTGCCGTCGACCTGGAGCACGGCGCCCGGGGCGAATCTCTCGTCTGGCTCGTCGGTACGCGTCTCGACCGTGACTTCCCCGCGGATCCCGTGGGGTCGGCCGATGCGCCCGACTACGACGCGCATTGCCTGCTAGCGCTCGATCTCAAGAAGCACTGCTCGCTAGCGCTCGACGACGTCGAGGAAGTCGATCCGCACGCCGCGATCGTCATTGAGCGCGGTGACCACGGTGCGAAGGGCCGTGGCGGTGCGTCCGGCCCGACCGATGACGCGGCCCATGTCGTCGGGATGCACCCGAACGTCAAGGGAGCGTCCGCGGCGGTTCGTGCGCATCCGCACGTCGACATCCTCAGGATGGTCGACGATCCCACGGACCAGATGCCCCAGGGCCTCTTCGAGCATCAGGCTTTGGCTTCCTCGTCGGCTGCATCCTCGATGGCCTCGACTGCGACCTCTTCGGCGATGACGGCCTCGATGACCGCCTCCTCAGCGATGGCCTCGGCGACGACGGCCTCGATCACGGCCTCCTCGACGGCTTCGTCACTGGCGGCGGGGTCGGCGATGACCTCTTCGGCAATGGCCTCGGCAACGATCGCCTCGACGATTGCTTCCTCGGCCACGGCCTCGGCCACCTCAGCAACGACGACGGCCTCGACGGCCTTCTCGAGCTTGGGCTTCGGGGTCGCCTTCGGCTCCGCGCCGGCAGCCTTGACGGCGGCCTCGAACGCGAGGACCTTGCTCGGCTTGGGCTCGGCAACCCGAAGGGTGCCCTCCTGGCCGGGCAGGCCCTTGAACTTCTGCCAGTCACCAGTGACCTTGAGGATCGCGGCGACGGCCTCGGTCGGCAGTGCGCCGACACCCAGCCAGTACTGCACGCGCTCGGAGTCGACCTGGATGATGCTCGGGTCCTGCATGGGCTGGTAGATGCCGATCTCCTCGATCGCGCGCCCGTTGCGGGCGGTGCGTGAGTCGGCAACGACGATGCGGTACTGCGGGGCATGGATCTTGCCCAGACGCTTCAGCTTGATCTTGACGGCCACGGGTGGCTTTTCTCCTGTTAGGTGAGGCGGTGCGCGCCGTCGCCTGCGTGGGGACACAGGATCTGGCGAAAACCTTGCGGACTGCCACCGTCGGAGGGATAGAGGGCCAACCGGGGTGACAAGTGCCCCCGTATTCTGCCAGACCCGGGCGGTGACTTTCACCACCGGGCAGGACGAGTCGCTCAGCCGAGCAGATTCCTCAGTTCCGGGGGCAATTGCGAGGCATCGAACGCCGGCACCGGAGCGTCGACGTCGTCCGCGACCGGGAGCGCCGCGCGCTTGGCCGGGTTGCCGCTTCGGCTCTTGCCCTTGGCCGGACGCTCAGTCTTGGTCATGCGGCCCCTGGCCTTCTTGCTGCCGCCCTGCCCGGGGAAGCCGGGCATCCCCGGCATTCCGGGCATGCCGCCGCCTTTGCCCATCTGCTTCATCATCTTCTGGGCCGAGCCGAACCTCTCGATCAGGTTGTTGACGTCGCTGACGGTCGACCCCGAGCCCTTGGCGATGCGCGAACGACGCGAGCCATTGAGGATCTTCGGGTCCGCGCGCTCGCCGGGGGTCATCGACTGGATGATCGCGGCGACCCGATCGAGTTCCTTGTCGTCGACCTGGTCGAGCTGGGCCTTCATCTCCCCCATGCCCGGCAGCATTCCCAGGATCTTGCCGAGCGAGCCCATCTTCTTGACGGCCTGCATCTGCTCGAGGAAGTCATCGAGGGTGAAGTCCTCGCCCGCGGCGACCTTGCGCGACATCCGCTCGGCCTGCTCGGCATCGAAGGCCTTCTCGGCCTGCTCGATGAGCGTCATGACGTCGCCCATGTCGAGGATGCGCGAGGCCATGCGATCGGGGTGGAAGGTCTCGAACTCCGTGAGCTTCTCGCCGACGGACGCGAACATGATCGGACGGCCCGTGACCGTGACGATCGAGAGCGCCGCGCCACCGCGCGCATCGCCGTCGAGCTTGGTCAGCACCACCGCGTCGAAGCCGACGCCGTCGCGGAACTCCTCCGCCGTGCGCACGGCGTCCTGGCCGATCATCGCGTCGACGACCAGCAGGATGTTGTCCGGCTTCGCCGCGTCGCGAACATCGCGCAGCTGCTTCATCAGGTCGGTATCGACGGCCAGGCGGCCGGCGGTGTCGACGATGACCACATCGTGCTGCTTGGCGATCGCGTATTCGCGGGCCGCGCGCGTGACGGCAACCGGGTCGCCGACGCCATTGCCCGGCTCCGGCGCGAACACCGTAACTCCGGCCTGCCCGCCGACAACCTTGAGCTGGTCGACCGCATTCGGGCGCTGGAGGTCGGCGGCGACGAGCATCGGGGCGTGACCCTCGTTGCGCAGGTACAGCGCGAGCTTGCCGGCCAGCGTGGTCTTGCCCGCTCCCTGCAGTCCCGCGAGCAGGATCACCGTGGGCGGCGCCTTGGCGAAGGTCAGTCGGGTGGTGTCGCCGCCGAGGATCGCGACCAGTTCCTCGTGGACGATCTTGACCACCTGCTGCGCCGGATTGAGCGCTCCGGACACCTCCGAGGAGAGGGCGCGCTCCTTGACCGTGGCGCAAAACTGGCGAACGACCGGAAGGGCGACGTCGGCATCGAGCAGCGCGGTGCGAATTTCGCGGACAGTCTCATCGACGTCTGCCTCGGACAGCCGACCCTTGCCGCGCAGACCCTTGAAGGTTGCGGCGAGACGGTCAGAGAGGGTGGCAAACACGAGGCTCAGCGTATCTGTCGCGCGACGAACCTCACTCGAGTGCCGCCATGACCGTTACGCGCAGCGCGGAAGCCCGCTCCTCGCTCAGCCGCTGGCCGTTCGCATCGGTGACGAAGAAGACGTCGACCGCGTCCGAGCCCAGGGTCGACACCTTCGCGCCGATGATCGTTGCGTCAGCGGCGGCCACCGCACGCGCGAGTCGGTACAGCAGGCCGGGCTCATCGTGCGCGCGCACCTCGACGACAGTGCTGCTGCTCGATCCATTGGTGATCAGGACGAACGGCTGCGGATAGGAGGCGCGGGGGGTCCTCTGATAGTCCGCGTCACGCTTCTTGAGCCGGTCGGCAACGTCGTAGGTGCCCTCGACTCCGCGCCGGATGTCGTCGCTGAGCTGCTCGACAGACGGCGGCTCGCCGAAGTTGGGACGGACCGTCCACTGCTGGACGGCTCGGTCGCCGACGGTGGTGACGCGCGCCGCCAGGACGTGGAGCCGGTTCAGCGACAAGACGCCGGCGACGATCCCGAGCAGGCCGATGCGATCGGGGGCAGCGACCGTGACCACGCAAGTCGAGTCGAGGACATCCATGAGCACCCACACTCCGGACTGGGCGAGCGCGACCGCCTGCTGGTCGGTCAGCTCGGGCGGCTCGGGCAGGGGACGTCCGGCCATGATCGTGCGCACTCGCTCGACGAGATCGCCGATGAGTCCAAAGCGCCAGTCGGTGCTCACCGAAGGACCGGTGGCCAGCGAGTCGGCGATGGTCATCTCGTGGAGCAGTTCGAGGGTCGACACGTCGCCGAGGATGCCCGCGACCTCGTGGATTACGGCGGGATCCTCCAGGTCGCGACGGGTCGCGGTGTCCGCCAGGAGCAGGTGGTGCCTGACCAGCTTCACGATGACCGCGCAATCGTCCGCGTCGAAGCCCATTCGTGCGGACAGGTCCGCGGCAATGGTCGCGCCGATGACACTGTGATCACCGCCACGCGCCTTGCCGATGTCGTGGAGGAGCGCACCGACGAGCAGCAGGTCTGGCCTGGTGACGTTGCGGGTGAGCGCGCTGGCCTGCACCGCCGTCTCGACCAGGTGCCGATCGACCGTGTACTTGTGCATGGCGTTGCGCTGCGGAGCCGAGCGGATGATGTCCCACCCGGGGATGAGGCGGCCGATGACGCCGTTCTGGTCGAGCGCCTCCCACACGCCGATCATCGCCGGGCCCGAGCCCAGCAGCGACACGAACGACTCGCGGACCTCGCGCGTCCACGGGGTCGGCGGGTCCAGGGTCTCGGCCGCCAGGCGGTCGACCGTGTGCGGGGACATGCGCAGCCCGGCCTGTGCGGCGGCCGCGGCGGCCCGAAGCAGCAGTCCGTCGTCGCGGGCGGGCTTGGCCTCGAGGGCGAGCACGACCTCGCCGTCCTGCATGACGACTCCGTCGGCGAGGGGCAGCCGCGCCGCGGGCCGACGCCTGATCGGTCGCAGGGCGACGCGATGACGATTGCGGGTGAGTCGGTCGACGCGGTGCCACGTCACATCGCTCGCGTAGGCAATGGTCCGCGCGCTGTCGTACACGGCACGCAGGAGCGCATCCGCGTCGGCTACGCCGACCAGGTCCTCGGCGACGGCATCCTGTTCCTGCATCATCAGCCGGTCGCTGCTCGAGCCAGTGATCCGCTGAAGAGAATCACGCACGTCGAGCAGGAATCCCACGGCATCCTCGTAGCCGTTGTGGGGCACGTCGGTCACCCACGAGGCTGCGACGCCCTTGAGGATCGTCGCGTCGCGCAGTCCTCCGTAGGACTCCTTGAGGTCCGGTTCGAGCAATTGCGCAGCCTCGCCGAAACGATGCTTGCGGTCGAGCACCATCTCGCGAAGTGCGGGAAGGCGTCGATCGGCCATCGCCCGCCAGTCGGACAGGACGGCGCCTTGAAGTTGTTCGGCCATCGACGGGTCTCCAGCGATGACGCGGGCGTCGAGTACGCCGAGGACCACCTTGAGGTCGTCGCTGGCCAGACGCCTGGCCTCGCTGACCGTGCGCACGCTGTGGTCAAGTCGCTGGCCGGAATCCCAGATCGGGTACCACAGGGCTTCAGCGACCCGTGACGCCTCTGCGGTTCCGGACTTGTGGAGCAGGAGCAGGTCTAGGTCACTGCCCGCGGTGAGCTCGCCTCGGCCATAGCCACCGACGGCAACCAGGCAGAAGGGGTCCTTCACCGTTGCCGTGGCCGAGGCGAACAGGCCAAGCAGCCAACGGTCGGTCAACTCGGTCAGAGCAGCGCGTCGCCCCGGGCCCGAAAGCCCGGGGCGACGTGCCACTTCGTTCCGTGCGGACGGAAAGTCCGCTCCGGCGAGGCTCTGATCCACGTGGATACGAACCCCTAGAGCGCTTCGGATCCGCGCTCGCCGGTGCGCACGCGGACGATCGACTCGACAGCGGTGACCCACACCTTGCCGTCGCCGATCTTGCCCGTCTGCGCCGCTGCAACGATGGCGTCGACGACTGCGTCGGCACCATCGTCTTCCACGACGATCTCGACCTTCACCTTCGGCACCAGGTCAACGGTGTATTCCGCGCCGCGGTACACCTCCGTGTGACCCTTCTGCCGTCCGAAGCCTGATGCCTCGGAGACGGTCAGACCGTGCACCCCATGCCCCTCGAGGGCGCTCTTGACGTCCTCGAGCTTGAACGGCTTGATGATTGCGGTGACCAGCTTCATCACTTCACCTCCGAGTCGTTGTGCGAACCATGGCCCATGCCGGCGAACACTCCGCCGCCGCCCGTGTCACCGAGCTCGTAGGCACCCTCCGAATGCTGATCCAGATCGATGCCCTCCACCTCGGCATCCGGCTTCACCCGAAGACCAATGGTGAACTTGAGGATGAACGCCAAGATAAGCGTAACGATGAACGAGTACGCCAGCACGGCACCGGCACCAAGCGCCTGGTTGCCCAAGACGCTGATCTCGCCGCCGTAGAAGAGACCATCCTTGCCGAACTCGTTGACCTTCGTCGTTGCGAAGAATCCGATGAGAAGGCAGCCGATGATGCCGCCGACCATGTGAACGCCGACGACGTCCAGTGAATCGTCATAGCCGAGCTTGTACTTCAACGTGACGGCGAACGCGCACACGATGCCAGCGATGGCACCGATGGCGATTGCGCCCCACGGCTCGACGAAGGCACACGCGGGCGTGATCGCCACGAGGCCAGCGATCGCACCGGAAGCCGCGCCAAGGGTGGTCGGTCGACCGTCGCGGATCTTCTCCACGATGAGCCAGCCGATGATGCCGGCCGCCGTTGCCACCATGGTGTTCGTGAACGCCACGGCTGCAAGCTGGTTTGCGCCGAGCGCCGAGCCGGCGTTGAAGCCGAACCAGCCGAAGTACAGCAGCGATGCGCCGAGGAGCACGAACGGCAGGTTGTGCGGCCGCATCGGCGTCTTGCCGAAGCCGATCCGCTTGCCGAGCACGAGCACCAGGGCGAGAGCCGCAGCACCCGCGTTGATGTGGACTGCCGTACCACCGGCGAAGTCGAGAACACCACGAGCTGCGAGCCAGCCAGCGCCGTCATCGACCGAGTCGCTGCCGAAGTCGAATACCCAGTGAGCAACCGGGAAGTAGACCACTGTCGCCCACACGATGGCGAAGACCATCCAGGTCATGAACTTCATGCGGTCGGCCACTGCGCCCGAGATCAGCGCGACCGTGATGATCGCGAACATCAGCTGGAACATCGCGAAGAGCAGAGCCGGGATCGGGTAGACGCCGCCGTTCTCGGTCAGCTTCCCAACGAGATCGCCGAGGCCTGCCGACGAGAAGTCGCCGATGAAGCCGTTGCCGCCGTCTCCGAACGCCATCGAGTAGCCGAACGCCACCCACAGCACGGAGACCGCGCCGATTGCGATGACGGACATCATCATCATGTTCAGAACGCTCTTGACGCGGACCATACCGCCGTAGAAGAACGCGACTCCAGGAGTCATGAGCAGCACCAATGCAGCCGCTGCCAAGATCCAGGCCGTGTCTCCTGTATTGAGTTCTACATCCATGCGAGTACTCCCTCCGAGTGGTGACATTCACCTCGCGAGCCGAACACTCGCGTTTGGAGGTTTCGCCGCAGGCCAATCCCGGTTTCCGGGGTATGTCGCAGATGGCGCCCGCGTTAACAGTGCGTCACGTAGGGGCCGTGCAAGTTAACGGCGGGTTACGCCGCCGGCAGTCGTGAGCAGAGGTTCAGTCGCCGAGGATCGCGTCGACGAAGGCCTCCGCGTCGAATGGCGCGAGGTCGTCTGGTCCCTCGCCAAGCCCCACGAGCTTGACCGGAACGCCCAGTTCCCGCTGGACCGCAACGACGATGCCGCCGCGTGCTGTGCCATCCAGCTTGGTGAGCACGATCCCGGTCACGTCGACGACCTCGGCGAACACGCGAGCCTGCACGAGCCCGTTCTGGCCCGTGGTCGCATCGAGGACGAGCAGCACCTCGTCGATCGGGGACTTCTTCTCCACGACTCGCTTGACCTTGCCGAGCTCGTCCATGAGCCCGGTCTTGGTGTGCAGCCGACCGGCCGTGTCGATGATCACGGTGTCGACTCCCGCGGCAATCCCGGTCTCGACCGCGTCGAAGGCCACGGCGGCCGGATCCCCGCCCTCTGGTCCACGCACGACGACCGCTCCGACCCGGTCGCCCCAGGTCTGCAGCTGATCGGCTGCGGCCGCCCTGAAGGTGTCGGCGGCGGCGAGGATGACGGACTGGTCCTGCGCCACGGCGAGCCGGGCGAGCTTGCCGGTCGTCGTGGTCTTTCCCGTGCCGTTGACTCCGACGACGAGGACGACGCCCGGACGTGAGCCCACTCGTTCGGCGCGCACGTGGCGGTCCATTGTCGGATCGACGAGCGTCAGCAATTCCTCTCGCAGCATCTGCCGTACGAGGGCCGGGTCGGATGAGCCCTCGACGCGAACTCGAGTGCGCAGCCGCTGCAGGAGGTCGGACGTGGGTCCGACCCCGAGATCGGCACCGAGCAGGGTCTCCTCGACCTGGTCCCACGTGTCCTCGTCGACGCTCTCGCGGCTCAGCAGAGCCAGCAGGCCGCGCCCGAACGTTCCCTGCGACCGAGCCAGGCGCGATCGCAGGCGGTGGAGCCGGCCCGCCGCAGGCTCGGGAACCTCGACAACGAGCAGCCCTTCGAGCTCGTCGGCGGTAGGACGCTCGGCCACCACGTCGTCCGCGACTGTCGGCAGCGCTGTCTCGGAGACCAGCGCCGTCTTCTCGGGCGGAGGAGCGATAGTGCTGCCCCCGCGTCGGAGCGTGACGAACAAGGTCACGCCGACGATGAGGATGGCCAAGGCGATGGCGACGTAGAGCACAACTGGTTCCATGTTCGTCATCCTTCCACGCTCCACGAAGGCGCCAATCGCGGCAGGATGCCGCCATGAGCGACCGCCGCGTCCTGATCGCCTACCTGGTCGTCGGTGCGGCCAACGTGCTCGGCAATGCGGCAGACCTGCCGATGCTGATGAACGTCACCAAGCCGCTGCTCGTGCCCCTGCTTCTCGCATGGCTTCTGCTAAACCGTCGCGGACGGCTGACCACTCCCCTGCGCTGGCTGGCGGCCGGACTGGTGTTCGCGTGGCTGGGCGACCTGCTGCTGATGTTCGACGGCGATCTGGAGTTCATGGCCGGTATCGGCGCCTTCCTGGTCATGCAGGCCTGCTACATCGTTGCATTCACGCGGATTCCAGGCCCGGGCTTCGTGCGCGCGTGGAAGATCACCCTCGTCCCCTACGTGGCCATCTGGATCATCGTCAACGTGCTCGTCAGCGCGGGCGTCGGTTCCTTGCGCATTCCGGTGCTGATCTACAGCGCGGTCCTCGTCGCCATGGCCGTCACCGCACTTGACCTGGTGCTGCGCGTCCCGCGCTCACCTGGATGGCGGGTGGCCTGGGGTGCGTTGTTCTTCCTGGTCTCCGACGGCCTTATCGCGCTGACCGAGTTCGGACCGCTGAGCGAGACACCGACGCTGTCCGCCTTGATCATGGCCACGTACATTGCCGCGCAGCTGATGATCGTCACCGGTCTGGCCGAGTGCGAGGACTCGAGAGCTACGCGCTGACCTGGTCGCTCTCGCGCAGTCGCTGACCGATCACCTGCGTCACGCCGTCGCCGCGCATCGAGACGCCATACAACGCGTCGGCGATCTCCATCGTGCGCTTCTGGTGCGTGATGACGATGAGCTGGGACGAACTGCGCAGCTCCTCGATGATGTCGATGAGTCGGCCGAGGTTTACCTCGTCGAGTGCGGCTTCGACCTCGTCGAGGACGTAGAACGGACTCGGGCGAGCCTTGAACAAGGCGACCAGGAACGCGACTGCGATGAGCGACCGCTCGCCGCCGGACAGCAACGACAGTCGCTTGACCTTTTTTCCGGGCGGCCGCGCCTCGACGTCGACTCCCGTGGTCAGCATGTCATTCGGGTCGGTGAGGATCAGGCGGCCCTCGCCCCCGGGGAACAGGCGGGAGAAAACGCCCTCGAACTCTCGCTCGACTGCCTCGTACGCCTCCGTGAACACCTGCACGACTCGGGCGTCGACCTCCTTGATGATGTCCAGGAGGTCCTCCCTCGTTCGCTTGAGGTCATCGAGCTGCTCGGTGAGGAAGTTATGCCGCTCCTCCATCGCCGTGTACTCCTCGAGCGCGAGCGGGTTCACCCGGCCCAGGAGTGCCAGATCTCGTTCGGCCGCCTTGAGCCGCTTCTCCTGTTCCGTGCGCACGAATGGGTACGCGACAGGCTCCTCCGTCGGCAGCTCATCGCCGGGTGACGGTGGGGTCGGCGGCACGAGCTGATCGGGACCGTACTCGGCGAGCAGGACGTCCGACTCGACGCCGAAGTCCTCGAGCACCTTGTCCTCGACCTGCTCGATGCGCATGCGCTGCTCGGCCCGGGCCACCTCGTCACGGTGGACGGAGTCCTTGAGCAGATCGGACTCCGCACCGAGTTCGCGGCGGGCGACTCGAACACGCTGCAGGTGGATATCGCGGTCGCGCGTCGTGCGCTCGACTGCCGTGCGAGCGCGTCCCGCCGCCGCGACCGAGATCTCGATCCGGCTGAGCGCGACGCGGGCACCGGCATGAACCGCCTGCGCCACGATCAGTTCGCGAGCGCGCTGCTCGCGTCGCTCTCGCGCGGCGACCCTCGCCTGACGCTCACTGGCCGCGCTGCGCTCGAGCTGCTGTGCACGCTCGGCGACAGCGCTGACGCGCTCCTCCGCGGTTCGCAGCGCAAGACGGGCATCAACCTCGTTGCGTCGGGCTGCGTCGGCGGCCTCGGCCAGCGCGACTCGTGCGTCACTGTCGGGCTGGACGTCGGGTTCGACCTGGGCAGCGTCGAGACGGGACTGCAGTTGGTGAAGGCTCTCCTCGTCGGCCGCGAGTGCGGTCTGGGCTGCAGCGCGTGCGGCGGTCAGCCGATCCGCCTCAGCGCCAGCGGCGCGTGCGACCTGGCCCAGTTGGCCAAGCTGCTCGGCCACCGCGGCGAGACGGGCATCGGACTCGTGCAGCCGGGCGAGCGACGACTCCACCCGCGCGGCCGCCTCCTGCTGACGGCTGCGTGCGGCCGCCATGTCGAAGCGAAGCCGGTCGAGCTCATGGACAAGCAGGTCCAGTTGCGACGTGGCCTCGTCGTAGGCGGCCTGCACCTCAAGGAGGCTGGGCGCGCTGGCCGAGCCACCGTGCACTACTCCGCTCGCGAGCACGTCGCCGGCCGGCGTGACGAAGGCCAGGCTCGGGTGGAGTGTCTGCATGGCGCGCGCAGCGTCGAGGTCATCGGCCATCGCCCAGCGCTCGAGCAGGTGATCGACCACGGGCTGCAAGGACTCATCGCACGTGACGAACTCCACGAGCGGACGACCGGCCTCGCGCACGTGGGGGCGATCGGCACGCGGTCGCTCGGCGTCGGCGATGACGATGGCCGCTCGACCGGCGTCCTCGTCCTTCAGGAGCACGATCGCGCGCATCGCCGCATCCATGCCGGTGACAACAACCGCATCGGCGACGTCGCCGAACGCTGCAGCGACAGCGGTCTGCGCCCCGGGCTCGACATGCAGCAGGCTCGCGAGCGTTCCCAGCACGCCGGGCACGAGCGGATCAAGAAGTCGAGCGCCGGCGTCCTTGCGCCGCAAGCCAATGGACAGCGCCTCGGCCCTGGCACTCAGCGCAGCACGTTCGCGTTCGGCCGCCGCTTCGCGCGCACGCAGCGCCTCGACGGCTCCGTCCGCGGCGATCATCTCGGCTTCGGCGGTCTCGTGGTCGGCGTCGAGACTGTGCTCCCCGGCATCGAGGCCGGCGACGTCGACCTCGATCCGCTGGAACTCGCGCTGAGCGGTCTCCCCGCGCTGCCTCGCCTCGACGATCTGCGCCGTGAGTCGCTCGATCTCGTTGCCGCGGGTCTCCATCCGCGACCGCGCCGCATTCACCTGGCCGGACAACCGGGCCAGTCCCTCGCGCCGGTCAGCAGCAGCGCGCTCGACGTCGGCAATTCGACGCTCCTCCGCGACGGATGCCTGCTCCGCGGCAATGCGCAGTGCCTCGGTCTGGGACTGCGCGTCGCGGCGCTGCTCCACCTCGCGGCCGAGCTCGAACTCCTCGGTCCGCAGCGCTCTCGCCTCGGTCTCGATCTGCTCTGGGTCGCGCCCGGATCCCTCGGCCTCGGGCTCGGGCTGCAGGTGACGCACGCGCTCGGCGGACAACTGGACAAGTCCGTGGAATCGCTCTCGCAGGCCACTCAGGGAGAACCAGGTCTCCTGCGCCGCGGCCAGCCGCGGGGCGTCGAGCGCGGCCTGCTCCTCGGCCTGTGTCTCCTGCTCCAGGAGGATCGCGAGGTCGGCGTCGACCTTGGCCTGACGATCGCGCAGCGCCGTCTCGTCGGCCACCTCGGCAGCGAACGCGGCACGCAGAGCGAGCAGGTCGTCGGCCATCAGTCGCAGGCGGGCATCGCGCACCTCGGACTGGATGACGACCGCGCGTCGGGCCACTTCGGCCTGTCGGCCCAGCGGCTTGAGCTGGCGACGCAACTCGCCGGTGAGGTCCTGCAGGCGGGTGAGATTGGCCTGCATCGAGTCGAGCTTGCGAAGCGCCTTCTCCTTGCGCTTGCGATGCTTCAGGACGCCGGCCGCCTCCTCGATGAATCCGCGGCGGTCTTCGGGGGTCGCCTGCAAGATCGTGTCGAGCTGGCCCTGTCCGACGATGACATGCATCTCGCGCCCGATGCCGGAGTCGCTGAGCAGCTCCTGCACGTCGAGCAGCCGGCAGGGCTGGCCGTTGATCGCGTACTCCGAGCCGCCGTTGCGGAACAGGGTCCGGGAGACGGTGACCTCGGTGTATTCGATGGGCAGCGCACCGTCGGAGTTGTCGATGGTCAGCGAGACCTCGGCGCGGCCCAGCGGAGCGCGGCCTGCGGTGCCGGAGAAGATGACGTCTTCCATCTTGCCGCCGCGCAGCGACTTGGCCCCCTGCTCGCCCATGACCCATGCGAGGGCGTCGACGACATTGGACTTGCCCGAGCCGTTGGGGCCCACCACGCACGTCACTCCGGGCTCGAAGTGCAGCGTGGTTGTCGACGCGAAGGACTTGAATCCCTTCAGCGTCAAGCTCTTCAAATGCACGCCCGGACTCTACCTTTCACCGGTCGGGCTGGGACGAGGGGCGCGCTGGCACTGGGGACAGAAGTACGAGCTCCGGTTCATGAACGCGGTCCTGCGGATGGCGGTCCCGCATCTGGGACAGGGCAGGCCCTCCTGCCCGTAGGCGGCCAGGCTGCGGTCGAAGTACCCGCTTTGTCCGTTCACATTGACGTACAGGGCGTCAAAACTGGTTCCGCCCTGATCCAGGGCCTCGGCCATGACGGTCCTCGCGGCATCGATCAGGGCCCCCGTCTGTGCCGCGGTGAGGCGGTTCGCGGGTCGAAAGCCGTTGATCGAGGTTCGCCATAGCGACTCATCCGCGTAGATATTGCCCACTCCCGAGATCACGGTCTGGTCGAGCAGCACCCTCTTGATCTCCGACGTCCGCGAGCGCATGCGGCGAATGACCGCGTGCTGGTCGAACAGCGGGTCGAGCGGGTCGCGGGCGATGTGCGCCACCGGGCTGGGGACCTGTCCGCCGCCGCCGTCGTCGACCAGGTCCGCGATCGCGAGCCCGCCGAACGTGCGCTGGTCGACGAATCGCAGCTGCGGACCGCCGTCCTCGAACACCACACGCACCCGCAGATGGGCCTCGTCGGGCGCGTCGGAATCCTCGACGAGGAGCTGTCCGCTCATGCCCAGGTGGCCAACGACGGCCAGGTCCGCAGGCGCGCCGTCCTCGCGAAGGGGCAGCCACAGGTACTTGCCGCGGCGGCTGGCCGCCGCGATGGTCCGACCGACGAGCCGTCGGGAGAAGTCGGCTGCTCCCGCGTCGTGCCGGCGCACCGCCCGATCGTGCAGGACCTCGACGACAGCAATGGTCCGGCCTGTGACGTGATCGTCGAGGCCCCGTCGGACCACCTCTACCTCGGGAAGCTCCGGCACCAGTTCTCAGCCGGCGTCAGGGTGATCGGTGCGAATGCGTCCGTACGCAGCGGCGGCCGCCTCCTGCTCGGCGACCTTCTTCGACCGCCCGGTCCCGGTGCCGAGCACGCTCCCGCCGACGAATGCCTCGGCGAAGAACTCCTTGGCATGGTCGGGACCGACATCGGATACGCGGTACTCGGGCAGACCGAGTCCGGCCGATGCGGCGATCTCCTGCAGCGAGGTCTTCCAGTCCAGCCCCGCGCCAAGCTCCGCGGCGCTGTCGATCATGGGATCGAAGAGCAGGTGGATCACTGTCGCGGCGGCGTCGATGCCCGAGGTCAAGAACACGGCCCCGAACAACGCCTCGGTCGTGTCGGCGAGGATCGACGACTTGTCCCGTCCGCCCGTCGTCTCCTCCCCACGTCCCAGGTACACGTAATCGCCGAGGCCAAGCGTGCGAGCGACCTCGGCGAGCGCGCTCGCATTCACCACGGCAGCGCGCAGCTTGGCCAGCTGGCCCTCGCTCCAGTCCGGATAGCGGCGGTACAAGGTCTCGGTGACGACGATGCCGAGCACCGCATCGCCGAGGAACTCCAGGCGCTCGTTCGTGGGCAAGCCGCCGTTCTCGTACGCATAAGACCGGTGCATGAGGGCGAGCTCGAGCAGTTCGGGGTCGATCTCCACGCCGAGGCTGGCCAGCAGGTCGGATCGGTCCACGCTCATGCCTGCCCCTGTCCGCGGGCCGCGATCGCGGTGACGAGGTCGGCGACCGTGACCAGTCCGTCGACATCGGAGTCGGTGAGCACGCACTCGGTTCCGCCCTCGACAGCGGCCGATGCGACCGCATCGCTGACGCAGACGAGGTCGGCTGCGGTGAGACCGATGCCGTCAAGTGGGGAGTCCTCACGCACGGTCGCGACGATGTCATCGCCCACGACCGCGGCCAGGCCACGCTCGGCAAGGCTGGCGGCGACCGCCCGGTCGATGCTCATCGGGCCGTCAGGGACGACAGCGCGTGCTGCGTTGCATCAACGAGACCAGTCCGGACCGCGCGATCCGCGAGCCGGACGCAGGCGCAGACCTCGTCCGCGGTCCCGGCGCCATGCCCGATGACCGTCACGCCATTGACTCCCAGCAGCATGCCGCCCGCAAAGTCACCGGTGACGGTGTCGCGAATGACGCGCCGGGCCGGCTCTGGGTCGCCGTACGCCTCCCCCATGCGGTGCGCCGACCACAGCACCGCTCCCTCGATTCCCTTGAGCAGGACGTTGCCGGTAAATCCGTCGGTGACGAAGACCTGAGCCGTCGTGCCGAGAGCGACGTCATGCCCCTCGACCGCGCCGACGTACCGCAGTCCGAGCGCGGGCAGCGACTCCGACAGCAGGTCGTGGGTGGACTTGCGCATGCGGTCGCCCTTGCCGTCCTCGCTGCCGATGCTGATGAGACCGATGGCTGGATCCTCCACGCCGAGTGACTTCGCGTAGGCCCAGCCGGCGAGGGCGAACTGTCGAAGGACGTCCGGGGTGGCGTCAGGGGCCGCTCCGGCATCGACGAGCACGACCGGTCCCGTCAGTGAGGGCAGCACCACGGCGAGCGCCGGACGCGACATCCCACGCAGCCGGCCAAGACCGAGCACGGAAGCGGCGACGGCCGCACCGGTGTGGCCGACGGAGACCCAGGCGTCGGCAATACCCGCGTTGACCAGCCCGACGGCCACCGTCACGGTGACGTCATCGTGGGTACGAAGCAGTGACAGCGGGTTGCCAGCCATCGACGCGCCGCGACCGGCGTCGACAATGCGGACCGAGGTCAGGTCGACGCCGCGGTCGCCCAGCAGGTCGCGCGCGGTCTGGGCTGGCCCGACGACGATCAGATCGACCGATGGCGAAGACGAGGGACCACAGAGCGTGGCGATGGCGTCGGCAACGACACCCGGCGCACCATCGCCGCCAAGGAGATCAAGGGCGACGGTCGCCAATTCCTAGACGTCCAGTACGCGACGCTTGGCGTAGGTGCCGCACGTGGGGCACGCGGTGTGCGCCAGGCGCTTCTCCTTGCACCGCACGCAGGTGACGAGGTTCGGCAACGTGGTCTTCCACTGCGCGCGGCGATGACGGGTGTTGGAGCGGGACATCTTCCGCTTGGGAACTGGCACGGTGCTTCCTTTGGTCGGTTTCTAGCTCTCGGTTACTGCGGTCGTGCGGTGGTGCGGTGGTGCCTAGCGGACGTCTGGCTCGGTGAGGGCCGCGAGGGCCGCCCACCGAGGGTCGGTCTGTTCGTGCGCGTGCTGCGGATCGTCCTCCAGGCGCGTGCCGCATTCGGCGCACAGCCCGGGGCAGTCCTCGCGGCACAGCGGGGCGAGTGGCAGGTCCAGCACCACCGCGTCCCGCAGCACCGGCTCAAGGTCGAGGGTGTCGTCCTTGAGTACCGGAAGCGGATCGAAGAACTCATCCTCGTCCTCCACGACCACGCCACGGGCGTTAGTCGAGGGATAGCGGAACAGCTCGGTGAGGTCGATCTCCTGCTGCCAGCCGAACGGGTCGAGGCATCGCGAGCATTCCGCGGTTACCTCGAGGTCCGCCGATCCGGACACCAGGACACCCTCGAGAACGGACTCCAATCGCAGATCCAGATCGATTGGCGAACCCTCGGGCACCCGAGCCATCGCGACGCCAAGGCCAGCCGGGGCCGGAACGTCTCGGGTCACGGTGACCATCGACCCAGGGGTGCGTTGCAGGCTCCGCACGTCGAGGACGAGAGGATGTTGCGGGTCGAGGCCGGTCACTGGGACCCTCCACTTTCGGCACGGCTAACCGTGGCCTCGCTAGAGGCCTCGCCGAAAGGTTACCGGAGGGTCCGCGAAAGCGGAAAATGCCCTGTTCGAGGCGCTACTTCGTCGGAGCCTGATCCCCCGGGGTTCCCTCAACATCCGGTCGTGCCTGTCCGACCGCCTCCTCGAGGCTGAGTCCGGTGTCGGCGTCCTCCATAGCGGCCACGTCTTCCGCAGCCTCGTTCTCGATCTCCTCGATGCGGGTACGAGCGAACTTCGCGTCGTCGGCGGTCGAATCTGCGCCTTCGCTGCCTGCTGGGCTGGTGTCGCTCATGGCCGCTCCTTCGTTGGGGTTGATGGTGAGTACCCCGGCGAAGGCGGCTCTAAGCGGTGCCCACGTTCGTGACGGCGCTAGCGGCGGTCGTCTGGCCGATTCATGTCGATGAAGCCGGTATCGGCATCGTCGTAAGGCTGGTCCTGGATCGGGGCCAGTTCCTGGTACATCTGGCTCCGCAGGCGCTCACGGCCGCGATCGACAGTCTGCAGGGTCTTTTGCAAGGTGATCTCGAAGGTCGCCAGCTTGGCATCGATGTAGTCGTCGGTCTCCTTGCGCATGTGGGCGGTCTCCTGCGCGGCGTGGTTCGTCACGGCGTTCGCCTCGTCCACGGCAGCGAGGTAGACCTCGTGCTCGGACACCAGGCGGTCGGCCTCGGCGCGGGCCCGCTCGAGAATGCGATCGGCCTCACGACGCCCGTCCTGGACCACTGCCTCGCGGTCGGCGAGCAGCTCATCGGCGCGGTGCACCGACTCGGGGAGCAACTGCCGGATCTCGTCGATCAGGTCGAGCACCTGCGAACGGTTGACCAGGCACGATGCCGACAGCGGCATGGACTTGGCGTCCTCGACGAGGACGGCTAGTTCGTCGAGTCGTTCCTGAACGTCCACGAGATGCTCCTAGGTCCGCGATAGCCGAAGGGGCGGCTACTTCTGCGCTCCCATTGTGTCGGAGAGTTTCTCATGCAGCCGGACCAACACGGCCTCAGGAACCAGTCCTGTCACATCTCCCCCGTACTTCGCGATCTCCTTGACCAGGCTGGAGGACAGGAAACTGTAGAGCGGGTTGGTCGAGATGAACAGCGTCTCGACGTTCGCGAGGCGGTAGTTCATCTGGGCCATCTGCAGCTCGTAGTCGAAGTCGCTGACCGCTCGCAGTCCCTTGACGATCGCCTTGATGGAATGCTCCCGGCAGTAGTCGACGAGCAGTCCGTGGAAGGAATCGACCCGCACGTTCGGGAACGGCGCGACGACCTCGCGAAGCAGGTCAATCCGCTCGTCAACGGAGAACAGGCTCGATTTCGTCTGATTGATGAGGACGGCGACGACCACCTCGTCCGCAAGTTCAGCGGCGCGCGCGAACACGTCTACGTGGCCATTGGTGCAGGGATCGAAGGATCCAGGACAGACCGCGGTCCTCATTGGACGTCCTCCGTGCTGTGGGCTGCCACCGACGCCTGACCGTACCAAAGGACGGTATCCCCGTAGGGGCGGCGCCGTGGCTCAGCCCACGACGGCGGCATCGGGTTCTTGTGGTCCTTGGCGTCTCGTTCGACGACGACGATCGCGTCGTCCGCGAGCCATCCGGCATCCGCCAGGCCGGCAAGCAGGTCGCGCACGTCTTCGGCCGGCCAGTCGTAGGGCGGATCGACGAAGCACACGTCCACCTTGCCGTCGGGCACCGACGAGGTGGCGATCTGCCGCGCGTCCTTGATGAGCACCTGCGCGCCGTCGTGCCCGACGGCCGCGACGTTGGCCGCCAGCACCGTCGCGCTCGCCCTGGTCTTCTCGACGAGGATCGCGCTGTGCGCTCCGCGGCTCAGCGACTCCAGGCCAAGCGCCCCGGTCCCGGCAAACAGGTCAAGCACGCGCAACTGGGACCACGTACGACCGGTCGAGGCAAGCTCGCTTTCGATCGTGGAGAACAGCGCCTCGCGAACTCGGTCGGTCGTCGGCCTGGTCCCCTTCGCTGGCACGGCAAGTCGCCGTCCACGGGCGGTCCCGGCGATGATGCGCGTCACGCCTTCTCCAAGAACTGCGCCTGCTCGTGCTCTCGCAGGACGGCGACGGCGTCCGCGAGGGCCGGATAGCCCACCAGCGCGGGGTCAGCCTCGACGACGGCGGACGCAAGCCCGCGCGCCTCGGCAATGATCCCGGCGTGCTCGGGGTTGGTGACCTGGAGCAGCCGCAACGAACTGTCGCGGCCCGACTGCGCGCTCCCGAGGACATTGCCCTCCCGACGCAGCCTGAGGTCCTCGGCCGAGAGCGCGAATCCGTCGGTAGTCGACGCGACCGCATCGAGTCGGCGTCGGGCGGGCGATCCGACCTCGGATTCGGTCAGCAGCAGGCACAGTCCCGGCAGGTCGCCACGACCGATTCGACCGCGCAGCTGGTGCAGTTGCGAGATGCCGAAGCGGTCCGCATCAGCCACGACCATTGTCGTGGCCCTAGGCACGTCTACCCCGACCTCGATGACCGTCGTTGCGACCAGCACGTCGATCGTGTTCGACGACTCGGGCCCAGAGAAGCGGGTCATCGCGTCCTCCTTCTCCTCGGCGGACAGGCGCCCGTGCATGATCCCCACGCGCAGGTCAGCAAGCTCGTTCTCGCTCAGGCTGGCCGCCAGCGGCACGACGCCCGTCATGGATGCGATGTCCCCCTCGTCCTCGCCGCGCACGACCTCATCTCCCGATGTCTCGTCGCCGATGCGCGGACAGACGACGAAGACGCGGTGGCCCTTGGCGACCTCCTCGCGAACCCGCCCCCACACGCGGGTCGCGTGCTGGGGGTTGTCGCGGGCCGCGACCACGAAGGTCGACACGTCTCCGCGGCCCGCGGGCAGCTCGGTGAGCGTCGAGACATCGACATCGCCGAAGGCCGTCATCGCGACGGTTCGAGGAATCGGCGTGGCTGTCATGACGAGCACATGAGGACGCGAGCCGTCGCGTGACTTCGCCGACAAGGCGGCGCGCTGTTCCACGCCAAAGCGGTGCTGCTCGTCGACTACGACGAGCGCGAGGTCATGGAAGTCGACCTTCTCCTGAATGAGCGCGTGCGTTCCGACGACGATCCCGGCCTCGCCCGTGACGATGTCGAGCAAGGCACTTCGCCGCTCGGCGGTCTTCTGCGAGCCGGTCAGCAGCGCCACCCTGGTACCGACGTCCGACCCGCCCAGCTGGCCTCGGGTGGCCAGCGGCCCGAGCAGCGCCCTGATGGATCGTGCGTGTTGCACCGCCAGGACCTCGGTGGGGGCGAGCAGGGCGGCCTGGCCGCCCGCGTCGACCACTCGCAGCATCGCGCGCAGCGCCACGACCGTCTTGCCGCTGCCGACGTCGCCCTGCAGCAGTCGGTGCATCGGATAGTCCCGCGCCAGGTCCCCCTCGATCTGCTCCCCGACGTCCTGCTGGCCTCTGGTGAGATCGAAGGGCAACTCCGCGTCGAAGGCGGCCAGCAGCGGGCTGGACTCGGGTGCCCGGCGGGTCGCAGGAAGCTCGAGTACCTCGGCACGTCGCAATGCCAGCACCGTCTGGAGCGTGAACGCCTCCTCGAAGACCAGACGCTCGTCGGCGGCCGCGATCTCCTCGCGGGTCGCGGGCTGGTGCTTGAACCGCAGTGCTTCGGTCAGCGAGCAAAGCGCGCGCGTCGCGAGGATCTCGTCGGGGATCGGATCAGGCAGGTCGCCCATCTGGTCAAGGACGATGCCGATCGAGGATTGGATCTGCCACGTCGTCACCGAGCCGGTCGCCGGATAGATCGGGATCAGCGCGCCCGCGAAGGCGGCAACGGCCTCGGCATCGTCGAGTACTCCGTCGGGAAACAGGATGCACTCAGGGTGCGCGAGCTGGCGCTTGCCGCGAAAGCTCGACACCTGGCCGGCGAACAGCCCGCGCCGGCCGGCCCGGAACTCGCGTTCTCGCCACTTCTGGTTGAAGAACGTGACGGACATCGAGTTGCGACCGTCCGAGATCAGCGCCTCGAGGATCGTCCCGCGCCGGTTGCGCATCGGTCGAACCTTGACCTCGCTGATCTCGGCGAGCACCGTGATGCGCTCTCCCTCGACCAGGGTCGTGAGGTCGGTGAGTTCACCGCGCTCGGCGTAGCGGCGTGGGTAGTGGCGCAGCAGGTCCTCGGCCGTGACCAGCCCGAGCCCCTTCGACAGCGCCGTCGCTGTCCGACCACCGAGGAGCGACGCGAGCGGCGTGCGGAGGAACGACGTGCTCACTCCACGCCCATGATCATCGGCCACAGTGGCTGGCCCCCGTCGTACACCGTCACGTCGACCAGCGGGTAGCGCTCGCCGAGCCAGTCGGGCAGTTCGTCCGTGAGGTCGCGGTCGGCGTCGAGGCCGGTCACCAGCGTGACCAGCTCGCCGCCGATCGCGAGCATGCCGACGAGCAGTTCGCGGGTGACGTCTGCCACCGAGGAGCCGATGATGACGATGTCTCCGTCGACGAGGCCGAGCACATCGCCCACCTCGCAGGGTCCGACAGTGGTGAGCGCCTGCCGGCTGGCGATCGTCACGGCTGCGTAACGCGTGGCGCCGGCCGCTCGGGTCATCGACACCACGTCGGCGTCCGCCCTCGCGGCGGGATCGTGGACCGCGACCGCGGCGAGCGTCTGCACGATCGACCTGGTCGGGATAACGAAGGCGCGGATCCCCTCACCGCGAGCCTGTTCTGCCGCGGCCTCGGCCACCGCACGGGTGTCCTTGTCGCTCGGCAGGACGATGACCTCGCCCGCGTGGGTCTGACGAATCGCGCCGAGGATCTCGGCGGTCGACGGCCGCTGGCGCGCGGCGGCCGGAACGATGGTCACGCCTGCCTCCTCCATCAACGTCGCCACGCCCGGTCCGTGGGTGACCGCCACGATCGCTCTGCTCTCGACCGTCGCCTCGTGAGCGGTGACCACCGCCAAATGGGTGATCCGAATTCGATAGGGACGACCCGCACGAATACCAGCCTCGATTGCGGCACCGGCATCGTCAACATGCACGTGCACGTTCCACAGGCGATCACCGCCGACGACCACGAGACTGTCGCCGAGTTCGTCCAGCTCGGCGGTCAGGACCGTGACGTCAGGGTCGTCCGCCTCGAGCAGGAACATCACCTCGTACGCCGGGCCGCCGTAGGACTCAGCCGCATCGTGACTTTCCGGAACGATCGCTGCTGCGTGCGGCGCCCGCGCTACCGGACGCCGAATCCCCGATACGACCTCGGCGAGCGCATCCAGGACGACGACCAGGCCGCGACCTCCGGCATCGACCACGCCGGCCAGACGCAATGACTCGAGCATGTCGGGCGTTCGCTCAAGTGCATCCTGAGCACCCTGCGCGGCCGCGGCGATGACTCCCGCCGCATCGCGGACGCCCGCCTCGACGCTGGCCGCCGCGGAATCGGCGGCCGCCCGCGCCACGGTGAGGATCGTGCCCTCGACGGGTCTGGCCACCGCCTGATAGCTGAGATCGGCCCCTCGCCGCAGCAGGTCGCGGACCATCTCGCCGTCGAGCGGAGCTCCGTCATTCAGACCCGACAGGACCTCGCCGGTCCCGCGCAGCAGTTGGGACAAGATGACCCCGGAGTTTCCGCGTGCACCCATCAGCGCCCCTGTGGACAGCGCCTTCGCGGCCGCCCCCACGCTTGGCTCCGACCCCGTCGAGCAGGGCCAGCACCCGTCGACTGATTCGAGAGCGGACTCCATCGTCAGGTAAAGGTTCGTCCCCGTGTCTCCATCGGGGACCGGGAAGACGTTGAGCGCATCGATCTCCGCGCGGGCCTCGCCCAGACTGGTCAGGGCACGCTGCGCCCAGTCCCGCACCAACGCTGAGGACACAACGACGGGCAACGGTCCTCCTACGTTCAATCCACGTGAATCGTCCGACCGTACCCTCAATTTGGGACTCTGACGGGCCCTCGGCTACCCTTGACCTTCGCGGTCGGTGACTTCACCCGCCGCACCATTGATTCCCATCATCAACGAGGAGTGCACCGTGGCTGCCAACTGCGACGTCTGCGGCAAGGGCCCCAGCTTCGGAAACAGCATTTCCCACTCGCACCGTCGCACGTCACGGCGCTGGAACCCGAACATCCAGCGCGTGCGCGCCATCGTCGGTCGCACCCCCAAGCGCCTGAACGTGTGCGCCTCCTGCCTCAAGGCCGGCAAGGTCGCCCGCGCCTAAGCGCAACGAACGTCGAATCGGCATCGCCTTCGGGCGGTGCCGATTTGCTTTGTCGGGCCATTCGCCTGGGTCTCGTCAGGAGAAGTGGCGATGCCCGCCAGCGTCCTGCCGCACGGCTCCGTCGACGGTGACTCCCGGCTCGCCGCCGGCGACCGTGCGGACCGTTCCGGTAGGCACGAATCCGTCCGGCAGGGTGGTCCCGGCCGGGAAGGTAGCCAGCAGCGCGTGGTCCTCGCCCCCGGTGAGCATCCATTCGTGCGGATCCACGTTGTACGCGGCGGCTGCCGCCTGCATGGGGTCAGGGATCGCCCATGCCGTCGTGTCGATGTCGATATCGACTCCTGACGCGACGGCGACGTGCATCGCATCGGAGACGAGGCCGTCACTCACGTCGATCATCGACGTCGCCCCGGCTTTCGCAGCGCGCACGCCTGCCGCGTAGTCGGGCTGCGGGAAGCGGTGCGCGTCGACCAGGACCTTGGGCGAGCGAAAGCCCCTCGACAGCAGCGCCAGCCCGGCAGCCGACCACCCGTGCCGTCCCGCGATCGCGAGGATGTCCCCGGCTCGCGCCCCGGACCGCAGCACCGGATCGCGTCCCTCGAGGTCTCCGAGTGCCGTCACGCTGATGACCACCTGAGGAGCTTCGACCACGTCTCCCCCGACGAGCACCGCCCCGACGAGCGCCGACTCCTCTCGTATCCCGGCGGCGCAGCCGACCGCCCATGCCGCCGGAAGATCCCCGGGAGTACCGAAGCCGACGACCAGAGATGTGGTCCGCGCACCCATCGCAGCAATGTCGGCAAGGGATGCAGCAGCAGCCTTGCGTCCCACGTCGATCGCGGTCGACCAGTCGCGCCGAAAGTGCACCCCTTCGATGAGCACGTCGCACGTGATCGCAACCCGGCCATCAGGGGCAGCGACAAGTGCCGTGTCGTCGCCCGGTCCGACGATCACGGCCGCCGACTCCTCGATGCCAGCGGTCAGCCGGCCGATGAGTCCGAACTCCCCGAGGTCCTGAACGGTTCCGCCACTGTCGGTTGTCATGGGCGCTAGTCTCGCAGGCATGAGTGTGCAGGCGTACGTGCTGATCCAGACGGAGGTCGGCAAGGCCGCGACCGTCGTGCAGGCGATCCGCGAGATCTCCGGTGTCACGCTCGCCGAGGACGTCACCGGCCCCTACGACGTCATCGTGCGCGCCGAGGCCCGCACGATGGACGACCTGGGCAAGCTCGTTGTCGCTCGGATCCAGGGCGTGCCCGGCATCACCCGGACGCTGACCTGCCCCGTCGTTCACCTGTAGCCAGCCTGCCCGAAACCCATTGCGGTTGCTCGTATTCTCATCGGCTTGGACTGTCAGACCCCGCCGGTAGCGTCGAGCCATGTTGGACACCAGGGACCTCGTCCTAGTGAGCGATGGTGATAGTCTCGCGTCCCTCGCCGACCTCGAACCGAGTCCCTTTGTCTTGTCGGTTCTCATGACGATCGACAGAACCTCCCTCCGCGACGACGACGCCGTCACATACCTACGGATACTCGAACGGGTTTCAGGGTGGCTGGCCTCGATTCAGGCAGAGGTCCTCGTGGCCGCCGCTGGCCGCGAGCCGCGGATCGAGGACTTCACGCTGTTCGACGAGCGCACGGTGCGGGTGGAGGATGCGGTGCGCGAGGAGATCGCCGCGGCGCTGCGCTGGTCGCCGGTCACCACGCAGCACCGCATCGACACCGCCCGACTGCTCGCCGGGCCGCTGGCTGCGACCCACGAGGCCTTGTCCTTGGGGGAGATCAGCACCGGGCACGTGGCGGTGATCACCGAGGCAGCCTCGCGGGTGCCTGAGGATGCCCTTGGTGACCTGCAGCGTCGACTGCTGCCGGTCGCGCGCCGGGGAACCCTTGTAGCCACGCGGGCTGCGGCGCGTCGGGCAGTGCTGGCGATCGACGCCGACGGGGCCAGGCGACGGCGGCTCGAGGCCCGCTGCAGCCGCGACGTCTACGTCGTCGACGAGCTGGACGGGATCTCGACCCTGATCGCCCGCATGGCCACCGAGGACGCCCACGCCCTCATGACCGCCATCGAGGTCAGGGCCAACGCGGATGAAACGAGCGCTCCAATCGGGCAGAAGCGCGCGGCCGCGCTGCGCGAGCTGGTCCTGGACTCGGCGACTGACCTGATCCCCGGCTCCGGGCACCACGGCCGGCCCCGCCGCTCGGCGCACCTGGACCTGGTGATCGACCTCGCGACCCTGCTCGACCTCACCGACGCCCCCGCCACCCTCGCCGGAGCCGGCTGCTCGTCTGGCCCTGTGCTCGCCGACGTCGTCCGCGACCTTCTCGCCGACCCCGATATCGCGATCACTATGCGCCGACTGGTCACCGACCCGCTCACCGGGCACCTCCTGGACATCGGCCGCAGGAGCTACGCGGTCCCCGACCGGCTCCGGGAGTACGTCCAGGCCCGCGACATCACCTGCAGGTTCCCCGGCTGCCGGCGCAAGTCCACCCGCTGCCAGATCGACCACGCACTTGCCTGGGACGACAACGGGGACACCAGCAGACAGAACCTCGGCGCCTTGTGCGTACGCCACCACCAGCTCAAGACCCACGCCGGCTGGCAGATCACCACCAGCCAAGCCGACGGAACCTGCACCTGGACCTCACCCCAAGGTCGCACCTACGACCACCCACCCAGACCGCTGCTGGAGTAAGACTGCGCTAGTGCAGGGCCGTGCCCTTGCGCAGCGCGTCGGCCACGAGTCGATCCACGAGCACCGGATAGTCGACGCCCGTCGCCGCCCACATGCGCGGATACATCGAGATGCTGGTGAAGCCGGGCATCGTGTTGACCTCGTTGAGAATCACGACGCCGTCGGCCGTGACGAAGAAGTCCACGCGGGCCAGGCCATCGCAGGCGAGCGCGTCGAACGCACGGATCGCCTGCCGGCGAACCTCCGCCTCGACCTCATCGGGAAGCTCGGTCGGGACGATGAGGGTCGCCGAGTCATCGAGGTACTTGGCCTCGAAGTCGTAGAACTCATGCCCCTCGTTCACCACGATCTCCGCGCATCGACTGGCCCGCGGCTGTCCGTCGGGATCGGCCAGGACTCCGCATTCGATCTCTCGCGCGTTGATCACGGCGGCCTCGACGATGATCCGCGGATCATGCTTGCGGGCCGACTCGATCGCCTCACTGAGCGCTTGGGCCGAACCGACCTTGACGATCCCCAGCGAGGATCCGGCACGCGCCGGCTTCACGAAGACCGGCAGGCCAAGCTCGGCGACTCGCGCCAGCACCGCGCGCTGATCGGTGTTCCATTCGCGGTCGGTGATCACGACGTAGCGTCCGACCTCGAGGCCCGCGGACTCAAGCGCGGATTTCATGAAGCCCTTGTCCATGGAAACCGCGGATGAGAGAACTCCGGAGCCCACGTACGGCACGCCCATCGTCTCGAGCAGGCCCTGGATCGAGCCATCCTCGCCCCACGGTCCGTGCAGGACCGGGAAGACCACGTCGACGTCAAGGCAGGAGGCAAGGTCGGCACTCATCGCGTCCGCCGACACTTCCGGTAGCGGCCCCAGGTCCTGCAGAAAGCCCAGTCCCCCGTCATCCGCACGCACCCAGCGCCCGTCCCGCCCGATGCCGACAGCCGAAACCTCGTAGCGGGCAGGATCAAGAGCCCCGACGATCGACCGGCCGCTGATGCAGGAGATGGAGTGCTCGGTGCTGCGACCACCGAGCACTACGGCGACCCGGATGCGATTCACAGCACGACCGTATCCTTCGGGATCGCTCAGCGCGGCTAGGGTCTGTCTGTGGCGACGAGTCCGATTGATTCAGGCGATTCCGCTGACGACGCCCGTCCCTTGTCGATCGAGACGATCGTCGTCGGGGTGGGCCGGCCGCCCGTCGAGCCGAATCAGCCGCTCAACATGCCGATCGTCCCCGCTTCTGGTTTCCACGCCGGCGGTTCGATCGAGTACGCGCGCGAGACAGCGCCGACCACTCAGGCACTCGAGGTAGCACTCGGCGCCCTCGAGCACGGGTCTGCGGTGGCCTACTCCTCGGGCATGGCCGCGGCAAACGCGATGATGGACCTGGTTCCCATGGCCGCGGTGGTCGTGGCCCCGAGTGCCGCTTACACCGGCGTCGCGTTACGCCTGCGCGAGCTCGCGGCTATCGGCCGAATTGAGTTGCGCATCGTCGACGTTGACGACACCCCGGCGGTGGTCGCCGCGTGCGACGGCGCGTTCCTGCTCTGGCTCGAATCGCCGACCAACCCGCTGCTGCAGGTCGCGGACCTGGCGGCCTGCATCGCTGCCGCGCATGACGCGGGCGCGCTCGTTCTGGTCGACAACACATTTGCGACCCCGATCATCCAGACTCCGCTGACCTTGGGCGCCGACGTCGTCATGCACAGCGTGACGAAGGCCTTGAGCGGCCATTCGGACCTGGTGATGGGTGCACTCGTCGCGAGCGACCCGGCGCTCACCGAGCGCCTCATGATCAGACGGACGCTGCTCGGCGCGTCACCCAGCGCCTTCGACTGCTACCTGGCCCTTCGCGGCATCCGCACCCTCGCGCTGCGCGTCGAGCGCGCACAGGCGTCCGCGCGCACGATCGCCGCGCTGCTCGCGGACCACCCGGCGGTCACCCGCGTGCGGTACCCCGGCTTCGGGACGATGGCGGCCATCGAGGTGGTCGGCGGCGCCGACGCGGCCGACGGCGTGTGCCAGGCCGTCCAGGTGTGGACCTACGCAACAAGCCTGGGTGGCGTGGAGTCCCTGCTGGAGAGACGACGACGCTGGCAGTTCGAGAGCACGACAGTGCCCGAGAGCCTCATCCGATTGTCCTTCGGCATCGAGGCGGCCGACGACCTGTGGCACGACCTTGATCGCGCCCTGCGCACCGCCCTGCCGCACTAGTCGCGCGAGTCCCCGCTGAACTAGGCCTGCTCGGCCATCCGGTTCTCGCCCTTGGTTCCCCGGCTCATGAACGCCGAGGCCATCATGCGCGGCGACTGCCCGTGATGCACCACCTGCACGACCTGCTCGGTGATCGGCATGTCGACGCCATGAGCACGCCCGAGGTCCAGGATCGGCTGGCAGCTCTTGAAGCCCTCGCAGGTCTGCTTGGTGACCGCGATCGTCTCCTCGACACTGCGGCCCTGACCGAGATTGACGCCGAACGTGCGGTTGCGCGACAGCGGCGACTGGCAGGTCGCGACCAGGTCGCCGACTCCTGCGAGACCCTGAAAGGTGAGCGGGTCGGCCCCGAGGGCGACGCCGAGCCTGGCCATCTCCGCGAGTCCCCGGGTGATGAGCGAGGCCTGGGAGTTCTCGCCAAGACCCATGCCCACCGCGATGCCATTGGCCAGCGCGATGACGTTCTTCACGGCCCCGCCGATCTCGGTGCCGATGACATCGGTGGTCCAGTAGGGGCGGAAGTAATCGGTCGTGCATGCGTCCTGCAGGCGCTGGGCGCTTTCCCGGTCCGGTGATGCGACGGTCGTTGCCGCCGGCTGGCGGATGACGATCTCCCTGGCCAGATTCGGTCCGGAGACGACCGCCACACGTGCCGCATCGACATTCGCGGACTCGGAGATCACTTCGCTCATCCGCTTGGTGGTGCCGAGCTCGATGCCCTTCATCAAGGAGACGAGGACCGCGCCTGTTGAGATGTCCGCGCCCCAGACTCCGAGGTTCTCTCTTAGTACCTGAGCGGGAACGGCAAGGACCACAAGGCTCGCATCGGCCAAGGCATCGGCGGGGACGGTGGTTGCGGTGATGCGATCCGGCAGGTCGATCCCCGGGTGATATCCATCGTTGCGGTGGCGCAGGTTGATGTCCTCGGCCACGCCCGCATCACGACCCCAGATGACCACGTCGCTGCCCGCGTCGGCGAGCACCATGGCGAAGGCCGTCCCCCACGAGCCGCTGCCCATGATCGCCACGCGGGTCATCGGCACTCCATCTGTCGGTCGGATCGGGTCGGCTGGCCCACCATTGTGCCGGTCGGCGCCTGGGTTATGACGGTTCGGCGCCATTCGGCTTGTCGTGCCCGGCGGCCTCGCCTTGACTGTGCCGGTAGTCGAGCCTTTTGGCCGGGGGCGACTCGTCGCGCAGGCGTGCCTCGAGCTCGGTGATCGCGTCCATCAGCCGCTCGGTGCCTACGTGCAGGGCGGCCCCGTCGGCTGGCGACGACGCCAGGTCGGTCAGGTCGATCGGATCGCCGACGAGTACGCGAATCGTCTTGCGCGGCAGGATCTTGAACTCCTTGACGTACGGGCGCATCACCAGGTGCGAGCCCCACTGCACCATCGGGAACAGCGGTCGGCCCGACTCCAGGGCCAATCGCACGGCACCGGTCTTGCCCGACATGGGCCACAGGTCCTTGTCGCGGGTCATCGTTCCCTCGGGGTACACGACGACGCAATCGCCGCGATCGAGGGCGCTCAGCGCGTCGCGAATGGCCGACGAGGCGTCAGCACTCTCGCGATAGACCGGGATCTGCCCGGCGTGGGTGATGATCCGGCCGAAGATCGGTACCCGAAAGACGCTCTCCTTGCCCAGGAAGCGAGGCGGGCGATCGGCCTCCCAAAGGACGTAGGCGACGACGGGCGGATCGAACCACGAGGTGTGGTTCGCCGCGACGATGATGCCGCCCTCGGCCTCGGTGAGGCGCTCGGTGCCCTCGACGTCCCACTTGACCAGCGTGCGCATGAACGGCCAGATGATGAAGACGGCAAACCGGAAGGAGAAGCCCAGGCGCTGACGACGATGCACCCGCGGTGTTCTGCCCACGCCCACTCCCTCCGACTTCGTCGAGGGTAGCCCGCGGTTGGATAGTTGCGTGGCACTCCTTCCGGACTCCCCCTGGACTGTCGTCCTGCCGGTCAAGCCCCTCGAGTTGGCCAAGACCCGGCTGGATCCCGAAGGCCGGCGGGGTGCCCTCGCCCTGGCCTTCTTTCGCGACTGCCTAGCGGCGGTGCTGGCCTGCCCACGAGTTGGGGCGGTCATTGTCGTGACGTCGGACCCCGTGATCGCGTCGCTCGCTCAGCGCGAAGGCTGCCGCGTGGTCGATGACGGCGATCACCCGGGGATCAACTCGGCCGCCTCGTGGGCAGTCGAGAGCGCGGGTGCATCCGCGCCGGTGGCGGTCATGGTCTCCGACCTGCCCTGCCTGACTTCGGACGCAATGACCGTCGTCCTCGATGCCGCCCTGCAGTCACCCACCTCCTTCCTCGCCGACGCGGACGGAACCGGAACGACAATGTGGCTGCGAGCGACAGGCGCCGGCATCGACTCTCGATTCGGCCCGCAATCCGCTGCGGCACACCGGGATGGGGGCGCCGCTGATATCGCAGCGGGCAATACTGCAGAGGGCGTCGGCCCCGCTCGCCGAGACGTCGACACCGACGAGGACCTGGCACGCGCGATCGACCTGGGGGTCGGGCCGAATACCCGCGACGCTCTCGCTTCCGTCACCATCGTTACCGCGCTGCGGAGGACAGATGACGGAGGGCTGGAGGTCGCCGACGAGGACGGCCGACGGCACACTGTCGCCTGGGAGTCGGTCACTGCGGCGGGCTTTCGCGAGGTGCGACCGGGCCAGCGACTGATTCTCGACGTCCAGGCCGCCACTGTCCTGGGCCTGCCGTAGACCAACAAACGAAACCTCGACACGACGAAGCCCCCCGCCAATCGGCGAGGGGCTTCGTGCGACGCGGTTTCGCGCGAGTGGCGCTACTTCTTGGCAACAGCCTTCTTGGCGGGAGCCTTCTTCACGGGTGCAGCCTTCTTGGCCGGAGCGGCCTTCTTGACGGGTGCAGCCTTCTTGGCCGGCGCCGCCTTCTTCACGGGAGCGGCCTTCTTCACGGGAGCGGCCTTCTTGGCCGGCGCCGCCTTCTTCACGGGAGCGGCCTTCTTGGCCGGAGCCTTGGCGACGATCTTCTTGGCGCCGGACACGACGGCCTTGAACTCCGCACCCGGGCGGAACTTCGGAAGCTTGGTGGCCTTGATCTTCACGGTCTCGCCGGTGCGGGGGTTGCGGCCGAGGCGGGCCTTGCGTGCCTGGCTCTCGAAGACACCGAAGCCACTCACTGCAACCTTCTCGCCGCGCACGACGGCCTTCTTGGTCTCGTCGAGGAAAGCCTCGACGATCTCGGTGACCTCACGCTTGCTCAGTGCGAAGCGCGCAGCCACCGCGTCAATCAGTTCTGCCTTGTTCACAGGAAAACCCCTCCGGAGGGTGGTAGAGCCGGCCGGTCGGCCGGTAACCCAAACCTACCTCCGACACCCCGTGCGCGCGAAATGGCGCGCCGGTGAATCCGTTGCCCTGCAACAGGATTCACAATGTGCACACGGTCGCCGGAATCGTTGCAGATAGTGACCTAGGTCACCGACACGGCAGTCGGCTTGAAAGCCGGGCGGGCGTTCTCGAAGCTCGTGATCTCGGCCTCGCTCTGCATGGTGATGCCGACGTCGTCGAGTCCTTCCATCAGGCGCCAGCGCACGTAGTCGTCGACCTCGAACGGAGCGACGATGTCCCCCGCACGGACCTCGCGGCGCTCGAGATCCACCGTGACGGGCACCGACGGATCGGCCTCGATGGCGGCCCACAGGCCCTCGATGGCCTCCTGGGGCAGCTGCGCGGTGAGCAGGCCACCCTTGCCGGAGTTGCCGCGGAAGATGTCCGCGAATCGCGCCGACAGGACCACCTTGAACCCGTAGTCCTGCAGCGCCCACACGGCGTGCTCTCGCGATGACCCGGTGCCGAAGTCCGGTCCGGCGATAAGGATGGTCGCGCCCGCGTACGCGGGCTGGTTCAGCACGAAGTCAGGATCCTTGCGCCAAGTGCTGAACAGGCCGTCCTCGAACCCGTGGCGGGTGATCCGCTTGAGGTACTCGGCGGGGATGATCTGGTCGGTGTCGACGTTGCTACGACGCAACGGGACTGCAGTTCCAGTGTGAACGACGAACGATTCCATGGCTTCTCCGCTCGATTCAGGCGACGGGTGTCAGGTCGGCGGGCGCGGTCAGGTGCCCGGTTACCGCGGTGGCGGCAGCGACGGCCGGCGAGACGAGGTGGGTGCGACCGCCGGGTCCCTGACGGCCTTCGAAGTTGCGGTTGGACGTCGACGCGCTGCGCTGACCGGGTGCGAGCTTGTCCGGATTCATGGCCAGGCACATCGAGCAGCCCGCCTCCCGCCACTCGGCGCCGGCCGCCACGAATACTTCGTTGAGGCCCTCCTGCTCGGCCTGCATCTTCACGCGAACCGAGCCTGGGACGACGAGCATCCGCACGGAGTCGCTGACCTGTCGGCCCCTGAGCACCTCCGCAACAGCGCGCAGATCCTCAATTCGGCCGTTCGTGCACGAGCCGACGAACACGATGTCGACCGCGATGTCCGTCAGCGGCATGCCGGCAGTGAGGTCCATGTACTCCAGCGCCCGCTCGATCGCGACCCGCTCGACATCGTCGCGAGCATCGTCCGGCAGCGGCACGTTGCCGGTCAGGGGCAGCCCCTGGCCCGGGTTGGTCCCCCAGGTCACGAACGGGCTCAGGTCGCTCGCATCGAGGACGACCTCGGCGTCGAACACCGCATCGGCATCGGTCGGCAGCGTCTGCCAGTAGGCGACCGCCGCGTCCCAGTCGGCACCGACCGGTGCGTGCGGACGGCCCTTCAGGTACTCGAAGGTCTTCTCATCCGGGGCGACCATCCCCGCGCGCGCGCCAGCCTCGATCGACATGTTGCACAGCGTCATGCGGCCTTCCATCGACAGGGATCTGATGGCCGACCCGCGGTACTCGAGCACGTAGCCCTGCCCGCCGCCCGTGCCGATCTTGGCAATGACGGCGAGGGTCACGTCCTTCGCGCTGACGCCGACAGGAAGCTCGCCCTCCACTGTGATCGCCATCGTCTTGAAGGGCTTGAGCGGGAGCGTCTGGGTCGCGAGCACGTGCTCGACCTCGCTCGTGCCGATTCCGAACGCGAGAGCGCCGAATGCTCCGTGGGTCGAGGTGTGCGAGTCGCCGCAGACCACCGTCATTCCCGGCTGGGTCAGTCCCAGTTGCGGGCCGACGACATGCACGATGCCCTGCTCGATGTTGCCCAGTGAGTACACGGGAACGCCGAACTCCGCGCAGTTGATGCGCAGGGCCTCGATCTGCGCACGCGAGATCGGGTCGGCAATGGGCAGCAGGATGTTCTCGGTCGGCGTGTTGTGGTCCTCGGTGGCCAGCGTCAGGTCGGGTCGGCGGACCGGGCGACCCGAGGACCGAAGTCCGTCGAAGGCCTGGGGGCTCGTGACCTCGTGGACCAGGTGCAGGTCGATGTACAGCAGGTCGGGCTCGCCCTCGGCGTGCCGGACCACATGGTCCTCCCAGACCTTCTGCGCCAGTGTGCGTGCCATGAGTGCCTCCAGACGGCTCGACTTCCCTCTTGACATCTCACTATGTGAGACACCAATATCACTACATGGACGATACTAGCGGAGTCGGCGTGATTGACAAGTCCGTCCGGATTCTCGATGCCGCCAGCCGCGGCCCGATCTCCCTCGCCGACCTCACCGGTGCGACCGGTATCCCCCGGCCCACCGCGCACCGCCTTGCGGTCGCCCTCGAGCAGCATGGACTGCTGGCTCGTGATGACGAGGGTCGGTTCGTGATCGGATCTCGCCTGCTCAGATGGGGTGGGGAGGCCGATCCCCTCAGTGCCTTAGCCCAGCCGGTCGTCGTGGAGCTTCGGGACCGTACGGGCGTGAGCGCTCAGGTGTACAGGCGCCAAGGAGACCGCCGCCAGTGCCTTGCTGCTGCCGAGCCCGCCTCGGGACTTCGCGACGGGGTCCCCGTCGGCGCAATGCTGTCGATGAAGGCCGGATCGGCAGCACAGGTGCTCACCGCATGGCTGCCCGACGACCTGCGCGCCGAGGCACTGCGCGAAGCCGCGTTCACGGCGACGGATCTTGACCGCACGCGCACGCGCGGATGGTCGCACAGCGCCGGGCAGCGTGAACCTGGCGTCGCCTCGATCTCGGCACCCGTGCGCGGCCCCGCAGGAGACGTGGTCGCTGCCGTCAGCGTCTCTGGACCCCTCGACCGACTGCACGCGCCGACCAAGGCCCAGATCGCGGCCTTGCTGGATGCCGCGACGGATCTGACCGCCGCCCTCGCCTGAGGCGGACAGCACAAAGGCCCCCCGCGATGCGGGAGGCCTTTGGCACGCGTAGCCCCGACGGGATTCGAACCCGCGCTACCGCCTTGAGAGGGCGGCGTGCTAGGCCACTACACAACGGGGCCGTGTTGAACTTCGTGAAACACCTTCGTCCTGCATGACAAACGGTCGCACGAATGCGACCGCGCATCGCTGGGGTACCAGGACTCGAACCTAGACTAACTGAACCAGAATCAGTTGGGCTGCCAATTACCCCATACCCCATGGCTGCCGATCTCCCGGCACCATCGCTGGCTGGAAAAGTATAGACACAGCCGCGATGAGGACCTAGACGGCCTCCTCGCGTGCGCCTTTCAGCCGGGCGAGCGTCGTCTCGCGGCCGAGAATCTCCAATGATTCGAACAGCGGCGGGGAAATCCGTCGGCCCGACACGGCCACGCGCAACGGCCCGAACGCCACCTTCGGCTTGAGTCCGAGTCCGTCGATGAGTGCGCCGCGCAGCGTGGCCTCGATCGCCTCCGCGTGCCAATCCGACAGGGCTTCGAGCGCGAGGATCGATGCGTCGAGCACCGGCATCGAGTCCGCCGTCAGCATCGCCGCGACGTCGCTCGTGTCGCGAGTGAAGTCGGCATCGGGGACAAGCAGGAAGCCGAGCATCCCCACGGACTGCGACAGCGTGTCCATGCGCTCCTGGACCAAAGGCACGGCAGCGGTCAGGACGGCCAACTGCTCGTCGGTCGGGGTGTCACCGATGACACCGGCGCGCGTCAGGAACGGGATGATGCGGGTCGCGAGATCGGCAGGCGCGAGCGTCCTGATCCAGTCGCCGTTGATTGCCGTGCACTTCTTGAGGTCGAACCGCGCGGGGTTGGGGCTGACGCGATCAAGGGTGAAGGCCGTCGCCATCTCCTCCTTGGAGAAGAACTCGCGGTCCTCCCCCATCGACCAGCCCAGCAGCGCGAGGTAGTTCAGCAGCGCCTCAGGCAGGTAGCCCTCATCGCGATACCACTGCAATGACGACTCGGGGTCCCGCTTCGACAGCTTCTTGTTGCCCTCGCCCATCACGTACGGCAGGTGCCCGAATCTCGGGGTCGTGCCGTCACTCACGCCGATTGCCGCAAGTGCGTCGTACAGCGCAATCTGACGGGGCGTCGACGAGAGCAGGTCCTCACCGCGCAGGACATGCGTGATGCGCATGAGCGCGTCGTCCACGGGATTGACGAGCGTGTAGAGCGGGTCGCCGTTGGCGCGCACGAGCACAAAGTCGGGAACCTGATCCGCGGCGAAGGTGATCGGGCCGCGCACGAGGTCGTCCCATGTCGAGTCGCGATCGGGCATCCGCAGGCGCAGGACGGGCGCCCGGTCTTCGGCCTTGAAGGCCGCGACCTGATCAGCCGTCAGGTCACGGCAGTGGCCGTCGTAGCCGGGTGCTCGCTTCTCGGCTACCGCTCGCTCGCGGCGCTCATCGAGTTCAGCCGTCGAGCAGTAGCAGTCATAGGCATAGCCACCGGACCGCAGTCGCGCGGCGACATCGGCATAGATGTCCATCCGCTCGGATTGGCGGTACGGGCCGACGTTGCCCCCGACCTCCGGACCCTCGTCCCAGTCCAGGCCAAGCCACCGCAGTGCGCCCAGAAGTGCCTCGTAGGACTCCTCGCTGTCCCGAGCGCTGTCGGTGTCCTCGATTCGAAAGACGAACGTGCCGCCGGTGTGGCGGGCATACGCCCAGTTGAACAGGGCGGTTCGCACCATGCCTACGTGAGGGTTGCCCGTCGGTGACGGGCAGAAGCGGACGCGGATGCTCTCAGTCACGATCAACCACCGGATTCGTCAGTGTGCCAATGCCGTCGATCGACACCGAGACTTCGTCGCCGGCGACGATTGGGCTCACGCCCGCCGGTGTTCCGGTGAGGATCACGTCGCCGGGAAGCAGGGTCATGACGCTGCTGATCCACGACACGAGCTCGGCGACGTCGCGCACCATCTCCGCGGTCGAGCCGGACTGCCTCACCTGACCGTTGACCGTGCATTCCACCGCGAGGTCGTCGAGCTCGAGGTCGGTCTCGATCCACGGTCCGAGCGGGCAGAACGTGTCGAACCCCTTGGCTCTGGTCCACTGCCCATCGCTGGCCTGCAGGTCGCGCGCGGTCACGTCATTCGCGCAGGTGTAGCCGAAGATCACCTCGGGCACGCGTTCCTCGGGCACGTCTCGGCACAGGCGGCCGATCACGACAGCAAGCTCGGCCTCGTGCTCGACGTGCTCGCTCTGCCACGGCAGCGAGATCGGCTCACCCGGACCGACAACCGATGTGCTCGGCTTGAGGAAGATCAGCGGCGCGGAAGGGACCTCGCCGCCCATCTCGCGAGCATGCGCGGCATAGTTCTTGCCGACGGCAATAATCTTGCTCGGCAACACCGGTGCGACGAGTCGCACGTCGGACAGCCGAAGCACGCGCCCCTCAGGTGCGAAATCACCGAAGGGGTGACCGGTCAGGAGTGCGACCGCGTCGTTCTCGATCACTCCGAAATACAACTCGTCATCGACGGATACCCGGCATACGCGCACGAAGGGACCCTACCGGCCCTCGGCCAGGGCCTTGAGCAGTCCGAAGTTGACCGCGTCCTCGAGCGCCATCCACGACGCGGCTATGACGTTCTCGTGCACGCCGACCGTCGACCAGTCGTCGACTCCGTCGCTCGTGCCGACCAGGACACGCGTGACCGCGCCCGTGCCCCGTCCGGCATCGAGGATGCGGACCTTGTAGTCGACCAGATGCCACGACTCCATCGCCGGGTAGATCTGCGCAACCGCGCCGCGCAGCGCGTTGTCGAGCGCATTGACCGGTCCGTTGCCCTCGGCCGTCGAGATGATTCGCTCGCCAGCGGCGTGCACCTTGACCGTCGCCTCGCTGCTCACGGTGCCATCAGCAGCCTGCTCGACGATCGTCCGCCATGACTCGACCTGGAAGGGCCGTTGCGCGCCGCCCTCGGACAGCAGCAGCAGCTCGAAGGAGGCATCCGCCGCCTCGAACGTCCAGCCATGCGACTCGAGATCCTTCACGCGGTCGACGACCCTGCCGACGAGTGCGGCATCCGTGGACAGGTCGTAGCCGAGCTCGAGTCCCTTGAGCTCGACGGAGGCCCGCCCGGCCATCTCGGTGACGAGGATCCGCTGATCTCCGCCGACCACGGCGGGGTCGATGTGGTTGTACAGCTCGGCATTGACCTTCAGTGCGCTGGCGTGCAGACCGGCCTTGTGCGCGAAGGACGACGTTCCGGCGTAGGGCTGATGGGTGTCCGGAGCGATGTTCGCGATCTCGGCGATCGCGTGCGAGATCCGCACCGTGTCGCGAAGACTCTCCTCCGGGACGCAGTCGATGCCCAGCTTCAGCTGCAGGTTGGGCACCACGACGAACAGGTCTGCGTTGCCGGTGCGCTCGCCGTAGCCGTTCGCCGTGCCCTGCACGTGCGTGGCCCCGGCCTCGACCGCAGCGACGGTGTTTCCCACCGCGCAGCCGGTGTCGTCCTGGCAGTGGATGCCCAGCCGCACGCCCGTCCGTGCCGCGACATCGGTGACCGTCGCGTGGATGCCACTGGGCAGCATTCCGCCATTCGTGTCGCAGAGGACTCCCACTGACGCTCCGGCCTCGGCCGCCGCGATCAGCAGGCGGACGCCGTAGTCCGGATCGTGCTTGTAGCCGTCGAAGAAGTGCTCCATGTCGACGAAGACGCGACGACCCTCGGCCACCAGATGGGCGACCGTGTCGCTGACCATCGCGACGTTCTCGTCCAGAGTCGTGCGCAGCGCCTCGAAGACATGCCGCACATCGGACTTGGCCACGATGGTGATGACCGGTGCCCCCGACTCCAGCAGCGCGCGGACCTGTCCGTCCTCGCGTACGTCGACTCCGGCCTTCCTCGTCGCGCCGAACGCGACCAGCTGCGCGGAGTGGAGCGTGAGCTCGGTTCGCGCCCGCTCGAAGAACTCGGTGTCCTTGGGCATCGCGCCGGGCCAGCCCCCCTCGATGAAGCCCACGCCGTAGTCGTCGAGCAGGCGGGCAACCGCGAGCTTGTCCTTGACCGAGTACGAGATGCCCTCGCGCTGCGCGCCGTCGCGAAGGGTGGTGTCGAAGACGTGGAACTCATCGGGGCGAGGCATGGTCGATCCTTAGCGTCAGAGCGAGTGTGGTCCGCCAACGAAAAAGCCCCCCGCGGGTGCGAAGGGCTGCGCGTCGACGAACGTCGACGCGCTACTCAATGATGATGGCGGTGCTGAACACAGCCACATACTGCCACACGCTCGCGTGGGCGTCAGCAGATGGTGTGCATCCAGTTGTGGGTATCGGGAGCCTCGCCCGTCTGGATGTCCAGGAGGGCATCGCGCAGCCGACTCGTCACCGGCCCGGTTCCGCCCTCGCCGACGGTCCAGGCTCCGCTCGTACGCGACTTGACCTCGCCGACAGGCGTGATGACGGCTGCAGTGCCGCACGCGAAGGTCTCGGTGATCTCCCCGCTCGCGCAGCCCTCGCGCCACTCGTCCACGCTGATGCGCGCCTCGTCGGCCCGGATTCCCAGATCGGACGCGACCTGAAGAAGGCTGCTGCGCGTGATTCCGGGCAGCAGGCTGCCCGTGAGCTCGGGAGTGACCAGGCGTGCCTCGTCGCCCTCGCCGAGGACGAAGTACAGGTTCATGCCGCCCATCTCCTCGATCCAGCGGCGCTCGATCGCGTCGAGCCAGACCACCTGATCGCACCCGTGATGGGCCGCCTCGGCCTGGGCCAGGAGCGAAGCGGCGTAGTTGCCCGCGCACTTCGCCTCGCCCGTTCCGCCCGCGGCGGCGCGCACGTAGTCGTCGGACAGCCACACGGTGACCGGCTTCAGGCCGCGCGGGAAGTACGCACCGGCGGGAGAGGCGATCAACAGGTACTCGTAGCGGTTCGCCGGCCGAACGCCCAGGCCGACCTCCGTCGAGATCATGAACGGGCGCAGGTACAAGGACTTCTCTCGGCCCTCAGGAACCCAGTCGCGGTCGGCGCGCACCAGGGCCTCGATCGAGCCGATGAACAGCTCGGTCGGCACCTCGGCCATGGCCAGTCGGCGCGCGGAGTTCGCGAAGCGCTCGGCGTTCTGCTGGGGCCGGAAGGTGCGGATCGTGCCGTCGGCGTGCCGGTACGCCTTGAGTCCCTCGAAGATCGCCTGGCCGTAGTGGATGAAGTTGGTCGCCGGGTCGAGCATCAGCGGGCCGTAGGGCTCCAGCCGCGCGTCATGCCAGCCGTCGGCCTCGGTCCATTCCGCGCGCACCATGTTGTCGGTGAACGAACGACCGAATCCGGGGTCCGCGAGTACGGCCTCGCGCTCGGCCGCGTCGACCGGGTGGTCGGACGGGCTCAACGCGAGAGGCCATAGCGCGGTGCCGGATTCCAGGATCGTCATGAGCAGACGGTACCTTTCTCGTCGATTCCTTGCGAGTGGTGTGGGCTATCGAGCTGCCTCGGCGAGGGCCCCGGCGGTGAGATCGTCGCCGATCTGGCCGGTGCTGCGCACGCGATCTCCTCGGGCGGCGAGGTCGGCAGCCACGGCGGCTTCGACCCATCCGGCGGCGGCCTGCTCGCCCACGTGGTCCAGCAGCATGGCGAGCGACATGACCGTGGCGGTCGGGTCGGCCTTGCCCTGGCCCGCGATGTCGGGCGCGGAACCATGGACGGGCTCGAACATGCTCGGATTGGACCGGCTCGGATCGATGTTGCCGCTGGCCGCCAGTCCAATCCCGCCGACGATCGCCGCGCCGATATCGGTGAGGATGTCGCCGAACAGGTTGTCGGTGACCACGACGTCGAACCGCTCGGGGTGGGTCAGGAAGAACATCGCCGCCGCGTCGACGTGGCAGTAGTCGGTGGTGACCTGCGGGTACTCCCGGGCGACCATGTCGAAGGTCCGCTGCCACAGGCTGCCGGCGTAGACGAGCACGTTGGTCTTGTGCACCAGCGTGACCTTGTTGCGCCGACGGGTTGCTCGCTCGAAGGCGTCGCGGATGATCCGTTCCGCGCCGAACGAGGTGTTGAGGCTGACCTCGGTGGCAACCTCGTGAGGCGTGCCCTCACGCAGGATGCCACCGGCGCCCACGTAGGGCCCCTCGGTGCCCTCCCGGCACACGACGAAGTCGATGTCCGCGGTCGTCTTACCGGCGAGCGGACCGACTACACCCGGGTACAGCTTCACCGGGCGCAGGTTCACGTGGTGGTCCATGAGGAACCGCAGCGGCAGCAGCACGCCGCGCTCGAGGACACCCGGCGGCACCGACGGATCACCGATCGCCCCGAGCAGGATGGCGTCATAGGAGCGCAGTTCCTCCACGACCGCGTCGGGCAGGAGTTCCCCGGTGGAGTTGTAGCGACGTGCGCCCAGGTCGTACTCCGTGGTGACCACGTCCAGGCCAGCAGCCGGGGCGATCGCCGTGAGCACCTTCATCGCCTCGGCGACGACCTCCGTGCCAATGCCATCACCGGGAATCAGGGCCAAGGACAAGGTTCGCGACATGGCCGAACAATAGATGGACTAGGTGATTACGAGGGACGCGAGGCTCCGGTTGAGGAACTCGACCTCCTGGTCGGTGGTGAACTGCCCGTACAGGACCACGTGCCTGTCCTGGCCCGGGTAGGACCTGATCGACACGTAGTACGCGGAGTCGGTTCCGTTGCACGACCAGTACGAGTTCCCGACGAAGACATAGCCCTCGGCCTCGGTGATCTCGCCTGCCTCGCTGTCCTGGCACGTGGGGATGATCGGGTCGTCGGCGGTGACGCTGTCCATCAGGTCGGCGATGTCCGCATCGCTGAGCGCACCCTCGAACTCGTAGTAGCCGACTCCCGACGCATTGCCGGCGATCCAGTCCTCGATGTTCGTGCTCGCCGTGATGGCGTTGAAGTCGTCGCCGGGGGCGGTATTGATGTCCGACCAGATATCCGGAATGTCGACCGTCATGCCGCCGTTGTCGTCCGTCACTGACGAGAAGCTCGACTCCTCGGTGCTGCCGCTGTCGGTTTCCGTCTGTCCCGCGGAGTCATTGTCGATCGTGCTGATCGCGACGAGCGGCTTCTGCGGATTGTTGACCTCGCCCTCGAGGACCTCGCCGGTCGAGGGGCGGAAGATCTGCAGCTTGATCGCGTTGTCGGTGCCCTTGGTCCGCAGGACATCGCAATACCCGGCCTTCGTAGGCCCGAGGTTCGTGACGTCCTCCTCCTTGACGACGTCGCGGCCCTCCATCTGCACGATGACGTCACCAGCCTCGACTCCCGCGTTGCTCGCGGGGCTGCCCGAGCGCACTCCCGACACCCAGATGCCGGCGAGGGAACTGGCCTCGTCGTAGAAGGCCTCCCCGTTGATGCCGATCGAGTCCTGGTCCGCGCCCGTGCGAAGGATCTCGACAACCGGCGCAGCAATCGCCTGGGGGATCGCGAAGAACTGCGTCGTGTTGGTGAAGTCGGCGCCCATGTAGTTGATGCCGACCACGGTGCCGTCCTCCATGAGGAGCGGTCCGCCGGAGTTGCCCGGTTGGATCTGGGCGGTGGTCTGCAGCGAGTAGTCCAGGCTCGCCCACGACGTATCGCCGTCGGCATTGTTCTTTGCCAGGGAGCCATCAACGAGCGTGTACTGCGGGTCACCGAGAGGGAAACCTGCGGCCCAGACGTCGGTCCCGAGCGTCGGCGTGCCGGTGAACCACTTCACGAAGGGGTAGCCGTCTCCGGTCAGATCGATCACGGCCAGGTCGTTGCACTCGGAGACGCCGAGGATCTTGGCGTTGACGGGATTGGAGTCCCCGCCGATGAAGACCTCGATGGACCCTGCACCCTCGACCACGTGCGCATTGGTCACGGCGATGCCCGAGGGGTCGATGATGAACCCACTGCCCGCGCCGGACGACTGCGTGGACTGTCCGGTCGAGATGTCGACGTACTCGCCGTCGGCAACGATCTGGATGACCGCCTTCTGCGCATCCTGGTAGGACGTGGCCGATCCGTCAGCGATGGCAGATGCCGAGCCCGCGGCCGTTGACGAGGCGTCAGAACCGCTGCTCGACGAGCACGCGCTGGCCACCACGAGCACCAGTGCGCTCGCTGCTACGACACGTGCCTTGGCCATGGTTCCCCCTCAGTGGATTTATCAGCGCCAGACTAGTCAGGGCCGAAGGCCTCTCCCGGCACCTGCTAGCATTTGCGGACCATGTCGTCATCACTGCTCCTCCTTCGCTGCCGCGACGAGGCCTAGACCACCGGCCTCCTCGTCGCGGGTTTCGTCGTCTGCCGGTTCGACGCCCACCCAGACGAGTTCGAGGAGTTCACATGACGTTCGACCGCAGCATCCCGTATCCCGTTCGCACCGCTCAGCAGGCATCTCGCATGCCGTTCGCGCGCTATGCGGCGTTCGCGCCCGTTGACCTGCCCGATCGCACCTGGCCCGGCGCCGTGATCGACAAGGCGCCGCGCTGGTGCGCGGTCGATCTGCGTGACGGCAATCAGGCCCTCATCGACCCGATGACTCCGCAGCGCAAGCTGCGCATGTTCCAGCTCCTCGTCGACATGGGCTACAAGGAGATCGAGGTCGGCTTCCCGTCCGCATCGCAGACGGACTTCGACTTCGTGCGCATGCTGGTAGACGATGGCCTGATCCCCGACGATGTCGTCATCCAGGTGCTCACCCAGTCGCGCGCCGAGCTGATCGAGCGCACCTTCGACGCGATCCGCGGCGCGAAGCAGGCAATCGTCCACCTGTACAACTCGACCTCGACGCTGCAGCGTCGAGTCGTGTTCGGCCTCGACAAGGCCGGCATCATCGACATCGCGGTGCATGGGGCGCAGTTGTGCCTGAAGCACGCGGAGGAGATCAAGGACGAGACCGACGTCTTCTTCGAGTACTCCCCCGAGTCGTACACGGGAACGGAACTGGAGTTCGCGGTCGAGGTCGTCGACGCCGTCAACGACGTGTGGCAGCCCACGCCCGACCGCAAGGTGATCATCAACCTGCCGGCGACCGTCGAGATGTCGACCCCCAACGTCTACGCGGACTCGATCGAGTGGATGTCGCGCAACCTCGCACGTCGCGACTCGATCGTGCTGTCACTGCACCCCCACAACGACCGCGGCACGGCTGTCGCCGCCGCGGAACTGGGCTACATGGCCGGCGCGGATCGCATCGAGGGCTGCCTGTTCGGCAATGGCGAGCGCACCGGCAACGTCTGTCTCGTCACCCTGGGACTGAATCTGTTCAGCCAGGGCGTGGATCCGCAGATCGACTTCAGCGACATCGACGACATCCGGCGCACGGTCGAGTACTGCAACCAGATTCCGGTGCACGAACGCCACCCCTATGGAGGCGACCTCGTCTACACCGCGTTCTCCGGATCGCATCAGGATGCGATCAACAAGGGCCTCAAGGCTATGGAGGCCGACGCAACCGCCGCTGGCGTCGAGGTCGGGGCCTTCCACTGGCAGGTCCCCTACCTGCCGATCGATCCGCAGGATGTCGGGCGTACCTACGAGGCCGTCATTCGCGTGAACTCGCAGTCCGGCAAGGGCGGCGTCGCGTACATCATGCGCACGGAGCACAAACTCGACCTCCCCAGGCGACTGCAGATCGAGTTCTCCCAGGTCGTCCAGCAGGTGACCGACTCCGAGGGCGGCGAGGTGAGCCCCGGCGAGATGTGGGCCGCGTTCTCCGGCGAATACCTCCCCGATCCCGCCGCAGCGTGGGGACGCCTGCGCCTGATGGGTGTCCGCCAGGACTCCACGGTCGACGGCGACACGACGATCGACGTCACGATCGAGGACGCAGGGCAGGCCCTTCAGCTCACCGGTCGGGGCAACGGACCCATCGCAGCGTTCTGCGACGCGCTCGCGACCCACGGCATCGATGTACGCGTGCTCGACTACGCCGAGCATGCGATGTCCGCGGGCGGAGACGCGAAGGCGGCGTCCTACGTCGAGTGCGCAGTCAACGGCACCGTGCTGTGGGGCGTGGGCATCGATCCGTCGATCACCACCTCGTCGCTGCGCGCCATCGTCAGCGCCGTGAATCGCGCAGTCCGCGCCTAGCTGGATTCAGCCTGCTCGAACTGGCTTTGGTACAGGCGGTAGTAGAAGCCCTGCGCCGCCATGAGCTGGTCGTGATTGCCCTGCTCGATGATGTGCCCTCGGTCCATCACGACGATCGTGTCGGCATTGCGGATCGTCGACAGGCGGTGCGCGATGACGAAGCTGGTACGGCCACGGCGCAGGTCGGCCATTGCCTTCTGGATGAGCACCTCGGTACGCGTGTCGACCGAGCTGGTCGCCTCGTCGAGGATGAGGATCGACGGGTCGGCCAGGAATGCACGGGCGATAGTGAGCAGCTGGCGCTCCCCGGCGCTGATGTTCGACGCCTCCTCCGACAGCACCGTGTCGTAGCCGTCGGGCAGGGTGCGAACGAAGTGGTCGACCCGAGCCGCGCGGGCAGCCTCGTAGATCTGCTCCTCGGTCGCCCCGACGGCTCCGTAGGCGATGTTGTCGCGGATGGTGCCCTCGAACAGCCAGGTGTCCTGAAGCACCATCCCGAACGCCCTGCGTACCTCGTCTCGTCGGACATCGAGGGTCGGCACGCCGTCGATGAGGATGCGGCCCTCGTCGACGTCGTAGAAGCGCATGAGGAGGTTCACGAGCGTGGTCTTGCCTGCTCCGGTCGGCCCGACGATGGCAATGATCTCGCCGGGCTCGGCATGCAGCGACAGGTCCTCGATGAGCGGACGGTCGGGCAGATAGCGGAACGAGACATCCTCGAAGGACACCCGACCTTCCGGATCCTCCAGCCCGAGCTCGACGAGAGCGTCCGGTGACTCCTCGGGCTGATCGAGCAGCTCGAACACTCGCTCGGCGGACGCGATGCCCGATTGCAGAAGGTTCACGACACCGGCGATCTGCGTGATGGGCATGGAGAACTGGCGCGAGTACTGGATGAACGCCTGCACATCGCCGAGGGACATCGTGCCGCTGGCAACACGCAGCCCACCGATCACCGCGATCGCCACGTAGTTGAGGTTCGAGACGACGGCGAGGGCCGGCTGGATGATGCCGGAGATGAACTGCGCGCGGAAGCTGGCCTCGTACATCCGCTCGTTCGCGTCGTCGAACTCCTCGATCGCCTGGGCTCGATGGCCGTAGACCTTGACCAGTTCGTGTCCTGAGTACATCTCCTCGACGTGGCCGTTGAGCGTGCCCGTCCACTTCCACTGCTTGACGAAGTGCGGTTGCGAGCGCTTGGCGATGACCATCGTCACGAGGAACGACAGCGGAACGGTCAGCAGCGAGATCACGGCGAGGATCGGCGAGATCCACACCATCATGGCGAGCACGCCGATGACCGTCAGCACGGAGGTGATGAGCATGGTCAGCGTCTGCTGCAGCGTCATCGAGATGTTGTCGATGTCGTTGGTGACGCGGCTGAGCAGGTCCCCGCGCGGATGCGAGTCGAAGTAGCGCAACGGCAGTCGGCCGATCTTGTGGTCAACCTCCTCGCGCAGTCGGAACATCGTGCGCTGAGTCACGCCCGCCATCAGGTAGTTCTGCGCCCACGCGAGTGCCGCGCTGAGCACGTAGATGATGGTGACGAGCGAGAGCACCTGGGCGAGGGCGGTGAAATCGACGCCTGACCCCGGCGTGAGGGTCATCGACGAGATCATTGCCGCCTGATTGACCTGACCCGATGCCTGCAGGGCGTCGACCGCCTGCTGCTGTGTGGTGCCGGCCGGTAACTGGGCGCTGACAATGCCCTCGAAGATGATGTTCGTCGCGTTGCCGAGCAGTTTGGGACCGAGAACGGCGAGGAACACGCTGACCGAGCCGAGCGCGATGACCAGCGTCACCATCACGCGTTCGGGCCGCAGGCGCTTCGAGAAGCGCTTGAGCGACCCACGGAAGTCCTGGGCCTTGGTGGCCGAAGGCGTCATGGAGAAGCCCGGACCGCCCATCGGACCGCCCGGACGCTGCGCGGGTGCCGCGCTTCTCTGGCTCATCCGGCTTCCTCGAGCGACATCTGCGACAGGACGATCTCTCGGTAAGGCTCGCACTCCTCGAGCAACTGCTCGTGCTGCCCGAGGCCCACCATGCGGCCGCCGTCGAGCACGAGGATCTGGTCCGCGTCCATGATCGTGCGCACGCGCTGGGCGACGATTGCGACGGTGCTGTTTCGCGTCTGGTCGACGAGGGCCGCGCGCAGCCGCGCGTCCGTCGCATAGTCGAGCGCGGAGAAGCTGTCGTCGAACAGGTAGAGGAGGGGCTCCCTGACGACGCATCGAGCGATTGCCATGCGCTGCCGCTGGCCGCCCGACAAGTTGGCACCGCCCTGCTCGATCTCGGAGTCCAGGCCTTCGGGAAGCTCGTCGACGAACTCGCGCGCCTGCGCCACGTCGAGCGCAGCCCACACCTCCTCGTCCGTCGCATCCGGGCGCCCGAACCGCACATTGCTGCCGACGGTTCCGGTGAACAAGAAGGCACGCTGAGGCACGATGCCGAACAGTTGCCAGAGCTGTTCGAGCGGGATCTCCCTGACGTCGCAACCATCGATGAGTACCTGACCGGAGGTCACGTCCATCAAGCGAGGCAGGAGGTTGATGAGCGTCGTCTTGCCCGAGCCGGTGCCTCCGACGATCGCCGTGGTCGTTCCCGGCTCCATCGAGAAGGAGATATTGCTCAGGACCGGCTCCTGCGCGCCGGGATAGCGGAACTCGACATCGCGCAGCTCGACATGGCCGCGGAACACCACGCCGCCCGGCAGCACTGACGGCTCGCTGATCTCGGGAACCGCGTCGAGCACCTGCCGGATGCGTGCACCCGATGCCGACGCTCGGGGAATCATCATCAGCGTCATCGTTGCCATCATCACGGAGCCGAAGACCCACGAGATGTACGACTGGAACGCGAACAGATCGCCGATCTGCATGCTGCTGTCGGCGACCAGATGGCCGCCGAACCAGATGACCGCGACGCTGGACAGGTACATGATCAGCATCAGCGCGGGGAGCATCAACGCGAATAGCCGGGTCACTTTCAGCGCCGTCGCGGTGAGGTCGGCATTGGCCTCCGCGAACCTTGCCTCCTCGTGCGAGGTTCGGACGAAGGCGCGGATCACGCGAATTCCGGTGAGGTTCTCGCGAAGAACACCGTTGACCTTGTCGATCTTGACCTGCATCGATCGAAAGAGCGGAACGGCCTTGAAGATCATCAGGCCGATGACTCCGGCCATGACCGGCAGCGCGACGAGCAGCAGGGCGGACAGCTGCACGTTCTCGCGAAGAGCCATGATCACTCCGCCGATGGCGGTGATCGGCGCGAGAACCATCATCGTCAGGCCGACCATGACCAGCATCTGCATCTGCTGCACGTCATTGGTGTTGCGGGTGATCAGCGACGGCACCCCGAATCCGTGCATCTGGCTCAGCGAGAAGCTCTCGACTCGACGGAAGAGATCTGCCCGGACGTCGCGCCCAAAACGCATCGCGGTCCGGGCGCTGAAGTAGACGGCAACGATCGAGGCAACGCCCAGCAGCGCGGAGACCACGAGCATGAGACCGCCGACCCGGATGATGTATCCGGTATCGCCGGTGATGACGCCGTCGTTGATGATGTCGGCCTGCAGGCTGGGCAGGTAGAGGGTCCCGATCACCTGGAGCAGGAGCAGCAGGGCAATTCCCGCGAGGACCTTCGTGTGCGGCTTGAGGTACTCCACGAGCAGGTGGTTCACGATCCCCCGCCCTGTCGTTGAAGCCTCAGGCTACCTCGGTGGTCTGTCATTCCTCGGGTGCGTTCACCATGGGCGAACGGCTCCGCTGACCCCACGCCACACACCCGACGACGACCAGTGCCGCGGTGACGGTTATCGCGTTCACCTGCTCGCCAAGCAGCAGTGCCGACCAGAGCAAGGTCAAGAGCGCCTGCAACTGCTGGACCTGGCCTCCATACGCGGCACCGGCCATCGACAGGCCGCGGTACCACGCGAAGAACCCCAGGTACATCGACGAGACACCGAGCAGGATCAGCGAGCCCCACTCGACCGCAGTGGTGTCGTAGTTGCCTGATGTGACCACCCACAAGATCAGGGACGCCGGAATGGTCACCGGCAGCGCGAGCACGACCACCCAGGAGATGACCTGCCACCCGGGCATGACGCGGGTGATTGCCGCGCCCTCGACATAGCACCAGGACGAGCTGATCACGGCTCCCACGATCAGCAGGTCGGCGATGGCGTCGCCCCCCTCGGCGCCTCCCCGCGACACCGCGAACCCGACGAGAGCGAGCGTGCCGACGCCCGCGGCGATCCAGAACTGCCGGGGCACCCGTTCGTGCATGCGCAGCACCGCGAACATCGCGGTCGTCAGCGGCATGAAGGCAGCGATGACCGCGGCGTGGGCCGACGTCGTCCGCTCGAGGGCAAGGGCAAGCAGGATCGGCCAGCCGAATACCGCACCGAGCATCGTGAAGAACAGCGGCTTGAGGTGCTCGCGTGCGGGCCACCGGACGCGGCGCAGCAACAGCAGGAACGCGGCAAGCGCGCCGGCGATGACGGCGCGGCCGGTGGCGGTGAAGTAAGGGTCGAATCCGCCCACCGCCACCTTCGTCAAAGGCAGCGAGAAGGAGAACAGCAGGACGCCGAGGAAGGCCCACCACAGTCCGGCCTTGTGCCGGCTGTCCATGGGCGCACGACGCGCGTGGTCAGTCGAGATCGACAGCCTTGCCGGAGTGCGCGCCAATCTCGGCCACGATCGCATCGATGCGGTCGGCGGGAACCGCCGAATCGACGGTCAGCACGATGAGCGCGTGCCCTCCCTCGTCGCGGCTGACCTGCATGCCACCGATGTTCACGCCGGCCTCGCCGAGAACGCGGCCGACGACGCCGACCACACCGGGTCGGTCGTGGTAGCGGAAGAAGGCCATGTGGTCGCTGACTGGGACGTCGACATCGAAGGTGTCGACCTCGACGACCTTGCCGATGTCGCGTCCGCCTGCGACGGTGCCCGCGACCGTGACCTTGGTGCCATCGGTCTGGGTCAAGGTGACGCGCAGCAGCGAGCGGTAGTGCTCGCTCGTGCGATCGGTGGTCAGTGCGACCTCGACCCCACGCTGTTCTGCGAGGACGGGCGCGTTGACGAAGGACACCGGGTCGTGGACGAGCATCTGGAACACGCCCTTGAGAGCCGACAACTCGAGCACGCGAACGTCGTGGTCTGCGATCTCGCCGAGCGCTTCGACATCCACGCGCACGACAGCCGACCCGGCCAGGCTGCAGGCAATCGCGCCGAGGCGCTCCGCCAGCGGAAGCATCGGCTTGATCGACTCGTCGAGCTGGCCGCCTTGAACGTTCACTGCATCGGGGACAAGCTCGCCGGACAGGGCGAGGCGCACGGACTTGGCCACGGCGATGCCGGCCTTCTCCTGGGCCTCGTCGGTGGACGCGCCAAGATGCGGGGTCGCGACGACGTTCTCCAGGCCGAAGAGCGGGGAGTCGGTGCAAGGCTCCTTGGCGTAGACGTCGAGGCCGGCGCCGGCAACCCGGCCGTCGACGAGTGCGTCGTACAGCGCCTTCTCGTCGACGATGCCACCGCGCGCGGCGTTGATGACGTGGACGGTCGGCTTGACCTTGTGCAGTTCGACGTCGCCGATCAGCCCGACGGTCTCCGGGGTCTTCGGCAGGTGGACCGTGATGAAGTCGCTCTCGGCGAGCAGCTCGTCGAGGGTCACCATGCGCACGCCGAGCTGCGCCGCACGCGCAGGCTGGACGTAGGGGTCGTACGCGATCAGCTTCACGCCGAAGGCACTCATGCGCTGGGCGACGAGCACGCCGATCCGACCGAGGCCGACGATGCCGAGCACCTTGTCGGCAACCTCGACGCCGGTGTACTTCGAGCGCTTCCACTCGCCGTGGGACAGCGCCGAGCTGGCCGGGACGACATTGCGAGCCGACGCGAGCAGGAGAGCGACGGCGAGTTCGGCCGCGCTGACGATGTTGGAGGTCGGCGCGTTGACGACCATGACCCCTGCGAGCGTCGCCGCCTTGATGTCGACGTTGTCCAGGCCGACACCCGCGCGAGCGATGACCTTGAGCTTCTTCGCCGCAGCGATCGCCTCGCTGTCGACCATCGTTGCCGATCGGACGAGGATCGCGTCGACGTCGACGATCGCGGACAGCAGCGCCGTGCGATCTGCGCCGTCGCACTCGACGATCTCGAAGTCCGGCCCGAGGGCCTCGACGGTGGCGGGAGAGAGCTCTTCAGCGATGAGTACGCGGGCCTTGGTCACCGAGGGAGTCTATCGGTGGCCCAACTCGGCTACCGAGCGGCTGTGCCCTCGACGTAGTCATCGTCACCGGTGCTGACCCAGCTCATGAGGCCGCGAAGCTCACGCCCGACGCCCTCGATCTGATGCTTCTCGCCCTTGGCGCGCAGCTCCTTGAATTCCGGGCCGCCAGCCGCCTGATCGTCCATGAATCGCTGGGCGAAGGAGCCATTCTGGATGTCGGTCAGGACGGCCTTCATGTTCTCCTTCACGTGTGGGTCGATGACCCGCGGGCCCGACACGTAGTCGCCGTACTCGGCCGTGTCAGAGACGCTCCAGCGCTGCTTGGCGATGCCGCCCTCGTACATGAGGTCGACGATCAGCTTGAGCTCGTGAAGGCACTCGAAGTACGCGACCTCGGGCTGGTAGCCCGCCTCGACGAGGGTCTCGAAGCCGTACATGACCAGCTGGGAGGCGCCGCCGCAGAGCACGGACTGCTCGCCGAACAGGTCGGTCTCGGTCTCCTCTGTGAACGTGGTCTTGATTCCGCCGGCGCGAAGGCTGCCGATCGCGGCCGCGTACGACAGTGCCAGCGGCCATGCCTCGCCGGTTGCGTCCTGCTCGACGGCGACGATCGCGGGCACACCGCGACCGGCGACGTACTCGCGGCGCACGAGGTGACCAGGTCCCTTGGGAGCGACCATGCAGACGTCGACGAAGTCCGGCGGCGCGATGTATCCGAAGCGGATGTTGAACCCGTGCGCGAAGAAGAGCGCGTCGCCCTCCTGCAGGTTCGGCTCGATCGACTCCTTGTAGAGCTTGGACTGCACCGGGTCGGGAACGAGGATCATGATGACGTCGGCCTCGGCCGCTGCGGTCGCAGGATCGACGACGCGAAGCCCGGCCTCCTCGGCCTTCGCACGGCTGCTCGAGCCCTCGGCCAGGCCCACGCGGACATCGACACCGGAATCGCGAAGCGACATGGCATGGGCGTGACCCTGGCTGCCGTAGCCGATGACCGCGACGACGCGGTTCTGGATGATGGAAATATCGGCGTCGGTCTCGTAGAACAGTTCGGCAGCCACGATGTGTCGTACTCCTTCGGATTTGGTTGGTGATGAGGTTAGCGGGTCGCTTTGGCGGGGTGGATTGTCAGGCTGAGCGCTCGACCGCGCGCACGGCACGATCGGTGATCGAGCGCGGACCTCGACCGACGGCGACCATGCCGGACTTCACGAGCTCCTTGATGCCGAACGGCTCGAGAAGTCGAAGCAGGGCGTCGAGCTTGTCGGATGCACCTGTCGCCTCGATCGTCACGGCCTCGCTCGACACATCGACGACCTTGGCGCGGAACAGCTGCGCAGTCTCGAGGATGTGCGAGCGAGTCTCCATGTCGGCGCGGACCTTGACGAGCATGATCTCGCGCTGAACCGAGGCATCGGGATCCAGTTCGACGATCTTGAGGACGTTGATGAGCTTGTTCATCTGCTTGGTGACCTGCTCGAGCGGGAAGCCCTCGACCGAGACGACGATGGTCATGCGGGACACCTCGGCGATCTCGGTCGGACCGACCGCGAGCGACTCGATGTTGAATCCGCGCCGAGAGAACAGGCTGGAGACTCGAGCGAGGACGCCTGGTTTGTTCTCCACCAGGACGGAGAGCGTGTGCTTGGTCATCAGTCGTCAGAGCCCCAATCAGGTGCCATGGCCCGAGCGACCATGATGTCGTCGTTGCTGGTGCCGGCGGCGACCATCGGCCAGACCATCGCATCCGGATGGACCACGAAGTCGATGACGACGGGGGCATCGTTCATGCCCATCGCCTTCTCGATCGTGGTGTCGACGTCGTCGGGTGAGTCGCAGCGCAGCCCGTGGCAGCCGTACGCGTCGGCCAGCTTGACGAAGTCCGGGAACCGGTGCGACTGCAGGTCGGTGTTCGAGTAGCGCTCGTTGTAGAAGAGCGTCTGCCACTGGCGGACCATGCCGAGGTTGCCGTTGTTGATCAGCGCCACCTTGATCGGGATGTCGTTGATCGTGCAGGTGGCCAGTTCCTGATTGGTCATCTGGAAGCAGCCGTCGCCGTCGATCGCCCACACGGTGGCGTCGGGGCGGCCGACCTTGGCGCCCATCGCGGCCGGAACGGCGTAGCCCATCGTGCCCAGTCCCCCGGAGTTCAGCCAGGTGTTGGGCTTCTCGTACTTGATGAACTGCGCGGCCCACATCTGGTGCTGGCCGACGCCCGAGGTGAAGATCGTGTCCTCTCCCGAGATGATTCCCAGTCGCTGGATGACGTACTGCGGCGACAACGAGCCATCGTCGAGCTCCTCGTAGCCCAGGGGGTAGTTCTCGCGCATGCGCGACAGCTGCGAGTACCAGGCCTCGTAGTCGCCGAACTTTCCCTCGGCCTGCTCGGTCTCGATCGCGATGATGAGCTCGGGGATGATCTCCGCGAGGTCGCCCACGATCGGGACGTCGGCCTGGCGATTCTTGCCAATCTCCGCGGGGTCGATATCCGCGTGGATGATCGCCGCCTTCGGCGCGAACGTCGACAGCTTGCCCGTGACACGATCGTCGAACCGGGCGCCAAGGGTGATGAGCAGATCGGACTTCTGCAGGGCACCGACCGCAGCGACAGTGCCGTGCATTCCGGGCATGCCCATGTGCAGCGGGTGGCTGTCGGGGAAGGCTCCGCGAGCCATCAGCGTGGTGACGACCGGGATGCCGGTCAGTTCGGCGAGTCTGCGCAACGCACCGGACGCGCCGGCACGGATGACTCCGCCGCCGACGTAGAGCACGGGCTGCTTAGCCGCCAGGATCATGCGCGCGGCCTCGCGAACCTGCTTGGCGTGCGGCCGGGTCACCGGGTGGTAGCCGGGCAGGTCGATTGACGTCGGCCACACGAACTCGGTCTCGGCCTGCAGCGCGTCCTTGGAGATATCGACGAGCACGGGGCCGGGACGACCTGTGGACGCGAGGTGGAAGGCCTCGGCGATCGCGCGCGGGATCTCGTCGGCATTCGTCACCAGGAAGCTGTGCTTGGTGATCGGCATCGTGATGCCGCGGATGTCAGCCTCCTGGAAGGCGTCGGTACCGATCGCAGCGCTGGGAACCTGGCCGGTGATCGCGACCATCGGGACGGAGTCCATGTTCGCGTCGGCGATCGGGGTGACGAGGTTCGTGGCGCCGGGACCGCTCGTGGCCATGCAGACCCCGACGCGCCCGGTCGCGGCCGCGTAGCCCTCGGCAGCATGGCCCGCGCCCTGCTCGTGACGAACGAGGATGTGACGTACCTTCGTCGAGTCCATCAGCGGGTCGTAGACCGGGAGGATCGCCCCGCCCGGAATGCCGAAGACCGTGCCCGCGTCCGCCGCCTCAAGCGACAGCACCAGGCTCTTGGCCCCACTGATCTTCTCGCCCATCACGTTCCTTCGTTCGACTGGTCCCATGAAAAACCCCCCGACCCAATACGGGTAACGGAGGGAGGCGCGGGGGTGACCTAGGTCAGCCCACGCGCCTGCTTACTACGAGAATTCGTGCCACGGGCTCACAGTACTGCACTCTCCCCGTCGTGTCACCCACCCCACGCCCCACAGGCGAGAACGGCTCGCTCAGTCGCAGACCGCTCCACGTGACGCGGATCCGACCAGCTTCGCGTACTTGGCGAGCACTCCGCGGGTGTAGCGCTGCGGGAGCGGGGTGAAGGCCGCGCGGCGGCGCTCGAGCTCGGCGTCGTCGACCAGGAGGTCGAGGATCCGGTTGGGGATGTCGATGCGGATCCGGTCACCGGTGGCGACGAGGCCGATCGGGCCGCCGTCGGAGGCCTCGGGTGCGACGTGCCCGACACACAGTCCGGTCGTGCCGCCGGAGAACCGGCCGTCGGTGATGAGCATGACGTCCTTGCCCAGGCCGGCACCCTTGATGGCGCCGGTGATCATGAGCATCTCGCGCATGCCAGGACCGCCCTTGGGGCCCTCGTAGCGGATCACGACGACGTCGCCCTTTTGAATCGTGCCGTCCTCGAGCGCGGCCATCGCCGACTGCTCGCGATCGAAAACCCGTGCGACGCCCTCGAAGGTATCGACCGCGACTCCGGCGTTCTTCACCACGGCACCCTCGGGCGCGAGCGTGCCGGACAGGATCGCGATGCCACCGCTCTTGGCCAGTGCCGCCTTGGACGCGTGAAGGATGTCGCCGTCGGGGTCGGGCGGATCGATGTCGGCCAGGTTCTCGGCCATCGTCTTGCCGGTGACGGTCAGGCAGTCTCCGTGCATCAGCCCCGCATCGAGCAGTGCGCGCATGATCACCGGCACGCCGCCGACACGGTCCACGTCCGACATCACGTAGCGGCCGAATGGCTTCACGTCCGCGAGCAGCGGGACCTTGGAGCCGATGCGGTGGAAGTCCTCCAGATGCAGTTCGATCTCCGCCTCGTGCGCGATCGCCAGCAGGTGCAGTACCGCGTTCGTCGACCCGCCAAAGGCCATGACCACGGCAATCGCGTTCTCGAGTGACTGCTTGGTGATGATGTCGCGGGCAGTAATGCCCTGGCTGATGAGATTGACGACGGCCTCACCGGACCTGCGAGCGAATCCGTCGCGCCGACGGTCGACGGCAGGCGGAGCGGCCGAACCCGGCAACGACATGCCCATGGCCTCGGCGGCGCTGGCCATCGTGTTCGCGGTGTACATGCCACCGCACGCACCCTCGCCCGGGCAGATCGCACGCTCGATGGTGTCGACGTCCTCGCGCGACATCAGCCCGCGTGCACACGCGCCGACCGCCTCGAAGGCGTCGATGATTGTGACATCGCGCTCGGAGCCGTCCGACAGCTTCACGTGCCCCGGCAGGATCGACCCCGCGTAGACGAAGACCGAGGCGACGTCGATACGTGCGGCGGCCATGAGCATTCCGGGCAGCGACTTGTCACAGCCGGCGAAGTTCACCATTCCGTCGAGACGCTCGGCCTGCATGACCGCCTCGACCGAGTCGGCGATGATCTCGCGCGACACGAGCGAGAAGTGCATGCCCTCGTGACCCATGGAGATGCCGTCGGAGACGGAGATGGTGCCGAACTGCATCGGGAATCCCCCGGCCGCGTGCACGCCCTCCTTGGCATTCGTCGCCAGGCGAGCAAGCGACAGGTTGCACGGGGTGATCTCGTTCCAGCTCGACGCAATACCGATCTGCGGCTTCGGGAAGTCCTCGTCGCCCATGCCGACCGCGCGGAGCATCCCGCGCGCGGCAGCACGCTCCAGCCCGTCGGTGACATCCTTGCTTCGCGGCTTCATGTCGGTCATGACGCGCACACAATCGCGTCCTGCACCGCGAGAACGCCCTTGAAGGTGTTGAGGAACGGCTTGGGAGCGTCCTGCGTCGGCGTAACCCACGCGACCGGCGCCTGCGTGCGCTTTCCTGGCTTGGGCGGGAAAGCCTTCATCCAGACCTTCTTGACGACGACGTCCAGCGTGATTGTCGACTGCGAGGTTCCCGACCAGCACGGCGAGGCGAACTTCGATGCCTTCGCCGCGGCCTTCGTCGGCACCGATCCGGGCTTAAGTCCCTTGTACTGGAACGCGATCAACGGCTCGGCGTTGATCGCCGGATTCCACGAGGCATCGAGCGCGAAGGTCATGCCCACGGTCATCGCGGTTGGCACGGTGAAGGTGGCGACCCCGTTCTTGACCTTGGTGACGGGGCCGTTGTACGGAGTGGCGGTATCGGACTGGAGAGTGCCGGGCCGAATGGTGCAGCCCTCGCAGCCACTGACGGTCATCGTGATCGTCGTCTGCTGGACCGCCGCCGAGGCGGGCTGCGCGACTGTCAGCATCGACAGTCCGAGGAGTGCCGTGACACCCAGGATGAACCCACGCTTCATGACCTACTCCTCCGTGACGCCGAGCCGCTCGAGCAACAGTGAACGTACCTTGCCCGCATCGGCCTGTCCGCGGGTGGACTTCATGACCGCGCCGACGATCGCGCCGGCGGCCGCGACCTTGCCCCCGCGGATCTTGTCTGCGACATCCGGCTGCGAGGCGAGCGCCTCGTCGATCGCGGCGAGCAGCGCGGAGTCGTCGTTGACGATCGCCAGACCGCGCTTGGCGATGACCTCATCGACATCGCCCTCGCCGCTGATGACGCCGTCGAACACCTGACGCGCGAGCTTGTCGTTGAGGCTGCCGTCGGCGACGAGTGACTCGACACGAAGAATCTGCGCGGGCGTGACCGGGAGGTCTGCCAACTCGATCTCGCGTTCGTTGGCCGAGCGCAGCAACTCACCTGTCCACCACTTGCGCGCGGCGGCCGGCTCGACGCCCGCGGCGATCGTCGCCTCGACCAGCTCAAACGCACCGCCGTTGACGATGGTCTGCAGGTCGTGCTCGCTGATCCCCCACTCGGACTGCAGCCGGGCTCGCTTGAGGGCCGGCAGTTCGGGCAGCGTCCCGCGCAGTTCCTCGATCCACTCGAGCGACGGAGCGACGGGAAGAAGGTCTGGCTCGGGGAAGTAGCGGTAGTCCTCGGCCTGCTCCTTGGATCGACCCGACGTCGACTTGCCTGTGTCCTCGTGGAAGTGCCTGGTCTCCTGGACGATGCGCCCGCCGGACCGCAGTACCTCGGCCTGGCGGATGATCTCCGAGTGCACGGCCCGCTCGACAGAGCGCAGCGAGTTGACGTTCTTCGTCTCGCTGCGGGTGCCCCAGTCGTCGCCGGGCAGGTTCAACGACACGTTGACATCGCAGCGGAGCGAGCCCTCTTCCATGCGCACGTCGGAGACGCCGAGGGCACGCATGAGATCGCGCAGTTCCGCCACATACGCCTTCGCGATCTGTGGCGCCAGCTTCCCGGCGCCGACAACCGGCTTGGTGACAATCTCGATTAGCGGGATGCCGGCGCGGTTGTAGTCGACAAGGGAGTAGTCAGCACCGTGGATCCGTCCGGTCGCGCCACCCGCATGCGTGAGCTTGCCGGTGTCCTCCTCCATGTGGACGCGCTCGATCTCGACGCGGAACATGCGCGGACCGTCGTCAGTGTCGATCGTCACGTCGAGGTACCCGTCGAAGCACAACGGCTCGTCGTACTGGCTGACCTGGTAGTCCTTGGGCATGTCCGGGTAGAAGTAGTTCTTGCGCGCGAACCGGCACCACGGCGCGATGCTGCAGTTGAGTGCCAGTCCCATCCGGATCGTGGACTCGACGGCGACGCGATTGACGACCGGCAGTGAGCCGGGAAGTCCCAGGCACACCGGGCACACATGCGTGTTCGCATCGGCGCCGAATGTGGTCGAGCAACTGCAAAACATCTTCGAGTTGGTGCCCAGCTCCACATGCGTCTCGAGGCCGATGACCGGCTCGAACTCGGCGACTGCGCTGTCGTATTCGGTCGTACTCACAGCGACGGCACCTCCTCGATCAGCAGATGGCCCCATCGGTCGACCAGCGCCTCCTCAAGGGCAGCACCCACGAGATACAGCCGATCGTCGGCCATGGGCGGCGCCATGATCTGCAGTCCGACGGGAAGGCCGTCCTCGGGCGCTAGTCCGATGGGAAGAGACATTGCCGCGTTGCCCGCCAGGTTCACCGGGATCGTCGCGATGTCATTGAGGTACATCGCGATCGGATCATCGACCTTCTCGCCGATCTTGAACGCGGTCGTCGGCGCGGTCGGCGAGATCAGCACGTCGACCTTCTCGAATGCAGCGTTGAAGTCGCGGGTGATCAGGGTGCGAACCTTCTGCGCCTGGCCGTAGTAGGCGTCGTAGTAGCCGCTCGACAGCGCATACGTGCCGATCATGATGCGGCGCTTTACCTCAGCGCCGAAGCCGGCCGCGCGAGTCAGCGACATGACCTCCTCGACCGAGTGCGAGCCATCGTCTCCCGCACGCAGGCCGTAGCGCATGCCATCGAAGCGAGCCAGGTTGCTGGACGCCTCCGCAGGCAGGATCAGGTAGTAGGCGCCGAGCGCGTACTCGAAGTGCGGGCACGACACCTCGACTACCTCGGCTCCCAATTCCTCGAGGATCGCGACGGCCTCGGAGAAGCGCTGCGAGACACCGGCCTGGTAGCCCTCTCCGCCGAGTTCGCGGACGAGTCCGATGCGCAGTCCACGGACGTCAGCCTTCTGCGCGGCGGCGACGACATCGGGCACCGGCGCATCGATCGACGTCGAGTCGCGCGCGTCGTGCCCGGCGATCGCGGCATGCAGGAGTGCGGTGTCCATGACAGATCGCGCACACGGACCGGCCTGGTCGAGGGACGAGGCAAGCGCGACGAGTCCGTACCGGGACACGCCTCCGTAAGTCGGCTTGACCCCGACCGTTCCCGTGACTGCAGCGGGCTGGCGAATGGAGCCGCCCGTGTCAGTACCGATCGCAAGAGGTGCCTCGAACGAGGCGATCGCCGCGGCCGAGCCGCCGCCGGATCCACCGGGGATGCGCTCGAGATCCCAGGGGTTGTGACTTGGCCCGTACGCGCTGTGCTCGGTCGACGAGCCCATCGCGAACTCGTCCATGTTTGTCTTGCCGAGAATGATCATGTCGGCGGCGCGAAGGCGCTCGACCACTGCAGAGTCGTACGGCGGACGCCAGCCTTCGAGAACCTTTGAGCCGCACGTGGTGGGAACGCCCTTCATCGTCAGGACGTCCTTGACCGCGATCGGAACCCCAGCGAGCGGACCGAGCCGCTCCCCGGCGGCACGTCGCCGGTCCACGGCACGCGCCGACTCGAGGGCGGCTGCTCCGGTGACCTCGAGGAATGCGTGCACGCGCTCATCGACGTCGATGATGCGATCAAGGTGCGCCTGGGTGACCTCCTCCGCGGAGACCTCACCCTCGGCGATGGCAGCCGCGAGAACTGCTGCTCCCTGGCGCGTCAGCCCTGATTCGAGTTCGGTGCTCACGTCTACTCCTCGTCCAGGATGCGCGGCACCCGGAAGCGGTCGTCCTGCCATGCGGGCGCCCCCGCGGCGATGTCCGCGCGGTCGAGCCCGGGGCGAGCGACGTCATCACGGAAGACGTTCTGCATGGGAATGGGGTGCGAGGTCGGCGGGATATCGTCCGCGGCGACCTCGGACACTCGTGCGACCGACTGCAGGATCACGTCGAGCTGGCCGGCGTAGTGGTCGAGTTCCTCGTCGGTGAGGTCGAGTCGGGCGAGGTGGGCCAGATGCTTCACATCGGCCCGCGTGAGCGCGGTCATGGGCCGATTCTATTGGCGTGCGGGTGCGTCGATTCCCGGCGCCCGTTGTCAGGGGTAGTCGCTAGCGTCGTGTCATGTTGGCCCCGGTTCTCGACTCCCTAGACGGATTCGAGACGCTCATCGACATCCAGCGTGCGCAGGCGCGGCTGGCCGCGCTCGAGGCCTCCGCACTCGTGGCCGTCGCGGGAGCAGCCCGCGATGTGCTGGAGGTCAGGGTGCCTCACATCGATGGGCGCCCCGATCGCACGCTCCACATCGAGGATGCGGTCGCGGAGGAGGTCGCGGCCGCGATGCGCATTGCGCCACGAACGGCTCGGACGAAGATCGACGCCGCGCGTCAGCTCGTCGGCCCGCTGGCGCCTATGCACGCCGAGCTCCTCGCGGGCCGGATCACGTCCGGACACGCGGCCGCGATCGCACGGGAGGCAGGCAGGCTGCCTCGTGCGATCGACGGCGAGGACGACGATGCATACGCCGAGCACTGCCGCCAGCTCCTTGACCGCGTGCTCCCCTTCGCCCTCACCCACACTCCCGGCGAGACCGCCCGCAGGGCTCGCGGCGTGATCGCCCGTATCGATCCCGACGGAACCGAACGCCGGCGGAAGCAGGCCACGGTCCATGAGGACGTGACCGTCTGGGACGAGGTCGACGGCCAGTCGGTCCTCTCCGCACGCATGTCGACTCCCGACGCCTACGTGCTCCTGGCCGCTATCAACGCCCTCGCCCAGGACGACCGGTTCGTGGCCCCGAACACGTGCACGGCCGCTCAGCGGCGGGTGGAAGCCCTGAAGGCCTTGGTGCTCACGCACGCGACAAGCGAAAGCGACGATGAGGTGATCGCCTCGGCCCGCACGACGGCCCACATCGGCGTGGTCGTGCCTCTCGAGACCATGCTCGGCCTCAGCGACGAGCCCGCACTGCTCACCGGATCAGGGCCGATCAATGCGTCGGCGGCACGCGAGGTGGTCGCCAACTGCGGTGTCGACTCCACCATGTACCGCCTCGTCGTCGACCCGGACGGCACTCTCTTAGACCTGGGCCGCCAGCGCTACGAGGTATCCGATGCGCAGCGGGCATTCGTCGCCGCGCGCGACGTGACCTGTCGATTCCCCGGCTGCGCAGCACGCGCAATCGCCTGCCAGATGGATCACGCGGTGCCCTGGGACGACGGCGGGCGTACTGACGCCCAGAATCTCGGAGCACTCTGCGCGCGGCATCACCAGCTCAAGACGCACGCAGGCTGGGAGATCCTCGAGTCGGCACCCGACGGCTCGTGCACCTGGCTATCGCCGCTCGGGCGGGACTACCAGCGCGAGCCTGCGTTCGCCACGGCATGATCGTCGGATGAACATCGATGAGGTCCGCGATGAGTGGGATGCCGAGGCCGATACCTACGACAGCGAGCCGGACCACGGCATGCTCGCCCTCGCGACGCGCGACGCGTGGTGGCGCCTGCTCGAGAGCCTCCTGCCGAGCGCCCCTGCACGAGTAGCCGATCTGGGCTGCGGCACGGGCAGCGTCTCGGTGCTGCTCGCCGAGCACGGTTACGACGTGACGGGCATGGACATCTCGCCACGCATGCTCGGCCACGCGCGGGCGAAGGCTGATGCGTCCGGGCGGGCGGTTCGATTCACCCTCGGCGATGTCGCCGATCCGGACCTCGAGGTCGCGAGCGTCGACGTGGTCCTTTCCCGGCACGTTGTGTGGGCACTTCCCGATCCGGCCGACGCGATCAGGAATTGGCTCCAGTTGCTTGCCCCGCACGGCCGCCTGGTCCTCGTCGAAGGCCGGTGGGGTGCCGCGGGACTCACCGCCGAGTCGCTGTCCCGATTCGTTGAGCCGCACGTGCGTGAAGTCACGCTCGTGCCGCTGAACGACCCACTGCTGTGGGGCAAGGCGATCGACGACGAGCGGTACGCACTGGTCGCCGAGTTGTAGTCCGAGGTCTAGACGGCAGTGCTGTCGACCACGAACCTGAGCGCGCTGTCCAGCCCGTCGGCGAGCAGCGCCGCGAAGCCGTCGAGTCCAACAACGGGCACGCCGAGTGAGATCGCCTTGTCGAGCTTGGAGCCAGCGTTCTCTCCCGCGACCACGAGGTCGGTCTTCTTCGACACCGACGACCCGACCTTGCCACCGAGATCGGTGACCGCGGCGGCCGCGCTATCGCGGGTGAAACCCTCGAGTGAACCGGTGATGACCACCGTGATGCCGGCCAGAGGCTGAGGTCCCAGCTCGGCCCGCTCCTCCGCGAGTCGAACCCCGCCTCGGCGCCACTTCTCGATGATCTCGCGATGCCAGTCGACCGCGAACCACTCCACGACCGCCTCGGCGATGATCTGGCCGACCCCCTCGGTCTGCGCCAGTTCCTCAACGGACGAGGACGCGATGACATCAATCGAGCCCACGCTGCGCGCGAGTCCCTGGGCCGCGGTGGGGCCGACGTGCCGGATCGATAGCGCGACGAGCACCCGCCACAGGGTCTGGTTCCGCGCGTGCTCCAGGTTGGCGAGCATCGCGCGCGCGTTCTCGGTGAGCTGCGGACCCTCCTCCCCCTTCGCCGGATCGCGGGTGAAGAACGGTGAGCGCAGCAGGTCCTCGCGGGTGAGCAGGAACAGATCTCCCTCGTCGGCGACCAGGCCGTCGTCGAGCAGCGCAATCGCTGCCTTGTAGCCCAGGCCCTCGATGTCGAATGCGCCGCGCGAGGCCACGTGGAACAGTCGCTCGCGCAACTGCGCGGGGCACGAGCGAGTGTTCGGGCAACGGATGTCCTTGTCGCCCTCCTTCGCGGGGGCCAGCGCGGTGCCGCACTCGGGGCACGTCTGCGGCATGACGAAGGCCCGCTCGGAACCGTCGCGCGCCTCGATCACCGGACCCAGCACCTCGGGGATGACATCGCCGGCCTTGCGCAGGAACACCATGTCGCCGATGAGGACGCCCTTGCGCTCTACCTCGAATGCGTTGTGCAGGGTCGCCATAGACACGGTCGAGCCGGCGACGCGCACCGGCTCCATAACGGCGAACGGCGTGACGCGGCCGGTGCGGCCCACGTTGACCTGGATGTTCAGCAGGCGCGTGCGGACTACCTCGGGCGGGTACTTGTAGGCGATTGCCCAGCGCGGAGCACGCGAGGTCTCGCCGAGCTGATCCTGCAACGAGAACTCGTCGACCTTGATGACTACTCCGTCGATCTCGTGCTCGACATCGTGACGATGCTCGCCGTAGTACTCGATGAACTCGATGGCACCCTCGGCGGTCGGATGCACCTTCGCGCGTGCGCTGACGGGCAGGCCCAGATCGGCAAGGACCTCGTAGCCCTCGCTCTGCCGCGTGATCGAGATGCCGTCGACGGCGCCGATGCCGTGGACCGTGAGCTGCAGGGCGCGAAGTCGCCCCAGCGCCCGCCCGAGATCGGCCTCCAGCCTGCTGACCCGCGCCTCGGCGCGTTCGCCACTCTTGGCCTCGGCCCGCACGGCGTTCAGCTCGGCCTCGCGCTTGTCGACGCGCTGACGCAGTCCCCCAGCGGCTGCGTTGCGCGGATTGGCGAAGGCGGGAAGTCCCTGATCGAGTTGCTCGGTGTTGATCCGCTCGAAGTCGACGAGCGGGAGGAAGACCTCGCCGCGGACCTCGAGCAGGCGAGGAATGTCGCGTCCGGAGGCCGAGCGAAGACGCTGCGGGATCGAGGCGATGAACGACGCGTTGTGGGTCACGTCCTCCCCCACACGCCCATCGCCGCGCGTGGCGAGCGTGCGCAGCCGGCCATCGACATAGACCGCGTCGATGGCGAGTCCGTCGATCTTCAACTCGCACAGCAGGTCCGGAATGCGACCGAGGCCCTTCTCGACACGGTCGATCCAGGAGCGCAGTTCGGCCTCGTCGAACGCGTTGTCGAGCGAGTACAGCCGCTGCAGGTGCTCGACGGGCTCGAACATCTCCCCGCGCTGACCGCCGACCGTCTGCGTGGGCGACTCGCCGCTGACCAGCTGCGGCCAGTCCTGCTCGAGAGCCTCGAGTTCGTGGAAGAAGACGTCGTACTCCGCGTCGGAGAGCGTCGGGCTGTCGTCCTGGTAGTACTCGGTGCGAGCCCCGTTGATCAGGTCGACCAGCTCGGCCCAGCGAGCGCGGGTCTTCGCGGGGACCTTCGCCGGCACGTCTGCGTCGCTCACCTGCTCCCCCTTCGGCGTTCTTCGGGCTCCTCATCCTCGCGGTCATCATTCTTCACGACGCGTCCGACAGCCGCGCACGCGCGCAAGGCGGCGATGGCCCATGTCGGGCTCGCCCCGGCCAGTCCGCAGGCGGGCGTGATCGCCACCTGCTCGAGCCAGACCGCGTCGTCGAATCCGATCCGATGCAGGACGTTGCGCAGCGGCGCGCTCGCGCGGGCATCTCCGATCGAATCGTTCGACGTCCCCGGGACGCAGCCCGCGAGGATTCCCATGCCCGATTCCCACGACCGACCGAGCGCGTCGTCCTGGATCGGCTCGTCCTCCAGCAGGGTGAAGTCGAGGCTGACGAACTGCGCTCCCGCCGCGCGAACCAGGTCGATTGGCGCGTCTTTCGCGCAGCAGTGGATGCCGGCAATGGCGCCCATGTCACCTGCGGCGGCGAACACTCGACCAAGCTCCCGCTCGGCCACCTGAACGTCGACGGCGCGATACGACGAGAGCCCGCTCGCCGTGCCGATCCGCCCGGCGAGAACGGCGGGAAGGGATGGCTCGTCCACCTGCACCACGATCGACGACGCGCGCGGCATCCGGCGTCTGAGGTCAGCCACCTGCATGCGCACGGCCTCGGCCAGCGCCGCCGCAATGTCGGATACCGCGGACAAGTCGCGCAGCGCGCGTTCGCCGGTGCGCAGCTCGATCGACGCGGCCAGGGTCCACGGCCCGACGACCTGGCACTTCACCGGCCCCGAGAATCCGAGGGCTATCTCCTCGAGCGCGTCGAGGTCCTCTCCAAGGAAGGACTGCGCATGGCGCATCTGCTTGCCCATGCCCGGTGCGAACCGCCAGCCCTGAGGCGTCGTCTCGAGTGCGAGGTTGGACGCGACCGCGGTGAGCATTCCGCCGGTTCGCCCGATCATGTCCGCGCCAGGCCCGCGCGCGGGTAGTTCGGCGACGTGCACGAAGTCCGGCAGCTCGCCGGCCACGATCCGCGCGGTCTCCAGCGGCGACGTGCCCGGAAAGGAGCCAACCGACGTGGCGACGGCCGGCGCCCACGGGATCGAGCTCACCCGACTCCGACGCGGTGCGTCAGATCGACCGTGGCGGAACCGACGACCCGTGTGCCGTCGTACATGACAACGGCCTGACCCGCCGCGAGTCCGCGAATCGGAATCGCGAGGTCGACCACAAGTCGGTCGTCGATCATTCGGGCGACACCGGGTACCGGCTCGCCGTGCGCACGCACCTGGACCATGACGTCGATGGGATCCGACGAGATCGCGTCTCCGGTCCACAGCGGACGGATTCCCTCGATCACGTCGACGTCGAGCATCTGGGCCGAGCCGACGGTGACCCGACGAGTGGCGATGTCGACGTCGACGACGTACCTGGGAGCACCATCCTCGGTCGCGGTGCGGATGTTGAGCCCGCGTCGCTGGCCGATGGTGAACGCGTACGAGCCCTCGTGCGTGGCGACCACCTTCCCTGACTCCGCGTCGACGATCTCCCCAGGCTGCTCGCCGAGCCGACGACGAAGGAAGCCGGCGGTGTCACCGTCGGGAATGAAGCAGATGTCGTGACTGTCGGGCTTGCGCGCGACGAGCAGCCCACGGCCCTCCGCCTCCTGGCGAACTTGTTCCTTGAGGTCGGCGCCGAGCGGGAAGAGCGTGTGCTTCAACTGCTCCCCGGTGAGTACGCCAAGGACGTACGACTGGTCCTTCGTGGGATCCACGGCGCGATGCAGCTCCGGTCCGGCCGGACTGTTGACGATGCGTGCGTAGTGGCCAGTGGCAACCGCGTCGAAGTCCATAGCCAGGCCGCGCTCAAGCACGGCGGTGAACTTGATCTGCTCGTTGCAGCGCATGCAGGGATTGGGAGTGCGGCCATTGCGGTACTCATCGACGAAGTCATCGATCACCGCGGCTGTGAATCGCTCCGACAGGTCCCACACGTAGAACGGGATGCCCAGCATGTCGGCGACCCGACGCGCATCGCGCGCGTCGTCGAGCGTGCAGCAGCCACGGGACTTGCCACCGTGCTGACCCGACTGGCGCGACAGCGCGAGGTGCACGCCCACGACCTCGTGTCCCTGATCGACCATCCGAGCGGCAGCGACCGAGGAGTCGACACCGCCCGACATCGCCGCGAGCACTCGCATGTCAGCCGACCTGATGGGCGAGCGTGCCGGCACGTCGTGCGCGCTCGACCGCGGCGGGCAGCGCCGCCACGACGGCATCGACGTCGGCGTCAGTGCTGCCCTCGCCGAGGCTGAAGCGCAGCGAGGCGCGCGCCAGCGACTCATTGACGCCCATCGCGAGCAGCACATGACTGGGCTCGGGGATTCCGGCTGTGCACGCGGAGCCTGTCGAGCAGTCAACGCCGGCGGCATCGAGAAGCATCAGCAGCAGGTCGCCCTCGCAGCCGGGGAACGAGAAGTGCGCATTGCCCGGCAGGCGATCCTCGATTCGGGTCGACCGATCTCCGTTGAGGATGGCTTCGGGCACGGCGTCGAGGACTCCGCGGACAAGTCGGTCGCGCAGGCGCAGCAGGAGCGCAGCTCGATCGCGCTGGCCCTCGACCGCGTGCGCCACTGCAACCGCGAAGCCGGCGATCGCCGGAGCATCGAGGGTTCCCGACCTCACCTCGCGTTCCTGCCCGCCACCGTGCAGGACCGGAGTCAACTGCGCGCGCGGATCGACGATCAGCGCCCCAACCCCGAAGGGTCCGCCGACCTTGTGGCTGCTGATCGTCACCGCATCGGCTCCGACCGCGGTGAGATCAAGTGGCAGTTGCCCGAGCGCCTGAACGGCGTCGGTGTGGAAGGGCACTCCGGCAGCACGACACAGTTCGGCGATCTGCGCGACAGGCTGGACCGTGCCGACCTCATTGTTCGCCCACATCACGGTGCACAGCGCAACGATGTCCGCCTGGATGAGCTGTTCGGCGACCTGGTCCACGTTCACCCTGCCGATCGGGTCGACGCCGAGCCAGCGCGCATCGGCGCCTTGATGGTGGGTCAGCCAGTCGACCGGATCCAGAACCGCATGATGCTCGATCGAGGACGCCAGGATCCGAGTACCGCCCATCGCGTCGCGTCGGGACCAGAACAGGCCCTTTACCGCGAGGTTGTCGGCCTCGGTGCCACCCGACGTGAAGACGACGGTGCTCGGCCGAACCCCCAGATGCGCGGCGATCGACTCGCGTGATTCCTCGACGACCCGACGCGTTGCGCGTCCAGAGGCGTGCAGTGATGAGGCGTTTCCCAGTCGTTCTGCCTGCTCGAGCCAGGCCGCACGAGCCTCAGGAAGCATGGGAGCGGTCGCCGCATGATCCAGATACGCGCGAGTGCCCACGATCGGCAATGGTAGTCAAGAAGCCCGAGTGCGCCCGCCCGCACGTTCCCGCGCGGGCTTCGGGGCTAGTGGGCGCGCTTGGTGATCTCGTCGGTGAGCTGGGGGACGACGGTGAACAGGTCTCCGACGACGCCGTAGTCGGCGAGTTCGAAGATGGGGGCTTCGGGGTCCTTGTTGACCACGACGATGGTCTTGGAGGTCTGCATTCCGGCGCGGTGCTGGATGGCCCCGGAGATCCCGTTGGCGATGTACAGCTGGGGGGACACGGTCTTGCCGGTCTGGCCGACCTGGTACTGGTGCGGGTACCAGCCCGCGTCGGTCGCCGCGCGCGAGGCGCCGACAGCGGCCTTCAGGGAGTCCGCGAGTGCCTCGATGACCGCGAAGCCCTCGGCGCCGCCGACACCGCGTCCGCCGGAGACCACGATCGCGGCCTCGGCCAGGTCCGGGCGTCCGCCCTTGGTGGCCGTGGTCGAGCCCGTGATGCTCGCCTTCGTCGCGGCGTCGGACAGCGTGACCGACACGTCCGCGCGCGTGGCGGCTGCGGGAGCCGCAACAGCGGGCGTGGAGTTGGGGCGCACGGTGATGATCGGGGTGCCCGAGGTGACCTTGGAGTGCACGACGGTCGAGCCGCCGAACACCGACTGCGTGCAGGTCAGGTCCGCGGCAACCGCGACGGCGTCGGTGATGACCCCGGAGTTCGTCTTGACCGCCAGGCGGCCTGCGGTCTCCTTGCCATCGGTGGACGAGGCCAGCAGGACAGCGGTCGGGGACTTCTCCGCCACCAGCTGCGCGAGTACCTCCGCTGCGGGAGCCACCGGATGCTCGCCCAGGACGGCATCACCAGCGACGTACACCGTGGCCGCGCCGAACTCCGCGAGCACCGCCGAGGCGGCATCGTCGAAGCCGGGACCGACCCACACCGCGGACGGCGTGCCCAGGTCGCGAGCCAGCGTCAGCAGCTCCGTCGTCACCTTCTTGACCGTGCCACCGGACTGCTCAACCAGAACCAGAACCTCACCCATGACTGCTGTCTCCTCGTATCCGTATGTCGGTATGTGTAGCTGGCTCAGATGAACTTGTGCTCGGCGAGGAACCCGGCGATCTTCGTGCCGCCGTCGCCCTCATCGGTGACAATCGTGCCCGCGGCCTTCGGCGGGCGGGCCGCGAAATCCACCACCGTCGACCACGCCGCGGACAGGCCCAGCTTGCTGGCGTCCAGTCCGGCGTCGGCCACGGTCAGCGTCTCGACCGGCTTCTTCTTCGCCGCCATGATCCCCTTGAACGAGGGGTACCGCGGCTCGTTGATCTTCTCCACGACACTGACGACCACCGGGGTCGAGGCGGTCACCGTGTCGAACCCGGACTCGGTCACCCGCTGCACCGTGACATCGGCCCCGGCGACCTCGACCTGCTGGGCGAACGTCAGCTGCGCGTAGCCCAGGCGCTCGGCCACCATCGCCGGCACCACCGACATCCGCGCATCAGTGGACTCCGACCCGAACACGATCAGGTCGAACCCGCGACCACCGAGAACCTCGGCGAGTGCGTAGCTCGTGGCCAGCGCATCCGACCCCGCGAACACCCCGTCGACCAGGTGCACGCCCGCGTCCGCGCCCATGCTCAGCGCCTTGCGCACCGTCTCCGCGGCCTTCTCCGGGCCCATCGTCACCACCGTGACCTCACCGCCATGAGCCTCCGCCAGGCGAAGCGCCTCCTCCACGGCGTACTCATCGAGCTCGTTCATCACGCCGTCGGCAGCCTCGCGATCCAGCGTGGCGTCACCAGCCCGCAGCACCTTCTCCGCCCACGTATCCGGCACCTGCTTCACGCATACCGCGATCTTCACAGCACTCCCTCTCGACTTAGTTACTGGTCAGTAATATACGGCCGGCCGGCGAGGCCCGCTAATTCCCGGTGAACTTGGCCTTGCCCGGCCCGGCCTCGATGAACGAGGACATGCCGATCGTGCGGTCGTCGGTCGCGAAGAGGGCGGCGAACTGGTGCCGCTCGATCGCCAGCCCGGTCTCCAGGTCGGTCTCGATCCCCCGATCGATCGCCTCCTTGGCCGCGCGCATCGCGAATGCCGGTCCGCGGGCCAGCCGCGCCGCCAGCTCGGATGCGGCGGTGTAGGTGTCGGCTGCCGGGACGACGCTGTTGACTAGCCCGATCGTGAGCGCCTCGCTCGCCTCGACGAACCGACCGGTGAGGATGATCTCCTTCGCCCTGGACACCCCGACCAGTCGCGGAAGGCGTTGCGTGCCGCCCGCTCCGGGAATGATGCCGAGCAGGATCTCCGGCTGGCCGAGCTTCGCGTCGTCGGCCGCGATGCGGATGTCGCAGCACATGGCCAGCTCGCAGCCGCCCCCGAGCGCGTAGCCGGTGACGGCGGCGATCGTGGGCTGCGGAATGCGGGTGACCGCGGTGAAGGCATCCTGCAGGCCGACGGATGCGCGCACCATGTCCTGGTACGTCATGCCCGACATCTCCTTGACATCCGCGCCGGCGGCGAAGAGCTTCGGGCCGCCGTAGAGGATCACGGCGCGGACATCGGCGCGCGACCCGAGCTCCTTGGCTGCGCCGGCGATCTCCTGCTGCATCTGGATGCACAGCGCGTTCATCGGCGGGCGCGTCAGAGTAATCGTGGCCACCGGGCCGTCGACCTCTACCGCAATGAATTCGGGCATGCGCCGTACCTGCCTTTCGCGAGGACGAGTCGAGCGTAGTGGTGCGGATCGGGAGCACTCCGATCGCCTGTAGCGTGTGCGAGTGGCCGGACAATCGATGGGCTGGGATCCGCTTGGCGTGACCCCCGACGGCCACGGCGGCGCGAACGTCGCAATCTGGGCGCAGGCGGCCGACGGCGTCGATCTATGCGTGTTCGACGACGCGGGCGCCGAGACCCGGATACCTCTCGTCGAGAAGCTATTCAACGTCTGGCACGGCCACGTCGCCGACCTTCCCGCGGGGACGCGCTACGGATTCCGCGTCGCGGGCGAGTGGAATCCGGGCCGCGGTCAGCGCTGGAATCACCACAAGCTGCTGCTCGATCCCTACGCGAAGGCGATCGACGGGGAGTTCCAGCTCGATCCATCGATCTACGCCCACGTGGGCAATGACGATCTGGCGATGAGCACTTCCGACTCAGCCCCCTTCGTTCCCCGAAGCGTCGTCGTCGACGACTGGTTCGACTGGGGCGATGATCGATCGCCCGGCACTCCGTGGGGTGACACCGTCATCTACGAGACGCACGTTCGCGGGATCACGAAACTGCACCCCTCCATTCCCGAGCACGAGCGCGGCACCTACGCGGGCCTCACGCATCCGGAAGTCCTCGAGCACCTGACGACGCTGGGCGTGACCGCGATCGAGTTGCTGCCCGTGCATCACTTCGTGAACGAGACGCACCTGCTCGAGCTTGGCCTCACCAACTACTGGGGCTACAACTCGATCGGCTACTTCGCACCGCATGCCGCGTATTCCTCAACCGGATCGCGAGGCGGCCAGGTCTCGGAGTTCAAGTCAATGGTCAAGGCCATGCACGCGGCGGGCCTCGAAGTCATTCTCGACGTGGTCTACAACCACACGGCCGAGGGGAACCAGCTCGGGCCAACGCTGAGCTTCCGCGGCATCGACAACGACGACTACTACCACCTGCAGGCGGGCGGTCGGTACTACGCGGACTACACCGGATGTGGGAACACCCTCGACGTATCGAAGCCGCACGTCCTCCAACTCGTCATGGACTCGCTGCGGTACTGGGTCCTGGAGATGCACGTCGACGGATTCCGGTTCGACCTCGCATCGGCACTCGCGCGTTCGTTCAACGACCTCAACATGCTGGGCAACTTCATGACGACCATCCAGCAGGATCCGGTGCTCCGCAGGGTCAAGCTCATCGCTGAGCCCTGGGATGTAGGACCTGGCGGCTACCAGGTCGGCGAGTTCCCGCCGCTGTGGACCGAGTGGAACGACAAGTACCGCGACAACATCCGCGACTTCTGGCGCGGCCGGACCGCTGTCGGCGAACTGGGCTGGCGGCTTACCGGATCGGCCGACCTGTATGCCAGCGAGGGACGCCGGCCGTTCGCGTCGATCAACTTCATCACGGCGCACGACGGTTTCACCATGCGCGATCTCGTCTCTTACGATCGCAAGCACAACGAGGCCAACCTCGAGGGCAACCGCGACGGCACCGACAACAACAGGTCCGCCAACAACGGCGTGGAAGGCGATACCAGCTACCCGGTCATCAACCTCGTACGCCACCAGCAGATCCGCAACTTCCTGGCCACCCTCCTGCTGTCGACTGGCGTGCCGATGATCAACGGCGGCGACGAGTTCGGCCGCACCCAGGGCGGCAACAACAACGCGTACTGCCAGGACAACGAGATCTCCTGGTACGACTGGGAATGGGAGCCGTGGCAGTCCGAGCTCAAGGTATTCGCGAGCAAGGTGCTCGACCTGCGTCGTGAGCACAGCGCGTTTCGTCAGCGGTACTACTTCGACGGCCGCCCGCTGCACGATGGCGGGCCTAAGGACCTCGCGTGGATCGGGCCCGACGGCAAGGAGATGGCCGAGAGCGCGTGGCATGCTCCGTACAACCGCACGCTGGGCATGTACCTCGCCGGGGCAGTAACCGGAACCGACGGCGACGGGAACGTGCTGCTCGAGGAGTCATTCCTCGTGCTGCTGCACGCGGGCGACAAGCCCGAGCCCTTCGCCCTTCCCGACCAGCCCTACGGCCGGGAGTACCAGCGAGTGATCGACACGGCAACGGGGCAGGCCGAACCGTCCGGGCCGCCCCTTCCCGCGGGATCTGTGATCACGCTGCGACCACGCCAGCTGGTCGCCCTGCGCGCGATCAGCTGAAATTACGTAGGCCTACTCCGTGGCGCTGTCCGCAGTGACATCGACGGGCACAGTCTGCAGGCCGAGCTCGTAAGGCGTAGCGAGGCCGGCATGCTTCGGCAGCACTCGCACTGTGTAGCCGAACGGACCGTTCTTGTCGAGGGTGACGACCAGCCGGTACTCCCAGCGGTTTGCGTCGACCTTGACTCCGGCCTCCATCGCAGCGTGCTCGGGCTTGGTGATCCGATCGTCGGAGTCGACCCGCCCGAAGACCGTCTCGACAACGACATGGTCGGGAGTGAGCTCGCCAAGATCAATCAGAGCACGAACGGTGATGGGCGAACCCAGCACGACCGCATGCCCGACGCCGTCTGCTTCGACATGCTCGATCTGGACGCCGCCCCAGCGCAGACGGATCTCCTTCTTCCACGCGGACAGATCCCTTGCGAGCGCATAGTCGGACAGGTCCATCGTGCGCGAGGCCTGCGCCGCGGGCATGTAGAGCCGCTGCACGTACTCGGCCAGCATCCGCGTCGCGAGGACCTTCGGACCGAGGGTGCGGATGGTGTGCTTGACCAGGCGGATCCACCCGGCCGGCAGGTCGTGCTCGTCGCGCGCATAGAAGGTCGGCGCTACGGAGTTCTCGATCAGCGTGTACAGGGCCTCGGCCTCGATGTCGTCACGGCGATCGTGGTCCTCCACGCCGTTCGCCGTGGGGATCGCCCAGCCGTTCTCCCCGTCGTACCACTCGTCCCACCAGCCGTCGAGGATCGACAAGTTCAGCGCGCCGTTGAGCGCGGCCTTCATTCCCGACGTGCCGCTCGCCTCGAGCGGGCGGATCGGGTTGTTCAGCCAGACGTCGCAGCCCGGGTACATGACGGTCGCCATGCCGATGTCGTAGTCGGGCAGGAAGACGATGCGCTCGCGTACGCCCTCCTGATCGGCGAACTTGACCAGTTCCTGGATGAGCTTCTTGCCGCCCTCGTCAGCCGGGTGGGCCTTGCCCGCGACCATCAACTGCACCGGCCGGTCCGGATCGGTGAGCAAGGCGGTGAGCCTCGCGGGATCACGAAGCATGAGGGTCAGCCGCTTGTACGACGGCACCCGCCTGGCGAATCCGATCGTGAGCACGTCCGGATCGAAGACGCCGTCGATCCAGCCGAGCTCGGCCTCACTGGCCCCGCGTCCGACCCACGACTCGCGCAGACGGCTGCGGACCATGGCGACCAGTTCCTCGCGAAGCAGTCGCTTGGTCGCCCAGAGCTGGGCGTCCGGCGTGCTGGCGATGACCTCCCACCCGGAGGCATCGTCGATCGATGCCCCGTTCGCGAGTTCGAGGATCTGGCGAGCCGCCCACGTGGGCGCATGCACGCCGTTGGTCACCGACGTGATCGGCACGTCGTCGGGATCGAATCCCGACCACAGACCCGAGAACATCCCGCGCGACACCTGACCGTGCAGCAGGCTCACGCCATTGGCACGCTGCGCGAGGCGCAGGCCCATGACCGCCATGTTGAAGACCGCGGGGTCTCCGCCTTCGAAGCTCTCGGTTCCGAGACCGACGATGCTCTCGATGGGCACGCCATCGGTCGAGTTGTCGCCGCCGAGGTACTGCTTGACCAGCTCGACGGGGAAACGGTCGATGCCGGCCGGCACGGGTGTGTGCGTCGTGAAGACGGTTCCCGCCCGGCTGATCTCCAGCGCGTCGTCAAAGGTGAGAGTCGGGTCCGCGTGGATGAACTCGCGGATACGCTCGATGCCGAGGAATCCGGCGTGGCCCTCGTTGGTGTGGAACACCTCGGGATCGGCGTGACCGGTGATGCGGCAGAAGGCGCGGATCGCGCGCACTCCACCGATCCCGAGCAGCATCTCCTGCTGCAGCCGATGCTCGCCGCCGCCGCCGTAGAGACGGTCGGTGATCTCGCGCTCTGCTGGAGCGTTCTCCTCGACATCGGAGTCCAGGAGGAGCAGCGGAACGCGACCGACCTGCGCGACCCAGATCCGGGCGGCGATGGACCGGCCGCCGGGCAGTCCCACGGCCACCCGTGCGGACGTGCCGTCCTTCTCGCGAAGCACCGAGACCGGGCTGCCGTCGGGATCGGTGACGGGATAGCGCTCCTGCTGCCAGCCGTCACGGGACAAGGACTGCTTGAAGTAGCCGGATCGGTAGAACAGTCCGACGGCGACGATCGGCACGCCCAGGTCGCTGGCCGTCTTCAGGTGGTCGCCGGCGAGGATTCCCAGGCCGCCTGAGTATTGGGGCAGGGCCGCGGCCAGGCCGTACTCCGGAGAGAAGTAGGCGATCGCCTTCGGCGCTTCGGCCCCGAGGGACTGGAACCAGCGATCGGAGGTGAGGTACTCCCGCAGGTCCGCGGACGTCCGCGTCACCCAGTCGACGAAGCCGGGGTCAGCCGACAGCTCATCGAGCCGCTCAGCGCTGACCTCACCGAGCAGGTGAACGGGGTCGTAGCCGCCGCTTTCCCACAGCTCGGGGTCGATTGCCGCGAACACGTCTCGCGTGCGCGGATCCCACGACCACCGAAGGTTGATCGCAAGTTCCTCTAGGGGCGCGAGGTTCTCTGGCAGGACCGTGCGGACGGTGAATCGGCGAATGGCTCTCACTCGGCACACGGTAGTGCCCGATATGAGGCGGGAACCTCACGGGGATGTTAATTCCGGCGCACAGTTGAGTGGATCTTGCAAGACATGCAATCCCTTGCGGCGGCGAACCGCCGCTAGGCTTTCGGTATGGGGAGCCCCCGCGTGCGCGAGTCGCGACCGACGTCGCCCCAGCTGTGGACCGGGGCACTCCTGCCCGCTCCCACTCAGCTCGTCGGGCGATTTCCGATCGGCGACGTGTCCCCCGTCAGCGTGGGCGGCCGCCGACCGGCAGCCGCCGCCGTGGGGGAACTGATCCCGATCCGCGCCACCTCCTTTCGGGAGGGGCACGACAGCCTCGGCCTGACCGCGATCCTGAACCGACCCGACGGATCGGTGGCGCAGTCGGCGCGGATGACCCCCGAGGGCATGGGCATGGACGGCTGGGTGGGCCACGTCCGGCCAGACTCGCTCGGCGACTGGTCCTTCACGATCGAGGCCTGGGGAAGCCCGTGGGACACGTGGGTGCATCGAGCGCTCATCAAGGTCCCCGCGAACGTCGACGTCGAACTCGAGCTTGCCGAAGGCGCGCTGCTCCTCAAGCGCGCTCTCGACCTGCATCCGGCGCCGTCATTGCATCGCCCGATTCTCGCGAAGGCAGCAAAGACCCTCACCTCGCAGTCCCTTCCCGCGGAAGTCCGCCTGGCGGCCGGAACCGACTCCGCGGTCGCGGACATCATGGCGTCGCATCCGCTGCGAGAGGGCGTCACGACGAGCGGGCCGTGGCCCCTGCGCGTGCAGCGGCGCCGAGCACTGGTCGGTGCCTGGTACGAGTTCTTCCCGCGCAGCGAGGGGGCTCGGCTCAAGCCCCCGCGCTCGGGGACCCTCCAGTCCGCGGCCAAGCGCCTCGACGCGGTGGCCCAAATGGGCTTCGACGTCGTCTACCTGCCGCCGGTGCATCCGATCGGCCGCGTCAATCGCAAGGGCGCCAACAACACCCTCACCCCCACGAAGACCGATCCCGGCTCACCGTGGGCGATCGGCTCGGCAGAGGGAGGCCACGACGCGCTGCACCCGGATCTGGGGACGATGGCCGATTTCGATGCGTTCGTTGCGCGCACGGTCGACCTGGGCATGGAAGTCGCCTTGGACCTCGCCCTCCAGGCCGCTCCCGATCATCCGTGGGTCACGTCGAACCCTGAATGGTTCACCACCCGCGCGGACGGAACGATCGCGTACGCGGAGAATCCGCCGAAGAAGTACCAGGACATCTATCCGCTCAACTTCGACAACGATCCCGAGGGGCTGTACGCCGAGGTCGAGCGAATCGTCAGGTTCTGGATGGATCACGGAGTCCGGATCTTCCGGGTGGACAACCCGCACACGAAGCCGCTGTGGGTGTGGGACCGACTCCTGACGTCGGTGTTCCAGACCGATCCTGATGTGCTGTTCCTCGCCGAGGCATTCACGCGCCCGCCGATGATGCGGGCGCTCGCCGAGGTCGGCTTCCAGCAGAGCTACACCTACTTCACCTGGCGCAACTCTCGTCAGGAGATCGAGGAGTACGCCAGTGAGCTCGCCGGTCCGGCCGCGGCCTACATGCGGCCCAACTTCTTCGTCAACACGCCGGACATCCTCCCGGAGTACCTCCAGCACTCCGGGCCTGCGGGATTCGCGATTCGCGCGACGCTCGGCGCCACGCTCTCGCCGACCTACGGCGTGTACAGCGGATTCGAGCTGTACGAGTGTGTGCCGGTCCGGCCCGGGAGCGAGGAGTACCTCGACTCGGAGAAGTACCAGTACCGGCCCCGAGACTGGGCGCTGGCGAGAAAGCAGGCGCGCACTCTCGCGCCCTACCTGACCCAGCTCAATGCGATGCGCAGGACGCATCCAGCCCTCCAGGACCTGCGCTCACTGCGGTTCCACAACACCGACAGCAACGACGTGATCGCCTTCTCGAAGGTCGACGGCGCCGACGCGATCCTCGTGATCTGCAATCTTGATCCCTACAGCGAGCACGAGGCCACGGTGTGGTGGGACATGGGCGCGATCGGCCTGACCGACGACGCTCACTTCACGGCGCACGATCTGGTCACCGACTCCACGTGGACGTGGGGTGCCGCCACCTACGTGCGGCTGCGACCATGGGACAACGTCGCGCACGTGGTTCACGTCCAGCACCATTGACAGACAACCGAAACAGACCGGAGTCCAGATGTCGCAGACAACGCCCGACGCGGTACCGCGCGACGTGTCGGTGCTCGACCTCGACCGGCTCGTCGATGGCTGGCACCACGATCCGCATTCCATCCTCGGCCCGCATCTCGACGGTGGCGTCGTCACCATCCGCGTCCTGCGCCCGGGGGCCGAGGCCGTCACGATCGTCACTCCCGACGCCAGGTTGCCGCTCGTGCACGAGCACCGCGGCGTGTGGGTCGGCGCGTGGACGCTGGCCGTCGTCCCCGACTACTCGGTCGACGTCGAATACAACGGATCGATCGTGCCAAGCGATGACCCCTTCAGGTTCCTCCCGACACTCGGTGACATCGACCTCCACCTGATCGGAGAGGGCCGCCACGAGCAGCTGTGGGAGGTGCTCGGTGCGCATGTGCGTGCGTACCAGACCAGCCTGGGCGTCGTGTCCGGCGTCTCGTTCGCCGTCTGGGCACCCAACGCGCAAGGTGTTCGCGTTGCCGGCGACTTCAACTTCTGGGACGGCACCGCGCACCCGATGCGCTCCCTCGGCGGAACCGGGATCTGGGAGATCTACGTTCCGAACATCGGCGACGGCACGATCTACAAGTTCTCGATCCTCGGCCGCGACGGTCAGTGGCGGGAGAAGGCCGATCCGTTCGCCTTCGCGACCGAGGTTCCGCCCGCCACCGGGTCCGTGGTCTACACGACGTCGTACGACTGGTCAGACGAGAAGTGGCTGGACTTGCGCCAGGCAACAGACCAGCACAAGCGACCTATGTCGATCTACGAGGTGCATCTGGGTTCGTGGCGCATCGGCCTGGACTATCGGCAACTGGCCGTCGAGCTGACCGAGTATGTCCGCGACGCCGGGTTCACCCACGTGGAGTTCCTTCCCGTCGCCGAGCATCCGTACGGGCCGTCGTGGGGCTACCAGGTGACGTCGTACTTTGCGCCGACCGCACGCTTCGGTCGACCCGATGACCTGCGCTTCCTGATCGACACGTTGCACGAGGCCGGGATCGGCGTGCTGGTCGACTGGGTTCCCGCGCACTTCCCGAAGGACGACTGGGCGCTCGCGCGCTTCGACGGCACGGCCCTGTACGAGCATGCCGATCCTCGTCGCGGCGAGCAGCCCGACTGGGGCACGTATGTCTTCGACTTCGGCCGGACCGAGGTTCGCAACTTCCTTGTCGCCAACGCCCTGTACTGGCTCGAGGAGTATCACGTCGACGGACTTCGCGTCGACGCCGTCGCGTCGATGCTCTACCTGGACTACTCGCGCAAGGAAGGCGAGTGGTACCCGAACAAGTACGGCGGCCGGGAGAACCTCGAGGCGGTCGCCTTCCTGCAGGAGATGAACGCCACGGTCTACAAGCGCGTTCCCGGCGTGACGATGATCGCCGAGGAGTCCACCGCGTGGCCGGGCGTCACGCGGCCGACCTTCGTCGGCGGACTTGGCTTCGGCTTCAAGTGGAACATGGGCTGGATGCACGACAGCCTCGACTACATCTCACACGAGCCGATCCACCGCCAGTACCACCACAACGAGATGACCTTCTCGATGGTCTACGCGTACAGCGAGCACTTCATCCTGCCGATCTCGCACGATGAGGTCGTGCACGGGAAGGGCTCGCTCGTGGCCCGGATGCCCGGCGACCGCTGGCAGGAACTGGCCAACCTGCGCGCCTACCTCGCCTTCATGTGGGCGCACCCCGGCAAGAAGCTGCTGTTCATGGGCTCGGAGTTCGCCCAGTCCTCGGAATGGTCGGCCGAGCGCGGCCTGGACTGGTGGCTGCTGCAGTTCCCCGAGCACGCCGGGATCCTGCAGACCGTCACCGACCTCAACCGCATCTACGTCGGCACCCCTGCCTTGTGGCAGCGCGATGACGATTCCAGCGGATTTGAGTGGATCGACGCCAATGACTCGGCGTCCAATGCGTTCAGCTGGTTGCGCTGGGGTGACGATGGCAGTTGCGTGGCCGTGATCGCCAACCTCTCCCCCGTCGCCCGCGAGGACTACCAGCTCGGCCTGCCATTCGCCGGCACCTGGAACGAGATCCTCAACACCGACGCCACCGAATACGGCGGCTCGGGGGTGGGCAACTACGGCTCTATCCAGGCGCACGAGTCGCCCTGGCACGGTCGGCCCGCCTCTGCGCACATCTCGCTGCCGCCGATGGCGACCAGCTACTTCGCCTTCTCCCCCCCACCCCTCCCCCGTTGAGTGGTGAACTGTCGTCCTCGTGACCGCGGCGATGTCAATCGGTGAGTGCAACGCGGTTGTCTAGGCCGCCTGCTGCTCGAGGTATTCCGCGAGTGCTTGGGCGGGGGTCTTCAGTCCAAGGGTAGGGCGTGGTCTGGAGTTGAGTTTGTCCTGCACGCGGCGTAGCTCGGTGACGTCGTGGACGGACAGGTCGGTGCCCTTGGTGAACCAGTGCCGTAGCAGCCGGTTGGTGTTCTCGTTGCTGCCACGCTGCCAGGGTGAGTGCGGGTCGCAGAAGAACAACTGCGTGTCCAGGGCGATCTGGATGTCGCGCCAGCGGGCCAGCTCGCTTCCGCGGTCCCAGGTGATCGAGCGGCGCAGGTGCTCGGGCAGGTCGCCCATCGCTGTGATCATCGCCTTGGCGACTTCCTCCGCGGTGTGATCGATCGGCAGGTGCAGCAGGATCGTGAACCTGGTCGACCGCTCGACCAGGGTCCCGATCGCCGAGGCGCATCCGGTGCCCAGGATCAAGTCGCCCTCCCAATGACCTGGCACGGCGCGGTCATCGACCTCGGAGGGTCGCTGGGAGATCGTCAGGGCATCGGAGAACGGACTGGGACCACGTCGGGTCGCGGTCCGTGATCGGCGCCGGGCACGGCCCGTGGACAAGGCCCGATGCAGGTCCGCGCGCAGATGCCCGCGCGCCTGCACGTAAAGGGACTGGTAGATCGTCTCGTGCGACACCCGTGCAGTCTTGTCCCCGCCGCCCTGCTCGGCCAGCACGAGGGCGATCAGCCGCGGACTCCACCCATCATCGAGCCAGCCGGTGATGGCCGCGATCAGATCCGCGCGCCCATCCAGCTTGAAACCCTTGGGCCGGCGAGCCCGCTGGAACGCCTTCACGTGCGCCAGCGACCCGTAATACGTCCCATCCGGCCCGGCATTACGGCGGACCTCCCGCGACACCGTCGACGCGCTACGCCCGATCACACGCGCGATCGCCGCCTGCGACAAGCCCGCCGCCAGACCCGTGCCGATCTGATCGCGCTCCAGCGCCGTCAACTTGTCCCCGACAAACCCATCCCCGCCAGGAACAATCCTCAAGCCCCCGCGCACCCCCAACGTCAATTGCATGCCCGAAGACTGCCGCCACCACTTCTGGCACGCCGACCCCGCCGCGCCCACCACCGCGACCGCCTCCAGAAACGACGCACCATGGGCAATCGCGTCGAAGAACGGCCTACGCCGCTCCCACGAGTAATACCGATCCGAACCAGCCACAACGCCTCCACCACTCAGGCGTTGCACTCACCGATTGAACCTGCCCGCTGCAGGCCCAGCAACACGTCACCACTCAACGGGCCGTCTGCGCTGGCCATGGGTTGTTGAGCGCTGACTCGATCGCCGCAACCATCAGCCAGGGCCGGACAAGGTCGGCTGCCGTCAGCACTATCACGCGCCAACCCGCCTCCTGGAGGAGATTCCGCCTGGCGGCGTCGCTTCGCCTGCGCTGCTCGTCGAGGTGAGCCCGGCCGTCATACTCGACGATCAGGCGAAACGCGGGCCACGCCAAGTCCGCACGCGCGAGCCACTGTCCGTCGTCCAAGACGTTGAAGTTGCAGTTAGGTCTGGGCAGTCCAGCGAGCAAGAGGTGCGCGCGTACTAGTGATTCGCCCGGGGACTCCGCGCCAGGATCAAGAAGCGGGCGGGCACGGCGAGCATTGCGAATTCCGCGACGCCGTGTCGCCCACCCGACTACGGCGCGCAGGTCCTCGTCAGTAGCGAGCCCCCTTCGAAGGAGGGCATCGCCCATCGCGACGAGATCCTCGATCGGTATGAATTCAGCGCAATCAAGCCAGGTGCGCGCTGGCGTAGTGACCGTGGCGCCGCGATGCGTGGTGACGTGGTCGGCAGGCAGCGTCAAACGGCGCCCACGAACGCCGTCGCGTTGCAGACGTCCGGCTCCACGCGGCACGGCCGTCGCCACCGCGCGTTCTGGAACATGAAGACCGATCCATGGGGGCAGCGGCAGATTCCACAGGTGCGCGGCGGAGACGTCGCAAAGAACGGCGTCCGATCTCGCGGCCAGGAGCACCGCGGATGCACGAGCAAGCTCCGGATCTCGTGCAGAAACGGGGACGCGGACACCGCGAGTTGGAGCGACGAAGCGACGTGAGCGGACCTCACCGGCCGTCAGTCCGGCACCGCCGGCGGCGCTCACGAGGAAGGCCTCATTGAGGTTGACACGATCCGAGGGAAGCGGCATGCCTCTAGTCGAGCGATGGGCTCCCGGACATTGGCAGCGATCGCCGCTGCTGTGCATAGGTGCCGCTTCGGTGGCGTGGCTGTTGAGGAATCCGAGTCACATATCCGCTCGTTGAGTGGTGATCTGTTGCGGCCCAACTCGGGGCGATGTCAATCGGTGAGTGCAACGCGGTTGTCTAGGCCGCCTGCTGCTCGAGGTATTCCGCGAGTGCTTGGGCGGGGGTCTTCAGTCCAAGGGTAGGGCGTGGTCTGGAGTTGAGTTTGTCCTGCACGCGGCGTAGCTCGGTGACGTCGTGGACGGACAGGTCGGTGCCCTTGGTGAACCAGTGCCGTAGCAGCCGGTTGGTGTTCTCGTTGCTGCCACGCTGCCAGGGTGAGTGCGGGTCGCAGAAGAACAACTGCGTGTCCAGGGCGATCTGGATGTCGCGCCAGCGGGCCAGCTCGCTTCCGCGGTCCCAGGTGATCGAGCGGCGCAGGTGCTCGGGCAGGTCGCCCATCGCTGTGATCATCGCCTTGGCGACTTCCTCCGCGGTGTGATCGATCGGCAGGTGCAGCAGGATCGTGAACCTGGTCGACCGCTCGACCAGGGTCCCGATCGCCGAGGCGCATCCGGTGCCCAGGATCAAGTCGCCCTCCCAATGACCTGGCACGGCGCGGTCATCGACCTCGGAGGGTCGCTGGGAGATCGTCAGGGCATCGGAGAACGGACTGGGACCACGTCGGGTCGCGGTCCGTGATCGGCGCCGGGCACGGCCCGTGGACAAGGCCCGATGCAGGTCCGCGCGCAGATGCCCGCGCGCCTGCACGTAAAGGGACTGGTAGATCGTCTCGTGCGACACCCGTGCAGTCTTGTCCCCGCCGCCCTGCTCGGCCAGCACGAGGGCGATCAGCCGCGGACTCCACCCATCATCGAGCCAGCCGGTGATGGCCGCGATCAGATCCGCGCGCCCATCCAGCTTGAAACCCTTGGGCCGGCGAGCCCGCTGGAACGCCTTCACGTGCGCCAGCGACCCGTAATACGTCCCATCCGGCCCGGCATTACGGCGGACCTCCCGCGACACCGTCGACGCGCTACGCCCGATCACACGCGCGATCGCCGCCTGCGACAAGCCCGCCGCCAGACCCGTGCCGATCTGATCGCGCTCCAGCGCCGTCAACTTGTCCCCGACAAACCCATCCCCGCCAGGAACAATCCTCAAGCCCCCGCGCACCCCCAACGTCAATTGCATGCCCGAAGACTGCCGCCACCACTTCTGGCACGCCGACCCCGCCGCGCCCACCACCGCGACCGCCTCCAGAAACGACGCACCATGGGCAATCGCGTCGAAGAACGGCCTACGCCGCTCCCACGAGTAATACCGATCCGAACCAGCCACAACGCCTCCACCACTCAGGCGTTGCACTCACCGATTGAACCTGCCCGGGAAGTGAGCAGCAACAACTCACCTCTCGGCGAAGGAGTGCCTAGAAGAGCGCGCTGGCGAGCGCTGCGCGAGCGGGAATCACGGCCGGATCATCAGCGGCCATGATGAAGTAGTCGAGCATGCGTGCACGAGCCGCATCTCGGTCCTCACCGGAGGTGCGGCGAACCACGTCGGTGGCCAGACGGAACGCGGTAGCCCAGTCGTTGGCCAGAGCGGCGAAGTCCGCGGCAAGGAGCGTGGACGCGTCGTCGTCGATCGTTGCCGGTTCGTCGAGACCGTCCGTGCGCCGGTACAGACCGACCAGAGCAAGCCCGGCGGCAGCGTCGGCATCGGCGGGAGCGCCGGCAAGGACCGTGCGGTACGCCTTTTCGGCTGCTACCCAATCGCCCGACTCGATCGCCTCGTAGGCAGCCTCGAACCGCGGGTCGAGCGGTGCCTCGACCTCCTCTTCCGCGGCAACGCCTTCCGCGTCGTCGACCACTGTCCCCGTGATTCCCTGCTCCGCGGCGACCCTGAGCAACTCGGTGAGGATCTGGCGGATCTCGGCCTCGGGATACGCGCCCTGGAACAGCGGGATCGGCTGGCCCTTGATCACGGCGAACACGCTGGGAATCGACTGCACCTGGAAGGCCGCGGCAATCTGCTGCTGTGCGTCGACATCAACCCTCGCGAGGACGAACTCTCCGCCGTACTCGGCGGCGAGCCGTTCGAGGATCGGCGACAGCTGCTTGCTCGGCTCGGCCCACTCCGCGCGCATATCGATGACAACGGGCACGGTCGACGACCGATCGATCACGTCGACCTGGAAGCTCTCGACAGTCACGTCGATGACGACGCCTGCGGGCGCCGAGGCCATCGCCTCCGCCGCACGCTGCTGGTTCTGACGAGTGGTCGCGAGAGCGCCGAGATCGACTGCGCCCCGCGCGCTGAACGGAGTAGTGGCCATGCCCGCATTCTTCCGCACTCGGCTCGCCCGCTCGCGACGGCTACCTGATGAGGCCTCGATTGCGCAGAGTCCGCTGCCGGATCGGGGAGAAGACCACGCGCTCGACGAGGACGCCGACCGCCATGATCATCGCGATCGAACCCAGGACCAGGGCCATGTCACCTAGCGTGCGGCCGGTGTCGAGCATCTGGCCCAGGCCAGGGCCGAGCGCAGGCGACACCGCGATGAGCTCGGCGGCCATCAGCGAACGCCAGGCGAACGCCCAGCCCTGCTCGAGTCCGGCGAGATATCCGGGCCACGCCGCAGGCAGCACGATGTGGTAGATCCGGGCGAAACCCTTGGCGCCCAGCACCTGTCCAGCACGCAGGAACAGCGGCGGTGTCTGGTCGATGCCGTTGATGAGGCCGATCGAGATCGACGGTACGGCGCCCAGCAGGATGACGGTGTAGATCGTCGCGTCGGACAAGCCGAACCAGATGATGGCGGCGGGAACCCACGCGACCGACGGCAGCTGCTGGAGGCCGGTGAGAATCGGCCGGAAGATCGACCGCGCCCAGCTGTTGAGACCCAGAAGCAGGCCAATCGGCGTGGCGATGATCAGCGCGAGGATGAAGCCCTGCGCGGCGCGGCGCATGCTGTTGAACGTGGCCTGCCACAGGATGTCCTGAGCGGCCTGATTAGACAGTGCGTCCCAGACCTGGCCGGGCGACGGAATGACGTACTCCGGCTGCCATCCGGACAAGAAGACGAGCTGCCAGATCACGATGATCACCGCGATCGCGATCAGCGGCGACAGCGCTCGTCCAATCACGCTCTGCACGCTGGCCTTCTGGCGGCCTCCGGTCTCGAGCGCGTCGAGTCCGGCTTCGAGGCGGCTGAGGTCGCTCGGGACCTTCGCGTCGACCTTGGTCACGACCGTTGTCTCGTCAGGCATGTCGAACGATCTCCTCGCGTAGTGCATCTGTGACCTGGGCGGCAAGCGTCGCGACCTCGGTTGAGTCAAGGCGCCTGAGTTTGTGGCCGCCGGGATTCCACTCGCGGATGATGCGGCCGGGCCGCGATGACATCAGGAGAATCCGCTGGCTGAGGCGAACTGCCTCGCGCACGTTGTGGGTGACGAAGATGATCGTCATCCCGGTTTCGAGCCAGATTCTCGTGAGCTCCTCGTGCAGGAGGTCGCGAGTGATGGCGTCGAGCGCAGCGAACGGCTCGTCCATCAGCAGGATCGAGCGGTCTTGCGCCAAGGCACGCGCAATGGCTACGCGCTGGCGCATTCCGCCAGAGAGCTCGTGGGGACGCTGGTTGTACGAACGCTCCAGGTGGACCAGGGCAAGCAACTCCTCGGCCTTGGCCTTTCGCTCGCGTCGCGGCACTCCCCTGAACAGCAGAGCAAGCTCGACGTTCTTGCCCGCCGTGAGCCAGGGCATCAGCGCCGCTTCCTGGAACATCAGCGTCGGCGCACCGGAAGTCTCGATCGTTCCCGACGTCTGCGTGTCGAGTCCGGCGAGCAGGTTCAGGAGCGTCGACTTGCCGCATCCAGACGCGCCGACCAGTGAAATGAACTCACCGGGCTTCACGTCGAGGCTGATGTCGTCAAGAACGATCGGTCCGTCGGCCGAGAACTGCTTGACGACGTGACGAAGCTGCACGGCAAACTCGCTGTCGACGGCGGTCGCAGGTGCCGTATCGCTGATGACGCTCATGTGTTCTCTTTCGCTCGTAGTAGCGGACCTACGGCCGTGCGCCGCCCTGAAGAGAGGCGACGCACGGCCGGCAATGCGTTGTCGAACTGGTCGTGCCTTACTGACGGCCGAGTCCTGCTGCCGTGACTGCCTTTGCCTTGGCCGCGGCCAGGACCTGATTCAGGAGGCGAAGGTCGTAGATGCCTGCCAACTTGTTCGCGCCTAGGGTCAGGAGACCCGCCGTAACCGCGTCATCGGCACTCTTCTTGAGCGTCAACGGCAGCGGATCCCACGTGAACTGCAGGTTGCCCCAGGCCCGATTGATGACCGGGTCGGCGAGCTGGGCGCCCGTCCACTTCTTGATCTGCGTCTGGACGAGGTCCTTGGAGGTGGTGATGTTCGACGCGATGTACTTGATCGCGCTGTTGTTCGCCTGCAGGATCGAGCGAACAGTGCCGGGGTACTTCGCGAGGAAGGCCTGCGACGCAATGATGTTCGTGGTGACGAACTTCCCACCCGGCCACAGGGTCTTCTCATCGAGCAGCACCTTCGCCCCTGCTTCGGTCACCAAGCGCGAGGACCAAGGCTCGGGCAGCCATGCACCATCGAGGTCGCCGCGCTTGAAGAGCGAGAGCGTCGTGGCGTTGTCGGTCGGGATGATTGACACGTCGCCACCGCCGGTTGTGTTCGACGTCAGGCTGTTGTCCTTCAGCCACGAGCGCAGCGCCACGTCCTGGGTGTTGCCCAGCTGAGGCGTCGCGATCTTCTTGCCCTTGAGATCGGCGACCGAGTTGATGCCCGGCTTGACGACGAGCTGAGCTCCTCCGGAGGTCGCACCGGACACGACGCGAAGCAGCGTGCCGCCGGTCGAGGTGTAACCGGAGATGGAGGGGTTCGGGCCGATGTAGCCGACGTCGATTGCGCCACCCTTCATCGCCTCGATCTCGGCGGGCCCGGCGTTGAACACCGTGTACTCAACTGCGGTGCCGTCCTTGCCGAGGAACGCTTCGAACAAGCGAAGCTGCTGGGCAATGAGTGCGGGTGCATGCGTGACGTTGGCGAAGAACCCGATGCGCACGACTGGCGCGGTGGGCAGCTTCGGCAACGCCGATGGGGCGACTGCGGGCACGGCGAGGGGTGCAGCCGTGGCGCTGGTCGCAGCCGGCAGGCCAAGACCAGCGGCAAGCGCGGCGGTCGCGATGCCGGCCACCGCGGCGCGGTGGATAAGACGAGTGCGAGTCATGTGCGATTTCTCCTTATATGAACGAGATCAGGGATCGGAACGGGCGGGTGGGGCGGTGGTCGCGACGGCAGTCGCTCACGGCCCCCTGCGGGTGCGGATGATGACCCAGGCGCGCGTACTGCAGGTCACTGCGTGCAGTGGAGTACACGTCCCTCACCTCATTTCCGAGTAAATCTATCTTGTCTACAAGATTAGTAGTAATATACACATCCATGCCCCCCACGCCAAACACCGCAGCCCCGGCTCTCCCGGGCGCGTCGTCGGCCGCCCGGCGGGTCGCACGTAAGCGCCGCCGCGGAACGCGAGAGAATGCAGGCATGCATGTGTCCGCGAAGGCCGACTACGGGATGCGCGCGCTCCTCGAGCTCACGGTCGCCTATGCGGACGACCCACGCCGCCTGGTCAAGGGCGAGGCGATCTCCACCGCGCAGGACATTCCCCTGAAGTTCCTCGAGGGCATCCTGCGCCAGCTGCGCCAGTCGGGGATCGTCGCGAGCCAGCGAGGAGCCGAGGGCGGCTACCGCCTGGACCGCGATCCGCACGACGTATCAATTGCCGACATCGTGCGCGCCCTGGACGGACCGCTTGCCGCCGTCCGCGGCAAGCGCCCTGAGGACCTGGACTACACCGGCGCGTCAGAACACCTTCGCGAGGTGTGGATCGCCGTCCGCGCCGCCATGCGCCACGTCCTGGAGCACATCAGCCTGTCCGACGTCGCCGCCGGCAATCTCCCCCCGCAGGTCACTGACCTGCTCGCCGAGCCGGGCGCCTGGAAGCGTCGCTAGACCGCGTCGAGGTTTGCGTGTCGTCGACGCAAGTGCAACAATTCATACTTACAAAGTAGACAAAGCCCCAGGAGGAACCATGCGCTCACGTCCCGTCCGCACCGCTCTCGCCGGCGTCGCACTTGCCGTGATGGCGGTTACCGGGCTGTCCGCGTGCTCCTCGTCGTCGTCGGAGGCACCCGCATCCGAGATCAACCTGAGCGGCTCGCCCGTCACGGCAAATGAAGAGATGACCGCATTGTGTGGCCAGATCATCGAGCAGGGAATGCCCCTTGAGGCCGCGGTCGCGGTCGCCGAAGCGGGCGGCTACACCACCCGAGTGGGCACTCTCGATGGCGAGGGCCAGGCCGTGACGACCGACCTTCGCGAGGACCGCTTCACGTTCGACGTCGAGGCCGGCATCGTCACCGGGTTGCACGATCGGCTGATCTAATCGCGTAGTTCGTCGACCAGCCGCGCAGCAGCGGTATAGCCATCCGTGCGTCCGGTCGCCACTTCTGCAGCGGCGGCATCAAGTGCAGCACGACGGTTCCCGCTGGTCAGTTCCCGGCGGACCATCGCCATCGCGATCGCCTCGATCTCCTCGCGCGCGCGCTTTGTCCTTCGGGCCTCGAGTCGGCCCGACTCCGAAAGCCAATCGGCATGCGCGGCAAGAGCTGACATCAGGTCGTCGATCCCCTCCCCCGTCGACGCGATCGTCTTGACGACCTTCGGCGACCACGTGTCCGGCGATCTCTCGCCAAGGCCGACCATGTTCCGCAGTTCGCGGACGGTGGAGTCCGCCCCGTCGCGATCGGCCTTGTTCACCGCGAACACGTCGCCGATCTCGAGGATGCCGGCCTTAGCCGCCTGAATGCCGTCCCCCATGCCGGGGGCGAGCAAGACGAGTGTCGTATCGGCCGATGCCGCGACCTCTATCTCCGACTGACCGACGCCGACCGTCTCGATGAGGATGACGTCGAACCCTGCCGCGTCGAGCACGCGCAGCGCCTGGGGCGTCGTCGCGGACAGTCCGCCGAGGTGCCCGCGGGAGGCCATCGAGCGGATGTACACGCCCTCGTCGGTTGCGTGCTGCTGCATGCGAATGCGATCGCCGAGAAGCGCGCCGCCGGAGAACGGTGACGAGGGATCGACTGCGAGGACCCCGACTCGCTTTCCGTCCGAGCGGAAGCGCGTGATGATCGCGGAGGTGGTCGTGGACTTGCCCACCCCGGGCGAACCCGTAATGCCGATTACCCGCGCACTGCCAGCCGAGGAGGCAAGTTCGCGCATGACCTCGGGTACGTCCGGCGAACCGTTCTCCACCAGGGAGATCAGCCGGGCGATGTCACGTGCGCGACCCGCGCGAGCCCCGTCGAGGAGCGGCTTCAGCGTGCTCACGTGACAGTGACGATGCCTAGACCGTGGGAACGCGGAAGAGCAGCGCGTCGCCCTGCCCGCCGCCGCCGCACAACGCGGCAGCGCCGATTCCCCCGCCGCGCCGCTGGAGTTCGAGGACCGCGCTCAGGACGATCCGCGCTCCGGACATGCCCACGGGATGACCGAGCGCGATCGCCCCGCCATTGACGTTGACGATGTCCTCGGAGACCCCGAGTGCCCGCGTGGACACCAGGCCCACGGACGCGAACGCCTCGTTGATCTCGATGAGGTCGACGTCGGCGACGGCGATGCCCTCGCGCTTGCAGGCCTTGAGGATCGCGTTAGCCGGCTGCTCGTGCAGCGAGGTATCCGGTCCGGCGACAACACCATGGGCACCGATCTCCGCGAGCCAGGTGAGGCCGAGCTCCTCGGCCTTCCTGCGGCTCATGACGACGACAGCGGCAGCGCCGTCGGAGATCGGCGAGGAGTTGCCCGCGGTGATGGCTCCGTCCTTGGCGAACGCGGGTCGAAGCTTGGCGAGGGTGTCGACCGTGGTCTCGGGACGAATGCCCTCGTCCAGTTCGACGACCACCGGGTCGCCCTTGCGCTGCGGCACGGTCACCGGCGTGATCTCGTCGGCGAAGACCCCCGACGCCACCGCCGCGGCAGCGCGCTGGTGCGACCTCGCCGCGAACGCGTCCTGATCCTCGCGCGTCAGCGGATAGCGGCCGTTGTCCCGCTCGGTGCTCTCGCCCATCGCGATTCCCTCGAAGGCGCACGTGAGCGCGTCGGTCGCCGTCGCGTCGGTCATCGTCCAGTCGCCGTACTTGACGCCGTCGCGCGATCCCATGAGCAGGTGCGGCGCATTCGTCATCGACTCCATGCCGCCCGCGACCACGACGTCGAACTCGCCCGCACGAATGAGCTGGTCGGCGAGCGCGATGGCGTCAAGCCCGGACAGGCAGACCTTGTTGATCGTGAGCGCGGGAACGTCCATCGGGATGCCGGCGCCCACGGCGGCCTGGCGTGCGGTGATCTGCCCGGTGCCCGCCTGGATGACCTGACCCATGATCACGTACTCGACCTGCTCGGGGGCGATTCCGGCCCGCTCCATCGCGGCCGCGATCGCCACGGAACCGAGTTCTGTAGCGCGGAAGGTCTTCAACTGGCCCTGGAGGCGACCCATCGGGGTGCGCGCGCCAGCGACGATGACCGAGCCCTGTGAGAACGACATGCCGATCTCCTACCTCTGCTATCCACCCCTACGTTCGATGGTGACAACATAACGCCATGGACTCTCCCCTTCTCACGCGTATCGACCATGTGGGCATCGCCGTCCCCGACCTGGACGAGGCGATCGCCTTCTACTCTCGCGCGTTCGGCCTGTCGGTACTCCACGAGGAGGTCAACGAGCGCCAGGGCGTCCGCGAGGCCATGCTCGGCGTCGGTGACTCCGGCTCGTGCATCCAGCTGCTCGCGCCGCTGACTCCCGAGTCCACGATCGGCAAGTTCCTCGACCGGTCGGGTCCGGGTATCCAGCAGATCGCCTACGGCGTCGACGACGTCGAGGCGACCGCCGAGGCCCTGCGCGCCTCGGGCGTGCGCATGCTGTACGACACGGCGCAGGTGGGCACCGCGGGTTCGCTGGTCAACTTCTGCCATCCGAAGGACTGCGGTGGGGTCCTGATCGAGCTCGTCCAGGCGGTCCCGCATGAGTGAGATGGAGGCGATCGCGTCCGCGATCGAGGCGGGTTCGGGTGAGGATGTCTTCGGTGTGATCGAGGTGCCGAGCACGTATCGGGCGGTGACGATCCACAAGGACGAGCAGGGCATGTTCGAGGGCATGGCGTCGCGGGAGAAGGATCCGCGTCGGTCGCTTCATGTGGAGGACGTGCCGCTGCCGGAGCTGGCTGCTGGTGAGGCGTTGATCGCGGTGATGGCCTCGTCGATCAACTACAACACGGTGTGGTCGTCGATCTTCGAGCCGGTGTCCACGTTCGGGTTCTTGGACCGGTACGCGAAGTCCACTCCGGATGCGCGTCGTCATGACCTGCCGTATCACGTGCTCGGCTCGGATGCGGCCGGCGTGGTGCTGCGCACCGGCCCGGGGGTGAGCGTGTGGAAGCCCGGTGACCGGGTGGTCGCGCACTGCCTGTCGGTGGACCTGGAGTCCCCGTTCGGTCACAACGACACGATGCTCGATCCCGAGCAGCGGATCTGGGGCTTCGAGACGAACTTCGGCGGGCTGGCGCAGCTGGCGATCGTCAAGGCGAACCAGCTGATGGCCAAGCCCGAGCACCTGACGTGGGAGGAGGCCGCGTCCCCCGGCCTGGTGAACTCCACCGCCTACCGCCAGCTGGTCTCCCGCAACGGCGCGGGCATGAAGCAAGGCGACGTCGTCCTCATCTGGGGCGCCTCCGGCGGCCTGGGCTCATACGCCACCCAGTACGCCCTCAACGGCGGCGCGATCCCAGTCTGTGTCGTTAGCTCCCCGGAGAAGGCCGAGCTGTGCAAGGCGATGGGCGCGACGAACATCATCGACCGCTCCGCGGAGGGCTACCAGTTCTGGTCCGACGAGCACACCCAGGACCCCCGCGAATGGCAGCGCCTGGGCAAGAAGATCCGCCAGCTCACCGGCGGCGACGATCCGGACATCGTCTTCGAGCACCCAGGCCGGGAGACCTTCGGCGCGAGCGTCTACGTCACCCGCAAGGGCGGCACCATCGTGACCTGCGCGTCCACCAGCGGCTACATGCACGAGTACGACAACCGCTACCTGTGGATGTCGCTGAAGCGGATCATCGGCTCCCACTTCGCGAACTACCGCGAGGCCTACGAGGCCAACCGGCTCATCGCCAAGGGCATGATCCACCCCACCGTCTCCCAGACCTTCGCCCTGGACGACGCCGGCGAGGCCGCGTACCAGGTCCACCGCAACGCCCACCAGGGCAAGGTCGCCGTCCTCGCCCTCGCACCCGAACCCGGGCTCGGCGTCACCAACCCCGAATTCCGCGCCCAAAACATCGACAAGATCAACAGATTTCGCAGTGCCTGAGGTCACTACGACCTCACGTACCATGACGACGTGACCGCCACGCCCGCAGCATCGGAGAGCGTGCCGTGGCTACTTGATCGTGGACGTCGCAGTGGCGAGATGGGCTACCTACCCGGACTCGATGGCGTGCGCGCGCTGGCCGTCATCGGCGTCCTGCTCTATCACGCAGACCTCACTTGGATCCGTGGCGGATTCCTCGGCGTCGACGTGTTCTTCGTGCTCAGCGGGTTCCTCATTACGTCATTGCTGCTCGAGGAGTTCGATCGCTCCGGGGGAATCAGCTTCAAGCGCTTCTACCTCGGCCGCGCGCGCCGCCTGCTGCCCGCGCTGATCCTGCTTCTCGCGGTAGTCGCGATAGCAGCCGCCTTCTTCTATCGCGATGCCGCGGCGCAGGTCCGAGCCGACACGGTCGCGTCGATCTTCTACGTGAACAACTGGTGGTACATCTTCAACGACCAGTCGTACTTCGAGTTCATGGGCCGGCCGCCACTTCTCAAGCATCTGTGGTCGCTGGCGGTCGAGGAGCAGTTCTACTTCATCTGGCCGGTCATCGCGTACGTGGCTATGCGCAAGGCCGGACGACGTGGAGTGCGTGCGACCGCGCTGGTCATGGCCCTGGCGTCCACGATCTGGCTGGTCTGGCTGTCCTCGTCGAACGGATACCCCGAGTACGCCGACCCCAGCCGCGCCTACTTCGGCACCGACTCGCACGCAATGGGGCTTCTCATCGGCGCGGCGCTGGCCACATTCTGGCGACCGGGACGACTGCCGACGAAGCTCCCGCGGGGCGGACCTGCGATCCTCGCGGGAACCGGCATCGCCGCACTCCTCGCAGTCATCTGGTTCTTCCTGTTTGTCGGCGAGTTCACACCGTGGATGTACCGCGGCGGCTTCCTTGTCCTCGCACTCGTCGTGGCCCTCCTCATCGCCATGGCCAGCCATCCCGGCTCCCCGCTTGGCCGGTGGATGGGTACGCAGCCGTGGAAGTACATCGGTCAGCGCTCCTACGGCCTCTACCTGTGGCACTGGCCGATCTTCATGGTCACGCGGCCGGACCAGGACATTCCCTTGGACGGCCCCCCACTGCTGGTCTTCAGGCTCGCCCTCACTTTCGCGATCGCCGAGCTGAGCTTCCGGTTCGTGGAGATGCCGATTCGTCGCGGGGCCATTGGTCGCTGGATCACTGCGTGGCGCACGTCCTCGGGAGACGAGCGGCGCAGCCGATCGCGCAAGAGCATCGCCGTGATCGCGACCGCGACCGCCGGCGTGGTCCTCGTGGGATCGATGCTCGCCACCGCCCCCGCCCCCACCGCGGCAACCGGACTGGCACCCGACGTTGCCGAGGCCCTGGGCATCACCGACGGCGGCCCGACCGAGGTCTCCATCGACGATGAGCCCAGCACCAGTGCCTCCCCCGGCGTGAGCGCTTCGCCGGGAGCATCCGATGTTCCCGCCGTGTCGAAGAACGGCACGTTGAGCGCCCTCGGGGACTCGGTAATGCTGGGCGCGCGCAGCACGCTGGTTGATGTGATTCCCGGGACTCGAGTCGACGCTGCGGTAGCCCGTTTCCCCGGCGCCTTCATCGGCCGAATCAAGAAACTGAAGGCGCGCGACAAGCTCGCCGACATCGTCGTCCTGCATCCGGTGACCAATGGCGTTCTGCCCGAGGACATGATGCGCGAGATGCTCGACCTGCTGGCCAAGACCGAGCGCGTAGTCGTCGTGAATGGCAATGTGCCGCGACCTTGGGAGCAGCCCAACAACGAGGTGATCGACAAGGTCGTTCCCGACTACCCCAACGCGGTCATCGCGGACTGGCATGCGGCATCGGAGGATCATCCCGAGTACTTCGTCAGCGACGGCGTGCACCTGACCGAGAAGGGCGCGCGCGCCTACGCGAAGCTGATCAAGAAGACTGCTGGGCTGTGACGAAGCCGGCGATGATCTCGCCGACCTTGCCGGGACGGTCGACCACAGCCAGGTGCCCGGCCGACTCGACCACGGCGAGCTGGCCGGAGGCGAGGACGTCGATCATCAGGTCCTGCTCCGAACGCGCACTGAGCGCGTCCTCCTCGCCCCACACCACCAGCGCGGGCACGCGAAGTCCGGCAAGCACGTCGAGCGAATCCGGACGGACCGCCATCGCGCGCTGGTACCAGGCCACCGTGTCCGCTGGTGCGTCCGCGAGCCAGCCTCGGACCTGAGCGACGACCGCGGGACGCTCGGCGCGCGACGTGTCACCGAGCAAGCCCGGAAGCACCGCCTGCTCGAGGATGCGCGCGCAGTCGTGCGGGCTGTCGAGGACCAGCCGGGCGAGGCGCTCGCGGTTGTCTCGCGCCTGATCGGCGTCCGCAGTCGCCTTGGTGCCGCTGAGCACGACGGCGCCCGCGAGATCTGGCCGCTTGCGCAGCATCGCCATCGCGACGTATCCGCCGAGCGATACGCCGCCGAGAACGCACCGGTCGACGCCTGCGAGCTGGTCGAGGACCAGGTCGGCGACGACTTCCAGTGATGGATCCGCGTCCGGCAGCACGGTGCCGCCGAAGCCGGGCAGGTCGGGAACGATGACCTCGTAGCCGAGCGCTCGCAGTTGCGCCGCTTGCGCATCCCACAGTCGGTGGTCGAGCGGGAAGGCATGCAGCAGGACGACGGGTGCGGTCACAGGTCGCTCCACCGCTCCATCGGTCCGTCCCATTCGGTCGGCAGCGGCGCACGATCGGGCGCCACGACAGCGACAATCTCGTTCAGGACTACCTTGACGAAACGCTCGCCGACCCACAGGTGCTTGGCTCCGTCAACGCCACGCACCTCGGCGCGCTCGATGACCGAAAAGCGCTCTGCGGCCGCCTCCGGCTGCAGGTAGTCGTCGAACTCCGGCACGACGGCCACGACGCGGCGGCCTCTCTCGTTCCACGCGGCGAGGTCCTCATGGGTGGAGAACCTTAGCGGCGGCGACAGCAAGATCGCGCCCACCACCGGAACGACGTCACCATGCTTGAGGATCACGTCCGTCCCGAAAGACCACCCCACGAGCCACGGATCGGGAAGTCCGCGTGCGACAACCTCGTCGATTGCCGCGTGCAGATCCAGGCCCTCGCCCCTGCCCTCATCGAACGCGCCCTCGCTCGTTCCCGACGCGCTCGTCGTGCCGCGGGTGTTGAACCGGAGGATGGCAATGTCAGCGAGCGCGGGCAGTCGCCAGGCCATCTTGCGGAGCACATGGCTATCCATCATTCCGCCATGCGTGGGCAGTGGATGCACGCAGACGATCGTCGCGATCGGCGTGTTCTCCTGAGGAAGGGCGAGCTCTCCGACCAGTGTCAGGCTGTCGGATGTTCGCAATGTCAGTGCCTCGCGGCGCGCAGGAAGAACAGAGTTGGCAACTAACTCGGCCATGCCCGCTACCTCCTTGGCGCGCGACGGTCGCGAGCGGCCCAGCACGGGGTGTGCCAGTGCCGCCGGTTCTCCAGATCGCGCTCGTCATCGGCTCGCCACGTCACGACGTGCGGCGTGGCCTGCGGGATCACCTGATCACATCCCGGGCAGCGGTACGGCTTGGTTGCCGCCGACCCGGTCGTGCGCTGCACGATCCAGTCTCCGTCCGGATGGGACTCGGTCGTGCGGCTGGCATAGGCCGGACCCAACTCCTTCGCATCGTCGACCTTGCGTCGGTTCTTACGACCCATCAGGAGTAGTCCCGGAAGCCCCGACCCGTCTTGCGGCCGAGGTAACCGGCGCGAACCAGGTGTTCCAGGCGCGGTGCGGGTGCGAAGCCGGGCTCGCGGAACTCGCGATACAGGGTCTGCTGGATCGCGAGCGAAACATCGAGTCCGACCACGTCGAGCAGCTCGAAAGGGCCCATCGGATACCCGCAGCCCTTCTTCATCGCCAGGTCGATGTCGTCGGCCGACGCGTAGTTCGCCTGGAGCATGCGCACCGCGTCGTTCAGGTACGGGAACAGCAGCGCGTTAACGATGAAGCCGGCGCGGTCACCGCACTGGACCGGGTGCTTGCCGATGTCGCGGCACAGCTTCAGTGCCGTCGACACGACCTCGTCGGACGTCGCGACGGTGCTGACCACCTCGACGAGCTTCATCAGGGCCGCCGGGTTGAAGAAGTGGAGACCGATGACATCCTGCGGACGCGCGGTGACCGCGGCCATGTCGATGACCGCCAGGCTCGAGGTCGTCGTCGCGAGGATCGCTCCGAGCTTGCACACTGCGTCGAGCCTGGTGAACAGGTCGAGCTTGACGTCCAGGTCCTCGACGACCGCTTCGACGACGAGATCGGCATCGGACAGGTCCGACAGCTGCGTCGTTCCGGTGACGCGCGCGAGCGCGGCATCGCGCTCGTCAGACGTCAGCTTCTCCCGCTCGACGGCCTTGGCCAGCGACTTCGCCACCGTCGCGAGCACGGCAGCGACCTTGTCCTCGGTGCGCGCCACGAACGTGACGTTCATCCCGCCCTTGGCGAACACCTCGACGATGCCCGACGCCATCGTGCCCGAGCCGATGACCCCGACCGTTCTGACGAATCGAGTGCTCGCGGACGAGGACTCCTCGTCCGGTGCGGCATCGACGACCTTCGGCGACCCGGGTGCCTCGTAGGTGTAGAAGCCGCGTCCGGACTTTCGTCCGCGCAGGCCCGCGGTGACCATCTGCTTGAGGATGGGACTGGGCGCGTGCAGGCGATCGCGGCCCTGCTTGTACATCGTGTCGAGGATCTCGTACGCGGTATCGAGTCCGATGAGGTCCAAGAGCATGAGCGGACCCATCGGGTAACCGCAGCCCAGGCGCATGGCCGCATCGATGTCCTCGCGCGAGGCGTAGCGCGACTCGTACATCGAGACCGCGTGATTGAGATAGCCGAAGAGCAGGGCGTTCGCGATGAAGCCAGCCTTGTCGTCGACGACCACCGGCTCCTTGGACAGCGACTGCGCGAAGGCGGCGGCCCGATCGACGGTCTCCTGCGACGACACGACCGTGCGGACGATCTCGACGAAGGCCTGAACCGGTGCCGGGTTGAAGAAGTGGATGCCCACGACATTCGCGGGGCGCAGGGTCGCCACCGCGATGTCCGTCACCGACAGCGACGAGGTGTTCGTGGCCAGGATCGCCGTCTCGCCGACGATCGCGTCGACACGACCGAGGAGTGCCTTCTTCAGTTCCAGGTTCTCCGACACCGCCTCGATTACCAGATCGGCGACAGCAAGGTCCTCCAGACTCGACGTGAAGGTGATCCGATCAAGGAGCGCGGCCTGGTCCTCGGCTGTCAGCTTGCCGCGGGCGACCGCACGGGAGGTGGATCCCTCGATCGATGACTTCCCGTGCGCGGCGGCCTCCTGCGTCGCCTCAGCGGCGATGACGCGGTAGCCGTTGCGGGCAACCACCTCGGCGATGCCGGCTCCCATCGTGCCGAGCCCGATCACACCGACTGTCGAGATGGTCATGTCCGTCCCTTCATACGCCCGTTTCGTCGAACTGACCCTACTCGGCCGGTTCGACGCCCCCGATCGATCTCCACACGGCACAATGCGGTCACTCGACAACCTGGGGGTGATGGTGAGGGCGCGACTGCTGGCGATCCTCATGAGTGTCACCGTGGTCGTCACGCCGTTGCTCGTCGCGGCCCCCGCGCACGCTGACGTTGCCGCTGACGAACTGGCCGCGAAGTACTCGCCGGTCGTAGTCATCCGAGAGCAGATCGATCCCTGTGGCGACGGCGAGCCGTACCTGCCGACGACAGTCGACTCGGTTCTGGGCAAGCAAGACGTCACCCTCCGCGGACCGGACGGCGAGGCGATCGTCGCGCCCGTGGCCGCCGACCTCGCGGGCAAGGGCGATGGCTGGTACCTGGACCTGCCCGGCGACCCCCTGTCGCCTGGGTGCAGCTACGAGGAGTGGTTCCGCGCCACCAGCCCCGACCACCCGCCGACCGTGTACGCGCACGTGGCGACCGATCCCAGCCACCCGGGCAAGCTCGCTTTGCAGTACTTCTTCTTCTGGGTCTTCAACGACTGGAACGACAAGCACGAGGGCGACTGGGAGATGATCCAGTTGCTCTTCGACGCGGACACACCTGCCGAGGCGCTCGCGAGCGAGCCGGTCAGCGCGGCATACGCCCAGCACGAGGGCTCCGAGACCGCCGAGTGGTCCTCCGGCAAGGTACTTCTCGTAGACGGCCACCCTGTGGTCTACCCCAGTCAGGGCTCGCACGCCTCGTACTTCACGCAGGCCCAGTGGTTCGGCAAGAGCGCGTCCGCGGGCTTCGGCTGCGACAACTCCCTGGCCCAGGGTCTGCTGCTGCGTCCGGAGATCGTCGTGCTGCCCGACGAGCCGGGCCCGGGATTCGAGTGGGTGGGATTCACCGGCCGGTGGGGGCAGAAGGCACCGTCATTCAACAACGGCCCAACCGGCCCGAACACCAAGATGCAGTGGTCACAGCCCGTGGAGTGGCAGCTCACCAAGGGCCGCGATGCCGGCGTCGCGATACCACCGTTCGGCGGGCCGGCAGCGGACTCGTTCTGCACGCTGACGTCCGCGGGCTCGTTGCTCTTCGTCGCTGTCCTGGACCATCCCGTTCTCACCGCTGGAACGATCCTCGTCCTGCTGATCGCACTGTTCCTCCTGATCCGCGCCACTCGCTGGCGTCGGTCGACGCCGCGCGACATCGATCGCGAGCGTCGGGCCGGCCAGGTCGTGACGGCCTCGTTCGCGATCCTCGCGAGACGGGCTCGTGCGCTGTGGCCGATCATCGTGCTGGTCGGAGTGTCCGCAGGCGCGGCCCTGGCTCTGCAGCAGGTCGCGCTTCGCCGCAGGCCGACCGACGACGTAACCGACGTCAACGGCCTGACCCACCACGCGCTTGGAACTGTTGTTGCCGTGCTCGCGGCCTTCGTGCTCGCCCCGGTGATCGCCGTCGGACTGGCAGCAACGGCCAGAGTCGTCGACAATCTTGCACACGGTCGACCGGCACAGCCGTGGCTTGCTATCGGAACGTCGGTCCGCCACCCTGCTGCTGCGCTCGTCCAGTTGCTCGTCTACTTCGTCGTGACGATCCTGGCGTCCTCGTTGTTCCTGCTGCCGTTCGCCTTGCTGTTCATCGCCTTCTGGGCAGTAGCGATGCCCGCCTCGGCTGTCGAGGGCCTCGGCGTCCGCGCGGCCCTCGGGCGAAGCAGGTTCCTGACCAAGGGCCGCCGGTGGCGAGCGATCCTGCTGAGCGCCGTGCTCATCTGGATCGGGTTCACGGTGCCGGGCATCGTCGGCGGGGTCATCCTCCTCATGACCGGCTGGCCGTTCTGGATCACCAACCTGATCTCGATCGGTTTCTCCGCAGTCCTACTGCCCTTCTCGGCAATCGGACTCACGTTGCAGTTCTATGACTTCCGACGCGAGTCGACTCGGCTGCTCGACGCGCCCACTGCCTAAACCCAGCGTGCAGGCTAGAACAGGCGCGCATCCTTGTCGTCGTGGCCGCGCAGTGCCTCGTAGTCCAGCACCACGCACTCGATGCCCCGATCGTTCGCCAGGACGCGCGCCTGCGGCTTGATCTCCTGTGCGGCGAAGATGCCACGTACGGGCGACAGCAAGGGATCGCGGTTGAGTAGTTCGAGGTAACGCGTCAACTGCTCGACACCGTCGATCTCGCCGCGGCGCTTGATCTCCACCGCGACGGCGAGACCTGCGGCGTCTCTGCACATGAGGTCTACCGGGCCGATTGCCGTCGGGAACTCGCGGCGGACCAGGCGCCAGCCCTCCCCCAGCAGTTCGACTTGCGCCGCGAGCAGCACCTGAAGGTGCGCCTCGACGCCGTCCTTCACCAGGCCAGGATCGATCCCGAGGTCATGCTCGGTCGAATGGAGGATCTCGTGAACGGTGATGACGATGGTCTCGCCGCCCTTGTTCTCCACTGTCCAGGTCTCGACGACACCGTCCTCGTCGGACGAGACGATCCGAGTCGTGCACGGCGGGCTCATCCAGTTGAGTGGCTTGTACGAGCCGCCGTCGGAGTGGATGAGGACTGAGCCGTCGGCCTTCACCATGATCGCCCTGGTTGCCTCAGGCAGATGGGCGGTGAGACGTCCGTCGTAGTCGACTGTGCATCGGGCAACCAGGAACCGCATCCGGCAACCGTACCGATGCAGCCGTGGGCCACCGGGCTGGACGGGCGCCGATCGACGGTCTCATGCCATGATCGCGTCATGACGCAGTCGGCCATCGTGGTGCGTGACCTGCGCAAGTCGTACGGCGAACTGGCTGCGGTCGACGGCGTAACCTGCGAGATCGCGTTCGGCGAGTGCTTTGCTCTGCTTGGACCCAACGGCGCGGGCAAGACGACCGTAACGGAGATTCTCGAGGGATACCGGGACCGCGACTCCGGCAGCGTCGAGGTGTTGGGTGTCGACCCGTCAAGCGGTGATCGGTCCTGGAAGTCTCAGCTGGGGATTGTTCTGCAGACCGACCGTGACCTGGGCGACCTCACGGTCAGCGAGGCGGTCCATCACTTCGCCGGCTACTACGCACGACCGCGCGATCCCGACGAGGTCATCGATGCCGTCGGTCTGTCATCAAAGGCAACGTCGCGCAACGAGAAGCTCTCGGGCGGTCAACGACGCCGACTTGACGTTGCGCTCGGCATCATCGGGCGACCACGGGTTCTCTTCCTCGACGAGCCGACAACCGGATTCGACCCCGAGGCGCGTCGCGACTTCTGGACGCTCATCGAGGGCCTCAAAGCCGAGGGCACCACGATCCTGCTGACCACGCACTACCTCGAGGAGGCCGAGCACCTCGCCGATCGAGTTGCGGTGATGTCCCGAGGACGCATCGTGGCCTGCGACACCCCCGAGCTCCTCGGTGGCAGGCAGACCGGACAGGCGCGCGTGAGTTGGCTCGAGGACGGGCACCCCCATGAGCAGTGGACTTCAGAGCCGACTCGGATGGTGAACGAACTGGCGGTCAGATTCGGCGGTGAGATCCCGAGTCTGACCGTGGATCGCGCGGGTCTCGAGGATGCCTATATGGCCCTTCTCGACGGGGACCGACAAGCGAGCGCGGGTGACAGCGAATGACCATGACGGACTCCACCAAGACTTCGGCCATGCCCGGCACCTGGGCAATTGGCAGACGCCGGATCCGGATCGAACTTAAGCAGTTCTTCCGCGACCGGAACTCCGCGCTGTGGAACTTCGCATTTCCCGTGATCCTGCTGGTGATCTTCGGCTCGGTCTTCGGTGGTCAGGACGCCGGACCTGGCATCACCTTCGCGCAATACTTCGTCGCCGGGATGATCGCGTCCGGGGTCTTGTACACCTCATTCCAGAACCTGGCGATCGCGATCCCCCTCGAACGCGAGGACGGAACGCTCAAGCGCTTGCGCGGAACGCCGATGCCCAAGGTCTCCTACTTCATCGGCAAGATCGGCACCGTCGTCGTCGCGTACATCGCACAGGTGACCCTGCTCATCATCGTCGGAATGGTCTTCTACGGGGTGCATCTTCCGAGCACTGCAACGCAGTGGTTCACGTTCTTCTGGGCGAGCGTTCTCGGACTGACCGCGTGCACCCTTCTCGGCATCGCCTTCTCCGTCGTACCGAAGACCGGGCGCGGAGCATCGGCCGTCGTGTCACCGATAGTCCTCGTGCTGCAGTTCACGTCCGGGGTGTTCTTCATCTTCAGTCAGCTTCCGCAGTGGATGCAGGTGTTCGGGTCGATCTTCCCGCTCAAATGGCTTGCGCAAGCGATGCGAAGTGTCTTCTTGCCGGAATCGGCCGCAGCTCTTGAGGTCTCCGGCTCGTGGCAGCTTCCGCTCTGCGCGCTCATGCTCGTGATCTGGGTGGTGATCGGGCTGATCTTGTCGATCGTCTTCTTCCGCTGGACGCCGCGAGGCTCGATCTAGGCTGCGGGCTCGAGGCCGCGGGAACGGCGGATCACGTCGACCACGCGCTTCATGATCTCGTTAGCGTCGAAATCCTTGGGCGTGAAGACCGCGGCAACTCCCTGCCCGATCAGCCACGCAGCGTCAGCCTCAGGGATGATCCCGCCGACGACGACGGGCACGCCATCGAGTCCCTGCGCGCGGAGACCCTCGATGACGGCTGGCACGAGTTCGCGATGGGAGCCCGACAGGATCGACAGGCCGACGACGTCGACGTCCTCGGCAACAGCGGCCGCGACAATTTCCGCTGGCGTGAGCCGAATCCCCTGGTAGACGACCTCGAAGCCCGCATCTCGCGCACGCACGGCAATCTGCTCGGCTCCGTTCGAGTGACCGTCGAGGCCGGGCTTGCCGACGAGGAAGCGCAAGGGCGCGCCCAGTTCTGTCGCGGTGGCTCGAACTGCGTCGCGTGCACTCGCCAGCCCGGGACCGGAGTTCTCCACACCGATGCTCGCGGACACGCCGGTCGGAGCGCGGTACTCGCCGAACACGTCGCGCAATGCGGCGGCCCACTCGCCGGTGGTCACTCCTGCGCGGGCGCACCGCAGTGAGGCCTCCATGAGGTTGCCAGTCCCGGCAGCCTGAGTGCGCAGATCGTCGATAGCGGCGATTGCCTCGACCTCGTCGCGTGCAGCCCGCCAGGCGATGACTTCTGCAACTGCTGCGGCTTCGACTCCGGGGTCGACCGACTGGATGGCTGCGTCGAGATCGGCGAGCAGCGGGTTCGGCTCAGTCGACGTGAACGCGTTGACGCCAACGACAATGTCCTCACCGGACTCGATCCGGGCACGCCGGCGCGAGTGCGACCGAACCAATTCGGACTTCATGTAGCCGCTCTCGACCGCGGGCACTGCGCCACCCATGTCCAGAACGCGCTGCAGTTCCTCCGTCGCTCCCGTGACGAGATCGGCGACGATCCCTTCCACGACGACCGAGCCCTCGAACAGGTCCTCGTACTCGAGCAGGTCGCTCTCGAAGGCAAGCACCTGCTGCATCCGCAGTGACCACTGCTGGTCCCACGGGCGCGGCAGGCCGAGCGCCTCGTTCCATGCGGGCAACTGCACGGCTCGCGCTCGGGCGTCCTTCGACAGCGTGACCGCGAGCATCTCCAGCACGATCCGCTGGATGTTGTTCTCCGGCTGCGCCTCGGTCAGTCCGAGCGAGTTGACCTGGACTCCGTACCGGAATCGCCGCTGCTTGTCGTTCGTGACGCCGTAGCGCTCGCGGGTGATGGTGTCCCACATGCGGCCCATCGCGCGGAGCTTGCACATCTCCTCGATGAAGCGCACGCCAGCATTGACGAAGAAGGAGATCCGAGCAACGACATCTCCGAAGCGCTCAGGCGGAACCTGCCCAGAGTCGCGCACGGCATCGAGCACGGCGATCGCAGTCGACATCGCGTAGGCGATCTCCTGGACCGGCGTCGCCCCTGCCTCCTGCAGGTGATAGCTGCAGATATTGACCGGGTTCCACTTCGGCGCCCGAGAGACGGTGAACGAGATCATGTCGGTAATCAGCCGAAGGGATGGTGCCGGCGGAAAGACATACGTTCCCCGCGAGAGGTACTCCTTGATGATGTCGTTCTGCGTCGTTCCCGAGAGGGTGGCCGGGTCGACTCCCTGCTCCTCCGCGACAGTGACGTACAGCGCGAGCAGCCACATCGCCGTGGCGTTGATGGTCATCGACGTGTTCATCGCGTCGAGCGGGATGCCGTCGAAGAGCTTGCGCATGTCGCCGATATGCGCGACCGGCACTCCGACCTTCCCGACCTCGCCCCGAGACATCACCGAGTCTGAGTCGTAGCCGGTCTGCGTGGGCAGGTCAAAGGCCACCGATAGCCCGGTCTGGCCCTTCTCCAGATTCCGCCGGTACAGGGAGTTCGACTCCGCTGCCGACGAGTGGCCCGCATACGTCCTCATGAGCCATGGCGCGTCCTTCACGCGTGAAGGTTACCGTCAGGTCTCGCGCGTTCCGCCCGATGCCTGCAGGATTGGCAGGTGCCCTCGTGGAACTCGTTTTCCTTCGCCTACGGCCCCTTCGTCGCGGTCGTCCTCATCGGTGTGTTCGTCCTCATCCTGAGATGGGCATTTCGGCGGGGCTCGTCGGTCGTTGCCGCCCCGCCTCGATCCGGGGGTGCGCAGGAGTACGGGCTGCTCGTCGCCGTCGCGTCACCGGCAACTTACGTCGAGGGCGAGATTCTCAGGCGCCGACTTGAGGACCGAGGAGTCCGCGCGAACCTTGCCTCCACCCTCGACGGACCCCGGGTCATGGTGTGGCCGGCGGACGAGTCGCGCGCCCGCGACGTGCTTACGAGCGGTCGCTGACATCCTCGCGACGGACCGTGGCGCCGAGCCCGCGTAGCTGGTGGACGAATCCCGCATAGCCGCGGTCGATATGACCGACTCCGTAGACGGTCGTCTCCCCCTCCGCGACGAGTCCGGCGAGCACGAGACCCGCGCCCGCGCGAATATCGGTTGCCTCGACGGGAGCTGCGGACAGGACCGGCAGGCCTCGAACAAGTGCGTGATGGCCGTCGGTACGCACGTCGGCGCCTAGGCGTACGAGCTCCTGCACGAACCGAAAACGAGCCTCGAACATGTTCTCGGTGACGAGGGCCGCTCCCTCGGCGATGGAGTTGAGCGCGATGAACTGAGGCTGCAGGTCGGTTGGGAATCCTGGATAGGGCAGCGTGACGATGTCGACGGCCTTCGGGCGCTCGGACATCGACACCCGGAATCCGTCAGCCAGCACCTCGACCTTGGCGCCGGCGACGACCAGCTTCTCCAAGGCGATGCTCAGGTGCTCTGCGGCCGCATGCCGCACGGTGATGTCGCCCCGAGTCATGACGGCGGCGACCGCCCACGTGCCCGCGACTATGCGGTCGGGGACCGTCTCGTGCTTGACCGGCTGCAGGACGTCGACCCCGTCGATCGTCAGCGTCGACGTGCCGACCCCGTCAATCTGTGCGCCCATCTGCTGCAGCATCCTGCAGATGTCGACAATCTCCGGCTCGCGCGCGGCGTTGTCGACGATGCTCCGACCGTCCGCAAGCACTGCGGCCATCAGGAGCGTCTCGGTTGCACCGACACTCGGGAAGTCCAGCCATACGTGTGCTCCGGTCAGGCGACCGCGAGCGTGCGCCACCAGGTATCCGTGCTCGCTGGTGACATCGGCCCCCATCCGGCGCAGCCCGTCGATGTGCATGTCCAGGCCGCGCGATCCAATATTGTCGCCGCCGGGAAGGGCCACGTCCGCGGCTCCGACCCGAGTCACCAGAGGACCAAGAACGCAGATCGAGGCACGCATTCGCCGGACCAGGTCATAGTCGGCCCGATGGTCCGGGCGCTCCGGGACGGTGATGGCCAGCGTCGCTGCTGCGAGGTCATGCGCGACCTCGCAGCCCAGTCGGCGCAGGAGTTCGGCCATGATCTCGACGTCGAGGATCTCGGGGACGCTGCTGATGGTCGTGGTGCCGGTGGCCAGCAGGGAGGCGGCCATGAGCTTGAGCACGGAGTTCTTCGCCCCGGTCACGGCGACCTCGCCCACGAGCGGGGTACCGCCGGTGACCCGCAGAACCTCCATTCGGGCATCGTAATCGTGAGGATGCGAGGAGTGAGCGCAGCGAGCCCCGGAGCAGCCGATCCATGTGAACGCGGACTCCTGTGGCGTAGGGTCGGCGCATGGTCAACCTCACACGGATCTATACGCGAACCGGCGACGACGGGACCACGTCCCTCGGCGACATGAGCCGAACGGGCAAGAACGACCCTCGCCTGATCGCCTTCGCCGACGTCGACGAGGCGAACTGCGCCGTCGGGGTCGCCCTCGCAAGTGCCACGTTCGACGCCGAGGTGTCGGTACTGCTGCTGGCGATCCAGAACGACCTCTTCGACGTGGGTGCGGACCTGTGCACGCCGGTCGTCGACAACCCCGTGCACGAGCCGCTGCGTGTCACCCCTGCGTACATCGAGCGCCTCGAGGCCGCCTGCGACGAGTTCAACGCTCGTCTCGAGCCCTTGCGCTCGTTTGTTCTTCCCGGCGGGACGATCGGTTCATCACAGCTGCATGTCGCACGCACCGTCGTTCGCCGCGCCGAGCGCGCGACGTGGGCCGCGCTGGACATGTATCGCGAGGGCATGAACCCGCTCACCGCCACGTACCTCAATCGCCTGAGCGACCTGCTGTTCATCCTGGCGCGTCTGGCCAACAAGGATGCTGGCGGCGACGTGCTCTGGCAGCCGGGCGCCAACCGCTAATAGGGCGACATGCCCAGCGTCCGACACATCGTCATCCGCCTGCAGCGTCCCGAGCAGCTGTTCGCGCCGGATCCGGTGAGCCCGACGTCGCCTGACTACACCGAGTACACCGCGCAGGCGGCAATGGACACCGTGCGCGACATGCTGCTCATGCGCATGCCGCCCAAGGACACCGACATCGAGCTGCAGGTCGTGCTGCCGTCAGGCCAGGTCCGCGCCGGACTCAGCGAGGAACTGACAGTCGCGGCGAGGAGATGGCTGCGAGTGCAGAACACCATGGACGTGGAATCGACGGAGGCCGACGGCGCGGTCGGGCGTCGGTTGTTCGTATTCGGTGTCGCGGCGTTCTTGGTGCTGCAGACACTGTCGCAGTTCGTGGCCCATCTCGGCGATCGCTACGACGACCTGGTCGTCGACGCCGTCGCGGAGGGCCTGAACGTGACCAGCTGGGTGATGCTCTGGTTCCCCGTGCAACTCTTCACCGTGCAGGCGTGGAGAGCATCGATCAGACGACGGCGCATGCACGTCATGGAGCGACTGACCGTCACGGTGCTGTCGACGGGCGATATCAGCGAGCGTTGATGCCCTTGGCAACGCCAGCGACCTGAATGCGGACCTCCGCGCGATGAATCGCGAACTCCACATCCTCGGTCGGCTCGGCACTCTGCAGGCGTGCTAGAGACTCCTTGGCGCGGTCGAGATCGATGTCCTCGGCGAGTTCGGCCACCTCGGCGATGATGTTGACGTCATTGCCCGCAACCGAGAAGAAGCCACCGTGGACCGCGACGACAAGCTTCGTGCCGTCCTCCTCCTCGATGCGCAATGGCGCGCTCTCGACGAGCAGGGCGAGGACTGGCTCGTGCCCGGGCAGGATGCCGATGTCGCCCTCGGGGGTCTTGGCGACGAGGCTCTTCGCCGTGCCCGTCCACAGGGCGCGCTCGGCGGAGACCACCGCCACTGTCAGGACCTTGCCGGAGTCAGCCATGCTCGCTAGTTGCCCTTCGCGAGCGCGGCAGCGTTCTTCTCGACGTCCTCGATGCCGCCGCACATGAAGAAGGCCTGCTCGGGGATGTGGTCGTAGGTGCCGTCGCAGAGCGCGCGGAACGAGGCAATGGTCTCCTCGACCGGCACGAACGATCCGGCCTGACCGGTGAAGGCCTCGGCCACGAACATGTTCTGCGACAAGAAGCGCTGGATGCGACGGGCGCGGCCGACGAGGATCTTGTCCTCCTCGGAGAGCTCGTCGATGCCGAGGATGGCGATGATGTCCTGCAGGTCCTTGTAGCGCTGCAGGATCTCCTTGACGCGAGCCGCCACGGCGTAGTGCTCGTCGCCGACGTAGCGCGCATCGAGGATGCGCGAGCCGGAGTCGAGCGGGTCCACTGCCGGGTAGATGCCGAGCTCGGAGATCGGACGGCTCAGTGACGTCGTCGCGTCAAGGTGAGCGAACGTCGTCGCAGGAGCCGGGTCGGTGAGGTCGTCGGCGGGAACGTAGATCGCCTGCAGCGAGGTGATCGAGTGACCGCGCGTCGAGGTGATGCGCTCCTGCAGCTGGCCCATCTCGTCGGCGAGGGTCGGCTGGTATCCCACGGCTGACGGCATGCGGCCGAGCAGCGTCGAGACCTCGGAGCCGGCCTGCGTGAAGCGGAAGATGTTGTCGATGAACAGCAGCACGTCCTGCTTCTGCACGTCGCGGAAGTACTCGGCCATCGTCAGTGCCGACAGAGCGACGCGAAGACGGGTGCCCGGGGGCTCGTCCATCTGGCCGAAGACCAGTGCGGTCTTCTCCAGGACGCCCGACTCGCTCATCTCCAGGAAGAGGTCGTTGCCCTCCCGGGTGCGCTCGCCCACACCGGCGAACACCGACACGCCACTGAAGTTCTCGGCAACGCGGTAGATCATCTCCTGGATGAGGACAGTCTTCCCGACGCCGGCGCCTCCGAACAGGCCGATCTTGCCGCCCTTGACGTACGGGGTGAGCAGGTCGATGACCTTGATGCCGGTCCAGAAGACCTCGGTCTTCGACTCGAGCTGGTCGAAGGCCGGCGGCTGGCGGTGAATGCTCCAGCGCTCCTTGATGTCCAGCGAGGACTCCGGGACGTCCAGCGGGATGCCGAGCGTGTTCCAGACGTGCCCCTTGGTGACGTCGCCGACCGGCACGGTGATCGAGTTGCCGGTGTCGCGGACGTCAGCGCCGCGGACGAGGCCGTCGGTGGGCTGCATGGAGATCGTGCGCACCATGTTGTCGCCGATGTGCTGGGCGACCTCGAGGGTCAGAGTGCGGCTTACCGCGCCCTCCTCGCCGTCGCCGAAGCTCACATCGACGTGGAGCGCGTTGAACAGCTCGGGCATCGACTCGACGGGGAACTCCACGTCGACGACGGGGCCGGTGACGCGGGCGACGCGTCCTACGCCGGTCGTGGTCTCGATCGTTGCGGTCATGTTGTGTTCCCTCTCCTAGCGTGACGACAAAGCGTCGGCGCCGCCGACGATCTCGCTGATTTCCTGGGTGATCTCGCCCTGGCGGGCCTGGTTTGCCTGACGGGTCAGTGTCTTGATCATGTCCTCGGCGTTATCCGTCGCGGACTTCATCGCCCGACGCCGAGCGGCATGCTCGGACGCTGCGGACTCGAGCAGCGCCGTGTACACCGAGTGGTTGATGTAGCGCGGAAGCAGGCCGTCGAGAACTGCCTCGGCATCCGGCTCGAACTCGTACAGCGGCGGCGGAGACTGTCCGGGAACGACCTCGACCACCTCGTCGACGACCTCGAGCGGGAGCAGTCGGCGAATGCGCGCCTCCTGCGTCATCATCGAGGCGAAGTGCGTGTAGACGATGTGGATCTCGTCGACACCGCCCTCCTCCGCTGGCGTGAGGAACGCCTCGAGCAGGTCCTGGCCCACGGCCTGCGCATCGGCATAGGTCGGCTGGTCCGTGAATCCCACGTACTCCCCGGCCATGACGCGGTCGCGGAAGCGGTAGTACGCCACGCCCTTGCGGCCGATGACGTAGGGCACGATCGTCATGCCCTTCTCCCGCAGGTTCGTGGCAAGAGCCTCGCCCTCGCGGATGGCATTGGCCGAGTACGCGCCGGCGAGGCCGCGGTCCGCCGTGACGATCAGGACCGCAGCGCGCGTGCGCACGTCGGCGTTCGCCATGAGCGGGTGCTTGCGCACGTCAGCGGCACCTGTGGCGGCAGCACTGATCGCCGCGTACAGCTGCGTGAGATACGGCAGTGACGCCGTCAGGCGCGCTTGCGCCTTCACGATGCGGGAGGAGGCGATCAGCTCCATCGCCTTCGTGATCTTCTTGGTCGACTTGACGGAGCGAATGCGCCGCCTGAAGACCCTCTGCTGTGCACCCATGTCAGTTAGCCCCGGACCGCCCGCTTGATCTGCGTGGGATCGATGTCCTCGTCGGCAACCGCAGCCACCGGCTCGTCGTTGATCAGCAGGGTTCCAGCGATCGTCGTGTACTGCTTCTTGAACTCCGCGATCGCCGTCTCCAGGACCGAGACCGTGTCGTCCGACAGGTCGGTGGTCGTGCGGATGGCGTCGAAGACCTCGGGGTGCGAGCGCACCACGTAGTCCAAGAACTCCGCGTCGAAGCGACGGATGTCCTCGAGGGGCACCTCATCGAGCTGACCGGTCGTGCCGGACCACACGGAGACAACCTCGCGCTCCATCGACTGCGGCTGGTACTGCGGCTGCTTGAGCAGCTCGACCAGTCGCGCGCCTCGCTCGAGCTGCGCCTTGGACGCCGCGTCGAGGTCGGAGCCGAAGGCCGAGAAGGCCTCGAGCTCGCGGAACTGGGCAAGGTTCAGGCGCAGACGGCCTGCGACCTTGCGCATGGCCTTCGGCTGGGCCGAGCCGCCGACGCGCGACACCGAGATGCCGACGTTGATGGCGGGACGGACACCGGAGTTGAACAGGTCGGACTCCAGGAAGCACTGTCCGTCGGTGATCGAGATGACGTTGGTCGGGATGTACGCCGAGACGTCGTTCGCCTTGGTCTCGATGATCGGCAGGCCGGTCATCGAGCCGCCGCCGAGGTCGTCGGACAGCTTCGCGCAGCGCTCGAGGAGACGGCTGTGCAAGTAGAAGACGTCGCCGGGGTACGCTTCGCGGCCCGGCGGACGGCGCAGGAGCAAGGAGACGGCGCGGTAGGCCTCGGCCTGCTTGGACAGGTCGTCGAACACGATGAGGACGTGCTTGCCGGCGTACATCCAGTGCTGGCCGATTGCCGAGCCGGTGTAGGGGGCGAGGTACTTGAAGCCCGCGGGGTCCGAGGCGGGAGACGCGACGATGGTCGTGTACTCCATCGCGCCGTACTCCTCGAGCGCACCCTTGACCGACGCGATCGTCGAGCCCTTCTGGCCGATGGCGACGTAGATGCAGCGCACCTGCTTGTTCGGGTCGCCGGTCTCCCAGTTCGCCTTCTGGTTGAGGATCGTGTCCAGGCAGACGGCGGTCTTGCCGGTCTGGCGGTCACCGATGATGAGCTGGCGCTGGCCGCGACCGATGGCAGTCATGGCGTCGATGGCCTTGATGCCTGTCTGCATGGCCTCCTTCACCGGCTGGCGCTGGACGACCGTGGGGGCCTGGACCTCGAGCGGACGACGAGTCTCGGCAACGATCGGGCCAAGGCCGTCGATCGGATTGCCCAGCGGGTCCACGACCCGACCGAGGAACGCATCGCCGACGGGGACGGAGAGCACCTCGCCGGTTCGGCGAACCGGCTGGCCCTCCTCGACAGCGGCACCGTCGCCGAGCAGGACAACGCCGATCTCACGGATGTCGAGGTTGAGGGCCAGGCCAAGCAGGCCGCCCTCGAACTCCAGCAACTCGTTGGTCATCGCCGAATGGAGACCCTCCACGCGGGCGATGCCGTCACCGGTCTCGGTGACGCGACCAACCTCTTCACGGGCGGTCTCCGGCGAGTACGCCGCGACGTTCCGCTCGATCGCATCCCGGATCTCTTCCGGTCGGATCGTCAGCTCCGTCATGGTGTCCTGCTCTCTTTCTCGGCCCGCGGTGAGCGGGTGTCTGTCGGTTTCTTTGAGTCGTGTGTCTAGCCGAGGACGGCCCTGCGGGCCTGTTCCAAGCGTGAAGCGATGGTGCCGTCGATGACCTCGTCGCCGATCTTGACGTGGACTCCCCCGAGAACGGACGGGTCCACGGCGACGTTGAGCTGGACGGTGCGTCCCTTGAGCCGACCGAGCAAGTCGGTAAGCCTGGCCTCCTGCGCCGAATCGAGCGGTGCGGCGACGCGTACCTCGGCGACGACTCGCTCACGCTGAGTGGCCGCAAGGTTGCCGAGGTCTTCGACCACGGCGTCGATGCGTCGTCCGTGCAGGTGGCCGACCGCGTACTGGAGCACCTGATCGGTCGTCGCGCTCGCGCGCCCGCCGAGCAGGTCGCGCACGATCGCTGCCTTCGTCTGGACGGTCTGCGAAGGATCGGTCAGCGCCATCTGCAGGTCGGGAGAGGAGTCCAGGGCGCGGCTGAAGAGGAAGAGTTCCTCCTCCGTCGTGTCGAGCGTTCCGTCGGCCTCGGCAACCGTGAAGGCAGCCTGATCCGCGAGCAGCTCGATCGCGAGCACCAGGTCGAGGTCTGATGACCAGCGTCGTGACGTCGCCATGACGAGAATGCTGACCGCGAGATCGCCGATGCGATCGCCGAAGATCTGGCGAACCAGGCCCTCGCGTACCGCTGCGGGCTGACCTGAGTCGGCCAGCGTGTTGCGCAACTGCCCCTCGACATCGAGCAGTCCCGCGGCCGCGAACAGGTCTGCGGCCACCTGCCCGAAGTCAGCATCCTGACGGAGGGCGTCGAGGCCCTCCTGACAGGCGGCAAGGCTTTCGCGACTTGAACCAAGCATCAGTTCGCCACCTGCTGCTCGAGGTCATCAAGGAACGCGTCGACCGTCGCACGCACGCGCGCATCGTCGGTCAGCGACTGGCCGACGACCTTGCCCGCGAGCCCTACCGCGAGCTCGCCGACCTGACGCGTCAGGGCAGCGGTCGCCTGCGAGCGGTCGGTCGCCAACTGCGCCTCGGCAGCTGCGGTCACCTGCAACGCGGCCGTCCTGGCCTCGTTGCGGGCTTCCTCGATCAGCGCGGCTCGGTCAGCCTGGGCTTGCGTGCGGATGGCCGAAGCCTCCTCGCGGGCCTGAGCCAACTGGGCGCGGTACTGCTCAAGCAGCGCCTGTGCCTCGGCCTGCGCGTCGGCTGCCCGCTGGATGCCACCCTCGATGGTGTTCGTGCGCTCCTCGAGGGTCTTCTTGATGTTCGGCAGCGCGAACTTCGCCAGCCCGCCGAAGACGACGATGAAGGCGATGATGCCGATAATCAGCTCGTCGATCGGTACGGCGAGAACCGACGGCATCTCCTCGGTGCCCTCGCTGGCAGCGAGGACCGCCGTGCTCACGATGGAAAGCATGCTCATGGCAGGGTCAGACGCCGTAGACGAACGGGGCGACGAAGCCGATCAGCGCAAGCGCCTCGGCGAGCGCGAAGCCCAGGATCATGTTTTGCCGGATAACGCCATACGCCTCGGGCTGGCGGGCGATGGCCTGCACGCCCTGACCGAAGATGATGCCAATGCCAACGCCTGGGCCGATTGCGGCCAGGCCGTAGCCGATGGATCCAATCGATCCGGTGACTTCCGCGAGAAGCGACATGTCGTGTCCTTTACTTTCCTGGCCAACGGTCGTTCCGCTGGTCTGGGGTCTTGGGTGGTGCAGGTCTATTCAGTTGTGGGTCGAGCGACCGATCAGTGATCGGCCTTCAAAGCGCCGCTGAGATACACGGCCGCGAGCAAGGTGAAGATGTAGGCCTGCAGCGCCTGGATCAGCGCCTCGAAGCCGGTGAGCGCGATCGCTACGGCGAAGGAGGCGGCCGAGCCGAGGATGCCGATCACGCTGGCACTGATCAGGTAGAAGGCGGCAATCGAGAAGGTCGCGATCAGAAGGTGGCCGGCGAACATGTTGGCAAAGAGACGGATTGCGTGCGTGGCCGGGCGCACGATGATGTTGGACAAGAACTCCAGCGGAGTCAGCAGGATGTACATCGCCTTGGGAACTCCCGGCGGGAAGAGCATGCCCTTGAAGAACCCGCCGAAACCCTGCTTGTAGATGCCCAGCGGCACCCAGGTGACGAACACGATCAGCGCGAAGGCCACCGGGATCGCGAAGATCGAGGTGACAGGGATCTGCGCGAAGGGCACGATGCCCATGAAATTGCTCAGCCACACCAGGAAGAAGAAGGAGAACAGGAAGGGGACGAACTTGTCGCCTTCCTTGCCCATCGACTCGCGCGCGATGCCGTCGCGGATGAACAGGTAGCCCATCTCGCCGACATTCTGCGCGCCTTTGGGCACCAGCTTGGGCTTGCGGAATGCGTAGATGAAGAAACCGAGGATGAGCACCACGCACAGCACGAGAATGCATGTGACCTTGGAGACATTGAAGGTCAGGTTGCCGACGGTGAACGTGAAGATCGCATCGAATTGAAAGATCTCGGCGCCGGGCGCGGGGAAACCACAGCCGGACATCAGGTGGCAGTCAAGCCCCCCAGAAGCGAGTATCGCGTCAGATCCCACCAGGCTCCTTCGTGCCGCGCGTTCGTGCTTCGTGTTCGCGAGTCTCTCGGGCGAGGCTCACGAACATTAGATAGAAAGACAGCGCGAGTCCGAACATCGCCCCGAGCGCCATCAACAGTTGCTGGTGACCTAACCACCTCGACGCCAACCAACCAAGGAAGGTGTAGAGGATCAGGCCCGCCATCAAACGACTGCTGTTCGCCCAAGCGGAGTCACCCATGCTGCGTGATTCCTCAACGGTGACCGATCGCCTGCGCGCGCCCGAACCGTACCATCCAGAACGGGCCCGATAAGTGCGGGGGGCGCTCATCTGCGCACCTCCGGTTCCACGTAAAGAACCTTGGTCCGCGAGTAGTACCAGACCTCGACAAATGTCCACGTGATGGTGCACGCGACGATCGTGGCCGCGAAGACCCGCGGCGCGAAAAACGTGGCGTTCTGCAACACGATCAGCAAGATCAGCAGGACGCCGATCTTCACGATGTACAGCGCCATCGCGACCATCAGCGCGATCTGAGGATTGTTCTTCAGGACCGAGCCGAGAACCAGTTGGCCGACGCTGAAGAAGACGATGACGAGGACGGTTCCGAGCGCTCCGCCGATGACTCCCTGACTGCCGGCGACCAGCCCGCCGATGATCGTCGCGATGACGCCGACGATGAAGGTGAGAACACCCGCCCGGGTCAGCACTTGCGAGTCGGCGGAGGGCACGAATTCACGTTATCGCAAGGGGACTCGACCCCCAAATGTGCATCCGGACCAGGCCGGTCAGCCGCTCGTCCCGGTCCTCAGGGTTCGCACCTCGGCGGTCGGCTGCTTTCCCGGTCGGCGGACGAGCAGGATCAGCAGCGCGAGTCCGATCACGAACCCGATTGCCGCATAGATCCCGGGCACGAACGCCACCGCAACGGCCGTTCCGGCGAGAAGTCCGGTCCACGCGTACATGACGAGCACTGCCCGGCGCTGCGAGTGACCCATCTCCAGCAGGCGGTGGTGCAGGTGCTGCTTGTCTGGAGCGAAGGGATTTCGGCCCGCGCGTGTGCGCCGAATCACAGCGAGGAGGAGGTCGATCAGGGGGACGGCGAGCACCGCCACCGGAAGCAGGATGGGGAGCAGGGTCGGCAGGAGCGTGCCTCCGGCGACCGCACTCGGATCGACCTGCCCGGACAAGGTGATGGTTCCGGCGGCCAGGAGGAGCCCGAGCATCATCGACCCGGTGTCGCCCATGAAGATGCGCGCGGGCCAGAAGTTGTTCGGGAGGAAGCCCAGGCACATGCCGACGAGCAGGGCCGATACCAGCGTCGCCAGGGTTGCCCGCTCGAACCCGAGTTCGACCGACAGAAGATAGGAGTATGCGAAGAAGGCACCCGCGGCCACGGCAACGATGCCGGCCGCTAGGCCGTCGAGTCCGTCGACGAAGTTGATGGCGTTGATGCTCACCAGGACGATGATCACGGTGAAGAGCACGCTCGTGATCGGGTCGAGCACGAACGTCCCGCCGATCGGTAGCCAGATGACCGCGATCCCCTGGAACGCCATCACGCCCGCGGCCAGGACCTGACCGGCGAGCTTGGTCGGCGCGTCCAGGCCCCACTTGTCGTCGACGATGCCGAGCGCCACGATGATCGCGACGCCCGAGAGCAGTGCGATCGCGGTGTTGCTGCCGTCGAAGACGGCGCGCATCATCGGCAGCTTGCTCGCCAGGAGCAGTCCGGCCAGGAGCCCGCCGACCATCGCGAGTCCGCCGAGCCGAGGAGTGGGCTCGTCGTGGACATCACGGTCGCGGACAGGCGCCATGACCGAGAACCGCAGTGCCAGCGCCCGGACCGGAGGGGTCAGCAGGTACGTGACCGCAGCAGCGGCCAGCAGGCACAGCAGGTATTCGCGCATCGCGTGGGGTCAGCCCCTGGGGTAGGCCGGTTTGCTGGTGACAAGTGCCGACACCCGCTCGCCGATGGCGGCGGTCTGGGTTCCGTTCTCGTCGCGAATCGCGGCGCCGATCAGCTCGGCAATCTCCAGCATGTCGTCTTCGACCATCCCCTGTGTCGTGACCGCCGGCGTGCCGACGCGGATGCCGGACCCCTTCGACGGAGGCTGCGGGTCATAGGGAATGGAGTTCTTGTTCAGCGTGATCTTGGCAGCGTCGCAGCGCGCCTCGGCGATGTCGCCGGTGACACCCAGGCCCTGGATGTCGATGAGCGCCAGGTGGGTGTCGGTGCCTCCGCTGACCGGGCGCATGCCCTGACCAGCCAGACCCGCGGACAGCGCCTGCGCATTCGCGATCACCTGGGTCGCGTACTTCTGGTACTCCGGCGTCGCAGCCTCCTTGAGCGCGACCGCCTTGGCCGCCACCGCATGCATGAGCGGACCGCCCTGCATCATCGGGAAGACCGCCTTGTCGATTGCGGCCGCATGCTCCTCCTTGCAGACGATCATGCCGCCGCGCGGGCCGCGCAGGACCTTGTGCGTGGTGAACGTGACCACGTCGGCGAAGGGCACCGGGCTCGGGATCGCCTGGCCCGCGACGAGGCCGATGAAGTGGGCCGCGTCGACCATGAGAATCGCGCCGACCTCGTCGGCGATCTCACGGAAGATCGCGAAGTCGATGAGTCGCGGGTATGCGGTCGCCCCGGTGATGATCATCTTCGGGCGGTGCTGGTGTGCCAGCGCGCGAACCTGGTCGTAGTCGATGAGCTCGGTGTCCTCGCGGACGCCGTAGGACACGATGTCGAACCACTTGCCGGAGAAGTTGACCTTCGAGCCGTGGGTGAGATGTCCGCCGTGCGGCAGGCTCATCGCGAGCACGGTATCGCCGGGCTTGACGAAAGCACCGTAAGCGGCGATGTTCGCGCTCGCGCCGCTGTGCGGCTGGAGGTTCGCGTGCTCGGCACCGAACAGCGCCTTGGCGCGTTCGATTCCGATGATCTCGGCCTTGTCGACCTCCGAGCAGCCGCCGTAGTAACGGCGGCCGGGGTAACCCTCCGCGTACTTGTTGCTCAGAGTCGAGCCGAGGGCCGCAAGTACTGCGGGAGACGTGAAGTTCTCGCTCGCGATGAGCTGCAGGCCTCCGCGCAGTCGCTCGAGTTCATCCAGAACGATCGTCGCGATCTCCGGATCCTGCGACGTCAGCTCGTTGAAGTCGGGTCCCCAGAACGGCGTGCTGTCCATGCAACTCCCTCGGCAAGTGTGATGCGAACACTCTACGCGTCGGCGCCTTGCGCCCCGGTCTGGACATCAGGACAGATCCGGCGAATCTCCTCGATGGACAAGGCTCCGGCCCTCACGAGCACCACGTTCTCGCCGGATGCATCGACGACCGAACTGGGCAGTGCGTCATCCGTCTTCAGATCGCCCGCGTCCAACGCGACGGTGACCGCGTCGCCCAGCTGGCCCAGCGCATCATCGACGTCCGAGGGCGCGGCCAGGCCCGGCAGGTTCGCCGTCGTGACCGCGAGCGGACCGGTGCGCTCGAGCACCGCCAATGCGACGGGATGAAGGGGCATCCGGATCGCGATAGGCGCATCACGCGGCAGGTCCCACGCAAGGGTGGGCTGCGGCGTCAGGAGGATCGTCAGCGGACCTGGCCAGAATGCATCCATGAGTCGTTGCGCCTGATCGGAGACCCGCACCGCGATGCCGCTGACCGTCGCGCGGCGCCCGACCATGACGGGAAGCGGCACACCGGAGTCGGTCCCCTTCGCCTCACGCAGCGCGGCGACACCGCGAGCCGAGAACGCATCCGCCACAACGGCGTACACGTTCTCCATCGGCAGGAGCGCGAGGTCCCCGCGCTTGACCGCTGCGTGCGTGGCGGCGACTGCCCGCTCGCGTTCGAGTCCGTCGGCGCACGCAATCCGCAGTGTCATGCCCGTCTACCCGTCGACCCGGCGCGCGAGCGTGAACCTCGGCAGTCCGTTGAGGTCGATTCGATCGGCGATCGACGTAAACGCCGGCCGGCCGCTGGGAATATTGAGCACGGTCGACAGGTGCTCGTCGACACGGAAGTCGGCCGCAAGGCCGGGAACACCGTGCGCACCGGCCGCCTTGCCCTGTACGTCGGCATGCTCGATTGCGAGAAGCCCACCTGGCCGAAGGAGGATGGCGGCAGTCCGCAGGACGCCTCTGACCACGTCGAGTCCGTCGGATCCCCCGTACAGCGCCATGCCGGGTTCGTGATCGCGGACCTCGGGCTCACGGGGAATCATCGCATCGGGAATGTAGGGCGGGTTCGTGACGACGACGGCAACCTGCCCCGCGAGTCGGGCGAGTGCACGGCCCGCGTCGGCGACGGTGGTCGCATCATCGTGGATCACCTCGACTCGTGAGCCCTTGCTGTCGATAGCGCCTTGGTACGTCTGGACATTTCGCCGAGTCCAGCCGATCGCATCGTCGCTCAGCTCCACCGCGTACACCCGGCTGTCGGGGGACTCGATTGCGAGCGAGATGGCGATCGCTCCGCTTCCCGCGCACAGATCGACGGCTATCCGCTCCCCCGCGGACTGCAGTGCCAGCTCGCGCACGCCTGCCTCGGTCACCAGTTCGGTCTCCGGACGCGGGATGAACACGCCAGGGCCGACCGCTACCTCGATGTGCCGGAACCCGGCAGTGCCGAGGATGTGCTGGAGGGGTACTCGCGACAGTCGTCGGGCGAGCAGTTGCTCCACGCGCACCTTCTGGTCCGGCGTGACCGCGTCCTGGAGGAAGAGGCGATTGCGGGTGGTTCCCAGTGCAAAAGCCACCAGTTCCGCCGCATCGACGTTCGGCGACGGGATGCGTACCGCGTTCAGTCGGTGCTCGGCGTCGAACAACACGTCGCGCACCGTGACCCGGCCCCCGAGCGTGACGTCCTCCGACCAGGAGGTCACTAGTCGCCGCCGCCTAGGCGACTGTCGCGGTCGGCCTCAACACACGCATCTATCACCGCGTCGAGGTCTCCATCGAGGATCTGGTCGAGGTTGTGCGACTTGAAGCCGACCCGATGATCGCTCAACCGGTTCTCGGGGAAGTTGTAGGTGCGTATGCGCTCGCTGCGGTCGACGGTGCGGACCTGTGATCGACGAGCATTGGACGCATCCTGTGCGGCCTTCTCCTCCGCGACGGCAAGCAGCCGGGCGCGCAGGATGCGCATCGCCGACTCCCTGTTCTGCAGCTGGCTCTTCTCGTTCTGGCACGAGACGACGGTGCCAGTGGGGATGTGGGTGATGCGGACTGCGGAGTCCGTCGTGTTGACGCTCTGACCGCCGGGGCCAGATGAGCGGAAGACGTCGATGCGCAAGTCGTTGGGATCGATGACGACGTCGACGTCCTCTGCCTCGGGCAGCACGAGGACTCCTGCGGCGGAGGTGTGGATGCGGCCCTGCGACTCCGTGACGGGAACCCGCTGGACCCGATGCACTCCGCCCTCGAACTTCAGCCGTGCGAACGGAGCGTCGCCGGGCTCGGGGATGCCCCTGGCCTTCACCGCGATCGCGATGTCCTTGTACCCGCCGAGATCGGACTCGACCATCTCGAGAATCTGGGTGGTCCAGCCGCGGCGCTCCGCGTAGCGGATGTACATGCGCGCGAGGTCGCTGGCGAACAGCGCCGACTCCTCGCCGCCCTCCCCCGCCTTGACCTCGACGATGACGTCCTTGTCATCCATCGGATCGCGCGGCAGCAACAGGGTTGTCAGGCGCTCCGCCGCGATCTCGGTGCGCTCCTCGAGCGGCCCGATCTCCGCGGCGAAGGCCTCGTCGTCTGCTCCGAGTTCGCGCGCGGCGGCGAGGTCGTCCGTGGCCGTCAGCCATTCTCGGTACGCAGCGACCACGGGGCGCAGCTGCGCGTAACGACGTCCGAGCTGGCGAGCGGCGGCCTGGTCGCCGTGAACGTCCGGGTTGGCCAACTGCCGCTCGATGTCGTCATATTCGACGATCAGGTCGGCGCAGGACTCGAACATCAGGTACCCATCGGTTGCGTGCGACCCCGGAGCGAGGATTACAGAAAAGCAACCGGGCGCCGGTCGGGGGTCGGCCGCGCGACGGGGGAGACACGCGGCCGACCCCGGGCCGGCGCCCGGGAAGGGCTACTTGTCTTCGGTCTTGTCTTCGGTCTTGCCGTAGCGGCTCTCGAACTTCGCGACGCGACCGCCGGTGTCGAGGATCTTCTGCTTGCCCGTGTAGAACGGGTGGCACTGCGAGCAGACGTCGGCGTGGATCGTGCCGTTCTTCGCCGTGCTACGCGTGGTGAACGTGGATCCGCACGAGCACGTGACGGTGGTCTCGGCGTACGCGGGATGGATGTCGGCCTTCATATCTCTCCTCTAAAGACCCGGGTCGGCTCAATCCAGTGGGGCTGACCGTGAACCGGGGCGGAATAAGTATGCCACCGATGCCGGTAGGCGGCTAACCCGCCTACCGATGCTCGGACGGGCGTCAGCCCTCGTCGCGAAGGCCGGTCATGGACGGGGTGGTCTGCTGGATCTGCAGGAGGAACTCGGAGTTGCTCTGCGTCTCGCGAAGCTTGCTGAGCAAGAGCTCGATCGACTGCTGCTGATCGAGGGCGTGGAGCACTCGGCGCAGCTTCCAGACGACCTTCAACTCCTCTGCGGACATGAGGAGATCCTCCTTGCGAGTGCCCGAGGCGTCGACATCGACGGCCGGGAACACGCGCTTGTCCGCGAGCCGGCGGTCCAGCTTGAGCTCCATGTTGCCGGTGCCCTTGAACTCCTCGAAGATCACCTCGTCCATGCGCGAGCCGGTCTCGACCAGTGCGGTGGCGAGGATCGTGAGCGATCCCCCGTGCTCGATATTGCGCGCGGCTCCGAAGAAGCGCTTCGGCGGGTAGAGCGCCGTGGAGTCGACACCACCGGACAGGATGCGACCCGATGCGGGCGCAGCGAGATTGTAAGCGCGGCCGAGGCGGGTCATCGAGTCGAGCAGGACGACGACGTCCTTGCCCATCTCCACGAGGCGCTTGGCCCTCTCGATGGAGAGCTCGGCGATGATCGTGTGATCCTCCGCCGGACGATCAAACGTCGAGGCAATGACCTCGCCCTTGACCGACCGCTGCATGTCCGTGACCTCTTCAGGCCGCTCGTCGACCAGGACAACCATGAGGTGGACCTCAGGGTTGTTCGTGACGATCGCGTTGGCAATCGACTGCAGGACCATCGTCTTGCCCGCCTTGGGGGGCGACACGATGAGACCTCGCTGGCCCTTGCCGATCGGGGCGACGAGGTCGATGACCCTCGTCGTGAGGTTCCCGGGCGTGGTCTCCAGGCGCAGGCGATCCTGCGGGTAGAGCGGTGTGAGCTTGGAGAACTCCGGGCGATTCAGCGCGTCGGCCAGCGGTCCACCATTGACCGTGTCGATGCGGACCAGCGGATTGAACTTCTCACGCTGTGCGCCTTCGAGCGGAGCCTTGACCGCACCGGTGATGGCATCGCCCTTGCGCAGTCCCTGGCGGCGAACCATCGACAACGACACGTAGACGTCATTCGGCCCTGGCAGGTATCCGGTGGTGCGGACGAACGCGTAGTTCTCGAGCACGTCGAGGATGCCGGCAACCGGGACGAGTACGTCGTCGGCGGAGATCTCCGGCTCGACGTCGTTGTATCCGCCGCCGCCGGGAGCGCGGTCACGATTGCGATCGCGCCCACGATCACGTCCGCGGCGCCGACGGCTTCCCTCGAACCCGTCGGTGCGCTCGCGATCGGGGCCACGGTCAGGACCGCGATCGTTGTTGCGGTCACGATCGGGCGCGCGGTCGTTGTTGCGGTCGTTGCCGCGCTCGTTTCGGTTGCGGTCATTGCGGTTGCGGTCATTGCGATTCTCGCCGCGATCGCTGTTCGCACTGCCGCGGTCGTTGTTGTTGTTGCGGTTGTCGCCACGATCGTTGCGGTTGTCGCCGCGATCGTTGTTGCCGCGATCGTTGTTGCGGTCGGCGGACTGCTCGGACGGAGCGTCGTCGCTCGACTGCGGCTGCGTGGTGGCCTCGGGGGCGGCGTCTGCCGCGGCGGCCGGAGCCTGATCGCGCCGGGCGGCGCGACGCGGGCGCTCGGTGGCGCCCGTCTCGGGAGCGGAAGCCGGCTTCTGCCGGTCGCCGATGGCTGCTACCAGGTCACCCTTGCGCATGCCGCTGGCACCGGAGATACCCAGTTGCGAAGCGAGCTGCTTGAGCTCGGGGAGGAGCATGCCCGAAAGGCCGCCGCCGCGCGTTGTTCCTGCGGCGGTCGACACTGCGGTGTCTGTCACGTATGTATTCCTTTGGTGGAAGAAGATCTTCGACGTGGTGATTTTCCTGCGAAGAGGCAATAACTACCCGCGGCGGTCGGCACGTGTCACCGTGTGACCGGGTGGGTGCATCCAGTGGGCTCGGGTGGTGTTCACCACGAATTTCTTGATTGCTGGCCCGCTGCCTTGGAGATCGGCGAGCCGCCGTCATTGCTGGAGCGTGATGAGCATAACACCCGGGACTTATCTAGTGCACGAGTGGGAGGGGGATTTCCTGCGCGCCTTCGTTCGAGATTTCCAAGGAGAGGGCCTGCCAGTCGGCATCGGTCAGATTTTCGATCATGCTCGCGGAGTCCGAGGTGGTGAAGGCGAGGACTGACGGGCCGGCTCCTGACACCACGGCGGCCACGCCTGCTGACCGCAGACGATCGACGAGGTTGACCGACTCCGGGTAGACGCGGGCCCGGGCCTGCTGGTGCAGGCGATCCGCCGTCGCGGCGTGGAGAAGGCCGGGGTCGGTGGTCAGTGCGTGGACGAGCAGCGCGGTCCTGGCGATGTTGAATGAGGCGTCGGCGAAGGGCACTGTTGCCGGCAAGGCGGCACGGGCGGTCGTGGTCAGCACCGACGATCCCGGCACCAGCAGCCGCACCGTGACATCGGGATGGACGTCCCGGCGGACCGCCGTCGCGCTGCCGTCGTCGTTGAGCCAGGCGATCGTGAACCCGCCGTAGACCGCGGCCGCGAGGTTGTCCGGGTGCGACTCGAAGGTCAGCGCAAGCTGAAGTACATCCTCGTCTGTCATCCGCTCCGCGCCGTCGTCGACCATTGCGCGCGCGAGGGTGATTCCGCCGACAATTGCCGCCGCGGACGAGCCAAGTCCACGACCGTGGGGAATCACGTTGGTACAGCGAAGAACAAAGCCGGTCGGGCGCACGCCGAGCCAGGCGAAGCCGGCCGCCATGGCCTGAACGACGAGGTGGGACTCATCCAGCGGAACCTCGTCGCAGCCCTCCCCCGCGACCTCGACAAGGACGCCAGGATCATCGGTGACCATCGCAACCAGGTCGTCGCGCAGATCGAGGGCGAGCCCGAGACTGTCGAAGCCCGGACCGAGGTTGGCGCTCGTCGCCGGAATGCTCACCCGCACCGCATCACGACGAATGGAACTCACGACTACGCCAGACCCAGGGCTTGCGCGGCGGCGGTGACATCGACAGGAACGGTCACCGGGTCGGCGGCATCGGCAAGCGCCCACTGCGGATCCTTCAGGCCATGCCCGGTAACCGTGCACACGATGAGCTGGCCCGGGTCGAGTTCTCCGGCCGCGTGCTTCTTGATCAGGCCCGCGACTCCCGCCGCGCTCGCTGGCTCGCAGAACAAGCCCTCGCGCGACGCGATGATCGCGTATGCCGCGAGGATCTCGTCATCGGTGACCATCTCGATGACTCCTGCCGAATCGTCACGAGCAAGGTCCGCGAACTGCCACGACGCGGGATTGCCGATGCGAATGGCCGTGGCGATCGTCTCCGGCTGCTCGATGCGGTATCCCAGCACGATCGGTGCGGCGCCCGCCGCCTGGAATCCCCACATCCGAGGCAGGCCGCACAGGCCGTCGATCGCGTACTCGCGATAGCCCTTCCAATGCGCGGTGATGTTTCCCGCGTTGCCGACCGGGAGTGCGTGGATATCGGGTGCTCGTCCGAGCTGGTCGACGACCTCGAAACTGATCGTCTTCTGCCCGTCGATGCGGACCGGGTTGACGCTGTTGACGAGTTCGACGGGGTACTCGGCCGACAACTGCCGCGCGATCTGGAGGCAGTCGTCGAAGTTGCCGTCGAGCTGGAGGATCGTGGCGCCGTGCACCACGGCCTGGGCGAGCTTGCCCATCGCGATCTTGCCCTGCGGGACCAGCACAGCGCTCACGAGACCGGCCTTGGTCGCGTAAGCAGCGGCACTCGCCGACGTGTTGCCCGTCGAGGCGCAGATGACCGCCTTCGCGCCGGCCTCGACGGCGCGGGAGATGGCAAGGGTCATTCCGCGGTCCTTGAAGGATCCGGTCGGATTGGTGCCCTCGAACTTCAGCCACACGTCGCAGTCGAGCATCTCGCTGAGCACTGACGCATTGACGAGTGGCGTCCCGCCTTCGCCCAGCGTCACCACCGGCGTGTTCCCCGAGACGGGAAGTCGCTCGCGGTACTCGTTGATCACTCCGCGCCACTGATGTGCCATGACTACGCGCCCGCCTCGCCCTCGACTCGCATGACTCCCAGTACCTGCTTGACCGTGTCGAGACCGCTCAGCTGCTCGACCGTCTTCCGCAATGCCGCGTCGCTTGCACGATGCGTGCGCACGATGAGCCCGGCGTCGTCTCCGTGCCCGTCCTGCCGCACGACCTGAATGCTCACGCCGTTGTCGGAGAACGCCGACGCGATGCTCGCCAGCACTCCGGGCCGGTCGGCCACGTCGAGATTCACGTAGTAGCGGGTGAGCGCCTCGCCCACCGGCAGCACCGGGAGATTCGTGTAGGTGCTCTCCCCCGGACCGCGACCGCCGGTGACCTTGTTGCGCGCCGCGCTGACCACGTCGCCCATCACCGCGCTGGCCGTCGGCTGACCGCCCGCCCCACGCCCGTAGAACATGACCTCACCGGCCGCCTCGGCCTCGATGAAGACCGCGTTGAAAACTCCGCGAACGCTGGCCAGGGGGTGGCTCCTCGGCACCATCGCCGGATGCACGCGAACGACCACACCGTCGTCGCGCAGTTCGGCGACAGCGAGCAGCTTGATCACGAAGCCCATCTGCTGCGCGGCACGAATGTCCTCTGCCGTGACGTCGGTTATGCCCTCGCGATACACGTCGTCCATCGTCACGCGCGTGTGGAACGCGAGCTCGGCGAGGATCGCAGCCTTCGCGGCCGCATCATGACCACCGACATCGGCGGAGGGATCGGCCTCGGCGTAGCCCAGCGCCTGGGCCTCGGCGAGAGCGTCGGCATAGTCCGCGCCGTCCTCGTCCATCTTGGTGAGGATGAAGTTCGTCGTGCCGTTGACGATGCCCAGCACCTTGGTCACTCGATCACCGGCGAGCGACTCGCGAAGCGGCCGCAGGAGCGGAATGGCGCCCGCGACGGCAGCCTCGAAGTAGAGGTCGACACCGTTTCTGCTGGCCGCCTCGTACAAGGTCGCACCGTCGGCCGCGAGGAGTGCCTTGTTCGCGGTGACGACACTCGAACCGGCTTCCATCGCCGACAAGATCAGTGTCCGCGCGGGCTCGATGCCGCCCATGACTTCCACGACGATGTCGGCCCCGCTCGACGCGACGGCGGCGGCGTCAGCGGTGATGAGCTCAGGCGGGATGCCAGGACGGGCCTTCGCGGAGTCGCGAACCGCCACCGCCGAGAGCACGACGGGGGCACCGACGCGCTCCTCGAGGTCACGAGCGTTGTCGATGAGCAGCCGCGCCACGGCCGCGCCCACCGTGCCGCCGCCAAGCAGCGCCACGGTCAACGATCGGTCATTCGACGGCATCGAGGCCCTCCACGGTCCAGATTGTCAGGGGGACAGCCTCTCAGGTGAGTAGATGCCCCCGCGAACCCCCTCACGAAGGCCTCACGCCGAACCGCGCGCCTCCCGACGATTCGTCCCTCCCGCGGGACCATGAGCGCATCGCTGGCCGATGACCCACGTCGGCCCACTTGGAGGAGATCTATGAACACCGCCACTCGCAAGCTCGTCGCCGAGTTTGTCGGCACCTTCCTGCTCGTCTTTCTCGCGGTCGGCGCCGCAGTATTCGGCATCGCCGCGAAGGTGGGCGTGGAGGGCAACGGTCCCGGCAACGGAGTCGTCGGCGTCGCTCTGGCTTTCGGTCTGGTCCTTCTCGGTATCGCGTACGCCTTCGGGCCGGTCTCGGGTGCTCACGTCAACCCAGCCGTGACCTTGGGCATGCTGCTCGGTCGCCGGATGCCCGCCAACGAGGCGGTCGGCTACTGGATCGCGCAGTTCCTCGGCGCCATCGCCGGTGCCGCAGTCATCAAGCTGATGGTGTCCAAGGCCGGCGTCACGGACTACACGGGCGGCCTCGGCACGAACTCGTACGACAACGGGGCGATCAACCTCGGCGGCGCATTCCTGCTCGAGGTGCTCCTGACCGGCGCATTCGTCCTGGTCATCTTGCTGGTGACCGAGCGCGTGGCCGCTCCCGGCTTCGCCGGTCTGGCCATCGGCCTGACCCTCACCCTCGTTCACCTCGTCGGCATCCCGCTCGACGGCACGTCGGTCAACCCGGCCCGGTCGTTCGGGCCTGCGCTGTTCGCTGGCAACGGCGTCGCGATGAGCCAGGTATGGCTGTTCATCGTGGCCCCGCTCGTCGGCGCCGTCCTCGCCGTGATCGTGTGGAAGCTCACGCGCACCGTCGTCGAGGAGCCCGAGCCGCTCGTGGCTGGTTCCGAGCGCGAGTAATCCAGTCCGCGAGCCGGCCCATGGGCGCGCCTGCGGGCCGGCTCGCGTTCACCCTCGTGACACTCCCACCACCGAACAGGAAGGACCGCTCCCGTGTCGACGAACATCCGGACGCTGATTGCCGAGTGCGTCGGCACCTTTCTGCTTGTCTTCCTTGCCGTCGGCGCTGCCGTTGTTGCGGTCGGTGCCAAGGTCGGCTTGGCAGGTCCCACGCCAGGCACCACGGTCATCGCCAGTGTGCTGGCCGGCGTCCTCGTTTTGCTCGGTGTCCTCGTCGCCGTGGGACCGCTCTCCCGAACGCACCTGACCCCGGCCGTGACCTTCGCCCTCGTGCGACGACGGACAGTCGCGGTCGACCTAGCGGTCGACTCGTGGATCGGCCAGGTGATCGGTGCGATCCTGGCAGGGGTCGCGCTCTACTTCTTCATTCCCTGTGCAACCGGCCTGGATGGTTCGTCCGATGCCGGGACGACGATCACCTTGACTGTGCAGGACGTCCTCATTGCCGGACTGCTGTCGGTGCTCCTGCTCGTCGCACCGATGATCGGCGTGGCCGTGATCGCGGTGTTCAGCACTCCCGACCGGCTGCTCATCGGCGCGCCCGCGCCCGTCGCCCACCCGACGAGCCCTCCGCGGCCAGAGCCGATGGCCGTCTTCGTCCCCCAGCCCGACATCGCGCAGGACGTCGAGCCTGAGGCACTGCCAGAGCCTGAGCTCGACGTCGAGCCCATGCTCGAGCCAGTTACCGCCCTCGGCCCAGTGAGCGCTCCAGTTCCGACTCCCCCGAACGCACCTGACGTCGCGGACGAACCTGAGCCCGAACCGGATCCGGAACTGGAGCCAATCGAGTCCCCCGAGCCGCTGGTCGCGGAGGTGGCCCGCCCCGTCGTATTCGCGGCGGCCGAGTCCACCACGTCGCGGCCGTCTCCGCCGCGAGCTACGTTCGCCACGCCGCGGACCACCCCGTCGGCGACGCGTGTCGTCGCGCCGTTCCCGCCCGCCCCGACGCCGTCACCGTTCCCCTTGAGACGCGAGGTCGCCCCCGCTCGCGGGTCGTCGGCGTTCGTGTCGACGCTGGCCAAGAAGGACGAACCGGCCAAGCCGAAGTCACCGGACAAGCACAAGAACAAGAAGAACTCGAAGGACGAGAAGAAGGCGAAAGCCAAGAAGGGCAACAAGCACAAGTCGAAGTCAACGGTGACGGTTCAGGTGAAGGTCACCGATAAGCAGCGCAAGCACAAGAAGGACCGCAAGAAGTAGCAGGGGTCAGGCGCCCGGATCGAGCGCAAGCAGGTCGTCCACGGTCTCGCGGCGCAGGACGACGGTGAGTTCCGAGTCCCTCGCGGCGACCACCGCGGGGCGCGGCAGGTAGTTGTAGTTCGAGGCCATGGACCGGCAGTACGCGCCCGTGGCCGCGACCGCGAGCAGGTCTCCTGGCACCAGATCCGACGGCAGCCAGGCATCTCGCACGACGACGTCGCCGGACTCGCAGTGCTTTCCGACCACGCGGCACAGTGCCGCCTCCGCGGTCGACTCCCGCGATGCCAGCGTGACCGTGTAGTCGGCGTCGTACAGCGCGGTACGGATGTTGTCGCTCATTCCGCCGTCGACTGAGACATACGTGCGCACCACTCCGTTGCCGATCTCAACCTGCTTCACCGTGCCGACCTCGTACACGGTGATGGCGCCGGGACCGACGATGGCCCGGCCAGGCTCGAAGGCCAGTGCAGGCATCGGGATGCCGACGGCCGCGCACTCCTTGCCGACGATGTCGCCAATTTGATGCGCCATGTCCGCAACATCCAGCGGATCGTCGCCGTCGACGTAAGCAATGCCCATGCCACCGCCGAGGTTCATCTCCTCGATCTCGATCCCCTGCTCGTCCCACAACTGCTGGGCGAAGGTCACGACCCGCGCCGCGGCGACCTCAAAGCCAGCCGCATCGAAGATCTGCGATCCGATGTGCGAGTGAAGGCCCACGAGGGCCAGCGTCGGCAGCTTCACGATCCGGCGCACCGCCTCGGCCGCTGCGCCGGAGGAGACCGACAGGCCGAACTTCTGATCCTCGTGCGCCGTCGCTATGAACTCATGGGTGTGCGCCTCGACGCCCACCGTCACCCGTACGAGAACCGGCTGGACCACCCCCGCGCGGCCAGCGGCATCTGCGATGCGCACGATGTCCTCGAACGAGTCCACCACGATCCGTCCGACGCCAGCGGCGATGGCCGCCTCGATCTCGGCCATCGACTTGTTGTTGCCGTGCATGAGGAGCCGATCACCAGGGACTCCTGCGCGCACGGCCACCGCCAGCTCGCCACCTGAGGCGACGTCGATCCCCAGACCCTCCTCGGTCAGCCAGCGCGCCACCGTGGTGGCAAGGAAGGCCTTGGCGGCGTAATAGACGAGGCGCGCGCCCGAGTCCACATAGGCCGCTCGGTACTGGCGGGCGCGGCTCCTTACGTCGGCCTCGTCGAACAAGAACAGTGGCGAGCCGAAAGCGGCGACGGCGTCACGCACGTCGACTCCGCCGATCTCGATCGCACCGTCAGTATTGCGAGTCGCGCTCGACGGCCAGATCCCGTGGGACAACGTGTTGAGCTCGGCACCCGACGAAGGGCGCGGCGTCGGTCCCGTCGAGGCAACGACGTCGCCGTGGCGGGGTCCTGCCGGGTGAGCGCGCACGACGCAAGGCTAGGGCACGCCCTACCTGCCTGGTCGACCTTGAGGTTGGCGTGCGTTTCGGGCTCGAATTCCCACGCCAACCTCAAGGTCGGCGGGGGCTACATGCGGTCGGGGGCGCTCACGCCGACCAGGTCGAGTCCGTTGGCAATCGTCTGACGCGACGCCGCGCACAGCCACAGCCGTGCGACGTGGATCCCGGCGAGCTCCTCATCGCCGCGCGGCAGCACCCAGCAGACGTCATAGAACCGGTGGTATGCCGTCGCCAGGTCCTCCAGGTAGCGCGCGACGCGATGCGGCTCGCGAAGCTCTGCGGCAGTGGCGACGACGCGCGGGAACTCCGCGAGCATGCCGAGCAGGTTGTTCTCACGCTCGTGGTCGAGCAGCGCAGGGTCGAACTCCGCGGCGCGCCAGTCGATACCCAGCTCGGCCGCATTGCGGAGCACCGACGCGATGCGGGCATGCGCGTACTGCACGTAGAAGACCGGATTGTCGCTCGTCGCCTTGATGATCTCCTCGAGGTCCAGCGTGAGCGGGGAATCGACGGGGTACCGGATGAGCGAGTACCGGGCAGCGTCGACGCCGACTTCCTCTACCAGTTCCTCGAGAGTAACTATGGTGCCCGCGCGCTTGGAGAGCTTGATCTCCTCGTTGCCGCGCACGATCTTCACCAGCTGGCCGATCAGCACCTCGATGTTCACGTCCATGTCGTCGCCCGCACAGGCGGCAACTGCACGCAGCCTGTTGACGTAGCCGTGGTGGTCGGCGCCGAGCAGGTAGATGACGAGGTCGAATCCGCGAGCGCGCTTGTCGACGTAGTACGCGGTGTCAGCGGCGAAGTAGGTGTTCTCGCCGTCAGCCTTGACGAGGACCCGATCCTTGTCGTCGCCGAAATCGGAGGTGCGCAGCCAGATCGCCCCGCCGTCCTCGAATACATGGCCCTGGTCGCGGAGCTTCTGCATGCCGCGCTCGACGGCGCCCGACTCGTACAGCGACAACTCGGAGTACCAGACGTCGAAGTGCGTCCGGAACAGCTCGAGTACGTCGCGCTGCTCTGCGAGTTGCAGGGCGTACGCCGACTCGCGGAATGCAAGCCGCTGCTCGTCGTGAGGAAGGCTGAGGATGTCGGGCTGCTCGACGAGGATGCGGGCGGCAAGGTCGAGGATGTAGCCGCCGTGATACCCGTCCTCGGGGACCGGACGACCGTGAGCGGCCGCCATGACAGAGTCGCCGAACCGCTCCATCTGCACGCCGCGGTCGTTGATGTAGAACTCGGTGGACACCTCGGCACCCGCAGCGGCGAGCACGCGCGCGATCGCGTCCCCCACCGCGGCCCACCGGGTGTGGCCAAGATGGAGCGGTCCTGTCGGGTTCGCGGAGATGAACTCGACATTGACGACGCGGCCGGCAAGCGCGCTGCCGTGGCCCCACTTCTCACCGGCGACGACCACCGTCCTGGCAAGCTCGCCCTGCGTGGCGCTGTCGAGTCGAATGTTGATGAAGCCCGGACCGGCGATCTGGGCGCTGGCGATCCCCGGCACGTCGGCGAGCCGATCGGCGAGCAGCGCGGCCAGGTCGCGCGGTGGCATGCCGGCCTGCTTGGCGAGCGCGAGTGCGATGTTGGTGGCGTAGTCGCCGTGCTCCCTGGACTTGGGGCGCTCGACCCGCACGTCGGGGATGGTCGCGATGTCGATCAGGCGCTCATCACGCAGTCTCGACACGATGTCGGACACGGCCGCGGAGAGCTCATCTGGGGTCACCGGAGGAGCCTACCGACGCCCGGTAAAACTATTCCCCGCTCCTCGTCGCCGAGGTACGATCCGACCAGGCAAGGCCAGATCAGCACCACCGTTCTGAGATGCCCGCACGCATGTTAGGCATCTGATCCTCTGAGCATGTGCACAGATTCGGGACGAGGTTGAACGGCTAGGCCGCGTCTCGGGCAACCGTTCGGGGCGAAGTCCCCGCAAGGAGAATGTGCATCATGGCTCAAGGAACCGTGAAGTGGTTCAACGCTGAGAAGGGCTACGGCTTCATCGCCCAGGCCGACGGCGGACCGGACGTCTTCGTCCACTACTCGGCCATCCAGTCGGACGGCTACCGCTCACTGGACGAGAACCAGGCCGTCGAGTTCGAGATCGTCCAGGGACCCAAGGGCCCGCAGGCCGACAAGGTCCGCATCGGCTGACCTGCCGCTGAGATCTACAGAAGGGCCCCGCCGCGCGGCGGGGCCCTTCTGCTGTGGCGACTGGAGGTCCCCCGACCTCCAGTGCCAGCATGCGCGTGATGCCCACCTCAAACGTCGCCTAAACATCCAATTCGAGTTGGGGCACAATTGGGCTATGGCCGAGGACGAGATCGAGAAGCTGCTCCGCGAGATCAACGGGACCAATCAGCCCGCAGCATCGTCCGAGGTGGCGAAGTCATCGGGGAAGTCCGCCGCCCGGCGCGATGAGCCTCAAAGCGGTGGCGGCCGGTTCGCCTTTGCGGCCGTCGCCGCCGTCACGCTCGGGATGGCGGCGTGGTTCGTCGGCTTGATCATGCCGTTCACCAGCGCGGTCTCTGCCGGGATCGGCGGTGCCTTCGCGGCCTTCATCGCCGCCTTTATCGCGGGTCCGCCTCGCTGGTTCTCGTCGTAGTCAGGCCGCGTTGCCGGTCCGCCTCGATGGCGGCCCCCCACAGCAGGCCCAGGAAGCACAGGTAGAGCCACAGCAGGACGACCACCGCCGTGCCGAGAACGAGAACCGCCGCGCCCAGGCTGGCGGAGAAGTGCGCGTAGATCCCGACCCCGCCGGTCACGGCAACGATCCAGATCGCCGCGAGAATGGCTCCGGGCGAGGTCCACGGCACCTTCTGGGCACTGTTCGGGGCGTGCTGGATCAGCCATCGCACCGCAAGGTAGACAAGCACGAGGATGATCAGCCAGTCGACCGCGCCATTGCCCGTCGACGTGGTGATCGCCCCGGCACCCAGCCATTCGAGAATCCGCGGTACGGCGGTGAGCACGATGACCAGACCGACGGCAACAACCAATGCGACCAGAGTGATGACCGCGGATATACCGCGCTCGACGAGTCCAGGACGGGTCTCGACGACGCCGAATGCGCTGTTCATCGCCATACGAGTGCCCAGCACGACCTTCGACGAGGCATAGATCGCCACTAGCACGCTGACCACAGTCGTCACGGTGAACGTGCTCGCCGACGAGCTCTCCACCAGCCCGACCAGCACGTTGATTGCCGACTGCGTGTTCTCGTTGACTCCCGGCGTTCGATCGGCCAGCGACTCCAGGGCAGATCGCACGTCCGCGGGGTCGAGGAACAACCCGGCGAGCGATCCCAGCGCAATCGCGGCCGGCGCGATCGACAGGGCAACGAAGTAGGCCAGCCCGCCGGCGGCCAGCGACGTACGGGTGCGTCGCAGGTCCAGGCCGAGTCGCTTGCCCCATTGCACCAACTGCCCCATACGACCGGTCACGAGGTCATCCTTGCCCAAGCCGCGCGCAATCAGACGCTCGGAGCGCGCTGATAGCCTGTCCAGTCCCGAGCCCCCGTAGCTCAGGGGATAGAGCGCCGGTTTCCGGTACCGAAGGTCGGGAGTTCGAATCTCCCCGGGGGCACCATGCCCTGCGGATTTGAACCGCCTCCCGGGTCAAATCCGCAGAATGCCGCGCAAAACGGCCCGCGGATCCCGATTTGACCCGGGAGGCGGTTCAATTCGGGGTTAGGCGAGGCGGGTCATGTCCATGATCCAGTTGGTGTCCCACGTGTGGTCCTCGTCATACGAGAACGCCTGCCGCCAGCGGGCCTGAGCGGCTCCCAGGTCGTCCCACTGGAAGCGCACGCGCACCCGCACTCCCTTGATGACGTCGTCGGTGCGAAAGTCGCCGTGGGTGCCATCGAACCGGCCCTCGACGGGCGGGTCCAAGCGTCCAGGCGCGGCCGACGATGACCACCAGATGCGCCACAGGTCCTCGGCCGGCTCATACAAGCGCAGCGCCAGGCCGTGAAACTCGCCCAGTCCTGGCATCTCGTGCGACTCATACGTCTCGATGTTCCCGGCACCGCCGGGCAGCGGCCGGTGCTCGCCGGTCGAGGCGAACTCCAGCCAGTCGGTGCAGGCCGGATCGAGCATGTCTGCCCGCTTGCGATTGGCGACCGCCCACCTGCCGATGACGAAGTCGAAGTCGGTCGATGCCATTGCGGTTCTCCTGAGTCCGTGACGGAATGCGGTAGCTCTGACCGCCCGGACCCCGACCCTGCCACCCGGGTGTGTCACTCAGGCGGTTCAATTGCGCACCATGAGCACCTCCAGCACGAAGGTTGTCGACCGCGTTCACTTCGCCACCACCGGAACCGGGCTCTATCCGGTCATCGTCGCGATCTTCGTCGGCCTCCTGCTGATCTCCAATATCGGCGCGGTGAAGCTGATCCAGTTCGGGCCGGACATCAGCCTCGGGCCGATCGACATCAGCCCGATCATCACCGACGGCGGCGCTTTTCTCTTCCCGCTGACGTACATCGTCGGCGACGTACTGAGCGAGGTCTACGGGCTCAAGGCCGCGCGCAAGGCCATCTTCATCGGCTTCGGCATGGCAATCCTCGCGGCGATCACGTTCTGGCTGGTCCAGATATCGCCGGCCGCCGAGGGCTGGGGGAACCAGGAGTCATTCGAGGCGGTGCTCGGCTTCGTGCCGCGGATCGTCCTGGCGAGTATCTGCGGCTACCTCGTAGGGCAGCTGCTCAACGCATATGTGCTCGTCAAGATCAAGGAGCGGACCAAGGAGAAGTCGCTGTGGCTGCGCCTCATCGGCTCCACCGTCGTGGGCGAGCTCGCAGACACCATCGTCTTCTGCACCATCGCGTTCTACGGCGTCATCACCGGCAGCGAGTTCCTCAAGTACGTCTTCTACGGCTACGTGTACAAGGTGCTGCTCGAGGTCATCCTGCTCCCGGTCACCTATCGCGTCATCGCCGCGGTGAAGAAGCGCGAACCGACCTACCTCGAGCTAGCCAGCGTCTAGCGCCCCGAGCACCTCGTCGCGCATCGCCCAGAAGTCGCCCGAGGTGATGGAGTCACGAACCCGATCGATCAGCCGGATGATGTAGCGCTCGTTGTGGATCGTCGCCAGCGTCGACGCGAGCATCTCCTTCGCGCGGAACAGGTGGTGCACGTACGCGCGCGTGTAGTTCTGGCACGTGTAGCAGTCGCATGAGTCATCGATCGGATTGAAATCACGACGGTAGACGCCGTTGGTGATGTGGAAGCGACGATCGCGGTGGTAAACCGAACCGTTCCGGGCATTCCTCGATGGGGCGACGCAGTCGAACGTGTCGGCGCCACTGGCCACCGCGGTGAAGACGTCGTCGGCCTGCCCGATGCCCAGCAGGTGGCGCGGCCGATCGTCGGGCAGTTCCTCGACGACCCAGCGGACGATCTCGCCCAGGCGTTCCTTCTCCAGCGCGCCACCGATTCCGAAGCCGTCCATGTCCAAGGCGGCGAGATCACGCGCAGACTGACGTCGCAGGTCCTCGTACTGAGCGCCCTGGACCACCGCGAAGAGCGCCTGGTAAGGACGGTGCGACCTCTCGATCGTCAGCTTCTGGTGCTCGGCAACGCAGCGCACCGCCCATGCCTGGGTCCGGGCGACCGAGCGCTCCTGGTACTCGCGAGTGTTGAGCAAGGTCGTGCACTCGTCGAAAGCGAAGATGATGTCCGCTCCGATTTGGTGCTGAACCCGCATCGAGACTTCCGGGGTGAATCGGTGCAGCGAGCCGTCCAGGTGCGACTTGAAGGTCACTCCGTCGTCGTCGACATGCGCGAGGCGGTCCTTGCCCTCGGCGATGACGTCATCCGACCTCACGGTTCGGGCATCCATCGCGAGGATCTTCTTGAACCCGACTCCAAGGGACAGGACCTGGAACCCGCCGCTGTCGGTGATCGTCGGCCCGTCCCAGTTCATGAAAGTGCCCAGTCCGCCCGCCTCGTCGACGACGTCGGAACCGGGCTGCAGGTACAAGTGGTACGCATTGGCGAGCACGACCTGCGCGCCGACCGCGCGCATCGCCTCCGGCAGCACGGACTTGACGGTGGCTTTGGTCCCGACGGGAGTGAACGCCGGGGTCCGGATCTGGCCGTGCGGAGTCGTGATGACACCAGCGCGACCTAGCGCCCGCTCGCCCTTCGGGCCGTCCTCGAGCCGAGCAAGCGGCTCGAACGAGAAGCCGGCCGAACTCACTCCCGCTCCGGTGCCAGGACGTCGGTCGGCGCGAACTGGTCGCGAACGGGCGCGATCCACGCGTCGATCGCCTCATCGACCCCAGGGTTGACGTCACCGCAGAACTGCGGTGACAGGTCCACGATCACCTCACCGCCGCTCACGACCTCCAGATCGATCGACGTACCGCCCGTGCACCCCTCGTCGCCGGTCTCGACGGTCAGGCCCACGATGTCGTCGAGCGTGCCCGCGAGTTGCTCCCACGCACTGCGCGACGTCGGGACACTCTCGTCGGCCAGCACATCGCCATAGCTGTCAATGACGATGCGCGACGTCGCGCTTGACGCGGTCACGGTGACGCTCCTGTGGAACTCGGGCGGCACCGAGGCGTCGTGGAAGCGATAGGTGACGACCGCATCGTCGGGAAGCGCGCTCGTCGACGTTGCGTCCTGCGACTGGCCGCATCCGGCCGAAGCCAGGGCGATCAGCGCCACCGCAAGCGCGCGAAACATCATCCGTAGACCCTAACCGCATCGACAACACGCGATCCCAAGTGACGAAACAGACCCCTTGGTGACAGTGTGAACGAAGGGTCAGAATTTCCTCGAAAAGTTTGCGCAAAGCTCTTGCTGCGCTGTTCCAAACACCGTAGAAATTACCTACCGCGCCGCAAGGTGCGGGTCGATGAAGGACCGAAGGCCATACGAAGGAGACAACCCCTCGGGGAAGTCACCGGAGGATCCCGAGTGCTGGCGGGGTCGGTCGGCGGAAGAGCATCGAGGAGGCGAGAACGACATCGCCGATGCTGCGGCAACGCAGTATGAGCACCGCAATCTGCATAGTTGCGGGGCCCCGAGAAATCGGGCGGTGGGCGGGCGCTTCCGCAGAAAGGCCCCTCGAACTCATACTTCGAGGGGCCTTTCTGCTGCGCCGAGCGAAAGAATTCGAGGCTGGGCAGCAGCGGACCCTCGAACTCATACTTCGAGGGTCCCTGTGCGCTGCTCCCAGGGGGACGTGCCACAGGCACGTGGTCAATCTTGCGCCATCGACGAGGACGAACCCGGTAACGGCACGCGCCAATCGGCCGCCATTCGGATGAACTTCTGGGCGGCCAGCCGGCCTAGAAGCGGCCTAGAAGGAGGCCGCGAGGCGCCGGAATCCCTCGTCGAGGCCGATCCGAGGGGTCCAGTCGAGGGCGACCCGCGTGCGCCTCTGGTCGAACCAGTGGGCCGTGCCCAGTTGCTCCGCGACAAAGGCGGTCAGCGGGGGCTCCCCTGCCCGGCCCGACCGCTGCCAGGCCCGCTCGATCAGCCCGCCCGCCGCGCGGGCAACCGCGAATGGCACGTGACGACGGGGCGGCGGGGCGCCAGCGGCCAGCGCGATGGACCCGAGGATCTCGGCCACGGTCCGCGGCTCGCCATTGCTGACGACGAAGGCCCGACCGTGCACGTGGGGATGAGCGCACCTGTCGACGGCCTGGGCAATAGCATCCGCCGCGTTCGACACGTAGGTGGTATCGATCAGCGCCGCCCCGTCGTCGACCAGGACGAGCCGACCAGTGCGTGCGCGCTCGGCGATCCGGCCGACGAGCTGGGTGTCACCGGGCCCCCACACGAGGTGGGGCCGCAGCGCGGTGACCGCGAGCGCATCGCTATCCGCTCCGAGGGCGAGGAGCTCGGCCATGGCCTTGCTGCGCGCGTAGTTGCCGCGCGCGTGCGCCGGATCAGCTGGCATGGCCTCTACTCCGACGAGGGGATCCCCCGCGTGCGCAACCGATGGCGAGGAGATGTGCACGAGTCGGGTCACGCCCGATGCCAGCGCCTGCTCGACGACATGGCGGGTCCCGTCGACATTGATCCGCTCGAAGTCGTCCCAGTCGCCCACCATCGACACCAGAGCCGCGAGGTGGACCACCGCACCCGCTCCCACCATCGCGCGCGCGACATCCGCGGGGCTCGTGATGTCGCCGAGAATCTCGCGGACACCGTCACCGTGCCCCGCCGCGTTGCGCTGCAGGACGGTGACCTCGTGATCGCGCGCGACCAGTTCGCGGACGACGGCCGAGCCGAGCATCCCTCGACCGCCCGTGACGAGGATCCTCATTCGCGGGGTCCGTGGCCGGCGAGCATGCTGCTCGCGATGACCCCCAGTGCGGCACGATCGACCTTCGAGTTGTGCCGGATGTCGACCGGCAGGTCTCGTCGTTCGATCACCGCCGCAACCGGCACGCCGGCTTGCGCCCGAACCAAAGCCGTCAGTTCGAGGTCCGCCAGCCCATCGCGCGGATCGTCAGTGACGACAAGGACGACGCACGCCTGCGTGCCGACCGGACCGACGCCTACGCAGGCCGCGTGGCGCACTCGGTCAAGGCGCTCGACTCGCTGCTCGACGCCCACCGGAGCGAGCGGGCCCTCGGGCGTCGTGATGACGTGCCCGAGGCGTCCGCCGATCCACACCCGTCCGTCGCTATCCAGGTGCCCGATGTCTCCGGTGCGATGCCAGCCCGCGTCGCGCGCGCTCGCGCGCTGGGTGGCCCACAGCCGGTCGTAACGCTCCTTGAGATGCGGGCCGCTGACGACGATCTCGCCGAGGACATCCGGACTGTCGCTGAGCGGCCCGCTCGCGCGACCGTAGGCGTCGACCGCGCTGATGCGGACCCGCACGCCCGGCAGCGCCCTTCCGACGAGCACGCCATCGCCGGGCCCGGCCGCGTCGATCTCTCCCACCGTGACATCGCACACGGGCAGGGCCTCGGTCATGCCGTAGGGAGTGCGGACCTCCGCGTTCGGGCACAGGTCGCCCATCCCGTGCAGCAGGGCGGACGACACGGGCGCGCCCGCACCGAGGACCAGTCGCAGGGACGCGAACCATGCGCGCTGCTCGGCGTCCAGTTCCGTCGAGGTCGCCAGGACGTTCGTGAAGGCGGCGGGAGATGCCCACAGCAGGGTCCCGTCGACGACCCGGACCGCATCCGCGAGGGCGCTCGCCTCAAGGGTGCGTGGTGAGGTGACGTCCATGTCGGGCAGGGATGAGGAGATGCCGATCGCCGGCCCGAGCACTGCCCACGGCGCGAACGCCGCGACGAGCGAGTCGGAATCGGTGATGCCGTAATGGGCGATCAGGAGGTCACGGGTGACCTGCACCTGCCGGTGGAGGTAGACGACCCCCTTGGCCGGCCCGGTGGAGCCTGACGTGAACACGATCACCGCGACGTCGTCGTCGTGCGGCGCGTCCGGGAGCGGGGCGCCGGCACCGTTGCGGGCGATCTCGGGCAGCTGCCCCACGCTGATGCGCTGTCCGGGCAGACGGAGCGCGCGCACCAGCGCCATCGCCTTCGGGATGCCGATGACGTGCTTAGGCGCAGCGCCGCGAAGAGCACGGTGGATTCCGCGCACTCCCAGTCCCGCGTCGGTGACGACGACCGTCGCCCCGATCCGCCAGCACGCGTAGACGCAGGCGATGAGGTCACCACCGGGGGGAATGAGCACCGCGACTCGGTCACCGGGGCGAACCCCGCGAGCGCGCAGACCGCGAGCAAGCAGGTCTACGTTGCTCGCCATGAGCGACCACGAGATCAGTCGCCAGCCGCCCGAGCCATCCGGCACGGCGAGCGCCGTCGCGTTCGGCGTCTTCTCGGCACGGCGTTCGAGCGCCGACCACAAAGGCGTACGAGGGGTGTCGTCGAGGGCTTCGGGCGCGCTGGCCTCGTCGGGATCGTGACGCAGATCGGCGACCCAGTCGAGAAGGTCGTCGATCGCGCCCGGCGCATCCTCGGTGACCAGGTGCCGAGCGCCCTCGTAGCGATGCACGTCGGCCTGGGGCAGTCGGTCGATCAGGTCGACGAGGTACCTGTCGGAGAAGACCGGGTCGCCCGGTCCCCACAGCAGCAGCGCCGGGACGTCGAGGTCACGGATGCCCTCGGCGATGCCATCGAGCGCCTGCGCGCTCGGGTGGGCCGGCTCGAACGGGATGTCGGCGACGAAGGCACCGATCGCCTCGCGCCGGCCTCGCCCTCGATACGGGGCAGCGAACGCGTCGGCCACGTCCTTGGGCATCCCGCGACCGCTCAGCGCCGTGGTGCCGCGCACGAAGATGGGGGTGTCGACGGTATTGAGCCTCAGGAGCGGAGAGGACCGCGCCAGGCGGATGATCGCGGGAGACGGCGAGCCTGAGGGCTGGTGCACCGCAGTATTGGCGAGGACGACTCCGCGCAGCTGCGCACGATGACGAAGCGCCCAGCCCAGCGAGAGCGGTCCGCCCCAGTCGTGAGCGACGGTCACCACGGGTCCGTCGATGCCGAGCTCGTCAGTGAGCCCGCAGAGATCGTCGACGCGCTGCGCAAGTCGGCGAACCGTTCCGGTCCGCTCGGAGTAGCCCATGTCGAGCTGATCGACGGCGACGACGCGGACGTCGTGGGGAGCGTTCGCCAGCAGGCGGCGCCACAGGTAGGACCACGTGGGATTCCCATGCACGCACAGGAGCGTCAGCGTGGCCGGGCGGCCGTCGGCGTGGGAGTCGAGCAGGTGCCAGGCTCGGGGAACGCCGTCGCCATCTCGAGCGGTGACGATGCGGGACCACGTCGGGTCCAGGCCGGGCAGCCCCTGCGCGGGCAGTGTCGCCGGTTCGATGCCTGCTCGGGCTACCACGCGATTTCGATGACCGCGGCGTTCAGGCCAGAGCCGATGCCCATGCACGCGATGCGCTGGCCGGCCTCGAACGAGGCCGAGTGGAGGGCGAGCGTGAACGGGATCGAGGCGGGGCCGACGTTGCCGCGGGTCGGGAAGATGATCGGCGTGCGCTCCGGATCGATGCCGAGGGACGTCGTGATCGCCGCGGTGTGGACCTTCGACACCTGGTGGATGACGTAGGCGTCGAGGTTGGACCAGTCGAAGATCTCCTGCGACTCTCGCCAGGTGTCGATGGCCAGCTCCACGCCGGCCTCAAGCAGACCGCGTGAGTCGGTGCGCATTGAGTCGAGGTCACCGACGCACAGCTTGTTGTGGGCGGTGGCCGCGCGCGCAACTCCGCCGACGAAACGGTGGCCCTCGGGGTGGTCGCTCGCGCGACCGAGCACCATCGCCGCGCCGCCCGAGCCGAGGGTCAGCGAGGCGAAGTTCTCGAGGATGTCCTCCTTGGTCGTCTCGGGACGCTGGAGGCGGGCGATCGTCGCCTGCTGAGTGCGACGGGCGCCCTCACCGTCGACGATCAGCGCGTACTCGATCTGCCCCGAGTCGATCATCATGCTGGCCAGCTGCATCCCGTTGACGAAGCCCAGGCAGGCATTCGACAGGTCGAAGTTCAGGCACGCGGTGCCCAGGCCAAGCTGCTCATGCACGTCGACGGCCGCCGACGGCTCGAGGTGGTCGCGGCAGACCGAGGTGTCGATGAGAAGCCCGACTGAGGCGGGGTCGATGCCGGCCTCGGCGATCGCCTTGGCGCCGGCCATCGCGGCGGCGTCCGCGAAGGTGACGTCCTCGGGCCACCAGCGCCTCTCGGTGATGCCGGCGAGCGCCTCGAGCATCCCGGGACGCAGTCCCACGCGCTCGTAACTGTCCGCGAGCTGCTCGTCGAACTGCTCCGACGTGACGACGATGGGGGCGTCTGTGGCTGAAACGGACAGCACGGCAGTGTCGGTGAAGCGATATGTGGCATTGCCGCTCATGAGCGTCCTCTCGGGCCCCTGGAGCGGGGACTAAGGGACAAGCCTGCCACGAGATCGCCCAACCACCCACACGGGTCCGATGACCGCCACCCGGGCTGAGCGTGACGTACGGTGAGCCCGTGACCCACCGACCTCGCTCGATCGCTCCCTCGTCTCGCACCGTCGCCCTCACGGTTGCCGCCGTGCTCGGAGTCGGCCTGAGCCTGCCCGCGGGGCCGGTCGCGGCGGTCGCGATCGGTCCCGTGACGTCGCCCGTCACGTCGAGCGTTCCTGCCGCCAACGCACCCGAACTGGCGGCGTACTACGGCCAGGTCCTCACGTGGACCGGCTGCGAGGACAGCCTGACCTGTGCGTGGCTGACCGTCCCCCTGGACTACGCGAAGCCGGCAGGCGCCACGATCAAGATCCGAGTCGCGAAGTCGACGGCAACCGGCCCGGCCGCCGCCCGCCAGGGCAGCGTCCTCATCAACCCGGGCGGGCCTGGCGGATCCGGCGTGGACTTCACCGCTTACGTCGCGCAAGCGATCGCCGCGAACGTCGCCGAGGAGTTCGACATCGTCGGATTCGATCCGCGAGGGGTCGGGCAGTCCGCGCCCATCACCTGCATCACCGGACGCCAGACGACACTGTGGCTGGCCGTGGACGGCTCGCCGAACACGCCGGCCGAGGAGCGCCGGCTCATGCGGCTCGCCGGGGACATCCCGCAGGGCTGCCTGGACAGGTCGCCCGCGCTCGCCCGCAACGTCGGCACTGAGAACACCGTGCGCGACATGGACATCCTGCGTGAGGTGGTCGGCGACACTCACCTGAACTGGATTGGCTACTCCTACGGCACGTACCTGGGCACGTTGTATGCGGAGAAGTTCCCTGACCGTGTCGGCCGGATGGTGCTCGACGGGGCTCTCGATCCGAGCCTGGATGCGATGGAGGTCTCCGAGGGCCAGTCGCGCGGCTTCCAGAAGGCGATCACCCGGTTCGCGGCCGACTGCGCGAAGCGTGCGTCGTGCCCGTTCCCGAGTGCGAAGGCGACAATCGCCGGCATCAACACGATCCTCGCCGAGCTCGACGCGAGCCCGATGCCGACCGACTCGCGCCGCGTGCTGACTCAGGCCCAGGCGCTCACCGCGCTGTTCTACCCGATGTACTCGACCTCGCTGTGGCCAACGCTGCGCAACGCGCTCGGGATGGCCGCGTCCAACGACGGCACCGGCATGCTGGCTATCGCCGACTTCGCCAACGACCGCATCGGACCGAACAAGTACGGCAGCAACCAGACGTCCGCGTTCTACGCGATCTCCTGCTGGGACATGCCGCAGCCTCCGGGAGCGGACGGGCTGCGTGCAGCGGCGGCACTGTGGTCAGCCAAGGCACCGGTTCCCGAGCTCGCGATGTCGATGTCCTGGGGCAACGCCCCCTGCAACAAGTGGTTCGGCCATGCGGCCCGCACGCCCGCGCCGGCGACGACCACGACAACGGCGCCGATCCTCGTCGTCGGCACGACCTTCGACCCGGCCACTCCGTACTGGTGGTCGGTCGCGCTCAGCAAGCAGCTGAAGACGTCTACGCTGCTGACCTACCGCGGCGACGGCCACACCGCCTACGGGTCCGGCTCGGCCTGCATCGACAAGGCCGTGAGCGGCTTCCTGCTCAGGGGCACGATGCCCGCCCCCGGGACAGTCTGCCGCTAAGCGTCGGTCTGCTTGCTCGGGTCGTCGGGGTCCTCGAGGCTGGACAAGAACAGCTCGACCTGAGCGGCGATCTCATCGCCGGTCGGCATGCGTCCGTCGGCGAGGTCGCCGAGCCCGCCCGAGGCGCCGGTCGTGATGGCTGCCATCTGGTCGTACTGCTGCTCGAGCGCGGTAACGACAGCGGCGAACTCCTCGTTGCCCTCCAGCTGAGCCGACACCTCCTCGTCGGCCCGGCGAGCCGCCGCCTCGAGGTCGGCGATCGGAAGCGTGAGCCCGGCCGCGGCGCCGACCCCCTGCATCAAGGTCACGGCAGCGCGCGGGAAATCGAACTGCACGAGGTAGTGCGGAACCTGAGCCGTGACTCCCATCGACGGGATGCCCGACTGGCCAAGATGCAACTCGAGCATCGCGCCCACGTGTCCGGGCACCTCGATCTCGCCGATAACCGATGTGTACCCCGCGACGAGCGACGGCTCGCTTCCGTGCACGGTCAGGCCCATCGGGCGGGTGTGCGGGCTCGGCCACGGAATAGCCGACATGCCGACGGCCAGGCGGACGCCGAAATGGGCGACGATCAGGTCGATCGCGGCGAGGAAGCGCTGCCACTGGTAGTCAGGCTCCGGACCGGTCAGCAGCAGGAAGCGCTGTCCGGTGGAGTCGGTGACCTCATGCAGGACGATCTGCTGCACCTCGACCGACGCGAAATGGTCGACGACATAGGTCATCTTCGGTCGGCGAGCGCGGTAGTCGAGGAGCTCGTCGGCGTCGAACGTGGCCAGCAGCTGGTGTTGGCTGTGCTCGAGGAGGTGCTCGGCAGACAGGCGCACGCCCGAGCCCGCGTCGACGAAGCCCGAGAACGCGTAGAGAAGCACCGGTGGCTCCTCGAACTGAACATCACTGTGAATCGTGAACAGTTCCTCTGGCGGTCTCATCGTCATCCTCCTTGCAACCATGTTCTCCCGGCGGTATTCCATTCACCACCACCGAACCGCCCGCGTTCGCGGAGGGCTGAGCGCCTGGCTCAGGAGTCGGCGTCGGGAAGCTCGGCCTGAGCGGCCTTGGCGCGCGATCGGGACTTCTTGGTGGACTTTTCCGGCTCGTCGTCCGCGTCCGCGGCCGCAGCGTCGTCCGCAGCGGCGCTGGCCGCCTCCGCGGCGGCATCGGCAAGCTGGTGGGCGGTGTCGCCGGTGGCCTGCGCCAGCTGGTCGGCAGCCTTGCTCGTGGCATCAGCGGCGGTTGCCGCCGAGGCACCGAGGCTGGCCGCGGTGTCGGCGACCTTCTGTGCGGCGGTGTCCGCTGCGGTCGCGGCCGAGGTCGCGACCGACGACACGGCACCAGCGGCGGTGCCCGCAGCGGTCGATACGGAGTCGGCCCACAGGCTGGCCGTCGATGCGACGTCGGACGTGTTGCCGCGACGACGCCAGGCGATCACGCCTGCAGTAGCGCCGGCCACTGCGGCCACGACGATGAGTGCTTTCTTCATGTCTTCCTCCCGGGTCCAAGCGCGACGCTAACACCCGGGGCAGCGGGCCACCCGGGGAACATGTTTCAGCCTCGTGAACCGCGGACATCCTTCAGGTACGACAGGAATCTCTCGGTGACCTGAGGACCGTTGAGAAACTGCTCTCGGGCTTCCGGCCCGAGCGTCATCGAGTACTCACATACTCGCGACCACGCGGTGCCCACTGCCTTAGTCAGCGCGCCCGCGACCGTGGCGGATATCGCCGATCCGGCGATCATGCCGCCGGGCACGAACTTGAGCAGACTGGTCACCGCGTATCGGCCGGCCATCGTCGCCCCGCCCGTGAGCACGACGGCGCCGGCCGCGGCGAGGGCCTTCGACCGATTCGGCGGCAGGCCGTACGCCGCGGTGATGCGCGCGATCATCGTGACTTGGTTGGGGACCAGGAGGGCGGCGTCAGCGAACGGGATCGGGGTTGCCCCGACGCCAGCGGCGACGACCACGGCCTGGTTGATGATCGCCGCCACGCGTTTTCTTTTGCGTCCCACGTCGAGCACCTGCGCGGCCGTGAGCGCACCCTCGACTACCTCGGGGATGACGTCGTATGTGTCGTCCAGCAGCGTCTGCAGCCCGAAGACGGGGCTGTCGGTGAACGGGTCGCTCAGGGCGTTCGTGATGACGACCCGTCCGCGCGGCCTGATCGGAAGCGACAAGGACTCGATGTAGCGGGCGAACTCCAGCGCTTCTGGATGCGCGACTCCATCGCGGCTGGGCACCTGCGTCATGACGATGATCACCGGCAGACCGAGATCGGCGAGCTCGCGGACGAACTGCTCCTGGGCCGCCTCGAATCGCCGATCGGACCAGCGCACGAGGTACCAGACCGCATGGATCTGCCGATCGACGGCGCCCTCGCGATACTCGGCCACGATCCGGCGCAGCCCGTTGACGATGGCGTCGCCGGCAGTGCCCGTCTCGAAGCCCTCGGAGTCATACAGGCCCAGGAATCCGTCGGGATGCCGATAGTAGACCAGGCCCTTGGTGACCGGGCTGCCGACACCCGTCGCAGCGACATCACGGCCGAAGATCGAGTTGACCAGGGTCGACTTGCCCACTCCGGTCTTGCCGAACACGGCGAGGTTGAAGCATCCGAGCGCCGCGAACGCCTCGGCAAGTCGCTGCTCGAACATCCCCTCGACCTGCAGCTTCGACAGGTCGGGCACTGAGCTTGAGGATCCCGCCGACGTCGGCTCGCCCGGCTGGATGGTCACGGCAACACCGTACGCGCGGGGTGTGGGTTGGACAAACATGCGCCCTCGCGGGTTACCGTGGTTGCATGAGCGGCACGCAGACGTCCATGCGGCCGCGCCGCAAGTCCCGCGTCCCGCTGATCGTCGCGCTCGTGCTCAGCGTCGCCCTGATCGCCTCGGTCGTCATCGCCGCGATGGTCGCGATCGGTGGCGTCCGCGAGCAGGGCTACCTCGGCGGAGCGATCGTCGTTCCCGAGAAGTACCGATCCCTCATCAAGGATGCCGCCGAGCGGTGCGATGCGGTTCCGGTCGAGGTCTTCGCTGCGCAGATCGCAGCGGAGAGCGGGTGGGATCCTGAAGCACGATCGCCCGCAGGCGCACGCGGCATCGCGCAGTTTATGCCCGAGGTGTGGAAGCAGTACGGCATCGACGGAAACGACGATGGCAACGTCGACGTGTTTGACGCCGAGGACGCGATCCACTCGGCAGCGGAGATGAACTGCCTCAACCGCAGGCTCGTGCGCGACGTGTCCGGCAATCGCCTGCGGAACACGATCGCGGCCTACAACGCGGGGTTCAACGCCGTGCGCAAGTACGACGGCGTGCCGCCCTTCCCCGAGACCGAGGCGTACGTCGCGAAGATCTTCGAGAACGCCAAGACCATCGTTCTGTGAGCGCTACTTCGCGAGAAGCGGATCCTCGGCCTCGCGAACCTCGCTGGTGATGACCTGGCCCGTGTCCGCCGGCTGCCCCAGCATCTGGCGCAGGACCGCATCGGCCTGGCTGTCGCTGCCGCTGCTGACGCCCCACGTCTTGAACTCCCGAAGCAGCGCCTCGCGCGCCCGTGCGATCTGCTCGGACACGACCCGCGCCTGCGCCCACTCGAGCTCGCGCTCGCGAAGGGCGCGCTCGATCTCGAGCAGCTGGCGCGGGGTGACGGGCAGGTCGTACGCGGCCGACACGAATCGCGCGATGTCCTCGCGGTAGTCGTGTCCGCGACGGCCGAAGGTGCCGGGCACGACGTCCATCGCGTTGACCAGATCGATGCCGGTCAGGACGAAGGTGATGCCAGGTCGCCACGATGCCGACTTGGGGATGCCGGGCGGGCGCTGATCGACGGGGCCGAGCCACCACGGCTTGCGCAACAGGAGGTTCGTCCCGAACTTCGGAATCGGATCGTCGTTGTGGCTGATGAGGACGTGCCGCACGAGATCGCGGGCGTCGGCGGGCATGTCGACGTACTGCCCGTAGTCATCGACCTCGATGACCTTGCCCTGCGGATCGATCTTCTGCGGGTTCAGCCGCCAGGACTTCGCGAACTCCGTGCCGGACGGCGTGCCAAGGAAGAGTCCGGAGTGGACGAAGTCACGATCCATCGCCTCGACGGTGCGGTGCCTCCAGATGTCCTGCATGGTCAGCGCGCCGAGGCTCTCGCCGAACAGCACGAACCTCGGCCGCTTGGCCGGGTCCATGCCGCGGAGGTAGCCGGTGATCGCATGCATCATGTCGCGGTTCTGCTCGATGGCCAGGCCGGTGCGGGTCAGCGACATCGACGACGGCAGCATCGAGTACTGCATCGTCACGATCGCGCAGTCACCCAGCGTCATGTACTCCAGCGACTCGGCCATGACGTAGTTGATGTAGCCGGAACCGGTCGGCGACGCGAAGCACAGGACCTTGCGGTCAAAGGCGTTCGTCCGCACGAGCTCGTCCATGATCACGTCGACGCGGTCCTCGACCTCGGCGGCCGTGTCGAGCCCGACGAAGATGCGGATCGGATCGGCGACGGCCGGCTCCCCCATCACCGTCTGGATCTCCTCGCGGGTGAGAACCATGTTGACGAAGCGACGACCCTCGCGGGACAAGGTGTCGAAGGGGACGACACTTCCTGGACCGCCAGACACGAGCGAGGAGGTAGGCGGAATGCCGTAGGCAGGCTCCACAGCAGCACCGCCCTGCTCCACTCGACGGACGGCGTACTCGTAGCCGGCGTACATGCCGGTTCCGAGCAGTGACAGCGCGACCGCGTGGCCGATCGGGTTGGAGACCGAGTCGTAGCTGGGCGCGACTCGGCAGATCGCCCGCGACACTCCGTGGGCGATGAGGCGCTCGACGCCCTGCAGGCCGATGACGCCGGCTCCCACGCCGACGGCGATCGCGACGGACTTCTGCGTGGACACGTTGGCGATGGTCTTGTCGCCGACCTTCACGGAGTTCTCGTGAACCCGGTGGATCCGCCACGCGGAGTAGGCGACTCCCGCGGGAAGAGCCAGCGGCACTCGCGTGACCCAGCGCATTCCCGGCGTGGATGACGCGGCGATGTCAATGGCACCGATAACCGCGGACAGACCCGCGCCGATGGCCGCGACACGAGCCGTGCGGTTCGCGGCAACGCGTAGCAGCCCGCGGCGAAGGGGCTCGTCCTCACGTGGCGGCAGGGCCCGGGCGAGGCCCTCGGCCACCGCGCCGATCAGGGCATTCGTGCCGACCGTGAACGCCAGCCTGGCCGTCGTCGATCCGGTATCTCGTCGTCCGCGGGTGACGATTCGGCCGACGGTTTCGATGCCGCTCTGCGCGACGGTGACGGCCGACAGCGTGCTCGCCGCGATGACGCCGGTGGCGATCGCCTGGTCCATCGTGCGGCGAGGCTGCAGTCCCGGCTGGAAGGACGGCCCGACGGCCGCGGCCGCGGCGAACAGCGCCACGCGCTCGGTCAGGCTGCGATCTGGACCCAGGGCGCCAAGCACGACGTTGGCGACGCCTCGCGCGCCCGGCAGGCCCGCGCCTTCAATCACAGCAGCAGCGGTCTCGTCGGTCATGAGCGACATCCAATCACTTGATGAGGATCATCGACTGAAGGTTGTCCACGATGAGGCGACCGTCGGCCCCCCAGAGCCGACGTTGCTCGCTGGTGAACCCGCCATAGGAGGCGGTAGCGAAGCCATCGTGGAGCAGCAGCTCCTCCGGTGCCACGGAGGCTGGATCGACCATCAAGTTGGCGGAGAAGTTGATGGTCGCCATCGGTCTCATCCGGTCCAGCGCGACGATCGCGGCCGGCCACCAGCCATCGACCAGCCCGAGAAGAGACGCCGCCGTGTGCGGAACGGGTGCCGCAAGGCGCAGGTAGCCCCCGGTGCGGGCCGCGCCTGCGGAGTACGGCATTCCGTCGAGGTACCTGATATCCAGATGCTGCATGAACTCCGGGCCAAGCCCGGACATCTCAACCGGCGGAACCTCGTCCGCTGGCGGAGCCTTCGGCGCGGGCGGCAGGTCCCACGAGCTGTACTCGACAGACGCCGCGGACTCACGGGTCACGGCAAGGACGGCCGTCAGTCGGGCGACCAGCTCGCCATCGGCGTTGGTCGTCGTGGCGCCCCACGTCGACAGACCCGAGCCGCGGCGCAGGTTCGTCACGACGACCTCGTGGTCCCCGACCGTGGCCGGCGCGGCGATCTCCGCGGATACCGACCGCACCACGCGGGCAGTGTCGGTCTCAGAATCGCAGATCGCCTTGATCAGGGAGCCGATCACGAGCCCGCCCCACGCGCCGCGCCCGACGGCCCAGCCGGCCGGGACGGTCCAGGCGTATGTTCCGTCGGCGCCCGCTGTGACCGCGGTCGCCGTATCGAAGTTCTCCACGCGGGCAGTCTTGCATCGAAGCCCCGTCGCCGAACGCATGGCTCAGTCGGTCCACGACACGTGCAGGGTGCTGCCGAGGCGCGCACCCATGGGCTGCACGTCGATGCGTTCGGGAATGCTGCGCTTCATCTCCGTGACGTGGGAGATCACCCCGACCGTCCGGCCGTCCGAGCGCAATCGGAGGAGTTCGGCCATGACCTCGTCAAGGCGGTCACCGTCGAGGGAGCCGAAACCCTCGTCGATGAGCAGCATCCCGATCTCGACCCCCCCCGAATGCGCGCGCACCGTGTCGGCCAGGCCGAGCGCCAAGGCCAGGGAGGCACAGAAGGTCTCGCCACCGGACAAGGTCGCCGTGCGACGGACCGAGTCGGAGCGCAGGTCGTGCACCTCAAGGCCAAGGCCCAGTCCCAGTCGCGCCCTGCCGGTACCCGCCTCGGTCGACTTCAGCTCGAATCGACCGTCGAGCATCGTGCGCAGTCTTCGGTTCGCCGAGGCGAGCACCTCGTCGAACATCGTCTGCACGACGTACGCCGCCAGCGGCTGTGACAGCGTGTTGCCCACGCTGCCGCGCACGACGTTCGCCAGTGAGATCACGGCGGCCGTGTCGTGCCAGCACTGGTCGCGTTGCGCGATTGCCGTCCGCGCGAGTGCAACGCGCGCCTGCAGGTCGTCGACCAGGTCACGCGTCGCATCGCGCCTGCTCGTTGCCGCGCGGAGGTCGGCAACGAGGACGTCGCGCCGCAGAACAAGATCCTCAGCCTCCTCGACGTCGCCGTCGTCGGCCTCGGCGATCGCGTGCAGGTCGGCCTCGGCGGCGGCCACCGCAACCGCGCAGGAGTCGACCGCTTCGTCGGCTGCGATCAGCGCGGCCACGCGAGTTCGCAGCGCGCTGAGTTCGCCGGCGCGCGCCGAGATGCTCGGATATCCCGCCAACGCGCTGACGACGACCGCGCGCAGCTCGGAGATTCCACCCACGATCCGCGCGAGTGCCGCGCGACGTTTTTCCCGCTCGTCACGCGCGCGCGCGAGCGCGGCATCGATCGCAGCAATACGTTCCTGCAGCCGAGTGATCGCAGCCGTGATGTCTCCTGGACCGAGCGGGGCCGGTTGGCCGTCTGGAGTGGGTGCAATGTCGGTAGCCACCGTCTCGAGCCGCGTGAGCTCGCGCTCAAGCGCGTGGCGATTGCGCTCGGCCTCCGTGCGGGCTCGCGCGGCGGCCGACAGGTCGGCCGGGGTAACGGGATTGCCCGCGGACACGGCGTGGTGCGGGTGATCGGTCGATCCGCACACGGCGCACGGCACTCCGGGTGTCAGGCCTATCGCGAGTTCGGCTGCCATGCCGTCGAGTCGCGCCTGGACAATGCTGGCCTCATTGACCGCCGCGGCCTCGGCGGCTGCTGACGCCGCGTCGACGGCCTCCTGCAACGCGACGGACAGGGCAAGCAGTTGCGCAGGCACCTCGACACTTCGCTCGTCCTCGAGGTCGATGATGCGACGCTCGATCGTGGCCAGCTCGCCCTCCCGCTGCTCCTGCTCGGCCGTGTCGGTGACCAGGCGCCTTTCGGCATCGAGAGCAGCGCCGATGGACCCGGTGACCTGGTCGATCGCCGACACGAGCTCCGCGGGCCGGTCCCTGCTCGCCCCGAGCGTCGAGATCGCCTCGAGGTCGGCATCGAGGTCGGCGCTCGCACGCGCGCGCACCCCGAGCGCTGCGCCATGCGCATGAACGGTGAGGGCGACCCGGCGCTTGGCGACGGCGCGGGCCTCGACCACCGCAACGCGGGTCGAGGCTGCGGCCAGGTCGACGCCGACCCGCTCGATCACGCCCTCCTCGACCGCCAGTCGCGCTCGGACGTCCTGGACGACCGTGTCGAGTTGGTCAGCGACACCGACCGACTCAACCGACGACTCGAGATCTCCCGTCGCAGCGAGGTCGGCATCTGACAGGCGGCTGCGCACGTGCTGGATGCTGCGCTCGACCTCGAGATCAGCCGTCTCCCGTCGCGCCAATGCCGCCCTGCGCGACTCATCGAGCGACGCCTCGATGCGCGAGTAGAGGCTGGTCGCGAAGATCCGCTCCAGCACGACCTGCCGGTCCTTGCTCTCGGCGGCGAGGAACGTAGCGAACTCGCCCTGCGGGAGGACAACCGTCTGGAGGAACTGAGCGCGGTTGAGTCCGACGAGCCTGGCGATCTCCGCCCCGACCTCGTCGTGACGCGTCGACACCGATTCCCACCCCTGCGGACCGGTGGCTCGCATGAGGCTCACCGACGCCGACGCCCTCGTGGTGCCGGTGCTGCGCAGCTTCGCGCGTTCGTATTCCGGTGTCCTGCGAACTCGATAGCGGCCGAAAGACGTCGTGAAGTCCAGCTCGGCGTACGACTCGTCGGTCGGCTTGGCGAATGACGAGCGCAGTCGCTGGCGATCGGACGTGCTGCCTGCGACGTCGCCGTACAACGCGAACACGATCGCATCGATGAGAGTTGACTTGCCCGCGCCGGTCGGGCCGTCGATCAAGAACAGAGCGCTTCCGCCGAGACCGTCGAAGTCGATGACGTGCTCGCCGGCAAAGGGTCCGAGCGCGCCAAGCGCAAGCCGATGGATATGCATCAGGAGTCCCGGACCGACTCGTAGGCATCGAGCAGGACCGCGGCCTCGCTGGCCGTCAGCTCACGGCCGGTGACCTTGAGGAAGAACTGCGCCATGACATCGACGGGGTCGCGGCCGCGCGCGTCACCGCGCTCGCCAGCATTGGCGACGGGTCCGCCCGCGGGCTCGTGCACCTTCGCCAGCGCCCAGGGGAAGACGGCGTCGAGGCGGGCATGCATGCGCTCGGGATAGTCGTTGTCGGTGACAATCAGCTCGACGAAGTTCTTCCGGTGCTCGGCGAAGGACTCGCCGGTCAGGTCGTCCAGTAGGCCCGACAGCCGGCTCATCCCTCGCCCGTGCGGAAGGTCTACCCGCTCGACCGCCACGGCGCTCCCGGGTGCACCGATGTCGACGATGGCCACCGACTTGGAGTGCCCCGACTCGGACACTGAGTATCGAAGAATCGAGCCGCTGTACGCGATGACGGGGTCGGCCTCGCGGACCGAGTGCGGGCGGTGCAGATGCCCAAGAGCCACGTACTGGAGGCCGTGCCCCGCGAAGCCGCGTGCCGCGACCACCTGGACGCCTCCAACCGAGAGGTCGCGCTCGCTGGTGGTCGTGAATGCGACGTCGTCGCCTCCCCCCGACACGAACGCGTGACCGATCGCGACGGCGCGCGGGCCGCCTCGGGCGGCGATGTCGGCAGCAACCAGTCGTAACGCCTGGGCCATGACGGCTTCGTGGCTGCGCTCGAGCGGCTCGCCCTCCGCACCGAGTTCGTGCCGCGCCACGTCGGGTTCGAGGAACGGCAGGGCGTAGATGACCACCTCGCCGTGGTCGTCACTCAGCTCGATTGCCGACCCGACATCCGAGGTGGAGCCGACGATCCGCACGCGATCTCTCAGCAGCCCGGAGTATGTCGCGAGGCGGTCGCCGCTGTCATGGTTGCCCGACGTGATGATCGTGGTGATGTCCGCGGCATCCAGCCGGGAGAGGGCGGAGTTCAGGAGTCGGATCGACTCCACGGGAGGCACCGCGCGATCGAAGACGTCGCCAGCGATGATGACGACGTCGACCTCGCGGCTGATCGCCAGTTCCACGATGAAGCCGACGGCGTCCTCCTGCGCCTCGCGCAGCGAGAAGCCGTGAAGGGTGCGACCAAGGTGCCAGTCGGACGTATGAAGGAGCCGCACGTCCGGGACGCTACCGCCTCACGGCGACATCGCGGCCCGCGACGAGACGAGGTGGGTCAGGCGCCGACCTGCTGGGTCGAGTCGCCCGGACCGGGCTCGGACGGGTCGGTAGTGTCGGGGTTGCCCGTGACGCTGCCCAGTGCGGACTTCTTGAGCCACTTGTCCCAAGTGATGTTCCACAGGCCGCCGGGGCCGTTCCACGCCGGGACGACCTCGCCGCCGGTCTTGGAGTAGAACGCGACGTCGCCGGGGATGGTCTTGTCGTAGATCCACTTCGCATCGGCCTCGTACATGTTCGTGCAGCCGTGCGAGCCGTTGTAGCGGCCCAGTCGGCTGTACGCCCACGGTGCCGAGTGCATGAACTCGCCGGTCGGCGTCAGCCGGGTATTCCAGGGAATGTCCGCCAGGACGTAGGGCTCCTCCTCGGAGGGGTCCAGTCCCAGAGCCACGCTGGTGTAAGTGTGCGTCGGCTCCTTCTGGGTGCTGATGACCTTGACGCCGTTGCGGCTCTCCCAGCCCGCCTTGCCGAGCGACACCGGGAAGTCCTTGACCTTCTCGCCGTCGATGTAGACCTTCATGCGTCGCGTCGAGCCGTCGACCTTCATGATCAGCTTGCGCGCCGTCTTGAACGTGTAGGAGGTGCCCAGCTTCTTCGAGCCGACGAGGTAGGTCTTGCCGGACTTGCCGAGAACGGCGCGATCCAGGGTCGACGTGATCGTGATCGTCGCGTGGCCGGGCCAGTACTTGAGCGGGCGGAACACGACGCTGCGGTCATCCATCCATCCCCACGCGCCCTTTACCTTGCGCTCCTTGCCGTCGGGCGTCTTCGCCATGACGATCAAGTGGCTCTCGACGACCCTCTTGTCGGGGATCGCACGGCTGAAGGTCAGCTCGGGCAGCGTGCCCACGCCGAGCTTGACCCGCGAACCGTCGACGCCGAGGCTGTTGCTCGCCGCGTTGAACGAGGCGTTGACCCAGGCGCGGGGCTTGGGCAGCTTGGCGGGCTTGTCCGGATCGGCACCGGCGGGGATCGACGGCACGCCCGTGGCGACCGCGCTGGGAATGCTGGCGCCGATCGCGTTCACCGCGCGCAGCACGACTGAGTAGGTACGGCCGTTGCTGAGGCTGGTCAGGGTGCACGATCCGGGGGTGGGCGCGCAGACCCACCAGGTCACTCCCCCGTCGACGCTGATCTCGTACCTGGTGACCGGGGTGCCGCCGTCGGTCAGGGGCGGGGCGTAGGTCACGACCAGTTGCCCGGTGCCGGTTCCGCCGATCACCGAGGTGATCGTCGGCGCACCCGGGGCAATCGCGGCGGGGACGACGACGGGCGCCTGCGCGGGAGCGGCCACGGCCCCTGCAGGTACTGCCACGGCCGTCACCAGCAGGCCGGAGACAGCTATCGCGAGGGCCATGCGTAGGGGATTCACCTCATAAGAGTACGTCCCACATCTGGATGCTTTTGCCGCTACGGTCGGCAACGGTCCGGCTTAGGACCGCGAACCTGTTTGGTGTGACGAACCTCACGGAGGAAGCCATGGCGCACGGAGTTCCCGTCCTAGCCGCAAACGGGCCAGCGGAGGGCTACCGAACCCGCCGCGTCGTCCGACTGGCAAGCACGGCCGCTCTCGGTGGATTCCTGTTCGGCTTCGACTCCGCGGTGATCAATGGCGCGAACACCGCCATCGCCGAGACGTTCGGGCTTGGTTCGGGGCTCATGGCATTCGTGGTGTCCATAGCCCTGATCGGCTCGGCCGTGGGCGCGTGGTTCGCAGGCCAGCTCGCCGACGCCTTCGGACGACGACGGGTGATGCTGATCGCCGCAGTGCTGTTCGCGGTCAGCGCGATCGGCACGGCATTCCCCCCGAATGTCGAAGTCCTGATGGTGTGGCGACTCATCGGGGGTGCGGGAATCGGCGTGGCGAGCGTCGTGGCCCCGATGTACATCGCCGAGATCTCCCCTGCGCAGCTGCGCGGCCGCATGGGCTCCCTGCAGCAGTTGGCGATCGTGCTAGGCATCTTCACCACCGCGGTGACCAACTACGTGATCGTGTCGCTCGCCGGCAGCTCGACGTCCGACTGGCTGTTCGGCATCGAGGCCTGGCGCTGGATGTTCCTCATCATGCTGTTCCCTGCAGCGCTCTACTTCCTCATGGCCTTGCGCATTCCCGAGTCGCCACGGTTCCTCGTCGAGCGCGGGAAACTCGATCAGGCCCGAGCGGTGCTGGAGTCCGTCTTCACCACTGACCAGAGTTCCAAGGTGCTGGAGATCCAAAAGTCGATGGAGGGAGCCAACAAGGCTTCCTTCAGCGACCTGCGCGGTTCCAGATTCGGTCTCATGCCGATCGTCTGGATCGGCATCCTGCTCAGCGCGTTCCAGCAGTTCGTCGGGATCAACGCGGTCTTCTACTACTCCAACCTGATCTGGGAGTCCGTCGGCTTCAGCCAGGACCAGGCCTTTCTCACGTCGATGATCACCAACTTCGTCAACGTCGCGACCACTCTCGTCGCCATCGCCCTGATCGACCGCATCGGGCGCAAGCGCCTGCTGCTCTTCGGCTCGAGCGGCATGGTCGTGATGCTGGCGACCCTGACCGTCATCTTCGGCACCGCGCCTCAGGTGTCCAACGGGGAGGGCGGCATGGAGCCGTCACTGGTGGGAGCCGCCTCCGCATTCGCCGTGGTCGCCTTCAACCTGTACGTCGTCTTCTTCGGCATGTCGTGGGGACCGGTCGTCTGGGTGCTCCTCGGGGAGATGTTCCCGAACCGGATCCGGGCAGCGGCACTCGCGCTGGCGGCATCCGCGCAATGGATCGCGAACTTCATCGTGTCAAGCGCGTTCCCGCCGGTCGCGGCCCGCAGCCTGACCATTGCCTACGGCATCTTCACCGTCTTCGCGATCGCGTCGATCATCTTCGTCAAGAAGAAGGTGCCCGAGACGATGGGCAAGTCGCTGGAGCAGATCAGCGAGGAAGCCGAGGCCGTCAAGGTTCCCGCCTGATCACTCCGCGGCGAGGGCGATCCGCAGGGCCGCGAGGTCCGCGTCCCAGTCCTCCTGCGCCATGGGCGGCAGGAGGTCGAACCAGTCAGGCAGGCCCGACCCGCGCAGTTGCATCATCCCGGCGGGGCGCACGAAGAACCAGATGTGCAAGTGCTCGGCTCCGTCGCCCCATCGATTGACGTGCACGCGACCGACACCAGGCAGCGTCTCGATGGCACGGGTGACCTTGACGATCAGGCGTCCGAGCTCGGCCGCCGAGTCATCGTCGAGACCGCTGAGGTCGACATGTGCACGTGGCTCGAGAAACAACGTCAGCAGCGGATGCGGGCCACCGGCCAGCTCCCTGACGGTCCACCGGCCATCAGTCCACAGGGACTCCGACGGCCCGCGAGCGCAGACCCCGCAGTCGACGCCGCCCGCGCCGGACAGCGGCGGTTCGGGCAGGACGAGGTCGTCGAGCGGCCTGATCGAGAAGTCTCCGTCGAACGGGAAGATGTCCCACGTCACGGACTCCCCGAGCGGGAGCCGGCCATCCGCCGACTCGGCGGCCCGCGCGCGAGTCGTCGCGATCAGTGCTTCTCCACGACTGCCCTGACTGCGTGCGTCGGTGACCATGGATCAGACGGTATCGCCGACCGCCACCAGATAGCGTGGATGCGTGACTCCAGTTGGCACGCCCCTTCACGTCATCTCTCTTACCAAGAAGTTCGGCAAGGTCACCGCGGTCAACGACCTGACCTTCGAGGTCAGGCCCGGTCGGGTGACCGGTTTCCTCGGCCCGAACGGATCCGGCAAGACGACCACCCTGCGCTGCCTGCTGGGCCTGGTCACGCCGACGTCAGGCTCGGCGCTCGTTGGCGACTCGACCTATCCGCATCTGGCCCATCCCAGCCACAGCGTCGGCGCCGCGCTGGAGGCGAGCGGCTTCCATCCGGCCCGCTCCGCACGCAGCCACCTGCGCATCGTCGCGGCGGCGGGAGGGATCGAGGACGCGCGGGTCGACAAGGTTCTCGAGACGGTCGGCCTCACGGCGGCTGCCACGCGCAAGGTCGGCGGCTACTCGCTGGGAATGCGCCAGCGACTGGCCCTTGCCGGAGCGCTGCTGGGCGACCCCGGGGTGCTGATCCTCGACGAGCCGGCCAACGGCCTGGACCCCGAGGGCATCGCCTGGCTGCGCATGTTCCTTCGCGCGCTGGCCGCCGAGGGTCGAACCGTGCTGGTGTCCAGCCACGTGCTGTCGGAAGTTCAGCAGACCGTCGACGACGTCATCATCATCAGCAAGGGGGTCCTGGTGCATGCCGGCACGCTTGCGGATCTCGAGTCCTCGACGAGCACGCGGGTGGTGGTTCGGACTCCGTCCACTCAGCAGCTGGCCGACGCGCTGCTTCGCAGCGAGACCGCCGACGTCTCGGTCGAGATTGCTGCGGACGGATCCCTCAGCGTTGCCGGGCTCAGCACCGACGAGATCGGCCATGTCGCCTTCACCAACGGGGTCGAGCTGCACGAGCTGCGTGGTGAGGCGGGCGACCTCGAACGCGTCTTCCTCGAGCTGACCGCCTCGGGAAACCCGGGAGGCGCGCTGTGAGCGGCGGAATGCTCTCGCTCATGAAGTCGGAGTGGCGCAAGATCGCCTCGACGAAACTCCTGTGGATCCTGCTCGTGTCGTCGATCGCCTTCAACGCCCTGAACGTCGTGATCCTCGTCCTGGTCGCTCCCGACACCATCGCCGGTCTCGCGGACAAGAGTCCTCTGGAGGATTCCTCTTACCTGACCACCGTGCTTGCCACCGCCGGCGGCGCGTCCGTGTTCGTCCTCATCCTCGGCATCATCGGCATGACCGGCGAGTACCGCCACATGACGATCACGTCGACTCTGCTGGCCACTCCGCGCCGCAGCCGGGTGCTGATCGGCAAGGGACTGATGTACGCGATCGTCGGCGCCGCCTTCGCCGTGGTCAATGTCATCGCCATCACCGTGATCACGCTGCTGGCGCTCCTTGGCAAGGATCACGCGCCGATCGATGCCGGCATGGTCGGATCCATCCTGGTCGGCGTCACGCTCGGCCTGGCGATCTACGCGGTCGTCGGAGTCAGCGTGGGCGCCCTGATCAAGAACCAGGTCGCCGCGATCGTCATCGCAATCATCTGGGTTCTACTGGTCGAGCCACTCGTGGGCCTGTTTCTCGAAGGCAGCGCGAAGTGGATGCCCGGAGGCGCGCTCAACGCAGCGATGAATGTCACCACCGACGCGGAGCTCGGCAGCGTCGACGTGCTCCCCGTGTGGGGCGGTGCCGCACTGCTGCTCGTGTACGCCATCGTGTTCGCCGCGATCGCGTCGGTCACCACCGTCCGGCGAGACATAACGTGATGCTGGCGGCCGCGGCCGCCGGCTTCATCATCGCTGCGATCGCTCCCGCGACCGTCGTGGCGGCACCGGTCGCCTCGGATCCATGCGCCCGCCAGTCGCAGTGCTACGAGTTCGGTCGTGCGGACGTCACCGGAGACGGCACGGTGGATCGGATCGGCTACCGCGTAGTCGGTTTCGATCCCGACAAGCCGTTCGGCAAGGTGACGCTTCGCGTCATCGTGGCAACCCTCGACGGCCAGCGGTTCTCGTACGACTCCACACATCGACTGGCGATCGAGGGGCCTTACGGTGCGGCTCCCATCGACGGCGTGCCCGGAGCGGAGATCGCGCTGTCCTGGCTGCGCGGGGCGCACACCTCCGTGGTCGAGGTCGTCACCTTCCGAGACGGCAGGCTCGTCGCGGAGAAGAGCTGGCTTCGCGACGGTTCGTCCACCTACGGCGTCGGAGTCGAATGGATTCCAGGGCTGACGCCGCAGGCACCGATCATGCGCCGGTGCGCCTACACGGACCCCGAAACGGCGTCGGGCAGGCCCCGCCTGCGCACGACGACCATCGACTTCACGTGGCATCAAGGCGCGTGGATTGCAGGTCAGCCGACCTTCGCCGACTATCGCGTGGTCGAGCGCGTGCCCTGGCAGTGCTCTCGGTTCCGTGTTCCGGGTATGTCACGGTTTCCCATGAACATCTTCGGGTAGCGCAATTCGCGCGTAGCGTGCCCGGCGTGCGTCGTCAGGCGATCATCTCGGTGGCGGTCGCCGCCGCGCTCACGATCGTCGGCAGTGCTGCCGCCGGTGCGGCCGACCGCCAGATTGACACCACCAGCCGAGCCTCGGTCATCGACTCCTACCGCTCCTGGCTGGAGCCCACGCTCGACGTCCCAGTCGGATGGACGGGCAGCGTCGAATCGTGCCGTGTGGGGACGTCGACGGTGGCCGACCGCAGGGCGACTCTCGCGGCCGTCAACTACATGCGAGCCATGGCCAGGCTGCCCGCCGTCGTGCTCCGAGCCGAGTTCAACTCGATGGCGCGAGCTGCAGCACTCATCACTGACGCCAATGGATACGTGGACCACTCGCCGCCGCGAGCCGCGACGTGCTGGACTCGAGCCGGATTCAACGGGGCAAGTCAGAGCAATCTGGCCCTGGCCTACGGATTCGAGACGGTCGACGGCCAGGAACCGCGCACCGCGGCGACCGGTGCGCGCGCGATCGTGTCGTACATGCTCGACCCCGGCAGAACCAACGACATCGTCGGTCACAGGCGCTGGATTCTCTACCAGCAGTTGCGGCGGATAGGGACGGGCAGCACCACACGCGCCAACGCGCTGTACGTCGTCGATCGTCCGTTCGGACGGCGCGGAACGTTCTGGGTGCCGTGGCCGACCGCCGGCTTCTTCCCGCGCGAAATCGAACCCCAGGGACGCTGGTCGCTGTCCTACCCCGGAGCGAAGTTCGCGAATGCGACAGTCGAGGTCAGCACCCCCCACGGTGTCGTCCCCGTCACGACTGCCGCCAACGTCACGGGCTACGCCGACAACACCATCGCCTGGGACATGACCCTGCCGCCGGAATACTCGGCAGCCAGCGACGACTACGCCGTGACCGTCACCGTCTCGGGCATCGGCATGCCCGGCGGCGGGGTCGTCTCGCACCGGTGGACGACGGTGTTGGTTCGAGCCGCTACGTGATTCCCGGATGCGCCGCCCGGCTACTCTGGTCTAGAGCGCCCGGCCTCGAGGCGCCGCAGCATGCGAGAGGATCACCACCGTGTCGACCGAGTCGCCGGAACGCCAGTCGCCCGAGAGTCGACTGGAGGCATTCGGGCCAAACGAATGGCTCGTCGACGAGATCTACGAGCAGTTCCTCAACGATCGTGCCAGCGTCGATCCGGCATGGTGGGAGTTCTTCGAGGGCTACGTGCCTTCCGAGCACTCCCCGATCGCGCCGGCACCCGCTGTCGCACCTGCCGCAGCGACCGTGGCTACCCCCGAGGCTCCCTCCGCTCCCGCTCCGGCACCCAAGCCTGTGGCCGCTCCAGCAGTTGTCGCAGTAGATCCCGCGCCGAGCGCCGACGCCGCCGAGGTCGTCGTCCTCAAGGGGGCGAACGCGCGAGTGGTAACCAACATGGAGACCAGCCTCACCGTTCCCACCGCCACGAGCGTTCGCGCGGTGCCCGCGAAGCTGCTCATCGACAACCGCATCGTGATCAACAACCACCTCGCTCGCGGACGCGGCGGCAAGGTCTCCTTCACCCACATCATCGGATTCGCCGCGGTTCGCGCTCTTCGCGAGACCGAGGGCATGAACTACGGCTACACCGAGGTCAACGGCAAGCCTGCAGTCGTCAAGCATCAGTCGATCAACCTCGGCATCGCCATCGACCTCGCCAAGGCCGACGGCACGCGCCAATTGCTCGTCCCGTGCATCAAGGGCACCGAGGCCATGGACTTCGCGACCTTCTGGGCCACCTACGAGGACCTCATTCGCAAGGCCCGCGCAGGGAAGCTCGTCGCCGACGACTTCGCCGGCACGACGGTCTCGTTGACGAACCCCGGCACGATCGGCACGAACCTGTCGGTGCCGCGCCTGATGTCGGGTCAGGGCTGCATCCTCGGCGTCGGGGCCATGGACTACCCGGCCGAATGGCAGGGCGCGTCCAACGAGGCCATCGCGCGCAACGCGGTCTCCAAGATCCTCACGCTGACCTCGACCTACGACCACCGGATCATCCAGGGCGCGCTGTCCGGGGAGTTCCTGCGCCGGCTGCACGCCCTCCTGCTCGGCGAGGATGACTTCTTCGGCGATATCTTCCGCGCACTGCGCATCCCGTACGAGCCGATCCGCTGGGCCAAGGACGTCTCTGCCAGCCACGAGACCGACCTCAGTAAGACGGTTCGCGTGCAGGAGATCATCCACGCGTACCGCGTCCGGGGCCATCTCATGGCCGATACCGACCCGCTCGAATTCCACCAGCGCACCCATCCCGACCTCGACGTCCTGCAGCACGGACTCACGCTGTGGGACCTCGACCGCGAGTTCGCCACCGGCGGCTTCGGCGGCCGCCCGCTGATGAAGCTGCGCGAGATCCTCGGCGTCCTGCGCGACTCGTACACCCGCACCGTCGGCATCGAGTACATGCACATCCAGGACCCCGAGCAGCGCGCCTGGATCCAAGAGCACGTCGAGATCCCACACGCCAAGCCCGACCGCGAGGAGCAGTTGCGCATCCTGCGCAAGCTCAACGAGGCCGAGGCTCTCGAGTCCTTCCTTCAGACCAAGTACGTCGGCCAGAAGCGCTTCTCGCTCGAAGGAGCCGAGTCGCTGATCCCGCTCCTGGACAGCACGCTGTCCGAGGCCGCCCACGACGGAATCGTCGAGGTCGCAATCGGCATGCCGCACCGAGGCCGACTGAACGTCCTCACGAACATCGCCGGCAAGTCCTACGGCCAGATCTTCCGCGAGTTCGAGGGCGACTTCGGCAAGGACTCGGTCCAGGGCTCCGGCGACGTCAAGTACCACCTCGGCACGACCGGCACCTACGTCGCCCCGGACGGCGCGGAGATCGCGGTCTACCTCGCGGCGAACCCCTCGCACCTTGAGGCCGTCAACCCGGTCCTGGAGGGCATCGTCCGCGCCAAGCAGGACCAGCTGCCACCGGGCGAGGCCTACAACATCCTGCCCGTCCTCATGCACGGAGACGCTGCCTTCGCCGGCCAGGGCGTCGTCGTCGAGACGATGCAGATGTCGCAGATCCAGGGCTACCGCACCGGCGGCACGATCCACGTGGTCGTCAACAACCAGGTTGGCTTCACGACCTCGCCGAAGTACAGCCGCACGTCGGTGTACTCCACCGACATCGCGCGCGCCGTGCAGGCGCCGATCTTCCACGTCAACGGTGACGATCCCGAGGCGGTCGTGCGCGTCGCCGAGCTCGCGTTCGCCTTCCGCCAGGCCTTCCACAAGGACGTCGTCATCGACCTGGTTTGCTACCGGCGGCGCGGTCACAACGAGGCCGACGATCCTTCACTGACCCAGCCCCTGATGTACGCGATCATCGACGCGAAGCGCTCGGTCCGCAAGCACTACACCGAGTCGCTCATGGGCCGTGGCGACATCACCCTCGACGAGGCCGAGGGCGCCCTGAAGCACTTCCAGGAGCAGCTCGAGCGGGTCTTCCAGGAGACGCACACCAAGGACGAGTCCAACACGTTCAGCGACGGCCACGCCGACATCCTCGAGACCGGGCAGCGCAGCCTGACGCTGCAGGCGCCGGCGGCTTCGGTGGCCACGGCGATCAGCGAGGAGCAGATCGCGACGGTCATCGACTCGCAGCTGACGATGCCGCCGGACTTCACCATGCACCCGCGTCTTGCTCCGCAGTTGCAGCGGCGCGCACAGATGGTCGCCGACGACACGATCGACTGGGGCATGGGCGAGGCCCTCGCCGTTGGATCGCTGCTGATGGAAGGCCGCACCGTGCGGATAGCCGGCCAGGACTCCCGCCGCGGCACCTTCGGCCACCGCCACATGGTGATCGTGGACAAGGAGACCGGCTGGCAGTACAAGCCGCTCAAGAAGTGCTACCGCGACGGCGCGAAGCTCTACGTGTACGACTCCCCGCTGAGCGAGTTCGCGGCGATGGGCTTCGAGTACGGCTACTCCGTCGCCCGGCCCGATGCCCTCGTCATGTGGGAGGCCCAGTTCGGCGACTTCGTCGACGGGGCTCAGACGATCATCGACGAGTTCATCTCCGCGGGCGAGCAGAAGTGGGGCCAGCGCTCGCCGCTGACGCTGCTGCTTCCGCATGGCCACGAGGGCCAGGGTCCTGACCACTCGTCCGCGCGCATCGAGCGCTTCCTGCAAATGTGCGCGCAGGACAACATGACGGTCGCCAACCCGACGACCCCAGCCTCGTACTTCCACCTGCTGCGCTGGCAGGTTCTCGGCGCGCTGACCCGTCCGCTCATCATCTTCACCCCGAAGTCACTGCTGCGCTCCAAGCAGGCGGTGTCGAAGAGCGAGGACTTCACCAGCGGCAACTTCCGGCCGCTGATCACCGATCCGGAGATGACCGGCCCGCAGATCAAGCGGGTCCTGCTGTGCAGCGGCAAGGTCTACTACGACCTGCTCGCCTACCGCGAGGAGCACGGCATCACCGACACGGCGATCTTCCGGTTCGAGCGGCTCTACCCACTGCCTTACCGGACCCTGCCGCCCGCCCTTGCCGAGTACCCCGACGCGGAGCTCACCTGGGTTCAGGAGGAGCCGGCCAATCAGGGCGCATGGAGCTTCATGGCCGTCAACCTCCCGCTCATCATCGACCGCACGATCCGGATCGTCAGCCGCCCGGCATCCTCGGCCCCGGCCGTGGGCACGCACCAGCGCCACGAGCAGGAGCAGAAGGTGCTCGTTGCGCAGGCGTTCGCGTAGATGTACTTCACCGATCGCGGGATCGAGGAACTGCAGTCGCGCCGCGGCGAGGAGACCGTCACGGTCGAGTGGCTCGCCGAGCGGCTGCGAGAGTTCGTCGACCTCAACCCGGACTTCGAGATTCCCGTCGAGCGGCTGGCCACGTGGCTGGCGCGCCTCGACGACGACCTCGACGACTGAGCCGCGTGCCTAGTCGGGCTTGCGCGCGCTGACCAGCGTGCTGGCGTAGAACGGATTACCGAACCAGCCGTTGAGGCCTAGTCTCCTGACGGTGACATCGAGCGCGCCGAGTTCCTGCAGGTCGTCTCGGTACTGCCCCGTGTACTGGATGTCGACGATCCGGATGTGGCCTCCGGGCCTGGTGACCCGCACGATCTCGGCGATGGTGCACTTCCGCAGTTCACGGTCCTTGATGTTCTGAATCGCCACGTTCGCCGCAACGAGATCGAAGGAATCGTCGGCGAACGGCATCGCGCTCATGTCGCCGGTCTCCAGCGTGACGCGATCGGCCAGGCCGTTCGCCTCCGCGTTGCTCATCGTGGCGGACGGATCGTTGCCGCTCTGGTCGCGACTGCGCCACAGGTCGATGCCGGTGCCCCGGCTGTCCGGGAACTGCATGAGCGTCTCGATGAGGACCATGCCGCGGCCGCATCCGACATCGAGGATGGTGCCCGGCGCGGGCAGCGGGGCCAGTATCGACTTCCAGATCAGGAACTTCCCGCGCAGCGTGGTGTGCATGTAGACCACCGCCTGCGCGAAGAGGACGAGCGCGAAGAGCCACAGGGTCGCTCGCGAGGATCCCGACTCGGCGTTGCCGAGGACCGCCACCGCGACGCCGCCGGCAACGCTGAGCACCGGGACGTACGGCGCGTCTATCCCGTACGAGCCAGCGATTCGTCCTGCCATCACGAGACGGACAGTACGGCGAGCCCCACTTCTGCGCAGGCTTCCTCCAGCCGCTCGTCGAAGGTGATCATCGCGTCAGCCCCAATCCGAAGCGCCGTTGCCAGGTGCAGCGCGTCGAGACTGCGCAACCGCGCACCGGGCAAGAGCCCGGCCGACCTGTAGACCGCTGCATCGAGGTCGACAATCGCCAACCGATCGAGAAGATTCGTTACCGACTCCTGCGCAACGGACTCGCGCACGGCGAGTCGACGAAGCTCCGTCTCGATGAGTCGGCCGGAGACCAGGAGTTCCTTTCGCTCATCGAATGAGTCGAAGACGGCGGCGACGGCATCAGATCCTGGCTCATGCGCCAGCAACTTTGCCGCGGCGGACGAATCCACGTAGGCGATCATCGGTCGCCCCGAAGATCGTCGAGAATGTCCAGCACGGGTCGACTCAGATTCCACTTCGGAATCTGACCGAAGTCTCCGCCGGCTCGAGGCGTGGTGACATTCAAGCCCCCGAAAGGCAAAGCCCGCACCGGGCGGAGTTCAGCTACCGGTTCGCCATTGTTGGTGACGATGAAGGTCTCGCCTGCCGCGACAGCCCGCAGCACCTCGCCGCTGTTGTTGCGCAGCTCGCGATGGCTGATGGTCTTGCCGAGGTTGCTAGCGGCCATGACCCGACCGTAGCACCGCGTAGCACGCTTGTTAAGGCGTGAGGACCAGTTTTCCGCGCACGCTTCCCTCGTTCATCGCGACGAAGGCCTCGCGCGCATCCGCCAAGGGCAGCACGCGGTCGATCACCGGCCGGACTCCGGTCTCGACGAGCAGGTCGGTGAGCTCCTGGAGCTCCTCGAGGGTGCCCATGGCCGAGCCGACGACGCTGAGCTGCAGGAAGAACACGCGGTTCAGGTCGGCCGGCGGATTCGGCCCCGAGGTGGCGCCCGACACCACGATCCGTCCGCCCGGCTTCAGCGACTTGAGCGAGTGGTCCCACGTCGCCTCTCCCACGGTCTCCATCACGGCGCTGACGCGCTCGGGCAGTCGCGCGCCCGGCGCGAACGCCTGGTCGGCCCCGAGCTCGACGGCCCAGGCCTGCTTGCTTTCGTCTCGCGACGTCACCCATACGCGTCGACCGAGAGCCTTGCCCAGGACGATGAGTGCGGTCGAGACTCCCCCGCCAGCGCCCTGCACGAGGATCGTGTCACCCGCCCTCGTGCCCGACTTGGACTCGATCATGCGGTAAGCGGTCAGCCACGCGGTGGGCAGGCAGGAGGCCTCCTCGAAGGAGATGCCGGCCGGCTTGTCGACGAGATTGCGCGCAGGCACGCGCACCCGCTCCGCCAGCGCCCCGGGGTACAGCTCGCTCAGCAGGCTGCGCCGAGGATCGAGGGTCTCGTCTCCCTCGCCGGCCTCGACGTCGCCGACCACCGCATGCACGATCACCTCGCGCCCGTCGTCCGTGACCCCCGCCGCGTCGGTCCCGAGGATCATCGGAACGCGATCCGCCGCGAGCGCCTGCCCCTTCAGGGACCACACGTCGTGGTGATTGAGGCTGGCGGCGCGAACGTGGACCGTCACCCAGTCGGCGGGAACCGACGGCTCGTCGATCTCCCCCACGACCAGGCAGGACATCGGGTCTTCACGATTGACGCCAGCGGCGTAGGCAGCAAACATCCCCCGACCCTATCGACGGGCAAATAATTCAGTCGCGGTACGTGAAGGGGAAAACCTCGTCGCTCGGCCCTTCGGACCGAAGGTGGAGGAGCATCCGTTCCGCCTCGGCCACGTCAGGCAGGTGGCCATCGGGCACAGTCCAGCATGCGGTCATCGGCTCGGTCGCGCGCTCGAACCATTCGTAGCGATTGCGGAGCGCGACACGATGCTGGTCGAAGCCGATGACGAACGCACGAAGCGAGGCGAGGTCGCGCCATACAGACATGTTGACGATGAGAAGGTCGTTGTCCAGCATGCGATAACTCGTTGCGCCGGGACCCTCATCATCCTTCAGCCGCCAGATGAAGCCGTCCGATGCCTCCGCGGCCGCATTCACCTCGGCAAGCTGCGCGGCGAAGTCGGCCATGCGTGGTGACTCGATCGTGTCCACCATGACCGCGACGTTCAGCTGCGCGAGGGGCATGCGTGCGTCAGACCCGTGCGACGCCGTCAGCCCGCGCTGCAGCGGCGACGGCGCGCGACACCTCGACTCCGACGCGGGGGTCGAACACGCTCGGCACGATGAAGTCACGGGCCAGGTCATCGCCGACGACGGCCGCGATGGCGTGCGCCGCGGCGAGCTTCATCGGCTCGGTGATGCGCGTTGCCTGGACATCGAGCACTCCGCGGAAGAGGCCGGGGAAGGCGAGCACATTGTTGATCTGGTTCGGGTAGTCGCTTCGACCGGTCGCCACGACAGCGGCGGTGCGCCGCGCGACATCGGGATGCACCTCGGGATTGGGATTCGCCATCGCGAACACGATCGCGTCCTTGGCCATCGATGCCACGACCTCGTCGGGAACGCGGCCCGACGAGACCCCGACGAATACGTCTGCGCCCGCGAGCGCATCGTTGATCGAGCCGGTCAGGCCCGAGCGGTTGGTGATCGCCGCGAGCTCCGTCTTCACCGCGGTGAGGTCGGTTCGATCAGCAGACACGATCCCGCGGGTGTCGGCGACGGCGAGGTCGCCAACACCGGCCTCGAGCAGCATCTTCGCGATCGCCACGCCAGCAGCGCCCGCGCCGGACACGACGACGCGCAGGTCCGACAGCTGGCGCCCGGTGACCTTGGCGGCATTGAGCAGCGCGGCCAGCGTCACGATCGCGGTGCCGTGCTGGTCGTCGTGGAAGATCGGGATCGCGAGGCGGTCCTGGAGCCGAGTCTCGATCTCGAAGCAGCGCGGAGCGGAGATGTCCTCGAGCAGCACGCCGCCGAACGCCGGGGCGATGCGCACGACCGTGTCGATGATCTCCTCGGTGTCCTTCGTGTCCAGGCAGATCGGGATCGCGTCGACTCCCCCGAACTCCTTCAGGAGCAGGGACTTGCCCTCCATCACCGGCAGGGCTGCAAGCGGGCCGATGTCGCCGAGACCCAGCACCGCGGTGCCGTCGGTCACGATGAGGATGGTGTTCGACTTCCACGTGTAGCTGTACGCGAGATCCGGTTCCGCGGCGATTGCCTCGCACACCTCGGCAACGCCCGGTGTGTACGCGAGCGACAGGCCGGCACGGTCGCGCACGCGCACGGTCGGCCGAATCTCGATCTTCCCGCCCTTGTGGAACGGGAACACCGGGTTGGAATCGCGGGCATCGGCCAGAGGGCCGGATATGTCTTCAGTCATGTAAGTGGCTTCCGGTGCGTTGGCCAGCGCTGACCGGGCTGTCAGCGGCGCCTGATCGGACCGTACCGAAGACTGACCCGACCGACCACATTGGCCTCGGGCACGAAGCCGAACTGCCTGCTGTCCTCGCTGTGATCGGGGTTGTCACCCAGGACCCACCAGCCGCCGTCGTCGAGCCGCACAAGGCGCTTGACGATCAGCAGGTCAGGTCGTCGCGGATGGACGAGCAGCGCCGCGTCACCGGCACGCACCCGCGAGGTACGGCGGACCAGCCACCACTCCCCATTGCGCAGCGCCGGCTCCATCGACGGACCGACGATTCGCACGCGTGTCATGGGCAGCACGAGGTCATCCTGCCCGCTGCCGTGCTGAGCGCACGGCGCTATGGTCTGCGTGAGGCCTCAACGAAGACCTGACATCCCCGAAGGAGTCCGATGCTCACCACTCTCGTGCGCAATCTCATTGCCCCCCGCACCACCGCCTACGCCCACTGCGACCTGCCCTGCGGCGTGTACGACCCCGCGCAGGCCCGCATCGAGGCGGAGTCGGTAAAGGCCATCATGACCAAGTACGCCGGATCCGACGACGCAGACTTCAAGGTCCGCGCCATCGCGATCAAGGAAGAGCGCTCCACCCTGGTCAAGGAGCACCTGTGGGTGCTGTGGACCGACTACTTCAAGCCCCCGCACTTCGAGAAGTACCCGCAGCTGAACGACCTGTTCAACTCGGCCACGAAGCTCGCCGGTGCCGGCGGCACCAAGGGCACCGTCGACGTTGCGGTGGCCGACGAGCTGCTCGCCAAGATTGACGAGATCGCCGCGATCTTCTGGGAGACCAAGAAGGCGTAGAGCGGAAGCATGCACGTCAGGAGCCCCCGGCACTTCGTGCCGGGGGCTCCTTCGCGTCGGAGCGCAGGTTTGACCGCCCTCGAACCGGGGCAGAACAATGACAACCTTCTACGAGAGTCGGCCTGCCGTGACCCAGCACTCCCGCACCCGCTCCTTGATCACAGTCCTGGCCGCATCGGCGCTGCTCGTCGCGGGATTCGCGGTGGTGCCGCCGGCTTCCGCGTCCGTCAATGCGAAGCGCGCTGAGTGCACGATCGTTGGCACCAAGGGCAACGACGTCCTCCGCGGAACGTCAGGTGATGACGTGATCTGCGGCCTCGGCGGCTCGGATGTCTTGATTGGCCTGGCGGGCGATGACGAACTTCGCGGCGGACCCGGCGACGACACGCTGTATGGGGACACCGTGAATGGCAGGGACACCGGCGACGACACGCTGGTCGGCGGATCGGGCAAGGACAACAACGAACTGCACGGCACACCCGCATGCGCGCCGAACTGCGCGGGCGCGAACCTCTACAACGCAGACCTCAGCCATGCGGTCATCAGCGATGCGATCTTCATCGGAGCGGACCTCAGACGGGCCGACCTCACCAGCGCCGTCCTCATCAACGCGGACTTCACCCGCGCCAACCTCACCTACGCCGACCTCATCGTCACCAATCTCAGCGGCGCGGACCTGCCCTACGCCAACCTCACGGATACGCGCTTCGCCGACGCGGACCTCACCAAGGCGGACCTCACAGGCGCGAACCTCACCCGGGCAAACTTCGATGGCGCCGAGTGGGAGGACACCTTCTGCCCCAACCACGAGAAGGGTCCCTACCCGTGCACCAGCGCGTAGGGCACCCGTCCGGAGGGACCGACTGATCGTCCTCGGCAAGGCTCCCGTCGCCACTCCGATATCGTCGTGCGACTCGACTGCATCGCCAAGGAGCCACGATGAACGGACCACAGCCCGGCCAGCGCAACCAGCTGATCGGCATGGGGATTCTGGCCGTCGGGGTGCTGATCCTGATCCTGGGTGCCATCGCTCAGAGCACGGGCATCACGTCCGTCGGCTGGGTGGCAATTGCCGTGGGCGTCGTGCTCTACATCCTCTCGCGGTACGGCTCGTCGCGCAGTCCACGTGACGACAGCCCGGCGGTCGGTGACTCCCCCAGCAACGTGCGCACCGTCACGGACCCGCCCAACCCTTCGGAGAACATCGAGCCCGGCGACATGCCGGACAAGCACTAGTCGTCATGCCAGCAGCCGCGCTCACCGATTCCCGGGATGACCGAAAGCGGCGCACTGCCTTCCGTGTCCTCCGCGCGAAGCGCCAGACCGGGACCGCGGCGCTCGTCCTCGCCGCTGGCTACGCCGCGATCATCATCTTCAACGTGATCACCGAGGGAAGCTCGACGATCGGCGACTACGTGCCGAACCTGCTGTCGATCGTGATCCTGCTAGCGGGAGCGTGGCTGTATTCACGGCCAACGATGCCCGCAGCGGTCCTGCCGTGGATCGGCGCCGTCGTCGCGGTCGCACTGGTCCTGCTGCTGCTCGTCGAGACCTCGCGTGACCCCGGTAACCCGTCCGTGGAGTACGCGCTGATCATCATGGTCGTGTTCAGCCAGTTCGTGCTCTCGTTCCCAGCCGCTATCACCGCAGCCGTCCCGATGCTGGCGGGCTACGTCGTCGTCGCGACCGATGTCGGCGTCGCGGATGTCGGCGACTGCTTCATCATCGGCCTCACGGCCCTGGCCGTCGGCATGGTCGCCCTCGGTCTGCGCATCCGCCTCGCCGACTCGCTTGCGATCGCGCTCGACACGGCAGAGGCGCTCGCGACGCACGACTCGCTCACCGGCGTCCTCAACCGGCGTGGCCTCATCGACCACATGCCCGGACTGCTCGCGAACGCCTCGCGCCGCGGTGACCTCATCGCGATTGCCTTCGTCGACATCGACGGCATGAAGCCGATCAACGACACCCACGGCCATGCGACCGGCGACGAGGTGGTGCGAATCGTCGCCGCGTCGCTGACGTCGACGTCCAGGGCTGGAGACCTGGTGGCCCGCTGGGGCGGTGACGAGTTCGTGGTCGTCGCACCGGCCGAGCACGGACTGGACCGCGATGCCTGGATCACCCGGCTGTCCGGCGGTGTTCGGGACGCTGCTGCGGGGCACTCCGCGTGGGATGGATCGGTGACGGTCGGAATCGCCAGCGGTCCTGCGGACGTCAGCGATTGGCAGTCGCTCGTCGAGCGTGCTGACGACGACATGTATGCAAGGAAGCGAGGGCAATGAGGTGACTGAAGGAACCATCCGTCGCGCCGAACAGCAGGACGTCGCCGAGATTCTCGGCATGGTGCGCGACCTCGCCGTGTATGAGCGGCTCGCCGACCAGGCGGTCGCCACCGAGGACCAGTTCCAGGCCGCGCTGTTCGGCCCGGACCCCAAGGCCTTCGCGCACGTGGTGGAGCACGAGTCAGCGGACGGCCACCTCCTTGGCGGCTTCGCGCTGTGGTTCCTCAACTACTCCACATGGACCGGAAAGCACGGCCTGTACCTGGAGGATCTGTACGTCCGTCCCGAGCTTCGCGGCACCGGGTACGGCAAGCGGCTGCTGAGCGCACTGGCCCAGGAGTGCGTAGAACACGACTACGCGCGCTTCGAGTGGTCGGTGCTCGACTGGAACGAGCCGGCCCTCGGCTTCTACCGGAGCCTGGGCGCGGTTGCCATGGATGAGTGGACGGTGCACCGCGTCACCGGGGATGATCTGCGCAGGCTCGCTGCCGAGGGGGACACATGAACGATTCCGTGACGCTGACATTCCTGGCGGAAACCCGCAATGTCGGCCTGGCCCGAACCGTTGCCGCGGCGATGTCGGCGCGAGCCGACCTACCGCTTGACCAGCTCGAGGACGTCAGGCTCGCGGTCGACGAGGCCGTGACGCAACTCGTCCACGACGCACCCTCGGGAGCCGAGGTCCTGTGCCGGTTCGAGGTTCGCGACGACGTCCTCGAAGTGCGCGTGTCCGCGCCGAGCACCAGCGGCGGAGTTCCCGCACGGGACACCTTCAGCTGGACCGTCCTGAGCGCGCTCGTCGATGACGTCACCGCCACCATCGACGCTGGCGAGGTCACCTTGGTCCTGCATGTCAGCCGGCACGTCGCGGTCGACGCATGACCCAAGCCCCCGGGCGAACCACGCGCTGGGGCGTAGAGCAACGCGAAGCAGAGCACCGGCTGCTCGCCGAACTCTCCGAACTGGCCGCGGACGACCCTCGACGATCGGTTGTCAGGGACGAACTGGTCACGATGCACCTGCCCTTGGTCCGCCACCTGGCCCGCCGCTACCGCGAGAGCGGCGAGTCGATGGAGGACCTCACGCAGGTGGGGACGATCGGCCTGATAAAGGCCGTCGACCGGTTCGAGATCGGACGCGGGACCGAGTTCTCGACCTTTGCCACGCCAACCATCCTGGGCGAGATCAAGCGCCACTTTCGCGACCGCACGTGGGCGTTGCGGGTGCCTAGGCGACTGCAGGAACTGTCGGCGCGCGTCGCCACCTGCACCGACGACCTCATCAAGACCCTCCAGCGCTCGCCGACGGTGCGCGAGGTTGCCGAGGCCCTCGACGTCACCGACGAGGACGTACTCGCCGCGATCGAGATCCGGCACGCGTACAACACGTCGTCGATCGATGCCGAGCGCGACGATGATCGCGCGGCCTCGATAGCGGAGTCGCTGGGGACCGACGACCCGGCGTTCGAGGCCCTCGAGGACAGCGAGTCCCTCCGGCCCCTGCTGGCCGCGCTGCCCGATCGCGAGCGCCAGATCGTCATGCTGAGGTTCTTCGGGAGCATGAGCCAGACGCAGATCGCCGCCGAGATGGGGATGTCGCAGATGCACGTCTCGCGGCTGCTGTCCCGCGCCCTGCTCGCGCTTCGCGCGGGCCTGACCGAGCACTAGTCCGGCGGCTCGATCGCCCGGGCAACAGCCGGCAGGAACGCCAGGACGATCCCGATCGCTGCGATGACGATCACGGCGATCCCGATGATGCGCTCGGAGCCGCCACTTGCCTGCGCGAGGTCCCATCCGACGAGGACGCCGAGGATCTGCGCGACGAGGAACGGCGCCCGCGCCCAGCGCTCCTCACGCCACCACCCGCGGGCCACGCACAGCATCCCCGCGCCGAACAGCAGCAAAATGACGATGATCAGCACGACGGCCGGCACGTTGGAAACCTCCTCGGGCCCGGTCACGCCGAGCCGGAGGGTCTGGACGATGTCGTAGATCGCGTAGCCGAGCAGGCCCAGGCCCTCGATCGCGGAGATGGCGGCTACGGCAACGATGGCAGGGGTCCGAGCGGGCACACGACAACCCTATGGGGACCGTGGCTAGGCTCGACGGCGTGCGAGGTCTCCTTGTCGTCAACCCCAAGGCGACCACCACCTCCCCACGCGTCGTCGACGTCATCGTCAACGCGCTGTCCAACGAACTCGACCTCGACGTGACGGTGACCACCCACAAGGGCCACGGCATCATGCTCGGGGAGCTCGCCCTCGAGCAGGAACTCGACATTGTCATCACCCTCGGCGGGGACGGGGTGGTGAACGAGGTGGTCAACGGCATCCTCGCCCGCGGACCCGGAGACAAGGTTCCGCTCCTCGCGACGGTGCCCGGTGGCTCGGCGAACGTGTTCGCCCGCACGCTCGGCGTGCCGACGGACGCCGTCGAGGCGACCGGCCTGCTCCTGGACCTCCTGCGCGACAACGTGACGCGAAGCGTGAGCGTGGGCAAGGCCAACGATCGCTGGTTCGTGGCCAATGCCGGCCTGGGCATCGACGCGGAGATCATCGCCGCGATGGAGCGGCAGCGGAAGTCCGGGCACAGCGCGACGCCGGCCCGGTACCTGCGCACGACCCTCATGGAGTTCTTCCGCAGCACGAACCGCAAGGACCCGGCGCTCACGCTGACCAGGCCTGCCTCACCGCAGGCGCCCGAGGGCGAGCGCATTGACGGGCTGTTCCTCGCGGTGGTGCAGAACTCCTCGCCGTGGACCTACTTCGGCAACTGGCCGATCAGCCTGTGCCCGGATGCCTCGTTCGATACCGGCCTGGACGTCTTCGCCGCCCGCCGGATGCGGATCCCGACGGCGCTGATCGCCGCGCAACGCCTGCTGACCAGCCGCTCGGGAGGCACGGCTCGAGGCGGGCTGCTCGGCTGGCACGACCAGTCGCAGTTCACCATCTCGGCCAGCCGAGAGGTCGAGTTCCAGATCGACGGCGAGGGCATGGGACCGACGACCGAGGTGGCCTTCAGCGCGCACCCGGCCGCGTTGCGCGTGGTGGCGTGATCGGCGCCGTCCATGCAAGCGCTGTCCGAGTGTCCGGTAAACGGACGAAATACATGCCCAAGTGACGTACTTGTGACCTAACAGACAGGCAAAACGGGACGTAATCGGCGCTTTACCCTTGTGGGGACCCCTTACCTCTGCGACCCTGTACAGGCCCGTTGCTTTCGTTGGATGGCTACCTTCCTCCGGAGACCGGTCTGGTAACCCCAGGTCGCCTCTTTTGATGAGCCATCACGTGAAAGCAATCACGAGCGTCGGGGGAACCCCGGCGCGCAGCATCTGATGGAGTGATTACGCATGGACTGGCGCCACGAGGCCGCCTGCCGTGACGAAGACCCGGAGCTCTTCTTCCCGATCGGCAACACCGGACCAGCATTGGTTCAGATTGAAGAAGCCAAAGCTGTGTGCCGCCGTTGCAGTGTCGTTGATGAATGCCTGCGCTGGGCTCTTGAGACCGGCCAGGACGCAGGCGTGTGGGGCGGGCTATCCGAGGACGAGCGCCGCGCTCTCAAGCGCCGCAATGCTCGGCTGCGAGCACGATCGAACGTCTAGCGCGAATGCTCGCCGGCTAGGCGAGGTCGTGGTTCGGCACCTTGATCACCACTGAGGTCCCCTCCGGCGTGCCGTAGAAGTCACACGTTCCGCGCAGGTCCCCGGTGATCAGTGACTGCACGATGCTCAGTCCGAGTCCGGTCACGCCCGGGTCGAACTCCCTCGGCAGCCCGCGTCCGTCGTCCTTCACCCGCATCACCAGCAGGCTCGGCGCGCGTTCGAGGGACACGGTGATCTGGCGCGCCCCCGCATGCTCGACCGCGTTGTGCAATAGCTCTGACGCGACCATCGCCAAGGCGGTGGCCAGCTCTGCCGAGAGCGTGGACCACGAGCCGTCGCGCCGCAGCTCGGGCACGGTCTCCGCAGCCGAGTAGGCGGGGGCTAGGTCACGGACCAGGGCGACGATGCGGTCGACGATCTCGTCGAAGTCGACCCGCTCGCCATCCTCCGACGACAGCGACTCGTGCACGACGGCGATCGCGGCGACCCGAAGCTCGGCCTCGGCGAGCGCCTCCTTGGCCTCCGCGGACCCGGCACGCCTGGCCTGCAGGCGCAGCATCGCGGCGACGGTCTGCAGGTTGTTCTTCACCCGATGGTGGATCTCCCGAATGGTGGCGTCCTTGCTGATGAGGGCTCGCTCGCGACGGCGCAGGTCGGTCGCGTCCTGCAGGAACAGGAGCGTCCCGACCCCGCGGCCGGCCTTGACCAGGGGAATACCGCGCACCAGTACGACGGCGACCGCGTTGTCGATGTCCGCCCGCCCCGCGATTCGTCCACCCGCGACCGCCGAGAGTGCCTCGTCCATCGGGCCAGGGCGGCGCGACAGGCGGACGGCGAGCTCGGCGAAGGACGACCCGACGACGTCGGTCGCCAGGCCGAGGCGACGTAGGGCGCTGACCGCGTTCGGGCTGGCGTACTCGACGACCCCCGCTGCGTCGAGGCGGACAATTCCGTCCCCGACACGAGGAGCGGCAATGACGTCCGACCCGGCCTCGTCGACGGGGAAGCGGCCGTCCACGAGCATCGTGTAGAGATCGTCAGCCGACGACAGGTAGATCTCCTCGAGCCGTCCGGCAACCCTCGGGGCAGCGGACGCGTGCCTGGCGACCACGGCGATGATGCGATCGCCACTGCGGACCGGGTACGCCTCGATGCCGCTGGGCACCCACGGATGCTTGATATCGCGCAGCATGACGGGCTGGCCGAAAGCGGCGGCCTGGTCGATCTGCGGAAAGCGCCCCCGCGGCGCGAACGCGCCCACGACATCGTCGGGCACCGAGGTCGGCGCGGTCGTCGGCCGGACCTGCGCGACGGCGACCAGTCCCCCGTCGTTCCACGTGGGAACCCACAGGACCAGATCGCTCAAGGACAAGTCGGCGAGCAGCGACCAGACCTCGACCAGTGAGCTGAGACGGTCGAGATCGGCCGGACCTAGGTCCGTCCGTTCCTTGACGAGCCGGGTCAAGATGGCCACGAGGCGAGAGGATACTTGCCCGGTGACCGCCGCCCTCGAGATCCGCCCCGCCGCGCCGAGCGAGTACGAGCTCATCGGGGACCTGTGCGTCGCGTCGTACGCGGCCGGCGGGCACCTGGACCCGGACGACGACTACGCGCAGACGCTGAGGGATGTCGCGGCGCGCGCCTCGCAAACCGAGGTACTAGTAGCGGTCAATGACGGCCAGATCGTGGGAACGGTGACGATCTGTCCCGTCGGCAGCGACTACGCGGAGGTGGGCAGGAACGGGGAGATGGAGTTCCGCTTCCTCGCCGTCTCGCCTAACGCGTGGCGGATGGGTGTCGGCGAGGCACTGGTCGCCGCGTGCGAGGAGCGGGCAGTGGAAATCGGTGCGCCGGCGCACGTCATCTGCGTCATCGACAAGAACACCGCGGCGCAGACGTTCTACGACCGACTCGGGTTCAGCCGCCTGCCCGAGCGCGACTGGGAGCCCAGGGAGGGCGTCTTCCTGCAGGCCTACACGCGAGTCGTGCCACGCGCCTGAGCGTTAGACGAGGATGGCGATGACGTCGCCCTCGCGGATGACGTCGCCGGGGGCGACGCTGATCTCCGCGACGACCCCGGGGGCCTCGACAACGACCGGGATCTCCATCTTCATGGACTCCAGGATGACCAGCGTGTCGCCGATCACGACCGAGTCTCCGACGGCCACGAGGATCGAGTGCACGGACGCGACCATCTCGGCCCGCAATGTCTGCTCCACCGTGTTCTACTCCCCCGCCGATGTGAAGCCGCGCAGCCGCGTGATGATCATCATCCGCAAGCCGTCCGGCGCCGACATGCCGCATGCTCGGTGCACGCGGACCTTGACCGTGCGAACAAGGTAGTAGTCACGCTCGCAGTCCGGGCACTCCTTGAAGTGCTGGGTGATCGCGTCGCATCCCTGCGTGTCGAGCTCGGCATCGAGATAGGGATCGATCATCTCGTGGACCTTGCCGCAGTCGGTCTCGTGTGGGTGTCCGCAACTCATGCGAAGTCACCCCCGTCGGCTCCAGCGTCGGCACCCACGACGGCCGGAATCAGGCCTCGCTCGATCGCGTAATCCTCGAGGGACTCGCGCAGGAGCTTGCGGCCACGATGCAGGCGCGACATCACGGTGCCGACCGGCGTCTCCATGATCTCGGCGATCTCCTTGTAGGCGAAGCCCTCGACATCGGCGTAGTACACAGCCATCCGGAAGTCCTCGGGCATCGCGGCGAGCGCCTCGACGATGTCCGCGTCGGCCAGCCGGTCGAGCGCCTCGACCTCCGCGGACCGAAGTCCGCGCGAGGTGTGGCTCTCGGCCTCGGCGAGCTGCCAGTCGGACAGGCCGTCGGTGCCTGTCTGGTAGGGCTGGCGCTGCTTCTTGCGGTAGATGTTGATGTAGGTGTTCGTGAGGATCCGGAACAGCCACGCCTTGAGGTTGGTGCCCTCGGTGAACGACGAGAAGGCGGCGAAGGCCTTCATGTAGGTCTCCTGCACGAGGTCCTCGGCATCGGCCGGGTTGCGCGTCATACGCATCGCCGCGCCGTACAACTGGTCCAGGTACTGCATTGCATCGCGCTCGAAACGCGCCGAGACCTCGGCCGGGGCCTCGGTGGAGGCGGGTCGTGGCGTGGCTTCTGGTGCATCGCTCATTGATGTCGAGCCTAGCCCCGAGCCCGGTCCGTAGAGGCCGAGGGTGGCCAGCCCGCCTTCGGGCGCCGCAATGAGTAGCACAGCCGTCACAACGCGCCTTCGCGCGCGATCATTCCCCGGCCGGGATCGGCTCGAGCAGCTCCGGGCCGTTGTTGCGGACATTGTTCACGAGGGTCGAGACCGGGTAGGCGTCCAGGCCGACCGCCGCGGCGGGGGCCATGAGGTCGGCCGGGCTCGGCACCGTCGGGTCCAGCCAGGTCGCCCAGTTGGCCCTGGCGACGGTCATCGGCATCCGGTCGTGAATCCGGCCCACCTCGTCGGCGGATTGGGTCGTGATGACGGTGCACGTGAGGCGCCATGCTTCCGGGTCGTCATCCTCGCGCGTGGGGTCTCGCCACCACTCGTACAGGCCGGCCATCGCGAGCGAGGAGCCGTCGGCCGGCCGGATGAAGAACGGCTGCTTGATCGGCTTCCCGGACTTGCCCACCGGGGCGTCCGGATCGGTGGGCAAGTACCACTCGTAGTAGCCGTCCGCGGGGAGCAGGCAGCGCCTCTTCGCGAACGCCCGACGGAACGCGGGCTTCTCCGCGAGGGTCTCGGATCGGGCATTGATCATGCGCGAGCCGATCGACGGGTCCTTGGACCACGACGGGACCAGACCCCAACGCCCGCTCATCAGGGTGCGCACCTGCACGTCGTCGACGAGCCGGTCCATGATCATGTAGACCTTTTTCGTCGGCGCGACGTTGTAGTCGGCCTGCAGTTCCTCCTTCGGCGGCTCGGGGATCTCGAACTCGTCGATCAGCGCCGTGGGGTCAGCAGTTGCTGCGTAGCGTCCGCACATCAGTCCGTCTTCTCCTCGCGAAATTCGCCAAGCTGGATTCGGACCAGGTCCAATCGCCCGAGCATCGAGACCGACGCGAGCGCTCCGCCCACCCCGGCATGGTTGTCCACGACGAGTTCGGCAGCTCGGCGCAGCTCGGCCTCCAGCGCGGAGTCAAGTCGCGCCGCGAGGTCCCGGTCACGACCGCCGAGCTGCTCGTCGGGCGCGCCGAGAACTCCGTGCATCAGCGCGACGACCTTGTCCACCAGACGCCCGAACTCCTCGCCGCTCAGGCGCGGCACGACGTCGGGCCGGTCGTAGATCCTGTTCGCAGCACCGACGATTCCCCGCACCTGTACGCCGATTCCGCTCAGTCGCCGCAGCTGCACGGCACGGCCATGCACGGTGTCGTTGAGGCCGCGTCCTCGCATGTTGAACTGCACGCCCTCGACGAGGCGGACGAGCTCCGCGCGTGCGTCGTCGGCGAGGTCCCGCAGGCGACGACTCGGGACGAGGTAGTCGTGCGGCTCCCCGTCGGCAAGCGGCGTCTCGCGCGAGCCGGACTCCCGGCCGACACTGACCAAGGTCTCGATGATCGCGTCGCGGTAGGCGCGAAGTGAGTTGTCGAGAGCCGTCGGCCTCGGCTTCGGTGGGTACAGGAAGACGGCGAGGAGGCCGACGACGCCGCCGATGAGCACGTCCAGCACGCGCCACACGTCCTCGGTGATGGCACCGGGGCCGATCGACAGGACGAACACGACCGCGACCGGAATCTGCAGCTGACCGCCGAGCGACCACGGCAGCAGGCGCGCGATGAACAGCGAGACCCCGACTCCGAGGGCGAACGACCACCACGTCAGCCCGGCAATATTGACCCACGCCGAGGCGACGAGGACGCCGATGCCCGTGCCGAGAATCCGCTGGATGGACATGCCCACCGTCGTCCACGCTGACGCCTGAACGACGAAGAGCGTGGTGAGCGGCGCGAAGATGCCCAGGGTGCTGTGCGAGAGCGCGACAGCCACGGCCCACGAGACCGTCACCGCGATCGTGAGGCGAAGAACGTGCGGGACGGAACCAAGTCCGAGCGGACGCTGCCGCATGATCTCGGCAAGATCGAGGTCAGGAAGCAGGTCGTCGGCGTCCGATGACCTGACCATTGCTGCAGGTTAGCGCGACCCCACGAGCGCACCGATACCCTTCAGGCGATGACTTCCACGACGAACGAGACTGTGACCGACCTGTGGCCGGCACCGACTGCCACAGGTCCGATTGCTGCCTCGGTCGCGCTGCCCGGCTCCAAGTCCGCGAGCAACCGGGCGCTCATCCTCGCCTCGCTGGCCGACGCTCCCGGTTCCATCAAGGGCCTGCTGGACGCGCGCGACACGCGATTGATGATCGACGCCCTTCGTCTGCTCGGCAACGAGGTGCGCGTCACGAAGCGCCACGAGGTGGGCAACATCGACGTGCGCGTCACGCCGCACTTCATGCGTGGCCCGGCCGCCCTCGACGTGGGACTCGCGGGAACCGTGATGCGCTTCCTTCCGCCCCTCGCCACCCTCGCGCACGGCCAGGTGACGTTCGACGGCGATGCTCACGCCCGCAAGCGCCCGATGGCCACGATCATCGAGTCCCTCAAGGAACTCGGCGCGAAGGTGTACGACCGCGGCACCGGACGACTTCCCTTCGCGATCGAGGGCACCGGTGAGCTGCGCGGCGGCGAGGTCACGGTCGATGCGTCGAAGTCGAGCCAGTTCATCTCCGGGCTGCTGCTCAGCTCCGCTCGCTTCAGCGCCGGCATCACGATTCACCATGTCGGCGATCCGATCCCGAGCATGCCGCACATCGAGATGACGGTCGCGATGCTCGCCGAGCACGGTGTCATCGTGCGTCGGTCGGGCGACTGGGTGTGGCACGTGGATCCGCACGGCATCGAGGCGATCGATCGCGCGATCGAGCCGGACCTGTCCAACGCCGCTCCGTTCCTCGCGGCGGCAATGGTCACCGGCGGCACCGTCGTCGTGCCGGACTGGCCGACTCAAACCACCCAGGCAGGCGATTCGCTCCGCGGGCTTCTCGCATCGATGGGCGCCTCGGTCGAGCTCACCGACGACGGCCTGGTGGTCACCGGCACCACGTCGATTCGCGGCATCGACGTCGACCTGTCGGCCACCGGGGAGCTTGCGCCCAGCATCACCGCGCTCGCGACTCTCGCGGACTCGCCCACCCGCCTCCGCGGAATCGGCCATCTGCGCGGCCACGAGACCGACCGGCTCGCCGCACTGACCGCCGAGATCAATCGACTCGGCGGCGATGTCACCGAGACCCACGACGGCCTGGTCATTACGCCACGAGACATGCATGGCGGGGAGTTCGGCTCGTACGGCGACCACCGCATGGCGACGGCAGGCGCGATCATCGGCCTGCGCGTGCCCGGTGTCCTCGTCCAGGACATCGGCACCACCACCAAGACGATGCTGGACTTCCCTGGCGCGTGGGCCCGGATGCTTGGCCAGGAGTCGGCGTAAGCATGAGCCCGCGCGAGCTGGACGAGGACGATGTCCGCATACGACCGGGACGGGGCAAGACCCGACCACGCTCGAAGGACCGGCCCGAGCACGCCGACGCCCAGCCGGGCACCGTGATCACCGTCGATCGCGGTCGCTTCACCGTCGAGCTCGACGATCTCACGCCGATCTACGCGATTAAGGCGCGCGAGCTGGGCCGCAAGGGCATCGTCGTGGGCGATCACGTCGACGTCGTCGGCGATGTCACCGGCGACACCGACACCCAGGGCCGCATCGTTCGTCGGCACGAGCGCACCTCGACACTGCGTCGGACCGCGGATGACACCGACCCGATCGAACGCGTTGTCGTCGCGAACGCATCGCAGCTGGCCGTCGTGACCGCGACGGTCAATCCCGCGCCGCGCACCGGCCTGATCGACCGCGCGTTCGTCGCCGCGTACGACGCGGGCATCGCGCCGATGCTGATCGTCACGAAGATCGACCTGGCGCCGCCGGACGAACTGCTCGCGATGTACGGGCCGCTCGACCTGCCCGTCTACCTGATCAGCGGCAAGCAGGTGCCACAGGCATTGCGCGACGTGCTTGCCGACGAGGCCACCGTCCTCGTCGGCCACTCCGGTGTCGGCAAGTCCACCCTGGTCAACAACCTCGTACCGACGGCCGACCGATCGACTGGACACGTGAACGAGGTCACCGGCCGAGGCCGGCACACCTCGACGAGCGTCGAGGCGCTGCTCCTGCCCGGCGGCGGATGGATCATCGACACCCCGGGCATCCGGTCCTTCGGACTTGCCCATGTCGACGTGGACCGCGTCATCGAGGCGTTCCCCGACCTGCACGATCTCACCGAGGGGTGCCCGCGGGGCTGCACTCACGACGAGGAGGAGTGCGCTCTGAACGAGGTGGGCACCGCCGACGGAATCAGCCGCGTCGCGTCATTGCGCCGGCTGATCCGCAGTCGCTCGACCGACGAGGCGAACTACGAGCGGGCGGAGAACTAGGGCTTCGTGCTCTTGACGATCTGCTCCCAGACCGCGCGGGCTCCTGAATCCCCGACCCTGAACGTCCACCACGTTGCGACGACCGCACCGATCACGACGATGACGGCGAAGACGACCAGCCACGTCGGCCGCGACACGTTCGCCGGGATGCCGCGATCGACGAGCCACAGGACCAGAACCAGGACGAACAGTCCGATCGCGAAGTAGGGCATCACGTTGCCGAGCGACGCGTGCGGATCGGGAGTACCGACCCGCTCGGCCAGCTGCTCACCGGAGAGCTTGGCGACGATCGACGCGAGCGCGCCGATTCCCGCGAGGATCACGACAATCGTGCCGAAACGCCGCGAGAACGATCGTCGCGCGGCCATGAGGATGGCACCGATTGCGGACAGCGGGACCAGCACGACGACCGCATGCACGACGAGTGCGTGTACCGGGAGTCCGCCGATGGTGTCGAAGAGTGAGTCCACGCGCTCACTGTAGGGAAGGAATCAGCCTCGGTCGATAGATGGCGTCGCGATAGCGTGCGCGTCATGAGTCTCGCCGACGATCTGGCTCTCGCCCACCGCATGGCCGACGTAGCGGACTCGTTGTCGATGAGCCGCTTTCGCGCTGCCGACCTGGTCGTCGAGACCAAGCCCGACCTTTCTCCCGTGTCCGAGGCAGATCGCGCGGTCGAACTGGCACTTCGGGAGTTGATCGCCGCACGCCGACCCGACGACTCAGTTCTCGGCGAGGAATTCGGCAACGACGGAGCCGCGGACCGGCAGTGGATCCTCGATCCCATCGACGGGACGAAGAACTATGTTCGCGGCGTGCCGGTCTGGGCGACACTCATCGCGCTCCTCGACAAGGGCGAGATCACGATCGGGGTCGTCTCCAGCCCCCCGCTGGCTCGTCGGTGGTGGGCGTCGTCGGGGAACGGGGCCTTCGTGCGCGAGCCCGGCTCCGACCAGCCACGGCGGCTGCAGGTCAGCGGGGTCCGGAGCTTGGCCGACGCGTCCGTGTCCATCTCCGACCAGGTCGGCTGGGCCGAGCGCGGGTCGTCATCAGGCCTGCGAGCCCTCCTCGACGACACCTGGCGGCAGCGGGGCTACGGCGACTTCTGGTCGCACATGCTCGTCGCCGAGGGAGCCGTCGACATCGCCGCAGAGCCGCACCTGGAGAGCTACGACATGGCCGCGCTCGTGCCGATCGTGCAGGAGGCGGGAGGGCGGATCACCGCGTTTTCCGGCGAACCAGCGATCTGGGGAGGCTGCGCGGTGGCCACGAATGGCGTGCTACATGACGACGTCCTGTCCCTTTTGTTGGACTAACCGGGTCCGGCCGCCCGTTTCCGGGACAAACCGGCCGCCCACCGGCACCATGGGCAGCGGAGGTGCGCCATGCAACTGTCCACGATCATTGCCGCCAAGGGCGGCGCCGTCGTCACGATCCAGCCCGATGCAACCGTGGCCGACCTGGTCGCGATGCTCGCCGAGCACAATGTCGGTGCGCTGGTCGTCTCGGCCGACGGCCGCACGATCACCGGCATCGTGTCCGAGCGAGATGTCGTACGTGCCGTCGCGCACGGACCCGAGGCACTCGCGCGACCGATCGCCTCGATCATGACCAGTCACGTGTTCTGTGCCCCGCCGGAGGCGCACGTCGACGAACTCATGCACCTGATGACCGAGAAGCGCGTGCGTCACATCCCGGTCACCGACCCGCTCGGGGTCCTGCTCGGCATCGTCAGCATCGGCGACGTCGTCAAGTCCCGACTCGGCGAGCTCGAGGGCGAGCGCGCCGCCCTGCTGGAGTACATCACCAAGGGCTAGCAGTAGCCGGCCAGCCCGCCGCCCCGCTCTCGCCGACCTTGAGGTTGGCGTGGGTTTCACCCCCGAATTTCCACGCCAACCTCAAGGTCGGCGGGTGATGCGCAGGGGCAGGCCCCCGACGGGGCGGATCGTCACGAGCGGCTCGGCGACCGGCATCGTCGATCCGGCCGGGTACTCCATCTCGTACCGCCCGGCAATGGCCGACAGCATCAACGTGCCCTCGACATTCGCGAAGTCGCGTCCGATGCACTGGCGCGGACCGGCGCCGAACGGGATGAACGACGAACGTGCCGCGGCCGAATCGATGAACCGCGACGGGCAGAAATCCTGCGGATCGGACCATGCGTTCGGGTGCCGATGGACCAGCCACGGACTGAGGATGATCACCGCGCCGGCCGGGATAGCGTGCCCGGCGAGTTCGTCGGCGGCGAGCGACTTGCGGGTGATGAGCCACGCGGGCGGGAACAGTCGTAGGGACTCGTCGAATACTGCGCGCGCGAAGGGCAGTCGCTCGTAGTCCGCGAACCGGGGCGCCCGACCGCCCAGCACCGACACGGACTCGCGATGCAGGTCGTCCTGCACCGCAGGATGGCTGGCGAGCAGCGCCCACGACCAGGTCAGCGCACTCGCCACGGTCTCGTGACCGGCGACGATGAAGGTGACCACCTGATCGCGGATCTCCCGGGTGGACAGGCCCATCCCCGACTCGTCGCGCGAGCCGAGCAGCAGGTCGAGCATGTCCTGCGGCTCGTCCGCTGGCCGCGCTCGCCGATCGTCCATCATGCGTGCCACCGCCTGATCGAGGCGGCGCACCGATTTCTGCAACGTGCGATTGCCAGGAGTCGGCACCCATCCGGGCGGGCTTATAGGGACGCGCGCGCGTGCGATCACCACGTCGAGCGCCGACAGCGTCGCGCTCGCGAGTTGCTCCGCGTCGGCCGACAGGTCGGTGCCGAACAACGCATGGCCAACGATCTCCAAGGTCGCGTGCATCATCGCCTCGTCGACATCCGCGACGGCACCGACGGGCAGCGCGTCCCAGTGCGCGAACGCTCGCTGCAGGGCCACGTCCACGTGCGCGACGATCGACTCGAGCGTCTCGTGATGGAAGGCCGGCTGCACCAGCGGTCGCTGGCGCCGCCACGGCTCGGTGTCGGCGACGAGCAGTCCCTCGCCGGTGACCAGGGCGAGCGATCGGTACTGAATCGTCGACTTGCCGTAGGCCTTCGCATTGCCGACCAGCACCCGCCGGACTGCGTCGGGATCGTTGACGAGGTAGGTGGGCGGGCGGGGAATCGGGAACTGGACGACGTCGCCGTACTCGCGCCACGTGCTCTCGAGGTACGCGAGCGGGTTGCGGCGGATCGCGCCGAAGGCGCGAAGCATCTCGGGACCCTCGGGTCCGGGCGCGGTAGCCGGGGTGCCGAGGAAGGAGCGCCGAGGATCGCTCGGTGACGAGGACACGAGGTTCAGCCCGAAGACGGCAGCTGCCGTCGCACGTGGCCCTGCGCGTGCTCGATCGCAGCCGGCAGCGAGGAGAAGACGTGCTGGTCTGATGCCAGGGCCGAAATGGCACCGACCGCCTCAAGGATGTGCAGGGGTCGCTCGGCCACGCCGCAGAGCAGGACCACGATCCCCCGTGCCTGCAGGCTGGTGATGATCTCCTCCAAGGCATGAGCCCCGCTCGCGTCGATCACCCGGACCCCGCCCAGTCTCAGAACCACCACCCGAACATCGGAGATACTCGTCAGCTCGTCCAGGAAACGCTGGGCCGCGCCGAAGAACAGCGCCCCGTCAATTCGGTAAACCGCGATGTGATCGCGCATGAGGCGGCTCTCGTCGTCCTCGCTGATCTCATCGCGCTGAGGCCGCGCTGCATCGAGGATGCTGGCGTCCTCTGGCGTTACCGTGCTGCTCTTGGCCATTGCCCGAAGCGCGAGTACCGCCGCGACGGCAATCCCGATCTCGACGGCAAGGATCAGGTCGAAGACGACGGTGGCAAGCGCCGTGAGGATCATGACCAGCGCATCTGACCGCGTCGATCTGAGTATTGCCCCGGCTGAGCGATGGTCGATCATGCGGACCGCCGTGACCATGAGAATCCCCGCGAGCGCCGCGAGCGGAATGATGGCGACGAGCCCGCCCATGAAGAGCACGATCCCCAGGATCAACGCGGAGTGAACGATGGCGGAGACGCGCGTGCGGGCACCGGCACGGACATTGACCGCAGTCCTGGCTATCGCTCCCGTCGCCGGCATTCCGCCGAATACGCCGCTCGCGACACTGGCCAGTCCCTGGCCGAAGAGTTCACGGTCCGGGTTGAGCCGTCCGGTGTCGGACATTCCATCGGCAACTCGAGCCGAGAGCAGGCTCTCAATCGCCGCGAGCGCGGCCACGGCGATCGCAGCCGAGAAGAGGGCACTCGTCGTCGACGTGTCGAGCACGGGAAACGAGGGCGCGGGGAGTCCGGAGGGAATCGGGCCGATCACCATCACGTCCCATGCCAGTCGCGAGACCAGGAGCGTCGCAGCAACGATCGCGATGATCGATGCCGGGATCGATCTCCGCAGCCGAGGCACGGCCAGCATGATGACGACGACGAGCGCGACCACCGAGATGGATCGAGCGGCCTGCGGCCAGTTGGCCTCCTGAAGCGAGCGAAACGCCACGACCGCGGTGTTCTCACCCTCGGGCTTCGGCACTCCCAGCGCGAACGGCACCTGCTGCAGGAAGATGATCGTGGCGATGCCGATCGTGAATCCCTCGACGACTGGCCACGGGATGAAGTCGACGATCCGGCCAAGGCCGAACAGCCCCATCGCCAGCACCATGACTCCGGCCATGATGGCCACGGGCACGACCGCACCGACCCCGAAGCGCGCGACGATCGGCATGAGCACCACCGCCATGGCACCTGTCGGACCTGAGACCTGAAGGTTCGATCCACCGAAGACCGCTGCCACGACGCCCGCGACAATCGCGGTCACCAGTCCCGCGGCGGCGCCGACTCCCGACGCCACCCCGAAGGCGAGCGCGAGGGGCAAGGCCACGACCCCAACCGTGATCCCGGCCAGAACATCGCCGCGCCAACTTCGGGTGAGTCCGGTGTAGTCCGCGCTCCTGGGCATGGATCGTTCGCGGATCAGCGTCAATGTCCCGCTGACCGTCACGACCTGGCCACCATCAGGCGAGTGCGGTCTCGGATGCGCGGACCGGCAGGTAGAGCGTGGTGCGCTCTTGGAGGGTGCGGCCGATCGGCTCGACTACGGCGCGGAAGTCCTCGGGCGTGATCCCTTGACCGTGCGCGGCGCCGGCGGCGCGGGAGATGTTCTCGTCCATCAAGGTGCCGCCGAGGTCGTTCACTCCGGCGAGCAGTAGCTGCTGCGCTCCGCGCACTCCGAGCTTTACCCACGAGGCCTGGATGTTGTCGATATGGCCGTGGTAGCCGATACGCCCGACGGCGTGCATGAGAACGGTCTCGCGCCAGGTGGGGCCTCGGCGCGCGCGGCGCTTGAGGTAGATGGGCGAGGCCATGTGCACGAACGGCAGCGGCACGAACTCGGTGAAACCCCCGGTGCGCTTTTGCAGGTCGCGGGTGCGCACGATGTGCCGCGCCCAGTGCACAGGCTGCTCGATGCTGCCGAACATGATCGTCACGTTAGACCGCAGCCCCACGCCGTGCGCGGTCTCGTGCGCGTAGAGCCACTCGCTGGTCGTGATCTTGTCCGGGCACAGTACTTCGCGGATGGAGTCGTCGAGGATCTCCGCCGCGGTGCCGGGCAGCGACGCCAAACCGGCTTCTTTCATCCGGATGAGGTACGACTCCAGCGGCTCGCCGAGGCGGCGCGCGCCCTCGGTGACCTCCAGGGCGGTGAAGCCGTGCACGTGCATCGACGGAACCGCGTCCTTCACCGCCTGGCAGACCGCCAGGTAGTAGTCGCCGTCGAAGTCCGGGTGGATGCCACCTTGCAGGCACACCTCGGTGGCGCCGAGCGCGGCTGCCTCGCGGACTCGGTCGGCGATCTCCTCGTTGCTGAGCAGGTACGGCTTGCCCCGCAGGTTCAGCGACAGCGGGCCTTTGGAGAACCCGCAGAACGTGCACTTGAAGGTGCACACGTTCGTGTAGTTGATGTTCCGGTTGCGCACGAACGTGACCGCGTCGCCGACGACCTGCTGGCGCAGTGCGTCAGCGAACTCGGCGATCGCCACCACCTCGGGGCCGCGCGCCTCGAACAGCGTGGTCAGCTCGACGACGCCGGGCTCCTGGCCCTGCGCGACACCGGTCAGGACCTCCGCGACCGCCGTGCCTGCGTGGGACGCCCCGGGGATCAGGACCATCGGGGCGCGATCGGCGCCGGAGTACCACGCTGTGGAACGTCGACCGACCTGGATGACCTCGGCTCCGGTGCCCACGTTCGCGGCCGCCTCGTGCCGCTCGGGAAACGCTGCCCCCGGATCGTCGCGACCCAAGCCCTCGGCATCGCTGCGATCCAGCACCGCGAAGCGGACATTCTCGTCGAGCCAGGTCTGGGGACTGAGCGCGAACTCGGGATAGATCGTCAGTCGCGGCGCGAGCGCGAGACCTCGTGACTGGACCGCCGCGCGCAGCACGTCGACGTGCGGCCACGGCTTCTCGGGGTTCACGTGGTCAGCGGTGACCGGCGAGATGCCGCCGAAGTCGTCGATGCCCGCATCGAGCAGCACGCCGGGATCGTCGACGAGGTTCGGCGGTGCCTGCAGGTGCACGCTGGCCGGGAGGATCGCGCGGGCCAGCTCGATGGTCTCGACCAGGACGTCGACGGGGCAGGCGGGATGGTCGCGCATGAGAGTGCCCGGCTTCGGCGCGAAGTTCTGGACGATGACTTCCTGCACGTGACCGTACTTCTCGTGGGCGGCGGCGATCGCCTCGAGCGCGACGATGCGATCGGCACGCGACTCGCCGATGCCGACGAGGATGCCGGTCGTGAACGGGATGGCGAGCTCCCCGGCGAAGTGGAGGGTGGCCAGGCGTCGCTCGGGATCCTTGTCGGGCGCCCCCCGGTGCGCGGCGAGATCCGGGTTGAGCGACTCGATCATCATTCCCTGGCTCGGGGAGACCCGACGCACCTTCGCCAGGTCCTCTCGGCCCAGCGCGCCCGCATTGACGTGCGGCAGCAGGCCCGTCTCGTCGAGCACCAGCTGCGCGGCATGAACCACGTAGTCGACCGTCGACGCGAAGCCGCGGGACTCGAGCCACTCGCGCGCCACCGGGTAGCGATCCTCGGGGAACTCCCCCAGCGTGAACAGCGCCTCGTGGCAGCCGGCCTCGGCGCCGGCGCGCGCAACCGCGAGCACCTCGTCGTCGCTCATGAAGGCCGACGACACGTGGGCCGGTGACTGGGCGAACGTGCAGTACCCGCACCGGTCCCGGCACAGCATCGTCAGCGGGATGAACACCTTGGGCGAATAGGTGATCCGGCGCAGCGGGTCAGTCGCGTTCACCGAGACCTCCAGCGCCAGTGTTCGTCGCCCGTGTGGGTGAGCAGCATCGTTGCATACGGGGCGCATGGGGTGACACGCGCGAGCACTCACGCCTGAAATGTCCGATTCTTGCAAGATTTTGCGTGAACCTACTCACATTCCGACAAATATGTTTGGTCTGAGGACAAATCTGAGACATAATCGTTATGTCCGAGGGAGATCCCCGAGGGCACAGCACCACAGGAATGACAGGAGTGATCCTCCATGAAGCCGTTCACGAAGGTATTCGGATCCATGCGCAGCCGCCGTCCCCTCGACACCGAGAGCTCGACGCGCCGCCAGATCTACCGGGAGTGGGACCGTCAGCGCGCGATGGCGTTGAGCGCGTCGGACCGCGCCGAGATCGACGCGATCTTCTCCCGCCACCTGTAAGTCCCCTCTCCTTCCGCGAGCGGGCTGTCGTCGGGGCCACAACACCCGTGTGGACCCCGACGACAGCCCGCTCGCGGTTCAGTTCTAGGCGAAGTCGACGACTAGCGGCGCGTGGTCGCTCCAGCGCTCGTCGTAGGTCGCGGCTCGGCCCACCGTCGCACCCACGCACCGCTTCGCCAGTCCCCGCGTGACCATCGCGTAGTCGATCCGCCAGCCCCCATCGGTGTCGAAGCTCTTGCCCCGCCACGACCACCAGGTGTACGGCCCCGGCCCGTCGCCGCCGTGCCGGCGGCCGAGGTCGACCCAGTTCTTGTCGAACCAGCGATCCAGGTGCGCCCGCTCGTCCTCGAGGAATCCGGCGCGACCCCGGTTGCCCCTCCAGTTCTTGATATCTACCTCGTGGTGCGCGACGTTGAAGTCGCCGCACACCACTACCTCCGCCTTGCGTCGAGCGGACGACTTGCGCAGCGTCTCGAGCCGCTTGTCCATTCCCCTGAGGAACGCGTACTTCTCCAGTTGCTTGGGTGTGTTGGCCTCGCCCGAGTGCACGTACGTGGACACGGCGGTGAGCGGTCCCAGCGGGCCGTCGACATCGACCTCGATCCAGCGGCCCAGGCCGTCCATGCCCTCCACTCGCACGTCAGTGCGCACGGCCGTCGGCTGCTCCCTGGTCAAGACTGCGACTCCCGCGCGGCCCAGCTGCGATGCGGGCGCGTGCGCCACGTGCCAGGCACTCAGCGGCGACTCGGCGAGCGTCTCGTGAAGCTGCTCGTGCGTCGCACGGACCTCCTGCAAGCACAGCACATCGGGATCGGCGGTCCTGAGCCATGCCAGGCCACCTCGTCGCGCTGCCGCGCGAATCCCGTTGACGTTGGCCGTGATGACTCGAAGTCCTGGACGTCCCTGCTGGCTTGTCATCCGGCTCACCGTAGTGCCCGCCGGTGACGGTCAGCCGAGCTCGAAACTGGTGACCCCGAAGATCCGCTCCACGGGCAGATCGGGGCGTCCGCCGGCATACATCCGAGCCGTCTCGAATGGGACCGTCATGCCCAGTTCGTCCGCGATCTCGCGAGCGGCAGAGTGCGGTTCGGGAACATCGAGCGCGACCACGGCAACGTCGCCGACCTCGCGCCGGAATGCCGCGAGAAGCTGCCAGGCGATATCGCGGCTGTCAGCGAAGAGAGGGCCGACCTTCCAACCCTCGCGCGCTCGACGGATCGTGCCGTAGCCCCCCAGTCGGGATCCGCGCATCACCCCGAACGTCGCCGCCCCGGGCTGCGCGAGCCAGGCATCCAGGAATCGGGGTCGAGCGGAGCCAAAGCACGGAGCGTCATAGTCGGCGACGAGGTCGATGTCCGGCGGTCCCAAGGCATTGACGTCAGCGGCGTCCCCGCTTGCTGCGGCCAGCGTTCCGCTGTACCTCAGGTTCCTGTAGTCGAGGACGAACCCCGATCGCGCATACGCGTCCTGCATCGCGACGACTCCGTCTAGGCCGATCACCCGGCCGGCGAGTCGTTCCATTCCTGCGTCCCAGAGCCGCATGCCAATACCTCGTCCGCGCACCTCGGGCACCGTGATGAACATGCCGATGAAGCCGAATCCTTCTCCGGACTTCACCGCCGAGATCGATCCGATCATGCGATCGCCGATGCGCGCGGCGAGGAACCCAGACGGATCCGCCGCGAAGAACGTCCGCGCATCGTTGAGCCCAGGATTCCAGCCCTCGGCCGCGGCCCAGTCGATCGCCATCTCGAGGTCGTCCGCACTCATCGTGTCGACGACGACCTCGGCCGCGTCAGTCATGACGGTGCGGTCATGAAGTCGATGAGCTCCTCCACCCGGCCCAGCAGGCTGGGCTCGAGATCCGCGTAGCTGCTCACGCGACCGAGGATCATCCGCCACGCGCGGCCGGTGTCCGACGGCCAGCCAAGCTCGGCACAGACCCCGTCCTTCCACGACGTCCCGGGCGGGATGACCGGCCAGGCCGCGATGCCCACCACCTCGGGCCGCACCGCCTGCCAGACGTCGACGTACGGATGGCCGAGGACTACGCACGCGTCGGGCCACTCCGCCATGACGAGTTCGGCGATCCGCGTCTCCTTCGACCCCGGCACCAGATGATCGACGAGTGCGCCGATGCGTCGTTCGGACGACGGGGCGAACTCGCGCAGCCTGCTGGGCAGGACGTCGACTCCCCCGAGTTCCTCGACGACCACGCCGACCGCCCGCAGGTCGTCGCCCCACACCTTCTCGATGAGCTCAGCGTCGTGACGACCTTCGACCCACACGCGCGAGGCGCGGGCGACCTGCGCACGCGCCGTCGGCGCCGCGACGGAGCCGGACGCCGTGCGACGGGTGGTGCTGGTTGCCGAGGCGACGGGACGGGACAACGCGACGAGCTCGCCGTCGATGAGGAACGAACCGCTCGCGGCGAACGGCCGACGGGTCCCGTGCCGGTCCTCGAGCACCACCGCCCAGCCGTCGGCACCCTTCTGCCAGCCGACGATCGCGCCACACCAGCCCGACGTGGCGCACTCGATCACCAGTCCGGGCGTGCCGGCGGCCGGCCGCACTTTGCTGGGCTGCGCGGACTGTGACGCGAGGACATCGCGGCCGTAGCGATCCGAGAACACGTCAGCGACACTACGACAGCCCGCGCGCCCAACCCCGATTTGAACCGCCTCCCGGGTCAAATCCGCAGGCGGTCTCAACTGGTTGTTGCACCGGGATGGTGCGATAGCTGGCTGGGAGGTTGTCATGGCGGGTGCACGGCTGAGTGAGCATGACCGGGGTGTGATCGAGCGGGGCCTGCGCCAGGGTCTGAGTGTTCCGCAGATCGCGGCGGTGATCGGGCGGCATCGCACGACGGTCACGCGGGAGATCAATCGCGGTGCTGGTGGGCGGTCGTGGCGTGTCCCGCAGCGCAAGGCGGTCGGCGAGGTTCGCCCGGGCCGGCGGCCGCGGTATCGGGCGGCGGTGGCTCATCGGCGGGCGACCGTGCGTGCCCGGCGCCCCAAGCCGTTCACGCTGACCGGTCCGCTGGCGTTGGTGGTGTCCGGGCTGCTGGGCGCGAACTGGTCACCGCAGCAGGTGGCGGCGTTGTTGCCAGCGCTGTTCCCGCGCGACAAGGCTATGCGGGTGAGCCACGAGACGATCTACCGTTCGCTGTTCGTGCAGACCCGAGGCGAGCTGCGCCGCGAGCTGACCGCTCACCTGCGCACGGGCCGCACCACGCGCAAGCCCCACGGCGGCAAGCAGTATCGAGGCAAGCTGACCGGGATGATCCCGATCAGCGCCCGGCCCGCCGAGGTCACCGACCGCGCGGTTCCCGGCCACTGGGAAGGAGACCTGCTCCTGGGCGGTGTCGGCAAGGGCGCGGTGATCACCCTGGTCGAGCGGACCACCCGGTTCGTGCTCCTGGCCCCGCTGCCGGACACCCACAAGGCCATCGACCTGCGCGAGGTCCTGACCCCCATCATCGCCTCGCTGCCCGACCAGATCCGCAGGACACTGACCTGGGACCAGGGCAAGGAGATGGCCGAGCACGCCGGCATCGCGATCGACGCCGACATCGACATCTACTTCGCCGACCCCCACTCACCGTGGCAGCGCGGATCCAATGAGAACACCAACGGACTGCTACGCCAGTACTGGCCCAAGGGAGCCGACCTGCGCCACCTGACCCAGGCCGACTGCGACACCGTGGCCCTCAGCTTGAACACCCGCCCCCGCCAAACCCTCGGATGGCAGACTCCCCAACAGGCCCTCCACCGGGCCCTCGGTGCAACAGCCGCTTGAAACCGCCGCAGAACGAGGGCCCAAAACCCCTCAGAACCCCGATTTGACCCGGAAGGCGGTTCAAATCTGGTGGGGGTCGGGCGGGTACGGTCGCTCGCGTGGCTGACGGGAATTTCGGCGATGCACAGGTGACCCTCGGCGACGACGTCACGTCGTGGGACCAACTCCGCGAGGGTGCCGACCTGATGGCGGCGCGGCTCGCCGGCGCCCGCGCAGTAGCCGTGGTCGCCGAGCCCACCGTCCACGTGGTCACCACGATCCTCGCCGCCGTGAGCGTGGGCGTGCCGGTCGTCCCGCTGAGCAACGATGCTGGCGAGTCCGAGCGCGCCCATGTCCTTGCCGACAGCGGGGCCGACCTGCTCGTCGAGCACGGGACGATGACCGACCTGCGAACGGAGTCGACGGCGCCGCGAATCGACGCGGACGCGGCACTCGTCCTGTACACGAGCGGCACGACCGGCGCGCCGAAAGGCGTGCCGATCACGAGGCCCGCCATCCACGCCTGCATCGCCGGGCTCGCGGACGCGTGGCAGTGGCAGCCCGACGACCTGCTCGTCCACGGACTGCCACTGCATCACGTGCACGGACTCGTCCTCGGCGTCCTCGGCGCGCTGCAGGTCGGCTCGTCGCTCCATCACACCGGCAGGCCGACGCCCGAGGCGTACGCCGCGGCGAAGGGCACCCTCTACTTCGGCGTTCCCACGGTGTGGTCGCGGGTGGCGAAGGACGGGGCCTCGGCACGCGCGTTGTCATCCGCGCGCCTGCTCGTGTCGGGCAGCGCGGCGCTGCCGCCGGCGGCATTCACCGCTCTCGAGCGCCTCACCGGCCGCGCCCCGATCGAGCGGTACGGCATGACGGAGACCTTGATCACCGTGAGCGCCCGAGCCGATCGGCCGGCCGCGCAGGGAGCGGTCGGCACCGCGCTGGCCGGCACACGGACCAGGATCGTCGACGAGGCTGGCGCACCGCTGCCTCATGACGGCGTCGCGATGGGCGATCTCCAGGTCACGGGGCCGTCGGTGTTCGGCGGCTACCTGAACCGCCCGGATGCGACTGCAGCGTCGTTCACCCCTGACGGATGGTTCATGACGGGAGACGTTGCGTGTATCGACGCCTCGGGCGAGCACCGCATTGTCGGCCGCGCGTCGACCGACCTGATCAAGAGCGGCGGCTACCGCATCGGTGCAGGCGAGATCGAGGATGCGCTGCTGGCCCACTCCGCCGTGGCCGAGGCGGCCGTTATCGGAGCCCCCGACGAGGACCTCGGCCAGCGGATCGTCGCGTACGTCGTCGCGGACGGATGCAGCGAGGACGAGCTGATCACGCACGTCGCCACCAGCCTGTCGTGGCACAAGCGCCCGCGCCGCGTCGTGTTCGTCGATGCACTGCCGCGCAACACCATGGGCAAGGTCCAGAAGGCACAGCTTGCCGATTGGCGCACCCCTTAGCATGACCCCACCAACTCACCGTGAGGACTCGACATGACGACGACCCCTTCCCGCTCCGTGTCGAGTCGCCGACGTGCTCGGGGGCTGGCGTTCGCCGCGGCCGGCGTTGTTGCGGTGCTGTCGCTGTCGGGCTGCCTGTCGATGACCGCGAACCTCGCGATCGACTCCGAGGCGCAGACCTCCGGGACGTTCGCGATCGGCCTGCAGAAGCAGGCCGCCGGCATGCTCGGCATGAAGGACCTCGACACGTTCAGCTCGGGCATCACGAGCCCGGACGTCTCCAGCGGCACGGGTGACCTGCTGACCACGAGCGACTGCACAGCCTCGGAGACCGACACGGAGTTCGTCTACACCTGCGCGCTGTCGGACGCCGAGCTGACGTCGACCGACAACCCGTGGACGGTGACGAAGGACGGCGAGTCGATCACCTTCCACATGGTCAACAAGGCCACGGCCGACCAGTCCGCCGACGACCTGCTTCAGGGCGGATCGCTCGGCACCCTGGTCGTCAATGTCACCTTCCCCGGGGAGATCACGTCCGTTTCCGGGGATTTCGTCACCAAGACTTCCGACACGAGCGTCACGGTGTCGTCAGCGCTGTCCGATGCTGTCGACGTCACGATCGTGAGCAAGTCGAGCGATTCGGGTGGCGCCCTGAGCACCGTCATCGTCATCATCGCGATCGCCGTCGTCGCGATCATCATCATCGCGCTGATCGCCTTCCTCATCACCCGACGCAAGTCCGACGAGCCGCCGGCGATCGGTGCTGGTGGCGGCGCGCCTATCGCGATCGATCCGGTCGACGGCGCGGCGGTTCTCGCCGTGGATCCGGCCCCCGTCCAGGAGGCACCCGCGGCAGCCGAGGCGCCTACGCAGGCCGCCGAAGCCGTCCCCGAGCCCGAGGCAGAACCGAAGCCCGACGCGCAGCCGTCCTGAAAGAGCGCACGCTAGCTCTCTGTGTCGCGCGCCGACGCAGACGTCACAGCCAGCCGGCGTCATCGACAGTGGTGGGGAATCCGAAGAGATACCCCTGACCTTGATCGCATCCGAGCTCGAGCAGTCGCTCCTTTTGCTCTCGCGTCTCGACGCCCTCGGCGACGACGCTCAGGCCCAGGTCGTGCGAGACCTCGATGAGCGCGCGCACGATCGCGCCCTTGCGCTCGTCGATCCCGAGTTCGGCCGTGAACGATGCGTCGATCTTCACCGTGGTGACGGGAAGCTGAGTGAGCCACGACAGGCTCGAATAGCCGGTCCCGAAGTCATCGAGGGCGACGCCGACTCCGGCGCGGCTGAGCACCGCGAGCTCGCGGCCGGACCGGGCGGGGTCGTGGATGAGCGCGGTCTCGGTGACCTCGACGACCAGCCACGCCGGGTTGACCCCAGTGATCTCCGCCTGGTCGAGCACGAATGCCGCGAAACCGTCCTCCCGGTGCTGCCACTGGCTGACGTTGACTGCGACGGTGTACTCGAAGCCGCGCTCGCGCCACTTGCGCAGGTCCATGAGCGCGCGGCGCAGCACCCACGCCCCCATCGGCACGACGAGGCCCGTGGCCTCGGCCTGGGGGACAAAGGATGCGGGCAGCAGCAGCGTCCCGTCGGACCCTCGCATGCGGACCAGCGCCTCAGCACCGACCACGGCGTCATCGGCGAGCCGGACGATCGGCTGGTAGTGGACGACCAGGCCGCTGGCGTCGATCGCCTTGCGGAGGTCGTGCTGGATGGCCACCGCGCGCTGGATCTCGTCGTCGACGGACCGCTGGTACACCTCGATGCGGTTGCGCCCGGCGTCCTTCGCCTCGTACATCGCCAGGTCCGCGCGTCGTAGGACCTCGTCGACCGTGAGCTCAGGGTCCTCGGTAACCGCGACACCGATGCTCATCTCCAGACGGAAGGTCTGGCCGCCGTGCACCCACGGAGCACCGAGCCGGTCCTGGAGGCGCAGACCGGTCAGGACCGCGTCCGAGGCATCCTGAACGCCCTCGGTGAGCACGACGAACTCGTCCCCGCCCAGCCGCGCGACGGTGTCGTCCGGACGAAGAGCGGACCGCAGCCGCTCCGCGACCTCGACGAGCAGCTGGTCACCGACCTGGTGTCCGTACGTGTCGTTGACATCCTTGAAACGGTCCAGGTCGCAGAACAAGACGGTGACGGTTCCCGGGTTGCGACGAAGCCTGAGCAGCGCGGATCCGAGCCTGTCGTTGAGCGCGCGGCGATTGGGAAGGCCGGTGACGGAGTCGCGCATCGCCTGGTCGGACAGCGCGAGCTCTGCCTGACGTCGGGCGGTGAAGTCCTCGAACTGGGCGACGATCTCCGTGACGTCTCCCGCGCGCACGCCCCGGACGGCGGCCGCGCTCATCAGCGCCCACACCACCCGACCGTCGACGGAGTTGAGCCGGATCTCCCGCTGACGGTTCGACGGCATGCCATGGGTTCCGGTCGAGGTGAGCGAGTAGCCGATGATGTCCCAAGCCGTGGCGAGGTCGTCCGGGTGCACGAACGACATGAGGTCGCAGCGGTCGACGGCGCCGGGTGGCAGGCCGAGCAGGACCAGCATCGCCGCGTTCGCGTCGAGCACCCGCAGGCTGCGCTCCTCGGGAGCGGCCATCCGCATGGCGGGCGTGGGTGACAGCTCGAAGACCGCCCGCAGTAGCTCGGCTTGGCGGAGCTCTCGTTCGTGCGCTTGCATCGACTCCGTGACGTCGGTGGCGATGCCGCCCACGCCCCAGGCGCGATCATCGTCACCGCGCAGCGGGAACTTGGAGCTGCTGACCGCTCCCAGCAGCCCATTGGCGCGTACGTGCCGCTCCTCGATGGCCACCGGCTCGTCGAATGCAAGCACCAGGTGATCGTGAACGATGAAGCCCTCAGCCTGCGGTTCGCTGAAGAGGTCGCGGTCGGTGCGGCCGATCGTCTGCTCCGCGCTGAGGCCGGTCATGCGCTCCCACGCCTGGTTGACGAGCACGTACCGACCGTCGTGCGAATCCTCGGTGTAGTCCTTGGCATAGACGACCGCATCAGAACCGTCGATCACTTCGCGCAGCAGTCGCGAGGAATCCTTCGCCCTCGCGAGCTGGCGTAGTCGGTCGTCGCGAAGTACGCCGAGCGCGAGCAGACCGCTGGTCAGCACGATGGCAAACACCTCGACGGCGACGAGCCGATCTACCGCGATGTCGCTCGCGAGCGAGAATGGGCCGATCCCCCGGGCCGTGGCAACCGCCGCGAGCCAGAACACGACCGCCGTAACGGGCGCAACCGCAGCGGCTCCGAGCCTGACCGCCAGCCACGCCGGCCCGAGAAGCGCGACATACGGCCAGCCGAGGAGACCGGGGTTCTCGGGCGTGACGATGAAGAAGATCACCACAGAGACGAACACGCTCAGCAAGCCAACTGCAGCGAACTCGACCGTGTTTGTCACCGACCACCGATGGCGACGCAAGCACAGAATCACGGCGGGCGCGATGACCACCAGTCCAAAGATGTCATCCGTCGACCAGAGCCGAACGTTCTCGATGAACATCCCGGTGTCGTGATCGAATAACCGAACGGTGATGGCAGCGAGCACCGCGACCGGGATCGCGAACGCGACCGACACGAACACCAGCGAGAACACGTCGACGGGCGACTGCAGTCGCGACGCTCGGGTGCGAGCGAACAGCCAGGTGAGCGCCCAGACCTCGATGCCGATCCCGGTTCCCAAGAGGATCGACAGCACCGGCGGCAGCGCTGCGATGAGCGCGCCGATGGCGACCGTCAGTCCCGCCCCGGCTGCCAGCGGAATGACCAGGCGCTTGTCGAGGATCGATGCCACGCCGACCGCCAGGCCAAGACCGATGCCGAGGGACGGCAGGGAGCCGCCGTCGGAGAAGGTCAGCGGAGCGAGGAGGGGGAAGGCGCCGTACAGCGCGACGCCGACCGCGAACGCCAGTCCTGCCCGAATCCAGGGGTACGGCGTGGTCGAGCGATCGTCCGCCACCGCAGAAGTCCCCCTTGCCTAGGTCGACCACGAGCCTACTGACGGAGGCGTGGAACCGGCCGATGCCAAGCGCGTATCGGGAAGCGGTAACCGGGCTGTAACTGATCGTCAATAGGATCGCGTCGTATTCCGCTACGAGCACCGAGGATGACGATGCGCAAGCTGCTGATCGCCAATCGCGGGGAGATTGCCATCCGTGCGGCTCGCGCCGCGCGCGAGCTGGGCGTGACCTCGGTGGCGATCTACAGCGCCGAGGACCGTAGCGCGCTCCATCGCCTGATCGCCGATGAGGCGTACCAGATCGGCGAGGCCGGCCACCCCGTGCGCACCTACCTCGACATCCCCATGCTCATCGAGATCGCTCAGCGGTCCGGAGCGGATGCCGTCTACCCGGGCTACGGGTTCTTGTCCGAGTCCGCGGTGTTCGCCCAGGCCGTCATCGATGCGGGCCTGACCTGGGTCGGCCCGACTCCGGAGACCCTGGTCCTCACCGGTGACAAGGTCCGCGGTCGCGACTCGGCTGTGCGCGCCGGAGTGCCCGTGCTCGGTGCCTCGGGACCGGTCGCCTCGCTCGACGAGGCGCTCGCGGCCGCGGAGCGCATTGGCTTCCCCGTATTCGTCAAGGCATCGGGCGGCGGCGGCGGACGCGGACTGCGGCGTGTCGAGACGCGCGAGGAGATCCTGCGGGTATTCGACGAGGCCAAGCGCGAGGCAGCCGCCGCGTTCGGCGACGACGCGCTGTTCGTCGAACAGGCCGTCGTGCGTCCGCGCCACGTCGAGGTGCAGGTGCTGGCCGACTCGTACGGCGAGGTCGTGCATCTGTTCGAGCGCGACTGCTCGGTCCAGCGTCGTCATCAGAAGGTCGTCGAGATCGCGCCCGCTCCCGGGCTGCCGCGCGAGCTCATCTCGCGCCTGTGCGCCGATGCTGTGCGCTTCGCTCGCGAGGTCAACTACAGCGCGGCTGGCACGGTCGAGTTCCTCGTGTGGACCGATCCGCAGGAGACAGCGGAGGCGCACCAGTCCGGTTACGGCTACGCATTCATCGAGATGAACCCGCGCATCCAGGTCGAGCACACGGTCACCGAGGAGGTCACCGGAGTCGACCTCGTGCTGTCGCAGCTGCGCATCGCGCGTGGCGAGTCGCTGGCGGACCTCGGCATCGCGCAGGAGAACATCTCCGTCCAGCGCAGCGCCATCCAGTGCCGGCTCACCACCGAGGACCCCGCGGACGGCTTCCGTCCGGCCACCGGAACCATCGTGGTGTACCGCAGTCCCGGCGGCCCGGGAGTGCGCCTCGACGGCGCGACGTACGCCGGCGCCGACGTCACCCCGTTCTACGACTCCCTGCTCGTGAAGCTGACGACGAGCGGGGTCGACTTCACCAGCGCCGCCCGCCGTGCCCGACGAGCACTGTCGGAGTTCCAGGTTCGCGGCGTCGCCACCAACCTGAGCTTCCTGCGTGCGCTCCTGAGCGACCCGGACTTCCTGTCCGGGGACCTGACGACCGCGTTCCTCGACGAGCATCCCGACCTCGTGTCCGCACAGCCCGGCGCGACCCTCGGCTCTGCCGCCGGGCTGCTCACCAGGCTCGCCGAGGTCACCGTCAATCGTCCCCACGGCGAACCGCCGACGGTCGTTCGCGACCCCGCCAGGCTGCTTCCGGCCGACCGCACGCCGTCATCGATTCCGGCCATCACCGCAAAGGCGGTGCTAGACGAGTCTGGCCCCGATGCCCTGTCATCGTGGCTGCGCGGGCTCGAGCACGTCGTCATCACCGACACGACGCTGCGTGATGCCCACCAGTCGCTGCTCGCCACCAGGGTGCGCAGTCGCGACCTGGTGGCCGGCGCGAAGGCGGAGGCCGAGCTGCTGCCCGGGCTGTTCAGCCTGGAGTGCTGGGGCGGCGCGACCTTCGACGCGGGCCTGAGATTCCTCGGCGACGACCCGTGGGATCGCCTCGCCGCCCTGCGCGAGGCGGCGCCGAACGTGCTGACGCAGATGCTCATCCGCGGACGGAATGCGCTCGGCTATGCGCCCTACCCGGACTCCGTGGTCTCCGCGTTCGTCGCGGAGGCGCGCGAAACCGGCATGGACGTGTTCCGGGTATTCGACGCCCTCAACAGCGTCGAGAAGACCCGTCCGGTGATCGACGCCGTGCGCGAGTTCGGCGGTTACGCGGAAGGGGCGATCTGCTACACCGCCGACGTCCTGGATCCCGCCGAGTCGACGTACACGCTCGACTACTACCTGCGCGTCGCCGACGAGTACGTCGCCGCGGGCGTTCACGGACTGTGCATCAAGGACATGGCCGGACTCCTGCGCGCGCCCGCCGCCACCGTGCTGATCGAAGCGCTGCGCAGCAGGTTCGACGTGCCGGTTCGCCTGCACACGCATGACACGGCCGGCGGTCAGCTGGCCACCTACCTGGCCGCCGTTGAAGCCGGCGTCGACGGCGTCGACTGCGCATCCGCACCGCTCGCGTCCGGTGGCAGTCAGCCGAGCCTGGGCGCGATGCTCGCCGCCACCCTGCACACCGACCGCGACCCCAGCGTCGCCGGCGGTCTCGATCTCGCCGATGCCGCGCGCCTGGAGCCCTACTGGTCCGCGGTGCGGGACCTGTACGCGCCCTTCGAGGCGGGCCAGCGCGCCCCCGCGACGAACGTCTACCGTCACGAAGTACCCGGCGGCCAGCTGTCCAACCTTCGCGCGCAGGCCACGGCACTGGGGATCGGCGAGCGGTTCGGCGACGTGCTCGAGGCCTACCACGACGCCAGCCTCCTGCTGGGACGACCGGTCAAGGTCACCCCGAGCAGCAAGGTCGTCGGAGACCTCGCGGTCTGGATGACCGCCGCGGGAGTCTCCACCGAGGACCTGCTCGATGACCCCGCGAAGTTCGACCTGCCCGCGTCGGTGATCGCCTTCCTGCAAGGCCAGCTCGGCGTACCCGAGGGCGGGTTCCTCGAGCCGTTCACCAGCCAGGTACTCGCCGGCAAGCCACCCCTGGCCGACCCGACCTTCAATGTCGACGACCTGGCCGCGCTGTCGCACCCTGACCAGCGTCGCGCAGCACTCACCCGCCTGATGCTGCCCGCCGAGGCCGCCGCCTTCGCTGTTGCCCGCAAGCAGTACGGCGACGTCTCCGTCCTGCCTACCTACGCCTACCTGTACGGCCTGCAGCCAGGCAGCACGCAGGTGATCGAGATCGCCGCCGGGCAGCAGATGTTCGTCGAGCTGGACGCCATCGGCGATGTCGACGAGACCGGCCGCCGCAGCGTCCACCTGCGCGCCAACGGCCAGCCCGTCGTGCTTCGGGTGATCGACGAGCACGCCCCGTCAACGATCATCGTTCGCCCGAAGGCCGAGCCCGGCAACCCGGCGCACCTGGCCGCCTCGGTGCCCGGCGTCATCTCCGTACTGGTCAAGCAAGGCGACGAGGTACGCGCGGGAGACCGCGTCGCGATCATCGAGGCGATGAAGATGGAGTCCGCCGTCACGGCGGGAATCGCAGGTGTCGTCGACGTCGTGCACGTCCAGGACAAGTCACAGGTGGAGCCCGGCGACCTCGTCGTCACTCTCACCCCCGCCGCTTCCTCGGAGGCCTGATGAAGAAGAACACGACGACCGGCCGCTACACCTCTGAATCCCTGGCCGAGCAGGCGACCGAAGTTGAGCTCGCCGCATTCGCCCTTGTCGATGCCGTCGCGCTGGGGCTGCTCGCAACCGATGCTGCGCAGAAGAACGGCCTGGAGATCGTGATCGAGGTGCATCACCTCGGCCGTCTCGCCTACCGAGTCGCGCTGCCGGGCTCACGTCCGGATTCGGACGACTGGATCATGCGCAAGGCGCGGGTCGTCGAGCGCTTCTCGACCTCGACCCTGGCCATGCGCGTGAAGTACGAGGAGCGCGGCACGACGTTTGCAGAGGCGACCGGTCTCAGCGAGAGCGAGTACGCACCGCACGGCGGCGGCTTCCCGATCGTCGTGTCCGGCGTCGGACCGGTGGGTGCGATGTATGCATCCGGACTGCCGCAGGTGAAGGACCACGAGTTCATCGTCGCCTGCCTGCGCGAGCTCAAGGCTCGCGCCTGACCTGGTACTCGGCCAGCCTTTCCGCCAGCTGGTCGTAGGTCCACTGCTCGGCCAGGGACTGCTGCACCAGTTCTGCCTGCGTTGTCGGCGCCAGGCCGTCAAGCAGAACATCCCTATCCAGGTTCGTCGGGAAGGCGTAGCCCTCCGCACTTGCCGCGATCACGTTCTGTATCGCGCGCGGGTCGCGGCCCTCGGCGATATCCGCCTTCAGCAGGTCGTCGTAGATGGACAGCACCAGCGCAGCCCGGTCGATGCTCTCCATCGCTCGGCCGAATGCCGACGAGACCTGCAGCAGATGTGCCATGCGGCGCATCGTGCGCGTCGAGTTCGTGCCCGCGGCATGGAACAGCGCGGGATTGAAGAACACCGCGTCTCCCTTGAAGAGCGGGATCTGAACATGATGTGCCAGCGCGTACTCGCGAAACTCGGGCAGTCGCCACGCCACGTAGCCGGGTAGGTACTTATGCGAGTGCGGAAGGTACATGGTCGGGCCGCTCTCGACCGGCATGTCCGTATGCGCGACCGCCCCCTGCAAGGTGAGCGACGCCGACATATGGTGAGCCGGGCTGGGATAGCGCGCCGCGTTCTGCGCCGACTGGAGTCCCAGGTGGTAGTCGCGATGCATCTCCTGCGCCAGCCCGCCAGGATTGACGACGTTGACCTGCGATGTCATCTGGTAGCCCGGTCCCAGCCACGCCTCGCACGCGAGCGCGATGACATCGTTGCCGTAGTAGTCAACGAACCGGTCGGGCGCGCGGTCGGCAAGCTTCGCGAGCGCGTTCCATACGCGATCGCTCGCGCCGGGCTTGACGTGATCGCCGAGATCGATACCCCGTGCCCGCTGCTCGTCGATGATGTCGTCGAACACCCCCGAGACAGCGTCGACGACGTCGGTATCGGGGAAGGCTCCGGAGAACACCACGACGCCCGGACCCTCACGCAGTGCTCGCACCAGCTCGTCCTGCAGAACTCGTCGGCCCTCGGGATCAGCCATGGTCGGGCGCAACGCAGCTGCGGAGTAGAGCAGGACGCCGTCGAGGACCTGCGCCGCCCACGGGTAGTCGGACACGGAGGTCACCTCGTTGGTGATGGCAATCAGGTCGTCAAGCGAGCAGTCGTCCGCCGATAGCCACATGCCGCCGTTCATGCTCCCAGCCTAGGAGAGCCAGACCTCATGGGGTCTGGCGATGCTCGCGTAGTCTGCCCGCGTTACGCGATCGAGGGAGTCCAGCAATGACCGAACCACGGCCCAATGCCGGACTCGCCGTCATCACCGGAGCCAGCAGCGGCATCGGTGCGGCCACCGCTCGCGCTCTTGCCCTACGCGGCTTCCGCGTCATCGCCGCCGCGCGACGCACCGAACTGCTGGACGACCTGTACGCCGACGATCCGCTGATCGAACCGTGGGAGCTCGACGTCACCGACCAGGCCAGCGTCGACAGGCTGGCGACCTATGTAGCCGACAAGGACGTCACGGTCCTCGTCGCGAACGCTGGCGGCGCGTTCGATGCAACGACCCTCGCTGACGCCGACCTTGACTCATGGGCGCAGACGATGGACGTCAATGTGATCGGCACGGTTCGGACCGTGCGCGCCATACTGCCCGCGCTGATCGAATCCGGACGCGGACTCGTGGTCCTCATGGGGTCGACGGCCGGGCGCGTGGCGTACGAGAACGGCGGCAGCTACGTGGCGGCCAAGCACGCGGTCGCGGCGATCGCCGGGACATTGCGGCTGGAGCTGAGCGGCCAGCCCGTGCGGGTGAGCGAGATCGCGCCGGGGATGGTGCGCACCGATGAGTTCGCCAGGAACCGCTTCGGCGGCGACGCCGACAAGGCGGCCAAGGTCTACGAGGGCGTGGCCGAGCCGCTGAGCGCTGACGACGTAGCCGAGACGGTGGCCTGGATCGCGACTCTCCCGTCGCACGTCAACGTCGACCTGATCGTGATCCGGCCGGTGGCCCAGGCGGCCCAGCACAAGGTCCACCGCGTCCTCCCGAATTGAACCGCCCCGGGTCAAATCGGGGTTTGCGGGCGCTTTTAGCGCCCGGAAGCCGGATTTGACCCGGAAGGCGGTTCAAATCTGCAGGGGGGTTAGCCCACGACGCGGCCGACGCCGCTGAACCGGTCTCCGTACCACGGGCCAAGGAAGTCGGTGATCTCGACGCCGTCACTGGGATTGGCCGCGTGCACCATCTTCCCGCCGCCGATGTACATGCCCACGTGATGAGCGCCGCTGCCGAAGTAGAAGACCAGGTCACCTGGCTGGATGTCGCTGACCGGGATGTGCTGGGTCTGGTCCCACTGCGAGTAGCTGATCGCGGTGAGGCTCACACCGGCCTGAGCCCAGGCCGCGGAGGTGAGCTTGGAGCAGTCCCACGACGAGGGCGGGTTGGCGCTGAAGGAATACGGGTCGCCCACCTGCGCGAGCGCGTACTGGATGGCGACCTGGGCGCGCGAGCCGCCGGAGAACCCGCCACCGGACTCGGCAGGGTCGTTGCCGCTCGACCCGTCGCTGCTCGAGTCGCTTCCGGTGGGTCTGGACGCATCGTTGGCCGCCTGCTCCTGGGCCGCCTTCGCCGCAGCCGCAGCCTCGGCGAGCTGCTGCTGACGGCGCTCCTCGGCCAGCTTCGCCAGGCGCTGCCGCTCCTCCTCTTGGAGGGAGGCCAGCACGTCCTGCGCCGCCGACAGCTGCGCAGCAGCCTCGTCGTTCGCGGACGCCATCTCGTTTCGGACCTGCTCGGCGTCGGACTCGCGGTCGCTGATCTCCGCCTCGGTCTGGGCAAGGCGAAGGCGCGAGGTCTGAGCCTGCCGGAGCTGGGCCACCTGGGTCTGCTCGAGCTGGCCCATGACGGCCGCCTGCGCGAGGAACTCCGCGGGGTCCTCGGCCATGAGGACCTCAAGGGTGGGGTCGACGCCTCCGCTCGCGTATGCGGCCCGCGCGATGTCGTCGATCGTGCTCATCGAGATGCGCAGTTCGGCTCGCTCGCGGTCGGCCCGATTCTGGATCGAGTTGAGCTGCGAGGAGATGCCGTTGAGCTTGGACTCGGCGCCGCGCGCGCGTTCGGCGGCGGCCTCGGCCTTCATCTGCAGGTCGCGAACCTGTGCGGCGACCTGGTTCAGGTCCTTGCGAGGGGCTGCCGACGAGGTGGCCTGCGATCCGAGACCGACAATCAGGGTGCCCGCAACCAGCGTCGCCAGAACCACCCGTCGCGTCCGCATGTCATCAACCATGCCTTCACCAGCCCGTCACTTCGTGCCACGAACCATGAAGATTCGATGAAGGAAGCCATGAGACCGGAGAATGCCCTCATGGCCGATGCAATCCGGGTGCTCGTGGTCGATGACGAAAGACCCCTCGTCGGCGTCATCACGAGCTATCTCGAGCGCGAGGGCTTCGAGGTCGTGCAGGCCTTCGACGGGCCTACGGCTGTCGAACGGGCCCGCCTGGACGACCCCGGACTGGTCCTGCTCGACCTCATGCTCCCCGGAATCGACGGAATCGAGGTCTGCCGGCAGATCCGGCAGTTCACCGACGCTTACGTCATCATCCTGACCGCGCGCGATGAGGAGGTCGACAAGATCGTGGGCCTGTCGGTCGGCGCGGACGACTACCTCGTCAAGCCGTTCTCCCCGCGCGAGCTCATCGCCCGCATCCGGGCGATGCTCCGTCGGCCCCGGCAAAGCCAGCTGCCGGCCGCGGAGGCGGTCGTCGTCGGCGCACTCGCGATCGACCTCGAGGCACGGCTCGTGTCCGTGGATGACGAGCCGATCGAGCTCACGCGCACCGAGTTCGATCTCCTCGCCGCGATGGTCGACAAGCCTCGGGCAGCACTGTCCCGCCGCAACCTGATCGACGAGGTCTGGGGCACCGACTGGTACGGCGACGAGCATGTCGTCGACGTCCACATCGGTCACCTTCGGCGCAAGCTCGGCGACGACGCGGCCGAGCCGCGCTTCATCAGAACGGTCCGCGGTGTCGGCTACGGACTCGGACAGGGCTGATGGGTCCGTCCTCCCGCTTCGTCACACGCATCTTCGTCGTCCTTGCCGTTGTCGTGACGGTCGTCACGATCACCTGGCTCGGCACGGCGGAGCTCGCCCACCATGGTCCCTTCGCCGTGCCGATCGCAGCGTCGCTTGTCGTCGCGGCCGCAGCGTCGCTGGTCGCGGCCGCGATCGTGTCGTGGATCCTCGCGCGACGGGTGGCCCGGCCGATCGAGGCGCTCGCGGACGCGGTCGATGCGGTGGCGGCCGGCACCTACTCGGTGAAGGTCCCTGACGCGACGTTCAGCATCGAACTGCAGCGACTATCTGATGCCTTCACGCGCATGTCGGCACGGCTGTCGGACACCGAGGCGTCGCGCATCCGGCTGCTGTCGGACCTCGCCCACGAGATCCGCACGCCGCTCGCCACTCTCGAGGCCTATATCGACGGGCTCGAGGATGGCGTCGTCGAGCCCGACGCGGCGTCGTGGTCGACCATGCGTGATCAGGTCTCGCGCCTTCGTCGTCTCACGGCCGACCTGCGCGAGACCGCCGCGGCCGAGGAACACGCCCTCAACCTCACCCTCGAGGCCACGGACCTGGCCGAGGTCGTCGTCTCTGCCGTCGAGGCGGTCGTGCCCCGGGCTCGGGTCAAGGGCATAGACATCACCGCAACCGGCACCGAGCGGCCAGTCCTCGTCCGCGCTGATGCCGACCGCCTCAAGCAAGTGCTCGCGAACCTTCTCGACAACGCCTTGAGGCACACTCACGACGGCGGCCACGTGGCTGTACACCTCGCGGCGGAGTCGCGGTCAGCGGTCATTCGCGTGACGGACGACGGTGACGGCATACCTGCGGACCAGCTGGAGGTGGTGTTCGCGCGGTTCCATCGCGTGGACACGTCGCGACGGTCCGGTGACGGAAGCGGCAGCGGTCTGGGCCTGACGATCGCCCGAGCGATCGTCAGCGACCACGGGGGAACGATCATCGCGCAGAGCGACGGGCCCGGCCTCGGTTCGATGTTCACGATCCGGCTGCCGATCACCCGAGGTAACACCACTAAGGACGTTCGGCCCGGATAGAGACGGGACCTTTAGCACTTACCGCCATCCTCCAGCGCGGCCATATTGGAGTCATCAGCAATTTGCTGGTACCCGTCGAGGAGGACACATGTCAGGACATGCAGGAACCGCCAAGTGGATCAGCATTGTGGTGATGGTCATCGGTTCGGTCATGGTGCTCGCGGGTGCCGTGACATACGCGCAGGTCAGCAGCACGCTCGCCGCTGAGCGCATCACGGTCGCCGACGATGCCAGCTGCCAGGCAGGCAACACCGTCACCGGCCCGTACGCGGCCTATTGCCAGGCCGACATCATCGCCCACCACGCGCTTGAGGCCACTGGTGGTCTGACGTACGCAGAGCTCGACCGCGAGGATCCGCTTCGCGCCACGGCGATGAACGGCTCCTTCCTTCGCGCCTCGCTGTTCACCTCGGTGCTGGCCTTCGGTGTCGCTGCCCTGGCCGTGGGAATCGGCATCGTCTTCATCCTGGTCGGAGTCGCGATTCTCAGCCTCTCCGGACGACCGGTCGTGGCTGCAGCAGAGCCGACGCTGGTGCCTACCGCCTAGGCGTTAACACGAAGGATGGGGCGTGGCCGATGGCCACGCCCCATCCTTCGTGTTTTGGCAGAGTATGGCTGTCAGCATGTCGACCGCCGTACGCCGAGGAGGCACCATGTCAGACCACGCACCATTGTCAGGTCACGCTCCCGCAGCGAAATGGATCAGCATCGTCGTCATGGTCATCGGGGCGATCATGGTCCTCGCCGGGGCCGTGACCTATGCAACCGTCAGCAGCACGCTCTCTGATCAGCGCATCACCGTGTCGTCCGATGCTGACTGCATGGCCGACCGACCCGTCAACGGCCCGATCGCCGCCTACTGCGAGGCGCTGGCTATCTCAAATCACGTCCTGGCCGCCACGGACGGCAAGACCTACGCCGAGCTCGACCAGGACGATCCGGCCAGGGAGACGGCCATGACCGGCTCTTTCCTGCAGGCCTCGCTCTACACGTCAGTCGTGGCGTTCGGAGTCGCGTTCATGGCCATCGGAGTCGGCATCGTCTTCATCCTCGTGGGGATCGCGATCCATTCGCTAGCAGGCCGCGCCCGCACCAGCTGATACATCGCCCGAGAACGGCGAAAGGGGCGCGGCCAGTGGCCGCGCCCCTTCACCTTTGCTACAAGGAGATCCGTGCGTTCAGCAGGCGTGCAGCAACTCGCGCTCGGGCTCGGCGACTGCAGGGGTGCTGAAAGCGAGCGAAACGGCGGACGAGACTCGGGCGAAGGCGCGGATGCGCGCATTCGATGGGGCGTTCTCGTCGACCATGACGTTGACAAGGAGGTCATTGACGCCGAGGTCGCGAGCGGTGTGGGCGAGCAGCAGCAGCGCGACCGGGTCGGCGTGGATGCCGCAGGCCTCGATGGCGAAGCCCAGTGACTCGATCTCGCGAGCGGTGGTGATGTCAGTGTTCATGGTGCGCTCCTTTGTCTTTCCATGAGAGTAGAGAACTCCCTGCATAAAGAAAAGCGATGGAATCTGATCGTGTCGATCGGCTAGACTGATGGACATGGCCTTCGATGACGTGGAGTTCCGGCACCTGCGAGCACTGCGCGCGGTCGCGGAGGAGGGATCCTTCGTCGGCGCGGCCGACATCCTCGGCTTCTCCCAGGCCGCGATCAGCCAGCAGATTGCGGGGCTGGAGAAGGCGGTTGGCACCAGTCTGTTCGACCGCCCCGGCGGTCCCAAGCCGGTGACCCTCACACCGGCCGGCCGTCTCATGCTGCGCCATGCCGATGCGGTAGTCGATCGGCTGAGCACTGCCGAACGCGATCTGTCGGACATGGCAACCGGCACGGCCGGGCGCCTTGTCGTCGGCACCTACCAAAGCGTCTCGGTGCAATTGCTCCCCGAGCTGGTGCGTGAGATGCGCGCGTCCTCACCGGACGTCGACATCCATCTCGTCGAGCACGACGACAACGAGAGCCTTGTCGCCGCGCTCATGGACGGCGACCTCGACGTGACGTTCCTGACCGGCCCTTACGAGGACAGCCGCCTGGACATCACCGAGCTCGGCATAGACCCGTTCGTGGTGATCCTCCCGGCGGTGGGCCCGCTCGCGGATACCTATCCGGGCAAGACCTTCCCGACCGGCGAGCTCGCCGGTGTTGCCATGGTCGGCCAGCACGACTGCGACTGCCAGTTGCGCATCGATGACGGACTGCGGTCAACCGGCGTGAAGCCGCGCTATGTCTTCCGGTCCAACGACAACGGCGCGATTCAGGCCATGGTCCGCGCGGGAATGGGACCCGCCGTGATGCCGCTCCTGGCCGTCGATACGGCGGACACGGGCATCGTCGTCAAGCGGCTGGATCCACCGTTCGATCCGCGAACAATCCTCGTGGCGATGCGGCACGGAGCCACGCCGCTGCCGGTCGCCGGCAAGTTCCTGAAGATCGCCAAGATCGAGTGCCGCAAGCGGCTCGCCGCAGCGCGCTGATCATCAGCAACGCCAACGCCCACCGGCCCAGTGGGCGGCACCCGAGCCGGTGCGCTCCCAGTTCATGATCGTGCTGAATGCGGCGTCCTGCCAGTAGCGCGGCCAGCGGTTCATCGGCGTGGTCCGCAGTCGCGCGAGCGTCGACGACGCGGCCTTGGCGCCCATGAGTCGCTTGTGCTCCTTGAGCATCATCCACGTCGCTCCGCGCGCCAGCGGCTTGGAGACTTGGTAGGCACCGAAGTACAGGCCGCTCGGTGACACGACGTCGTAGTGGCCCTCGCTCTCGCGGTCCGCGATGCACTGGCGCTTCGCCTCGACCGCGGGACTGAAGTACTTGCCGCGGTACAGGCTCCTCTCGACGCCGCGCATGTCCTTGGTCGCGACCGATCGCAGCGTAAACCGCGTGTACTTGCCAAGGCGCGCGACCTTTGCGGCACGAGCGGCAGCGGCACGGCTTGGCCGCAGGACCGAGGAGGAAGCGATTCGCGCATCGCGCGATGAGCCCGGCGCCGAGATGACGAGATGACCGGCGACACCCGGGGATTCCGACGCAGGTGTCGCGGGTGCTGCGCTTGCCGACCCAATCGACGCGACGAGGAGAACTCCCACGGTCGCGGCGGCCAAACATTTGCCCGTGCGAACATTCGTACTTCTTGACATCCAGCCTCTTGTGCCGGCGCGCAGCCCATCCAGGTCACGCGCGTGATCGCGGTGCGGGTCCAAGCCGAGGGCGGGACCTCTTTCCGTCCCGCCTGGCTCACCGGTCGTGCGACGATCCGGACAAGGTCTGGACCTGCTGGCCGCACTCCCCCGGTCGCTGCGTCGACTCGGGCATCGCGTTGGTGGTTGTCCACCGGACGACTGCAGTTGGGTGGTCGTCGTAGTGAAAAGTCTAAGAACCCCAATGACATACGGCGACATCAGGCGATCGCGGAGCGATTAGCGAAACGCCCCAGAATGTCCGATTCACCCCATTCGGCGGGTGATGTGCGCCACAAGCCGAGGACGATCCACACACGCCCTGCATGTGACATCTGTCTCCCACCGCTAATGTCGCAATCGGCGAGCCGTACCGGACGAGGGGGATGCCGTGGACCGCGCGGCACGTCGGTGGGCTGCAGTCGTGACGATTGCCACGGCTTTGTGCATCGCCTACACCCTCATACCCAGCGAGTCATCCGCCTCGCCCACGATCTATCAGCTCATCGCGATCACCGCGGCGATCGTCATGCTGGTGACGATCCTGCGCATGCCCGCAAAGAACCGCGGCGTGTGGTGGGCCGTGTGGGGCTACGTCCTCCTCTCCGCAATCGGGGACCTCGTCTACAACGTCGAGGCATACGGTTTCGACGAACTTCCGTTTCCCGGACCGGCGGATGTCATCTATCTGGGCGCGTACGCGTCGGCCTTCACCGCTCTTGCTCTCCTCATTCGACGCATCCAGCCCGGACGCGATCTCGAGGCGTGGATCGACAGCGCGATCCTCGCGCTCGCCGCAGCGTCGGTTGTCGGCGTTCTCGTCGTCGATCCGCTTCTTGACGCGAGCGGATCCGATCATGTCGCCACGGCGGTGTCGGTCGGCTATCCCCTGATCGACACTTTCCTGCTCGCGGGTCTCGCGCGCCTGATCGTGGGACGCGGTCGCGTCAATCTCGCAATGGCGTTGCTGTGCATTGCGTTTCTCGTCACCTTGGTTGCCGACCTCGTCTACAGCTTCATCTCGGCAAACGGCTTCGATGAGGCGGCGCCTTCATGGCTCGACGTGCTGTACCTCGCGGCCTTCATTGCCATGGTCGCGGCCGCGAACGCCCCGGGTGCCACATCAATGGCGCCAAGGCCGACGCCTGCGTCGCTGACCGACACGCCAAGCACCGGGCGCCTAGTTGCCCTCGGTGCGGGCGCACTGACCGTTCCGCTCGTCCTCGTCATCTCGACGTGGGGCGATGGCGACACCGAGCTGCGGCTGCTCACCGTCGCGTGCGTGGGAGTGGTGGTCCTTGTGCTCTGGCGGGTGCGACTGCTGCTCAGCGTGGTTCAGCGGCAGTCCGTCCGGCTGACGTCTCTCGCACGGACCGACGCCCTCACCGACCTGCCGAACCGGCGCTCACTCGATCAGCAGCTCGATCGGGCGACTGACACCGCGAGTGAGTCACGGCTTCCCCTGACGATTGCCATGCTGGACCTCGATCACTTCAAGATCTACAACGATCAGAACGGGCATCAGGCGGGCGACGTCGCGCTCATTGCCTGCGCGCGTTCCTGGTCAACGGAGCTCGGCTCGGCCGGAGTGCTCGCCAGGTACGGGGGCGAGGAGTTCGCCATCTTGTTCCCCGGGATCGGCCTCGCGGCAGCGCGCCCGATTCTCGAGCGGATTCACCGAGCCACGCCGGCCGGGCAGACCGTCTCGATCGGCTACGCGGAGCGACGCCCAGGCGAGAACGGCTACGAAACGATGAGCCGGGCCGACCGGGCGCTGTATCTGGCCAAGGAGACCGGCCGCGACCGCATCGTCGCCGACGGCTCGAAGGCGGCGCGCTCATGAGTATGTCCATCCCCGGACTGAACGCTCGCGCGTCGTGGATCCTGGCCGCGGGCGCGGTGGGCTGCCTCGCCTTCGTGCTCCTTCCGGCAGATGAAGTGATCGCGCCGATCGTCTACCACGTCGTCACCGCTGCGGCGCTCGTGATGCTGCTGCTGGGCATCCTGCGCATGCCGCCGAGCGCGCGATCGGCGTGGTGGGCGATGTTCGCGTTCGTCCTCCTCAGCGCCATCGGTGATGTGATCTACAACGTTGAGAGATACGTGCACGACTCTCAGCCGTACCCGAGTGCGGCCGATGCCTTCTACCTCGTCGCCTACGTGTTCGCGTTCGTCGCACTGGTGATTCTGATCCGCAAGGTCCATCGCGGCCGCGATCTCGAAGCGTGGATCGACACCCTGATTCTCACGATCGCGGCGACATCACTCGTCGCCGTGTTCATCATCGAGCCGGGATCCGCCAGCCGAACCACCACCGGCACTGAGGCGGTGATCGCGGTGGCCTATCCGCTGCTCGACGTCGCGATGCTCAGCGGGCTGATCCGACTGCTCACCAGTCAGGTGCGGCTGAACGCGGCAGTCGCGCTCATCTCCGGAGCATTCGCGGTGACCTTCGTCGCCGATCTGGTGTTCAACTACCTCGCAGCGATGGACCTCGACGAGGTCGCCCCGCCCGGGCTGGATGCCTTATTCCTCGTGTCCTTCATCATGGCTGCAGCAGCAGCGAACGCACCCGGCGCCTCGGCCATCGCCGACCACGCAGACACCTCACCTGACTCCATCAGGCCGCTGCGAATGGTCGGATTCGCGGTCGGAGCACTGACAGTCCCCGTGATCCTCGTGTACCTCACCTGGGGTTCGTCGGACCGCGACGCGCGCATCCTCGCGGCCGCCTGCCTTGTCGTGCTGATCCTTGTCCTCTGGCGTGTCCAACTCCTGCTCATGCTGGTGCAGGGTCAGGCGTCCAGTCTTGCCTCGCAGGCGCGACTTGACGGACTCACGGGCCTGCCGAACAGGCGCACCCTCGACTTCGAACTCGAACGCGTGGAGGCCTACGCGCGTGACGCGGGCATACCCCTCACCGTCGCGATGATGGATCTCGACAGCTTCAAGGAGTTCAACGATGTTCAGGGCCACCAACGTGGTGACGAGGCATTGAAGGCGTGCGCTGCTGCGTGGCGATTCACCCTCGGCGATGCGGGCTTCCTGGCCCGGTACGGCGGCGAGGAGTTCGTGGTGCTCCTGCCCGGGCACGGACTGACCAGCGCGCAGCCCGTTCTCGATCATCTGAGGCGGTCGACACCCGATGGGCACACTGTGTCGATCGGATTCGCGGAGCGTCGTCCAGGCGAGTCGGGATTCGACACGATGAGTCGCGCCGACCGCGCGCTCTACCGCGCCAAGCGCCTTGGTCGCGATCGCGTGGTCGCGTATCGCGCCGACGACGTCAACCCGACTGTGTGACGTGCTCCAAGATGAGGTCGGTGAAGCGTTCGGGATCGTGCATGTGCGGCTCGTGAGCCGCGCCGGGGAAGACCACGAACTTGCTGCCAGGTAGTAGCGCGTGCGCGTTCTCGCCATGCTTCATCGGGATCATCGGATCGCGATCGCCCCAGATGATCAGCACCCGTCGGCCGGCCATGAGGTGGAGCTTGTCCAGCGCCGAGACGTTCTGACCGCGCGGGCCGACAACGCTGCGCAGCGTCGCCAGGAATGCCGAGCGTCGATCCCCGTCGCCGAGCCAGCCGACCGTTTCGAGTGCGCGGGGACTCAGTGCGTGCGGGTGCACGCCGATGCGCCCCAACTGCTCTCCTACCCACGACGCACCCCGCAGCGTCTTCGAGTTGATCGTCCACTTCAGGGCGAACTCGGCACCGGGCAGAGTTGCGGCTCGCAGTCCGGTGAACGTCTCCTCGCCCAGGCCACCGCTCGACACAAGGGTCATGCTGTCGACGCGCTCGGGGAACTGGTACGCGAACTGCATCGAGATGCCGCCGCCGAGCGAGTGGCCGACCAGATGAACCTTCTCGATGCCAAGCTCGTCCAGGAGGTCGCGGAGCGTGCTGGCCATCGCGCCGAGGCTGTAGTCGCCTCGGCCGAGCGATGACTCGCCATGGCCGGGAAGGTCGACCGCGACGACGCGGACGCCCCTCGCGGAGAGCCGATCGGGGATGTCGGCCCACGTCTCGCTGCTGGAGCCGATTCCATGGATGAGCAGCGCCGGGGTGCCCGAACCGGGCAGGTCGCGGTACGCGACCATCCGTCCGTGCAGCGTGGCGAACGCGCGGGCGGGCCTTTCTACCTGCTGATCCATCGGTGCACCTCCATGAAACCTACTGTACCGTAACTTACGGCATCGTAGGTTACGAGCGGCTTCTGCTCAGCGAACGATGATCGCCACCACGACAATCGCGACGGCGGCCACCACGGCGATCGCGATCCACGGCGTTGACCTGCGCAGCTTGGAGTACCGGGGCTTGCCGCTGCCGTCGGAGATCTCGCCCTGGGCCTTCAGCCGGTCGTTGTTGCGGGCGATCCGATTCGCTGCCGCGATCCGCTCCTCCGCGGAGGACTCTTTGGGCCCTCCCGACGCGAAGCTCTCGTCGAGCACGAGGTCGTCAAAGGGATCGGGTGACTCGGGGGTGATGCTCATCGTTCTCCTTGGCCGAAGTGTCCGGACAAGCGTACGTCGCGGTTGGCCCGGCGCATCACGCCCGATAGGCGCCGCGTAGTTCGCTCATGGCTTCCGCGACACAGGCCGCATCCGATGCCGGCCGGCGCGCTGCTGCACTTCCGCCGCAGAACCCCATGAGTGAAGGAACGCCGCACACATCGCTGATGTCGTACCACTCGGTCCAGCGGCCGCCGACGAGTCCGATCAGTCGCACGTCGTCTCCGAAGTCCTTGCGCCACCAGTCCCTGTCGAAACGCAGCACCACCTTCTGAAGACTGCCCGTCGTCAGTCGGCCGATCGCGGACCGAACGCTCTCGGGGATCGGCGCAATCGTCGGCAGGCCGGCCTGCATCAGTGCCAGCGGGACCGCGACTACCGCGAGATCGGCTCGAGCCTGCTCGCCGGATGTCGCGGAGACGATCACGCGCGGACCAGTCACGGAAACCGTGCTGACCGGAGTCCCCAACCGCACGTCGAGATCCGCCGCGAGCATGCGCGGCACCTTGTCGTATCCGCCGCTCACGAAGTCATCGCGTCCGCGCTGGTACGCGCCCTCGGTGATCGCATGCGTACCCAGCAACTCCGCATCCAGGCCGTACTCCTGCACGATCTCGGTGTTGACCGCCCAGTCGTCAGGACCGTCGGACACCCAGCCACGACCCGTCAGCCATTCCGCCACGGACATCGTCAACGGCGGCGACGAGTTCCCAAGAGTGCGCACCAACGACGTCATCGTCGTCGACCGGCTTCGCGCCACCAGGTCCAGGCTGCCGGTCGTGATGCTGCGGACGGTCTCGTCGTCATAGTCGCTCGGTACGCGCCCCAGGCCCGCCCTCCGCACTAGCGGGACCATCGGGTTGTTCGCCACCCCGTGCAGCCAGGAGGCGCCGAGCTCCACGGGGACTCCCCAGCTGCGATCGGTGCGGACGCGACCGCCGACTCGACCGCGCGCCTCCACAACGACGACGTCGGCACCTCGACGTGCGAGTTCGGTTGCCGCTCCAAGTCCGGCCATGCCCGCACCGACGACGATGACGCTGCGACCGGAGACCCCGGGGCCTTCCTCATCCAACAGACGCGCAGCCGCGCGGCCGGACCGCAGGGCCCCGGGCACTGTCGCGGAGTGCGCCCAGTCGACGTACTCCCCCGCGATCGCGACCCGACCGCCGATCAGCGACTCGGCAATGGTCGTGCGTACTGCTGCGGGCACACCTGTCGGAAGCGCGGAATACGAGCCACGAGACCACGGGTCGGAGTCCCACCGCGTGACCAGAGCGCCAGTCGGGTCGGGGACGATGCGCGCACGCATCCTCGCCGCTGCGGGCACAGCGGGCAGGACGACGACGGCCGCTGCCGTCGTGGCCGCGCCAATGAAACTCCGACGTCCAATTGATGGCCGCTGACCCCCGAGTTCCATAGGAACATTATGAGTCGAGTTCGGTGTTTCTATTGATTGACTGCAGTTTCTGCCCTAACGTGCGCCCATGACCGCAAACACGATGCCTGTCGTCAATCCGCGCACCGACGAGTTTCACCAGAATCCGTTCAGGGAGTACGCACTCTTGCGGCACGAGGCACCCGTGTACCGGATCGAGGGCGAGGACTGGTGCATCGTCTCGACGATGGAATTGTGTCGCGAGGTACTGCGCGATCCGGTCCTGTATTCCAACGAGCGACCGGTCGGGCGGCGGTCCGAGCCGCCAGCGGAAATCGCCGACGAGGTCATGGCGATCCGGGCTCAGGGGTTCTCCTACGAACCCACACTCAACCTGAGCGATCCCCCGATCCACACCCGTTACCGCAAGCTCGTCAACCGCGCCTTCACCCCGCGATCGCTGGCCTGGATGGAGCCACTGGTCGAGTCGGTGGCAACCGATCTGTCGGCAGATCTGGACGAAGGTGAGGTCGTCGACATCATCGACGCGGTCACGCGACCGCTTCCTGTGTGGGCGATTTTGCGCATCCTCGGTCTGCCCGAGGAACTTCGCGACGACGTCATTCGATGGTCGGACGCAGCCACCGCAGCACTCGGAGCCGAGTTGCCGCCGGAGCGCTGGCTTCAGGCCGAACAGGACATGCTGGACTACCAGCGCGTCCTCTCGGCGACGCTCGACGAGCGTCGCGTCAACCCGCGCGAGGACCTGCTCAGCACTCTCGTTCAGGTCGAGGACGGCGAGGTTCCATTCACCAACGCCGAGCTCGTCTACCTGGTGCGAGAACTGATCATCGCCGGCAACGAGACGACCACGCGAATGCTCGCCGAGACGATCGTCATGCTCGACGGTCGCCCGGGATCGTGGAACCAGATGTTCGAAGATCCGACGTGCATACGCGACATCGTGGAGGAGGGCCTGCGCATCTCCTCGCCCGCTGTCGGCCTGTTCCGGCGCGTGACACGCGACACGGAGCTCGGCGGAGTGCATCTGCCTGCCAACACGTCGTTGTTCATCGCATACGGCTCCGCCAACCGCGACGAGGCCATTTTCGAAGACGCCGACGAGTTCGATCCGGAACGCAAGAACCTGCGCGAGCACATCGCCTTCGGGCAGGGCATCCACGTGTGCGTCGGTGCCGGCCTCGCGCGGATCGAGGCCGCGGCCACGTTGCAGGCGCTGGCAGCGCACGTCACGGCCCTGGAGGTAGTCGATCGGGACGCCCTTCGGTACGGGCCAAGTTTCGTCCTGCGCGGGCTCGAGACCTTGCCGGTACGCGTGCACCGTCGGTGACTCCGTCGGAGGTCGTCACCTCACTGATCCATGCTTGCGAGCGGCGCGACCTCGACACTGTATGCGCGCTCGTCACCGATGACATCGAGTACGACAATGTCCCGATCGGCAAGGTCTACGGACCCGAGGGCGTCCGTTCTGTCCTGTCCGGTGGCGTCACCGCGGCGGCTGAGCAAATCGAGTGGGTCGTGCTCAACCAGGTGTGCGATGGCGATGTCGTGATGAATGAGCGGGTGGACCGCTTCCTCGTCGACGGTAGGTGGGTGGAGATCCCGATCGCCGCAGTCTTCCAAGTTCGCGACGGCAAGGTCTGCCTGTGGCGCGACTACTTCGACCTCGAGTCCTATCGGCGACAGCGAACCTGACTGCGCTCACCCTCCACAGCCAATAGCCTTCGGGCATGACGACAAGTCGCGCCGTTCGCCTTGCCCGCAGGCCCGTCGGAGACACCTCTGACGAGGACTTCGAGATCACGACGGACGAGGTGCCCTCGCCCGGACCCGGGCAGATTGTCGTGCGCATGATGATGGTCTCGGTCGATCCGGCCATGCGCGGCTGGTTCGACGACAGGCCCTCGTATCTCCCGCCGATCGGCATCGGCGAGGTGGTCAGGGCCGACGCGGTCGGCGAGGTGGTCGCATCGGAGAACCCGCGCTATTCCGTCGGCACGATCGTCAAGGGAACGTTTGGCGTGCAGGAATACGCGGTCTCCGACGGGCGAGACCTCGTTCGCGTCGATCCCGCCATGGGTACCCCGTCCATGTACCTCGGCGTCCTCGGTGCGACGGGAATGACGGCGTACTTCGGCCTCTTTGAGCACGCGAAGCCACGCGCCGGGGACACGGTCCTCGTATCCGCCGCCGCAGGGGCGGTCGGCTCGATCGTCGGACAGCTCGCCGTCATCAACGGCTGCCGCGTTGTCGGTGTCGCCGGCGGACCCGACAAGTGCAGCTACGTCACCGACCAGCTCGGCATGCACGCGGCGATCGACTACAAGGCACCATCTCTGCGCGCCTCGATGTACGCCGCGTGTCCTGACGGCATTGATGTGTACTTCGACAACGTCGGTGGCGCGATTCTCAATTCGGCTCTCTCGATGCTCGCGATGCATGCGCGCATCGTGCTGTGCGGCGCAATCTCGCAGTACAACGCAGAGGCGGCAACCCCGGGGCCGTCCAACTACATGGCGCTGCTCGTACGTCGTGCCACGATGACCGGCTTCCTTGTCTTCGACCATGCGGCCGAATACCGGATTGCCCGCCAGCGCCTGGCCCGCTGGGTCGCCGAGGGCAGAATCGTCGCCCCCGAGACGATTGCCAAGGGTGAGATCACTGACTTCCACGCCACCTTCCGGCGGCTATTCTCCGGCGACAACGTCGGCAAGCTCGTGCTCGATCTCACGCCCTGACCTACTCCGATCGAAAGGTTCTCCATGACTCGCGGCACTGCACTGTCCGGTCGGCATGCGCTCGTCACCGGTGCGTCACGAGGCATCGGCCGCGCGACTGCCGAGTTGTTCGCTGCCGAGGGCGCCGACGTCGCCATCACGGCGCGATCCGCGGAGAACCTCGCCGAGGTCGCGGGCGCAATCCGCGCATCGGGTGCATCGTGCACGGTGATCGTTGCTGACGTGACCGATCCCGAGGCGGCCACCCGAATCGTCGAGGAGGCACTCGCGGGGATGGGCGGACTGGACGTGCTCGTCAACAACGCGGGAGGCAACAACTTCCAGGCGCCACTGGCGACGATGCGCTACTCCGGATGGGAGAAGGCGATGGAGTTGAACCTCAACTCCATCGTGCGACTGCTCCAGGCCGCGCTTCCGTCGATGGTCGCGAGCGGAAACGGGTCCGTGATCAACGTCGCGTCCGTCGCCGGTGCCCTCAGTTCGCCCTATATGGCGCACTACGGCGCGTCGAAGGCCGCACTGATCTCCATCACGCGCAGCGTCGCCGTCGAACTCGCGACGTCGGGGGTCCGGGTGAATGCGCTCGTACCGGGGTGGATCGAGACCGACCTGACCGGATTCGCTCGGACCGACGAGAACATCGAGGAACTGCTGATCTCGCGCGTGCCGATGAAGCGTTGGGGAACCTCCCAGGAGATTGCCTCTGCCGCGCTGTTCCTCGCCAGCGACGCGTCGTCATTCATGACGGGCCAGTCGCTCGTCGTCGACGGCGGACTACTCGCCAACCCCTAACTGCTTCTTCTGCGGATAGATCGTCTCCCCGCGCTCGAGCATCTCGACGAACTTCACGATGCGACGCTCTCGCGTGTCCGCCCGCTTGGCACTCGTCGTTCTCAGCAGGATGGCGAAGCGATTCTGACTGGTGAGGATCGCGAACATGGCGGTCGCCTTCGGGCTTGCCGCTAGTGCGGCTGCGAGATCGTCGGGTACCTGGATGGTCGCGGGGCCTGCGTAGGCAGCATCCCATCGGCCGTCGGCCTTCGCCCGCTCGACCTCGGCCAGCCCTGCCGGTTGCATCTTCCCGTCGGCGATCAACTGGTTCGCGAAGTTCACATTGACGATCGACCACGGGCTGCGACTGCGGCGCGGTGTGAAGCGCTGCAGGAAGGTGTACTCATCGCGACTTCGCGCCTGGCCGTCGATCCAGCCGAAGATGAGGGCGGACTCGAGGGCCTCTGCACGGATGAGACTCGTGGGGTCGGTGACACCCTTGCGCGCGAGCACGAGCCACGCATGTGTCTCCTTCGCATGGTTGGCCTTCAGCCACCTGTGCCACGCCTTCGCGTCGCGAACGATCAGTTCCGGATTGTCCTCGGCCATTTCCCTACCCTGCCAGCGATCCGGCGAGAATGATCGCAACCACGTCTACTGCGACCACAGCGAGCAATGCTCGGAAAGTCGCAGACTCGGTCCGCGCCATGAGGCCAACCGCCAGCGCCCCCACGTATGCGGCGACGACCAGTACGGCCACGAGCGGTCGCTGCTGCGCGGTGACGACGGCGAGCACCACCGTCCCGAGGCCCAGCAGCACCCAGCACACAACGAGCGCCCGTCGACTACCCATGCGCACAGCCAGTCCGTCCATCCCCGCGGCGGTGTCAGACTCGATATCGGGAACGGCATTGGCGAGGTGCCCGCTCACCCCGACGATCGCGAACACCGCGACCGTCCACGCTGGAGGTGCCGAGCCGTCGAGCCCGTAGGTCAAGAACGCGGGCATCGCACCGAACGCCAGGGCATAGGGCAACCACGACCACGCTGTTCGTGAGAGCGCGGTGTTGTAGAGCCAGGCCATCGCCAGCGCGAAGACGTGGAAGGACCCGCCCACCCAGCCCGCGACAATCCAGCTCAAGGCGCTGGAGACCAGCACCGCGATGATCGCCCCGACCCACAGGGCGCGTGCGGTGACCAGGCCCGTGACCGTCGGCTTGGACGATCGCTGGGCCTCGGCGTCGACGCGGGCGTCGAACGCGTCATTGCTCCAGCCGACCGACAGCTGGCCGATGAGGATCGTCAGCGCGACGAGCGCCAGTTCCCAGCCGCGCCAGCCCAGGCTCCACGCGAACGCCGACAGGACAACGGTGACCGCCGCCGCCGGCAGCGGATGGCAGGCCCGAGCAAATCCGCGGACGGTCAGGACTGCCATCTCTTGGCGAGGTCGAGCGCGAGCGTGTCGACGGCGGACCGCTGGACGTCCGCGGTCCGACCAGCATCGAAGAAGGCGAGGCTGTACTGCTGAATCGTGGAGCCGACGAGCAGGTTCAGCGAGTACATGTCGAAGACGACCTTGCCACGCGACTGCGAGTTGATCTCTCGAGTCCACACGCCCGGCACGCCCTTGAACTGGACCGCCGCAGGTCCGAAGGTCAGCAGCTGCGTGCCCTTCTGACCCGACCCCGGCAGGACATTGGTCTGCTTGCACTGCTTCGCGCGACGCTCCAAAGCTTCGAATGCCTGGACCGCTGCCGCGCGCGTGCCGTACTCGTACACCGACTGGTTCAGGCCGCTCTTTTGCCCACGGTCAAGTGTCACCGCCGCGTTCGAGTCCGCGGACGGTCCCTGCACGAGACGCTGGTTCGCCTGATTGCACAGCGGCGGGGCGTTGCCCTCGATGGTGTAGACGTTCTTGGTGAGCGGCCTGCCCAGTCCCATGACGGGAACGACATCGGACTTCTGCAGCATCCTCGCGGAGTCCGCGTCGGGGTCAAGTGGTGCGGCCGATGCGCCTGCCGGCAGCGCGATCGCGACGAGCAGGGCGCCGGTAAAGGTCGCGAGAGCAGCCGGGAGCGAGCGTCTCACTTGCGCCGCGACAGGAGCTTGTCGATACCCAGGAAGATGAAACCGAGGACGATGCCGAGCACGAGCACGCCGCCGATATTGACCAGCGCCTTGCCCCATCCCAGAGTGGCGACGTCGAGGAATCCGTAGGGGTACGCGTCGATCACCGCGCCGCGGGCCAGCGAGTACGCGACCCACAGCAGCGGGACGACGAGCGCCGCGAAGACCGTGTCGAGGCGGAACCACCCACGCGGTCCCCAGATCAGCCACGTGACCACTGTCAGCACCGGAGTGATGTAGTGCTCGGTCGTGTTGGTGATGTACTGCATGCCCTCGAGGTGCGCCTCGGGGCGCAGGACGATGACGAAGATCAGGCCGGTCACCGTGATCATGAGGAGCGAGTCCATGCGCAGCGCCCGCCAGACCGGAGTCGGCCCGATCCGGCCGCGCCACAAGGCGACGAGCACGATCACGACGACGATGTTGCTGAGGATCGTGAAGTAGCTGAGGAAGTCCAGGGTGCGACCAACGACACCCGCGAGCCCGTCGGGGTTGTCGTACCCGTAGATGGTCGCGTTCGTCTGCGTGCTCGGATAGGTCCCGAGCGCCGTGATGACGATATTGAGCACGAGCCCGAAGGCCGCGATGAGAGCGGTAACGCCGAAGGCCGCCCGTCCCGCGCGGCTGACGGTTGGGGTCGCGACGTCTTCAGGCACGGCGTCACTGTATCCGCCAAACCGCGGTCATCGGCGTGCAATGATGTCAACCCGCCGAGGAGGGACGACCATGGATTTCGAACCGAGCGCACGCGCGAGCGACTACCTCGCTCGCATGCAGAGTTTCCTCGACGAGGCTGTCTACCCGGCGGAGCCGATCTACGCGCAGCAACGACGCGATCTCACTGCCGCGGGCAGCACGCACACCCTGCCCGCGGTGGTCGAGGACCTCAAGGTCGAGGCCAGAGCGCGCGGGCTGTGGAACCTGTTCCTGCCCGACTCCCATGACCCTGAGCACGGGCTCACCGTCCTGGAGTACGCACCGATCGCCGAGTTGTCGGGGCGGTCCGTGGAGATCGCTCCGGAGGCGATGAACTGCTCGGCACCCGATACCGGCAACATGGAACTGCTGCACATGTTCGGCACGGATGCGCAGAAGCAGGAATGGCTTGCACCGCTGCTCGAGGGACGCATCCGGTCCGGCTTCGCGATGACCGAGCCCGACGTGGCCAGCAGCGACGCGACCAACATCACGACGTCGATCACTCGTGACGGCGACGACTACGTCATCAACGGCCGCAAGTGGTGGACGACCGGCGCGAGCGACCCCCGGTGCTCGGTATTCATCGTCATGGGCAAGACCGATCCCGCTGCCGACGCGCACCACCAGCAGTCGATGGTGATCGTTCCCGCCGATGCGCCGGGCGTCGAGATCATCCGCTCGCTGCCCGTCTTCGGATATCACGATCAGCACGGGCACGCGGAGATCGTGTTCACCGATGTTCGCGTTCCGGTCTCGAACCTGCTCGGCGAGGAGGGCAGCGGCTTTGCCCTAGCTCAGGCCCGCCTCGGCCCCGGACGGATCCATCACTGCATGCGGGCGATCGGCATGGCCGAGCGCGCGCTCGACCTGATGACCGCACGTGCGATCAACCGCGTCGCCTTCGGCAAGCCCCTTGCCCAGCAAGGTGTCGTGCAGCAGCAGATCGCCGAGTCCCGCCTCGAGATCGAGCAGGCGCGCCTGCTCACGTTGAAGGCCGCATGGATGATCGACCGAGTCGGAGCGAAGGGAGCACGAGTAGAGATCGCCGCGATCAAGGTCGCTGCGCCGCGAGTCGCGCTGTCGGTACTCGACCGCGCGATACAGATCTTCGGCGGCGCGGGAGTCAGCGACGACGTCCCGCTGGCGCAGATGTACGCATTCGCGCGCACGCTGCGACTGGCGGATGGCCCTGACGAGGTGCACCTGCGCGACATTGCGCGTGCGGAACTGAAGAAGCACCTGACGTGACCGCAGGCACCGTTCCCGTTCGCGACGAGGACTCCTTCGACGTCGAGGCCTTCCATCGCTGGGTACTCGCCCACGCGCCATCGGTTGCCGAGGGAGCAGACGGTCCGCCGTCGATCGAGCAGTTCCCCGGCGGCGCATCGAACCTCACGTACCTGGTCCACTACCCCGCTGGCGACGTCGTTCTCCGTCGACCGCCGGCCGGGCACAAGGCCGCCTCCGCCCACGACATGGGTCGCGAGGTCACCGTCCAGACTCGACTGCGACCGCTGTATCCCCTGGTCCCCCGGATCCACGGCTTCTGCGAAGACGCCTCGGTCATCGGCGGGGACTTCTACGTCATGGAGCGCATTCCAGGAGTGATCCTGCGACGGAACCTGCCCGACGGCATGACGCTCACGCCCGACGAGGCGCGAGTGCTCGCCGAGACGATCATCGATGCGCAGGCCGACCTGCACAGCATCGATCCGGCAGCGGCCGATTTGGAGAGCCTAGGCCGCGGGCCGGGCTACGTCTCGCGGCAGGTTTCTGGATGGTCTCGGCGTTATCGAGACGCGCTGACCGACGACGTGCCTGCCGGCGAGGACGTGATGCGGTGGCTCGATGCCAACCAGCGACCCGACGTCGCCGCGAGGCTCATCCACGGCGACTGGCGATTCGACAACCTCGTCCTTGACCTCAGCGGCCGGCCGCGGGTCGCGGGCGTGCTCGACTGGGAGATGGCCACGGTCGGGGATCCGCTCATGGACCTGGGGTCATCGCTCGCGTACTGGATCACGGCCGACGACGATCCCGCATTCCAGGCACTCAGCAGGCAGCCCAGTCACCTGCCCGGCATGCCGACGCGCGAGGAGTACGTCGAGCGCTATCTCGCGCGCACCGGACTGCCGATGGATGACTGGCGCTTTTACGAGGTGTTCGGCCTGTTCCGGCTCGCCGTCATCCTGCAGCAGATCTGGTACCGGTTCCGACTCGGCGAGACCACGAACCCGGCGTTTGCGCAGTTCGGCGTGGGAACCGCCGTGCTCATGGAGCGGGCGCGCGAGCGCCTGACGTAAACGCGCGGATAGTGTGACCGCATGAACTTCGTCATCGGAATCGCCGTTGCAGCTGTCTTCATCGTCGGCGCCATCGCGCTCGGCTTGAAGTTCTTCAATACCTCCGTCGAGGAGGAAGAGAAGGAAAAGGGCTGGTAGTGGCGTCCCCGCAGACCATCATCCTCATCCGCCACGGCGAGAAGCCGCACGAGAGCGGCGCACCGCACGGCGTCAACAGCCACGGCGAGCACGACGGGCACTCGCTGTCGGTGCGCGGCTGGACCAGGGCCGGCGCATTGGCGGCAATGTTCGCGCACGCTCCTCACGCCCAGCACCCGGCACTGGTGACTCCGCAGAAGGTCTATGCGACCAAGCCGACCCACTCCGCGCGCAGCACTCGCGAACTCGACACGGCGACGCCCACTGCCCGGCGCCTTGGCCTCGACGTCGACGACTCCGTCGCACACGGTCACGAGACTCAACTCGCCCGACTCATTCTCGACAGTCCAGACGACGTACTCGTCGTCTGGCATCACGGGCAGATCGTCTCGCTGACCCACGAGTTCCCCCTGGCCAATCCCGACGACGTCCCGGCCGAATGGCCAGACCATCGATTCGACCTGTACTGGATCCTCACGCGTGACGGCGTCAGCGAGGACGGGACATACCGGTTCAGCGTCCTCGCCCAGAACCTGCTCGACGGCGACGAGAGTGTCTGACGCGCCGGTCGTCGTGGAGATCATCCGCGGCATGCTGCACATCGATGCACCGACGGGACTGCAACGCCTGTCGCTGCTTGGTGCACTGAACGTCCCGCTGGATCACATCGAGAACGTCGACGTGACCGACAAGCCGATCAACGCGATCAAGGGCTGGCGAACCGGAATTGGCATGCCCGACCTGCGCATGGGCACGTGGCGGCACGACGGAGTCAAGGACTACGTCGCCGTTCACGTCACCCTGCGCGGAGTCGTGATAACCCTTCGCGACGAGAAGTACGCGCGGGTGATCGTGTCGGTGGACGACCCGGAAGCACTCAAGTCCCGGATCGACCACGCGAGGAGCTAGCGGCTGCGGCGTCCGGGGTGGCGGCCGGCGGAGACCGGTGCCTGCGAACTGGAACCCGATGAGCTGGCCGGACGACCCGACGACGGGCGGCTGCTCGTCGAACGACCGCTTGACGAGGCGCTGCCGGACGGGCGGCCGCTCGATCGCGATCCACGCGACGAACTGCGCGCCACCGGCGCAGCAGGAACGGCGGATGCCATCGCGCTCGCCGTGACGGGAATCCCCTCCCACGTGGCCGTCACTCCGGCCTTGCGCAGCAGCATCTTCACCTCGGCGACCTGGTCCATTGTCGCGATCGTCACGACCTGGCCAGCCGCACCCGCGCGGGCCGTGCGTCCGGATCGGTGGGTGTAGGCCTTGTGCTCGATGGGCGGGTCCGCGTGCACGACGAGGGCGACGTCATCGACGTGAATGCCGCGAGCAGCAATATCGGTCGCGACCAGCGCGCTCGCGGTTCCGTTGGAGAACGCGGCCAGGTTTCGCTCGCGGGCGTTCTGCGACAGGTTGCCGTGCATGTCGACTGCGCCGACTCCTGATGCCTCGAGCTTCTTCGCGAGCTGCTTGGCGCGGTGCTTCGTGCGGGTGAAGACGACAACGCGTCCGGAGGCAGCCATGCGGGCGATCTCGGTGACGCGGTCGACCTCGTTGACGACCAGGACGCGGTGCTCGAGGAGCACCGGGGCCTCGATCCCTGCAGAGTGCGAGACGGGATTGTGCAGGTAGCGGGAGACGAGAGTGTCGACACCGCCGGCGAGTGTTGCCGAGAACAGCATGCGCTGCCCTTGCGTGGGCGTCTTGTCCATGATCTTGCGGACGGTGGGCAGGAAGCCCTGGTCGGCCATGTGATCGGCCTCGTCGAGAACGGTGATCTCGACGCGATCGAGGTTCACGTCACCGGCCTGCATGTGGTCAAGAAGTCGGCCCGGGCAGGCGACCACGATCTCGACGCCCGACGCGAACGCCTTGCGCTGCGGACCGTGTCCGACTCCGCCGAAGACCGTGACGGTGGACATGCGAAATGCGGCGGCGAGCGGCTCGATGACCGCAGCGACCTGAGTCGCGAGCTCGCGAGTCGGGACGAGGATCAGGGCGCGCGGACGACCGCGCACCGGCTTAGTCGGTGCTGCCGCGAGGCGAGCCACGAGAGGAAGCGCGAAGGCGAGTGTCTTGCCAGAACCGGTACGGCCCTGGCCGAGCACGTCGCGCCCGGCGAGTGAGTCGGGAAGGGTCGCGGACTGGATGGGGAAGGGGTCGGTGACGCCCTGCGCGGTCAGGAGACGCACGAGCGTCTCGGGTACTCCCAGCTCAGCGAAGCCGATGGTCGGCTCCACGGCAGGCGGGATCAAGGTTGCTGATGAAACAGAAATGATGAGACTCCTCTAACAGGTTTTCGCGAACCTGTATGACGAGGAGCACGCGCCGCTTGGGCGGCTATAACCCGAATGTTGCCTCAGTCTACCGCAGATTCCCGTCAGGGCTGGGACGCCGGAAGCCAGCGGTTGACCGCCCATCCCAGCGCGACTGCGAGAACCGCCCACGTCACGATGGCCGCGCCAGTCGAGATGAAGGCGACGGGGATAGATAGCAAGAACGCGGGAATGGGCGTCAGCGAGCCAACGATGGCCTGTCGCCTGAACGCGGGCGTGATGGGTCGGATGAACATTCCCTGTCGATCCGCGACGACGAAAAGCACGACTTCCATCGTGCTCATGCATGCCGCGAACACGGCAAAGAAGGCGACCGCGGCGGGGTTCTGCCAGTACTCCCCCAGCAGGCCGGCCGGAAACGGGAGGAGAGCAACAAAGCCGAGGTAGACAAGCACGCACGCGAGGTAGGTACTCGTCATGCCGCGCAGCGTCGTCGTGAAGCGGTGATTTGCCCGCCAGTAGAACGCGACCCACAAGAACGCCACCGCGGATGCCAGCAGGTTCGGAACCTTGTCGCGAATCGCCTCGGCCAGGTCCCCCGGAGACGACGTGTCGGAGATCACCGGAACACCGATCTCGACAGCCATCAACGTCAAGGCGATGGCGAAGACGGCATCGCTGAAGAAGACCACTCGATCGAAGCCCGTGCCATCACCCGAGCGAGGGTAGAAGCGGGTCGTCCACGGATCGTCAGACACCGAATCGCTCCTCGATGATCCGTGCGACGGCCGGAGCGGCAGTGAGCGTCGGTGTGTGGCCGATGCCGTCGAGCAGGTGGAGCGTCGCATCCGGGATGGCGGCCGCGAGTTCCTGCGCCTGCGATGCGGGAACCACCCGATCCTTCGTGCCGTGAATCAGGATCGCGGGGACCGTGATGCGGGCCGGATCGAGCTGGACGTCGTAGAACGCCTCGAACAGGCGAGCGGCGGACTCCGGCTCGGCCTTCAGCATGATGTGTCGGCCCAGGCGAGCAAGGTGATCAGTGTCGGGCTCGGGCAGGCAGGCCGAGACGAACGCCGCCACCGTTGCCGGGTAGTCGGCGCGGGATCCGGCAACGAGTGCACCCGCTGATTGCGCAGTGATCTGGCTCGGTGCAGCCACAAGGACCAGGCCGTCGAACCGATCAGGGCGTTCGATGGCGGCAGCCATCGCCACCAGCGAGCCCATCGACTCTGCCGCGAGGATGCAGCGATCGATCTCATAGGAGTCGAGAACAGCCCAGAGGTCGTCGAGCATCGACTCCATCGTGATGTCGTCAGGGGAGACCGGCGACTCGCCCGCGCCGCGATGGTCGAACCCCACGCACCGCCACGTCGAGCTGAGCAGTTCGAAGGGCTGCTGCCAGAGTTCCCAGCCGCCCGTCCAGCCGCCGTGGGCAACAAGTGTCCGCGCGCCGGAGCCGAACGCCACAGTCTGCAGCAGTGCACCGTTGAGTTCCTGGAACATCGACCCTCCGTCTCAGGCCATATCGTGCCCGAAGCCATCGCCATCCGAGGCCACGACGTTGCGCGTAGTCTCCTATCGTGAGCAAGCACCTGCTGGGCTCCGCCAAAGCGGACGCGTCGGCGATCCCGGCCGCGCCGGCCGCGGACAGAGACGCCCTGAGGCTCGCGGTTGCGACTCGCGACTATCCCCGGATCCTGTTCTGGTCGGGCGGCCTCGTGGCTGCATTCAGCATCCTCACGTGGTTCACCGAGTCCGAACGCGTACCGCAGACTCACGTCGTCGACGCCATCGCCGCAGCAATGCTCGTCGGAGCTGGCGTCCTACTGAGCTGGGGCGGGGTGGAGTCCCCTCGGCAGCCGTGGCTGTTCGCCGGAGTCGGCGCGCTCTTCGTTCTGTCCCTGCTCTACAACGTCACCATCCAGCAGACACCCGTCCTACTGACCTACGCAGTAGTCGTTCTGTGCGCGCTCGGTCCGTGCACGCTGGCGTGGCGCCCGTATCTGACGGCCGCCGTCGCGGTCCTCGTCACCGTCGCAGCTGTCACGATCTCGTGGAGCGAGGGCCGCTGGGTCGACTGGACGACCGTTGCATTGCTTTCAGCGTGCGTCGGTTGCGTTCTTCTCGCCGCTCGCCTTCGGGGCATCAGGGCGCTGGCCGACACCAACGCGTTCGCGCGCCAGCTCGCGACAACCGACCAGCTGACCTCGCTCCTGAATCGCCACGGCTTCATGGAGCGAGTCCCAGCCCTGGCCGCCAGCGCGGATCGGCTAGGTCAGCCGATCTTCGTCGTCTTCGTCGACATCCAAGGACTCAAGCGGGCGAACGACAGAATCGGACACGAGTTCGGGGACAAGGTGATCCAGGCCGCCTCACGCGCGGTTACCAAGTCGGTTCGCGCTGACGACCTGGTCGCCCGATGGGGCGGGGACGAGCTGATCGTCGTCGGCGTCGGGCGCATCCCCGAGGCCGAGGCGTTCAACGACCGCCTGCAGTCGCAGAACGAGTGGACCGGCGACGACAAAGCGAAGTGGTCCGGCGACCTGAGTGTCGGATTCGCGGAGGGCCTGCTGTCCCTGGAGTCCATCGACGACATCATCGCCCGCGCCGACGATGACATGTACCGTCGCCGGAAATCTCCCGGTAGCCAAGGATAATTCGCCGCACGCCCGCGATCGCGCTACCTTCAGCCACGGCTTGGGACGGCTAGTGCTGGCGGGGGTTGATATGAGGGGCACGAGGGCGACCTCGCCTGCGCCCATTCACGTCCCCGTCCTCGAGTTCGAGGCGGACCGCGCTGTTCACCGCGACAACGTTCGCATCGCCGTGGCGGCGAGCGAGTACCCGCGGACCTGCACCCTCGGCGGCGCCGTGCTCGTCTTCTTCACGGTGCTGACGATCATCGCCACGCAACTGCTCGACGCATCGAAGCACACCCCCGGCGTCTACCTCACCTACCTGTGCATGGCGGTCGTGCTGTTCACCGGTGGCCGGGTCCTGAACACGAACACCGTCCCGCAGCGTGCTCGACCGTGGGTCTTCGCTCTCGTCGGCACGCTCATGGGCGTCGGACTCGCCGTGAACGTTGCGCTCGTCACCGAGCCCTACTCGTATGCCATCTACTTCCTCCTCCTGTGCATCTGCGGTGGCGCGATCCTCGCGTGGCGTCCGTACATCGTGTTCGCGATCGCCGTCACAGGGATCGGACTCGTGACGCTGCGCGTGTGGCCCGTCGGTCCCACGATCAACTGGCTCATGCTGACCCTCGGAGCGGTCGCGGTGGGCGCGGTGCTGCTCAACGTCCGCCTGCGCACGGTGTTCGAACTCGCGGACGCCACCGCGGAGACTCAGCACCTCGCCGACTCAGACCAGCTCACCGGCCTGCTCAACCGCCACGGCCTGATGAAGCGGATCGACGGACTGTGGTCGACCGCGATCCGTCTTGATCAGTCGCTGTTCGTGGTGTTCGTGGACATTCAGGGCCTCAAGCGGGCCAACGACGACCACGGGCACGAGTTCGGCGACAAGGCGATCCGGTCAGCTGCACGCGCGGTCGTCAAGTCGGTCCGCGCCGGCGACCTCGTCGCGCGCTGGGGCGGTGACGAGATCGTCGTCATCGGCATGGGCCAGATGCCGGACGCGCACGCCTTCAACGAGCGCCTCCAGGCGCAGACAGAGTGGACCGCCGAGGACCGGGCGAAATGGGACGGAGAGCTGAGCGTGGGCTTTGCTTCCGGTCCGCCAGCCGCCGAGACCGTCGACAGCATCATCGGGCGTGCGGACAAGGACATGTACAGGCGGCGTCAGGCCCAATAGCTCCGCGCCGTCGTGCCGAAGTAGCCGAGAAGGGCGCCGACCGGCAATACTGAGATGACAGGCCGCGTCGGTGGCGCGGTCAGGCTCTCAGCGGAGGAACCCATGGCCGGCATCATCATTCTCGTCGTCATCGTAGTGCTTCTCATCATCCTTGCCCTGTTCGTCGTCTCCCAGTTCAACAAGTTGCGTCGGCTCGACGTGGCTGCGCAGGGTGCCTGGGCCGGAATCGACACTCTGCTGGCCAAGCGAGCCGACCTCGTCCCGAACCTCGTCGAGACCGTCAGGGGCGCCGCAGACTTCGAGCGCGGCACCATGGAGGACGTCACCAAGGCTCGCGCCTCGATGGCGGGAGCGAACACCGTCGCCGAGACCGCCGCTGCCGACAACATGCTGACCCAGGCCCTCGGGCGCCTGTTCGCGGTCGCGGAGGCGTACCCGCAGCTGACCGCGACGCAGAACTTCCGCGACCTTCAGGCTCAGCTCACCTCAATCGAAGGCGAGCTGCAGTTCGCTCGCCAGTACTACAACGACTCGGTCGTCACCTTGAACACCACGATCATCACCATCCCGGCAATGTGGTTCGTCGGGATGGCGAAGGTCAAGGAGCGCGAGATGTACGCCGAGCCCGACGCGGGCCGTCGCTCTGCTCCGACCGTCAACTTCGGCTGACGGGCCTTCGCATATGACATCGATGCGCCAGCGCATCGCAGTGGTCCTGGGCACGGTGGCTCTTGCCACCGTCGCCGCGGTCGGATTCGCCGGTGCGGCGACAGCCGAGCAGATCGACAGCTTTCAGACCGAAGTAACCGTCAACGCGGATACGTCGATGGACATCGTCGAGACGATTACCTACGACTTCGGCGGTAGCGATCGGCACGGAATCTTCCGCCTGATCCCGAAGTACGACGAGATGCCCGGTGGCGACCGACGCGTGTACGACGTGACGATCAACAGCGTCACTATTGACGGGGAATCCGTTCCGTTCGACGAGTCCGACGACGGACCTTTCCTCAACGTCAAGATCGGCGATCCCGACTTCACCATCACCGGCGAGCACACCTACGTCGTCGACTACACGGTTAACGACGGCCTTCGGGTAATCACCCCCGAGGACATGAAGAGCGCGCAGATGCCAGCGAGCGTCTCCGCGGGCGACGTCGAGATGTACTGGGATCTGGTCGGCACCGGCTGGGAGGTCTATATGGACCAGGCGGCCGGGACGGTGACAGGACCCGGGGAGATCCTCAGCGCGCTCTGCTTCACCGGCGGGCAGGGCGCGAATTCAGCGTGCCCCGTGGCCGCCGCGGCAGACACCGTCGCCTACGGGCCGGTGGCTCTTGCGCCGTATGAGGGACTCACGGGGGTAACAGTGTTCCCCGCGTCGGCGTTCTCCCGAGTTCCCACGGAGAACATCAAAGCCGGACCGCTCAGCCCCCTGTGGGGCATCGCGGGCGGCCTGGTTCCCGCCATTCTGCTGATCGTCGGGCCGATCATCTACGCGCTGTCGAAGCGCCGCGAGGATGCCGGAGTGGTCCTCACAGGCGCTCCGCCGCAGTACTCCCCGCCCGATGACCTCACCCCCGCCGAGTTGGTGGCGGGCTGGAAAGGCCGCGACACGTCGCTGGACTCCCGAACGCTCGTCGCCACGCTTGTTGACCTAGCCGCCCGTCGGTGGATCAACCTGTCCACCGAAGGCAGCGATCTCCAGGTCACGTGGGTGGGAACTGGCACCGCCCCGATGCGGCCGTGGGAGGAGAGCCTCGTCGGCTCGATCCTCAAGGGCCAGGCCACCGCGACCATGAGCGGGTACGACAAGGAGATGGCCACGTTGTGGGCATCGACCGGCTCCGCCCTCAACGCCGAGGCGGAGGCGAGCGGCCGGCGCAATGAGCACGGCGACGCACCCGACCAGCGCTGGTGGTGGCTGGCGCTCGTCTGCGTCGCCTGCATCGGCCTGACGATCCTGTTCGCCGTCTTCGGCCTGGCCGCGCTCACCGCTGGCGCCGTGACGATCGGGATCGGCGCGGCCGTCGGCTTCGTCGCGGCGCGCATCATCACTCCGCGCAAGGAGACCGAGCAGTCCGCTCAGTTCCAGGCGAAGGTTCGAGGCTTCGAGAAGGTGCTCGGCACCGATGCTTCGGCGTCACGGCGTGAGTTCGCGCAGAAGCTCGGACTGCCTCCGGAGGCCGTGTTCGCGACGATGCTGCCCTACGCCATCGTCTTCGAGTTGGAGAACTCCTGGATCGGGGCATTCCCCGACCTCACCCCGGAGCAGTTGGCCGGCTACGGCTTCTACTACGTCGGGCTCGGTTCCATGGCCGGCCTAGTCGACAGCGGCACGTCGTCGATCTCCAGCGCTATGACGGCGCCCAGCAGCGGTTCAGGCGGAGGTGGCTTCTCCGGCGGCGGCGGCGGCGGTGGCGGCGGCGGGTCGTGGTGACCAACACCGTGGTGACTGACGGCCCCGCCGCGCGAGCGGTGGGGCTGACCAAGACGTACGGCTTCGGCGACACCCAGGTCGTCGCCCTCGACGACGTCACAGTGGAGTTCCAGCGCGGCCGGTTCACCGCGATCATGGGCCCGTCCGGATCGGGAAAGTCGACGCTGATGCATGTCAGTGCCGGCCTGGACTCTGCGACGTCAGGCAAGGTGTTCATCGGTGACGTCGACCTGACGACGTTGAAGGACAACGAGCTCACGCGTCTGCGCCGTGATGCTGTCGGCTTCGTGTTCCAGGCCTTCAATCTCGTCCCGACGCTGACCGCCTTGGAGAACATCACACTGCCGATGGACATCGCCGGCAAGAAGATCGACAAGGACTGGGTCGACAACGTGATCGACACGATCGGGCTTCGCGATCGCCTCAAGAACCGGCCAAACCAGCTCTCCGGAGGCCAGCAGCAGCGCGTTGCAGCGGCACGTGCACTCGCAAGCCGGCCGCAGATCATCTTCGCCGACGAGCCCACGGGCAATCTCGACTCCCGCGCCGGCGCAGAGGTGCTCTCGTTCCTGCGCCGCAGCGTCGACGAGTTCGGCCAGACCATCGTCATGGTCACGCACGATCCGACGGCGGCCTCGTATGCCGATCACGTGCTCTTCCTCGCCGACGGCCGCATCGTCGACACGATGGACAACCCGACCGCCGACGCCGTCCTCGACAGGATGAAGGGCTTCGACGGCAAGGGTCGGAGGTCGTAGCCGCATGCTGCGCACCGCCTGGCGCAGCCTGCACCACCACAAGCTTCGCCTGGTCCTCTCGGGCATCGCGATCGTCCTGGGCGTGGGGTTCGTCGTCGGGACGCTGATCTTCACCGACACCCTCAACCGCACATTCACCGACCTGTTCGCCAACACGACGACAGACGTCGTCGTCGTGCCGACCGAGACGGTCGAGTCCGAGGGGTTCGCGGGCACCGTCGCGACACTGCCCGCATCGATGCTCGACACGGTGCGATCGGTGTCTGGCGTGGCCAAGGCGGGCGGGCAGATCCTCGTCGACGGGGTCACGATCGTTGATCCCGCCGGCGAGCAGGTCGGCACTCCCGGGGCTCCGCAGTTCGGCAGCAACTGGGAGGACGACGAGGAGCTCACACCGTTCCGGCTCGAGTCCGGCCGTGGACCGACCGCCGACGGCGAGGTGGCCATCGACTCCGTCTCGGCGACGAAGACCGGGTACCAGGTCGGCGACACCATCGCGCTGATCAACCCCGAGGGCTCAACGCAGGCAACGCTCGTCGGCATCTTCCGCTACGGGACGTCCGGCAACCTCGCCGGCGCGACGATCGCCGCCTTCGACACCGAGTACGCCCAGCAGATCCTCCTCGGCGGCCAGTCTGCATTCACCGAGATCGACGCGGTCGCGGCCGAGGGCGTCTCGCAGGACACCCTCGCGGCATCCGTTCGCGACGCGGTCGGCGCAGACGCGACGGTGCGTACCGGTCAGGAGGCCGCCGACAAGGCGACCCAGGACATCACCGACGGCCTCGCGTTCATCAACATCTTCCTGCTCGTGTTCGCGGGCATAGCCCTGTTCGTCGGCACCTTCATCATCCTCAACACCTTCTCGATGCTGGTCGCCCAGCGCAGCCGGGAACTCGCCCTGCTCCGGGCGGTGGGCGCGACGCGCGGGCAGATCCTGCGATCCCTGGTCGCTGAGTCATTCCTCGTCGGCCTGATCGGTTCCGTGCTCGGACTCGGCCTCGGTGTGGCCGTTGCCTACGGGCTGGAAGGACTGTTCCGCGCGATAGGTGCCGACATCCCCACGAACGGACTGCTCGTGTCGGCGCGAACGATCATCGTGGGAATTGTCATCGGCGTTCTCGTCACGGTGATCGCGGCGCTCGCCCCGGCTCTTCGCGCGTCACGGATTCCACCCATGGCCGCCCTGCGCGAGGACGTGTCACTGCCCGCACGATCGCTGCGCGTACGGGCCATCGCGGGCGGCATCCTGCTGCTGGCCGGGCTCGCCTCGATGACGGCTGGCGCAGCAGCGGGGGGCGGGTCAGGCTCTCAGCTCGTGGGCCTCGGCGTAGTTGCCGCACTGATCGGCGCGATCGTCGTGAGCCCGGCCATTTCCGGACCCATGGTGCGCACTCTCGGGTTCGCCTTCCCACGCCTGTTCGGCACCGTCGGACGACTCGCGGTCGACAACGCCGAGCGGCAGCCGCGGCGCACCGCGGCGACAGCGTCGGCGCTCATGATCGGCCTCGCGCTCGTCAGCGCGCTCACGATCTTCGCGTCGTCGGCCAACGCCTCGATCACCAGCGTGATCGATCGCGTGCTCGGCGCCGACTTCCTGGTGTCGACCCAGACCCAGCGACCGTTCCCCGAGCAGATCGCCACGACCGTCGCCGAGGTGCCCGGCGTAGCCACGGTGTCCGCGGTCAAGCTCGTGCCCGGCGAAGTCAACGGCGAGGGCACCGCGATCGTCGGCGTGGATCAGTCGACTCTCGGCAGCATGCTCTCGCTCACGTTCACCTCGGGTTCGCTCGAGTCGCTGTCGGGCAACTCGATGGTGATCGCCGACCAGACCGCGACCGACGCCGGGATCGTGCTCGGCGACACGGTGACGGTCCGGCTTCCGACAGACCCCGCGGGAACTGAGTACACGATCACCGGGGTCTACGAGGCGGCCGGCGTGTTCAGCGGGTACGTCGTCAGCAGCGAGGCGCTGCGAGCCTCCGGCATGGACATCGGCGACGCCACCGTCTACATCAAGGCCGCCCCGGACGCCGATCTGTCCCAGCTGGAGACCGCACTAAGCGATGCGCTGGCCGCCTACCCGACGGTCGAGGTGCAGAGCCAGGCGCAGTTCAAGGAGCAGATCAGCGCGAGCGTCAACCAGGTGCTGCTCATCATGATCATGCTGCTGAGCCTGGCGATCTTCATCGCTGTACTCGGCATCGTCAACACTCTTGTCCTGTCGGTGATCGAGCGCACGCGCGAGATCGGCATGCTGCGCGCGATCGGCGCCCTGCGCCGGCAGATCCGCTCGATGGTCGTCCTCGAGGCGCTCATCATCGCGGTCTATGGAGCGATCGTCGGGCTCGTGCTCGGCATCTGGTTCGCGGTGGCGCTTCAACGGACCCTCGTCGAGCAGGGCATCGACGTGCTCGCGATCCCGTGGGCGAGCCTCGTGATCTTCCTCGCCATCGCCGGGATCGTCGGCATCCTCGCGGCGCTGTGGCCGGCCTTCCGTGCCGGCCGGCTGAACGTCCTGCGCGCCATCAGCACCGAATAGCCCCCAACCGCCCTCGTCGATCTTGAGGTTGGCGTGGATTCGGCGTGCCGAAACCCACGCCAACCTCAAGGTCGACGGGTTACCAGCGGGGCTACTCCGCGGCGAAGGTGTGGTGGACGGCCTCAACGTTGTTGCCGTCGGGATCGCGGACGAACGCCCCGTAGTAGCCCGCGTGATACTCGGGCCACTCCTTCGGCTCGTGGAGGACCTCGGCGCCCAGCGCGACGGCTGCATCACGGAAGGCCACGACCGCCTCACGGCTCGGCGCCCGGAAGGCGATATGCGATTCGCGGAAGCCGTCGCCCGTGGTCTGCAGTCCGATCCAGAAGTCGGGGAAATCCTTGCCGTAGCCGACGGCCTCGCCGAAATCCATGATCCGGGTGTTGCCCAGGGTTGCCAGCACCGCGTCGTAGAACGCGACACTTGCCTCCATGTCCTCGCACTGAATGCCCACGTGATCCAACATGCGGCAAGCCTGCCATGAAAGGCTCCACCATGGGCTGGAAGCTCGCTCGCCAACTCGCGATCATCGCGCTGCTTGGCGCGGTTGCGGGAGGCCTCACCGGGCTGCTCGGCCGCCTGGCAATGCGCCTGCTGGCCGTGACGTCTCCCCCGATCGCGCAGGGCCGCCTGACCGACGATCTCGCTCGGGTCGGGGAGATCACGGTGGCCGGGACGGCCTTCATCGTGGTGCTGTGCGCGTTCGTGGGAGGGTTCGCCGCTCTGGGCTACCCACTGGTCCGGTTGGTCCTGCCGCTGACGCTCGCGGCGCGCATCCTCGGATTCGCGGTGCTAACCGGCCTCGTCGGCGGGTCAATCCTCGTGCACGATGACCCCTCGTTCGACTACACCATCCTCGAGCCCGCGGGGCTCGCGGTGACGCTCTTCGTCTGCGTTCCCGCCGCGTACGGAGCCATGGCAGCAGCACTCATCGAGAGGTACAGCCCGACCGGTGGCGCGCTGCCGTCAGGACGGGTCCTCGGACGTTCGGCCATGACCATCGGAATCGGGGTCTACGCGGTCTTGGCGTTGTGGGGCGGATACGGGCTCGTGAGCGACATAATCTCCCTCGCCATGGACACGCCATCGAACGCACCGGGGACGCTGTGACCGAGCCCTCAGTCACCGACGTTCCCGTCATCATCATCGGCGCGGGACCCGCGGGCCTTGCCGTCGGCGCGTGTCTCAAGCGCTCCGGAGTCCGAAGCATTCTGCTCGAGCGCGGCGAGAACGTCGGGTCGTCGTGGCGTCGCCACTACGACCGTCTCCACCTGCACACCGCTCGCCAGCACTCGGCCCTGCCGTTCATCCCGTTCCCACCGACGACACCCCGGTATGCCTCGCGGCAGCAGGTCGTCGACTACCTGGAGAACTACGCCACGCGCACTGCCTTGGACATCCGGTTCGGCCAGGAGGTCGTCTCGGCGAAGCGTGCGGCGGGTCGGTGGAGGGTGACGACGAAGGACAGCACCTACGAGTCGTCATACCTCGTCGTCGCAGCAGGCAACATCCGCGAGCCGAACCTGCCCACCTATCCCGGACAGGACGACTTCGCCGGAGAGGTCATTCACAGTTCGCAGTACCGGAACGGCAGCGCGTTCGCGGGAAAGTCCGCAGTGGTCGTTGGCTTCGGCAACTCCGGCGGCGAGATCGCCATCGACCTCCATGACAGCGGGGCACGCACCACGATGTCCGTCCGCAGCGCCGTCAACGTCATCCCGCGCGAGCTGTTCGGCCTGCCAATCTTGTCTATCGGCATCGCGCAGCAGCGCACGCCTGCACGCATCTCCGATCGGCTCAACGCGCCGATCCTGCGTGCCGTCATCGGAGACTTCACCAAGCACGGCCTGCGGAAACTGCCCTACGGACCTGCCACGCAGATCCGCAAGCACCACACCATCCCTCTCATCGACATCGGCACGATCGACCTCATCAAGAGCGGCGCGATCACCGTGCGTCCCGGGATCGAGACCTTCACCAAGACGGGCGTGACGTTCACCGACGGAACGCACCTCGACGCCGACGTTGTCGTGCTCGCTACCGGCTACCGGCCGAGGGTCGACACGTTCATCGACGCGCGCGCGTCGTACGACGAGAACGGGACACCGCTGATCTCCGGCCACGAAGCTGGCGTTCCCGGGCTGTACTACTGCGGCTACTACGTGTCGCCAACCGGCATGCTGCGGGAGATCGGCATCGAGGCCCGGCGCATCGCGGAGTCCATCGTCACGACCGCGCCTTCGCGTCCTGCCTAGCTGCGATCTACGAGATCGCGTCGACCAACGCCGTCGCGAGCTCCGTGGCCTGCTCGGGGCTCACGACGCCCGTGACCCCGATGTAGTAGTCGCCGGCGAGGGCGACCACCTGGTTGATGCCTTCGCCGTAGGAGGCCAGGATCGCCTCGTCACCGACTCCGGTGAGCTCCTGCGTCGTCGCCCCGGTGGCAGGATCCTTGACGGCGCTGACCGACTGCTCGTAGTTCGCCGCGACCTCCACCTCGAAGAACAGCCCCGCCGCGTAGAGGCAGACCTTGCGCACGTCGGGATCCTCGGTGGTCATCTGGGAAGCACCGGGATCAAAGCCGACGATCGGCTCGATCGTGTCCGCAACCGAGAGCAAATCGCACGGGTCGGGGACGCCGCTGGCGCCCGCTGCCGAGCTTGACGATGCGCCCGAGTCCCCTCCGCATGCGGTGACCAACGACACGGCCATCAGCAGCGCGCTCGTGGCCGCCAAGAGTCGTGCGGTCGCGCGCAACGTTGCCTCCAATGGCTTACGGACAGACAGCCGCCACCGTCCGAACTCGATGCTAACCCGCACGCCGCGGAGAACAATGGACCGCATGGACAAGCAGACGCTGCTCGCCTACTGCCTTGCGAAGCCGGGAGCATGGGCAGACACCCCATGGGAGAACGACGTCGTGGCCAAGGTCGGGGCCAAGATCTTCGCTTTCACCGGCGGCGACGGAGTCGGGCTCAAGTGCGGAACGCGCGACGAGGCCGACGAGTGGCTAGCGCAGTATCCCGACGACGCCTCCGTCATGCCCTACATCGGAAGGTCAGGCTGGAACTCGCTACGCATCGACGGCGCCATCCCCGACGACGAGATCTACGACGCGATCGACGGGTCCTACGACTACGTGGTGAGCAGGCTGCCCAAGCGAGATCGGCCCGCCGCGCCGCCTGCCTGAGCTCACGGTTGAATGGCGGCATGACCGACTCCCCCGCAGCCGCCTCCGGAACATTCACCCTCGGCGCCGCCTCGAGCGACCCGATGACTGTCCGCCGACTCGGATTCGGAGCGATGCGCATCACCGGCGCCGGCATCTGGGGAGACCCGCCGGATCGTTCGATCGCGATCGACGTGCTGCGCGAGGCTGTTAGCCAGGGCGTCGACTTCATCGACACGGCCGACTCCTACGGTCCGGCCACCAGCGAAGAGCTCATCCGCGAGGCGCTGTTCCCGTACGAGGGTCTGATCATCGCAACCAAGGGCGGACTGACGAGGCAGGGACCGGACCGCTGGTCGCCCGTCGGACGACCGGACTACCTCAGGCAGGCCCTGCACATGTCGCTGCGCCGGCTCGGCGTCGATCGCATCGACTTGTGGCAGCTCCACCGCATCGATCCGCTCGTGCCCGCCGACGAGCAGTTCGGAGCCATTCGCGAGTTCGTCGACGAGGGCCTCGTGCGGCATGTCGGCATCTCCGAGGTCACGGTCGACGAGCTGGCCACGGCTCAGCGGATCATCGACGTCGTCAGCGTGCAGAACCTCTACAACGCCGGTGACCGGTCGAGCGAGGCGCTCCTGGATCACTGCACCATGCATGACATCGGGTTCATCCCGTGGTTCCCACTGGGCAACCGCGCGCTGCTGGCGCCCAACGGCGCCGTCGCGCGCGTCGCTGCAGAGGCCGGATGCACGCCAGCCCAGGCCGCACTCGCCTGGCTCCTGCAGCGCTCGCCGGTGACACTGCCGATCCCGGGTACCGGATCCGTCGACCACCTCGTCGAGAACTGCGGCGCGGGTCCTGTCCGTCTCACGCCGGATCAGGTCGCGACGATCGACGCCATCGCGGCCTAGCGGTTGCACTACATCGGCATCGACCTCGCGTGGGGATCGCAGGCCCGAACCGGGCTGGCGATCCTTAATCAGGCCGGTCGCCTGATCGCGTCCACCTCAGTGCGGACCGACGACGAGATCGCTGGTTTCCTCGACGAGATCTCTCGACAGCCGGGCATCGTGGTCGCCATCGACGCGCCGCTGATCGTCCCGAACGAGACCGGGCAGCGGCCATGCGAGCGCCAGGTCAACCAGAGCTTCCAGCGGTTCCATGCCGGTGCGTACCCCGCGAACCGCGGCATGGCAGCGTTCAATCCCCAGCCGCGCGGTGCCCGATTGGCCGAGCGCTTCGGCTGGGACATTGATCCTCGCACCAAGCCAAGGCCCGACAACGCCGTTGCGATCGAGGTCTATCCGCACCCGGCGATGGTGTCGCTGTTCGGCCTGTCGCGTGTGCTGAAGTACAAGCGCGGACGGGGGCGGACGGTCGCGGATCGACGATCCGAACTCGGTCTGGTCATGACCGGCATCGAGAAGTGCTGCGGATCGCTGCTCCGCCTCGACGACTCATCGCGATGGACACTGCTGCGTGCGCAGGTCGACGGGGCAGCACGCCCTGTCCACCTGAACACTGTCGAGGACGAGATCGACGCTGTCCTGTGCGCGTACCTCGCCTGGATGTGGGCGAACAGCCCGGACCAGCTCATGGTTCACGGCGACGCGCTCGCCGGATTCATCGTCACGCCCTACCCACCACGGCACAATGAGACCTCTGCGCAGGACGAACGAACGGGGGCATCGTGACGGAGGAGTCCCCCACCCAGCACTCCGCCCATCGGTTCGTCGAGGTCCCCCCGATTCCGCTGCGCAGTTCTGATCCGAGCGTCATGTACGGCCGGCTCGTCGTTGCCGTCGTCGTCGCCGTGGTCGTGGCGGTCGGCGCGTTCGCTGCCGCGGTCGGCCAGTTCTATGCGGGAACTCAGGTTGCCGAACCTCCGAAGGAGGTGACGATCGGACCGTGGACGACCCTGGTGTCCGCGGAAATGCCACCGGCGAACCTGGTTCTCACCGCGATCCTGGGCATGCTGGGCGTTGCTGCCGCGGCAGTGACCTTCGAGGCCATTGCCGCGCTCATGTCGATCAACCCTCGGCGACGCCTGCTTGGCTCCTACCGACCCAAGCCCGTGAATCCGGTCGAGCCGGGCACCGTTCGCGTCACCGCGCTGGTTCCCGCGCACAACGAGGAGACGTCCCTGCCAGTGACCCTCACCGCGTTGCTGCAGCAGACTCGACCGCCCGACCGGGTGATCGTCGTCGCCGACAACTGCACGGACCGAACCGTGGAGATCGCGCGCGAGATGGGATTCGAGGCGATCGAGAGCGTCGACAACGTCCACAAGAAGGGGGGCGCACTCAACCAGGCGCTGGCGCAGATCCTGCCCGACAGCGACGCGCGCGACGTGATCCTCGTGATGGACGCGGATACAGCCCTCGCGCCGCGGTTCATCGAGGTTGGCGCGGCCCGCCTCGACGAAGACCCGGAACTCACCGCGGTCGGCGGGGTGTTCTATGGCGAGGACGGCCATGGGCTGATCGGCCAGTTCCAGCGCAACGAGTACGCGCGGTACTCCCTGCAGATCCGGTCACGACACGGACGAGTTTTCGTGCTGACCGGCACCGCCACGATGTTCCGCGCCGAGGCACTGCTCGACGTGGCTGCAGCACGCGGAGTCTTCATCCCCGGTGAGACGGGACGCGTGTATGACACCGCTGCACTGACCGAGGACAACGAGCTCACCCTCGCACTCAAGTCACTCGGTGCGACCATGACGTCACCGATCGAGTGCATGGTCACGACGGAGATCATGCCGACGTGGCGCAACCTGTGGGTCCAGCGTCAGCGCTGGCAGCGCGGGGCGCTCGAGAATCTCAGCGCCTACGGCATCACGCGCGCGACGATCCGCTACTGGGGCCAGCAGGTCGGCATCGGGTACGGCACGGTCGCGCTCAACCTTGCACTCCTGCTTATGCTCATCACCCTCCTGGCCGTCGACCAGTGGATCTGGTTCCCGTTCTGGCTGATAATCGGCGCGATCTTCGTGACAGAGCGCGTCATCACTGCGTGGCGCGGCGGGTGGAAGGCGCGGGGGCTGGCCGTGCTTTTGTTCCCAGAGCTCGCGTACGACGTGTTCTTGCAGGTCGTGTTCGTCAAGTGCCTCATCGACATCACACTCGCCAAGCGCACGACCTGGGGTCACGTGCAGCACCCGACCACGCCGGTGGGCACCTAGTGCACGCGCCCGCGGGAATACTGCTGCCACAGTCAGTTCTCACGTCCTCGTGGTTCATCCTCATGGCCACCGTGGTCGCCTTCAACACGATCATCTACATCGGTCTCACGCTGTCGAAGCTCATCCCCATGCCCCGCCAGTTCCACCCCGACCGAGTTCGCCGCCTGTTGCGGCGCCTCGGCTTCGATCCCGACAAGGACGCCACGATGGACGACATCCCACGGCCCGAAGCCCCTGAGACGGACGACCCGTACGAGAACATCCGGCGGGAGATCGCGCGCCGCGACATACCGCAGGCCTTCGGGCTCGTCGGCGGTCTCGTCATCGCGCTGTCCGTCGCCGCGATAGCGGCGTTCCACAGCAGTGGCATCACATTCCAGCTGGTCGAGATCGGCGTGGGCGTCATCTTCCTGCTCGTCGCTCAGGTACTCGGCCGTACGCACACCAAGGCGCGGGCCGTGATGTGGACGTGGGCCCTTGGTTGCGTCGTCATCGTCGCGATGCTTGCCGCCGAGGCCATTCGGGTGAACGAGCAGCTTCCCCTCGCGTACAGCCTGATCGTGATGACGGCATTCCCGCCGATTGCGCTCGCCTGGCGGCCGAGCATCGTCGCGGGCCTGCTCATGCTCGTGATCGTGTGCGTGACCGTCATCATCGTCGACGGCACCGAGAGCGGCCGCCTCCTCGCCGCCGCGGTCTCCGCGCTCCTCGTCGGTGCCATCCTGCTGCGACTGCGGCTCAAGGCGATCGATGCGCTCGCCGACGAGCAGGCCCGATCTGCGGCTCTCGTGTCCACTGACGTCCTCACCGGAGTCCTCTCGCGTCACGGTCTGCTGACACTGATGACCGGCTTGGCCGGAACGGCGGAGCGCCTGGGCGAGAGCGTCTGCGTCATGTACTTCGACGTGCAGCATCTCGCCAAGGCGAACGAACAGTACGGGAGCATCTACGGCGATGACGTGCTGCGCGCGGTTGCCGATGCGATCAAGGAGCACGTGCGCCTTGGCGACCTCGTCGCGCGGTGGGGCGGCGATGAGTTCCTCGTCGCCGGGCTCGGGGGCAAGCCCAACGGAGAGCAGCTAGCGCTGCGTATCCAAGAAGCGGTCCGTGTCAGCGGCGTCAACCTCGGCAAGTGGCCGACGCAAGTACGCATCGGTGTTGCCGCCGGGGATCCGCGCACGACGACTTTCGACCAGATTGTCGCCGAAGCGACTGCTGAACTCACCCGTGCGTAGGAGTTACGGCCACTCCGCCAGCCACAACGTGATCGCCGGGACGACGTTGTCGGGCGGCAGGATGATGTTGTGCTGCTGGCCGGTCAGCAACGTGACCTGGACGTCGACGCCGTTCGCGATCAGTGCGTCCGCAAGGCCCTGAGACTGGGCGACCGGCACCTGAGTGTCCGCATCACCGTGAATGAGAAGCGCACGAAGTCCGTCAGGCACAGCCGTGCCCGATCGCGCCCACTCGAGCGGACTGCCCTGGATACGCGTCTCCGCGGTGTCGTTGCCCTCAAAGAGGTCCGACAATCCGCCGATCGCCGAAGTGGTGTCGTAGACGCCGGCCATGCCGATGAGTCCGTCGATCTTCACTGGCGGCGCAGCGCAGTCACCGCCGAACCTGTCACCGGACAGGGCTGCGAGCGCCGCGAGATGCCCGCCGGCCGAGTGGCCGGCAACGATCACTCGGGTGGGCGGATAGCCCAGTGCCGTCGCCTGCAAGGCCGACCAGCGCACCGCGCACGCGACATCGTCGGCAGGCTGCGGGAAGCGGGCGCCTGCCCAGGTCGTGCTGTACGTGATGAGCGAGGTCGTGCTGCCAGCCTTCGTGAGTGCCTGCGCGAGAGGGACAAGGTCGGTCGGGTCCGCGGTTGACCAGCCCCCGCCCGGGACTATGACGACCAGCGTCGCGGGTTCTTGAGTAGCAGGAACGCGAATGGTCGCCGCCAGCTCCCCGCGATAGAAGTCCGAGAGCACGCCGTCGGTCATGACCCGCGTGGAGGCCACCGACGCGTACTCGGACGGCACAGCCGACGGCGTGGGGGCCGGTGGCGCAGGAACCGAGGCCGACGGCAATGCGAGCAGGCTCGATGTCGTCGGCGTGGATGCTGCGGACGGCCCGCTGCATGCCGCGATCAGCAAGCAGACACCCGCGACCGAAACCCAGGCCATGCTCGCGCGCAGGGAGCGGGGAAGCGGGCGTGGCACAAAACCATGTTCGCACGCCGACCGCGCACAACCGGGGAATGGACTACCTTCGGGAAGCATGAGTGGCAATGCAACGGCGATTGCCATCTTCGAGGTCGACGACGCCGACCGCGATCGCGTGCTGACGTGGCAGTCCGAACTCGACACCGCGGCGGCAAAGCGGCACGGATTCGTGCGGTCCCACTTCACCCGCGGATTCGACGACTACGACGACTGGGCCGCGGCCGTCACGTTCACGTCGGAGTCGCACCTGCGGCACTGGCTGGACTCTTCGGAGCGCGCGGAGTTGCTCGCCCAAGGGCACGCCTTCGGTGCTCGCACTCGCGACACGATCATCCTGCTGCCCGGCGAGAGACCGCCAGCGGGCGTCGGGGTCTTCCTGCACAGCGTCTCCCCCGAGGACCACGTCGGATTCCTTCAGATCGAGGCATCACTCAATCGAGAGGCCCGGTCGTTCCCGGGCTACCTCGGCGGGCTCGTTCTCGCACCCTCGGATCCGAGCGGCACGTGGATCTCGGTCGTCCGATTCGACGACGAGGCGAATCTCAACTCATGGCTGACATCACCCGAGCGGGCCGCGCAACTTCGTATCCTGCGCAAGTTCCTCGTGCAGGACTTCGAGCAGATCACCCGTCGGACGCCGTTCGGATCGATCATCCGCGTGGTCGACGGTCAGACGCGCCAGACACCGAACTGGAAGACCGCGATGGTGGTCCTTCTCGTGCTCTACCCGACGGTGATGCTGCTGACGCGATTCCTCGGCCCGGTCCTGAACGACTGGAATGTCGCTCCCGGAATGGGCTTGTGGATCAGCAACATCGCCAGCGTGATCCTGCTGACTTTCCTCTTCATGCCGATGGCCACCCGGATCTTCCGCTTGTGGCTCGATCCCATCGACGGCGCACCACTCAAGGTGACCCTGATCGGCGCGGGCATCATCCTCGCGCTGTACGCCGTCGAGCTACTCGTGTTCCAGATCACGTTCCTGCAGTACTGGCACTACTAGTCAGCGATCGACCACGCGATGTTCAGCGTCACGCTCACCTGAGTCGTGCCCGCCTCGACCGGGGTGGGGACCTTCTCCGCGCTGGCGGCCGAGTCCGACATCGCCATCGGAACGGGACCGTTCGAATTGGTGGACTCCGACACCGATGCCACCGATCCGAGAGTGAAGCCCAGCAGCTCTGCGTACTGCTCGGCCTGCGCCGTCGCGATGTCGACAGCCTGGGCGCGCGCCTTGTTGGCCGCCGCGGTCGGGTCGGTCACGAACGTGCTGAGCGAGTCGATACGTGCGGCGTTGCCGCCGGCAGCGACGACGGCATCAAGGGTCGATCCTGCGGTCGCGAGGTCGCGCAGGGTGACGGTGATCGTCTGCGAGGCCTGATAGCCGGTCAGCGTCTGACCGCCATCGTTCGAGTACGTGTAGGTCGGGCCGACGTTGATCGACTGCGTGGCGATATCGGCCTCGTCGACTCCGGCCGCCTTGAGCGCGTCGATGACCTCCGTCGTCGCTACGGCGGCGGACTCCTGGGCCGTCTTCGCGGAGGTCGGGTCGGTGGTCATGACACTCAGGGAGGCCCGGGCAGCGTCCGGGACCGCATCGGCCATGCCGGTCGCTGACACGCTCACCGTGCGCGGGGGCTCGGCCGTCGTCGACACGTTCGTGCTAGGCGAGCACGCCGTAACGAGCAGGGCGGCGGATGCGGCGATGAGGGCGAGGGTGGCTACACGGCGTCGGGTCATGGCTCCATAGTGCGCTACGAGTCCGCCGGCTGCCTATCAGGAGTGGGTCGAGTCCGGTTCAGCCACCACAAGCCGACGAAGGGCAGCACCAGCGGGATCAGCAGGTAGCCGATGCCGAAGCGCGACCACACCGATGCGGACGGGAACTCGTCGGGGAACAGCAGGCTTGCGGCACCCACCGCGAGCACGCCGACGAGCTCGATCGAGATGGCAATCGTCGCGACTCGTCGCGACGTGCGATCTCCCCGCGCCAGCGCGATCGTCGCGACGATGTAGACGACGGCCGCGAACGCCGACAGCAGGTACGCCACGGGCGCCTGGTCGAACTTGGTGGCAATCTGCAGGCCCGAACGTGCGGTAGCGGCCACCGCGAAGATCGCGTAGATGACGACGAGTACTCGACCGAAGCCGCGGTTGGTGGCGCGAGCCTGAGTGGTTGCTGTCTCAGCCACTGGTGCCCAGCCAGACCTGCTGCACGCGCAGGATGAGGAACGGCACGACGAGGAAGACCACTGCGAGCACACCGGATGCCGCGCGCGACTTCTCGTCCTTCATCCACCACACGGCGCCAGGCACGATCGCGATGCAGCCCAGGAGGTAGCCGACGAACTCGGCGCGCGCGAAGTCGCGTTCGGAGCCGACCATCTGGACGATGCCGCCGACGGCGAACACGACGAGGGCAAGCTCGAGCAGGGCGGCAGCGCCGACCAGCGGGGCATGCGGAGGTCGATTGACGATCACGAGCACGACCGACCACAGGGCGAGCGCGAGCGACAAGACGATGATGCCTGTCGCGAAGGGGCCGGTCACGGCGCGATTCTCGCACCCCGTCCCCAGGCGGTGTTAGCGGCTCAGGACGTGACGAGCCCGTCACGCTCGCGCTTGAGCTCGGCGAAGCTGGGCACGCTCTGCATCAGGCGCAATCCGTCATACAGCCGCAGCGCGTCAGCACCTCGCGGAATCGAGCTGAGGACCGGGCCGAAGTAGGCCCTCTCACCGAGCGCAACGACCGGAGTGCCGGACTTCTGCCCAACCGCGGCCTGCCCCGCGTTGTGCTCCACGCGCACCTGAGCGTCCAGGGTCTCGTCGTCCATCACATCGGCGAGTTCGAGCGGCAGTCCCGCGTCTACCAAGGACTCCTCGACTAGCTGACGGTCGAACGCGCGCTCGTCGACGTGAATGCGGGTGCCGACTGCGGTGTAGAACCGGCCGAGCGCATCCGAGCCGTAGTCACGGCCGATCGTCATGCACACTCGCGCGCTGAGCGGGGTCTTCGCGATGAGCTCGCGGTACTCCTCGTCGATGTCCTCGTCCTCGTTGACGATCGCCAGGCTCATCGGGTGCCACCGGATCTCGACCTCGCGCTGACTGGCAACCTCGTGGACCCAGCGGGAGGTGACCCACGCGAACGGGCATGCGGTGTCGAACCAGAAGTCGATGGTGTCGGGCAGGCCAGCGGAGGTAGTTGTCATGTCAACGACTCTACGCCTCGCTTCCGGCAACCCCGCCCGCCGAGCCGCCCGCCCCATCCCCGCGAGCGGTGGGCCGGACTACGCCCCGCCCGAGAGCGGTCAGCCGGTCGTCTCGGCTGGGGCCTTGTTCACCTTGACGATGATGTACATGATGATCGTGGCGTTCTTGGCCTTCGGCTTGCCGTCCCACACCGTGATCCGGGTCTTGCCCTTGGCGATGCCCTCGAAGCCACCCTTGGAGGTGGGCGTCGGCTGGCTGATGTCCACGACACCCTTGTTCTTGGCGCGCAGGACGATCTTGTTGTCGGCGTCCTCGGCGGGCAGGTCGTCGAAGTTGGCGAACTGACCCACGACGATCTTGACCTTGTCGCCGTTCATGTCCTGGGTGATCGACACCGGCGTCCACGTGCTCGGGTCGCCACCGACCAGCGGTCCGGTCTCGGTCGGCGACGCCTCAACGCTCGGCGTGATCGGGCTCGCAACGACCGACGTCGACGGCGATGCCGAGGTGGACTCGTCGGAGCTGGAACTGCCGCAAGCGGCCAGGACGGGCGCGCTGATCAGGGCGATTGACGCCAGGGCAATGACGCTGCTTCGTGCCTTCATGTCGACGCCTCGTGCTTCCCGTGCCGCCGGGGAGGTCGTCGATCCCGGATCCGGCACGGACCTCCGAGCGACCTGACACGCCGAGTTGCCTACGACGCCTACCCCGATGGTAAGCGCCGATGCTTAACTGTGGCGCATGACGCGCGGACGTGTCGGCTCCTCACGATGTCGGTTCGGCTCGACGCGACGATCGAGAAGGCCATTCCCCGCCTGCCTGGCCCGCCGACGTAGGAGACTGGGCACATGAACATGCAGCAGCTGGCCAAGATGCTCGACGGCAAGGGATTCATCGCAGCGCTTGACCAGAGCGGCGGCAGCACCCCCAAGGCACTCGCCCTGTATGGCCTGGACTCGTCGGCCTACGCAAACGACGCCGAGATGTACGACCTCATCCAGCAGATGCGCGCGCGGATCATCACGAGCCCGGCCTTCACCGGTGATCGCATTCTCGCGGCGATCCTGTTCGAGATGACGATGGAGCGCGAGATCGACGGCCTCGGCACCGCCGAGTACCTGTGGACGAGGAAGGACATCGTGCCGTTCCTCAAGGTCGACAAGGGGCTCGCGGACTCCGCCGATGGCGCCCAGGTCATGAAGCCCATCCCCGATCTGGATGACCTGCTCTCACGCGCGGTCGTGCACGGCGTCTTCGGCACCAAGATGCGCTCTGTGATTGGCCTCGCCAATCCTGTGGGCATCGACGCGGTCGTCACCCAGCAGTTCGACATCGCACGGCAGATCATCGGCCACGGACTCGTGCCGATCATCGAGCCGGAGGTCGACATCCACAGCCCGCAGAAGGCCGAGGCGGAGACCCTGCTCAAGAACGCGTTGCGCGCCCAGCTTGATGCGATGGACGAGAAAGTGATGCTGAAGCTCACCCTGCCGAGCGAAGACGGCTTCTACTCCGATCTCGTCGCGCATCCGCGGGTGCTCCGCATCGTTGCGCTCTCCGGTGGCTACAGCCGCGACGAGGCCGACGCGCTGCTGTCGCGAAACCCGGGCGTGGTGGCGAGCTTCTCGCGAGCACTCACCGAGGGCCTCACGGCTCAACTGTCTGACGATGAGTTCAACGCCGAACTGGATGCGTCCATTGCCAGCATCTACGAGGCGTCCGTCGGCTAACGTCACTCCGTGATGTTCTCGATGTTCGTCCTGTGGGCGATCGCGTTCATCGGAGTGTTCCTACGCAAGAGATGGACGATCCCCGTCGTGCTCGTCGCCCTCGTATGGACGGCCGTACTGCTCAAACTCCATATGTCCTCCGAGATCCCCCTCAACTTCTGATGACCGAATCCCGCGAGCTCAAGCTCGCCCGCCTCATCAACATCGTCGCGCTGTTCGCTCTCATCGGCGTCCTCGCCGGCTCGCTGCACCTGCAGTTCGGCATCGGCGAGGAGCCGTGCCCGCTGTGCCTCGTGCAGCGCTCGGCGATGATCGGCCTGGCGATCGGCCCGCTCATGAACCTGCTGTGGGGCATGAAGCCCGCGCACTACGCGCTCAGCATCCTCGCCGCCGCCGTAGGTGCCGCGGCGAGCACGCGCCAGATCCTCCTGCACATCGCGACGCCCGGTGATCCGGGCTACGGGCCCGAGGTTGCCGGCTTCCACCTCTACACGTGGGCCCTCATCACATTCGTCGTCGCCATCGTCGGCTGCGCAATCCTGCTCCTGTGGGACAAGCCGTTCCGCGCCGCCGACTCCGGCGTACTGCACCAGCGCCGCGGCCTGCGGATCGCCGCGTTCACGGCGATCATCTGGATCACCCTGGACCTCGTCGTGATCGGCATCTCCGTGCTCCCCGAGTGCGGGCTGGGAATGTGCCCGGACAATCCTTCCGACATCGATGGCGTGGGCGACGTCGCGGGCTGGGGGCTGATGATCGCGATCGGACTGCTCGCGCTGAGCCTCGCCATCGCCGTGGTCATGAATCGACGTTGGACGACTCGAGAGGACGCTTCATGAGCCAGCGCGACCGCCTGGATCCGCAGTCGCGCGGCCCGCTCGAGGAACTGCTCGCGGCGCTTCCCGGCGGACTCAACGCGATCTCGAACCTCGCCGACCGGCGCCTGGCCCTGCGCGCGCTGCTCGCCGGGCCAGGCGAGGCGGTGCCGCCCAGCACCGCGGTGACCACCGAGGACCGTGTCATCCCCGGGCCCGAGGGCGATCCCGACATCTCCGTGCGCATCTTCCGGCCCGTCGCGGCGAAGGGCATGCTGCCCGGCATCTACTACATCCACGGCGGCGGGATGGTGCTCGGCTCGATCGACGACGAGGCGGCGATCAGCGCCCGGCTATGCGAGGAGCTCGACGCAGTCGTGGTGTCGGTGGAGTACCGCCTCGCGCCCGAGCATCCCTATCCCGCGCCGGTCGACGACTGCTACGCCGGGCTGGCCTGGACCGCGGCGAATGCCGAGGAACTCGGGATCGACCCGAACCGCATCGCGATCTATGGGATGAGCGCGGGCGGCGGACTGACCATCGCAACCTGCCTGAAGGCGCGCGAGCGCAAGGGCCCGAAGGTCTGCTTCCAGATGCCGATCTACCCCATGATCGACGACCGCAACCTCACCCCGTCCAGCCGCGAGGTCACCAACGTTGGCATCTGGGACAGGGCCGCGAACATCGAGGCGTGGGCCTGGTACCTCAACGGCCTGCAGGCAGATCAGTACGCCGCTCCGGCGCGCGCGACCAGCCTCGTCGGACTGCCGCCCGCCTTCATCGACGTCGGCGAGATGGACGTGTTCCGCGACGAGGACATCGCCTTCGCGGCGCGATTGCTCCAGGCCGGGGTGTCGACCGAGTTCCACCTCTACCCCGGCGCGTACCACGGCTCCGACAGCGTCGCGCCGGACGCCGACCTGTCCAAGCGCATCTGGACGACGCGAATCGACGCGCTGCGACGCGCGCTCGCGGATGCCGACTGACAGCGAGCTCCACACCGAGCGACTGCTGCTGCGGCCGCTCGTCGCGAACGACCTCGATTCGTACCACCTGGTGATGGGCCAGGACGCCGTCGGTGCGCAGCTGCCGCGCGGTCGCGGCTGCACGATCGAGGAGACCTCCGCGATCCTGCACTTCTGGCTGGACCACTGGAACGAGCACGGGTTCGGGCCGTGGGCGGTGATCGACGAGCAGAACCGTGGGCTCATGGGCCACTGCGGACTCCGCAGGCTGGAGGAGACCGCCGAGACCGAGCTCCTCTACGCCCTCGGTGCGGAGTACTGGGGCCACGGCTTCGCCACCGAGGCGGCGAAGGCGAGCACGGCCTGGGCGTTCGACGCGCTCGGGCTCGACGAGCTCGTCGGCTTCGTCAAGCCCGACAACGACCGGTCGCAGGCGGTCATGCGCGCGTGCGGGTTCGTTCAGGTTGATCGCGTGCACCAATGGGGGTTGGATCTAATCAAGTTCCGGCGCGGACCGAAGGAGCCATCGTGAAGCGCAGTCTCGCCATCGCGGCGGCAGCAGCTCTGCTGCTCACGGCCATCCCCTCCACCGCAGAAGCCATGCCACTCAAGCCAGCCAAGCTGACGGCTCCCGACTTCATGCTCCACCCCGACGACGTGCCCAAGGCGCTCGGCCAGCCCAAGCCCGGCAAGAGCGCGTACATCGTCACTACTGCGGGCGGACTGGGCCCGACGGCCAACTTCGAGCTGTGCGTGTCCGTGTCGGGAGAGCCCGCACTCAAGGTGCCGGCGGCCGTCGGCTGGATGACCACGGTCGAACTGGTCGGCAAGAAGGACCGCGAGCTCAGCGAGTGGGCTAGCACCTTTGCCGGCGCCGGGGCCGGGGAAGCGAACTTCGGCGAGGTGAAGCAGGCCGCGATGCAGTGCAACAGCACGACCACGTCGCCGATCAGCACAGACAGCTCGCATCCGGTCGACGGCGTCTACGTGAATACCAACACCTCGGGCACTCTCGCCAACGGCGCGGTCTGGATCAGCACCGACACGAAGGTGAAGTCGAAGGACTCCAAGATCAACGGCAACGTCACGACGACGTACACCGTGTTCATGAACTCGCTGAACGTCATCGTCCAGACACGCCTATACCTCGACGGCACCGCGACCACGACTCCCAAGCAGCGACGGGCAGTGAACCGCCTGGCCGTCCAGCTCATGAACAACCTCGGGCCTCCGCCCGGCTGAGCGCCGCGGCTAGGCAATCGACGCGTTATGCCGATGCAGCACCGCGAGCACGAGCGCGAGCCCGGCGAGTGTGTCGAGCGGCAGTGAGTCCGGCTGCGCTACGAGGGCACCGTGCGCCCGAACGCTCGGCGGCTGATCGTCGAACAGCACCACCGCGAACTCGTCCTCGTCGTGCCGGCACCGGTAGCGGAATCCGTCGGCCTCCGGCACCCACGTACGCAGCGCAGCCGCCCATCGCCGCGTCGCAACGAACTGGCCCGCATCGCACTTGGTCAGGTCCAGCGGCGCGTGCACTTGCGTGAGGTCGGCGCCGTGCAGTTCGAGGACCTGGATATCTCGGGCAAGTTCGACGGACGTGAGCCGGCGTCCGCCCAGCAATGCGCGCGGGACCTGTCGTCCCGCTCCGCCCAACGGCAGGTCGCGGCACACCGTCTCGGCGATGGCGCCCGCAGCCGTCGCCGCGAGGTACGCGTACCCGAACCCCCCGTCGATGCTGTCGAACCGCCCGCCCGTCAGCGCGGTCGGCTGCGCGGTCCAGTTGAACTCATCAGCCGCATGACTTCCGTGCACGCGCCGCAGCACGGTGCCGGCGGGGAGGACGGAGATGACGGGAGAACCCGACGGCCTTCGGCGTGGAGGTGCGGGGAGCAACGGACAGGACTCAGTCGGAGACGGCGGTGCGCGCGAGGACCCGCAGGTCGGACTCGTCCGGTCCGGCCACGAGATCCATCGGCGCCCGGTCGTCGAGCCGCGGATGAGGGCTGACCCACCACGACGCCACCCCCCACGCATCGCCCTTGGCGTCGAGCACGTGGTTCACGTCGGACACGACCGGTCGCACTCGTCGCTCGAGCGGGTCGATCTGGAATGCGAGATACAGGTAGCGACGCTTGTCCATCACGCCGACCAGATCGCCCTTGCGCCTCAGCGTGCTCGCGGCCTCGCGGGTGTTAGTGCCGGTAGAGCCGAGCGCCTCGGCCACGGCGCCGGCAGCAAGCAACGGCTGCGCGAGCACGGCACGCCGGGCCTCGGCCCGGATGCGCAGGTCGGTGAACGCCGTCTCCAGGGTCTCGTGCACGTCCTGCGGCTCACCCGCGAGGCGCTCGAGCTCGGACTCCTGGTTCATCGTCACGTACAAGAGCAGCGACCACGTCGCTGTGTTGCCGGGCAGGCCGGCGCGCTCGTGCAGTCGCTCAAGGACGGCCGTGCGCTGGGAAGGCCCCAGACGCCACAGCGTCTCGAGGGCGGACTCGACCTCGTCACCCACGGGCAGCGACATGGTTCACCTCCGACGTTGCCTACAAGGGTGCCATCCGTAGGCAGCGTCGGCAATGCCGCCCCTAGCGACCCGCGTACTCCGAGGCCCCGGTGACCGCCTGCTCGTTGGCCACTCGCAGCCTGAGCAGGGTCTCACCCCGAGCGACCAGGTCGTCGAGGTGCTCGTCCAGGGCTGTCTCGAGCGCGACGGACAGCGCCTGGCTCGCGCGGGAGTAGTTGGCGGCGACCTCCCGCAGCCGCAGGTCCGAGAACGGCTCGACTGCCGCGAGGGCCGCGCGCACGGAATCGCTGTCGGTAGCTGCGAGTACGTCCTCGGCATACGCCACGTACTGCGCCGACTCCTCGGTCATCCAGGCCGTCTCGTTGCCAGAGCGCACCCCGCAGTGGCCGATGACGGTGATGATCATGTGCAGCCGGATTCTCGCCACGTCGTCCGGCAGCAGCGGCATGATCTCCCGCTCGAGCTCGGTCACCACGTCGGCGAGGATCCGCGGGGTCGACGGACGATTGATCACGACTGCTCCGAAGGGTTGGGGAGGGACTGGGCCACGGTCAGGAACAGGTTGTGGAAGTGCGCGATCGCGATGAGCATGTACGGCCCCATGATTCCGCGATGCTCGCCGTCCTCGATGTCCTCCGCGGCGAACACCATCTGGCGAAGCACATTCGCCAGGCCGATGAACTTGAAGTACTCGACGACGTCGGGGTTGACCTGCTCGCGGGTGTACCCGGTCAGTTCGCGATACCGCTCGAGGAATGCCTCGGTGTCTGACTGGTACATCTGCGGTGGCATCGGAATCTGGGTGTAGTAGCCGAGGTCAGCACGCGGATCGCCGATGTGCCCGAACTCCCAGTCGATGATGACGGGATCGGCGTCATCGCGCAGCAGGAAGTTGCCGGGCTGGTAGTCCCCGTGCACCAGCGCGAGCGGAACTGCTGGCGGACGGTTCGCCCACATCTTCTTGCGCGCGTACCGGAGCACGGGACTGCACTCGCCGATGCGATCGATGATCTCGTCGTACGTCGCGAGCACCGAATCGATGTATGCGTCCCAGCTCTCCGGTCGCGGGATCGACGCATCGATCGCGTCGAGCGGGGTCGTGTGGACCGTCGTGATGATCTCGACGTACCTCCGTCGGGCAGCATCGAGATCGACGTCACCTTCGATGAACGCCTGCATCGACGTACCGGTGACGGCCTCGGAGACGATGCACTTCGTGCCGAGGTACTCCCCCGTCGCGTCGTACCAGCGGGGAGCGGCAATCGTGAAGGTAGGAACCGAGCTCAACGCCTGAAGCAGCGCCCACTCGCGATCGCGATCGCTGCGGAACACCGATCGGTCGTCGTCGGGGTCCCCGCGCAGGACGAATCGCTCGGTCGAGCCGTCGTCCCAGCGCACCTCGGCCATCACGGTGTCTCGGCTGTACCCGCCGGGGATCGGCTCCGCGCTGAGCACCGTCCCGCCGCGGTCCGGCTCGACCGCGTCCAGGAACCGCTGGAATCTCTCTGCGTCCATCTACTCCCCCTTGCCGTTCACGCGGTCGACGATGCCGACGATCTCGACCAGGGTCTCGATCGTGAAGTCGGGCACCACGCTCGCATCGAGCCCGCTCGAGAGCGGCGCGACCGCGTCCGCGTCCCCAATCAGCGCCGTGAGCATCCCCGCAGTGTGCGCGCCTGCGACGTCGTGCGGCAGCGAATCGCCGACAAAGATCGTCTCGTTCGCAAACGTGCCCGCCTTGCGCAGGGAGTACTCGAAGATCCGCTGATGCGGCTTGCAGGAGTCCGCCTCCTGCGAACTGGTCACGTCGTCGAGCAGATCGTCGAGTCCGTGCCGCGTCAGCAGCTCGCCCAGGTAGTCGTCGTCGGCGTTCGACACCACGCCGACGTAGATGCCTCGTTCGCGAAGAGCAAGCAGCGTCTCGACGGCATCCGGCTGGGGCACGAGGTGATCGAGGATGGCCTGGCGGTTCTCCGCGTCGAACCGATCGAGCACGTCGTCGGTCGGCGTCACGCCAAGAAGCAGGGCGGCGCGAGCGACTCGCTCGCGGAACAGGTCCCGATGCACGAAGGATGCCCTCGACGCGTATTCGCGCTCGACCGCATCGGACGCCTGTCGACGGGCTAGCGTCACCTCATCGGAATCAGGGTCGAGCCCTAGACGCTGCAGGGCCACGAGTGCCGGTCGGCGCATGAGCTCGCGCTGGTCGTAGCCGAACAGCGTTCCGCCCATATCGAAGAGCACTGCGGTAACCCGAGCCACGAAACCTCCCATTGACGTACGCTCGACCATTATCTACAGTTCCGTAAATAATGTCAGAGAATCCAGAATCGGTCGTCCGCACACTCGATGAGGTCGGCGCCGATGACCTCGCCCTAGTCGGCGGGAAGGGCGCGAACCTCGGCGAGCTCGTCGCAGCGGGCATCCCCGTTCCCCACGCCTTCTGCGTCACGACGACGGCGTACCGACGGCACCTCGCCGAGAACGGACTCCACGGAGCGATCACTGTGCTCCTGGAGGCCATCGACTATGACGACACGGAGAGCATCGAGCGTCACGCCACCGCGATCCGCGCCGCGATCATGGAAGCGCCGACACCGCTCGACATCGAGCAGCAGATCGCGACCGCCTACGCGGCAATGAGCCAAGGTAAGCAAGGCATTCCCGTCTCGGTGCGCTCCTCCGCCACGGCCGAGGACCTGCCGGGCACGTCCTTCGCCGGACAGCAGGACACCTACCTCCACATCACCGGGCCGGCGAGCGTTATCGACGCGGTCAAGCGCTGCTGGGCCTCGCTGTGGACCGGTCGTGCCATCGCGTACCGGCAGTCCCAGGGGTTCGCGCACGAGTCGGTGCTGCTCGCGGTGGTCGTCCAGGAGATGTTCCCGTCCGAGGTTTCCGGGGTGATGTTCACCGCGAATCCGGTGACCTCGAACCCGTTCGAGTTCTTCCTCAACGCGAGCTGGGGCCTGGGCGAGGCCGTGGTGTCAGGACAGGTCAATCCCGACCAGATGATCATCGCCAGACCAGGCCTCACCATCACGGATCGCCAGGTCAACGACAAGCAGGTCATGACCGTCCCCGATGAGTCCGGACAGGGCTCGACGACTGTCGCGGTTCCCGAGGACAAGCGCCTGATCCAGTCCCTGTCGGACGAGCAGATCACCGAGCTATGCCACATCGCGCAGCGCATCGAGGACCACTACGGGTTCCCGCAGGACATCGAGTGGGGCTGGGCGAATGGGCGGTTCGCCATCCTCCAGGCCCGCGAGATCACCGGCGCCAATCTCGACTTCGGTCACGAGCTTGAGGCATGGAAGTCCCCGAATGCACGCGCGACGATGTACGACGAGCGCTGGGTCTGGTCGCGCGCGTACTCCGACGAGGCGCAGACCGGGCCGACCACCCCGTCCTTCTACACCTACCTGCAGCTGGGCATGACGAGCCTCAAGACCAAGGCCCTCGAGATGACGTGGACGACCGAGTGCCTGGGCTACTCCCCCGGTGAGTTCGGTGACATCCCCTACTTCCGCTGGTACGGAGCACGCGCCTACTACAACACCGCGTTCGAGCGGGAGCGGATCCGTCGCTTCATCCCGCCGTTCGCGCGCGACGAGGCCACGTTGTGGCCGTTCCCGCAGGACGAGCGCGTCGAGATCAAGGACATGCCTTTCGCGTGGAACGAATGGACCTCGCTGCTGTGGCGCCTCCACACCGAGACACCCGACGTGTCGCTCCTCGGCACCACCAAGGTGATGTACGAGGGTCTCGAACGGTGGACGGACGCAGAGGACGCCTTCTGGGCAGCCTTCGACCTCCAGAACTCCAGCGTGGCGGAGATCTTCGCGGGCCAGGTCGCGTCCCGCGCGGGATCCCGGTTCGGCGAGAACGTGATCCTGCCGTTCACCATCTACCTGTTCATGCTCCCCCAGTCATTGAATGCGCTGTGCCGCAGCTGGCTCGACGACGACGGCACGATCGCGAACCGGCTCGTCGCCGGACTGGAAACCAAGACCAGCGAGGAGAACATCGAGGTCTGGCACCTGTCGCGAACGATCCGCGACTCCCAGCGGCTGACCGACATCGTCAAGAACAGCTCCAGTGACGACGTCATGGCCGCGCTCGATGCGGACGACGAAGGGCAGCGATTCCGCAAGGAACTCGACGAGTTCCTCGGCAAGCACGGCCATCGCGGCGGAGCCGAGCGCGATGCCTACCACCCGCGCTGGCGCGACGACCCCGCCCTGCTCATCAACGTCATCCGCCCGATGGTCGATCGCGACGACGACGAGTCGCCCGAGTTTCACGAGACCCGCATGCGTGCGCTCATGCAGCAGACGAGGGCGGATGCGATCGCACGCCTCACGTCGCAGCCGATGGGCGAGCTCAAGGCTCCGTTCTTCGCATGGTTCGTCGACCTGGTGCAGGACTACATCCACTACCGCGACTTCGAGCGCTTCTACAACGACAAGACCATGTCCCGGAGCCGGGACCTCTACCAGGCGATCGCCGACCGGTTCAAGAAGAAGGGCCTGCTGACCGACGCGGACGACATCTTCTTCCTCGGCCGCCAGGAGATGCTCGCCGCCGACACCGGTGAGCTCACGGCGCGGCAGATCGCGATCCGCGTGCGCGCCCGTAGGCGGGTCTACGACAAGTACTCACGGCAGGAACCCCCGAAGTTCATCCAGGGCTGGCGCACCTTCGACGACGTGCAGATTGCCGACGGCGACGGACTGCAGGGCATCGGCGCGAGTGTCGGCGTCGTAACCGGCCGCGCGCGCGTGTGCCGCGAGCTGTCGGAGATCGCCACGATCCAGCGCGGCGACATCCTCGTCACGGTCGCGACCGATCCCGGCTGGACCACCGTCTTCTCGCTCATCGCCGGCGTCGTCGTCGAGACGGGCGGCGTGGTCGCGCACGCGGTCATGATCTCCCGCGAGTACGGCCTGCCGTGCGTGGCCAACCTCTCCCGCGCCTGCGACCTCATCCCCGGCGGTGCTCTCATCACGGTCGACGGCGGCAGCGGCCGCGTCGTCATCCACGACAACGAGGAGAGCTGATGGCGCACGCGAACGGCGAGCCCGGAGTCGCTGCCGTCTTCACCACGCATGATTCCGCTCGTGCAGCAGCGCAGGCGGCCGAGCAGACCGGCCCGACAAGTCTCCTGCTCTATCTAGGCACCAACCCCGAGCTCGCCGTCGTCATCGCGACCGGCGATTCGGCAGCGCTCACCGCGACCTTGCGAACGGCTGCGGCCCCCGAGATCCACCAGACAGCAACGCGATCCTTCCGCCGGCACCGGCGGACGTGGCCGATTGGCGACCCCACTCCCGGCGTCACGCAGCTGTACGTCAGCCAACGGCGGCCAGGACTGAGCCAGGATGACTACCACCGCCACTGGGAGCGCGAGCACGGACCGCGCGCGCTGCGCCACCACATGGGGATGTGGGACTACGCGCAGGTATCGGTCATCGACACGATCGGCGGCCCCGAGATAGACGGAATCACCGTGACGCAGTGGCCCAATCTCGACGAGCTCGCCCTGCGTTCCACAGACGACGCTGTCGGCCGAGGAGTCATCCAGCAGGACGCGGGAAATTTCACCGACTTCGCCACCCTCGAGCGAAACCTCATGACCGAGCACATCCTCATCGAGCGGCCGTGGCCCGTCACCGGATCCGTCGACATCACCGACGCGCGTCACCTCGAGTTCGACGTGCCCGCCGACGCGGTGTGGGCCGTCCTAGGGCAGTTCGGCACCTTCGACACGTGGTGGCCCGCCCCCTTCGCCAGCATCGACGCCACCAGTGAGCTCGGCGTGGGCATGACCCGCACGATGACGCGGCTGGATGGATCGGTGCTGATCGAGCGACTCATCGACTACCGGCCCGGCGAGCGGATGTTCCACCTCGCGATCGACGCGGGCCTTCCGGGCGCCATCGAGAACTACACCTGCCGCTACGAGGTACGCCCTCTCACCGAGCAGAGCTGCCGCCTCGACTGGTTCCCGCGCGCCAGGGTTCGGGCTGACGCGCTCGACACCTTCGGTGCCGTCGTCGACCGCGGCTGGCCCATGGTCGCCGAGGGACTCACCGCCGCGGTGAGCAGCTGACATGAGCGCGTCCGCCGAGCAGTCGAGCTCCCGTCGGGGACGACCGCGCAGCATCGCGGCCACCACCGAACTCGAGCCGCGCGAGCAGATCCTGCGCGAGGCCGCCCGATTGTTCTCGACCAAGGGCGTCGCCGGCACTCGGGTCACCGACATCGCGAGCGCGGTGGGCATGTCCTCCCCGAACATCTACTACTACTTCGAGAACCTCAACGCGATCGTCGAGGCTCTGCTGGCCTACGTCGTCGACGATTCAGCGGCCTTCGCAACCGCAGCAGCAAAGGGCACCGGGCCAGCGCCCGACCGTCTGGCCGCCCTCGTCACCCGGCACGTCGAGCGCCTGACCAGCGGGCCGTACGACCTGTGGTTCGTCGTCGGGCCCTCGCAGGCAAGTTCCGCCGGACACCCCTACGTCAGCAAGAAGGCTGACCAGTGGCGCAAGTCGGTGGCACGCCTCATCGAGGAGGGCACGGCGCGCGGCGAGTTCCGCCAGATCGACCCCTCCCTCGCGGTCGCAGCCGTCATGGGCCTGGTGTACGCATCGCTGCAACTACGGCACCAGGGCGGAATCGTCGACCCGCACGAGATCGCCCTTCTCTCGCTTGCCGCCCTGTCGCCCGAAGGGTGAAGCTGCCGCTCACCCGAGTCCTCGTTATGCGGGACGGAACCCGGGGTACATGGCGCCTAGATGACCACCCGGATTCATGGAGGCGATAGCCATGGCAAGTCAGGACACTCAGGTAGCGAAGCCCTGCACCGTCGGCTCGCATCAATGGACCACTCAGCAGGGTGAGGATGGCCGTCGGTATGAAGAGTGCCGAGGCTGCGGTCGGCGCGCGAACTGGGTGTCGCTCTGGGCGACCGACTGACCAGCCGCCGCGCAGGTGCCGCGGTCTGCCTCGGCGGCGAGGGCGTCGACCTTCGCCTCGATCCGTTCCAGGGCGGCCTGGGTCCGCTCGTCGGAGTCCTTCGACTCCGGGCTGCCTTCATGAATGGACGGGTGAACGATCCGCTCGTACCCACCACGAGGCGCCGCTAACCACTACGACGCTTGGCCCACCTTCGGCCCGATCTTCTTGAGCCGTGCTCCGGGAATCCACATCGTTCCCGCAGCTCCCGTGTTGACGCACGCCTCCCACTCGCCGGCCGCTTCGTCGAGCCACCGCCACTCATACATGAGGCCGAAGTTCCACATCGTGGGGCGGACGGTGTCTCGGACGAGGACGCGCAGCGGCTCCTTCGGGCGCATGACTCCGGAGTTCGGCATCGGACACCTCCCGTCGACGAGACCCGACGTCGCAGATCGTATGATCGCGTCGCTGCCGGCCGCAACGGCCCGGACCGCAACGATGTCCAATCCGTAGCCACTCGAGCCTCGATCGCCTCCTAGTGCGCGTTCGCCCTGTCATGGCGTCCCGCTACGGTGGAATTGTGTCTGCCGCCGAACCCGTAGCGCACGCCCACTGGAAGCGCACCACTGTCCTGTTCCTCAGCGGGCAGACCGTGTCCATGTTCGGGTCGATGATCGTGCAGTACGCGGTCATGTGGTGGGTCACCTTCGAGACCGAGTCCGGACTTGCCGTCGCGCTCTACGCCGTGTGCGCATTCCTCCCGCAGGGCCTGGTCTCGATCTTCGGCGGCGTGCTCGCTGACCGCATGAACCGCAAGGTGCTGATCATGGTCGCCGACGGCAGCATCGCCCTGGCGACCCTCGCGCTCGCTCTGCTCATGCTCAACGGCATCGACGACCTGTGGATCCTCCTGCTCGCCGTCGGCATCCGCTCGATCGGCGCGGGGTTCCAGCAGCCTGCCGTCGGGGCGCTGATCCCGCAGATCGTCCCCGAGGACCAGCTGCTGCGCGTCAACGGCATCAACCAGACGATCCAGTCGGCCATGATGCTGCTCGCCCCTGCGGCATCGGGCGCGGTGTTCGGGATCTTCGGCATCGTCCCGGTCTTCTTCATCGACGTCGTCACCGCGGCGATCGGCATCGGGTTCCTCGCCCTCATCGCCGTCCCGACGCTCACCTCGATCAGCGACAAGACAACGAGCTACAAGACCGACCTCAAGGAGGGCTTCCACTACATCTGGGGCCACCCGATCGTGCGCTGGCTGCTCCTTGTCTTCGCGATCATCTTCCTGCTGACCGTGGCGCCGTCGTTCATCACGCCTCTGATGGTCGCGCGCACGTTCGGCACCGAGGTGTGGATGGTCACGGTCCTCGAGATCGCGTTCAGCGTCGGCATGCTGATCAGCGGCGTGCTCGTATCGACCGTCCTCGCCAAGCGCAGCAGGATCGGGCTGATTCTGTTCTCCACGTTCGGTTTCGCAGCGCTGACCACCGCGCTCGGCCTCAGCCCGAACCTGTGGGTGTTCTACGGATTCATGTTCGGCTTCGGGCTTCTCGTGCCGCTGTTCTTCTCGCCGTTCACGACCCTCATCCAGGAGACGGTCGAGCCGGAGATGCAGGGGCGCGCGTTCGGCTACGTCGGCATCGTCATGGCACTGGCCACGCCGGTGGGCATGATCATCTTCGGGCCGCTCGCGGACATCGTCAGCGTGCAGACGCTGCTCATCATCTCGGGCATCGTCATGGTCCTCGTCATGCTCGTCGCCATCTCGGTGCCGTCCGGCCGAGCGGCGATGGCAGCGGGTCGCGCGGCCGGTCCGTCTGGGGAACAAGCGGAAGAAGCCAGCGTCGACGCCTGACGCGGTCTCGCTACCAGCCCATCGAGCCGGGCACTCCCTTGAACGGACCGACGATCCTCGACGTGATCCATCCGCCGTAGAAGCTGCCCGGCTGCGGCTCGACGATCTCCCCGTCGACCGTCACCTGCTCCATCGCCCCCGCGTACACCGCGAGCCGTCCGCGCAGCGACTCGAAGCCGGGCAGCGGATCCGAGTAGCCCCAGGCGGCCTTCTCGGCGACGATGCCCTCGCGGTACCGGATGTCGAAGTAGTAAGCCCTGCCCTTCCACTCGCACTCCGAGAATGCCTTCGCGGCAACGAGCACCTTGCGCCTGAAGTCCTCCACAGGCAGGTAGTACACCGGCGGGTGACTGGTCTCCAGCACGCGCACCGCGCGCTTCGTCTTGCAGATGACCTTGCCGTCGAATCGAATGACGATCTCCTCGCGGGTTGGCTCGACGCGGGGCGGTCTCGGATAGTCCCACACGGACTCCTGGCCTGGACCGGGCACGATCGGCTCGACGGGGAACATGGAACCGACGCTAGCGTGATCGCCGCTGGCGACGAAGGGGACGGGCATGCAGACGGACGAGCTGCGCACTCCGCGCCTGCTGCTGCGCGCATGGCGGCACGAGGACCGCGAGCCCTTCGCCGCGATGAATGCCGACCCCGAGGTGATGCGCTACTTCCCCGACGTGATGGACCGCGCGGCGTCCGATGCGCTCGCCGACCGGATCGAAGAGATCCACGCCGAGCGCGGCTTCACCCTCTGGGCGGTCGAGGTCGTCGAGAGCGACCGCGGTTCAACTGCCTTCGCGGGGTTCACAGGTCTGATGTCGCCGTCGTTCGATCTCCCGTTCGAGCACACGGACCCTTGCGTCGAGGTCGGCTGGCGCCTGGCCAGGCAATGGTGGGGGCTCGGCATCGCGACCGAGGCGGCACGTGCGTCCGTCGCGTACGGGTTCGACATCGTCGGCCTGCCGGAGATCGTGTCGTTCACAACGCCCGCGAACGAGCCTTCGTGGCGGGTGATGGAGCGCATCGGCATGCGCAAGTCCGAGGACTTCGACCATTCCAAGGCCGAGCCAGCCGACTGGTGGCGGCGCCACGTGCTCTTTCGGATGGCGCCGAGCGACCCGCGTCTCTAGCCGAACGACTACCCGACGGGGCAGGGATTGTTCTTGTAGAGGGTGCGCAATCCCTCGAGGTCACCGGCGTTGAACGCGATCGCGCCGCCGACCGGGTTCATCACCGACGTGCGGTCGTTGACGTGGCCGATGCCTATCGCGTGCATGACCTCGTGGATGACCAGCCAGCCGTGCCCCGCCGCCGATGTCCCGTTGGGCTGGCGCACGATGCCGAAGCCGGGCCACTGGTCCGTGGGCCACCAGTCGGTGGTGCTGTAGGTCACCGTGCCGCGCCCGAACCCACCTCCACCGATGCCCGCGGCGCTGCCCGTGTTGGCGAAGCGGAACAGCAGGTCAGCAGCGTTGGGGTCCGCCGTCTCGACGAACGTCAGGCCGGTCTCGGTTGCCAGCATCTGCAGGCCGGTGATCGTGTCGTTGTAGATCTGGCTCGCGCCGGCGGGCTGGTTGGTGCGGTCGTAGTACCAATTGACCGTCTGGCACGGGTAGTACGTGGCCGCGTTTCCGAGCATCGACCAGCCGACCGGAACGTAGCCTGCGGGCGGTGACCACCGGACCGGAGCCGGGGAGATCGTGACGAGCTTGCTGACGACCTGCTTCCCGACGACGGCCGTGATCGTGTACGTGCCCGGCGCGGAGTACTCGTGCTCGACACTGACCGAACACCAGTCCGGATGCGCGAGGGCCGTGGCGGTCTTGCAGGTGCCTCGCTCGGCCTCGGTGGGTTGCCCGTCGCCCCAATTGACGCGCGCCTTGGACTTGGCGTCCATGCCCGCGAACACGACCAGGTTGTTGGTCTCGTTCTGCTTGTCGATGCGCAGGAGATCAGGCGTGACGACGGTGATGGTCGGACGGGCGACCGGTGCGGCCGGCGCGGCGGTTGCCGCAGGCGCGATCCCGAAGACGACGACTACGACAGCGGCGAGGGAGGCGGTGATCCGCACGACGAAACGCACGCCCTAGTAGAACACGAAGGCCTGCCACCGCAGCCCATTAGCGGGGCGGTGGCAGGCCTTCGAGACGACTACTGGACGACGAGCTTGATCGGCACAGCCTTGAGTGCCTGGCTGACGGGGCAGCCCTCCTTGGCTGCCTCAGCGGCGGCGGCGAAGCCAGCAGCGTCGAGACCGGGGACGTCACCGGAGACCGTCAGACGGATCTCGGTGATGCCGGTGCCGGGGACGAAGTCGACCTCGGCCGACGTGTTGAGCTGTGTCGCGGGCGTGCCGGCCTTCGCGAGGCCGTTGGAGAAGGCCATCGAGAAGCAGGTGGCGTGCGCGGCGGCGATGAGCTCCTCGGGACTGGTCACGCCGTTCGGCTCGGCCGAGCGCGCGGCCCAGGTGACCGGGAAGGTGCCGAGGTCGCTCGAGGCGAAGGAGACCTCGCCGGAGCCCTCGAAGAGGGTGCCATTCCACTGGGCATTTGCGATACGGGTGATTGCCATAGTTGGAGCCTTTCGTCGTCAGTAAGAGCGTGTGTGTCGTGCAAACCTACGCCCAGGTCTCCACCTGCCTGCAACTAGCCGAGAGCCCCGTAGATCGCAGCGATCAGCGAGGAGAGCTGGTCCTCGCTGAATGGCCCCTGGACAACGGCGACGAAGTCTCCCTGCGATGCCAGGACGGCGTTGACGGCATCAGACTGGACGATGTAGACCGCACGGTCGCCGAGGCCCGTGATGTCCTCGACGGTGTCGACCTTCTCGTCGGCCTTCGCGGACTCCAAGGCAGCGTCGTACTCCTCGGCGGGGGCCACGCCGAGGGTGAGCTGGACGTCGTCGTAGAGGCAGACGCCGCCGCCCCCTGCGCCAATGCCTGGGTCCGATCCGATGATCGATGCGATCTGGTCGGCCGGCACGGCAGCGCAGAGATCGGGCATCTCCGCTGCGCTTGCGGATGCCTCTGCCGAGGCCGCGACCGATGCCTCGACCGAAGCGGCGTCAGAGGGCGGAGCCTCGCTCGCAGCCGCTGACGCCGAGGCCGCCTCGGACGAAGGGGCCGAAGTGCTCGACGAACTGCTCGACGAGCCGCCGCAGGCCGTCAGGGCGAAGACAGCGAGCAGGCTGGTCCCCACCGCGAGAAGTGATCGGTGGGCGATGCGCATGGTTCCCCCTGTGACGTGACGCCGGCCCCCGCGGCCGCACGTGTCGCGAAGTTACTGCAGGGGCCTACGGCTCTGGAATCCGAGGGTGGCTCAGCGACTCGCGGTCTTCCAGAACGGCGGTGCTGTCGGGATCAATGGCAGTGAGGACTTCACGCGTCCGAACCGATCGTCCTGAGTCGACCACGACTCATACGCGGAGTTCATCTCGTCGCGCGAGCGTCCCACGAAGTTCCACCACATGAGGATTTCGGACTCGAACGGCACTCCACCGAGCAGCATCAGACGCGACGGCTCGCGGACATCGACGAAGAGCTCGTTGCGGCCGAGGCCGAGGTACGCCAGGTGACCTGGCGTCACCGGCTCACCGTCGATAGCGACTGAACCCTCGAGAACGATCACTCCGTACTCGTAGTCCGCCCGAAGCGGCAGGGTCGTCGGAGCATGCAGGACGAGTTCGGACCCGACGATGTCCCAGTCGCGTCGAGCGGAACTCACGCCGCCTGCCAGTTCACCGACGAGGACGGTCGCGAATCCACCGTCGAGGTCAATCTGCGGGAGCGAGGCGTGGTGCTCGAACGCAGACTCGCCGTTGCGAGTCGCCTCCGGCTGAGCGACCCACAGCTGGATCCCCTGCATCGTGCCGACGTACTGCCCCGTCGCCTCCTCCGCGTGCGCGATGCCGGCACCGGCGGTCATGAGGTTGAGCTGTCCCGGCTTGATGACCTGCTCGGAGCCGAGGCTGTCCTTGTGGAGCATCTGCCCGTCGACCAGCCAGGTGACGGTGTGCAGCCCCATGTGCGGGTGCGGTCCGACGTCGGGCCCGGCGCCCTCCGTCACGTTGACCGGTCCCATGTGGTCCGCGAAGCACCACGCACCGACGGTGCGACGACCGTGCCGCGGAAGTGCCCGGCGGACGGTCATCGCACCGACGTGAGCCTCGTGACTCTCGGTGATCTCGATCATCGGATCAGCGCGTGATGCTTACTGGCCCGAGCGATGCGGCTGGAGCGCCCCGGCGGGGACGGTGCCGAGGCGGCCCTTCTGGAAGTCCTCGAAGGCCTCCATGATCTCGGCCTGCGTGCTCATGACGAACGGCCCGTACTGCACGACCGGCTCGCGCAGCGGCACGCCGCCGATGAGGAACACCTCGAGGTTCGGGTAGCGCGAGTCCTGCTGCGCATCGGCCTGGAGAAGGACGGTGTCGCCTGCACCGAGCAGCGCGAGCTGCCCTGACTTGATCGGACGACGCTCGGCACCGACGGTGCCCGTTCCGGCGAGCACGTAGGCGAGGGCGTTGAAGTCCGCGCGCCACGGGATCTCGGCCTGCGCACCGGGAGCGATCGTCAGGTGCGTGACCGCGAGAGGGGTGTGGGAGATGCCGGGGCCGGCATGACCGTCGACCTCGCCTGCGAGGACGCGCACGAGCGTGCCGCCGTCGGCAGTCGTGACCATCATCGAGTCGACACCGCCGAGATCCTGGTACTGCGGGGCAATGCGCTTCATCGACTTCGGCAGGTTGATCCACAGCTGCACGCCGTGGAACAGGCCACCCGACTCGACGAGCGCCTCGGGGGGCGTCTCGATGTGGAGGATGCCATCACCGGCAGTCATGTACTGCGTTCCGCCGTCGTTGATGACGCCGCCGCCACCGTTCGAATCCTGGTGGAGGAACTGGCCGTCGATCAGGTAGGTGAAGGTCTCGAACCCGCGGTGCGGGTGCCACGGCGTGCCCTTCGGCTCGCCGGCGGCGTAGTCGACCTCGCCCATCTGGTCCATGTGGATGAACGGGTCGAGGTCGGCGGACGCGACGCCCGCGAACGCGCGGTGCACGGGGAAGCCCTCCCCCTCGTAACCCGTGGGAGCGGTGGTCACCGAGCGCACGACGCGCGGCTTCGCGTCCGCAGCGACGGACAGGCGCGGCAGGGTCAGGGTGTCAGCGGTTGCTGCAGGCATGTGATGCTCCTAAGGCGAGTGCGGTGACGGTTAAAGAGTAGGGACTGGGGACCGTTCGGGCGAGACGTGTCACAGGATGGTGACGGCCTCGTCGAGGTCGAGGCGGAACTGGCGCGGGCGGTTGCCGTCCTCGGCGACGTGGCCGATGTTCACCACGATGAACGACTTCTGCGCGGTCCCGGCGAGGAACTCCGCATCGATACCGTCGCGGTCGAAGCCGCCCATCGGGCCGGCATCCAGGCCGAGAGCGCGTACGGCAACGATGAAGTAGCCGGCCTGCAGGTAGCCCTGCGTGATCGCGGTCTGCGTGCGTGCGGCGTCGTCGCCGAACTTCGCCTTGGCATCGGCCATGTGGGGCGCTGTGCGCTCGAGGTTCTCGTGGAAGTTCGTGTCGGCCGACAAGATCGCGACGACCGGCGCCGACTGCGACTTGGCGCGGTTCATCTCTGCCAGGTGCGGCAGGAGACGGGCCTTCGCCTCGTCGGAGCGGATGAACGTGATCCGCAGCGGCTGGGAGTTCAGGGCCGTCGGCGCGTGCCGCACGAGGTCATAGAGCTCGGCCAGCTGCTCGTCGGAGACACCCTCGCTCGTGAACGAGTACGCAGTGTGGGCCTCGCGGAACAGCTGGTCGATCGACGCCTCGTCGAGCGGACGTGCCGGGGAGTCAAGAAGGGCGGTCACGTCGATCTCCTTTAGTTGATGATTCAACTGTATAGGTAGTTGAACCCTAAAGCAACGTGGCGTATTCCCTCATGGGTTGACGCGAACCTGCGTGTAGTCCGGACGAGCAGATCAGATGATCAGCGCAGATGCATCCCGCGCGATGAGCAGTTCTTCATCGGTCGGGACGACCAGCACCGTGGTCGAACCCGGAGCACTGATCCTGCCGGCGGAGTCCGCTCCGTTGCGTGCGTTCGCTGCGGGGTCCTCCACCACGCCCAGAAAGGCGAGGTGGCCCATGATCGCGCTCCGGACCTCCGTCGAATGCTCGCCGATCCCTCCGGTGAGCACCACGGCGTCGACGCGGTCGAGAGCGGTCGCCATCGCCGACACCGCCTTCGCGGCGCGGTAGCAGAACACATCAACCGCGAGCGCCGCGCTCGCGGATCCCGCTTGGGCGGCCGTCACGAGTGCGCGCATGTCCTGGCTGATGCCGGAGATGCCCAGGAGGCCACTGGAGTTCGTCAGCTCAGCGACGACGCCGTCGAGGTCCAAGCCGAGGCGCCGGCCGATGTAGGCGAGCGCCCCGGCGTCGATGTCGCCACTCCGCGTTCCCATCACGAGGCCCTCGAGTGGCGTGAGTCCCATGGTGGTGTCAACGGACGCTCCCCCGCGTACGGCGCAGGCGCTGCAGCCGTTGCCCAGGTGGACGGTGACCATGTGCAGTTCGTCCAGATGCCGGCCGAGCAACTCGGCCGCGCGCATCGCGACGTACTGATGACTGATGCCGTGAAACCCAAACCGCCTGACGCCATGTTCCTCGAACCATGACTGGGGTACCGCGTAGTGGAAGGCGTGCGGTGGCAAGGTGCGGTGGAAGGCAGTGTCGAAGACAGCGACATCGGGAACTCCTGGCAGCGCGGCCCGCGCGGCGAGGACGCCCGCGATATTGCCTGGCGTGTGGAGTGGGGCAAGGTCGGTGACATCGACCAGACCCTGCAGGACGTCGTCATCGATGCGGACCGACTGGGTGAATCGACTGCCACCGTGCACGATGCGGTGGCCGACGACCACTACGGACTCGCGTTCGGACTCGGTCAGCCCCTGGATCATGGCCGCCACAACCGCGCGATGGGTGGATTCGTCCGGAGCGCTCAACTCGACACGCTCACCACCTCGACTCAGCCGGATCGTCGTTTCCGGTGTTCCCAGACGTTCGGCGAGCCCCTCGACGGAACGCACGCCGCTGACCGGATCGAGCAGCGCGAGCTTGACCGACGAGCTGCCGCAGTTGAGCGCGAGTACCTGGTCGCCCGACTCCACCGGCTCAGCCCTCGACGACCCGGTCGGCCAGGCTCCAGTCGCGCACCTCGGGCATGTCTTCGAGATTCTCGACGACGTACGTCGCATGATCGGCGAGCTTCTGCTTGCACCAGGCCTTCAGGTCGCTGGCGCCTGACGGTGTCCGTCGCGCATTGTTGAGCGCGTCCATGACCAGGTGGTACCGCGACACCCTGTTGCGGACGACCATGTCGAAGGGAGTCGTCGTTGTACCCTCCTCGATGAAACCGCGCACGCGGAAGCGGTCGGCGTCCGGTCGACCGTGAACGAGCTGGTGGATCGCGCCGGGGTAGCCGTGGAAGGCGAAGACCACGTCGACATGGTCGGTGAACAGCTCCTTGAAGAGCGTCGCGTCCATGCCATGCGGATGGTCCTTGGGCCGAGGGAGCGTCATGAGGTCGACGACGTTCACCACACGAGTACGGAAATGCGGAATGTGCTCGCGCAGGATCTCGGCTGCGGCAATCGTCTCCATCGTGACGACATCGCCGGCACATGCCAGGACGATGTCGGGGTCGGCGGTCCCGTCATCCGTGCCAGCCCAGGACCACGCCCCGGCCCCGCGGGTGCAGTGCTCGATCGCCTCGTCCATCGTGAGCCACTGCAGTTGCGGCTGCTTGTCGATGACGACGAGGTTCACGTAGTTGCGTGAGCGCATGCAGTGGTCCGCGACGGACAGCAAAGTGTTCGCGTCCGGCGGTAGGTAGACCCGGCCGATGTTCCCTCGCGAGGTGATGACGTTCTGGATGAGACCTGGCCCCTGGTGGCTGAACCCGTTGTGGTCGTTGCGCCATGCCGTCGACGTCAGCAGGATGTTCAGACTGGGAACGGGTGCTCGCCAGGGGAGGTTGTCGGCCTCCTGCAGCCACTTGCCGTGCTGGATCGTCTGCGAGGCGCTCACCATCGCGAACGCCTCATAGGTTGCGAACCACCCGTGGCGCCCGGTCAGGGTGTAGCCCTCGAGCCAGCCGTGGCAGTTGTGCTCTGACAGCACCTCCATCACTCGGCCGTCGTGCGAGAGCGCGACATCATCAGGTGTGACTCGTTCGGCAAACGCGCGGTTAGACACCTCGAAGACGGCACCGAGCCGGTTGCTGTTGGTCTCGTCCGGGCAGAAGAGCCGGAAGCGATCGTCGTTGTCGCGGTAGATGTCGCGCATGAGCTCGCCGAGCTTGCGGGTCGATTCCGCTCGGACCGTCGCCGGCCTCGGGACGTCGATCGCGTAGTCCCGGAAGTTCGGAATGTCGAGGTCGCGGGTCAGAAGGCCGCCGTTCGCGTGCGGGCTCGCGGTCATGCGTAGGTCGCCGATCGGGTTGGCCCGCTGGACGAGTTCCGTGGGCGCACCGTCCTCGTCGAACAACTCCTCGGGCCGGTAGGACTTCAGCCACTGATCGAGGATGGCTAGGTGATCGGGGTTGTCCTTGACGCCCGACAACGGCACCTGATGCGCACGCCACGTGCCCAGCATCTGGACTCCGTCGACCACGTCCGGACCTGTCCAGCCCTTGGGGCTGCGAAGGATGATCATCGGCCAGCGCGGCCGGGAACCGTCCCAGTCGCCGCCGCGCGCGGAGGACTGGATCGAGCGGATCGTCGACCATGCCTGTGCGAGCGCTGCCGCGAACCGGTTGTGCATGCCGGGCAGGTCCGCCCCCTCGACCTCGATGACCTCGTAGCCATGGCCCTGGAACAGCGAGCGCACCTCGGCCGGATCTTTTCGGGCAAGCACTGTCGGGCCGGCGATCTTCGCACCGTTGAGATGCAGGATCGGTAGCACAGCGCCGTCGCGTTCCGGGTTGAGGAAGGAGATCCCCTTCCATGAGCCTTCGAGCGGACCGGTCTCGGCCTCACCATCGCCGACGACCGCCAAGGTGATGAGATCCGGGTTGTCCATGACCGTCCCGAACGCATGCACGAGCACGTACCCGAGCTCTCCGCCCTCGTGAATCGAGCCCGGTGTTGTCACGGACACATGGCTTGGAATGCCTCCGGGTGCGGAGAACTGGCGGAACAGTTTGCGCACACCTTCGGTGTCCTGCGTGATCGCCGGGAAGCGCTCGGTGTAGCTGCCCTCCAGATAGCTGGCTGCTACGAGTGCGGGGCCACCGTGCCCGGGGCCGGCGAGGTAGATCATCTCTTGGCCCGTCGCCTTGATCAGTCGCGACGCGTGCGCATAGATGAACGACAGGCCCGGGCTCGTGCCCCAATGCCCCAGCAGCCGTGGCTTGATGTCGGCATCGGTCAATGGCTCGCGCAGCAGTGGATTGGCCATGAGGTAGATCTGGCCGACGGTCAGGTAGTTGTTCGCGCGCCACCACGCATCGAGGCAGGCGAGCTCGTCATCGGTGGGTTGGGCCAGGCGCTCGACGAGGCGCGGGTCCGGGTACGCGGTGTGAACTGTCACGACTTCCCCCATGTAAGCGTTGAGATACATGGTCAAAGTACCGCCGCGGGGTACCGGGATGCGCGTTCAACGAAGATGTCATCGCCTGACACCCGAACGTTCATCTGGTCAAACGACATCGGCGGCCAAGGATTTTCTCCTTGACCGCCGATCGGCGTTCGTGCGGTGATCCTTAGGAAGGCTGCGGGATGATGCGCAGGTACGGCTTCGGGGCGTCCCAGCCCTGCGGGAACAGCTCCTTGGCCTCGTCGGCCGACACGGCGCCGCCGATGAAGACATCGTCGCCGTTCTTCCAGTTGGCCGGGGTCGCGACCTTGTACTTCGCGCCGAGCTGGAGCGAGTCGATGACGCGGACGATCTCGTCGAAGTTGCGTCCGACCGACATCGGGTAGACGAGGACGAGCTTGACCTTCTTGTCCGGGCCGATGATGTAGACGTTGCGAACCGTCTGGTTGTCCATCGGCGTGCGGACCAGCGGGTCGCCGGAGACCGACTCGGGCAGCATGTCGTAGAGCTTGGACACGTTGTAGTCGGTGTCGCCGATCATCGGGAAGTTGACCGCAGTGCCCTGCGTCTCCTCGATGTCCGCGGCCCAGCCCTCATGACGGTCGATCGGGTCGACGGACAGGCCGATGACCTTCACGCCGCGCTTGTCCCACTCCGGCTTGAGCTTGGCGACCGCGCCAAGCTCCGTGGTGCACACCGGGGTGAAGTCCTTGGGGTGGGAGAACAGAACGGCCCACGATCCGTCGATGTAGTCGTAGAAGTGGAGCGAGCCCTCGGTCGACTCCGCGGTGAAGTCCGGCGCGTCGGCGCCGATGGAAAGTGCCATTGAAATTTCCTCCTGATAGGTCACGGGTGTGCGGGCCACCATGCGTGAGGGTGAAACCCTAGTAGAGCACTTGGGAAACCGCCAGAGCCCGCAGATGCGGGGCGAGCGGGGTGCTACGGCCGACAGTAGGCCGAGCACACGCGCATGAGGTCGACGGCCAAGCGTCGAGTCAGGATCTGCGCGTGCATGGGGGTGAGGCTACTCCGTTCCGCGCCGCGTCCGCCCACTGGCCGAACTACCATCGAGCCATGGCGTCGACTCATGAGGTCCTCAACCAGGTGCCGCCGCGAACCGGCATCAACGAGTTCACCGACGATCCCGTCCTGCGCCGCTATATAGAGGTGTTCGGCTCCGAAGCTCATACGGCGACGTTGACGGAGCTCGGGGAGCGTGCAGGAGGCGAGGTCGCCAACACGTGGGGCGAGGTCGCCAACACCCGGGTGCCGACCCTGCGCACCCACGATCGCTTCGGGACTCGGATCGACGAGGTCGTCTACGACGACAGCTACCACCACCTCATGGAGGTGGCGACGTCGTTCGGGCTCCACGGCGCTCCCTGGGCGAGCACCTACCCCGGCGCTCACGTCGGGCGGGCTGCCGGCTTCATCATCTGGTCCCAGGCCGAGGCAGGTCACATGTGCCCGATCTCGATGACCTACGCGTCGATCCCCGCGCTGCGCACCGATCCCGCAGCGGCCGAGCGCTGGACTCCAGGACTCACGAAGCGCTCCTACGACCCGGTCCTCGCTCCCCCAGCTTCGAAGCCCGCGCTGCTCGCCGGCATGGCGATGACCGAAAAGCAGGGTGGCTCGGACGTGCGCGCGAACAGCACGACTGCCATCGACAAGGGCGACCACTACCTGCTCACCGGCCACAAGTGGTTCTGCTCGGCACCGATGTCCGACGTCTTCCTCGTGCTCGCTCAGGCTCCCGGCGGTCTCACCTGCTTCGTCGTCCCGCGCGTGCTCGACGACGGCACGCGCAACACGTTCCGGCTGCAGCGGCTCAAGGACAAGCTCGGCAACCGCTCGAACGCGTCGTCCGAGGTCGAGTTCGAGGACACCGTCGGCTACCGGCTCGGCGACGAGGGCCGCGGCGTGAAAACCATCGTCGAGATGGTGTCGGCGACGAGACTGGACTGCGTGCTCGGATCCGCAGCGCTGATGCGCTCCGCGGTGAACCAGGCCCGCTGGCACGCCGAGCATCGCGCGGCCTTCGGCAAGCTCCTCGTCGACCAGCCGCTCATGAAGAGCGTGCTCGACGACCTCGAGCTAGAGACAGAAGCAGCAATCGCGCTCGGCCTGCGCCTGGCCAATGCCGTCGACGACAGCGAGGCGGGCTCCGAGCCCGAGCGGCTCCTGCGACGCATCGCGCTCCCCGCGGCGAAGTTCCATGTGACAAAGCGCACGATGAGCGTCACCGGCGAGGCATTGGAGTGCCTGGGGGGTAACGGCTATGTCGAGGAGTCCGGCATGCCGCGCCTCTACCGGGAGGCGCCCGTGAACTCCGTGTGGGAGGGATCAGGGAACGTGAACGCCCTCGACCTGCTGCGTGCCGTGTCGCGCGAGGAAGGCGTCGTCGACGTCCTCCTCGCCGAGCTCGACCTCGCCCGCGGAGTGAACAGCGACTTCGACTCCGCGTCCAAGGACCTCGCGGAGTCTCTGCACGAGGCGAAGGCGGATCCCGCCAGCGCCGAGCCGCACGCGCGGTTCCTCGCCGAGCGAGTGGCCACCTGCCTGCAGGCCGGCCTGCTCCTGCGCTACTCCACGTCCGATGCCGGAGACCGGTTCTCCCGCACCCGCCTCGCATCCGCCGGAATGTCGTTCGGCGCCCATTCGCGATGATCCGCCGCGTCGCCCGCGTGACGACGGGCGTGCTCCTGACGACGGGCCTCGCCGCCTGCTCGTCGGAGCCGACAGCCGAGTGCCGCAGCAACGTCGTCACCAGCGAGATGCCCGAGTGGGCCAGCACCGGCTTCAGCGATGGTGCCACCGTGCCGCACGTGATCGGGGCGAACGGGCTCATCGTTGCCGTGCCGTTCTCGCAGCCGCTCGTCGCGACCCTCGAGGGCGAAGACCCGCAGAACAAGGTGCTGCTCGTCGCGAAGACGATCCCGAACGGGTCTGCGCCTATGACGATCCAGGCGCGGCTCAACGGCACCGGCGACGTCGTGCACCGCGTGCGCGAGGGCGGCCCCGGCCCGGGGAATCTCGACCTGCCGCTGCCCGGCTGCTGGCGCGTCACGATGCACTGGGCGGACCAGGTCGACACCGTCGACCTCGAGTACGTCGCGAAGACGACGACGTAGCCCCGTGCCGCGCAAGAAGAGCATCGACGCGGACGCGGATGTTCTCCCTGAAGGCTCCTGGGCATCCTCGCCCGGGCGACGCAGGCTCATGCAGGCGAACCGCTCGCGCGACACCTCCCCCGAGCTCGCGCTGCGACGGCTGCTGCACGCGTCGGGCCTGCGCTACCGCGTCTCGGCACGGCCTCTCCCGCAACTCCGCAGGACGGCGGACCTGGTGTTCCGTCCCGCTCGCGTCGCGGTGTTCGTCGACGGCTGCTTCTGGCACCAGTGCCCCGAGCACGCGACCAGCCCCAGGACGAACTCCGACTACTGGGCGCCCAAGCTGGTCCGCAACGTCGAGCGCGACCGGCAGACCGACCGTCTGCTCGACGACGCGGGATGGATGAGCGTGCGGGTGTGGGAGCACGAGGACGCAGGCGAGGCCGCTGCGCGGATCTCCGAGATCGTCACGCAAAGAAGGCCCGGCTGATCGCGAAGCCTAGGAGCGCGCGGACTGCACCCGGATCTTGAGGAAGACGACCCGGCCGGTCTCACGGTCGGTGATCGACACGACGTACGTGCCCCGGTCGAGCAGCCGAAGCACCGGCAGTCGCGCCAGCCCGTCGGCATCGGCGCGAGTCGTGCCGAGCGTCACGAACTTGCCGTCGATCTTGATGCGCACGACCTGATCGGCGCCCGGCGTGAGGCCCGAGGTCACGAGCGCGACGGCGGCGCCGCGATCGGCAGCGACCGTGGGCGCGTTCGACGGACGACGCGTCGGCTCGCGGAGCATTGTGCGCGGCTCCGCGCGCTCGGCCGCCGCCTCGGAAACAACGATCACGCCGGAAGCAGGCGAGAACGCCGCGGGCGGGTTCGGCGGGGCAACGACGACAGGCGCGGGTGTGGGAGTCGGTGAAGGCGAAGGCACCGGCACAGACGGGCTAGGACTCGGGGTGGGCGTCGGCGCGGGCGGGGACTCCGCTGACAGCAGCCCGGCCAGCACGCCGAAGTTCGGCACTCCCATCCCGGTGACCATGTCGTAGCCCGCGAGCGCGGACCAGCCGCCGAGCACGTGGATGTCGTTGTCGCCGGCCGTGACGTCGGTGAACGCCGACGCGTACGCCGGGTTGTAGACGATCGAGTGGATGTCCATCGCGCCGCCGCCGTTGTCGATGATCGGCAGCGAGCGCGCGCTCAGCGAGGCGTTGATGCTCGCGATGCCGACGGCAACGAGCGGCGTCGCCGCACTGGTCCCGGAGACGGGGACCCATGGGAACAGCGCGGGATCGCAGGGGTACGACGCGCAGGTCTGCAGCGCGGTCCCCGTCGGTGACACGGCAGTCGTCTGCATGTCGGGCGCGACAACGGCGAAGGAGAAGGTCGATCCCGCGACGGCAGTAACCGTGACAGTCCCGTCGAACGGCGCACCGACGCCGTCGACCGCGACGGACTCACCGACGCTGAACCCGCCGGGAACCGATGTGGTCAGCGTCGCGACGTTGGAGGTGACGACCACCTGCGTGACGGCGATCCCCCAGTTGGCGATCGCATACAGCGGCCACCCCGACAGTGCCGCCAGGTCGGGAACCATGCGATTGGTGAGGATCGAGGAGTAGTTCCGTGCAGCCGCGGTGGCCTGGTAGCTCGGCATCGGATACACCAGACTCTGCCCGCCGCCGGTCCCCTCGCCGCCGTTGGTGAACGTCGACAGGTTCGAGCAGTTCGGGTTGAAGCTGCTGTCCTTCCACGTGTTCTCCGACAGCGTCGCGCCCGGCGTGTACGGGTAGTACGCGCCGTCGGTCAGCGAGGTGCCCTGCGTGTCCCATTGCGTCCCGCCGACGGCGAGCGAGTTCGGGTTCGTCGAGATCCACTCCGGCACCAGCCCGCCGGGGTCTACCGACGCCAACCCGGTGACCGCCGTCGAGGCGAGGTCCGGGGCGACCAGGGCGAACGTGAACGTGCTCGTCGTCACGCCCGTGACGGTGAACATGTCGGAGAGCTGGTGCGACGTGCCCGCCAGCGTCATCGTCACGTAGGCGATGTCCCCTGCCACGAACCCGTGCGGCGTCGTGGTCGTCACCGTCGCGACGTCGTTGAGCACCTGGACGTCCGACAGCCCGACGGTCACCGCGTCACCGAAGTTCAGACCCGCTGCAGAGATGCATCCGCCCGAGCCCTCGTCTCCGGCAGCCACGACGACGATCACGCCCTGGAGCGCGAGCTGCGACATCATCCAGTCGGCATCGGTCTGCGCCTGAGTCCCGTCGAACTGCGCCTCCGACGAGCCGTAGCTGATGGAGATGATGCATCCGCCCGCCGGATAGGTCGCACCCTTGGAGAGCACCGAGAGCGTCGTTCGAGGATCGAACGAGAAGTCGAAGCCGCACGCGTCGGCCGCGGTGACGAGCAGCCCGTACCAGCCCGATGCTTGCGCTGTGTTGGCCATGACGATCGACGTGTTCGGCGGCAGCGCCCCCGCAACGACCGTCGCGTCCAGGGTCGCCTCGGCGCCCGGCGCCGCCGACACCGGATACCACGGGTTCGTGTCGACCGGCAGGCTCACGGTCGGCAGCCCGCACTGCAGCATCACCGCGTTGACCGCGTCGACGTTCGCTGTCTCGTCGAACTCGGCGATGACGATCCGCTGCGCCGCGGGGGCTCCCGCAACGGAGATCGGCAGCCCAACAGAAGACCGCCACTGCTGCGGCGCCAGCCCGAGCGTGCCCCCGTCGGCAAAGGGGGTGCAGTCGGCCGAGGGGTATGCGGGGCCGGGGAACGACGTCGGCGCGGCGATCGCGGTGCCGACCCCCAATATCAGGACAGCGACTGCTCCGATGGCGGCGAAGGTGCTTGCCCGTCGGCGACATCCACGCGGCATGCCCGAACACTAGGCCAATCCCCGCCTCGTCCTTCGGTACCAGTCGTGTCCGACGACAGAATCAGCTTGAGAGTGGAAGTCCATGCCCGGGGTGCCGTTGATCGCGTCGCATCGGGTGATCCTCAGGAACCTCGACGAGCATGATGATCACGCCGTCGGGATCGAAGACTCCTGCCTCTACGAGCCCCCATGGCCGAACGCCCGGATCCTGCACGCTCGTCGCGCCCGCCGCGACGATTCGAGCGTGCTCGGCCGCGACGTCGCGGACCTGGAGCCACAGCGACAGAGGTGGAACCGAGTACGCGTCGACACATCCGGAGACCTCGAGAAGCCCATTGCCCAAGAAGAAGACGGTGCCGGGAGAGTCTGGCTCACCGAACTCCCGGAAGATACCCAGCCCGACGACGTCACGGTAGAAGTCGCGGCTGCGGATGGCGTCGGTAGGACGCAGATGGATCCTGCTGCTCAGAACCTCCATGGAAACCCTTCGTGCACAGGGACGACGAACTCTTCGCAGCGTAGAGGCCGGTGCTCCCGTTGAGCGGGACGTACGCGGTCGAGTGCACGGCCGCTCACGCACTTCGCTGTGATGTCAGCGCTTTTGGACGAGCCCACGGAGCATCTCCTGGGTCTCGTCGTCGTCCGAATACAGCAGCGTGCCGATCATTCCCCGGGTCAAGAGAACCTTGTAGACGTTGCGCACCAGACGCTCGAAGTCCTCGTTGGAGACCGACTTAAGGCTCCTGAAGTCTGGATCACGGTTGGCGGACCGCACGAAGACCCAGCGATCTTCACGCCAGACCATGTCGGGTCCGATGATCACTCCGTTCCAGTCGTACTCGAATCCCTGCGCTGTGTAGACGCATCCCACCTGGCCGAAGCCCGCGGGATCGCTAGCCCAAAGCGACGCCGGCGGCGCGCCTCCCACGGCGCGCTCCCCCCGGAGGTTCCAGGGTCGCGACCAATCGCCGACAACCACGTCGTTGACCAAGGAACCGTCAGGTCGGGGATCACTCCAGGGCCAGCAGTAGCCCGCTGTCATCCGAGCGCCAAAGCCCTCATCGCGGCGGCTCGTCAGTTCGTGTTCCAGGGTTTGGGGGGAGTTCATCAGCGACACGGAGAAGTGGTCATCGTCCGCCCACGCGATTGGGCCACCGGGTATGAGGCCGAGGAGTCGCTGCACCCACAGGATGTACGCCTCGCTCCCTCCGCAGCGAAACTGGTCGTCAAGGGAGATCTTCTGAACGCGTAGGCCGGCAGCAGCCGCGAACTCCTCGATTTCCTCGACCGTCCCGAGTTCCCCAGGTCGGACAACCTGATGTTCGTCGAGAAGGAAAACAGGAACTCGTGCGGCCGCGACCAGCTCATCCAGCTGGGGACGTCCCTTCCTCAGTGCCGCTCGCGTGTAGCGGTTTGCGGACGTCTCGCGGATTCGATGAGCCTCATCGAGGATCAGGACGTCGAGTCCGTTGCGCTCTGCCTCCATGAACGAGTTGAAGTACTTGAAGAGACCCTTCACACGCGACGAGCCGCGGCCCGCGACCGAACGCAGTGTCATGGTGAACGACCGCGACCCAGTCGCATGGAGGACTGAGCGGCCTTGCCGTGCTAGTTCACCCAGGAGCGAGAGCGCGATCACACTCTTGCCGCTCCCCGGCCCGCCGCTGACGATGACGACTGTTTTGGTGTCGGCAGCTCGAGCGCGCTCAACTTCATGCAGGACGACGTCGAAGGCGAGTCGCTGGTCATCGATCAAGACGAACTGTTCTCGATCTCGGATCTCGGCCGCTGCCACTGCAAGAAGTTGGCGGCTGGGACCTGCCTTGAGGGTGAGCAGCTGGTCTGCAGCCGCCGTGCCTGGCACCTGAGGATCGAGATGCGACTTCAAGAACATCATCAAGTCAGACTTTCGCTCCCCAGAGAACATACGCACCACTTCGGTATCCGCCTTCGAGCGAAGCGCTCGTATGCCGTCCTCGGTCGCGTTGTGCAAGTAGGCGACACCAACGACAGACTCAGGAACCTCAGCAAGGCCGGGCAGGAAGTCGAGCAAGTAGTCGCGGTATCCGCCAACCTGGTCAAGCGGGTGGAGGAGCGCGCGTGAGCCGTACGCATCGATCGTGACGAGGTCCGAACTGTCCTCAAACGAGTCCGCCCGGCTCCACTGCTTCAACTCAACCAGTACATATGACGGCTGGCCTGTCACCGGATGCTGACCAGCCAGGACCGCGTCGATCCGCCGACTCGTCAACGGGAGCTGGTGCTCCGCGAGTACTTCTACGCCACCAAGACCCGCCGCAACCAGGTCATTAACCAACATCGGCAGTGACGCGTTCCACGATCGCACCTCGGAGTCGCTAGGACGACGTCCGCTCGTAGCGAGCATGTTTGCCACCATCTGCTCCACGGCACTATTCGACTCGAACAGCGAGCGAACGCCGATCGCCGACTGGCGAAGGAGGACCACGGACAAACCCCCGGGCAGCACGAATGGATTCGTGCGGGTGGGGGCTTGTCCTTCGCGTGCAAGTTCGCACAGGAAGCCTGTCGGGCCGCAACTGGCACTCTAGATGCGGCCACTCCTTGACGAGTGGCATAGTCGAGCCGTGTCCGATATCCAAGATCTGCAGCGCGCAATGCGAGACTTCACGAGCGAGCGCGATTGGGAGCAGTTCCACGATCCCAAGTCCCTGGTTCTCGCCTTGGTGGGCGAGGTGGGAGAACTCGCGGAACTGTTCCAGTGGCTACCCTCCCAAGAGGCCGAGAGTCTCGCAAAGGTCGAGCCTCTCGCATCCCGCGTTGGAGAAGAACTCTCGGACGTCTTGCTCTACTTGGTTCGCCTCGCAGACGTGCTCGAAATTGACCTGGTCCCGGCGGCAACTTCAAAGCTCGAATCGGCGCGAGGTCGTTTCGCGATTGACGAGGTGTCAGGCATAGCCCCTAAGCGGATCTAGGTGCGCCGGATTCCGCAGCGTCGTCGATCTGCACGATGACCGCCTTCGGCTCGGTGAAGAAGTCGCGGCTGAAGTCCCCGCCCTCGCGGCCCACCCCCGAGTCGCCGAAGCCGCCGAACGGCGCGCGGAGGTCGCGGATGAAGAAGCAGTTGATCCACACCGTGCCCGCTCGCAGCTGCGCGGCGACCCGATGGGCGCGGGAGAGATTCTCGGTGAAGACCATCGCATTGAGCCCGTATCGCGTGTCGTTCGCGGCCGCGATGACCTCGGCCTCCGTGTCGAACGGCTGCACGACGACGACCGGACCGAAGATCTCCTCCTTGAGCGCGGGAGCGTCCGCGCTGGTCCCGACGATGATCGTGGGAAGGACCTGCCAGCCCGTGCCGAGTCCCCCGGTGAGGATGCTGCCGCCGCCGAGCTTGGACTCGTGCAGGTAGCTGGAGACCTTGGTGAAGTGCTCCTCGCTGGCGAGCGAGCTGAACTGCGTGTCCATTTGCTCGGGATCTCCGACGACGAGTGCCTCGGCCGCCTCCTGGAAGCGCGCCAAGAACGCGCCGTAGATGCCGCGCTGCACGTAGAGCCGGCTGCCGGACAGGCAGATCTGCCCTGCATTGCGGAAGATCGCCTGCACGGCCCACGACACCGCGTTGTCGATGTCGGCGTCGTCGAAGACGATGTTGGCGCCCTTGCCGCCGAGCTCGAGGCTCACGGGCGTGAGGTTCTTGGCAGCGACACCGCTGATGGCCTTGCCGGTGCCGGACTCGCCGGTGAACGTGATCCGGTCGACGTCGGGGCTCTCGGTCAGCGCTGATCCGGCGGAGTCCGGCCCGTAGCCGTGCACGACGTTGAGCACTCCGGCGGGAACGCCGGCCTCGAGCGCGAGGCGCGCGACGATCGTCGCCGACGCGGGCGTGTCCTCGGCCGGCTTCCAGACGACCGTGTTCCCCCAGGCCAGCGCCGGGGCGACCTTCCACGTGCCCAGCATCAGCGGGAAGTTCCACGGGGAGATCGCCGCGACGACACCGGCGGGATCGAACCGGGTGTACGCGTGGTGGCCGGAGTCCATCGGCAGGGCCTGCGCGGCGCTGAGCCTGGCGTGGTCGGCGAAGAAGCGCACGTTCCACGAGCTGCGCGCCACGTCGTGCAGGGCCTGCGTGATCGGCTTGCCCATGTCGCGGGTGTCGGCCATCGCGAGCTCGTGGGCGTTGGCATCCATGAGGTCCGCGAGCCGGTGCATGATCGCCTGGCGCTTCTCGTAGCCCATGCGCGGCCACTCGCCCTCGTCGAACTCCCGGCGGGCGACGGCGATCGCCCGGTCGGCGTCGGCCTTGCCGCCGCACGCGATCTCGGCCCACTGCTCACGGGTGAAGGGGTTGATGTCGGGTATCGTGGCGCCGTCCAGTGACGGGACCTCGCTGCCGTCGATGATGTGGCCGAAGCGCTCCATGCTGTCTGCTCTTCCTTCGCTTGTTGTCAGCCGCCGGAGACGACGACGGACCCGAGGTTGGTGAAGTGGGCTGCGACGGTCGAGCCCGCCGGGATGGCTACCGCGTCGGTCATGCCGCCGGTCAGCACGATCCAGCCGGCCTCCAGCCGCAGGCCGCGCTTCGCCAGGTCGTTGGCCGCCAGGGCGAGCGCCTCGGCGGGATGCCCCTGCACCGCGGCGCCCGTGGCGGTGTCGACGATCGCCCCGTTGACCTCGAGCAGCGTCGCCTCGATGGACAGGTCGAGACCCTGAGGCGCCACAGACTTCGGGCCGATCACCAGCTTCGCCGATGACGCGTTGTCGGCGATGACGTCGGCAAGGGTGAAGCGGAAGTCGGCGTAGCGGCTGTCGATGATCTCCACGCCCGCGTAGACCGCGTCGACCGCGGCCATCGCCATCGGCGCGGTCACGCCCGGTCCCTGGAGGGCCTTGCCGAGCACGAACACGATCTCCGGCTCGGCGCGCGGGTGGATCAGCTGGTCCTGAGGCACGGGCACTCCCGCGGGGAGCACCATCGCGTCGGTCAGCCAGCCGGTCAGCGGGGCGTGGACGTTCATGCGCTGCTGCTTCGCGCGGGAGGTGAGCCCGAGCTTCACGCCGATCAGCGTCTCCCCCGCGGCGATGCGGCGCCGCAGGACCTCGTCCTGCACCGCGTACGCGGTGTCGAGGTCGATATCGGGCCACGTGTCGGTGAGCGGCGGGCCGTCGACCTGGTTCGCCTCGCGTCTCATCAGCTCATCAGCGAGCTGCGCTACCTGGTCAGCCATCTCAGATCTCCTCAGCTGCATGGGTGCTGCGGTCGCGTTCCTCGACGAGCTGCAACGCGATGTCGATGATCATGTCTTCCTGCCCGCCGACGTAGCCCGCCTCGCCGACGCGCTGCAGGATCTCGTGCGGGGGAACCCTGTACCTCGCGCCCGCGCGCTCGGCGTGCAGCAGGAAGCTGGAGTAGACGCCGGCGTATCCCTGAACGATCGAGGACCGGTCCATCTGCGGGATGCGCGAGACCATCGGCCGCACGATGTCCTCGGCAGCAGCGAGCGCCGCCTGGACGTCGACGCCGGTGGGCACGCCCAGCCGCTCGAAGGTGGCGGCCAGAACCTCGGTCGGGGCGTTGCCCGCACCGGCTCCGAGTGCGAGAAGCGCGCCGTCAATCTGCCGGGCGCCCGCCTGATACGCGAGGACCGAGTTGGCCACGCCCATCGACAGGTTCTGATGGCCGTGGAAGCCGACCTGCGCCTCGCCGCCGATCTCATTGATGACGCTCTGCACTCGCAGCTGCGCGTCGCCGAGCACCATCGCGCCGGCCGAGTCGACGACGTAGACGCACTGCGCACCGGCGTCGACCATGATCCGCGCCTGCTCGGCAAGCTTCGCCGGTGATGCGCGGTGGGCGAGCATGAGGAAGCCGACGGTCTCCATGCCGAGTTCGCGCGCAGCCGCGAAGTGCTGGCGCGAGACATCGGCCTCGGTGCAGTGGGTCGCCACTCGCGCGACGGACGCTCCGGCGTCGTGGGCCATGCGCAGGTCCCTGACGGTGCCGAGGCCCGGCAGCAGGAGGACGGCGACCTTGGCTCGTGTCGCCTCGTCGACGGCCGCGGCCACGAGCGCGATGTCGTCGACGAGGCTGAAGCCGTAGTTGAAGCTGGAGCCGCCGAGCCCGTCGCCGTGGGTCACCTCGATGACCTCGACGCCGGCGAGGTCGAGCGCGTGCACGACCGCTCGCACCTGGCCCTCGCTGAACCGGTGCGCCATCGCGTGGCTGCCGTCGCGCAGCGTGGAGTCGGTCAGGCGGATGCCGGGTCCGGTCGCCTCGCCGTCCTGCGTGACGGGTGCCTGCGCGCTCATGCCGTCGCTCCCAGGTTGGACTTCGCGAGCAGGTCGCCGACGCGTGCCGCGGCGGCGGTCATGATGTCGAGATTGCCCGCGTACTCCGGGAGGTAGTCACCGTTGCCGCGCACCTCGAGGAAGACCGCCACTCGCGCGCGGCCGTTCCAGATCTCCTTCGGATCGTCGAACTGCGGGTCAGCGCGAAGGCTGTAGCCGGGGACGTACTCCTTGACCTGCTCCACCATCTCGTGAATCGATCTCGCGATCGCGTCCTGGTCGCTGTCCGCCGGAATGGCGCAGAAGACCGTGTCGCGCATGATCATCGGCGGCTCGACGGGGTTGAGGATGATGATTGCCTTGCCGCGACCGGCTCCCCCGACCCGCTCGATCGCGTTCGACGTCGTCTCGGTGAACTCGTCGATGTTCGCGCGCGTGCCGGGGCCCGCCGAGCGGGAGGCAATCGAGGCGACGATCTCGGCGTACTCCACCGGCACGATCCGGCTCACCGCGAACACGATCGGGATCGTGGCCTGGCCACCGCACGTGATCATGTTGATGTTGGGCGCGTCGACGTGGGAGTCGAGGTTCACCGGCGGGCACACGAACGGGCCGATCGCCGCCGGTGTCAGGTCGATGGCCGTGATGCCCGCCGCCTGGTAGCGCGGCGCATTGGCCTTGTGGGCGTAGGCGCTCGTCGCCTCGAACACGAGGTCCGGAAGCTCGTCACGCGTGAGGAGGAAGTCGACTCCCTCGTGCGATGTCTCCACTCCCATGCCGCGTGCGCGGGTCAGGCCGTCCGAGTCGGGATCGACGCCGATCATCCAGCGCACGTCGACGTAGTCGCTGCGCTGCAGCTTGGCCAGCAGGTCCGTGCCGATGTTGCCCGGCCCGACGATGGCCGCGAGTGCCTTGGTCACGCCTGGCTCCGCGCGGCGAATCTCGTGGTGACGCTGCCGATGCCCGCGAACCGTGCGGTGAACACGTCGCCTGGGACGACCGTCACTGCGGGCGTCTGGGATCCGGGAAGGATCACGTGGCCCGCTTCGAGGGTGACTCCAAGTCGGCCGAGAGTGTTCGCGAGCCACACCAGCGCCGAGATGGGCGAACCCAGCACGGCACCGCCAGCGCCCGTCGTGGCGACCTCGCCGTTGCGGGTCATGACGCAGCCGCTCAGGCGCAGGTCGACGCTGTCGACGGCGACTGGGGTGCTGCCGAGAACGATGCCGCCCGATGACGCGTTGTCGGCGATCGTGTCGAGCAGTCCGATCTTCCAGTCGCGAATGCGGCTGTCAATGATCTCCATCGCGGGCAGCACGAAGTCGACGGCGGCCAGCGCCTCGCCGACGCCGACGCCCGGACCGGACAGGGGCCTGCGCAGGACGAAGGCGATCTCCGGCTCGATGCGCGGCTGGAGGAATCGTTCAGTCGGGACGACGTCATGCTCGAGGTAGACCATGTCGTCGGTGAGGTGGCCGAAGTCGGGCTGGTCGACCTTCAGCTGCCTCTGCATCGCGAAGGACGCGAGTCCGACCTTGTGGCCGACGATGACGCTGCCGCGCGCGCAGCGGCGGCTGATCTGCTCCAACTGGATCGCGTACGCGTCGTCGATCGTCAGGTCCGGGAAGCGGGTGCTCACCTGGTCGATCGGCGTCAGATCGGAGTACGCGGAGTCGAACTCGTCCGCGATCGCCGCTATGCCTGCCGTGTCCACACTCGCCTCCCGATCCCCTGCCGCCGAACGTACAGGGGTCAGGTATCCGTGCCTAGGTTCGCGCGACGACCTAGCCAATCGGGCCGATGACTGGGCGCAGAACGGGAACCTTGTGGAAGTCTGCCGCCACAGTGTCCGACGCATCCTCGCAGTGTGTGCTCCCCCAGTACTTACATTCCGCGTGCACGTAATGGTAGATCCGGTTCGGGGCGCCGGTGCTGATGAAGAGCTGTCCCGTTCGCACCACGTTCGAGGGAGTCGAGATGGTCAGCTGCCAATAGCCACTGCTGGATTCCCACGAGCAGTGGCTGTCCAGACCGGCGTCGACGACCGTGAAGATGGGCCAGCTGTTCGCTGAGGTCGATCCGACGACCTGAGTGCGGTCATTGACGGGGTCGGAGATGCAGTTCGAGGCGCCCGTGTACTGCCAGCGCACCGTCGTGCCAATCGGGAGGTTGTAGGTGGGCTGCACGTTGACCTGCCACGCGTCACTGCTGGTCAGTGGAGTGCTGTCGTCGGTCTGGTCCTGGCCCCCGCCACCGGCGTAGGTGTCGCCGTCCTGACCCCCACCGCCGAGGAAGTCGTCACCGGGGCCGCCCTTCAGCTCGTCGCCGCCCGCACCGCCGATCAGCTGGTCCTGCCCCGGCCCGCCGAACTCCCGGTCGTCGCCCGGGCCGCCGTAGATGACGTCGTTTCCCGCAAGACCGAAGATGACGTCGTCGCCACCGAGCCCGCAGATCACGTCGGCGCCGCTCGTGCCGACCAGACGGTCGTTGCCCGACGTCCCCGTGATTGTGCATGTCAACCGGTACGACGAGGAGACGTCGCCTGCGGCCACCCCTGCGGATATCGGACCCGCGGACGCTGCTGGGGATGCAGCGAGCGCAAGGGCGAGGGCTGTGGGCAGCGCGAGCAGCGCGGTGACGCGACGTGACATGAGGAGAGATCCGATCTCGGAGGGCGAATGTGCAAGAGCGACTTACATCATGTCTTGCCCAAGCGACGACCACGTCAAACCAAGCCGACCAGCCGGCTCGGTCGCACCTAGACTCCCCGCCATGAGCTCGTCACTCCAGCACCGTCTGCTGCCGATGATCGGACGTGACCCGCACGAGTCGGGCCGACGGGCAACGCCGCTGGAACTGCTGTTCGACCTGACGTTCGTCATCGCCTTCGGAGCTGCCGCAAACGGCCTCTCGCACGAACTCGTGACCGGTCATATCGCTGCCGGCATCTACGCGTTCTTGTTCGCGACCTTCGCCGTGTCATGGGCGTGGATCAACTTCTCCTGGTTCGCGTCCGCCTACGACACGGACGACTGGGTCTTCCGCGTCATGACGATGGTCCAGATGGTCGGCGTCTTGGTCCTCGCGCTCGGTGTGCCCAAGCTCTTCGCGTCCATCGCCGAGGACAGCTACGTCAACAACGGCACGGTGGTCCTCGGCTACGTGATCATGCGCGTGGCGATGGTGGCGCAGTGGCTTCGCGCGGCACGACAGGATCCCGATCGACGGTCGACGTGCATGGTCTATGTGGTCACGATCCTCATCGCGCAAGCCGGCTGGATCACGCTTGCGCTTGCCCACACGTCGGTCGCCGTGGCATTCGCGTTGGCTGTGCCCTTGGTGCTTGTCGAGATGGCTGGCCCGGTGATCGCGGAGACTCGCATGGGCGGCACGCCTTGGCATGCGCACCATATTTCCGAGCGCTATCTGCTCCTCGTGATCATCACGCTGGGCGAGGCGCTGATCGGCACGATGGCGACGCTCAGCGGCCTGGTCGACCCGGCGGACGACGGGATCCTGATACCCCTCGATGTCGCTGTCGTCGGGTTCGCAGGCGTCGCGCTGACCTTCGGCATGTGGTGGATGTACCTGGTCATGCCCGCCGGCGACATCCTGTCGTCCCGGCGCAACCGCTCGTTCAGCTGGGGCTACGGGCACATGGTGATCTTCGGGTCCATCGTCGCCGTCGGCGCCGGCATCCATACGGCCGCCTACCTCATCGACGGAGAGTCCGACCTCGGCACAGTCGGGACTCTTTGGTGCGTGGCGATTCCCCTGGCCGTCTACGTCGGCGCCCTCTACTGCCTCTACTCCGTGCTCACCCGCTCGGTCGACCCCTTCCATGCGTGGCTGGTGATCGGCTCGGCAGCCGTGCTCGTGGGCGCGCTGCTGCTGGGCGCCGCCGGGCTGCCGCTGGTGTGGTGCCTGCTGGTCATGGCGGCAACGCCATGGGTCACGGTCGTGGGCTACGAGACACGCGGCTACCGCCATAGCGAGGCGGTGCTCGCCGACCTCTGATCAGCGCTAGTCGGCGGGCTTGGCTCCGGCACGATCGATGCCCCGGACGATCACGACCTCCACGAGCGTCATGACTACCGCCGTCGCTACGGACCAGGTCAGCGTCCGAGTCAGCGAGACGCGCAGGTCGTGCGGGTGCGGCACGGGCTGTCCCGCCGTCTTCTTGTAGGTGCGCTCCATGAGCTTCCTCATTGCCATCGTTGCCCCGACGGCAATGACGGGAGCAACGAGCCGAACGCTGGGCCTGATCTCCACCTCGGCATCGGTCTTACCGGTCGCGCCCATGGTCTTCCCACTCACTTCTCGTCGTCGACGTGCTGTCGAGGTCGGGTACCCGCATGCGGGTGCGACGAAACGCAGAGCAATCTCGAAGCAAGTCGTCGGTCCAGACGGTGCCGATCGGGGTACGACACGTTCACCGAACGATCAGGGGGATGCGTGTCTGAGAGCACAAGGATCCACGAGGGTGCCCTCACAGGCGATCTTGAGCCCGCACGGGCTCCCGGCCCGCTGCCCGGGCCCCTTCCGAGGATCGACGCCTTCCAGCAGCGCCACCCGTGGCTTGCCGTCCCGATTGCCGTCGTCAAGAAGTTCGCCGATGACGACGCGGGCAAGGCGGCCGCGCTCATCTCCTACTTCGCGTTCCTCTCCGTGTTCCCGCTGCTGATCGTCCTCGCGACGATCCTGTCCCGAGTCCTGTCCGGCAATCCTGAGCTCGCGGACGAGATCGTCAATACTGCTGCGGGCAGCTTCCTGTCCGTCGGCTCGACCGGATCGGTAGAGCCGCTGGACGTCTCCGGGGTGGCGCTCGTGATCGGTGTTCTCGTCGGCCTGTGGGGAGGGCTCGCCGTGGCCAACGCGATGCAGCACGCCATGGACACGGTCTACGAGGTACCGAAGACAGAGCGGGCCGGCCTCATCTGGCGGGTGCTGCGCAGCCTGTCGCTGCTCGTCATCGTCGGCGTCGGGCTTCCCGCGACCACCGTCCTGCAGGGCCTGGCCGGTCGCGCCATCGACAACGTGATCGTCTCGGCGATCGTCGTGATCCTCGTCGTGGTCCTCAACACGGGACTAATCGCGACCGCCTTCAGGCGTGCCACAATCGCCGACACGACCTGGCGCGGAGTGCTGCCGGGCTCCGTCCTCGCGGCTATCGCGTGGTCGGTCATGCAGGTGGTCGCGACGAGTCTGCTGACCAATCGGGTGTCGGGCGCCGAGAACGAGTACGGCGCGTTCGCGATCGTGATCGGCCTGCTCTTCTGGTTCTTCCTACTGGCGCAGGTCACGATCTACTGCGCAGAGCTGAATGTGGTCCTGGCCTACAAGCTGTGGCCGCGCGGGCTCAAGAGCGTGGTTCGGGCAGAGGCCGATACCGAGGCGGACATCCGGGCGTACGGGCACTACCCGGCGCGAGAGCAGCAGGCGACGAACATGCGCGTGAGCGTCGACGTCGTGGAACCCCAGTCCGGCAGCCGCTAACGGGTCACATGGACCGGCATTGGCCTTCCTTGTTGCCGGACACCTGATTGCCGCTCCCCACGGGTGCAGGCGAGTTCGACTCGCACTGGAGGTTCCCATTGACTCGGTTGTTGAGGATCTCTGCACGTGCGGAGTTGCTCGAGAGCTGAATGTCCCCGTCGACGGAGTTGCCACGAATCGTCATTGACCCTCGGTTGTCCTCCAGCTGGATGTTGCCGTCCACGGCGGTGTTGCGCACGATGACGCCCCGGCCGGACTTGACCTGGACGTCGCCAACGACAGACGACCCGCGTACCCGGACATATCGGGCGCCGCCGTCCTCGGCCTGCACGTTGCCGTCGATGAAGGCGCCGCCGGTGATGAGAACCGCACCGTTCCCAAGCACCTGGACGTTGCCGTCGACTCGAGTTCCTCGGAGCGTGCAGGTCGCTCCGGAGGGAACGATGATGTTGGCCGAGACGTTGACCGAGCCAATCGTTCCGCGGCACATCCGATCGTCAGCGTGGGCCGGGCCCGCGGCCATGACCATCCCTCCGGACATAAGGGCAACAGACAAGGCGGCGATCGAAACTCGGCGCATGGCTCTCCTTCAGGGGTCGAACACGACTGGTCCATTGGTGCGTACCCCGAGCAGTCGTCCGCCAACCACCATGACATCCGTTATGCCTAAGTCGTGATTGCGCGCACTACTGCCACGCGTTCCCGGTCGCGAGCCTCAACGACGGGCTGGCCAACGGCGAGATGGCCGCGCGGTTGCACCCGCTCCAGGGCACCGTCCACCACTAACTGCCCGATGCGATGGGCAAGCTCCACGCCCCCAACCGCGTAGCGGCCGCTCGTCAGGCGCGGGAACGCGGATGGCTGTGACGACGCTTGTAATATCTCGCAAATGAGAATCCGGGTAGTTCTAGCCACGTTCACGGCAGCTGCGATCGCCTTCCTGATGTTCCCGTCGCCGGCCCAGGCGGCTGCGGCCGGCGTGTGGCGCTGCAGCGCCCAGGGCAACATTCCGATCGGTGTCCTGACCGTGAAATCGGGTGGCTACACGTTCCAGGCCGTCAGCAACACCGTGTGGGCACCCAAGCCGCAAGACTCCTCGAACGGCAGCGGCAAGCTGACCGTCAAGGGCTCCAAGGTCACGGTCAAGAACGGGCCGTTGCGCAAGCAGATGGGTGTCACGACCGGCTTCTACGGCTCGCCCGCGTCAGACGCCAGCCTCCACCACGAGTACCTTGATCTCTTCAACGATCCGTCCGCTGCCTACCTGCTGCGGTGCTACCGGCCATAGATCTGGCGCGGGCACTCAGTGAGGGTCTTACCGATCCCCACCCGAGCGACTACGCGATGAAGTACATGGGGTTGGGAAGCCTGAAGCCCTGCACGACGTGCCCGCCGGTCATGTCGCTGAGCTGATCGCCGATCGACGTGATGATCGTGTAGCCGCGGCGTTCGATCTTGGCTCTCGCAGCCGACTTGTACTGCTCCGCTGTCAGGGTGTACTGGGCGGGATCACGCAGGATCAGGCCGTCCCAGTTCGCGATGTCCAGCTCGTTCAGGCAGGCCACGGTGACCGCCCGTGCGGGCGCAGGGCGTCCGGAGATCAGAAAGACCGATACTCCGCGTCGCTGCGCATCGTGCAGGACTTTGCGAACCGCGACGATCGCCGGGGTGAGGCAGTTCTCTGCTGCGTTGTCCATGACGGTTGGCACGGCGACGAATCCGGTCGACAGGTACGTGGGATACCAGTCGACGAGCGTGTCATCGATGTCGAACACCGCAGCGGGCTTTCGGCCATCGCACCGACGCGGCGACTCACACTCGTCGCGAAGCCACGAGCGAAGGAACTTCTGGGCTGCCCTGGCGACTGCCCGCTGGTCGGACTGATACTGACCCGAGTCGCGGTAGGCCGTGATGACGCCCGCAAGGGCCGGACCCGCGTCGTAGTCCTGCGTGGGGCTTAGCGGAGGCAGACCTTGGTTCACCCCGACGATCGGCGTGGGCTGGCCCACGATGACGATCGGCACCAAGGGCGACGGCGCCGCGTGCGCGGCCGTCGGCGCAATCACCGCAACGCCGGCCACCAGGCCCGCGACCAGCAACGAAGCCAGAAGCCGAGCGCGCGTCACATTGATCATCCGCGCATTCTTACCGGATGGCTCCGGTCGGATTCAACATGGACCAGCGGTACCGCGACTCGCCCTGGGAAATGACGAAGGGCCCCGGATTCCAGGGCCCTTCGATTGGTTGGTAGCGGGGACAGGATTTGAACCTGTGACCTCTGGGTTATGAGCGCGGCCGACAAGCTGAGCATCGCCGTGGCGATGGCCCTTGGAGGCAACGCCTTGCCTTACAGCGCTGCAAGGGCGGCGGGGATACGCGCGTTGACTTCTTCCTCTAGCTCCGTGAGTCGATGGACGATCTCGTTCATCGACGGCACATTCCCGTCGAACATACCGTTGTCGATCATCGCCCGATAGTCGGCGGCCAGGGCCTCTACCGCTGCATCGTCGGGCACAAGCAGCATGCCTCCGGTCAAGCACGCGGAGTAGTCGGCCGCAGCGGAGTAGTAGACGACGCTCTTGTACTTCACAACGTCGACGAGCAGAGATCCGTCATTCAGTGCATCCCGGCCGATCGGCGAGTCAGCCAGCATGTAGAGGTCGTACCAGTGTCGAGACAGGCGGTCGGTGGATGACCTAAACACCGCCTTCTTGCATTCTGCGTGAGCGAGAGTCGCTTTTTCCCAGAACGTTCGCTCGGGGCTCAGTACGGTGACGGTCGCGGTGGGAAAGGTCAGTTTCGGCAGTTCGGCCGCCAGGTACGGAACGACTATATGTATCTCGTTCGGCTCGACCATGTTCCGGCCTCCGAACTCCAACAGCACGCTGTTCGACATATAGTCGGCCGGTCCACTGCCCAATGCGCTCGGGTAGTAGATACGCACGCTTTCGCCATCGGCCGAGACCTCCACCGTGCCGTCTCCTCCGGGAAGAGCGTCGGTTAGGCGCTGTGTCAGGTGGGGAATGACCGCACCCGTCACATGTGCTCTCACAGCCTCATTCATTTCCTCAGTCAGCGCGTTGCGCCCCTTGGACGACAGACTCGTCGCGAACGGGTCCAAGCCCGGCCGCAGATCTCGATGGTCGAGTGTGACGTCGACATCCTCAGAGAAGCGGGCGATCGCGTTGTAGATCTTGGACAGCGATGTTCCACCCTTGAATGCCATCGTTACGTGCGAAGGCGTGGTGAACAGTGCGTCCAGAGTCCAACAGACCCACACGTCCTTCTCCAAGACCTCGGCCGACTTCCCGATCTTGGCGCCGATGGTGGTGTAGATCGCACGACGATCATCGGCATCCAGATCCAGGAAGTCGGTCATGCTAGGCGGCCGTCACGTATTCGCGTTCGAAGTGAATGAAGGCATTACTCATCCACGCCGGCATGGACTTTGTCGCTGAGCGAAGAACACCGAACTCCTGCTCAGACAACTTGGAGTGGATCTGCTCAATGACGGCCGGCGTCACGTGTTCCTTGCCGAGATACCAGAGCGCTGCAAGTGCGGTGCCTGCAGGTCGACCAGCAAGCGCCAACTTCTTCGAGCCCACATGACGAAGCCGGATGCGAGTCTTCCCGACCGTGACCTCACGGTTAGGCCCTGACGTCCAGAAGACCGACTGCATCGGGGCCTGAGTGCTCAACTGAAAGCGCCGTGCGGCCTCCGCACCATGGACCTGGATGACAGAGCCGCTGGACTGAGCCAATGCCTCGGCGATCTTGGCCGGCTCAAGGCTGACCTTCCCGACGTACTCATTGATGACTGGGCGAACGAACACGCCACGGGCGATCCGCTCTATCGACCCGTCGCGGACGAGCCGAGCGAGGTTCTGGTCCACAGCGGCACGGGTGCCGAAGCGGATGAGGTCGGCCGTTGTGAAGGGCTCGCCCGCCGGGAACCCCTCGACATAACTGCGGATGCTCTCGGCAACAGTCGCCTGCTTGGTCTTCATGTCAGAAATAATACTGAATTATCTGACAGCCACCAACTCTCCACCGAAAACGCGCGCACCACTCGCGTCGTGAATCGCATGACGCTACAGACCTCCGCGCGGTAAGCCCTGCCTACTTGGATGTAGACGACGATCATCTCTTCGCGGTTGATTCGATGCGTGCAGTTGTGCGTGCTCACGCGTCATCGACGACCTGCGGGTCTGTACCCACGTCAATCGTCCTTCGCGAGAACGTTGCGCACACGCAAAGCGACGAGGGCCGCTGCGCACCACGAGAGAAGCAACAGGAGCCCACCCGCGGCTTCGAAGAAGACGAGTCCGAGCAAAGTACCTGCGGGAACCGCCGCCCGGAATCGCCCGGCGCCACGCAGGTTGCGAGCCATCACGAATGTCAGCGCGATCAGTCCGGCGGCGTAGACCAGGGAGCCCAGAACAAACGGCCAGAACCCGCCGGACCACCCCCAGCCGTCCTCGACGAGATTCGCCATGCTCGCCACTGCCGCACCTACGGCAGGAACAAACGAGGTCCGATACGTCGCCCTGTCCTCAGTTAGTCCGGCGTACACGGGCAGCGCAGCCGCCAATAAGAGCAACGCGACACTGAAACCGGCAACGGCCAACCAGTCGCTCACGGTCACCGGGGACTGGTAATCGACCGAGCCAACCTGTCTCCACCGAAGGAAGAAGAGCACGCCCACCGACATGAACAGTGCCGCTTGTCCGACCGCGGAGAACCTGGCGGCTAATCCCACGGGTCTGCCCCCGGTTTGGTTGACACTTGGGGTTGATGGTTCTCAGGCCGCGTCTGCGGCCAGGTAGATCATCTCAAACTCGATCGGTGTGAGCTTGCCCAGGGCGCGCTGGCGACGGCGGCGGTTGTACTTGGTCTCGATCCAGATGACGATCGCGAGGCGCAGTTCCTCGCGGCTGTCCCATCGCCTGGTGTCAAGGACGTTCTTCTGCAGCAACGAGAAGAACGACTCCATGGCGGCGTTGTCCCCGGACGAGCCGACGCGTCCCATCGATCCCTTGAGCCCGTTGTTCTTCAGGATCCGCACGACCTTCTTGGACCGGAACTGGCTGCCCCTGTCGGAGTGGCAGATCGTCCCGTCCGGGGAACGCAGCGCGATCGCGTTGCGCAGCGCTGCCGCGGCCAGTGAGGATTTCATGCGGGAGTCGATGGAGTAGCCGACGATCTTGTTGGAGAAGCAGTCCTTGACCGCGCACAGGTAGAGTTTTCCCTCCTTCGTGGGGTGCTCGGTGATGTCGGTAAGCCAGACCCGGTTGGGCGCCGGCGCGGTGAACTCGTGCCGGACCCTGCCCTTGTCGTCCACGACGGCCAGCAGGTCGTCGACCACGGGCGGGCCGGGCTTGCCGGCCTTGGACCTCTTGCGGGCATGGGAGGCGAAGATCCCCGCGATCGAGCACAGCCGCCACACCCGGTTCTCCGACGCGACGACGCCGGCATCGGCGAGCTCGTCAGCCAGGAACCGGTAGCCCAGCGACGGGTCATCGTGGTGGATCCCACGCACGGCATCGATCAGGTGCGCGTCGTCCCAGTCCCGCTGGGACACAGGCGCTTTCCGCCACTTGTAGTACCCCTGGGTCGATAGTCCCAGCACCCTGCACGCCACCGCGACCGCGACCGCGACCGCGACCGCGACCGCGACCCTGACACGGGCACCGGCCGCGGCCATCTCACGGACGAGAGGGAAGACTATTTCCCGGCAGGTTCGCCTGCGACAGGTACGCAGCCGCTCGGCGCAGGACCTCGTTCTCCTGCTCGAGCAGCCGGTTGCGCTTCTTGAGCTCACGCACCTGCGCGGCCTCCCGGGCGGTCACGCCGGGGCGGTTCCCGTCCTCGATATCGGCCTTCTTCATCCAGTTCGACAAGCAGGTCTCGGAAATCCCGAAGTCCTTCGCGATCTGGGTCAAGGGAGCCTGCCCCTGGCGGGCCACGGCCACGACATCGTCGCGGAACTCCTTCGGATATGGCTTCGGCATGATCGGCATCCTTCCAGTGAGGACGAAACCTCACAGGTCAGGCGTCAACCAAACTCTGGGCAGACCCGTCAGCTATTCCCGCGAGCCACATGGTCTGCGCCGTGTAGCGGGACTGTTGCTTGGCGTTGGGCTTCTTCTCCGGCTGTGCGTGTTCGTGATACTTGGTCTCGATGCCGACGACGGTTTTTGGTCCGGTTCCGATCTGGAGCGCGACATCGAATGCAGTGCGGTCTCCGGTGTACTTGTCGCTGCGCCGTTGCGGTGACCATTCGAACACGATCTCGACGGAGCCGGTCGAACCGGGCGCCAGAAGTGTTGACAGGGCTTGCTTCGACTCCTCATGTCGCGACGCCTCGCCGAACAGGTTGAACGCCATCGGCATTGACGAGAGAAGGTCGCCGCAGAGCCGCGGGACGTCGAACGTCTCGCCTCCCTGAGGATGCGCGATCCGATCCTCGACGGCATACCGAATCTCCTCGCTGAGGAAGTTCTTGCCGGCCGCAGCGTCCTCGGCGGTGAGCTTGGTCCCGTTGTCGATGAGCGCTGGGCCGCCAGCGAGGATTCCCCTCTTGGTGTTGCGATGACTCCCGAATCGGGTGATCCCTTGCGAACTCGCCGCCCATTGGTACTGGCGGTAACGCGCCTCCTGTTTAAACGCGGCCATCAAAGGGTCTTTGACGCGATCCGTCGAGAAGGAACAGTTCGCCTCTTCGAGTTGCGCTATCGATGCGGTCACATCTGACTCCTAGGTGGGATGAAGCTCGACGCTCTGAAGTTATGCCGCAAGGTCGAACGGATCTGGAGGTCCGGGGGGTTCGTGTTCATCGTCGTCAGGCGGGGATGGCCACCGGCCGATCGTTCCGACGAAGGTTTCGGGGTCACCGCATCCGCGGCCGTAGCGCAACGCGTCGATCAGCAGTTGCGCGGCGTCGTACCCGGATTCCGCCGTGACGGACCAGTTGGTGTGGCGACCGACCGGCGGCTCCCATCCGTCGGCTACGAACGCGGCCTCGTCGATCGGCCATGTGCTAGCGGGGAGGTGGTGACTGGACACGACCTCGCAGTAGAACGTGCCGTCGGACTCGCGAGCGACTTGGGTGTATGGATTCGGGTCCAGACCGACCAACGCCCGTATGATCAGAACTCGCCGCACGCAAGGTCTGCGATCGTGAACATGAAATCGTCGAGCAGGTCATCCCAATCCACAGCCACGGTAGCAACGGTCGCACGCGGGCCTGACACGACGACGCCACCGTGAGGTGATCTCGTTCCCCTCAGGCGCTCCGATCCATTCATGCCGGCGGTAACGCTTCAGCGAGACGACGGTGGACCATGTCGCGCTCATCCGCGCTGAGTGGACCCTTGGCGGAACGGAGCCGCTTGCCCATCTCGCGCGACCCCCGGATCTCGATCCCATCAACGCGCAACTTCCGCAGCAGCGGAAGATCGGCGTCCACGAAGCACAGAGTGGGGATGATGTCGAGACCAGTAGTCCTATCGAGGCCGGCGAGCGCCGACGCAACCGCCTCGATCTGTCGATGCATCGACGTCAGCAGGCTTGTTCGATCACGCCCTCCGATGATCAGGTGCTCGGTCCGGGGGGCTAGCAAGCCACCAGACTTGCGGACCTCGATCGTCGCTCCTTTGTGGTGCTTGATGTCGATCACGTGGACACCTGCCGCGCTGATCGCGAGCAGGTCGATGTCACCGTCCGTACGGCCGACCCCGAGTCGCCGATTCAGGAGGAGCGTCACATCGCCGCCGCAGCGACCCAGGATCCGTTCGACGGCCTTGCGCTCCCCCTCCGCGCCGGTACGGAACGCCTTCGCTGTGGGTTCCTCGCCACTGATGGCAAGGATCACTCCACCGAGGCGCGGGAATCGCTGCCTGACCCTCGCCTCCCGCCTCGCCGTACGACGGTCCGCCTCGCGGCTCAGGGACGCGCCAGCATCCGACGGACGTGCGACGTCGATAGCCACGATCTCTGCCTGCTCCGGTTCGAGCGCGGACAGCTTCGCTTCATGAATGAGAACCGGAGGCTGATCCGTAGACGCCCTCGGAGCGGCGGCAAGGCAGGCGTCGCAGACAACGACCCGGCTGACGCGATCCCACCCGGCGCGGCTGCCCGCCGGAAGACTCCGGCCGCACGCGCACACACCGTTGCGGCGCAGCCGCATCAGCCTCACGCCAGGCTTCACATCGTCCGTCGCTGACCCCTGAACCACGTCGTCCCCCTGCCCGTGACTGACGTATCGGACCATGAGCACCACGTCGGCCCGGCGAAGCCCGTCCGATACCGGGCCAAAGCAGCACGCGGTGTGGCATGCGGTAGTCCTCCAGGTCTGACGTTCAGCTGGAGCCGTCATCGGGGGCAAATGCGACGAAACTCTAGGGTCATCGTCCATGAGCCCGGACAAGCGAGGGAGACTGCAGAAGAAGGCGCAATCCACACCCGCCGTGGCCGCCCGCACGCAGCCGAGCCCGAACGACATTCATGACATCAAGTACTTCCAACGCCATATCGACGACGACCCGACGAAGGCCATCCCCGGACGGGAGTACCTGAACTCGCAGGTTCCCAAGGTCCGGAACCTGATGCGCGCGGTCCTGACCGAGGTCGCGTCGTCGCCGCCGAACCAGTTCTCTGGCGGCGGGTACTGGGAAGCAATGCACGGGGACATGGGCGACTGGTACGAGGTCCGCGTCGATGGGCCGCAGAAGAAGACGCACCACCGGCTGTTCTGCAGGTTGGATTACGACGCGAAGAACTTCACCAAGCCGCTGTTGGTGATCGTCTGCGGAATGACGAAGCCGGTCGGCCACGTCTTCACCGCCGCGGAGTATCAGTCGGTTCGCGATCTGGGGGCCGAGTACCTCGCCCGCGCCAACAGGTCCGTGGCCTAAGCGCTGACGCGCGAGCGCGTGGGCGCCTTCCGGCGGGCCGCTGCCCGTGCGGTAGACGTCGCAGAAGGCTTGCGTACCTTGGCTTCACTGGCAGAAGACTTCCGGCCCGTAGCGGTCGCCGCGCGAACCTTGACCTGCTCACCCGTTCCGGTCGTCGGCGACTTCGTTGTCGGCCGCAGCACCGAGGTGACTGCCTTCGCTGTCGCGGCAGGCAGGGGAGTGAGGGAGACCTTCAAGCCAAGCGCAGCAGCGACGTCCGCCAGTCGTCCCAGCGTCGGGTTCCCGTGAGCGGTGAACATCCGGCGGATGACAGCGGGCTCGACGTCGATCGCTCGGGCGAGCGCAGCCTTGCTGACTCCCTGCTGGATACGTGCCTCATCCAGCCTGTTCACGACATCATCGATGGCTTGGATACGCAGGCTCTGGCGCACGAAGTCCGCCTTGACCTGCGGATCCTCAAGGTCCTTGGCCAGGTCGTCCCAAAACAGGCTCTGCTCAGTCATCGTCATCTCCGTCATTTGACTAACAGTGCTTACCGTAGCACAAATGATACGCCTAGCATTGGTCGTGGGCCACCGTGATCAAGGCGTCGACATCGGGTATCGACTCGCGATGGGCCCGATTGTAGACCTCGTCGCAGAACTCCTCGCACGCAGCGACCAGCTCGGCGAAGGAGTGGTAGTCGGGCAGCAGGTTCGCGTCCGTGGGAACCAGGTCCGCCTTGGAGATGCGGAAAGTGGCCTCCGACCCGCCCTTGGAGTCCGGGTCGAACGGCACGCACGAGTGCACGGTCAGCCCGTAGTGCCGGCATGCCGCGACGATCTGGGGATGCCGTACGCGGACTCCGGCGACCACGTCGATCGTCACGGTCTTCTCGTTGTCGGTCAACGCGTACGTCGGCGCCCCGCCCACCGTGCGCAGCGTCGCGTCCAGGCAGGAGATCAGCGTGCCCAGCGTGCGGTCCCACGTCGGGATGACCACCCGGAACCGCGACCATGCCAGCCACGCGCAGAACAGCAGCGTGCGCCGCGGCGCACCGTCCGGGCGCGGCACGACCGGGCCGTAGCCCCAGTCGAACTGCAACCACAGGCCCGGCTCGGTGATCCACGGCCGATACGAACGACAATGCCCGTCGCGCCACGCCGCCTTCACGATCGCGACCGCGCGGCGCGTCGTGCGCTCATCACCGGTGAACCCCATCAGTTCCAGCCGCTCATGCACCACATCCGCGCGGACCTTGCCCTCGCTCGTCTCGACCAGCTCCTCGACCTTGCCCATGAAGGCGTCGATCAGTTTCGCTCGCGTCACCGTGCATCCACCGGCCGGCCCGCATCAAGCGCCGCGACATACCGGCGCACCGTCTTGGGATCCACGCCCACCAGCAGCGCAGCAGAATGCGCGCAGCCCGTCGCATCAAATGCCTCAAGAATGTTCATGATCTCCCTGTCAGACTTCTTCATGCGTCCCTCCGGTCGGCTCGCTCAAGGTGGTTGAAGACCTCGAGCAAAGCCCCGGAGGGACGCCCCATGACGGACCGACACAGCACGGCCCACTGTCAGTTCGGAAGGGAGATCAGCTGTCCGCCAGCACGGACATCACCTGTCCGCCGACAAGGAGGCTGTCATGTCCACTGACAACGCGCCCATTTTTGATGAGTCAACGCGTACCCTGGCGGTGAATCACCACGACAACAGCAATATTTCGGCGGCTCCCAGATCCCGGCGAACCCGCCCTCCGAGCATTCGCGGTGGTCCGCAGCGGTTCGATCGCAGGCGGCCAGACGAGGGTTAGTTACACCGCGAACGATGCCTGAATGTCGCTGATCTTCTGAATTAGCAGGAGGCTTCCAGGAACACGACGGAACCCGAGGCTCTCGTACAGCTTTGCGACAGGTTCAGCGATCGCGTCCACGACGACAAGTCGTGCGGCAACGATCTGCGACGCTTCGACTACGCGCTCAAGCGCATCAGCGACGAGAACAGGACCAAGGCCCTGTCCGCGCAAGTGCTGGGCGAGCGCGAGCCGCGCAAGCAGCACGGCCGGTATCTCCGCGGGTCCGCCGCGTCCGACGCTCGCCGGGACTTGGTCGCGCACAACCTTGTGGGCCGCGAGCGCGTAGTAGGCCACGACCGCTCCGACGTTGTCAGTCCACACCCAGGTTCGAGCGGTCCCTCGCTTGGTTGCCGCGACCGCCTGCTCGTGCAGCCAACGATCCAGCGATTCCTCGCCGCAAGCGAACGTAGACAGATCGTGGCTTTCTGCATCCAGGCGCTCGGAGCGGAATTGCTTAGTCACGCGTCACAGTCGCGCGCAATCGCTTTGCCGCTTTGCGAAGTCCGGGGTTTGCCTTCGCCGGGGCGTCGAAAGCCGCGATGAGGTCGTCGAAGAACTCGGCCGGAACTGTCGTCGTTGCCTCGTACTCGCGAAGGATGCGGTCAGCCTTCTCCTCGGCGGCAGTACGAGCGAAAGACGACACCTGCTCCCCCGACAGCTCGGCCGCACGTTCAATCCTCGTCTTTTCCTGCGGGCTGACCCGGAACTCCAGTCGAGCGGTCGCTGTAGACATCACGCCTCCTTTCCTCGTGTACGGACAAATGTACGGACATGGCCTCCGTTATGTCAAGCGGGACTCGTGTCGCTCCGCACCGCAGGGCCGGTCACGCCTGGGCCGCCGCCGGATGCTCGCTGCCATCGCCAAGCCGTGAGGCCGTAGCGAAGCATGGCTACCTATCTTCCTGCACCCGACGACCGCCGACAACGCCTGCCGGAGCTGGCGCGTGAAGGCTGGAGACGTCGCGGGCCGACTGACATTAGACTGACATTCGTGATTTCGCCTAGACCGACAGCAGGATCGAAAATGCAGAAAAGCCCTGGATTCCCAGGGCTTTTCTGTTCGTAGCGGGGAGAAACTGAGGATGCACGATCGTTGGGTTGCGAGCCCCGCGAGTTACCCTCACAAACAGCCACTTCCGCACCCCCTTCTGCACCCCCCTGGGGCGCAAGCTTGCACTCCCCTCGCACACTTTCATCAGCCAGTCAGGCGCTGAGCGCCTTGCGACGAACAGCAGCCAGATCAGTCTCGAGTCGGTCGAGTGCGGTCCGCAGATCATCGACTGGGGCGATGGCCTTGAGGACGAGCAGGCGCACCACAGTCGAGATCGGCAGGCCCTGCTCTGCCGCGTAGGCGGACAGCTCGTCGAATTCGTCCTCGCGGAAACGAACCTGCAGGTTCTTCGCGCGCGGGTGTCCGCGCGCGATCGTGGTGCCTGCCGGCAGCGGGGCATTCGGGTCACCAGCCAGCTCCGCGGCCTCGACGGCCGATGCCTCGGCGTCGAGCACGTCGTCAATCCTGCCCATGTGCGTCTGCCTCCCTGTAGATCCGCTGATCCTTTTCATTGGCCAGCTAGCCATTCACGCCGTAGTCGACCCCGTCATCCGACAGCACGATCACGGTGACGAGCGCTTCGGCGAGTATCGAGTAGCCGATGATCCGGACGCTGAGCCCGGTGATGCTGTTGTAGTCGGGATCGATCACGACCCTGTTCGTGTCCGCGAGCGCGTCGTTGGCCACCGGGACGCTGATGCCGTGATTGGCATCCATATATGCGCCACGACGAGACCAGTCGACGTCCGCGAACACCAGGCAATCGTAATGTGTTTCATTACGCATGGCAAGGGCGCGCGTTGACTCATCAAAAATGCGCTCGGAGAGGGGTTCGTTGACTCATCAGGGAATGCGCGCGTAGCGCGCGCCTGCCGGACCGGATCTTCGGTTAGCGGTAGGCCCCGAGGATGGGACTGACGATGAGCCAACGACGTGCGGTCACCAAGACGATCGCGACCAGGTACAAGCGTGCTGACAAGGTGGCCAAGGGCGTGATCCTCGACGAGTTGTGCGCGACGACGGGGTGGCACCGCAACCACGCGCGCAAGGCGCTGGCTGCGGCGTTGAAGCCGAGGCTCGTGAAGCCCGCACGCAAGGCTCGGGCACCGAAGTACGACGCGGACACCGTGGTGGCATTGGGGTTCTGCTGGGCGGTGCTCGGTGCGCCGACCGGCAAGCGGCTGTCCCCGATGATGGCCGACCTGGTTCCTCGGCTACGACGCTTCGAGGAACTGGATGTCACCGACAAGACCGCTGCCGCGTTGGTCGAGATGTCGCCCGCCACGATGGACCGACGCCTGGCCGCGGACCGGGCCAAGATGGTGTTGAAGGGCCGCTCGCACACCAAGCCGGGGAGCCTGTTGAAGGACCAGATCCCGATCCGGACGTGGGCGCAGTGGGACGATGCGGTGCCGGGGTTCGTGGAGATCGACCTGGTCGGCCACGAGGGCGGTAACGCTGTCGGCGAGCACTGCTACACACTGACCGTGACCGACATCGCCACCGGATGGACGGAGAACCGGACGGTGCGCAACAAGGCCCGCAAGTGGGTGGCGGCGGCGCTGGAGGAGATCGCGATGATCCTGCCGTTCCCGCTGCTGGGCATCGACTCCGACAACGAACGGCGGGCCTGTCAGGTCGTCTGTGTAAGGGCTTGACCTCGACACTGGGTCGCTATGTCGACTCGGGGAGGACAAGTAATGATGGAAGTTCTGGACGGCACGCTGGACACTGCTGTGGTGGGTCGGCCTCGACGTGACAAGGACGAGCCTCGGCTGGTGGATCAGGAGCTCGCTGACAGGCTGATTGCGCAGGCCCAGTCCCAGGGCGTGGAGCTGCTGGGTGAGGGTGGCCTGCTCAAGCAGATGACGAAGGCGATTCTTGAGCGGTCGATGGCGATCGAGCTGACGGACCACCTCGGCTACGACGAGGGCGACCCGGCGGGCAATGGGAGTGGCAACAGCCGTAACGGCACCACGCCCAAGCGCCTGATGACCGAGGCCGGGCACGTGGATCTGGAGGTCCCTCGGGACCGTAACGGCGACTTCGCGCCGCAGACGGTCAAGAAGGGACAGCGTCGCCTCGATGGCGTCGACAAGCTCGTGATGGGTCTGTATGCCCGTGGCATGACCGTTCGGGACATCCAGGCCCAGCTGAAGGAGACGTTCGACCCGGACGTCTCCCCTGACCTGATCAGCAAGATCACCGATGGGGTCCTGGAGGAGGTCCGGGAATGGCAGAGCCGGCCCCTGGACCGGGTCTATCCGGTGATCTTCCTGGACGCACTGGTCTGCAAGGTCCGCCAGGACGGGACCGTGAAGAACAAGGCCGCGCATCTGGCCGTGGGCGTGGATGCCGACGGCAAGAAGGAGGTCCTGGGGATCTGGGTCGAGACCACCGAGGGTGCCAAGTTCTGGCTTCGGGTGATGAACGAGCTGAAGTCCCGAGGCATCGAGGACGTCCTGATCGTGGTCTGCGACGGCCTGACCGGGCTGCCCGCAGCGGTCACCGCCTGCTGGCCGGACACGATCGTGCAGACCTGCATCGTGCACCTGACGCGGGCCTCGTTGCGGTGGGTGAACTACAAGGACCGCAAGCGGGTCGCCGCGGCGCTCCGCACGATCTACGCAGCACCCTCCGAGAAGGCCGCCAGGCAAGCTCTCGACGCCTGGACCGACAGCGACGTCGGGAAGGACTACCCCGCGATCAAGAGGCAGTGGGAGGCCTCCTGGGAACAGGTCATCCCGTTCTTCGCCTTCAGCCCCGAGGTTCGCAAGGTCATCTACACGACGAACATGATCGAGAGCATCAACTACCAGCTCCGCAAGATCAGCAAGACCCGAGGGCACTTCCCGACCGACGACGCCCTGGTCAAGCTCCTCTACCTGGGCTGCCGAGAACTCGGCCGCACCGACATCCGAGGACGACGAGGACGATCCAACTACAACTGGAAGATGGCCCTGAACCAATTCGACATCATGTTCCCTGGCAGACTCGACCGAGTCTGACAACCAATCACAAAGTCAGGTCCTTACACAGGAACGCTGACAGGCCCTTCCACCCTGGCCGATCCGCCGACTGCGGGACCTCACCCGGCAACGCACCCTGCTGACCACGCAACGGTCTCGGGAGATCCAGCAGCTGGAGAAGCTGATCGAGTCGACCGGGATCAAATACACCTCGGTCACGACCCGCACCCTGGGCGTTTCTGGCCGTGCGTTCTTGGAGGCACTCGTCGCCGGTGAGACCAGCCCGTTCGTCCTGGCCAGCCTGGCCCGCGGGCGGTTGAAGGGGAAGATCGGCCAGCTCCGGCTCGCACTCGACGGGAACTTCACCACCCACCACGGTCAACTGGTTCGGCTGCACCTGGACCGCATCGACCTGCTCAACGAGCACATCGACGCCATGACCGGTGCGGTCGACGCCCTCGTTGCTGAGCACGACCTGGGCTGGGCTCGTGAGCTGCTGGCAACCATGCCCGGGATCAGCACCGCCGGAGCAGAGAACATCCTGGCCGAGACCGGCGTGGACATGACCGCGTTCCAGACTCCCGCACATCTGGCGTCCTGGGCCGGTGTCTGTCCCGGTCACCACGAATCGGCAGGACGCTCCCGCTCAGGACGAACCAGACCCGGCAACGCGCACCTCAAGGGAGCGCTCGGCATCGCGGCCATGGCCGCCGCACGGACCAACGGCTCGTTCTTCCAAGACCGCTACCGGCGACTGTCAGCTCGCCGCGGTCCCACCCGCGCGCTCGTCGCCATCGAGCACTCCATGCTCACCGCGACCTGGCACATCCTCACCCAGCGACAGCCCTACCGACAACACCAAATCCCAGCCGCCTGAACCCCGCCACCCGCGTCCCCGACGAAGCCCAACCCGTCGGGCGCCTCAACCTGCCACTCACCACCGCATCTTCGTGTCAGTCACCAGGGGGCGGATCGTTACGGGCTCTCAGGACGAGGCACCGTTGCGTTGACGGTTCGCCCCGTGTTGGTGAGGGTGCGGGACGAAGCGCAATCGCCGTTCGAGGCCGCCCGTTCAGGCTCCTTCGACATTCGCAGGGTTCCGCTTTCCTCCCGATGTGAAGTAGGAGAAGGCTTGAAGAGGGCAGAGTTGGCGCCGGGCGGACGGACATTTGACGGACATTTGTCGGTTCGGACCACGCAGCCACAGTGGCTAGAAATGGCGAAAGGCCTTGGATACCAAGGCCTTTCGCGTGGTAGCGGGGACAGGATTTGAACCTGTGACCTCTGGGTTATGAGCCCCATCAATGGGCACATTTGAAGGCCCCACGACTTCCATCCAAACTGCGCTATAGTCGTTGGTAATTAAGGCTTTTGACCATACCGAAGGTGGGCTGGAGTGGTCCTGGGCAGGCTGCTTCAGGCGCGAGCCTGACTGACATTTGACTGACATTTTGGAGCGAGCCGAGGACGACGAGGAGGAGCAGTGGCTTTCGCACATCGGCGCGTCACGTCGTCCGGACGCGTGCGCTGGTACGCGATTTACTTCACGCCTGCAGGACGACAGATCAACGGTGGCGGTTTCCCGACCAAGCGTGACGCGGAACGTGAGGCTGACAAGCTCGAGAACGAGGCGGCACGCGGGCTGCTCCTCGATAGCCGCCGAAGCAAGATCACATTTCGAGACTACGTCGCAAACTACTACTGGCCGGCAGCTCAACACCTTGAACCGACGACCCGGGCGGCCTACCAGTCGAATCTGGACCGCCACTTCCTTCCCCGCTTCGGCGGCGTGAAGATGTCCGCAATTCTCGCCTCAGAAGTCCAGGCATGGGTCAACGATGCGTCCGGAGCCGGGCTCGGCCCCAGGTCCGTGGTCAAGTACCACGCGTTCCTGCACGCAATCTTTGAGCGTGCCCTCGTTGATCAGGTGGTGCTAGTGAACCCCTGCCACCACACCGCACTGCCGAAAGTCGTCAAGGCACCAAAAACCGCGGTCACCCCGGAGCAGTTCGACGCTCTCCTCGCACAAATTCCGGACAACCATCAGGTCATGATCCTTCTCGCGATCGAGACGGGGCTTCGCTGGGGCGAACTCATCGCACTCCGTCCCGTCGACATTGACTTCGCCACCAACGTCATCACAGTGCGCCGGGTAGTCCTCGAGGTTTCCAAGAAGATCACAAATGCGCCGACAGTCCATACCTTCCGCGAGTACCCGAAGGACAATGAACATCGCGACGTGGCCATCGGCATTGCCCTCAGCCGCGCGCTCAAGACGCACATGATCAAGTTCGGCAGACGCGACGAGGACCTCCTGTTCTCGACCGAGACAGGTTCACCGATCTCCCGGAACACCTTTCGTTCGCGTGTGTGGCTGCCGGCCATCGGCACTTCTGGTTTGCGCCGGCATGTGCGATTCCATGACCTCCGCGGCGCGCACGCCTCTTGGCTGCTGGCCGGTGGAGCGGACCTCAAAGTCGTAATGGATCGTCTCGGGCACCGACAGATCACGACGACTCAGCAGTACTTGGGGAGCCTCCCTGACGCAGGCGAACGCGCACTTAGGGCCTTCGAGGCGATCCGAAGTCGCTAGTCCGAATCTGCGACGACGGAGGCACGCGCATGGCGGGCAACGAGGGTCGCCGAGGTGTACCAGGAGTAACGGCGGCGTTGGACTCGATGTACGCATCCACGTCGGTTGGGCGGAAGCGAAGCTGGCGAGCCAGTTTCGTTGCCTTTAGTCGACTCTTGCGAACCTCGTCGTAGATGTAGTCCTTTGAAACGCCCAAATAGCCGCATAGGTCATCGACGGTGAGCAGTTTCTCGCCGTATCTGGTGTCCGTCATGTCGTTCCTCCTGCAGGTCGCGCGGTCTCACGGCTGGTGTCTCTCGCATATCCGCGGTTGCGGTTCGAGATGAGTCCGCTTTGTTGAGCCGACGTTAGGACGGCCAGGGGACGCTCCGTAATGAGACAGGCTGTCACTTTTTCTACGAAGCGCAGCCTTCGGTCTAACTCCTACCAAGGGGGCAGCCCTGAGCGATCTGTCCACAGCCGGGCTAGGTTTCGCCGCGTTCGGGTGGGATTCTTGGCAGATGAGCACGCACGATCTGGCTGAAAAGGACCTGAAGGGCGCCCGAGAACGCCTCCAGGCCCGCATCAATCCCGCTATGGGGCAGTCGATCGATTGCGAAGCGGGCTGGCTTCCCCTCATCGTCGAGCTCGACGCCTCGCTTCAGGAGATTGACACGGACTACACGGTCACTCGGATCAAGGAGAAGTTCGGGGGCTTGCGGTTCTACGCGTCAACGACTCGAACCGAAGGCGATGGCGAGGAGTTCCGCCGGCTCATCCGTGAAGCTGAGGACCGGGCATGGCACATCTGCGAGTGGTGCGGGAGCACGAGCGACGTCACGACCGACAGCCCTCCTGGCTGGATTCGAACGCGGTGCGCTGAATGCCGGTCAGCAGGCCTGCCTGAATACGCACGCATGACCAGCCGCGTTTCGCCACAGGACTAGGCCTGTGGAGCGACGCCGCCTATTCGGGTCCGATGGCTGAGTCGATCAACCTCAACGCCCATCGCGAGGCATCGATGATCGCTGATCGGCGTGCGCCTGCATAGACGGCCGCCTGGAGCAGGGAAGAGATCCGACTGCGCGCTTCCAGGAGAGTCGTGCAGAGCTCGCCCTCGACGAAGTTGAGCGCGGCGATCGTGGACTGGTCGCCGTCGTCGTACAGCCGCAAGAGTGCGTCGGTTGTCACGTAGACCCCGTCACCGTTGCGCTCGATTTTCGGCCAGTTCATGGTCGAGCCGCCCAGAGACTTCAAATGCTCTTGGGTGTCTCGAAGGGCTTCCACGGTGTCACGCACGAGGTCCCGCTGGCGCTCAAGCTCTCCGAGGACGATGTCCGGTGCAGTCAGAGCCTTGTCGATGGTGTGAGTCATGCCACGTGCCTCCGGTCTCAGGCGTGGCGGCTCGCCGGTGCCTGAATTGTAGGAACAAGGCTACATACTCTTTGTCGGAACGTTCCTACCGTCATGGTCGTGTCCTACACCCCGACGGCCGCCGCTATCGCGGGCCGTCAGGCATTTGGTTTGCGGGTGCGCTCGCTGCGCGAAGCACAAGGCGTGACGCAGGAGCGCCTGGCGCTGGATGCGGGCCTTGACCGTTCGTTCCTTGCCGATGTCGAATCGGGCCGGCACTCGATCCTTCTTGACCGCGTGTACGACCTCGCCGCAGCGCTGAAGGTTGACGTTTCAGCGCTCCTCACGACCCTCGACGACACGAATTCCGGGTAGCGCTTCCGGCGTCGTCGATCGAGATGACTGTGCCCCTAGAGAGAGGGCGCTTCTGGCTGCTGACCCGCGACGGGCGGCTCGGCCGGTGGTGCGAGGGTCAGTGTCGAAGTGGCGCCCCACGCGCCCACGCGGCCCGCAACGGATCGGGTCGCAGGCATGATCCTCGCGGCGATTCCCGGAACCAGATCGGTTTGAGCCTCATGGTGCCGCTCGTTCGTGATCGCCACGAGCGCGGCAGCGCGACCACGGTCGCTGGAGCGGAGTACTCGCAGTAGCGTCGCGCGCGCCTCGTCCTCATTCTCGGCGACGACGTGCACCACGTTCTGTTGCTTGCCGCGTGTGATGGCGACGTAGGCCTGCTCGCGAGTCCAGCTGGCGTCGATCAAGGCGTCTCCGCGTCCGCTCGTGGCGCCTTGAGCAGCATGGACCGTGACGACGTCTGCACGGTGCACATGCTGCGCGACGTAGTCCGCTGGCAGCACCTTGGTGATCGCTTGGGGGCTGCCAGCAGGGCGATCCGCGCGCCGCACCGTGAGCGACTTGTCCTCTCCCACGGCTGTGACGACCCAGCGCTGCCGGTTGACCAGCCCGGCGTGACGGTCGTTGAGCCGTGTCTGCACCAAGTCCCCGACGCCGATCTCCTCCTCGAACCTGCCGACCCCGCGAACCGCCCGGGCGACGTCGCCCCTGGCTTCGTGCTCCGCGCGCGCGAGACGGTTGACTCGCACGGCGGTCGCGTTGTCACTGACCATGACGATGCGGTCACGGCCTTGGGCGGCGACCTGCGCGAGGGCGACGTGTGCCTCGTCCTCGGTCGCGTGGATCTGCACCATCCCCGATGCCATCACCGCGGCCGCGACAGCGGCCACGTCATCACTCGACCGCCAGTCGGTTGCCAGGGCGGCGAACTGTGGATCAGCGAAACGACGAGCCTCGGTCAGCGCGACGACGTCACTGCCGGACTTGGCCATCGCGAATCCCCCGCCGACTCCTACCGGTGACAGCTGCCGCTCGTCGCCGACGAGTGCGACGCGTGCGCCCTGGCCCTCGGCGTACTCGAGGAAGGCCGCCATCGTGTGTAGGTCGAACATCCCGGCCTCGTCGACGATGATCACCGCGTCCTTCATGCGGTCAGTGGCCTCGGGCGATTCCGGCCGTTGCCAACGGCCGTCGACACTCGTCCATCCGGCTTTCGTCAGGACGCCGTGGGCGGTGTCGGCACCGGTCCATCCGTCGCCGAGCTGGTCGACGGCGGTGCGCGACGGGGCGACAGCGAACGTCGCGAGCCCGGCCGCGTTTCGGGCAGTAAGAGCAGCCCGCAGCGCGTGCGTCTTTCCTGTGCCTGCCGGGCCTTCAACCACGACGGGCATTCCGCCGGCGATCGCCTCGGCCACGATCACCTGACCGGGCGTCAGGCCCGTGGTGTCGAGCTTTCGCAGCCCGCGCCCTTGCACGACGGCTCGCTCACGGATCCGCGTGAGGCGCTCGGCTACCTTGTCGGCACTTGCCATCACTGCCGACGGCACCCAGACGTCCTCACCGGTCGGCAGCTGCGCCGCAATGCATTGCGCGCGCAGGGCCGAGACAGCCACCGCGATCTCTGGCTCGAGGTCGGCACATGTCCCGCCGGCGGCAGCAATACCGGCTGCGGCCACCAGGCGAAGGTCCCTCTCGGACAGCACCTCGCGGGTGGTCGCCGCAAGCAGCGCGGCATGGTGAGCATCCGATCGATCGAAAGCCTGAACGTCGGTGCCACGACGGGCCGCGACCCGGTCAGCGATCCACCCGAAGCCAGCCTCGCGAAGGTCGTGCTCGACGTCCGCTGGGGACAGCAGCGGCTTGTCGCCCTTCTTCGGTCGCGTGACACTCCACGCCTGCTGGTGAATGTCCGCCCTCGCCTCCGCGCCTGGAGCGTGGCCAGTCTCGGCGATGAAGCGCGCGATCCGGCGCTCCTCCTCGGGGACGATTGCAGCGTCCCGCTTGGAGAAGATCTTCTCCACCTCGCGCGGGATCTCGACTATCCCACCGTCGGGACCCACCGTGAAACCGAACCCGGCGCACGCCTGGATCCACCCGGGATCGGTGGCCAATGATGCGCTGACCGTCACCTTCCAGTCGTCCAGCGCACGGACCATCGTGCGTCCCGCCAGTGCGCGCCACTTCCCTTCGACGAACACCTTCGACCCGATCTGAACGTGCAGATGGGCGTGGGGATCTCCCTCGCGCGAGCCGTCGTGACCGAACACGGCGACCTCGACTTCGTCCACGTCGACGTATCTCGTGACACCGAGCTCGGTGAGTCGGGCCTTCGCACCACGTCGGACAGCTTGCACTCCGGTGACAGCTGCCCGCTCCTGAGCGGCCGCCAGAGCAGCCGCCAGATCCGGGTGAAGCCAAGCCACCACCGACGCACTCTTGGGCACATTCACGCCGTACTCGTACGCCCTCACGGCCACCCGCTGCTCGCCTTCATGGAGCGCCCGTCCGCGCTTCTCACCGGTCACGGGGTCCACTCCGGACAGCCACGCGCCATACGCCATCGGCGTCCACTGCCCCACAACCTGCTGGCCGTGTGCCGCACTGACTGACCACTGCTGGCCCTCGCCGTAGTAGCCGTGATCGAGGCATCCCGCCTTTTCGGATGACGTGAAGTAGCTGACGTAGTCGCTGATCGCTCCACGCATGAACTTCAGTCCACCTCGTGCCACCAGGGCCTCCCAAGCAGGAACAATATCGGCGAACGCCGATTTTGTATACGTCCTGTAGGTTCTTCTTCTTTTCTCTTGGTCTTCTTCATTCTGTTGATTGATTCATGGTGCCTTGGTTGTTGTTCTTCTTCTTTGTCTTCAGTTCTTGATTCTGTGTTGTGTCTTGCTAGTTGTTCTTCTGATTCTTGGTTTCTTCCTGGTTGTGTACTTCTCGCGGTCTCGGTTCTTCCGGCGCGGTTGGCGCCGGGCGACGTGGCAATACCCCTGACCGCCCACATGACGTCTAGCGGACCAGGTCCGGTTCAGATTCCCGCCAGCTCCGGAACCGTGACGTGCTCTCACTGTCCACACCCCGCCCGAAGCGTCTATCCGCAGTCAGGCCCTCCGCCTACGTTGAGCAACATGAACCAAAACATCGCCACTCCCCTCGACCTCGACACCGAACCGGACTGGATGGGTTACGCCGCATGCAAGGCGAACGATCCCGAACTCTTCGTTAGCCCCTTCGGCCCCCAGGCACTGCGGCAAGTCAAAGCAGTTTGCTCGCACTGTCTGGTCCAGGCGAACTGCCTTGAATACGCGCTCGCTTCCGGCGATGCCGTCGGCATCTGGGGCGGTCTCACTCAGCGCGAACGAGAGACTCTTAGACAGCGGCGAGTGTTCTAACGATTCGACTCAAGCGCGCGTCGAACGCTTGCGGGCACTGACTGCGGGTGTCGGCATGCTGACATTGTGCCCGTCCGCTACGACGGAGCTACCTTCAGAGCAGTCACTAACCGGGCTATGGCCTAGGGCGCTACTCGGCCTCGAGGTTTGACGAGGGTAGCTCCGGATTCGGGGGGGATCCTGCGAGTCCTCGTCGCCCTGGCCAACAATCAATTCCGGCAGTGCGACGTTTCCCGGCTCCTGGTGACCCGCGCCTTCCCGGTAAAGCACCTGCTCTCCAGAGAGCCGGTGAACATCACTACCTTCGGTTCCGCAAGAGCGCAGCGAGGTCCTCAGTTATTCGGTAGATCGCCATGCCTTCTGGATCCTCTTCCTCAGTCACTTCGACCCCATAGAACATCTCCGGAGAGCAGCCGTTGCTACGTCCGTTCCAATTGGCACTTATGTAGTCCCGCACTCCCGCGCCACGTAAGCCAACCCTAGGCAGGCGCGATCGTGAGTTCACCATCGTTGAAATGGATCCGTCCGGAACCCAAGAACCCTCGAGGGCGGAGATTGAGATCCGTCCCTCTTTATTCGCCCGGACAGCCCCGAGATAGTTGTGTGAGAACGCCTTGGCATCAGGCAGGAGCTGATCTACCCCACTACAGCAACAAGCACTGTCACTCAGCGGCAGCAAGTCGGTGTCAGCGGCCCCGAATGAAATACCCAGCCCGTGCACCAGATTCCGCATCTGAACTACGAAAGGCAAGCGACTCTCTACGGGCAAGACCCACTCACGACCAACACGTGTCGAGCCGGCGGAAGCGTAAAACGTCGGGAGGTCAAAGCCGGCCCCTTTGCTAAGTCTCTGGGTTCCAGACCAGTCCTCCAACGGCAGTTTCAGAAACTCAAGGCCGATGTGTCGAACTCCGATCGAGGCCAGTTCCTCAGCGAACTCCAACGCCTCAGTCTCGCGGCCTGGGATGAGGGGCTGCATGCGAACAGTTGTAGGCACCCCCGCGTCGACAAGCTCCCTAATTGCGTGAAGCCTTGCTGATGGAGACGGCACGCCGACCTCGATCGTGGCGGCGACTGAATCGGACCTCGTTGAAAACGAAACCTGGACAACGTACTGGCCTTTGACAAGGAGGTCGAGGTACTCACCTGTCGCAACAAGCGTGCCCTTCGTGCTGATGACGGTTGGGTACTGCAGATCCGTCAGTACGCCCAGGAGCTGCTGCGTGACCCGTAGTTCAGCTTCCATCGGAGGGAACGGGTCAGCCATACCGCCGAGGTGAATTGGCTGACGGGCGCTGACGAACTCGTCCAGCACTGATGTAGGACCCCCAACCTTGCCACGGAGCCGCCGCTCTATGAGTTGCGGATCCGCGACCTGCAGACCCTTTGGCTGCCGTAGACCGCCGCGCGCCGAGGCAAAGCAGTATTGGCAGGAGAAAAGACATGCACCGTACGGATCGAGCCGCAACGGTAGGCCGCAGAAATAGAACTGGCTTGTGAGACTCAGCGCGTACCGGTATGGGGCGTACGTCATCGGAGACTGATGCTGTCCAAGGCGGATCTGTCTTCGCCTGCAATCCAAACATGTCCGAGCAGTTCCACCTCGCCCGCTGGGGGAACTACGGATGGTGCTTTGACGACAAACTCGGCCGGGATCGGATCGCCCCTTTCGTCGCGCGCGACCAGCGTCCCCACATCCATCGGAGAAGTGCCACCGTTCTTGACTGTTACGACTACCCGGTACTCAACGTCGCGATGGGAAATGCCGTCGTCGCGCACCGCACCCGTCGGTGTCCAGGAGGAGGCGACGAAAGCGTTATTCATTGTCGACACGCTCGAGGCACGCTGGTCGTCAGGGTGAGCGAACAGAACGAAACCCGTGCCCGCCAAGAATGCGAGTCCCGCACAGATGACGACCGCGGAAACGCCTCGCAGGAGGATCTGTCGAAGCTGCGTCAGAAAGCGGTTCTTGTACAGCTCGTTGACATGAAGCAGGTAAAGCTGCTTGAGATCTTGAGTTGCGTCACTAGCAGGATTGGAAAGACCTACGACCTGCTCTCCAAAGGTCTTGAACTGTTCTATGAACTCGTTTTGTTCGGCGCTGAAGTTCTTCGGCGAATTTGATTGAGACGTCGAAGACTTTCCTCTGAAGAGTGTACGGGGAATGGACGGACCAAACGCCGTGCTGTTTGGCAGGGCGTGGTGATAGAACCACTTCCATGTCTGAACAGGGGCGACGAATGGATACGGATAGTTGGTCTGCCGTGCGAAGAGAAACCAGACCAGCAATCCCACGCCGATCGCGACAGCCCCTCCGGCGATGTATGCCCAGCGGAGCGGCACGAAGTCTGTGGCACTGCTGAGGGGAAGAAGCGCAACTCCAATCGCAGCTAGCGCGCCTCCGATGGCTGCGAGTTGCGTCCGGCGCACTTCCGCATACTCGATCCCGGCAATTCGCTCGCCAATCAAGTCGCGAATGCTCGCGGTAAAGTACGCAAGCTCGTCAACAGACAGAGCGTTGATGCGGGCATCGGGCGCCATGTCGTAGTGGCTAACTTTCTCGCCCAATTGCTCGCTCGATTGCTCGCTCGATTGCTCGCCCGATTGCTCGCCCGATTGTTCGCTCGATTGTTCGATTGGGTCGCTCGGCACGAATGTTCCACCCCCCGACGAGAACTCGCTTGTTACACGCTACGAAAGTACAGGTGTTTGTTCAGGTCTGAGGGGCAACTGGTCCGATCATGGCAATGACAGCAATGCGCCTCTGTTCGCTGACTGGTAGCAATCCAACTACTTCCCAGCCGAGGCGCTCATATAGCCGCTGAGCTCCTGAGTTGTACGCGCCGACGTCCAGAACTGGGCGAAGGCCACTGTCGTAGGCATGGGAAACTGCCACCCGCATGAGCTCGGCCGCGAGCCCCCTGCCGCGAACGAGGGGATCTACGAAGAGCCTGCTTACAACTTCGAGCTGGTGCACCATGAGGCCGGAGGCGCTCATCCACAAGTCGGCGACGGGATGATGCTCGGCTGAATGCACGGCCACGTGACCAACTACGCGTCCATCGAGCACATAGACCCAGGCGCAGCGCTGGCGCGACGGAGATATCCACGCAGCAGCATCCCGCGGCCACTGGGCCGGGTAGTGGTCGTGGATATGTACTCGGTGAAGTAGGTCGACCGTGGCCGGAATGTCCGCCAAGACTCGCTGTCGCACTTCGCGTCTCAGTTGGTCCCCTCGGTCACTCATGGCACTCATTGTGCGGCAGTGCTCTGACTGTTGTACCCCGAGGCGACACGGGCGGGCAGCATTCAACTACGAGAAGGACGCATCGTCGGAAGTGTGACTGCGTCTCCGATCAGGGCTCCGCGGAGGCCCTGTCTTGCCCGTGGCCTCGGAAACTGATTCCCGCACCTACGCATCGCGCCCGTGTCTCGGACATCTCGATAGTCGAGCCCTCTGAGGTTTGAGTCCATTGGGGCGGGGATCGCCGAGGGCACACGCGAGCTGAAGATCGTGCACCACTGTCCGCCTGGCCCGTGCACACGGTGGGGCGGGGTGTGAACGGGGCAGAGACCGCAACCATCGAGCCCCACACGTCGGCGGCGATCACCTGTCTGACGGCGTAGATTTCGCTCATGCCTGGACCGAGTGCTAAGCGTCGAGGGTCTGGCAACCCGGCGAGACGGGCGGAACAGGCACGCGGGCCGCGGATTCAATCACAGGCGAGGGTGCGCGCGACTGACAACCCTCTGCAGGACTTGCCAGTGGGGGCCTCGATCCAAGTCTCACCACATTGGTTCGAAGGATCTGACTCGGGAACCACACCAGCACCCGTAAGAAACTGGCAGGGCATGAACGGCACTTTGCTTGCCATGGGCGTGGGAACTCTAGGAGAGGCATCCATGCTCGGAACTGCTGTCATGCTCGCTCCAGGGCTGGCAGTCACCGCTAGACACATCCTCGATGGGTATATGGAGGCAATATCGGATGGCGGGGATTTCGGCGCGTTCCTCGTCGGTATCCGAGACGACGAGACGGACTACTGGGCCGTCAGGTCAGTGAGCCGCGCTAATGGGGAGGACGTCGACTTCCTCGGCATCGAACTCCGGTCGAAGTTGCACCCTTCGCACACCGTCCCTGTCCTCCCAGCCACCACGCGATGCCCAGATGTCGGCGAGGAGCTGACAATCATGGGTTTTCGTTTCGACCAAGACTCCACGTTCGCGACAGCCGCTGGGCGCGTTTCCATGTATGGCGCACTGTTCAGTGCAAAGGGACGTGTTCTCGCCGTCTATCCCGAGCAGCGGGACAGCGTCATGGTGACCTTCCCAGCAATCGAAATTGGATGCGGAAGCATCGGAAGCATGAGCGGTGGCGCGGTGGTCGATGCAGGAGGACATGTGGTCGGCGTGATTTCAGTGGGAATGGGAGGACTCACCGACAGCGGTCCGACGACGGCGTCATGGCTAGCGCCGCTACTCGGACGCCCAGTCCAACTCGTATGGCCGCCAGGCGCCTATCCCGAAGAGATCGCCGTCGCAGACGCCATCAGCGTGCTCCAAGGTCGAGACCACCTGACCGTTGTCGACGGGACAACGCAACTGTCAGTGTGGCACTAAAGACTGGTTATCTGTGCGGACAGCGTTTGCCAGCACAGGCTATCCAGCACGTCTCTCCACGCGGCTAGGACACCGGGCCGCGACTCCACGACGACGTGCTTAGTCGTCGCTTAGCCGAGCCATCTCCCAAGTCACGACCCCAACACCCGGTGAGATGCCGATGAGATCGGCGAGATCAGACCTTGCGTCGCTCGTCTCGTCGATAACGTTTCTCAGATGGAACCAAAGTCCCAACAGATCGGTGAGTTTCAGCTCGAGGTTCACCGGACCCTCGAAGCTCCTGCTGACCTACAAGAGTTGGGCCGCCGGTACTGGAAGCTCAGCGGGATAAACCAGGAGAACAACTCCCCCGTTTGGCTCGAGCCGGTCAACAGCCTCCACTACGAGGATTGGGGATCGCAGCCAGGAGTCGTTGCTTCGGCGGGGATGGTGGCCTCGATTCCCAACTTCCCGTGCCCGGGCTGCGGCGGCACCCTCTCACTAACCTCTCGGGACGCACTCCGCAAGTTTCTCCTTGGGCAACAGATTCGTTGCCACAGCTGCACCCCGAACTTCGAGAAGACCTTGCTTAAGGTGCTCGACCCGAAGACTCTGGCGCGCCGCGAGCAGGCAGCGGCGAACGCCGCAGCAAGAATGCGCGAGTTTGAAGCGAAACAGCAACTCGTACGCGATCGGCAGGAGGCGCTGCGCTTGGCGCACCCGCCCGTGGCTGACGCTGACTACACGCTCATCTCGGACGCGGACGTTGTGGTCAGGATCGCAACTCTCGCTCTACTGACCAACTGTGGAGGCTTCGACCCGATCCCTTCGATCGCGGATGCCTCTTTGAGTTTGGCACCTGACGACGATCGGACGAGCGACGAGATCGCTTCGATCATCGGCTCGGGGTTGCTGCGTTGCCACGTGAGTTCGCCACTGGACGCTTTCGTCTGGGAGACGTCCGCAGAGGGAGCCGAGACCGGCATCCTCACTACCAGTTACTACCCCGTCAGAATGAAGTTGTATGCGCCATTCGACGCCGATCCAGTCAAAGGTGCGAAAGACCTGGTTCAGATGCTTCGCGCGAGCTTGGATCTCGAACTGCTGGACGGCGATGAGCAATACGAGCTCGTTCAGCTCGCTGAAGAGTTAGTCGCCGCCGAGGGTCTCCGCTACTTCCAATACCAGCTCTCCCGCCACCAACTCGCCGCCGTCAGCGACCCACACGCATTGCGCCTATCCGCCATGCTCCTGCATGCGGCGCAGCACTTCTGCTTGGGACATGTCTACTCGATGGCCTGGTCCGCCGTGAGCGCTGCCACCAATCAATCAGCGCGCGTCCCTCAGATGTCACTGAAGAATGTGACCACGTACGCCGTGAATTCGCTTGAACGCAAGATTCAGTGGTTCATTGATCATCCAAGTGAACTTCTCGAGCCCTATGACCTCCTTGATCAGGTCAAGCTCTCCGCAATGACGCGAACGTTGTACTACTCAGTGTTCGGCGTGGATCCCCGCACGGGCGAGCCCGCCAAGTTGCGACAGATTCTCCCAAGGCCTCGGGATGAAGTCTTACGTAGCACGTGTTCGGTCAACATCGAAACGATCGCTAAGACAATAGAGTTGCTAAGCGAGAGTTCCGAGGTATGGCCGCCGAAAGTATTTCGCGAAGCTCTCGCAAGTGTCGCAGCGGAGGATGCACCTCCGTGTGCACGGACCTGCGCCCATACTCAGTTGAGGCGGACCGCGGAAGCACTGTTGGGTATCTACGACAGGATCACTGCGGCAAGCGGCCCAGGTCCAGCATTCGCAATGACGATGGAGTTCTTGCCGATGCTCAACCGCCCGCGTCCTGAGTACTCTGGGGAGGACAGAATCGGCGACCTCGTGATGGCTTCGATTGCTGACCAAGTCCGACTGCGGCGCGGTGCCTAGGCGCAGCCGGCGTCGATGTTGGTTGCACAGCACTTGGGCATCGTGACTGTTCGGGGGTTTGAGTCCATCTCTTCACATTGCTGCGCCGATCGAGATTCGTCAGAACCAACCGCCGAGCTCATCAGCTCGACGCGAAGGGACGTCTCCAATGCAGGGGATCAGCAGTAAAGGTCCATACGCTTGGCCAACGGCGAAGGGGGCCCGGTGGACATCGAATCAAAGAGTCTGGCGCAGCTGATAGGAAACGACCAGCTCGTCATTCCCGCATACCAGCGACCCTATGAGTGGGACGACGAACTGCTCGATGGACTCTGGGCCGACATAGGAGACTTGTACGAGGGAACCAACACCGGAAGCCACTACATGGGTGTTGTCGCTACCGCGAAGATTCCTCGCGATCCGGCCGAGTCCATCTCCGGCGATGTTGATTTCACTTTTCTAAAGAACGTGTGGGCCATTGTGGACGGTCAGCAGCGCCTGCTGACCCTTCTCCTTCTCCTTGCCGCGATTCGTGACTCCTCGCCTAAGTCCAATGCCTCGAACGAGATCTCGTCACTCCTCGTCGTGGGAAGCGCGAAAAGGAGACAGCCGCGTTTCGTCGGCCAAATCGAAGATCGCGAAGCCTTATCGGCGATCTTTCTTGCTGAGCCGGAAGCCCGTCAAACACGTTCACGCGTAGATGCCACGTACGAGTACTTCCTACGCCAGCTGAAGTTTGGGCGAGTCACATTCTTCGCACCCATAAAGAAGGAGCCAACGAAGCGATCAACGGTGCAGCGGATAGATCCTCGTAAGTTGAAGACGTTGGTCCTGGATCGCCTAACGTTGTCTGAGATGGTTCTGGACTCAGAGCTTCAGGCTCCTGTTGTCTTTGAAGCCATCAATGGGAAGCGACGGACCCTCGACGCAACGGACCTCCTCCGAAGCACGATCTTTGTTTCTCTGAATGACTTGGCACTGTTCACCTCTTCGTGGTCAATCGTCGAAGCAGAGTGTCGTGCTGCCCGGATTCCAGGCGCAAAAGTCGGAGTTCTACCACTCTTCGTCAGTTCCTATCTCAGTTCATTGGGCAGAAAGGTCACGCAGGACAAGGTTGCTGTCGAAATGGCCACGTTGCTGCTTGATGTAGCACCTCGAAGCCTCAGCCAGTCGAACCGAGCGAGGAGATCGCGCGCCTTCGTTGGAGAGCTAAGCGACGCCTTCCAAGACTTCAAGTTGTGCCACGAGAGCCGGTTCATCCAGGACGTGAGGAAGCCGAACGCGCAGATCAGGCGACGCCTCGACAACATCACCATGCTTTCCGTCGGGCCTCCGCTTCCACTCCTGCTACTCCTATTGAGGTTCTTTCGCGCCAAGAAGATCAGTGAAGCGATCTTGGGAGACTGCGTAGCCGCCATAGAGAGCTATCTGGCGCGGAGAGTGCTGGCGGGTGTTCCCCAGCAGATGATGCGGTCGTTCCTCACTGACGTCACAGCCCATCTGATCGCCGAGTACGGCAACTCCTCACGCTTTGGGAAGGTCAGTGGCCAGCCAAATGCGCACACGTCGCAGATCACAGGAGCTCTGAAGGCACAGCTGAACTCAAGAGTAGACACGGCGCCCCCTGACGATTCTCGACTCATTTCGTTGATCACAGCTCGAACGTCGATGAACGCCGTGAAGGAATACCAGCTCTTTGCAATCCTGCGGGCTCTCAGCGACTACCTCTCCCACCATTCGGGGCTTGGTGTACACCCATCTCAATCTCCCCACACGCGGTATGTCTACTCCGTCGAGCACGTGTTCCCTGACAGCTTCAGCCGCCCGGAACGTCTGTCGGTCGGGTGGTCGCATGACCTTGCAAGATGGAACATCTCACCTGGCCGTATTGAGCGCACGATCTCCTTGAGGAACGCAATCGGAAACCTGACACTGGTCAACCACAATCAGCATCTCAGCACGCGCCAGTTCGAGGACAGTGGTTCGAAGCCTGGCAAGAAGACGATGTTGTCATCCAATAGCCTCGCCATCACCGCAAGCATCACTCAACAAGACAAATGGAGTGACCGCCAGATCAGCTCGCGAACGCGCCTTCTCGCGAAGACGGCCGCCGCCGCCTTTCCTTGGTAGCTCGCCGCCCGGCGGAGCGAAAGGGTCCGCCGGCCAAACGGCATTAGCGTCGAAGAAGTCTCTGATAGAAGGATTTTCGCTGGCCCGCAACCACCGGATTGTCAATCGGAGGAAGAAGCAAATACTCCCGTACCACGATCCCAAGCTCATCAGTCATTCGAACGTATCCTGAATAGAGGATCGTCTGCTGAGAAGTGATCTCCTCCTCGGTAATCTCACTTGGCGAAACCATCCTTCGCGTGCTGAGGCTCGCCCCCAGCGAAATCAAGCCTTCGAGCCGACCACGCATGTCGTCCCGCAAGACACGAGAAATGTGCAAGTTGACCAGTCGGGTCGCAACGGAATATCGTCACTCAGCGCTTGGGGTAGTTCGTCGAGCGGACGGCCGGCTCTAAGGCGATGCCCGTCGAACTGCATGGCAATACCGAGAGCGCTGAACCAGCCCAGCAGTGACTCCTGAAGCGACAACAGGTTGTCGCGTTGGAAGTTGCTCGACGCAATTGCCCGATCGAGCGAGCGTCGGTCGCTCTCGGCAGCGCTCCCGTTCCGAGCTCGGCTCCTTTCCGACCAAATTGTGACCGACCCAGCAATCGCACCACCGACAATCACCGCAAGCAGTGTCACAACACTCTCGGCCATTTGACCAGACTAGAGATGCTTAGGGAAATATGTTCCGAGCGGGGCAGATGACAAACACTGACTGAAACGTGCGTCAGATCCAGGTCGGATTGGAACCTCACTCGTATTGGACCAGCTCACTGCGGCCGGCCAAAACTCTCGCTCCGATCCCGCATTAGCCGCACGCCATCATTTGGGCAGTGAGAAGGTCGATCTCCTGTAGTTCCTTCCGGTACAACTGCTGCATGGACGACGCATACCTAGACATCTATGTCCGTGAGGTTGGTACGCAATGTGCCCTTGCTGGGACTGCGCTGGTCCTGTTGGGTCAAACTCCGGAGGACAGCCCCCTGACCGGCCCCCAGCCTTGGGTCGCACTGACCTCGTTCCTAGCCTCGTGCGCGATGCTTTCGAAGTTGCTCTGGCCTCAGCCTCCCGCGCGGAAACACGACGGTAGCGCCCTCAGCGACGCGGAAGAGGAGTTGCGGAACTGGTCGGTTGCTCGCGGCCGCACTTTGCGATCAGTGCTGGGCGTGCCAAAGAGCTCGCCGCTCGCCGCCGTTCGCACCGTTCGCAATGGTTTCGAGCACATAGATGAGCGCCTGGACAGATTCATCCTGGGGAGACCATCGCGGATTATCGACATGTACGTGGGTACGAGGGAGTCGCTCGGTGCCGAGAACAAGGACGTCGATATCGTGCGTCACTTCGATCCCGACACGGGAGTCATCTCGGTTCTCGGCGAAAACGTGTCAGTGTTCGACCTCAAGCCGGCGTTAGATCAGCTGTACGAGGCGTCGATGGTCTGGACTCTGGAGTACGCCGGGCCCACAGAGACCGGCGGCTGAGGCTCCAATTAGGGTTTTCTCCGCGTCGCATTGCCCTTCGAAGTCCGTCCCGCCAGTATTGGACGCGAGCTGTCATCCTGCCAATTCGAACACGGGGTCCGCAATGAGTCTCCTGATATTTGAGACAAGCGAGGACTCAGTCTGGGTCTTGACGGATACCCTGGCGACCACCGTCAATGGGACGCCCGGCTACTTCACTTCGAAATGCACACCGTTCCCCCACCTACGACTCCTGATCGCAGGAACCGGCCATGTGCAGTTGGTGGACCGATGGCGCGAACACGTGCACTCGAGGATGGCGGTCCTTGATATCGAGATGCTGAACCTTCACGCCCCCCAGATGCTTCGCGAGATATGGGAGGAGCTAAGCGATGAGACCGACTTGGAGGGTGGTTCAGCGACTGTCTACCACCTGGGCTTCCTCGAGGACTCGGGCCAGCACTGCGCATTCGCGTACCGCAGCTCGTCTGGCTTTGCGTCGGAGCAAATTCCGTTCGGGTTTGCGCTAAAGCCCCCGCCGGAAGGCGAGTACGGCCCAGTCGAGGGCGTCGACGGTCTGATCTCTCTGGCCACTCAGATTCGAGAGGAGCAATCCCGACGGCCTGCGGCTGATCGCGTCTTCATTGGCGGAGACCTCGTCCTAACGACTCTCAGCAGAGACGCGGTCAACGCGTCGGTAGTCCACAGATTCCCTGACTTCGACTCCGATTGGGAGGCGATGAATGCCTGGCGATAGCGCTTCGCCACACCCTGACCCCAAAGACGATTCGCCTGACGAGATAGAGGTTCGTGACGCTAGCGACGACGAGCTGCTGACAGTCGCGCGCATCTGGGCCGACGAATGGCCGTCCCCACGCCATGACCTACCAGTACAGGCGGCCAGCTGGAAATCGAAAAGGAATAGCGGCTCCGACATCTTCCTTGTCGCTGCGTCCCAAGAGCGCATCTTCGGCTTCTGTAGGGCTCAAGCGATCACACGAGGCCGACGAGTTGGCGAGGAGGTCGCGGACGTTGAGATCTCCTATCTTGCGATAATCCCAGACGCGCAGCGAAGTGGTTCCGGCTCCTCACTGGTGCGGGCAATGGTCGAACGGCTCGCGAGCACCTTCCACCTCGCAGTTGTCGATGTCGAGGAGGGTCGACCGGCCGCCTTCGAATTTTGGAAGCGACAAGGGTGGAACCACATCTACGACGAGCCAAAGCCGGGGGGAACGGAATTGCTCCACGTGCTCACAAAGAACCTACGTGCCGCCAACTAGTTGCTCTGCGCGTGCTCTTCTGGCCCCTTCTTGTCCCTTTCCCTGAAGTTTCGTTGGCCCATTCCTGCTGACTTTCGATGAGTCTCAATGAGCTGAAAACTATTGCTACTGCTCAATTCACCTCATTCCGCCGAAAGCGATCGCGGATTTCTACCCTGTTTGGTGGGGGTTCGAGTCCCTCCGGGCGCACTTTTGTGAGGAGGATCGATCTATCGACTGTTGCCGGCCACCATCGGAGAGCGATGCTGACAGCCCGCTTCAGTTCCGCGGTGCAACCGATCTAGTCGGTCGCGTTCTGGTCGCGAACGCTCGCCCCGGCAGCATGGATTGCCCTATATATATTTCGGTTATGGGCAGGGCGTCTCATCGTCGAGCGTCGATGCGAGAAGGCGATTTTGAGCCATCTAGGAAGTCACGTCTTCGGGCGGCCCGCAGGGCCGATGCTCGCGGACGGAGTGTGGCACCCACGATCGCCGACTACGAGCGCGTCGTCGCCGCCGGTACGAACCGCCTGGCCGAGACGCTCATCTCGCGCTACACGCAGCGCATGGATCGGATCGCCCTGATCCCGGAGCATCTCAGAGCAGCTGCGCTTTCCGGCATTGCTCCAGCTTCGGTCATTGACCGAGCCTTGGCCTCTCAGGGTGTCGCACGAGATAGACACCCATCGTCGCCCTCTGGAAAGTGGGCGGATCACATCGCCTGGGGAGTCGATGGGCTCGTTGCTGCAACTCGCTTCCTCCTGTGTGGGCAGCTCGTCGCCGCTGCGGTGATAGCCCGGGTTCATCTAGAGCGATGGACGATGCATAAAGCGTTTAACGCCGGAGTCACCCGCCAGGAGCGCGAACGTGTGGCACAGTTTATGGCCCGTGCCTGGAGCCATCCGGACGGCTTTCATCAAGCGTGGTTCGAGATGCCGGACTGGGTGTCCGTCGCGTCGGAGGACGAGGCCGAGGCGGAGGAGCCCCAGATCGACCACGAGCACGTACGGCTCAGCGATGGTCGCGAGATCTGCCCCGGAATGCTGTATGGCGTCATCAGTGACTTTCTTCATGCACGGGACATGGTTGATGCGATCCGCTGGGACGGGTCGGGCCTGGCGGAAACGTACGAGTCTCGCGATGAGACCGTGTTCGTGTACATGGCAATCGTCGACGTCATCGCCCTTTGCCTACGGCAGCTACGGCTGGCAACTGCTGCTCTCTTGGCCGAGGAGGGAGAGCACGCTCGCGCCGCGCACCTGCGCGATGTGCCCGACACGCTCACGACCGTCGCGCGAGATGCCGCAGCGCCCGGACACACCTACCTCGCACCTGAATCGTACGGAGCCTCGTCCGACGATCGGTTCTCCGTGGGGCCGGCCCCGGCGCGTGACGTCATTGAGCCACCGCATCATTTTGTGTGCCCCCCACTTGAGACTTTGATGCCTCTGCTGCCGAACGAAGGCCTTCGGACAGAGGTCGTCCTGGTCGTTGAGGGATTGGGGCTGACCTACGAGGCGTCCGGGAGGGGGCGCCCCGCGGGTCGACTGTTCCGTGACGATGAGATGGCCACGTACAACTTTGCGTGGCATCGCCTGTCCAGTATTCGGGCCGCCGAGATGGCCCTTACCGTCGAGAGCCAACGCCTCGGAGAGGAGTTTGACCCGGAGGGACTCACTTCAAGGGCCACCACATGGACCCTGATCACTGAGTCCTCCGCGCTGGTGAGTCTTTGGCACCCGCAGCCAGAGATTTCGGCGTCGTTGGCGCTCGTTGGATCGGCGCTACGGTCGTCGTATTGGCTATGGCTTGAGGATGACGACCGAGCCATGGCCATATTGCGGAATGTTCTAGAGCAAGTGTCCCGACTGCGTGGCTGGCGACTACGACCAGACAAGGCCGCCCTGCTGGAAGCCAATCCCTCAACGACTCCGCGGGACTGGCTTGAGTTGGCCCGCCTTGGACGTCTACGTGCGCTCAACCGCGCCTTGGGCGAGTTCGCTCACACCCGGGAATCGTCACGATGGTCGGGAGCCCGGGAACTGCTGGCACTACTGCAACTTGACGCCAACCCGGTCAACGCAATGTACACCGCGCGGGGTGCCAGCTTGGATCTCGTTGCTCGCCTCGCCGCTGTTGAGATCGCCAAGGCGGCGGCATTCTGTTCGGCCGACATCGCAGCAGAATTGACACTTCTCCTCGACAACCACGGGCTCCAGGTCTCAACCGAAGCGCAATGGCTCGAACCGACACTTCGCCATACCGCCCAATATGCTGATCACCCTCTGGGCGATCCGGAGTTCACCCGAGGCTAGCGAAGTGCAAACGGTCCGAAGACGCGACTTGTTGACCAAGGGCACCGGTCCAAAAACTCGAGCAGTTCAATCACCCCACACCTCTTCCGGCTAGGACGGCCACTTCTCGAGCCGTAGACCTAGTATCCGACGATCAGCCGACGGTCGTCCTCCTGCGCCACGAGATCACGCAGTGATCTGGTCGATAGTTGCTTCAGTTGGTCCTCCCCGACTGGGATCTGCGGGCTTTCCGACGTGGCCTCGTCAGCGCTCCATGAGCGGACAATGCCGTGAATCCGGTCGTGATCACGCTGCATTGCAGCCAATAGATGACAAAAGCGAATCGCTCCAGGAATCGCCTCGAGTGCCAGGTCTCGAGCCGGCAGCTCGGCGTACGATCTGGGCACCCTTCCCCTGACGTGCGACGGCGTAGTTGCGATGTGGGCCGCAAGCATGGCCGCTGGAACGCACCATGCCCAATGGTTGAACCACGGCTGAAGACGCGTCTCGGCCGGTGCTGACGCGATCGGTTGCTGTCGACCTGCCCACCTGCGGAGGAAGACAGCACCTTGCGACCTGGTCGGATTTGCACAGGCGATGCAATAACCGTTCGCATCTGGATCATCCCGACAGGCCCGAATCCACGGCATTCTCGTATTGGTAGGCCTTGCGGGCAAGACGTAGATCAACGAGCCTTGTCCGTGGTTGACGTAGTCAACGAGTTGCTGAACGGGGACTTGCACGGTCCACAAGCTGAGCCGGCGACCGCTGCGCAAGCTGCGTAGAGACACATAGATTGTCTTGCACTCGAAGACAAACTTCCGGGTCGCATGGCTCACCTCGTGGTCAGGTGTGCGCGGTCCTCTGTTGTTGTTCGGTGAGACAACGATCGCCGTCGGAGCGGCCGAGATCAGCTCGAATGTGAACAACGAATCAATCGTTCGTTCCGGAATAAGCAACGCCATCAGAGGCCCCGCCCTCACAGTTGGCACTAGGTGGTCACGAGGTCCCTACGCAACCACAAGTACTGCTCATGTCGCTCGACAATGACCAGTCCAGACAGAGACGTGCTGAACGGGGCGGGGCCTCAAGGCCTCATTGGGAGTTGAGGAACGCGTTTGGCCCTTTCTTGACCCTTTCCGCGGAGTTCCCCTGGCCCTTTCCTGCTGTCATACAGTGCGTCTCGGTGAGTCTCGATGCATCGAGAACCGTTAGTAATGCTCAATTCGGTTTATGCCAGTCCAGCCCGGTCGCGGATTTCTACCCTGTTTGGTGGGGGTTCGAGTCCCTCCGGGCGCACTCCTTGCCGAGAATCTCTTAAGTCTCACGCCGCTGTCGAGCCCCGATCGTTGTACGTGATCCCATCCGCCCTTTATGACGACTTTCGCGTCTGGGTCTGCTCCTCCCATTAACCTCACGGACTATGGGGGAACCATTGAAGGCACTCGGAGCCACAGTCATCACCGCTGCCCTACTGCTCACCGCATGTGCAAACAGCAGTTCAGCCTCGGATGACGCCACCAACTTCGCCATCACCGCTTGCGGCATCGCGGCGCCCACCAACGACGGCGATGCGGGCAGCAACGACGACTACACCTACGCCGGACGAGGTGACGAACCGTTTGATTGGGACACTGACGCCACGATCCTCAACACCAACGCCAAAGACCTCCAAGCCCAGGCAGTAGCCGCCTCATCCGCCAAGTCCATCTCACCGACATGGCAGGAACTGTCGGACTCCTACTCCCTCGCCTCTGCGTTCGCCACGAGATTCTCCGAGGAGAAGCAAGACCGCCCAGGCTGGGACTACATCTCGCTGCTCAAGATCTGGCCGACAGTGGAGCAAGACGGGGCTGCGTATAACGATGCGCTCAAGCGCATTGAGATCGAGTGCACCGCGTTAACCAGCCGCCTCAACGCTCAGTAGCTACTGGAAAGCGGAACCCAAGATCCTCGATTTCGCCAAACTCCAGCGTTGGGTTATCCGTCTGGTGATCAACGCCGACTGAGAGAGATCTGATCGGGAACCTCAGACTTGGCCCTTTCTTGGCCCTTTCCGCGAGCAGCCACTGGCCCTTTCTTGCTGGCGTTTGGTGAGTCTCCGTGGGTCTCGGTGCACCGAGAACCGTTGGTATTGCTCAATTCACCTCTCGCGCATACGACAGGTCGCGGATTTCTACCCTGTTGGTTGGGGGTTCGAGTCACTCCGGGCGCACGTCGAAATGTGTTGCAGTGCAATGTCATTCGGGTCGCACACCGAAGTCCACTAGACGGCTTTCGTGGCCTCGGTCCCTTCGTTGACCCCCTGATGTCCGACACGAGACAGTCACTTCGAGAGACTCTCCCGACGGCATTGGCATGATCGACGCGGCGATGCTGTCGAGTACCGCACGCCAGTCGCCGGTCATCGCCCCTCCCCAAACAGTTCGGTCAAGCAGCCGACGCTACGACCCGCCCCTCACATGCAAAGGCTTCGAGACCCGGACGTACCGGTGCTCCAGCAAAGGAGATTCCTGAACGAGTCGATCACTCGGGGCATCCCAGGAGCTGGAACACGTGAAGGTCGCCGGCGCTGAGTTCGGTATCCGCCCCGCTCTCGGTCATCACGCCTTGACTGCCGTGGCTGTGCCCTGCCCCGATCGAGTGGCCGAGTTCGTGGAGCAGGACAGCCTTGCCGTACTCCGTCGTGGGATCGGTGTTGGCGAAGAAGGGCTTGTCGATCCGGATCGCGAGGTACCCGGCACGGATCGTGTGACCTGACGAAACGGGACCGCCGCGGCCGATAGCGGTGTCATCGTTGAAGTCAATGCCAGGGGCCTGCCTTTCGTCCGGGTTGACGTAGCGGATCAGGATCTCGCCCTCGCGCCACTCGTCGTCGGACCACTCGGGCTCGGCGGCCTGAACGAAGAGATGAAGGCCCGAGATACCAGCGAGTTCGGTCACCACGGACTCGACCGCTTCGTCGGCTCCGTCGGGGGCGGGTCCGACCAACTGCACCGGGATCTCCTCGTCGCACGACCAGCGCAGGAGACCCTGCGCTGGGTCGATCAAGGACCAATCGATGCCTTCGGCAAGACCATCGCCGGACGGGATGTCTGTCGGTTCACGGGTGCCTGGGTTCGTGTTGGGACGACCGATATCGACGCGGTCAAAGGCGCCGTGTGCGGCGTCGATCAGAGGCGGTCCGATGACGTCGTACAGTGCAAGTCCCCCGACAAGCATCATGAAAGCGATCGCCGGAGCCGCGCCACTCGCCAACCTATCCAGCACGACGGGCTCCCGTGGTTCCTGCCGTCGCCGTCTTGTGCGCCCTATGGACGAGGGTGACATCGGCGTTCAATGGATGACCGGCGATCACGGACGAAATGCGGAGCGCAGTGCTCGGAGTGGACGAGGCGACCACATCAAAACCATCGCCAGCACCCGTGCGAATCGGGAGGCTCGAAGCCGCGTTCTGACGCCTAGGGTCGCGACCGAGAACGGCTGACTCCACGGTCGGGCCAAGGAGTGACCGGAACTCGTCAAGCTCGGCAACTGCACGGTTGCGGTCCCAACTCCCGAGCGCGACCGCAAGTTGCATGGCGCATGCCGGGGCGACCCGCACGGAGAAGGTCGCGAGGTTCGGACTCGCGATGCCTTCGAGGGTCTGCCGGACCGGGTGGGCGGTGAGCTCGAGGAGTCGGTCGTGGAGTTCGACGTTGGAGCTCGTCACCATGGCGGCCTCGCCGGCGTTGATTGCCTTGTTGGCGAAGCTGAAGATGCCGAAGTCGCCGTGCGTGCCGACGAGTTGGCCGTCGATGCTTGAACCGAGCGCCTGGGCGCAGTCCTCAATGATCGGGACGCTGTCTCCGACAACGCCGCGAAGTGCAGGGATGTCGGCCGGAACTCCGTGGAGGTGGCAGGCAACGATCGCTCCGACACCCTGATCGAGGTGGTCGCGTACCGACTGTGCGTCAATCGTCATGGTGGCCGCGTCGACGTTGACCGTGACCGGCGTAGCCCCGATTTCCCGGACTGCCGAGAGCGTCGACGTCCAGTCGACTGCCGGGATGAGCACCCGCTGCCCCCGCTTAACCCCGGCTGCGAGGAGCGCCGACCGCATCGCGAAGGTGGCACTCGGCAGGAGCAGAGTTCGTCGTCCGCCGTGGAGGGCGCCGAAGGTCTGCTCCGCGAAGCGAATGGCACCGCCGCCCGTGACCTGGCTCGTGGGGTCGTGGACGTCGATGTCGAGCCAGGCCGTGAGGTGCGCGATCAGGTCGCGGACCGCCTCGGTGTCGGGGTGTTCAGCGTGCATGGTGCTCCATCTCCTTGATGCGCGTGCGAAGTGCGACGAGATCGACGGAGCCGTCGATCAGCACGAACGGCTCCAGGTACTTCGGCGGCTGGGCGAAGGGGTCGCCGAGCTGGCGTGCCGCGTTCCATGGCAAGTGGCTCTGGAAGCTCGTTGCCGCCACGGCGAGGAGTGCCATGCGCTCTTCGCCGGGGCCGACGCGCTCCAGGACGTCGTTGAGCGCCCAGGCGACGTCGCGCCCCTCGATGCGAGTGCGGCCGTCCTTCCGCGCGTGAATGCTGGCCCTGCCCAGCAGGCGCACCAGCTGACGCCCCGAAAAGACGTCACCCGCGGCCGCGAGCGCGTCGGCGGCTCCTTCGACGTCGAGCTCGCGGTTCTCCCGACGCGCCTGGATGGCCATGATCTGGGCGGCTTCGTCGTGCGTGGCGTGGAGGATCGGGATCTTGGCGAACCGGTCGCTGCTCGCCTCGTCGAGGAGGTCAGGACGGTTGCTCATCCCAATGACCGAGAGGCCGCGCTGGTCGCCGATGTCGCCGAGGAACTTGAAGAACTCCGAGCGAAGGTCGGCCTTTACCGAACTGCCGTCGCCGGCGTGCTCGCCCCGCCTGGCCAGAACGGTCTGATCTATTTCGTCAAGGATGAGGCAGGCGGGCAAGTTCGCCTCGATGGCGTTGAACGCGCGACGGAGGTTGTCCTGGCTTTCTCCGACGTACCGTCCCTCTATGCGGCCGAGCTCGATCGCGGGCACCTGAAACGCCCCGGCGACCGTCAGCGACACCCAGGTCTTGCCAACCCCTGGCGGTCCACCGAAGATGGCACGGGCGTTGAGGTCGCCGACCTCGAGGAGTTCCGCCACGGCTACGCGCACCTGGGGCAGACCAGCGACGTCAGTGTCAAGGCTCGGCGGATTGTCGTGCACGACCAGGGTGTCCCCCGCCATCTCGCGTATCGCCTGACGCTTGCGCTCCAGAATCTGCTGGACGGTGACCGGCCTCGCCAAGCAACCGCGGTAACGCAGCCGACTGATGTCATCGACCCTGAGCCCACCGGCGAGACGGGCCGCCTGCGACGCCTCAAGCGAGGACTCCAAAGCGAGCGGGTGCTTTGTGCTGCGCGCCATGAGGTCGACCGCCTCATCGCGCTCGGCGAGAGCGGGAAGCCCGAGATCTTCGACGACGAAACCTGGAAGCCGCGTCAGCCGCTGGTCGAGGCTCTCGGTCTTGCCGATCAGCACAATGCGATGGCCAGCGTCGCGCCACGCCGGATCGGTCGTTCGGACGGCGAGCTGCTCGACGATCCGCGCGGCGTCACCGTGGTACCCGACCCCGCGGTCGTCAGGGATCTGGGCCTCAGCAAACGCCAGAACGGTGACGGTCTTCACGCCGTCGCGATCGATCGAGTCGAAGATGAGATCGAGCGCGACGGTATAAGGGGTGCCGATGTCAATTCCGGAGGGGACCCGTGCGCGCGGGCCGTCGGGGGCGTTCTTGGCCCTGATGCCCTCGGCCTCGGAGTAGATGAGCGTCGGCATTCTGGACTCGGCAGCCCACATGGCGATGACGGACTCCGCGTCGCGGAGGGTGCCGCCATCGACAAGGAGGTCGGTGGCGCCGGAACCGGTCAGGATCACGACGCTTCCGTCGAGCGTGGCGAGGTCGAGCCTCCTACGGATCTGACTTGCGCGGGTGTCGTCGCTGGTCATCACGCGCTCGCCTTCTGGGTCGCCTTGGTCGTGCGAAGCTGCTTCGAGAGGTTGCGCGTCGCAGGAGGCGTGCCGTAGGCGGACACGATGCGCTCCGCGAGGGTGCGGCCGGAAGCGCGGGCGGCTCGCTGGACAAGTCCGCCTCCGCGAGTGTCGCGGTGGTCGTGGCGGTCCTGCTCGTCGAGCGTGACGCCGTAAGTGCCGACCCGGTCGACGAGAGCGTCCTGGGCGGTTCCGCAGCTGTCGGTATCGGCGAGGCCGACGAAGTCGGTGACGACCCCGCCGCCGGTCACTTCGATGACGAGTTTGGAGTCCCCTTTGGAAGCCTCGAAGCCGGTAACTACGCCCTCGATCTCGGCACGCTCGACGTAGTACCCGAGGTCGTTCAGCGCGAGGTCGATCGTCTGGGCGATTGCACGCTGCTCGACGCTCTTCATCTCGGTCTCGGCAGACTCCATCGCTGCCAGCACGTCGTGGTGAATGGATGCGATGGCGGCACCGACCTCGTCACCGATGTGCTGGTCGAGGTCCTCGATCTGCGACGCGATGTTGCTGAAGTTGCCGTAGGTGGCGTCGGTCAACGCGCGTTCCCACGGGAGGTTGCTCTCGATCGAACTCCAAGCGGCCTGGACGTCCTCGACCGAGTCGAAGGCGGTGTCGTGGAGCAGGTCGCGGTGGAGGAGGGCGATGGCCGACGAGGTCAGCCCTTCGGTGAGTGCGCGGAACTGGAGCGCGTGCTCGGGCTGGAGCGCGATGATGGCTGCGAGGTTCGCGTTGTAGATGGCAGAGGTACGGCGGATGGTGGACATGATTCTCCCTTGGTTGTCGTTGCCTGTTAGGCCTGGTCGAAGCTGGGGTCAGGCGTGTCGCCGGGCACGGTCTGGTTGTGCAAGTCGGTCCGCCCAGGATTCGAGGTGCTCGTCTGTCGAGGCTGCGCGCGCACAGCGGAGGCCGCATCCTCAGGCAGCATGAACTCCTGAGTTGCAGCCTCGGTGGTCCGCACCGGGGTGTTCGCGGCAGGTTCTCCTGGGATGGCCGCGGGCTGCCGACGGATCTGGGCCGGCGGGTTTTCCGCCACGTGCGCTCCAGTGCGTGCGAGAAACGGGCCCAGCTGGTCCTGACTGACGCCTGCGCGCTCGAGCAAGCCGGACATGCGTGCAGCGAAGCCTTGACGCCGCTGCGCGAGCTTGCGGCGGGCCTGAGCCACGTCCTTGGTCCTGCGGCGCACCACGCTCTGAGCGCCGTAGTAGTTCATGAGCAGGTAACCGCTCGGTACGGCGAGTGACGCGCCGCCCTCCAGTAGGCCGGCGGCGACGGCGGTTGCCTGGTAGAACGTCTTCGCCTGGTCGCGCTGCGTCTCAAGGCGGTCGATCGTTGTTTGGGTCAGTGCCGCGGCGGTCGTATCGCCGTCCTCGTTGAACATTGCGAGCTGCTGCTCGGCGGTGTCGATGCGGGCGGCGTAGTCCAACTCTGCGCGTTTGGGTGCGAGCGTGACAATGACGGAGAGGACGATGCACATGAGTGCCGCGGCGGCGAGTAAACCCATGCTCAACTGTCGACGGCTGACGGTGGCTCGCTTCTCCCACAGCATCGCCGCCGCGAGGGCGATGGCACTGAGCAGGCCTGACACGACCAGCGATGTCAAGGCCGCACCGCCAGTGTTGCCGGTGATCGCTTCCGCTATGCGGAAATCCAGGACGAACTGGACCGTGAAGGCGATCAACCAGAGGAAGGTGAAGGCAATGACCTTGATGACCCACGGGCGCGAAGGCGGGTCGTTCGGAAGCTCCTTGCCGATCGCTGCAGCCTTTCCCGTGGCCTCGGTCAGGTTGGTCTCGGCCTGGGTGACCTTGCCGTTCAGGGAGAACTGGTGCGGGGCCTCCTCGTTGAGGCGCGCGTGGACGAAGTCCGCCGGGTCGTTGCGGACGGCATCGAGGCGAGCGGCGCGGCGCCCGGTGACGAGGTCGTAAGTGAGATAGCCAGCACCGGCGACCATGAAGAGGCCGAGGATGAAGGCGGGGGCGAGGAACATCGTGGCCTCCTACGGGTTGTTTCTTGTGATGAGCTGGGACAGGGTGGTGAGAGAGTTTTCGGGCCGCGTCACAGTGATGGAGCCGGATCCGTGGTCGACGGCCCAGGAGGTGAACTTCTCCTGAAGCCCTGCGCACCGCTTGGCGTCCCCATCGGGGCAGGGCTGGATCAGAACCATCGGCTTGCCTGCGAAGGTGGGGTTCGCACCCGTGAAGGAGTTGTCGCCGAGATCGGACGCGACGATGAGGGTGACGTTGCTGTACTTCGACGCCACGGAGTTGAGCGCCGCGACGCAATCACGGACGCCCGACCGGCCAGGGCGCGTGAGATCGACAGTGCCGAGCTGCTTGACTGCAGTTGCCTCGGCATCGATTGCGGTCTGGTAGTCAGTTGCCCACTGCTCCTCGGACTTTTTCCACATCAGGTAGGACCCGCCGGGGTCGAGCGCCCCTAGCGCGGTCATGTCGGGGCGCGCGGCCAGGCCGTTGACGGACGGGATCTGGACGTTCAGGTACGACTGGCCGAAGGCGAGCGGCCGTGTACTCACGAGACGGATCGTCAGGTCGAGCCCCGGCACGGCGAGCACACCGTCTTTGGTTACGGTCGGCATGGCAGGGACGTAGTTCTGGACGGCCTGAGTCGTCGAGGCGAGAATCGACTCTGCGAATGCCGCATCGGTGGACGCGGTCGAATCGATGCACGCTGCGATCGAATGCCCCTCCGGCGCGGGCTGGAGAGACGTGCCGTCGGGGGCGGCGGTCGGGACCGGCGCGCTGGTGGTGTCGGCGGCGACCCGAGCCGCACCGCCGACGGACAGGTTGCCGGTAGCGAAGAGGCCGAGGACCGTCAGGCCTACGATCGCGGCGAGAGTGGCGAGGATGCGCATGTTCGTTTCTCCTGTCTGTTGCTAGTGGGCCGGCTGGAAGCCGACCCGCTTAAGGTCGGCGACGGTGTTCAGCCAGGACCGCCGGTCGCTCGGCGTACCAGCCAGAACAGCAACGACCTGGCCGTCGAATCGGACCTGAACGTGGCCGCGGCACGTGGTTCGGCAGTCAAAGCCCTGGAGGTCGAGCTGCTTAACGAGTTTCTTGCAGTCCTTGTTCACTGACCGGTCTCCCCTCCTAGCTGAGACCGGGGTGCCCGCCCCTGGGCTGGCACCCCGGTCATTGCACTAGCGACGCTGCGAGGTCTCGCTCGCCTTGCGGCGCGACTCGGCAGCAAGTGCCCGGGCAAGCTCCTCGCGACGGCGGCGCTCCTCCTCCAACTTGCGCTGGGCAAGCTGCTGCTGTGCCTGCTTGATCTGCGCCTGCTCCGCGCGGCGAACCTCGGCCGGCGGCTGCTGATAGGGCGGCAACATCGGCATCTCTCTCACCTCCCCTGCTCGCTAATTTGGTATGTGATCTATACCTTCCTATTTGTCACCATACTTGTCAATACCTGTCAGTGTTTCGCTGAAGGATCCGCAAAAGCCAGCCGTATTGCGATGCAAGCAGCGATACGGCATGCTTGCGTACATGAAGAGCGAGGTATGTCGATGACCACTCCGAAGCAGGACGACCTGATCCGACTCGGCAAGGAGTTGGAGGAGGCGCGCATCCAGACTGGGCTGTCAGCGAGCGAAGTGGCGAACGCTGCGGGCTGCAGCACGGCCTACGTCCGCACGATCGAGCGCGGGGTGAACCCGAAGACCCAGACCGCATCGCGGCCCTCGGCGCAGATCCTGCGAGGACTGGCCCATGCGGTTGGCCACGATCCCCGTGAGTGGTTCGTGTTGGCGGGCTACCCGGCGGACCAGGCGGATGCTGCTCCGCCGCCCGTGAGGGGCGGGGTTGCTCACTACATGAGCCAGCTCAACGAAGCCGTGAAGACCCTTCAGAAGCGAAGTCCTAGTCCCTTCATGCACGAGCAGGCAGTACAGATGCTTCGCACTCTGACCAACCAGTTCGTCCAGGCAGCGAACGGCTCAGTCAAGGTGTCCGCAGACAAGGAGCCTCAGCTGACGCAGGTGGCGGTGAACTCATGCCAAGCGCACCTACGGGCGGTCAGCTACCACGACGAAGAGTGGTGGCAGAGCGCGAGCGGAGATGCCTACCTCGAACACCATGCCGACCTTCGCGAACGCGGGGTGGAGGTCACACGTATTTTTCTGATCGCCAGTGAGAGGGTCGCGCTGTTGACGAAAACCCTGGAGAAGCACATCGAGTTGGGCATGCACGCGTATGTCCTCGACGTGGAGAACGTCGAGGAGCCCAGGGACTTCGTCATCTACGACGACACCCTGCTCCGTGAAGCTAGTTCGCTCGGCCTGGATGACCCCGACCGCAAGACCGCGGAGTTCACCGACGATCCCGCTCGAATCGAGGGTGCGCTGATCGAGTTCGAGGAACTCCGGACCGCTGCGGTTGCGTTTGGCGGCAGCGCCGAGAAGGTCCTCGCTCGAAGCAGTGTGCTGTGAAGATCTCTCTTGAGTACGCACACGCAAGCCTTGGCGCAATCGACAAGTCCGACATTCAACGCTCTGTGGAGGCGGCGCGTGCCGTCGACGCGCGCCTCGTGGACGACGGGCACGAGGTCACTCGCGTCGTGCTCCTAGATGACAAGACGGTTGACCCCGCCAATGCCCGCGAGCGCGCGGAGCAGGTCCTCGGCCTCGCGGCGGACCTTGGCCTCCCGGGTGACCTTTCCTTTAGCGAGACAGATCTCCGGTCGTTCCTGCCGAATCTGGAACAGATTTTGCCCTCTCGCGCACGGAAAAGGCTGAACCGGGACGCCAGCACGGGATTGACGAAGTACGGGAATCTCCCGTGCTCCGTCGACATTGCACTCTGGCACTCCCTGAGGCTCGGGTTGCTGGGTGTGTCCGAGGTCGGGTCATACGACCTCGCCATCTCTGTCTTGGGCGATGGCAACCGCGAGTTCGAGGACTTGGCTAGTGACCACTTCCTTCGGTTCCTTGAGCCAACCGGGACCATCTCGCGAATCATCACGCTCTTCTACCCGCAATCACCGGTCGCCCCGCCAAACACCGACGAACTCCTAAACACACTCAACATCGCAATGAAGGAAGCAACCCAATGGCCATCGTCCTGATTACCGATTCCCTCTTCCTCCCTATCGGCGGAGCCGATGAGCAGCGCATTCGTGAGGCGGGCTACGAGGTCGACCGCCTCGATGTGCCGAAGGCGGACGAGGAGACGCTGATCGAGCGAATCCAGGGCAAGGACGGCTACCTCCTGGGCGGCATCGAGAGCGTGACCGATCGGGTCATTGAAGCTGCCGACAACCTGAAGGCCATAGCGTTCACGGGATCGGGGTTCGCGGAGTTCATCCCCGGCTGGGAAGTCGCCACGACCAAGGGAATCGCGATCAGTGCTGCCCGTGGCGAGAACGCCGGCGCGGTGGCCGAGTGGAGCCTGGTGAGTGGTCTCGCGCTCATTCGGAACATCCCGGCACTGGCGACGCCCGGCGGCCCCGACTTCTCGATCACCCACGACTTCTCGGCCTTGACCTGGGGCATTGTGGGGTACGGGGCGATCGGTCACGCCTTGGCGACCAAGGTTGCAGCACTGGGTATCAATGTGGTCGCCAGCGGAACGGGCGACGACCCAGTCGCCAAGCTCGAATCTATGGACGATGTTCTTGAGACTGCCGACATCGTCTCTGTGCACGTGAGCAAACATCGCGGGATGATGGCGTTGGATGGTGCCGCGATCAACCGCATCAAGTCAGGCGCAGTCGTGGTCAACGCAGCCTTCGAGCACGCCATCGACAACGAAGCCTTGGCCAACAGGATCCGCGCAGGAGAACTTCGTGCTGCGGTCGACTATCCACTCTCCGCTGTCGGACTGCCGATCGGATCCCTGCTCGCGTCCAACGGCCAGACCGCCTACAACACGGCCGAAACCAACGCCCGTGTAGGCGCACGCGCAACCACGTCGCTGCTCAACTTGCTGGCATCGGGCGACGACGACGACTTGGTGAATCCGAAGTACAAGGCAGCACGGCAGTAGCGCGTCACTGCAAGGTTAGATCCGGGGTCGGAAGGGGACACGATGAGCAAGATCACGGTGGTCGGTGGCGGCGTCACCGGCCTGACGACGGCCATCAAACTGAGCGAGGCTGGCCACGATGTGACAGTCGTCGCCCGCCAATACATGGACGGCACGACGTCTTGGGTAGCGACGGCGATCTGGCATCTATTCTGGGTTGACCTCGACGACGACAGGCTGAATGAGTGGTCCGTCAAGGCCCTCGATGAGTTGATCAAGCTTGCCGACGTGCCCGAAGCCGGGGTGACCCTTGTACGCGGTATCGAGTGTGTCCGCGACGGTAAAGGTGAGTACCAGTCCTTTGCCGACGCGAAGACCGACGCACTTTGGCAGAGCCTGGTCCCCTACTACGAGCGTCTCACTCGTGAACAGCTCCTTGCGCGGTTACCGCACGGTTGGAACCCGAACGGTCCCAATCCGCTGCTCGGCGGCTACATAATCGAGGTTCCGATCGCCGACATGTCCAAATACCTCCCTTATCTCATGGGCCGCCTCGAATCGCTCGGAGTTGCGTGCAAGACAGGCTCGTTTTCCTCCATCGACGAGATCAAGTCGGCGCACCCGTCCGACTGGTACGTCAACTGCACTGGTTTGGGCTCCAAGAGGCTCGTCGGCGACACCGAGGTCATCGGAATCAAGGGACAGATTGTTCGTGTGACCCGCGACGGGACTGTCACCGAGTACATCGCGGACGACTTCTCGCCACTGGGCATGACGTACGTCCTCCCGCGCGGATGCGACGTGATCCTCGGAGGGTCGGAGGATCCGAATGAGTCGGTCGATGAGGACTCAGAAGTTGATCCAGTGCTCGCCGCGGCGATCTTGGATCGTTGCGCCGCGCTCGTGCCTGACGTGGCGAACGCAGAGGTTCTCGAGCATCGCGCAGCGCTTAGGCCCTTCCGTCAGCGTATTCGCTTGGAGGTAGACGTGGAGCAGAGCGATTTGATCCACAATTACGGGCACGGCGGGTCTGGCGTGAGTCTGTCATGGGGCTGCGCGGACGACGTTGTCGCCCTCGTAGGTTCGGCATAGCGGCGTGTCCGAGTCGCTCGCCTCTGGTCTCGTTCTGGGCGTCCCCGGCGCCTAGTTCAAGCACTCTGAGGCGGCGCGTTGGTATTTCAAACACTCCTTAGTTTCACGGCCGCGTTCGTAGGCTCGATCGGAAGGTCTGGCAGCATCCCCGCCCGCAAGAGCGCGCGCACGGCACGCCGGCGAGCGTCGTCGCAATCACGAGCTGCACCGTCCAGGTTCGTGCCGGGAATATGCCAGTAAGTACTCGCAGCTGTGGCAAGGACGAAAATCTCGTCGCGCATGACATCCGTCGCGATCAAGTGCCACAGGTTGCCGCCTTGCCATCGCCACACGGGCTTCGTCGTCTCCGTCATGGCGATCGAACGTACCCGAACATACGTTCGAATACAATCCCCAGATGACGCCGTCCAACGAGGATGCCGAGATCAAATTGCCGAACGGAGTTGTCCAGGTTCGGATGGTCCGCTGGTGGTGGATCGACCGAGTTGCCGGTACCTGGGCAGCCGACGTCGAAATCGACCGCCACGGGCTCGTTTCTGGGGTGCCCGGAGCGTGGCTGAACCGAATGGGGACCACAGTGCCCCGTGGCCGGCGTGGGCGAGTCGTCAGCGAGCGCAGAGAGTCGCTAGGTGAACGCTTCGGACCGCAAAACCAATGAGACGGGGCACATCAGGAGGCCCGAGACTGCCCGAGTGGGCGCGAACCAGACTGACATTTGACTGACATTGGGTGTCTCGCCGCTTTGGCGGAACTAGCCTAGAAATGGCGAAAGGCCTTGGTATCCAAGGCCTTTCGCTTCGTAGCGGGGACAGGATTTGAACCTGTGACCTCTGGGTTATGAGCCCAGCGAGCTACCGAGCTGCTCCACCCCGCGTTGCCTGAGCAACTATACGGGATGAATCACCGCATGGCGATCTCGGCCCTGTCCCCCTCACGAGCACCGCGGTAGACGAGTGCCCATGCAGTCGTGAACCAGGCCAGCACCAGGCCGCAGACAAGCCACACGGCGAATGAGGCAACGGGACCGCGGACGAAGAAGTTGGTGAGTCCCGCGGCAAGCGTGCCGACGCCTACGAGAACTCCGATGACGACGACTAGCGACAGCCAACGCCAGAATCTTTGCCGGATGACATGAAAGTTAGATGCGAGCGGATTGGTCCGCCCGTCGATCGCGGCGAGCAGGAGAAACGGCGTGACCGCGAGGATCAGGATGCCGGGGACTGCGTAGATCGCGAGTCCGACGATCGTCACGAGCAGCAGGCCAAGCGCCCACAGTGCGTACCGGACTCCGTTCGCCCTGATGGCGGGGACGATCTGCCGTGGGCGGACGACGCCCTCGGGAACCTGCAGAGCGGTCGCGGCCATCGCACCGTAGGCGAGCATGAACGCGAGCGCCGACGCGATCGCGAGAGCGACCATCGGCAGCCAGTCGGTCACCTGAATGTCGGGCCAGATGAGGAGAGCCTGGATTGCCGCGTTCGCCACGACGACGGGGATGATGATCGTCCAGCCCCGCCACATCCTCTGGGCGCCGTAGGCGAGGGCGGAGACCCGGTAGGTGCTCACCCGGCCTCACCGGCCGCCTTGTCGATAACCTCGCGCACGCTGCCGGCGAATACCTGCTTGCCGTCCACGAGGATCGTCATGGTCATCGGTGTCGTGCCCGGCGACGTGACGGCGATCGCCTTGCCGTCCGTCGTCGTGCCTGCGCACACGTAGCTGTCCACCGGCTCGTCCGCCTCGACGCAGACAGGCACCTGCATCATGCCGATGCCGAGGTCCTGCAGGACATCGATCGTGGCGATGCGCAGGGCGGTGACGTCTCCCCCGCCGACGGGAGCGATCGCGGCGAGCTGCGACGCGCAGCCACTGAAGACCAGGACTGCTGCTGATGCGATGCACACGACGGCACCGCGACGCGGCCTCATGCGTTCCACCCCTGCTCGTAGGCCATGCCGCGAGCGCGGTCGACCGCCTGCGCGGCCTCGATCGACGCATCGGAAATCGACGACAGGTCCCATGGCGCGGGCAGGAGGAGCTCGCAGTTGCGATCCATCTCCGAGCCGAGGCGCATCGCCGGGAACTCGACCCAGTCATTGGCTGCCAGCTCGCGCGACAGCGATGCAAGGCCCGTGGGCGAAAGGTCACCGTTCCACTCAGCGGGCGACGAGTGATTCAGCGTCGTCGTGAACAGCGAGAGCGTGCCGTCGCGATTGTCGACGATCTCGATCACCTGCTGCTGCTGAGGGAAGTCGATGCACGACGCAGTCGTGATCTCCCAGAATCCGCGGGTGCCGTCCGCCGCGCGATGGGCGAGGATCGTGTTGATGTGAGTGTGACCGTTGACCCAGGCGATGCACGCCGGGTGATCGATCAGCATGCTCACGAACTCCTCGGAGTGGATGAGCCGCTGGTTCGGCCCGGTCGCAAGCTCAGCCGCGTTCTCCAGGGTCGTGGAGTTGTGGTGGCTGAGAACGAGAGCGAGCTTGCCCTCCTTCTGCGCCTGGACGAGCCCGGCCTTGAGCCATTCGAACTGGTCCTCGGGCACCGCGCCGTCGGGACCGGCGATCTGGTTGCACGTGTCGAGCCCGAAGACGCGGACGAACGGATTGATGTCCGCCTGCCAGTAGGTCTGGCCAGTGTCGAGGTTGTGCTGGGTGAAGCCGTGGCCGACCGGGCCGGGGTTCGGCGTGGTGTCGAAGTGCTGCTGCATGAACTCCGTCGACTCCAGCAGCTTGCGCGCCGGGTCGGGCGTGACCTGCTTGTAGCCTCGGGTGAAGCCGAAGTTGACCATCGCCTGGTGCGCCAGTCGGCCGAGCGCGGACGTGTCGGCCGCCCAGCCCTGGAAGTAGTCCATGGTCAGGGCGGTCCAGTCGTACGCCTTGCGATCGCCGAGAGCGAGAGCACGCAAAGCGTCGGGCACCGCGAGGGTTCCCAGCAGAAGGGTGTCGTGATTTCCGTAGACGGCGTACCAGGGCGCCGGGAGTCCGGGCGATGACGCCTGCTGGCTGACGGCTGCGGTGAGCATGCCGGGGATCCGCGGGAATCCGTACTCCCCGAACCAGTCTCCGGTCGGGTCCTCCGGGTGGTACGCGTAGTAGGCCTCGGACCAGACCTGCACGCCCTCGTACTCGCCGATGGCTCCGGAGTTCGGCGTGATCGGCAGTCCGTCGAGGATGTCGATATACCAGCGCGTGCTGTGGTTGGACAGCATGTCGGTCGAGTCCCCGGTGGCGAACGCAGCGGTGAGCGGCGCGCCGGTCAGCTGCGAGACACGGACGTCGCTGATCGACGTGACCATCGCGGCCGCCACGTAGGTCGTCAGCGTCTCGTGCGGATGGAACGCGCTCGCCCACGCCGAGTGGTCCTGGGCGATCATCGGCTCCAGCCGTGCGGGGCTCTGCGCGTCCATGAGGTGCATGTCCGACAGGTGACCGACGTACGCGATGGACCTGCGCGCGCCGGCACGTGCGGCGTCGGGTGCACGGCCGAGGATGTCGATGCGCGGGACGTGCGACTCCCCCGGCGCGCTGCGTAGCGTGCGGTAGTTCCGCGACTTCGCGGGGCCGAATGCAATCGTCGAGTCGATCGTGCTCCCGAGCGTCGCCGTCGTCGCGGTGGGAGCTGCGAGGCGGGCGGCAAGCGCATCCTTCGGCAGTGCCCACGCCGCCGCGAGCGCGCCCGTCGTGGCGATGAACGCGCGCCTGCTGAGACCCCCCACGGCGCACATCCTTGCGCATGACTAGTCGAATGTGTTCCTCAGCCGCTTCGTCTCACCGCGGGACTTCTTGGCCTTGATCCGCCTGTCGTTCGCGGCCCTGCTGGGCCTCGTCGGTCGGCGCTTGCGCGGTGGCGGAGCGATGGCTTCTCTCAAAGTGTCGGCGAGACGTCGCTCGGCTGCGCGGCGGTTCTGCAGCTGTGACCGCTGCTCCGACGCGGTGATGACGATGCAGCCGTCGATGAGCTGCCCGTCGAGTCGCTCGAGAGCGCGCGTCTTGAGGTGCTCAGACAAGCTCGTCGTGCTCGCGAGGTCGAAGACGAGCTGCGCCTTGGAGTCCGTGGTGTTGACGCTCTGGCCGCCCGGGCCGGACGAGCGGGAGAACCGCCACGTCAGCTCGGACTGCGGGATCACGATCGATCCGCGCACCACGATGTCGTCAGGCATGCGTCAAGGATGACGACGCCGGCAGCACGGGACAAATCATCAACTTCGCGTGTTTTCGCGCCAGATTCGTTCGTTTGTCCCGGGATCCGGGACAAACGGCTGGGGTCAAGTGCGCTGGGCCACGATCCAGGTGAAGTTCTCGGGCAGGCCCACGGGCGCGATGCGCTCCTTGAGCTGCGACTGCTGGACGGTGAATCCGTCGCCCATCGCGGCGGTGATCACCGATGCGTCGTCGCCCTTCGTGGCGATGACGATGTGCCCGCCGAGCTCGACACTCGTTCGCACCAGATCCCAGTAGTGCTGCTGCTCGTCTGCATCGGTGAGCTCGTCGTAGGTCGCGCGGTCGTGCCACACGTCGAACGTGCGATCGGGAATCCACTCGTTGATGTCGGTGGCCGTCCACGTGACCGGCGCACTGCCGACTCGTTCATAGGCCGCGGTCAGCTCGTCCTGACTCTGGTCGACGACGGTGATGTCGCGGTAGCCGTTCTCGAGCAGCCGATCAACGAGCTGGCTGGCTCCCCCGCCGATGTCGACGACGCTCGCCGGAGGACTGGCGATCTCGGCGATGAGCGCGACACTCGTGGTGGGGTCATCCCACTGCTGCGTGACCATGGCGTGGGCGGGCTAGGCGGCCGTGCCCGAGTCAGCACTCGGGCTCGGCGAGGGCGACGGCGTGGGCGCCGGCGTCGGGACCAACTCTGGATTGAGACGGGCCTCGGCCGCCGCGGCCTCCGCGAGCGCGGCCTCGAGCTGGTCCATCGCCACGCCGTAGGCGGCGAAGTCACCCTTGGCGAGTGCTCGCTGGCCAGCGTCGTAGGCAGACTGCGCCTTGATGATCGCGACGGACAGGTCGGCGGCAGCGTCGTCGGTGCTCGGCGCTGGCGTAGGCGTGGGAGTCGGGGTCGCGCCCTCGTCCTCACCACTGGGCACGTCGGGATCGGGCAGCGGCTCGGTCGTCGTATCCGGCGACGTGCCGAAGACCTTGGCGAGCGCCAGATCAAGAGAGTTCTCCAGTGCGACCGTCTGCCCGTAGGCGACAAGCACCTTGCGCAGCAACGGGTAGCCGTCCTGCTGGGCGCGCAGGTAGACCGGCTCCACGTAGAGCAGGCCGTCGTTGAACGGCAGGCTCAGCAGGTTGCCGAGTTCGACATCCGAGCCACCGGCCCGCAGCAGGCTGAGCTGGCTGCTGACGAGCGGATCGGACTCGAAGTTGTTCTGCACCTGCTGCGGTCCAGGAATGGTCGTATTGCTCGGTAGTTGGAGTACTCGCATCGTGCCGTAGCCCGGCCCCGGGGCAGAGTCCACCGCCATGAATGCGGCAAGGGTCTGCCGTCGCTGCGGGGCGAAGGTCGTCGTCAGCGAGAAGGTCGGCGCATCCTGGCCCGGCATCTCGAGGGTCAGGTAGTAGGGCGGCTGGTAGACGCTCGCCGGGCTGACCGTCGGGTCGTTGGGGACGATCCACACGTCCGTGCCGTTGTAGAAGGTCGACGCGTCGGTGACGTGGTAGCGAGACAAGATCGCGCGCTGGATCTTGAACAGGTCCTGCGGGTAGCGCACGTGCTGCAGGATCTGCGGCGACATGTTCTCGACCGGCTCGACGACGTCGGGGAACGCCTTCATCCACGTCTGCAGGACCGGGTCCTCCGAGTCCCACGCGTAGAGCGTGACGGTTCCGTTGTAGGCGTCGACGACGGCCTTGACGGAGTTGCGCACGTAGTTCGCCTGGTCGTTCGGCACGAGTCCCGCGGGCACGGTGCGCGAGCTCACCGAGTCGCTGGTCGCATCGCTCAGCGAGACACGGCTGCTGTACGGGTACTCGTTGGACAGCGTGTAGCCGTCGACGATCCACTTGATGCCGCCGTCGGCGACGACCGCGTACGGGTCCTGGTCGAGGGTCAGCCAGGGCGCGACCTTCTCCACGCGCGTCAGCGGATCGCGGTCCCACATGATCCGCGACTCCGGGTTGACCAGGTCGCTCAGCAGGATGTTGGCGTCCTGGAACTTCGTGGCGAACAGGATCTTGCCGAACAGCGAGCCCATCGGCACGCCGCCGGTTCCCTGATACGTGTTGGTCGCCTGGCCGGTCGGGCTCGCGTCGTCGGGGTAGTCGAGCTCGACGGGCGGAGTGCCGGCGGGTGCACCGACGATCGAGTAGGCCGGGCTGAACTCGCCGAAGTAGACGCGCGGCTGCGCGACATCGAGCAATCCGGTCGAGGGGATGTCGCTTTCGAAGAAGTCAGGCTGCCCGTTGGTGTCGGACGTGTTGTCGTACGCCGCGACGAAGCCGAACCCGTGCGTGTAGACGAGTCGGTCGTTCGTCCAGTTGCGCTGCCCGTCGGGGATGCCGGCGAGGTTGATCTCCCGGACGGCGACGACGGCGCCGCGCTTGGCCTCCTCGAGGTCATAGCGATCCACGTCGAGCTTCGGGTTGAAGGAGTAGTAGCCGCGGATCTGCTGCAGCTGGTTGTACGTCGGCGAGACGACTGCGGGGTCGAGCAGGCGGATCGCGTTGAGCGTTCCTGCGCTGGCAGCCAGCACTTCCTCGCTCGGCGGCGATACGACTCCGGGGTAGTCGATGATCTCCGAGGCCGCGATGTCGTATGCGTCGCGGGTCGCGTTGATGTTGCGCTCGAGGTACGGCTGCTCGCGGACGAGCTCGCTGGGTCGCACCTGGAACTGCTGCACGAACAGCGGGTACAGCACGCCGACGACGACCGCCGTCAGGATGAGCAGGCCAGCGCCGATGGTGGGAAGGACCCAGTGGCGGCGGAAGGCGTTGAAGAAGAACAGGAGGGCGACGAGCACTGACACCGCAGCGAGGATGTTGAGCGCTGGCAGAACGGCGTAGACGTCGGTGTACTTCAGGCCGGTGAAGCCGGCGACGAGCGACTGGCTCTGCGTCGCGAGGCCGAAGCGGTCGAACCAGTACGACACGGCCTTCAGCAGGACGAAGAAACCGATGATCAGCGAGAGCTGCGTCTGCGCTCCGCCGGACGCGCGATCACCGCGCGGCTGGAGACGGATGCCGCCGTAGATGTACTGCACGACGAGCGCGGCGACGAACGACAAGATGATGAGTGCGAATCCGAAGTCGATGACGAACCGGATGAACGGCAGCGTGAACGTGTAGAAGGACAGGTCCATCCCGAACTGCGGATCGGTGATGCCGAACGCCGTCGCGTTCTTCCACAGCAGGTAGGTGCCCCACTCCGACGCCGCCGTGAGTCCGGCGACGAGTCCGAGGGCGATGGAGATCGCGATGGTCAGGCGGCGGCGGTACGGCTCAATGGCGACGCGGTAGCGCTCGAGGCTGGCCTGCTCCGGAGTCATGCCACGGAAGGTGGGGCGCGTGCGCCAGGCGATCCACATGGTCGCTCCGACGGCGATGCCGAGCACCGTGCCGAAGACCACGAACATGAGGGCTCGGGTGACCAGGCTGGTGGTGAATACCTCGGTCTTGTCGACCGAGACGAACCACAGCCAGTCGGTGTAGAACCCGGAGAACAGGATGAACGCGCCGACGAGCAGAACCAGGATGATGATCGTCGGAAGCAGGACGCCGCGACGGCGCGTGCGCTCCTCGGGGGGCGCTCCCCCACCCGGCTCGGAAATGGGCATCTCAAAGGTCACTTTGACAACCTACGACACGACTGCCGGGCAGGTTGCCAGTGGCTTGCCTGCGTTGAAGTCCTCGATCGCCTGAATGCCCTCGGTGAGCGTGGCCACTGGCACGACCGTCAGGCCGTCGGGTATGTGGCCAGCCTCGGTGCAGTGCGCCTTCGGCATGAGGAACAGCGTCGCGCCGTTGTGTCGCGCACCGGCCAGCTTCTGGCGGATGCCACCGATCGGCCCCACGGTGCCGTCGGGAGCGATCGTCCCGGTGCCGGCGATGTACTTGCCCGCCGTGAGGTCGCCGGGGGTGAGCTTGTCGATGATCCCGGTGGTGAACATGAGGCCGGCGCTCGGTCCGCCTACGTCCTGCAGCGTGAAGTCGATGTCGAACTCCGCCGTGTAGTAGACGCCCACGCCGATGCCGATGTACGGAACGCTCGCGTCGTCCGGGTTCGGCGCCGACGTGACCTCGACCTCCAGCTCGGTCCCATCGCGATTGATGGTGATGGCGAAGGTCGTGCCGATGGGCTTGGCCTTGATGGATTCGGAGACCTGAGCCGTACTGGTCACCTCGACGCCGTCGATCGCGAGCAGTTCGTCCTTCGGCTCGAGGATGCCGTCCGCCGGGGAGTCTCCGTAGACCGTGGTCACCACGATCTGGCTGACGATCGGCTTGCCGAGGTAGGTCATGGCAGCGGCGATGGCATCGGACTGCGACGTGCTGAAGCTGACCGCCTGCCGGCGTGCGACGTCCTCGCCGGTCTCATCGTCGGGGAAGATCAGCTCGCGGGGCACGACCGCGTCGTTCGGATCCAGCCACGAGGAGATCGCGTCGACGAAGGTCAGTCCCCCGCGGGGTCCGCCGGATTCCAGCACCGTGGTCATGTCCAGGTTTCCCGAGGTCGGGAAGGTCTCGGTCCCGGTTATCTGAATGACGTCCTCGCCGTCGACCTGGCCGATGACATTGAAGGTCGGGCCGGGCGCGAGCTTGACGAACGGCACCGGCATGAGGAACGCGATGCCGAGCAGCACCAGGGCCGAGCACGCGGCGATGATGAGCATCCAGCCGCGGCGGGTGGGATGCGTCAGCGAGTTCCAGTACCCCGGCGGCTTCTGCTCCGGCGCGACCTCAGATTCGGCGGGGCCGGGATCGGTCATGCGTCCCCGTCCAGCGTCTCCCGGCGGATCGGGCCCTCGTCGGGCAGCGGGCGCTCCATGGCCTCCTGCATCCGCTTGAGGCTGGTCATCCCGTCCTCGGCCGTCATCGGCTTGGTCGGCCGGCTGCGAAGCATGACGAAGCCGACGGCGAGGATGGTGGCGCCGATCGGGATGAGCCACCAGGCCAGCGCAGACACCAATGACTCCCTCTTGAGGCCGATGTGGGTCGGCCGGTCACGACGATTCGACGGGCCTGACGTGGGCCCGGTTCCGCCCAAGGCTACGCGGTGGGCCGGGGGCCAAACGTGGACGGACCCCCGGGTCTCTCCGCATCGCTCGCCTTCCCCTTGCGAACGTGCGTGTTATCCCGGGGGTCCAACGCGGATGAACCTAGGTACTGGCCGATCAGCACGTCAATCAATACCGGTCAATCCGTTCATCGTCCCTGTGGACATCGTGTGCGTGGGCTGGGGACACAGCGGTGTGTCGCTGTGGACGAGACGTGCATAGTGCTGTGCACAAACCTGAGGATGACGACGAGTTATGGCGCGTGACCAGCGCAAACGTCGTACCCAGCCTGTGGACGAAAGAAAGTTCCGCTTCGTTATCGCACGTTTACCTAGCGTTACCGTTCGCGTTCCTCGCCGCCGCGACGAGCGACCGCATCGATGCGTCGAGATCGTCGGGCAGCGCGTCGAGGGCGAACCAGCGCAGGTCGTCGGACTCCTCGCTGATGACGGCCACCGAGCCGTCGGGCACGGTGGCCAGGTACTGCACGTCCAGGTGCTCGCTCATGTCGCCGGCGCACTTCACGCCGTGCCGGTCCAGGTGGATCGGCGCCGCGGACATCGTCACGTCGGCGATACCGCCCTCCTCGATCACCTCGCGGATGGCCGCGGCGCGCAGGCTGGCGTCGCCGGGCTCGCAATGTCCGCCCAGCTGCAGCCAGCGGCCGACCTTGGGATGGAGGGTGAGCAGGGAATGGGTGCGGGAGGCGTTCAGGACGAGAGCGCTGGCCGTGAGATGGCCGATCCGGCAGTCCCGGGTCATGGCGTCGGGATGCTCGCGGAGGAAGTCGAGGTACTCCGCGCGCAGGGCGAGCTGGCGATCGTCGGGAGCGGGCCACTCCTGGAGCACAGACGTGGCGTCGTCATGCAGTCGTGCAAACGAGCTGTCGAGGTCGCTCACTCCTGGTCGAGGCCGAACTCGAGGTCAGTCGTGTTGTTCTCGATGAAGCCGAGCGGGTCGGACAGGTCGTCGGGGGCCGGCAGTAGGTCCGGGTGCGCCCAGAGCGCATCGCGTGCCTCGACGCCGCGCCCGGCGCGGACCACCGCGAACAAGGTGGCCGCCTCGCGGGCGAGGCGCGGGCGCAGTTCCATGCCGACGAGGGTGGCGAAGGTCTTCTCGGCCGGGCCGCCAGCGGCGCGACGGCGGCGGATCGTCTCGCGCAATTGCACGGCGGACGGCAGCCGCTCGGCAATGGCCTGGTCGACGACGTCGTCGACCCAGCCCTCGACGAGGGCGAGCAGGGTCTCCAGTCGCGCGATCGCCGCGCGCTGCTCCTCGGTGTCCTCGGGCATGAGCACTCCGCTGCTGAGCACCTCCTGCAGTGCCTCGGGGTTGCTCATGTCGACGTCGCCCATCGCCTCGGCAAGCCGGTTCTGGTCGACCTTCACGCCGCGGGCGTACTCCTCCACAGCTCCGATGACGCGTGGGCGCAGCCAGGCCACGTGCGCGAACAGCCGCTGGTGGGCGGACTCGCGCAGCGCGAGGTACAAGCGCACGTCGTCGATCGGCAGGCCCAGCCCCTCGGCGAAGGCGTCGACATTGCGCGGGAGCAGCGCGGGCTGCGGGGTGGCGGTGAGCGGGATTCCGATGTCGGAGGCGCTGACGACCTCGGAGGCGAGGGTGGACAGAGCCTGGCCGACCTGCATGTTGAACGCGGCGGCCCCGAGCTGCTGGACCATCCCGAGCATCGGGCCGATCATCTGGGCCATTTCCGGGGGAATGCCGTCGGGGAACATGCCGCGGAACTGCTCGGGGAGGTTCTCGTTGATCGTGGCGATGTCGACGCCGGACGTCGGCATGTTCTGGCCGACGGCGCTGGCCATCTGCTCGGCAATCGGCTGGATGATCGTGCGCCACACGGGCAGCGTCGCCTCGAGCCACTCCGAGCGGCTCCACGCGAGCACAGCGGAGTTGCTCGACGGGAACGTCACGGCCGGATCGAGCCACACGTCGGCCAGGTGCGCGGCGTCGGTGATGGCGCGGCGCTCGGCGTCGGAGACCGAGGGGTCGCCGGCCTGCACGAGAGTCTTGCGGGCGATGTCGTTGACCATCGTCCAGTTCACCGGTCCGCCAGCGTCGGGGCCGGACTGGCCGCTCTGCAGCATCGCGCCGAGCTGCTGGAGGGCCGCGCCCAGGGAGTTCATGTCGAAGCCGCCGGGGACGCCGGACTTGTCCTGGCCGTCGTCACTCATGCCGAAACCGAAGGGAACGCTCATGGTTCAACGGTATACGCCGGATGCCGTTTGTCCGATCTGGCGGCGTACGCCCTGAGCGGACCGGCGTGGTCGCGAGCAAGCGAAGAGGCGGCTTCCCCGAAGGGAAGCCGCCTCCTGTGTGCTGGTGAGATCAGGCCTTGCCGAGAATGCGCGTCACCTTGGTGCCGCAGACCGGGCAGATGCCCTTGGCGAAACGGCGGCCGTTCGTCTCCTCGACGTGGCCGGTGAACTCCCGCTTCTCCTTGCACTTCACGCAGTAAGCCTCGCCTGTGTACGACTCTTCGGCCATTGGGCACTCCTGTTGCTCGATCAGAACCGCGTGTTGCGCGGTTGGCGGCTGGTGCCGCCGTGGGGGTTCCCCCTTGGTCTCGATCAGCCTAGGGCAGCCGCGAGTCCATGAGGGGCGCACGACACCCGACCCGCCGCGGCTTAGCCAGTCAGTTCTGTGGATAACTCCTGACATAACGGACATTACGCATATTTCTTCCAACACCAGCCGCGCTGGTAGCCCTGCTCCCACGTGCTTGCGCTCGGCACGGTCCGGAACGTGGCCCGCGGGCACAGCTTCGTCAGCCGGGCCATTGCGGCCTTGTCGCCCGGGTACGAGGCGAAGAAATGACCAAGATCGACCCACGCGAACGCCTGCCAGTGCGGGCTGCGCGAGCACGGGACCGACAACGGCCGGTCATTGGGTGCGCGGCCCTTCACGACCGCCGTGCACATGCGCAGGCTCGCGCGCTGGGCTGCCGTGAGCGCCGCGGCCGCGCTGGTCAGCGGGACGAACGTCTCCTCCTGTGCGCCGTTGTAGCGGAGCGCTCCGACCGCGCACACATAGTTCGCCGGGACGCCGTCACCGCTCACGACGAGCGGGAAGGAGCCCATCCGGATCGGGTTGGCGATGACGCCGTCAACCGGCGTATTGATCCCGACCAGGGCGAGAACCTCCGCGTACGAGCAGTTCGCCCGCGAGAAGTCGACGGCGTCGACGTCGGCCGGCAGCGGACTCGCCTTGACGATCTCCACCGCATGCGCCGACGTGCACGGCACGGGCGGCACGTCGGGCCACAGGTCGGCGCTCGCCTGGGCAATCGTGAGGTCGAAGCACTCTCCGACCTGCGGATCCGTCGCGCCGGCCGAAGCCGGTGGCGCAACGATGAGCGGGATGGCGATGACGGCGGACACGACGAGCAGGAGGGGGGAACGCATGCGCACATTGTCGGGGTCGCCGTACGCGGACCGCCAACGGGCGCGAGGATGCACGCGTGACTGACGCCGACCGAAGCCTCGCCATCGACGAGGACACACTCATCGCGGACCTAAACGAGTTGCTGTTCTTCCCGTCAATGGGCGGCACGTCCGTCGAGGTCGAGGCGCAGGACCACCTCGCGCGCCGCTGGGCGGAGCAGGGCCTGGCCGTCGACAGATGGGACATCGACGTCGACGCGTTGACCCGAGACCCTCAGTTCCCGGGCCAGGAGGTCGAACGCGCCGCTGCTGTCGGAGTGACCGCGACGCTCGCGGGCGACGGCACCGGGCCGACGCTGCTGCTGAACGGCCACACCGATGTCGTGCCGCCAGGTGACCTCGACTCGTGGAGCGCAGATCCGTTCGTCCCGCGCACGATGTCCGTCGACGGACGAGAGAGCATCGTCGCGCGCGGGTCATGCGACATGAAGGCAGGTGTCGCGGCGATGTGGGCCGCGGTCCGCGCGGTGCAGAAGTCCGGCATCCCACTTCGCGGCAACGTCGTTCTTGCCGCAGTGTCAGGCGAGGAGGACGGCGGCCTCGGCACGTTCGCGCTGCTCCGTCACGGCGTCACCGCCGACCTGTGCGTCATCACCGAGCCGACGAGCCTGGACATCATGCCGGCGAACGGCGGTGCGCTGACGTTCCGGCTTACGGTGCGCGGCCGCGCGACGCACGCATCGCGACGCACCGAGGGCGTCAGCGCGATCGACAAGCTGCTGCCGATCATGGCCGCGCTCGCCGAACTGGAGGCGCGGCGCAATGCCGACGTCGATCCGCTCATGGAGCGCTGGGCGCTGGCGTACCCGCTGTCCATTGGGGTCGTGCATGCCGGCGACTGGGCGTCGACGGTTCCCGACCTGCTCATCGCGGAGGGCCGCCTCGGCGTCGCGCTCGGCGAGACGATCGAGGGCGCGCGCGCGGAGTTCGAGGCAGCTGTCGCGGATGCCTGCGCGTCGGACTCCTGGCTCGCCGACCATCCGGTCGAGGTCACGTGGTGGGGCGGGCAGTTCGCATCCGGGCGCACGCCAGCGGATGCGTCCGTCATCTCGCTCACCGATGCCGCGCACTCGGCGGTCCTCGGCACGAAGCCCGACCTGTACGGAGGTCCCTGCGGCTCGGACCTGCGCCTGCTCCAGGGGCTCGGCGGCATCCCGACGATCCAGTACGGGCCAGGGGACGCGCGCGCGGCTCATGCGCCGAACGAATGGGTACCCATCGAGGAGACCATCGACTGCGCGCGCGTGCTCGCGCGCCTGATTGTGGAGGTGTGCGCATGACCGCCATCGGACGAATCACCGTCTTTGCCCTCGACTGCCCCGAACCCAGAACGCTCGCGGAGTTCTACTCGGCGATCACGGGCTGGCCGCTCGACGACGAGCACACCGACTCGGACTGGCTCCAGCTCAAGTCAGACGGTGGGGCGTCCCTTGCCTTCCAGCAGGTAGCCGACTACTTAGCGCCGCAGTGGCCTGGGCAGGCTCATCCGCAGCAGGCGCACCTGGACTTCGCAGTGGCCGATCTCGACGTCGCCGAGGCCCAGTTGCTGGCGATCGGTGCTCGCAAACACGCGGAGCAGCCGGGCGAGTCGTTCCGCGTCTACCTCGATCCGGCGGGCCATCCGTTCTGCCTCGTACGGGCGCATTCATAGGGGCGATTCGCCTTCTTACCCAGACTTAACCACTGCCCTCCCCCTAGGGCTCGTTTCAACGTGCCGATAAAGGAGCAATAGTGAAAGAGCAATAACCGCAACACCAACAGAAGGGTTTGCTGACTATGACTACCTCGCGCACCATACGCCGAATCGTCACCCTCACTGCCTCCGTCGCCCTCTTCGCGACCGCACCCGCGGGAATCGCCATGGCGAACGAGAACGGCTCGGGTTCAAGCACAGACTGCAACTCGTCCAATAGCTCGCAGGTTAATGCTGCATTCGCCTCGTTCGGCAAGTCGAACAAGGGCAACGACGGACTGCAGGGCCTGACCGCCGCGCAGCTGACCGCAGTGCAGAACGCTCGCGCTGCCTACGTCGCCACGGCCAAGACGGTCAAGGAGGCGCTGAAGTCCGCACTGGAGGCCGTGCGCACCTCGATCAGGGCTGAGATCGCCCCGCTGCATGACGCCAAGGATGCGGCGCGCTCGGCGTACTTCACGGCGCTGAAGGCCAACGCCGACGCCGCGACGCTCGCCGACCTCAAGGCGAAGTACGAGGCCGCGAACACCGCGTACAAGACTGCTGCCGAGGCAGCCGGCGCGAAGTACAAGACCCAGGTCGACGCCGCCACCGCCACCGCGAAGTCCGCGATGACCGCTGCCGAGGCGACGTACGTCGCCGCCATCAAGGCCGCGTTCGCGCCGGCCGAGGCGCCTGCCGCACTTCTCAAGGTGCCTGGTGACCGCATCGGCAACGGCCATCACTACGGCTGGGGCAACGGCCACGGTCATGGCTGGGGCAACGGCCATGACGACGACGACAAGGGCGGTCACGGAAACGGCCACGGTCGCGGGCACCGCTAAGAAGACCGCTGATTGAAATTCTCGGCTGTGGGTACCCGAGGGTCACGCACACCTCCACCCAGAGCAGCCGGGGGCGGGGCCTAACCCCCGTTCGCGTCCCGTCCCCGGCACCCCCACGATGAGCAGCACTGCGCCTAGCGCATGAACCCTGTGGACCGCCACTGTCGGTCCACAGGGTTTCGTCGTCACAGTCGCCGACATGAGCGCTGCCGAGACCGTCCCCGTGTCGCTTCCCGAGTTGGAGGGCTTCGCTCGCCCCCGCTGGCGGGAGGACGCCCCGGCACTGTGGCGCGACAACACGAGCATTCAGCTCGGAGACGATGTCATCGTCATGCGGGTGAGCCGCGCGCACATCGAGTGGATGTCACGGCTCGACGGCCTGCGCAGTGCGCAGCAGGTCGAGGACGAACTCGTGCTCCCCGAAGACGAGGCGCGCCGACTCCTGCGCGCGATGCTCGCGGCCGGCGCGCTGGAGGACGCCGCGCGCATCCCTGATTCGGTGCGCTGGGCGGCGCAGGCCGATCGCGATCTCGCGGGTCGGCGGTTCGGTGCCGCACTGCGCACGACCCGTGACCTGAACAGTGCGTACGCGGCGATGGCTGCGCGCGACAGTGTTCGTGTCCTGGTGCTGGGAGAAGGCGACCTCGCCGAGCAGCTCAGCGAGTCGATGGGCGCTGCCGGGCTCCAGATGGCGGCGCAAGCGCGGCACGCGACGATCGTCGTGCTCGCCGACGGACATCACCCCGATGTCCCCGCCCACTTCGACCACGACCTGCAGGACCTGCCGCACGTGCACCTGGGAGTTCTCGGGGATCGCGCGATCGTCGGCCCGCTGGTCGTGCCCGGGCAGACCAGCTGCCTGCGCTGCGCTCATCTGCACCGGCGCGACGCCGATCCCGCGTGGCCGCTGCTCGCGGTGCAGTGGGCGCAGGTCGTCGCGTCGCTCGCGTGTCCGCCGATCGATCCGCTGCTTGTTCGCACCGCGAGCTCGCATGCCGCGCTGCTCGTCCGCATGTGGGCGGACGCACCCGACAAGCCCGAGAAGTGGGCCAACAGGGCCTTGGAGCTGAAGCTCCCGGACGGACGCGCGATCTGGCTCGAACGCCCGCCACACGCACTGTGCGGATGCCGCTGGCCGACCGCATGAGGCAGATTCGGCAGTAACAGGCGACAATGGCCACGTGGCCGACATCCCCAAGAACGCGATCAGCCGGAGCGTGCGCATTGCATCGCTCCCCGCTTCGTACGCGGGGCGTCAGGCATGGGGCTTCGGCAGGCGGATCGGCGGCAAGCCGGCGGAGATGGTCACGGCCGAGCTCCAGGCACGCACGGCTGAGCAGCTGTTCAAGGTGCTCGGCGAGCTCAAGGGCGGGGCCATGAAGATGGGCCAGGCCATGAGCATCTTCGAGGCGGCCATGCCCGAGGAGGTCGCCGGCCCCTACCGCGCCGCGCTGACCAAGCTCCAGGAGGCCGCTCCCCCGCTGCCCGCCGAGAAGATCCACGCGATCCTTGCGGAGGAGCTCGGCGACGATTGGCGCACGCGCTTCACTGAGTTCAACGACACGCCGGCCGCAGCCGCGTCCATCGGCCAGGTGCACAAGGCGGTGTGGCACGACGGGCGCGTGGTGGCGGTCAAGGTGCAGTACCCCGGTGCCGACAAGGCCTTCGTCTCCGACCTCAACCAGATGGCGCGGATGGGCAAGATGTTCTCCGCGATCGTTCCCGGTCTGGACATCAAGGACCTGATGGACGAGCTCAAGGCACGAGCGATCGAAGAACTCGACTACCTGCGCGAGTCGCGCAACCAGCGTCAGTTCGCGGCCGCATTCGAGGGCGACCCCGAGTACGTCATTCCGCACGTCCTCGCGGCCGCCCCGCATGTCCTGGTCTCGGAGTGGGTCGACGGCACTCCGTTGTCCGTCATCATCGCGTCGGGAACTCCTACAGAGCGTGACCGCGCGGGCGAGCTGTACGAGCGGTTCCTGCTCTCGGGGCCGGCGCGTGCCGGCCTGCTTCACTCCGATCCCCATCCGGGCAACTTCCGCATGACACCGGAAGGCAAGTTCTGCGTGCTGGACTTCGGTGCGGTTGCCGAACTGCCGAACGGTCTTCCCGATGCGATGGGCACGCTCCTGCGCATCGCGATGTCGGGCGACGCGGAGACCGTCATCGCGGGACTGCGCGAGGAGGGCTTCATCCGGCCGAAGGTCGACGTCGACCCCGTCCAGGTGCTCAACTACCTCGACCCGTTCGTCGAGCCAGCGCGTCACGAGACCTTCCACTTCAGCAGGGAATGGATGCGCGGGCAGTTCACGCGCATGCAGGACATTCGCAATCCCGATTTCTCCATCGGCATCAAGTTGAACCTGCCCCCGTCCTACGCGCTGATCCATCGCGTGTGGCTGGGCAGCATCGCCGTGCTGTGCCAACTCGATGCGACAGTCCCGATGCGCGGCGAACTCGAGCGGTGGGTTCCGACCTTCTCCTCGCCAGCCTGACCTGATGCACCGCGGCCGTTCGGCTCTTGTCGCGTTGGCCATCGCGGCACTTGTCGTCGTCGGACCTGCGAGTCACGCGGATGCCGCGGCGTCCGATCGCGTGCGCACCTGCGGAACTCACCTGTGCATCGGCGATGCGCGCTGGGTCATGCGGATCGCGACCATCTACGGATCGCTCGCGGACCCGAGTCCGGCGATCGAGATGGCCAAGGCCGCCGGGGCGAACACCATTCGCATCACCGACTTCCTGACGTACGGCACGAACTCGACTGAGGCGGTCGAGACCGAGTCGTCTTGGCAGCGCGTCGACAACGTGATCGACCTCGCGGCGAAGTCCGGCATGCGCGTGCTGCTCGACCTGTCACCGCTTCGCAACCTGCTGCTCGACGAAGGCGTGAACCCGTACCTGCGCGACTGGGTGCCGTACCTGACGAAGGCCGCGACGCGGGTCAACACCATCACCGGCGTCGCGTACCGCGACGACCCGACGATCGCGCTAGTGAGCATTGCCGGCGAGGTCGAGCCGCCGAACGGCGGTGCGACGCCGCGGCTCCCGACGACCCGTCAGGTGACGCAGTTCTTCAGATCGACGCTCGACACGTGGTCGATCCTCGCGCCGAAGACGCTCGTGAACGCGGGCGGCCTCCTGCACACCGACTGGGACTCGGGCCTGGACTGGAAGGCGATCTACGCCCTGCCCGGCAACGACGTGTGCGCGATCCACCTCTACAACGAGCAGGGGCTGAGCAAGGGCCTGGTCCCGGTCGCGGACTTCTGCCGCAAGCTCGGCAGGCCGTGGATCATGGAGGAGACCGGCATCCCGTTCCAGCGCGGTGACGCGGTTCGCGCGCAGTGGTTCCGCGACGTGCTGCGCGCCTCGTGGCGCAATGGCGCGGCGGGCGTCGGGGTGTGGAACATCGGCGGCGACACCGTCGGTCCCGGCGGCACCACCTACGACATCAACCCGACGCAGCCGCTGACCTGGTACGCCGTGCAGCACGGCCTGTCCGGCCACCCCTCCCGCCGACCTTGACCTTCGCCGATCTTGAGGTTGGCGTGGAAATCGGGGCGTGAAACCCACGCCAACCTCAAGGTCGGCAGAAGAGGTTAGGTGTGGGTGCCGACGAGGTCGAGCAGGGCCTCGCCGTAGACGTCGAGCTTCTTGGGGCCGATGCCCGGGATGTCGAGCAGCGCCTCGCCGTCGCTGGGGCTCTGCTCGGCGATCGCGATGAGCGTCGCGTCGGTGAAGATGACGTAGGCCGGAACCGCGCGCTCGCGCGATTCCCCCAGCCGCCACTCGCGCAGTGCCTCGAGCAGGGGCTCGTTGAGGTCGGACGGACAGGTACGGCACCTGCCCAGCGTCCGCTCCTCGGCCGTGACCAGTCCCTTGCGGCAGACCCGGCACTTGCCCGGTCCCTTGCGCGTGCGCTCGGATCGGGTCTTGCCCGAGCCGCGACGAACCGACCCGGATGCATCGCCGCCTGACACTGCGCCGGCCGCGATGAGGAAGGGGCTCGCCGAGCGCGATGCTCGCCCTCCCGGCTGACGGGCGCGAGCCCAGGACAGGTGCAGCCGGTCGGCGGCGCGGGTGATGGCGACATACGCCAGGCGGCGCTCCTCCTCGATCTGCTCGGGCGTCTCGGCATACTGCAGGGGCATGAGCCCGTCGCTGCAGCCGACGACGAAGACGGTCTCCCACTCCAGGCCCTTGGCGGAGTGCATCGAGGCGAGGGTGACGCCGTCGCCGACGGGTGCGTGCTGCATCTCCGCGCGGGCGTCGAGTTCGGCGACGAACGCGGGCATCGAGTCGGCAAGGTCGGAGGCCAGCTCGTCGGCCAGCGTGGCCAGCGCCGCGAGTGACTCCCAGCGCTCGCGAACCGCGCCGGACGTGCGTGGCGCCTCCGGCTTCCAGCCAGCAGTGCTGAGCACCGCTCGGACCTCCACGCCGAGCGGGCCGAGCAGCTCGCCCCCGCGTGCCGCACCGCGGATTCGCGTGACCGCCTCGCGCACCTCGGGCCGGTCGAAGAAGCGCTCGGTGCCGCGCAGGATCACGGGCACCCCGGCCTCCGCGAATGCCTCCTCGAGAGCCGCTGACTGCGCGTTGATGCGGAACAGCACTGCGATGTCGCGCGGCGATGTGCCGGCGGCGATGTAGTCACGAGCACGCGCTGCGACCTGCGTGGCCTCCTCGACATCGTCGTCCCACACGTCGACCGTCGGCTTAGGTCCGGACGGACGCTGCGACCGCAGGACGAGGGTTGACGGCGCCGCACTGGCCGCCGCGATCACGCCATTGGCCATCGAGACAATCTCCGGGGTGCAGCGATAGCAGCGCACGAGGCGAACCTCGGTGGCATCCGGGTAGGCCGTGCGAAAGCCGGTGAGGTAGCGCGGCGACGCGCCGGTAAACGTGTAGATCGTCTGGTTCGCGTCGCCGACGACGCACAGGTCGTCGCGATCGCCGAGCCACAGCCCGAGCAGCCGGTGCTGGAGCGGGTTAACGTCCTGGTACTCGTCGACCGTGAACCAGCGGTAGGCCTTGCGCACCTCGTCGCCGATGTCGGGCAGCTCCGCGAGCGCACCGGCCGTGACGAGCAGGACGTCCTCGAAGTCGATGACGCCCCGGCTGTTCTTGATGTCCTCGTAAGCGGACTGCACGCGCGCGACCTCGGCATCGGCGGCCGCGAGGCTGCGATTGACCTTGCGTGCCTCGACCCCGATCGCCGGACCGGACAGGAAGTTGACCTTGGCCCACTCCAGGTCAGCGCTGAGGTCGCGCACCGTCGCCGTGTCGGTGGGCAGTCCGCAGCGGTTCGCCGCCTCGGCGACCAGGCGGGCCTTGCTCGGCAGGAGGTCGGGAAAGGTGCCGCCGCTCAGCCGCGGCCAGAAGTAGCGCAGCTGGCGCAGCGCCGCGGCGTGGAACGTGCGCACCTGCACGCCGTCGACACCCAGGGTGCGCAGGCGGGTGCGCATCTCCCCGGCGGCTCTCGCCGTGAAGGTGACGGCCAGAGTGCGACGCGGGTCATGCTCGCCGGTGGCAACACCGTGCGCGATGCGATGGGTGATGGCGCGGGTCTTGCCGGTGCCGGCTCCCGCGAGGACGACGACAGGCCCGTGAAGGGCCTCGGCGACAGCACGCTGCTCGTCGTCGAGCCCGTCGAGGGTGTTCTGCGGCTCCATCGATCGCAAGGTAACGTGGCGGGGTGACGATCACCGAGGCGGGCACCGACCTGACCATTTACAGCACCGTGTGGTGCGGGTACTGCCAGCGACTCAAGGCGCAGATGACCCGCGAGGGAATCACCTTCACCGAGGTCGACATCGAGGTGGACCCGTCGGCAGCCGCCTACGTCGAGTCCGTCAACGGTGGCAACCAGACGGTCCCGACGCTCGTCTTCGCGGATGGCACGGCCATGACGAACCCGCCGATCGGGAAAGTGAAGAAGCAGCTAGGCCGCTAGCGCTGCGCGACCGTGGGCGGTCGCGACCACACGCCGGGCAGTTCGGCGCCGTACCAGCGCTCGATCAGCCGTCGCGAGATCGAGATCGACGGGGGCAGCTTGATGTCCCCACTCTCGCAGGCAGCGAGCAGTTCGGCTCGGGAGAACCAGTGGGCCTCGGCGATCTCCTCGCCATCGACCTTGATCGCCGGATCATCGGTCCACGCGTGATAGCCGAGCATGAGCGAGCAGGGGAACGGCCACGGCTGGCTGCCCAGGTACTGCACGTCGTCGATCCCGTCGCCGACAACGACACCGGACTCCTCGCGCACCTCCCTGCGCACGGCGGCCTCCGCCGACTCCCCCGACTCGACGAAGCCCGCGAGCGTGGAGAACAGGCCCTCTGCCCAGATTCGCTGGCGTCCGAGCAGCGCGCGGTCGTCACGGTCGCGCACGAGCATGATCACAGCAGGGTCGGTGCGCGGAAAGTGCTCGCTGCCATCGACGGGGCAGCGGCGCGACCAGCCCGCCGCGTTGAACTCGGTCAGAGCCCCGCAGCGCGGGCAGTTCGTGTGGGTGCGCAGCCAGTTGTCGAGGCCGACGGCGGTGACGATCAGTCCGGCATCACGAGCGCTGAGCGCGCCGCCGATGCTGCGCAGGTCCGACCACGTCGTCCCGTCGGGCGCCTCGAGATCATCCCGCGAGCCCAGGTGCTCCGCGAAGTACGCCACGTCGGCGTCATCAACACCGAGGAAGGTCAGGTCCGATTCGAGGGCAACGTCGGCAGCAGCGCCGAAAGCAATTCCCATAACGCCATCGGCGGCAGTGTGGACGATCGTGGAGCCCTCGCTTACGCGCAGGACCGCGGAGTCGGAGCGTCGGCGGCGCTCGGCCTGCCAGCCCGCGTCGGCCCGTCGGTCCGCCGATCGGTCGACCACGCCACGGGCAAGAACCAGATTCGAGAGCAACTGCCGGTCGGAGTCCACGATCCGCGAGCCTATCCGGCGACTTCGACGCGGGCCGTGACACGATGACGGCACACCTGATGACCGCACACCTAGGGGCGAAGGTCGCGTCGTGAACGTCTTCATCCGTCAGCTCACGGGCATCCGCTTCATCGCGGCGGCCTGGGTCCTGCTGTACCACCTGCAGGGGCCGCTCGACACGATCGGCGTTCTCGTCATCCCCGGCCTCGGCGACGTGCTGCGCGTCGGCCGGCTCGGTGTCGACCTGTTCTTCGCGCTGTCCGGCTTCATCCTCACCCACACGTACCTGCGCCGGATGGGGCCGGCGCTCAAGGTCAAGGGCGCGCTCGACTTCTGGTGGCTGCGCCTGGCCCGCATCTACCCCGTGCACCTGGTGATGATCGCCATCGCGGGCATCGCCGTCGTCGCGCAGGCGAAGGTCACCGGCGATGCGCTCGACCGCGACTGGCTCAACCCGATCGACCTGATCAAGAACGTCTTCCTGGTGCAGGAGTGGGGGTCGAACCCCGATCGCGGCTGGAACTTCGTCGCGTGGTCATTGTCGATGGAGTGGCTCGCGTACCTGATCTTCCCGCTGCTCGTGCTGGTGCTGTGGGCGCTCTACAAGCGCGCATCGGCTCCCGTGCTCGTGGTGCTGTGGCTGCTCGCGATGTCGCCGATCATCTTCTACGGACTGTCGACGACCGACTCGTACTACACCAACAACTGGGGCTCGACCTACCGGATCCTCACCGAGTTCACCGCGGGGGCGATCACCTACCTCATCGTCTGCCGACTGCTGCCCGGCGAGGGCATGACCGAACCCGCGAAGCCGCGAGTCGAGCGCCTCGCGACGACGCTGTCGGTCGTGCTGCCAGTGCTCGTCATCATCGGCGCGATCGTGCTGAGCAACATTCCCGCGGCGCAGCCGCCGCAGGTCAATCTGGATCCCGACGCCGAACCGCTCCCGCCGTACTTCCACCTGCTGCTCGTGCCGCTGCTCATCGCGTGGATCGGCGCGCTCGCGCTGTCACGCCGTGGCATCGCGCGCCTGCTGTCGTCCCGCGCGCTCGTGCTCGGCGGCTTCATCTCCTACTCGCTGTACATGACCCACCTCGTGTGGTTCGGGCTGTGGCGCGCGGGAATGAAAGCGGTCGACATCACCGGCGGCGTCCTGTACGTCATCGGGTTCGTCGGCCTGGTCGTCGGCGCGCTGCTCATCGCGTGGCTGATGTGGAAGTTCATCGAGGAGCCGGCCCGCGAGGCCATGCGCGGCTGGGTCGGCGCGCGCAAGCGGCCGACAGAGGAGGCCGGGGAACAGATCGCACTGGCCGCCGCGGATCCGGACAGCGCCGAGCCCGTCGACGTTCCCGGCGACGAGGGCAAGGGCTTCAGGTAGTCCGTCAGCCCCCGAGCAGCCTGGCCAGCTCGGCGCTCGTATCGGGACGCAGGACCTCGCCGGTGGCCACCATGACGAACGCCGCGTCGACCTCGTCGACCGGAACCCCCTTCAGGTTTGCCCAGGCGAGCCGGTACAGCGCGAGTTGCATCGGGTCGACGTTGCGCGCCGAACCGGTCTTCCAGTCGATGACGTCGTAGCGGCCCGTGGCCTCGTCGACGAACACCGCATCGATCCGGCCGTTGACGACCCGCCCGTGAACGAGGATGGAGAACGGCGCTTCCACGGCCACTGGAGTGGACGACGCGTACGGGCCGGCCTCGAACGCCGCCTTCAGTTCAGCGAGGTCCGCGTCGGACCTGATCTCGTGATCGGCGTATCCGGGCACGTCGTCGGGATCGATCAGGGACTGCTGGCCATACCGGGACTCGATCCACGCATGCAGGTTCGTACCGCGCCGGGCCGCGGGTGCGGGAGCCGACGGCATCGGCCGGGCGAGATCGACGGCAACGCCCTGGGGATCGGCAATGGCGCGCATGAGCGTGCTCGCGGACACCGAAGCGGGCAGCCGTACCGACCGCGCGGGCGCGTTCCGGGTGCGGGCCTCATCGAGCAGGGCTCCCATCATGAGGTCCCACTCATCGATCACGGCGCGCTCGTGCGCGTCCTGCGCTCCGCGCGCACCGGAGGCACCAGTCGCGGCAAGGCCGGGAATGGCCGGCTGCTGCCCCTGCACGCTCATCACGGCGTCGCGCACGGTGGACAAGGTCGCGGCGTAGCTCTCGGATGCCGGCGGCGGGAACGGCACGGGCAGCCGCGAGGCCGTGGGCTCGGGATTGGTCGCGTCGTCGGCCGGCGCCTCCGCCCAGTGGACGATCTCCCCCGCACCGTCCTCGACAGCCGCGCGTACGCCGATCAGGTAGGGGTGCGGGCCGCGCGCATTCTTCTGGGTCGGCCCCCACCAGTGGCCGGACACGACGAGCCGTCGCTCGGCCCTGGTGAACGCGACGTAAGCCAGCCGCTCGCTCTCGAGGTCGGCGAGTTCCTTGAGCACCTTCAGGTACTCCTTGTGCTGCATGTCGCGGGGGGTCTCACCGAGGATCGGGAACGACGCCAGTGCGTCGGTGACGTCGTCGCGAAGCGCCCACGGCACGGTGCCGGCGTGCGTGGGCCAGTGCTTCCTCGCCTTGCCTCCGGGGAAGGCGCCCTCGGACAGGAACGGGACGAACACGCTCCCGTACTCCAGGCCCTTGGCCTTGTGCACGGTGAGCAACTGCACCGCGTCGCTGGGCCCGGGAAGGTCGAGCTCGAGCTTGACCTCGAATCGCTCGGCGTCTCGAAGAAGGCCGAGGAACGCCCCGAGCGTGACCCGACCGTCGAGCTCGGTGAACTCGGCGGCGAGGTCGACAAGCGTGGCGAGCGCGCTTCGCTGCTGGCTGACCACCTCGGGCGGACCGAACGAGGCTTCGACCTCCAGACCGGTCGTGCGCATCACCCGGCGAACCAGATCGGGAAGCGGCTCGCCGACGTGGCGGCGAAGGGAGTGCAGTTCGGCCGACATCAGCGCGAACCGCTCGATCGCCTCCGCTGAGTAGCGCGTTGGGTCGCCCAGGTCGTCGAGCGCCTCGGTGAGGGAGACGGACTCGACGGTGTCGCCGCCCGCAACCGCGTCGTCGAGAGCAGCGGAGAGCTCGGCCTGATCGGATCGACCGCGACCGCCGGCGATCCGAGACGCCCGGTCGCCGAGGGCGGCGAGGTCGCGCGCGTCGATGCGCCACCTGGGCCCGGTGGCGATCCGGACGAACGCTGGATTGGCGGTCGGATCGTGGACAACCTCGAGCATGCTGCGCAGTTCAACAACGACGGGCTGGGCAAGAAGCGCCGACGACCCGACGACCTGGGTCGGCACGCCGCGTCGGCGCAGCGACGCATCGACGGCGAGCACGTCGCGGGTGCCCGCGCACAGCACGGCGATCTGCTTCCACGGCTCCCCGAGCGCGTGCACTCGTTCCACCTGCTGCGATAGCCACTCGAGCTCGCCTGAGTAGGTGTCGAAGAGCGCGACCTCGACGATCCCTGGACCCTTGCCGTTGTCGCCGGCGACCAGCGGCTCGACGCTCGAGTGCACCTGGCGCAGGCGATCGGAGTTGCGGTTGGCGACCTCGAGGATGTTCGGGCCTGAGCGTCGATTCTGCGAGAGCGGGTATGCCGCGGCGACGCGATCGCCCGCAGCCGGCGGGAAGTGCGCGGTGAAGTTGTCGATGTTGTCGACGCTCGCTCCGCGCCACCCGTAGATCGCCTGGCATGGATCGCCGACGGCCATCACGCTGTGGCCGCCGCCGAACGCCCGCTGCAGCAGGCGACGCTGCGCGATCGAGGTGTCCTGGTACTCGTCGAGGAGAACGAAGCGGTACCTGGCACGCAGGTCGTCGACGACATCCGGGTACCGCTCGACGATGTCGCCGGCAAGACGGATCTGATCGGGGAAGTCGATGAAGCCGCGGCTGACCTTCTCCGCCCGCCACAAGTCGACGAGATCCGCGAGTACCTCGCGCTGGGAGGAGGTGGCCAGCATTCGCTCACCGATCCCCTGCAGTGGCAGGTAGCTGCGCAGCATCGCGAGCAGCTCACGGTCGAACTCGCGAAGGGCATCGGTGTCGATGTCGAGCTCGGTCAGTTCGTCGTCGAGATGCAGCAGGTCGGACGTGATGTCCTTCGGGGACCGGCCGAGCGGTGACAGCGGCAAGGACGTGCGGCACACGAGGCGGTATGCCAGCTGCTGGCGGGCGGCGTCGCTGAGCTGTGTCGCGTCGGGCTCCACGCCTAGACGAATGCCGTGCTCGGCAAGGATGCGCGAGGAGAAGGCGTGGTACGTGAGAACCTGCGGATCGCCCTGCGGCTCTTCGTCGTCGGGCCGAATGATGATGCGCTCGCGCTCCAGTGCGGACACGCACGAGCGCATGCCGGTGAGCAGCTGCGCGGTTGCCTTCGTGGTAAAGGTCAGGCCGAGGACCTCGTCCGGACGGGCGTAGCCGCTGCCGATGAGCCACGCGACGCGAGCGGACATCGCCGTGGTCTTGCCCGACCCGGCTCCCGCGACGATGACGGCGGGATCGAGACCGGCCGACACTGCGGCCCACTGCTGGTCGCTGAGCGCGAATCCCAGCACCGATTCCATCTGGCGTGCGGTGAGATCGGTCACGGCTTCACCTGCTCGCCGAGGGGCTGCGCGGGGCACGCGGTCTTGTACGCGCAATACGAGCAGGCCGGGCCCGGGCTGGCATCGAACCGCTCGGCGCGCAGGACATGCGCGGCGGAGCCGAGGCGAACCTCAACCCACGTCGGCTCCTGCGTGCCGAGCGCTTCTTGGAACTGGACCTTGGGATCGGCGGATCCCTTCGCTGCGGGCACGCGGAGCTGGACGAGCGCCGCGCCGCCGACCTCGGCAGGCTCGCCGTTCTCCTCGGAGGTGGCCGTCAGGCCGCCCTCGCGCAGGATCAGCTGGTACACGCCGAGCTGACCGTGCTCGGGGATGTCCTTGTCGTTGACCCCGCGGCGCATGTTCTTCAGGTCGATGGCGACAAGGCGGCCCTCGGAGTCGCGCTCAACCCTGTCGATGAAGCCGCTCAGCCGCACGGTGTCGAGACCTGCGGGAGTGGGGACGACGGCAAATGCGCCCACCGAGGACTCCGCGCCGACCAGCTCGCGGTCCGCGCGGACGTGATAGACGAGGAAGCGTCCGAGCGCAGCGCGGGCCTCGGCCCGCTCAGCCTCGGACTGCCAGGCCGCCTCGAAGCGAAGCTCGGACCAGATGCGATCGACCTCGGCATCCATGCGGTCCAGATCGGCCGGAACCTCGTCCTTCGCGACGAAGTCCGCGACCGCGTGCACGACGCTGCCGAACGCGGTAGCGGTACCCCGGGCGACCTCGGCATGGACCTCGTGCTCGAGGAACCACCTCAGCGAGCAGTTGAGGATGCCGTCGAGCCCGCTGCCGCTGAGACGAATGGGAGCTTCGGGGTCGCGCACCGGCCGCACGCCCACGGTCGTCGCGCGGCTGCCCCACCAGTTGCGGGGATCGGCGAGCGGGACGACCTGCTCGTCGTCGCTGTCGCGCTGCGCGGCAAGCACCGCGAGCCGCGCAACCGCGGCGTCGCGAAGCGCCGTGGTCGAGCGCGGGTCCTGCGCGACGATGCGCAACTCGGCGACAAGCCCGTCGAGTGTCAGGGGATGCGCCGGGCGCCCTACTACGCGTTCGACGGTGTCGGGCGCGCCGACCTTCGCGAGTCCGGCCTGCACGTCGGCCAGGAAGCGACTGGGCCTGTCGCCCTCGTCGTCAGCCTCGTCGACCGAGGCGATGTGGAGGCGCGACCGCGCCCGGGTGCAGGCGACGTAGAAGAGCCGCCGCTCCTCCTCGAGCAGCTCGGCAGCGCGCGGCCCGGTGCCGACACCGTCGCGGGTGAGCTCCTCGGCTCGCAGCGTGGTACCTCTGGCGCGCAGGTCGGGCCACACGCCTTCCTGCGCACCGACAACCCAGACCTCGTCCCACTCCAGGCCCTTGGCCCGGTGGGAGGTGAGGATTCGCACCGCATCGGTGACGGTCCCACGGTCGGCTACCGGCTCGGCCGGGATCTGCTGCACGGCGATCGCGTCGAGGAAGGTCCGCACGCCGAGGAAGCCGGGGTACCGGCCGCTGAGGCGTTCGGCGGAATCGAACAGGGCCATGACCGCATCGAGATCGTGGTTGGCCGTCCGGGATCCCGCGAGCGCTGCCGAGCGCAGTCGCGCCGGCCAGCCGTGCGGGACGACCCCGCCGGTCCACAGGTTCCACAGCACGTCCTCGGGCGAGGCTCCGTCGGCCATGAGCTTCTGCGTCTGGCTGATGAGGATCCGCAGGCGGCCGGCGCTGACGGTGATCGGATCGTCGGCGTCGAACGGCGAGCGCTCGGGAACGCCGACGATGAAGTCGCGGATCAGCTGGTCGGACGGCGGCGACGCGTAGCCCGACTCGTGGTGCTTGGCGCGAAGGGCTCGGCCAAGGCGACGCAAGTCGGTCGCCGTGAGGCCGACCAGCGGACCGGACAGGACGTCGATGACCGCGGCCGGCGTGGCCGTGACCGGACTCGTCGCAAGCCTCAAGGCCGCCAGCAGCGCGGCCACCGCTGGCTCGGACCGAAGAGGGATCTCGTCTGCCGCGACCACCACGGGCACGCCAGACGACTGCAGCGCCCGCTGGAGCGACCGGATCTGGTCACCCGTGCGCACGAGGACCGCCATGTCGGCCCACGCGACGCCTCGCCGGCTGTGCGCGATCCGCAGGTCGCGGGCGACGTGCGCGGCGAGCGCTCCGGGCTCGTCGTAGGTACGCATGTCGACGAGATCGTCTCCGTCGCCCGTGCAGAGTGGATTGCGGTGCTCAAGGCCGCGATCGGCCGGAAGACCGTGAGGCAGTCGCCTGCCGAACACCGAGGCGGCGGCAGAACGGATCACCGGCCCGAAGCGCCGGCACTCGCGCAGGACGCAGATCGGGGCCAGCTCTCCTGCCGAGGTGCGAAAGTCGCGCGGAAAGCGGAGCAGTCCGCCGACATCGGCGCCCCGGAACCCGTAGATCGCCTGGTCCGGATCGCCGACGGCCACGATGCTCGCACCGGGACCGACCAACGCCCGCAGGAGAGCGACCTGCAGCGGATCGGTGTCCTGGTACTCGTCGACGTAGATCGCCCGGTACTGACGGTGCAGCAGGCCGGCTATTTCCGGATCCGTCGCACGCTCCCAGGCACGCACGAGCAGGTCGGTGTAGTCCATGACGTTCTCCAGGAGCATGACGTCCTGCTCCTCCTCGGCAAACCTGCCGAGCAGCTCCCACACGCGGCGGCCGGACTCCTCCCCGATTCGCCGGAGCCGATCGCCGTCGATACCCAGCTCGCGCGCACGGGACAAGACGGTGCGCACCTCGTTGGCCAGGCCGAGCGTGGGCAGGGCGCCCGAGAGCTCCTCGGGCCACTCCAGACGCCCCTCGTCGACGGCCCCGCGAAGCAGCTCGCGGATGCGGACGTCCTCCTCGGCCCCGGACATAAGCCGGGGCGGGTTGAGATAGCTGTCGCGGTCGTCCGTACGCCTGAGCAGGCCGTAGGCGAACGAGTGGAACGTGGCGACGGTGGGCACCTGCCCGCCGCCGAGACGCGAGGTGACCCGGTCGCGCAGCTCGAGGGCGGCCTTGCGGCCGAAGGTCAGGGCGAGCACAGAGTCCGCCGGCAGGGGGTCGACGGGATCCTCAAGGCGCGAGCAGATTGCCTCGACGATCGTGGTGGTCTTCCCGGTGCCAGGGCCGGCGAGCACAAGCAGTGGTCCGTTGCGGTGCTCGACGACCCTGCGCTGCTCTTCGTCGAGCACGACAGGCGCCGCCGGGGCAGGCGGTCGCATGTCGAGGGTCCACTGCATGTGCCATGGATACCACCCGGGTCAGACCACTCGTTGGCCGCTTCTGACACGATCACCCAATGACGGATCCGGTGCCCGACCCGCCCTCAGCGGATGGCGCCGTGCGTACCGACCCGGTTCCGCCATCGGACGAGGCTTCCGCGCCCGAGCCGATCGGCTCCCTCCCGGCCCCCGATATCGAGCAGACCCTCGTCATCGAGGACGGCGTCATTCCCCGCCGCGTGCGTCGCCCGCTGGACCTGGCCCGCTTCGTCCTGGCCATCCTCATCACCGTCGGCATCGTCGCCCTCGCCTACTTCGCGACCGAGACGGCAGCCGGCCTGGACACCGACCTCGACACCGGCGCTCGCCTGATCCCCTCGCTCCTCGTCCTCGCGCTGAACGTCATCGGTGGCCTGGGCACTCTCGGACTGCCCATCGCGGCGGCGGTCACGCTCGTGCTCCGCGGGCGCATGCGCCAGCTCTTCGACGCGCTAGTCGCCCTGCTCGTGGCGATCCTGCTGCTCACCGGGGCATCGATCGCGCTGACCTCGCTGGACTTCCCCCGCCTGCTCGTCGCGCTGGCCGGCTCGACGAGCTCCGACAGCGTCGCCACGGCACCGATCCTCGGCGGGCTGCTCGCCTTCGTGACGGTCTCGCGCCTGATGACCAGACGGCCGTGGAACGTCCTGACCGTCGTCGTCATCGGGTCCCTCATCATCGTGACGATCCTGAGCTCGGGCATCGCGCTCGCCGGCGTCGGCATCTCGCTGTCGATCGGCTGGGCGGTCGGCCTGATGACGCGCTACGCGATGGGCACTCCCACCGCCCGCCCCACCGGCATGGAGATCGCCGAGGCGCTCGGTCGCGGAGGCTTCCCCATCACCTTGCTGAAGGCCGAGGAGACGACCCGACGCGGACGCCGCTACATGGCCACCACGCGATCAGGCGATCCGCTCGTCGTCACAGTCCTGGATCGCGATCTCGAGGGCGCCGGGCTCGCCAATGCGATCTGGACCGGCCTGCGACTGCGCGACGACAGCGCGGCCGGCGCGTTCAACATGCGCAAGGCACTCGATCACGCGGCTCTGCTCGCGTACGCCGCGCAGGTGGCCGGAGCGCCCGAACCGCGCCTGCTGCTCGCCAGCGAGATCGGGCCGGACTCGTGCCTGCTCGCGTGGGAGCACGTCGAGGGCACCCGGTTCAACGAGCTCGAGACCATCAGCGATGCCGACCTCCTGCAAGCCTGGCGCGCGATCCGCACGCTGCACGAGAACCAGGTCAGCCATCGGTCCCTCACGGCGTCCCACCTTGTGCGCACCGAGAACGGCAGCATCTGGCTGATCGGCGGAGAAACCGGCAGCATCGCGGCCGGCGACATCGCCCAGCGCATCGACATCGCCGAACTGCTCGTCACGCTCGCCATGCTCACTGACGTCGAGCGCGCCGTCGCGACCGGTCGAATGGTCCTGGGCGTCACTGCGCTCTCGCGGGCGCTGCCCGCGCTGCAGCCCGTCGCGTTGTCGTACGAGACGCGCAAGGCGGTGCGCAAGAAGAAGGGGCTGTTCGTCGAGCTTCGAGATGCACTCGCCGAGATTCGCCCCGGTGCCGACGCCGAGACGATCCAGTTCGAGCGGGTCAAGCCGCGCACCCTGGTGATGATCGTCGTCGGCAGCGTCGCCGGATACCTCCTGCTGACGCAGCTGGCCTCCGTGGACCTCGCCACGTTGTTCACGACGGCGAACTGGGGCTGGGCGATCGTCGCGCTGCTCCTCAGCATCATCACGTTCGTCGCGGCCGCGTGGTCACTGTCCGGTTTCGTGCCGGAGAAGATCCCGCTCCACCGCACGATCCTCGCGCAGCTCGCCGGCTCGTTCGCCACCCTCGTCTCGCCGCCGACGATCGGCTCGATCGCGATCAACGTGCGCTTCCTGCAGAAGGCCGGTCTGCACCCCGCTCTCGCTGCGGCCAGCGTCGGGGTCGCCCAGGTCATGGCCTTCGTGTTCCACATCGTGCTTCTGCTCCTGTTCGGCATCGCTGCCGGCACGCAGGCCGATCACACCTTCGACCCGCCGCAGTGGGTGGTGATCGGCGTCGTCGCCCTTGCGGTGGTCGCGCTCGCGCTGCTGGCCATCCCGGCGGTCCGCCGGCTGATCGTCAAGCGCGTGCAGCCCACGCTCAAGGAGGTCGTGCCGCGGCTGGTGACGATCGTGCAGCGGCCATACAAGCTGATCGAGGGCATCGGCGGCATCCTCCTGCTCAATGCCGCGTTCATCGGCGTGCTCTACGCCTGCGTCCTCGCGTTCGGCGGAGAGCTGAGCGTTGCCGTCGTCGCGGTCGTCTACCTCGCGGGCGCAACGCTGGGACAGGCCGCACCCACGCCCGGCGGACTCGGCGCCGTCGAGGCCGCGCTGGCTGCTGGCCTGACCGCTGGCGGGCTCGATGGCGGCACCGCGGTGTCAGCCGTCCTGCTGTTCCGCGTCGTCACGTTCTGGCTGCCGACGATCCCCGGCTACTGGTCCTTCAACTTCCTCACCAAGAAGGGTGCGCTATGACCGACGCCTCGACCCACATCCACGTGCGCCTGACCTTTCCGGAGGGTTCGGCCACGGAGCCGGTGATCTACGAGATCGTCAAGCGCTTCGATGTCGTGCCGAACATCCGGCGTGCGGCGATCCACGATCACACCGGCTGGATGGTGCTCGACCTGGCCGGCACGAAGGCCGACCTCGAGTCGGCGTCGCAGTACCTGACCGGCCTGGGCATCGATGTCGCCCGCGTCGAGGGCGACATCCTCGAAGGCTGACCCCTTGCCGAGACGACCTGAACTGTCGTGAAACACCGCCCTGGCGGGCGGTTTCACGACAGTTCAGGTCGTCTCGGGCTTAGTAAGAGGGCTTGTCGGGCTCGACCTGGTTGACCCAGGCCAGCACGCCGCCGCCGACGTGCACGGCGTCGGAGAAGCCCGCGCCCTTGACCACCGCGAGCGCCTCGGCCGAGCGGCCGCCGACCTTGCAGTGGAGGATGACCCGCTTGTCGCTGGGCAGCTTCTCCAGAGCGGATCCGTCGAGGAACTCGCCCTTGGGGATGAGGATCGAGCCCGGGATGCTGACGATCTCGTACTCGTTCGGCTCGCGGACATCGATGAGCACGAAGTCGTCCTCGCCAGCATCACGCGCGACGAGCAGGTCCTTCAGCTGCAGCACCGAGATCGTCGAGTCGCGTGCGGCCTCGGCCGCCTCCTCCGAGATAGTTCCGCAGAACGCCTCGTAATCGATCAGTTCGGTGACGGTCGGGTTCTCCCCGCACACCGCGCAGTTCGGGTCCTTGCGGATCTTCACCTGGCGGTAGTTCATGTCGAGCGCGTCGTAGACCATCAGGCGGCCAAGCAGCGTGTCGCCGATGCCGGTGAGCAGCTTGATCGCCTCGGTGACCTGGATGGAGCCGATCGACGCGCACAGCACGCCGAGAACGCCGCCCTCGGCGCACGACGGAACCATCCCGGGGGGCGGGGGCTCGGGGTACAGGCAGCGGTAGCACGGCCCGTGCTCGGCCCAGAACACACTGGCCTGACCGTCGAAGCGGTAGATCGAGCCCCACACGTAGGGCTTGCCCAGCAGCACTGCCGCGTCGTTGACCAGATAGCGCGTGGCGAAGTTGTCGGTGCCGTCGACAATCAGGTCGTACTGCGCGAACAACTCCATGACGTTGGACGAGTCGAGCCGCTCCTCGTGCAGGTTCACGGTGACGTAGGGGTTGATCTCCTTGACGGAATCGCGCGCGCTGTGCGCCTTCGGGCGCCCGATGTCGCTTTGCCCGTGGATGACCTGGCGCTGCAGGTTGCTCTCGTCGACCTCGTCGAACTCGACGATGCCGAGCGTGCCCACGCCGGCAGCTGCCAGGTAGAGGAGGGCGGGGCTGCCTAGGCCGCCAGCGCCGACGCACAGCACCTTGGCGTTCTTCAGGCGCTTCTGCCCGGCCATGCCGACGTCGGGGATGATCAGGTGGCGGCTGTAGCGGCGCACCTCGTCGACGCTGAGGCTCTCGGCTGGCTCGACGAGCGGGGGCAGGATCACGGCACTTCCTCACGGTTGCGGACGACATCGAGCGTAACCAAGCCGGACCGGCTCTCATTCCCTGACCCGAACTGGGTGCTCTCGTGACACCATGGCGCGCATGCTGAAATTCGGCGCCACGGCGCGCATTCCGTCACGCAAAGTCCGACGCCTGGCGCTCGCAGCTCCCCTGGTCCTCGGTCTGGTGGTGGTCACCGGCTGCTCAGGCAGTACCTCCAGCGCCACGAGCTCCAATGCAACGAGCGCCGCGGGACTCACCGCATACGTGACCAACGCGCAGGACAACGGGAAGACCCCGGGCATCGGCACGGTCATCCCCGTCAGCCTTACCGACCAGCAGCCCGGCACACCGATTGAGCTGGGCGAAGGCGCGGGGACGAACGACATCATGATCACGGCCGACGGCACGACGGCGTATGTGACGAACGAGTACACGAGCTCGGTCACGCGTATCGACCTCGCCACCGGAGAACTCGGGACGCCGATCACGGTGGGGAAGGACCCGGTCGCCCTCGCATTCGTTCCGCAGACGAACGAAGAGTGGGCCTGGGTGGCGAACTACGACGGCAAGTCGGTTTCGACCGTCAACCTCGCGACAGGAGAACTGGGCCAGACGATCGCAGTTCCCATGGACGGCCCCAACACGGTCGCGTTCACCCCCGACGGGCGAACCTGCTACGTCGCCAACTGGGGAACCGACGACGTCGCCGGAAGCACCGTCACGCCGATCGAGGTCACTGACGGCGGCGCCTCCGGCACGGTGCTGCCCTCGATCACGGTGGGGCTCAATCCCAACTGGATCGCGATCACCAACGATGGCAGTACTGCCTACGTGGCGAACAAGGGCAGCAGCTCGATCACGCCCATCGACGTAGCCAGCAACACCGCCGGCCCGGCCATCGACCTCCCCGGTCCGCCCATCGAGCTGGAGATCGCCCCCGACGGCACTCTCGCCTACGTGGCGATCGCCGGGAGCAAGCCGGAGGTCGACGAGGTCGTGCCCGTCGATCTGACCACGAGCCCGGCGACCTTGCGGCCGGCCATCAAGCTCGCCCCGAAGTCGCAGCCGCATTGGATCGCCTTCACATCCGACGGGCAGACCGCCTATGTCGTGGGCAACGGTGACAGCACCCTCACGCCCATCACGGTTGCGACCGGCGTGGCCGGGACTCCCATCAAGGTCTCGACCGACCCGGATTCGGATCTCCTCGCGATCGCTCTGACTGACTCGTAGCGAACCGCGAAGGACGCGCCACCGCGTCAGGCCTCCTCGGCGGGGTCCTTGCGCGCCCGGCTGGGCTGAACTCGGGGCGGCTCGCCCGGCATCTTCGGATACTCCGGCGGGAAGGGCATCTCGCCGAGGCCGTTGTCGCAGTCCCGCTGCCACCACTCCATCAACGTGTCGATGGACCCGGGCTTCTGGCCGAAGTCGGCCCAGACGTCGCCGGTGGTGCGCAGTCGCTCGGGGATCGTCAGCACGGTGTGCTGCATGGGGTCCGTGGACTCCAGCTCGTCCCATGTGACTGGGCAGGAGACGGACGCCTGCGGCAGCGGCCGCGGGCTGTACGCACCGGCCATCGTCCGGTCCCGATTGGCCTGGTTGAAGTCGGCGAAGATCCGCTCGCCGCGCTCCTCCTTCCACCAGTTCGTCGTCACGAGGTCGGGCATGCGCCGCTCGAGCTCGCGGGACGCGGCGATGACGGCATGGCGAACATCGAGGAACTCATGCGTCGGCTCGATCGGCGCGAACACGTGCAGGCCTCGGTTGCCGGACGTCTTGACCCACGCATCGAGGTTCGCCTCGGCGAGGACCATGCGCAGCTCGAGCGCCGCGACGATGGCCTCCGCGAACCCGGTACCCGGCTGGGGGTCCAGGTCGATGCGCAGCTGGTCCGGGTTGTCGGTGTTGGCACTGCGCGAGGGCCACGGATGGAACACCACGGTGTTCATCTGCACGGCCCACACGACAGCCGCGGCACAGTCGAGAATGATCTGCGGGTGCGACCTCGCGCTCGGGTACTTGACCATCTGGGACTTCACGTAGGGCGGCGCGCCCTTCGGTGGGTTCTTGGAGAAGAACCACTCGCCGTCGACGGAGTCACCGAAGCGCTGCAGCGAGACCGGCCGGTCGCCGTTCGCCGCGAGGAAGGCGTCGGCCACCTCGATCGTGTAGCGGACCAGGTCCAGCTTGGTGATGCCGAGGGCCGGCCAGACCACCCGGTCCGGGCTGGAGATGCGGATCTCGACGAGCCCGTCGGGTCCGGGCGCTTCTACCGTCGTCGCGCTGGCTGCCATGGCCGAAGGCTAGCCCGGAAAGTCTCGTGCGGATGCCTTCGACTGCGCGCTATCGATGAGTCCACTCGAGCAGTCGCTCGGCTGGCCACGTCGTCACGACGTCATCGACATTGCCGCCCGCTGCCGAGACGCGCGCGCAGCCTGACGGCTGCCAGTCCAGCTGACCAGGTGCATGCGCATCGGTGTCGATCGACAGCAGGCAGCCGGCCTCGATTGCCGCACTGAGGATCCGGTCGGGCGGGTCCTGGCGCTCGGGTCGGCAGTTGACCTCGATGGCGACCCGGTTCGCGATGCACGCCTCCACTACTGCCTCGACATCGAAGGTCGACTCGGGACGCCCACGCCCGACCACCTTTCGGCCAGTGCAGTGCCCGAGCACGTCAGTGCGCGGATTGCTGACCGCGGCGCGCATCCGCCTGGTCATAACCTCCTTCGGATCCCGCAGGTGCCAGTGCACGCTCGCGACGACGACGTCGAGGCGCTCGAGCAGGTCGTCGTCCTGGTCAAGCGAACCGTCCTCGAGGATGTCGACCTCGATGCCCGTCAGGAGCCGGAACGGCGCGAGCTCGGAGTTGATCTGCGCGACGACATCGAGCTGGTCCTCGAGCCGATCTCGAGTCAGCCCGTTCGCGACCGTGAGCCGGGGACTGTGGTCGGTGAGCGCTGTCCAGGAGTGGCCGAGCTCGACGCAGGTCTTCGCCATCTCCAGGATTGGGCTACCGCCATCGCTCCAGTCGGAGTGCATGTGGCAGTCGCCCGTGATCGCTGAGAGCAGGCGAAGGGCGGACGGATCGAGTTCAGAGCGCGGGTCCGGTCGCGCCTCGAGCTCCTCAAGATAGGCGGGCACCTCCCCGTTCTCCGCAGCCGCAATGACCTCGGCTGTCCTCGGCCCGATGTCGGCAAGCGCGGTCAACGTGTTCGCTTTCGTCCGAGCATGAATCTCCGCCGGCCCTGCCTTGTCGACCGCCGCCGCAGCCTTCCTGAAGGCCTGCACACGGTACGAATCGGCCAGATCCCGCTCCAGGAGGAACGCGATGCGTCGAAGCGCCACAGACGGCTCCACGGTCAGCGCAATCGCCTGGTCAGCGCCAGCCGAGCTCGGGCGCGACGTGCAGCAGAATCGACTCGACGATGTGCGCGCAGTACTCGGGGCCGAGCTGGCTGGGAATCGCGAGCAGCAGGGTGTCGGCCGCGGCGATCGCCGAGTCCTCGGCCAATTCCCTGACGAGCACCTCGGGCTCGGTGGCGAACGTCTTGCCGAACACCGCGCGCGCGTCGTCGATGATGCCGAACTGGTCCGACGACGTGCGCTCGCGCCCGAAGTACGAGCGGTCCAGGTCGTTCGTGATCGGGAAGATCGAGCGGGTGACGGACGTACGCCCGGTCCACTCGTGCCCGGCGACGGCCCACGCCTGGAGGAACAGCTCGATCTGCTCGCGCTGCTGGACGTGGAACGGTGCGCCGGACTCGTCGAACTTGAGTGTCGAGCTCATCAAGTGCATGCCCTTCTCGGCCGCCCACACCGCGGTGGCATTGGTCGCCGCGCCCCACCAGATCCGCCGACGCAGGCCTTCGGAGTGCGGCTCGATGCGCAGCAGACCCGGCGGGTTCGGGAACATCGGGCGAGGGCTCGGCTCGGCGAATCCGTTGCCCTCGATCACGTCGAGGAAGACGTCCGCATGACGCCGGGCCATGTCCGCCTCGGTCTCGCCCTCGGCCGGCGCGTAACCGAAGTAGCGCCAGCCCTCGATGACCTGCTCGGGCGAGCCGCGACTGATGCCCAGCTGAAGACGGCCACCGGAGATGAGGTCGGCAGACCCGGCGTCCTCTGCCATGTACATCGGATTCTCGTAGCGCATGTCGATGACGCCGGTGCCGATCTCGATGCGCGCGGTGCGGGCGCCGATCGCGGCCAGCAGAGGGAACGGCGACGCGGCCTGGCGCGCGAAGTGGTGGACCCGGAAGAACGCGCCGTCCGCGCCGATGTCCTCGACCGCCTGGGCGAGGTCGATGGACTGGAGCAGGAAGTCGGAGGCGCTGCGCGCCTGCGACCACGGCTCGTCCGTCCAGTGGCCGAACGACAAGAACCCGATCTTCTTCATCTCACCAGCCTAAGCGCGCGACTCGATGTCACTGTCGTCTACGGTCGACTCGTGAAGTGGGAGAGCAATGCGCCGGGAGTGCTGACGCTGCCGTCCGGCCGGCTGGTCCGAGGGCGCGCGCTGCGCAAGCCGCTGCCCGAGGGACCCAAGCCCCAGTACGGCATCTACCTGCTCGGCCACCTTCCCGACCCGACCCCGTGGCCGTCGGACTGGATCCGATGGAAGAACTTCCGCGTGCCGAGGTCCCTGCCGAACGCGGCCCGGCTGATCAGGCTGGCGTGGGACAGCAGCACGAACGAGCGGGTCGAGGTTGCGTGCGGCGGCGGACGCGGACGCACGGGCACCGCGCTCGCGTGCATGGTCGTCCTCGACGGCATGCCTGCGGACGAGGCGATCGCGTACGTCCGCGCCAACTACCACCGGCGGGCTGTCGAGACGCCCGGCCAGCGCCGGTTCATCAGGTCGTTCGCGGACTAGCGGCTCAGCCGTCGACCTCGAGGGACGTCGTCCCCTGTGTCACGAGGTTGCGCATAGCCCGCAGCGCGACGCTGAGCGTCGCGAGATCGGGATTCTCCACCGACGCGATGTCGTCGAGCGTGGCTCGCGCCCGCGCCAGTCCCTCGCGGTGCTCGACCTCCCACTGCATCAGTCGATCGGCTGCGGGCGCCGACGACGGCGTGGACTCCAGCACGCGGGTCGTCAGCTCGGCGACGACCGTGTACACGTCGCCGCGCAGCGCCTGGCGCGCCAGCGCCGTCCAGCGGTCACCGCGCGGAAGGGCCGTGATGTCGACGAGCGTGCTGTCGATGTCGTATCGCTCCGACACCGCGAAGTAGAGCGGCACGACCGCGTCGAGTGTCTCCCCGGTCCGCAGGCAGATGTCCGTGATGTCGAGCAGCGCGAATACGTCGAGAGCGGCAGCCGCCTTGCGCGCGAGGTCCTCGGGAGCACCGGCCGCGACGAACCGCTGTCCCAGGCGCTCCCACCTCTCGCGCTCCTTGCCCAGCAGCAGCGCCGGTATCTCCGCAGCGCGGTCGGAGACGACAGCCGCGAAGCGGTCGATCTCCCCCTGCACGTCAAGGGACGTGCCGCGCGTCTGGAGGAACCAGCGCGTCGCGCGATCGAGGAGGCGGCGCGTCTCCAGGTGCAGCGCGGACTGCGCGGTCGTCGGGATGAGGTTGTCCTGGCGATTGATGCTCTGCCAGATCGCATCGATGCCGAACACCTCGATCGCCGCCCACGCGGCGCGCACGACCTGCACGGCGCTCGCACCGGTCTCCTCCATCGCGCGGAACACGAAGGTGATGCCGCCGATATTGACGAGCCGGTTGCATGTGACAGTGCTGACGATCTCCGGTCGCAGCGGATGACCCTGGAGCGCATCGCCGAACCGGGTCGCGAGCTCGGGAGGGAAGTAGGACGCGAGCTTCTGCGCGAAGTAGTCCTCGTCGGCGATGCTCGAGTCGTTCAGGATCTCGGTGAGCCAGATCTTCGCATAGGCCAGCAGCACCGACAGTTCCGGCGACGTCAGGCCCTCGCCCGCCATCCGGCGCGTGCGCAGCTCCACGTCGTCCGGGAGGAACTCGAGCGCGCGATCGAGCAGGCCGGACCGCTCGAGCTCGCGGATCATGCGCTGGTGCACGGTGATGAGGTTGGCTGCCCCCGCGCGCGCGTTGCCGAGCACGACGTTTTGCCCGTAGTTGTCCTCCAGCACCTGGGCGGACACCACGTCGGTCATGTGGGCAAGCAGGACATCGCGGTCCTCGCGAGCCAGGCCGCCGGACCGCACGATCGAATCGAGCAGGATCTTGATGTTCACCTCGTGGTCGGAGGTGTCCACCCCGGCCGAGTTGTCGATCGCGTCGGTGTTCAGGCGCACGCCGTGACGCGCCGCCTCGACCCGGCCCAGCTGCGTCATGCCGAGGTTGCCGCCCTCGCCGATGACGCGGCAGCGCAGCTCGGAGCCGTTGATGCGGATCCGGTCGTTGGCCTTGTCTCCGACGTCGATGTTGGTCTCGGTCTGCGCCTTGACGTAGGTGCCGATGCCGCCGTTCCAGAGCAGGTCGACGGGCGCGCGCAGCGCAGCCTGGATCAGTTCGTCGGGTGTCATCGTCATCACATCGACGGGGATGCCGAGCGCCGTGGCGATCTGCGGCGTGATGTCGATCGACTTCGCGGTGCGCGGGAAGATGCCGCCGCCGGCGGAGATGAGCTCCTGGTCGTACATGCCCCACGACGAGCGCGGCAGGTCGAACAGCCGTCGGCGCTCGGCATACGACGCCGCGGCGTCGGGACTCGGGTCGACGAACACGTGCCGGTGGTCGAATGCGACGAGGAGGCGGATGTGCTCGCTCAGCAGCATGCCGTTGCCGAATACGTCACCGCTCATGTCACCAATCCCCGCGACCGTGAAGTCCGAGGACTGCGTGTCGACTCCCAGCTCGCGGAAGTGGCGCTTGACCGACTCCCAGGCACCGCGTGCGGTAATGCCCATCGCCTTGTGGTCGTATCCGACCGAGCCGCCGGACGCGAACGCGTCGCCGAGCCAGAAGTCGTACTCGGCGGCGATCGCGTTGGCGAGATCGGAGAACGTCGCGGTCCCCTTGTCGGCGGCGACGACCAGGTAGGGGTCATCTCCGTCATGCCGCACGACATCGCGCGGCGGCACGACAACACCGTCGACGCGATTGTCTGTGACGTCGAGCAGGGAGCGGATGAACTCGCTGTATGCGGACTTGCCCTCGGCCAGCCATGCCTCGCGATCGGCCGCGATGTCGGGCAGTCGCTTGGCGTAGAAGCCGCCCTTGGCGCCGACGGGAACGATGACGGAGTTCTTCACCTCCTGGGCCTTGACCAGGCCGAGGACCTCGGTGCGGAAGTCCTCCTGGCGGTCGCTCCAGCGCAGGCCGCCGCGGGCGACCGCGCCGAACCGCAGGTGAACGCCCTCCACCTGCGGGGAGTAGACCCAGATCTCGAAGTGCGGCTTGGGTAGCGGCAGGTCCGGAACCCGCCGCGGATCCAGCTTGATCGAAATCGACGAGCGGTCGATGCCGTCGGCGTCGACCTGGAAGTAGTTCGTGCGCAGCGTCGACACGACGAGTGCGAGCAGCGTGCGCATGATGCGGTCCTGGTCAAGGCTGGCGATCGCGTTGAGCCCGTCCTCGATGTCGTCGATGAGACGTGCCTCCGCCGACGAGCGGTCGTCGACCTCTACCGGCGCGAAGCGCGCCTCGAACAGCGACACGAGCAGTCGGGTGATGTCGACATTGGCGATCACCACCTCCTCGATGTACTGCTGGCTGAAGGAGGACCCGATCTGCCGCATGTAGCGCGCGTACGCACGGATGATCAGCGCCTGGCGCCAGCGCATTCCGCCGCGCACGATGAGGGCGTTGAAGCCGTCGACGCCGCAGCGGTCATCCCAGGCGGCCGCGAAAGCCTCCTCGAACCGCTCCGCGAGCGTCGACCGACCGGGGATGTCGCCGTCGGCGAGCTGCATGCCGAAGTCGAGGATCCACACGGATTCCTTGAGCGCGCGCGCAATCTCGTACGGGTACTCGTCGACGACGTCGACGCCCATCGCCTGCAGGATCGGCAGCACGCGCGACAGCGACATCGCCGGCCCGATGCGCGTGACCCGGAGCCGGATGTCGCGCCGCGTGCCGTTCGGCGGCTCGTAGATCTCCAATGACAGCTCGCCCGGAGTCAGCTGCTCGATGACGAGTGCGTCGTTGACGCCTCGGCCCGGGCCGAATGTCTCCTTGTACGCCTCGGGGAACGCATGCGCGTAGGTGCGAAGCAGGGGGACCGCCGGCCCGTCGCCGACTCTCGCGACTAGTGCGGCGTTGAAGTCGTCCTGCCAGCTGCGGGCGGCCGCAGCGACAGCGGACTCGAGCGTCGGGACGTCGACATCGGGAACGCCCTGGCCCGGAGGCACCTGGATGACGTAGTGCACGCGCGCGAGTACCGACTCGGACACCCGTGCGGTGTAGTCGACGGACGTGCCGCCGAATGCGTCGACGAGCAGGCGCTCGATGCGCAGGCGCACGGGAGTCGTGTAGCGGTCCCGCGGCAGGTACACCAGGCACGACATGTAGCGGCCGTAGTCGTCGGCGCGCAGGTACACCTTGGTGTGCCGTCGGTCCTGCAGGTGCAGCACGGACTCGGCGATCTCGGCCAGCAGCGCGTCATGCGTCTGGAAGAGCTCGTCGCGCGGATACGTCTCGAGGAACTGCAGCAGGTCCTTGGCACTGTGCGAGCCCCCGGCGAACTCGAGGTCGGCGAGGAGGCGGTCGTGCTTCTGCCGCAGGACCGGGATGCTGAGGATGCTCTGCGTGTAGGCGCTCGACGAGAACAGCCCGAGGAATCGCCGCTCCCCCACGACGCGTCCGGAGGCGTCGAACGCCTTGACGCCGATGTAGTCCAGGTATGACGAGCGATGGACCGTAGATCGCGAGTTCGCCTTCGTCAGCACGAGCAGCTCTGGCTCCCGCGCCCGCGCCCGCACGGCCGCGGGCAGCGCGGCGAAGCTGCGCGACTCGGTCGGCTCCGCGTCGCCCCCGCTGAGCAGGCCCAGGCCGCTGCCGGGCACGGGGACGAGCACGTCCTCGCCCTCGCGGGTGTCGAGGACGTACTCGCGGTACCCGAGGAAGGTGAGGTTGTCGTTCGCCAGCCAGCGCAGCAGCTCCGCGCCCTCGTCGACCGACGCCTGGGGCACGGTCGACGGCGGCGATGCGGAGATCTCGTCCGCTAGCCCGAGGGCCTTGGCACGCATGGACTGCCAGTCGCGCACGGCGATGCGCACGTCGTCGAGCACCGCCAGGACGCGTGCCTCGAGGTTGGCTCCGTCCAGACCCCCGAAGTCGCGCTCGAGCTCGAGCCACATCCACGACTCCGCGTGCACGTCCGGTGATCCGTCCGACGCGACGGCATCGACGATCTCCGCCAGCTCGCCAGCGGCATTGCGCCGCACAAGCAGCTGGGGATGCACGACCAGGTGGACGGCCCTGCCGGCCGCGATGAGCGCGTGGGTGACTGAGTCGACGAGGAAGGGCATGTCGTCGGTGACGACCTCGACCACGACGGACACGTCGGCCGACCCGTCCGCGTCGATCGCCCGGACCTTCGGGCTGCCAGGAGCGCGCTGCCTGGCGAAGTCGAGCAGGTCCTCAGCGTGGCTGACGACCGTCTCGACGGGGTGGTCGAGCAGGTCCTCCTCGGCGAGATGACGGTAGAAGCGCGAGGCGAGCAGCCGGACGTCGGGGTTCGTCACCTTGTCGAGCGCCGCCTGTCGTGCCCGATCGCCCGTCACAAGCAGCACGCTATCCCGAGGCGCGCTCGGGCCGTGCCATGATGACGCGGTGGCTACCAAGTTCGAGCATGAGCAGCAGTTCTCCGGCGACCCCGCCGCGGTCATGGCGATGCTCAAGGACCCCGACTACATCAACCTGAAGTGCGACCGCACCGGCTCGCTGAAGTCCGATGTCGACGTGGCCGACAAGGCCGACGGCGGAGTAATCCTCACCTGCACGCGGGTGCTGCCCGCCAACGTTCCGGCGGCCGCGAAGAAGTTCGTCGGCGAGACGATCACGGTCACGGAGACCCAGGACTGGACGCCCCTGGCCGCGGACGGCTCGGCGTCGGCAACGGGCACGGTCGGGTTCAACGCCCCGCTCGGGTTCACGGCGACGATCACGCTCGGCCCGTCCGGCGGCGGCACGCTGGTGCGCACGTCGGGGTCGTTCAAGGCCGGCGTGCCGTTCATCGGCGGCTCGATCGAGAGCAGCGCCGCCGAGTTGACGACCAAGTACCTGGACGTCGAGCAGGCCGTCGGCAACGAATGGCTGGCGCGCTAGTCCGAATCCGGAATTGAACCGCCTCCCGGGTCAAATCGGGGTTTGGTGGCCGTTCTGAGCCGGATTCTGCGGATTTGACCCGGGAGGCGGTTCAAATCGGGGTTGGTCAGCCGGTGGCGGGGATGTCGTCGGAGGCACGCCAGGCCGCAACGCTCGTCCGCAGCGACGTCTCCAGCACGTGCCGTCGGCGCGTGGAGTCCATGAGGTTCGAGCCGATCGCGACCAGGTCCTCAGGACCCGGGCCGACCATGCGAACCTCGACGCCGGCCGCGCGCACCGTCGCCGCCTCGAGTCGCGCCGTCTTGGTGACCTCAGAGCGCCAGCGACGTTCAAGCCTTCCGGCAACGTTCGAGGGGCGATCCATCGCGAACGACACCATCGGCGCGACCACGTAGACCTCGTCGAGTCCCGCGTGAGCGACAACGTCGATCGAGGTCGCCGACACCGCTCCCCCGTCGACGTACACGCGCCCATTGATCGTCACGGGCATGAACCAGCCGGGGATCGCGCAGGAGGCCATGACGGCGCTGGCCAGCGGTGCGACGGGAGCCCCCGGGCGCCCGAACACGACGCGGCGTCCGTCCTCGTAATCCATCGCGACGACCCACACGCCCTTGTGCGCGGACCACTCCCCCATCGGCGTGAACGCATCAACGAGATGCCCCACGCGTTCCAGCGACTTCGTGCCTTCGGGCATGAACGCCGAGAGCACCGTGGTGACCGGCATCTGCCGCATGTGGCGCAGGCTGGAGGCGGCCAGTCGCGGCGAGCCCGGTCCCATGAGCTTCGGCATGCCGGGACGTTTGCCGCCGGTGGCCACCTCGGGATCGAACGCGTAGCCAGCGAGGGGCCCAGTGGTGACCACCTCGTCGGCGTACTGCTGGCGCAGCTGCTCGACGGTGACGCCGCCGCCGATGAGCGCCGTGAGCACAGAGCCCGCCGATGTACCGACGATCACGTCGACGTCGGCAACGGCGAATCCGTACTGCTCCTCCAGGGCGGACAGCGCGCCAACGGCCCACGTGCCACCGAGCACGCCGCCGCCGCCGAGCACCAGCCCGCGTCGGGGCCGGTTCGCAGGACTCGTCATGAGGGCGTCTCGCCACTCGCCGTAGGCCGGGTCGTCCGCTCGGCCCTGCCGTGAACCGAGCGAAGCGTCGGCCGCACGCGCTCGGTGCGCGCGAGCAGTTCGTCCATCGACTCGGTCAGGCATGCCACGAGGACATCGAGATCGGGCAGCGCGTCGCGGTCGGCATATAGGCCGAAGTAGACGCCGCCGTCGTAGCTGATCATGCCGATGCTCAGCGCCTGGCCCCTGGTCAGCGGGACGACGGGATACGCCGAGACCATCCGCGAGCCGGCGGCGAACAGCGAGCGCTGCGGGCCTGGCACGTTGGTGATCACCAGGTTGTAGACCTTCCGGGACAGCGACGAGCCGACCCGGGCGCCGAGTGCGTGCAGCGTCGGAGGCCCGAAGCCCGCGATGTTGACGATGGCATCCGCACCGACGAAGTGGCCACCCTCTTCGAGCTGCGCAAGCTGATAGCTGATCTGCTGCAGGCGGATGGCGGGGTCTGCTTCGCCTACCGGGAGGTCGACCAGCGCGGCGGTCACGCGGTTGCCGCCGGCACCCTCGGCCGCTGAGCCCGGGACGGCAACGCTGACGGGCAGCAGCGCGCGAAGGATGTCGCCCTGGTTCACGGGAGCGCCCCGGGTCATCAGCCACGACCGCAGCGCGCCGCACACGACGGCGAGGACAGTGTCATTGACGGTGCCGCCGAACTCGGTGCGCACGCGCTTCAGGTCGGCAAGGGTCAGGTCGACGGTCGCGAACCGGCGCTGTCCGCCGATAGTCACGTTCAACGGGCTCGGTCCCGGCATGCGCGCCATGGCAAATGCGGCGCCGATGACACTGATCGCGCGCTGCCCGACAGATGCCGCCGTCGACGCCGTGCCGGTGACGGTGCTGCGCGCGGCCTCGAAGGCAGCGGCGGGACGCGTGGCCAGCTCGGTGATCGCCGACGCGAGGAGCTCGATGTCGGTGGGCTCCGCGCGCGGCCGCCACGCGTCGCCCGCGACGGCGACGGTCTCCTCGGTCGGGTCGAGCATCACCTGCGCGATGTCGACCGCAGACAGCCCGTCGACGAGCGACTGATGGCTCTTGCTGACGATCGCGAAGTTGCCGTCGTCCAGGCCCTCGACGAGGTACATCTCCCACAGCGGGCGATTGCGGTCCAGCGGGCGCGTCATCAGGCGGGCCACTAGCTCGTTCAGCTGCTCGCGCGTGCCCGGGCGCGGCAACGCCGAACGACGCACGTGGTAGGTCACGTCGAAGCGCTCGTCGTCGACCCAGACCGGGCGAGCAAGCCCGAACGGGACCTCCCGCACGCGCTGCCGATAGCGCGGCACGAACGGGATGCGCTGACGGATCAGGCGCACGAGCCGCTCATGGTCGAAGCCGTCCGCAGGCGGCGTGAAGATGGCCACTCCGCCCGCGTGCATCGGGGTGGACGCGTCCTCCATGAACAAGAAGGAGGCGTCGAGAGCCGACATGCGACTGGGCATGCGCCACCCTCCTCCCGCGCGGTTGTCCGCCTATCCTGACATGAGATCCCTCGCTAACCCGTTTATCGACCGCCGCATCGGCGAGCGGCGCACTCCCTCCCCGAGGCTCCTGCCGCGCGACCAGCACGCATCGACCGACTTCGTGTCCGATGGAATGGCATGAACGCACGCGCCCACCCCGAACTCGAGCAGCGCATCCGCCCACCCGGATGGCTGGCGTCGACCGACCCGGTTGCGGACGACCGTGACGGACGCGGCGACTGCTGTCGCGGAGAACTCCGGCCACGCGGCGACGAGACGGGCGGCGCCCGCTGGCGTCGAGCACGCGACGGCAAGCGCGTGGTCGGCTGTCGCGAGCGCGCTCACCGCGGCCGCGTTCCTCCGGCGAGCCCAGGCCGCAGGCGAGTCGTCGTCCTCGACGCAGAACCCGATGTCGACCACGGTCACGTCAAAGGCGGCACGCAGCGACTGCCAGACCCGGTCGAGGGCTGACGGCGTCAGCTCGGGCCATCGATCGGCCCGCGGGACTCCCGTCAGCACGTTCCAGGACCCGCTGATCCGACGCGTCGCGGACACGACGCTGGCGCCGTCGAGCATTCCGTTCTCGGCCTGCCGGCACGCCCGCACGAGCCCGCCGAACTCGTCGAGCAGGCCAAGTGCGAGCCCGATTGACGGTGCGTATGTGTCGGCATCGACGAGGCACACGCGACGTCCGCCGACGGCGAGCGCCTCGGATAGCGCGGTCGCGATCGTCGTGCGCCCGGGCGCTCCCATCGGGCCCCACACGGCAATGAGGAGTCCGTCGGCCGGCACCGCGGGCGACTCGTCGGGCTCGGTCCATATGCCCGTCGTCCACACTCCCGACGACGCGACCGTGGTCTCGTCCGCCGAGCGTGCCGCCAGCGCGTCGCGAATCGCGCGCCACATTCCCTCGGTCCGCTCGTCGATCGACAGGATGCGTGGAATGCCGAGCCCGTCGAGCATCGTGGCGTCGAGGGGATCGCCGGCGAGGCCGACGATGCACCGGGTCGATCCCAGCCGCGAGACGACATCCGCGGACATCCTGGGCAGGCCAGCGGACACGACGACGGCAACGGAGGTGTCCACGCTCGCGGCGGCGAGCAGGTCGACCGCGTCGACGCACCGGCGAAGCAGCCTGATGCCGTTCGCCGCGGCCGACGAGACGAGTTCGGGCTCATGGCGCAGGTCGGGCGCCGCGAGGATCAGCTCGATCACGGGCCGGCGGCCTCGACGTCGACGCCTGCCAGGACCTGGCTGCCCAGCGGCACGGCAACGAGGTCGACGACTCCCGACCGCGCCGCCAGGACAACGGCGGAGACCGACTCCGCGGGCACGTCGAGCACGACGCCGATCTCTCCGCCGAGGCCGACGTCCTCCGCGGCAACGGCAGCCACGGTGACGGCCGGCAGGACGAGGACCGGTGCGCCGGGCTCGTTCTCCCGGGGGGACGACCACACGTCGACCATGTCGCCAGACTGGAGGCCCGGCGGCGCGTGGAGCGGATCCACGGGGATCGTCACCTCGCGCATCTTCGTGTCGGCCGCCGCGGCAATGGCGGACCTCGGCACGAGCTCGCCCGCAGAGATCGGCCAGCGCAGGACATCTCCGGCGGGTGGCTGGCCGCTGAGGTACTCACCGCCCGCGACCGTCGAGTTCACGCGCACCGGCACGAGGTCCCTCGGCACGGATCCCGCCGCAAGGTCACGCGTGGCGCGCAGCACGACGACGGTAGCCTCGTCGACGCTCATCACGCGAGCCCCGACGACCACCGAGCCCACAACGAGCGCCAGGCCAAGCCACAGCCGAAGGTCACCGAGGCGAGCGCGACGCAGCCGTCGTGCGCTCGGTGCAGCGGAGGCCGGAACGCTGCCCCGCGCCCCGTCCGTGTCTGGACCCCGCGACCGCCACCCCATGCCGCCCCCGCCCTGTCGGTGAGGTGTTCAGCATCGTGCGCCCGGCCGGAAACCGCGAATGTCTGTCCACAGGCGGCCCGGTCGCACCCGACTCGGGTCCGGGTTTGGCACGATCGGCGCATGGACCCGCGTTTCCTCACGCTCGCCGACGTCGCCGAGACACTGAACATCTCCGCAGCGCAGACGTACGCGCTCGTGCGAAGCGGCGACCTGCCGGCGATCAAGATCGGCGGACGCGGTCAATGGCGGGTAGAGGCCACCGCGCTGGAGGAATTCATCGCGCGCAAGTACGAGCAGACGCGGGAGTTCGTTCGCTCCCATCCGTTCGGTGAGGCGTAGCGCGGCTGGCGGTCAGACGGCAGGGCCGAGGTCCCATGCCTCGGCAGCCGCGAACGGGACTACGCAGCTCTCGCCGGCAACAACGAGCTCGACGTGGTCGGCCGCCACGAGCGTGGCCACTCCCGCGATCCACTCGCCGCTGTGCAGCAGGACCCGTAGGCGAGTGCCGGACGACCAGTGCTCGCGAAGCCGGGACGCCAGGGACCGTGGTCGGGCCGAGCGGGCTTCGTCGCGCAGGGCGGTGCGGGACCCGCGAATCGACGAGACGGCGGCCACGGGCACGAGCACGGTGCGACCGGACGAGTCGACCAGCTCGAGGCATTCTCCCTCGTCGTGCGCCGATAGCTCGCCCGTCACGACCGCGCCCGACCTCACGTGGAGGCGAACAACCCCGCGTCGTTCAACCAGGCGGATTCGCGCCGCCTCGGTGACGAAGAACTCGAAGGCGTCCTCACGCACCTGACGCGCTGACTCGCTCACGGCCACGTGATGCCCCGAAAGGCGTCCGGATAAACACCCAGAATTCGATGTTTGATCCGACGCAGACCAGGGCACACCGGATCTCGGCGGGTTCTCCACCAGCGTCCTGACCCGCCTTGACACTCAGTTATCGATGCCATACACAAGTAAACGCAAGCAAACGTACGAAACCGCGATCCCCCGGCGCGAGTGCCGATCACCCAGCAGATCGGATTCCTCCTCTTCCAGATCGAAGGCGTGCCGTGAGCGTTCGAACCTTTTCAGAGAATTCCGACGTCCAATCGCGGGTACCCGAGCTGCGGGTGGTCCGCGACCTCGAGCCCACCGAGCAACTCCCGCTCCTGTGGGAGGTGTCCCCCGGGGTGCCCGCGATCCCCGAGGTTCCTCCCGACCTGCACATCGTCGGCGACGATGCGAACGCCCCCGAGTTCCCTGACCTGCCCGAACCGCGGCAGTGGGTCGCGAGGCTGGCGAGCGCGGTCTCCGAGGTGATGGCCGGAGCCCGGCCGGTGTCGCAACTGACCCGATGGCTCACTCGCGACCAGCTGACCCGCGTGTCCGCGCGCGCCGCGGCGATCTCGCGCCACCCGTCCGCGCGTGCGCAGCGCGGCATGCCGCGCGCCCGAGTCGTCCGCGCGGTGCGGGTGTGCCACGTGGCTCCCGGCGTCATCGAGGCCTCGGCCGTCCTGGTCGGCAGCGACCGCACGCAGGCGATCGCGTTCCGGATCGAGGTCGTCGCGGACCGCTGGCTGGCCACCGTGGTCGACATGCGCTAGCGGCGCGTCGTGTACGCCTCACGCGTGTGGCGTGCGGGACAGTAGTGGCATGGCTTCCCCGCCCGCGTTCGATCGCGCCCGCACCCACCTTCACGCCGCAGGCTCGTCATCACTCGCGTTCGCCGCGCGGCACCGCCTCGCCACGGGAATCACCGCCGGCGTGATCGCCGCAGGGCTAATGACCGCGACGATCGTGCCGTCCATGGCGGCTGCCGATGTAGCGCCCAGTCCGGTGGCGTCGGTCCCGTCGAGCGAGCCGACGGCAGCGGGCACGACCAGCGTTGGATCGGCCGATGCGCCGGCGCCTGTCACTGCAAAGCCGGACAAGCCAAAAAAGCCCAAGAAGCCGAAGCCCGCGAGCGCCACGCACAAGGCCAAGAACGTGCCGGACTTCCCTCGCGACAAGAAGCACCACGGCAAGCGGATCGTCTACGACAAGGCGCTGATGACGGTCTGGCTGATCAACAAGAAGGACCAGGTCGTGGCCCGATACCCGGTGGTCGGCCGATTCGACCGTCCAGCGAAGGGCGTCTACCGCGTCTTCTCCAAGTCACCGGTCGCCTACAACCCGAACTCGAAGGTGACGTTCAATCACATGGTGCGCTTCACCTACGGGCCGGACACGATGTCGCCGATCGGACTGCACGCGATCCCGCGCTACTACGACGGCAAGCCGATGCACTCGGTCAAGGATCTCGGTCTGGCCATTGCTGCGGGCGGGTGCGTGCGACTGTCGGAAAAGGCGGCCGAGCACGTCTACAAGTTCGCGAAGGTCGGCGACCGCGTCGTCGTCCTGCCCTCCCCGTAACCCTTCACGCCGACCTTGAGGTTGGCGTGGGAATCAGGGCCAGAGAGTCACGCCAACCTCAAGGTCGGCGGGAGCAAGTAGGGGTTAGCGGGACTTGCGGTTCGCCCGCTCGGCCCGACGACGCTCCGCACGCGAGGCATTCGGATCGACCTCGACGATGCCCCCGCCCTCGACCTCCATCTGCCCGTGCTCGACGCCACCGTCCTCGCTCGGCGCGCTGTACTCCATGTGCGCAGGGCGCGACGGCGCCTCGAGGCCCTTGGCGATGATCGCGGGCGCTGGCGCGGCCTCGACCTTCGGTGCCGGCTTCGATCCGGCGCTCACGGCAGCGGCCAATGCGGCGGTCGCGTCGGACTTCGTCCCATCGGCGAGCACCTCGACCGCAGCGGCGGCCTCCTCGGACACCGGCGGCGCCACCTCCACCTCGAGGTGGAACAGGAAGCCGACGGTCTCCTCCTTGATCGCGTCCATCATCGCGGTGAACAGGTCGAAACCCTCGCGCTGGTACTCGATGAGCGGATCGCGCTGGGCCATCGCGCGCAGGCCGATGCCATCGCGCAGGTAGTCCATCTCGTACAGGTGCTCACGCCACTTGCGGTCCAGAACCGACAAGATCACGCGTCGCTCGAGCTCGCGGGTGACATCCTCGCCGAGGTCGTCCTCGCGCTTGTCGTACGCCGCCTGGGCGTCGTCGACAAGCTCGGAGAGCAGGAAGTCAGACGACAGCCCGGAGCGGTCACCGCCGGACTCCTTCTCGAGCTCCTCGATCGTGACGCCGACCGGGTACAGCAGGTTCAGAGCGGCCCACAGTCGCTCGAGGTCCCACGACTCGGGATAGCCGTCGGCGGTTGCCGCATTCACGTATCCGGTGACGGTGTCCTCGATGAACGTGCGCACCTGCTCTTGGATGTCCTCTCCGCTGAGCACGCGGCGGCGCTCGTCGTAGATGACCAGGCGCTGGCGGTTGAGCACGTCGTCGTACTTCAGGACGTCCTTGCGGATCTCGAAGTTCTGCGCCTCGACCTGCGACTGCGCCGAACGGATGGCGTTCGTGACCATCTTCGCTTCGATGGGCACGTCGTCGGGGACGTTGAAGCGGCGCAGGAAGGCGTCGACCATGTCGGACTTGAACAGTCGCATGAGGTCGTCCTCGAGGGACAGGTAGAACTGGGACTCGCCCGGGTCCCCTTGACGGCCGGAGCGGCCGCGCAGCTGGTTGTCGATGCGGCGTGACTCGTGGCGCTCGGTCGCGAGCACGTACAGGCCGCCGCTGCCGGTGACCTCCTCGTGCTCGGTGGCGACGGCAGCCTTCTGGCGCTCGAGCTCGTCTGGCCAGGCCGCCTCGTAGTCCTCGGGCTGGTCAATGGGCGACAGGCCCTTCTGCGAGAGGGCGGCTGCCGCCATGAACTCGGGGTTGCCGCCGAGGATGATGTCGGTGCCTCGGCCGGCCATGTTCGTAGCGACGGTGACGGCGCCGCGGCGTCCGGCCTGCGCGACGATTGCCGCCTCGCGCTCATGGTGCTTGGCGTTGAGGACCTCGTGCGGGACGCCGTTCTGCTTGAGCAGCTTGGAGAGCAGTTCGGACTTCTCGACGCTCGTGGTGCCGACGAGGATCGGCTGGCCCTTCGCGTGGCGCTCGACGATGTCGTCGATGACGGCCGCGTACTTGGCCTGCTCGGTGCGGAACACGAGGTCGGCGTTGTCGATGCGGACCATGTCGCGGTTGGTGGGGATCGGGACGACACCCAGGTCGTAGATCTGGTTGAACTCCGCGGCCTCGGTCATGGCCGTACCGGTCATTCCGCCGAGCTTCTTGTACAGGCGGAAGAAGTTCTGCAGCGTGATCGTGGCGAGGGTCTGGTTCTCGGCCTTGACCTCGACGCCCTCCTTGGCCTCGATCGACTGGTGCAGGCCCTCGTTGTAGCGGCGGCCGTGCAGGATGCGGCCGGTGTGCTCGTCAACGATGAGGACCTCGCCGTCGATCACGACGTAGTCGCGGTCCTTCTTGAACAGTTCCTTCGCGCGGATCGCGTTGTTCAGGTAGCCGACGAGCGGGGTGTTGACCGTGTCGTAGAGGTTGTCGATGCCGATCTGGTCCTCGACCTTGTCGATCGCGTCCTCGAGCACGCCGACGGTCTTCTTCTTCTCGTCGACCTCGTAGTCATCGTCGCGCTTGAGGATCTCGGCGATACGCGCGAATTCCTGGTACCAGGTGGTGGCCTGGTCTGCCGGGCCGCTGATGATGAGCGGGGTGCGGGCCTCGTCGATGAGGATCGAGTCGACCTCATCGACGATGGCGAACGCGTGACCGCGCTGGACCATCTCGTCCTTCGACCACGCCATGTTGTCGCGCAGGTAGTCGAAGCCGAACTCGTTGTTCGTTCCGTACGTGATGTCGGCGGCGTACGCAACGCGCCGCTCGGCCGGGGTCATGTTGGCGAGGATCACGCCGACCTCGAGACCAAGGAAGCGGTGGATGCGGCCCATCCACTCCGAGTCGCGCTCGGCGAGGTAGTCGTTGACGGTGACGACGTGAACGCCCTCGCCGCCGAGTGCGTTGAGGTAGGCGGCGAGCGTGGCAACCAGGGTCTTGCCCTCGCCGGTCTTCATCTCGGCGATGTTTCCGGAGTGCAGGGCCGCCCCGCCCATGATCTGGACGTCGTAGTGGCGCTGTCCCAAGGTCCGCTTGGCGGCCTCACGCACGGTGGCGAATGCCTCGGGCAGCAGGTCGTCGAGGGTCTCGCCCTCGGCCAGGCGCTTGCGGTACTCGTCGGTCAGGTCGCGCAGCTCGGCGTCGCTGAGATGGGCAAAGTCCTCCTCGATGGCATTGACCGCCTTGGCGGCGGCATGCAGCTTCCGAAGGATCTTGCCCTCGCCGGCGCGAAGAATCTTGTCGAGCACACCCACGTCAGATGCGACCTTTCCATCGGGACAGTTCCTACATCGTAGATGGAGGGGTGCAAACTGCGTCCCATGCCTTCGGCCCAGCCCTCACCGCCCCCCATCCTCAGCGACGGGGTCGTCACGCTGCGGCCTCCGCGATTCGAGGATGTGGACGACATCACGCTGGGCTGCCAGGACACGGAGAGCCAGCTGTGGACGACGCTGCCGGTTCCGTATACGCGCGCGGACGCCGAGGGGTTCCTCGCCCTGCGGCCGACCCAGGCGTCGTGGTGGGAAGCCCCCCTGTTCGCGGTCACGACCCCCGCGTCGGATCGGTGGAGCGGCGGCATCGACCTTCGGCTCGACGGCAGCGGCGGAGCCGAGGTCGGTTTCATGCTGGCGCCGTGGGCGCGCGGCCACGGGCACGCGGCCCGGGCGCTGCGCCTGGTGTGCGGCTGGGGATTCAGCACGCTCGGGCTCGAGGTCGTCACGTGGGCTGCGTACGTCGGCAACGAGGCATCGCGGCGCACCGCGCGCACCGCGGGCTTCCAGGTCCCCGACCACGTCTTCCGCAGGTACCTCGTTCAGCGCGGTGAGCGCCGCGACGCATGGATCGGCTCGATCACGCCCGAGGATCTCGCCGCGGCCGCACGCCTCGGTGATGCCCGCGGTCGGTATCTAGGCCCGGAGCTGACGCGACGGGAGCTCGACGTGCTGAGGCACCTGACCCTCGGGCAGGCGAACCGCACGATCGCGGCCGAGCTGGGAATCAGCGAGAACACGGTCAAGAACCACGTCCGCAGCATTCTGGAGAAGCTGCAGGCAAAGTCACGCGCGGAGGCCGTGGTCATCGGACTGCGACAGGGCCTGACGGCGCTGGACCAGTGACGGGGACCCGGACGTGAGCGAGCTCGAGCTGAGCAGCCTGCTGTTGCGCCGTCCTGTCGACTACGACGCCGAGGAGGTCCTCGCCCTCGCGCTCGATCCGGCGGTGGCGAGCTGGAACCCGATCCGCACGGTGGCGGACCTCGACTCGGCTCGCGCGTGGTGCCGGGAGAACTCCGACTGGAGCGTGGGCGATCACGCGACCTGGATCGCGGTCGACGGAACCACGGGCGCGCTCGTCGCCACCTGCGCCATCTACGACATCGACCTGCGCCAGGCCAACGCAGGGATCGGCTATCGCGTCGCGCCGTCGGCCCGACGTCGCGGTGTTGCCCGCACCTGCGTGGAGGCCGTCACGCGGTGGGCCTTCGTCGAGTACGGCCTCTCGCGACTGCACCTGGCCCACTCGGTCGAGAACGATGCGTCCTGCGCAGTCGCGCTGGCCTCGGGCTATCCGCTGGAGGGCACCCTGCGCTCGTCGTACGTCGACATCCGCGGGGTCCGCCACGACGAGCACATGCATGGCCGGCTCGTCACCGACCCGTCCGTGCCGATGGAGATCCTCGTCCGCCTGGAGCCCTGAGCGGCGGTCCGGCATCCACACGCAAGCGAGGGCGCGCGACGCCTGACGGCTCACGGACGATTCTTGAGACGTGCGGCGGCCGACCATCCTCACCGATCTGGCCGACCTCGTCCTGGGCCGCCAGTGCCTGTCATGCGGAACTCCGGCGGCCGGAATCTGCGCCGAATGCCTGGCCGGGCTGCGTACCGGCGCGATATCCGTGCCCGGCATGCGCGTGCCCTGCGCGGCGGCGAGCGAGTACTCGGGTCTGACCCGGCAGATGATCATCGAGTACAAGAAGTACGGCTATCGAAGCCTCGACGTTCCGCTCGGATGGCTGCTCGCCGACGCCGTGTGGTCAGCCATGACTGCGGCGGGCCTGCGAGCATGCGTCATCGTGCCGATTCCCGGGCACCCGCGATCCCGACGCGGCTTCGACGCGCTCGCTGCCATCACTCGTGTCGCGACGTCCTCGTTGCGCGATGCCGGCATCGACGTCCGGCACGAGTCCCTCCTTCGCTCGCGCGCGAACTACGCGACGCTGAAGGGGCTCGGTCGATCCGCGCGTCAGGTCGAGGTGGCAGGAGCCTTCCGGCCCGCGCGGCTTCCAGCGCCGACTGCCGACATCATCGTCGTGGACGACGTCATGACCACGGGTGCGACTCTCGGCGAGGCCGTCGACACTCTTGAACGGGCACGCATCCACGTTGCCGCGATCGCGGTTGTCGCGGTGACGGTCAGCCCGGGTAGGCCGGCGACGTACCTCGCACCCGCTCCTGCCACTCGCCCGTGGTGAACGCATAGACCAGTCCGTCCGCGGAGCCGACGAGGGTCGGAAGCCCGGGCGCGGCCGCGACAGTCACGGGCTGGTCGACAGTGCCGCGAGAAGTCGAGACTCCTCGGGCGAGATCGATGTCGAATACCTGCAACGATCCGGCACTCTCGCTGCCGAGGACCAAGAGCGAGTCCGCGCCCGACCACGCCGCATCGACGACCTCCACGAGTCGTGACTCGACGCGAATCGGCTCGTTGATGACGATGCTCGTCGCACCGCCGGACGACCTGATCACTCGCGCGAGCAGGAGGCCCGTGCGCGGGCCGCGCCGGATCACCAGTGCCGCGCGCGTGCCATCGCGGGAGGGGATCGCAGCGATCAGCGTCGTCCGCTTCGTCAGTCCTGAAACCGTGATCGGCTCGAAGCTCCCGTCACCGGCCACCGACACCAATCCCTCGTCCGGATCGACCAGCCATACCGACGTGGAGCGGTCGAACGCAAGACCGGTCGGTGCGCCCGACTCCCGAATGCGGATGAGCGGTGCGCCCTCGACCATGCGTCCCTTCCACACCGCGCCTTCGGCATCGATCCCCGCGATCGACTGCGAGTCATTCGAGACGGCGATGTCGACCAGCGTGATGTCGCCAGCACCAGCGTCGCCCGCCACCGGACGCACGCCACCGGGGATGAGCCTGACGACGCCGCCGGGACGCGCCACGTAGCCGGCCGAGCCCGGCGGCAGTCCGCTCGGATCCACGGCCGGCCACGAATCGCGCGGCTGCGGGGATGCCACGCCGGGCACGAGCAGGGGCTGCCCGCCGGCGGTGATGTCGACCGACTGCACGTCGGGCAGCTGCTTGAGCGTCCAGACGATCTGCTGCGAAAGCGCCTGCCGGGTTTCGTCGTCCGCCGCGCGAGCATTCGGGGTCAGGTCAACGCGCGCGACGCCGGACTCGATCGGCACGGCATCGATGTTGAGGCGCACGCCGTCGGGGAAGCCGGTGCGCACCGCGGGCAGCAGCCACTCACTCGGTCCGGTGACCAGACGACGGATCAGCGTCGTCGCGAGTCCGGATCCGACGACCGGGATCATGCGCGCGTCGGGAACGAGCGTCTCGAACGACGGGTTGAAGAAGTAGACCGCGAAGCTGCGGAACGCGCGGTCTACGTCGGTCTGGGTCAGCAGCAAGCCCTCGGGCAGGTCGTCAATGCGCCATTCGCCGTCGGTCCTCACCAGCTGGAACGTCTCGCGCAGTTCGGTGCCAGGTCCGTCGACCTCGTAGCGACCATTGGTAGCGATTCGACCTGTCTCCACGGCGCTCATCAGCACCGCCCGGCCGAGTTCGTTGAGCGACGACGACGCCTCGTACACGCGCACCCCGGCATTGGTGTCCCAGGACGTGCTCGCGGACGGGGTGAGGAACTGGCGCGCGACCGCGTGATCGCCGTCGAACGACGCGGACGCGTCCAGGAAGCCCTGGACGACGTCGGTCGGCGACATCCCGTCCCGCGGTCCGCGGGCGATCACGCGGATGAACTGGTCCTCGGGATCCACCCCGACCTGCTCGCCCTGCTCGATCGGGCCCGTCGTGGGAACGCGCGCGGTGAACGAGCCCGGCACGGTTGCGCACCCGGTCAGGATCGCGAGCGCGCTGAGTGCGACGACAAGTCGCGGCAGTGCTCTCATGGCCGACGGTCCCCGCTGTTGATGACGAACGTGGCCGCGGGCGAGGACTCTGGCCGGGATGGGAGCTCTGGACGTGGCTCGCTCGGCAGCGGGTTCGGAGGAACATAGTCGTCGTCGAGCGGCAGTGGCGACTCGTTGAACCCGGCCTTGCGGTCGAGAGGAAGCGTCAGACGGAAGCACGCTCCCTTGCCCGGCTCGCCCCACGCCTCAAGCCAGCCGCCGTGCAGTCGCGCGTCCTCCAGCGAGATGGCCAGGCCGAGCCCGGTGCCGCCGGACGTGCGTGCGCGTGCCGGATCGGCACGCCAGAAGCGGTTGAATACCAACGCTGACTCACCCGGCCGAAGCCCTACTCCGTAATCGCGCACGGTGACCGCGATCGCGTCATCGCCGCGCGCGACGGTGATGTCAATGCCCCGCGAATCCCCGTGCTCAATCGCGTTCTCGATGAGGTTGCGCACTACCCGATGCACGCGTCGCGGATCGCATTCGACGACGCAGTCGTCGCTCATCATGGTCAGTCGCACGTCCATGCCGTTGCGCTCGGACAGCGGCTTCGCCGACTCGATCGATCGCTCGATGATCGTCACGAGGTCAACCCGCTCCGCGTCGAGGACTGCCGCGCCCGCGTCGAAGCGCGAGATCTCGAGCAGGTCGACGAGCAGCGCCTCGAATCGGTCGAGCTGGTTCTGCAGCAGCTCGACGGCCCGGGAGGTCGGTGCGTCGAGAAGGTCGCGGTCGTCGTACACGACGTCGGCCGCCATGCGGATGGTCGTAAGCGGGGTGCGCAGCTCGTGCGACACGTCGGACACGAAGCGCTGCTGCACGCGCGAGAGCTCCTCGAGCTGGCGGATCTGGCGGGCCAGGCTCGTCGCCATCGCATTGAACGATCGGGCGAGTCGGGCGAGGTCATCGGTGCCGGCCACCTTCATCCGCTCGGACAGGTGACCTTCCGCCAGGCGACCTGCTGTGCGCGATGCCGCGCGCACCGGCACGACGACCTGGCGGGTGACCAGCCATGCCACGCAGCCAAGAAGCAGTACGAGCAGGATTCCCGAGCCGAGGACTGAGCTGCGCACGAGATCGAGGGTCGACTGCTCCTGGGTCAGCGGGAACAGGTAGTACAGCTCGTACGCGCCGACAGTGGGCACCAGCAGCGGTGCGCCGACGATCAGGCCCGGCGCGGACCTGCCGTCCTCGAACCTGATCTCGGTGTAGGTCCAGGACTGGCGCTGCGATTCGATGATCGCGCGGCGCAGCGCCTCGGGAACGCTGGACACCGCGACGAGGTTGGTGCCGCGCTCGGGAGCATCGCTCGATCGAGGCGAGGAGAGGAGCAGGATGTCGAAGGTCGACGGGGAGCCGGCGCGAGCGGCCAGGGCGTTCACGACGCTGTCGACGAGCCGGGCCGGCGATGGCGTCGACGGACCTGTATCCGCGGCATCGAGGATGCGCTGCGCCTCGCTGAGGCCCGCCGATGCCTCGCCGACGGAGATGCGCTCCTTCGCGTCGAGAACGCCAGTGGTGACGCGCGAGAGCAGGGAGAAGCCGAGCACGCCGACGACGACGAGCGACAGGACAAGCGTGGTCGCGGTCACGCGAAGCCACAGCGACCTGCGCCAGATGCGGCGCAGCGCTCTCGGGACCGCCAGCAGTATCCGGGAAAGGGCGGCTAGGAATCGGGACATCGTCCGACTACGCCGGTCCTGCCTTGTAGCCGACGCCGCGGACGGTCAGGACGATGTCGGGGCGCTCCGGGTCGCGCTCGACCTTGGCGCGCAGGCGCTGCACGTGGACGTTGACGAGGCGAGTATCCGCCGCGTGGCGGTATCCCCACACCTCCTGCAGGAGCACCTCGCGCGTGAAGACCTGGCCGGGCTTGCGCGCCAGGCATACGAGCAGGTCGAACTCGAGCGGTGTCAGCGACAAGAACTCGCCACTGCGCTTGACGGTGTGCCCGGATACGTCGATCTCCAGGTCCCCGACGAGCAGCACCTGGGTCGGGGCCTCGTCGTTGCGGCGGATGCGCGCGCGAATGCGGGCCACGAGCTCCTTGGGCTTGAACGGCTTGACGATGTAGTCGTCGGCACCGGACTCCAGGCCGACGACGATGTCGATCGTGTCGCTCTTCGCCGTCAGCATGACGATCGGGGTGCCGGACTCCGCACGAATGGCACGGCAGACATCGATGCCGTCACGTCCCGGCAGCATGAGGTCCAGGAGGACGAGGTCGGGCTTGCTGTCGCGGAAGGCGGCCAGGGCCTGCGCGCCATCGGCGCAGAACACCGGCTCGAAGCCCTCACCGCGCAGGACGATGCCGAGCATCTCCGACAGGGCCGCGTCATCGTCGACGACGAGGACCCGTCCGCGTGCGGGCGTGTTGAGGCCAGGTTGGGTCACCGTCATGTACCTATGGTGACACCCCATCGACTCCGAGGAGTAGCAGAACGGCACCGGGAGCGTTGACAACCCCGTGCGTCACCATCGCCGCAGCCGTCGATCCGGTCTTCCAGCGGACCCAGCCGAGCACCAGCCCGGTCGGCAGCAGCACGAAGAATCGCGTCGGCTCGATGTGGAATCCGGCGAACACCACGGCCGTGATGATGACGGTCCACAGCGCACTCGCCCCGGCCTTGCGGACGGCTCCGTAGAACAGCCCGCGGAAGAAGAGCTCCTCGACGATCGGCGCACCGACCATGACCAGGAGCGCGAAGACGACGATGACCAGCCTGCCGCTCTCCTCGATCTCGGCAGCCGCATCGGCGGCCGAGGAGCTCAGATCGGGGACGAACAACTGCGTGATGACCGCGGCGATGCCAGCCGCGAAGAGTGCGACGACACCGCCAAGCGCGCCCCAGCCGGTGTCGCGCCAGGTCAATCGCAGTCCGAGGTCGATCCTCGGTCCGTTGCCCCGCACCGTGGTGGTGAGCAGCGGCCAGCCGGCCAGGACGATCCACGGAACGGTGACGCCGACGAGTACCTGCACGCCGATCGGGGCATCCGCGGCATACAGGCCGACCGCCACGACGAGCGAGACGACGAACGCAGCGATCAGCCCCCATGTGACGTCCCACAGACCCCAGCGGGGGACGCGGAGAACGGCGCCGCCTGCGACAGCCTCGTCGACCGTGGCCGGAGCACCCGGGTAGTCCGCGGGCGGACGCGCGCGAGTCATCGCAGGCCTAGGCGGGATTGACGGGCCGCAGGCGCTCGACTCGCATCGACGCGAGCATCGACTCGCGTTCGATCAGGAAGCGCTGCGTGTGCGGCTGGTTCTCGTGCGCGGCGAAGGCTGCCTCGTCGGCGTAGATCTCGATGAACACTCGTGCCGTATCGTCGCCCTCGACTCCCGTGGACACGTAGGTCAGCGTTCCCGGCTCGTGCGCGGTGACCTCGTCGATCGTGTCAGACACGAGTCGATCGAACTCCGAGAGCCGGTCGGCCAGGACGTCAAAGCGAACGACGAGCGCATACATGAGGCACCTCCGGCTTCGTCCGCATACGATGCGGCGAAGTCGACTCTAGGTGGCGGGCAGATGACCCCTAAGAACGTGGTCCTCATCGTGCTCGTCGGCGCCCTGTCGTTCATGGCCGTCGGCGCGGGAATCGCGTCGGTCTACTGGCTTCACTTCCGATTCCCCCCGCAGCAGGCCGCGCAGTTCGACGCGGCGATGATCGAGTTGTTCGACGAGCCGCCTGCATGGCAGACCGAGGCCGACTACAGCGGCTGCCATCCGCTGATTGCCGACTGGCTGCCGCTCGCTGGCCCGACCAGTTGCGCTCCACTGGGGCGTTACTCGTCGCAGCACTGGCTCATCGTGTATCCGGCGGACTCGAGCGATCCGGCGATGACCGCGTCACTGTTCGACGAGGCGGCCGCGTCCCTTCCCGCGACACATGCGGGTGCGCGGCTCGACGCCGCCACGCGCGTGCCGACCCAGGATGGCTACGGGCCGACCTTCGACTCGCAGATCACGTTCGACGACGGGACGGTTCGACGATTCACCTGCGGTTACGCCGAACCGGCGCAGGTCGCGGCGCATCGCGTCTACTTCGAGGAGCATCCTCACGAGGCCGTGGGGATCACGTGCGAGATGGACATATCGATATGAGGCTCATCGCCACGTGCGTCGCCGCCGCACTGCTCGCCGTTCTCGCGCCATCGGCAGCGGTTCAGGCAGCAGAGGACACCTGCTCGGACGACTTCAAGATCATGACCGTGCGCGGGAGCAACCAGGGGAATGACACCGGCCGTTACAACCCGAAGATCAAGCCGGTCGTCAACTGGAACAACCGCGAGAACCAGGGCGGTGAGGTACGAACCGCAACGTTCCACAACATCGTGCAGGCGCTCACCGCGGAGGCGAAGCTGCGCGGGAAGACCGTCGATCCCAAGGTGGATCCGGTCTACTCCGCCGACGGCTACTACTACCCCGCGGTCAATGCGGTCAGCGGAACGGCGGTCGCATACGCACCCGTGTTCGGCCTCCTGCTCGGTCCGGTCGGCGTCACGGCAGGGCTCATCATCCGGCAGTTGAATCCCGACGATGACATCGTCAGTTCCGCTGCGGCTGGCGTCGATGTACTCACGAACATGGTGAACGCGGAGTTCGCGCGATGCGGCACCGTTGACCCGAATCGCCGCGTCATCATCATCGGGCATTCCCAGGGTGCGCAGGTCGCTGGCGACACGCTCCAGGGCGGAGGCTTCGGCGACAACGTCGACAAGGTCGCGCTGATCCTCGCGGGCGATCCTCGGATGAACGGCACGTCGTGGTCCGTCCGTGCGGGAATCATTCCGACCGGGCCGAGTGGCAACGACGGGCTGAACGTGGTCACCAGGCCCGAGTACGACTCCAGCATGCGTGGGCGCGTGATCAGCATCTGCCACGCGCTCGACTTCATCTGCCAGGGCATCGGGGCCGGTCACGGCATGGCAGACCACGGCACCTACATCGGCCTGGCCGTCGCCACGCGAGCCCGCATCGACGCGCAGTTCGACCAGGTGACGATGGAACTCGGGAGCATGCCGAGCGTGGCGTGGTCGCACGAGGAGTCCGTGCAGGTGGCGCGCGAGCTCATGTCACGCCTGGCACCGCGCTCGCAGCTGGACCTCATCAACAGGCCGGTGGATCTCATGTTCGCGGTCGACCTCGAGCACCCGGCGAATGACATCGAGCAGCTCAAGTCCGATGCCCGCTACTTCATCGAAGAGCTCACAGCCAAGACCGACAGGAACCTGCGCGTCGGCATCGCCGGATACGGAGTGGACGGCAAGGCACCCACCGATTCACGGGACTCGACGTACCAGGTGATCATCCAGCCGACGGATGACTTCGACGCCATCGCTGCGGCGCTGGAGAGCCGCGAGGCCACGACTGCGGTCCAGGAGGGGGCGCGCTCGGACATGTACGCCTCCGTTCGAGAGGCCGCGACAACCACGACCTGGCGGCCCGACGCGCACAAGGCGATCATCCTGCTCACGGACACGCCGAACTCGTCGGCCGAGAGCGTGAACGACGCACAGGCAGCATCCGTCGTCAAGGAATTGCAGCCACTGGGCATCTCGGTCAGCGGTCGCGCGTACGGCACCGAGCCCAAGACGGTCAGCGACATCCTGCTCTTGTCGCAGGGCACCGGGGGCATCGTTATCGGCACGGGCGGAACGGCGATGTCCGGCAGGGATCATGAGACCGGGAGTGGCATCGCCGGCGTGCTCTCGCCGGCCCCTGTCGTCAATGCGGGCGGGCCGTACCGCTTCTACCAAGGCGCCACTGGCTACGTCACCGCCGAGCATTCCTACGACAAGCTCGGCAGCATCGAGCGCTACCAGTGGGATCTGGACTCGAATGGCTCGTGGGAGTGCGACAGCACCTTCGATCCGCGGTGCAAGGTCGACACGAGCGCACTGCTGGGCCAGACCGCCACGCTGCGCATCACAAACGACCTCGGTTCCATCGCGCAGACGTCAACCTCGCTCAACATCGTCCCCGCCCCGACCACCCAGTAACTCCCGCCGGACATGGGTCGACCTTGAGGTTTGGCACCCTCTCGGCGTGAGCCGAGGGTGCCAAACCTCAAGGTCGCGGTGGTTCGTGCGCGCGTGGGCGCGCGGTGGTTCTAGTAGCGGTAGTGGTCCGACTTGTACGGGCCGGCCACGTCCACGCCGAGGTACTCGGCCTGCTTCTTGCTGAGCTCGGTCAGGCGAACGCCCAGCGCGTCGAGGTGCAGGCGAGCCACCTTCTCGTCGAGGTGCTTGGGCAGCACGTAGACGCCCAGCGGGTACTGGTCGAGCTTGGTGAACAGCTCGATCTGCGCGAGCACCTGGTTGGTGAAGGAGTTCGACATGACGAACGACGGGTGGCCGGTCGCATTGCCGAGGTTCAGCAGACGGCCCTCGGACAGCATGATGATCGAGTGGCCGTCCTCGAACGTCCACTCGTCGACCTGCGGCTTGATCGTCTTGCGCTTGATGCCCGGACGAGCAGCGAGGCCGGCGATGTCGATCTCGTTGTCGAAGTGGCCGATGTTGCCGACGATGGCCTGGTGCTTCATCTTCGCCATGTCGTCCACCGTGATGACGTCGTAGCAGCCGGTGGCCGTGATGAAGATGTCAGCGATGCCGACGACGTCCTCGAGCGTGGCGACCTGGTAGCCGTCCATCGCCGCCTGCAGTGCGCAGATCGGGTCCACCTCGGTGACGATGACGCGGGCGCCCTGGCCGCGAAGCGACTCGGCCGAGCCCTTGCCCACGTCGCCGAAGCCGCAGACGACGGCAACCTTGCCGCCGATCATGGTGTCGGTGCCGCGGTTGATGCCGTCGATCAGCGAGTGGCGGCAGCCGTACTTGTTGTCGAACTTGCTCTTGGTGACCGAGTCATTGACGTTGATCGCCGGGAAGAGCAGCGCACCGTCGCGCATCATCTCGTAGAGACGGTGGACACCGGTCGTGGTCTCCTCGGTGACGCCCTTGATGCCGGCTGCGATGTTCGTCCAGCGCTGCGCATCCTCGGTGAGCGTGCGCGCGAGCGTCTCGAGGACGACCGCGTACTCCTCTGAGGTGGACTCGTCGGGCTTGGGAACGACGCCAGCGGCCTCGAACTCCTTGCCCTTGTGGACGAGCAGGGTGGCGTCGCCGCCGTCGTCGAGGATCATGTTCGGACCCTTGCCGTCCGGCCACATGAGGATCTGCTCGGTGCACCACCAGTACTCAGGAAGGCTCTCGCCCTTCCACGCGTAGACGGGCACGCCCGCGGGCGCGTCTACGGTCCCGTTCGGGCCGACGACGACTGCAGCGGCAGCGTGGTCCTGAGTGGAGAAGATGTTGCAGGAGGCCCAGCGCACGTCGGCGCCGAGGTCGACCAGCGTCTCGATGAGCACCGCGGTCTGGATGGTCATGTGCAGCGAGCCGGTGATGCGGGCGCCGGTGAGCGGCTTGGTGGTGCCGTACTCCTCGCGCATGGCCATCAGGCCGGGCATCTCGTGCTGGGCCAGGCGGATCTCGTCGCGGCCGAACTCGGCGAGCGACAGATCGGCAACCTTGTAGTCGGGGGTTCCGTCAGACTTCAGGACAGACATCAAATCTCCTTATCGGCGAAAGGGCGCGAACGGCACGAGGCTTCGATGGTTCGCCAAAGGATGAACAGGTTCTTCGAATGTCCGCGACGGGAACCAGGGCTCCGGACCATCAGCGACAGCCCAAGTGTGCCAGAAACGGAAGCTTTCGGCACCTTCCCACCCCGCTCAGCGGTCGGCAGGCGGTATGTCCTTCAGTCGCCCGGTGAGCTCGGCGATCGACTCGGGCGACTGCTCGGGGCGAACCCGCACGGTGCTTGCCGGGTGGTTCCCCAGCCCCGTTCCGGCCCGCCAGGCCTGCGCCGCCCTGATCGGGCGCGGAGCGAACCCTCCGCCGCAGTTCGGGCACACGTCGAGCAGCACGCCGTCGACGCAGTCGGCGCAGAACGTGCATTCGTACGTGCAGATGCGCGCGTTGGTCGTGTGCGGTGGCAGGTCGACGTCGCACAGCTCGCAATTCGGCCGCAGCTCGAGCATCGTGCTCAGGCCTCGGGAGCGCCGTCGGGCGGCAGTGGCGTGCGATCGAGATCGGGCTCGAGGAAGATGTAACGCGCGGTCGGGACGGCCGCTCGAAGAGCGCGTTCAGCGGAGTCGATGTCGCTGGCAATCTGCGCACCCGTGTCGCTGTTGAGGATCGCGATCTTCGCTGCGACCAGCAGTTCGTCGGGGCCGACATGCAGGGTGCGCATGTGGATGACCCGACGCACGCCCGGGGCCGACTCGAGTGCCGTGCGGATGGCGAGGACCTCCTCGGGAAGCGCGCCTTCGCCGACGAGCATCGCGGTCATCTCCATCGCGAGGAATACCGCGATGACGACGAGCAAGGTGCCGACCGAGATCGCGCCGAGAGCGTCGAACCGCCCGTCTCCGGTGATGACGGCGAGGCCGACGCCGCACATGGCGAAGATGAGTCCCACCAGGGCGCCGGCATCCTCCAGCAGGATCACGGGAAGCTCGGGCTGGCGGGAATCCCTGATGAACTTGAACATCGAGCGCTTGCCGCGAGAGCGGTTGGCCTCGCGGATCGCGGTGCGGAACGAAAACGACTCCAGCACGATCGCGATGCCGAGGACGAGCACGGCGATCCACCAGTCATCAAGCGGCTCGGGGGCCTGCCACTTATGGATGCCCTCATAGAGCGAGAACAGTCCGCCGACGAGGAACAGCACGATCGCGACGATGAATCCGTAGACGTAGCGGCGACGCCCGTAGCCGAAGGGGTGGTGCTCGTCCGCCACCTTCTTGGCCCGCTTGTTCCCGACAAGCAGCAGGACCTGGTTCCCCGAATCCGCCACCGAGTGGATCGCCTCGGCGAGCATCGAGGACGAGCCGGTGAAGAAGAACGCGACGAACTTGCTGACCGCGATGCCCAGGTTCGCCAGCAGCGCTGCCACGACCGCGCGAATGCCGCCTTCGGTACTCATGATTCCCCGCTCTCTGCCGGCACGGTGCCGCGCGCCGTCACGACCGCCGCGAGCCCTGACACCGTGACGATCGCAGAAGGATCGTCTGCGGCCAAAACGGCCGCTGTTCCCGGGTGGAGGTCGATGTCGGCCAGCGCTGTCGCGACCCGCGCCGAGCCCTCGATGAGAAGGACGATGCGATACGTGCCCGTCGGCACGTCGACGGCGCCATCGCGGTGCAGGGTCGCCGCGAACGGAGCGCCCGGGGGCGCGACAGCATCCCCGACCGAGGTACGCATGACGACCGGCTCGAGGTCCGGCTCCAGGGCATCGAGCGCCTCGTCGACGAAGACCGCCTTGGGCGTCAGCCCCAGGCGCAGCACGTTGTCGGACGAGGTCATGACCTCAAGGCCGGTGCCGCGGACGTAGCTGTGCGGGATGCCCGCGGGCACGTAGATGGCCTCGCCCTCCGCCAGCGTCACGAAGGCGAGCAGCGGCGTCACCAGCGCGCCGGCATCGGCGGGGTAGAGAGCCGCGACGGTGGCATACGCGTGCAGCTCGCCGCCCTCGAGTCCGGCTGCGGACGCCGCGGCCGGCAGAACGGCCACGGCTGCGGTGACGTCGTTCACCTCGAGCAGCGCCACGATCGCCGCCTTCTCGTCCCCTCGGGCGAGCGCCGCGACGCCCTGCTCGCACCCGGGGACTCCCGCGAGGATCGCCATTGCCTGGTCGAGATCCCGCCAGCCGGCGAATGCCTCGAACGGGCCAAGCGCGACGAGCATCTCGGTCTTCTCGAACGGATCGGACAGGACCGCCTGACCAGCGCCGTCCTCCTGCGCCCGCCACATGCGCAAGGCGGTCTGCGTCGACGGGTGAACCTGGACCGACAGCGGCCGAGCCGCAGCGAGCAGCTTCACGAGGATGGGGATGTGCTCGATGTCGAAGTGGTCGGCGAGCACCTGGCCCGTCGGTTCGCCGTTGTGATCGATCAGCGGTGACGGACCGCCGGGATGCACACCGAACCACAGCTCGGCCTGCGGTCCGCCCGTCGCCGTGCCGCTCCACGCCGCGAGCCCGTCGACGATTCCCCAGTCGTAGTCCTTCACCGCTCCGCGGACGACGAGCATCGGTCAGCCTGCGGTGCTCGGGTCGGACGCCGCGTTCCCGTCGGTCGCCTCGTCGAGCAGCATCACGGGCACGCCATCGCGCACCTCGAATCGGCGACCACACGACGTGCAGACCAACTGGTGCGCCGTCTCGTCGACCGTCAGTGACGCGTGCGCCGGGCACGGGCAGGCGAGGAGGTCCCACAGCGCGTTGGGGATGTCGAGCGGTCCGAGTCGATCCTCACTCATGCGAGCCTCCCGAGCGCATCATCGCGAGCACCTCGTCGCGAACGCGGACCATTCCAGCCTCGTCGTCGGCCTCGACATTCAGCCGCAGAAGCGGCTCGGTGTTGCTCGGTCGGATGTTGAACCACCACGCGTCGCCGGTGACCGTGAACCCGTCGAGGTCATCGACGCTCGTGCCAGGACGAGCCGAGAACTCCGCGACGATCGCGGCGGAGATCGCAGCCTGGTCCGCGACCTCGGTGTTGATCTCCCCGCTCGACACGTAGCGATCGAACGAGGCCAGGAGACTCGACAAGGTCGTGCCCGGCTCCGTCTCGCCAAGCGCAGCGAGGGTGTGAAGGGCGGCGAGCATGCCGGAGTCGGCGAACCAGAAGTCGCGGAAGTAGAAGTGGCCCGAGTGCTCGCCACCGAAGACGGCATCGGTCTCGGCCATGCGGGCCTTGATGAACGAGTGACCCACGCGGGTGCGCACCGGCTCTCCCCCGTTCTCGCCGATCACCTCGGGCACGGCCTTCGACGAGATGAGGTTGTAGATCACGACCGCGCCGGGGCTCTTCGCGAGCTCGCGCGTGGCGATCAGCGCGGTGAGCGTCGACGGGTTGACGATCTCGCCGCGCTCGTCGACGACGAAGCACCGGTCCGCGTCACCGTCGAATGCCAGCCCGATGTCGGCGCCGACCTCGCTGACGCGTGCCTGCAGGTCGCGAAGGTTCGCCGGCTCGATCGGATTGGCCTCATGGTTCGGGAACGTGCCGTCGAGCTCGAAGTACAACGGGTCGATATCGAGCGGAAGCGCAGGCAGGCCGGCTCCCGTTCCGAGCACGGCAGGAACCGTGAAGCCACCCATGCCGTTGCCCGCATCGACGACGACCTTCAGCGGGCGACTTCCGCCGATGTTGACCAGGCCGCGCAGGAACTCGGCGTAGTCGGCGAGCATGTCCTGCTCGCGGACCTCGCCGAGCGGTCGATCACTTGCAGGCACGCCGCCAGACTCGATCAGTTCGCGAATCGCGCGCAGCCCACTGTCCTGCCCGACGGGCGCAGCACCGGGCCTGCACAGCTTGATGCCGTTGTACTGCGCGGGATTGTGACTGGCAGTGAACATCGCTCCGTACAGGCCGAGCTTGCCCGAGGCGTAGTACAGGCCATCGGTGCTCGCCAGGCCGATCAGGATGACGTCGCAGCCCTGCTCTCGGACGCCCTCGGCGAACGAGGCGACGAGCGACGGACCGGACGGACGCATGTCATGCGCGACGACTACGGCTCCGGGCCCGCCGTCGGCAGCGGCGATTCCCAGCACCTGAACGAATGCGGCGCCGACCTCATGCGCGAGGTCCTCGTCGAGCTGATCGGGATAGATGCCGCGGACGTCGTAAGCCTTGATGATCGCGTCGAGGTTTCGCACCGTGCGACCCTATCCGGTACCGATTGCTACTGGTCGTTCCCGTCGAATGGCTCGAAGTCCTCGACCGACTGCAGCATGCGCAGGTGTCCCTTGCGACCAGTCTCGATCGACCCGGCCGGCACCTCGGTCGGCAGTGCGGCCCCCGGCTCGTAGCGCGGCCTGGCCGCCTCGCGAACCGCATTGGCCAACGCCTCGAGGTCATCGCTCGTCGGCTTGAGCGCATCGGGATCGGGAGTGATGCGGACGATCTCCCAGCCACGCGGCGCGGTCATGCGCTCGCTGTGCATCGCGCACAGGTCGTAGCAGTGCGGTTCGGCGTAGGTGGCGAGCGGTCCGAGCACCGCTGTCGAGTCCGCGTAGACATAGGTGAGCGTCGACACGGCCGCTCCGTTGCACGAGGGCTTCGAACAGCGGCGGCGACTCACGGTGGCACGCTAGCGAGAAGTCAGTCCTTCAACTCGCAGGCTCGCCGCATGATCTTCGACGGCGCGCGTCTATCGGTTCGCGACCGCGAGGTCCTGCTGCGCCGTCGGCACCGTCACCTGCGTGCGCAGCGGACTCCACGGATAGCCCGTCACCAGGTCGCCGAACCGGGACTGCTCGCGAACGCGGTGCGCGACGAGCACGGGACCGGAGCCTTCGACGGGAGTGACGACAGCGGTGTACCAGTCGATGCCGGCCGGAGGCGCGAGCTTGATGTAGCGCATCTTGCCCGCGCCGATCTTGATGCGCCTCGCGGGCGTGGGAACCGCGGCCTCCTTGCCACCTCGGAACGGGAGCAGCACGATGTCGACCTCTGCGGCGCCTTCGGGCGCGGTGATCGACAGGCGCACGTCAGTTGCCGCGCGCACCGGCAGGCCGCTGACCGCGGACGGCGCGTTGAACGGCTGGGCACCCGCGGAGAACGCGGTCTCGTCCTGCACGTTCGTGCCGCCGAAGAACATGCGCAGGCCCGCGACGATCGGCTGGTCTGAGGTCAGTTCCAGGGTGGCCGGCTCCTTGTCGAGAACGGGTGCCATGTCGATGGTGACCACCGATCCGGCCGGCACTTCGAGCCGCGATCGCTCGGTCGGAGTGAACGTGCCGTCGGGGGTGATGAGTCGGATGTTGACGATGGCATCGTCGTCGCCCGTGGCCACGACGGACAGGACGCGAGCGCCGTCGCCGTTGACGATGCCGGGCACGTAGACCGTGGTCGCCGGGGGTGCGGCCTGCGGGATCCAGTCCGTGCCGACGGTCGCCAGGCCCACGCGCTGCTCGTCGTCGACCGATGCGCCGATCCGGCCCGTGCGGGCGAGCACCTGCACGGCGGTCGCGGTGACTCCCGGCGCGAGCACGTCGAGTCGTTCGACCAACCGGTCTTGTCCCTTGATCACCAGTCCGCGGCCGGCTGGAGCGTCGATGAGTCCGTTGGGTCCGTGGATGAGGACATCGACGACCGCTGCCGTCTCGTCGGGATTGATAAGGACGATCCGGGTCTGGCGGCCGGAGATCGCCCCGCCCCCGACGAACCAGAACTCGGACGCGGCCGGCGCGCACGCGGTGCTGGCCAGGCCGCGGCCGCTGCCACCGGGACTGCGACCCCACTGGTCGGCGACCAGTCCGGGGGCGAGATTGCCCTCTCCGTACGCGCGGATGGCTGGCAGCCGGGTCCCGAACGCCTCGACCTGGGCCTGGCCGCCGGGCACGTTGATCTTCGACGACGCGGACTCCCTGCCGGGCAGGGTCTCGAGGCCCGCGGCGCTCGGCGGGGCGTCGGGCTCGTCGGCGACGTCCTGCCCTGGCTGCCCGGGAACGACGGCCGCGGTAACGCGAACGCCGAGGTCGGGGCCGGCGCCCGGCTCGGGGCACAGCAGCACCGAGGAGCCGATCGGCTGGATCGAGGTCGCTCCCTCGGCGACGGCGGGAACGGGGCGCTGGATGAGGGTGCAGATCAGCGTCACGGCGAGGACGACGACGGCCGCGATCGCCAGCGGGCGCGCTCCCGACAGTGCCGGGCCTGGGGTGAATCGTGGTCGGGCCATGGTCAGTCGCCCTCCCGACGATCGGGCTCGTCCTCGTAGACCGCCACGGCGATCGCGTCGGCCTCGATCGCAGACTCGGCCTCGACCTCGATCGCCAGCGCGGTGTACGGATCCGGATCGTCGATATCGGGATCGGGATCCACGCGACGTCGCTCCGGCAGGGCCATGACGATGAGGACGAGCAGGACGATGCCCTGCAGCCACAGCCAGCGATTGCGTGCCGACGAGTCGAACCACACCGAGATGCGCGGCGCGCCCTCCGGCACGACGAATCCCTGGGACCAGTCGAGCAACTTCGGTCCGGCGACGGCCTCGAGGTCGGTAAGTGTTCCGTCGGCTGCGACAGCGGCAGCGTGCCAACCGCCATCCGTGGCAGCGCCGGTCACGAGAACCCGTTCGCCCGCGCCTTCGGGCATGGACTGGTCGATGTACGGATCGGCGGTGACTCGACCACGGTCGGCGATGCCCACTGGGGTCTGCTTGTCAACTGCCACGATGCGCGCGCGCGACGTGGTGCCCCCTACGCGCCACAGCACCTCGCCACCGGCGCTCGACAGGCGCCGCAGACCCGGCTCCGCGTCGAGCGTGGGGATGAGCTCGCGCGAGGTTCCGCGGGCCAGGACCACGTAGCGGATTCCGTAGCCGGCCAGCGCCTCGACCTCGTCGCCGCCACGGCCCGAAGCCATGGCCGCGACGTACGGATCGAGCGCCTCCCAGTCGGATGCGGGCGGTCCGGTCTCGGCGTCACCGAGCTCGGGGCCGGCGCCGTTGAGCAGCGAGTAGGTTACGCGTCCGCCACTGTCGTCGGCGATGACGAGCGTGCGTGGGGCCTGCGCGCCCTCGGAGTCCGCCGCGACGAAGGCCGGCACGGACGACTCGGGTGCCCTGCGCACGTCAATTCGCAGCCCGGAGCCGAACCACACCGCCGACAGGGCAGGCGCAAGAAGCGCTGAGATGGCCACCACGATGGCGATCGGCTGCCCGATCGAGAAGCTGCGTCCGACCATGCGATCGCGCAGCCCGTCGATCGCCACGGCACCGGCGGCGATCATCATGAGCCCGAGCAGCAAGGTCGCCTGGCCGGGCCACGGGCGAACGGCATTGGTCGCGCCCGGCGGAGTCACCATGATCATGGTCTGGAACATGCCGAGCAGGAGGGCGAGCCCCGCGATTGCCGCCATCGCGCCGATCACCCGGAAGCGGTCGGTTCGCAGTAGGGCGAGGAAGGCGCCGATGACGATGCCGATCGTCAGCCAGATCGGTGTCATGCCGGGGCCGCCGGGATGAAGCAGGAGCACGTCCCATGGCTTCAGCTCGGGATCGACAAGCGCCATCGTGTTCAGGCCGGGCTCGAGCAGCAGGATCGAGGGCTGCGTGATGACGTACAACGTCCACGGCAGCAGCAGCACGACCGGACCGAGGAGGGCAAGCGCCAGTCTCGCGAGCACGCCGCGGTCGGCACCCCCGCGGGTGCGGACCAGGTAAACGGCGACCACCGCGCCCGCGATGACCAGGACGAGCCATAGCGCTGGCGCGACGGCGAGGACGACGGCGACCAGGATCGCGGTGCCGGCGGATCGCCGCAGCGTGCCGGTGGGGCTGGTGATCCGCACGAGCGAGCGCAGGGCGAAGGGCAGGGCGATCGCCGCCATGGTCGTGCCGATCCGGCCGCCCGCGACCGCGCCGGTCATGGCGGGCAGCAGTGCGTAGGCCGCACCCGCCCACACGCGGACCGCGTTGCTCGCCACCAGCCCGCGCAGCGCGAAGTACGCGCTCCAGCCGGCGATCGGGATGGCCAGCAGGAGAAGGAGCGTCACGGCGGCTGGAGCCTTGCCGAGCAGGACGACCGCGACCGCGGTGATTACGGCGAGGTACGGCGGTGCCGGAGTCGTCGACCCGGGACCGACGTCATGCCACGCCTGCCGGTAGGTCTCCCAGATGTCGCCGGCGCCCTGCGGGCTGGGCAGCAATGCACCGCCCTGCAGGACCCCGTCGCCCAGCCAGAGCCCACGTGTCGCGATGATCGTGATGACGGCAAGCGCGAGGGTCAGCAGCACGCTCGGGCGGATGAAGATCCGGCGCAGGAGCCCGGCGGAGCCGTCATCGAGGAAGTCCGCATCGTCGCCGGTCGGACCGCTGTCGAGGGCGCTGACCGACGCGCTGGGTGCCGAGGTTCCGCTCGTTGTCGCGACAGCGCCGACGACCTCGAGTACCTGGCGCACCTGCGCGGCCGGGGTCGGTCGCAGTGACCGGACCACGCTCGCGGGCTCGGTCGAGGTTCGCGCAACCCGTGCCCGCGAGGACCTCAGCGTCGACGGGTGCAGCGCGACCGCCAGCACCGCACCGACCTCGTCGCGAGCACCGGCCACGTCCTTGCCGAACAGGTATGCGCCGCCGCGCACGAGACTGCCGAGCAGGAGCCGAAGGGCGACGAACGGCGCCGCGAGGGTCGTGGCCTGCGCGAGCAGCACGTGCACCGCGGCCTCGCGGTCGGCGCGGTGGGGTCGAGGCGCGACGTCGTCGGCGCGACGACCATGCGCCGACGCCTCGCGGTGGTGGATGACGGCATCGGTCGCAACAATGACTCGCTCGCCCATGCGATGGGCGCGCCAGCAGAAGTCCAGGTCGTCGCGAAACAGCGGGAGTGCGGGGTCGAACCCGTCGAGCGCATCCCAGACATCGCGACGCACGAGCATGCCCGCCGAGCTCACGGCGAGGACGTCGCGGACTCCGTCGTGCTGGCCCTGATCGTGCTCGCGCTTGTCCAGTCCGGTGACTCGTCGACCCGAGCCGGTGACCGTCACGCCCGCCTCGAGCAGCAGGCGGCGGTCGTGCCAGCCGAGGACCTTCGGGCCGAGGATCGACGCCGTCGGGTTGTCGTCTGCCGTGTCGAGGAGGGCTCGCAGGCAATCACCGCTCGGGGCGCTGTCGTCGTGCAGCAGCCAGACCCATTCGATCGGGTCCGGCCTGAACGCCTGGTGCGAGGTCCGGCCGAGCTTGGCCAGTCCGGCGCTGACCGCCTCGCCGAATCCGGCGCGGTGGTCAAGGACGACCGTTCTTTCGCTGCCGAACGAGCCGGACAGGAGGCGAGGACTGTGATCGACGGACCCGGTGTCGACACCGACCGCCGCGTCGATCGGGCGGCTTTGCTGGGCGAGCGTGGTGAGCACGGCGGGCAGCCAGACCGACCCGTCATGGCTGACGACGACTGCGGTCACATGGTGCAGTCGGCGCGGGAGGATCGCCGACGAATCGTCCTCGGCGAGGTAGTCCTCGACGCTGAACCATTCGGTGGTCTGAGCGGTCGGGTCGTCACCGTCGAGGTCGTCAGGAGACCCTTGGGATGACGTCGACGAACGGGGGGAATTCGGTGACGGGGGACTCAGCGCGGCCGCGAGATCGTCCTCGGGCCAGTCGTCGTCCATCACCGTTTCACTGTACGTGGTGCCCCGAGGGAGGCTGGTGACCCGCGCCGACCGTGGTCGCGCCTGCGGCCACCGGCCTGACTAGACGGCTTTCCGCTTGAGGCGGCGGCGCTCGCGCTCGGACAGTCCGCCCCAGATGCCGAACCGCTCATCTTGGGACAGCGCGTACTCCAGGCACTCCACGCGTACCTCGCAGGACAGGCAGACCTTCTTGGCCTCGCGGGTGCTGCCGCCCTTCTCGGGGAAGAAGGCCTCGGGATCGGTCTGGGCGCAGAGCGCGCGCTCTTGCCACTCGAGTTCCTCGACGTCGGACAGGGGCACCAATGCCATATCAGCCACCTGAAAGACCTCCTCGACCCAGCGCGACGAAAGTCGCTGTTGGGACCGCATTACACCGGTGTGATTTACCGAAGTCAATAGTAAACCGGACATACCGGACAGATTGGCTACTTTTTCTGCCGGGAAGGGCTCACAGGCGCGTTATCGAGCCGCAGCGGCGGTCGGCGCCACCTCCCCGAGGAACTCGGTGAGCAGGGCCTCGTACCGGGCCCGATCCACGTTCCACGACAGCAAGTGGCCGGCCCCCTCGAACAGCTCCAGGCGGGCTCCGGTAGCCGCCGCGAAGTCCTCGCTGACCGCGGGCACGACCGTCTGGTCGCCTGTGCCTTGCACGACGAGCATCGGGGCGGTGAAGGCGTCAGGTCGCGACGTATAGTCCGTCGCCGAGTAGTCGAACCCGTAACGCCATGACGCCACCCGCATCGCCGCCGAGGCGACGAACGACGGCAGCCCCATCTCGTCGGCCTCCGCCTGGATTACCTGGGCGAAGTCGGCGATCGGCGAGTCGAGGAAGGTCCCCACGACTCGGTCGGCCAGCGCAGAGTTCTCCAGGAAGGCCAGAGTGACCGAGCCGCCCATGCTCGCGCCGGCGAGCACGACCTGGCGGGCGCCGTTGTCGAGTGCGTACTGGACCGCGGCCTCCAGGTCGGGCCACTCGTCCGCGCCGAAGTTGCCCAGGCCGTCCTGCTGGGGCGCGTTGGCGTCGTCGCGGTACTTGATGAGCAGCATCGGATAGCCGAGGCCACTGACGGTGTTCGCGATCCGCAGGCCCTCCGCGGGCGACGCCCCGCGTCCGTGGGTGAAGATCACCCAGGTGTCGTCTGATCCCGGGATGAACCAGGCGGGCACGGGTCCGACCGGGCTGTCGTACGCGATCTCGTCGTAGTCCAGGCCAAGACCGACCCGGGGATTGCGCGGGAAGAACCAGCCGTCGAGGACCGCCGCCTGACCGGCGGCTGGGATCGGCGGCAGGATCTGGGCGGTCACCATGCGCGTCGTCAGCCCGCCGGAGGCCGACGGACTGTCGGTCTGGATGTACCCGCCCTCGACCGTCGCGATGCCCATCAGCCCCTGGTCCGTGACCCCGCCGGTCGGGCCTGAATACGTGATGCTCGTGCCCTGCGCTGCGGTGATGAGCATCGGGAAGCCCTCATCCGGCTGCGCCACCCGCGCGCCCGCGCCGATCAGGCCGCTGACGTACCAGAGCCCGGCCAGAGCAATGATCGCGAGAGCGGCGACGACTGACGCGAGAGTGATCCAGGGCCAGCGTCGACGCTTGCGCGGGGCCTTGTGCGAGGCGATGGCCGAGGCCTGCGGCCCGACCGCGACGACAGGGTCGGCAGTCGTCACGACAACCGGGATCTCCGCCGTGTCGTCGGACGTGCGGCCGTCGGTCATACCGTCATTCTGCGCAACCGACGACGAAATCCCGGGCATGACCGCGCCGGTCATCGCCGCGCGGCGCCCTCCTTCGCCTCTGACAGGATGACCCGATGCGCATCACAGTCCTGGCGGGCGGCATCGGCGGGTCGCGATTCCTGCGTGGGCTGCTGGCGCTGCTCGATCGCGAGCACCCCGGCTCCGAGGTCACGGTCATCGGCAACACCGGCGACGACATCTGGGTCCACGGCCTGCGCGTGTGCCCGGACCTCGACACCGTCATGTACACCCTCGGCGGCGGCATCAGCGAGGAGCGCGGCTGGGGACGCGAGGGCGAGACGTTCGTCGTCAAGGACGAGCTCGCCGGTTACGGCGTCGAGCCTTCCTGGTTCGGACTGGGCGACAAGGACATCGCCACTCACCTCGTCCGCACGCAGTCGTTGTCGGCCGGCTACTCGCTCACCGAGGTGACGGCGGCACTCTGCGCGCACTGGAAGCCGGGAGTGCGCCTGCTGCCGATGTCGAATGAGCGAGCCGAGACGCACGTGATCATCGACGACCAGTCCGGCGCCACGGGCGAAGACGGCACACCGCTGCGCACCGCGATTCACTTCCAGGAGTGGTGGATCAAGCTGCGCGCGGCGGTGCCCGCCCACGGCTTCGTCCTCGTCGGCATCGACAGCGCCAAGCCCGGTCCCGACGTGATCGAGGCGATCATGACCGCAGACCTCGTGATCCTCCCGCCGAGCAATCCGGTTGTCTCCATCGGGACGATCCTCCAGGTCCCCGGGATCGCGGACGCCGTCCGCACGACACCTGCGCCCGTCGTCGGCGTCTCCCCCATCGTCGGCGGTGCGCCAGTTCGCGGCATGGCCGACGCGTGCCTCGTCGCGATCGGCGTCGACACGACCGCCGACGCCGTTGCCGCTCACTACGGTGCGCGCCGCACCGGCGGGCTCATCGACGCGTGGCTCGTCGACGAGACGGACGCCGACATCGTCGGCACGGTCACCGCGCTCGGGATCGACTGCGTGGCCGTCCCCGCGATGATGACCGATGTCGACGCGACCGCAAGCATGGCCGCGCGCTGCCTGGAGGCGGCGGATCGGATCCGAGCGTCGCGATGAGCGCTGAGCCGCTGATCGCGATCGGCGTCGAGGGCATCGGGCGCATTCACGCCGGAGACGACCTCGCAGCAATCCTGCTGACGGCTATTGCGTCGACGACGTGGCCCGACGGGTCCGCCGGTCTGCGCGATGGCGACGTTGTCGTCGTCACGAGCAAGATCGTCGCGAAGGCCGAGGGCCGAATCGTGATCGCGGACTCCCGCGACGACGCGATCGAGTCCGAGACCGCGCGGGTCGTGGCGACCAAGCACCACGCTCGTGGCACCACCCGAATCGTGCAGACCCACCACGGGCTCGTCCTCGCCGCTGCCGGCATCGACGCGAGCAACATCGACGCGGGCAGCGTCGTCCTGCTGCCCGAGGATCCAGATGCATCCGCCCGCGACCTGCGCGCTTGGCTTGCCTCCGCGACGGGCACGCGCATTGCCGTGCTTGTCACGGACACCCTCGGTCGCCCGTGGCGCATGGGCGTCGCCGATGCGTCGATCGGGTGCGCCGGACTAGTCCCGCTCGACGACTACACCGGACGGGTTGACGAGTTCGGCCGGACGCTGGAGATGACCGTGGTGGCCGTGGCCGACGAGGTCGCCTCGGCGGCCGACCTGGTCAAGGGCAAGGTCGACGGCGTGCCGGTCGCTCTCGTCCGCGGTCTGGATCGCTACGTCACCGACGAGGACGGGCCGGGCGCAGGGGCGGTCATCCGTCCGCTCGAGGACGACCTGTTCACGCTCGGTACCGAGGAGGCCATCGCCGAGGGCCACCGAATGGCCCCGTTCAACCGCCGCACCGTGCGCGCGTTCACCGACGAGGCCGTGCCGCGGGCGGCGATCGAGTCCGCGGTGTCTGCTGCCATCTCCGCACCGGCGCCGCACCACTCGACTCCGTGGCGGTTCGTCGTGCTGCAGGAGCCCGCGGTGCGAGCAGCGCTGCTCGACGCCATGAAGGACGCTTGGATCACGGACCTGTCGACGATCGATCGCTTCGATGACGAGGTGATCGCCCGCCGCGTGCGGCGCGGTGACCTGCTGCGGGTCGCGCCGGCGGTTGTGCTTCCGTTCGTCGACCTCGACGGCTCGGCGCACACGTACCCGGACGACCGGCGCAATGCATCCGAGCGTGACATGTTCATCGTCGCCGGCGGAGCAGCGGTGCAGAACCTCATGGTGGCGCTCGCCGCGGACGGCTGGGGTTCGGCGTGGATCTCGTCCACCTTGTTCAGCGCCGCGACAGTACGCGAGGTGCTTGACCTGCCCGAGTCCTGGCAGCCGCTCGGCGCGGTCGCCGTCGGCCGGCCCGCTGCATCGCCGTCGGATCGTCCGCCGCGCAGCGCCAGCGACTTCCTCACCTTCCGCTAACCCCCATCCTGTTTGTCCCGGATCCCGGGACAAACAGGCAAATCCGGGCGTTCATGCACGCAAATCGACAACCTGTCCCGGGATCCGGGACAAACGGATCGGTGGCTAGCGGCCGCGGTGATCGGTGATCGTCGCGCGCGGGCCGCGGGCGGGCTTGGTGATGCGGGCCGTCTCGATCAGGCGTTGCACCCGATATCGGTGTCCGGCAAAGGGCTCGAGAATCCGGGCCATCTGCTCGTCCGTCCCGTCGATCGCCCCGGTGAATGCGTAGACCACCTGGCCGGCGAGGTGGAAGTCACCGAACGAGACCGCGTCCGCGTCGCCCAGCGCTCGATGGGCAACTTCGGCAACGGTCCACGGCCCGCACCCGTCGACGGCCCGCACCCGCCGACGCGCAGCGGGAAGCGGAAGCGAACTGCACTCCTCGAGCCGTCCGGCAACGGCCACCGCGCGCATGATCGTCGCCGACTGCGCCGGCTGCACCCCCCACGCGTGCCATTGCCACGACGGCACCAGGGCGATCTCCGCGGGACCTGGGAACACCCGCATCGGCCTAGGGGTCGGGCCCGGCGCAACCTCGCCGATGGCACCCACGAGCGACGACCAGTTGCGCCGTGACTCGACGCCGGTGACCTTCTGCTCCAGCACTGCCGACACCACTGACTCGAGCACGCGTTCGCTCCTGGGCACTCGCCATCGCCTGCTGAGGAGCCCCCAGCGAGTGCGCAGTCGCTCGGGAAGCAGGTCCTCGGGAAAGCCGCGGGGATCATCGTCCGCGCCAAGGAGGGCCGGCATCCGGTCAAGGGCCCACAGCGCGCCCGGTCCCCACGCGCTCGCGCGCACGAGCGCATCCGTACCCCCCGGCGTGACCGCGAGGTGCATCGTCGACGGTCCGTCGGGCGTGAGCGTCGTTCGCCAGAGACCTCCGGACCCATCGGTCAGGACGGTCGGATCGAAGCGGCCGTGCTGGAACGGGCCGAGCACCGCCGCGAGGTCAATGCGGTACGGCGCGAACCACTCGCGCGATGCGACGGCCGACGAGCTGTCAGCCGTCGGACGAGAACCGGACACTGCCATCGGCGATAGTTGCGCCCGGCCAGACGCGCACTCCGGTCAGCAACTCGTTCCCCGCGCCGATGTTCGCGCCGTCGCCGATGACCGCCCCATGCAGGACGGTGCCAGCGCCGATCACCGCGCCGGCGCCGATGATGCTGTTCACGACGTGCGCGTCGTCATGGATGAGCGCACCGTCGAACACGACGGTTCCCGAGACAATCGCACCAGAGCCGACGACGCTGTCGCGTCCGATGACCGACCCGCCACGCAGTTGCGCGTCGAGAGCGACCGTCGCCCCATCGAGCACCAGCGCGTTGCCTGTGCGCGGCACAGCCGGCGACGGTGCCGCACCGAGGACGAGGTCGCACGAGCCCTGCACGAATGCCAGCGGGGTGCCGAGGTCGAGCCAGTAGCCCTTGTCGACGACACCGGTCACGAGCGCGCCGCTCTGCAGTAGCTGCGGGAACGTCTCGCGCTCGACGGACACAGGCAGGCCCGACGGAATCGAGTCGATCAGGCTGCGCTTGAACACGTAGCAGCCGGCGTTGATGTTGTGCGTGACGATCTGCTCGTCGGACGTCGGCTTCTCCAGGAATGCCGTGACGCAACCGTCGGCATCTGTCGGCACGAGACCGTAGGCGCGCGGATCCTCGACCGGCGTCAGGTAGAGCGTGACATCGCTGCCCGAGGCCTCGTGATGATCGACCAGCCCGCGGATGTCGAGTCCGGTGAGCACGTCGCCGTTGAAGACGAGCACCGCCTCGTCGGGTCCGCTGTCCAGGTACGGAAGCGCGTGACGAATCGCGCCGCCCGTGCCGAGTGGCTCGTCCTCCGTCGCGATGACGACCTCGATGCCCAGGTCCGCGGTGTCCATGAACGCGCGGAACACGTCGGCACGGTACGACGTCGCGAGCACGATCCGCGTCACGCCGGCGTCACGCGCCCGCATGATCTGGTGCACCGTGAAGGGCACGCCGGCCACGGGCAGCATCGGCTTGGGAGTGTTGACGGTGAGCGGGCGAAGGCGGGTGCCTTGGCCTCCCACGAGGAGCACGGCTTCGGTCACGGCGCAAGGGTGCCACACCCGCAACCGGCCCGGACGGCTACCGTGCCCACGTGACCGACGCGTGGACGCTGCTGCAGAAGCGCAAGCGCGCATCTGGTGGCGCTCCCGTGGTCACGTTCGTCAACCTGGCAAGCAAGGAGCGGACCGAGCTCTCGGCCGTCAGCCTCGAGAACGCCGCCGCGAAGATCGCGAACGCACTGCGCGACGAGTTCGGGCTGGAGCCGGGCGCGTCCATCGGCATGAACCTCCCCACGCACTGGCAGCGCGCGGCCTGGTGCGCCGGTGCGTGGGTCGCCGGTTGCATCGTCGTGCCTGGCGCGAAGGACGCAGATCTCATCATCGCCAACGCCGCGCTCGCACCCGGACTGGTGGGCGGAGGGCGCGAGGTCGCCGTCGTCTCGATGCACCCGTTCGGCCTGCCCTTGACACAACCGCTGCCCGGTGGCGCCGTCGACGTGACGATCGCCGTTCGCCAGCAGCCCGACGCGTACCTGTTCGACCCACCGCGGGAGGACTACGCAGCGTTGGAGATCGACGGCACCGTCCTCACGCAGGCCGAGGCGTTCGCGCGGGCCGCGGAGCTGGCCGCGGACTGGGGCCTGGCGCCGGGTGGCACATTGCTGGTCGGTGAGGAGCTTGATGGAGTCGACGCCTGGCTCGGCGCGCTGGCCGTGCCACTGGTTGCCGAAGCCGCCGTCGTACTCGCGGCTGGGGGCACCGCGTCCGGCGAGTTTCTCGCGAGCGAGCGGATTACCGCTTCGGCAGGACCGTCACGGTGAACTCGGCGCTCACGCCGACCACCGTCTTCTTCTTCACGATCAGCACGCGGAACGTTTTGGTTCCTGCCTTGCCCGTCTTCCTGACGACGAACTTGTAGCGACCCTTCGCGTTCGTCCGCGTCTTCTCCGTCGTCGTCCACACGCCGTCGACGAGAACCTGGCGCCATGTCTTCAGGCCGCCCTTCGCGGGGCGCACGATGCCCACCACCTTGTAGCGCTTGCCGTGCTTGGTCGTGATCGCGGCGGGGGACAGCAGGGAGACGCGGCGCTGCATGACGGTTGCTGCGGGCACGGGGGCGGGCGCCGGCGTTGCGGCCGGCACTGGCGCCGGAGCGGGCACGGGTGCCGGCGCGGGCAGCGCGGCCCCGACGTTGCCGGAGATGGAGTTGATGAACGCCGACTTCAGTCGCAGCGATCCCTGGAACTGTCCGCCTGAGCGGTTCACGACGGTTCCGTCAGGTGCGGTGGCCGTGACGGTCTTGGCTGCGCCCGATACATAGCGCTCGGTCACCTCGACCTTGGCCACGGCGGCGAGCCCGAATGCTTTCGCCATCTGCGCCTGCGAGGCGTTGACAGTCCAGTCCTTGTCGGGGTTGTCATCGTTGAGCGCCCACGGGTCGGGCACGCTGACGGCGTACGGGAGACTGCCGCCCCAGACATCCTTGACCGACTGCGTCGCGCCTCCGCTCGATGCGCTGTAGAAAGCACTGATCGGCTGGCCGTTGTACAAGATCGCCAGGCCGGTGTTAGGAGCGGTCGCCGTCGCGTTGACAGCATCGACCCACAGGTTTCCCTTTGCCGAGCTCGCCTTGATCCACCCCGTGAAGGTCTGGTCGTAGTACGGGCCGCCGCCGTCGTCCATGTTGCACGAGCAGACCTGCCGAACCCCTCGCGTGACCTTGCTCAGCGCGTAGGTCCGCGCGGCGAGGACCTGGGCCTGCAGCGCCGCGGCTGGCCACGAGCTCGACACCTCGGAGATGCCGTACAGGTACTCGTCGTGGACGCGCACGGAGTTGACGACGTTGAGCCTGATCCCGCTCGACGTCGACACGGGGATCACTTCGACGTAGCCGAATCGGTACCGGTGGCCGGAGGAGTCCAGCGATGAACTCGGCCCGACAACGTTCAGCAGGGTCGGGCCGCCCACGGCCGAGCCGGGTGTCCGCGTTCCAGCCCAGCGCACGGTCACGGTCGGCGCGGTGCCAACCTCCGTGACGACTCCCGCGCTGACCTTCTGCACGGATACTGCAGGGCCGTTGACCGCGAAGCGGAACTCGTCGGACACTCCCCCGCCCACGACCGTCGCGCCGACAGTGACCTCGATGGCACCGCCCGCCGGATCGAGGACTTCGGTTCGCATCTTCGCTGACTTGGCGTGGTAGAGCAGGTTGATCCGGGCGTCCATGTCGTCCTGCACGGACGAGACGGTGGTGCCCGAGTAGTAGTGGGTGACGATGCTGCCGACGTCGAACCCGGCCTTGGCCATCCCGTAGGCGCCCCACTGCGACATCCCCACCGCATGGCCGAACCCGGCACCCACGACCGGGAACGAGTCCGGAATGCCCGGAATGGTGTCGGCGGAGGCTGTGGCGGGCACCGTCATGAGGCCGGCCACGACGAGGGCCACCACGGAGCGACGGACGATCACGAGCGGACTCCTGACGAGGCGACGGCCGGGGGAAGGGCGGTGGTCAGGTACCACGGTGCCACACACGAGGCCGATCTCCACTCACCACGGGCCCCGTGTGTCACATTCGTCACAGGCTCCTCGCCCCGTGCTCACGACTTCGGAACCGCGCCGGGGCCGGATGCGTCGATACGAAGGCGTCCCCGCTTACCATGGCAGGGCACTGCGCCCATCCGACCAGCCCGCACGAAAGGACCCCGAGTGCCGTCCTCCGCGACAAGGCGCATCTCGCGCGTGGTCCTCGCCGTGTTCTCCACGATGGTGCTTCTCATGACCGTGGTCGGCGCTGGCGTCAGCGTGGTCATGAACCAGCTGCAGGGCAATATCACCGCGGTCGACGTGAGCGAGCAGCTCGGCGAGATCGCGGATGTGCCCATCGACGCAGTCAACGAGGAGACGGGCACCTACGAGCCCCTCAACATCGTGCTCATGGGCAGCGACACCCGCGCGGGCAAGGGGAACGGCGGCTTCGGCAGCGTCGACCAGTTCGGCTCCACCCAGCGCTCCGACACCGTGATCGTCCTGCATATCGCCGGTGACCGTCAGTCGGCCATCGGCGTGAGCATCCCCCGCGACACGATCATCGACCTGCCGACCTGCAAGAAGGACGGCAAGAAGGTCGGCGGCTACAGCGGTCGCTTCAACCAGGCGATCGAGATCGGCGGCCCGGGCTGCACCGTCAAGGCCATCAACGAGATGTCCGGACTCGATATCAAGAACTTCATGCTGGTCGACTTCGGCGGGTTCAAGCGCATCGTCGACGCGATCGGCGGCGTCGACATCTGCCTCGCCGCCGCGGTCGACGACCCGCTGAGCGGCCTCAAGCTCGACAAGGGCAAGCACCTGGTCATGGGCGACGAGGCGCTCGCCTTCGTCCGCGTGCGGCACGGCATCGGAGACGGCTCGGACACCTCACGCATCCGTCGCCAGCAGGCCTTCATCTCCTCGCTCATGCGCAAGGTGCTCTCCAGCGGCACGCTGCTCAATCCGGCGTCGCTGCTCGGCGTGCTCGACGCGGCGACCAAGTCGCTGACCGCCGACACCCAGCTTGCCGACATCAACAACCTCAAGGACCTTGCCGTCAGCCTGAAGGACCTCAAGCCGTCGAATGTCACCTTCGTGACGCTGCCGTGGACGCCGAACGGCGATGGGGCGACCGTCAGCGTCAACACGAAGAAGGCCGCGTCGATCTGGGAGGCGCTCGCCAATGACACTTCGTGGCCGCCGAAGGGCAAGAACGCCGACGGCGACGCGATCCAGCCCCTGCTCAAGACGAAGCCGGAGAACATTCGCGTCAACGTCCTGAACGGCACCGCGGTCGCGGGCAAGGCGAAGGAAGTTGCCAAGGAGCTGCGCAAGGCCGGCTACAACGTCCAGGAGGTCGGCAATGCCGACAACGCCAACTACACCGCGACCACAGTCGAGTACGACCCGGACTGGGACGTGTCCGCGAAGACGCTGATCTACGCGTCGAGCGCGACGGTCACGGACAAGGTCAAGAAGCAGGGATCGACGATGAACCTGATCGTTGGCTCCGACTGGGCCGGCGTGCTGCCGGTGAAGATCAGCGCGATCACCCAGGACTACACCGCCAACGTGAACACCGGCGACGAGGTTCTCTGCGCCGCATAGCTCCCTCCGCTTCATCGTTGAGTGGCCAGTCGTGGGGGTTCCCGGCTACGCCGGAACCCCCACGACTGGCCACTCAACTCTTGGCTGGGCGTTCTCCACACCCTGCGTGACGAACGGCTGGCATCCTCCGCGAGCGCGGACTCCATCCGACTTGGTCCCACTCGGGGAGTTACTTCTCGGATGGAGTCGACGCCAACCCAGGCATTCCTCGTGAGCGCCGCCGGCACGGCGGACCTCACCCGCGAGCAGACTCGAACGCAGAGGTTCATCGCGCCCGCGCGCGGTGTCCGATTCACCAGTAGCACGCCAGATCTCGATGGATCGCGCCGCAATGCTGCGATCCTCGGTAGCGGGCAAGGCGCGCTGCTCACCGACTTCTCGGCCGCGCAAGCCTGGGCATTGCCACTGCCGCCATGGATCGGTCTCGAGTCCGATGCGATACCCATCTCGGTATCCGTGCCTGAGGGACGAAACCGACCACGCCGCGGTGACGTTCACGGCCGACGACTTCGCGTCTTGCCCGACCACGTCACCGAATCAGAGGGGGTGCGTTTGACGTCGCCAGCGCGAACATGGCTGGACTGCGCCGAGCTGATTCCGCTCCCGCACCTCATCGCCATGGGCGACGCCATCTTGCGACGCGACTTGGCAACGCAGAACGAACTCCTCGCGATCATTGGCTGGGCACGCCGTAGACGCGGCGTGGTCAATGCGCGCCGAGCGCTGCCTGTGCTCGATGAGCGAGCCGAGTCCCCTGGGGAATCGATCACGCGAGCGCACTTGGTTCTGGACGGCATCCCGAGGCCGGAATGCAACTTCAACGTCATCGAAAATGGCGAATGGCTCGCACGCGCCGACCTCGCATGGCCTCGCGCCCGGCTCATTGTTGAGTACGACGGCGTGGTTCACCTGGAGGATTCGCGGCGCAGGTCAGACGCGGCGCGGCGCAATCTGCTGCAGGCAGCCGGTTGGCGAGTCATCACGCTTACGGCCGCTGACCTCCGACGGCCCTGGCTGATGGTGGAGATGGTCCGGTCCGCCCTCGCCTCCCGAACGTGATCCTCGGGTTGAGTGGCCAGTTGTGGGGGTTCACGGCGAAGCCGGAACCCCCACAACTGGCCACTCAACGGGGTTCTCGCCGAGTCAGATGACGGGCGGGCGACCGGCCTTCGTCATCGCCCACACCGTGCTCCAGCGCATGCGCCGTCGGCCAATCGGCCGCTCCGTCATCCCCTCGCGCAGCCCGGCGAACCATGCCGAAAGAGCCTTGCGGTCGTGGACGCGCAGCAGCGTCATCCCCACCCATGAGCCGACGTACAGCGGCTCGAGCACAACGGGCAGATTTCGCCTCGCCAGCCAGACGCGATTGCGGGCATTGAGCCGGTAGAACTCCTCGTGCCGCAGCGGATTGATGACCGGATGGTGGACGACCAGGTCGCCCGCGTACCACGGCACGTAACCCGCGTTCCACACGCGCCAGACCAGATCGATGCCCTCGTGCGCGTAGAAGAACTCGTCGGCCCAGCCGTCGACGTCGTCGTAGACGCTTCGACGCATCGCGGTCGCGCCCTCCCACAGTGACGTCGCAGGACTCGGCTCGGACGGATCGCCGACGCGCAGCCGGGGCACCCAGCGGGCCGGCCCGGCGACGCCGGTCGGATCGACAGGGCGCGGCTGGACCAGGCCCAGGCGGGGGTCGGCGGCGAACCGCTCGGCAAGGGTGCGCAGGAATGTCCGGTCCGGCAGCCACGCGTCGTCGTCGAGGAAGAACAGCAGGTCGCCGCGGACCAGCGGGACTCCGGCGTTGCGTCCCGCGGGGATCCCGACGTTCTGCGGGAGTCCGAGTGCCGCGACACCCTCGGGCAGTCCCACGGGATCCCATCCGTTGCCGACGACAACGATGTCCAGGTCGACGCCCTCCTGGTCGAGGACTGATCGAATCGCCCGGTCGAGGTCCTCCGGTCGCCTGCCCATGGTCAGGACAACGACGCCGAAGCCCGGCTGCCCGGTCATTTCAGGCGGCTCGACGACAAGATCGCCACGAGGTGGCCGATCACCGTGACGACGCCGAAGATCGCGAGGAACGCGACGAGGAACCGCGTCGCGGTGAGATCACCGAGTCCAACGTCGACGATCCCCGCGACCAAGGCGAGCAGCGTGAGCTCGACCGAGTGGTACGCGCGATTGAACGGGAAGAAGCGGACCATCGACCGCAGTCGCCTCAGGCCGGAGGACTGCGGTGCAGCCACGTCGGCCTTCTCCTCCAGCCGCGGCATGTTGTTGTAGGCGCGGGACACGTGGACCATGTCGTTGAGCGCCTTGTTGTACAGAACGAGTACCGACACCAGCGCGCCGATCAGCGGCCACGGCGTGTCCATCCAACCCGCATCGGGGAACCCTGCGGCGCGAAGTCCCAGCGCGATCGGGATCAGCCCCTCGGTCGTGTAGTGGCCGACTCGGTCGATGAAGACGCCCTTCGGCGAGGACATCTGACGCCACCGCGCGACCTCTCCGTCGCTGCAGTCCCAGAGCATCTGCAACTGCACGAGCAGGACGGCAAGAATGACGCCGGGCAGTCCGGGAATGAGCAGCGCGAATGCCGCGCCCATGCCCGACGCCACCATCAACCAGGTGACTCCGTTGGCCGTGATGGGCGTGCGCAGGAGGACCCGCGTCAGGTACGGGGAGATGCGGCGCAGGTAGACGTCGGCGACCCAGTGCTCGGAGTTCCGCCGCCCCCGCACTGACGGAGGCTGACCGACCTCACGGATCTGCGCGATCGTGGGCCGCGCGGGCCTGACCGCGTCCGTCATCGCTTCGCCTTTGACTGCACGGACAACCACTGTACGGACGCCACGACGACAAACAGCGCAGCCATGATCCACGCGCCCCACGTCAGCCCGGCACGGAACGTCGAAGCGCCGACGATGGCGAGCACGATGACGATCACCGTCCGCCCCTCCCAGCCCAGGCCCGCCCAGGTTAGCCAGCGCGGAGACGACCTGTCCTGCATCGCGCGATAGAGCGTGTCGTAGTGGTGGTACGCGACCAGCGCCATCCACCAGAAGGCAACCACCGCCGCGGTCTGGAACCACACGAGCGTGATCGACGCCACGACAGCGAGCTCGAGCAGCCGAAGAAGTGCGGGCACAGACCAGGCGGCGCGGTTTCGCCACCAGCGCAGTCGCACCGAAGCGGGGACGACGAGGCCGACGAGGGTGAGCAGCGGACCCGAGTCGCCCTGCCGGGACAGCAGCTGGACTCCCGCCTCGGGTGAGGGGCCACGCCACGTCAGCGTGCGAAGAGTGCGACCCGCAGTGACGTAGGCAAGCGCGCAGATGCCTCCTACCAGCAGCACGCCCAGCGCCCACGTCGGACCGAGCAGCGCAGCGAACACGCTGATGATCAGCCAGCGCTCACCGATGGGCAGGTGGATGGCGCGCTTCGCCCAGCGCACCGCATCGCGCCGGTTCATCCGAGTCGACATCTCCATGGCACCGCTGACCGACCAGCCGCCAGCGCTGCCTGCGGCTCCGTCATCGCTCATGCGAACGTCGCGCGGCGGCACGTGCGCCTCGCGCATGCGCTGGATTCGCGAGAAGTCGTAGTCGGACATGTGGCGCGTGGCCTGGAGGACGACCAGCACTATCGCCAGCCACCAGATGTCGACGCCGGACCGACTGGCGCCGTAGGCAAGGCCGCCGTACGCCAGGAACTCCTTGACCCGATCGGTGGACGCGTCAAGCCAGGCACCGAGCGCGGAGAATCTGCGGGTGGCGCGCGCGACCTCGCCGTCGACGCAGTCGACGATCAGGCTCAGCTGCAGCAGCACGGCGCCCAAGACGAGGGCCCACCGATCGCCGACCGCGAATGACGCGGCTGCTGCGATCCCGATCGCGAACGACAGCAGCGTGATCGCGTTCGGGCTCCACCCGATCCGCATCGCCAGCCGGGTCAAGGGCTTCGACGCCTTGCGCACGACAAAGGTCGAGTAGAAGCCGTCGTCGACACGGTTTGCCTGGAGCTGCGCGATTCGGGCGTCGTCGACGACGGCGGTCGCGGCACGCGCGGCGTCGATGTCGTCAGGCGCCCGGAACCACGGCACGTCGACCATGTCGACCGCACGCACCGAGACTCCCCCGCGCACGAGGGCGACGGCCACCAGCTCGACGAGGTCCGTGCCGTCGCTGCGGATCGATCCGTCGTCGATCGCGGACCTGAGTTCGAGGACCACTGCAGCGGCGCTCGATGCGTCCGACGACGAGATTAGGAGTGCGCCGACGGACCTGTGGTCAGGTGCGGTGACGTCGTGGAACTGCGAACCCACGCTGGTCACCACATGGTGGCGCACGCGGACGTCGGCATCCGTTGTCGCCGGTCGCACGAGCAGCGTGGTTGACGCGAACGGGTCGTCCGTCAGCGGCGCGAGCGCAGAAGCCGACACGACGAGGTCGTCAGCGACGATGACCGACGCCGAAGTGCCTCCTTCGAGCAGAGCGGCAAGACGCGCGAGTTCGCTGACCGGCTCGGCACGGCCGATCGGGATGACATCCGTCACGATGCTGACGTGCCGCCGCGTCGCAGCTTGTCGCGGCTCTGCGCCTTCGTGCGTCGCCACAGCTGACCGGCGAGATCGCGCGACGTCGGGTTCTCACGTGCAGCATCAATGATCGACATCACTGCCTGCACACCAGCATCGATGGGGAGGATGGTTGCCGCTCCCGGCGTCGCGGCCGGCGAGGAATCCACCCGCTCTGCGAGAGCGTCGAGGTCGCCTAGGACCACTACACCCAGACTGCGCGCGACCTCGACGAAGCGAGCACCCTGAACCGCAGCGGCATCCAAGGCCCAGTCCGGTGTGTGCAATCGCGCTTCGTCGGGTCCGGGCTCACGGCCCTCAACCATTCCGAGTGCCACGCCTCGGCGCACGAACTTCACGTACTCATCCCACTGCAGGTCCTTCTTGACCTTCTTGTTCAGTCGGACGAGCAACTCGGCTTCCGCCGCCGTCATCGACCGGTTCGACGTGAGATCCATCCGGGAAACGAGAACCTCGTCGGGCACGCCCAGCATCTGTGCAAACGACCGGAACATGGCGCTCCGCTCGACGTCCTCGAGGACGATCACTGTGACGTTCTCGGCGCCGACCGCTTCAGACCACCGGGTGAGCACGGCAGCGTGATCGTGCCGCTTCCAGAACGTCGGAGTCATGGTCGACTGCCCCGGATTGTCAAAGACGTTTCGCAACCAGCGTTCGTAAGGCGTGGTGAGCCCGTACTTGAGGTACTGCTGCCAGGACGATGGCAGCAGCCTGCCGAGGTTGCGGAGAGTGACAACGACGCGAACCCGATCGCCGCCCAGGTCGCGGGCAACCTCCCGCGCGGTCGCCTCGTCAGCCTCGCAGAAGAACTCGCTGCTGATAACGACGCGCCCGGCGTTTCTGGTCGTGCGACGAGCGAGCTTGTCGAAGTGGGAGCGGTCCATGACGGCGCCGCCGCGTGCGTTCCAGCCCCAGGGCCTCTGAAGGACGGCGAGCGCGGCGCGATGCTGCGCCTGGAGCTTCCCGGGATAGGTCACGCCCGCCTTCTTCAGATCGGGCCGAGCGTCGGCAAGTGCCGCCTGAATCGCCGTCGTACCGGTCTTGTGGACGCCGATGTGCAGCAGCACGCCGTTCGACGGCAGGGCCGGCGCGTCCGGCAGCAGAGACATGGAAGACAGCCTAGGGGGCAGCGATCTACTCCTCGGTCGAGGAATCCTCGCCGAAGGGATCAGGCTCGTCGACGCGTCGACGCGAAACGCGCAGCTGGGAAATTGCATCGGGAACCGACGTAATGGCGGCGACGTGGCCTTTGTCCAGCAGGATCGCGCGATCACAGAATCGCCGGAACTGCTTCGCGCTGTCGGAGGCGACGAGGAAGGTCACGCCGTCCTCCCGGAGCTTGTCGACGCGAGTCCAGCACTGCTGCCGGAAATCGCGGTCTCCCACGATGAGGGTCTGCTCGATGGCGAAGGCTCGAGCGCCAGTCGACATCGTGATCGCCCAGGCGAGGCGCTGTCGAACAAGCGGAGGCGCCGCTCCGAGGTATCGGTCCAGGATCGATTCGACGCCTGAGAACCTCACGATGTCGTCCAGCTGGCTGCCGACGTCGTCAGGGGTCATCCCTAGGAGGCCGCCGACGAGGTACACGTTCTGCCGCACGGTGTACCGACGGTGCAGCGAGCGCGCAACCTCGATCATCGGCACGACGCCACAACTACGCTGGACAGTGCCCTCGTCGGGAATGAGAGTTCCCGCGGCCAGGCGCAGGAGCGCCTCTCGACCAGACCCCTTGCCGCCGACGATCGCGATCGACTCGCCCGGGGCTACCGAGAAGCTCGCATCTCGCAGCCTCCAGACCTCGTCACGACGCACCTCGCCGGCGATCCTGCGCAGTCGTTGACGACGCCCGTCGCCCTTTCGCCTGCGGCGCCTGGGCATGCGAACGCCCGCGTGATCGAAGACGAGGGCCGCGCCGAGGTCGGGCGTCAGTGGTTGTCTGGCCATCTCACGCCTCCTTCAGGATTCGCGGCTCGAGCCGTCGGAACACGATGATGCCGATCACGAGGATGACGAGCGACAGGCCGATCGAGATGAGGTAGCCAGCGGCCGACTCGATCTCCTCGGGCCAGAAGCCGATGCGGTAGAGCCCCAGGATTCCCACTAGCGGGTTCAACGCTGCGAAACGCTGCACGTGCTCGGGGATATTCGAGATCGAGTAGAGCACGGGAGACAGGTAGAACAGCGCGCGCATGACGATTCGCACGATGCGCGCAAGATCGGGAATCACGACCGAGCCGGCGGAGATCAGCAGTCCGAGTCCGTACATCAGCAGGAACTGCAGGACGATCGCCACGGGGAACAGCACGATCAGCGGACCGGGCCAGGTGCGGGTCACCGCCATCGCGATGATGATGACCGGGAGCGAGAACAAGAACTCGATCATCGATACGAGGATCACTCGCAGCACCCACAGCTCGGTGGGAAGCAGGCTGATGCGCAACTGCCCGCCGGTGCGCCGGAAGACACGCGTGGTCGCTGCGATGCCCTTGGTGAACCACCACCACGGCAGGATCGCTACGGACAGGAAGAGCAGATACGGCTGAAGGCCGAGGGCGCGCGCGCCCAGGAGCACCGAGAACACGAACCACAGGACGATCGACATGCCGAGCGGCTCGAGCAGCGTCCAGAAATAGCCAAGGCGGAATTTGGTGTACTGCTTTTGCAGGTCGCGAAGGACCAGCATGCGGAGCACCTGACGGTGCTCCCAGAGAGAACGCACGCTGGTTACGATAGGTCACACCCGTGTCCGGCCGATCAGGTGCCACGCGGAGACCAACACGGCAGGCGGAGACGGTGACGAAAGCAGGCAGTGGCGGCAACGGGCCGGTGAAGGCCTTCGCCAAGAGGGCAGCACGGGGTGTTTCGCGTCGAATGCGCGACTTCGGCAAGGTCGAGGCCGAGGGATTCGATCTGTCCGCTGTGCCGTCCGCGGACGTCGCCCTCTACTTCGCCGACTCCCCGACGAAGCTCTACCAGCTGACCCAATGGCTGCCGGTCTTCGAGGCGAACAAGGACGCGACCACGATCGTCGTCGTCCGCCACGTCGAGACCTACAAGGAACTGCTCAACCGCACGTCCTTGCAAGTGTTGCTCGTGCCCCGGTACGAGATCCTTATGGCCTTGTACGACCGTGCCGACTTCCACGCAGTGGTCTACGTCAACAACGGGTGGACGAACTTCCAGTCGCTGTCGTTCCAGCAGGCCGTTCACATCCACGTGAATCACGGCGAGAGCGACAAGATCTGCATGGTCAGCAACCAGGCCAAGGCCTACGACCAGGTGTTCGTCGCCGGCGAGGCCGCCGTGCGCCGACACGCCGCAGCACTCGCGTGGTTCGACCCGAATCGCCTGGTGCGTGTGGGACGACCGCAGCTCGACCTCGACGTGCCTCCCGCAGTTCCCCCGTTCAGCGGCCCGACCATCACCTACGCGCCCACGTGGGAAGGCGAGGACGACGCCAACAACTACACGTCCGTCGATCGATACGGCCCGCAGATCATCGCCGCCGCTCTTGCGCAGCCGGCAGCGCGCGTCATCTACAAGCCGCATCCGCGGGTCGCCATGTCCGACGACGCGGGAATGGTGGCCGGCAACCAGCAGATCCTCAAGCTCATGGACAAGGCCATCGCCGCCGATCCGGCGCGCGGGCACGCCGTGCTCGACCAGGCCGACATGCTCGCGGTCATCCGCAGCACTGACCTGATGATCGCCGACGTCTCGAGCGTGTCCTTGGACCACCTCTACCTGCGACCGGACGCGCCGCTCGTGCTGTCGGATCGCCGCACGAACCGGGCTCGCCTCCTCGATGACGCACCGGTCGCTGCCGGCGCTCATGTCGTGGACCAGTCCTCGGTCGCCACGCTGCCTGAGGACCTCGCGGCGATCCTAGCCATCGACACGATGCGAGAGACGCGACGTGAGCTGCGTGACTTCTACTTCGACGCGCTGGCCCCGGGCCAGAGCACGGAGCGCTTCTGGCGCGAGCTCACGGCAGCAATCCACCTTCATGACGCGGCGCTGCGCGACCTCAGTCGCCTGCGAGTAGTCGAGGAGAGAGCATGAGCATCCAGGCAGTCATCCTTGCGGCGGGCATGGGCACGCGTCTGGGCAAGCCGTGGCCCAAGCCGCTCACGCCGCTCGCCGACGGCCGGACGATCATGCAGCAGCAGATGGACAACCTCGCGAGCGGCTTCGATGACATCCGCATCAGCGTCGTGGTCGGTTTCCAGAAGGACCTCATCATGGAGGCCTTCCCCGGAGTGGGGTACGTCTACAACGAGCTCTTCTACGAGACCAACACCAATCGCAGCCTGCTCAAGGCACTGCGCCAGTCGACTCCCGGCGGCGTCCTGTGGATGAACGGCGACGTGGTCTTCGACCCGACGGTGTTTGAGCGGGTGAAGCCCCTCATCGACGACGACCAGTCGTTCATCTGCGTGAATACCGCGGTCGTCGGCGAGGAGGAGGTCAAGTACACGGTCGATGCGGACGGATTCGTCGACCGCCTGTCGAAGACCGTGACGGACGCGCTTGGTGAGTCCGTGGGCATCAACTACGTGAGCTCGGCCGACAAGGCGACGCTCATCACGCGACTGGTCGACTGCGCGGACGGCGACTACTTCGAGCGCGGCATCGAGCTCATGGTCGAGAAGGACGCGGCGCGTGTCGTGCCCTACGACATCCGCGACCTGTTCGCCGTCGAGGTCGACTTCGAGGAAGACCTCAAGAGAGCCAACACGCACCTCTAGCCGCCCGCCGCGCCTTGCCAACCGCGCCTGAGCGGGCCGCTCCTGAACAGACCGGGACAAATCGACGACCTGTCCCCGCATCCTCCCCCCATCTGATCGTTTGTCCCGGATGTCGGGACAAACGGACAAGTCGCGAGGGGATCTGGGGAGGAATTGACGAACTGTCCCGCTGTCCGCGGACTGCGCTGCCTACAGGTCAGTGTCGATCCAGTAGTGACGCATCGGCTTGCCACCGGCATGACCGGGAACGACCTTGTCGAACGTTCCCCCGCAGGCCTCGATGACCGTGGCCGAGCCGACGTTGTCGTCGTCACACACGACGAGCGCACTGGCCACTCCGACCCCGCGTGCGATGACCAGCGACTGACGCAGGATCTCCGTGGCGTACCCGCGGCGCCTGAAGCCGGGCCTGACTCCGTACCCGATGTGCCCGCCCCACATCGCTAGGAAGTCGTTGAGCTCGTGTCGGATCGAGACGCGCCCGACGAGCTCGCCGTCGACATCAGCCGCCAGGAACGATGCCGGGACGCGGTCCTCGGCCAGGTCGATGCCCCGCGACACGCGCTCGAGCCTGGCCAGGTAATCCGACCACGGCTCATCCGGCCGGTAGTCCTCGAGCAGGAAGGTGAAGTCGTCTCGCACCAGTTCCCCCTGCGCGAGCATGGCCTGCGCCTCATCGGACTCGACGAAGCTCCTCAGCCGCAAGGCGGTCACGTCAGGCATGATCCACGCCTGTCATCTGAGCACCCTAGAGATCAGCTGCTCCCACTCGTCTATGACGACGTCGGCGCGATACTGCGCGACGGCGTCTCGGGCCCCTCGCCCGAGCCTGGTGCGCACATCTGCTGACGACATGAGCTCGCTCATCGACTCGGCCAGTCCGGCGGCGTCACCACGCGGCACGATCCGCGCGGCGTTACCGTCGCTGCTCAGCATGCGCACGCCTGCTGAGCAGTCAGTGGCCACGCACGGCAGGCCCAGCGCCATCGCCTCTGCCAGCGCGAGAGGCAGCCCCTCGGTCAGCGACGGCAGGACGAACACGTCGCAGGCGCGCAGTTCGGCCTCTGCGTCCGTGACGGGCGCCATGATGTCGGCCCGATCCGCCCCGGCTGGCAGCGCGGCGACCTGACGTCGAACCGCCTTCTCATCGGGGCCGGAGCCGACGAGACGAAGCCGCCAGCCCGGGAAGCGATCCGCGATGCGGCCCCAAGCCTCGACAAGGAACGTGACGCCCTTCTCCGGCGAAAGTCGGCCGAGGTACGTGACAACGCCCGCGTCGGTGCTCGACGGCTCGACCGGCACGCCCGGCCAGAAGGCGAGCGGATTGGGCAGCCAGTCAACGTTGTTGAGACCCGCACGACGCATCGCATTCGCGTCCTCAGCAGTCAGCATCGTCACGAGATCGACGTCCTCGTACAGGTCGAGGGCTCGCTGCAGGTCGCGGCCGGCCGCGGCCGCCTCGTACGAGGAGTGGTACTGGCCGACTACCGCCCAGGCGGCGTGCGGAACCTCCGCCAGGTGCTCCATCGCCCACAACTGCGTCGTCACGATCACGCCCGGCGGTCCGCTACGCAGCAGCACGTCGAGAGAGGCGATGGCCTGCGCACGCAGCGCCGCCCGGGTGGCGATCAGCCGGCGAATCGACGGGCGCAGCCGAGTCCACAGTCGGCCGTCGGGCGGCGGAGCTGGCCATTCGACACTCATGAGGCTGGAGCGACGAACCGACGGATCGATCCCGTAGTCATGGCGGGGCGTGAAGGGAGCGATCCCGACCAGGTCAACCGGATAGCCGCGCCGGGCCAGATGGTCCGCCACGACATTGGCCACTCGCTGCGCGCCGCCGACCTCGTCGATGTTGTTCGCAATCAGGACGATCCGAGGCTTCGTCATCGAGTCGGCTCCGTCCGCGTCCGGAGGATTCCGCGGGCCGCTCGTTCAGCCGAGCCGCCGTCGGCCGGTCCACACTGGTCCGAGGCGAACACCCGACGTGCGGTGCGATGCCGCTCGTCCCAGGCCATGGGATCGGTGATCCAGTCGGCGACCTCGTCGACGAGTCCATCGATCGTCACGTGACTCGGGCCCGCGGAACCGCTCGAGGCGTACAGCCCTCGCGTGCGATTGACGTACACCTCCCGATCGGGCTGGAACATGATCGTCGGCAGGTCGAGCACCGCGGCATCGCCGATGATCGACGAGTAGTCCGAGATGAGCAGGTCGGCCATGACCAAGAATGGTGCGACGTCCAGCTCGTCGGGGATCGATCGCACCGCAAAACGCAGGCGCGTGGACACCGAGAACCTCTGCTGACGCGGCGGTCGCAAGAGCAGGTAGGCCCGATCGCCGAACTCTGCGGCCCAGCGATCCAGGTCGAGCAGCGGGTCGACCGCTTCGGTCTCGCGCCGCCTGAAGGCCGGCGCATAGATCACGATCGCACGGTCGGTCGGCAGGTCTGCCGCGCGACGACGAGCCTGGATCGATCGCCCGTCGCCCTCGCCCAGCACCGAGTCCAGCCGCGCGATTCCTGCCTCGACGACCTCCCCGGTGAACGCCATGGATCGCCGTTCGTGATCGGACGCGTAGCGCGAGGCCGACACCAGCAGGTCGGACCGGTGCGAGCGGCGGCGAACATCGCGCACCGCAGCCTTGCTCACCAGCACGCTCGGGTCGTCGAGGCCTGTGCGGTGGATCGGCACTCCCCCGCCCACGATCACCGAGGTCGTGCGCTTGGGCTTGCGTACGGTGAGCGGCGATGTGCCGTCGTCGATCCAGTAGCGAGCGCGTGACATCAGCCAGTGATGACGCACGGTCATCCGCTCCACCGGCTCGGCGAAGTCAGGAGTCAGCTCGGGGCGTCCGCGGTGAACCCACGCTTGAGCAAGTCCCGCGTCCACCGCCCGAAGTTGCTCGCTGATCGCCCTCGTGTTGTCCGTTACGGTTCGGCCGCCGTCGGTCTCGAACACGGCCAGGTTCCGTGCGGGAAGCAATGCACCGATCCGTTGAAGCACGGTCAAGAAGACGTCGCGCCGAAGGAGCCCGCCAATGATGGCGAGCCGGTGCGTGCCGGGGATCCGGAACCAGGTCGATCTCAGCCTCGCCAGTCGCGCGCGCTTCGGTGACGTCCGAACCGCGCGCCAGCCCACTGCGCCGTTCCCGTACGCGTACATCTCGAGGGTCTCCGGTCCGAGGGGCTCGGTACGACCGCGGTACGGGACTCGCACCCGGGGCATGTCTACCTCGGTCGAGCGGCAAATCGACAGGTTCTCCAGGTCCCCTGCACCCATCACCACGCCGAGGGTTCCCTGATCGCGCGCGGTGAGACGTCGGCCCAGGTGACCGGTGATTCGGCCTTCGGCCTTCCACCGCCACACGGGCCCGTCCTCGTGCGTCCATGCAGCGGGGACTGAGGCTACGGCTCGATCGCCATTGATGACGAACCGCAGCTCGACGAGGTCGACGCTGGCAAGGGAACCGTCGAAGTCGGTCGTCGTGCCGGTCGCGGTCACTGTTCCGTCGATCGCCTCGAGCGATGTGAGCCGATGCAGGTATCGGCGCTGCGAATAGGGCACCAGGGAGATGTGCAGGTCGGTGACATCAAGCCACTCGCGTGCGGGAATCCCGCCGACATCACTGCCGTCGGCCAGATGCTCGCATCCCCAGAACTCTCGACCATCGGCGGCGGAGATCGGGATCTCGACGACTGACGCCCACTTGACGAAACGCATCGCCGAGCGGATGCCGGCGAGGTCATTGACGAGCAGGTGGTAGATCGCGACTCGAAGCGCCGGCCGCAGGTCCCACGCGGGCGCGAGGTTCACCGTCGATACATAGGGAACAAGTCGATCGATGAGCACCTGCGCTGTCTCGTCGTCGATCTCGAGCATCGAGGACAGATAGAGGTACAGGTCGTGGCGGAGGAACTTCAGGTCCTTGATCCGCTGGATCGCATCCAACTGTCCGGAGGAGAGGAACGCGTCGATTCGACGATTGATCTCGATGCGGCTCTCGACATTGGTCGCCTCGTGACGACGCTGCGTGATCGATGGCTCATCACTGAGGCGATCGACGTACCAGAAGTACACGGTCTCCGGGATCGTCGCGATGCGTCGCGCTGAGGCGAACACCTGGAGGGTGAACAACTGGTCCTCGAACAGCAGTCCGACCGGGAACGCGATGTCGTTGTCGACGAGCAGAAGCCGGCGGTAGATCTTGTTGACGCTGATGGTGTCGTACAGGACCTCGGGAAACTCGACGAGGCCATCGGCGACCCTGAGCGACTCATGCACCTCCGGGCGCCATCTCTTGGTGCGACCGGATCGCACGTCAACGCGCTCGGCCGTGCCGCACACGACCTCCGCATCGTGTCGCTCGGCGGCCTGGAGGAGGTTCTTGCACGCGTGCATCTCGTACTCGTCATCGGAATCGCAGAACATGATCCACGGCGCTCTCGCGACCTCGATCCCCCGATTGCGCGGTGCGCTGCACCCGCCGGAGTTCTCGGCGAGTCGCTCGTAGCGAACTCGCGGATCCTTCAGTGCGATCGCGTTAACGACTGCCTCGGTTTCGTCGGTCGAGGCGTCGTCAACCACGACGATCTCCAGGTTCCGGAGCGTCTGTCGCTGGATCGACCGGACGGCCCGCGGCAGGCGCGCGGCGTCGTTGAATGAGATGACGACCACTGTGACGTCGGGCGACTGCTCGGTCATCGTGAGCGCCCGGCCCGTAGCGCAGTAGCCCGCTCGATCAGCAGGTGCGCCCGCGCATCGAAGCTGTGCTCTCGAGCGATGCGCCGCGCGAGGTCCAGTCGAGTCGCGCGATCCGGGAATCCGGTCAGCCCCTCGCCGAGAGCCCGAGTCAGGTCAGTCGCATCGGAGTACGTGCGAACCGAACCGCCGAAGACGTCCGCCAGGCCGGCCGCGTCGTCCGAGAGCACGCGACTTGCACACGCGGCAGCATCGAACAGACGGTTCGACAAGAAGCCCTCTGCCGCCATGTCAGGCCAGTGGTCGTTCAGCACGATGCCCGCAGACGCGTAGGCGGCGGGCAGCTCGTCGTTCGGGACGAACTCGCCGGCAATGGACTCCGCGGGCAGGAACTCCTCCCACCCGACCCCGTACACGGAGACGTCGAAGCCGGCGGCAAGGGAGTCCCGCACGGCGGGCCGGAACTGGCCACGCGTTGAGCCCACGAACAAGATCGCATCGCCGGTATCCGGCCGTCCCGCCTCGGGAGTGAACCGTGCGGGATTCGTCGCCTGAAGCAGCGGGGTGACCTCGACGCCGAACTCCCCGGAGGTGGCGCGGTGCCAGTGCTCGCTCGCCGCGAAGCACGCCGCGTACTGTGCCGGCTCATCGGCCTCGACGAGCTCGGGATGGCTGATGACCCACAGCATCCATGTCGAGTCCCCCGCCCGGGGGACCACTCGGCGCAACCCACGCAGGACGAGCACGACGTCGTCGGCATCGCGTGCCTCGCTCGTCGCTCCCCCGCGAAAGACCGTGCGCGCCGTCTGGCCCGCCCTGTTCAGCGCCTCGACCAGATCCGCGGCGAACCAGGTGTCACCCCACTGCGCCCCCGCCTCGCCCTTGGGAGCGGATACAACTACCGACCAGGTGAGCGGGCGAGCTCGCCGCCGCCACAGCGGTGCCACGACGTCAGCCTCTCGCTCGCCGCGGCCTGCCGCGAAGGAAGCCGAGCCCCCACGAGCCGTGCATCGTCGGATAGATCGCGGCCAGTCGCGCTGCCTCGCGCAGACTCAGTCGCGGGGTCGTCAATGCGCTCTGCGCTGTGGCCGCGAGATCAAGCGCCGCGTATCCGACCGGAGCGGCCAGGCCGAGCGCTACCAGCCACGGCGAGCGGGTGATGGCGCCGACTCCGGCGAGCACGACTCCCGCAGTGACGCCCACGACGGCAACAGGAGCGGCGAGATACCGCAGCGAGACCGTGTCGGGGTGACGGCGCATCACCTCTCGTCGCCAGCGGCCGTAATCGTGGTACTGGCGAGCGAGCGCGTGCACCGTCGGACGCGGTCGGTATGTGACGTGCATGTCGGGCGTGAACCAGACGACACCGCCGGACTGGCGAATGCGCAGGTTCATCTCCCAGTCCTGCGCGCGAACCATCGTCTCGTCATACCCGCCTACGCGCTCGAGCGCCGACCGCTGGAAGCACCCGAGGTAGACCGTCAGCGCGGGACCGGGCTCGCCACCGACGTGGAATGCCGCACCGCCGACACCGAAGCGCGAGGTCATGGCCCGAGCGACGGCACGTTCGAACTCCGTCGTGCCCTCGGCGGCCATGATTCCGCCCACGTTGTCCGCACCGGTCTCGCGCAGCGTCTCGACACCGGTGCGCACGTAGTTGGACGGCACCATCGCGTGTCCGTCGACTCGGACGATCACCTCGCTGGACGAGTGCTCGATCGCCGCGTTCAGACCCGAGGGAGTCTTTCCAGTCGGGTTGTCGACGACGTGCACGTGGCTGTTCGCCGTCGCGATCGCATGCGCGACGGCATGCGTGCGGTCCTTCGACGGTCCGACCGCGATGACGATGTCGAGCTCGCCCGCGTAGTCCTGCTGGAGAAGCCGGTCGACGGAGTCCTGGAGGTGCCGTTCCTCATTCACGACCGGCATGACGACCGACACCGCGGGCCACGGGGAACTCACGATCCCGTCCGTCCGGCCAGGTGATCTTCGGTGCCGAACGCCTCGTGGCTGACCAGTCCCTCGTACCGCGCCGACACCTTCGTGAGGAAGTGCTCGTCCTTGACCGACGCGGTGTGACCTGCCGAATGGCGTACGTAGATGTATCCAAGGCCGTGCGTGCGGTACACGAGACCGCCCGCCGCCAGCACGCGATCAAGCAGCGCGCGGTCCACGGACTTCGGAACCGGCCGCCACCCGCCTACCGCCAGCAGGTCGGCCCGGGAGATGAGGATGGTCCCGCCCGCGACGAAGTCCGCGTAGCGCTCGGCCGCATAGGTCGGCCGGAACACGGTCGCGTTCTCCGACTCCAGATGGATCCAGTCGAGGGCCTTGCCGACGACCTGAGCGCCCGAGTACTCGCGGGCGAGCACGAGGTCCCAGATGTGCTCGGGGCCGTAGAAGTCGTCGTCGTCCATCTTCGTGATGAGAGTGCCGTTCGCACGATCGCTGCACACCTGCAGGGCCTCACCGAGGGTGCGTCCTTCGTCGATGGCCACGACGAGGACCTCATGCGGGACGTCCTGCGCGAGCTCCCAGACGCGAGCCGGGTCCACCGCCCCACCATGCGCGCCGACGACGACTTCAAGTCGCGGATAACGAAGGCCCGCGAGCTGCCGCAGCGCATGCTCCAGGTGATCCGGGCGATTCGTGACGAGAACGACGCTGACCGTTGGCCACGCATCGAGTGCAGCCGTCGGGCCGAACTGTCGCAACGAATGCCGCCGTTCATGAACTGACAGCGCCTGCCATGCCAGAGCGTCCTCGACATCAGGAAGCGCCATCGATGTCGGCCCGACGATCACTCCGCACGCGGTCAACTGTCGCGAGAGGCGCGGCGGAATGACGTCGTCGGTCAGGATCGCCAGGGTCGACCGGAGCGCGCGTCCGTCCGACGCGGTCACCCGGCCAGTGAGAGTGACGGATACGTCCGGACCGCGGACCGACAACTGATCGCCGACGACAGACGCGCTCGCGATCGATCCTCCGATCGACCGACGACCGACCGGACGCTGAACCGAGGGATCGATGTCGACGTCGAACGGGATGCCATCGCGCGTCCATCCGGAGCTCCCGACGACGATCGTGGACTGACGTTCGATTTCGGGGACGTCGCCCGAAGTGGCGACGACGAGTACATCGCAGCGACGCACATGTGCATCGCGCTTCTCCTCCGCGGTGAGCACGTCGCGAATCCGCGGTGCAAGTGCAGCCGCCGCCTCGGTAAGGCCGGGGGCGAAGGTGAGCAAGGGGCCGACGTCACCGGTCGGGAACGGTCGAAGCCGGCGAAGCGCGGCCGACACGAGCACCGACGCGTCAACGGGAAGAGCCGTAGCGATGAGCAGCTCGACGCCCTTGCCGGTCCGCGTGAATGACAGGCCGGTGATGCAAGCGATACCTGGCGAGCCGACCCACCCGTCAACGGGAGGGGACCAGGTATCGATGGTGAGCTCGAGTGCCGAGATGCGTGCTGCGCCGACCGAGCACGCAGCGAGTTGCTGAACGCCGTACGAGCCGGATGCGCTCACCTGCCACGTCGACCCGCCTCGACGAGAGCGCACGCGCACTCCCGGGATCTGCGGCACGGTCACGTGCAGAACTGTATTCGCTGAGCGAGCAGGACCTGTCAGCCGAAGAGCTTCTTGGCCATGACGATCCGCTGGACCTGGTTGGTGCCCTCGTAGATCTGGGTGATCTTCGCGTCGCGCATGTACCGCTCGACGGGCCAGTCCTTCGTGTAGCCCGCTCCGCCAAGGGCCTGGACCGCGTCGGTCGTGATCTCCATGGCCACGTCCGACGCAAAGCACTTGGCGGCCGCTCCGAAGAACGTCAGGTCCGCATCACCACGCTCGCTCTTCGCGGCAGCGGCGTAGACGAGCTGGCGCGCGGCCTCGAGCTTCATCGCCATGTCCGCGACCATGAACTGGATGCCCTGGAACGACGAGATGGACTTGCCGAACTGCTGGCGGTCCTTGGCGTACGCGATGGCGACATCGAGGGCGCCCTGGGCAATGCCGATCGCCTGGGCTCCGATGGTGATCCGGGTGTGATCAAGGGTCTCCATCGCAGTCCGGAATCCCGTCCCCGGCTCACCGATGATGCGATCCGCGGGAATCCAGCAGTTCTCGAAGAATATCTCCCGCGTCGGCGAACCGTGGATGCCGAGCTTGCGCTCGGGAGTACCGAGTGAGAAGCCCGCATCGTCGGCATGCACGACAAACGCGGAAATGCCCTTCGCACGCGCGCCGGGCTCGGTAACCGCCATCACCGTGTAGTAGGTCGAGATCCCCGCGTTGCTGATCCAGCTCTTCTGGCCGTTGAGGAGCCAGCCGCCGTCAGCCTCGACCGCACGTGTCTTCATCGACGCCGCGTCGCTTCCGGCCTCGCGCTCGCTCAGCGCGTACGAGAACATCGCCTCGCCGCTGGCGACCTGCGGCAGGTACGTCTTGAGCAGCGTCTCGTCGCCGCCGACCATGAGCGGGAGGGTGCCGAGCTTGTTGACCGACGGGATCAGGGAGCTCGACGCGCACGCGCGGGCCACCTCCTCGATCACCAGGCACGCGGCGATCGCGTCTCCGCCCTCGCCGCCGTACTCCTCGGGGATGTGGATCGCGTGGAAGCGCGCGGCCCTCAGCGCCTCGTACACGTCCCAGGGGAACTCGCTGGTCTCGTCGATCTCGGCGGCGCGGGGGGCAATCTTGTCGATGACGAGATCTCGGACCGCGCCGCGAAGGGCCACGTGCTCCTCGCTCAGCGTGAAGTCGGTGAAATCCGAATTCCCTGCCACGGTCAACTCCCTCGTCCGGTGATCTGCCTGCCGCGATCAACTAGCCTGCGGGGATGACGTCCCCAAGCCGCACCTTACGGCTGTCAGTGATCGGTACGGGCTACTTGGGGGTGACCCATGCCGCCTGCATGGCCGACCTCGGGTACGAGGTCATCGGCCTGGACATCGATCAGCAGAAGATCGACGTGCTCCGCTCGGGCACCGTGCCGTTCTACGAGCCAGGGCTCGACGAGGTCCTCGTGCGGGCGATCGAGTCCGGCCGCCTGACCTTCACGACCTCCTTCGAGGAGGTGGCGGCATTCGCGGACATCCACTTCATCTGCGTGGGCACACCCCAGGCGCCGGGCGCGCAGCGTGCCGACGTCTCGCAGGTATTCGGCTCGATCGAGTCGCTGACGCGGCACCTGCGCCCCGGCGCACTCGTCGTCGGCAAGTCGACGGTTCCCGTCGGCACCGCGGCGGAGATCGAGACTCGACTGGCCCTGTCGGGCATCGATGGCGTGGAGGTGGCGTGGAACCCGGAGTTCCTGCGCGAGGGCTTCGCGGTAGAGGACACAATGCACCCCGATCGCCTGGTCGTCGGGGTCCACTCGGCCCGCGCCGAGGAACTCCTGCGCGAGGTCTATGCGCCGATCACTGACGAGGGCGTGCCCTTCCTGGTCACCGACTTTCCGACCGCCGAACTGGTCAAGGTCGCGGCGAACTCGTTCCTCGCGACGAAGATCTCGTTCATCAACGCCATGGCCGAGGTGTGCGAGGCAGCGGGCGCCGACGTCGCACAGCTGGCAGTGGCAATCGGCCATGACCCCAGGATCGGAAGTCGCTTCCTGTCCGCGGGCCTTGGCTTCGGCGGCGGCTGCCTGCCCAAGGACATCCGGGCGTTCATGGCGCGGGCCGGCGAGCTCGGCGCCGAGGACGCGGTGGCGTTCTTGCGGGAGGTCGACCAGATCAACCTGCGCCGCCGCGCGAGCACGGTCGACCTGGCCCTCGACGCACTCGGCGGCTCGTTCCGCGATCGCCGAATCACCGTGCTCGGGGCCGCCTTCAAGCCCGACAGCGACGACGTGCGCGACTCGCCGTCGCTCGATGTTGCCGTCGCCATGGCAAACGCGGGGGGCGACGTCGTCGTCCACGACCCGAAGGCGTTAGTCAACGCCGAGCGCGTGTACCCGCACCTGACGTATGAGCAGGACCTCGCCGCTGCGATGTCGGGCGCGGAGCTGATCGTGCTCGGTACCGAGTGGCGCGAGTACCGCGAACTCGACCCCAGCACCATCCATGGCGCGACCGGCGAGCGGCACGTGATCGACGGCCGAAACGCCCTCGACCCCCAGGCGTGGCGTGACGCCGGGTGGACCTACCGCGCCCTCGGCCGGCCGACGGCATGAGGAGGATGGTGCGATGAACAGGCCCGAGGAGATCCGCGCTGCGCTGGGCGACACCACGACCTGGTTCATTGTCGGTCTCGGCAACAATCCCGAGCGTGACGCATTCGGCGTCGCGCGGTTCCTGCAGCAGAACGGCAAGCGCATCGTGCCGATCTATCCGCGCGCGGAGGTCGTGCACGGCGAGCAGGGCTACGCCACCATCGCCGAGGCGGCCGCGGCCGTGGGTCCGCCCGACGTCGTCGACGTGTTCGTGCGATCGGATCGAGCGGGCGAGTTCGCCGACCAGGCCATCGAGGCCGGCGCACGCTTCGTGTGGTTCCAGCTTGGCGTTATAGACGACGATGCCGCGCAGCGGGTCGTCGATGCCGGCCTGACCATGATCATGGACCGGTGCCCCGCCATCGAGCTCCCCCGCTTGTCGATGTGAACCGTGGCGGGTAGGCACCAGCCGGGTGATCGCGCGGTGGTCATCGTGTCGGGTGGCGACGCGATCAGTCCGTTCACGACTCCTGACCGAGCCTGCCGCAGCGGGCTGGCCGCGGGCAGCACCGACACCGCGCTGAGATCCGCCCTGCTCGAGGCCGGCCTCGCCGTCTACACATCGCCCGCCCACGCCGGAGCTGGTCCGGTCACCCTCGACACCGGCTACGGCGGCTTCAGTGATCCACCGGAGCAGCTTCCCGCGAACCTGACGGTCAACTCGATCGGGCCGATCGACACCGCAGGACGCAACCTCGCCTCCTTCTTGACCTACCTGTCGTCCGAGTTCTCGACCGCGACCGTCGACCTCGTCGGCCATTCGATGGGCGGCCTGTTCGCGCGGGCCGCGATCCGCGAGCTCGCCAGCAGGGGTTCCGCGCTGCGCATCGCTTCGCTCACGACGATCGGCACTCCGTGGCAGGGATCCTTCCCTGCCGACTACTCCAACGGCGACATCTCCCTCGCCGCCGCCCGCGCGCATCCCAGCACGGCCGCGATCATGGTCGAGTTCAAGAAGCGCGTCGACACCGAGGCTCCCGGAGCAAGCACCCAGGTCACGCGCAGATTCCTGACCGAGCCCGGCGGCTGGAACGGCCAGCAGGCGGGCGTCCTCGACGGCATCCCGGTGACGCTTCTCGGCGGCGACCACTTCCGCAGTACCGGAGGGTCACCGGATGTGTGGCCGCACGACGGGCTCGTCACGCTCAGCAGCGCCCTCGCCGCTGCCGTCCCGCGCACCGTCCTGCCCGCGCCGCGGACGCAGACCTTCCACGACGTGCACAGCCTGTTCTTCGCCCACGCCTTCGGGTTGCCTCATCACCGGGCGCTGACCTGGGACCCCGAGGTGCATCACTCGGTGATCTCGGCCATCAGCCGGGCCTCAGTCAGCGACTGAGGTTCTGGCCCTTCGCCTTGGCCAGCGCGTTGAGCTCGGCCTGGAACGCCGTCATCGACTCGACCAGGTCGGGATCGGCGATGCCCAGCATGCGCACGGCGAGCAGGCCCGCGTTGCGCGCGTTGCCGATGGCGACGGTGGCGACGGGGACGCCGGCCGGCATCTGCACGATGGACAGCAGGGAGTCCATCCCGTCCAGAGTGCCCACGGGCACAGGCACGCCGATGACGGGCAGGGGCGTGAGCGATGCGAGCATCCCCGGCAGGTGCGCGGCACCGCCGGCCCCGGCGATGATGACCTTGAGGCCACGCTCGACCGCGGTCCGTCCGAACTCGACCATCTCCAACGGCATCCGGTGCGCGGACAGGACCAGACTCACGTGCGGGATGTCGAACTCCTCCAGGGCCTGCGCCGCAGCCTGCATGACCGGCCAGTCGGAGTCGCTGCCCATGCAGATCGCGACCTGGGCTGTAGCAGCGTCACTCATTGATCACTCCCGCGAAGTAGTCCGCCGCATGCCGGCCTCGTGCCAATAGTTCCTCATAGTCGCTGCCGATGACGGTGACGTGGCCGACCTTGCGCCCCGGCCGGACCTCCTTGCCATACAGGTGCACCTTGATGCCGGGGTCGCGCGCGAGCACGTGGCGGTACGCAGACTGCAGATCGCCGACGTCGCCGCCGAGGATGTTCACCATGACCGCGAACGGAGCGACCAGAGTCGGCGAGCCCAGCGGAAGGTCCAGCACGGCACGCAGGTGGTTCTCGAACTGACTCGTGACCGCACCCTCGATGGTCCAGTGACCCGAGTTGTGCGGGCGCATCGCCAGTTCGTTGACGTACAGCCGCGAACCGTCGTCGAACATCTCGACCGCCAGCATCCCGGTCACCCCGAGCGCGCCGGCAATGCGGAGGGCCAGTTCCTGGGCCTCAACCGCGCGGGCGGCGGGCAGGCCGGGGGCTGGCGCGACGACCTCCGCGCAGATTCCGTCACGCTGGACCGTCCGGACCACGGGATACGCTACCGCCTGGCCGTGCGGGGACCTGGCCACCTGTGCCGACAGTTCCTGCACGAAGGCGACCTGCTCCTCGGCCAGCCATTGCGCACCGGGTGCCAGCGGCGTTGCCAGGACGACGATGGCTTCGGCAATCGAGTCCACGGACCACACGCCCCGGCCGTCATAGCCGCCCCGAGACGTCTTGAGAATCAGCGGCCAGCCCACAACCTCGCCGAACTCGGCGACGTCCGCCTCTGCGGTCACGACCCTCCACCGAGGACCCGGCACGCCGATATCGCTGAGCGCCTGCCGCATGTGGATCTTGTCCTGCGCGTGGAACAGCGCCGACGGGCCCGGTCGCACAGCGACGCCCATGGCCTCCAGCTGCTCGAGGTGTGACGGTGGCACGTGTTCGTGGTCGAAGGTCACGACGTCGCAGCCGCTCGCGAAAGCGCGCAGCGCAGTGATGTCGTCGTGCTCGCCGATGGCGACGTCGTGGATCACCTGCGCGGCCGGATCACTGGCGGATGCTGCGAGCACGCGGAGGTTGATGCCGAGTGCCGTTGCGGGTGCGGCGCTCATGCGCGCGAGCTGACCGCCTCCGACGATGCCGACTCGCGATGCGCCGCTTCGATCCACGCCCCGAAATCTAGTGCGCTGGTCAGGTCCCGTCTGTGGGCGGCACGGGGTCCCCGCCGAGGTCCTCGGAGCGGGAGCGACGACGCGCGTCGTCCTCCTCGTGCAGGCGGTAGACCTCGCGCTGGATGTCCTCGACGTTCGGAACGTCCATGATGACCAGGTCGCCCTCGGTGTTCGCCGAGTCGATCTTCAGCGCTCCGTAGTTGAGGATCCTTCCCATCACCGGGATGTCGAACGAGACGTTGTTGACCTTCGACAGCGGCATGTCACGACCCTGCTTGGTGATGACACCTCGCCGGGTGATGATCCGGCGGTTCGTGAACACGTACTGAGTTGTCAGCCAGCGCAGGAACGGAACGAGGACGAACCAGATCAAGATGAGCACGTAGAGGAACAAGATCACCCAGCGCATGATGTGCAGGTCGCCGACGGACGTGTCCCAGAACTTGACCAGCAGGAACGTGCCGATGAACACGATCGCCAGCAGGACGACTATCGGAACGAACAGCGCGCGGAAGTGCGGGCGCAGCTCGAACTGAATTTTCTCGCCATCGGCCAGGAGACTCTGCGGGTATGCCATGGGTCAGATGGTGGCATGGATGACATCGCCGGCGGCGACATACTCGGTTTTCGCGGTCGTCTGGATGGCCAGTCGGCCGTCGTCAGCGATACCGACCGCGTGCCCGGAGATGACCCCGCCGGACGGAAGCGTTGCTGTCACGTCGCGACCGACGGTTGCGCAGAGCACGCGGTACCTGCGCATCGACTCGGTCCCTCCGGTCGCGCGAAGGTCTGCGAGTGCAGCGTGGAGTCCGACGAGAATGTCGACGAGCAGGTCCGATCGCGACACGGCAGCGCCTTCGAGTATCAACGAGGAAGCCTGCGGAACGGGCAGCTCATCGGCTGACTGGCTGACATTGACTCCCATGCCGATAACCACTCCGCCGGACCCGTCGGCCTCGCTCAGGATCCCGGCGACCTTGCGCAGTGCGGCTCGGCCCGGAGCTGGATGGGGATCGTCGATGATCACGTCGTTCGGCCACTTGAGCACCGCCTCGACGCCGTGCGCGCCGATGGCATCGACAACCGCGACGCCCGCGAGCAGCGGGAGGAGACCCGGCCCCACGCCGCTGCCGGAGGGGATGCGGACGAGGGCGGACACCCACAGTCCCGATCCCGGAGCGCTGATCCACGATCGCCCAAGACGTCCCCGGCCCGCGGTCTGCTCGTCCGCGACGATGACCGTGCCCTCGGGGGCGCCGCCAAGCGCGAGCGCCATCAGGTCGGCGTTCGTCGAGCCCGTCGACTCGACCACGATGGGCATGGGCCACTCGATGCCGCGGTCTGCGAGGCGCCGCGAGACGTACTCGGGATCGACTGGTGCTCGGGCCGCGTCTGCATTGGTCACGCGACTAAGGTACGCAGACGTAGCAACTGACGGGCTCGTCCCCGTCGAGGTCGAGCATGGAGGACAGATGAGCGCCGCAGTCGTCGAAGAGAATGCTCCCGACAAACGCACCACGGCAGGCAAGGCCGCGGACCTCGAAGCACGAAGGGCCGAGGCGGTCGGGCGTCGCACCAAGGCCGTCGACAAGCAGCACGCCAAGGGCAAGAAGACGGCGATGGAGCGCATCGAACTGCTGCTCGACGAGGACTCCTTCCAGCAGCTCGACGGCCTGGCGCGTCACCGCTCCCACGCGTTCGGGCTCGAGGCGAACCGTCCGTACGGCGATGGCGTCATCACCGGCTACGGGACGATCGACGGGCGGCCGGTGTGCGTGTTCGCGCAGGACTTCACGGTCTTCGGCGGATCGCTCGGCGAGGTGTTCGGCGAGAAGATCGTCAAGGTCATGGACATGGCTATGCGTCTGGGCTGCCCGGTGATCGGCCTGAATGACTCGGGCGGCGCGCGCATCCAGGAGGGCGTGGTTGCGCTCGGTCTCTACGGCGAGATCTTCCGCAGGAACGTCCAGGCATCGGGCGTCATCCCACAGATCTCGCTCATCCTCGGCCCGTGCGCCGGAGGCGCGGTGTACTCCCCCGCGATCACCGACTTCACGATCATGGTCGACAAGACCTCGCACATGTTCATTACCGGTCCCGAGGTCATCAAGTCGGTCACCGGCGAGGACGTCGAGTTCGAAGATCTCGGCGGCGCACACACGCACAACAGCAAGTCCGGCGTCGCGCACTACATGGCGACCGACGAGGAAGACGCGATCGAGTACACCAAGGCACTGCTGTCCTACCTGCCGAGCAACAACCTCGAGGACCCGCCGACGTACCCGATCGAGGCGGACCTCGCCTTCAACGACGAGGACTACGAGCTCGACACCTTGATGCCGGACTCGCCGAACCAGCCGTACGACATGCACCGAGTCATCGAGCACATCCTCGATGACGGTGAGTTCCTCGAGACGCAGTCCCTGTTCGCGCCCAACATCCTGTGCGGATTCGGTCGCGTTGAGGGTCACCCCGTCGGCATCGTCGCGAACCAGCCGATGCAGTTCGCCGGCACTCTCGATATCGCTGCCTCCGAGAAGGCCGCGCGGTTCGTGCGTACCTGCGACGCGTTCAACATCCCGGTGCTCACCTTCGTCGACGTACCGGGATTCCTGCCTGGCACCGACCAGGAATGGGAGGGCATCATCCGTCGCGGCGCGAAGCTCATCTACGCGTACGCGGAGGCCACCGTCCCGCTGATCACCGTCATCACCCGCAAGGCCTACGGCGGCGCGTACGACGTCATGGGCTCCAAGCACCTCGGTGCCGATATCAACGTCGCGTGGCCAACGGCGGAGATCGCGGTGATGGGCGCGCAGGGCGCCGTCAACGTCCTGTACCGCAAGGAGCTCGGCGCCGCGGACGACCCGGTTGCCAAGCGCAAGGAACTGATCGACGAGTACACCGACGAGCTCGCGAATCCGTACATGGCCGCCGAGCGCGGCTACATCGATCGCGTGATCTTCCCGCGTGAGACGCGCGCGACAGTGACCCGCGCGCTGCGCGCCCTTCGGAACAAGCGGGCCAGCCGGCCGCCGAAGAAGCACGGGAACATCCCCCTGTGACCGCCGACGACAGCGCCACGCGTCCGGTACTCCGGGTCGTCGCCGGGTCGCCGACGGACGAGGAGCTCGCAACAGTCATCGCGATCGTCACCACGCGTCGCGCCGCGATTGTTCAGGACACGCCCACGTGGAGCCTGTGGGCGCGCAAGAGCCGTCAGGTTAGGCCCGCGCAGAGGCCTGGGTTCGGCGCGTGGCGCGCATCGATGATGCCGCGCTAGCGTCCGCCTGCCGTGCAACTCGTTCTCGCGTCCGCGTCACCCGCACGCCTGACTCTCCTGGAGAACGCGGGAGTCACGCCTCGAGTGATCGTCAGCAACGTCGACGAACCCCGCCTCACTGCCGCGCTCGGCCCGATGTCGCCGTCGGACCTGTGCCTGTCGCTCGCGCAGGCGAAGGCTCGCGACGTCGCCGCTCGAGTTGGCAACGACGCGATCGTCGTCGGCTGCGACTCTGTGCTCGAGATGGACGGCGTTGCGCATGGGAAGCCGGTCTCTCCCGCGGACGCCAAGGAGCGTTGGAAGGCGATGAGCGGACGGCACGGCACCCTGCGCACCGGCCACTGGCTCATCCGACCCGCGACCGGTGACGAACTCGGTGCGGTCGCGAGCACGGAGGTATTCCACGCCTCCCCCACCGAGGCCGAGATTGACGCCTACATCGCCACCGGCGAGCCGCTGCGGGTTGCCGGTGGTTTTACCCTCGACGGGCTCGGCGCTCCCTTCGTCGAGCGCATCGACGGGGACCCGTCGAACGTGATCGGACTGTCCTTGCCGCTGCTTCGACTCCTCCTGCAGGAACTGGGCATCGCCTGGCACGAACTGTGGCCCACCCCATAGTCCGTCGGCCCCCATCGGCCCCATCCACTCGGTACGCTGCCACGCGGGTCACACGAGTCTGGGGCCCGCCACAAGAGGAGAAGCCTTCGTGCACACCGTCCTGATCGCCAACCGCGGCGAGATCGCCGTCCGTGTCATCCGAGCGTGCAAGGACGCTGGGCTGCAGTCGGTAGCCGTCTACGCCGACCCCGACCGCGACGCGATGCACGTCACTCTCGCCGACCAGGCGTTCGCTCTCGGCGGCTCGACCGCCGCGGAGTCCTACCTCGACATCGCGAAGGTGCTCGACGCGGCGGCGAAGTCGGGCGCCGACGCCGTGCACCCCGGCTATGGCTTCCTCTCCGAGAACGCCGACTTCGCGCAGGCCGTCATCGACGCCGGCCTCACCTGGATCGGCCCGCCGCCCGATGCCATCCGCTCGCTCGGCGACAAGGTCTCCGCTCGCCACATCGCGCAGCGCGCGGGCGCTCCGCAGGTCCCGGGAACCGCCGATCCGGTCACGGGCTCGGACGAGGTTGTCGCGTTCGCAAAGGAGTTCGGCCTTCCCGTGGCTATCAAGGCCGCATTCGGCGGTGGAGGCCGCGGACTGAAGGTTGCGCGCAACCTCGAGGAGATCCCTGACCTGTATGACTCGGCCGTACGCGAGGCCGTTGCCGCATTCGGGCGCGGGGAGTGCTTCGTCGAGCGCTACCTGGACAACCCGCGTCACGTCGAGACCCAGGTGCTCGCCGACACCCATGGCAATGTCGTCGTGGTGTCCACGCGCGACTGCTCGCTGCAGCGTCGACACCAGAAGCTCGTCGAGGAGGCGCCCGCGCCGTTCCTCACCGAGGCCCAGCTGCACGAGCTGTACACGTCGTCGAAGGCGATCATCAAGGAGGCGGGCTACTACAACGCCGGCACCTGCGAGTTCCTCATCGGCGTCGACGGCACGATCTCCTTCCTCGAGGTCAACACGCGACTGCAGGTCGAGCACCCGGTCACCGAGGAGGTCGCCGGGATCGACCTCGTCCGCGAGCAGTTCCGCATTGCCGAGGGCGGCGTCATCGACTACGACGACCCGGTCCTGACCGGGCACTCCTTCGAGTTCCGCATCAACGGCGAGGATCCCGGGCGTGGGTTCCTTCCCGCCCCAGGCGCGCTGACCGTGTGGAACCCGCCGAGCGGTCCCGGCATTCGCGTCGATACCGGATTCAAGGCAGGCGACGTCATCGGCGGCAACTTCGACTCGCTTCTCGCCAAGCTGATCGTCACCGGGGCAACCCGCCAGCAGGCGCTGGAGCGGTCGCGTCGTGCGCTCGACGAGTTCGAAATCGACGGGATCGCGACCGCACTCACGTTCCACCGTGTGGTCGTCCGCGATCCCGCCTTCGCGCCCGAGGATGCCGACGCGCCCTTCACGGTCCATACCCGCTGGATTGAGACCGAGTTCGACAACCAGATCCCGGCCTACTCCGGCGGATCCGACGTCAGCGCCGAGCCCGAGGTCCGCGAGACCGTTGTTGTGGAGATCGGCGGCAAGCGCATCGAAGTGAGCCTGCCCGCGGGCCTGGGTGCGGGGACTGCTCCGGCCGCCGCCGGGCCGAAGAAGCGCGCGGGCGGCAAGAAGGCCGGCCCGGGCGCCACCGGCGACTCCGTCGTCGCGCCGATGCAGGGCACGATCGTCAAGGTCGAGGTAACCGAGGGCCAAGTGGTCGCAGCCGGCGACCTGATCGTCGTGCTCGAGGCCATGAAGATGGAGCAGCCGCTGACGGCCCACAAGGCCGGCACCGTCACCAAGCTGACCGCCGAGCAGGGTGCCACCGTCCCGACCGGCACCGTCCTCTGCGAGATCAAGGACTAACCCCTTCCCCCTCTCGCCGACCTTGAGGTTGGCGTGGGTTTGGCGCGCCCGTTTCCACGCCAACCTCAAGATCGGCGGGGGTGGCGGGGTGCGGTTAGTCGGCGTCGAGCTGGCAGGGATGCTGACGCAGTCGTTCGACGTAGTCCGACGGGGCACCGCCCGCCTGCGCCGCGTCGGCCACCGTGGCCAATTGCTCGACGGTCGGCAGGCCGCCCTCATACGCGTCCAGCGTGTACAACCAGGCCAGCGGCTCCCCGTCGAGAGTTTGCACCCTCACCCGGATCTTCCGCCACAGGCCCAGGTCGATGTCCTCCCACTGATCGAGGGCCTGCTCGTCCGCCGGCGGCACGTCGTAAAGCACGACGAACACCGATTCGTTCGGGTCCTCGACAACGGTGGCATTCGATCCGGCCCACTCCGATTCGCTGCCCGCGAACGTCAGGCGCCAGCCGTGCAGCCAGCCGGTCGCGAACACCGGCGACGCGGGCGCGCGCAGCGCCATTCGTCGAGGATCCAGGTTCGAGCCATACGCCGCATACAACGCCACGCGCACCAGAGTAGGGATGCAGGGGGCAGTACGGAAGAATGCCGCGCGTGACCACAGTCGTGATCGTCGGAGGTGGACCGGGCGGGTATGAGGCGGCGCTCGTCGCTCGGCAGCTCGGAGCCGACGCCACGGTCGTGCATCGTGACGGGCTTGGCGGCTCCGCGGTCCTTACCGACTGCGTGCCGAGCAAGGCCCTCATTGCCACCGCGAACGTCATCACCGCCGCGGCGAGCAGCGCCACCCTCGGCGTGCGCATCAACGGCCAGACGCCCGATCCGTCGCTGATCGGCGTCGACCTCGACGAGGTCAACAGGCGCATCAAGCACCTCGCCACGGCGCAGAGCGATGACATCGCCGGGCAGCTGGCGCGTGAGGGCATCCGCGTCATCGCCGGCACGGGCCGACTCGATACCGAGGGCCACGTCATCGTCGAGCACCCGGACGGCTCGGTCGAGGACCTGGCTCCCGACGTGATCCTCCTGGCAACCGGAGCCCGACCGCGCGAGCTGCCCGAGGCCCTTCCCGACGGCGAGCGGATCCTCAACTGGGACCAGGTGTACGACCTGCCGGCCGTGCCAGAACGCCTCATCGTCGTGGGCTCGGGAGTCACCGGTGCCGAGTTCGCCGGCGCGTACCACGCGCTCGGAAGCAGCGTGGTCCTCGTGTCCTCGCGTGATCGGGTCCTGCCGAGCGAGGATCCGGACGCCGCGCGGGTGCTTGAGGGCGTCTACGGCCGGCGCGGTCTCGAGGTACTCAACCGATCGCGGGCAGTGGGAGCTCGTCGAACGGCCGACGGAGTCGAAGTGACGCTCAGCACCGGCGACGTCATCTCGGGAACGCACGTGCTGATGGCGGTCGGCTCGTTGCCCAATACCGACGATCTCGGACTCAGCGAGGCCGGTATCGAGACCAACGATCGAGGGTTCATCCGCGTCGACCGCGTGTCGCGGACCTCCCGCCGCGGCGTATACGCAGCGGGTGACTGCACCGGCGTGCTGATGCTCGCATCAGTCGCCGCAATGCAGGGGCGCATCGCCATGTGGCATGCACTCGGCGATGCCGTGACACCGCTCGACCTGGCCACCGTGTCCAGCACCGTCTTCACCAACCCGGAGATCGCGACCGTGGGCCTCACCCAGGCGGATCTCGATGCGGGCCGATTCCGTGGCGACGTCGTGACCGTTCCCCTCGCGCCGAACGCGCGCGCGAAGATGGAGGACCACACCGACGGATTCGTCAAGCTCTTCTGTCGGCGCGGGTCGCGGATCGTCGCCGGCGCGGTGATCGTCAGCCCCCATGCGAGCGAATTGATCCACCCGCTGACCATCGCCGTGGAGCAGCGGCTCACGGTCGACCAGCTGGCCTCGACGTTCACCGTGTATCCGAGCCTGTCCGGGTCGATTGCCGAAGCTGCGCGGCGGCTGCACATCGCCGCTGAGTAGCGGTTATCGTCGTCCGGTGACCCAGCATCCGAGCACCCTCCTCGCCACCGAGCGCGCCGCCGAGGCCGCAGCCACACTTGCCGAGCTCACCGGCCAGCCCGAGCACGATGTCGCGGTGGTTCTGGGGTCCGGCTGGGTGCCCGCCGTGGACCTGCTGGGCACAACCACGTCCGATATCTCGATCACCGACCTGCCGCACTTCGCCGCGCCATCGGTTGCCGGACATGCCGGACGAGTTCGAAGCGTCGATGCCGACGGCACGCGGGTGCTCGTCTTCCTCGGCCGCACGCACCTGTACGAGGAGCTCGGGGTGGACGCCGTGACCCACGGAGTTCGCACCGCCGCTGCCGCTGGCTGCTCGACGATCGTGCTGACGAACGGCTGCGGCGGTCTTGACCCGACCTGGAGCCCCGGCACCCCCGTGCTCATTGCCGATCACATCAACCTCACCGGAACTTCACCACTGCACGGTGCTCACTTCGTCGATCTCACCGACCTGTACTCAGCACGCCTGCGCGGCCTGTGCCGGCAGCTTGAGCCCTCGTTGCCCGAGGGCGTGTACGCGCAGTTCCCCGGTCCGATGTACGAGACACCGGCCGAGATCACCATGGTGCGCACCATCGGCGGAACGCTGGTCGGCATGAGCACCGCATTGGAGGCGATCGTCGCTCGGTCGCTCGGCATGGAGATCCTGGGCCTGTCGTTGGTCACCAACCTTGCCGCGGGAATGAGCGGACAGCCCCTCAACCATGAAGAGGTCCTCGAAGCCGGCAAGGCCGCCGCCACGCGCATGGGCGACCTGCTGGGGCGCGTCATTCGCGAACTGTGATGTCAGACCTGCTCGAGCAGGCTCGCGCATGGGCGCAGGCCGACCCGGACCCAGACTCCCGCGCGGAACTGACCTCGACGATCGCCTCTGCCGAATCGGGAGACGAGGCCGCGCTCGCCGAACTTGCCGATGCGTTCTCCGGTGTTCTCACATTCGGCACGGCCGGGCTTCGCGGTCGAATCGGGCCAGGCCCCAATCGGATGAACCTCGTGGTCGTCGAGCGGGCCGCCGCCGGGATCGCGCGCTACCTGAACGAACGTGGTGGCGGCGCTGTCGTGATCGGCTACGACGCCAGGACGAAGTCAGACCTGTTCGCGCGCGCGACCGCCGAGATCCTGACGGGTGCCGGACTCACCGCAATGGTGCTGCCCGAGCATCTGCCGACACCCGTGCTCGCCTTCGCCATACGTCACCTCGGCTGCGCGGCCGGAATCATGGTCACCGCGAGCCACAATCCGCCGGAGGACAACGGGTACAAGGTGTATCTCGGTGACGGCAGCCAGATCGTCTCGCCGGTAGACGCGGAGATCAGCGACCACATCGCCGCGGTGACCCAGACCGGGCCCGTCGCAGGCCTGCACCGCGGCGATGAGTGGACGACTCTCGGCGATGACATCGTTGAGGCCTACGCCCAGCGCGCGGCCACCCTTCTCGAACCAGGCCCGCCCACTCGGATCCGCGTCGCCTACACGGCGATGCATGGTGTCGGCGGGAAGGTGTTCCTGCGCGTGCTGCGGGAGGCGGGCTTCCCCCCGCCAGTGATCGTTGCCGAGCAGTTCGAACCCGACCCCGCGTTCCCGACTGTCTCGTTCCCGAACCCCGAGGAGCCCGGCGCGATGGACCTCGCACTCGCTGCGGCCGCGGCGAGCGATGCGGACCTCGTCATCGCACACGACCCTGACGCGGATCGGTGCGCGGTCGGGGTGCCAACTGCCGACGGCTGGCGCATGCTGACCGGCGATGAGGTGGGCGCTCTGCTGGCGTGGTGGATCGGCACGGGAAATCGCCGCCTCGCCCGGCGCGGGGTCCTGGCGCAGTCGATCGTGTCGTCGACTCTCCTCGCGCAGATCGCGGATGATTTCAACCTCGACTACGAGCAGACGCTGACCGGATTCAAGTGGATCGCCCGCGTTCCCGATCTCACGTTCGGATACGAGGAGGCCCTGGGCTACTGCGTCGATCCCAACGGAGTGCGCGACAAGGACGGCATCACCGCTGCCTTGATGGTGGTTGAGATGGCGACGCGCCTGGAGTCCAAGGACCGCACGATCCTCGACGTGCTCGACGACCTCGCACTGCTGCACGGGGTCTACGCCACGAGCCAGGTGTCGGTGCGCGTCACCGACCTTGCCCGCATTCCGCTCGTCATGTCCGCGCTGCGCGCCGCTCCACCGGCAACCGTCGCCGGCGTGCAAGTCGCCACGTTCGATGACCTTGCGACAGGGGGCAACGGCCTCCCCCCGACCGACGGCCTGCGCTTCACCCTGGCCAACGGGGCCCGAATCATCGTGCGCCCGAGCGGGACCGAACCGAAGGTCAAGTGCTACCTCCAGAGCGTCGTGCCGGTCGTCCACGACGACCTCCCCGCGGCTCGGGAGCAGGCGGCACAGGAGTTGCGAGACATGGCTGCGGACGTAGCGCGGTGGCTAGAGTAGGGCGGTGACGCCTTCCCCTGCGCTAGTCGACGCCGCCTCCTTGCGCCAGGTGCTCCATGGCCTGCCCGGTGTCGACGAGGTGGGTGCGAATGCCCGCGTTGCCGCACTGGGCACCCGATCTATCAAGAACGCATCTAAGTCCTGGGCCATCGACCTGGCCATCCGCATGGTCGACCTCACCACGCTCGAGGGAATGGATACCCCGGGCAAGGTTCGCGCGATGTGCGCGAAGGCCCTGCGACCGGATCCGACGGACCCGTCGGTGCCGAGCGTCGCGGCGGTCTGTGTCTACGGAGACCTGGTCGCCACTGCACGTGATGTCGTCGGTGACGAGGTCCACGTCGCTGCAGTCGCCACCGCATTCCCGTCAGGCCGTGCCAGCCTCGACGTGAAGCTGATGGACACCAAGGAAGCCGTTGCCGCAGGCGCCGATGAGATCGACATGGTCATCGACCGCGGGGCATTCCTCGCCGGCGGCTATGCGCACGTCTTCGAGGAGATCGTCGCGGTCAAGCAGGCATGCGGCGATGCTCACCTCAAGGTCATTCTCGAGACCGGAGAGCTGCGCACCCTCGACAACGTCCGTCGCGCATCGTGGCTGGCGATGCTTGCGGGCGCGGACTTCATCAAGACATCAACCGGCAAGGTCGTGCCTGCAGCTACTCCCCCGGTGACCCTGGTCATGCTCGAAGCGGTACGAGACTTCGAGGCAAGCACGGGCCGACGGGTCGGTGTGAAGGCGGCCGGTGGCATCCGAACGAGCAAGGACGCGATCAAGTACCTGGTTCTCGTCAACGAAACGGTCGGCGAAGCGTGGCTCACGCCCGACCTCTTCCGGTTCGGCGCGTCGACGCTGCTCAACGATCTCCTGCTCCAACGCCAGCGAATGGCGAGCGGGCACTACTCCGGCCCCGACTACGTCACGATCGACTGACAGGAATCCCATGGCATTCGAGTACGCACCGGCGCCCGAGTCGCGCAGCGTTGTCGACATCGCATCGTCGTACGGCCTGTTCATCAACGGCGAGTTCGTCGACGCGCAGAGCGGCACGACGTTCAAGACGGTGAACCCCGCGACGGAGGAGGTGCTTGCGGATATCTCCGAGGCCGGCGCTGCCGATGTCGATCGCGCGGTGGATGCGGCACGAACCGCGTACGAGAAGGTCTGGGGGCTGATGTCAGGCCGCGACCGTGCGAAGTACCTGTTCCGCATCGCCCGACTCGTGCAAGAGCGCTCCCGCGAGCTCGCGGTCCTGGAGTCAATCGACAACGGCAAGCCGATCAGGGAGTCGCGCGACGTCGACATCCCGCTCGTCGCAGCCCACTTCTTCTACCACGCGGGCTGGGCCGACAAGCTCGACTACGCAGGCTACGGCCGCAACCCGCAGCCAGTAGGTGTTGCGGCGCAAGTGATTCCGTGGAACTTCCCGCTGCTCATGCTCGCGTGGAAGATTGCGCCCGCGCTCGCCTGCGGCAACACGGTCGTGCTGAAGCCAGCCGAGACGACCTCACTCACCGCGCTCGCGTTCGCGGACATCTGCCGTCAGGCCGACCTGCCGCCGGGCGTCGTCAACATCATCACCGGCGCCGGCGACACCGGCCGACTTCTTGTCGAGCACCCTGGTGTCGACAAGGTCGCGTTCACCGGCTCGACCGAGGTCGGCAAGGCCATCATGCGAGCCGTCGCTGGGAGCGGGAAGCGGCTCACTCTCGAGCTCGGGGGCAAGGCCGCGAACATCGTGTTCGACGACGCGCCGATCGACCAGGCGGTCGAGGGCGTCGTCAATGGCATCTTCTTCAACCAGGGTCATGTCTGCTGCGCGGGCTCGAGGTTGCTCGTGCAGGAGTCCGTGTCCGAGGAGGTCATCGACTCGCTGAAGCGACGTCTCACCACTCTGCGGCTCGGCGATCCACTCGACAAGAACACTGATATCGGCGCGATCAACTCAGCCGAGCAACTCGCGCGGATCGATGATCTCGTGCGGTCCGGCGAGGACGAGGGCGCCGAGCGCTGGAGCGCGCCGTGTCCGATTCCCGAGCGCGGCTGGTGGTTCGCCCCGACCGTGTTCACCGGAGTCACCCAGGCCCATCGCATCGCGCGCGAGGAGATCTTCGGGCCCGTGCTCTCGGTGCTCACCTTCCGCACACCCGAGGAGGCCATCGAGAAGGCGAACAACACGCCCTATGGGCTGTCGGCCGGCATCTGGACCGAGAAGGGCAGCCGCATCCTGTGGATGGCAGAGCGGCTGCGGGCCGGCGTGGTCTGGGCGAACACGTTCAACCGATTCGACCCGGCGAGCCCGTTCGGCGGCTACAAGGAGTCCGGCTTCGGCCGCGAGGGCGGCCGCCAAGGCCTCGGCGCTTACCTCGCCGCAGACGTCATGGAGGATGCACGATGAGTGACCGGGTGGAGGTCCGCAAGACCTACAAGCTGTTCGTGGGCGGCGCATTCCCGCGCAGCGAGTCAGGTCGCAGCTACGAGGTCACCTCGGCTGATGGCGCCTTCCTCGCCAATGCGGCCAAGGGCTCGCGCAAGGACGGTCGCGACGCGGTGCTCGCGGCACGCAAGGGCTTCTCTTCCTGGAGCGCGGCAACCGCCTACAACCGCGGCCAGGTTCTGTACCGGGTCGCTGAGGTGATGGAGGGACGCAGCGCGCAGTTCGCCGCCGACGTCCAGGATGCTGAGGGGGTCGACGCCGACACGGCAGCGCGTCAGGTCGAGGCCGCCATCGACCGGTGGGTCTGGTACGCGGGATGGACCGACAAGCTTGCTCAGGTCCTCGGATCGGCGAATCAGGTGGCCGGTCCCTACTTCAACTTCTCGATCCCGGAGCCGTCCGGGGTGGTCGTCGCCGTGGCACCCCAGGATTCCAGCCTGCTCGGGCTGGTCAGCGTCATCGCGCCAATCGTCGCCACGGGCAATGCGGTCATCGTGATCGCGAGCACCACTCGGCCGATTCCGGCGATCACGCTCACCGAGGTGCTCGCGACGTCCGATGTCCCCGCGGGGACGATCAACGTCATCACCGGCGATCCGGCGGAGATCATGCCGTGGCTCGCGAGCCACGCCGACGTCAACGCGATCGACCTCACCGGTATTGCCGATACCGCGCTCGCCGTAACCCTTGAGCAGGATGCCGCCGGTACCGTGAAGCGCGTCCGTGGCCCTGAGCCCGACGCGGATTGGTACGCGACCCCAACCCTGTCGCGACTTCGCTCCTTGGTCGAGACGAAGACCGTGTGGCACCCGATGGGAACCTGAGTCATCGATCGCGACCACCTGTCCGACGCGGGAGGCAACGTCCTCGAGTTCGAGCGCGCAGAGCGCAACGGGAAGCCCCGGGCGAACTTCGTAGAACTCACTCCGGGGCGATCGGTCGATGATGCCGTGGTCCTCGCCATGTCGCAGTTCGCCGGCTGGGACCTGGTCACGCAGGACGATGCGCTCGCTGGCGCTCTGGCCGGAGCGGGGGCAACGCTGACGCGCCGCGCCCTCATCATGAGCTGTCCGCTCGCCGACGTTGCCCCGGCACGACCCTTCTCGAACGACTTCGAACTCGGCGACGTGCCGACCACGAGCGATGTGGGCCCGTGGCTTCCCGTGCTGGAGAGCTGGCGGGCCGCCTTCCCGCCGGGCCATCCCGACTATCTGGACATGTCGGACCCGGTCAATGCAGTGCAATTCTTCATGCGCCTGGTGGATGGCAGCGAGATGGGGCCTCTGCACAGATCCAGCTGCCTGCTCATGGATCGCAACGGTCGTGCGCTCGCCGGCATCATCGTGAACATTCGCGAGGGAGATCCACCCTGGGGAGGCCCGTGGATCTCGGACATCTGGCGCGACCCGTCGTTGCGCGGATCCGGCGTCGGTCCAAGCCTCATTGATCGCGCGAAGGCCCAATTGGTGGAGGACGGATACCTTCACCTCACTCTGGCCGTCACCGCGACGAACGACGCCGCCCGTACCTACGAGCGCGAGGGCTTCACCCTGGTCATGGACTCCAAGCACCTGAGCATCCCTGTCTGACCCCGTCGATCTTGAGGTTCCGCCCAATTCCGGCGCCGAAATCTGGGCGGAACCTCAAGGTCGCGGGTTACTTGTCGTCGGAGGAGTTGCGCCGCTTGACGACCACGTACACGACCGCGCCCACGACGACGACACCCACCGCGAGCGCGACGAGCCGTCCCCATCGCCGTCCGCCGACGATGGCGACCTCGGCCTTCCCGAGCGCGGTGTCGGTGATCGCGAGCACGGCATCGGTGCGATCGAGTGCGTCTCGGGCACGATCGATCTCCCCGCGCAGGTCATTGACCCGAACCTGTCCCGATTCGACGACGTCCAGCAGTGCCATGTCAGATCCTCTCGGTCAGTCGCTCGGCGAGTACATCCCGCAGGGCGGTGAATTGCGGCTTGATGTGGTCGTTGATGATGACCAGTCTTTCGTCGAACGGTATGAACGCGCTCTTCATCGCATTGATCGCAAACCACTGCATGTCGTCAAGCCCATACCCGAACGCCCCGCTGAGCAACTCCATCTCATGGCTCATCGACGTGCCCGACATGAGGCGGTTGTCGGTGTTGACGGTGACACGGAATCCGAGCCTGCGCAGCAGGCCGATCGGGTGAGTCTCGATGCTGTCTGCCGCGCCGGTCTGCACATTGGAGGACGGACACATCTCCAGGGGGATGCGCCGGTCGCGCACGTACGCAGCGAGGCGACCAAGACGGGGCTCGCCGTCGGCGCCGATCTCGATGTCATCGACGATGCGCACACCGTGGCCCAACCGGTCGGCGCCGCACCATTGCAGTGCTTCCCAGATCGAGGGAAGGCCGAACGCCTCGCCCGCGTGAATGGTGAAGTGCGCATTCTCACGACGCAGGTACTCGAACGCGTCGAGGTGCCGCGTCGGAGGGAAGCCGGCCTCTGCCCCGGCGATGTCGAAGCCGACGACTCCTCGATCCCGGTACTCCACGCTGAGCTCGGCGATCTGACGTGAATGGGTCGCCGTGCGCATCGCGGTGAGCAGCACGCCGATGCGGATCTGATGCCCGTCAGCAGCCGCAAGGCGCTGGCCTTCGGCGAAGCCCGCGAGAACCTCCTCGACCACCTGGTGGACCTCCAGTCCCTTCTCCAGGTGCAGTTCGGGCGCGTAGCGGACCTCCGCGTAGACCACCCCGTCGGCGGCGAGGTCCTGCGCGCATTCGCGCGCGACCCTACGCAGAGCATCCGCGGTCTGAGTCACCCCGACCGTGTGCCGAAACGTGTCGAGGTAGCGCTCGAGCGAGCCCGAATAGGCGGCCTCCGCGAACCATCGGGCCAGCTCGGCGGCGTCCGTGGTCGGCAGGTCCACGTAGCCGGACTCCTGCGCGAGCTCGACGACGGTCTGAGGCCGCAGGCCGCCGTCAAGATGGTCGTGCAGCAGGACCTTCGGTGCGCGAACGATGAGATCAAGGGGGACGGGGGCGTACGTGCCGGCGTTCGAAACCATGACCCGAACCTAGTGCGGTCCGAGTCGGAAGTCTCGGGCCGACTACATTCCCCAAGTGATAAGTATTGTTTGCGGGCTCGGCGCAGCGCTCATGTTCGCATCGAACTCACTGGTCTCCTCCCGAGTGGTGAAGATCATCAGTCCGTGGTCCGTCGTCGCGTGGATCATGCTGGTCGGCCTGATTGTCACGCTGCCCTTCGCGTTCTTGTCCGGAGTGCCCGAAGAGCTCACCGGAGAGAACATCGGCTGGCTCGCAGCAGTTGGCGTCGGGAACGTTCTGGGCTTCGGCCTCGCCTCCATGGCATTCCGCGTCGGCAAGGTCGGGATCGTCGCGCCGGTCCTCGCGACCCAAGGTGCCCTTGCCGCGGTCATTTCGGCGATCCTCGGTGAGAGCATCGCTCCGATCGTCGCCTTCTTGCTGCTGTTCATCGTCTGCGGCGTGGTCCTCGCGGCGATCGCTCCCGACCCGGCGCCGCTTCGCCACGAGCGCCCGGTCCTCGCCGTCGGACTGGCGACATGTGCCGCTCTCGTCCTGGGCATCTCGCTGTACTCCACAGGGCACCTGAGCGGGGAGCTGCCGATCTCATGGGTTCTCCTGCCCGCCCGCATCGTGGGCGTCGTCGCGATCGCCATTCCGCTGGCGCTGCTCGGGCGACTGCAGCTCACGCGCGCCGCCGTGCCGATGGTGCTGTGGATGGGGGTGGCCGAGGTGACCGGCGTGACGTTGTTCTCCCTGGGTGCCGAGGACGAGGTGGCGATTACCGCGGTGCTGTCCTCCCAGTTCGCGCCCATCGCCGCTGTACTCGCGTTCTTCCTGTTCAAGGAACGACTTGGCCGTCTGCAGATCACGGGCGTGGCGATCGTCGTGGTCGCTGTCACTGCGCTGAGCGTGGCCTCGGCCGTCACCTGACGTTCGGCATTACGCCGCACACGGGTGACACGCGCCCTAGGGTCGGCGCATGCGTCCTCGGATCCTCATGCCCGTGGCCAGCGCGGTACTCCTGCTCGCCACTGCGCTCCCCGCCGCGGCAGCGAACCAGCCAGGCACGCCTTGTCCCACCAACGATGCCTACGAGCAGTTGGGAAGCGGCTGGATTCGCTGCGTCAATGGCACCTGGCAGCCGAGCTCCGCGCCGAGCGGTTCGACCGCGGGCCCGACCACGCCACCGACTGCCGCGAGCTCGACCGTCAAGCCCGTCAAGCCCAAGTGGACGACAACCGGAACGGTTCTCAGCGCGGCGACCTTCGGATCAAGCAAGGGCCAAGTGGCCGATCCCAGCGCGATTCGCCTGCCAAACGGCAAGATCCGTGTGTTCGCGTTCGTGGCCGACGAGGGAGTACGCAGCGCGATCTCCACGACGGCGAGGGGCACGACATTCGTCGCCGATGCGGCGAAGCCGATCCCGTGGACCATGGCCGGTCAGCCGCGCATCGTCCCGCTGGGCGGCAATTCCATGCGGCTGTTCTACCTGGCGAGCGGGAGCATCAACGCCGCGAAGAGCACGGACGGCGGACTCACCTTCACCGACGAGGGTCCGGTCATCACGAGCGCACAGGCGGGATTCGAGCCCGGCGGCCTGACGGTCATCAAGCAGCGAGGCACCTACCACGGCTACTTCTCCAACCTCGAGAAGCCCGGCGTCAGCGCACCGCGGGTGATCCGCACGGCCACGTCGCCGGACATGCTCAACTGGACGATGGGACCGGTGATCACGCAGGAGTCCGGATCGATCCCCGAAGGCGGGTCACATCCGTTCGCGACGATCGACAGGAAGGGTCGCGTGGCGCTCTACTACTCCGGTGATCGCGGCTCCTACTACGGAATCCTCGTCTCAACCAGCACGAACGGAGTCACGTTCGGACGCGAGCGTTCGGTGATGGAGCGTGGCGGCGACGGAGATCTGATCACCGCAGGAAAGTCGGGCTCGTTGATGTACTTCGGGGCCGACATCGGTGGTGGCGAGTTCGGGGTCAAGGTCGCCAGGACGCCCGGACCGCTCGTTCCCTGAGGCTTCAGCTACTCCTCAGCGGGACGGTCGTATTCGTCGTCATCGTCGCGATGCACAAGATCGCCGTGGAAGGCGGGCAGGCACACGGCGATGTAGCGGGCGCCTTCGGCCGTCGTGTAGCGCACACGCTCTCCCGCACGAGTGATCACGGCCTGACCCGCTCGCACGTGGGTGACCCCATCGTCATGCTCCACGGACAGCGAGCCTTCGAGGACGACGGTGAACTCGTCGAACTCCGGCTCCTGAGCCGGCTCTTCCCAGCCGGCCGGGGCGAGCATCTGCGCCACCGAGATCGCGTCGTCACCGCTCGAAGCGTTGCCGACGTACTCCTCGATCAGCTTCCCGCCGGGCACAGAGACCAGGGCGGGGGCAGGTACGAACTCAGGCATCCTCGTCGTCCGACCCGAGGGCCAGGATGACGTAGGTCCCGATTCCGAAGAGAAGGAGTGCCGGCACGGCGCCGGTGGCCAGGCCGCCGTCGTTCATCTTGCCGAAGCCGTACGCGGCCAGCAGGCAGATCACGGCGAGGGTGAGGAAGGCCCCGATCGGATCGTGCTTGGTGCGGTGCTCGCTCATGTGGGTCTCCTCGACCATGTCAGTCAACTCGTCCGACCACCAGCGGCAGACGCTCAATCGTAGAGCCCTCCGCACCGACCTCGACAGCGCCCACCAGGGCATCTCGAGCACGGTCGAAACGGGCAGCCTCGTCGGTGAAGAGCGTCATCAGCGGGGCGCCCGCGACCACCCGGTCTCCCGGCTTGGCGTGCAGCAGGATGCCTGCGCCAGCGGACACGGGGTCCTCCTTGCGCGCCCGCCCCGCTCCAAGCCGCCATGCGGCGACACCGATGCCCATGGCGTCCATCCGGGTCACCACTCCGTCGGTGTCGGCCCTGATGATCTCGTGCTCCCGAGCGACCGGCAGGTCCGCTCCGGGATCGCCGCCCTGAGCCGCGATCATGCGGCGCCACACATCCATCGCCGAGCCATCCTTGAGCGTCTGCGAGGGGTCAACGTCCGTGATTCCGGCGAGGTCGAGCATCTCCCGCGCCAGCAGGATCGTCAGCTCGATGACGTCAGCGGGGCCACCGCCGGCGAGCACGTCGATGGACTCCGTGACCTCGAGGGCATTCCCCACGGCGAATCCGAGGGGTACGTCCATGGCCGTGATCAGCGCTCGCGTTCGCACGCCCGCGTCGTTGCCCAGCCGCACCATCGTTTCCGCGAGCACTCGGGCCTGCGCGGGATCGGACATGAACGCGCCAGAGCCGGTCTTGACGTCCAGCACCAGGCCACCGGCACCTTCGGCGATCTTCTTGCTCATGATGCTCGACGCGATCAACGGAATCGCCTCGACCGTCCCCGTGACGTCACGCAGGGCGTAGAGCTTCCGGTCGGCCGGGGCCAGCCCGTCACCGGCCGCGCAGATCACTCCCCCGGTTTCCCGCAGCACGGAGAGCATCTCCTCGTTAGTGAGCAGCGCGCGCCATCCCGGGATCGACTCGAGCTTGTCGAGCGTTCCTCCGGTGTGGCCCAGTCCGCGGCCGCTCAGCTGCGGTACGGCGGCTCCGCACGCGGCCACGACAGGGACGAGCGGGAGCGTGATCTTGTCGCCGACTCCCCCGGTCGAGTGCTTGTCGACGGTCGGCCGGGGCAGGCTGCTGAAGTCCATGCGCTCGCCGGTGTCGATCATGGCCGTGGTCCAGCGAACGATCTCGTCCTCGGTCATGCCGTTCAGCAGGATCGCCATTGCCAGCGCGGCCATCTGCTCGTCGGCGACGACACCACGCGTGTACGCGTCGACAACCCAGTCAATCTCCGCGGGGCTCAACGCGCGCCGATCACGCTTGGCCTTGATGATGTCGACGGCGTGGAACGGCTCGATCACGGCCTGTCCTCCGCGCGCTCGACGAGGTCGCTCGGGCCGAAGGCCTGCGGGAGGATCGCACTCAGGGGCAGGATGCCTTCGGGAGTTTTCAGCAGCGTGGTGGGCCGCCCGTTCTCCCACAACAGCTGACGACAGCGGCCGCACGGCATCAAAGCTTGGCCATGCTGGTCGACGCACGCGACGGCCTCGAGCTTGCCGCCTCCAGTCGCATGAATGCTGGAGACCATTCCGCACTCCGCGCACAGGCCGACACCGTAGGCGGCGTTCTCGACGTTGCACCCCGTGACGATGCGGCCGTCGTCCATCAGTCCGGCGACGCCGACCTTGAATCGGGAGTACGGCGCATACGCCTTGCCCATGATCTCGATCGCGGCAGCCTGCAGTTGATCCCAGTCGACGGTCGTCACGACCGATTACTCCTTCTCGTAGGGCTGGCCGTCGGCCGCTGGCGGACGCGCTCGGCCGACAAGTCCCGCGACAACCACGATGGTCACGAGATACGGCGCCATCGCGAGGAACTCAGTGGGAATCGGGATGTCGAGAAGGGCGAACTTCTGCTCAAGCGATTCGGAGAATCCGAAGATCAGCGCGGCACCAAGAGCGCCGATGGGATTCCATCCGCCGAAGATCATGGCCGCGAGCCCGATGAACCCGGTGCCGGCGGTGATGTTCTCGTCGAACCGTCCGACGGTGCCCAGCGTGAACCAGGCGCCTGCGAATCCGCCCACCATGCCGCCGAAGATGACCGCCATGTATCGCACCTTCGCGACGCTGATGCCGAGACTGTCGGCCGCGCGCGGATTCTCGCCGACGGACCGGGTTCTCAGTCCCCACCGGGTTCGGAAGAGGAGGAACGTCACCAGCCCGATCAGGAAGAACATCCCGTAGACGATGATCGTCTGGTTGAAGAACATCTGGCCGATGATGGGGATGTCCGACAACAACGGGATCGCGATCGGCGGGAAGATCGGCGCGTCGTTCCACTCGGGGTTGTCGATGAGCAGTTGCGATGTCAGGAACGACGTCAGGCCCAGAACGAGGATATTGAGAACGACACCGATGATGATCTGGTCAACCCGGAAGTTGATCGCCAGGACAGCGAGCAGCAGGGCGAGGACACCGCCAATGACCGTTGCCGAGAGCAGGCCGACCCAGCCGCCGAGCAGTGATCCCATGACGACGCCAGTGAACGCGCCGCCGAGAAGCATGCCCTCGATGCCGATGTTGACTACACCCGACCGCTCGCACAGGATGCCGCTGAGAGCCCCGAGCGCGATCGGCGTGCAGCGCGAGACGGTCGCGACCAGCATGCTCTCCAGGTTGAACTCCTGGCCAGCGGTCGCCCACAGCATCATCGCGACGGTGAACACGCCGAACGAAATGCCCAGAATCAGTGTCGACTTGCGCTGGAAGCCGCGATAGAACTGCGAGGCGCCCAGGAAGCCCAGGACAAGAACCAGAAACCACAGCGCCGGCTGAACCGGTACCTCAAGGGGTTCGAGCTGGATCGTCTCCGCCGGCAGGCTCAGGCCAAAGGTCGCCACTCCCTCGACGTTCGGCAGGAACAAGAACGCCACGAACGCAGCGAGCGCGAGCATGATGACGCCGGTGATCCGGGCCCGGCGGATCTGGGAGCCGTTGAGCGCCTTCGTGCGCTTGCCCGTCCGCTCGTAGCTCTCGGTGGGTGGCTTGTCGAATGTCGAGCTCACCCTCCCCACCCCTTGCTGATCTGAGTCGACTCGGTGTTGATCTTGATTCGGTAGATCGCAGAAATGAGGGCAGGCGCCGCGACGAGGATGATGATGAGGGCCTGGATGACTGAGATCAGGTCGACCCCGACATCGGCGTTCGCCTGCATGTACTGCCCTCCGGCGTTCAGTCCGCCGAACAGGACCGCGGCCGCCATGACCCCGATCGGGTTGGAGCGCCCGAGCAGCGCGACGGCGATGCCGTCGAACCCGAGTCCCGCGGAGAATCCGGGGCTGGCCCGGTCGAGCAGTCCGAGAACCTGACCGGTGCCCGCCAGCCCCGCGAGCGCTCCGGAGATCGTCATGACGAGGATGTACACCTTGGTGACCGACATGCCTGCATACCGCGCAGCGCTCGGGTTCGCCCCGACGGCGCGGAACTCGAATCCGGTGCTGGTCCTAAAGAGGAGCCACCAGATGAACACGGCCGCGCCGATGGCTATGAACAGGCCGAGGTGGAGCGTGGCGGCCGGGTCCAGCCACTTGAGAAGTGCGGGCAGCTGGGCCGAGTCCTCGATGTTCTTGGAGATCGGGTCGTTGCGGCCCTCCCGCTGGAAGAGAGTCGTCTTGAGCAAGTAGTCGACAAGTCGGTACGCGATGTAGTTCAGCATGATCGTGACGATGACCTCGTGCGCCCCGGTCTTCGCCTTCAACAGTCCGGGGATGAAGCCCCAGATGGCGCCACCGATGATGCCCGCGAGGATCGCGATCGGCAGGTGGATGAACCACGGCAGCCCGGTGAAGGTGAAACCGGCCAGCACCGCGAGCATTCCGCCCATGAGGAGCTGGCCCTCGCCGCCGATGTTGAACAGACCCGCGCGAAATGCCAACGCAACCGCAAGGCCCGTGAAGATGAGCGGCGTCGCCTCGGTCAGGGTCTGGGAGATGGCCCGCAGCGAACCGACGGATCCCTGCAGCAGCGCCTTGTAGGCCTCCAAGGTCTCCGCGAAGCTGGATCCGGTGAGCATGATGATCACGCCACCGATCAGCAGTGCCGTGAAGACCGCCAATGCGGGAATGACCAGGCCAGACTTCCAATCCGCGGCCGTGGTCAGCGAGCGGAAGAACGAGGCCCCCTTGCCCGGATCCGGCTCGATCGTGATCTTCCCGTCGGGCGAGGTGATGCTCATGCTGCCTTGCCCGCCATGTAGAGGCCGACCTCGGTCGGCGTCGTGTCGGACGCGCGCATCTCCGCAACGATCCGGCCGTCGAACATCACCACGATGCGATCGGAGAGCGCAAATATCTCGTCAAGCTCAGTTGAGACGATGAGGATCGCCTTGCCCTCGTCTCGCTTGCGGACGATCTGCTCGTGGATGTACTCGATCGAGCCGACGTCGATGCCACGGGTCGGCTGCGCGCAGATGACGAGCGGAACGTCTCGGCTGAACTCTCGGGCAACGATCATCTTCTGTGCGTTTCCTCCCGACAGGGCAGAACCCGTGTTGTCGATGTTCGTGGGACGCACGTCGTAGGCCTCGACAAGGTCCTCGGCGCTCTGGCGGATCTGGTCACCGTTCATGACGCCCCGCTTGGAGAACGGCCGCGCGTAATAGGAGTCGAGGACAAGGTTCTCGGCAATCGAGAACGAGCCGATCATGCCCATGTGATTGCGATCCTCGGGGACGTGGGCCATGCCCGCCGCGTGCCGCCGACGAGGCGTATCGCGGCTGATGTCCTCACCGAGGAACTCGACAGTGCCGCTGGCCAGCGGGAGCAGTCCGGTGATCGCCTCGACCAGTTCGGTCTGGCCGTTCCCCTGGATCCCCGCCACCCCGACGATCTCCCCGGCGCGGACGGACAGGTTGATTCGGTTGAGGATCGCGCGACCGTAGTCGTCGATCATGTGCACGTCCTTGAGGATCAGTACTTCGGCACCCGCGTTCGCCTCGGTCTTGTCGACGGTGAGGTCGATATCCCTGCCGACCATGAGCGTCGCGAGCTCCTCGGGAGTCGCGGTAGCCGGATCTGCATGGCCCGCAACCTTTCCGTCGCGCAGGACGGTGATGTCGTCGGCGATGGCCAGTGCTTCCTTGAGCTTGTGCGTGATGAAGATGATGGTGGCGCCGCGGCTCTTCAGCTCCGCCACGATGCCGAAGAACTCGGTGACCTCCTGCGGGGTCAGTACTGCTGTCGGCTCGTCGAAGACGAGGATCTGCGCTCCGCGCAAAAGCACCTTGATGATCTCTACTCGCTGCTGGATGCCAACGGGGAGATCCTCCACGAGTGCGTCGGGATCCACCGCAAGACCGAACCGCTCAGAGATCTCCTTGACCTCCCTGCGCGCCTTCTTCCGGTCCATCAACCCAGGACCGACCACAGGCTCGACGCCAAGCACCACGTTCTCGTACACGGAGAACACGGGAACGAGCATGAAGTGCTGGTGGACCATGCCGATGCCGGCCTTGATCGCGTCTCCGGGATCCTTGAAATGCTGGACGACGCCGTCGATGACGATCTCGCCTCCGTCGGGGCGGTACAGCCCCGAGAGCACGTTCATCAGCGTGCTCTTGCCGGCACCATTCTCCCCGATCAGGGCCAGGACCTTCCCCGAACGCGCCGTCAGCGTGACGTCGTCGTTCGCGAGGACGCCGGGAAAGCGCTTGGTGATGCCGCGCAGTTCCAGTTCCACCTGATCTCCGAGTCCTCTCCTAGGCGAGTCTCACTCTTGCATAGGACGCACGAGGAGGGGCCCGAAACCCGGACCCCTCCTCGTGGCGTTGCGCGAACTAGCCCTTGACGCTGACCGAGCCGTCGATGATGCCAGCCTTGATCGTGTCGATCTGTGCCTTCAGGTCGGCCGGGACCGTGCCGTCGAAGTCGTGGTACGGGGCCAGGCCCACACCCTCATTCGCCAGGGTGCCGACAGTGACGCCACCCTCGAAGGTGCCGTCAACGACTGCCTTGATGGCGTTGAACGTCGTGACGTCCATGTTCTTCAGCACGGAGGTGAGGTACACGCCCTGGTTGGCCGTGTCCGACTCGTACTGATCGCTGTCGACGCCGATGATCATGAGCTTGTCGGTGCCGAGCTCGCTTGCGAGTGCCGCGGAGCCAAGGCCCACGGGGCCGGCGACGGGCATGACGATGTCGGCGCCTTCGTCCACGAGGTTCTGGGCGAACGTGCGGCCGTCATCGAGGCTCTCGAAGTTCTCGGTGAACAGACCCTTCTGAGTCGCGGGATCCCAACCGAGGACCTCGACCTCAGCGCCGTTGTCGGCGTTGTACTTCTGGACGCCCTGGTAGAAGCCGTCCATGAAGACGGTCACCGGCGGGATGTTGATTCCGCCGAAGGTGCCGACCGTGCCCGACTTGCTCATTCCGGCGGCGAGGTAGCCAGCGAGGAATGCAGCCTCGTCGGTGTTGAAGACCTGACCGAGAACGTTGTTGTTCGTGATCATCGGGGTGCCGTCTTCGTTCTCGCCGTAGGCGTAGTCAACGATCGTGAACGGGACGTCCGGGTTGGCGTTCGCTGCCTCCATCGTGGCATCGCCGAGAAGGAACCCGACGGTCACGATGACACCACAGGCCTGGTCGATGAACGACTGGATGTTGGTGGCGTAGTCGGTCTCTGCCTGTGACTCGAGGACGACGGCCTCGACGCCAAGCTCGGTGGCAGCGTCGGTGACGCCCTTGAATGCCTTCTGGTTGAAGCCCTTGTCGTCAACACCGCCCACGTCGGTGACCTGGCAGGCCTTCATCATCTCGGCGGCAGGCGCCTCAGATGCGGCGGCTGATGCAGACGGTGCTGCCGATGCGGCCGCACTGCTAGCAGGCGCCTCACTCGACGACTCGGATGAGCTGCTCGAACTACAGCCCGCAAGGGCCAACGCCGACACGGCAATGACTGCCGCGGCGATCTTGAGATTGGTCTTCAATGTCTCTCCTTATTAGTGGCAGGTGCCGTCATGGCGCACGCACATGGGGCCACCCTAGCCACTGGCAAGCCGGGTACGCGAACGCGTTTCGACGGTGAAGCAGATCGTTATCGCACGTTCACATTTGCCGGCCGTCCAACGCCTAAGGCAGCGTGCTCAGATGCTCTAAAAGCATTGTTACGAAACGATTACGGGCGATGTGCAATCCCACTAACGCGTTCGGTTCGCGATCGGTCACCGCCCAGCGATCGACCACAGTTCGGCCGATGCACAGCGGTGATTCCGTTTCGATTTGAACATTTGCGGCCACGGTGGTCACGAGGGTCGGATCGATGAGGTGGGCGATCGTCACGGCATCGTGGATGGGCGCACCCTCCCACCCGAATCGCTCCTGGTGGAAGCCAACGAAATGGTCCAGGAGCTCCGCGACGAACTGCCCGGCCCGGTTCGTGCCGCGCAGTGTGTCGGCATGCTCGTCGGACAGCCATGCCTCATGCGTGACCTCAAGCCCGATCATCGTGAGGTCGATTCGGTCGCGGTCGCCGGTGCCAGGGACGGACGCGGCACCGAACACGACGTCGGCCGCGTGCGGGTCGACCCAGATGTTGAACTCGGCCGCGGGCGTCCAGTTGCCGAGGTCGACGGCCCCGCCCATGATCACCAGTTCGCGAATGCGGTCGCGAAGATGCGGGAGTCGCTCGACGACATCGGCCATGTTCGTCAGCGGGCCGGTGGCAACGAGGGTCACGGGGTCTGTCGCGTCAATGAGCAGTTGCTCGATCAGGTCGATCGCGGGCACGTCGAGAGCGGGTCTGCTTGGCTCGACCGGAAGTGGGCCGGCAAGTCCACTGTCCCCGTGCATGACGGCCGCGGTCGACAGCTCCCGTACTCGCGGGCCGTCACGACCTGCGGCCACCGGGATATCCGCGCGGTCCACCATGTCCAGGACCCGCAGCGCGTTGCGAGTCGTGTTCTCGAGAGTGACGTTGCCCGCCACTGTCGTCACTGCCACCAGGTCGATCCCCGGATCTGCGACCGCGAGCATGATCGCGATGGCGTCGTCGTGGCCGGGGTCGCAGTCGAGGATGATCTGCCGAGGACGTGTCACGCGATAGTTCTAGCAGGGTCGATTCGGTCCCGGTACCTTGCCTCAATGGCCGAGATCTCGGCCGGGGATTCGCCGAGTCGGTGGCCTTCGGCGACACCCGGCAGACCGTCCATCGACTCACCGGACTACCCGAGACGCAGGCGCACATCGATTCGTTGTCGCATCGCACGACACCGTCAGCGCTGAAGATCCTCAACACCGCCTACGTCCTCGCGCATCAGAAGGAACTTGCCGAGGTGATCAAGAACTCCGTCGGCCTCGAGTTCTTCACCGACCCAGAAGCGTCGTCGACGAGCTAGAAGGCGTCGCGCGGAACGTACTGGCCCCACACGTCACGAAGGGCATCGCAGACCTCGCCGACGGTCGCTTTCGCGCGAAGCGCGTCCTTCATCGGGTAGAGGAGATTGTCGGAACCACGCGCGGTTATACGAATCTGCTCGAGGAAGGCATTGACCGCGTCGTTGTCGCGATCGGCCCGAAGCTGGGAAAGCCGCTCGCCTTGCTCGGCTTCGATCGCCGGATTGACCCGGAGCGGAGAGTAGTGCTCAGTCTCATTCGTCGTGAACTTGTTCTGGCCTACGACGATGCGCTCACCGGACTCGATCTCCAAGGCGATCGCATAGGCCGAGCGCTCGATCTCTGACTTCTGGAAGCCCTGCTCGATCGCGGCCACTGCACCGCCCATCTCATCGATGCGGGCGATGAGTGCCGTCGCCGCATCATCGATGCCGTCAGTTAGCGATTCGACAACATACGAGCCAGCGAACGGATCAACCGTGCTGCAGACATCGGTCTCGTAGGCCAGCACCTGCTGGGTGCGCAGCGCCAACCGTGCCGCCTTCTCCGATGGCAGCGCGATCGCCTCGTCAAAGGAGTTGGTGTGCAGCGACTGAGTGCCACCCAGCGCGGCCGCGAGTCCCTGCACTGCTACACGGACCATGTTCACCTCGGGCTGCTGAGCAGTCAGCTGCACGCCGGCAGTCTGAGTGTGGAATCGCAGCATCCACGACTTCGGATTCTTCGCGCCGAATCGGTCGCGCATGATCCGAGCCCACATCCGCCGCGCGGCCCTGAACTTCGCGACCTCTTCGAGGATCGTGGTGCGCGACACGAAGAAGAAGGCCAGCCGGGGCGCGAACTCGTCGACGTCCTGTCCTGACTCGACCGCGGCCTTGACGTACTCGATGCCGTCGGCGAGCGTGAAGGCGACCTCCTGGACGGGAGTCGCTCCGGCCTCTGCCATGTGGTACCCGGAGATCGAGATGGTGTTCCACTTGGGGATCTCGTCGCGGCAGTACGTGAAGATGTCGGTGATCAGACGCAGCGACTGCGCAGGCGGATAGATGTACGTGCCGCGCGCGATGTACTCCTTGAGCACGTCATTTTGGATCGTGCCGTTGAGATCAGCGGCCGAGACGCCCTGCTCCTCGGCGACCAACTGGTAGAGCAGAAGGAGTACTGACGCCGGGGCATTGATAGTCATCGACGTCGAGACCTTGTCGAGCGGAATGCCACCGAACAGGATGCGCATGTCGTCGATGGAGTCGATCGCGACGCCGACCTTGCCTACCTCGCCGTGGGCAAGGGCGTGATCGGAGTCGTAGCCCATCTGCGTGGGAAGGTCGAAGGCGACTGAGAGTCCCGTGGTGCCCGCAGCGAGCAATTGCTTGTAGCGCTCGTTTGATTCCTTCGCCGTGCCGAAGCCCGCGTACTGCCGCATCGTCCACGGACGACCGGTGTACATCGACGGATACACACCGCGCGTGTAGGGGAACTGCCCCGGCTCGCCGAGCTGCTGCGATGCATCCCAGCCGTCGAGCGAGCCCGGGCCATAGACCGCGTCTAGCGGCAGGCCCGATTCAGTCTCGGCCTGGGTATCAGTCACTACTCCCACGCACCCGAATCTTGTTCCCGAGCCAGCGAATCGGGTCGTACTTGACGTCGGCGACCCTCTCCTTGAGCGGGATGAGGGCGTTGTCGGTGATGTGGATGTGCTCGGGGCACACCTCGGTGCAGCACTTGGTGATGTTGCAGTAGCCCAGGCCCAGTTCGTCCTGCGCGAGTTCCTTGCGGTCAAGAGTGTCGAGCGGATGCATGTCGAGCTCCGCGACTCGCATCAGCACGCGCGGGCCGGCGAAGCTCTTCTTGTTCTCCTCGTGGTCGCGAACCACGTGGCAGGTGTTCTGGCACAGGAAGCATTCGATGCACTTGCGGAACTCCTGGCTGCGCGCCACGTCCTCCTGCTGCATCCGGTACTCGCCCGGCTTCAGCCCCTCGGGAGGAGTGAACGACGGCACCTCCCGGGCCTTCGCGTAGTTGAAGGAGACGTCGGTGACGAGATCGCGGATCACCGGGAACGCACGAAGCGGCGTGACGGTGACCGTCTCACCTTCCTCGAACGTGTTCATGCGAGTCATGCACATCAGGCGTGGCCTGCCGTTGACCTCGGCGCTGCACGAGCCGCACTTGCCCGCCTTGCAGTTCCAGCGCACAGCCAGGTCGGTGTCCTGCGTGGCCTGGATGCGGTGGATGACATCGAGGACGACCTCGCCCTCCTGCACCTCGACGTCGTAGTCCTTGAGCGCGCCGGCGCCATTGTCTCCACGCCACAGCTTGAACTTGGCCATGTAGCTCATGTCTACGCCGTCCCTTGCGTCATCGAAACGAGTTCCTCGGCTGTCATGTACTTCTTGAGCTCGCTCACGTCGAACAGCGAGAGGAGTTCGAGCGGAATCGTCGGCAGGGCCTGCTTCTTGATGTCGATCGCGCCGTCGTCCAGCTTGCAGACGAGGTTGACCTTCCGCCATTCGGGATCCATGCCGGGGAAGTCGTCGCGTGTGTGACCGCCACGCGACTCCTCGCGGGCGATGGCCGCCTTGGCGACGCACTCGGAGATCAGCAGCTGCTTTTGCAGGTCCAGCGCAAGGTGCCATCCCGGGTTGTACGCGCGACCACCGGTGGCCTTCGCCTTCCTGGCCCGCTGCTTGAGTCCCTCGAGCTTGACCAGTGCCTCTTCCATCTCCGAGGCGGTCCTGATGATGCCGACGAGGTCGCCCATCACGCCCTGCAGTTCCTCCTGGATGGTGAAGGGGTTCTCGGTGCGGTCTTCGCCGTAGGGGGCGAGCGCAACCTCGATCGCGGCCTCGATCTCCGACTCCAGCAGCTTGGGCTGCTCGGGCAGGCTGCTGACGTACTCAGCCGCGTACAGGCCGGCGCGACGGCCGAACACGAGCAGGTCGGACAGGCTGTTGCCGCCAAGTCGATTCGAGCCGTGCATGCCGCCCGATGCCTCTCCGGCGGAGTAGATGCCCTTGACTCCCACGAGCTCCTGGGTGTCGGCGTTGACCTCAACACCGCCCATGACGTAGTGGCACGTGGGCCCGACCTCCATGGGCTCGGCGGTGATGTCGACGTCGGCGAGCTCCTTGAACTGGTGCCACATCGAGGGGAGCTTCGCGCGGATCACGTCGGCAGGAAGACGAGACGACACGTCGAGGAACACGCCACCGTGCGGAGATCCGCGGCCGGCCTTGACCTCGGAGTTGATCGCTCTTGCGACCTCGTCGCGCGGCAGCAGCTCCGGGGGGCGCAAGTTGTTGTCGGGATCGGTGTACCAGCGATCGGCTTCCGCTTCGGTACTCGCGTACTTGGAGCGGAATACCTCGGGCACGTAGTCGAACATGAACCGCTTGCCCTCGGAGTTCGTGAGCACGCCGCCGTCGCCGCGAACCGACTCGGTGACGAGAAGACCCTTGACGCTGAGCGGCCAGACCATGCCCGTGGGGTGGAACTGGATGCACTCCATGTTGATGAGGGACCCGCCGGTGAGAAGTGCCAGCGCGTGGCCGTCACCGGTGTACTCCCACGAGTTCGAGGTCACATTCCACGAGCGCCCGATGCCGCCGGTGGCGATGATGACCGCACTGGTCTCGAACACGACGAACTGGCCGGTGGAGCGCCAGTACGCGAGCACTCCACTGACGTGTCGATCAGCGCCCTCGCCGGTCATGAAGATGTCGGTGACGGTGCACTCCGCGAAGACCCGCAGGCCGGACTCGTAGTCACCCGTCAGCTTCTTGTCCTGCTGCTGCAGCGCCACGATGCGCTGCTGCAGCGTGCGGATCATCTCTAGTCCGGTGCGGTCTCCGACGTGCGCGAGGCGCGGATACTCGTGGCCGCCGAAGTTGCGCTGGCTGATCTTTCCCTCGGGCGTGCGATCGAACAGCGCGCCCCACGACTCCAGCTCCCAGACTCGCTCGGGTGCTTCCTTCGCGTGCAGTTCCGCCATCCGGTAGTTGTTGAGGAACTTGCCGCCGCGCATCGTGTCGCAGAAGTGGACGTCCCAGCCGTCCTTCGGGTTGACGTTCGCCATGGATGCGGCGATTCCGCCCTCGGCCATGACCGTGTGCGCCTTGCCGAACAACGACTTGCTCAGTACCGCAGCAGTGGCGCCGCCCTCGCGGGCTTCGATCGCCGCACGCAGGCCGGCACCGCCTGCACCGATGACTACGACGTCAAACTGAAAGCGCTCGATCTCCGACATCAATGTCCTTCGAGTTCTAGAAGAAGTAGTAGTTGGTGATGGTGTCCGACGCGACGAGCATCACGTAGAAGTCCGCGAAGGCAACGCCGATGAGGGAGATCCACGCGAACGTCGGGTGGGAGTGGTTCAGGGTCGAGACCCATGTCCAGAACTTGTAGCGAACCGGGTGCGCGGAGAAGTGCTTCAGGCGACCGCCGATCGCATGCCGGCACGAATGGCAGGACATCGAGTACAGCCACAGGAACGTCGCGTTGGCGAGCAGGACCAAGGTGCCGACACTCATGTGGCCCCACTGGTAGTCCTCGTTGCGGAAGGCGATGATCGCGTCGTAGGTAAGGATGACGTTGAAGATGAGGCCGATGTAGAAGAAGTACCGGTGCCCGTTCTGGAAGATCAGGGGGAACCGCGTCTCGCCGGTGTACTTCTTGTGCGGCTCGGAGACGGCGCATGCCGGCGGTGACTGCCAGAACGAGCGGTAGTACGCCTTGCGGTAGTAGTAGCAGGTCAGCCGGAAGCCCAGTGGGAAGACCAGGATCAGCAGCGCCGGAGAGAACGGGAACCAGCTGCCGATCGGCATCCACTCGCTGGAACCCTCGACGCAGTCGGTCGACAGGCACGGTGAGTAGAAGGGCGAGATCAGCGGGGACGAGTAGTAGTTGGAGCCGGAGAATGCGCGAATCGTCGAGTAGATGATGAAGAGGATCAGCACCGTGGCCGTGATCGCGGGCTGGATCCACCAGCGGTCGGTGCGGAGCGTGCGGGCGGTGATCTGTGCCCGCCTGTCGGGAGTGTCCGAACTGGGGGGTGGGCTGGTCACACTTGCCATGCTCGGGTCCTCCCAGGGTGCGTGCTGATCTTGGCTCACTCGCCGCGCCTCGCATCGTACGGGAACCCGAAGAGGCTGGCAGCGCGACGGGTGCGACGTTGATCACATGGTTAACGGGCGTTAAGCAATCTCCTACAGATCGACGGCGAAGTACTGGGTTTCGAGGTATTCGTGGATGCCGGCGAAGCCGCCTTCGCGGCCCAGCCCGGACTCCTTCATGCCGCCGAACGGGGCGGCGGGGTCCGAGGCCAGGCCCCGGTTGACGGCGACCATCCCGGACTCCATGCGCCGGGCGACCTTGACCCCGGCGCCGGGGTCCTTGGCGAACACGTAGGAGATCAGCCCGAACTCGGTGTCGTTGGCCATCGCGATGCCCTCGTCCTCGCTGGTGAAGGTGACGATCGGGGCGACGGGGCCGAAGACCTCGTTGCGGGTCAGGGTCGAGCCGTGCTGGACACCGCGCACGACGTAGGGGGCCACGAACGCGCCCGTGGCGGGCGCGGGGGACGTGGGCGAGATGGTCAGTCCCTCGCCGGCGGCCTCGTCGAGCAGCTCGAGGATCTTGTCGCGCTCCTTGACCGACACCATCGCGCCGAGGTCGTTCGCCGGGTCGATGCCCGGGCCGATCCTCAGCGCGCCCATCGCGGCCTCGAGCTGGTCGGTGAACGCGGTCGCCAGGGACTCGTGGACGTAGAAGCGGTTCGCCGCGGTGCACGCCGCGCCGCCGTTGCGCATCTTGGCGACCATCGCCGCGGTGACCGCGCCGTAAACGTCGGCCCCCTCGAGGACCAGGAACGGGGCGTTTCCGCCCAGTTCCATCGACGAGGGAAGGACCCGCTCGGCGGTCTGCTTGAGCAGCATCTTGCCCACGAACGTGGACCCGGTGAACGACAGCGTCGCCACCCGCGGATCGGCCAGGATCGCGGTGGACACCTCGCCCGTGCGGGTGGTCGTGATGATGTTCACCACCCCCGCCGGAACCCCCGCCCGGATCAGGACCTCACCGATCCACAGCGCCGTCAGCGGGGTCTCGGACGCGGGCTTGAGGATCACCGTGCACCCCGCCGCCAGCGCCGGGGCCAGCTTGCGGGTGGCCATCGCCGCCGGGAAGTTCCACGGCGTGATCATGTAGGCCACCCCGATCGGGCGGTGGTCGGTGATGATCGTCTTGTCTCGGCTCGGGGAGTACCGGAAGTCCCCCTCGATACGCGAGGCCTCCTCGGAGAACCAGCGGAAGAACTCCGCCGCGTACGCCGCCTCCCCCATCGCGTCACGAGTGGCCTTGCCGTTCTCCAGCGAGATCAGCCGCGCGCACGTGTCCAGCTCCGCCGTCATGATCTCGAACGCCCGACGCAGCACCTCCGCGCGCTGGCGGGCCGGCGTCAACGACCACGACCCGAACGCCTCATGCGCCGCCGCCACCGCGTCGAGCCCATCAGCGACCGACGCGTCGCCGATCTCCGCGAGCACAGTCTCCGCCGCCGGATCCATCACCGCGAGACGACTGTCCGTCTGCAGCCACTCCCCGCCGATCAACAGGCCAGTAGGAACAACAGGTGTCGACATGAGTCCTCCATGGGTGCCGTAAGCCGAGGCCGAGCCTAGCGCCGCGCGTAGACTCGACCCCTATGCACCGAGGTCCCGCGGCACGCTTGTGTGCCGCCGTCGCGACGCTCGTCGCACTCACCCTCGTGGGCGCCGTCAGCGCCCCGTCCGCCCTCGCCGAGACGATCGGCGGCGAGCAGCTCGCGAGCACGCACCGCACGGCCACCCTGCTTCCCGGCGCCGACAAACTCCCCGATGTCTGGGCCGAGACCTGGATCCTCGCGGACGCCAAGACCGGCGAGGTCCTGGCCCAGAAGGCTTCGCACGTTCCGCGGGCACCCGCCAGCACGCTCAAGATGCTCACCGCGCTCACGGTGCTGCCACGGACCTCCCCTGACGAGACCTACGTGGCCACCGAGCGCGCGGCGGGGATCTACGGCGCACGCGTCGGGCTCAAACCCGGCAAGACCTACACGCTCGACGAGCTCTGGTACGCGGTCTTCCTGCCGAGCGCCAACGACGCTGCTATGGCCGTGGCCGAGGCGAACGGCGGGGTCAAGAAGACGATCAGGCAGATGAACCAGGTCGCGGACGTCCTGCAGGCCCACGACACCGTCGCGCGGACCCCGAGTGGGCTGGACCGTCCTCGTCAGGTGTCCAGTGCCTACGATCTCGCGCTCATCGCCAGAGCCGGGCTGGCGCGGGCCGACTTCGCCGAGTACGCCGGCGCGAAGCGGGCGATGTTCCCCGACGTGAAAGGCAAGGGGAAACACCCGATCTACACGACGAACCGCCTCCTGCTGCATGGCTACCGCGGAATGATCGGGGTCAAGACCGGCTTCACGTCGAATGCCGGCCGGACCTACGTGGGCGCAGCCAAGCGCGGCGGCACGACGCTCATCGTCACTCTCATGGGCATCCACGAGTCCAGCGAGTCGGCGGCCCGCAAGCTGCTGAACTGGGGGTTCGCCAATCAGGACAAGGTGCTCTCGATCGGCACGCTCGTCGATCCGATCGACTCCCCCGTCGCGGTGGTGACCGACGCTCCGCCGGCGAGCGCCGGTGCAGTGGCAGCACAGCAGGAGGGAACCCCCGCGGCGGCGGAGCAGTCTGCCTCGCCCGGAAGCCTGTCGACCGCAGTGTTGTGGGGGGCCGGGTTCCTGGCTCTCCTCGTGGCAGGCGCGTCGGTGCTCGCACTCTTGACCCGGCGTCGATCGCACGGGCGGCACGCCGCGACGCGGTAAGGGCCGGTCAGCCAGCGAAGTCGAACTCGCGGACCAGTTCCCATCGACCGTCGACCCGCTCGTACAGGCCAATGGACCTGACCTGCATGTCGGCTTCGAAGGTCGCGAGCTCGTCGATCGCCTTGTCGAGAACCGCTTCGGCGACGTCATGCGCCACCGTGACGTGCGGGTGATACGGGAAACGCGTCTCCACCGCCATGTCCCCGGAACGCACGCGGGACTCGAGTTCCCCGCACTCGTCGACTCCCGCGCTTATGGCGATGAACGCGACCGGTGACACGGGACGGAACGTGCCCGTCCCGCGAAGCGAGAGTTGGAAGGGTCGGGTCGCCGCGGCAACACGCTCAAGATGGCTGACCACGGCTGGCATCGCATCACGGTCGACGTCGATGGGAGCGAGCACCGTGACGTGGGGGGGCATCTCCCCCGAGACCGGCTCATAGCGAGCCCGGGCCTCCTCGAGGATCTCCCGGGCCGGCGACGCGATCACGATCGCGACTCCGAGGGTGTGACCGGTCAATCCCGGTCCAGTGCGACGAAGCCGACGCGGTCGTAGACGTCCGCCAGGGTGCTCGACGCCGTCGCACGGGCCTTTGCTGCACCCAACGCCATCAGGCGTCCGAGTTCGGCCCGATCGTCGAGCAGTTCGGACGTGCGCTCGCGAATCGGCCGCACCGACTCGACGACGATCTCGGCGGTGTCCGTCTTGAGATCGCCATATCCGCGGCCGGAGTAGTCCGCGACGATCGCATCGATGTCCCGTCCGCCGAATGCGCTCTGGATGGTGAGCAGGTTCGAGACGCCCGGCTTTCGCTCGGGGTCGAAGACGATCTCCCGCTCGGAGTCGGTGACCGCGCTCTTGAACTTCTTGACGAGCACCTTGTCGTCGTCGAGCAGCCATGCGCATCCGCCGGGCGAGGACTTGCTCATCTTCGCGGTCGGGTCCTGCAGGTCCAGGATCTTGGCGGTTGCCTTGACGATGAACGCGTCAGGAACGGTGAATGCTGCGCCGAACCGCGAGTTGAAGCGCTGTGCAAGGTCGCGGGTCAGTTCCAAGTGCTGCCTTTGGTCCTCGCCCACCGGCACGGCGTCCGCCTGGTAGATGAGGATGTCCGCCGCCTGGAGGATCGGGTAGGTCAGGAGCCCGACCGTGACGTTGTCCTTGCCGACCTTCTGCGACTTGTCCTTGAACTGAGTCATGCGCTGCGCGTGGCCGAAGCCGGTCTGGCACTCGAGAACCCACGCCAACTGGGTGTGCTCGGGCACGTGGCTTTGGACGAAGATCGTCGACCTCTCGGGGTCAAGACCGACCGCCAGCAGTTGCGCAAATGCCCGATACGTCGTCTCCCGAAGCTCCGCGGGATCCTGATCGATCGTGATCGCGTGCTGATTCACGACGCAGAAGTACGTGTCGTGCGTCTCCTGAAGGCTCACCCACTCGCGAACCGCGCCGAGGTAGTTCCCCAGGTGGAAAGCGTGCCCAGTCGGCTGGATGCCGGACAGCACACGCGGACGGCGCGAGATCTGGTCAGTCATGCGGTCATTCTGTCGCATCCATATCGAGCGGCGCGTCCGCAGCATCCTCGCTGTCCGGACGCGCGACCCTGGTGACGGTGACCCGTGAGACGCGTCGGCCATCGAGCTCGACGACCTCGAATCGATGATCGCCCTCGGTGATGACGTCCCCGAGAAGAGGCACCCTGCCGAGTGCGGAGATGACGAAGCCGGCAACCGTCTCGTACGGTCCTTCGGGCAACTCGATGCCCGTCTCTTCCATGAAGTCATCGACGTTGAGCAGCCCGGCGACCGTCGTCGAACCGACCACCTCGGGCTCTCGTGCCACATGCTCCACGTCGTACTCGTCCTGGATGTCACCGATCAGTTCCTCGACCAGGTCCTCCATCGTGACGATTCCGGCAGTGCCGCCGTACTCGTCCTGCACGATCGCCAGGTGCTGCCGAAGCCGGCGCATCTCGGTGAGCGTGCCCAGAACTTCCTTGCTGCCCGGGAAGGACGTGATCTCCCGCACCAGCTCGCCTACGCGCACGCTGCGCTGCGCGAGATCGGGATCAAGGATGTCGCGAATGTGGACGAACCCGATGACGTCGTCGGCCGAGTCTCGCTGAACCGGATACCGGCTGTGCGGCTGGGCAATGACGATGCGGACGGCATCCCCCACGGGCATCGACGCGTCGAGGAACTCGACCTCGGTGCGCGGCAGCATGACCTCGCGAAGCTCGCGGTCGCCGGCGGCGAACACGTCGTCGATGAGCTCTCGCTCCTCGCGGGTCAGCTCACCATGCGTAGCGACGAGGTCGCGAAGCTCCTCGCCGCTGATGGCCTCCTTCGCGCCGTGCGGATCGATCCCGAACAGCCGGACGATCGCGTCGGTCGCGACGGACAGGGCCCAGATGAAGGGCCGGAATGCCTTGGCGATGAAGTCGACGGGCGCGGCCACGACGAGCGCTACCGGCTCGACCCTCTGCAAGGCGATGCGCTTGGGGACCAGCTCGCCGAGGACCAGCGAGACGTACGCGATGATGATCGTGACGATGATGAATGCGAGTGTTTCCGACACGCCTTGGCTCAGTCCCCAGCCGACGAACACCGGCGACAGTTGGGGTGCGATCTGCGAAGCACCGAAGCCAGCCGAGATGAAACCGGCAAGCGTGACGGCAACCTGACCGGCCGCGAGGTAGCGGTTCGGGTTCGATGTGACGATTGCCAAGCGCCGACCGCGGCCACCCTCTTCGGCCATCCGCTGAACCTGCGACTCGCGCAAGGACACCAACGCGAGCTCGGCAGCAGCGAAGAACCCACCCAGCAGGATGAAGAACAGCACGACAAGGACGTTGACCCATAGGTCACTCATGCAACGTCACCCTACTGCCCACGTCGACCTTGAGGTTGGCGTGCAAATCGGCACAGCGGAACCACGCCAACCTCAAGGTCGACGGGCGAATCGCACGCTAGGAGCCCATCGCCTTCTGCAGGTTCTCGTCGATCGAGCCGAGGAACTCCTGGGTTGTCTGCCACGGCTGGTCGGCGCTGATGAGCAAGGACAGGTCCTTCGTCATCTTGCCCTCCTCCACCGTCTCGATGCACACGCGCTCGAGGGTCTGCGCGAACGCGGTGACCTCGGGGGTGCTGTCGAGCTTGCCGCGGTGCTCGAGTCCGCGCGTCCACGCGAAGATCGACGCGATCGGGTTGGTCGACGTGGGCTTGCCCTGCTGGTGCTGGCGGTAGTGGCGCGTCACCGTGCCATGGGCGGCCTCCGCCTCGACGGTCTTGCCGTCCGGGGTCATGAGGACGCTGGTCATGAGTCCCAGCGAGCCGAAGCCCTGGGCGACGGTGTCGGACTGGACGTCGCCGTCGTAGTTCTTGCAGGCCCAGACGTAGCCGCCCTCCCACTTCATGGCCGCGGCGACCATGTCGTCGATGAGGCGGTGCTCATACGTGATGCCCGCGGCATCGAACTCTGCCTTGAACTCGTTCTCGAAGACGTCGGCGAAGATGTCCTTGAACTGGCCGTCGTAGGCCTTGAGGATCGTGTTCTTCGTCGACAGGTACACCGGGTAGTTGCGGTTCAGGCCGTAGCGCAGTGACGCGCGGGCGAAGTCGCGGATCGAATCGTCGAGGTTGTACATGCCCATGGCGACGCCGCCGCCGGGGAAGTCGAAGACGTTGAACTCCATCGGCTCGGAACCATCGGCCGGCTGAAAGGTCATCGTCAGCGTGCCGGCGGACGGGACCTTGAAGTCGGTCGCCTTGTACTGGTCGCCGAACGCGTGACGGCCGACGACGATCGGCTTGGTCCAGCCCGGCACCAGGCGCGGAATGTTCGAGATGATGATCGGCTCGCGGAAGATCACGCCGCCGAGGATGTTGCGGATGGTCCCGTTCGGCGACTTCCACATCTTCTTCAGGCCGAACTCCTCGACGCGTGCCTCGTCGGGGGTGATGGTCGCGCACTTCACGCCGACGCCGTACTTCTGGATCGCCAGGGCCGAGTCGATGGTCACCTGGTCGTCGGTGGCGTCGCGGTACTCCATGCCGAGGTCGTAGTACTTCAGGTCCACGTCGAGGTACTTCAAGATGAGCTCGTCCTTGATGAACTGCCAGATGATGCGCGTCATCTCGTCGCCGTCGAGCTCGACGACCGGGTTGACCACCTTGATCTTGCTCACGTGTCCGTCTCCTCAGCTCTTGTCGATTTGAACCGCTTCCCGGGTCAAATCGTGGTTCTCCCGCCGTTTACGCCCGCATTCTCGGGATTTGACCCGGAAGGCGGTTCAAATCAGAGGTCCTTGACGTCGCCCTGCTTGGCCTTGACCGCCTCGTAGGCCTCGACGAGCAGCGCCTTCTCATCATCGGTCAACGGCGTCTCGACGACGGAGATGATTCCCTCGCGTCCGAGCTTGGCCTCGACGCCGAGGTACGCGCCCGACAGTCCGTACTCGCCATCGACCCATGCGCACACGGGCATCACGGAGCCAGAATCCTCATGGACGGCCTTTGCCATCCGCGCCGCCGCGGCGGACGGTGCGTAGTAGGCCGATCCGGTCTTCAGCAGTGCCACGACCTCGGCGCCGCCGTTGCGGGTGCGGACGACGAGCTCATCGATCTCCTCAGCCGAGAGCAGCTCCGACAGCGGCTTGCCGTCGACCGCGCACGCGGACGCGACCGGCACCATCGTGTCGCCGTGCGAGCCGAGGGTCAGCGTGGTGACCGAGCCGACGGGAACGCCGAGCTTCTCAGCGACGAAGTGGGTGAAGCGGGCGGTGTCGAGCATGCCGGCCTGGCCGATGACCCGCTTGTACGGGAATCCGGTCACGAGCTGCGCGAGGGCGGTCATCTCGTCGAGGGGGTTCGCCACGTTGATGACAACGGCCTCGGGAGCGTGGATCGCGATGTTCTCGGCAACCGCGCGCATGATCTTCGCGTTGGTCTCGATGAGGTCCATGCGGCTCATGCCCGGCTTGCGGGGCAGGCCCGCGGTGATGATGACGATCTCCGAGCCCGCGATGGCCTCGTAGCCCTCGCCGTTGGGGCCTGTCGTCTGGCCGACGACCAGGGTCTCGAAGCCCTCGATCCAGCGCGACTGGTTGAGGTCCAGGGCCAGGCCCTCGGGCTTGCCCTCGATGACATCAGTGAGGACTACCGTCTCAAAGATGTCGTACTCGGCGAGCCGCAGCGCGGTCGTCGAACCGTAGAAACCTGCTCCGATTACTGAGACCTTGCCGCTGCGTGCCATAGCTGACGCGTGCCTTCCGAGAGGGTGATCGGGGAAATCTTGACGTCAAGATACCTCAGATGGAACCTGCTGTGACACCCGGTTGCAGCCCTCACCGGGACTGCCATTGCGAGGCAACCTCAAGCAGCCGCGCGTTCGCGCCGGCATCGCCGACCGTGATCCGGGCACCCTCGCCGGCGAAGGGGCGAACGGACAGGCCCGCGGCGTCGCACGCCTCCGCGAACGCGGTCGTGTCATCCCCGAGCGCGAGCCACACGAAGTTCGCCTCGGTCTCGGCGGGATTCAGGCCCAGGACAGACAGTCCCGCATGGAGCAGGTCACGCTCGGCAACGATGGCGGCCACTCGAGTGAGCAGCTCGTCCTCGGCATCGAGGGAGGCAATGGCGGCTGCCTGCGCGATGGTCGAGACGCCGAACGGCACCTGAACCTTCCGCAACGCCTCGGCCACTGGTTCGTGCGCGATGCAGAACCCGACCCGCAGTGATGCCAGCCCGTATGCCTTGGAGAACGTGCGCAGCACGGCCACGTTCTGGTGATCGCGATAGAAGTCCATCCCGTCCGGGATCCGCTCGGGATCCACGAACTCCCGATATGCCTCGTCGAGGACCACGAGCACGGAAGGCGGCACCGCCTCGATGAACCGTGCCAGTTCCTCCCGGCCGACCGCGGTGCTCGTCGGGTTGTTCGGATTGCAGACCAGGACGAGGCGCGTCGTCTCGTCGATCGCCGCCAGCATCGCGTCGAGGTCGTGACGTGCGTCGCCGTCGAGCGGCACTCGTAGCGCAGTGGCTCCCGCTATCTGGGCCATGATCGGGTAGGCCTCGAAGGAGCGCCATGCGAACACGACGCCATCACCTGCTCCGCACGTGATCTGCACGAGTTGCTGCAGCAGGCCGACGCTTCCCGTGCCGACAGCGACGTGCGCCGCCGGCACGTCGAATCGCGCGGCAAGGCGATCGACGAGAGCCGCGGACCCGTAGTCGGGGTAGCGATGCAGATCGGCGAGAGCCAGTTCCGTCGCCCGCAGAACCGATGGCAGCGGCGCGTACGGATTCTCGTTGCTCGACAGCTTGTGCGCCTCGAGTCCCGCCGCGAGGGGGGTCGCCGGCTGACCGGCCTTGTAGGAGGGCACCGCGTCCAGCTCCGGTCGCAGGCGGGGTGAGTCGCTCGGCATCTACGCCCTTTCAGGTCTCGGCTGGCGCCAAGTGTCCACCATGATGGGCGCCATGACGGACCTCGGCACCTGGCTCCCCCGCGGCGTGGAGGCGGTCGCCCGCTGGCAGGACCGATTCGGGTCGTTCGACCAGCACCCGTCGCTCGCCGTGTCCGACGACGACCTGTCCCGCGCCTTCGAGCGCTTCACAACGCGATTGCAGGACAACTACCCGTTCGGCAGCCCCCGATACGTCGGCCAGATGCTCAAGCCTCCGCACCCAGCGGCGATCCTCGGGTACACCACGGCGATGCTCATCAACCCGAACAACCACGCACTCGACGGAGGTCCGGCGACTGCGCAGATGGAGCGGGAGGTCGTCTCGCGACTGGCCGGCATGTTCGGCATGGCCCAGCACCTCGGACATCTCACGTCGAGCGGAACCATTGCCAACCTCGAGGCGCTGTGGATCGCCCGCGAGATCCATCCGGGTCGGTCGATCGCGTTCAGTGTCGACGCGCACTACACGCATTCGCGCATGTGCCAGGTCATCGGCGTCGAAGGCATCGCCATCGCGACCGACGACGCCGGACGCATGGACCTGGCCTCACTCGAGCGCGCCCTCGCATCCGGAGGAGTGGGAACAGTCGTCGCGACGCTCGGAACAACGGGACTGGGCGCCCTTGACCCGCTGCCTGAGATCCTCGCGCTTGCGCGCCAGCACGGCGCGAGAGTCCACGTCGACACCGCGTACGGCGGGTTCTTCGCGCTCATCGCCGACGACTCGCCGGACGGGGTGGCCCGGGCTCCCTATGACGCCCTTCAGTTCGCCGACAGCATCGTCGTTGATCCGCACAAGCACGGCTTGCAGCCCTACGGCTGCGGTGCCGTCCTCTTCCGCGATCTGGACGTTGGTCGCTTCTACGTGCACGACTCGCCTTACACCTACTTCAGTTCCGACGAGCTCCACCTTGGCGAGATCTCCCTCGAGTGCAGCCGCGCCGGCGCCGCTGCGGCGGCGCTGTGGTTGACCCTCGAGGTCATTCCGCTGACCGACGCGGGACTCGGGCAAGCACTCCGGGCGAGTCGGCGTGGAGCACTCGACTGGGCGGCTCGACTCGAGCACTCGGGATCGCTCGCGCTCTTCCAGCCACCGGAGCTGGACATCGTGACGTATCTGCCACGCCGCACCACGATGTCCGAGCTCGACGAGGCGAGCGCGGAGCTGTTCGGGCGAGCCGCGGATGCACCCGAGTCCGAGCAGATTCATCTCGCGACATACGCGGTCAAGTCCGCCGACCTCGCCAGACGAGGACACGTGGTCGTCGATGATCGACCGACCGCACGCATCCTGCGCAGCACGGTTATGAAGCCGGAGAGCGAGTTCGAGATCGCCCACGTCTTCGATCGCCTCGAGGCACTGAGCCTTCGCTAGCTCGGCGCGGGTACCCAGAAGGTGAACATGGACAGGCCCAGGCCCAGGACGGCCAGGATCGCGACGTCCACCTTCCGAGACCGCACGACGAGCATCCCTGCCTCGGAGTCGGGCAGCATGAGTCGCAGGAACGCGGCGAGCAGTACGGACGCCGACAAGATCACGCAGCCACGCCTGAAGTAGTCCAGTCCGATCATGAGCATCGCGACCGCAACGCCGATGAGCACCAAGGTCAAGGGCCACTGCGAGAGCCAGTTGCGCCGCGACGGCGGGCGGATCGGAACGACGTTGCCGGAGGCGTTCACGGCGTTGGGACGCGGCTCGTCGTCAGTTCCCGCGTCGGCCACGCCTTCATCCTGCCACTCGTCGCGCGTCGAGGTCGACGGCGATCACTCTGGGGCTGCGGAGCGAAACTGCGGACGGATCCCGTCGAAGGTCAAAGGGAGCCCGGGCATCAGCAACTCGCGACCACCGGCGAGCGGCACGGACTGCAGCACCGCGTTCGCGGCCGCCTGCGGGTCACTCAGCAGATCCTCGGGAAGCCGAACGGCATCTGCTGGCAGGCCAGCCGAGCCCAGGCGGTCGGCGACATCGACTGCGGACGACACAGCCATCGCGTCCTCCAGCAGGGTGCGCAGATCCACCGCATTGCGGACTCGGGCCTCGTTGGTCCGGAAGCGATCATCGGCCACCAGGTCGTCGAGACCCAGGGCCTCGACCAGTCGCGCGAACAGCGCATCGCCACCGATTCCGAGGCAAATGTCACCGTCACCGGTGCGGAAGATTCCGTAGGGGGCGAAGGCGGGGTGTCCGCTGCCGTGCCGTCCTGACGGCGCACCGCTGACCTGCTGCGCGGCAACGTGGTAGCCCACCCAGTTCGCACCCGTCTCGAAGAGCGATGTCGCCACGGCTCCCCCGAGGCCCGTTCGTTCGCGACGAAACAGCGCCGCCACCACGCCGAGAGCCAGCCACGTGCCCGCACCCATGTCGAGTATCGATACGCCTGCGCGGACCGGAGGGCCGTCAGCAGTTCCGGTGACACTCGCGATGCCGGTACGCGCCTGCAGCACTGCGTCGTACCCCGGCTTGTCGCGCTCCGCGCCGATGCTGCCGTACGCCGAGAGCGTGGCATGAATGAGAGTCGGGAACCGCGCGCACAGCGACTCGGAGTCCAGCGCGTACTTCTCCAGCTTGCCTGGGCGAAGGTTGCAGACGAACACATCCGCGTCGGCGATCATCTCGTCGAGACGGGCGCGGTCCTCCGCGATGCGGATGTCCAGCCGCACGCCATCCTTGTTGCGGTTGACCACGGTGAAGTAGGCGGAGGACGACCCGATCGTCGGCGCCATGCGTCGGGAGTCATCGCCGCCGGGGCCTTCGATATGAGTCACGTGCGCGCCCAGGTCGGCCAGGACCGCGGCGCCGAACGGAGCGGCGACATTCGACGTGAGATCGACGACCCGAATTCCGTCCAGGAGCGCCGGCTCCGGGATCACGCCGAGCGCACCAGTTCGCTCGCGCGCTCTGCGGCCTCGACCACGTTGCTGATGAGCATCGCGCGGGTCATCGGACCGACGCCACCGGGCATCGGGGCCACGAAGCCGGCAACCTCGAGAACATCAGGATGGACATCCCCGACCAGGCCGGTATCCGTGCGCGTGATGCCGACGTCGAGAACCGCGGCGCCCGGACGAACCAGATCCGCCGTGATCAGGTGCGGCACTCCAGCGGCCGCGACGATGATGTCGGCATTGCGGAGGTGGCTCGGCAGGTCGCGGGTCCCGGTGTGGCACAGCGTGACGGTCGCATTCTCGGACCTGCGGGTCAGGAGCAGGCCGAGCGGACGACCGACGGTGACGCCGCGGCCGACCACGGCAACCTTCGCGCCGTCGATGGCGACGCCATACCTGCGGAGCAGCGCAACGATCCCACGCGGGGTGCACGGAAGCGGCGCGTCCTCGCCCAGGACGAGGCGGCCCAGGTTTGTCGGGTGAAGGCCGTCGGCGTCCTTGTCCGGATCCATCAAGGTCAGGACGCGGTTGGCATCGAGTTGCTTCGGGAGCGGGAGTTGCACGATGTAGCCGGTGACCGCCGGATCGGCGTTGAGTCGTGCGATCTCGGCCTCGAGCTCGGATTGCGTCGTGTCCCCGGGCAGGTCGACCCGGATTGACGAGATCCCGACCTCGGCGCAATCGCGGTGCTTGCCCGCCACGTATGCCTGGCTGCCCGGATCCTCGCCCACCAGAACAGTGCCGAGGCCGGGCACCACGCCTTCGGACCGCAGGCGATCCACCCGAGCGGCGAGTTCCTGCTTGACCTCGGTCGCGGTGGCCTTGCCGTCCATGATCTGTGCCGTCATGCGGCGGATTCTCGCACGGACTGCGAGGAGGTATCCGTGCGACTTCGACTGCCTATGGCGACCGCGACGAAGGCGAGCAACACACCAGCGAAGAGATTCCATCCCAGCTCGGTGCCAGAGGTGGGCGCAAAGATGTCGAGGAGTACCGCGCCAGTGAGCTGTCCGGCGATCGACAGCAGCGCGAAGCGCAGCACCCCGACAAGTGGCACCGCCCAGGCCGCGATAGCAATAAAGGCGACACCGATCACGCCGCCGAGATACATCCACAGCGGACTTGAAGGAAGGCTCGAAGCCTCGCCGCCGGCAACAGCCAGGGAGACCCCGAACGCGGCGGCCAGAGCGGTCGTCCCGAATACGAAGTTGTAGAAGGTGGCAGACAACGGCGACGATGCGGCGCGCGACACACGCCCGTTCGTCGCCTGCTGAACGGCTGTGAGGCTGCCCGCAATCACGGCGAAAACCACTGGGATTACTGAGATATGGCCATCAGTAAGGCGATTCGCTACCGCGAGGATGACGGCGAGAATGGCAACCACTGCCGAGATGACCCTGGTCAGAGTGATCGGGACGCGTCCCGCGGGACCAAGTCCGGCACGATCAACGAACAGCGAGCTCGTGCTCTGACCGGCCACGACGGCAACGGTGAACACGGCCACCCCTACGAACGGGACGGCGGCTGACTGGACCGCGACGAAGAACCCTCCGAAGACGCCCCCGAGGATCTGCCACCAGGCAAGCTCGCCACTCCTGATGGCGTGCGGGATGCGCGCCACACCGCGGCGGATCGACGGGACGATGGCCAGCAGCACGAGAACCAGGATCAGGCCCGAGCCGAAGCTGAACACCGCTGCCTCGAGCCCGCTGCCGAGGGCGGCAGACAACTGGCCGTTGATCCGGGACTGCACTGACATCATGCCGCCGACGAGGAAGGTTGCGGCGAACGGAAGGAGGCGGTGAGTGAGCATCAGTGGAAGAAGTGCCGCGTCCCTGTGAGGTACATCGTCACGCCAGCCTCAGCGGCCGCGGCGATGACCTCCTCGTCGCGAACCGAGCCGCCGGGCTGAACAACGGCCGACACTCCCGCGGCCAGGAGCACCTGCAGCCCGTCCGCAAAGGGGAAGAAGGCATCGGAAGCCGCCACCGAGCCGGCCGCACGGGTGCCGGCGCGCTCGACGGCCAGACGCGCGGAGTCCACGCGGTTCACCTGGCCCATTCCCACGCCGACAGCGGCGCCGTTCCTGGCCAGGAGGATCGCATTCGACTTCACCGATCGCACCGAACGCCAGGCGAACTCAAGATCGCGAATCACCGAGGCGCTTGCCGGAGATCCGCTGACCAGTCGCCACGCCGCAGGATCGTCACCCTCGGCATTGATCGCATCAGCGACCTGAAGCAGGAGGCCGCCGGAAATGGAGCGTGACTCCACCCGCGCGCCCATGTGCGGCCCGGCGACCCGAAGCACCCTGAGGTTCTTCTTCGCAGCGAGCAGCTCGAGGGCCTCGGGCTCATAGTCAGGTGCGATCACGACCTCGGTGAACACGTCGGCCATCGCCTCGGCCATCTCGACCGAGACCGACCGGTTCGCTGCCACCACCCCCCCGAACGCAGAGACCGGGTCGGTCGCGAACGCCTGCCGGTATGCCTCGGCGATATCCAGGCCTACGGCGACGCCGCAGGGATTCGCATGCTTGATGATCGCGACCGCCGGCTCGAGATGATCGAACGCCGCACGACGCGCCGCGTCGGCATCGATGTAGTTGTTGTACGACATCTCCTTGCCCTGCAGTTGAGTCGCGCCCGCAAGCGCGGGCTCATGATGGGCCGAGAGATACACGGCCGCGCTCTGGTGAGGATTCTCGCCGTAGCGCAACACATTTCCGCGCTTCCATGCTCCACCAACCCACGCGGGGAACCCGCTTCCATCCGAGTCCGGCGCAACGATGCTGCCGAGCCAGGACGCCACCGCGATGTCGTAGGTGGCCGTGTGGGAGAAGGCCTCCGTCGCGAGCGAGGCGCGCTGCGCCACCGAGAAGCCGCCGCACGCGACCGCGGCGAGGACCTCGCCGTAGCGGTCGGGAGAGGTGACAACGGCAACGTTCGCGTAGTTCTTTGCCGAGGCACGCACCATGGCCGGGCCGCCGATGTCGATCTGCTCGACACACTCGTCGACGTCCGCTCCGGAGGCAACCGTGTCCGTGAAGGGGTAGAGGTTCACGACGACGAGGTCGAACGGCTCGATGCCGTGCTCAGCCAGCTCCTCGCGGTGGGAGTCCTTCCGCAGGTCGGCGAGCAGGCCGCCGTGCACGTGCGGGTGGAGTGTCTTGACTCGTCCGTCGAGGATCTCGGGGAACCCCGTGACCGACTCCACGCTTGTCACCGCGCATCCGGCCGCGGCGATGGTCTTCGCGGTCGACCCCGTCGAGACCATCTCCACGCCGGCGGCCGCGAGGCCGCGGGCAAGGTCCTCCAGCCCGGTCTTGTCGTAGACGGACACGAGCGCCCGGCGGACTGGGCGCTGGCTGGCGTCACTCATTGGTCTCTCCGATCTGTGGTCAGGTGATCGACGGCGGCGACGAGCAGTTCCCGCTCGACGACCTTGATGCGCTCGTGGAGCGTTGCCTCGTCGTCATCGGGGTGAACATCGACGGCGCGCTGGGCGAGGATCGGCCCGGTGTCGACGCCATGGTCGACGAGATGAACCGTGGATCCGGTCACCTTGACGCCGTAGGCCAGCGCGTCGCGGACCGGGTGCGCGCCGGGGAAGGCGGGGAGAAGGGCCGGGTGGGTGTTGATGATCCGCCCGGCGAACTCGTCGACGACGACGGATCCGAGGATCCTCATGAACCCCGCGCTGACGATCAGGTCTGGGCTCCAGTCCCGAAGAGTGGCCAGCAGGGCCAAGTCCCAGGCTGCGCGATCGGGAAAGTCCGAAGGCCGGCACACGAAGGTCGGCACGCCGGACGCCGCGGCTCGATCGAGTGCCTGGGCCTTCGGCACATCGGTGCCGACGGCCACGATCGTCGCTGTCAGCTCCCCTGACCCGGCGGCGTCGAGGATGGACTGCAGGAGCGTTCCTGAGCCACTCGCAAGCACGACAACGCGGGCAGCCACCTGCGCAGCCTATCGACCCGCGAGTGCCTGCGATTCCTGCGCTATCAGCGCACGGCCTCGTGGTTGAACTGCCGATACATGTGAGCCGTGAACAGGCAGGCAAAGGGCAGCGTCACCAAGGTCAGGATGCCGAAGAACACGCCACCGAGCAGCAGCACGATGAAGGTGAACAAGGTCATGAGGATGGCTGGTCCGAAGTTCTTGGTGACGGCGCTGAAGCTCGCCCTCATCGCCTCGCGGACCCCGTAGCCCTTGTCGAGGATGTAGTACGGGCCGAGCTGGAGCAAGAACAGGACGGCAAGGCCCGGCAGGATGCACAAGATCAGTCCGACGAACGCGAGAAGCGCGTAGCAGAGCGTGAACAGCAAGTACCGGCCCAGGTACTGGGTCGTGAACATGTCCGAGAAGTTCGGAGTGACGCCCAGGGAGCTGCGAATTGCTGCCCGCTGGACACCGATCTGCGCGATGAACGCAAGCACTGCGAAGACCAGGGAGATGACGATGGCGGCTACGGCACTCGCGCCGATCGCGGCAGTACAGGCGTTGAGCTGACCTGGGGTCTGCGGATCGGTGCAGTCGACGAGGATGTTCTCCAGGGGCCGCGCGCCAATCTGCTGGACGAACTGGATCACCGTCACGACTGCAGCGAGTCCGATGAACGCGCCGGCATTCGCCTTGAAGCGGTCGAAGGCCCAGGAAATGGCGGCGCCGACGCTCGGGCGGGGGCCTGACGGCTCTGGAGGCGGGGGCATCGAGCCGGGAAGTTCAGACATCGGCATCTCGTTCGTCGGTGGTCACGACCTGCTCGGCCAGGTCCGGATCGGCGACCGCGAGGCGCGGTTGTGCCGGCGGGGAGGTCACGACCGCGCTCGGGACCGCGCCGAGGGTCACGAGCACGAAGGCGAGGACGGCCACGGTGGTCGGAGACGGGCCAAGGCTGGCCAGGCGCAGGTCTCCCAGTGACCCCGTCGACAGGTAGGAGAGCACGAGGAGAACGAGTCCGGCAACAGCGGCGGCGCCGAGGGCCAGCACCATGCGCGTCAGCCGACTCTCAGCCCGTGCGCGCCGGGAGATGACCACGCCGGCGAGGACGCCGGCGACGATGCCCGCCAGCGGCAGCGCCCAGGCGATCGGGCTGGCCGACTGTGGCAGTGCCGCGAGCAGCGGGAACGGCGGCAGCTCGGTCGGCGCCGTTGCGGGGACGAATGGGGACACCGTGATGGCGGGACCAATCATCACACCCGCACCAACCACGTACGACGTGGCCCAGACCACGAGAACGGGCACGTAGGCAAGGCCGAGGACCGTGAGTGCCAGCCCTCCCCAGAAGCCTGGGTGCAAGGACTGTGTCAGCGTGACCGCATCGTCGACTCGCACGATGAGCGCGGCGGTAGCTGCTAGCGCGCCGATGCCGAGCAGCACGAGCGCGGCAACGATCCCGGCACGAAGCGAGACGGCCACCGACGCAGGAACCAGGCGTCGCACCTCGAGCGCCGATCCGCGAAGCGCACCACAGCCGAAGGCGACGAGCCCGAGCAGCAGGGCGTGGACGACGCCGTCGATCGAACTGACGCGCGCATCAGGTCGCACCGTCACCTGAGCGACAATTCCGACAATCACGGCGTACGCCAGGCTCGCGCTGACGACGAGAACAGCTACATCGCGCATCGTCTGGGCTCGCGCCGATCGTGCGGCCCAACCACCCGCATAGATCATCAGCACCGCTGGAACGATGGCCAGGCCCCACGGCAGCAGGGAGTACGTGACACCCGCGACCACGATCGGAGTGCCGTGAGCGACAACCCACAGCAGGCCGGACACGGGAAGCGACTCGGTCCAGGTCAGCCCCGAGTCCGGTGTCGCCATCCACACGATCAACAGGGGAACGGCAGCGATGGCCAGGCCGATGCAGGCAACCCAGACCGCAGCGAGCGGCCCGAGAAGCCAGGACCGGCGCGCGGAGGCGCCGTTGACACGGCCGACAACAGTCGTGATGACGCGCCTGACCGTCAATCCGGCGGACGTGACCCGCGGTCGGCGTGGAGCCTGTGCCGGGCTGTCGTCCTCGACCGGAGGCAGCGTGGGAGCGGTCACCCATCCAGAATCTCAGGAAGGGACCGCGCAGACCGTGACCGCCACGCCTGCCAACCCGAAAGTGGGTCGGACTAGGACATGATCTCCCGCATGAGGCGCGCTGTGGCGCTCGGCGTGCGTCCAACGCGCACCCCTGCCGCCTCGAGAGCCTCCTGCTTGGCTGCCGCGGTTCCCGCCGAGCCGGAGACGATTGCGCCGGCGTGGCCCATCGTCTTGCCCTCGGGGGCAGTGAAGCCGGCGACGTAGCCGACGACCGGCTTGGTGATGTTGTCCTTGATGAACGCAGCCGCGCGCTCCTCGGCGTCGCCACCGATCTCGCCGATCATGACGATCGCGTCGGTCTCGGGATCGTCCTGGAAGGCCGCGAGCGCGTCGATGTGCGTCGTCCCGATGATCGGGTCTCCGCCGATGCCCACCGCACTCGAGAATCCGATGTCGCGCAGCTCGTACATCATCTGGTAGGTCAAGGTGCCCGACTTCGACACCAGCCCGATGCGTCCGGCCTTGGTGATGTCGGCGGGAATGATGCCGGCGTTCGACTTGCCAGGGCTGATGATGCCGGGACAGTTCGGGCCGATCATCCGGGTAGTGCCGACGTTGACCGCGTGCTGGAAGAACTGCGCGGTGTCATGGACCGGGATGCCCTCGGTGATGACGACGACCAGCGGCACGACCGCGTCGATCGCCTCGATGACGGCTGCCTTCGCGAAGCGAGGCGGCACGAACACCACGGACACGTTCGCGCCGGTGGCGGCCATCGCCTCGGCCACGTCGCCGAAGACGGGGATGCCGTCGACTTCGGTGCCGCCCTTGCCGGGTGTCACGCCGGCGACGACCTGCGCGCCGGAGGCAACCATGCGCCGGGTGTGCTTAGTGCCCTCGGCGCCGGTCATGCCCTGAACCAGGATGCGGCTGTTCTCGTCCAACCAGATCGCCATGCGCTTAGCCCTGCTTTCCGGCCTTGCGAGCGGCGGCCAGTTCGGCCACCCGTCGCGCGGCATCGTCCATGGTGTCGACAAGTTCAATGAGGTCGTGCTCTGCCTCGACGAGGATTCGGCGTCCTTCGATCGCGTTGTTGCCGTCGATGCGGCAGACGATCGGCTTCGTGACGGGCTCTCCCCGATCTCCGAGCACCTTGATGGCCTGCACGATTCCGTTGGCGACCGCGTCGCAGGCGGTGATTCCGCCGAACACGTTCACGAACACTGCCTCGACCTCGGGGTCGTTGAGGACAATGTCCAGGCCGTTCGCCATGACCTCCGCACTCGCGCCGCCGCCGATGTCGAGGAAGTTCGCCGGCTTGATTCCGCCGAACTCCTCGCCCGCGTAGGCCACGACGTCCAGCGTGCTCATGACCAGCCCGGCACCGTTGCCGATGATTCCGACCTCGCCGTGCAGCTTGACGTAGTTGAGGTCGAACTCCTTGGCGCGCAGCTCGATCGCATCGACGTTGTCGCGATCGATGAACACCTCGTTGAGGGGGTGACGGTAGGACGCGTTGTCGTCGAGCGTCACCTTGCCGTCGAGGGCGAGGACCTCGCCCGACGGCGTGAGCACGAGCGGGTTGACCTCGACCAGCGTGGCGTCCTCGTCGACGAAGACCTGCCACAACGTCACGAGAATGCTCGCGACCTGATCCTTGACCGCCTCGGGGAAGTTGGCCGCCTCGACGATCTCGGCGGCCTTCTCGGGCGAGCAGCCCTCAAGCGCGTCGATTCTGATCATTGCGAGCTCGTCGGGCCGCGTCTCCGCGACCTCCTCGATCTCCATGCCGCCAGCAACGCTCGCCATCGCGAGGAAGGTGCGGTTCGCGCGGTCGAGGAGGAACGACACGTAGTACTCGCTGTCGATGTCACTCGCCTCGGCGACAAGCACCTTGTAGACCGTGTGTCCCTTGATGTCCATGCCCAGGATGGCTTCGGCCTTGGCCGCCGCATCGTCCGGATCGTCGGCCAGCTTCACGCCGCCGGCCTTGCCGCGGCCGCCGACCTTGACCTGCGCCTTGACGACGACGGGCTTGCCGATCGAGGTCGCGATCTCGCGTGCCTTCTCGACGGTCGCACCGACCTCGCCCGGGGTGGTGGGCACGTTATGCCGCCCGAATAGCTCCTTGGCCTGGTACTCGTACAGGTCCACTCATGCTCCTAAGCGATGTAAAGGATCTAGCCAGAAGTGCGTTCTGCAGCCTACTGAACCGAAGAAGGGGCTTTAACCCTTCGGAACGTGATCTTGGACCCATTCGACGATCTCGTGGGTCGTCGTACCAGGAGTGAAGATCTTGGCCACGCCCATCTCCTCGAGAACCGGGATGTCGTCCTCGGGGATGATGCCGCCGCCGAAGACGATGATGTCGGTGGCGTCCTTCGCGCGCAGCAGGTCTGTGACCTCGGCGAACAAGGTCAGGTGGGCGCCGGACAGGACCGACAGCCCGACGATGTCGGCGTCCTCCTGGATGGCAGCGTCGACGATCTGGGCCGGAGTCTGGTGCAGCCCGGTGTACACGACTTCGATGCCCGCGTCGCGAAGGGCCCGTGCGACAACCTTGGCCCCGCGGTCGTGCCCATCGAGACCGGGCTTGGCGACGACGACCCGAATCGGTGCCGACATGACGGTGCCTCCTGAGTCCTGCTCGCGCTTTGCTGTGCTCGCAGAGTACCCGCCCGACCCGTGGTGGTTGACTCTGCAGCATGGTCCCGCCTCCTGCCCCGCGCATCCTGGCGCTGGGAGGCAGCACCCGCACGATGTCAGCATCCGAGCGGGCGCTGCGTTTCGCGGCCTCGGCAGCCCAGGCGGCGGGGGCGCAGGTGACCTTCTTCACCGGCCGGGAACTCATGCTGCCGATCTACGACACCGAGAGCCCTGACCGTCATGACGAGGCGGCCAGGCTGATCGCCGCGTTGCGCGAGGCCGACGGATTGATTGTCGCGACTCCGGGGTACCACGGCGGAATGAGCGGCATGGTCAAGAACGCACTCGACTACGCAGAAGACCTTCGTCGCGACGAACGCCCCTACTTGGACGGACGCGCGGTGGGCTGCATCACCGTGGCGCATGGCTGGCAGACGGCGGTCGGCGCCCTCCACCAGCTCAGGCAGACCGTGCACTCGCTGCGTGGCTGGCCCACGCCGCTCGGCTGCGCGATCAACGACGTCGCGGGCACCATCGGCGCAGAACCCATTCCGACCGACCCTGCGCTCCAGAGGCAGCTGAGCGTCATCGGCCAGCAGGTGACCGAGTTCGCCATGGCGCAGCGCGCACTGCGATCCGGGGGCGCCGCATGATCGGCGGACTGTCCCGGGTCGGCGCGCAGTTAGCCGGTGCGCGCCGTGCGCTGCTGAGCCCGACGGGCGTCGCCGGTGTCGCGGTAGAAGGCGTGTGGGTGGCGCTGCACCTGGCGCTGTACCCATGGGGACTGCTCGAGGATCGTCTCGACGAGGCCTCGCACATGAACGTCGGCAACCTGTCGCCCGTGCAACGCGGCCTCATAGTGGGCGACGTCGAGGCCGCAGGAACGCCGATCATCCTGGTGCACGGAGTCATCGACAATCGGAGCATCTTCACGCTCCTGCGCCGCGCGTTGCGCGGCCGCGGCTTCGGTCGAACCTACGCCTTGAACTACTCGCCGCTGACCGATGACATCTCCGACGTGGCGCATCGGCTCGGGATTCTCATTGACGAGGTGTGCGACCAGACCGGCTACGAACGTGTCCACATCATCGGGCATTCGATGGGCGGCCTGGTGGCGCGCTACTACGTGCAACGTCTCGGCGGTGATCGCCACGTGCACACCGTGTGCACGCTGGGCACTCCGCACAATGGCTCCCTCGTCGCCCAGTTCGTGCCGTGGCCCGTGGCCCGTCAGATGAGACCTGGCAGTGACCTCATCACCGAACTCAAGGAACCCGCGCCGGGGTGCCGTACGCGGTTCATCGCCATCTGGTCTGACCTCGACCAGTTGGTGCTCCCGCAACGACATGCGCGCATCAAGCACCCTGACCTTCGCGCTCGCAACGTGCTGATCCGCGGCATCGGCCACATGTCACTTCCCGTCGATCGTCGAGTGGTCAACGAGATCGCCATGGCGCTCGCGCAGTTGGACTACGACGGCTCCCAGCTCGCGCCCGGCATTACGTCGATCGACAGCACCACAGGGCGACTGGATGCGGAGGGGCTTACAGCTTCTCGACGGGGGCATAGCGAAGCAACAGGCGCTTGATGCCCGCGGAGCCGAAGTCGATCGTGGCCTCGGACTTGTCGCCCATGCCCGAGATCGAGACAACGGTCCCCAGTCCGAACTTCTGATGGGTGACGCGCTCCCCCGCCGCGAGCGACACGACCGGGCCGCCGCCACCAACGACGCGATCGCCCAGCCGAAGCGCCGCGCTGCTGCTGCTCGGTGACGCGCCGTAGCCGCCGGACAGCGGGCTGCGACCGACCGGCTCCTCACGCCGCCAGTCGATGACCTCGCTCGGGATCTCCTCGAGGAAACGTGACGGCGGATTGAAGGCGGGCGCACCCCATGCGGATCTCATGACCGATCGCGTGACGTAGAGCCGCTGGCGAGCGCGGGTGATGCCCACGTATGCCAGGCGCCGCTCCTCCTCCAGTTCTCGGGGGTTGCCAAGAGACCTCATGTGCGGGAAGACGCCGTCTTCCATGCCGGTGAGGAATACCACCGGGAACTCGAGGCCCTTTGCCGTATGCAAGGTCATGAGGGTGACAACCCCGCCGTCGGAATCGGGGATCTCGTCGGAGTCGGCGACGAGGGAGACCCGTTCGAGGAAGTCGCCGAGGGTGCCCTCGGGATTCTGCGTCGCGAACTCCTGCGCGACCGACTCCAGCTCGGCGAGGTTCTCCACACGGGTCTCGTCCTGCGGATCGGTCGACGCCTGCAGCTCGGCGAGGTATCCGCTCTGCTCCAGCACGGCCTGCAGGACGGTGGCCGGATCGGCGCCCGACTCGACGATGGTGCGCAGGTCGCGCATCAACGTCACGAAGGCCTGGATGCTGGCCAGCGAGCGAGCGGCGATTCCCGGCGCCTCGTCTGCTCGATCCAGGGCCGCGGAGAATCCGATCCGCTCGCGCTGAGCGAACATCTCGACCATCGACTCGGCTCGCTCGCCGATGCCTCGCTTCGGGGTATTCAGCACTCTCCGCATCGAGACCTCGTCGTCGGGGTTCGCGATCGCACGCAGATACGCGATGGCGTCGCGGACCTCACGTCGTTCGTAGAAGCGAGTCCCGCCGACGACGCGGTACGGCAGGCCGACGCGGATGAAGATCTCCTCGACGGACCGCGACTGGGCATTCGTGCGGTAGAAGACCGCGACGTCCGATGGCGTGATCTCCTTCTCGTCGGTCAGGCGATCGATCTCGTTCGCGATGAAGGACGCCTCATCGTGCTCGTCGTCTGCGACGTAGGCGACTACCGGCGAGCCGTCGCCCGCATCTGTCCAGAGCTTCTTCTCCCGGCGACCGGCATTGCGGGCGATCACCGCATTGGCCGCGGTGAGGATGGTCTGGGTAGAACGGTAGTTCTGCTCCAGCAGCACGGTCGTGGCGTTCGGGTAGTCGCGTTCGAACTCCTCGATATTGCGGATCGTCGCACCGCGGAACGCGTAGATCGACTGGTCGGCGTCGCCGACGACGCACAACTGTCCGGGCGGCAGGTCGGGTGTTCCGACCCCGACGAACTCCTTGATCAGGATGTACTGCGCGTGATTTGTGTCCTGGTACTCGTCGACCAGGACATGGCGAAATCGTCGACGGTAGTGCTCGGCAACGTCGGGGAACAACTGCATCACCGCGACCGTCGACGAGATCAGGTCGTCGAAGTCGAAGGCGTTTGCTCGCCGCAGTCGTCGCTGATAGTCGCCGTACGCGCTCGCGAGGATCTGCTCGCTTGGGTTCACGGCCCGACTGGCGTAGGTCTCGTGATCGATGAGCTCGTTCTTGAGATTCGAGACCTGGGAGAGGAAGGACCTCGCCGTGTGCTTCTTCGGATCGAGGTCCAGTTCACGGATCACCATGGTCATGAGCCGCAGCGAGTCGGCCGTGTCGTAGATCGTGAAACTGCTGGTCATGCCGAGCCTGGTTGCCTCACCACGAAGGATCCGCACGCACGCGCTGTGGAATGTCGACACCCACATCGCTCGGGATCGAGAACCGACCAACTCGGCGACGCGCTCCCGCATCTCACCTGCTGCCTTGTTGGTGAAGGTGATCGCGAGGATGTTCCCGGGCTGCGCGTCACGCGTGGCGAGCAGGTGCGCGATTCGTCGGGTCAGCACGCGCGTCTTGCCCGAGCCGGCGCCGGCGACGATGAGCAAAGGTCCGCCGCGGTGCTCGACAGCAAGCCGCTGCGACGGGTTGAGATCGTCGACGAGTCGGGCTACGACGGAGTCGGGATCGGAGTGACCGGTGTCCAGGCTCAGCTGATGTCCGTCGCTCACTTGAGCATCCTAGGGACCGGCGCAGACACCGCCGACGGGCGTCGATCAGCGGTGGATATAGCCCACGAGCGTGACCTTGACCTTCGCCTGGACCGACGGCGACATGACGATCTTCCCGTCAGTCCCGAGCTCGGCGACGACCAGGCTCGTGTATGCCTTGCCGGGAACAATGGGCGCCGACCGGGTTCCGGGCGCGGCTCCGTCGAGCGGATACGCCTTGACCGCGCCCGCATCAGGACCCTTGGTCTTTGCCCAGACCTGCAAGATCACGCCGGTGATCTTCTTCGCCTTCTTCGGAAGCCCGTCGAATCCGGTCAGCGGTCCGAGGGGCATCGTCGCGCCGGCATCCATCTTCGCCTTGGAGATTCGCTTCGCGCTCAGGCCGCGCACCTTGATCGGCTTGCCGTTGATGGCGTAGCCCAGCACCTCGACGCGTACCTGGACACTCGACTTCTTCGAGGTCGCGATCTTCACCTGGGTGTTGGCTACAGGGACGACCATGACGGCCGAACGCACGCCCTTCTTCGGGAACTTGAACGTCGGGGCGGCGTTCACATCCGGGCCGATCTTCAACTTGCCCTTCTTGTTCGCCTCGCGCGTCGTCACGAGGACCAGCGCCGAGGTCGCTCCCTCCGGTACGCCCGCGAGATTGACCAACCGCTCCTCGCCCGGCTGCAGGGGGCCCTGCGCGGTCGACTCATAGCCGACCTCCGAGCCGATCGAGATGAACTCGTCGACGAGGTCAGCGGGCGCGGGGCCAGGAGCAGGGGGTGCGGGAGCAGCGGGCGCCGGACCGGCCTCGCCCGCCATCGGGCTTGCCGCTCCGGGCGTTGCCTGCGTGTCATTGGGGAGATCACCCGTGGGGTACCAGCCCACGACATCGACGGCTACGTCGGTCGAGCCCGACGACGTCGCGAGCACGATCGTGCCCTGGTTCGAGACAGGCACGATCGCGGTGCCCACGGCATCCATGTTCATCGGCACCTTGACGACGACCTGGCTCTTGTTCTGCCCGGGACTCCAGATTCGGACGTTGGCCTGGGAATTGCTGCCCAGTGCGGTCACGTGGACCGCAACAGCGGCGACTCCGGTGTCGGGAACGCCACCTAATCCTGTGACCTTCGCGTAGATCCGATGGCTGTCTCCGCTCCAGCGGTCCTGCTGGAGTCGGCACCGCACCGGGATGCCCGTCGCATTGTTCGTATTGAGGACCCGAATCGGAGCAACGCCGACCAGATCGGCCGCACGTCCGCCGCCGACTGTCGTCGCTCCCGACTTCTGCGCTGCGCAGTACGGCGCGTCCATGGGGGTACCGTCCCAGAACGATGTGCGCGCGCTCGCGCCGTCCCACGTCAGCGAGATGTGAATGTGGTTCCGATGGCACGTGGTGTCCATGCCTGGGGTCGGCGTCGCAAAGCAGCCCTTGAGCTCGGTCCAGCCCCGCTTGATGTCGTAGCCCCGCCAGATGCGGTCGTTCCAGCCGATGTACATGACGCCGAGCCGCATCGCGTTGCCATAAGGAACGCCGAACTGGTCCGGGCCAAGGAGCCACGCGAGGAAGGTCTCCGCGTTCGCGCGCTGCTGTGCATTGCGAGCGGTCGTCATCCAATCGAGCGCGCGGCCTTCCTTGTGTTCGCTTTGGCCGCCGGAGTCGCACGCGCGCGGGATCCAGACGGTCTGGTCCGCGCCGTACGTCGCCTTGATGAGGTCCGCGAGCTTCTGGGTTCCGGGCTTCGCGACGGGATCGCACTGGCCTTGGCCCTCGTACGTCGGTGACACGTCGTAGCCCTGGGGCAGCGCCTGCTGGATCACCGGTATTGCCGCAGGCGGCAGTCCCACGCCCGGCACGGGAGGTCCGGCCACCTCGCCCGTCCAGTTCGACGGTGACCACGCATCGGCTGCGACGCCCGCGCCCGCCGTCGAGGGGGCAAGCAGAGCGATACCGACCAGGCCCACCAGCGCAACGGCAACGGCCATGACGCGACGACCCCCGCGCGTGCGGGGGCTGGCGGGCAGGGCGGGATGCCCCGGTGGGCGGGGAAGCACGGGGATACTCTGTCACGGAAGTGACGGATGTTACTACTGTGACATAGAAGCACAGCGGTGTAATTCCTCACGCCGGGCCAGATCACCGGGCGGCCGCGCTCGATGCGCACACTACGCTGCGCGAGTGACGACACCCAGCGATGCCCTCTTCCACAATGCCGACGGAACCGCAATCGAGCGGGTGCTCGCGGTGATGGCGCATCCCGACGATGTCGATTTCGGCGCCTCCGGCACGGTCAAGACGTGGACCGACGCGGGTATCGCCGTCAGCTACTGCCTCATCACCGATGGGGACGCCGGCGGGTTCGACCCCGACGTCCCGCGCTCGGAGATCCCGCGCATCCGGCGTGCCGAGCAGACCGCGGCAGGCGCTGCCGTCGGGGTCACTGACATTCGCTTCCTCGGCTACCGAGACGGCGAGCTAGCGGTGAGCCATGAACTTCGGCGCGACATCAGCCGCGTCATCCGTCAGGTCCGGCCCCACCGCATGCTTATCCAGTCGCCGGAGCGGAACTGGGAGCGCATCTACGGATCGCACCCCGATCACCTCGCGGCCGGGGAAGCCGCGATTCAGGCGGTCTACCCGGACGCGCGCAATCCCTTCGCGCACACCAGCCTGCTCAACGACGAGGGCCTCGAGGCCTGGTCGGTACCCGAGGTGTGGGTCATGGCCGGCCCGAAGATGAACTACTACGTCGACATCACCGACAACTTCGACGCAAAGCTGTCCGCGCTGCGGGCGCATGCGAGCCAGACCGGGCACATGGACGACCTCGACGAGCGGATCCGCGGCTGGATGGGCATGTGGGCCGCCGAGGGCGGGCTGCCCGAGGGCCGGCTGGCCGAGGCGTTCATGATCGTCGGCACTGCGTAGCGCGCCGACCTGCGACTACCAGAAGACAGCGATAACGACGTTCGCCAGCGTAAGAACACCGATCGTCGCCCACAGCGGGACCTGAGGAGGAGTGCGGCGCCTGCCGACGAACGCGAGCACGGTGATGACCAGCACGATGATCAGCTTCACGCCGATCTTCGCCATGATGAGGTTGTCCTCGGCTGCGTCGCCCATGGAACCGGACTCGATCATGCCGACCATGAGGACACCCGTAACCAGCTGAGTCAGGGCACCATGCAGCATCGCCGCGTTGACGCCCTTCTCCGCGGACTTCATCTGCACAATGACTCCGCCGAGCAGACTGGCCAGTCCGACGAAGTGCAGCACGACCAGGACGTTGAACAAGAAGTCCATCAACTACTCACTCCCACTCGATGGTGCCGGGCGGCTTCGATGTGACATCGAGAGTCACCCGGTTGATCTCTCGAACCTCGTTCGTGATCCGCGTGGAGATCCTTGCGATCAGGTCGTACGGAAGCCGCGACCAGTCGGCGGTCATCGCATCCTCGCTCGACACCGGACGCAGCACGACCGGGTGACCATAGGTGCGCCCGTCTCCTTGGACGCCAACCGAACGAACATCCGCCAGAAGCACGACGGGGAACTGCCAGACATCGCGATCAAGCCCGGCCGCGGTCAGTTCCTCGCGAGCGATGGCGTCGGCGTCGCGCAGGATCGCCAGGCGGTCCTCGGTGATCGCGCCCACGATGCGGATGGCAAGGCCAGGTCCGGGGAAGGGATGGCGCCAGACGATCTCGGGAGGCAGCCCGAGGTCGAGGCCCACCTGGCGAACCTCGTCCTTGAACAACGTCCGCAGTGGCTCGACGAGGGCGAACTGCAGGTCGTCGGGCAGGCCGCCGACGTTGTGGTGGCTCTTGATGTTCGCCGTGCCGGTGCCACCGCCGGACTCGACAACGTCGGGATACAGCGTGCCCTGCACGAGGAAGTCGACGGACTCGCCGTGCGCTCCGGCATCGTTGACTACTCCACGTGCGGCATCCTCGAACACTCGGATGAACTCGCGGCCGATGATCTTGCGCTTGGTCTCAGGATCGCTGACCCCGTCGAGAGCTGCGAGGAAGCGATCCTTCGCATCCACGACGACCAAGGTGATTCCCGTGGCCGCGACGTAGTCGCGCTCGACCTGCTCGGCCTCCCCCTTGCGAAGCAATCCGTGATCGACGAAGACGCACGTCAGCTGGTCACCGACTGCCCGATGCACAAGCGCGGCAGCGACTGCGGAGTCGACGCCGCCCGACAGGCCGCAGATCACGCGTGCCGAGCCGACCTGCTCGCGAATGGCGGCCACCTGATCGTCAATGACGCTCGTCATCGTCCAGCTCGGCTCGCAACCGGCGATGTCGTACAAGAAGTGCTCGAGCACCTTCTGGCCGTTGTCGGTATGCAAGACCTCCGGGTGGAACTGCACGCCTGCGAGTCGCCGGCCGGCATCCTCGAACGCGGCGACCGGTGCGCCGCTCGACGATGCTGTCACCGTGAACCCGGCGGGCGCGGCAGATACGGAGTCGCCATGCGACATCCACACGTTCAGGTCGGTGGGAACGCCAGCAAACAACGTGCCGGCCTCGACGACGGTTACCGACGTGCCGCCGAACTCGCTCAAACCCGTGCGGGCGACGACGCCGCCCATCGCCTGCGCCATGGCCTGGAATCCGTAGCAGATTCCAAATACGGGGATCCCGGCCTCGAAGATCTCCGGATCGACGGACGGGGCTCCGGGCTCGTAGACGCTCGACGGCCCGCCGCTCAGGATGATCGCCGCAGGCTTGCGCGCGACCATCTCGGCGATGGGCATGCTGTGCGGCACGATCTCGGAGTACACGCGAGCCTCACGGACGCGCCGGGCGATCAGCTGCGCGTACTGCGCACCGAAGTCGACGACGAGGACAGTGCCGAGGTCTGCGCTCACGACGCGAGCCTATCGACGCCGTCGCTAGCGCGAGAAGGCGCCGAGCGCCGCGAGGACGATCGCCGCGACCGCGTAGATCGCGACCCCGATGATTGCCGTGGCAACAAGCCAGCGTCGCGCCACGAGGGAGGACCGCATGGCGTCATCCACGCGCCCCTCCGCATTGGCCTGATTGACGCGAAGACCGAAGTACAAGGCGACGAGTCCGACAGGCAGGAAGCACAGGACGGTCGCGACGAGGGACCACACCAGGTAGGTCCTGGCGATCGGGGCGGTGGTGTCGTCCGGAGACTCGGTCTGGGGCATCAACCGCAGACTAACGAAGGCGCAGCGCGCCGCTGGCGTGCGCTGGCACGACGGGAGCCGCTGGCGCGACCGGCGCGCACGCCTCGTACGGGGCGCCTAGATGCGGCCGAGGATCGGGCTCGCCCTTGTTCGGCCACAGGGCCATGGCCCGCTCGGCTTGCGCCGTGATGGTCAGCGACGGATTGACCCCGAGATTCGCGGTGATGGTCGATCCGTCGACGATGTGCAGCCCGGGGTGCCCGAAGACGCGATGGTAGGCGTCTACGACGCCCGAGGCAGCATCCGCGCCGATCGCGCAGCCCCCGACGAAGTGAGCGGTCACCACCTTGTCCAGGTTCTCGAAGACGCTGCCGGCCGGCCGGCCGGCGATCCGCGCAGCGAGCCGTCGCGCGACGTCCTGCGCGACGGGAAGGTACGTCGGTGCCGGCCGTGACTCGTCGGGTCGGGTCGTCAGGCGCGGTTTCCCCCGCCGGCCGCGCGTCTCGACAAGCGTCAGCGAGTTGTCGACCGTCTGCATGACCAGGGAGATGATCGAGCGTTCGCTCCAGCGACGCACGTTCAGGAAGCTCGCGGCATCGCCAGGGTTGGCCGCGACCTCCCGGGCCCACGATCGCCATCGCCTCTCTCCGGGGCGGGGGATCGTCAGCACCGACTGCAGCAGGCCCATCGAGTTGGAGCCCTTCCCGTACCGCACCGGCTCGACATGAGTATCCGGGGCGGGATAGAAGCTGGAGGTGATGGCGACGCCTCGCGAGTAGTCGGTATCGGCGCGTGTAGACACCGCTCCCAGCAGCGACTCCGAGTTCGTGCGGGTGAGCCGGCCCAGCCGCGGCGACAGGCGCGGGAGGATGCCCTCGTTCTTCATGCGGTGCAGCAGCTTCTGCGTGCCATAGGTGCCGGCGGCGACGATGACGTGTTCGGCTGACAGCCGTCGAACGCGCCTCCTGCCCGTCGTCCGAACCGTCTCGATCGTGAAACCCCCGCCGTCTCGCTCTGCGATGGCGGTTGCGGTCGTCAGCGAATAGACGCGAGCGCCGGCTCGCTCCGCTAGGGCCAGGTAGTTCTTCGGCAGGGTGTTCTTCGCGTTGTGCCGACAGCCGGTCATGCACTCGCCGCACTCGATGCACCCGGTTCGCTCAGGTCCCGCACCACCGAAATAGGGATCTGTGCTGGTGATCCCGGGGCCATCGCCGAAGAAGACTCCGACGGGCGTCAGCGCGAAGGTGTGACCGACTCCCATCTCGTCGGCGACGGACCTCATGACCACATCGCTCGCCGTCATCGTCGGGTTCTGCGTCACGCCGAGCATCCGCTTCGCCTGGTCGTAGTACGGCGCGAGCTCTGTGGCCCAGTCCGTGATGCCACCCCACTGGGGATCCTCGAAGAATGCCTTGCCCGGAACGTACAGAGTGTTCGCGTAGACAAGGGAGCCGCCACCGACGCCTGCTCCAGCAACGACAACCACGTCCTTGAGAACGTGAATACGCTGGATGCCGGTCATGCCCAGCCGCGGCGCCCACAGGAAGTCGCGCATTCGCCACGAGGTCCTCGGCAGCTCATGGTCGGCGAACCGCCGACCGGCCTCCAGGACGCCGACGCGATAGCCCTTCTCCGCGAGCCGGAGAGCAGAAACCGAACCGCCAAAGCCCGAGCCGACGATCAGTACGTCGAAGTCATGGGCGGCCACGAGTGGACGTTACTTCAGACCGAGCTTCTTCATGACGCCCAGCGTCGCCGCGAGGGTGCCGAGCCACTGCTTGTCACTCATGCCGCGCGGTGCCCCGAAGCTGAGAACCCGCTGCGTCGCGATGGTCTGCGACTCGACGTACTTCAGCAGGCCCTCGTCGCCGTGCCGGCGACCCAGTCCGGAGTCGCCCATCCCGCCCATCGGCGACCGGGTGCTCGACCACGCCGGTCCGTAGCCCTCGTTCACGTTCACGGTTCCCGCCTTGATCCGGAAGGCCATTGCACGTCCAGCGGCGTGATCCTTGGTGAGGACGGCCGCATTCAGGCCGAAAGGCGAGTCATTGGCCCGACGAATCGCTTCCTCGTCAGAGCCGACGGGATATACGGAAACGACCGGGCCGAAGGTCTCCTCAGCACACAGCGCCATGTCTTCGGTCACGCCGGTCAGGATCGTGGGCTCGAAGAAGAACGGTCCGACATCAGGTCGGGCCCGGCCGCCGGCCGCCACTGTCGCGCCGTTGGCTACCGCGTCGTCAATGTGCGCCTGCACGCGATCACGCTGGCGAGCCGAGATGAGCGACCCCATGTCCGCGCCCCAGCCGATGCCCGACTGAATCTTCATCCGACTCGTGCGCTCGGCAAACGCATCGAGGAAGGCGTCGTACACGTCAACGTGCACATACATGCGCTCCATCGAGATGCACAGCTGCCCGGAGTTCGAGAAGCATGCGCGCACGGCGATCTCCGCCGCGTGCTTGACCGACGCATCAGCGCGAACGATCATCGCGTTCTTCCCACCGAGTTCAAGAGAGCAGCCGATGAGACGCTCCCCGCATCGGGCGGCGACTTCGCGTCCGACCCTCGTCGAACCGGTGAACATGACGAAGTCCACGCGATCAATCACCATCGGCCCGATGACCGCACCGTCTCCGGGTACCACCCGCACGACGCTCTCGGGCACGCCCGCCTCGACCATCAGTCCGACGACCCACAGCGCGGTGAGCGTGGTCTGAACGTCGGGCTTGACGAGGACGGCATTGCCGGCGATCAGCGCGGGGATGGCATCACCGGCGGTCAGCGTCAGCGGATAGTTCCACGGAGACAGCACGCCGACCACGCCTTTGGGATGCTGCACCTCCGTGACGCCGACGAGGAGCGGCAGTCCGCCGAGATGCCGCCGTGGGCTCAGCAGCCGACGAGCATCGCGCGCGTAGTGGCGCGCGTTCAGACATACGTCGAGCAGCTCCTCCATCGCATCACGTCGTGCCTTGCCCGTCTCCCACTGCACGATGTCCAGGCCCTCATCGCGTCGCGAGAGCAGAAGATCGTGGAAGCGCAGGATGATTCGCGAGCGCTCGGCGAGAGGCCGCTGCGCCCACGAGCGCTGCGCCTGGCGCAATCCGCTTACTGCGGAATCCACGTCGTCCTCGGACGCGACGGGAAGCTCGTACAGCGGCCTGCCATCGAACGGCGCGAGGATGGTCATGGTCTCGTCGCGCGAGCTCACGCTGGCGGTCGACAGCAGCCGCTCGATCAGGTCTGCCGACAGCCTCGCGGCCGGGTCGGCGGCGACCGCAGTCACGCAGTGACCACCATCTCGACGCGCTGGAACTCCTTGACGTCGCTATACCCCGTGATCGCCATGGCCTTGCGCAACGCCCCGACCAGGTTCATCGTGCCGTCGGCGCTGCTTGAAGGTCCGTTGAGCACCTCCTCGAAGGTGCCGACAGTCGGCGTCATGTGACGCGCACCTCGCGGCAAGTGCGGGTGCCAAGCCTCGGCTCCCCAGTGCGCGCCGCGGCCCGGCGCGTCTGAGGCGCGCGACAGGGCGGTGCCGAGCATTGCCGCGTCGGCTCCGCAGGCGAAAGCCTTCACCATGTCGCCGCTCAGTCCCATGGATCCGTCGGCGATCACGTGCACATAGCGACCGCCGGACTCGTCGAGGTAGTCCCGTCGCGCCGCAGCGACGTCGGCGACGGCGCTCGCCATCGGCACGCGAACACCGATCACATCTGAAGTCGTGTGCGACGAGCCTCCGCCGAATCCGACGAGCACGCCCGCAGCACCGGTACGCATGAGGTGAAGTGCGGCTTGGTACGTGGCGCATCCCCCGACGATGACGGGGACATCGAGCTCGTGGATGAACTGCTTCAGGTTCAGCGGAACACCATCGGTCGACACATGCTCGGCGGAGACCGTCGTTCCGCGGATGACGACGATGTCGGCACCCGACGAAGCAGCGAGCGGCGCAAGGTTCGTCGTGCCCTGCGGAGACGTCGCGACAGCGACGATGTTGCCCGCGGCCTTCATCTCGGCTATGCGCGCGGCGACGAGTCCGACATCCACGGGCCGGGCGGCGTAGAGCTCCTGCATCCGCGGAGTGGCGACGTCCGGAGCGAGCCCGGCGATCTCCTTGAGCAAGGGCTCAGGATCCTCGTACCGACCCCACAGTCCCTCGAGGTTCAGTACGGCGAGCACGCCCAGGCTCGCAAGGGTCGCGGCACTCTGCGGCGAGACGACCGAGTCCATCGGCGCAGCGAGCAGCGGCGTATCAAAGCGATAGGCGTCGATAGTCCACGCGGTAGTGACCGCCTGGGGATCACGCGTGCGACGACTTGGCGCGATGGCTACCTCGTCGAAGGAATAGCCGCGGCGGGCGCGCTTCGCCCCGCCGATCTGTATGTCGGTCACGGACTACCGTCCTGAGTAGTTGGGCGCTTCGATGGTCATCTGGATGTCGTGCGGATGGCTCTCGCGCAGGCCTGCAGCGGTGATGCGCACGAACGAGCCCTTGTCGTGCAGCTCGCCGATAGTCGCGGCGCCCGAGTAGCCCATGGCCGCGCGCAGGCCGCCGACCAGCTGGTGCGCGACAGCGCCGAGCGGACCGCGATACGCGACCATGCCCTCAATGCCCTCGGGCACGAGCTTGTCGTCGCTGAGCACGTCGTCCTGGAAATAGCGGTCCTTGCTGTACGAGCGTGCCTGTCCGCGAGACTGCATCGCGCCGAGCGAGCCCATACCCCGGTACGACTTGAACTGCTTGCCGTTGACGAACACCACGTCGCCGGGAGCCTCCTCGCAGCCGGCGAGCAGCGAGCCCAGCATCACCGTGTCCGCGCCGGCAACGAGCGCCTTGGCGATATCGCCCGAATACTGCACCCCGCCGTCAGCAATCACCGGGATCCCGGAGGGCCCCGCAGCGAGGCAGGCCTCGTAGATCGCTGAGATCTGCGGTACGCCCACGCCCGCGACGACGCGGGTGGTGCAGATCGAGCCGGGGCCGACACCGACCTTGATGCCGTCGGCTCCTGCGTCGATGAGCGCCTGAGCGCCCGAACGAGTCGCCACGTTGCCGCCGACGATGTCGATCGTGGATCGCTGCTTGAGCAGGCGCACCATCTCGACGACCGCGCGCGAGTGGCCATGCGCCGTGTCGACGATGAGGAAGTCGACGCCCGCTTCGATAAGCGAACGTGCCCTCTTCTCGGCGTCGTCACCCACGCCCACCGCAGCTCCGACAACCAGGCGCCCGGTGGCGTCCTTGGTCGCGTGCGGGTAGCGGTCGGCCTTGACGAAGTCCTTGACGGTGAACAGTCCCTTGAGCCGACCAGCCTCATCGATCAGCGGGAGCTTCTCGACCTTGTGCCGAGCGAGCAGTGCGAGCGCATCGTCGGGACTGATCCCCACGGGGGCGGTGACGAGAGGCATCGGCGTCATGATGTCGGCGGCGCTGCGACTCATGTCCTCTTCGAAGCGCATGTCGCGATTGGTGACGATGCCCAGAAGGATGCCGCCCTCATCGACCACGGGAACACCGGAGATGCGGTACCGCGCGCATAGTCGGTCGACGTCGGCAATCGTGTCGTTCGGCAGGCAGGTGACCGGGTTGTTGACCATTCCGGCCTCGGAGCGCTTGACGAGGTCGACCTGCGCCGTCTGGTCCTCGATCGACAGGTTGCGGTGCAGCACACCGACGCCGCCCTGACGGGCCATAGATATCGCCATCCGGGCCTCGGTGACCGTGTCCATGGCGCTCGACACGAGTGGCATCTGCACGGAGATGTTGCGGGTCACCCGCGAGGACGTGTCGACCTCGCTGGGCACGACATCGGATTCGCCTGGCACGAGCAGAACGTCGTCGAACGTCAGGCCCAGGTACCCGAACTTCGCGGGAACGCCATCGAAGGCCAATGAGTCGGGACGTTGCTCCATGAGGTCTCCGTGGGTGCCGCGGGCGGTGGGACTAAGGCTACTCGCCAACCGCATGGGCCAAACGCGCCACCGTGTCCGAGAGGTCGACGACCCGGGTGACACCCGCGGGCACCTCCCCGGACCACCCGGCTCCGCCGATGAGAATCGAGGCACGGGGCCGGTGCGTAGGCAGTTCGCCCAGGATCGCGCAGTTGGCGGAGTCTGGGATCTGAGACCAAAGGAACACTGCAGCCGGCCCGAGGCGATCGACGGCATCGGCCAACGACGTCAAAGGCAGCCCAGGCCCGAGTACCCGGCTGGAGATCCCCCGCTCGGCCAACGCGGCAGCCACCGCCCACAGCGGGAGGGTATGGATGTCCTCGGGGGCGCAGACGAGCAGCACGGTCCTGGTATTGACCGGATGGGTGAGCTTGACGATCGACGAGATGAGCGCGGCCTGGACCGCGGAACTCAGGGCATGCTCGATCTCGACTCCGCGACCGGTATCTCGCCACTGGTCCCCGATGGCCGCCAGGACGGGGACGAGCAGTTCGTCCCACGTCCACAGGACTCCGTGCTGGGCAATCGAGTCATTGATGATCGCTGCGCACGCCGCGGTGTCCAGCGCCTGCGCGGCACGCGCGAGGCCTCGCTCGGCGGGGGCGGCCCCCGGTTGAGCGACAACCCGACCGCCGCCCGTGCGCGACTGTTCGACCGGCGTGTGGCCGTGGGCCGCGCGAGCCGCCTCGGCCGGGGGAACGCCCTCGATCACGAGCTTGCGCATGAACTCCAGGCGGGCCAGGTCGGTAGGCGAGTACCGCCGGTGGGTACCAGCGGTGTGTGAGCTTGGACCGATCCCGTAGCGGCGATCCCACGTACGCAAGGTGGCGGGCGCCACGCCCATTCGGCGAGCGACGACCGACACCGTCAGCCCGGCCCCCTGCTCCTCACCCACGGGCCAATTGTGGGGCCCAGCGCCCCATCGCGCCCGCCGACACCGTCCGGTGCGTGACCCTCGTCACCTTCACTTGACCAACCTATGAAGCGTTTGTACAGTCATTGTTGCGGGAGCGTCCGGCACGGATCTCCTCCCGCCGAGCGGAGGACAGCACCATGGCTGACGTGACCCGGCTCCCCGGACCGAATGCGGACCTGTGGGATTGGCAGATGGACGGCGCCTGCCGCGGTGAGGATCCCAGTTTGTTCTTCCACCCCGAGGGCGAGCGTGGCCCCGCGCGCGCCGGGCGAGAGAGCGCTGCCAAGGCGATCTGCTCGGCCTGCCCGGTGATCGCCCAATGCGCCGCCCACGCCCTGAAGGTCCGCGAGCCCTACGGCGTGTGGGGCGGGCTGTCCGAGGACGACCGCGAGGCCACCTACCGCCGCTGGGCCCGCGCCTCCTAGCCCCCCGGGGTCGAGTTTCGACCCGACACACGACATCGAGTGGGCAGTTGTTGTCGGCTCGGCGATGGGTGGATTCAAGCGGTGGATGCAACATCGGTTGGATTGACCGGTTCTGACAGTAGGTGGTCGAGCATTTCGGCTGGTGTCTTGAAGCCGTGGCGTTTGCGTGGCCGGTTGTTCAGTTTTCGGCTGACGTGCTCGAGATAGTCCGGGGCATAGACCGACAGGTCGGAGCCTTTGGCGAAGTACTGACGCAGCAGGCCGTTGGTGTTCTCGTTGGATCCGCGCTGCCATGGTGAGTGGGGATCGCAGAAGTAGATGTCCAGGTCCGTGGCTGCGGCGATCTGGACGTGGTTGGCCATCTCCGATCCCTGGTCCCAGGTCAGCGTGCGTCGCAAGGTCGCCGGCAGCTGGCTCATCGCGGTGATCATCGCGTCGGCTACCGCGTCCGCGCCGTGGTTGCCGGGAAGGTGCAGCAGCAGGGGGCCTGTCAGCGTTCCTGTGTAAGGACCTGACTTTGTGATTGGTTGTCAGACTCGGTCGAGTCTGCCAGGGAACATGATGTCGAATTGGTTCAGGGCCATCTTCCAGTTGTAGTTGGATCGTCCTCGTTGTCCTCGGATGTCGGTGCGGCCGAGTTCTCGGCAGCCCAGGTAGAGGAGCTTGACCAGGGCGTCGTCGGTCGGGAAGTGCCCTCGGGTCTTGCTGATCTTGCGGAGCTGGTAGTTGATGCTCTCGATCATGTTCGTCGTGTAGATGACCTTGCGAACCTCGGGGCTGAAGGCGAAGAACGGGATGACCTGTTCCCAGGAGGCCTCCCACTGCCTCTTGATCGCGGGGTAGTCCTTCCCGACGTCGCTGTCGGTCCAGGCGTCGAGAGCTTGCCTGGGGCCTGTCAGGTCCGCAGCAGGCAGAACCCGGTTGCCCGCTCGACCAAGGTCCCGATCGCCGAGCCGGAGTTCTTCCCCACGATCAGGTCGCCCTCCCAATGGCCAGGAACAGCACGGTCGGCGACCTCGGGCGGGCGCTCGGTGATGGAGACCATCCCCGGGATCCGGCCACGGCGCTCACCTGCGGTCCTCCGGGTCTTGCGGATCGCCCGGCCCGTGCGCAGCCGTTGGTGCAGGTCACGGCGCAACGCGCCGCGGCCCTGGACGAACAACGCCTGGTAGATCGCCTCGTGACTCACGCGCATCTCCGGATCATCAGGGAAATCGATCCTCAGCCGACCTGAGATCTGCTCCGGGCTGAGTTCGTCCTCCAAGTGATCTTGCACCACCTGCCGCAGCCGGTCGTTGGCCTTGAGCGCGGACGCCTTCGGCCGGCGAGCCCGCCAGTCGGAGCGCTTCTGCGCCATCGACGCCCGATACCTAGGCAGGTGCCGGTCGGCGAAGAACGTGGAGTTCATCGCCAGCTCACGCCCGATCGTGGACCGGTGACAGCCCACCGCCCGCGCGATCTCCGCGTTCGACGCCCCCGACCCACGCAGGACCGCGATCTCCTCACGCTGATCGAACGTCAACCGAGGCCTGACCTTGCCGGGCGTCACCGATGGAGGAATCACTCCGCCAGCCTCACCGAACCACCCCGCACCCGTGCGCTCGGACACGCCCGCCGCAGCAGCCGCCTCCGCGACCGACAACCCCGACCGCACCCACTGCCAAAACCCGAGCCGCACCGCTGGCGGCAACCCCGGAGGACCAAGCATCACAACACCTCTTCACCTCAGGTGTTGCATCGATCCCTTGAACCCAAGATGCCGAGCCCAACAACTGCCCACTCGATGTTCTAGGCGCTACAAACTCTCGAGGGCATGCAGAAGGCCCGGAGCGAATGCTCCGGGCCTTCTGCATGTTCGGGGTGGTGCCGTGGTGCGCGTGCCTTAGTGCGAGTGGCCGTGGCCGCCGTGGCTGTGGCCACCTGCGGGCTCCGGCTCGGCTTCCTTCTTCTCGACGACCAAGGCCTCGGTCGTGAGCAGCATCGCCGCGATCGACGCCGCATTCTGCAGTGCCGACCGGGTCACCTTGACCGGGTCGATGACGCCGGCCGCAATCAGGTCGACGTACTCACCGGTCGCGGCGTTGAAGCCGTGCCCGAAGGGCAGCTCGGCCGTGCGCGAGACGACGACGTAGCCCTGCTCGCCGGCGTTCTCGGCGATCCAGCGCGACGGCTCGGATGCTGACAGGCGAACGATGCGGACACCGGTCGCCTGGTCGCCGGTCAGGCCGAGGTCACCCTCGAGCACCTTGACGGCCTGGACGAGTGCGGCGCCTCCACCGGAGACGATGCCCTCCTCGATCGCGGCGCGCGTCGCGGAGACGGCGTCCTCGATGCGGTGCTTCTTCTCCTTGAGCTCGACCTCGGTGTGGCCGCCGACCTTGATGACGACGACGCCACCGGAGATCTTCGCGAGCCGCTCCTGGAGCTTCTCCTTGTCCCAGTCGGAGTCCGAGCGCTCGATCTCGCTGCGGATCTGCGCGACGCGGTCATTGACGTCGGTCTCGTTGCCACCACCGTCGATGATCGTGGTGTTGTCCTTGGTGACGACGATGCGGCGCGCGCTGCCGAGCACCTCGAGGCCGACCTGGTCGAGCTTGAGGCCGACCTCGGCCGACACGACCTGCGCACCGGTGAGAATGGCAAGGTCCTGCAGGATCGCCTTGCGACGATCACCGAACGCGGGGGCCTTGACGGCGACAGACGAGAACGTGCCGCGGATGCGATTGACGACCAGGGTCGACAGCGCCTCTCCGTCGACGTCCTCGGCGATGATGAGCAGCGGCTTGCCGGACTGGACGACCTTCTCCAGCAGCGGCAGGAGTTCTTGAACCGAGGAAACCTTGCCCTGAACGAGCAGGATGCGTCCGTCTTCCAGGACCGTCTCCATGCGATCGGGATCAGTGACGAAGTAGGCCGAGATGTAGCCCTTGTCGAACTGCATGCCCTCGGTGAACTCCAGCTCGAGCCCGGTGGTGCTGGACTCCTCGACGGAGATGACGCCGTCCTTGCCGACCTTGTCGAACGCGTCAGCGATGAGCTCGCCGATCTCACGGTCCTGCGAGGAGATCGTGGCGACATTGGCGATCTCGGCCTTGTCGGCAACCTCGCGAGCGTTGGAGATGAGCTCGTCGGTCACGGCCTTGACGGCCTTGTCGATGCCGCGCTTGATGTCCATCGGCGAGGCGCCGGCCGCGACCTGCTTGAGGCCTTCGCGGACCATGGCCTGGGCCAGCACGGTCGCGGTCGTCGTGCCGTCACCAGCGACGTCGTTGGTCTTGGTGGCAACTTCCTTGGCCAGCTGCGCGCCGAGATTCTCGTACGGATCCTCGAGCTCGATCTCGCGGGCGATGGTCACGCCGTCGTTGGTGATCGTGGGGGCGCCCCACTTCTTGTCGATGACGACGTTGCGGCCCTTCGGGCCAAGTGTCACGCGGACGGCGTCAGCGAGCGCGTTTACTCCGCGCTCGAGGCTGCGGCGGGCGTCCTCGTCGAATTCCAGGATCTTGGACATGCGTCAACTCTCTGCAGGCGTGGTCACGGACGTGAGAGGCCCGCCGCGTATGACTACACGACGGGCCACTCAGCGATGGCTTACTTCTCGACGATGGCGAGGACGTCGCGAGCGGACAGGAGCAGGTACTCCTCGCCGTCGTACTTGACCTCGGTGCCGCCGTACTTGCTGTAGATGACAACGTCGCCGACCTTGATGTCGAGGGGGATGCGCTTGGAGCCATCCTCGTCGAAACGGCCTGGTCCGACGGCCAGGACCTTGCCCTCCTGGGGCTTCTCCTTGGCGGTGTCAGGGATAACGAGGCCGGAAGCAGTGGTCTGCTCGGCTTCGAGAGTCTGGACCAGAATGCGGTCCTCGAGCGGCTTGATGGAGACCGACACGGTTACATCCTCCGGGTGCGTCAATGGGCCACCCGCGACGGGCGGCGCTCGGCTGAACTGGCAGTCCCAGGTGGGGAGTGCCAGATCCGACATTACGCAGGGATTAGCACTCCGTCAAGTCGAGTGCCAGCCCATCCGTGCACCACAATGGCGCCGTGCCGACCCCCGACCCCGACCAGCCCGGCGCGCTCGCCGCGTGGCTGGCCAGCCCCGAGTCGAGCGTCCCGATCGCGTCGGCGGATGAGGCGATCGGTGCGGCCGCGGGCGACCCGGTCGCGGCGGCGGCGATCCTGCGCCGGGAGATTCCCGCACTCGACCCAGCCCTGGCGTCGGCTGCGCTCGAGCAGGCCGAGCTTCGCCGGCTGGCCCGCCACCGCTATGGCATCGACGCCAGCGCGCTGCTCCTCACCCGCGACGGGCTGGAGCAGGCGACCCGCCCCGAGGTCGCGGCCCACCGAGCGGCGCAACTGCGCGCGGCGGGGGCCAACCGTGTGATCGACCTCACTGGCGGACTCGGATTCGATGTCTCGGCCTTCGCGGCCGCAGGCCTTGAGGTCTGGTCGGTGGAGAGGGATGACGTGTCGGCGGTCTTTCTCGCGCACAACTGCCCAGACGTCCGCGTCATCCATGCCGACGCAACGCACTCGGCGTTGGTGCGCGACCTCATCGAGGGACTGAGCGACGACGACGTCGTGTTCGTTGATCCGGCACGACGCGACCTAGCCGGTCCGCGGGGCGCCAGCCTGAGGGCCCGGCCCGAGCGCGACCCGGCCCGCTGGTCCCCGCCGTGGCCGTGGGTCGAAGCCCTCCCCCATCATCGCATCGCGGCGAAGGTCGCGCCCTCGTTCCGCGCACCGGCGAACTGGCACGCCGAGTGGGTGAGCGTGCACCGGACCGTCGTCGAGTGCGCGGTCTACTCCTGGCCAGTGTTCGCCGCAGCACGACGGGCGACGATCTGGACAGCCGAAGGGCCGATCGTCGTCGACGCCGTCAGCGGGCCACCGTCGTCCGGAGGATCGGGACCAGGCGAATGGCTCCATGAGCCCGATCCCGCGATCCTTCGAGCCGGCGCCATTGACGCCGTGCTCCTCGACACCATCGGGCTGTGGTCGGTCGACCACGAGAGCACGTGGCTGGCGAGCGACGGCCCCATTGACGTGCCGTACCTGCGCTCGTTTGCGGTGATCGAGGAACTCCACGGCAGCACGACCAGTCAGCGGCGACAGCTCGACCGGCTCGGAGTCGACGTGCTGACGATCAAGAGCAAGGACGTCGGGGTGGCACCCCACTCGGTCCTCCGAGACCTCGACCGACGAGAGGGCAACGACCATGTACTCGTCGTCACTCGCCGATCGGGCCGGGCGATCAGGCTGCTGTGCCGGCCAGCACTGATCGGATCCGCCTGATCGTTCGATCATCCGTGCCGCAGCAGCCGCCAACTGCACGCGCGCCCGCGGCGATCCAGTCTTCGACAAGCGCAGGCGCGAACTGCGCGCCTTCCGCGCTGGCACCGCCCCACTGTCCGCCGGCCGCGTCCCACGTGCCGCCCGCATTCGCGTAGACCACGGCTGGCAGTTCGGTAACGGTGGCGATTCGACGAAGGAGCTCGCTCGCGTAGCGCGGATCGGTGCAGTTGATGCCGACGGCCACGACGCTCGGCGCGCTCGCCGCGGCACGTGCGGCGTCCTCGATCGACTGCCCGGCCCACAATCGCTCGCTGTCGACGGCAGTGAAGGTCATCCAGGCGGGCATGTCCGGATACTCCCCGAGCACGTCGACAAGCGCCTCGGCCTCGAGCAGATCGGGAATGGTCTCGATCGCCAGCAGGTCGGGCTGGCCAGAAATTAGTACGTCGATGCGGTCGCGGTGGAACTCCGCGAGCTCGCTCCTGGTCAGGCCGTAGCCGCCGCGGTACTCAGATCCGTCGTGAAGGATTGCGCCGTAGGGTCCAACACTCGCGGCGACTCTGCCCGAGTCGGCCGCGCGTGCCGCCACGATGCTCGACAGCAGCGCATCGTCGGCCTGATCGGCGGTCATGCCGACGTCGAGGAACCCCTGCCGGGAGACCTGATAGCTAGCGGTGATGACGACGCCAGCTCCGGCATCCACAAAGTCCCGGTGCGCCGCCGTCACCGCGCCCGGATCCTCGAGCAGAACCCGCCCGGTCCATAACTGCCCGCCGACGTCGTGTCCGCGTCGTTCCAGCTGAGTGGACAGCCCGCCGTCGATGACCACAGGTGACGCTCCGAAGAGCGCTTCCCAATCGGTGGCCGGTCGGGCCGTCATGCGACGGAGCTCGTCACCAGCAGGTTCGACGTCGTCGCGAAGTCGAGACCGGACGCGGGGACGCCAGCCGACAACAGTCGGGCACCCAGTACTGCAACCATCGCGCCGTTGTCGGTGCACAACTCCGGTCGCGGTACCCGAAGCTGGATGCCTGCCGACTCGCAGCGGTCGTGGGCCATCTGACGCAGTCGCGAGTTGGCCGCGACTCCCCCGCCAAGGATCACGTGCTGGACCCCCATCGCCTTGCATGCGGCAACAGTCTTCGCGGTCAGCACATCGACAATCGCTTCCTGGCAGGACGCGGCAACATCGGCCACCGGCACTGCTTCGCCCGCGGCCTCTCTAGCTCGTACCCATCTGGCCACCGCCGACTTCAGTCCGGAGAACGAGAAGTCGTACGGGTGGCGTTCGAGATCGGACGCCTGCGTCAGGCCGCGCGGAAAGGCGATCGCGTTCGGGTCACCCTCGCGAGCGATGCGATCGATCCACGGGCCTCCGGGGAACGGCAGTCCCAGCAGCCGGGCGACCTTGTCGAAGGCCTCGCCCGCCGCATCATCGAGCGTCTGTCCAAGTGGGGAGATCATCGACGCGTCATCGGTCACCATGAGCAGGGACGAGTGGCCGCCGGACACGAGCAGTCCGATCACCGGGTCCGGGAGCGCACCATGCTGCAGTTCATCGACGACCACGTGGCCGACCAGGTGGTTGACGCCGTAGACGGGAACGCCGAGCGCAACACCAAGGGCCTTTGCCGTGGATACGCCCACCAGGAGCGCGCCAACCAGTCCCGGGCCAGCGGTCACCGCGATCGCATCAATATCGGCGTATCCGATCCCGGCGGTGGCCAACGCCCGGTCCAACGCCGGCACGATCGCCTCGAGGTGCGCCCGGCTCGCCACTTCTGGCACCACTCCGCCGAATCGGGCGTGCTCCTCGACGCTCGACGCGATCTCGTTCGCCAGCAGGACGCCACCCCGGACGATTCCGATACCGGTCTCGTCGCAGGAGGTCTCGATTCCGAGCACGAGCGGTTGCATGACGTTAAGGGTGACAGACCGCTCTCACGCGAGTCGACGTCGCATGATGATCGCCGCGGCACCGTCGGCGTAGTAGCGCGGCCGCTCGCTGATCCGCTCGAACTCCATACGTTCGTAGAGGTCGATCGCACGCGAGTTATCGTCGCGTACCTCAAGAAGCATGTGCGTGCACCCAACCCCGGTCGCGCGCTCGATCAACGCGGTCAGCAGGCGACGCGCGAGTCCGCGACCTTGATGAGTCGGCGACACTGCGATGGTCTGCAGGTCGCTGTCGGGAGCCATGATGAACGCACCGGCGTAACCGGCTACCGCATTGTCATCCGTTGCGACGAGGTACGCCCTCGTATCCTGAGCAAGCTCCTGCCAGAACTGCTCGACCGACCACGGATCGTCGGGGAACAAGGCCGATTCCGTCTCGGCGACCGCGGCAACATGCCACCACCGCATCTCCTCGACATTCATGGCGTCTTGGCCGGGGCGGCATCCGGCCGCCGGATGTAGAGCGGGCGCGCCGGCAGCAGGTCGATGCCGTGCAGCGCCTCCGATGTTGCACCGCCATCGTCCCCGTGCGCTGACAATGCCGCTTCCGCTGTCGCCACTTGGGCACCGGCGCGCAGCAGACGATCGACACGGCGACCGACCCACGACGCGTGCGGACGGAGCAGCGGGTCCTCGTTCGATCGGGTCGTGCCGATGTCGCCGACCCATGAGCCGGATAGAAGGTCCGGATCGATGCTGTCTCGCGGGCCGACGCGCGGACCATCGCGTCGCGATCCGCTCTCGTCGTACCAGGCCCAGTAGATCTCCTTGCGTCGCGCATCACTGGCCACCCCGAACTCGCCCGCGGCGCTCGACGCGCAGCGCGCCTCCGCGATTGCGTCGAGCGAGCACAGTCCGTACACGGGCAACCCCCATGCAGCCCCGACCGCGGTTGCGGTGGCGATGCCCACGCGAAGGCCGGTGTATGGCCCGGGACCGACGCCGACGGCAATCGCGACGATTGAGCTGCGTTCCACGTGAGCGAGGGCCTCGCTGAGCATCGGGGCAAGGATCTCGGCGTGCTTGCGCGCGTCCAGGTGCTCCAATTCGACGATGACTCGATCCCCCTCCGTGACCGATACCGAGGTCAGGGCGGTGGACGTATCGATGGCAAGGATCATGTAGCGGCCCACTCAAGGTCATGCGTTGTCCAGTGACCGCCCTCGGCCACGATGTCGACGGTGCGCGTCTCGTCAGCCTCGCGCTCGGAACTGGAAAGGCGAACGACGAGGCGTGAGGACGACAGCCCGTCGACCATTCCCTCGCCCCATTCGACCACCATGACACTGCGCTCAAGATCCGACTCGAGGTCCAGGTCATCGACCTCGACAAGCGAGCCCAACCGATAAGCATCGACGTGGACGAGGTCGGGACCCTCGCCGGCGTTGGCATGCACCCGTGCGATAACGAATGTCGGGCTCGTAATGGCCTCCGCGATCCCCAGTCCCAAAGCGATTCCCTGGGTGATCGTGGTCTTGCCCGCTCCAAGATCGCCGATGAGTACCACCACGTCTCCGCCGGCGCATGCCAGTCCCAGGCGATGTCCCAAGCTGCGCATCTGGTCGGCCGTCGTCACCGTGTACCGAGCTGACACGGTCACGCGGCGCCACCGACGGCATCTCCCGCAATATCTCTGCGTACGCGGTCGAGAAGCGAGAGGAGCGCGGCATTGACCTCCTCGTGCCTTTCCAACGTGACCATGTGCCCGGCATCGGGAATCACGATGTACTCAGCCCCGGGTACGTGCTTGACGATCTCGTCGCTCTGCTCGCGAGGAGTCAGTCTGTCTGACGCCCCGACGAGGACGAGGAGCTCGGCGGACTGGAATAACGCCAGCGCGTCGTTCTTGTCATGCACCTGCAACGCGGGCAGGAACTCGGCGATGACATCGATCGGTGTCGCAGCGACCATTCCGGCAACGAAGCGACCTGCGTGGTCAGGAGTCGCAGACCCGAAGGAATACAGGTTCGTCAGCAGCAGCCCGAGGTCGCTGTCGCTCCACCGCGATCGTTCGACGAGCCTCTTCTGCCGCGCCACGGCAGCGGCCAGCGGAGGCGCGAGTCGCTGGAAGATCGAGCCGAGGAAGGGCGGCAGGCCGAGCAGCCCGCTGCCGCCGCCGCCCGCTGTCGTCGCGATCAGCGCGACCCCGAATACGCGGTCCAAGATCAGCTCGGGGCGTTGCTCGGCCAGGGCCATGATCGACATGCCACCCATGGAATGACCGATCAGGAGCAGAGGGCCGGTCGGCGCGACCGCGTCGATGACCGAGGCGAGGTCGTGACCCAACTGGTCGATGTGATGGGAGTCGAACTCAGCGCGAGCCGACCGACCGTGGCTGCGCTGGTCATAGAACACCAGTCGCGCACGTCCGCGGAAGGCCTGGCGCTGGTAGTGCCATGAATCAAGATTCAGCGCGTAGCCGTGGCAGAACACGACGGTCAGTGCATCGCTACCCGGTGCTTCGTCGATCTCGACATGAAGGAGCGTCCCATCTTCAGCCGGGACGACATGCAGATCCCCGCGCAGGCTTCCGAACTCCTCGGAATCCGCAGGCAGCACGCGCACCGCACCGCGAAGGAGGGTTCGCTCGGCGACAGCACCGAGAGCGGCACCTACGGCGAGCGCTCCGACGGCGACGACCCCCCTGCCCGCAAGTCGGGCGGCAGGTCCAAGATCAGGGCTCACGCGATGTCCTCGCCCACGTACTCGCGCGGGACGCGAGTGCCAACCCTTGTCACCATCTCGTATCCGATCGTGTCGATGCGCGCGGCCCACTCGTCGGCCGTCAGCTCTCCGTCGCGACCCGGGCCGAACAGCACGACCTCATCGCCCGGCACGAGCTCGTCGGAACCGAGATCGATGACGAACTGATCCATCGCGGTGCGACCGACGGCCCCATAGCGGTGCCCCTTCGCAGCCACCTCGACACGACCGCCCGAAGCGCGCGGGACACCATCTGCATAGCCGAGCGGGACCAGGCCAAGGTTCGTCGTCACCGGTGTCGTCCACGTGCTGCCGTACGACACGCTCGTGCCCGCGGGGACGGTCTTCACACTCGCCAGACTGGCGCGCAACGTCATCGCCGGCTCAAGGCCCAGTTCCGCTGAGGTGCCGAGGATCGGCGCGGGCGTCAGGCCGTACATCGCGATTCCCGTGCGAACCAGATCGAACCTCAGGTTCGGGTAAGCCCACAGCCCGCCGCTGTTGCTGAGGTGCCGTAGCCGCGGACGAATTCCCGCAGCGCCCGCCGCATCGACGGCCTCGATGAATCGATCGTGCTGAGCGGGAACGCTCGCGGCACCTGGCTGGTCGGCGTCCGCGAGATGCGACCAGATCGCCTCCACCACGATCGTGCCGCTCGCCTCGGCGCGCGCCAGGGCGTCGATCAGAGCTGGCCAGTCCGCAGGTCCGACGCCGTTGCGGGACAGGCCCGTATCAACCTTCACGTGCACGCGGGCGGTCCGGCCGAGCCGACTCGCAGCAGCAACGACCTCGGCCAGCGCCCACGGGCTGGAGACCGACAAGTCCACCTTCTCGGCAACACAGCTATCGACGTGCTCGTCTCCGGGTGACCACAGCCAGGCGAGCAGGCGCCCGCGATCCCCTGACGCGCGCAACGCCAAGGCCTCGGACGGCAGTGCCACGCCTAGCCACCCGGTCCCCGCCGCTCGCGCCGCTTTCGCGACCGGGATCAACCCGTGGCCGTAGGCGTCGGCCTTGACCACCGCCATGACCTCGGCCGATCCGGCCAGTTCGCCGATGCGAGCCAGGTTCCGACGTATTGCCGACAGATCGACTCGCGCGCTCGCCCTGGTCACGACTGGTGCTCCGGGCCGAAGCGCGCGAGCCGGATGGCTTCGGGCAGCGCATCGGCGATGTCTGTCGCCACCACGGGAGCACCCGCGGCGGCGATACGGCCGGCGGATCCGTGCAGCCAGACAGCCGCTGCGGTCGCCTCGGTGAATTCGCCGAGCGTTCTCGCGCCGAGCGCCCAGGCGCCAGCGAGGACCGCTCCCATGACCCCGCTCAGAACGTCCCCGGATCCAGCGGTGCCCAGATCCGACGTGCCCTCGGTGTCGACGTACGAAACCCCGGACGGCGCAGCAATCACGGTCCCCGGTCCCTTGAGCACCACGATGGTTCCAGACTGCTCGCTCGCCTGCCGCGCAGCGGCGAGACGCCCGGGAGCCGATGCGAGAAGCCCGGGGAACACTCGCTCGAACTCGCCGTCGTGCGGAGTGAGCACAGTGACCAGACCTCGGTCGAATCGACCGGCAATCAGGTCCTTCACCTCGTCGCTGTGCGCCATCACGGCAAGCGCGCCGGCATCGAGAACCACCGGCGTCTGCGCCGCGAGTACGGCTCGTACCGTCATCGCATCGACGTCGTCGCCGACGAAGCCCGGGCCGCACACCCACGCATCTACGCGGCTCTGCGACTGGGGATCGGACCCGTCGATCACAACGTCTGGGTAGTTCGACACGACCAGTCCGGCAACGCCGTCCGATCGGTCCAGGAATCGGGCCATGCCCACGTTGCCCCGGCGCGCCGCGGCTGTCGCCAGCAATGCGGCGCCTGGATATGCGGCCGAGCCCGCCGCCACCGCCACCACTCCGCGTCGGTACTTGTACGCATCGTCCGCAGCCTCCGCGACCCACGCAGCTACGTCGATTGGCTCGACCGAGCACATGGTTGCCGGGTCGATGAAGTCCAGGCCGATGTCGATGAGGATGACCGACCCGGAGTGCAATGCGCCAGGCGCGATGACCAGGCCCGGCTTGACCGCACCGAAAGTGACGGTCATGTCGGCGACAACCGCGACACCTGAAGTGGATCCCGTGTCGACGGACACTCCGCTCGGAACGTCGACCGCAACGATGATCGCGCCGCTGTCCGAAGCAGCCTCGACGAGCTCTACCGTGTCCGCACGCAACTCGCCACTACCGCCGATCCCGAGGATTCCGTCGATGATGAGGTCGGCATCCTCGACGATGCGCGACACGCGTGCGTCGTCTGCCGACCAGCGATGCACGCGGCCACCCGCGCGCCTCAGTGCCGCGGCACCGGCCTCGTGCAGCCGATCGGAGACGGTGATGGCGTCGATCCGACAGCCGCGCGCCGCCAGCTTGGCTCCCGCCCAGAGCGCATCTCCGCCGTTGTTACCCGAGCCGACGAGCAGAACGACCCGCGCTCCGGGAACCGCGCCGACAGTCGATTCGATAAGACTGGCGCATGCGACGGCCAGTCCCGTCGCGGCTCGTTGCATGAGCGCGCCTTCGGGAAGCTCGCTGAGCAGCACTGCTTCGGCGGCGCGGATCTCGTCGGCTGCGCGCAGGTCGATCACGGCGCACCCCCGCTCGCGACGACGAACGCTATTGCCATGTCACCATCATGGCTGAGCGACAGCTTCCACGAGGTGACGCCGAGCGCGTCGGCCGCCGCACGAACGGTGCCGCGGATCTCCAGCGATGGTTCGCCGCGCTCGCCCGTGACGACTTCGCAGTCGTGCCAGGACAGCCCACGATTGTCGACGAGAACCTTCGCCACCGCCTCCTTCGCGGCCCACCTGGCCGCAATCGAGTGCGTGCGAAGTCGCTCCCCTCCGCATTGCTCGATCTCGCGCGCGGTGAAGACGCGCGGCACGAGGCCCGGCGACCGTGCGATTGCCCGTGCGAATCGACGAAGGTCGACAAGGTCGACGCCAATGCCGACGACCGGCGCAGGAAGTTCGCGAAACAGGGCTCTACTCCACCGTGACGGACTTGGCGAGGTTGCGCGGCTGGTCCACGTCATGACCCTTGGCGAGCGCCATCTCGCATGCGAACACCTGCAACGGGACCACGGCCACGAGCGGTTGCATCAAGGTGGGCACGGCCGGAATGCGAATCACGTGGTCCGCGTACTTCGCGATGACGTCATCGCCTTCCTCCGCGATGGCGATCACCAGCGCGCCGCGAGCGCGGACCTCCTGGATGTTGGACACGATCTTGTCGTGGAGAGTCGCGCGGCCACGCGGAGACGGGACGATCACGACGACCGGCACGCCTTCTTCGATGAGCGCGATGGGGCCGTGCTTCAACTCACCAGCCGCGAACCCCTCCGCGTGCATGTAGGCGAGCTCCTTGAGTTTCAATGCGCCCTCAAGCGCGACGGGGTAGCCCACGTGGCGTCCGAGGAACAACACCGACGATGAACCCGAGAGCTCGCGGGCGAGAGCCCGCACCGGCTCGGTCGTGTCGAGCACCAGGTCGACCTTGCTGGGCATGTCATTGAGCTCACCGAGGATCGCGCGGACCTCGTCCTCGAACATCGTGCCGCGCACCTGCGCGAGATACAGGCCGACCAGATACGACGCGATGATCTGAGTGAGGAATGCCTTGGTCGACGCGACCGCGATCTCCGGACCTGCGTAGGTGTACAGGACCGCGTCGGACTCGCGCGGGATCGTGGAGCCGACGGTGTTGCAGATCGCGAGAGTGCGTGCGCCCTGCGCCTTCGCATGCCGCAGGGCCATGAGCGTGTCCATCGTCTCGCCGGACTGCGAGATGGCGATCACCAGGCAGTCGGGCCCGACGATCGGATCGCGATAGCGGAACTCGCTGGCGAGCTCAACCTCGACCGGCAGGCGAGTCCAGTGCTCGATCGCGTACTTCGCAACCATGCCCGCATATGCGGCAGTCCCGCACGCGATGACCACGACCTTCGTCAGCGAACGAAGGATCGCGTCGTCGATATGCATCTCGTCCATCTGAATGCGATGGTCCTTGCTGATTCGACCGCGCAGGGAGTCGGCAACGGCCTTCGGCTGCTCAGCGATCTCCTTCAGCATGAACAGGTCGTAGCCGCCCTTCTCCGCGGCGGCCGCGTCCCAGTCGACATGGAACGGAGTCGCCTCGACGACGGCACCGAAGAAGTCGGTGACGACGATCGAGTCGGCGGTGATCGCAACGACCTGGTCTTGTCCGAGTTCGAGAGCATCGCGCGTGTGGTCGACGAATGCGGCGACATCGGAGGCCAGGAAGTTCTCACCATCACCGATGCCCACGACGAGCGGGGAGTTGCGACGGGCCGCGACGACCAGTTCGGGATGGGTGCGGTCAAGACAGACCAAGGTGAAGGCACCGTCAAGACGACGGCATGTGCGGCGAAGCGCCTCGGCGAGGTCGTCGTCGACCTCGAGCAGGGCGGCCGCGAGCAGGTGCGCGACGACCTCGGTGTCAGTCTCGGACGACAACGTCACGCCGGCGGCAGTCAGCTCATCGCGCAGTTCGGCAAAGTTCTCGATGATGCCGTTGTGGATCACGGCCACCTGGCCGCTCTCACTGACATGCGGATGAGCGTTTCGATCGGTGGGTCCGCCATGGGTCGCCCATCGGGTGTGACCGATTCCGGTCGTCGAGTCGGGCATCGGATCCGAGCCGAGCAGCGTCTCGAGGTTGGCCAGTTTTCCGGCCTTCTTGCGGACCACGAGGTTGCCATCGCTGATCACAGCGACCCCAGCGGAGTCGTATCCGCGGTACTCCATCCGGCGAAGCCCGGACACCACGATCTCCAGTGCTTGCTTCTGACCGACGTAACCGACGATTCCGCACATGCAAGGGAGCCTACCCGCGCGAGCTGGCTCGCGGCGGGTAGGCGACCGCAGCATGAAGGCCGCGCAGCGGCCGCACATGCGATCGAGCGACTACGACTGGCGATTGCCTCATGAAGTCCCAACCGGACGGCACAATGTCGTCGTGATGACGGTGCGCGTGGCCTGCCCTGCGTCCCTCACGCCGCGAGTCACCGAGATTCTCGGCTCCCATCCGGCGACAAGCTCGATGTCGGTGCAGGTTGGGGTGAGCGTCATCCCGGAGGGCGACGTCGTGCGGGCCGACCTGCCCCGAGAAGCGGTCAACGACGTTGTCGATGCCCTCGTCGCCCTCGGAGTTCACGAGGAGGGCACCATCCAGCTGCTGCCGGTGACCACGTGGGTTTCACGTCGAGGCCTGGCCGCCGAGCAGCTCGCGGAGGGCGCCAGCGCGGACGCGGTCGTGTGGGCGGAGGTCACCGAGCGCGCTTATGAGGATTCGGCAGTCACCTGGACCTTCATGTCGTTCATGGTGCTGGCGACGTTGCTCGCGGGAATCGCCGTCGTCACCGACTCCGTCATTCTCATCATCGGTGCCATGGTCCTGGGGCCAGAGTTCGTGCCGATTGCCGCACTCGGACTCGGACTTGTCCGGCGCCGGTTCGCTCTCGTGCGGCAGGCGATCAGGACGCTGGCCGTCGGCTTCGCGGTGGCGATCTCTGCGGTGACACTTCTCGCTCTGCTTGCCCGTGCCGTCGGGCTCGTGGGCCTTGATCAGATCGGTCCGGACACCAGGCCAGGGACCGACTTCATCTACTCGCCCAATGTGTGGTCACTGATCATCGCGATCATTGCCGGCGCGGCGGGCGTTCTTGCCCTCACCTCGGCCAAGTCGGGAGCGCTCGCTGGAGTGTTCATCTCGGTGACAACCATCCCGGCCGCCGGCAACATCGCCGTGGCCCTCGCATTCGCCGAGTGGAATGAGGTGTTCGGCAGTTCGCTCAACCTGACGATCAACATCGTCGGCATGGCCCTTGCCGGCTGGGCCACGCTGGCACTTCAGCAGCGAGTCTGGGGACGCGTCAGGAGACGGCGAGCGCGGAGCTGACCACTGCGGCGAGTCTCTCGCCGATCGCCTGGGCCTTCTCCTGCGTCGGCGCCTCGACCATGACGCGGATGACCGGCTCGGTGCCGGACGGTCGTAGGAGCACTCGGCCGTCTTCGCCAAGCTCGGCCTCGGCGTCCAGAACCGCGCGACGGACCTCATCTGAGCTCTCGAGCGCCGTTCGGTCCACGCCGCGCACGTTGATCAGTACCTGCGGGAGCTTGACGAGGCGCCCCGCGAGCTCGGCCAGGGTCTGCCCCGATGCCGCTACCTCGGAAAGCAGGTGGAGCGCGGTCAGCATTCCGTCGCCGGTCGTCGCGAACTCCGAGAGCACGACGTGACCGCTCTGCTCCCCGCCGAGCACATAGCCGTTCATACGCATTGCCTCGAGCACATAGCGGTCGCCGACTCCGGTCTCGACTACGGAGATGCCCGCCTTGCGCATCGCGATCATGAATCCGAGATTCGCCATGACGGTCGCGACGACGGTGTTTCCCGTCAGCTCACCGCGACGGCTCATGGCCATCGCGATGATGGCAAGGATGTGATCGCCGTCGACCACGTTGCCGTCGCCGTCGACCGCGAGGCAGCGATCGGCATCGCCGTCGTGGGCGATCCCCGCATCGGCGCCGTGCTCGCGCACAGCGGCGATGAGGTCGTCAAGATGCGTGCTGCCGCAGCCATCGTTGATGTTCAGGCCATTGGGCTGGGAGTGAATGGGGATGACGGTCGCGCCGGCGCCGCCGTACACATCGGCGGCCAGGGACGAGGATGCACCGTTCGCGCAGTCGACGACGATGGTCAGTCCGTCTAGGCGGTGCGGGATGCTGTCGAGCAGATGCCGCTCGTAGCGCCCGATGGAGTCGAAGTCCAAGGTGACCCGGCCGACGTCGGCACCGACGGGTCGGTCCCACGGCTCCCCGAGTCGCTGCTCAATGTCGTCCTCGATCGCGTCGTCGAGCTTGTGACCACCGCGGGAGAAGAACTTGATGCCGTTGTCGGGCATGGGGTTGTGCGATGCGCTCAGCATCACGCCGAGATCGGCATCGAGCACATCGACCAGGTACGCGACCGCAGGAGTCGGCAGGACCCCCATGAGGATGACATCGACACCTGCGCTTGCCAGGCCGGCGACTACCGCCGCCTGAAGGAACTCCCCGCTTGCGCGACCGTCACGGCCGACGACCGCCCGCGGGCGATGACCGGCGAACGCACCGCGATCGCCGAGCACATGGGCAGCCGCGACCGACAGATCGAGCGCGAGCTCCGCGGTGACATCGCGATTGGCGAGCCCGCGTACACCGTCGGTGCCGAACAGGCGGCCCAACGGATTACCGCTTGCTGTACTGGGGGGCCTTACGGGCCTTCTTCAGGCCGTACTTCTTGCGCTCCTTGGCCCGCGGATCACGCGTGAGGAAGCCAGCCTTCTTGAGCGTTGGCCGGTTGCCCTCCTCGTCGATCTCATTGAGGGCGCGGGACACTCCGAGGCGAAGCGCTCCAGCCTGACCCGAGATGCCGCCGCCGTGGATGCGCGCGATGACGTCGAAGCGTCCCTCGGATCCAAGCGAGACGAAAGGCTCGTTGACGGCCTGCTGGTGAACCTTGTTCGGGAAGTAGCCCTCAAGGTCGCGACCATTGATCGTCCAACGACCGGTGCCCGGGATCAGGCGCACGCGGGCGACAGCCTGCTTGCGACGACCGGTGGCGTTGGCGGGAGCGATGATGAACTCGCGGGTGACTGCCGGACGGGCCGACGGGGTCTCGCTGGTGTACTCGGTGATCGCCTCGTCGATTGACTCGTCAAGGTCGGTCTCGTCGATGGTGGCCTCAGACACTGCCACGGTTCCTTTCGTTAGCGCCGGCCAGATTGGCCGACAGTCGCACGGTTACTGGGCGACCTGGGTGATCGAGAAGGGCTGCGGCGACTGCGCCACGTGGGGATGCTCCGGGCCGGCGTAGACCTTGAGCTTCTTGATCTGCTGGCGACCGAGCTTGTTGTGCGGGAGCATGCCCTTGACGGCCTTCTCGACCGCGCGGCGCGGGTTCGACTCCATCAGCTCCGAGTACGAGGTGGCCGACAGGCCGCCCGGGTAGCCGGAGTGGCGGTAGTCCATCTTCTGCTTCAGCTTCTGGCCGGTCAGCGCGACCTTCTCAGCATTGATGATGATGACGAAGTCACCGCCATCCATGTGCGGCGCGAAGGTGGGCTTGTGCTTGCCGCGAAGCAGCACTGCTGCCTGCGAGGCGAGCCGACCGAGCACGACGTCGGTGGCGTCAATGACATGCCAGGTGCGATTGATATCGCCTGGCTTGGGGCTGTACGTGCGCACGGGACGCCACCTTACGTTTCTCGTCGGGACCGGACTCTGTACGCACCGAGTGGTTCCGGTGCGCCGTACTGGGCGTCATCCCTGACCCCCAGGCTGCGTTGGCGACGCTAAGTAGCCCACAGCAGCGCCCAAGACTACCCGCCACGCCGGGGCTGAGCCAAATCGCCCCGGAAACCCCGCCGACCTTGAGGTTGGCGTGGGAAATCGACCCTCAGATCCACGCCAACCTCAAGGTCGGCGGGGGCGGACCGGGGGTGGGACCGGGGTTACCAGTCGCCGAAGACGGGCTCGGGGGCCTCGACGACGGAGCCATCGCCGCGGAACACCCAGAATCGGTCGAAACCCCGGGTGAACCAGCGGTCATGGGTGACCGCGATAACGGTACCCTCGAAGGCGTTGAGCCCGTCCTCGAGGGCCTCCGCGCTGGCGATGTCCAGGTTGTCCGTCGGCTCGTCGAGCAGCAGCAAGGTCGCCCCGCCCAGCTCGAGCAGCAGGATCTGGAATCGGGCCTGCTGACCGCCGGAGAGCGTGTCGAAGTCCTGCTCGGAGGCCTCGGCCAGTTCGTACCGGTCCAGCAACCGGGCCGCCTGCTCGCGCGGCATGCCCGATCGCCGCTCGTCGCCGCGGTGCAAGATGTCGAGCAGCGTGCGCCCGGACAGGTCAGGACGCACATGCGTCTGCGCGAACCAGCCGGGTCGAACGCGGGCGCCAAGTCGGGCGACCCCGCGGTGCGCGACCGGCAGGATCTCCACGTCGCCCACCGGCTGGTGCTCGACATCCGGATCGGATCCGCCCAAGGCGAGCAGCCTCAACAGGTGCGACTTGCCCGAGCCGTTCGCGCCCAGGATCGCGACCCGCTCGCCGAACCAGATCTCTCCGTCGAAAGGCTTCGTCAGGCCGTTCAACTCCAGCGCCTCGCACACCACCGCTCGCTTGGCGGTTCGTCCTCCGGTCAGGCGCATGCGCACGGTCTGCTTGCGCGGCACCGCCATCGGAGGTCCGGCCTCCTCGAACTTGCGAAGGCGTGTCTGCGCCGCCTGGTACCGCGAGGCAAGTCCGTCGTTGAACTTCGCCTTGACCCGCAAGGACAGCACGAGCGCCTTGAGCTTCGCGTGCTCCTCGTCCCAGCGGCGCCGCAGTTCCTCCAGCCGGGAGAAACGCTCGGCGCGCGCATCGTGGAACGAGGCGAACCCGCCACCGTGCAGCCAGATCGTGTTCCCGACCACACCGAGCTCGACGGACACGACGTGGCTGGCCGACTGGCTGAGCAGCTCGCGGTCATGGCTGATGAGCAGGACGGTCTTAGGCGTCTCGCGCAACTGCTGCTCGAGCCAGACCTTGCCCGGCACGTCGAGGTAGTTGTCAGGCTCGTCGAGCAGGAGCACCTGTGCGGGTCCGCGAAGCAGCAGTTCGAGGACCAGCCTCTTTTGCTCACCGCCGGAGAGCGTGGACACCCGCCGCCAGCGCAGCAGCTCGTATGGCTCGCCCATCGCCGCGACGGTGACCACGTCGAAGAGCACCTCGGCCTCATACCCGCCAACCTCGGCGTAGTCGGAGATCGCGTGCGCGTACTTCATCTGCGTGGCCTCGTCGTCGCTGTCCATCATGGCCAGCTCGGCGGCGTCGAGAGCGCTCGCGGCGACTCGCAAGGGCGCTGGGCTCACGCCGAGCAGGAGGTCGCGGACGGTGCCCTCCGACATCTGGCCGACGAACTGCCGCATGACGGCCAGTCCCCCGGTGCACACGATCGATCCCTCGTCGGGCTTGATGTCACCGGCCATCATCCGCAGCAGCGTCGTTTTGCCAGCACCGTTCGGGCCGACGAGCGCGGCGGTCGCCCCTTCCGGCACCCGGAAGGAGACGTCGTCAAGCAGCACGCGTCCGTCGGACAGCGAGTAGGTGACGTGCTGAACGTCGATGTGGCCCATGAGGATCCCCGTCAGGTCTTGCGGAAGATTCGAGTCTGCACCTGTCGGGCACCGTAGTCGGCGGGGTCGGGATATCCGACTTCTTCCAGTACGAGCGGGAAGGCGGGCATCACGGTGACCGCCGAGTCGCGCGTGCCGGTCGCCAGCACATCCGCGGGCCACGTGATCGGCTTGCGGCCGTCGCCTACCGGGAGGAGTACTCCGACGAGCGCCCGGACCATCGAATGGCAGAAGGCATCGGCGCGGACGGTCATGACCGCGACTCCGTCTGCTCGACGTTCCCAGTGCAGTTCGCGCAGCTCGCGAACGGTAGAGGCGAACTCGCGCTGCCGGCAGAACGGGGCAAAGTCATGCTCGCCGAGCAGAGCGTCCGCCGCCACGTTCATGCGATCCACGTCAAGGCGGCGTGTCCACGGCAGCACCAGGTGACGCTCGAGCGGACCGGGACCGACCGGGTTGTCGGTCACCCGGTAGCTGTACCTGCGCCACAGGGCCGAGAAGCGAGCGTCGAATGTCTCGTCGGTAACACTGATGCGATCGACGCGAGCGTCATCGGGCAGCGCGCGATTGAATCGCCCCAGGTCGATATCGGCCACTGACTGCGGAACGTCGACGTGCGCAACCTGCCCGCGCGCGTGGACTCCAGCGTCCGTGCGTCCCGCACAGGTCAGTTCCAGGTCCAATCCGCACACGTAGCCCAGCACTCGCTCGAGCTCGCCCTGGACGGTGCGCAGGCCCGGCTGACGTGCCCAGCCGGCGAAGCCCCGCCCGTCGTACGAGATGTCCAAGCGCAGACGAAACAGCCCGCCGCCCGGAAGACCGGGGACGGGCTGACTCGTAGTTGGTGAGTCGGTCAGGACTCGTCCTTCTTGTCAGCGTCGTCGATGTTGTCATCGCCGTCGGTCGCCTCGTCGCCAGCCTCCGAGAGCGCCTCGGCTTCGGCGGCATCCTCGACAACCGTGTCGCTGACGACCTCATCGGTCACGGTCTCCTCGACAATGTCATCCGCGACGGTCTCGGTGGCGACAGCGGCCGGTGCGGCCGCAGCCTTCTCCTTCGCCGCACGCTTGGTGGCTCCGGTTGCCTCCGCGACGACCTGCTCGAGCATGGGCTCGACGAGCTCGATGATCGCCATCGGAGCGTTGTCGCCCTTGCGCGGGCCGATCTTCGTGATACGGGTGTAGCCGCCCGGACGACCGGCGTACTGCGGGCCGATCTCCGTGAACAGCGTGTGGACGACCGACTTGTCGCGCACCACGGTCAGCACTCGGCGACGAGCATGCAGGTCACCGCGCTTCGCGAAGGTGATCAGTCGCTCGGCCAACGGGCGCAGGCGCTTGGCCTTGGCCTCGGTGGTCGTGATCCGCCCGTGCTCGAACAGCGCCGTGGCCAGGTTGGCCAGCATGAGCCGCTCGTGAGCGGGACCACCGCCGAGACGGGGACCCTTTGTTGGCGTAGGCATTCTTACTCCTCAGTGCGTGGACCGCGAAGTGCTTCGCGGATGAAAACTGGTGTCTTAGAGCTGCTCGTCCTCGGCGAAGGCGAGGTCATCGTCCTCGTCGCTGAAGTACACGGCCGCACCGGGATCGAATCCGGGCGGGCTGTCCTTGAGCGCGAGTCCGAGGCTGGCCAGCTTGACCTTGACCTCGTCGATGGACTTCGCACCGAAGTTGCGGATGTCGAGCAGGTCGGCCTCGCTGCGCGTGATGAGTTCACCCACGGTGTGGATGCCCTCGCGCTTGAGGCAGTTGTACGACCGGACCGTCATGTCCAGCTGCTCGATCGGCGTCGACAACTGCTCGGCGACGAAGGCGTCGGTCGGCGACGGGCCGATGTCGATGCCCTCGGCGTCGACATTGAGCTCACGGGCCAGGCCGAAGAGCTCGACGAGCGTCTTGCCTGCCGAGGCAACCGCATCGCGCGGGCGCATCGAGGTCTTGGTCTCGACATCCAGCACGAGCTTGTCGAAGTCGGTGCGCTGCTCGACTCGGGTGGCCTCGACCTTGTAGGTGACCTTCAGCACGGGGCTGTAGATGGAGTCGACCGGGATGCGACCGATCTCCTGGCCAACCTGCTTGTTGAGGACGGCCGACACATAGCCACGACCACGCTCGACGACGAGCTCGATCTCGAGCTTGCCCTTCGCGTTGAGAGTCGCAATGTGCAGGTCGGGGTTGTGCACCTCGACGCCAGCCGGGGGCTGGATGTCGGCTGCAGTAACCGTGCCGGGTCCCTGCTTGCGCAGGTACATGACGACGGGCTCATCGTGCTCGCTGGAGATCACGAGCTGCTTGATGTTGAGGATGAGCTCGGTCACGTCCTCCTTCACGCCGGGAACGGTCGTGAACTCGTGGAGAACGCCATCAACGCGGATGCTTGTGACCGCAGCACCGGGGATGGATGACAACAGCGTGCGGCGAAGTGAGTTGCCGAGGGTGTAGCCGAAACCTGGCTCGAGAGGCTCGAGGACGAAGCGCGAGCGGAACTCGCTGATCGGCTCCTCGGTGAGCACGGGACGCTGGCTGATAAGCACTATTTACTTCCTTCCGGCGACGACCGCTATTTGACGTCGCAGTTTTGCCCAGCAGGCTGGGACGGTGGGACGAACTACTTGGAGTAGAGCTCGACGATCAGCTGCTCGTTGACCTGCGTGTCGATGACCGCGCGGGCGGGGAGCGAGTGCACGAGAATGGTCATCTTCGACGGGATGACCTCGAGCCATGCCGGAACGGTGCGCTCACCGATCTCGGCGTGGGCGACGACGAACGGCGTCATCTCACGCGATCCACCGCGGACCTCGACGATGTCGTTGGGCGACACCCGGTACGAGGGGATGTTGACCTTGTGGCCGTTGACGATGAAGTGACCGTGCGTGACCAGCTGACGAGCCATGTCGCGCGACTTGGCAAAGCCGGCGCGGAACACGACGTTGTCAAGACGGGTCTCGAGGATGCGCAGCAGGTTCTCACCAGTCTTGCCCGACTGAGTCTGGGCCTCCTGGTAGTAGTTCCTGAACTGCTTCTCCAGCACCCCGTACATCCGGGTGGCCTTCTGCTTCTCACGAAGCTGCAACAGGTACTCGCTGTCCTTCGAACGACCGCGGCCGTGCTGGCCGGGCGGGTAGGGGCGCTTCTCGAACGGGCACTTCGGCGACTCGCACTTCGCACCCTTGAGGAAGAGCTTCATCTTCTCGCGACGGCACCGCTTGCAATCAGCGTCTGTATAACGCGCCATGTCTGGTTATCTCCTATTCAGTGCGCGCGGTCAGACGCGGCGACGCTTGGACGGACGGGTTCCGTTGAAGGGCACGGGGGTGACGTCGGAGATGGAACCGACCTCCAGCCCAGTGGCCTGCAGCGAACGGATAGCGGTCTCGCGGCCGGAGCCGGGTCCCTTGACGAACACGTCGACCTTGCGCATGCCGTGCTCCATCGCGCGCCGTGCTGCAGCCTCCGCTGCGAGCTGCGCGGCGAACGGAGTGGACTTGCGAGAGCCCTTGAAGCCGACCTGGCCGGCGCTGGCCCAGGCGATGACGGCACCCGTGGGGTCCGTGATCGAGACGATCGTGTTGTTGAACGTGCTCTTGATGTGCGCGTGGCCGTGGGCCACGTTCTTCTTCTCCTTGCGACGAACCTTCTTCGCCGCCGGAGCCTTGCCGGTCTTCGGTGCCATGGGTCAGTTCTCCAGAGTCTTGAGGTAGGTCACTTGGTTGCCTTCTTCTTGCCAGCGACGGTCTTGCGCGGGCCCTTGCGCGTACGCGCATTGGTGTGGGTGCGCTGACCGCGGACGGGAAGGCCCTTGCGGTGACGAAGACCCTGGTAGCAACCGATCTCGACCTTGCGTCGGATATCGGCGGTGACCTCGCGGCGAAGGTCGCCTTCTACCTTGAGGTTGGTGTCGATCCAGTCGCGAAGCGCGATGACCTGGTCGTCGGTGAGGTCCTTGGACCTCAAGTCGGGGCTGATGCCGGTCGCGTCGAGGGCCTTCGCGGCCTGCGAGCGTCCGACGCCGTAGATGTAGGTGAGTGCCACCGCCATGCGCTTGTCGCGCGGCAGGTCGACACCAACAAGTCGTGCCATAAGGCGTATCTCTCTTCTTGGTCATTCACGAGGTGTGCGGTGCAGAACCAGTCCGGCCCGCCAAGGCCGGTCCCCGGCCTCGTGACCGGGGGTGTCGTCCCGCTGCGGCGCACGCACCGCTGCGGGGGTCGGGTTCTGCTGTTTCGGACTTCGGGTTGTCTCCCCGAAGGCCGCGTCAGGTCTGGGTCAGCCCTGGCGCTGCTTGTGGCGAACGTTCTCGCAGATGACCATGACGCGGCCGTGGCGACGGATGACCTTGCACTTGTCGCAGATCTTCTTGACGCTCGGCTGGACCTTCATGATGACTCTTTCGTGAACGATTCGTTGGGACGGTGGTAACGGGTGCTTCTGACCTACTTGTAGCGGTAGACGATCCGGCCTCGCGTGAGGTCGTAGGGCGAGAGCTCCACGACCACCCGGTCATCCGGAAGGATCCGGATGTAGTGCATCCGCATCTTGCCGCTGATGTGCGCGAGCACCTTGTGCCCGTTGTCCAGCTCCACTCGGAACATCGCGTTGGGAAGTGACTCAGTGATCGTGCCCTCGAGCTCGATCGCGCCGTCCTTCTTACCCATACCCTCAGCTTCCGTTGTGGTGCCGACTCCCTAGGGAGCCCCTGCGGGGCAAGCGACGCCCCACGAGGTCGCACCACGCTGCACGGCGAGCCGGTAGGCAGCGGACGGTGGACGAACGGGGAAGTCCCTTATCGGCCCCGCGAGTCTACGCCCCCACTAGGGGGATTGAGAAATCGGGTCCACCCTCCGACTTTCGGACGGCGAATCTAGGCGAAGGCGATCGTCGCCCGCACCATCTGGTGGTCGGAGCCCTGGTAGTCCGGGTTGTGAGCCCGGCCGTTCAGGAACATCACGTGCTCGTAGGAGACCATCGTGATCCCCGGTCCGAAGCCCATGATGTAGTCGATCCGCGTCGCATAGCCCTTGGGGTTCTTCTTGTTCGGCCTGGCCATGAAGGGGGTCGCAGGGAAGCCGTTGTTCCCATTGGCCGGGTTCGAATTGATCGTCGGGTACTGCACGTTCTTCTTCACCTTGGCATCGTGGGCATCGAGCCATCCGGTGTTGGTGAGGACCTTCTGCACGCCATTCGGCTGCCGAACGGCATAGGAGTTCAGGTCGGCCATGAGGATGGCGGGAGTGCCGTTCATCCCGCGGGTCGCATTGACCAGCGACACCCAGCCGGCCAGACCGGAACCGACGGCGATCCGCGAGGCTTCCGCAGCCCCACCCTTGTCGCTGTCGGTGTGCAAGGAGATAGCCAGGAACGGACCGGCTCCGTTGTTGCCCTTCAGGTAGGCCCACTCGACCGAGCGCCCGGCAGATCCGGCGTCGAGGCCGCCGGCGATCGACTGCAGCATCACCCGGCCCGTGCTGGAGCCCTGGGGCACCGGGAACACGGAGACGGTCGAGGTCTTGTACGCGAGCATCGCGGTCGTCTCGCACGGCGACGGTCCGGCGAGCTGACCGGCCGCATCGCGCGGGCGGCGGCACTCGTTGTCCGCATCGGCCACGCTGATCGGCACGTACCCGCTGGGGGCGATGAGCCTGGCGACGTCCTCGACCTGGGTCTTCGCGCCGGCGGCCGGGTTATTCGTCACTTCCTGGAGTCCGAGCACGTCCGCGCCCGAGGCGGCGATCACGCGCTGCGTCTTGTCCCGGCGTGCCTCCCACGGAGCGGCACCGCTCGCGCAGGCTCCGCTGTTCGGCTTGGCGCCGCACACGTTGTAGGTCGCGAACACAAGGCTCCCGGCCGCGGACGCAGGGGCCGCCGCGACGATGGGCAGCGCGGTCGCCGCGATGCCGACGGCAGCGACCAGGGCAAGGACCTTACGCATTGCTAACCCCCGTGAGTCGAATTTGGTCGTCACAGGCTAACCCACGGTTATCCCTCGAACACAACAAGCGATGGATTACAGGCGTACGTCGTCGAGCGCGGTGAGCACCCAGGGCCCATCCTCGGTGATCGCGACGGTGTGCTCCCAGTGCGATGCCCACGTTCCGTCGGCGGTCACCACTGTCCATTCGTCGTCGAGCACACCTACCTCGGGACTGCCCAGCGTTGCCATCGGCTCGATAGCCAGCGCCATACCCGGTCGAAGCACCGGGCCAAGGCCAGGAGGGCCGTAATTGAGAATGTGCGGATCCATGTGCATTGACGAGCCGATGCCATGTCCGCCGTACTCCTCGACGATCCCGTACGGACCTGACGCGCGGATGACGGCCTCGACCGCGTGGCCTATGTCGGACAGGTGTGCGCCCACCCGCGCTGCGCCGAGACCGGCCCACATCGACTCTCGCGTGACCCGGGAGAGTTCGGCGACCTCGGGTGCGACGTTTCCGATGAGCACGGTGACGGCCGCATCCCCGTGCCAGCCGTCGACTATGGCGCCGAAGTCGATCGAGACGATGTCACCGTCGCGCAGGACCCGGTCACCGGGGATGCCGTGGACGATCTCTTCATTCACCGAAGCGCAGATCACTGCCGGGTAACGCACCGCGCCGTGCATCTGGTAGCCAAGGAACGAGGACGTGGCACCGTTGTCGGCGAGGCAGTCGCGGGCGATCTCGTCGAGATCACGAGTGGTCGAGCCTGGAGCGGCTTCCGCTTCCATCGCCGCTAGTGCGCGCGCCACGACGAGGCCGGCGGCTCGCATGATCGCCAGCTGGTCAGGGCTCTTGATCTCGATCGAACTCTTGCGGCGGAACATCGTGGCTACTTCTCGATGCCGAGAGCGCCCACGATGCGATCGGTCACCTCGTCGATCTCTCCGAGGCCGTCGACGCGGACTAGCAGTCCTTGTGCTTCGTACGCGGCGATGAGGGGCGCCGTCTGCTCCGAGTACACCTCGAGTCGACGCCTGATGACATCCTCGGTGTCGTCACTGCGGCCCTGGTCTGCAGCCCTGCGCACGAGGCGACCAACGACCTCGTCGATGTCGACGACGAGCTCCACGACCGCATCGAGGGCTAGGTCCGATGACCGCAGCATGGAGTCGAGCTCGTCGACCTGCTCAACCGTGCGCGGGTAACCATCGAGCAGGAACCCAGGAACGCAGTCCGCCGCGTCGAGGCGATCACGCACCATCGCGTTGGTCACTCCGTCGGGCACGTACTCCCCAGCGTCCATGTAGCGGCGAGCCTCGACGCCCAGCGGTGTTCCCTGCGAGACATTCGCGCGAAAGATGTCCCCGGTGGAGATGTGCGGCACTCCCAGGAGTGCGGCGATGAACCCGGCCTGCGTGCCCTTGCCCGCACCGGGAGGGCCCATCAACACGAGGCGCATCAGCGGAGGAATCCCTCGTAGTTGCGCTGCTGAAGCTGTGCCTCGATCTGCTTGACCGTGTCGAGGCCGACACCAACCAAGATCAGCAGGCTCACACCACCGAAGACGAACTGACTGGACACGCCAAGGAAGCCGAAGGCGAACACGGGCAGGACAGCGATGAGGCCCAGGTAGAGGGAACCGGGCGCCGTCAGACGGGTCAGGACGTAGTCGAGGTACTCGGCGGTCGGCCGGCCGGCCCGGATGCCCGGGACGAAGCCGCCGTACTTCTTCATGTTGTCGGCAACCTCAACGGGATTGAAGGTGATCGACACGTAGAAGTAGCAGAAGAACACGATGAGCGTGAAGTACAGCAGTGAGTACCACGCCCCGGTGCCCGTTGCGAGATTCGTCTGCACCCAGACGGCCCATGTTGACTGGCTGCCCGTGAGCTGCACGAGCAGCGTCGGCAAGAACAGCAGCGACGACGCGAAGATGACCGGGATGACGCCGGCCATGTTGACCTTGAGCGGTATGTAGGTCGATGTGCCGCCGTACATTCGCCGCCCGACCATGCGTTTGGCGTACTGAACCGGAATTCGTCGCTGCGCCTGCTCGACGAATACGACGAAGGCGATGATCGCCACTCCGATGAGGAGCGTGATCGCGAACGTGAACGGACCGCTGGTGCCGAGAATCGAGAGGAACTGAGCGGGGATGGTCGCGATGATCGAGGTGAAGATCAGCACGGACATGCCGTTGCCGACGCCACGTTCGGTGATCAGCTCGCCGAACCACATGATGATCGCGGTTCCGGCGGTCATCACGATGATCATGACGAGGATGACCCAGACCGACTGATTCGGAATGATGTTCTCGTTGCATCCGCTGAACAGCGCCCCGGGCGTTCGGGCGAGCGACAAGATCGCCGTCGACTGAAGGACCGCCAGGCCGATGGTCACGAAGCGCGTGTACTGCGTGATCTTCGCCTGTCCGGCCTGGCCGTCGGCCTTCAGCGTCTCCAGACGCGGAATCACGACGGTGAGCAGCTGCAGGATGATGCTCGCGGTGATGTACGGCATGATCCCGAGCGCGAACACCGACAGCTGCAGCAGCGCCCCGCCACTGAAGAGGTTGATCAGCGCGTAGACGGAGTTGTCCTGCACGACGTCGATACACCGCTGGATGGCGGAGTAGTCGACACCGGGCGTGGGAACAACCGACCCGAGGCGGTAGAGAGCCAAGAGACCGAGAGTGAAGAAGATCTTCTTGCGAAGATCCGGTGTACGCAGGGCAGCCCCGAACGCACTGATGTGCACTGTGCCTCCTGCTTAGACTTCGGTTGCGGAACCGCCTGAAGCAACGATCTTGCCACGGGCCGTCTCGGAGAATGCATTGGCACTCACCGCAACTGCGACGTTGATGTCGCCCTGGCCGAGAACCTTGACCGGCTGCCCCTTGCGCACTGCGCCCTTGGCAACGAGATCACTGATCGTGACCTCCCCGCCCTCGGGGAACAGCTTGGTGAGCATGGCGAGGTTGACGACCTGGAACTCGACCTTCGACGGGTTCTTGAAGCCCTTGAGCTTGGGCAGGCGCATGTGCAGCGGCATCTGGCCACCCTCGAACCGGGCCGGAACCTGGTAACGAGCCTTGGTGCCCTTGGTACCGCGACCAGAGGTCTTGCCCTTGGACGCCTCGCCGCGGCCCTTGCGGGTCTTGGCGGTCTTCGCGCCCGGAGCCGGGCGCAGGTGATGGACCTTGAGTGTCATGGTTAGTCGACCTCCTCAACAACAACCAGATGCCGCACGGTGTTCACCATGCCGCGGATTTCGGGGCGGTCTTCCTTGACGACGGTGTCGCCGATTCGCTTGAGTCCGAGCGAGCGCAGCGTGTTCCGCTGGCCGCTCGTGCCGCCGATCTTGGACTTCTTCTGCGTGACCTTCAGACGAGCCATTACGCGCTCCTCCCCGCAGCCATAGCGCGAAGAAGTGCCGGCGGGGCAACGTCTTCAAGCGGCAGTCCGCGACGAGCAGCAACCTGCTCGGGCATCTCGAGCATCTTCAGCGCAGCGACCGTGGCGTGCACGATGTTGATGGCGTTGTCCGAGCCCATCGACTTGCTGAGGATATCGTGGACGCCAGCGCACTCCAGCACGGCGCGAACCGGGCCACCGGCGATGACGCCGGTACCGGGAGCGGCCGGACGCAGCATGACGACTCCGGCAGCAGCCTCGCCCGTGATGGGGTGCGGGATGGTGCCCTGGATGCGCGGGACGCGGAAGAAGTGCTTCTTGGCCTCCTCGACACCCTTGGCGATTGCCGCGGGCACCTCCTTGGCCTTGCCGTATCCGACACCGACGTTGCCGTCGCCGTCGCCCACGACGACGAGGGCGGTGAAGCTGAAGCGACGACCACCCTTGACGACCTTGGCCACACGATTGATGGCGACCACGCGCTCGATGAAGGCGGACTTCTCCTCGCGCGGAGCGCGATCCTTGCGCTCCCGGCGATCACCGCCGCCGCTTCCGCGGCGGGCTGTATCAGACATGGGTTCCTCTTCCGTTTCGGATTTCGCGTGCGTCGTTCGACGTTGCCATCAGAAGGTCAGGCCGGCTTCGCGGGCGCCATCAGCGACGGCGGCCACTCGACCGTGGTAGTTGTTTCCGCCGCGGTCGAAGACGACCGTCTCGATGCCGGCCTTCTTGGCGCGCTCGGCGACGAGCTCGCCAACCTTGCGAGCCTTGGCCGTCTTGTCGACGGAGGCACCGCGAAGGTCGGCCTCCATCGTCGATGCCGACGCCAAGGTCACACCCTGGGTGTCGTCGACGACCTGAGCCAGCATGTGACGCGCGGAGCGGGTCACGACCAGACGCGGGCGCAGTGCAGTGCCCGAGACCTTCTTGCGAACGCGAAGGTGGCGACGCGCACGGCCCACGGTGGAGCGGGTGCGCGTTCCCAGCTTGGGAGCGAAGGAAGTCATTACTTACCAGCCTTTCCGGCCTTGCGGCGTACGACTTCACCCTCGTAGCGCACGCCCTTGCCCTTGTACGGCTCCGGCTTGCGGATCTTGCGGATGTTGGCGGCAACCTCGCCGACCTGCTGCTTATCGATGCCCTGGACCTTGAACTTGATCGGGCTCTCCACGGCGAACGAGATGCCCTGGGGTGCCTTGACGAGGACCGGGTGGCTGAAGCCGAGCTGGAACTCCAGGTCGGTGCCCTTCGCCGCGACGCGGTAACCCGTGCCGACGATCTCCAGGCCCTTCTCGTAGCCGGTGGTGACTCCGATGACCATGTTGCCGACCAGGGTGCGGGTCAGGCCATGAAGAGCCCGCGAGGCGCGCTCGTCGTTGGGGCGGGTGACGACGAGGACGCCGTCCTCCTGCGCGACGACGATCGGCTCGGCGACGGTGAGGCTCAGCGTGCCCTTCGGCCCGGTGATCGTCACCTCGCTGCCGTCGATCTTGGCGGTGACTCCGGCGGGAACGGGGATCGGCTGACGTCCGATGCGTGACATGTCAGGCCTCCGTTACCAGACGTAGGCGAGGACTTCCCCACCTACGCCCTTCTTTGCAGCCTGACGATCGGTCAGGAGTCCACCGGATGTCGACAGGATCGCGATACCGAGTCCGCCGAGTACGCGGGGCAGCGCCGTGCTCTTCGCGTAGACCCGCAGGCCCGGCTTGGAGACGCGACGAAGTCCGGCGATCGAGCGCTCGCGCGACGGTCCGTACTTGAGGTCCAGCGTCAGCGTCTTGCCGACAGTGGCGTCCTCGACGTGCCAGCTCGCGATGTAGCCCTGCGCCTGGAGGATCTCGGCGATGTTCGCCTTGATCTTCGAGTGCGGCATCGCGACGGTGTCGTGATACGCGGAGTTTGCGTTGCGCAGTCGCGCAAGCATGTCCGCGATCGGGTCAGTCATTGTCATGGCCTCATCGGCCTTCCTCGCTGTGGTATCCAACCGGGCATTGTGCCCATCGGACCTGCAGCGTCGTTGTTTACCAGGAGCTCTTAGTCACACCAGGCAGCTCGCCCGCGTGGGCCATCTGCCGAACGCAGATCCGGCACAGGCCGAACTTGCGGTACACCGAGTGCGGACGGCCGCACTTGTTGCAGCGCGTGTAACCCCGCACCTTGAACTTCGGGGTCTTCTGCTGCTTTTGGATCAGGGCTTTCTTCGCCATGGCTCAGGCCTCCTTGAAGGGGAATCCGAGAAGGCGAAGCAAAGCGCGGCCTTCGTCATCGTTCTTGGCAGTCGTGACGATCGTGATGTCCATACCGCGGACGCGATCGATCTTGTCCTGGTCGATCTCGTGGAACATTGACTGCTCATTGAGGCCGAAGGTGTAGTTGCCGCGGCCGTCGAACTGCTTGGGCGACAGTCCGCGGAAGTCACGGATGCGCGGAAGCGCGATCGACAGCAGCCGGTCCAGGAACTCCCACATGCGATCGTTCCGCAGCGTGACGTGGGCGCCGATGGGCTGACCCTCGCGAAGCTTGAACTGGGCGATCGACTTGCGGGCCTTGGTGACCTGCGGCTTCTGACCGGTGATGTCGGCGAGGTCGCGAATGGCGCCCTCGATCAACTTCGAGTCGCGGGCGGCGTCGCCGACTCCCATGTTGACGACGACCTTCGTGACGGTCGGCACCTGCATGACGTTGGCGAACGAGAACTCCTCGCGAAGCGCGGGAAGGATCTCCTCGCGGTAGCGCACCTTCAGGCGCGGCACCGTGGTCTCGGTGGTGGTTGCGGTAGTCATCGCAGATTCCTTAGATGTCTTTGCCAGTGCGGCGGGAGATGCGAACGCTGCGCTGCGAGGCGTAGGTCGAGCCGTCGGTACGACGCTTCTCGACCTCTTCCTTGCGGAAGCCGATGCGCGTGGGGCGGCCGTCCTCAGGATCGATCACCATGACGTTCGAGACATGGATGGGTGCCTCGGTCGTGATGATGCCGCCGGTCTTCGCGCCGCGATTGCTCTGGCCAACCTTGGTGTGCTTCTTGATCCGGTTGACGCCCTCGACGATGACCTTCTCGGTCTCGGGGTAGACCTCGATGACCTTGCCCTTGACACCGCGGTCCTTGCCCGAGATGACCTGGACGAGGTCGCCCTTACGAATGCTCAGCGACATGGTTACAGCACCTCCGGGGCGAGCGAGATGATCTTCATGAACTTCTTCTCGCGCAGCTCGCGACCGACCGGCCCGAAGATTCGGGTACCGCGCGGCTCGCCGTCACCCTTGAGGATGACCGCTGCGTTCTCGTCGAAGCGGATGTACGAACCATCGGGACGACGACGTTCCTTGCGGGTGCGGACGATAACGGCCTTGACGACCTCGCCCTTCTTGACGTTGCCACCCGGAATGGCGTCCTTGACCGTGGCCACGATGACATCACCGATGCCGGCGTACCGGCGACCTGAGCCGCCAAGCACGCGGATGCACAAAATCTCCTTGGCACCCGTGTTGTCGGCGACCCTAAGTCGCGACTCCTGCTGAATCACTGCATTCTCCTGATCGTCTGCCGGTTCTCATGAAGAGCCTGGCGGAACTAGTGGGCTACTTGGCCTTCTCGAGGATCTCGACCACGCGCCAGCGCTTGGTCGCGGACGTGGGCCGGGTCTCCATGAGGAGGACGCGGTCGCCAATGCCTGCGGCGTTGGCCTCGTCATGCGCCTTCAGCTTGCTCGTCCGACGGACGACCTTGCCGTACAGCGGATGCTTGAAGCGGTCCTCGACTGCGACGACCACCGTCTTGTCCATCTTGTCGCTGACCACCAGACCCTCGCGGGTCTTGCGGTAACCGCGGTTCAACTCTGTCACGCCTGCCTCATTCGAGCTCATGCGGCACCCTCGGTGCCGTCTGTGACAACTTCTTCATACGGGGTGATGCCGAGCTCGCGCTCGCGCAGGATCGTGTAGATCCGTGCGATGTCCTTGCGGACCGCGCGAAGGCGACCATGATTCTCGAGCTGTCCCGTCGCCCCCTGGAAGCGGAGGTTGAACAGCTCCTCCTTCGACTCACGGAGCTTCAACGCCAAGTCAGCGTCGTCGAGGTTGCGGAGTTCGCCCACCTGTGTGCCTGCGGCCATCAGTTGTCACCTGCTTCGTCGCGCCGAACGATCCGGCACTTCATCGGGAGTTTGTGCATGGCGCGGGTGAGCGCCTCGTTGGCGATCTTCTCGTCCGGGTAGGACAGCTCGAACATCACGCGTCCGGGCTTGACGTTCGCAACCCACCACTCGGGCGAGCCCTTGCCCGAACCCATGCGGGTCTCGGCAGGCTTCTTGGTGAGCGGACGGTCCGGGTAGATGGTGATCCAGACCTTGCCGCCACGGCGGATGTGACGGGTGATGGCGATACGAGCGGACTCGATCTGACGGTTGGTCACGTAGGCCGGCTCCATTGCCTGGAGTCCGTACGTGCCGAACGTCACCTCGGTGCCGCCCTTCGCCACGCCACGACGGGTGGGGTGGTGCTGCTTGCGGTGCTTGACCCTGCGGGGAATCAACATGTCGGCTAGCCCTCCTGGCCTTCTGCTGCCACGACGGGGGCGGCTTCGACGAGGACGTCGCCAGCCGGCTCGCTGGCGCGCTCGGTGCCCTCAGACTCGGGGCGACGGGGACGGTCGGGGCGCGCGCGCGGTCCGCTGAGGCGTGCGGTGGCAGCTGCCGCCTCACGCTCTGAACGAGTCGCCAGCGCGTCGCCCTTGTAGATCCAGACCTTCACGCCGATGCGACCGAACGTGGTACGCGCCTCGTAGAAGCCGTAGTCGATGTCAGCGCGCAGCGTGTGCAGGGGAACGCGACCCTCGCGGTAGAACTCCGTGCGCGACATCTCAGCGCCACCGAGGCGGCCGGAGACCTGCACGCGGATGCCCTTGGCGCCGCTCTTCATCGTGCTCTGCATTCCCTTGCGCATGGCGCGACGGAACGAGACACGGCTCGAGAGCTGCTCGGCGATGCCCTGGGCAACGAGCTGAGCCTCGATCTCGGGGTTCTTGACCTCGAGGATGTTCAGCTGAACCTGCTTGCCCGTGAGCTTCTCGAGGTCACCACGAATGCGGTCGGCCTCGGCGCCTCGGCGGCCGATGACGATGCCCGGACGCGCGGTGTGGATGTCGACGCGAACCCGGTCACGGGTGCGCTCGATCTCCACGCGAGCGATGCCGGCGCGCTCCATGCCCTTGGACAGCAGCTTGCGGATCTGCACGTCCTCGGACACGTAGTCGCGGTAGCGCTGGCCGACCTTGGAGCTGTCAGCGAACCAACGAGTGTTGAAGTCGGTGGTGATGCCCAGCCGGAAGCCGTGCGGATTTACTTTCTGGCCCATGGGTCAGCCCTTCGATTCCGCGTCGTCTGCCGGAGCAGCCGCCGCCTTCTTTGCCGTTGCCTTCTTGGCAGCAGGCGCAGACTTCTCGGCTACGGGAGCCGACTTGTCAGCGGCCGCCTTCTTGGCTGCCGGAGCCTTCTTCGCCGGAGCCTCGGCCGCGGGAGCTGCCTTGGGGGCAGCCTTCGCGACGGGCTTGGCCGGCGTCTTGAGCACAGGCACGACCGGCACACCGTCGGAGACGATCACGGTGATGTGGCTGCTGCGCTTGCGGATGCGGTAGGCGCGACCCTGGGCACGGGGACGGATCCGCTTCATCGTCGGGCCCTCGTCGACGTACGCCTCGCTGACGACCAGACCGCGCACGTCCATCGCGTGGTTGTTCGCCGCGTTGGCGATCGCGCTGTCGAGCACCTTGCCGATCGGCTCGCTAGCGGCCTGGGGCGCAAACTTGAGCACCGCCTGGGCGTCTGCCGCGTTCATGCCTCGGATGAGGTTGATAACGCGACGCGCCTTCATGGGCGTGACGCGGACGTACCGCGCCTGGGCCCTGGCTTCCATGTCTATCCCCTTGCTGCTTCGGTGGCTGCTGAAAAGTGTGTGTTGACTGCCGGTTAGCGCTTGCGCGCCTTGCGGTCGTCCTTGACGTGCCCGCGGAATGTGCGGGTCGGGGCGAACTCGCCGAGCTTGTGCCCGACCATGTTCTCCGACACGAAGACCGGAACGTGCTTGCGACCGTCGTGCACCGCGATCGTGTGACCCAGCATCGCCGGGATGATCATGGAGCGACGTGACCAGGTCTTGATCACGGTCTTCGTTCCCGCTTCGTTCTGAACTTCCACCTTCTTGAGCAGGTGGCCGTCGATGAAGGGGCCCTTCTTCAGGCTGCGTGGCATGTGCTTCCCTATCGCTTCTTGCCGGACTTGCGGCGTCGGACGATGAACTTGTCGCTGGCCTTGTTCTTCGAACGCGTGCGGCCCTCGGGCTTGCCGTTCGGGTTGACCGGGTGACGTCCGCCGGACGTCTTGCCCTCGCCACCACCATGCGGGTGATCGACCGGGTTCATGGCGACACCGCGGACGGTCGGGCGCTTGCCCTTCCAGCGCATGCGGCCGGCCTTGCCCCAGTTGATGTTCGACTGCTCGGCGTTGCCGACCTCGCCGATCGTGGCGCGCGAGCGCAGATCGACGTTGCGGATCTCACCGGAGGGCATGCGAAGCTGCGCGTAGGGGCCGTCCTTGGCCACCAACTGCACCGACGAGCCCGCCGAACGCGCGATCTTGGCGCCACCGCCTGGCTTGATCTCCACGGCGTGGATCACGGTGCCGACGGGGATGTTGCGCAGCGGAAGGCAGTTGCCCGGCTTGATGTCGGCGCTGGCGCCGGTCTCGATCGGGTCGCCCTGCTTGAGCTTGTTCGGGGCGATGATGTAGCGCTTCTCGCCGTCCGCGTAGTGCAGCAGCGCGATGCGAGCAGTGCGGTTGGGGTCGTACTCGATGTGGGCGACGCGCGCGGGCACGCCGTCCTTGTCTGCGCGACGGAAGTCGATCACGCGGTAGGCACGCTTGTGCCCTCCACCCTGGTGGCGGGTCGTGATCTTGCCGGAGTTGTTGCGTCCGCCCTTCTTGGGCAGCGGGCGCACCAGTGACTTCTCCGGCGTCGACCGGGTGATCTCGACGAAGTCGGCCACGCTCGAGCCACGACGGCCCGGCGTTGTCGGCTTGTACTTGCGGATTCCCATAGCTGTCTTTCCGTCTCGTGAGTGCGGTTCGGTCGGCTACCCGGTCAGGAGACCGGGCCTCCGAAGATGTCGATGCGATCGCCTGCGGCGACCGTCACGATGGCGCGCTTGGTCGACGCACGCTTGCCGAAGCCGGTTCGCGTGCGCAGGCGCTTGCCCTCGCGGTTGAGCGTGTTGACCGAGGTCACCTTGACCCCGAACACCTGCTCGACCGCGATCTTGATCTGCGTCTTGTTCGCATCCGGCGACACGACGAACGTGTACTTGTTCTCGTCGAGGAGCGCGTAGCTCTTCTCGGAGATCACCGGGGAGATCAGGACATCGCGGGGGTCGGCGATTCTCACTCCGCCACCTCACTCTCGGTTGCAACGGCCTTGACGGAGCGTCCCTTGACGGGACCGGCAAGGAAGACCTCGAGCGCGGCAGAGGTGAACAGCACGTGATCGCTGACGAGGACGTCGTAGGTGTTGATCTGGTCGACGTAGATGAGGTGCACGTCGGGCACGTTGCGCAGGCTCAGGGCCGACACGTCATCGTCGCGATCGATGTTGATCAGCACCTTGCCCTCGAGCCCCAGCGCGGAGAGCGCGGCGATCGCGGACTTCGTCGACGGAGTCTCACCCTCGACGAGAGCAGTGACGACGTGGATCCGTCCCTCGCTCGCGCGGTCCGAGAGTGCACCGCGAAGAGCGCCGGCGATCATCTTCTTGGGAGTGCGCTGCGAGTAGTCACGCGTGCTCGGGCCGTGAACAACGCCACCGCCGACGAACTGCGGCGCGCGGATCGAGCCCTGACGGGCGCGGCCTGTGCCCTTCTGCTTCCAGGGCTTGCGGCCACCGCCGCTGACCTCGGCGCGGGTCTTGGTGTTCGCCGTGCCCTGGCGTGCGGCGGCGAGCTGGGCCACGACGACCTGGTGGATCAACGGAACGTTGACCTGCACTTCGAAGATCTCGGCCGGCAGCTCGACGCTGCCGGAAGTCGCCCCTGCGGGCGTGCGGACGTCTACCGCGGTCATGCCTGCTCCTCCTTGACTGCCGTGCGGACGAACACGAGTCCGCCCTTGGGGCCGGGGATGGCGCCCTTGATCAGCAGCAGGCCGCGCTCGGCGTCAATGCCCTGAACTACGAGGTTCTGCGTGGTCTGGCGAACGCCACCCATGCGGCCGGCCATCTTCATGCCCTTGAACACGCGGCCGGGAGTCGCGCAGCCGCCGATCGAACCGGGTGAGCGGTGCTTGCGCTGCACGCCGTGCGAGGCGGACAGGCCGTGGAACTTGTGGCGCTTCATGACACCGGCGAAGCCCTTGCCCTTGGTGGTGCCAACGACGTCGACCATCTGCCCGGACACGAAGGTGTCGGTGCCGATCTCCTGGCCCAGCGTGTACTCGGTTGCGTCATCGGTGCGGATCTCGACCAGGTGGCGGCGAGGTGTGACGCCCGCCTTCGCGAAGTGACCGGTGTCCGGCTTGTTCACCTTGCGGGGGTCGATCGCGCCGAAGGCGATCTGGACGGCCGAGTAGCCATCAATCTCGGGGGAACGGACCTGGGTGACGACGCACGGCCCAGCCTTGACCACGGTCACGGGGACAACCTTGTTGTTGTCGTCCCAGACCTGGGTCATGCCGAGCTTCTCGCCCAGAACGCCCTTCACGTTGGTGCCCATTCGTTTCAGTCCTTGCCTAGTCGTATGTCGCTGCGTGTTCGGGAGAGCTAGAGCTTGATCTCGATGTCGACGCCGGCGGGCAGGTCGAGGCGCATCAGCGAGTCGACTGTCTTCGGCGTGGGATCGAGAATGTCGATGAGGCGCTTGTGGGTGCGCATCTCGAAGTGCTCGCGACTGTCCTTGTACTTGTGCGGCGAGCGAATGACGCAGTAGATGTTCTTCTCCGTCGGCAGCGGCACCGGTCCGGCAACCTTCGCGCCGGTACGGGTCACCGTCTCGACGATCTTGCGCGCCGAAGAGTCGATGACCTCGTGGTCGTAGGCCTTGAGCCGGATGCGGATCTTCTGTCCCGCCATGGTGGCTGGTGTCCTTACTCGTGTAGTGCCGCTAGTGGAGTGCTGTGCCGTTCAGGTGCTGCTGTGCTGTCGGATTTCGTGGGGGACAGCGGGTCGCGCCGCCCCCCACGAAGTTCCGGGAAGACCCTGAACTACTTCAGGATCTTGGTGACGCGTCCCGCACCGACGGTGCGGCCACCCTCACGGATGGCGAACCGAAGTCCGTCCTCCATGGCGATGGGCTGGATGAGCTCGACGATCATGTCGGTGTTGTCACCGGGCATGACCATGTCCTTGCCGTCGGGCAGGGTTACGACGCCGGTCACGTCGGTGGTGCGGAAGTAGAACTGCGGCCGGTAGTTGTTGAAGAACGGCGTGTGACGGCCGCCTTCGTCCTTGGCGAGGATGTAGACCGCCGCCTCGAAGTCGGTGTGCGGGGTGATCGAGCCGGGCTTGCAGCAGACCTGGCCGCGCTCGACGTCCTCACGCTTGACTCCACGGAGCAGGAGGCCGACGTTCTCGCCCGCCTGACCCTCGTCGAGCAGCTTGCGGAACATCTCGACGCCGGTGACCGTGGTCTTGGTGGCCGGTCCGGGGTGGATGCCGACGACCTCGATCTCCTCGTTGACCTTGACGATGCCGCGCTCGATGCGACCGGTGACGACGGTGCCACGACCGGTGATCGTGAACACGTCCTCGACGGGCATGAGGAACGGCTTGTCGACGTCACGCTCGGGGGTCGGGATGAACTCGTCGACCGCGTTCATGAGCTCGAGGATCGACTCGGCCCACTTGGCATCGCCCTGCAGCGCCGGGAAGGCGGCAACGCGGACCACGGGGATGTTGTCGCCGTCGTACTCGTACTTCGACAGCAGCTCGCGGACCTCCATCTCGACGAGCTCGATGAGCTCGTCGTCGTCGACCATGTCGCACTTGTTCAGGGCGACGACGATCGAGGGCACGCCGACCTGGCGGGCCAGGAGCACGTGCTCCTTGGTCTGCGGCATCGGGCCGTCGGTGGCGGCGACCACGAGGATCGCGCCGTCCATCTGGGCCGCGCCGGTGATCATGTTCTTGATGTAGTCCGCGTGGCCGGGGCAGTCGACGTGGGCGTAGTGACGCGCCTCGGTCTGGTACTCGACATGCGCGATCGAGATCGTGATGCCGCGCTGACGCTCCTCAGGAGCCTTGTCGATCATGTCGAATGGCGTGAACGGGTTCACGTCCGGGTACTTGTCGTGCAGCACCTTGGTGATGGCTGCAGTCAGCGTCGTCTTGCCATGGTCAATGTGACCAATGGTGCCGATGTTGACGTGCGGCTTGGTGCGCTCAAACTTGGCCTTCGCCACTTGAGTTCTCCCTTGTCCTCTTGCCGTCCGGCGTTGTCGCGGATCGGAGTACTGATCTTTTGGTTATTGGTGTTATGTGATCCGCGACTATTCGCCGCGAGCCTTAGCGATGATTTCTGTAGCAACGTTGGTCGGAACCTGTGCGTACGAGTGGAACTGCATGCTGTAACTGGCGCGACCCTGCGTGCGACTGCGTAGGTCACCCACGTAGCCGAACATCTCGGACAGCGGAACCAGGGCCTTGACGACCCGGGCTCCCGAGCGCTCCTCCATGGCCTGGATCTGGCCACGGCGGGAGTTCAGGTCACCGATGACATCGCCCATGAAGTCCTCGGGCGTGGTCACCTCGACGGCCATCATCGGCTCGAGAAGCACCGGACCGGCGCGACGAGCGCCTTCCTTGAATGCCATCGAGCCGGCGATCTTGAAGGCCAGTTCCGAGGAGTCGACGTCGTGGTAGGCGCCGTCCTGCAGGATGACTCGCACGTCGACCATCGGGTAGCCGGCGAGAACGCCGCTCTCCATGGCCTCCTGCGCGCCAGCATCGACCGACGGGATGTACTCGCGGGGGATGCGACCGCCGGTGACCTTGTTGACGAACTCGTAGCCGCCGACCTCTTCGCCGCCGGTGGGCTCCATGTCGATCTGCACCTTGGCGAACTGGCCGGAGCCACCCGTCTGCTTCTTGTGGGTGTAGTCGATCTTCTGGACCAGCTTGGTGATGGTCTCGCGGTACGCGACCTGGGGCTTGCCGACGTTGGCCTCGACGTTGAACTCGCGCTTCATGCGGTCGACGAGCACCTCGAGGTGCAGTTCGCCCATGCCGCCGATGATGGTCTGGCCGGTCTCCTCGTCGGTACGGACGTGGAAGGTCGGGTCCTCCTCGGACAGGCGCTGGATCGCGGTGCCGAGCTTGTCCTGGTCGGACTTGGTCTTCGGCTCGATCGCGATGTGGATGACCGGGGCCGGGAAGTTCATCGACTCCAGGACGACCGGGTTGGCCACGTCGCACAGGGTCTCCCCCGTGGTGGTGTCCTTCAGGCCCATGACGGCCACGATGTCGCCGGCGCCTACCGAGTCGATCTCCTCACGCTTGTTCGCGTGCATTCGGTAGATCTTGCCGATGCGCTCCTTGCGGTCCTTCACGCTGTTGAGCACGGCGGTACCGGTCTGCAGGCGACCGGAGTACACGCGCAGGTAGGTCAGCTTGCCCAGGTGCGGGTCGGTCATGATCTTGAATGCGAGGGCCGCGAACGGCTCCTTGTCGTCCGGCTGACGCTCGATGAGCACGTCCTCGTGGCCGGGCTTGTGTCCCTCGATCGCGGTGATGTCCAGCGGTGAGGGCAGGTAGGCAACGACAGCGTCGAGCATGGGCTGGACGCCCTTGTTCTTGAACGCCGAGCCGGTGAGTACCGGGGTGAGCTTGTCGGCGAGGGTCGCTCGGCGGATCGCTGCGTTCAGCTCGTCGACGGTGAAGGTTCCGCCATCGAGGAACTTCTCCAGGATCTCGTCGTCGGCCTCGGACAGCGTCTCGAGCAACTTCTCGCGGTACTCGGCAGCCTTGTCGGCCAGCTCCGCGGGAATCTCCTCGATCGTGTAGTCCTCGCCCTTCTCGGTCTCGCCGCGCCAGGTGAGGGCGCGCATGCCGACCAGGTCGACGACGCCGAGGAAGTCGCCCTCGTTGCCGATCGGGATCTGGAGTACGAGGGGGACAGCGCCGAGGTGGCTGATGATCATGTCGACGCAGCGGTAGAAGTCGGCGCCGGTGCGGTCGAGCTTGTTCACGAAGCAGATGCGCGGCACGTTGTAGCGGTCGGCCTGACGCCAGACCGTCTCGGACTGCGGCTCAACGCCGGCAACTCCGTCGAACACCGTGACGGCACCGTCGAGAACACGAAGCGACCGCTCGACCTCGACGGTGAAGTCGACGTGGCCGGGGGTGTCGATGATGTTGATCGTGTGGTCTTTCCAGTGACAGGTGGTCGCAGCGGACGTGATCGTGATGCCGCGCTCCTGCTCCTGCTCCATCCAGTCCATCGTTGCTGCGCCCTCGTGAACCTCACCGATCTTGTAGTTGATGCCGGTGTAGAACAGGATCCGCTCGGTGGTCGTGGTCTTGCCCGCGTCGATATGGGCCATGATCCCGATGTTCCGGGTTCTGGCCAGATCGAGTGCGGTCTCGGTCGACACTTTCGGTTCTCCTTGTTACGAGGTGCTGCGGATGTGGATGAGGGGAAGGACTGGTTACCAGCGGTAGTGCGCGAAGGCCTTGTTGGACTCGGCCATCTTGTGCGTGTCCTCGCGCTTCTTCACAGCGGCGCCAAGGCCGTTGGACGCGTCGAGGATCTCGTTCATGAGGCGCTCGGTCATGGTCTTCTCGCGACGGCTCTTGGAGTAGCCGATCAGCCAGCGCAGCGCGAGGGTCGTGGCGCGATTGGCCTTGACCTCGACGGGGACCTGGTAGGTCGCGCCACCGACGCGGCGGGACTTGACCTCGAGGGTGGGCTTGATGTTGTCCAGCGCGCGCTTGAGCGTCTGGACGGGATCGGTGCCACTCTTCTCGCGGCAGCCCTCGAGGGCGCCGTAGACGATGCGCTCAGCGGTGGAGCGCTTGCCGTCCAGGAGCACCTTGTTGATGAGCTGGGTGACGACCGGCGATGCGTAGACCGGGTCGATGACGATTGGCCGCTTGGGTGCGGGTCCCTTGCGAGGCATTAGGACTTCTCCTTCTTCGCGCCGTAGCGCGACCGAGCCTGCTTGCGGTTCTTGACGCCCTGCGTGTCGAGGGCACCGCGGATGACCTTGTAGCGCACGCCGGGCAGGTCGCGGACGCGGCCACCGCGGACGAGCACGATCGAGTGCTCCTGCAGGTTGTGACCCACGCCCGGGATGTAGGCGGTGATCTCGATGCCAGAGGTCAGGCGGACGCGGGCCACCTTGCGAAGCGCGGAGTTCGGCTTCTTGGGGGTGGTGGTGTAAACGCGCGTGCAGACGCCTCGGCGCTGCGGGCTGCCCTTGAGCGCCGGCGCCTTGGTCTTGGAGACCTTGTCCTGCCGGCCCTTGCGGACCAGCTGCTGGATGGTTGGCACTGTTGCCTTCCTACCTTCTCGTCGAGATTCACTATTCAGGTGGTGCTTCGGGTGGTGCTCCGACCCACGCGGTCGGGTGTGTCGCGTCATTTTCATGGCGCAACGGTGGCAAATCGTTGAGTAGCCCCAGCAGCGTGAGCCGCGAGAGTGCGGGTTTCAGGGGAAGCCGCGCACGGTGGGGTGTGCCTGAGGGGTCAGGCACAAGGAGAAAGGCTACCTTCTGCCCCGCGGATGAGTCAAAACGGGTCGGTCAGCAGGGCCTTCAGTTGTTGTTGACGTTGTCCATTCCCCCGGCAATTGCCAGCAGAACGAGCACGAAGGCGCCCACGACGATGAGCGCGACGTAGAAGCCGATGTTGATCCAGGACACGATCTTGGAGGCCGTGACCATGCCGCGGCCTTGGATCTGGTCCCCTGAGGCGTCGATCTCCTTGCTGGCCATGCTGGCGAACACGAGAGCGACGATGGCGGGCACGATCGGGCAGACGACCCACGCGGCGATCGACAGCACCAGGGAGATGATCGCGTTGCTCGAGGTCTTGGGCGCGGGTGGGTAGGCCGGCGGATAGGCATAGACCGGCGCTCCGGCAGCCGGGTAACCAGGCGGGGGCGGGGCGGCGGGCCACTGCGCGGGTGCTTGCGGGGCCTCGGCGAGCGGCTCGGGAGCGGGCACCGGGGCCTGCTCGATGGGCTCTTGGCCTGCCTGATTCTCGTCGGTCATGGCGCAACTGTACCTTCCGGCGTCTCCCGACGATCCGCCGATTGCGAGGCGAGCGCGGCGCGGATGGTCGCAAGCTCCTCGCGGATCTGCGCCAGCTGCGCACCGACCTCGTCCTGCCCTGTCTCCTTGGCCCGGTCCGCGCGCGAGCCGATCACCCAGCTGACCATCTGCGCGGTGAACAAGCTGGCGCCGAGGACCGCACAGATGGCGACGATCGCCGCGAGGACCTTCCCGTCGTGGGTCTGCGGTATGTAGGTCTCGCCGTAGTTGATGCGAAGGAGGCTGCCGAAAGCCCAGTAGATGGCGTCCTTGGGTGACTTCAAGGTTGTGTCCGCCGACTGCTCGCTCTCGATCTCGACCATGCTCAGCGCGGCGAACACCCCGACGAACAGCACCAGCCCGAAGGAGAACAAGAACCCGTCCCCGGACGAGTGGTAGCGCAGCTCGAGGATGTACGCGACGACAACCAGTCCGAAGGACATCGCCGGCCACCAGGAGATCCACAAGAACGCCGGGGCGATAAGGAGTATCGGCAGGGACAGGTGCCGAGCGAGGTAATGCAGGCGATGGTCGTGGATGACCAGACCGCGCACGAAGACGAAGGCGATGACCAGCCACAGGACTGCCGCGCCGAACCACAAGATTGCGACGGTCGAGCCGTTCCAGTCGAAGAAGCCGCCCCACATGAACAAGATCGAGTACGCGGCAATCACGGACAGTCGCAGCGTCGACCGGAAGCCACGGGTGCTCATGAGGTCGAGTTCGCGGATGTGGCGGGCGCGCCTGCGGACCGCACGCGTGTGCTCCCGGCGCTCGGTCACGCCGGTCACTGTACTGACGGATGCGCCTCCACTGCCTCAAAACAAGGAGGGGAGCCTCGCGGCTCCCCTCCTTGTTGTCGTTGCTGTAGTCGTCAGGCGTTGTATCCCCGGAAGTCGAACTCCTCGAGGGGAACGGCCGCACCCGACGTGGCGCCGAAGGCGCTGTAGTCGAGATCGTCGTAGCTGCCGAAGCTGGCGTACATCGCCGCCTTGGCCTCCTCGGTCGGATCGACCCGAACATTGCGGTACACGGGCATGCCCGTGCCGGCCGGGATCAGCTTGCCCAGGATGACGTTCTCCTTCAGGCCGAGCAGCGGATCGCTCTTGGCATTGATCGCGGCGTCGGTGAGCACCCGCGTGGTCTCCTGGAAGGAGGCAGCGGACAGCCACGACTCCGTTGCCAGCGAGGCCTTCGTGATGCCCATCAGCTCGGGGCGCCCGGAGGCGGGGGTGCCGCCCTCTGCCACCACGCGCCGGTTCTCCGCCTCGAACTTGGACTTCTCCACCAGTTCACCGGTGAGGAACTCCGAGTCGCCCGAGCCCGAGTCGACGATGATGATGCGCTTGAGCATCTGACGGACGATGACCTCGATGTGCTTGTCGTGGATCGACACGCCCTGCGAGCGGTACACCTCCTGGACCTGGTCGACCAGGTGGAGCTGCACGGCGCGCTGGCCGAGGATGCGCAGGACCTGCTTGGGATCGACCGCACCGGCGATGAGCTGCTGGCCCACCGCAACGTGCTGGCCGTCCTCGACGAGGAGCTTGGCGCGCTTGGAGACCGGCTGAGCGATCTCCTCGGCACCGTCGTCGGGCACGACCACGATCTTGCGGGTCTTGTCGGTGTCGTCGATGCGGACGCGACCGGACACCTCGCTGATCGGGGCGACACCCTTGGGGGTGCGTGCCTCGAACAACTCGACGACGCGGGGCAGACCGTGCGTGATGTCCTCGCCGGCGACGCCGCCGGTGTGGAAGGTACGCATGGTCAGCTGCGTGCCGGGCTCGCCGATGGACTGGGCCGCGACGATGCCGATGGCCTCGCCGACGTCGACCAGCTTGCCGGTGGCCATCGAGCGGCCGTAGCACATCGCACAGGTGCCGACCGAGCTCTCGCAGGTCAGTACCGAACGAGCCCTGATCGCCTCGACGCCCTGCGCGACGAGCTCCTCGAGGATCGGGTAGGTGAGCTCGGTGCCGGCGGGTGCCAGCTCCTTGCCGTCGACCTCAACCGCGCGGGCCAGCGTGCGCGACGCCACCGAGGTGTCCAGGTTGTCGACCGGACGAAGCACGTCGCCGACGCGCTCGCCGATGACGATCTGGGCGCCGCGATCGGTGCCGCAGTCAACCTCGCGGATGATCACGTCCTGCGACACGTCAACGAGGCGACGGGTCAGGTAGCCCGAGTCCGCCGTACGAAGCGCGGTATCGGCCAGGCCCTTGCGAGCACCGTGGGTGGAGATGAAGTACTCCAGGACCGACAGGCCCTCACGGAAGTTGGACTTGATCGGGCGCGGGATGATCTCGCCCTTCGGGTTGGCGACCAGGCCGCGCATGCCGGCGATCTGGCGGACCTGCATGAAGTTACCGCGGGCGCCCGAGTCCACCATCATGTGGACCGGGTTGGTCGGCGGGAAGTTCTTCTGCATGGCCTGAGCAACCTCGTCGGTGGCCCGGGTCCAGATCTCGATGAGCTCCTGACGGCGCTCGGCATCGGTGATCAGTCCACGGCCGTACTGGGTCTCGACCTTGGCGGCCTTCTCCTCCGCGTTGCCGAGCAGCACGGGCTTCTCCGGCGGCGCGATGACGTCGGAGATGGAGATGGTCACGCCCGAGCGGGTCGCCCAGTAGAAGCCGAGCGACTTGAGCTGGTCGAGGGTGTTGGCCACCTGGACCTTCGGGTAGATCTCCGCGAGACGGTTGACGGTGATCCCGAGAACCTTCTTGTCGACCTGCACGTTGAGGTACGGGAAGTCGTCGGGAAGCGCCTCGTTGAACAATGCGCGACCAAGCGTGGTCTTGAGCACCAGCGGCTGGCCGGGCTCCCAGTCCTCGGGAGTCTCGTAGCCGTCGGGCGGCACGACGATCGTGAGGCGAATCGACACCGGCGACTGGATCGAGATCGTTCCAGCATCGAATGCCATGAGCGCCTCGGCGACCGAGGTGAACGAACGGCCGTCACCAAGGGTGTCGGCGCGATCGGACGTCATGAAGTAGATGCCAAGCACCATGTCCTGGGTCGGCGTGGTGACCGGACGGCCGTTTGCCGGGGACAGGATGTTGTTGCTCGACAGCATGAGGATGCGAGCCTCGGCCTGGGCCTCGGCCGACAGCGGAAGGTGCACGGCCATCTGGTCGCCGTCGAAGTCGGCGTTGAACGCCGTGCAGACGAGCGGATGGATCTGGATGGCCTTTCCCTCGATGAGCTGTGGCTCGAAGGCCTGGATGCCCAGACGGTGCAGCGTGGGCGCGCGGTTCAGCAGAACCGGGTGCTCGCGGATGACCTCTTCGAGCACGTCCCACACGACCGGGCGCGAACGCTCGACCATGCGCTTGGCGCTCTTGATGTTCTGGGCGTGATTGAGATCGACCAGGCGCTTCATGACGAAGGGCTTGAACAGCTCCAGTGCCATCTGCTTGGGCAGGCCGCACTGGTGCAGCTTGAGCTGCGGGCCGACGACGATGACCGAACGACCCGAGTAGTCAACGCGCTTGCCGAGCAGGTTCTGACGGAACCGGCCCTGCTTGCCCTTGAGCATGTCGGACAGCGACTTCAGCGCACGGTTGCCAGGCCCGGTGACGGGACGGCCACGGCGGCCGTTGTCGAACAGCGCGTCGACGGCCTCCTGAAGCATGCGCTTCTCGTTGTTGACGATGATCTCCGGCGCACCGAGATCAAGCAGGCGCTTGAGGCGGTTGTTGCGGTTGATCACGCGGCGGTACAGGTCGTTGAGATCCGACGTGGCGAAGCGGCCACCGTCGAGCTGCACCATCGGGCGCAGGTCCGGCGGGATGACCGGGACGGCGTCGAGCACCATGCCACGCGGTGAGTTCGAGGTGTTCAGGAACGCGGTGACGACCTTGAGCCGCTTGAGGGCACGGGTCTTCTTCTGGCCCTTGCCGTTCTCGACGACGTCGCGCAGGATGACCGACTCGGCCTCGAGGTCGAACGACTCGAGACGCTTCTGGATCGCCGCGGCACCCATGCCGCCGTCGAACCAGCGGCCATAGCGGTCGCGCATTTCGCGGTAGAGCATCTCGTCGCCCTCGAGGTCTTGGACCTTGAGGGTGCGGAAGCGATCGAAGATGCGGTCGAGGCGCTCGAGATCGCCGTCCGCCTTGCGGCGGATCGAGGCCATCTCGCGCTCGCCCGACTCGCGCACCTTGCGGCGCACGTCGGACTTGGCACCCTCGGCCTCGAGCTCGGCCAGGTCGGCCTCGAGCTTCTGCTGACGGGTCTCGATGTCCGAGTCACGACGGTTGGCGATCTGCTTCTTCTCCACGCCGAGCTGGTTCTCCAGCGACGGCAGTGCCTCGTGACGGCCCTCGACGTCGACCCACGTGATCATGTAGGCCGCGAAGTAGATGACCTTCTCGAGGTCCTTCGGAGCGAGGTCGAGCAGGTAGCCAAGACGGCTGGGCACGCCCTTGAAGTACCAGATGTGCGTGACCGGTGCGGCCAGCTCGATGTGACCCATGCGCTCGCGACGCACCTTGGCGCGAGTGACCTCGACGCCGCAGCGCTCGCAGATGATGCCCTTGAAGCGCACGCGCTTGTACTTGCCGCAGTAGCACTCCCAGTCACGGGTCGGCCCGAAGATCTTCTCGCAGAAGAGGCCGTCCTTCTCAGGCTTCAGCGTGCGGTAGTTGATGGTTTCGGGCTTCTTCACCTCGCCGTACGACCAGGTGCGGATGTCCTCCGCGGTCGCCAGTCCGATGCGCAGTTCGTCGAAGAAGTTGACGTCAAGCACGTGTGGTGTCCTTCGTTCGGTGTAGCTGTGGTTTCAGAGCGTGCTGGTGGAGCTGTGGCCGATCAGAGTTCGTCGACGCTGCTGGGCTCGCGACGGGACAGGTCGATACCGAGTTCCTCCGCGGCGCGGAAGACATCGTCATCGCTGTCGCGCATCTCGATCGACATGCCGTCGCTGGACAGCACCTCGACGTTGAGGCACAGCGACTGCATCTCCTTGACCAGCACCTTGAACGACTCAGGGATGCCCGGCTCGGGGATGTTCTCGCCCTTGACGATGGCCTCGTAGACCTTGACGCGACCGAGCACGTCGTCGGACTTGATGGTGAGCAGTTCCTGCAGCGCGTAAGCGGCGCCGTAGGCCTCGAGTGCCCACACCTCCATCTCGCCGAATCGCTGTCCACCGAACTGCGCCTTACCACCGAGCGGCTGCTGGGTGATCATCGAGTACGGACCGGTCGAGCGAGCGTGGATCTTGTCGTCGACCAGGTGGAGCAGCTTGAGGATGTAGATGTAGCCCACCGCGATGCGGCCGGGGATCGGCTCGCCGCTGCGTCCGTCGAACAGGCTCGCCTTGCCGTCGGGACCGACGAGCTTGAGCCCGTCGTCCGTCAGTCGGGTCGAGTCCAGGACGAGCGACAGCTCCTCCTCGCGAGCACCGTCGAACACCGGAGTGGCGACCTTGGTGTCACGCGGAACGGACTTGGCCTCCTTGGGCAGTCGCACGCCGCGCGGATCCGCGGGATCGACATCCCAGCCGGCCTTCGCCGCCCAGCCCAGGTGCGTCTCGAGGATCTGGCCGATGTTCATGCGGCCGGGAACGCCGAGCGGGTTGAGCACGACGTCGACCGGGGTCCCGTCCTCGAGGAACGGCATGTCCTCGGGGGGCAGGATCTTGGCGATGACGCCCTTGTTTCCGTGGCGACCGGCCAGCTTGTCGCCCTCGGTGATCTTGCGCTTCTGCGCGATGTAGACGCGCACGAGGCGGTTGACGCCCGGGGGAAGCTCGTCGCCCTCGTCGATGTCGAAGACGCGGACGCCGATGACCTTGCCGGATTCACCGTGCGGCACCTTGAGCGACGTGTCGCGGACCTCGCGGGCCTTCTCGCCGAAGATGGCGCGCAGGAGGCGCTCCTCGGGAGTGAGCTCGGTCTCGCCCTTAGGCGTGACCTTGCCGACGAGGATGTCGCCAGTGACCACGTCGGCGCCGATGCGGATGATGCCGCGCTCATCGAGATCGGCAAGCACCTCCTCGGACACGTTCGGGATGTCGCGGGTGATCTCCTCGGGGCCGAGCTTGGTATCGCGAGCGTCGACCTCGTGCTCCTCGATGTGGATCGACGAGAGAACGTCGTCCTGCACGAGGCGCTGGTTGAGGATGATCGCGTCCTCGTAGTTGTGGCCCTCCCATGACATGAACGCCACGAGCAGGTTGCGCCCGAGAGCCATCTCACCGAGATCGGTCGAGGGACCGTCCGCGAGGACCTGGCCCTTCTCGACCCGGTCGCCCTCATCGACGATGGGGCGGTGGTTGAAGCAGGTGCCCTGGTTCGAGCGGTGGAACTTCTCGAGCCGGTAGGTGACGTAGCTGCCATCGTCGTTCGCCACGGTGACCGAGTCGGCGGAGACCTCGGACACGGCGCCGGACTGCTCGGCCTTGATGACGTCGCCCGCGTCGTATGCGGCACGGAACTCCATGCCGGTGCCGACGAGAGGAGCCTCCGAGCGCAGCAGCGGGACTGCCTGACGCTGCATGTTCGAGCCCATCAGGGCGCGGTTCGCGTCGTCATGCTCCAGGAACGGGATCATCGCGGTGGCGACTGACCACAGCTGGCGCGGGGAGACGTCCATGTAGTCGACGTCCTCGGGAAGGACATAGTCGACCTCTCCGCCCTTGCGGCGGCACAGCACGCGATCCTCGGTCATCTTGCCGTCCGCACCCAGGGGGGTGTTGGCCTGCGCGATGACGTGCAGGTCCTCCTCGTCAGCGGTCAGGTAGTCGACCTGGTCGGTGACCTTGCCCTTGACGGCCTTGCGGTACGGGGTCTCGACGAAGCCGAACGCATTGATCCGCGCGTACGTCGCGAGCGAGCCGATCAGGCCGATGTTCGGGCCTTCAGGAGTCTCGATCGGGCACATACGGCCGTAGTGCGAGGGGTGCACGTCGCGGACCTCGAAGCCGGCTCGCTCGCGCGAGAGGCCACCGGGGCCGAGCGCCGACAGCCGGCGCTTGTGGGTCAGGCCGGACAGCGGGTTCGTCTGGTCCATGAACTGGGACAGCTGCGACGTGCCGAAGAACTCCTTGATCGAGGCCACCACGGGGCGGATGTTGATCAGGGTCTGCGGCGTGATCGCCTCGACGTCCTGCGTCGTCATGCGCTCGCGCACGACGCGCTCCATACGGGACAGGCCCGTGCGGATCTGGTTCTGGATCAGCTCGCCGACCGTGCGCAGGCGACGGTTGCCGAAGTGGTCGATGTCGTCGGTCTCGCACGCGACGGTGCCGCGCGGTCCCTCGATCGTCGTGAGGCCCGCGTGTAGACGCACGAGGTACTCGATGGTGGCGACGACGTCCTCGAGCGTGAGCACGCTCTGCTCGAGGGGCAGGTCGAGGCCGAGCTTCTTGTTCACCTTGTAGCGACCGACCTTGGCAAGGTCGTAGCGCTTGGGGTTGAAGTAGAAGTTGTCGAGCAGGTTGCGCGCGTTCTCGACCGTGGGCGGCTCGCCCGGACGCAGCTTGCGGTAGATGTCGAGCAGCGCGTCTTCCTGGCTGCCGATGTTGTCCTTCTCCAGGGTGGCCATGAAGGTCTCGTACTGGCCGAACCGCTCGCGGATCTGGTCGGCGGTCATGCCCAGGGCCTTGAGCAGAACGGTGACCGGCTGCTTGCGCTTGCGGTCGACGCGGACGGCGACGAGGTCCTTCTTATCGATCTCGAACTCGAGCCAGGCACCGCGGCTGGGGATGATCTTCGCGACGTAGACGTCCTTGTCGGTGACCTTGTCGACCGAGCGCTCGAAGTACACGCCAGGCGAGCGGACCAACTGGGACACGACGACACGCTCGGTGCCGTTGATGATGAACGTGCCCTTGTCGGTCATCAGCGGGAAGTCGCCCATGAACACGGTCTGCGACTTGATCTCGCCGGTCTCGTTGTTCATGAACTCCGCGGTGACGAACAGCGGTGCCGCGTACGTGAAGTCCTTCTCACGGCACTGGTCGACCGTGTACTTCGGGGGCTCGAACCGGTGGTCGCGGAACGACAGCGACATGGAGCCGGCGAAGTCCTCGATGGGGCTGATCTCTTCGAAGATCTCCGTCAGTCCTGAGGACTGCGGGATCTCGGTGTTGCCGGAAGCGATCTCCGCGGCGACGCGGGCCCGCCAGTCCTCACCACCCAGGAGCCAGTCGAAGCTCGCGGTCTGAAGCGCGAGGAGATCCGGAACCGCTAGCGGCTCACGGATCTTGGCGAAGGAGACCCGGTTCAATCCCGGGGACAGGGGCGTTACGTCGGAACGCGTGGGGGCCAAGAGGTGTTCCTTCCACAGTGCGGCGGGACATCTGCTCTGCCGACCGGGACCGCTCACGCTTAGGAACCCTGAAGTTGTCAAGCCTGCGCCGAGTGGGCGCCGGATCAGGACCGGTCAGGTTAGCGAGGGTAGGAGGGCAGCGCAAAGAAGCAGCATACCCGATGGGCACACCGCTGTCTAACCGGGTGTCGGGCTTCGCTCGTCATCGACCCGGTCCCGTGGCCTCGGCTGCGACAGCGGTACTGCGCCGGGCCGTACGGGTGGGTCCTCGTCGAGCGGGCCGGAGCCCCGGGACCAGCCGCGCGATTCGCATCGCACGCATGACGATGGTGACGGGGAAAGCCGGAAACGTCAAGCACCGACTGGGTTTTCCACCCCGGTGTGACCATCTCGTGACCGGGTGTACGATACATGCATGGTGCAAGCAAATACGACCTCCCCGGCCGGCTACTTCGCTGATGTCGCGCGTACCCGCGCCCTGTTCACCGACGCGGCCGAGAGCTCGGCGATCGCCTCGGTTCTCGGCGCCCTGATCGACTTCATGTCGACGATGCGCCAGCGCCAGGCCGCCACGACCGGCACGGCGATGGCCCTCACCCGGCTGGCGGCGCACGGACCGATGCGCTCGGCGGATCTCGCCACCAGCTTGCTTCTTGACCAGTCCACGGTCAGCCGTCACGTGGCGCACCTGGAATCAGAAGGACTGGTCGAGCGGGTTCCCGTCGACGGTGATCGCCGAGCCCACTTGGTCCAACTCACTCCGGCCGGCGAGATCGCCGCCCACGACCACATCACGCAGAAAGTCGCCTCACTTGAAGGGGTTCTCAAATCCTGGTCTCGAGATGACCTCCAGACCTTCGCTCAGCTCCTGGACCGCTTCGCGCAAGGGCTAGTCAATGAAAGGCAAGACGCATGAGTCTGGACCCCGATCCCAGTACCACTGACAATCCCGAGGCGACGCTCATCGCCGAAGGAGCACCCGACCATGAGCTCATCCACGGCGGCCGCCTTGGCCTGACGATGTTCGCCCTCATGCTGACGATGTTCCTGGCGGCCCTCGACCAGACGATCGTCTCCACCGCACTCCCACGCATCACGAGTGACCTCAACGGGCTGGGCCAGCTGTCCTGGGTCGTCACGGCCTATCTGCTGGCATCCACGGCCTCGACCCCGATCTGGGGCAAGATCTCCGACCTCTACGGACGCAAGATCATGCTTCAGGCGGCGATCATCATCTTCCTGGTCGGCTCGCTGCTGGCCGGGGCATCCACGTCCATGGGCATGCTGATCGTCACGCGGGGTATCCAGGGACTCGGCGGCGGCGGACTGATCGTCCTCGTGATGGCCGTCATCGCCGACGTCATCCCGCCACGCGACCGCGGCAAGTACACCGGACTGTTCGGTGCGGTATTCGCGGTGGCCAGCATTGCCGGTCCACTGCTCGGCGGCTTCTTCGTCGACAGCCTGACCTGGCGCTGGATCTTCTACATCAACATCCCGGTCGGCATCGCTGCCTTCCTCGTCATCACGACAGTTCTCCAGGTGCCCAAGCACAAGGTCCAGCACGTGATCGACTACCTCGGCGCGGCCCTGCTCGTCATCGGGGTTTGCTGCCTGCTGCTGATCTTCGAATGGGGCGGAGCTCGCTACTCGTGGACCTCCCCGCAGATCATCGGCATGACCCTCCTGACGGTCGCGCTGCTGCTGGCCTTCGTCCTGCGCCAGCTGCGCGTGTCCGAGCCGATCGTGCCGATGGCCCTGTTCCGCAACGGCGTGTTCCGCACGACCAGCGTCATCGGCTTCATCGTCGGACTGGCGATGTTCGGCGCGATCGTCTTCATGCCGCTGTTCTTGCAGGTGGTCCAGGGGGCGACTCCAACCGAGGCCGGACTCGAACTGCTGCCGATGATGGCTGGCCTGCTCGTCGCCTCGATCGTGTCTGGTCGCCTGATCTCACGACTGGGTCGCTACAAGATCTTCCCCGTGATCGGTACGGCCCTGGCCGCGATCGGCATGTTCATGCTGTCCACGACCAAGGTCGACACGCCCTACTGGCAGATCGCGCTGGCGCTGCTCGTCCTGGGCCTGGGTATCGGCAACGTGATGCAGGTGCTCATCATCGCCGTGCAGAACTCGGTCAACCCCAAGGACGTCGGCGTCGCGACGAGCGGCTCGACCTTCTTCCGCTCGGTGGGCGGGACGATCGGCACGGCGCTGTTCGGTGCCGTGATGACCGCGCGGCTGGCGTCCGAGCTGTCGAGCAACCTGCCTGCAGGGTCCGGGAGCGAAGCGCAGATCTCGGGCATCACGAGCGCGATGTCCAACATCGCCGCCCTGCCGGACACGATCAGGCCGATCGTGCTGGAGTCGTTCACGTCCTCGCTCAGCACGGTGTTCCTGGCCGCGGTGCCTATCCTCATCGTCGCCTTCGTGTTCTCGCTGTTCCTCAAGGACGTGAGGCTGCGCGGCGCGAACTCCGACCATCCGGCCGTGATGGGCGAGTAGCACCGGCCAGAAAACAAGAAAGAAGGGCGGCCCCAGTGGGGCCGCCCTTCTTCGTGTCGTGCGTGCTTACTTGACGGTGACCTTGGCGCCGGCGCCCTCGAGGGTCTCCTTGGCCTTCTCTGCGGCCTCCTTGGTGACCTTCTCCAGAACGGCCTTCGGTGCTGCCTCGACCAGGTCCTTGGCCTCCTTGAGACCGAGGTTGGTGAGTGCGCGCACCTCCTTGATCACGGGGATCTTGTTCTCGCCAGCAGCCTCGAGGATGACGTCGAACTCATCCTGCTCGGCCTCGGCCTCGCCACCGCCAGCGGCGGGGCCAGCTGCTGCAGCCACGGCGACCGGGGCTGCTGCGGTGACGTCGAACGTCTCCTCGAACTGCTTCACGAACTCGGAGAGCTCAAGCAGCGTCATTTCCTTGAACGCGTCGAGAAGCTCATCGGTGCTCAACTTCGCCATGGTGGCGTCCTTTCGGGTAAATCCGGCCGAGGGCCGGGTGGGTGGGCCTCAGCCCTCGGTGGTGGTGTCCTCGACGGCAGGCGTCTCGGTCTGTGATGCGGTCTCGGCGGGTGCCTCGACTGCGGTCTCCTCGGCGACAGGCGCCTCGGGTGCTTCTGATGCCGGGGATGCCTCGGCCGGAGCCGCGGCAGCCTGGGCGGGATCAGCTTCGAGCTTGACCTGCAGCGCGCCGAGGGCGCGAGCGGTCTTGGCCAGCGGGGCGGCGAACAGCGCGGCAGCCTGAGACTGCTTTGCCGTCATTGCGCCTGCGAGCTTGGACAGGAGAACCTCGCGCGACTCGAGGTCGGCGATCTTGTTGATGTCTGCTGCGCTGAGCGCCGCACCATCCATGTAGCCGCCCTTGATGACCAGGGCGGGGTTCTCCTTGGAGAAGTTGCGGATCGCCTTCGCCGCGTCGACCGCGTCGCCACGAACGAACGCGATAGCGCTCGGTCCGGCCAGGAGGTCGTCGACGCCGGAGACGCCGGCTTCCTTTGCTGCGATCTTCGTCAAGGTGTTCTTGACGACCGCGTATGTGACGGTGGATCCGAGCGTACGACGCAGCGTCTTGAGCTGCGCGACGGTCAGGCCGCGGTACTCGGTGAGCACTGCCGCATTGGAATTGCGGAAGTGCTCGGTGAGCTCGGCGACGGAACTCGCCTTGTCCGGCCGTGCCATGGGGCTCCCTTCGTTTCGCCCCACGAATGCAGAACGCCCCGGCGCAGGCGCACGGGGCGGGTCTGGTGGCGCAGAGCGCCACCGACTGTCTCGGTCACCTACGCGGGTCGTCCGCTTTCGCGGAACCTTCAGCCAGCGGCAGTTGCCTGTCGCCGGCGACCAGCGGTCTTCGGTGAGAACAGGTTACGGGCCTGCCCGTCCCCGGGCAAATCCCCTCCCGATTTGAACCGCCTTCCGGGTCAAATCGGTGTTCTGGGGGCTGATCGGGGCGCGAAAGCCGGCGGTCTCAACTGGTTGTTGCACCGGGATGGTGCGATAGCTGGCTGGGAGGTTGTCATGGCGGGTGCACGGCTGAGTGAGCATGACCGGGGTGTGATCGAGCGGGGCCTGCGCCAGGGTCTGAGTGTTCCGCAGATCGCGGCGGTGATCGGGCGGCATCGCACGACGGTCACGCGGGAGATCAATCGCGGTGCTGGTGGGCGGTCGTGGCGTGTCCCGCAGCGCAAGGCGGTCGGCGAGGTTCGCCCGGGCCGGCGGCCGCGGTATCGGGCGGCGGTGGCTCATCGGCGGGCGACCGTGCGTGCCCGGCGCCCCAAGCCGTTCACGCTGACCGGTCCGCTGGCGTTGGTGGTGTCCGGGCTGCTGGGCGCGAACTGGTCACCGCAGCAGGTGGCGGCGTTGTTGCCAGCGCTGTTCCCGCGCGACAAGGCTATGCGGGTGAGCCACGAGACGATCTACCGTTCGCTGTTCGTGCAGACCCGAGGCGAGCTGCGCCGCGAGCTGACCGCTCACCTGCGCACGGGCCGCACCACGCGCAAGCCCCACGGCGGCAAGCAGTATCGAGGCAAGCTGACCGGGATGATCCCGATCAGCGCCCGGCCCGCCGAGGTCACCGACCGCGCGGTTCCCGGCCACTGGGAAGGAGACCTGCTCCTGGGCGGTGTCGGCAAGGGCGCGGTGATCACCCTGGTCGAGCGGACCACCCGGTTCGTGCTCCTGGCCCCGCTGCCGGACACCCACAAGGCCATCGACCTGCGCGAGGTCCTGACCCCCATCATCGCCTCGCTGCCCGACCAGATCCGCAGGACACTGACCTGGGACCAGGGCAAGGAGATGGCCGAGCACGCCGGCATCGCGATCGACGCCGACATCGACATCTACTTCGCCGACCCCCACTCACCGTGGCAGCGCGGATCCAATGAGAACACCAACGGACTGCTACGCCAGTACTGGCCCAAGGGAGCCGACCTGCGCCACCTGACCCAGGCCGACTGCGACACCGTGGCCCTCAGCTTGAACACCCGCCCCCGCCAAACCCTCGGATGGCAGACTCCCCAACAGGCCCTCCACCGGGCCCTCGGTGCAACAGCCGCTTGAAACCGCCGCCAGATTTGACCCGGGAGGCGGTTCAAATCCGGGGGGCGGGACACAGCGAGACGCGGCGGGACAAAGGAAGGGGGCGGGTGATTTCTCACCCGCCCCCTTCACCGACTATCGCTCGACTAGCGAGCCAGGGCCGGGTGCTGCAGCGGCTCGGGCTCGAAGAAGCCGTCACCGTTCACACCAGGCGTGAGCCACATGGTGTGGTTGATCTTCTTGATATCGCCCGCGGTCTTGGCGTTGCTCATCGAGTTGAGCGCGGCAACCGCGTTGATCCACTGGACCTGGCTGTCCATCGAGAAGACGCAGTGTCCAACGCCGCTGCCATTGAGCTTGGCCACGGACAATGCCGTGTCAGGCGCCTTGGCTCCGGGCAGGAATGACGTCCAGCCATCCTCAGGAGGCGAGGTGTAGAACTGCGAGGACCGCAGCAGCACACCCTGCTTCTTCGCACTCGCCGCAAGCAGCTTGTGGAACTCAAAGGAGTTGCCCGCCGGCACGATGGAGTCGTACGTGGTCGACAAGAACACTGTTGGCACCGAGTACTTGCCGGTCGGGGCCGGAAGGGACTTGACGGCCGAGACCGCTGCGGGGTTGGCCGGGAAGCGAACCGTCGCGTTGCCCTTCGATGCGTCGAGCGTTCCCAGCATGACCTTGAGCACGCCGCCGGCGATTGCCGTCGATGCGTTCAGGGTGTCGCCGAACTCGCCGGACTGCTCGGGAGTGAGCAGGTTGGTGTACGAGACCTCAACGTTGTCGTTGAAGTTCGCCGACTCCGTCGCCGGGATCGAGGCGATCGCACGTGCGCGCTGCTCGAGCTCGTAACGGCCGAGGATGCCCAGAGCAGCGGCCCCTCCGACGTTCTGCAGCATTGCCACGGTCGAGCTAGCACCGGCGGTAACCGGCGAGTAGCCCTGAGCCGACGCCGCGCTCGGTGCCGCTGCCGGGCCAATGGCCGGGTTGGCAGCGAGAGTCGCGATGATCGGGTTGACGGTGATGCCGTCGTAGACCGCCGACTTGGTCGGCAGTCCGCCCAGGAGGCCGGCCAGCAGGTTGGCCTGCGCGGTCGGGAACTTGGCGGCCGAGATCGGGTTGGTCGCGACCGAGTTCAACGTTCCCAGGACCGTCGCCAGATCGCTCAGTGCCTGCGGGTAGCTCTGGTAGTTAGCCACTCGCAGCGTGGGAGCAATCAGGGTCTTCCAGGTGAACATCACGGACATCGCCGTGTTGAACGCCTGCTCCGGGCCCATGAGGACACCGCAGGCCGGCAGCGAGCCGGCGATCTTCGACGGGTTGCGCTCGGCGATCGTCTGGCTGATGAGTCCGCCAAGAGACGAACCCCAGACCAGGACCTTCTTCACGCCCGGGATGGCGCCAGCCTCGATGTGCGCCAGCATGGTCTCCCCTGCTTGCACACCCTCGGCCGTTGCCCAGCCCTGCTTCGCGTAACCGGTTCCGGCGAGGGCGTAGCCCTGCGCGAGAAGGTTGGTTGCGACGGTCGTATTCGGGGCAACGTCGGCGCTGTTGCCGCCCATGAAGGCGACATCGGAGCCAAAGGCGGCCGCGAATGACGGGACCGACAGCCTGACGGCGGTCGGATCCGTCGTCAGGCCCAGCGGGGCCGCGAGGGCTGCCGGGACGGGGGTACCGATCCGGTAGCCATGCGAGTACAGGAGCACGGTGCCGTTGAAGTTCGCGGGCATCATGATCTTGCCGGGGCTCACACCGAGCGACCCGTTCAGGGACACGTCACACGTGGCTCCCGCTGCACACGCATCGACCGCGCTTGCCGACGTTGCGGTCATCGGCAGGGCGACGACCACGAGGCCAGCGGTAGCTACTGCCGCGACGAGGCGACGGTTGACAGACATTCTCATATTCGTCCTCATGGCAGGAGCTTGCGGGTGGGAGCGCCGGGCTTGAACGTCGTCTGCTTCGCTGCACCGGACGAGGAGCTCGTCGCGGTCATGATGTAGCTGGTCAGACGCTGCAGGTTGCCCGAGCCGTCGTACTGGCCCATGTAGAAACCGGTGAGGCCCTGATGCGTGCCCTTGCCGATCACCATCGGAACCGCTGCCGCGGAGCGGAACGTGGCGGCCTTGGTCTGCAGGGCGTTCACGAGTCCGGTACGGGTCAGGTTGGTGCCGGCCGCCTTGAGTGCCTGGGACAGGACGTAGGCGGTGTTGATGCCGTAGTAGGTGTAGAAGTTCCACGGCAGGCCGTTACGGTCCGCGATGACCTTCATCTGCGACACGAACGCGTTGCCCGTGTCCTGGATCGGCACGAGGAAGCTCGGTGCGTAGATGCCCTTCATCAGGGTGCTAGCAGCCGCGCCCAGCGATGCGCCGAGGATGGACGGGTCCGAGCCAACCGAGGTGACCATCCACGTCGGAGCGAACGCGCTACGGGCGGCCGTGCCGAGCAGCTGTGCGGTCGCGGACGTGACACCGAAGAACACCACGAGCTCGCAACCGGCAGCCTTGAGCTTCGTCACCTGAGCGGTGAACGGAGCGGCCTGCTGGCCGGAGAAGTACGAGGTGGTCTCGGCGAAGTTCATGCCCGCGGCCTTGAAGCCGGTCTCGGCGTTCTCGCCGAACTCGCCGTCCTGGTAGAACAGGCAGGCCTTCTTCGAGTTCAGTGCCGGCGTGTTCTTGATGTAGTACGCCATGACCTTGGCTTCGACCGTGTACGACGGGAAGTACGGGAAGGTCATCGGGAACTTGGAGGGGTTGTCGAAGGACGTGCCGCCCGTGTTGACGAAGACGTCAGGGATGCCGCGACGGTTGAGGTCGGCAACGACAGCAGAGTGAGTCGGCGTGCCGAGCGCTCCGAACATCGCGAAGATCTTGTCGCGAAGGATGAGCTGGCTCGTGCACTTGCGCGTCTCGGCGGGGTTGTACTTGTCGTCGCAGACCACGTACTTGATCTTGCGGCCGTTGATTCCGCCGTTGGCGTTCACGTAGTTGAAGTACGCCAGGGAAGCGGGCGCAATGTCCTTGTATCCGGGCGACGCGGGACCGGTCAGCGGAACGGTCGTTCCGATCACGATCTGCGAACTACTGACTCCGGGATCGGCGGCTGGCGCCGACGCTCCGGCTGGTGCGGCGATGGCTAGGCCGACGGCCGCCACCACCCCAAGTGCGACCACGCGGGTCGCAATAACTCTGCTCACGGACATTCCTCCCCAAGAAGGGCGCACGGACGACGCCTTAGTGACTGTTTATTGCGTGCTGGTGAATCTTTGATTGCCATCCGTTAACGCAATGTGTTTTGGAGAGTACCTACCAGCCGGTAACCCCGCAACAACTTTGCAGTTAGCGGTTCGGACGTACCCGTTTCGTTACCTTTGCAAGAAGGTCTTGCACGGATCCGACAATTCCGCCCGGAGCCACGAGCACGACCAGGACGACCAGCAGTCCGTAGATCAGGTTGGGGGCGTTGTTGGTGACCTGCTCCTCCCAGCCACGATCACCCGCCGCGCTGTGAATGAACTCCGGCAGCCAGACGAGAAGGACCGCGCCGATCACCGCTCCCAGCAGGGCCGAGCGACCGCCGAGGACCACGCCGACCAGCAGCGACAAGGACAGGCCAAGGGCGAAGGCTCCGGGTCCGACATAAGACAGGATCTGGGCGAACACTCCTCCGGCCAGGGCCGCGAAGAAGCTGCTGATGGCGAACGCGCTGATCTTCGACCAGGCCGGCGACATGCCGGAGACGGCCGCCGCGACCGGATCGTCGCGGACCGCACGCCAGACGTTGCCCTGGCGGCCACGCACGAGGTTCAAGGCCATGAACAGCACGATGCACGCAACGAGGATCGACAGGCCCGCCTGCCAGTGCTCGATCACGAAGCCGCCGTCGACGCCGAGGTCTCCTCCGCTATCGGTCCCCGATACATCGGTTCCCGAGGTGTCGACCGGCCCCGCAGACGCACCATCGGAGGGGAAGTTCTCGTCCGTGAGCAGGTCGCCGGGGTCGGTCGAGGCGCCGTCCGAGGGGAAGTTCTCATCGGTCAGGAGGTCCCCCGGCGCAACCGAGGCGTCCGCCGAGGGGAAGTTCTCGTCCGTCAGGAGGTCCCCCGGCGCAACCGAGCCCCCGTCTGACGGGAAGTTCTCATCCGTCAGCAGGTCGCCGGCGCCCGCGGAGCCGACGTCTGAGGGAAGCTCCTCCTGCGAGGTCGGAAGCTCGGAGGTGAACTGGTCTTCCTCGGCCCCGGTATCGACGGGGGCGTAGCCGCCTTCGGGGAACGGCACGGTGAGCATCAGGCCGTTCTCGCCGCCGAGCAGGTCGGGGAACCGGTTCGCGATCGCAGGAACGCCAACGGCAATGCCCAGGGTCAGGCCCGCGAGGTACGGGCCCTTGAGCCGGGCACCCAGGCCGCCGATGATCAGGCCGAAGACGATTCCGCCGATGCCGGCGAAGACCATCGCCCACCAGCCGTTCATCGGCACGCCGATGATCGGCACCGTCTGCCAGTTCAAAGAGACCAGGGCGAACGAGTACGCACCGATCGCCATCAAGGCGCCATTGCCCAGCGACACCTGTCCGGACAGTCCGACGAGGATGACCATGCCGAACATCGCCGCCGCGTACATGCCGGCGAGCGCGATGTAGTAGTTCGTCAGCGGGTCGACGCGATCTGTGACCGCGCTGAGCACCAGGAAGATCACGACGACGAACAGCAGGTGCGTGACCAGTCGTGCTCCGGGCAGGCGAAGGGCGCTTCGTAGCTTCTCCATCTAGACCGCCCTCGAGTTTCCGTGCCCGAATATGCCGTCAGGTTTCAACAGCAAGTTGAGCGCGAGGAGCACGAGTGCCACGACGGGAGCGTTGCTGGAATCGCTGTAGCCGGAAACCAGGGACAAGATCAGCCCCGTGAAGATACCCATCGACACGGCACCGACCAGGCTGTCCAGGCCGCCGATGACGGCCGCGGTGAAGGCGAAGACGAGCAGGATGTCGAAGCTGTTCGGCGACAAGGTCGCGGTCGGCGCGACGAGAACGCCGGCCACCGCACCCACGACTCCGGCGATCGCCCAGCCCACCGTGAGCGTCTGGTTCACGCGCACGCCCGACAGCCGCGCCACCTCGGGATTGAAGGCCGTCGCGCGCATCGACAGTCCCAGATTGGTCTTGGTGAACAGCAGCGTGAGGCCCACGACCATCAGCGCGGTGATCCCGATGACGACGAGGTCGTAGACCGACAGCGGCCATTCGCGCCCGAACGCCGTGATTCCCGAGTTGTCGAAGGGCTGTGAGTACGCCTGCTGGTCACCGCCCCAGATCATCCCGGCGGCGGCCTGCAGCGCGATGAGCACCCCGAAGGTGGCGATGATCGCGCCCGAGGTGTCCGCCCGCTTCACCGGTCGCAGGACGAGGTACTGGACGATCACGCCGAGCACGGCGCCCGCGACCAGGGCGCCCGCCAGCGCGATGAACCAGTTGCCGGTGGAATTCTGGATCGAGAATCCGATGAAGGTCGTGAACATCGCCTGGCCGACCTGGGCGAAGTTGACCACCCGGGTGGCGCGCCACGTCAGGACCAGGGCGAGCGCGAGCAGGCCGATGATGGCGCCTGAACCGAGCCCCCCGAGCAGGTAGTCGATGAAGTTCGTCATGTCGTCGTCTTCCCGGTCATCTCAGGCCTAGTAGCCGAGGTAGGCATGTCGGAGTTCGTCATGCGAGGCGATGTCCGAGGACGAGCCCGACATCACGACCTGGCCCAGGTTGAAGACCACGCCCTGGCTCGCCACCCGAAGCGCGGTGACCGCGTTCTGCTCGACGAGGAGTACCGCGAGGTTCGCCTCGGTGGCCAGTCGCTTCACCAGTTCGAGGATCTGGGTGACGATCAGGGGCGCAAGGCCAAGTGAGGGCTCGTCGAGGAGCAGGCACTGCGGCTCGCACATCAGAGCTCGACCGATGGCCAGCTGCTGGCGCTCGCCGCCGCTGAGGGTGTCGGCCCGCATCTTCTGGCGCTCGCCCAGGACGGGGAACAGGTCGAAGACCTCGGCCTGGCTGCTGGCGCGCGCTGCGCGCGAGCGCCACATGCCGCCAAGCCGCAGGTTCTCGTCGACGGTGAGCTCGGGGACGGTGGACCTGCCCTCGGGCACGAGTGCGACACCCATGCGGACGATGTCCTCTGCCCGGTGTCCGGTGATGGTGTTGCCATCCAAGGTCGCCGATCCGGTCGCCGGCTTCACCAGTCCGGCGAGAGTGCGCATGAGCGTCGACTTGCCCGCTCCGTTGGCTCCGATGACGGCGGTGACCTCTCCCCTGGGCACCTCGATGGACACGTGCGACAGAGCGTGGACAGGTCCGTAGTTGACGCTGAGGTCGGTGATCGTGAGCATCAGGCCGCCCCCTCCTGGCCGAGGTAGGCCTCCAGCACGGCCGGGTCGTTGCGGACCTGCTCGGGAGTACCCGAGGCGATGACCTTGCCGGCATCGAGTACCCAGATGAGATCGCAGACGGACATGACCAGCTCCATGTGATGCTCGACGAGCAGCACGGTGCGCTCGGGAACCCAGCTTCTGATCAGTCGCTCGAGCTCGGTCATGTCGGCCGCGCCGATCCCGCCCGCCGGCTCGTCGAGCAGCAGGATCTTCGGGTCGGAGACGAGGGCGCGGGCCATCGCCACCTTCTTCTGAACGGGGTACGGCATCTCGCCCGGCAGCCGGCCGGCCTCGTTCGCCACGCCCAGTTCCTCGAGCGCCTCCAGGGAGCGGATCCGCAGGCGCTCGGTCTCGATATCCGTCCACGGCATGGCGAGGGTCTGGGAGATGATCCCGCTGCGAACCCGAGATGAGCCGCCGAGCATGACGTTCTCCAGCGCGGTCAGGCTGCCGAACAGCCCGACGCCCTGAAGGGTCCGCGAGATGCCCTTCTTCGTCAGGTGGTGCGCCTTGATGTGCTTGAGGCGATGACCTTCGTAGATGACATCACCGGAGTCGGCCTTCACGAAGCCGCTGATGACGTTGAACACCGTCGTCTTGCCGGCGCCGTTGGGTCCGATGAGCCCGGTGACCTTGCCGCGCGGAACCTCGATGCTCACTCCGTCGAGGATCTGCAATCCACTCAACCGGACCTTGATGTCCGAGAGTTGAAGCAACGTTTCGGCGTCAGGGGCCGCCACGGATCACACTCCTCATAAGTCTCGTGCGCAGCACGCGCCTCATTGCGCGGTGGCTCAGTCTGTACTCGGCAGTAACCGTGGTCAACAGGATTCGTCAGATTGGGACAACTGATTGGGACAGCAGTAGAGGTGGCCCGGAAAAATCCGGACCACCTCTACTCACGTGCTCGGACGGGCTAGACCTCGTCCTCGGCAAGCAGGTTCTTGACCCGGTTCGGGTCCACCGGGACGCCTGGGCCCATGCTCGACGACATTGTCGCCTTGCGGACGTAGCGACCCTTGGCTGCCGACGGCTTCAGCCGCAGGACCTCGTCCAGGGCGGCCGCATAGTTCTCGACCAGCGCCTGCTCGGAGAAGGATGCCTTGCCGATCGGGAACGCGAGGTTGGAGTGCTTGTCGACGCGGAACTCGATCTTTCCGCCCTTGATCTCCGTGACCGCCTTGGCGACGTCGACGGTGACCGTGCCGGTCTTCGGGTTCGGCATGAGTCCGCGAGGTCCGAGGACCTTGCCGAGCGTGCCGACCTTGCCCATGAGATCGGGGGTGGCGACGGCGGCGTCGAAGTCGGTCCAGCCTGCGCGGACCTTCTCGATCATGTCGTCGGAACCGACGAAGTCGGCGCCTGCTGCGCGGGCCTCATCGGCCTTGTCGCCATTGGCGAACACGAGGACACGAGCGGTCTTGCCCGTGCCGTGCGGGAGGTTCACGGTGCCGCGAACCATCTGGTCGGCCTTGCGGGGGTCGACGCCCAGCCGCATGGACACCTCGACCGTGGGGTCGAACTTGGTTGCGGTGCTGCCCTTGACGAGGCGGACGGCCGCGAGCGGCGCGTACAGCGCGTCTGCGTCGATCTTCTCTGCTGCGGCCCGGTAGGCCTTGCTGCGCTTCATGTGCTTTCTGCTCCTTCGCAGTTAGTGGTGTGCGAGCCGCGCGCGACTCTCCCACTGGTGGTTGTCAGTCGTCGGCAGATCAGCCGGCGACAGAGATGCCCATCTGGCGTGCGGTGCCCTCGATGATCTTCATCGCGGCGTCGACGTCATTGGCATTGAGGTCGGGCATCTTGGTCTCGGCGATCTCGCGAACCTGGGCGCGCGTGATGGAACCGGCCTTGACCTTGGGCGCATTGCCCGAGCCCTTGTCGAGCCCGGCAGCCTTGAGGATGAGCCTCGAGGCGGGCGGGGTCTTCAGAGTGAAGTCGAACGAGCGGTCTTCGTAGACCGTGATCTCGACCGGAATCACGTTGCCGCGCTGGCTTTCCGTGGCGGCGTTGTATGCCTTGCAGAACTCCATGATGTTGACGCCGTGCTGGCCCAGTGCGGGACCAACCGGCGGCGCCGGGTTGGCTGCCCCAGCCTGGATCTGCAACTTGATCAGGCCGGCAACCTTCTTCTTCTTCGGTGCCATGGTGTGTCGGGTCCTTCGTTGTCGTTACCCCGCAGACGGCGTCCGCGGGGGTCTTCCTAGTTCTTGTTGATCTGGCTGAAGGCCAGCTCAACAGGAGTCTCGCGTCCGAAGATCTCGACCAGGCCGGTGACCTTCTGGGCCTCGATGTTGATCTCGGAGATCGTGGCGTGCAGCGTCGCGAACGGACCGTCGACAACGGTGACGGAGTCACCGACGCCGAAGTCGATCTCGATCGCAGGTGCGGACGAGCCGCCTCCGCTCGAAGCGGGAGCACCGGGGACGCCGGCCTTCTTCTCCGGAGTCGGGGCGAGGATCGAGACGACCTCGTCGAGGGTCAGCGGGGCCGGCTGGTGGCCGTGGCCCACGAAGCCCGTGACGCCGGGCGTGTGCCGAATGGCGCCCCACGACTCGTCGGTGAGCTCCATGCGCACGAGGACATAACCGGGGAACTTGTTCCGGCGGACGAGCTTGCGCACGCCGCTCTTGATCTCGGTGACCTCTTCCATCGGCACCTCGACCTGGAAGATGTAGTCCTCCATGTTCATGCTGTTGATGCGGGTCTCGATATTGCCCTTGACCTTGTTCTCGTAGCCGGCGTACGAGTGGATGACGTACCAGTCGCCGGCGGAGATGCGCATCTGCTCGCGGAAGGCGATGACCGGATCTTCTTCTTCCTCGACGATCTCCTCGGCCTCCTCGAGAACCTCGTCGATCGCCTCCTCAATGACCAGTTCCTCGACAACGGCCTCCTCGACCGCATCGAGGATCGCCTCGTCGACGACCGCCTCGTCCGCGATCACGTCGTCCACGATCGCCTCATCGACGGGCGCCGACGGCTGAGCCGTCGCGAATGGGTCGATCGAGGGGGTATAGCCCTGGTCGGACACGGTGGTCATTCTCCTTGCGTTTGTGGTCGTGCTGGGATCGGGGAAGTTGAGGGGCTAGCCGAAGACGAACAGCACTCCCTTGGCGAACACGTAGTCAAGCCCCGCGATGATGGCGGCCATGATCAGGACGAAGATCACCACGACGGTCGTGTAGGCGATCAGCTCCTTGCGCGTGGGCCAGATGACCTTGCGCAGTTCTGCTACGACCTGCCGGATGAACAGGGCAAGCCGAGAGAACACATTGCCCTGAGCGCGGTCCTTACGACCGCGGCCGTCCGACCCGCGGTCGGGCAGGGCGTCAGTGTCCGTCATGCCTTCCTACCTTCATCTCGTCCTTGCAAGCTCCCACGGCGAGCGTGGGAGCCATCGATCGACTCGCAGGGCCGGAGGGACTTGAACCCCCAACCGCCGGTTTTGGAGACCGGTGCTCTACCAATTGAGCTACGACCCTTCAGCCCGGTGATTGAGCCTGCCCGAGGGCAGGCTGCCGCCGACCTATTTCGCTACGGGAGTCTACGGTCCGCCCGTGAGCCGGGTCCAATCCGGTCCCCGGCGCCCGGGGCGCGGCTGCAAGGATGGAGCCATGAGTTCACGCATCTCCCGCCGAATCGCCGCCATCACCGAATCCGCCACGTTGGCCGTCGACGCCAAGGCCAAGGCCCTCAAGGCAGCCGGGCGCCCGGTCATCGGATTCGGTGCCGGGGAGCCGGATTTCCCGACCCCGAGGTACATCGTCGACGCGGCGATCGCCGCCAGCGCCAAGCAGGAGTGGCATCGCTACACCCCTGCCGGTGGCCTGCCCGCCCTCAAGGAGGCGGTCGCGGTCAAGACCCTCCGCGATTCGGGGTTCCAGGTGGCCGCGAGCCAGGTGCTCATCACCAATGGCGGAAAGCAGGCCCTCTACAACGCCTTCGCGACCCTGCTGGATCCCGGTGACGAGGTGCTGCTTCCGGCCCCGTACTGGACGACCTACCCCGAGTCCATCCGGCTGGCCGGCGGGGTTCCCGTCGAGATCATCACCGACGAGACCTCCGGCTACCGCGCGACGATCGCGCAGCTCGAGGCCGCGCGGACCGAGCGCACCAAGCTCCTCGTCTTCGTGTCCCCGTCCAACCCGACGGGGGCGGTCTACTCCCCCGCTGAGGTCAAGGCGATCGGCGAGTGGGCGGACTCGCACGGGCTGTGGGTCGTCACCGACGAGATCTACGAGCACCTGGTCTACGGCGATGCCGAGTTCGCGTCGATGCCGGTGCTCGTCCCGTCGCTCGCGGACCGCTGCGTTGTCGTGAACGGCGTCGCGAAGACGTACGCCATGACCGGCTGGCGGGTCGGCTGGATGATCGGTCCCGACGATGTCGTCAAGGCCGCCACGAACCTGCAGTCGCACTCGACGTCCAACGTCGCCAACGTCTCGCAGATCGCTGCACTTGCGGCGGTGAGCGGTGACCTGTCCGCGGTTGCCGAGATGAAGGCGGCCTTCGACAGGCGGCGCGTCCTGATCACCGGAATGCTCGACGCGATTCCCGGTGTCGCGTGCCCGTTGCCCGAGGGCGCGTTCTATGTCTACCCGTCGGTGAAGGAACTCGTGGGCAAGTCGCTGCGCGGGGTCACCATCGAGTCGTCGTCGCATCTGTCCGCGCTGATCCTCGACGAGGCCGAGGTTGCCGTCGTGCCCGGCGAGGCCTTCGGCACCCCCGGCTACGTGCGGATGTCCTACGCGACGTCCGACGCCGACATCGTCGAGGGCGTATCGCGGATGGCGGCCCTGCTGGCGGAGGCCAACTAGCCCGGATTGCCAACCAGGGTCGGCTCGATCGCGAGGTCGATGCCGAATGCGTCGTGCACGCGGTGCTGTACGAGTCGCGCCAGCGCCATGATGTCCGCCGCAGAAGCGCCGCCGCGGTTCGTCAGCGCGAGCGTGTGCTTCGTCGAGATGGCAGCGTTCGGTGCCGCGTCGAGCGCGAAGCCGCCCGCGAGCCCCGAGTTCTCGATGAGCCAGGCCGCGCTCAGCTTGACGCCTGCTGCTGACGGATAGCGCGGACATCCCTCAGGCGCGAGCGCGACATCGTCGACGACGGGGTTGGTGAAGAAGGAGCCTGCGCTCCACGTGTCGTGATCCGCGTCGTCGAGAACCATGCCCTTCGTCGCTCGCAACTCGAGGACGGCCGAGCGAATGTCGCTGATATCGGCGTGCCCGCCTGTTTCAACGCCGAGCGATCGGGCGAGGTCGCCGTACGCGACGGCACCGGTCGAGGATGCGTGCAGCCGCAGCGTCACGGCCAGGACGACCCAGCGATCGGGGTCCTTCTTGAACGAGCTGCTGCGATAGCCGAATCCGCAGTCTTCGGCCCGGAGCCGGCCGAGCTCGCCGGATGCGCGGTCGAGAACATCGACCGCGGCAACGACGTGCGCGATCTCTTGTCCGTAAGCGCCGACATTCTGGATAGGCGTCGCCCCACAGCGACCAGGAATCCCCGACAGCGCCTCAATGCCGGCCCATCCCTCGCGCACGCTCATCTCCACGACGGCGTCCCACGGTTCTCCCGCCGCCACGGTGATGTCGACTACTTCGTCCGATGTCTCAACGACGACACCGCGATTGGCTACGTCAATGACCGCCCCGGCGAAGCCCGCGTCCGCGACGACCAGGTTGCTGCCGCCGCCGAGCAGGAGGACCGGTGTCGAGGAGTCGTCGCACTCGCGAACCGCCTCGACGATCTCCGCGACCGACGACGCAGCAAGCCAGGCATCAGCCGGCCCGCCGACCCGAAGCGTCGTGCGCTCGGCGAGGTTCGCGGGTGAGGCCACGACGCAACCCTAGGGGCCGGGGGTTCGCGGGCTGAGGATCTCCGGCCGCGACCGGAAGCGATGCAGGAGCCGGTCGTATGTGCGCCTGGACTCGCGGTCGCGCAACTCCGGGTCGCTGTCGTGATAGCTGTGATGGCGCTCCTGATGCACCGGCAACTGCCCGGGCGGAACGACGAGCCGACCACCCTCGGCTCGCAGCGCAAGGGACCACTCGATGTCGGCGTTGCGGTAGAACCGCGCCTTCGGGTGAGCCGGAGCCGCGAGCGCGGCATCTCGCCGAACGACCAACAAGTAGCCAAGGATCGCATCGACCTCGCCCGACGGCGCGTCGTCGAATGACCGCCACTCGTTCGCGAGGTTCGCGTTCACCCCGCGCCAACCGGACGCCACCACCGACTGATCATCGAACTGGGCGAGGATTGGTGTGATCGCATCACCGTCGAGCACCGTCGACATGTCCAGCACCGCGACGACATCCGAGCGACTCACGGCGACTAGCGCGTTGACTGCAGTGGACCAGCCGACCTTGGCCAGGTCACCGGCCACGTGCAGGTCGATCACGCGATCGGGATTCTGGGCGGACAGTTCGTGGAGCGCCAGCCCCGCTCCGTCGACGTCTCCGCAATCAAGGCCGACGATCACGATATCCCCGGGTGCGTACGCGAGCAGCGCTTGGATGCACGCGACAACGTCGTCGGGCCAGCCATCCACGATGAGTGAGACAGTGCACCGGGCCGAAGGCAGGACGAGTTCGGCCGCCACAAGGTCGGCTGTCGTGGCGAACACGTCGAACGGGGGGCGGGCGCTCAGTTGGTAGCCACCCGGGGCGTCGGTCACGACGAACCCCAGTGCGCTGATCCGATCGCGCAGGCGGTCGGCCTCGGTGAAGTCCCGGACGGCCCGCGCTGCAGTGCGCTCGTCAGCGAGCTCCACCACTTCAGCGGGGACGTTCGCGCCGTCGCTCATGCGGGCAGGCGGACGACTGCCTGTGCCTTGCCGAGGACCGTTGCGCCCTCACTGGTCGCCGTGAGAGTCACGAGCACGGTGCCGTCGTCATTCTTCGCGGTGACCTTGCCGCTCACCTCGAGAGTGGCGCCGACCTCGTCGTCGGGAACCACCACGGGGCGGGTGAACCGGACGCCGTACTGCACGACCGAGCCGGGGTCTTTGGTCCAGTCTGTAACGACGCGAACAGCGGTTGCCATCGTCAGCATGCCGTGAGCAATCACGTCGGGGAGGCCGACCGACGTTGCCACGCGCTGGTTCCAGTGGATGGGATTGAAGTCCAGGGACGCCCCTGCGTAGCGCACGAGGTCCGCACGCTGGATGGGGAATGTCTGGCTAGGCAACTCCGCGCCGACCTCGATGTCGTTCCAGCTGATGCTCATTCGGCGCCCGCTTCGGGCCCGCGCGAGACGATGAGCGAGTGCGTTGTCGCGACGTGCTCGCCGTCGATCGTCGCGATGTCGCCGCGCGTGGTGATCATGTCGTTGCCCGCGGCGAAGCGGATCGACTCGATCGTGGTCGTGACGTTCAGTTCGTCGCCAGCAACGATCGGCCGGGCGTAAGAAAAGCGCTGCTCACCGTGCACGACACGTGAGTAGTCGAGCCCCAGTTCGGGGTCGTGAATGACTGCCGAACTGGCGCGCATCGACAAGATGATCGCGAACGTCGGCGGGACGACCAGATCGGAATAGCCGAGCGCACGCGCCGACTTGACGTCGTGATAGGCAGGATTGAGGTCACCGATTGCGGTCGCGAACTCCCGGACCTTCTCGCGCCCCACGACGTAAGGAGCGCTAGGCGGATAGACCCGACCAACGAAGTCCGGGTTGAGGGCCATGCGGTCAGTCTGCCGTACCCGAGCGACTAGCGGGTTTCCTTGTGGTTCGTGTGCTTGTTGCAGTTCGGGCAGAACTTCTTGGCCTCAAGGCGATCAGGATCGTTGCGGCGGTTCTTCTTGGTGATGTAGTTGCGGTGCTTGCAGTCCTCGCATGCCATCGTGATCTTCGGGCGAACGTCGGTAGCCTTACCCACTGGTCTTCCTCTTTCTGATGATCTCGACAAGCGCTTGCCGAGCGTGTTGGTGATGCTGGTCGAACCGGCCTAAGTAGCGGAGGCCGGACTTGAACCGGCGACACAGCGATTATGAGCCGCTTGCTCTACCAACTGAGCTACCCCGCCGCAATGAGGCGAACTGCACCTCATCGAGCCCCTTTACGGAATCGAACCGTAGACCTTCTCCTTACCATGGAGACGCTCTGCCGTCTGAGCTAAAGGGGCCTAAAGCCCCGTAAGCGTACACAAGCGCCCCGAGCGACGGGAAATCGAGTCCCGCCGCTCGGCGGGAGCGGCAAATAGCGGTTGACTGGCCTCATGACCGACAAATGGACGGCGCGGGATATGCCCGACCTCACCGGTCGGTGCGCCGTCGTCACCGGTGCCAACTCCGGAATCGGGCTGCAGGCGGCAAGGCAGCTCGCCGGTCACGGGGCGGACGTGACGCTCGCCGTGCGCGACGAGGCTCGCGGTGCGGCGGCCGCGGCGCAGATCCAAGCCTGGGAACCCGGCGCCCGGGTCCTGGTCGCGCGGCTGGACCTAGCCGAGCTTGCCTCGGTGCGCGCGTTCGCCGACGCATGGTCGAGCTCTCATCCTGAGGGCCTCGACCTCCTGATCAATAACGCCGGGATCATGGCGACGCCATTTCGGACCACTCCGGACGGCTTCGAGGCGCAACTGGCCACGAACCACCTTGGCCACTTCGCGCTCACCGCGCTGCTGCTTCCCGCGCTGGTCGCTCGTCCCCGCTCTCGCGTCGTGACGATCTCTTCGCAGGCGCACCGGATGGGCCGGATTCACTTCGACGACCTCATGTCGACACGGCGCTACTCCGCATGGGGTGCGTATGCGCAGAGCAAGCTGGCCAACCTGCTGTTCACCCGGGAACTCCAGCGACGTCTCGACCTCACCGGAATCGCGACCCTCGCGGCGGCAGCCCACCCCGGCTACGCCGCGACCAACCTGCAATCGGGCGGGCCACGCATGCGGAACCGCGGCTGGATGGAACGGGTCACCAGCCTCGGCAACCGGGTACTCGCTCAGTCCGCGGAGATGGGCGCGCTGCCCTCCTTGTTCGCCGCGACGTTTCCCGAACTGCCGGGAGGCGCATACGTGGGGCCGAGCGGACCCTTCGAGCAGCACGGGTATCCCGTCCTCGTCGGACGATCCAAGGCTGCGTTGAACGATGCCGATGCACGCCGACTGTGGACGGTCAGCGAGAACCTGACCGGGGTGCGCTTCCCGCTCGACGCCTAGCCAAGCAGCGACTCGGCTCGGGCCGGGCCGAAAATGCGTGGTGGGGCCGTCCCGTCGGGAGCGGCCCCACGCCACGCGTGGCGGGTGAAGGATTCGAACCTTCGAAGGCTAAGCCGGCGGATTTACAGTCCGCTCCCATTGGCCACTCGGGCAACCCGCCATGGTGCATCGAGAAGGATACACACGACGATTCGACCGACAGAATGGCGTCGTGACGCACGACTCGAGAATGGATCCACGGCACGCGATCCTCTTCGAACCAGTGCCCATCGGTCCGAAGGTCCTGCCCAACCGGTTCTACCAGGTCCCGCACGCGTCAGGGTTCGGCTCGCGGCGACCGCAAGCCCAGGCAGCGTTCCGCGCGATCAAGGCTGAAGGCGGCTGGGGAGGCGTCTGCGTCGAGTACTCCCCCGTGTCGGCCGACACCGAGGAAGCTCCCTATATCGCTGCCGACCTTCGCGACCTCCGCGATGCACAGGCCCTGCGAGCGACCGTTGACGCCGTCCATGGGCATGGTGCATTGGCGGGCGTCGAGTTGTTCCACGGCGGCGCGACCAGCAACAACGTCCTCGCCCGAATGCCCCGGATCGCGCCGAGTCAGTCGGGCTCGTCCGCGAAGTGGGGCTCGGTCCCCCGCTCGATGACGCTCGACGACATCGAGCGGGTTCAGCAGGACTTCGTCACTGCGGCACGCCATGCGCGCGATGTCGGATTCGACATCGTCTACGTCTACGGCGCTCATGGCTACCTGCTCACCCAGTTCCTGTCGACTGCCATGAACCAGCGAACCGATGCGTACGGGGGGACGCTCGGCAACCGTGCACGCTTTCACCTCGAGACTCTCGACCGCGTCCGTGCGGCGATCGGGGAAGACTGCGCGATCGCCACCCGAATCTGCATTGACGGCCGTGACGGTGTTCCCGGCATCCACCTGGACGACATGCTCGAGTTCGTCGCCATGGCCGATCCGCTCGTCGACCTGTTCGACGTCATCGTCGGATCGTGGCCGGAGGACTCGGGAACCTCGCGCTACTACGCCGAGGGTCACCAGCTGCCGTGGTCCAGCAGAGTGCGCGAGGCCACGATGAAGCCCATCGTCGGTGTCGGCCGTTACACGAATCCCGACCAGATGGCCCAGGTCATCCGCTCCGGAGCGTTCGACCTCATCGGTGCCGCGCGGCCGGCAATCGCCGACCCGTTCATCCCGCAGAAGATCGCGACCGGACGGCTGTCCGACATCAGGGAGTGCACCGGCGCGAACGTATGCATCCTGCGCGAGGAGGGCTTCGGCCAGATCGGCTGCATCCAGAACGCCACGGCTGGCGAGGAGTTCAGGCGCGGCTGGCATCCCGAGCAGTTCCCGCCCGCGATCGACCCGGACCGCGCCGTGCTCGTCGTGGGTGCCGGTCCCGCGGGCATGGAGTGCGCACTCGTTCTTGGCCGGCGCGGCTTCGAGGCCGTTCACCTGGTCGAGTCCGGCACCGAGATCGGCGGCCGGCTCACGTGGACTCGGCGACTGCCGACGCTAGGAGAGTGGGGCCGCGTAACCGACTGGCGCGCAACACAGCTGGCCGCACTGCCCAATGTCGAGCTGATCACCGGACGCCGGCTGACGACCGACGACGTCCTGGACTACGGGGCGGCGATCGTGGTCATCGCGACCGGCAGCCACTGGTCTGGCGACGGAACCCAGCCCGGACGGACCGAGCCCCTGTCCGCGGCGCGGACCTTCCTCACGCCCGAATCGATCATGGCGGGCTCGCGGCCGACGGGGCGTTCGGTCGTCGTCTACGACTGCGACGGCTACTACGTCGCGCCGGGCATCAGCGAACTGCTCGCGGACGAGGGGTTCGGTGTGCACCTCATTACCCCGCACCAGGTCGTGTCGCCAATGTCTGACGGGACCCTCGAAGGAAAGATGCTGCGCCAGCACCTGCACGACCGCGGGATCGCGATGACCACTGCCGTGACGTTGCACGAGTGGAGCAGCGGACGCGTGAGCGGCGTCGACCAGTTCGGCGACGCGTACGAGACGGAGTGCGACGACGTGGTCCTGGTCACGCATCAGGTCGTTGATGACGACCTGTATCAGGGGCTCACCGCCGACCCGGCGGCGCTCGCGGCAGCCGGAATCGACGCGGTCCACCTGATCGGGGATGCGTCATCGCCTCGGTGGATCTCCGAGGCGGTGTTCGACGGCCATCGCCTCGCCCGCGAGATCGACTCGCCACACCCGTCCATTCCGCTGGCCGTCCGGCGCGAGCCACCAACGTGAACGGTGCCTGACAGAATGTGCGCACGCATGAATGCATCGCTCGCGAGGAGGACACATGGCTGACAGCAGTTTCGACATCGTCTCCAAGGTTGACCGGCAGGAGGCAGACAACGCGCTGAACCAGGCAGCCAAGGAGCTCGCGCAGCGCTTCGACTTCAAGAACACCGGCACGACGATCGAGTGGAAGGGCGAGCTCGGGGTCGAGATCACCTCGGGCACCGAGGAGCGCGCGAAGGCCGCGCTCGACGTGTTCCAGGAGAAGATCATCAAGCGCGGCCTGAGCCTGAAGTCGTTCGAGGCCGAGGATCCCCGCTCGTCGGGCAAGGAATACAAGATCACCGGCACGTTCAAGGCCGGTATCAGCCAGGAGCAGGCGAAGAAGATCGGCAAGCTCATCCGCGACGAGGGCCCCAAGACCGTCAAGACTCAGGTGATGGGCGAGGAGCTCCGCGTCACGAGCAAGAGCCGCGACGACCTTCAGGCAGTGCAGGCGCTCGTGAAGGGCGCCGACCTCGACTTCGCGGTGCAGTTCGACAACTACCGCTAACTGTCGTCCGTCGACCTTGAGGTTCCGCCCACATTTCGGTCCCCGAAATGGGCGGAACCTCAAGGTCGCGGGACTGGGTTACGGGAGCCACTGCTCCAGACGGCTCATCGACTGGACCAGCTCGGCTCGCTGGACCGCGCTGTAGTCGAACTGCGGACTCCAGGCAAGGGCGTCGAACGGGCACACGTCGACGCAGATCCCGCAATACATGCACAGGCCGTAGTCGATGGAGAACTCATCGAGAACGTTGACGGTGCGCGGCCGGCGAGCGCCCTCTTCGGTGACCTCCACCGTGTGGCTGTCGAGGGTTATGCACCAGGTGGGACATTCGCGCACGCAGAGCATGCACGACGTGCACGCGGACGCGATGAGCCCGATCACACCTCGCACCGGCGGGCTCGATTCCTCGCTCATGAGTCCAGCCATTCGTCAGGCACCCCGGCGGGACGTTGCCTGCGGCGCGCCGGGCTGCCCCCGGGTTCCGCCGTTCCAGGCCAGTCGACTGCGACGCGGGCGGCGAGCACGGCATCGTGGCGTAACGGCGGCCTGCCGAGAGTCGTGCGCAGGAGCAAGGGCCGGTCATCGCGAAGACCGACAAAGGTCAGGCCGAACATCTCGGACGTCTCGCGCTCGTGCCAGGAGGCACCTATATATAGCGTGCTGAGACTGTCGATCAGCGGATCGTCGGACGGGACGACGGCCCGGGCCAGGACCCGCTCCCCGGAGTCGGGGTTGAGCACGTGGGCGACGACCTCGGTGCTCGTCACGCGGTCGACTCCGGTGAGGAAGTCGAGATAAACAAAGCCCGTCGCGTGGCGCGTCGTCCACTCTGCGAGCCAGTCGCCCCTGTCGATGTCGATCACGCCCTGTCCTCCCGCGTCATCGCCGACAGAGCAGCGACGAGGGCGTCCGGACGCGGGGGGCAGCCCGGGACGTACGTCGAGACGTCAAGCAACTGGTCGATCCCCTTGGTGACCGTGGGTGCATCCCAGTACGGGCCGCCGGTGCTCGCGCAGGCGCCGAACGCGACGATGCGGGCCGAGGAGCCCAGGTCCTCGTGGATGCGGACCACGGCCGGGGCGAGCGCGTCGGTCACAGTCCCGGAGACCAGGAGGATCGTCGACGACGCAGCATCGTTGCTGGCGCCCTCCGCCACGAGCAGCCCTGTCCGGATTGCGGCCTCGACCTCCATCGAGCAGCACGCCAGTCCGACGTTCGCCAGCACTACCCGGACCTCCGGGTCGCCCGCGAGGCGAAACGCCTGGACGGTCGCTGGGCGTGCCGCTGGGCTGACCGGGAGCATGCGGCCGAGCCTACGCGCCGTATCTGTAACCGGATCGTGACCAAAGTTACTTAGGACACACTGCACCCTCAACGCGGCGGAACCGCCAAATCAGGAGCACAATGGTGCGGGCCGCATATAGCGGTTCGCGGCGCGGGAGCGCCGACCAGACTCCGAGACATCCCGGACCAAGGGGAGACCGTGCCCAAGCAGCTCGTCCAACTGAATAGGGTCGTCATTCGCTTCGCCGGGGACTCTGGCGATGGCATGCAGTTGACCGGCGACCGGTTCACCTCCGAGACCGCGGGACTGGGCAACGACCTGGTGACCCTGCCCGACTTCCCCGCCGAGATCCGCGCACCAGCGGGCACCGTGAACGGCGTATCGGGCTACCAACTGGCGTTTGCCGATCACGAGATCACCACTCCGGGCGATGCCCCCAACGTGCTGGTCGCGATGAACCCCGCCGCGCTGAAGGCGAACATCAAGGACCTGCCTCGCGGCGCGGACCTGATCGTCAATACCGACGAGTTCACCAAGCGCGCCTGGGAGAAGGTCGGCTTCGCGGTCAACCCGCTCGAGGACGGCTCCCTTGACGCCTACAACGTGCATGCGATCGCCCTCACCTCGCAGACCGTCGAGGCACTGAAGGGCTTCGAGCTGAGCAAGAAGGACGCAGAGCGCTCGAAGAACATGTACGCGCTGGGTCTGCTGTCGTGGCTGTACTCACGCGGCGCCGAGGGCACCCGTGCGTTCCTGGAGAAGAAGTTCGGGTCCAAGCCCGCGATTCTGGCCGCCAACCTGGCCGCGTTCGAGGCGGGTTGGTCGTTCGGTGAGACCACGGAGTCGTTCTCGGTGCAGTACGAGGTCGCGCCGGCGAAAATGGCCGCGGGCACGTACCGGAACATCTCCGGCAACCCTGCGCTCGCGTACGGATTGGTCGCGGCTGGCGAGTTGTCCGGCATGCCGTTGTTCTTGGGCAGCTACCCGATCACTCCCGCTTCCGACATCCTCCACGAGCTCAGCAAGCAGAAGAAGTTCGGCGTCGTGACCTTCCAGGCCGAGGACGAGATTGCCGGCATCGCTGCGGCAGTCGGCGCTTCCTACGGCGGTGCGCTCGGCCTGACGACGACATCGGGTCCCGGCGTTGCCCTCAAGTCCGAGGCCATCGGCCTGGCGGTCTCGCTGGAACTGCCGCTCCTGATCGTCGACGTGCAGCGAGGCGGACCGTCGACCGGACTGCCGACGAAGACCGAGCAGTCGGACCTGCTGCAGGCGATGTTCGGTCGTAACGGCGAGTCACCCGTGCCGATCATCGCTCCGCAGTCGCCGTCGGACTGCTTCTGGGCGGCCATCGAGGCGGCGCGGATCGCGATCGAGTACCGCACGCCGGTCTTCATCCTCTCCGACGGCTACATCGCCAACGGGTCCGAGCCCTGGCTCGTGCCCGACGCGTCGGCGCTGCCGAGTATCAACCCGAACTTCGCCACCGCCCCCAACCACACGGCGGCCGACGGAACCGAGGAGTTCTGGCCCTATCTTCGCGATCCGGAGACTCTCGCGCGTGCGTGGGCAGTGCCGGGAACGGCCGGGCTCGAGCACCGCATCGGCGGCCTGGAGAAGTCCGACGGGCCAGGTGCCATCTCCTACGACCCGGAGAACCACGACCGCATGGTGCGACTGCGCCAGGCGAAGATCGACGGCATCGCCGACTCGCTCCCGCTGATGGAGGTCGACGACCCCGACGGTGACGCTCGTGTTCTCGTGCTCGGGTGGGGTTCCACCTACGGTCCGATCGGCGCCGCATGCGAGATCACCCGGCGCACCGGCGCCAAGGTGGCCCAGGCACATCTGCGCCACCTCAACCCCTTCCCGAGGAACCTCGGCGAGGTGCTGCACTCCTACGACAAGGTGATCGTCCCGGAGATGAACCTCGGCCAGCTCACGATGCTGCTGCGCGCGAAATACCTCGTGGACATCGAAGGAATCAATCAAGTACGGGGCATGCCATTCAAGTCCACCGAACTGGTGGCCGCCATCTCCACTGCACTCGAAAGCCTGTGAGGCTGACATGACCGATCTGCTTACGTCCCTGCCGTCTTTGACCCTGGTCCCCAAGGCCGACGGTCCGCAGAGCGCCAAGGACTTCAAGTCCGACCAGGAGGTCCGCTGGTGCCCCGGGTGCGGTGACTACGCGATCCTCTCCGCCGTACAGAGCTTCCTTCCCGAGCTCGGACTGAAGCGCGAGAACATCGTGTTCGTCTCCGGCATCGGCTGCTCGTCACGCTTCCCGTACTACATGAACACGTACGGCATGCACTCGATCCACGGTCGCGCGCCGGCCATCGCCACCGGCCTCGCCGTCACTCGCCCTGACCTGTCGGTGTGGGTCATCACCGGAGACGGCGACTCGCTGTCTATCGGCGGCAACCACCTCATTCATGCGCTGCGCCGCAACGTCAACCTCAAGATCCTGATGTTCAACAACCGGATCTACGGCCTGACCAAGGGCCAGTACTCCCCCACCTCCGAGCAGGGCAAGATCACGAAGTCGACCCCGCAGGGATCACTGGACTACTCGTTCAATCCGGTGTCCCTCGCGCTGGGCGCCGAGGCGACATTCGTCGCCCGCACCATCGACTCGGACCGCAAGCACTTGACCGAGGTCCTGCGCCAGGCCGCCTCGCATGAGGGCACCGCGCTCATCGAGATCTACCAGAACTGCAACATCTTCAATGACGGCGCCTTCGAGCCGCTGAAGGACAGCGACACCCGCGACGACGTCATGATCCGGCTGCAGCACGGGGAGCCGATCCGCTTCGGTCGCGACAACGAGAAGGGCGTCATACGCAGGCCAGACGGCCACATCACCGTTGCCGAGGTTGCCGAGGTCGGCGAGGACGCGATCATTCGACACGACGCACACGCCAAGGATCCGGGCCTGGCCTTCGCGCTGTCGCGCCTGGCGAACCCACGCACCCTGATGAACACCCCGATCGGCGTGTTCCGAGACATCGAGCGTCCGTCCTACGACCGACTCGTCCGCGAGCAGGTCGCCGAGGTCTCCGCGCGCGAGGGTGCTGGAGATCTGCAGTCGCTGCTCACGGGCAGCGACACCTGGAACGTGTCCTGACGCTTCGCATCCGCCTGCCGCAGTCCCAGGCCGGGATTGGTGCGGCGCTCGGCCTGTTCGCGTACGGCTTCTGGGGATTGCTGCCGCTCTACTACCACCTGTTCAACGACGACGTCTCTGCGCTCGACCTCGTCGCGAATCGGATCATCTGGGCGACGGGCTTTCTCCTCCTGCTGACCACGGTCACCCGCACCTGGAAGCGCACCATCAGTACAGCGCGTTCAGCCCGGAACCTGGCGATGCTGTCCGTCGCGGCAGTTCTCCTGGGGGTGAACTGGAGCGTCTACATGTACGCGATCGAGAGCAACCAGCTCGTCGAAGCCTCGCTCGGGTACTTCATCAATCCGCTGTTCTCCGTCGCCCTCGGCGTCGTGGTCCTTCGAGAGCGACTGCGCATCGGGCAGTGGGTCGCAGTCGGTGTGGCCGCGCTTGCGGTGCTCGTCCTGACGGTGAGCTACGGCCGGCCGCCGTGGATCAGCCTGCTGCTCGCCGGCACATTCGCGGTGTACGGGCTGGTGAAGAAGCAACTGGGTGTCGGCGCGGTCCAGTCGCTGACCATCGAGACGGCGATCCTCGCGCCAGCAGCAGTGTTGGCTCTCGTCGGGGTATCGGTCGCGACGACGTCGTCGGTGATCGACCACTCCCCGCTGACACTGATCCTCTTGATCGGCCTGGGACCGGTCACTGCGCTGCCGTTGCTGGCCTTCACCGGGGCCGCAACGCGGATTCCGCTGTCGACGCTCGGCCTCATGCAGTACCTGTGCCCGGTGATGCTCTTCCTGCTCGGGGTCTTCGTCTTCGGCGAGCAGATGTCCACGAGCAGGTGGATCGGATTCCTGCTGGTGTGGATCTCCCTGTCGATCATGACGGTCGACGGCCTGCGCAACGCGCGCACAAATCGCAATGCTGCAGACGACCTCGAGCTCAGCGAGCCTGCGTAGCCTCGACGGCCACGGCGTCCTCTGGAACCGGCCGCAGGACGACAAGAAGCAGCGAAACCCCGATCAGCGCGGGAACCAGAAGGAACGCCTGATGCACGGGCATGGACTCGGCGAGTCCTCCGAGGACGAATGGCGCAATCCCAATGGCGGCGGTAGTGAACGCGAGTGCCAGACTCGAGGCGCGGTCGGGTCGGCCGCCCGCAGCCCTGATGATCCGCGACATGCTCAGCGGCCAACTGAGCGACAGAGCGATGCCGGTCGCGAAGAAGGCGACGAGGATCATCCAAGTTTCAGTCGACAGCCACATCGCGAAGAAGACGAGCAGGCCGGCCATCAACGACGTCCGAAGTAGTCGCTCCGACGAGATTCGTCGCGCAAGGCTTGACCCGAATGCGCGTCCGACGAAGACTCCACCCAGGAATGCCCCGAGGCCTGCGGCTGAGGCCGCATCGCTCATCCCGGTGCGTTCTTGAATGAGGGTTGCGCCCCACAACGAGATCGAGAACTCGGCGCCTATGTACGCCGTACCTGCGAGAAGCGCCCAATAGGTAAGCGGTGGCAACGGGCCCGAGGCATGTCGCGACGGAACCTGGCCTGCCTCTCCGTAGACAGCCAGGCGCCTGCCACGAGCCACCTCGATCAAGACGAATGCGACGACCCCGATCACCATGCCGGCCCGCCAGCCGAGGACGGTCGACGCCGCTAGGCCGATCGCGAGTGGCGCGAGCAGTCCCATGAGCGCGGCCAAACCAGTGCTCTCCGTGAACGCGGCGGGGGCGGCCGGCCCCTGGTGGGTGGCGAGGAACGCATTGACGCACACGACGATGAGGTTCCCGAACAAGGTCGCGAAGAAGACGGCGGTCAGCGTCCACACCGGGACAGGGACCGGGGCGAGAAAGAGGAGGATGCACAACGCCGCGCCGAGCACCCCGGCTCGCATGACATGACCGCGACCGAATCGCTGAACCAGCGTCGGAGCGAGCAACGCCCCTACGACTCCGCCGGCCGCCAGGGTCGTCCCGTGGAACCCCTGGACCCAGGCCGGGCTGTCCTGCTCATCGCGCAGGAACACCAGGACGGCCCCGAGCCCGTAGACGAACCACGACCAGGCGGCCATGGATGAGTAGCTGACCAAGGTGGGCCGGTCACGCACCACCGTGACTGGGGCGTGTACGGCTGGGCTCACCACCCGACCCTAGCCGGGTATGCGGTGGCAATTCTCGATTTGTGTAGATGACTCGCGGATTGGGTCGGGTCAGGTGTGCGAGGCGACCGTGGAGACAAGGAAGTCACGGACCTGCGCGGTGGTCGCCGTGCCATCAAGATCCCCCGTGCGCGTTGCCGGATCGGCCAAGGACTCCGCCACCGCTCGCATGACCAGGTCGGCCGCATCGGAATGCCCGAGGTGCTCGAGCATCAGGGCACCGGACCAGACCGCAGCTATCGGGTTGGCGATGCCCTGGCCCGCGATGAGCGGCGCCGAACCGTGAACGGGCTCGAACATTGACGGATGCAGTCGCTCGGGGTTCAGGTTGGCCGACGGTGCGATCCCGATGCTTCCGACGACTGCCGCCGCGATATCGGACAGGATGTCGCCGAAGAGATTCGACGCGACGATCACGTCGTGCGCGTACGGGCGCAGCACGAGATCCGCTGCTAGCGCATCGACGAGCGCGCTCGTGCACGCGATGTCGGGATACGCCGAGACAACCTCGCCGACCACGTCGTCCCAGAAGGGCATCGTGTGAATGATGCCGTTCGACTTCGTCGCGGACGTGAGCGAGTGCGACCGGGTCGCCGCGAGTTCGCATGCATAGCGCGCGATGCGCTCTACTCCGACTCGCGTGAAGATGTTCTCCTGCACCGCGAATTCACGCGCCGTGCCACGCGCGAATCGGCCGCCTACGTCGGAGTACTCGCCCTCGGTGTTCTCCCTGACGATCACCAGGTCGACGGTCCTGCCCGGCGGCAGGCTCACGCGCGGGACCAGTCCGTCGAAGATCTTGATCGGTCGCAGGTTGACGTACTGATCGAACTCGCGTCGGATGGGAATCAGCAGGCCCCACAGCGACTCGTGATCGGGAACATCAGGCCTGCCGACGGCGCCGAGGAAGATCGCGTCGTGCTGGGCAAGCACGTCGAGGCCATCGGACGGCATCATCCGCCCGTTTTCGACGAAGTAGGTGCAGCCCCAATCCAGCCAGGTCCACTCGATCCGATCGCCGCTTACCGACAGCGCCGCGTCGATGACATCGACGGCGGCCGGCAGCACCTCTACGCCGATCCCGTCGCCGGGGATTGCCGCGATTCGCATGGATGTCTCCGCCCTCGCTGTGTCGACCAGATGTTGTGCACTAACGTTGCTGGTATCGTTTCCACAATCCTAGCGGAGGAACTCCATGTTGCGGTCGCGTCGGTCGAATCTTGCGGTGCCGGGGTCCAGTCCGAAGATGCTGGACAAGGCGCGTGGTCTGGGGACCGATCAGGTGTTCATGGATATCGAGGATGCGGTGGCCCCGATCGCGAAGTCCGAGGCGCGCAGGAACATCGTGGCGGCTTTGAATGAGGGCGGGTATGAGGGGAAGGTCCGGTCGGTCCGGGTGAATGACTGGACGACGGCGTGGACGTTCGCGGACGTGATCGAGGTCGTGACGGGGGCGGGGGCGAACCTGGACTGCATCATGCTGCCCAAGGTGCAGACCGCCGATCAGGTGGTGGCGCTGGACCTGCTTCTCACGCAGTTGGAGAAGTCCATCGGCCTGGAGGTGGGGCGGATCGGGATCGAGGCGCAGATCGAGAACGCCCTGGGTTTGATCAATGTCGACGCGATCGCCCAGGCGTCCCCTCGGGTGGAGACGATCATCTTCGGTCCGGCGGACTTCATGGCCTCGATCAACATGAAGTCCCTGGTGGTGGGGGAGCAGCCGCCGGGGTATGACACCGGCGACGCCTACCACTACATCCTCATGCGGATCCTCATGGCCGCCCGCGCGTTCGACAAGCAGGCCATCGACGGCCCGTACCTGGCGATCAAGGACCTCGACGGCTACCAGCGCGTCGCCGGACGCTCGGCCGCGCTGGGGTTCGACGGGAAATGGGTCCTGCACCCCGGGCAGGTCGACATCGCCAACGAGGTCTACTCCCCCACCCAGTCCGACTACGACCACTCCGAGCTCATCTTGGACGCCTACGACTACTACACCTCCGAGCAAGGCGGAGCCAAGGGCGCCGTCATGCTCGGCGACGAGATGATCGACGAAGCCTCCCGCAAGATGGCCCTGGTCATCTCCGCCAAAGGCCGAGCCGCCGGCATGACCCGCACCCAGACCTTCCAGGCCCCCGCATGACCCGCCTCGCCCGCCTCGCCCGCACCGCCCCGCGCCCCAACTAAGCCCGTCGACCTTGAGGTTGGCGTGGGTTTCAGGCCTTGAAAGCCACGTCAACCTCAAGGTCGACGGGAGGGGCTAGCGCTGGACGGGCTCAGCGCTGGACGTACTCGCCACTGTCTGCGCTGCGGTATGCGATGTCCAACGCCTCGACGGTCCGGGCGCCCAGCTCGCCGGGTGAGTTGTTGTCGAATGCCTCCCCGCGACCGGCCGCGACCAGTGCTGCAATCGGCCCCACGCAGTCGTATCCGCCTTCGCCCGGCACCAGGTCGACCCGAGTCTCCTTCCCCTTGGAGAAGTGCCACAGTGCCTCGCGCTCGACGTCGACCAGCAACTGGCCTTCGCTGCCGACTGCCCGCACCTCGAGTGCGTGCTTGTTGCCCCCGGCACCAAGATGCGCGGAGCTACCAGCCAGCACTCCGATCGCCCCGCCATCGAACCGGTACGAGACTGCATCGTGCAGTTCTACCGGGGCATCCAGTGGCGCTGACATGAGCGCGAACCCACCGGCCGCGCGCGCGTCGGTGAGCCACAGCCCCAGGCCCAATGCGTGTGATAGCTGGGCCTGGCCGTAGCCGCCGCCCGAGATCCGCGGATCGGTCCAGGTCGACTGCTCCGGCACGGCATCCGGCGCAGCATCCGGATAGGCGCCAGTATTCGACAGCAGCTCACGGGTCACTGACGACATGTGGATGTTCAGCGTCTCCAACTCGCCAATCCCAATCTCGGTCATGAGCCGCCGTGCCTGAACCACCATAGGTCGGTAGTTCCAGCCGAATGCCACGATGAACGCCCGCTGCGCCTGCGCGGCGGCGTCAACCAGATCCCACGCCTGGTCCACAGCGATGGTCACCGGCTTCTCGCACATGACGTGCACTCCGGCCTCGAGGGCCGCCTTCGCGTGCTCGTGGTGCAGGCCCGACGGACTCGCGACGACGCAGATGTCCACGCCCGCATCAAGCACATCGCGATAGTCCTCCGAAGCGATGGCGAACCCGAAGTCGTCCTTGATCTTCGCCAGCAGCTCAGGGCCCTTGCGCGCGACCGCGACGAATTCGACATCGCCATAGCTCGCGAGGTTCGGCAGATGCGAGGCAACAGACCAGCTCCCGGCACCGATGACGCCCAAGCGGATCTTCTTCATGTGACCTCCACGGTGAGTTGCTGGAATCGGTTCCAAATCTCGTGAAGTTAGGTTATGTTGCTGGCTGGAGATCGTCAACGATTTGGAGGTTGTCATGGAACGCGTGTGCTTTACCTTCTCGATTTTCGAGGGCCAGGAAGCCGAGTACAAGAAGCGTCATGACGAGATCTGGCCCGAACTGGTCGACGTCATCAAGGATGCCGGAATGGCGAACTACAGCCTGTTCCGCCGTGGCACCGAGATCATCGCCTACGTCGAGTGCACACCCGATGCTGCGACCTGCTTCGCGAAGGTCGGCGAGTCCGAGCACAACACCCGCTGGGCCGAGTGGTTCACGGACGTCATTGTCACGCTGACCGACGAGAACGGCGAACTCAAGCGCGCTGACGAGGTCTGGCACCTCGACTGATCGATGTTTGCCAGCACGACCGACCTAGGAAATGAGTACTTCGTGGCAAAGGTAACCGGCTTCTTCCATGCAGGCATCACGGTCAAGGACATGGACGTGAGCCTGCCGTTCTATCGCGACGCACTCGGCCTCGAGGTCGCCTTCGAGCGGGTGCTCGGTGCCGACTACCTGCGCACCGTCCTCGCCTTGCCGCTGACAGACATTCGCATCGTCTACCTCCACATCCCGGGCGGCGGATACGTCGAGTTGCTCGAGTACCACGGGCTGGAGACGATGACTGCCGCCTCGCGACCATGCGACTTCGGAGCCGGACACCTGTGCCTGTACGTCGACGACATCGATGAACTGGTCGAGAACGCATTCGCGATGGGCTATCACGCGCGCTCGGATTCGTGCGTGGACATCACGGCTGGCCCCAACGCCGGCGCTCGATCGATCTACCTGCTTGATCCGGACGGCTACGCCATCGAGTTGTTCGAGAAGGCCGCGTCTCCGCCCGCCGATCAGCCGCAGTAGCTCAGGCCATCACCCATCCGCCGTTGACGTCCAAGGTGACGCCGTTGATGTAGGCGGCCTGGTCGGAGACAAGGAACGCTGCGGCCTCCGCGACATCTTGAGGCGAGCCTAGGTATCCCACGGGGATCAGGGCGCGGTACTCCTCGAACTGATCCTCGCTTAGGTGCTTCATCATCTCCGTCCTGATCCCGCCGGGAGCGATCGCGTTGGCGGTGATGCCCATCGGCCCGTAGTGCCGAGCGACGTACTTGGAGAACGAGATCAGCCCCGCCTTCGTGGTGTTGTACACGCCCGACGCGGCGTAGCCACCCGTACGCGCGCCGACGCTGGACAGATTGATGACCCGACCCCAGTGCCGCTCGACCATTCCCGGCAATGCGGCCTTCGCGAGGAGGATCGGCGCCCGGAGGTTGATCGCCAGCAGCCGATCGATGTCCTCGATCGAGGTTTCCTCGAGCGGACGGTCTACGAGCACTGCCGCGTTGTTCACCAGGATGTCCACCGGCGGAAGGTCGGCGAACAGCTGTGCGCACGTCGTGGCGTCCGCGAGATCCGCCCGGATCGTCGCGACCAGGTAGTCCGCCGCGTGCTCGGTCTGGTCCACCCCGATGACCTCGTGCCCGGCGGCGGCGAGCCGTGCTGCGATCGCTGCGCCGATTCCTCGAGCGGAGCCAGTGACCAGTGCGCGCCTCATGGAGTTCCTCCCGCAGTCGATGACTTCGATTCGTCCAGGGTCAGGAGCCTTCGCGGATTGGCCGCGAAGATCACCTCGATGTCTGCCTCGCCGATTCCCATGCGAGCCATGAGCGGGACAACGTGCTTCGCGAGGTGGTCGTAGCCCCATCCGCCGTAGCGATGCAGGCGCGTGCGGACGCCGATGTCCTGAGACATGAACAGTTGGCCGACGTGCCCCTCGTCGACCAGCAACGCCATGGCACGGACCACATCCCAGTCACTAGGCGCGTAGCGGCCTTCGCCCAGCAGGCTGTGATCGAACCCGAAAAGGTCGAACGCCACGTTGGCCCCTCGATCCAGGATCGATCGGAGATACGCCATGTCCGTGACGGCCGTCGTCATGTGGTTCAACAGGACCCGGTCGACTGCGATACCCGTGCTGAGTGCGGCATCGAGCACGTCGTGCCCCTCGCTCCCCCACGGATGGAGGTGAATGGACACTGGCCGTCCGGTGTGGTCGCCGGCCAACGCGGCCGCGCGAACAACTGTCATCTCCGAGTCGGAGGCGGGATCGTTCGTGCCGATCTCTCCGATGATTCCCGGACGAATCCCCGTGTCGCCGACTCCGTGGCTGCATTCGTCGACGATCCCCTGGACCAGCTGGTCGATCGTCCACCCGTCGATGTGTCGCCGATGCGATGCCTCCAGGTACCAGCCCGCACCCATGACGACGTGCAGATCCAGGCGCTGGGAGAGATCCAGAAGCGCTGCGGGGTTTCGTCCGAGATCAGCCGGGGTCGCATCGACCACGCAGTTGACGTGGAGCGGAATGACGAGAGCCAACTCCTCGCGCACGAGGTCACCGTCGGTGAGGTCGTAGTTCAACTCGTGAATGCCGGGATTCCAACGCGCCTCGGCGGCCACCTCCTCGAAGGGGACATCGGCAGCGCCGCTGTAGCCGTGCTCGGCCAGCACCGGGCGCAGGTCGATGTGCAGATGCTCGTGGATAAGCGTGCGGCCGATCAGATCGGCCGCCACCGGCCCGCGAACGGTCTGAACCCGACCGCCCTGCAGAACCACTATCCGCCGCCGAAGAAGGGCGAAGGTTCGTTATCCGCGCTCCTGACGTCCCCCGCACCGAAGGTCGAGGGCTTGGTGCGGCCCACGCGCGTGTAGTACTCCTCGGGAGTCGAGGTTGGGTCCTTGAACATCTGCCACTGGCAGGACTGCCGTTTGTCTGGGTCCCTGTCCGGGTAGACGGGCGGATCGACGACGCGCAGCGGGTAGCCGAACTTGTCGATGGGCATCTCCTCCATCAGCCGGATGCAGTGCGTGCAGTAGTGGCAGATGCCCGCCTGCCCGTGGTTCCAGGTATGCGGCTCCTGGCTGACCGACCAGTTGTAGGGAGCCTCCATCCGCGAGCCGGTGCCCTCGATGCTGTCTCCGCGCACGATGCGCCCGCCCGATCCGCATGGGTCGAATCGAAGAATGAAGCGGTCATCCACCTCGATCAGCTCGAAGTCTCCGGTGCGATCCACCCCTACGAGATGAGCCCGCATCGATTCGCACGCGACCATCATGAGCTGGTCGAGACTGTCGTCCCAGGGCTGCGACGCCACGTCGAACTTGGAGTAGCGCCAGTTGAACAAAGGTCGAATCACCGAGTCCCACATCTCGCCAATGATGGCCTCACCCAGTTGAGCGACAATCGCGTCGATCAGTCCATAGGAGTGATCCCCGTCGCGATCCTTCACCTGCCGCCACACCTCACGCATCGCGTCCACACTCGCGCGGGCTGCGGTCCACTCGCCTGCCGCGATTGCCGCTGAACTCGACGCCGCCAGGGCCTCGACCTCGGCCATCATGGACTCCCGGTCGAAGGGCGACCCGTCCGGAAGGTGCAGCAGGTCGACTACTCGCCGGTCGACCTGCGCGACCTCCTCGTCTGAGGCTCCCTTGGATGACAAGAAGGCGCGGAGGTCCGGGTTAATCTGCGTGTACATCGAGAAGATGACCTTCGCCTCCTGCAGGAAGAAGGCGACGAAGTCGTGCGCATCCGATGCATTCTGCGCGTCGAGTGCCGTGACAATGCGCGTGTACGTGCCCCGGGACTGCTCCTCCCACGACCCCGTGCGAACGAGCCTTCCCAGCGATGCGGAGTGGATGAGGTTTGCCTCAAGCATCGTCAGAGGACTACCTGTCGGAGACGCGCAACCGGAGCTGGTCGAAGCCGACCGCAACGAGGAGCAGCACGCCCTTGGCCACGCCCTGCCAGAACGAGTCGATGTTCATGATCGTCATGCCGTTGTTCAGCACTCCGAGAATGAGGACACCGAGCAGGGTTCCGAGAATCGTGCCGCGGCCACCGGAGAGGCTCGCGCCACCGAGGATGACCGCGGTGACGACGGTGAGCTCGAGCCCGGTCGCTGCCTGGGGCGATGCTGCACCAAGCTGGGACACCAGGATCAGGCCCGCGATCACGACCGCGCTGGACGACAGGATGAAGCCGAAGAAGATGGCCGTGCGCGTCTTGATTCCTGCAAGTCGTGCGGCGACCGCATTCGCGCCGATCGCGTACATGCTTCGGCCGTAGACCGTGTAGCGCATGACCAGGGCCATCAGGATCATGACGGCGAAGAAGATGAACACTGGCAGCGGAATGTCGCCGATCGGACGCGCATTGCCGAGGCCGTCGAAGCCCGGGAGGATCAGCGTCTGGCCGTCGGCAAGGACCTGGGCCAATCCACGCAGGATCGCGAGCATCGCCAGCGTCGTGATGAAGGCGTTGATGCCGAATACCGTGACGCAGACTCCGTTGACAATGCCGATCGCCAGGCCGGCCAAGATGCTGAGGAAGATGCCTTGGACGATCCCGTACTCCATGGTGCCCCAGGCCATCACGACCCCGATGAGCGCGGCAGCTGACCCGACCGAGAGGTCGAACTGCCCAGCGACCATGAGCAAGGTCGCCGGCGCCGCCACGATGCCGATCACTGCGGCACTGAACAGGATGTTCACGGCGTTGTCGGTGGTGAAGAAGAACTCTGACCTCGTCGAGAAGAAGAGGATGAGGACCAGCAGCACAACTGCGAGTGCAGCAGTCTCCGGAGCTCGTCGGCGCCTCTTGACGACTACGGGCTCTCCACTCGCGAGTGCAGGCTCAACCGTGCTCATTGCTCATCCTCCCGAAGCCGCGATCAGATTCGCGGTCGTTACGTCGTCATTGGTGAACTCATCGACAATCTGTCCGCGCGCCATCACCAGCACGCGGTCGGCCACTTGCACGGCCTCCTCGTAGTCGGACGTGACCACGAGGATCGCCTTGCCCTCCGCTGCCAACTGCCTCAGAGTGCTGTAGATCTCCTGGCGGGCGCCGACGTCGACGCCACGAGTCGGTTCGACGAGCACGAGTGGATCGGAGCCGCGCTCGAGCCATCTTCCGAGCAGCACCTTCTGCTGGTTGCCACCCGACAGGCTGCTGATCGGGTTCACCGAGGGGCGGTCGGCCTTGACGTTCAGCACGGGCGCCCATCGCTCGTAGGCCTCTTCCTCGGAGGCCTTCTTCATGATGAACCCGCCGGAGGCAAGTCGCTTCCAGGATGCGACGGCAAGGTTCTCGATAACTGGCCGAATCATGAAGATGCCCTCGCGCTTGCGGTCAGGCGGCAGGAAACCGACCCCGCGAGCAATCGCCTGCGCTGGGCCGGGCATCGGAGCGTCGCTTCCATTAATGCGCAGCACCCCGGATGTCGGCTGGCGAAGGCCGAAGCACAGGTCCGCCAGCTGACTCGTTCCGCTGCCCAGCTTTCCGTAGATGCACACGACCTCGCCACGACGGACGGACATCGTTACGCCGACGACCTGATCGCTGACGGAGACCTCCTCCATCTCGACCATCGCCTCGCCCACAAGTGCAGGATCGCCCGGCGCTGGACGGTGAACGCTGCCGATGTCGCGACCGACCATTGCCTGAACCAGCTCGCGGCGACTCACCGAGGACGTCTCCGCGTCGAGTGCGACAGTGCCGTTGCGGAGCACGAGTACGCGATCGGATAGTTCGGCAACCTCATCGAGTCGGTGCGTGATGTAGATGATGCAGACGCCCTGGTCACGCAGTCTGCGCACCCAGTCGAAGAGCTTGTGCACTTCCTGCTGCGAGAGCGCCGCGGTGGGCTCATCGAGCACGAGAATTCGCGCCTGGTCCGCGAGGGCGCGCGCAATCTCTACGACCTGCCGCTCGCCGACGCGCAGGCTCCCAACGATCGCCCCGGGGTCGATGGACACTCCCATCGGACCGAGAACGTCCTCCGCGCGCTTCTTAACGGCGTTCCAGTTGACCACTCCGGCCCGGCTGGGCCAGCGACCCAGGCTGATGTTCTCGGCAACCGTCAGCGTCCCGGCATCCTGGAATTCCTGGCTGATCATTCGTATTCCGAGCCGACGTGCCGACACGGGGCTGAACGACGAGTGTGACTCGGAGTCAATCTCAATTGTTCCGTCGTCGGCGGTGTAGTCACCGGCGAGGATCTTCACCAGGGTCGACTTGCCTGCCCCGTTCTCGCCGAGCAGGGCGAGTATGGAGCCGCCGGTGGCGTCGAGGTCCACTCCATGGAGGACCTCGACACCACCGAACGACTTACGGATGCCCTGCATCCTGAGGGAGACAGCGTCCCCCGGTCGAATCTCGACATCCGCGCTCATACTTGGTGAACCTACTGCGGGTAGATCTGGTCGATGTTCGCCCGGTTGACCAACTGGTGCTTGACGAGCAGGTCGCCCGGATCCTCACCGTTGATCAACTTGATCATCGCCGGAATACCGATCTCGCCGTACCGCTCGGGGAAGTACGCCGAATCGCCGACCCAGTGGTCGTTGGTCCGGATGTTCTCCCATGATGTCGGGTCGGCGCCCTGGCTGATCAGCCAGATGTCGTCAAGGCGGTTGGCGGCCTTCGCCGCAGCAATGACGCCAAGACCCGTGTCGTCGTTGATCGAGGACACAGCAATGTTCTTCAGTCCCTGGAGGGCGGTCAGCGTGTCCGCGAACTTCGCCCGACCGTCATCGGTGGTGGAGCCCAGGTCGACCGCACGCAGCTTGTCGGCCGGGATGGGGCCGCAAACCTTCTCGAAGCCGGTAACGACGCCGTCGGCGCGCAGCGCCGTGACCTCGCCTGCAGCCGGCTGCTCACCCTTGACGAAGGCGTCGTACTCGCAGTTGAACTTCTCCTTGTAGAAGTTTCCGAGTGCCTCGCCCGCGACCTCGCCTGCCAGGGAGTTGTTCGCGCCCATGAAGGCCTTCTCACACGGATCCTGGTGGATGTCGATGGCGATGACTGGGACATCCGGTCCGGCCGCACAGATCTGAGCCGCCGCCTTCTGGTCCAGCTGGAAGTTGAGGATTCCATCGACGTTCTGCGTCTTGAAGGTGCGCGCGCAGTCGAGGGCCTTCGCCGCATCGAGCTGCGAGTCGCAGAACACGAGTTCGGCACCCGCCGTCTCGGCTGCGGCCTTGATGCCATCCGACACGATCTTCACGAACGGAAGGCTGTCGCCGAGCGAGATGTAGCCGATCTTCAGACCCGCGCCACTGCCGGGGACAACGGCCCCTTCGGCGACTGCCTCTTCGGACGCTGCTGGCGCCTCGCTTGCCGCCGGTGCTTCCGAAGCCGCAGGGGCTTCGCTTGCCGCCGGCGCCTCAGCTGCGGACGACGACTCGCTTGAACTCGAACTACCGCATGCGGTGAGCACCAGTAGACACGCGGTGCCCACTGTGGCTACTCCGAGCATTTTTGCTCTAAGTGAATCCATGGCCGACCTTTCTGGATGCGTTTCTGGAACCCTTTCCAGAAACATAGCGTTACTATGAAGCGGTCCCTTTGCCGTGTCAAGCAACTCAGCAGAACTGCGGCCATACCGTCACATTCGACGGCACGCGCGGGACCAAATTATCCAACGGGAACCTCTCAGCCGGAGCCCGGCATGGCCACGGTGACCTCGCCGAGGGCCGGTGATCCAAGCGCAACCGAACCGAAGACCTCGGGCTTCTTTCGACCCACTCGCTCGTAGTACTCCTCCGGAACGGTCGTCGGATCCTTGAACATCTGCCACTGGCACTTCACCGGCTGGCCGGACTCGTCGGGAACTCCGTACCGTGGCGGATCGACAACACGAACCGGATATCCGAAACGGTCCATCGGCAGTTCTTCCATGAGCCTGATGCAGTGAGTGCAGTAGTGGCACACCCCGGTCTGGTAGTGATTCCACGGATGCGGTTCTTCGGAGACCGACCATCCGTACGGCGCTTCCATCCGAGGCGGCGTTCCCTCGATGGTGTCGCCACGGATCGTTCGGCCCCCGGAACCGCACGGATCGAACCGAAGGATGTAGCGGTCGTCGGTCTCGATGAGCTCAAAGTCGCCTGTGCGCTCCGGGCCAACCAGATGGCCGCGCATCGCCTCACACGCCACGAGCATCAAGGTATCGAGAGCATCGGCCCAGGGCTGATTGTCGATGTTGAACTTCTCATAGCGCCAGATGAACAGCGGCAGGACGACCTTGTCCCACATACGGCCGATGGCGGCCTCGCCAAGGCGCGCGACGATCTCACTCATCAACCCGTAGGTGTGGTCGACGTCGCGGTCATGACAGCGACGCCACGTCTCCTTCAACTCCACCAGCCGCTCGTGTGCGAGGGCAGCCTCGTGATGATGAATGGCCTCGACGAGCGACTCGCCCTGCGTGCGCACCAGGTGCCACTGCCAGGACGGATCCCAAGGCTTGCCGTCCGGCAGGTTCAGCTTGGCGACGATCGAGCGATCGATGTCCTTCAGGTCCTCGGCCGAGATGCCGTTCTCCCTTGAGGAACGCCCGGAGGTCGGGGATCCACTGGCGGTAGATGCCGTAGCAGACACTGGCCTCGTCGACGAAGTACGCGGACAGCTCGGCCGCGAACTCCCAGTCGCCCGCGTCAACAGCGTCCTGGATCTTGGAGTAGGTCGACACTCGCTGGTCGTCCCACGAGCCCAGCCGAACGCGTCGGCCGATGCTCGGGGCATACTCGATCGTGGTGCCAAGATCGGTCTTCATGTGACAGTCCTTCTTCCTGTGAATTTCACTTCTGCTAGGTACGAGATTCGAGGCGGCCGGACCGTGCGCTCCGGTAGGCAATGTCGAGAGCTTCGACTGTCCGCGCAGCGAGCTCTCCGGGGGATGCGTTCTCGAACGGCGTCCCACGACCTGCGGCGAGGATCGCCTCGATCGGGCCGACGCAGTTCTGCTCACCGGATCCGGCGGGAAGGTCGGCGATCCGCTCCTGGCCCTTGAAGAAGTGCCATGAGGCCTCGCGCTCGGTATCGACCATGAGCTGTCCTTCAGACCCGATAACGCGGACCTCGAGAGCATGCGAGTAGCGGCTGGCGCCGAGGTGGGACGACCCTCCGGACACGACTCCGATCGCATTCCCCTCGAAACGAAGCGTGATGGCGTCGTGCATCTCCACCGGCGCGTCCATCGGGGCGCTCATGAACGCGAAGCCATCTTCAGCTCGAAGACCCGTCAACCACAGTGCGAGTCCCAGCGCATGGGACAGCTGAGCCTGGCCGTACCCGCCTCCTGAGACGGCAGCGTCAGTCCAGGTCCGCGATTCCGGGATCGACTCGGGCGCCGCCCCCGGATAAGCACCGGTATTGGACAGGAGCTCTCGGGTTACCGAGGACATCGTGACGCTCAACTGCTCGATCGTCCCAAGCCCGAGCTCATCCATCGAGCGCTTGGCGGCCTGAGCGACCGGCTGATAGTTCCAGCCGAACGCGACGACCAACTCCCGGTCGGCCTGGTTGGCTGTCGCCACCAGGTCCCAGGCATCCTCAGGTGTGACCGTGAAGGCCTTCTCGCACATGACGTGCGCGCCAGACATGAGCGCGGCCTTGGCGTGCTCATGGTGGAGAGCCGTTGGGCTGGCGACGATGCAGACATCGACTCCCGCGTCGAGAACATCGCGGTAGTCCTCGGACGCGACGGCGAACCCGTAGCGATCTTGGACCATCTGCAGCATCTCCGGGCCTTTTCGAGACACGGCCACGAACTCGACATCATCGTGCTTAGCCAGGTTGGGCAGGTGGCTGGAGATCGTCCAACTGCCGGCGCCGATGACGCCGACCCTGACCTTCTTGCCCATGTGGCTGCACCTCCCCGACCGCGTGGATGCGATTCCGGAATCCTTTCCAGTCCTACGCTTAACCACCCGAAGGGCAATGTCAAGCACTTTGGAGTGGTTGCTAGAACATCACCATTCCGCCGGTCTGGTTGATCGCCTGCCCGGTCATGTAGCCGGCCTCGTCGGACAGCAGGAAGGCGATCACTCCGGCGCACTCGTCAGGGTGGGCTCCCCTGCCCAGCGGCACAGTGGCCATTCGCGCGTTGCTGATGGACTCGACCGTGATCCCGCGAATCTCGGCGAGCCGCTCGAGGACCGTGTCCTGCATCGGGGTATCCATGATCCCCGGCAGGATCGCGTTCACGCGGACATTGCGTGGCGCGAACGCGTAGGCGAAGGACTTGGTAATGGACACGACCGCCGCCTTGGACGAGGCGTACACCGCAGTCTCGGGGGTCACCGGCGCCTTCGCGGACACAGAACTGACGTTGACGATCGCGCTGCCTGAGGGCATCTCGCGCCCAAGCCGCGAGCACAGGTCCCAGACGGCTTCGATATTGACCGCGTAGATATCGCGAATGTCCTGGATCGTGAAGTCGAGGATCGGCTTGAGGCGAATGAGCCCGGCCGCGTTCACCAGCATGTCGGGGCGGGGCTCGGCGGCGATCACGGCGTCACGGCCCTCACTGGTGCTGAGATCCACGGCGATGGTGCGCAGCCCGGAGAGTTCCTCGTCGGCCAGCCTGGCCTCGTCGCGATCAACCGCGAGCACGTCGATTCCGTCGCGATGAAGCCGCAGAGCGGTCGCCCGACCGATGCCACTTGCAGCTCCGGTGACCACTGCGGACTTCGTGCGTTCCATGATTGCCCTCCTAGGCTCGAGACTGCGATTAGACGAGAACGACGTGCCCGCCGAGATGGTGGGCAATCCGCCCGACCGCGTCGCCGACGAGTGCGTTTGTGGCGGCGGAGTGATGCACGACGCCCGACTGCAGCCAGCGCGGCCACGCCGTCGACACGTGACCCGAGGCAAAGCGGAAGCCCGCGTTCGGGGTGCCCGTCCGTGGATAGGACGAGCCGGTGAACCCACCCTCGGCGACGATCCACCTGAGCCCCTCTAGCGGCGCAAATCCGACGAGGGAGGCTGGCGACTGCGGGATCGAGTAGAGAGCGCAGGCGCTCGGCAGCGGATCGTCGGTGTACCAGGCGTCCGGGGCGAGCACCGGTCTAGCGGAACCACACAGGCGCAGGTCGTGCTCGCCCGTATTGGCCAGGACGACCTCGTCGGTCTCGTAGTCGACGGCCTCGACCTCGTGGTACAGGGTTGGCAGACCCAGGCTCTGCACGGTCAGCATCGCGATGGCGGTGACCACGTCGCCGCTGCAGGTCCACGGAACACCAGCCGTCGTCAGCCGGCCGAGTGCCAGGCAGGGGGCCACGCCGACATCGGTGCTGAAGCGGAGCTCGGGAACATGGCAGTTCAGCGCACCTGCCGTAGCACCGGTCTCGCGCACGAGCGTGGTCAGCGCGGCCTCGATGCGGAGGCTTCGATCGACCGCAAGCGGGCTCACCTCGACGTCGACGTCGAACTGCTCGTCCACCTGCCTACGCAGGTCGGCAACCGTGTCAGCAGTGACAGCCAGGCTCCTCGCCGCCAGCTCGGCTGGGTCAACGACGATGCTCTCGATCCCCAGGCCGGCAAGCTCGTCGTCCGTGGCGACGACACTGGAGTAGCCGGGCATTGGACTGCCGATCCGCAGGACCTTTGCGCCTCGAATCGCCCCCGCGGCAGCCGCGTAGCGGATCGCGGCAATGGCCGATTGGGGGCTCTCCAGGCTGGTCATCGCCACATCGCACTGTCGGCCCGCTCGGGCAAGTGCGCTCACGATCATCGGGCCGCCCACGGTCGCACCTCGAGTGGTGATGTCCGAGTGGGAGAAGTCCGCAGGAAGTGTCCGATCCTCGTGAAGTGCCCACACCACGACCGGCTTATCGGGCAGCCGCTCGAGCAATGCCATCGCCGTGGTGGGCGGGGCTGCCATAGTCGACACCATCACCACGGCATCGGCGGCCGCGCATTGCTCTGCGGCGCGCGCCGCCTCCTCCGGACTGCCGACGACGGCGGACACCACGACGGTGAACTCCGCCCGGAGAGCGGAGACAACCCGATCGAGCAGGAGCTGACGTTCGGCGCGGAAATCCCCCGGTACTGACGACTCCCAGAAACTCCAGTACGGATGGATCACCGCGACTGCACGACTCACGTTCGCTCCACTGGAAAGGTTCCCGGAAAGGATTGCTGTCAGCCTAGCCCACCATTAGAGTATTCGCTGTGGAACTCCCCGACGGAAGGCCAGCCCGGGCATTCGTGCTGCCCGCCGTCGACTCCCCTCTGACGAGCACGCCCCAGCACCTGGCCGCGCCTGGCCCCGGCGAGGCGCTCGTGCGCATCGAGGCATGCGGAGTGTGCGGGTCGGACGTCTTCTTGCAGAAGGGCGGCTTCGGCGCAGAGAAGCTGCCGGTCGTGCCGGGCCACGAGGCGGCCGGCCGAGTCGTCGCCGTTGGAGATCCAGCCGAGTCGGCGTGGGTCGGCAGGCAGGTCGCCATCTACTACATCTCCGGTCCGACCGATTCGCCGTGGTACCAGGCAGGATTCGAGAACCTCGGCCCGGACATCTTGCGCATGGGCGTGGACATCGATGGCGCCTTCGCGGACTACGTCGTTCGACCGCTCAACACCTTGGTGCCGGTTGCGCCCGAGCTGGACCCGGCCACAGTCGCGGTCGCCACCGACGCCCTCGCCACCCCGTTTCACGCCCTGACGAGAATCGCGAAGCTCCAGCCTGGCGAGACCCTTGCCGTGATCGGTCCCGGTGGCATCGGAAGCAACGCGGTCCAGATCGGAAAGCACCTGGGCGCGCGCGTCATCGCGATCGGACGCAGCGAGGCAAAGCTCGAGCTGGCCGAGCAACTCGGGGCAGATGTCGTGATCCAGTCGAGCGTCGGAGCCGAAGCGGTGAAGAAGCTTGTCGACGCTCAGGTCGATGTCGTGCTGCAGTGCGTCGGTAGCCCCGACATGGACCGGTTCGCCATCGACATCGCCGGCTTCCGCTCGCGGATCGTCATGGTCGGCACGTCCCTGGGCACGTTTGACCTCGCGAGTCGAGAGCTCGTGTGGCGCGAGCTCTCGCTCATGGGCAGTCGTGGTTTCGTCCGCCAGGACATCGTTGATGTTCTCGGCCTCGTCCAAGCGGGAACTCTCACGACCGATCACCTGACCATGGACGTGCGCCCGATGGACGATGCCAACACCGCCTTGGACGACCTGCGGGGCGGACGCACCATGCGAACCGTTCTCGTCAACTGACATCACCTCACCACCGCCGAAAGGAACACCTGCCATGGAACTCGAAGGCTTTGAGGGTCGGTCCGCGATCATCACCGGCGGAGCGCGCGGCATCGGCCGGCAGATCGCCGAGACGCTCCGTGATCTCGGCGCCACCGTGACAGTCGGCGACCTCACGGCTCCTGACGTTCCGGGCTGCGTGAACCTGCAACTCGATGTGACCAGCGAGGAATCGGTCAAGAGCGCGGTGGCTCAGTCGGTCGCCGAGGCTGGCACGCCGAGCATCCTCGTCCTGAATGCGGGTGTGTTCCACGTCGAGACCTTGGAGAAGACCTCCCTGGCGATGTGGAACCAGACGCTCGCGGTCAACCTGACCGGCGCGTTTCTCGTTGCGCGAGAGGTGCTCCCGCTCATGCGCGAGCAGGGCTACGGCCGAGTCCTGTCCATCGGATCGAGCGCCGGTATCACCGGTGGCGCAAAGGCCATGGCGGCCTACGGTGCGTCAAAGGGCGGGATCATGACGCTCGCCAAGTCGATCGCGAGCGAGTACGCGCCTTTTGGAATCACCTCGAACTCTCTCGCGCCGAGCCTGATCGCGACGGACATGGTGGCGAACATCGCGGATTTGAAGGACCGGATTCCCGTCGGCCGCCTCGGGCAGCCTGCGGACGTAGCCGACGTGGTCGCGTTCCTGTGCTCGGCTCACGCGGGCTTCATCACCGGCGCGGTTCTCGACATCAACGGCGGATTCCTCATCCGCTGACGACGGCCCTTGCTACGCGACTACGGCCTTGGCCTTTGCCTTGCCGACTCCGGCCTTCGCAGGCGTGGGCTTGCGCGGCCTGGTGCCGATTGTCGTGAGGCTCTCACGCGGGGTGTAGATCGTCGGCACGGTGAGCGCGGTTGGCTCGGATCCATTGAGCATGTCGAGCAGCAGACGCGCAGCCGTGGTGCCCATCTCGTTGGGATCACGCGACACGGACGCCAGGCTTGGCACCGAGATGTCGAAGAGCGGCCATTCGTCAAGTGCTACCAGGGCGATGTCGACACCGGGCGTCCGCCCGAGTTGGGTAAGTGCTCGAAGCGCACCGGCGGTGATCAGCACGCCACCGGTGAGGAACGCGGTCGGCGCGGGCTTGCGTGCGGTAAGACGAATCACCTCGGCCTTGCCGTAGTCGTCGCCGAAGTTTCCGATCGACAGCAGTGACTCATCGGGCTCTAGCCCGGCGTCGTGGAATGCGGCGCGGTAGCCGCGAAGGCGTTCGCGCGTGGAGCGAACCTCGACCGATCCAGTGATGAGGCTGATTCCCCGGTGACCCCGCGAGATGAGATCGGCAGTCGCCGCGTAGCAGCCCGAGTAGTGATCGCACAGCACTGCGCCGACATTCAAGTTCTCGACGTCACGGTCGAGAAGGACGATAGGTCCAGGGAACCGGCGGAGCGCTTCCTGCGTGCTCGCCGCAGTTTCAGACTCCAGCGAGGCGATCAGTCCATCGACTCGCCTGCGGCGCAGAAGGGACAGGTTGCGCGCCTCGGTCTCCACATCTCCGTCCGAATTGACGAGGACGACCGAGTAGCCCGCACCGCGTAGTTCCTGCTCGCACCTGCGGGCGATGACCGCGAACAACGGGTTGGAGATATCGCGGATGACGAGGCCGACCGTCCTGGTCGACCCGCTGCGCAACGACTGAGCAAGGAGGTCGGGCTGGTATCCCAGTTCCGTTGCCGCGTCCTCGACTCGCTTGCGCATCTTCGAGGAGACATCGGGGTGGTCGGAGAGCACGCGGGAGACGCTGGAGAGCGCGACCCCTGCCTTCTCGGCGACGTCGCGAATCGTTACCGGTCCGTCCGCGCCGTACTGCTCCATGTGGATCCCAACCCTAGAGTGATATGCGGGAAAGGCTAGCGCACCTGAGGGCCCAGAATTTGCTACACAACGTGACGCTTGTGTTACGCGTCCACGGTGTACTTGGCGATGAAGTCCTCGTCGAGCTCCCACCCGAAGCCGGGGGTCTTCGGCAGGATCAGGTGACCGTCGACGAAGTCACCGCGATTGGCCAGCAGGTTCCAGAAGATCGGGTCGCGGTTGGGCGAGAAGACCTCGGCGTAGGTTCCGTGCGGAACGGAAGCCAGCAGTGGCGCTGCGACCTGCGCCTCCTCGTGATGCCCGAGTTGGATGTCGAAGCTCGCGGCGAGCGCGGCCACGCGACGCCACTCGGTCGGTCCGCCGCCCCATGAGGCGTCATAGTTGCAGACGTCGATCGCACCGTTGAGCATCATCTCGCGCATCCCGACGCGGCTGATCTCGCTCTGGCCTGCGGCGACGTTTACGTTGCCGCGCATACGGATATCGCGCAGTCCGCGCCAGTCCGCATGCCATCTGGTCGGCTCCTCGAACCACCGCAGCGGAACGTCATCCTCGATGAGGCGAAGGAACTCGAGCGCCTCGGGAACCGTGTAGCCCTGGTTCGCATCGACGACGAACAGGAAGTCGTCGGGAACGCGGGACTTCGCGAACCGCAGTCGCGCGGCATCCTCTGCGGGGGGCCGAGCGCCGATCTTGAACTTCATGCCGACCAGTCCGTGCTCTCCGGAGAAGAACTCCAGTTCGCGCTCGAGATCGCCCTCGCTGCTCCCGTAGTAGCCGCCGATCGCGATGACGGGAATGCGATCGCGGTATCCGCCCCACAGCTGCCACAGCGGCAGACCGGCGAGCTTGCCCATGGCGTCCCACACCGCGCTGTCGACGCATGCGATCGCCTGCATGGGAATCGCGCGGTCCCTCAACTGGTCGAGGGTGGCGGGAATCATCGAGTGCCAGATGAGCTCGGGCTGGGCGATGTCCAGTCCCGTGACGAGCGGTGCGAGTTCGTCATGGATGATCGAGAGAACCTCGTGCTGCTCCTCGTCGGTATCCGCGTTGTAGCTCTGCCCGACGATGCCATCCGACGTGTGAATGCGGGTGATGATCGTGCACCGGTTCCGCATCTTGTAGTAGCTCCCCTTGTAAATGTGGGTCAGGGGAACGCGAAGCGCAATGGTCTCGATGCGCTCGATCGTCGGCATTGGTCCTCCGGAAGGCAGTCAGTGTATCGTTACTGGAAACGATACCATTGGGGTGATCGTTGTCAACAAGTTCGCCCAAGGCGGTCGGGACTAGCCGCGGGTCTCGGCGCTGCCGGTCCGGGCACTGCGGTAGGCGAGATCAAGGGCCTCGACCGTTCTGGCGCCAAGCTCGCCAGGGGACGAGTTGGCCGTGAAGTCCCCGCGCGCAGCAGCGAGCAACGCGTCGATGGGTCCCTTGCAATGGATGAGGCCGTCGCCGTCGACTACGTCAGCGCGATGCTCCTTGCCGTCCTTGAAGATGTACACCAGTTCGCGCTCAAGGTCGACCTGCAGTTGACCCTCGGAGCCGATCGCACGGACCTCGAGTGCGTGCTTGTTGCCGTTCGCGCCCAGGTGCGACGAGCCGCCCGACAACACGCCCACCGCACCGCCATCGCAGCGGAAGGCCACGGCATCGTGGAGTTCCACCGGTGCGTCCATCGGCGATCCGAGGTAGGCAAACGCAGAACTCACCCGGGCATCCGTCAGCCACAGGCCAAGGCCCAACGCGTGGGTCAGTTGCGCCTGGCCGTACCCGCCGCCCGAGATCGCCGGGTCGGTCCAGGTCGCCTGCTCCGGGATGGCATCGGGATCAGCATCCGGGTAGGAGCCCGTGTTGGTCATGAGCTCGCGAGTGGTGGAGGACATGACAATGCTGATCTGCTCGAGCGTGCCGATGCCGATCTCGGTCATCAGGTGCTTGGCCTGCTGCACCATCGGGAGGTAGTTGGATCCGAAGGCGATGATCAGCTGGCGGTCGCGCTCGTCCGCTCTAATGACCAGGTCCCATGCCTCATCGGCGGCGATCGTGAACGGCTTCTCGCACATCACGTGCGCACCCGCGTCCAGAGCAGCAGTCACGTGCTCGTGATGAAACGAAGCCGGACTTGCAACGACGCAGACATCAACTCCTGCGGCGAGGACGTCGCGATAGTCCTCCGAGGCAACTTCGAAACCGAACTTGTCCTTGATGCGCGCGAGCTGCTCGGGACCCTTTCGCGCCACCGCCACGAACTCGACGTCTGGGTCGAGGGCCAGATTCGGAAGGTGTGATGCGACTGCCCAACTGCCGGCTCCGATTACTCCCACGCGGATGCGCGCCATGACGTCTGCTCCTGTCGAACGAAGGACTAGTGGATGACTGGCAGTGAGTTGCGAAGTGCATCGGCCAGCATCAGGCCGAAGCGGTACGCGGCGGTGCTGACGCCGTCGCGGTACCAGATTCCGTGGATCAGCCCGCCCACGCTGGTGAAGGTCGTCGGTACCCCAGCCGCGTCGAGGGCTCGCGCGTACAACTCGCCCTCGCTCGACAGCGGATCGAGCGCGCACGTGAAGACCGTGGCGGGAGCAAGCCCGGCAAGGGTGTCCGTGGCGAGCAGGTCCGCATACAGGGGAGCCGACTCGCCGGTGTAGATATTCCAGTAGTGCTGCATGGCCGTGCGAGTCAGGAAGTGCCCTTCCGCAAAGGAGTCGTACGACGCCGACGTGAAGTCGGGGGTGACGACCGGATAGACGAGCAACTGGTGGTCGACGCGCGGAGTGCCACGGTCACGGGCCGCCTGCGCGACACCGGCCGCGAGATTGCCGCCGGCGGAATCTCCTCCCACCACGAGCCAGTCCGAACTCAAGCCAAGCTGCGCGGCGTTCTCGGCGGCCCACACGGTCGCGTCGTAGCAGTCGTCGAAGCCGGCAGGAAACGGGTGCTCGGGAGTCAGGCGATAGTCGACACTGAGGATCGCGAATCCCGAGTCCTTGGCCAGGCGCCGCAGGGGGCGGTCAGGCAGGTCCAAGGATCCCAGTTCCCAGCCACCGCCGTGAAAGTAGACGAACAGCGGCTGGTTGCGCTCTCGAGTCGGGCGGTACAGGCGACCACGGATCTCGCCGGCGCTCGTGGGGATCATCAGGTCGCTCACCGAGTCGATTTCGATCGGCTCGCGCATGTCCAGGACCGTGAGCTCGGCATTGGCGCGCAGTTCCGCGGGAGTCAGCGCGGCGAAGTCTCGAGCGGCCGGATCGAACTGGTCGAGCAGGCGCTGGACATCGGGATCGACGTAGGCCACGAAATCCTCCAGAAAGTTCCCCTCACGCTACGTTGGTAACGTTTCCGGTACTATCTCAGAATGGTTGACCTTGAGCAAGGGAATCCGCTTTCCGGGGTGCGGGTCATCGACCTCACCTCGAATGTGGCCGCCCCGTTCGGTGGTGCCGTCCTCGCGGACCTCGGCGCGGACGTCATCCACGTCGAGGGGCCAAACGGCGACGACTGCCGCCGAATGTCGCCGGTCATGGGCGACTCGTCGGCGTACTTCCACGTCGTCAACCGGAACAAGTCGGGCATCGTGCTCGACATCAGAGTCCCCGAGGACCGCGAGCGGCTGGACCAGTTGCTGGCTGACGCGGACGTCTTCTTGTGCAACCTGCGCCCGGGCAAGCTGGAGAAGTACGGCCTCGACGCCGACGCACTACGCGCGAGGTTCCCTCGCCTGATTCACGCGACGCTGTCCGCGTACGGATCGCAGGGCCATGAGCGGGACAAGCCCGGCTACGACGCAGTGCTCCAGGCCCGCACCGGCATTGCCAGCGTGACCGGAATGGCCGACGGCCCTCCAGTGCGCGCAGGAGTGTCGATCCTCGATGTCGGCGCAGGCACCTGGCTCGCGTTGGGAGTCGTCGCCGCGCTGTTCCGACGGCAGCAGACAGGCGTCGGAGGCGCCGTGGCCACCTCGCTGTTCGAGACGGGGGCCAACTGGGTTGCGTACCACGTGGCGGCGAACCAGGCATCGGGTCAGGAATCGGGTCGACACGGGAGCGGCCACCCGGCCTTCTCGCCCTACGGCATCTTCGCCACCGGCGACGGCGAGATCTGCATTGGTATTGGTGGCGATGCGCAGTTCGCCAAGCTCTGCTCGCTATTGGGCCTTGACCGACTGGTGACGGACCCGCGATTCGCAACCAACGCGGACCGATCGCGCAATTCGGTGGTGCTGAAGATCGAGCTCGAGGCAGCCTTCGCCGCCTCTACTGCCGTGGACCTCGCCGAGCGGCTAGGTCAGGCGGGTCTTCCGGTTGACGCCGTCTTCAAGCCAGAGCAGTTGCTCGTCGACGCGCAGGCGGCAGCGAATTCGGTCCTCCTGAGCATTCCGGTGGACGGACATGGTGACCTCACCGTTCCGGGGCTCCCGCTGACCTTCGACGGGGTCAGGCCGCAGATTCGCACAGGATCACCTGCGTGGGCACCTCGCAATACCGAGCACTGAAACTGCGAACGTGCTGGTCATTGCCCTCGCGCTATCAGCAACTATCTGCGGGGCAACGGGAACGTTCCTGACCAAGTCGTTGAGCATCCGCATGCCCGCGTGGCAGGTTGTAGCTCCGCTCTTCGTGATCAACGCGCTGCTCGTGCTCCCGCTCATCCCATTCGGGCCGGCCTGGCACACCTTCGAGCCCACGATTCTGGCGATTCATCTGGCGTCCGTAGCAGTGCTGTGCGCATCGACGGCGTGCATGTTCGCGCTGATCACGCGCGGTCGGGCTTCTGGAGTCGCGGTCGGCCAAGCCCTCTCCCCCGCGGCCACTCTGATCGCAGCTCCCCTTCTCCTCGGAGTGCTCATCACACCGCTGACCGTGATCGGCGCGACGGCGCTCATGCTCGGTGCGCTGATCCCCCTCAGGCGGTCCTTCGACGGCATCGGCTCCGCAGGCGTGGTGGGGATCCTGCTGGTGATGGGCCTGTGCAATGGAATGGTCGGAGTGCTCACGGCCATGCTCGCGGTACGAGGTGTCGGGTTGCCTGAGACGTACGTTGTCCGGGCCGCTCTCGCCGCCGTCGTGTTCGTCGCCATCTTCCCGCCCAAGGACCTTCGCGGGCGGGACATACCTCCGCTGGCCATCCGAGCTGCCTTCGTGACCGCAAGCTTCGTGCTGACGATCCTCGCCATTCAGCGCGGAAATGTCATCGTCATTCAGTCGATCCTGGCCACGGTCCCGTTGATGGTCATCGGACTGGAGTGGATCCGACACCGCTCCAGGCCCGACCATGGCATCGTCGTCGGCAGCCTGATCGCATTCGTCGGCCTGCTCGTCCTGCTCAGGCTGGCCGCGTAGCTCCAGAACTTGTGCGGCTATGCACGGGCGCGGCGGGTGGCAGGTCGACGATGGTCCGCCACCCCGGACGTGCGGCGATGATCCTGTCCACGGAGTTCGCGACCATGTTCGCCGAGCCGACCTGCGCGTTGAACCCCGGTCGTACCGAGAAAGCCTGGACGAGTTCCGCGCCTCGATAGAACTCGATGTCGTCGCAGGGACTGCGGCCGATTGACGGAAGGTCGACATGACCGAAGAACGATGCGGTGAACCACGGCCGGCCATCCACCATTGCGACGTAAACCTGATTCACGCCCGCGGTGAGGTCACCGTCCATGACCGGTTCGAGGCTCCGCTCAATCCGATCGATCGTCAAGCCGATTGCATCGGCAACAAGGGACATCGACTGGGGAAAGCCTGCATGGCCGAGCACTGCGCCAGACTCGACGTCGTCGGTGAACTGCGCGAGCGTGACGCCGACTCCGATCCGGCGCCGGACCGTGTCCCCGAACCCCGAGATGTCGACCGTCCGGCGAACGTTGATGGTCACGTCCTCGGGCGCCGCGCCGAGGAGCGTCACGACCAGCCCGTCGAAGATCAGGCCAGGGTTCACGCCCGCACCCGCGATGGATACGCCGCGGTCCATCGCGCATTCGTGCAGGTCGGCGGCAATGGTCGCATCGGCGAGGAATGGATTGGCTGCCTCCTCTGCGGACACAAGGACATTCGAGCCGTGCTCGACCGCCCTTCGGATATCGGCGGCCACATCGCGTAGGAGTGTCGTCGTCGCAATGACCACGACGTCGGCGCCACCGTCGAGGGCCGCGTCCACCTCATCGCGACCGAACGGTCCGCGAACCTCATAGCCGCCCCGGCGCCTCAGCAACCCGGCGACGCTGTTCCCCAGCTGGCCGTCGCCGTAGATCGCGACGGAACTCATCGCGACCACTCCTTCAGTCCGACAGCGTCTACATCGCGCCACACCACGCCGTATGGCTCGAGGATCTCAGTGCTTCCCCGGCCAGCCCCCGGATGCGTCACCGTGAGTGGCTCCGAGGTGAGATTCGCAAGAGCAGCTCGAGCGACATCTCCGTGGTGAAAGGTAAGAACAGCAAGCCGCTCGGGCGCGGACGATCCCGCGGCGATTGGCGACCATTCGTGGATCACGGCCAGATCGCTGAAAAGGCCGAACACGCTCGACGTCTTCGTGCCATCAACCAGGCCCCTGGGCCCGGAGAGCTCGAACAAGGTCGCGGATGTCGTGCGGCACCGGGCCATCTCCGCAAGCGCCGCCAGCGTCCATGCCGCGCCGAACGCCGTCCACTGGCGCGGGTCTTCGTTCACGGCCCGACCCTGCGGCGCCATCGGTCCGGCCGGATAGGGCCCGTTGGCCCCGATCAGGTCCACCGGGGACAAAGCGACATCGACATCGCCGAACACGCGCCGTGCGTAGTTGACGATGTCAGGGATTGCCTTGGTGTTCTGCATCAGCGAATCGTCGTCGGCAGCGTGTACCTGAGGGTTGAGCGCGAACACCAGTCCATCGATCGCGGAGTAGTCGGGACGGTCGCGGTTCAGGTCGTTAAAGGACTGCGGGGTGCCGGAGACAATCGAGCCAACTGCGATATCCGCGTCCGACAGCGCGTGCCTGACCGCCTCGGCCATCGCAGTCGGCGCCGCGCCACCGAACTCGCTGAAGCCCCCGGACTCCTGCAGGACCAGGACTCTGTCCACCGAAATGCTCGTTTGCGCAAGCGCCTTGGCGAAGTCCGCGGCGTCCGCGGCAACGGACTGCGGCCTCACGAATGCGGCCACTTCGAGGTGGCAGCCCAGCTCCGCGCACAGTCGGCTTACGTCCTGGACTGCGCCTGCCACCTCCGGGCCGGGGTGGACGTCGACCCGAAGGTGATCGGGTCGCAACCTGCGCAACTGCGCGGCGGCCTCGTCTCCCACAGCTTCGTTCCACAGATGCCCGATGCGCGGCATGCTCGACACTGACGAGGGGTCCAGCCACCACGAGACCGGTGCTGTGTCGTCCCAGGCGGCCACACCCGAACCTGCCACGCTCATGCGGAAGCCCTGCTCGAGTTGCTCGTCCGCAGCAATCGTCATCGGGAAGCCGAACGACAGCGGAGTTCCGTAGGACTTCCAGTTCGCGTCCGCCCAGTTTCGGTGATCCTGCAGCTCGAAGGGGTCGCCGTCGAAATCGAAGGTCGCATCAGCGCCACCAATGCTCACGGTGAGCTGGTCGAAGTAGTCGGTCATCGCCGTGAGGCTGCCGTCGCGCACCAGTTGCGGAACGATGTCAACGTCGAACGTCCCGCTGACGAGACCCTGCCTCGTCCTGATCGTGAACGGAGTATCTAGGTAAGGGTCTCGCGCGTGATGGAGGTTCAGGCCGATCTTGCAGTACTCAAACGCGCGCACCGCGCGCCCGGACCACGTGTATGAAAGTGACCCGTCCGAAAGACCCTCGATTCGGCCATGCCAGTCGAGATCGATCTCACCGTACTGATTCACCGCATCGAACTCGATGGCGAATCGAGTCTGGGTCTGGACCAAGGTCGTGTTGGTGAGCGTCGCAGGGATCGTGTTCCACATCCGATCTCGAACGGCCATGTAGACGCGCTGAATGACCTGCGAGCCGTGCCACCGCACATCACGCAGATCGCCGTCGACGAAGGATGCCGTCAGCCCACCCGCATGTACTCGAGTGGAGGTACGCGGGTCGATAGAACGCGGCTCCTCCATCGCCTGCCTCACCCCACGAGACGGTCGATGTCGACCGTCCCGCTCGTCACGAACTGTCGCGCCATCGACATGACGTCCTCGGGGTCCTGGCCGAGGACTTGAGACCACTTGCTGTGCAGGAGCACGAGCGAGTCGGGGCCAAGACGTGGAGCATCAATCACCCCTGACGAGAACCGGCCTGCTGCAGTGGTGGCGACCACCTCGGCGGCGCCACTGGCCAACGCCGCGGACGAGACGCTCACCAGGTCGAGAACATCGGGGTCTGTAGTCGGATCGTCAATGTCAAAGGCATTACCGCGCGACCAGGCTCGCGCGACCGCGAGCCGCAGGTTCCACCAGTCTCCGCCTGCGGAACCGTCGCACATCAGTTCGGCGATCGGAGTGACGATCACCTCGAGCGACACGAGCGGATCGGTGACCTGTTGACGAAGGCTCGCCGCGGCGATGACAGCCGATTGCGCGAATCCGGTCACGGGATAGACACGAGGCGCGGCATCGATGATTCCCTGCCGTACCGGCCCGGAATCAGCCTCACCTGTCGCGGTGAGCGCGAGCAGCCCGCGCGACCCGGACAGCGGCTCGCGAGTAGCGGCGACACCGGCGATTGCCGAGCGAGCGGCGAGCAGGCCCAGAGATGCGGCGGCTGCACGGTTGAACGAGGCGGCTCCAGCGCGCTCGAGGGCCGCCTGGCCGATTCCCCCGGCATTCGCCGCCGCAAGTGACAGGGCTGCAGCATGCTGTCGGCGGTCCGCGCCGAGCAGGACGCTCGCCGCGCTTGCGGCGCCGATCGCGCCTGCCGTTGCCGTGACATGCCATCGGCGACGATGCTCGAGTCCGAGGAGGTCAGCCATCGTCGCCGCGACCCGGTAGCCCGAGACGACCGAGCGGGCGATCGACTGCGCTCGATCAGGACTCGCGAGCGTGAGCACAATCGGGATGAGCACCGACCCGGGGTGATGCAGCGATATCCAGTCGACATCGTCGAGATCACGCGAGCTTGCGCGCAGCGCGAGCAACGCCACCACTCCTGCCGCGCCGTCGCCCGCAAACGGCTCGGACGGAACAAGGTCGCGCCCGGCCAGGATGCACGCGATCGCATCGGCGACCAAGAGCTCCGCGCGCTCGAACTCTGCGCCGGAGACTTCAGCCTCGGCACCCTCCGCGAGCGACTGCAGGATGTCGTCGTCGCGCGTCGTTTCGTGGATCGCGGGCACGACGTCGAATCTACTGACGGTAGCGATCGACGACGTCCTCCTGGACATCGATGCCCAGGCCGGGACGATCCGACGGCGGGTAGACCCAGCCATCAATATGCTCGATCGGCTCGGGGACCAGATCATGCTGCATCGGATTCCGCAGCGGCTTGAGCTCGAAGAGCTTGCACGCAGGCGAACTGAAGCTGATCGCCAGGCTTGCAGCGCTGACGATCGCTGACGACCATGCGTGGGCGTTCGCCTGACGGCGGTATGCCTCAACGCGATCGGTGACCTTCTTGAATCCGGTGATGCCCTCGGCTCTGCCCGGGTCCACGCCTACGACATCGCACGTACCGGTCGCGAGGACACGCTCGAATCCTTCGAGGTTCCATTCCTTCTCGCCGTACGCGATCAGGGTGGTGGTCTTCGCCCGCAGCGTCGCATAGCCCTCGGGATCCCAGGCACCGAGCGGCTCCTCGATCCAGGCGATGTTGTAGTCGTCGAATGCCTGCACTCGCTTCACGGCGGTGGAGACATCCCACTTCACGGCAATGCCGCAGTCGATCATGATCGACTTGTCGTCGCCGATTCCTTCGCGGATCGCTCGCACATACTCGACATCGCGATCGTGCTCATATCCAAGGCGAGCATCGCCGCGCTTACCGAAGCCCACCTTCATTCCCTGAAGCCCAGAGGAGAGCCACTCCTGCGCCTCGTCGACCATTGCCGGGATCGACTCGTAGTGAGCATGGCTCGACGCGATCGCCGGTAGCCGCTCGTGCACGGGACCGCCCAGCAGGTCGAGAACGCTCTTGCCGAGGATCTTGCCCTTGAGGTCCCACAGCGCTATGTCGATAGCCGAAACCGCGTTGGATGCCAGACCGCCGTTGTATCCGTACCACCAGGCCCGGTCCTTGTTCGCGCGCCAGATTGCCTCGGTATGCACCGGGTCCTTCCCGATGATCAACTCCCCCATCCCCTGGATGATCGCTGCGACTGCGGGGTTCGCCTCCGGGATCTGCGTAATGGCCTCGCCCCAGCCGACAACTCCGTCGTCAGTCGTGATCTTGACCAAGCAGAGGTACCGAGTGGCGTTGAAGTCATTGGGCTCGGGGTACGCGACCGGAATCGCCTCGACCGATGCGATCGTCATCGTCATTCCTTCTCTGTGCCGGGTTGGTGCCGAATGGCGTCGTTGCCACTCAGCGTTGCGATTGCCTCAGCCAGTCCCTCTGCATCGGGATAGTCCGCGACAAGAAGTGATCCAGTGATCGTCCCGCGTGACATCACCACTACGCGGTCCGCGGCATCGAACACCTCGGAGTCCTCCGTGCAGTACATGATGACACCGGCACCTGTGCCCGCATACTCGCGAAGTAGGCGGTAGATCTCTGCCTTGCTGCCCAGGTCAACACCGCGAGTCGGCTCCTCGAGTGCGACGAGAGCGGGGCTGAGCGCGAGAGCCGAGGCGATGGCGACCTTCTGCTGGTTGCCGCCGCTGAGGGAACGGATCGGCGTGCTGAGGCTGCGCGTCTTCACGAGGAACGTGCTCCTGGCATCGGCCGCGATGGCGTTCGCCGCCTTCACCTTGAGAGCGCCCGCTCGGTTCGTGACCGACCCGGCCTTGCGCAAGTAGAGGTTCTCGCCGACAGAGAGATTGTCGAACAGGCTCTCGGCCCGGTTGCCCGTGACGTACGCGACCGACTGCTGCGCAGCACGCCCACCGAGCGATGCCAACTCGATGCGGCCAGTGGTCGGCTCGAAGCCGGCGACGGAACGGACCAGCTCGCGGCCCCCCGAGCCTTCGACGCCGACGACAGCGAGAATCTCGGCCACTCCGATCGACAGGTCGATGTCTTGGAACCTGCGCCGCTTGTGCGTCCAGTCCGCGACCGACATGAGCCGCTCCGTGGACAGATGACGCTCTGCGCGCACCGTGGTCTCCGAACCAGATCGTCCGACGACCAGCTCGCGCGCGATCCTCTCCTCGTCCAGTTCCGGTGGCTTCAGCTCGATTCGCGCGAGTCCGTCGACGATGACGATGACCCGGTCACAGTTGGTCGCAAGCTCGGTCAGTCTGTGACTGACGAGGATGACCACCTTCCCCTGACCGGCGAGAATGTGCATGCGCTCGAACAGCTCGGCGGACTCCGCCTCGGTAAGGGCCGAGTTCGGCTCGTCGAAGAGGAACACGTCCGCCGACTTTGCCAGAGCGCGCGCGATCTCGGTTCGCTGCTGAAGGGCCAGCGGAAGGTCCCCTACCGGGATGTGTGCGTAGCGGCCCAGTCCGACTTCCTCGAGCACCAGGTCATTCGACGCGCTTGACTTCGGCCAGCGCGCACGAGTTCCCTCTGCGCCGACGAGGATGTTCTCCGCAACGGTCAGGTTGGGAAACAACTGCGGCTCTTGGTGGACGATCGCGACGCGGTGCGCCTCGGTGTCCAGGTTCCACGGTGAGCCATCGAGGGTGATCGTCCCCGAGTCCTGCACGGCCTCGCCAGCAAGAATCTTGACCATCGTGCTCTTGCCCGCGCCGTTGGGACCAGCGATGCCGAGGATCTCCCCGGGCTGGGCCTCCAGGGACAGCCCGGCAAGGGCGATGGTGTCGCCGTAGGTCTTGACCAGATCGGCGATTCTCACGCCCGCGCCGGACACGTTGGGTGCCATCGTCAGCGGTCCTTGCGCCAGTTCCGCGTAGCCTGGTCAAGGACGACCGCGCCGATCGTGACGATGCCGATGAACATCTGCTGCAGGAAGGCACCAGCAGCCATGAGTGCAAGTCCGTTGTTGAGAATCGCGAGCAGGAGACAGCCAAGCAGCGTGCCGACGACCGACCCGCGGCCGCCGCTGAGACTCGCACCGCCGATCACGACCGCGGCAAAGGTGGGAAAGAGCAGACCTGTGCCCGAGTCAGGTTGGACGGAGCCGATGAACGCGAAGACAAGGATGGCGGCCACCGCTGCTGACAGCGAGCAGATGATGAAGGCCCAGAACTTGTAGCGCATGACCGGGATGCGCGCGAACTTGGCGGCGATCGGATTGCCACCGATCGCCTTCAGGCGGAAGCCGAAGAGAGTGCGGCTCAGCAGGTAGCCGAACCCGATGGCGATGATCGCCATCCAGATGGCGCCCATGGGCAGGCCGAGTGGAAGATCGCGATTGCTCAGTCCTCGAAAGAACTCCACCTGCTCGGGGTTCATCGTGCGTCCCGGGCCCGGCTGGCGCGGTGAGAAGGTCGCCGATCCGCTGACGAGCAGCGTGAAGCCGAACACGAGGGTGCTGCACCCGAGGGTGGCGATGAACGACGGGATCTTCGTGACCGTCGTGAAGAACCCGTTGAACAGTCCTACCGCCACCGCCATGCCCAGGGCGAGCGCAATCGCCGCCCACAGGCTCCAGCCCCATGAGATCCACGCGACCGCGGTAAGCATCCCGGCCAGTCCGTAGACCGCACCGAACGACAGGTCGATCTCGCCCACGATCAGCACGAGCGACAAGCCCATGCCGACGATCGCGATGGTGCTCATGTAGCGAAGCAGGCCGAGCAGGTTCTCCGGCTGCAGGAACCGCCCGTCCGAGGCGATCGCGAAGATCGCCATGACGACGATGATCGTGCCGAGCAGTCCGGCGGTGCGTCCGAATGCGCGCACCGACCCCTGGAATCGCGTATCCGGCTCTATGCCGCCGACGACGACGGCCTGCGCGCCACTACCTGAATCCGAGCTGCTCATTGCTGGCCTCCAGCCATCTAGGGATACGGGTGGGCCGGCGATCAGCCGGCCCACCCGGTGGTGCTCCCGTCGTGCAGTGGGGAACTAGCCGAGAATCGCGTTGAGCTCCTCGCGAGCCTCTGCCGAGTTCGCCTTGGTCACGGCGATCAGCTCCTGCGTGTTCGGCATGACCGTTCCGTCCTTGAGGAACGATGCGCACGCGAGCGCTCCGTAGCCAGCCTGCTGCGTCCAGGCCTGATCCAGCGCGGCAACCTGTACGCCCGCGTCGATGCCGTCGAGCTGGCCCACGCTGACGTTCCAGCCGATATCGAAGACCTTGCCCTCGAGCTTGAGGTCCTGGATCGCACGAGTGGCGTGCTCGGCGCCGATGTCGACGTTCTGGATGAACTGGACATCAGGGTTACCGGTGAGGAACGCCTTGTACGTGTCGTAGGTGTTGGCGGCGTCGTACGTCGTCACGATGGCGTCGCTCGCGCCGTTGACGAAGGTCGCGCCTGGAACACCGGCCGTGATGCCGTCGATGAAGCCCTTCATGCGGCCCTGCGCCCACGAGGCGGACGGATCGCCGCCGGAGACCGCGAAGACCTTGAGGTCGTTGCCCGTCTCCGCCATCCAGTCGATGACGATCTGCGCGGCCTGCAGGCCCTCGTTCTCGGAGATCTGCGTGAAGTTGGCCAGCTCATTGGCGTTCGAGCCGACGCCGACCGTGAAGACCGGGATGCCCTTGGCCATGACCTTGTTCGTGATCTCGGTGAAGCTGACGTCATCGAGAGGCTGGATCGACAGGCAGTCGATCTGGCCGGTGTTGAGCACGGCCTCGATGCCGGCGATCTGGGCCGACACGTCCTGGCCCGGCGTTGACGGCGATACGTCCTGGCCGTTCATGGGCAGGATCGAGTTGGCAACGGGCAGGGTCTTCTCGTATCCGATCCCGTACTGCTGCCCGAACAACGGGATGCTCTTGGATCCGTAGGAGATGACGTAGTTGATCGGCTCGCCGTTGGCGATCTTGGCGGCGATGTCGGGGTTGAGAGTGAACGTGCTGCCGTCCTTAAGGGTTGCCGGCGCGGGCATGGCCTCGAGCAGCGACTTCGACAACTGGTCGAATCGCATGGCATCCAGCTCGGCTGCCTGTGCGGTGTAGTCCCCCGCTGCCGCAGGCGCCGATGCCGGAGCGCTGCTGGCAGGAGCCTCGGACGGCGCTGCCGCGCTGCTCGATGACTCGGAGGTGGTTGATCCGGCACTGCAGGCGCTGGCCACCAGGACCACGCCGATCGCAACCGGCGTAAGTTGCCTGAGCTTCAACATGGGCACCACTCCTCGATCGAAAGGCTCCGAATTGGAACCGTTTCCGGGAACGTAGTCCGGTTTTGCGCGGGACGTCAATGCAATGGCGTTCCCCAAGCGGTCACAACTTGATAACGCTCAGTCGGATTCTGGCTTCGTCATGCCGATGCGCTCGTAGGCCGACGCCGGAATTGCCGCCAGCGACTTGTAGACGGTCCAGGTGCACTTCTTCGGCTGCGGCCCGGACGTCTCCTGCGGATACAGCGGCGAGTCGATGACTCGAAGGGGATGTCCCCACTGCTGCGCTGGCCAGTACTCCAGCGCGAAGCAACAGTGCGCGCAGTAGTAGCACACACCCTTCTCGTTCCATGCCCAGTCGTGCTCCTCGGTCGTGACCCCGAAGTTGTACGGAGGATCACTTCGCGATGGCGTTCCCTCGACCGGGTCGCCGCGCTGTCCTCTGCCGCCGGAGCCGCAGGGATCGAAGGCGATGACGTACTTCTCCTCGTCCTCGGAAACCTCGATGTCGCCATTTCGGTCCGGTCCGACCAGGTGCCCACGCATCGCCTCGAACGAGAGGTAGAGGTTTCGGTAGAGCGTTTCCTCGTACGAGTGCTCGCGAATGTCGAACGGCTGGTAGCGCTCTTGGAGGTACGGCTCCAGGACATACGCATACGCCTCGCCAATGGCGTCCTCGCCAAACCTGTTTGCCACGAACGTCAATAGGCCCGATTGCAGGTCCGCGCCTCGGTCATGATGCTGCCGCCAGGACTCGCGCAGGATCTCGAGCTCGGCCAGCGCATCCTCCTGGGTGACTTCGAAGGCACGGAGTCTGTGGGCAAGGGCGCCAGCACCGAGCGCTAACTGCGTCCAGCGCGACGCGGTATCGAACGGCAGTCCGTCAGGGAAGGCGAGGAGCGTCTCGAGGCGCTCGACCTCGTCCTGCAACTCGGTTGCCGAGACTCCCCGGGAGGCAAGGAATCCGGCCCAGCCCTCAGTCCACACCTGGTAGACGACGTAGACGACCTTCGCTTCTTCCATCCAGTAATCGACCAGCTGCGCCGCGACTTCCCAGTGGCCGGCGTCGATCGCCTCGATGATCCTCGTGGTGGTCGAGACTGCCTGTTCGCTCCAGTCGCCGGTACGAACTCTCTTGTTGATGTCGTCAGACCACGTCAGTCTCGTCGCGGGGGCCGTCGCGGAACCGGAGATGCTCTTCGCTGGCGGCACACTCACGTTGCACTCCTCGCAGTCGACCTGCTGGGATCGTTTCCGAAAGTTAGTTCCTCGGGACTCGCGCGTCAAGAACTGGTATCGTTTCCGATCATGGACGCGACGACCTCCGTGCTACCGCTGGCCGATGTTCGCATCATCTCCCTGGAGCAGTACGGAGCCGGCCCATTCGCCACCTTGCACCTTGCCGAACTGGGCGCTGACATCATCAAGATCGAGCAGCATCCCGGCGGAGAGATCGGCAGGCACGTACCGCCGTTCCGCGGCAACGACGACAGCCTGTACTTCCAGTCCCTCAATAGGAGCAAGCGCAGCGTGTGCCTTGACGTCGCGCGGCCAGCGGGCCGGGCGGTGCTCGAGGACCTGGTCCGCGTCAGCGACGCGGTGTTCTCGAACCTGCGCGGAGACGTGCCGGCGCGTCTGAGGATCCTGCACGCCGACCTTGCCCACGTCAATCCGGCAATCGTGTGCTGTGCACTCACCGGCTACGGGATGACCGGCCCGAAGTCGGCTCAACCGGGCTTTGACTACATGATTCAAGGACTGTCGGGCTGGATGAGCATCACGGGAGAGCCGGACGGACCACCGTCGAAGACCGGCCTGTCGGCCGTGGACTTCTCCACGGGCTTTGCCGCGAGCTTGGCAATGATGTCGGGAATCCACGCCGCTCGCCGCGATGGCAAGGGCTGCGACTGCGACGTCTCACTGCTCGAAACCGCGATGTCCATGCTCAACTACCTCACCACCTGGACGGGAAGCCGAGACTTCGATCCGGTCCGCGTGACGAGGTCCTCGCATCCCACCCTCGTCCCTTTCGGAAACTTCCCGACGTCCGATGGGTGGATCGTCGCCGGCGGTTCCAAGGAGAAGTTCTGGGTCCGCATGGCCCAGGCCCTCGGCCGGGCGGACCTCGTTGACGATCCGCGCTTCTCCAGTTTCGAGGAGCGGCTCGTTCACAAGGACGAGCTCATTGCCGCGCTCGACGAGGCATTCTCATCGAGATCCACGGCGGAGTGGCTGACCGAACTCGAGGCTGCAGGCGTGCCGTGTTCTCCGGTCAACTCGATCGCAGAAGCGCTAAGGGATCCACAGGTTCTCTCCCGCGACACGGTCTTTCGTCTCGAGCACGACGAGCTCGGTACGGTCACCCACGTTGGTTCACCAGTGCGTGTCGGCACGGCCCCGCACGTTCGAAAGAACGCTCCGGGTCTTGGATCCGATACTCACTCGGTGCTCTCCGAGATGCTCGGTTACGACGAGACCCATATCCACGAACTCGCTCGCGAGGGTGTCATCGCTGGTCCCGGTCTGTAGCTGCGAAACCAACACGATGGGAGAGTCACCGACGTGCTAACCGCCGGCGCCGCCAGAGTCAACATTGATCCGCCGCTGCCCAACGATCCCCAGGGGTTCGTCCGTCGGGCCGAACCGGCCCTGACTCACGGCGACCCGCTCCTGATCACCGCCGTAGCTCTGGAGAACGACGGCACCACCGCGATCATTCTCGCCGCTGACCTGGCCGGAATCGATGTCGAGTGCGCGGCGCTGATCCGGGACCAGGTCGCGATGGCGGTGGGCTGCGCCCCGCAGGACGTACTGCTCAATTCCAGTCATAGTCATGCCGCTCCGTGGGCACGGCTTACGGGCACGAAGCTCGGTGGCGGCTTCGACGAGATCACGGCGACCGAGCGAGCGTATGTCGAGCGACTGCCGCACGACTTCGCGTCCGCGGCGCTCATCGCGTGGCAGGCACGTCGTCCGGCCCGCTGCGCGGGCGCGACCGGATCGGTTCGTGGCCTGGCCGTCAACCGTCGCGAGCGAACCTCCGACGGGCGCACCATCTTGGGCTGGAATCCCGAGCTGGCAATCGACGACGAGATCCCGACGCTTCGCATCGACGACCTGGACGGAACGCCCATCGCCACGGTGACGGCCTTCGGCTGCCACCCGGTGGTCGTCGGCCCCGAGGTCTCGGCCACAGGCAGCGACTACGTCGGTCCGCTGCGCCGGCGCGTGGAGGATCTGCGCGGAGGCGGAGTGTGCGTGTTCCTTCAGGGCGCCGCGGGCAACGTCCTGCCCCTGCAGGCCTTCTTCGACCACCTCGGTCCCGAGATCCCCATGGGCGATCGGCTCGGCCTTGAATCCGCGCACGCGATCGTGGACTCCGAGCCGCTGCGGTGGGAGATCCAGAAGGTGGACTTCGGATCCGTCACCCCGATCTCCCTGTACCGCAAGCACATTGCCGCGCACCAGCCCGACCAGACGCTGGCTGTCGCACGCAGACTGGTCGACCTGCCGATGCTCGCCGCCCCATCCCTCGGCGAGCTGCGCGACGAGCTTCGAGCGCGCGAGCAGGAGTACGCCGACGCGGTGGCCGCCGGGTCGACCCGGGCCACCACGAATCCTCTTCAGTACCACCTCAACTGGATCCGCTCGATGCTGTCACGCGGCGAGGATCTCGCCGGCTGGCGGACGAGCACGGGCGAGGTCTGGGGCATGCGAGTCGGCGAGACCGCGATCATCGGTACCCCGGGTGAGGTCTTCTCCGAGATCGGGCTCGAGGTCAGGACCCGATCGCCGTTCGAGACGACACTGTTCGCCGGCTACTCGCAGGGAATTCTCGGCTATATCTCCACGCCCGAGGAGCACCCATTCGGCGGGTACGAGCCCGCGGTTGCGCAGCGCGGCTACGACCACCCGGCACCGTTCGCGCCGGAGGCGGCCGCTGTGCTCATCGACGCCTGCTTGGACGTGCTGACCGAATTACGCGGCAAGTAGGTTCCGTAGCCACCTGATGTCGGCGGCTACCAGTGAGTCCTCGTCGACATCCTCGTCTCCGAGGTGGGCGAGCTCGACTAGAAAGCGGCATTCCGGCCTGGCAGCTGCGATCGCGCGGACGACCGCCTCGACCGGGAGTACTCCGGTTCCCAGGGCCACCGAGCGCGGACCGGAGCTGGGATGCCAATCGTCGCCGGAGATGTCCTTGGCGTGGACCGCGATGACATGCGACGAGAGCAGCGACGCGGCCTCGACGAGGTCGTCTCCGATCCTGACGGCGTTGGCGGTATCCAGGCACACTCCCAGGCTCGACGATCCGACCTCGTCGAGGAGCCACGCCAACTGCTCGGCGGTGACGTCCGTGTGATTCTCGATGGCGAGCACGACGCCCTCGCGGGCAGCTGACGCCGCGAGCCTGCGAAGCGCAGGGACGGTGCCACGGACCTGCTGCCATGCGTTGGCCACGTCACGCACCTGCCAGTGGCCGATGACGATTCTCATCGTCGGGTGGTCGCATCGAGCCGCGACGCCAAGCCACTCGAGGAGATCGCGCTCACCCTGCGCCGATGTCCCGTACTCGATTCCGTACGGGTGGCCCCACGAGAGCATCACCTCGCACGGTTGGCCGGTCAACGCGGAGGTATCAACGGCGCGCGCAGAGCCCATGAAGCAGGTCTCCAGAGCGACGACATCCGCACCGGCGCGCACCGAGGCATCCATTGCATCGCGCCACGACCAGAGCGGTCCTGCCGGCGTCGATTCGCCAGACCGTACCTCGCCGAGGCGTCGGTGAAAGGAGTAGGTGTCTACCCCGACGAAGGTCACAGGCCGTAGATGCGGGCCGCATTCTCTGAGAAGACCTTGGCCTGCTCGGACTCGGACAGCTGGCCGACCCGGTCACGGTAGATGTCCATGATCACGTCGTAACTGCTGAACAGACGGTCGACCGGCCAGTTCGATCCGAGGACACAGCGATCAGGACCGAAGACCTCGAGCGGGGTGTCGATCCAGCGACGCAGGGATTCGGCCGTGAAGAGCGGGTCGGTCATCGCCAGGCCGGAGATCTTGCAGGTCACGTTCGGGGCTTCGGCGAGGGTCTTCATGCCGTTGACCCAGCCCTCGAAGTACTCATCGTCGCGGGAGCGCGGGAAGCCGATGTGCTCCAGCACGACCTGCAGCTCGGGATGGCGATTGGCGAGATCGCGACCGGCAGCCATGTTGGGCCACTCGCAGTCGAGGTCGTAGACGAGGCCACGCTTGCTCAGCTCCGCGAGCGAGTTCTCGTAAGCGTCGCTGATCTCACCGGAAGCGAGGTACGGCTCAGCGGTGAAGTCACGAACGCCGACGAAGTACTCAGACTCGCCGTGGCCGTCCAGCTGTGCGATGGCCTGATCTGAACCGAGTGCGGCTTCGGCAATGATCGTGAAGGGAATGTCGTTCGCCTCGCGCATCCGCGTGAGCCACTTCGTCTCAAGCACGGGATCGGTCGAGCCGATCGCGGCCTGCACGTGCACGAACGCCTTGACGTCAGCAAACCGAGCCTCGGCCCACACGCCGTTGATGTCGTAGGCGAGCATCTTGATTGCGTCGATATTGCCGAGAACCGGATGGTCGGCGTCCGGTGCGATCCACACCCAGGCCATGCCGGGATCGGGATTTCGCATGTTCCAGAAGTGGACATGCGTGTCGATGATCGGCAGTCGTGACATGTGCTCTCCCTCAGGATGATTCGATGGTGGCTATCGGTGTACCTGTGGCTATCTCATCGTCAATGCTGACCAGCTGCTCCACGAGAGTTCCCGCGACGGGAGAGGGGACATCGACCAGCGCCTTATCAGTCTCGACGCGAATGAGCGGATCGCCGACTGCGATCGTCGCGCCAGGCTCGACTACCCATTCGGAGACCATCACCTCGTCGACGGTGTCGGCGGCCCGCGGCATCTTCACAGTCATATTCATCAGCGGCCCCCGGACCCGGCCAGGATGTTCTCGAACATGGCCTCGACTCCCGGAAGCGGCAGTGCTTCGACATCCACGACGACACGACCCACCTCTGCCCGAGCATCCGCCTCGACGGCGTCGAGCCGGGCAGCGTCAGCAGCTCCCGTGGCGATCAGTGCCTCGCGGGTCACGAGCAGAGGATCGCGCTTGCGCCACTCGTCCATTTCGCCTTCGGGACGGTAGGGCGCGGTGTCCGCGCGCGAGTGACCCGCAAATCTATAGGTCTTCGCTTCGATGAGCGTGGGTCCGTCGCCTGCGCGGGCACGAGCTACCGCTGTCGCGATCGTCTCCTGAACGGCAACGACGTCCATGCCGTCGACGACCACCCCCGGGATCCCGTAGGAGGTCGCGCGAACGTGGAGATCCTCGAACGGGGTCGTGAGGTTGATTCGCGAGTACTCGCCATAGACGTTGTTGTCGAGGAGGAAGACCACCGGGAGCTTCCACACGGCCGCGAGATTGAGCGCCTCGTGGAAGGCGCCGATGTTCGTAGCGCCGTCGCCGAAGACCGCGACGGCCACGCCGTCCTCGCCCTTGTTCTGGAAGGCAAGCGCTGCGCCCGCGGCAACCGGGAGACCAGCCCCGATGATCGCGAACGTGGGAAGCAGGCCGACCGACATGTCGCACAGATGCATCGATCCGCCGACACCACCTGTGCATCCCTCCGCGCGGCCCATGATCTCGGCGAGAACGGACCGCGGAGTCATGCCCAGAGCAAGTGCCATTCCGTGTCCGCGGTACGTCGCCGTTACGACGTCGGTCGGCCGCAGAACGGTGGCCAGGCCGACGGCAAGCGCTTCCTGGCCCAGGCACAGGTGAGTCGTGCCGTGGATGCTCCCCGATGCGAAGAGCCCGTTGACCCGCTCCTCGAGATCGCGGATCTCGATCATCCGCGAGTACTGCTCGATGGGATCGCCAATCAGCGCAGCGCGCCGATCCTGCGCTGCTGTCGTCTCGCCGGTCATCGTGACACTCCTTCTCGAATCCACCACGGGGCCGGAACTTCGCCGGTCTCGAGGTAAGTGCTCAGCTGGTAGGTGACTTCCTCGGCCGTCGGCAGGAAGCGTGCCTCGAGCTCCTTCGTGTACGGAACCGGGACGTCGGGAGTCGTGACGCGGAACGGCGCAGACTTCAATGAGCCGAAGGCGTTCTTCACGACGGCAGCGATGATCTCGCTGCCCCAGCCGCCGGACTCGGGCGCCTCTTCAACCACAACGAGTCGTCCGGTCTTGCGCACCGAGTCCAGAACCGCGTTCACGTCCCACGGAACGAGCGTGAGCAGGTCGACGATCTCGATGTCGAGGTCGCCCGCCTGAGCAGCAGCCACGACGATGCCGGTCGTCTGTCCCAGGGTGACCACCGTGGCCGAGGAGCCCGAGCGGACAACCCTGGCCTTGCCGATCTCGAAGACGCCTTCCTCACCCGTCACGACATCGCCCCGAGTGCCGTACAGCGCGCGCGGCTCCAGGACGACTGTCGGATCAGGATCGCGAAGTGCGGCCTTCGTCAGGCCGTAGGCGCTCTGCGCATCGCTGGGCACCACCACCTTCAGGCCGGGCGTCGAACTGACCCAGTTCTCCAACGTCTGGCTGTGCTGGCACCCGAACCCGAGTCCGCTGCCCACCGAGGCCCGCACCACCATGGGGCAGGTGACCTGGCCCTTGCTGAGGTAGCGGAACTTGGCTGCTTCAGTCACGACCTGGTCGAGCGCAACGCCCAGGAACTCGACGAACATGATCTCGACGACCGGCTTCAGGCCCATCGCCGCAGCGCCGACCGCCGCGCCCGTGAAGCCCATCTCGGAGATCGGCGTATCGCGAACGCGAAGCGGTCCGAACTCCTCCAGCAAGCCCTCGGAAGTCTTGAACGGGCCACCCGCGGCGGCGATGTCCTCGCCCATGATCATGACGGCCGAGTCGGCCCTCATCTCCTCGGCCAAGGCGGCGTTGATCGCCTGATTCACTCGCATCTTTGCCATGTGCGGGGCCTATCTCCTTTGTTGACGTCCTCGTGCTGAGGAGCGGGTAGTTTAGTCGAACGAGATTCGGTACTTCGTGATGTAGTCCTGGTCGAGTTCCCATCCAAGACCCGGGCTGGTTGGCAACTGAATCCGACCGCCCTTGAGAGTCGGGCTGTTCGCGATCAGGTTGTGCCAGATCGGATCGCGTTGCGGATGGAAGTACTCCAGGTACGTGCCGTGCGGTATCGATGCCAGGAGGTGTGCGGCCACGTGAGCCTCCTCGTGGTGGGCCATGCGGACGTCGTAGACGGTTGCCATCCCGGCGACACGGCGCCACTCGGTCGGCCCGCCCGACCAGGACGAGTCGAAGTTGCAGAAGTCAATCGAGCCGGTTTCCATGAGGTCGCGGCAGCCGGCGGCCGAGAACTCGCTTTGGCCCGCGCAAACCGGAATGCCGCCGGCAAGGCGCACATCGCGCATGCCGCGGCGGTCGTTCTGCCACACGCAGGGCTCCTCGAACCACATGAGATTGCAGTCCTCGACGAGCCGGGCGAACTTGATGGCCTGCGCAGGTGTCCAGCCCTGGTTGGCATCGACGGCGAGGTCGAAGTCGTCTCCCGCGGCCTTACGCGCCTGCCGAACGCGTACCGCGTCTTCCTCGGGCGTGAGTCCACCGACCTTGAACTTCATGCCGCCGAACTGTGCCTCGACCAGGCCGCTGACCTCGGCCGTGATGTCGGCATCCGCCGCGTAATACCCGCCGATGGTGAGAACGGGCACTGAGTCCCGGTATCCGCCCCACAGCTTCCACAAAGGTGTGCCGAGAGCCTGACCGATCGCGTCCCACAGCGCCACGTCGATGCACGCGGTGGCCACGAGGCCGAGGCGCCGATCACGCAGGATGTCCCACGTTGCCGGCCTGGCAATCTCCCACAGCCGCTCAATTGCGAACGCATCCTCGCCGATCAACTTCGGTGCGATCTCGCGATGAATGATCCCGTCGATCTCGCCGAGCCCGGCATCCTCATCGCCCGCGTAGGCCTCGCCCACGATTCCGCACGCCGTGTGGATACGCGTGATGATCGTGGACCGATGGGTCATCTGGTAGTGGCTGCCCTTGTAGACGCGGTCCAGAGGGACGCGAATCGGGATCGTCTCTATCCGCTCGATCCGCAGGTCGGGGAGCGGACTCTTCGTACCTTCGGTGCTCACCACCCGGACCTCCATCGAACGATTCTGGAAACGTTTCTATATTAGTTGGGGACTTGCGCCTGTCAAGTGGAATGAGGCAATGAGATCGATCGGTTCAGCCACACGGCCTCCGGCTTGCGGACGGCGAGCAGGCTGCCGAATCGCGGTTCACCGACCAAGGTCACGTCCGGCATCCGCGCTGCGATCGAACGCAGAGCGACCTTCGTCTCAAGCCGAGCAAGCGGAGCACCGAGGCAGAAGTGGATGCCCAGTCCGAAGCTCACGTTCGCCAGGTCTGCGCGCATGATGTCGAAGGAGTCTGGATTGCTGAAGCGGCGCGGATCACGGTTAGCCGCGCCGATCATCAGGAAGACGACATCTCCCTGCGGAACCGTGACGCCGGAGAACTCCATGTCACACGAGGCGACTCGCGACTGGCGGTGGATGGAATTGTCGTATCTCAGCGACTCCTCCACGACTCGATCCAGCAGGTCCCAGTCACTGCATAGTGCTTGGTACTGCTCAGGATTCCGGAGTAGTGCGATGACCGCATTGCCGATGAGTCCCTCGGTCGTCTCGAATCCCGCGAAGAAGAGAAGTATCACCATCGCGACGAGCTCGTCGCGGGTAAGGGAGTCGTCGTCCTCGGCCTGCGCCACGGCAAGCTTCGACAGCACGTCGTCCTTGGGCTCCCGCTGCCTCTCGAGAACCAGCGCATCCAGGTACTCCCCGGCCTCGAGCACCGCGCGCTGCGCGACCGCCGCATTCTCGGGAGTCATGATTCCCGACGAGACGAAGCCAACGACTCCGTCAGCCCAGCGCTTGACATCCACCAGTCGCTCGTCGGGGATCCCCAGCATGCGGCAGATGACCAGGGCCGGGAGGTCGAACGAGAACCTGGACACCAGATCGAAGGTCTCGTCGGTTCCGATCCGGTCAAGCAGTTCGTCGACGATGCTCTGGATCTGCGGCTCGAGTTCGGCGACGCTGCGCGCCGTGAACACCTTGCTCACCATTCCGCGAAGGCGCCCGTGATGCGGCTCGTCTCGAAAAGCCATCATGTTGTTGAGACAGTCGATGATCGCCGAGTTCTCGGCTCGGACCTGCACGGGCAGGCGCGATGCCGACGAGTCGATTCGCCCGCCCGACAGGAGTCGACGGTCCTTCAGGCCGCTCTCGACGTCTTGGTACGACGACAGCAGCCAGGCGTTGGCCTTTGCGCTGAAGTAGACGGGGGCGAGTGCGTGCAGTTCGCGATACAGCGAATATGGATCCTGGAAGAAGTCCTCCGTGAGGAACGCATCGTCCAGGACTTCGCGGTCGGCGACCTTCACTACAGGACTCCCTCGAGTGTGCTCGTGCGATGATCCGAACTCAGTACATGAGTTGCCCACCGGACACGTTGATCAACGCTCCGGTGACGAAGCTGGATGCGTCAGAGGCCAGGTACATGACCGCGCCGGCCAGTTCGTCAGGCTCGGCCAGGCGCCCGATCGGAATCATGCTGACGAAGTCCGCCATCGACTCCTCAGTCATCCCCTGCCACATCATCGAGGTGTTCGCCGCACCCGGGGACACGACATTCACCCGTACTCCCGAGGGAGCAAACGAGCGCGCTAGCCCGCGCGACATCGAGACGATCCCGCCCTTGGACGCCGCGTAGACCACGGATCCGCCGAATCCGCCGGTCCACCAGCCCTGCGACGCAAAGTTGACGATCGAGCCCGGCGTTCCCTGGGCCACGAAGGCGTGCTGTGCGGCGCGGTTGAGGAAGAAGGATGCCTTGAGGTTGACGTCGTGCTGGGTGTCCCAGTCCTCCTCGGTGACTTCGTCGACGGTGGCCCGACGGACGAGGACGGCCGCCATGTTCACCAGCGCGGCAAGGGGGGCAATCTGGATTGCGCGAGCGAACAGCGCATCGTGACCGGAGATGTCGCGCAGGTCCGCGGCGACGGCTACGTGGCCGACGCCTGGCAGTCCAGCGACCACGCCGTCAACCGCCTCCTGCGACACGTCGACGGCGACGACTGCCGCGCCCGCCTCGGCCATGGCCGTGCACACGGTGCGTCCAATACCCCCGGATGCACCGGTCACCACCACGCTGTGCTCGGCCAGCCCTGCATCACTACGCCAGTTCATCGGTTGCCTCCACTGCCGGTTTGGTCAAACCCTAGCCCTCGACAGGACGCCTCACAATCCTTTCTGGTATCGATTCTAGGATTTCCGGACAGGCCGCTCGACTCCTCCTAGTCTGGTCCCAGGAGGCGAATCGACATGGCGATTGCACAGGCAGTGGTGACCGGGGCCGGCAGCGGCATCGGGCTGGCGGTGGGACGACGACTGGTGCGCGAGGGCTTCTCCGTGCTCGGCGTGGATCGTGACGAGGACGGTCTTGCCCGAGCGGCCGACGAGGGCATGGACGTGCTGCGGGCCGACCTCGCGGAGGCCGCGGACCGCGACACTGTCGTGGAACGGGCGGCCAAGAGTCGATACCTAGTGAACGCCGCGGGTGTCATCCTGCTCAAGCCGATTGCCGAGGTCACCGTCGAGGATCTCGAGCGCATCTACCGCGTGAACGTGCATGCGGTGTGGGACCTGACCTCGAGAATCGGTGGCGGCATGGCTCCCGGCTCGGCCATCGTCAACCTGAGCTCGAGCTCGGCGAAGCTCGCGACCACCACCGAAGCTGCGGGATACGCGTCGTCGAAGGCGGCTGTGCTCAGCCTGACTCGATCCTTTGCGTATGCCTTCGCAGCAGCGAACGTGCGTGTCAACGCCATCTGCCCCGGGATCATCGATACTCCAATGCAGGATGCCGTGCTCGCCAAGGTCGCGCGCGCTCGAGGAGTGGACCTCGAACAGCTGTCGCGAGAGCGCAACGCCGTCGTGCCGCTCGGTAGGGCCGCCTCCGCCGATGAGTGTGCCGGAGCCATCTGGTTTCTCCTGAGTGATGAAGCCGCCTACATGACGGGCCAGGCAATCAACTTCACCGGCGGCCTGGTGATGCACTGACCGTCCCATGACCAGGACAGATCCGACCCGGTTCCGCTGGGATAGCGATTGGGGGGCACAGTCCTTCCGTCCCTCGCCAACCCCGCGGTGGGCTCACCACGGAATCACCACGACCACACGCGGGTACGTGGTCACCATGTCTGAGCGTGAATCCGAGGTACTCGTCCTGACCCCGGGTGGCCGTCTGGACAAGCGCTTCACGATCGACGTGACGGCCGCGCACGGACTCACGACTGACGCTGAGGACGACGAGGTTCTGTGGGTGGCCGACAACGGCCAGGTTCCGCTCCCGCAGGAAGACGGTACGTATGCGACGGAGCCTGCGACCGGGCGGGTGGCCGGGGCCGTGGTGAAGTACAGCCTCGAAGGCGAGGAACTCCTAAGGCTGCCCACACCACCGCTCGAGATCTACAGGAGCGGCGACTACTCGCCGACCCATGTGGCGGTGGACAGCATTCGGGCGGGTGGAAGTGGGGACATCTGGGTCGCTGACGGATATGGCCAGAGCCTGGTGCACCGGTACGACCAAGGCGGTGGGTACCTCGGCACCATCACTGGCGCCGAGGGTGCCGGATCCTTCTCTCGTCCACATGCGGTCGTGATCGATCGCCGGCGCGACCAACCTGAGCTCTACGTCGCCGACCGTAGCAACGCCCGGCTCCAGGTATTCGACCTTGACGGCGGTTACCTTCGAGTCGTCGACGACCTCATCAGTCCCGGCGGATTCGCGGTGATCGGGGCGCACATGTACGTCGCAGAGCTTGATGGGCGCATCTGCGTTCTCAACCGTGAGGACGAAGTGATCGGAACGGTATCGGGATCGGGCGAGCCGTCGCGGGATCGTCCGGGCTGGCCCAATCGCCTCGACGCCAACGGCCGCACCGTCCGACCAGACCTGAGGCAGGGCGCGTTCAGCACTCCGCACGGCATCGTTGCCGGTCCGGACGGCTGTCTGTACGTGACGGAGTGGCTGGTGGGTGGACGCCTGATCAGGCTCGTGCCCGAGTAGGTGCCGATCCCGTGTTCGACCTGAGCGCGGTCGGGGTACGTGATCGTGGGGCAGTCCATTCGGGCTGGCCGCCAGGAGTCATGTGTCGAAGGAGTGGGGTGGCGCTGTGAGTGGGTTGCCGAACGTCGTGAGTGCATTGCCGAGCGAGATTCACGATGCTGCCCGGGATGCCGTGCACACGCTGCAGGGCGCCGCGGGCGCGGCCGGCGGGACGATTGGCGACGTCTTCGGCGATACCGTCGATGCGGTTGGCGACGCCCTAGATGGCAAGGAGCGCGAGATCGGCGTGGGGGCGGTAGTGCTGATCGCGGCTGGCCTCGTCGTCGGCTTTCTGGTGATCAAGTCATTGCGCAGCCTTCAGGTACAGGCGGACGGCAATAGTGCGGGCGCAGCAAAGAAGGCACCGGCAAAGAAGGCAGCCGCGAAGAAGGCACCCGCGAAGAAGGTTGCTAAGAAGGCAGCGCCGAAGAAGAACTGACCGGGTCAGCCGGTGCGGGACACGACGTAGTCGCACAGCAGCGCGAGTACATCGCGAGCCGAGCCCGGAGGCAAAGGCTCCAGGCACTCGCGAGCCAGGTCAGACCATCGTCTCGCCTCGGTACGAGCGACATCGAGAGCGGAGTGCGCACGAAGCAGCTCAAGCGCCTCCGCGTGCTCCGCATCGTCGGGCAGCGGCCGGCTCACGAGGTCCTGCAGTCGCGCGTCGGCGGGATCGGCGCTGGTCAGCGCCACGAGTGCGGCCAAGGTGGGAATGCCCTCGCGAAGATCGGTGCCCGGCGTCTTGCCCGACTGCATTGACTCGGAGGTGATGTCGACAAGATCGTCGGCCAACTGGAAGGCCACGCCGATGCGCTCGCCGAACTGCGTCATGATCTCGACGACATCCGCCGGCGCACCGGCCATCAGCGCTCCGTAGCGACCTGAGGCCGCAATCAGCGAACCGGTCTTATCCGCGACGACGTCGAGGTGATGCGCAACCGGATCCTGGCCCTCGCGAGGGCCTATGGTCTCCCGGATCTGGCCGGTGCACAGGCGCTCGAACGTGTGGGCCTGGATCCGGACTGCCTCGGGTCCCAGGTCAGCGAGAATGCGTGACGACCGAGCGAAGAGGAAGTCACCGGTGAGGATGGCGATCGTGTTGTCCCACCGGGCATTGGCCGACTGAGCGCCTCGACGCAGCTGCGCCTCATCCATGACGTCGTCGTGATACAAGGTAGCGAGGTGAGTCAGTTCGACGACGACGCCAGCAGGAACCACGCCCCACGCGTCAGGATCTCCGAACTGTGCCGCCAGTAGCACGAGGAGCGGTCGGAACCGCTTACCCCCGGCCTCCACGAGATAGCGCGAGGCATCCGCGACGAACTGGTCCTCACTCGCGACCGCGTCGCGCAACTCGGACTCGACACGCGCCATGTCGGCGGTCAGCCGAGCATCAAGACCCGCGTCCGGCATCTCGAGGCCGAACAGTGTGTCGCTCACCGCGCCAACGTACTACCGGATGAAAACGTCAGCATTGCTCACCAGTTCGAGTACGGGTTGCGGAACGATTCCCAGGACGATGGTGACCGTCGCCGCTGCCGCCAGGGCGATCGTGGTGAACGCCGACGGAACAACGACCGAGGCGGTGTCCTCGGTCGGCTCGGAGAAGAACATGAGCACGATGACGCGCGCATAGAAGAAGGCGGCGATCAGGCTCGCCACGACAGCAACGATGACCAGCCAGGTGGCTCCGGATGCAACCGCGGCGGTGAAGACGCCGAACTTGCCGATGAACCCGCTGGTGAGCGGGATGCCGGCAAGGGAGAGCATGAACAGCGCGAACACTCCTGCGACGAGCGGGGACTTCTTGCCGAGTCCTGCCCACTTCGACAGGTGGTTCGCCTCACCAGAGGAGTCGCGCACCATCGACACGATCGCGAACGCACCGATCGTCGTGAATGCGTAGGCGATGAGGTAGAACATCGACGCCGCCAGACCCTCTCGACTGACGGACACGACACCGACGAGGATAAACCCGGCCTGAGCGATCGAGGAGTAGGCGAGCATCCGCTTGATGTCCGTCTGCGTAATGGCGACGATCGATCCGACGAGCATCGTGAGGATCGCGATGATCCACAGCATGGGTTCCCAGTCCCAGCGCATCCCGCCGAGTGCGACGTACAGCACGCGCAGCAGCGCACCGAACGCAGCGATCTTCACCGTGGCGGCCATGAATCCGGTGACCGCGGTGGGGGCGCCCTGGTAGACGTCCGGCGTCCATTGGTGGAACGGGACGGCGGCCACCTTGAACAGCAGGCCGATGAGCAGGAGGGCGACGCCGATCGTGACCAGCGAGGCCTCGCTCGGCTTCGCGGTGAGTGCTTCGGCGATCCCGACCAGGGACACAGTCCCGCTGTATCCGTAGAGCATCGCCGTGCCGTAGAGGAAGAAGGCCGACGAGAACGCCCCGAGCAGGAAGTACTTCAGGGACGCCTCCTGCGAGAGGAGGCGACGACGACGGGCCATTCCGGCGAGCAGGTACAGCGGCAGCGACATGACCTCGAGGGCGATGAACATGAGGAGCAGGTCATTCGCCGCCGGGAAGATGAGCATGCCCATCAGCGCGAACAGGAAGAACGGCCAGATCTCTGTCTGCAGGTAGCCGCGCTCGGTGAACTGCTTCTCGTCCTCCGAACCGGGAAGCGCCGATGCCCGGGGGGCGAACGCGTCGCCCTGCGGGTCGATCGTGCGCTCGGCCATGAGCAGCGCGCCAAGGAGCGCGATGACGAGCAGCGTGCCCTGCATGACGAGTGTCGGCCCGTCGATTGCGAGGGCTCCGTCGGCGGTGATGAGCCTCGTTCCAGCCAGCGACACCACGACGACGAGCGCTGCGATGAGCGAGCCGATGACAATGACCAACTGGATCGGGCGTCGTGCCCTGCGAGGAGCGAACGCCTCGACGAGCACGGAAGCGATGGCCGCACCGAAGATGATGAGAATCGGTGCGATCGCGGAATAGTTGATCGAGGCGAGCACGAAGTCCTCGGTCGTGTCGGTCGCCGCCTGCGCGACCGAGAACAGGGCGCTCACTTGTCGGTCCCTTCAACAGCAGCCTCGGACAGCGGCACGGTGGGCGCCGGATCCGTGGCTCCGATGGTCGTCATCACGCGATCGACCGCGGGATTGATGACGTTGAGGATCGGTGCCGGGAAGAGTCCCAGCACGATCGTCAGGGCGGCGATCGGCACGAGCGCGGTGATCTCGCGCCCGCCGAGGTCTCGCATGCCTTCCAGCTCCGGCTTGACCGGCCCGGTCATCGAGCGCTGGTAGAGCCGCAGGACATAGGCAGCGGTAATGACGATTCCGAGGGTGGCGAGCGCGCCGACCCACATGTACCGCTCGAACGTGCCGACCAGCACCAAGAACTCGCCGACGAACGAGATGAGTCCCGGCAGTGCGAGTGAGGACAGTGCCGCGATGAGGAAGAAGCCGGCCAGGACCGGTGCCGGCTTGTTGACGCCGGCGTAGTCGGAGATGGTGCTCGAACCGCGGTAGCGGGTCATCAGGAAGCCGGCGGTGAGGAACAGTGCCGCAGTGGAAAGGCCGTGGGCAACCATGTAGACGACCGAGCCGCTTTGACCCGCGGTCGTGAAGACGAAGATGCCGAGTGCGATGAAGCCGAAGTGCGACATCGACGAGTAGGCAAACAGCCGCTTCATGTCGGTCTGGCTCAGCGCCACGAAGGCGCCATAGAAGATGCCCACCAGGGCCATGCCGATGACCACGGGGGCGTAGAAGTCCGAGGCCGCCGGGAAGATGGGCAGGCAGTACCTGATCATGCCGAACGTACCGACCTTGTCGAGCACGCCGATCAGCAGGACCGAGGTCCCGGGCTTCGCCTCAGCTGCGGCATCAGGAAGCCACGTGTGGAAGGGCCACAGCGGTGCCTTGATCGCAAAGGCGAAGAAGAAGCCGAGGAACAGGATCTTCTGGGTCGTCTCGTCCATGTTCAGGCCGGTCAACTCGATGAAGTTGAACGTGCCCGTGCCCGTCGTCTGGGCGGAGACGACGTACAGGCCGATCATCGACGCCAGCATGAACAGGCCGCCAAGGAGGCTGTACAGCAGGAACTTCACCGCGGCGTACGAACGCTGGGCCCCGCCGTAGCGACCGATCATGAAGTAGACCGGTATGAGCATCGCCTCGAAGAAGACGTAGAACAAGAAGACATCCGTCGCGGCGAACACGCCGATGATCAGCGTCTCGAGCACGAGGATCAGCGCGAAGTAGCCCTTGACGCTGCCGCGACTGTCGTCAGCGTCGTTCCAGCCGGCAAGGATGACAATCGGCACAAGCGTTGTCGCCAGAGCGATGAGTACGAGGGCGATGCCGTCGATTCCGACGGAGTACGAGATCCCGAAGGTGGGGATCCACGAATGCGACTCGACGAACTGGAAGGGGTCCACCGAGTCGCCGTCGAACTGCAGCGCCATGGCGATAGTCATGCCGAGGGTCACGAGGGCGAAGGCGAAGGCGACCTGCTTGGCCAGCAGGGTCCTGCCCTTCGGCAGTAGGGCGACGACGACGCCACCTACGAGAGGCACGACACCGAGCGTCGTCAGCCACGGGAACTCGGTCACTAGATCCTCACCAAAACCAGGGCGAGGACGACGAGAACGGCGCCTCCCACCATCGAGAGCGCGTACGAGCGCGCGAAGCCTGTCTGGTAGCGGCGCAGGCGACCGGAGAGTCCGCCCACGAATGCCGCACTTCCATTGACGAAACCGTCGACGCCCTTGTTGTCGAACCAGACCAGCCAGCGTGAGGCGTAATACGTGGGCTGGACCACGAGTGCATCGTTGATCGCATCGTCGTAGAAGCTCTCACGAGCCGCACGCGTGTACACATTGCCTCGCGGAGGATCGACGGGGACCGCGCGCCGCACGAAGGTCGCGAACGCGATGCCCGCGCCGATGAGCACGATGGCGAGCGTGATCGCCTCGTAGGCCCACGTGGGCAACGGCAGCGGCGACGACTCATAGCCGGTCACTGGCTCGAGCCAGGTCTCGATATTGCCCCAGTACAGCAACGCCGCACCCAACGTGATGGCTCCGAAGGCAAGGATGATCAGCGGAATGGTCATGACCTTGGGCGACTCGTGCGGATGCTCGTCGTCCTCCCAGCGGGCCTTGCCGAGGAAGGTCATGCCGACCATCCGCGTCATGTAGAAGCCCGTGATGCCGGCCGCGAGCATGCCGAGGATGCCGACGAGCACGCTCTTTTCGAACGCGGCGTGGATGATCGAGTCCTTCGACCAGAATCCCGAGAACGGCGGGATGCCCATGATCGACAGCGTGCAGGCGAGGAAGGTCAGCCAGGTGACGACCATCGCCGCACGCAGCGCTCCGAAACGACGCATGTTCACGTTGTCGCGCATCGCGTGCATGACCGACCCGGCACCGAGGAAGAGCCCCGCCTTGAACACGCCGTGCGTGAGCAGGTGGAAGATCGCGAACACGTAGCCGACTGGCCCCAGGCCTGCTGCGGTGATCATGTAGCCGATCTGACTCATCGTCGAACCGGCGAGCGACTTCTTGATGTCGTCCTTCGCGGAACCGATGAGGGCGCCCAGGAGCATCGTGATGACGCCGATGATGATGACTGCGGTGGCTGCCCACAGCGCGATGTCGAAGATCGCGTTGCTGCGCACGATGAGGTAGACGCCGGCGGTGACCATCGTCGCGGCGTGGATGAGTGCCGACACAGGCGTCGGACCCTCCATCGCGTCGAGCAGCCACGAATGCAGCGGGAACTGCGCGGACTTGCCGCAGGCTGCGAGGAGCAGCAGCAGCCCGATCGCCGTGAGCGTGCCCTCGCTCGCGCTTCCGGCCGAGCCGAAGACCGCCTGGAAGTCGACCGTCCCGAAGGTCACGAACATGAGCATGATCGCCAGGCTCAGGCCGACATCGCCGATGCGGTTGATGATGAAGGCCTTCTTGGCTGCTGCCGCAGCCGTCGGCTTGTGCTGCCAGAAGCCGATGAGCAGGTAGCTCGCGAGGCCGACGCCCTCCCAGCCCACGTAGAGGAGAAGGAAGTTGTTCGCGAGGACGAGCAGGAGCATTGCTGCGATGAACAAGTTGAGGTACCCGAAGAACTTGCGGCGGTTCGGGTCGTGCGACATGTAGCCGAGCGAGTAGATGTGAATCAGCGTGCCGACCACAGTGATGAGCAGTACGAAGCAGATCGACAGCTGGTCGAGCTGGAACGCCATGTCCGCCTGGTAGTTCCCGGCGAACACCCACGAGTACAAGGTCTGGCCGTACGTGCGCTCCTCTGCCCCGTTCTGCATCATCTCCAGGAGCATCACGACGGCGATGACAGCCGACGTCGCCACCGTCAGGATGCCCAGGTACGGACCCCACTTGTTCGTTCGGCGACCGCCGAAGATCAAGATCGCACCACCGGCGAGCGGCAGCGCGATGAGCACCCAGATGAGGGAGAACACCCCCTCGGCGGGCATGAGCGTCGTCACAGTGCGTTCCTATTCGTTGTCATCGGCTAGTACTTCAGGAGGTTCGGCTCGTCAATGGAGGCCGACCTTCGAGTGCGGAAGATCGTCACGATGATGGCCAGGCCGACCACGACTTCCGCGGCTGCCACGACCATCACGAAGAAGGCGACGACCTGTCCATCGAGGTTGCCATTCATCCGAGCGAAGGCGACGAAGGCCAGGTTTGCCGCGTTGAGCATGAGCTCGACGGACATGAACACGACGATCGCGTTGCGCCGCACGAGGACACCCAGCGCGCCGATGCTGAACAGGACGGCCGAGAGCATCACGTAGTTGGACGGGTTCATTCGCTCCTGCCCTCCGCGATCTCTCCTTGCTCGTAGATGTCCGCGACCTCACCCATGTCTGAGTGATCGACGGGCCGAATGTCTCCGCGTGCTCGTACTGGTTCGGGCACGCTGATCTCGCTCACGCTGCCGTCGGGCAGAAGTGCGGGCGTGTCGACGGCGTTGTGGCGGGCGTACACGCCCGGGGCGGGAAGGTTGCCCGCGTGATGCCCGCCGCGGAAGCGCTCCTCCGACAGTTCCCTCTGCGTCGGGTTCGCCTTCCAGCGATCGCGATGGGCAAGGACCATGGCGCCCATCGCGGCAGTGATGAGCAGCGCGGACGTCACCTCGAACGCAATGAGATAGCGCGTGAAGATCAGGTGCGCGATGCCCTGGACATTGCCGCCATCGATGGAGTTCGCCTCATCGAGTCCGACGGTCGTCGTCTCGGAGAGCCCGTTGCCCACGCCCCAGACGAGTAGCACTCCCATGCCCAGGATGAACAGGATCGACGCAACGCGCTGGCCCTTAATCGTCTCGATAAGGGAGTCGGACGAGTCGACGCCGACCACCATGAGCACGAAGAGGAACAGCATCATGACGGCGCCGGTGTAGACGATGACCTGCACCATGCCGAGGAACGGCGCCGAGTTGGCGACGTACAGCACCGCGAGGTTGATCATCGTCAGGGCGATCCACAAGGCACTGTGGACGGCCTTGCGGGACAAGATCATGCCCAGCGCGCCAGCGACGGCAAGGATTGCGCAGACCCAGAAGACGACAGCCTCACCGGTGCTCGTCTGGTAGACGACCTCGCTCACGGAGCAACCTCCGCTCCGGTGCCTCGGTCAGCTCCGGTAATCGTGTTGCTGTAGTAGTCCTTCTCGGTCGTGCCAGCGACCATGGCATGGGGAGGCTGGACCATGCCAGGAAGCAACGGGGCCAGCAGGTCCTTCTTCTCGAAGATCAGGTCGGCACGGTTGTCATCGGCGAGCTCGTACTCGTTGGTCATCGTCAGCGCTCGCGTCGGGCACGCCTCGATGCACAGGCCGCAGAAGATGCACCGCAGGTAATTGATCTGGTAGACGCGGCCGTAGCGCTCACCGGGTGAGAATCGCTCCGTCTCGGAGTTGCTCGCGCCTTCCACGAAGATCGCATCGGCAGGGCACGCCCATGCGCACAGCTCGCAGCCCACGCACTTCTCGAGCCCGTCGGCCCAGCGATTCAGCTGGTGACGGCCATGGAAGCGCGGCTTGGCCGGAATCTTCTGCTCGGGGTACTGCTCGGTGACCACCTTCTTGAACATCGTCAGGAAGGTGACGCCGAAACCGCGGATCACCTGCGGTGTCTCAGGCATCGGGACCCTCCTTCGGTTGGGTGGGCAGGGCCTGGGGCTCGTGGACGATCGTCGTTCCGCGGGCAAGGTCGCGACGTGAGGTGAAGGACAGCGTCTGACCGGGCATCGGTGGGACGGGGAATCCACCCGCCATCGGATCGAATTCAGCGGCGAGAGCGGCTTCCTCTGCCGCGGTCTCGGCACGGAAACGCTTCTCCTGGCGGGCAGAGATCACCCACGATACGAGCAGCAGGATGACGATGATGATCGCTCCGCCGACCAGGATCTCTCGATTGCTGATCGTGATGTCGTTGCGCAGCGCACGCGCCGTCGCGACGATCATGATCCACAGGATCGAGACGGGGATGAGGATCTTCCAGCCGAACTTCATGAACTGGTCGTAGCGAAGTCGTGGCAAGGTCGCGCGCAGCCAGATGAACATGAAGATGAAGATCTGCACCTTGAGCAGCCACCACAGCAGCGGCCACCAGCCGGTGTTGGCCCCCTCCCACAGCGACAGCGGCCACGGCGCGAGCCAGCCGCCGAGGAACAGCGTCGTGGCGAGCGCGGACACCGTGACCATGTTGATGTACTCGGCCAGGAAGAAGAGCGCGAACTTCAGCGAGGAGTACTCGGTGTGGAAACCGCCGACCAGCTCGCCCTCGGCCTCGGGGAGGTCGAAGGGAGCGCGGTTCGTCTCTCCGACCATCGAGGTTACGTAGATAAGGAACGACGGAAGCAGGATCACGGCGAACCAGATCGGCTGCTGGGCCGAGACGATCTCCGAGGTCGACATTGAGCTCGCGTACAGGAAGACCGCAACGAACGACAGGCCCATCGCGATCTCGTAGGAGATCATCTGGGCGCTCGACCGGAGTCCGCCGAGGAGCGGGTACGTCGATCCGGACGACCAGCCCGCGAGCACGATCCCGTAGATCCCGATAGACGCGATGGCCAGGACGTACAGGACCGAGACCGGGAAGTCGGTCAGCTGCAATGGCGTCTCGGTGCCGAAGATCGAGACGGTGGGCCCGAACGGAATGACGGCGAACGCGACGAAGGCCATCGTGGCCGAGATCACCGGGGCGATCCAGAACACGGCTACGTGCGCGGTCCGAGGAATGATCTCCTCTTTGAGCGCGAGCTTGATGCCGTCCATCAGCGACTGAAGAAGGCCCTGCGGTCCGACCCGGTTAGGCCCGATCCGGTTCTGCATCCGCGAGACAACGCGCCGCTCCCACCAGATCGTGAACAAGGTGATCAGGACGAGCATGACGAAGATGGCGACGGCCTTGAGGAGCACCAGCCACCACGGATCGGTGCCGAAGAGGCCAAGCGGCGTTTCGCTCATGCTCCCCCTCCCCGGATGAGCCCGACCTGATCGCCCTCGCGGACGCCGAGTTCGGCGTACACGTGGCAACCGGGCGAGTTCAGTGGCAGCCAGACGGTGTCGTCAAGGATGTCGCCCACCGCGACAGGAACCGTAACGGAGCCGAGGGGGCCGGTGACAGTGACCGTCTCGCCGAACTGCGCGGCCGTTGTTGCCGACAGCACCGCGACGGTGGGTCGCGAGGTCGCCGCGAGGTGCGGTTCGCCCTCTTGCATCAGTCCGGAGTCGAGCAGTTGCCGCCAGGTCGTCAGCCTCATGCCCATGCCAGCAGCGCCGGGTCCGGTGGTTGGCTCGGCCGACCGCTCGCCCGTCCAGGGACCGAGTGCGCCCATCTCCCGTCGCAGCGATGCGACATCGCCGGGTGCGCTCACGCCCATCGCCTCGGCGATCATCGCCAGGACGCGGGCGTCGCCCATCGTCAGCGCATCGCGGAAGACCTGAGCGAAGGGGCGCGGACGGCCCTCCCAGTTCACGAACGTCCCGGCCTTCTCGGCCACGACGGCGACGGGCAGGACGACGTCAGCACGCTCGGTCACGGCCGAGTGGTGGTTCTCCAGCGACACGACGAAGCCCGCGCCGTCGATGGCGGCAATGGCCGCGGCGACGTCGGGGTAGTCAGCCGGTTCGACGCCACCGACGAGCAGTGCGGACAGCGAGCCCGTCGCTGCCGCGTCGAGCAGCTCGGTTCCGGCCAGGCCGGCCGAGCTCGGCAGCGAGTCCGGATCGATTCCCCACGCGGCTGCGACTGCGGCTCGTGCGGACGGGTCCGACAGCTGGCGACCTCCGGGCAGCAGGCCCGCCAGCGCTCCCGCGTCAAGAGCGCCTCGTTCGCCCGCTCGCCGGGGAACCCAGGCAAGTGCTGCGCCGGTTCGCTTCGCCAGGGCCAGAACGGCCGTGGCCGCTCCGGTCGACGATGCGGCCCGCTCGCCAAGGAGCACGACGGCACCTGGCTGCGACAAGAGCGCGACGACGTCCTCGCCCAAGTCGTTGAGGGTCTGAGCCTCGGCGCCAGGCCGCGTGGCGATCAACTCGCCGCCGACCTTCTCCAACGCATGGGTCGCGACGGCGCCGACCTGCAGGACGCGGGTCCCCGCTCGCGAGGCCTTGCGCAATCTCAGGAAGATGCTCGGCGCCTCGTCCTCGGGCTCGAGGCAGACGAGCAGGACCACGGGTGCGGCCTCCAGCGCCTCGTACGTGACCTTCATCGGCATTCCCGCGACGGACGATGCGAGGAACTGCGTCTCCTCAGCAGAGGACAGCCGGCTGCGGAAGTCGATGGAGTCGGTACCGAGCACCGCGCGGGCGAACCGCGAGTACGCGTACGCATCCTCGACCGTGCTGCGGCCACCGACCAGGACTCCGACACTGCCCTGCGCTGCCGCCAGTCCGCGAGCTGCGGTACTGATGGCCTCGGGCCACGATGCCGCGCGCAGCTCGCCGTTCTCGCGTACGAGAGGGCCGGCCAGTCGTCCCTCGGCCTGGTAGACGAAGGCGAACCTGCCCTTGTCGCAGTTCCAGTCCTCGTTGACCTCGGGGTCCTCCCACGCCAGACGCCGGGTGACGACCCCGCGCCGGTAGTCCGTCCGCAACGAGCATCCCGATGCGCAGTGCTCGCAGGTGGTCTGCGTCGAGACCAGGTCGAACGGGCGGGACCGGAAGCGATAGGACGCGCTGGTCAGCGCGCCGACCGGGCAGATCTGCACTGTGTTGCCGGAGAAGTAGGAGTCGAACGGCTGATCGGCAGCGATGCCGACCTGCTGCTGAGAGCCGCGCTCAAGCAGTTCGATCATCGGATCGCCCGCGATCTGATCGGCGAATCGCGTGCAGCGAGCGCACGAGACACATCGTTCGCGATCCAGGAGAACCTGCGCGCTGACGTTGATGGGCTTGTCGAAGGTGCGCTTCTCGCCCGTGAACCGGCTCTCGGGACGGCCGACCGACATGGCCTGGTTCTGGAGCGGGCACTCGCCGCCCTTGTCGCACACCGGGCAGTCCAGCGGGTGGTTCAGGAGCAGGAACTCCATGACCCCCTCCTGCGCCTCACGTGCGACATCGGAGGTCAGCTGCGTATGCACCTTCATGCCGTCAGAAAGCGTCTGCGCGCAGGCCGGCTGCGGCTTGGGCATGCCGTCGATCTCGATCAGGCAGGCACGGCAGGCGGCCACCGGATCCAGCAGCGGGTGATCGCAGAACCGGGGGATCTCGATGCCGAGGAGCTCCGCGGCGCGGATCACCAACGTGCCCTTCGGCACGCGCATCTCGACTCCGTCGATCTCCACGCCGATCGTGTCGACGATGATCTCGACGTCGGTGCCGGGATTGTTCGTGATCGTCATCGAGCCACCGCCCCTGCGAATACGTATGCCGCGATCGGGTCGAACTGCTCGTCGGCCGAAGTCGTCGTCGATGCGAGGAACTCCTCGCGGAAGTACTTCAGCGCTGCTGGGTACGGAGTCGCCGCGGCATCGCCGAGCGCACAGAAGGACCGGCCGGCGATCTGACCGCAGAGGTTGACGAGCGTGTCGACCTCGCGCTCCGTGCCATGACCGTGCTCGAACTTCTCAAGAACGCCAGTGATCCAGTACGTGCCCTCGCGGCACGGCGTGCACTTGCCGCAGGACTCGTGCTTGTAGAACTCAAGCCAGCGAGTGACGGCCTTCACGACGCTGACCGTGTTGTCGAAGATCATTGGCGTGCCCGTGCCCAGCATCGTCCCGGCTGTCGCCATGTCCTCGTAGGTCATCGGGATGTCGAGGTGATCGCCGGTGAGCATCGGCACCGACGAGCCGCCGGGAAGCCAGAACTTCACATCGCGCCCGTCGCGCACTCCTCCCGCGTAGTCCAGCAACTCACGCATGGTGATGCCGAGCGGAGCCTCGAAGATCCCGGGCCGGTTGACGTGGCCCGACACCGCGAAGACCTTGAAGCCCGGAGACTTCTCGGTGCCGAACTGGCGGAACCAGTCGACTCCGCGATCGACGATGTAGGGGATGTTGCAGATCGTCTCGACGTTGTTGATGACCGTCGGCGACGCGTACAGCCCCGCGACAGCGGGGAACGGCGGCTTGAGTCGGGGCTGTCCGCGGTATCCCTCGAGCGAGTCCAGGAGTGCGGTTTCCTCACCGCAGATGTACGCACCGGCGCCGCCGTGGACGACGATCTCGATGTCGAAACCGCTGCCGAGGACGTTCGTGCCCAGATAGCCGGCCTCGCGCGCCTCGCGCACCGCGTTCGCGACTCGTCGCAGCGCCTGGGGAACCTCGCCGCGAATGTAAATGAATGCGTGCTTGGCCCGGATCGCGTACGACGTGATGATCGCGCCCTCGATCAGCGCGTGCGGGTTCGCGATCATGATCGGGATGTCCTTGCACGCCCCCGGCTCGGACTCGTCCGCGTTCACGACGAGGTAGTGAGGCTTGCCGTCGTTCTGCGGGACGAAGCTCCACTTCAGCCCCGTGGGGAAGCCGGCGCCGCCTCGGCCGCGAAGGCCGGAGTCCTTGACCAGGCCGATCAGGGCGTCGGGCTCCTGCTTGAGTGCGGACTCGAGCGCGCGGTAGCCGCCGTAGCGCTGGTAGCCCGCGATCGTGTACAGCTCCGGATCGTCCCAGTGCTCGGTAATGACGGGGGTCAAGGTCATCGTTCAGCCCTCCTGTCCTGCGGGCTCCACGCGCGGCGGAGCGGGAATTCCGGGGGCTGACATGCCGCGTTCCCTCGCGACGGTGAGACCGACCAGCATCTTCTCGTCAACGGGAGTGCCTTCGCCGGCCAGCCCGTCGTCGGGGAACGCGAGGGTCCGCTCGGTAGCGCGGAAGTCACGGATGATCGGTCCCCGGGTGGACTGAACCTGCTCGCCGCGCGCGAGCCGGTCGACGATGTCGACAGCGGACGACGGGGTGACGTCATCCATGAACTCCCAGTCGACGGTCATGACCGGGGCGTGAGTGCAGGCGGCCTGGCACTCGATGTGCTCGAGCCAGAACTTGCCGTCGCTGGTGGCCTCGTTCTGGCCGACGCCGAGTCGTTCGCACAGTGCTGAGTAGACGGCGTCGCCACCGAGAAGGCCGCAGAGAGTGTTAGTGCACACGCCGATGTGATGCGTACCAACGGGATTTCGCTTGTACATCGTGTAGAAGGACGCCACCGCAGTCGCCTCGGCAGGGGTGATGCCCAGCACATCGGCGCATGCATTGATGCCCTCGACGGTCACCTCGCCCTCCTCGCTTTGGACGAGGTGCAGCATCGGCAGTAGCGCCGACCGGGCCTGCGGGTAGCGCGCGGCGAGCTCGCGTAGCTGCTCGACCGTGCTCTCGCTGATTGACATCTGGTTATCTCCGCTTCGCTACCGGTCCACGCCGCCCATGACCGGGTCAATACTTGCGACCGCGGCAATGACGTCAGGGATCATGCTGCCTTCGCACATGGCGGCGACGGCTTGCAGGTTGGTGAATGAGGGATCGCGGAAGTGGATGCGATACGGGCGCGTCCCACCGGAGCTGACCAGCTGACAGCCAAGCTCGCCCTTGGGCGACTCGATCGCGGCGTAGACTTGGCCTGCCGGCACGCGGAAGCCCTCGGTGACCAGCTTGAAGTGATGGATCAGGGCCTCCATCGACTCGGCCATGATCTCCTTGATGTGCTCGGGCGAGTTGCCCTGCCCGTCGCTCCCGATCGAGAGCTTCGAGGGCCAGGCGATCTTCTTGTCCGCGATCATCACCGGTCCCGGCTTGATCTGGTCCAGGCACTGCTCGACGATCCGCAGGGACTGCTCCATCTCCTGGATTCGGATCAGAAAGCGGCCATAGGCGTCGCAGGTCGTGGCGGTGATGACGTCGAACTCGTAGTTCTCGTAGCCGCAGTAGGGCTGTGACTTGCGCAGATCGTGAGGAAGGCCGGTGGCCCGAAGAACCGGACCCGTAACTCCCAGGGCCATGCATCCGGTGAGGTCCAGGTAACCGACGCCCGAGGTGCGGCCCATCCAGATCGAGTTGTCCACGAGCAGGTTCGCCGTGTCCTTGAGTCGCTTGCGCAGCAGCGGGATCGTCTCGCGGATCTTCTGCTCGCCATCCTCCGGAAGGTCGAGTGCAACTCCGCCTGGCCGGATGTATGCGCTGTTCATGCGCAGGCCGGAGACCATCTCGAAGATGTCGAGGACCAGTTCGCGCTCGCGGAACCCGAACTCCATGGCGGTGAGTGCACCAAGTTCCATGCCACCGGTCGCGAGCGCGACCAGGTGCGAGGAGATGCGGTTCAGTTCCATCATCATCACGCGAATGACGCTCGCGCGCTCGGGGATCTGGTCGGTGACGTCGAGCGCCTTCTCCACTGCCAGGCAGTAGGCGGTCTCGTTGAACATCGGCGTCAGGTAGTCCATGCGCGTGACGAAGGTGACGCCCTGCACCCAGGAGCGGAACTCCATGTTCTTCTCGATGCCGGTGTGCAGGTACCCGATGCCGCAGCGGGCCTGGGTGACGGTCTCGCCGTCGATCTCGAGGATCAGTCGCAGCACGCCATGGGTCGACGGATGCTGGGGCCCCATGTTGACGACGATGCGGTCCTTCTGGCCCTCCGGCGCGGCCGTGATCGTGTCCCAGTCGCCGCCGGCGACGGTATAGATCCGGCCTTCTGTGGTGTCGTAGGAGCCGGCGTACGGATCGGGCGCATCGGCCGCGGACGCGTCGGCGCTGGAGTAGGTGACGTTGTCGGTCGACATCAGTTGTACGACCTCCGCTGATCCGGGGGCGGAATGGTGGCGCCCTTGTACTCGACCGGGATTCCGCCGAGGGGGTAGTCCTTGCGCTGCGGATGCCCGGGCCAGTCATCGGGCATCATGATGCGCGTGAGGCCCGGGTGGCCTTCGAACTCGATACCGAAGAAGTCCCAGGTCTCGCGCTCGTGCCAGTCGTTGGTCGGGTAGACCGCGACGATCGACGGTATGCGCGCATCGCCGTCAGGCACCGACACCTCGACGCGGATGCGCCGATTGTGAGTGATCGACATGAACAGGTAGACCGCGTGCAGTTCGCGACCGGTCTCATGCGGGTAGTGGACGCCGCTGACGCCGCCGCAGAACTCGAAGCGCAGACCCGGCTCGTCGCGCAACGCGGTGACGAAGGCCACGAGGTGCTCGCGGCGCACGTGGTAGGTGATCTCGTCGCGATAGACGACAACCTTCTCGATTGCCTCAGTGGCGGGCAGGCCGCGATCGGCAAGAGAGAGCTCGAGCTCGTCGGAGACCTCGTCGAACCAGCCGCCATAGGGACGGACGGACGGCGCCGGGAGCACGATCGGCTCCACCAGCCCGCCGAAACCGCTGGTGTCACCCGATCCGGCCACCCCGAACGCGCCCTGGCGAACCCCGATGATGTCGAGTTCGCGCACGCCCTCGGGCACCGAGGGGAAGGAGACGTCGGTCATCGCATGAGCCCCTTCATCTCCAAGGTGGCGGGCGCGGACAGGGCGATGGTCTCGAGCTCGGCGACCTCGGCGCGGCGATGGGCGCCCATCTTGGTGTCCTGGATCTTGTCGTGCAGCTTGAGGATCGCGTCGAACAGCATCTCCGGCCGCGGCGGGCAGCCGGGAAGGTAGATGTCGACGGGAACGACGTGGTCCACGCCCTGGACGATCGCGTAGTTGTTGAACATGCCGCCGCTGGATGCGCAGACGCCCATCGCGATGACCCACTTCGGGCCAGCCATCTGGTCGTAGATCTGCCGCAGCACCGGTGCCATCTTCTGGCTGACTCGCCCGGCGACGATCATCAGGTCGGCCTGCCGAGGCGAGGCGCGGAAGACCTCCATGCCGTACCTGGCGATGTCGTAGCGCGGACCGCCCGCGGCCATCATCTCGATCGCGCAGCAGGCCAGGCCGAAGGTTGCTGGCCACAGCGAGCCCTTGCGGGCATAGCCGGCGAACTTCTCCACGGTCGTGAGAAGGATTCCGGACGGCAACTGCTCTTCGAGGCCCATAGCTACTCCGTCAGTCCCACTCGAGTCCGCGCCGCCGCCAGATATAGGCGTAGACGACGAGGACGGTGACGATGAACAAGAACATCTCGATCAAACCGAACACTGCGAGCTGGTCGAACGCCACTGCCCACGGGTAGAGGAAGACGATCTCGATGTCGAAGACGATGAAGAGCATGGCCGTCAGGTAGTACTTCACGGGGAACCGGCCACCACCGATCGGCTGCGGCGTTGGCTCGATGCCGCACTCGTAGGCGTCGTACTTGGCACGGTTGTAGCGCTTGGGTCCGGTGAGCGAGGCCATCGTCACCGAGAAGGCTGCGAAGAGGAAGGCGATCGCGCCGAGAACGAGGATGGGGGTGTAGACGTTCAAGCCCGCATCTCCTCACGGTTTGCGCCATTGTGAATCGGTTCACGACCGCCGAAAGCATAGTCCGAACCGATACCGCGTGGGCAACAGCCCATCTGGTCCATGCCCTTTACCCCGCGTCCGGAAGTCGTACCGCGCGGTGCAGCGCGACGATGCCGAATGTCAGGTCGCGCCACTGCACCTTCGACCAGCCGGACTCGGCAATGTCGGCCGCGAGCGCACGCTGGTCGGGCCACGCCCTGATCGACTCCGCGAGATAGACATATGCCTCGGGATTCGAGGAGGTTCGCCTCGCGACCGACGGCAGCGCCTTCATGAGGTACTCGGTGTACAGGGTCCTCAGCGGCTTCCAGGTGGGGTGCGAGAACTCGCAGACCACGAGCCGGCCACCGGGCCTGACCACTCTGGCGAGCTCGCGAAGTCCCGCCTTGCGGTCGTGGATGTTTCGCAGGCCGAAGGAGATCGTGGCGGCGTCGAAGGCCCCGTCCTTAAAGGGCAGGGCCATGCCATCGCCCGCGACGAACGGCAGCCCGGGCTGGCGCGCCTTGCCCACGCGGAGCATCCCGAGGGAGAAGTCGGTCGGCACCACGATCGCGCCAGCCTCCTCGAACGGAACGCTGGACGTGCCGGTGCCGGCCGCCAGGTCGAGAATCCGCTCGCCCGCCTGCGGGTCCACCGCAGCAAGAACGGCCTTGCGCCAGCGGCGCGTCTGGCCGAGGGCCAGCACGTCGTTCGTGATGTCGTAGCGGTCCGCCACCTCGTCGAACATCGCCGCGACATCGGCTGGAGCCTTATCAAGGTCTGCGCGCGCCACGTCGGAATCCTGTCACCCCTCTCGGCATGCCGCCCGGGCGGAGGCCGCTTAGGCTCTGCATGTGACGTCGCCCGTGCCCTCCTCGTCACTCGGGCGAGATGGAGCGCCGGTCCTGGAGCCGATGCACGTCACCACTCGGCCCATCGCTGATCCCGAGCAGTTGCTCTCCCGGCTGCCCGATGCCGAACCGGTGGCCTGGGTCCGCGACGGCGAGGGACTGATCGGCTGGGGAGTCGCCGCCCGCCTCGAAGTGCGCGGAAACGAGCGATTCAGCCGCGCGCAGCGATGGTTCACGAACCTGTGCTCGTCGATGGAGATCGACGACACCGTCAGCATGCCTGGCACCGGCCCGGTCGCGTTCGCCTCGTTCTCCTTCGACCCCGAGTCTGGCTCGTCGATCGTTGTCGTTCCCGAAGTCGTTGTCGGCCGACGCGCAGGCCAGGCGTGGATGACCGTCGTCAGTCGCGAGGCGAACTCGCGTCGCACCCTTCCTCCGGTGTCCGTCCCCGAGCGGCCGCTTTTCGTCACCTGGGCCGAGGGCACCCGCACGTCCTTCGAGTGGCAGGAGTCGGTCGCCGAGGCGGTGGCCCGCATCCGCGCCGGAGAGCTCGACAAAGTCGTGCTCGCGCGCGACGTCGTCGCGCACGTCGATGGCCCGCTCGATGTGCGCAACCTGCTGCTGCGCCTGGCCGAGTCCTATCCCTCGTGCTGGACCTTCAGCGTCGGCGATCTCGTCGGCGCGACCCCCGAGCTGCTCGTCAGGCGCACCGGCGACCTCGTCACCAGCAGGGTCCTCGCGGGCACCGTGCGGCGTCGCGGTGATGACCGTGCCGACGCCGGGCTTGCCCGCGCGCTGCTTGCCAGCGGAAAGGACGCGGAGGAGCACGAGTACGCCGTCCGGTCGGTGGCGCGCGCGCTCGCGGCGCATTGCACCGACCTCGATGTCCCCTCGCGGCCGCATGTTCTCGAGCTCGCGAACGTTCAGCACCTGGCGACCGATGTCACCGGACGACTGGCGGATGCCGCTCCAGTCCTCGCGCTCGCTGCGTCACTCCATCCGACCGCTGCCGTCTGCGGTACGCCCACCGAGCGAGCCTTCGCGGTGATCCGCGAGCTCGAGGGCATGGATCGCGGCCGCTACGCGGGCCCGGTCGGCTGGTTCGACCGCCACGGCGACGGCGAGCTGGGCATCGCGCTGCGCTGCGCGACCGTCGATCCCGAACTTGGCCAGGTCAGGTCCTTCGCGGGCTGCGGCATCGTCGCCGGCTCGGACCCCGAGGACGAGCTGGCCGAGTCGGTCGCCAAGCTGGTCCCGATCCGCGACGCCCTCGAGGGCCGCTAACCCCCTTCCAAACCCACGCGAGTGGGCAGTTGTGGTCGCGTTTCGGCACGAAATCGCGACCACAGCTGACCACTCGCGGTGGTACGTGCGGCTGGCTGGACCCCGGACTAAAGCTCTGTGCTGAGGCAGACGACGGAGGCGCCCAGGTCGTGACCGGGGGTGACGCTCCAGTCCAGCGGGGACTTCTCGAGCACGTGCAGCATCGCCCGATTCTCGGCCAGGACGTAGGCCACCAGTCGTACGAAGCCCAGCCGGCGCGCCACCTCGACCAGGTGCGCGGTGAGCAGCGCGCCTACACCGCGGCCGTGCCAGGAGTCATCCACGATGAGAGCGATCTCGGCGGCGTCCTGATCACCAGGTCCGGTCGGGAAGACGTTGCCCAGCGCCACGATCGATTCCTGCTCGTCAGTGACGACGAGCGTGGCCCCGCGATGGCCGCCGGAGATGCGACGCAGGTTCTCCTCGCGCCACTCGTTCATCGGCGTGAAGTAACGCTGGTAGCGCGACTCCGACGACGATCTCTCGTGCATGCGCTCGACGCCCTCGGCGTCGACGGGGCGCCCCAGCCTGACGATCACCGTGCCGCCGCCGGGCAAGTCCTCCCGCCACCCGAACCCGGCCTCCTCGCCGCGCGCGTGAGACAGCGCGGACACGAGTTCGAGCAGCGCTGACGCACGGTTCTGCTCGGTCCGCGTGAACGGGGCCTTGACCCGCCGCAGGACGACGTGACTTTGCAGCGTCCACTGAAGGCGCAGGACCAGGGCAGAGTCGTCAGCACCCTCCGATGCTGGGGTCACCTCCCAGGAGTCGGCAAGCACGAGGTCGGCCGCGGCCTTCGGCGCCGCGTCCGGATCGGTCGCGAGCCGCGCGCACAGTTGCAGCACGCGAGTCGCGATGTCCTCTGCATCGTCAACCACCCCGCGCGTGACGATCGCATCTGTGCCCACCGACGAGATGCCATGGATGATCGTCGCGCGATCGACGTCGGCCGGTGCCTTGAGGATGAGGTCCACGAGCTGCTGGTCGTCGCTCGACTGTGCGGTGAACAAGGTCACGACGTGGATGTCGAGCAGGGACAGCACGCGAAGGAGACGGGCCACTGCTGCAGGAGTCGAGTCGACCGCCACGCGGGCACGCCAGGCAGTGTCAGCGAGCCGATGCTCGGACTGTTCGTCAGCAGCGAGAGTCTCAAGGAGGCGCGCGGCCAGCGCCGTCCACGCTCGCGCGTCCGACCATCGAGGTGACAGCGGGGACAGCATGGCCAGCCCGAGACCGACGGCGATCATGTGCAGGGCGGCCGCCTCGGACTCCAGGCTCCTGACCGCATTGTCGTCGTCGGGATGACCCGCGTTACCCCGCAACTGCTCGACGACCTGCTGCGCCGCATCCCAACGCTCGTTGAGGCGGCCCACGACAACGGCCCGCGTCCGATCGTCGTACCGAGCGGCGGCAATGGCCTGAATCTCGACGGGATCCCACGCGGTCGCAGGATCGCCGAGCACGTCGCGTGCCGCACGCAAGAGCGCCTGCAACGCCGGCTCGACCGGCTCGCTCGCCTGGGCGCGCAGGTGCTCTGCAACTGGCGGGAACGGAAGCCCATCGAGGGCCAGGCGGAGCAGGTCAACTCGATGACGCCCGACGGCGCTCACCGTTCGCAGCGGGAGTTCGGCACGCTTCGCGACATCACGCCGTCCCGCGCCGATTGCACCGCGCTCGGCGAATATCTCAGCGGCGGCGTCGATCACTCGATCGCGCTTGTCCGGATCGATCGCCATGCCTTACACGCTAGCCGTCCACGTCGGTTGGCGCCGGTCTACGCGGAGCCGAGCGCCTCGCCCACCGCGCGCTGGACGTTCAGCAGGATCTCGGCCTCGCGCTCGCGCGAGCATGTGCGAGCCACGACGACGCGCACCCCACCTGTCCCGACCGCATACTCGATCGCAGCGGTGAGTTCGCCCGAGGTGGTCGCCACGACGGCGGAGATCCCCATCGATGCGCACATCGCCGGGATATCGATGCTCAGCGGAACCCCGAAGACCCGCTCGAAGTGCTCGGCATGGTCAGGTGACCCCTGCTCGAGCGAGGAGAAGATTCCGCCACCGTCGTTATCGGACACGACGATGACGAGGTCGGGCCGCTCCTCCTCAGGAGGAGCGAGCAGGCCATTGCTGTCGTAGAGGAACGTGTGATCGCCGATCAGCGCCAACGCTCCCGAACCGCCGTTGCGCTGCAGCGCGCCTGCTGCTCCCCACGCGGTCGACACGCAGCCGTCGATGCCCGACGTGCCGCGGTTGCCCATGATCACCGCCTCCTGGACGGTGTTCGCTGCGAACGAGCCAACATGGCGGACGGGCCACGACGCACCGATGAACAGCAGCCCGCCATCTGGCACGGCGGTCGCGGTGATGCGTGCGACATGCATTCCGGTAAGAGTGTCATCGGAGCTGAACAACGCCGTCTCGGTCGCGGCCGCCGCCAGCACGTCGGCACGCTGCCACGACTCGAGCCACGCGGGTTCGTCGCTGGCCTCTGTCGGCGGGAGGGGCACTGACGCGACGACGACATCTGCAGTGCGGGTCGGGTCGCTCCACTCCGGTCGTGCGTCGACTGCCACATGCAAGCCGGCGCGCCCGATCATTCGCAGCACCGAGCGATTGAGGCCGACGCGGCCGATCGTCATGACCAGGTCGGGCACGTGCGCATCGGCAAAGGCGGCGTCGGCGAGCAGCAGCGGCCCGTGAGACAGGGCCGTCGAGCACCCGGCACCGTTGCCACTGGGCTCGGCGATGACCGGCCAGCCCATGGCGTCGGCAAGCTCGTCCGCCAACTCGACGGCCTCGGAATCGTCATGGTCCCCGATGACGATGATTCCGCGGGTCGGCACCATCTGATCGTCGAGCAGCGCATCGAGCACGTCATCCAGCGGTGTGCTCATCCCTGCGACCAGGCGCGCGTCTGCGGTCCACGGACGCCCGTCGGCGCGGCCGTCCAACTCCTCGACCCAGTCCTCCTCGCCTGCCGGCACCAGCGGCTCGACGAAGGGCGCGTTGACGTGCACCGGGCCGGGGCGCATCGCGTCGGTCGACGCGGCAATCACGCGGGCAACCGTGGAGCGCCAGTAGCGCACGTATCCGGGCTGCTGCTGCGCGGTTGCCATGTCGATCGCCAGCCGCACATCGCGACCGAACAAGCTGTCCTGATTGATGGTCTGGTTGGCGCCGACGCCCCGCAACTGCGGCGGGCGATCAGCGGTGATCGCGATGAGCGGGATGCCCGACTGGTCGGCCTCGACGATCGCCGGATGGAGGTTGACCGCGGCGGTGCCCGACGTGGTCACGACCAGCGCGGGGATGCCAGTGACCTTGGCGATGCCGACGGCCAGATATCCCGCGGTGCGCTCGTCGAGCCGCACGTGCAGGGTGATCTCGCCTCGCGCTTCGGCCTCGGCCAGCGCGATTGCCAAGGCGGTCGAACGCGAACCGGGCGAGAGCACGGCATCGGTCACGCCGCAACGGACGAACTCGTCGATCATGACGATCGCTTGGGCAGTCGAGGGGTTCACGATGTCACCCTTTCATGCGCTCGCGCGGTTCACTCATCGATGAGACTCCCGAGCCGGACGTCGGTGCCCGCGAACCATGCCGCCTCAAGCCGGAGCCTCCACCACGACGCGCGCTCATCGGTGAGTCGATCGCGGGCCGCGAGCAGGGCCGGCAGTTCGGGCATCGCGCGCACGACGGGCAGCGCCCCTTGCGCGGGCAGCCAGGACTCGGACGTGACATCCGCGGCGAACAGCGCACCGGTAGCGAGGCCGCACGCATAGGGAAGGTCATCCAGTGCGCCGGCAAGGGCAAGCCCGACGGACAGCCCGACGGACGAGTCAAGAGAGCCGCTCACGACGACCGGCACGTCCAGCGACTCGGCAACCCGAAGCGCGGCCGCCACGCCTCCTAGCGGGGCAGCCTTGATCACTGCCACGTCGGCGAACTCGTGCACCCGCACGGCCTCGGGATCATCGGCATGACGGACGGTCTCGTCGACGGCAATCGGCACCTCGGTCAGGCGCCTGAGCTCCTTCAGCTCCTCGACGGTTCGGCATGGCTGCTCGACGTACTCGATGTCGTAAGCGCCCAGCCGGCGTAACGCGGCGGCCGCCGACGAGACATCCCACGCGCCGTTCGCGTCGATGCGGATCGCTCCGCGACCGCGGCCGAGCAGCGTGTCGAGCACGTCGCGGATGCTTGCGACTCGAGCCTCGTCCGCGGCCAGGTCGCTGTCACCGACCTTGACCTTCACGGTGCGGCAGCCCGTCTCGACGACGGCAACGCGCGCCATCGTCGCCGCATCGCTCGAGTCGACCGCCGGGATGATCGCGTTCACCTCGACCTCGGTTCGGCGCAGCGCAGGCCAGGTGCCGAACGCCGCCTCGACGGCGCTGTCCAGCCATCGCGATGCGGCGGCGTCGGAGTAGTCGGCGAACGGCGCGAACTCTCCCCAGCCATTGGGCCCCTTGATGAGCACGCCCTCGCGCACGTCAATGCCGCGGAACCGTCGCCGCATCGGAAGGGCGAACGGAACCGCCCCGTCGAGAAGCGCGCGAAGCCGTGAGTCGGCGGCGGGCATCAAGGTCGCTTGGGGAACTTCCGGAAGTCCGGCTCGCGATGCTCCTTGAACGCGTCGCGGCCCTCCTGCGCCTCTTCGGTCATGTAAAACAGCAGCGTCGCATCCCCGGCCAGTTGCTGCACGCCCGCGAGTCCGTCGTCCGCCGCGTTGTGCGAAGCCTTCAGCATTCGCAAGGCGAGCGGGGAGAGTTCGAGCATCTCGCGCGCCCATTGCACGGTCTCGATCTCGAGGTCCTCGATGGGGACTACCGCATTGACCAGCCCCCAGTCGAATGCCTGCTCCGCACCAAACTGACGGCAGGTGTACCAGACCTCGCGCGACCGCTTCTGGCCGATCGTCGCTGCAAGAAGGCCCGAGCCGTATCCACCGTCGAACGATCCGACCCGCGGACCCGTCTGGCCGAACCGCGCATTGTCCGCGGCGATCGACAGGTCGCACACCACGTGCAGAACATGGCCGCCGCCGATCGCGTAGCCAGCGATCATCGCGATGACTGGCTTCGGGGTGCGACGAATCTGGATCTGGAGATCGAGCACATTGAGTCGCCCGATGCCCTTCCGCGCGATTTCGTCGTCACCGATGTAACCGTCGTTTCCGCGAATGACCTGATCGCCGCCCGAGCAGAAGGCCCAGTCGCCCTGGCCGGTGAGGATGATCACGCCGACGCTGTCATCGTCGCGCGCCCGGTTGAACGCGTCCTGCAGTTCGAACAGGGTCTGCGGACGGAATGCGTTGCGCTTGGCCGGCCGGTTGATCGTGATCTTCGCGATGCCCACCGCGTCGCCCGCGGAAAGCTCGTAGCGGATGTCGCCGAAGTCGCCGACGGACACCCACTCGCACGCGGGGGTCGATGACGAATGGGCAGGATCGACGAGCGCCAGCGAGCCCTCGGGGACCACTGGCGGAAGCGGGTACCGGGTACGGGTGTCCATGCGTCGAAACCTATCGCCCTACTCTCGTGGCCGTGCCTCGTCCACTCGCCCGCGTGCCGGTAGCCCCCGGTGCTGCCGGTGTCGCCCCCCTACTCGGGGCACTGGCGAGCGCCCTCGCCGGCGACGGTCCGGCGATTGCCCCGGTGCCGGCTGTCTCGCCATCGATCTCCAATGCCTACGCGATGTCCGTTCTCGCCGCGGTCCAGGCCGACGATCCGTCGGTGCCCCTGGAGTCCGACGACGTGGCCGTCGTCATGGCGACGTCCGGATCGACGGGCGCGCCTCGAGGGGTGCTCCTGACCGCCGCGCAATTGACCGCGTTCAGCGCGGAGGCGAACGCGTCGGACACCTCGCCCCTGTGGATCGTCGCGCTTCCCGTGACCTCGATGGGCGGGATGAACGTGCTCGTCCGCGCCCTCGCAACCGGCAACGACCCGATCGTGATGCCGAGTATCGGTGGGGCCGAACCGTTCACCCCCGTCGGCTTCCAGCAGGCGGTCAACGTCGCGCGGGCTCGCGCGACCGATGTGCGGGTGGCTCTCGTGCCGGCGCAGGTTGCCCGACTCCTGTCGGACGAGGCGGGCGTCGATGCTCTGCGTGACTGCTCGTCGATCCTCGTCGGAGGAGGTCCCATGCGTCCGTCCCTGCGAGACATGGCCGCGCAACTGGGAGTCACGGTGACGACGACCTACGGATCCACCGAGACAAGCGGAGGCTGCGTGTTCGACGGTCTTCCGCTGCCTGGCGTCACGGTGCAGGTGCAGGGCGATTCGACAGGACCGTCGGTACTCCTCATCACCAGCCCGAGCGTGGCATTCGGATACCGGGCCGACCCCGAGCTCACTCGCGAGCACTTCGACGACTCGACGTTCATCACGTCCGATCTCGGAACCGTTGACGGCGACGGTCGGGTTCATGTGCTCGGTCGCGCCGACGACATCGTCGTCATCAACGGAATCAACGTCTCCCCCGGAGCTGTCGAGCGCGTGCTCGACGATCTGCCCGATGTCGTCAGTGCCGCAGCGGTCAGCATCGCGACTGCTGGCGGGGAGCCCGCCATCTGGGCGTTCGTCGAGGTTCGCGACGACGCGCCCAACGTCGAGCAGACAGCCACCGAGACAGTCGTCGAGCGCCTGGGATCCGCCGCGCGCCCGCGCCAGGTCCGGCGCGTTGCGCGGCTGCCGCATCTGCCGAACGGGAAGGTGGACCGCAGACTCCTGCAGTCCTGGGCGCGCGACGAGGACGTGAGGTAACGGTGGCAACCGCTGGTCAATGGCTTCAGGGAGCGCGTCCACGAACCCTCCCGGCCGCGATCGCCCCCATCGCGGTCGGTGCCGGCCTTGCCGCCTACGTCGACTCGATGCTTCCGAGCCGCGTGCTGCTCGCCCTCATCGTCTCGATGGCCCTTCAGGTCGGCGTCAACTACGCGAACGACTACAGCGATGGCATCAAGGGAACCGACGCCGTCCGCGTCGGACCGATCCGCCTCGTCGGCCAGGGCCTCGCGAAGCCCAACCACGTGAAGCTTGCTGCCTTCGCGTCATTCGCCATAGCCGCCGTGGCCGGACTCGTGCTGGTCGCTCTGACCGGCGAATGGTGGCTGCTGCTGGTCGGCGTGGCATCCATTGCCGCGGCCTGGCAGTACACCGGCGGACCCCGGCCGTACGGCTATGCGGGCCTGGGCGAGGTCTTCGTCTTCGTCTTCTTCGGTGTCGTCCCGGTGGTCGGCACCGCGTACGTCCAGACGCTGGCGATCACGTCGACCGATGTCGTGGCGTCCGTGGGCGTGGGCCTGCTGGCGTGCGCCATTCTCGTGACGAACAACCTGCGCGACATCGGCGGTGACCAAGCGGTCGGGAAGGTCACTCTCGCGGTGCGACTCGGTGACCGCGCCACCAGACGGCTCTATGTCGGAATCGTCGTTGCTGCACTCGCGATCCCGGTAATCCTGGCCTTCATGGCATCCCCATGGGTCCTGCTGACGAGCCTTACCGGCGTGCTTGCCGTGCAGCCGCTACGAGTCGTCGGAGGCGGCGCGCTCGGACCGCAACTGATCCCTGCCCTGAAGGGGACCGGCATCCTCCTGCTGGCCTACGGCCTGGTCCTCGGACTGACTCTCGGGCTGTCCTGAACTCGAGTCGTCCCCGTTGTCGTCGTCCTCCGCACGCGCCGAGGCCTCGATCCGGGCATTGAGCCTGCCGAAGAAGCCCGCGGCCACGGAGCCGACCGCGCCGCGCTGGCGATCGAGGACGACGATGCTGATCGCGCCCGATACGAGGATCGCTGCGACCAAGGCCCACACGCCGTAGATCGGGGTGAGCAACTCGATCAGGAGCCACACGACGACGAACAACCCCACGCGCAAAAGCGTGTAGACGAGGATCGCCAGTGCCTTGGAACCGGCGGTCACTGTCTGGTGCGAGTCGGTCACCCGTCTACGGTACGCCGCGCTGTGAGTCGGTGTCGGTCGCGGGGCGCGGGGTGTGGCATACGCTAGGAGTCGGGCGACGAGGAGGACTGCATGCTGAGGGTCGTGGGCGTGATCATCGGCGTCGCCCTGTACATCTACTTCATTCTCGACGTCCTGCGCACTCCCCGCGGCGAGACTCGCTCGCTCCCCAAGTTCGTGTGGCTCGTGCTCGTCATCCTCGTCCCGCTCATCGGCGGATTCATCTGGCTCGCCCTCGGACGCGTGTGGCCATCGCCGGGCTCGCGCTTCGGCCGACGACGCGGACCGCTAGCCCCCGATGACGATCCGAAGTTCCTCAAGCAGCTCGGCGACGATGCCTGGCACAAGCGCATGCAGCAGCGTCGCGGCGACCCGTCGGGCTGAGGTCTACGTCCCTGCGTACGAGTGCAGGCTGTTGACGAAGATGTTGACCCCGAAGTAGTTGATCAGGAACGCGAGCCATCCCAGCAGCGCGATCATCGAAGCTCGATCACCCCTCCAGCCGGCGGTCGAGCGGGCGTGGAGGTAGGCCGCGAAGACCACCCACGTGATGAATGCCCACGTCTCCTTCGGGTCCCAGCCCCAGTAGCGGCCCCACGCGTTCTCCGCCCAGATCGCCCCGGCGACGACGGCAAAGGTCCACAGCGGAAACGCGAAGGCAATCGTGCGGTGCGTCATCGTCTCGAGGCGGGAACTGGTCGGGAGCCGAGCCGCCCAGCCGGTGACCTCCGCGCCGTCCGCGCGGCGCTCGACTCGCGAGCGCACCAGGGACAGGCCGGCCGTAGCGGCAGCAAGGGTGAAGGCACCTGAGCAGATGATCGCCGCTGACACGTGGATGATGAGCCAGTAGGACTTCAGCGCAGGCACGAGTTGCGCTGCCTCGGTGTAGAGCACCGTCACCGCGAGGCCGAGGGTCAGCAGGGCCGGAATGACGATGAACAGGCCGAGCCAGCGAACATCGCGCCTGATCGATAGTCCGAGGAACACGCCGAGAATGCCGAGGGCGGCGGTGATCGAGAACTCGTACATGTTGCCCCAGGGCACCCGGCTGGCCCACACTCCACGGAGTACGACTCCGGTCAGGAGCATGAAGAATGCCAACCAGGTCAACGACATTCCGATGTTGGCGGCTCTACGCCCGGGCTCGACATCGGTCGGCGCGTCGGACCGCGTGAGTACCGCCGTGGTGCCGACGCTCTCGACGACCTCGCTCGTAGCCGCTGACGTGGGGACCCGACGGCGACCCGCGGCGAACGAGACGGCGAAGAAGATCATCGCGATCGTCAGCGTGAGCATGGTGGCGTAGACCGCCGCGTTGCTCGCCTGGGCCAGTTCCACGCTTGTCACGTCGATCTCTCCTCACTATCGAGCTCCGTGCCCAGCCCTGCGGCGAGCGCGGCCACCTCGTCTTCGAGCCCGGGCGCCTCGGTCTTCGCCAGGCCTGCAACCTGCACGAGGGTAGCGTCACCAGGCAGGACCTTCACCCACAGCCTTCGGCGGCGCACGAACAAGGACACGAGCAGTCCGGCGATCGCGGCCATGGCTGCTCCGAGCACGAGCTCCTTGCCGGGGTCGTACGCGATCTGGAAGGACGCCCAGCGCTCGAAGCCGGTGAAGGTCACCGTTCCCGATCCGTCGGGAAGGGTCCACGTCTCGCCCGGCAGCAGCGACTTCAGGCCGATCTGCTCGAGCTGGGAGGTGTCGAGCAGATAGATGCTCTGCGGTGTTCCTCCGTCGAGACCAAGGTCTCCCTTGAAAGCGGAGAGGAAGACCGCGGGATAGTCGGGTGCGGGAAAGGTCGAGTGCGGGCCGCGGACCTCGTCGACCGCCGCGGTCGGCAGGAACAGGGCGGTCAGACCCATGGACGGATCCGCGTCGGGGATCTTCACCACGCCGGTTGACGTGAAGTTTCCGTCCTGCGGGAGGAACACGACGTTGTCGTCGAACACCGTCGCGCCCGTGGAGTCAGTGATCACGAAGTGCGGCGCGTATCCGTGGCCAACCAGGTAGACCTTCGCTCCGTCGACCATGAGCGGCTCGTTGACCTCGATCGATTCCCGAACCCCGGGCGAGGTCGGGGTCTCCCGGTACGTGATATCCGCCTCGAACAGCCGCGGTGACCCTCGCTGCGCCTCGCCGCGCTCGAAGTCGACAGAGAAGTCGTCGAGCGTGAAGGAGAACGGCGCGAGGTCATTGGCGCTCACGAACTTCCCGCCGCCCCAGGCATCGAACTGGGTCAGGGTGTTCGAGAAGCCATCACCCTCCTTAATGATGACGTTGCCCTTCCACCCGAAGAGGCCGCCGATCGCGACGCCGACGAGCAGGAATACCAGCGATAGGTGGAACACCAGGTTGCCGGTCTCACGAAGGTAGCCCTTCTCTGCGGCAAGCCACGGCGCACTCTCGCCGGCCGGCGAGGATCGCAGCCGCCACCGCTTCGCCTTCAGCACTGCTCGCGCATCCGCGAGCACGTCGTCGGCGCTGCGGTCGGTCTGCACCGTCATCGCGACGGGCAGACGATCAAGCCGGCGCGGAGCGGGAGGCGGAGGTGCGAGCATCGCGCGCCAGTGCTGCCGCGAACGCGGCAGGACGCAGCCGATGAGCGAGACGAAGAGCAGCAGGTAGACCGCGGCGAACCACGGCGAGGAGTAGACGTCGAAGAAGCCCAGCCGGTCGAGGAACGGACCGGTACTGGGGTTGTCGATCAGCCACTGGTCGACGCGAAGCGGGTTGGTTCCGCGCTGGGGTAGGACCGACCCAGGAATGCTCGCGAGCGCCAGCAAGAAGAGCAGGATCAACGCCGTGCGCATGCTCGTCAGCTGGCGCCATAGCCAACGAAGGAAGCCGACGGAGCCCATCGGTGGAAGCGGCGCATCGTTCGACACGTCGGTGACTGCGGTGCCGTCGACGCTCACAGCGGCGTCTCGAATCCGGGAATCTGCACCCGCAGCCAGACGGTGAAGTCCGTCCATAGTCCGGTGACCAGCAGGAGACCCACGATGATGAGCATCCCACCACCGATGCGCATGACCCACACGTAGTGCTGCCGGACCCAGCCGATCGCGCCAGCCATGCGACTGAAGGCGAGGGCCAGGAGGACGAAGGGAAGCCCTAGCCCTAGGCAGTAGACGAAGGACAGCAGCGCACCTCGCACTGCGCTTGCCTCGGTGAAGGCGAGAGTCTGCACTGCGGTCAGCGTCGGGCCGATGCACGGGGTCCAGCCGAGTCCGAACAAGATGCCCAGCAGCGGCGCACCAGCAACTCCCCACGTCGGAGCGCGGTGCATGCGGAACTCGCGCTGGAATCCCGGGATGACCCCGAGGAAGGCCAGGCCCATGGCGATGACAACCACGCCCAGCACGCGATTGATGATGTCCGCGTACTCGAGCAGCAGCGCTCCTGCTCCCCCGAAGAGAACGCCATACGAGACGAAGATGACGCTGAAGCCGAGAACGAACAGCAGGCTCCCTGCGAGCACCTGACCGCGGCGTCCGCGCGGGTCGGCGAGCTCGGCACCGGTGAGACCTGTGATGTACGAGACGTACCCAGGCGCGAGGGGGAGCACGCACGGGCTGAGGAAGGCGACAACGCCGGCCGCGAAGGCGATGGGAATCGCGGCCCAGATGGCGCCGTTGGAGACGAGGTCGACGATCCCGTCCATTACCCGGACTTCTCCGCGAGTAGCGGTTCGACGATCCCGCGAAGGGATGCCTCGCTGACCCTGCCCAGGGCGCGCGCGGCGACGCGTCCTTCCTTGTCGATCACCAGGGTCGACGGAATCGCCTGCGGGGGAAGGGTGTCGCTGAACAGCAACTGCAGGCGTCCGTCGCGGTCAATGAGATTCGGATAGGGGATCTGGAAGGTGCTGACGAATCCGCGAGCCGAGGTGTCCGAGTCGCGCGTATCAAGACCGACGAACTGCACGCCCTTGGGACCCAGGTCCTTCGCCGCCGCCACGAGTGCCGGAGCCTCGGCTCGGCAGGGTGCGCACCATGAGGCCCACACGTTCATGACGACGACCTCGCCGAGATGATCGGCGAGCCGGAACTGGTCGCCGTCGAGAGTCGTGCCCACCAACTCGGGTGCGAGCTCGCGCTCCGATACCGGCAGGACGACCAGCGATCCGTCGCCCGCGACGAAGCCGCTGTCGGTGCCCTGTCCGCTGTCCGAGCTGCCGCAGCCCGAGACGCCTATCACGATGAGCGCGGCGCACAATGCGGCCACGGCCGCGCGCCGATTGAGCATCGTGGGACTCAGGCCCCTGCGATCTTGCTCGCCTTGGCCAGCAGGTCGCGCGACGGCTCGGTGTACGAGATGGCGGCCAGCTGGTCGTCGTCGTACGTCAGCGAGGTGATCGAGGCCAGCGAGCACTGCCGCTTGCGCGGGTCGTGCCACAGTCGCCGGTTCTCGGCACTCAGGCGGGCGATCCAGATCGGCAGCTGATGGCTGACGAGCACGGCCTCGTGTCCGAGTGCCTTCTGCCGGGCGTCGTCGACCGCGGCCATCATGCGCTCCGCGACCTCCGTGAACGGCTCGCCCCACGAGGGCTTGAACGGGTTCCACAGGTGCCGCCAGGCACGCGGCTGCTTGAGCACGCCGTCGCCCACGCTCACGCGCTGGCCCTCGAACTTGTTATCGGCCTCGATGAGGCGTGGGTCGATCTCGACGGGCAGCTGGTGACGCGCGGCGACCGGGGCGGCCGTCTGCTGCGCGCGATCCATCGGCGAGGAGACCACCAATGTGATGTCCCGATCGGCGAGCGCATCAGCAGCGCGCACCGCCATCTCCTGGCCGAGCTCGGACAGGTAGAAGCCCGGGAGTCGGCCGTAGAGAACACCGTCGGGGTTGAAGACCTCCCCATGCCGAAGGAGGTGGACGACTGTGCGATCCACGATCAGGTCGCCTTGCGGCGTGCCGTCGCGCGGCGACGACTTGGCCGCCACGTTCCTTCCCCGCTCTCCATCGCCACCTGGCGCAGTGCCTCGCCATGTGCGGCGAGAGCGTCGACCAGTCCGACCACGGTGCTGGTGTCGGCCAGGACGTCGACGCGCAGGCCGTGCTCCTCGGCGGCCTTGGCCGTCTGCGGGCCGATGCATGCCACGACCGTGCTGTGGTGCGGCTTGCCAGCGATGCCGACCAGGTTGCGAACCGTGCTGCTCGACGTGAAGAGCACGGCATCGAAGCCACCGGTCTTGATCGCCTCGCGGGTCTCGGCGGGCGGCGGGGCGGCGCGAACGGTGCGGTACGCGGTGACGTCCTCGACCTCCCAGCCCAGTTCGCCCAGGCCCGCGACCAACGTGTCGGTCGCGATATCCGCGCGCGGCAGGAACACCCGGTTGATGGGATCGGTGAGCGAGTCGTACGCGGGCCATTCGTCGAGCAGCGCACTGGTCGTCTGCTCGGCGGTCGGCATGATGTCCGGGCGGACGCCGAAGTCGATCAGCGCTGCGGCGGTCGGTTCACCGACAGCCGCGACCTTCAGGCCGGCGAACGAGCGCGCATCGAGCCCGTACTCCTCGAGCTTCTCGCGAATCGCGCGGACCGCGTTGACCGAGGTGAACCCGATCCACTCGTATCGACCTGAGACCAGGCCGTGCACTGCCCGATCGATCTGCTGCGGCGTGCGCGGCGGCTCGACCGAGATGGTGGGCACCTCGATCGGGACGGCGCCGTGACCGCGCAGCAGCCCGACGATCGAACCCGCATGGTCCTGCGTGCGCGGAATGAGGATCCGCCAGCCGAACAGCGCCTTGACCTCGAACCAGTCGAGCTTCTCGCGCTGGGCGACGACCTCTCCGACGACGACCAGCCCGGGGCCGGCCTGCTTCGACGACTTCGCCACCGCTGAGATCTCCGCGAGCGTGGACACGAGCGTGCGCTGGTCGACGGTGGTGCCGCGCCGGGTAACGGCGATCGGCGTGCGCTCTGCCGCGCCCGCGCCGATCAGGCGCGAGGCGATGTCTGCCGCGCGGTCTGCTCCGTTGAGGAACACCACGGTGGTCCGGGCAGAGACGAGGTCGTCCCAGACGAGGTCGGTGTCGTTGGCGTCGACGATGCGAACCTGGCGCGTGCGTCCGCCGGTGAGACCGAAGCCCGCGTAGGCGGGCACTCCGGTGACCTCGCTGACACCCGGTGCGACCTCGAAGTCGATGCGCGCCTTGCGGAGGGCACCGGCCTCGTGGAGGAGCGTCCCGTCGATGACGGGATCGCCCGCGATGAGGCGGACCGTGTTCTTGCCCTCGCGGGCCGAGTCGATGACGAGCGCGCTGCGGCCGGCCTGGTCGAGCGGCATCCCGGAAGCGTCGACGGCGATCGTGATGACCGCGTCGGCGCTGGCGTGCGCCTGCGCGACCGCCACTGCCTCGGCGTCAACGACGATGACCTCGGCGGTGGAGAGCAGGTTCGCAGCCCGAAGCGTCAGCAGGTCCGGGTCTCCAGGACCCGACGCGACCAGAGCGACGGCACCGGTGGCGACCTTCTTGCGGGCGATGACCTTCGGCGCCGGCTCCGCGACGATCTGCACCGCGTCGGGCTGCGCGGGCGCAGCCTTCTTCGCCACAGCGGCCTTCTTCGCCGGCGCAGACTTGTCCGCGGGCGCAGCCTTCTTCGACGGCACTGCCTTGTCCGGCTTGGGCGCAGCGTCGGCCTTCTTCACCGGGACGGATTTCTCCGTGGGCGCGGCCTTCTTCGCCACGACCGCAGCCTTCTTCGGCGCTGCGGACTTCGTGCTGACCGCCTGTGATGCAGCGGACTTACTTGTGGCGACTCTCGTTGTCATGCGTTGATCGCCTCTCCCAGCGACTCGGGATCGAAGGACGCATCCGCGTCCATCGTCGGGTGTGCAAATCTCGGTTCTGTCTCCTCGCTGCGGCGCTGCTCGTGGAACGCGAGGATCTGCAGCTCGACGGCTAGGTCGACCTTGCGAACCTCGACGTCCGGCGGTACTGCCAGCACGACGGGGGCGAAGTTGAGGATGCTGCGGACCCCGGCTGCGACGAGGCGGTCGCAGACCACCTGGGCCGCCTCGGCGGGGGTGGCGATGACGCCGATGTGTGCCCGCCCCGACTCGACGACTGACTCGAGCTGGGCCATCGGCCGGACCACTACCTCGCGTCCTGGCGTGCCCAGCCGCTGCCCGACGACGTCCGGGTGCGAATCGAGCAGTCCGACGATCTCGAAGCCGCGCGAGGCGAATCCCCGGTAGGCCACGAGGGCGTGTCCGAGATTCCCGGCTCCGACGATGACCACACCCCACGGCTGCGTCAGGCCGAGCTCGCGAGCGATCTGGTAGGCGAGGAATCGAACGTCGTATCCCACGCCGCGCGTGCCGTACGAGCCCAGATGGGACAGGTCCTTGCGCAACTTCGCCGAGGACACCCCGCAGGCACCGGCGAGTTCCTCGGATGAGACCGTCGAGACGCCGGAATCGACCAATTGCCCCAGGACCCGGTGGTAGACGGGCAGCCGAGCGACCGTCGCAGCCGGAATCTCGCGCTGCGCGTCGCGCGAGCGACGCTGATCAGTCGGCGAGCCGGTAGGCCGGGCGGACAGGGACACGGTGCTCCAGGGAAGGCGGAAAAGGCTCGGATCGAACGGGTAATCGGCGCCGAAACGGGCTCCGAGGGGATTGTTCGACCCCTACAGATTAGGCACTTGCGCACGAAGTCACAAAGTTGACCGGACGTCGGCGACCGACTATCGGGCGCACGGGTGATTTGTCCGCTATTGATCCTTCGGAGCCGCGGCCAGCGCGGCTCCCAGCCGCGCCGGATCCACGCGCCAGAAGTCGTGGCGCTTTCCGTCAACAAGCACGACGGGAATCTGCTCCCAGTACTCGTCAGCGAGCGAGGGGTCGTCCTCGATCGACAGTTCCACCCACGAATCACCCGTGGTCGCGCACACGCCCGCGATCACCTCGCGAGCGTCGTCGCACAAGTGACATCCGGGCTTGCCGATCAACGTGACGCGTGGCTGGTCGGCTGCGCTCACGCGCCGTATCCGGTGTCGCCGTACACGTCGCGCAAGCGCCCCTTCGCGACCTTGCCCGTCACCGAGTGCGGCAGCTCGTCGACGACGCGAATCGTCGTGGGGCACTTGAAGCGGGCCAGTCGCGTGGCGCAGTGGGCAAGGATCTGATCGGGCGTGAGCTCGACTCCGCGCTTGGCGACGACAAGCGCGCTGACCGCCTCGCCCGTGGTGTCGTCGGGCACGCCGACAACGGCTGCCTCGGCGACACCGTCCAGGTCGTCAATCACCAGCTCGATCTCGCGCGGGTACACGTTGAAGCCGTTGACGAGGATCACCTCGCGGCGACGGTCGACGACGTGCAGGTCTCCATCCTCGTCCGCGTAGGCGACGTCCCCTGACCTGAACCAGCCGTCCGCGTCCGGCCCGCCGATGACTCCTGGCCAGTAGCCGCGGAACACCGAGGGTCCTCGCACCCAGACCTCGCCCGGGTCGCCGTCGTCGACCTCGACTCCGGACTCGTCGACCAGTCGGATCTCCAGTCCGGGCAGCGGGCGACCGACCGAGCCGGCCTTCGGAGTGCCGGATACCAAGGTGGTAGCGACAACGGGAGCGGTCTCCGTCATCCCATAACCCTCGAATATTTCCAGGCCGGTCTGCGCGGCGAACTCGGTGAACACGCGAGCCGGCAACGGCGATCCGCCGCTGGACAGCAGGCGCACGGTCGACATCGACTCGCGCAAGCCAGGAGTCGCACACCACGCCTGGTACATCCCCGGAGCTCCCGCGACCGTGGTCACCGACTCCGCGGAGATCACGTGGAGTGACTCGACCGGGTCGAAGCGGTCGACGAGAACGCAGGTGGCGCCAGCGGCGACGGCCAGTCCGAGCACCGTGTTGAGCCCGTAGACGTGGAACATCGGCAGCACGACGAGCACGACGTCCGAGTCGACCACGGCTGGCGGATCGGTCAGCGTGAGCAGCATCTCGATATTGGCCCGCAGGGCTCCGTGCGTGAGCATGGCCCCCTTCGGGCGGCCGCTCGTGCCGGCGGTGAAGAGAAGGAGTGCGAGAGTGTCCGGCTCCGTGTCGTCGGGCGAGAGGTAGACACCCTCGCCCGATCGTCCGATCCGCGACCACTCGGAGCCGACGACGCTGACCACGTCGCACCCGGGAAGGGCAGCAGCGGAGTCCTCGCCGACCGTTCGCGTGGACGGCTGCACCAGCAGCATCCGGGCGTCGCAGTCCGCGATCAGCACCGCCACCTCGGCGCTGGTGTACGCGGGGTTGAGCGGCACCGAGACCAGTCCCGCCCGCGCTGACGCGTAGTACGCGATCACGAACTCGTAGGTGTTGCCCAGGAGCAGGGCGATGCGGTCGCCGGGACGCATGCCGCGCTCCAGCAGGCCGGCCGCGTAGGTCGTGACATCGCGGTTGACCTGCGCCCACGTGTAGCTGCGATCGCCGGAGACGACGCAGATCGCGTCGGGGTGCCGGACCGCCGAGTCGTGCAGGAACGTCGCGATGTTCGCGCTCATCCGGGCACCTCCTCGCATCGCCTCGATCTGAGTCTGGCACACCGCGCAGGAGCGCTGGGTACTCTCACCCTGTGAATGCCTCGAGCGAGGACGTGCTGTCGCAGTACCGCAGGGCCGGCGAGGCGTCCGCCGTTGCCGGCGGTGCCGACGCGTCGCACGAGCCGAAGTCCGATCCGACCGCGGCCGCCTTCTTCGATGTCGACAACACGATGATCCGCGGAGCGAGCATCTTTCATTTCGCTGTCGGGCTCGCGCGACGCAAGTACTTCACCGGCAGGGAGATCTTCGGCTTCGGCGTGAAGCAGGTGAAGTTCGTCCTCAGCGGCTCCGAGGACCTCGAGGATGTCGCCTCGGCGACGGAGGCGGCCTTGTCCTTCGTCCAGGGCAGGCGCGTCGACGAACTCGTGCGCCTGGGCGAGGAGGTCTTCGACGAGAGCATGATCGACAAGCTCATCCCCGGCACCCTTGCGATCGCCCAGGGTCACCTCGACGCGGGCCAGCAGGTATGGCTGGTCACGGCGACTCCGATCGAGCTCGCCAGCCTGATCGCCAAGCGCCTTGGCCTGACCGGCGCGCTCGGCACGGTGTCGCAGATCAAGGACGGCGTGTACACCGGCCACCTGGACGGGCCGCCTCTCCACGGGCTGGCCAAGGCCGAGGCGATCAAGGCGCTCGCCGCGCGCGAGGGCCTTGACCTGTCTCGGTGCTCGGCGTACTCCGACTCGTCCAACGACATCCCGATGCTGTCGGCGGTTGGCACGCCGGTCGCGGTCAACCCCGATCCGGCCCTGCGGGCCCACGCTCGGGAGAACGACTGGAAGATCCGCGACTTCCGCCGTCGCGAGCAGTTCAAGCGCGTCGCGCTGCCCGCGGCATCGGGCGCCGGCGGCATCGCCATCGGCCTGGCGATCGGCTACGCAGCCGCCCGCGCCGCCCGCCGCCAGATTTGAACCGCCTCCCGGGTCAAATCGGGGGGCGGTTTCAAGCGGCTGTTGCACCGAGGGCCCGGTGGAGGGCCTGTTGGGGAGTCTGCCATCCGAGGGTTTGGCGGGGGCGGGTGTTCAAGCTGAGGGCCACGGTGTCGCAGTCGGCCTGGGTCAGGTGGCGCAGGTCGGCTCCCTTGGGCCAGTACTGGCGTAGCAGTCCGTTGGTGTTCTCATTGGATCCGCGCTGCCACGGTGAGTGGGGGTCGGCGAAGTAGATGTCGATGTCGGCGTCGATCGCGATGCCGGCGTGCTCGGCCATCTCCTTGCCCTGGTCCCAGGTCAGTGTCCTGCGGATCTGGTCGGGCAGCGAGGCGATGATGGGGGTCAGGACCTCGCGCAGGTCGATGGCCTTGTGGGTGTCCGGCAGCGGGGCCAGGAGCACGAACCGGGTGGTCCGCTCGACCAGGGTGATCACCGCGCCCTTGCCGACACCGCCCAGGAGCAGGTCTCCTTCCCAGTGGCCGGGAACCGCGCGGTCGGTGACCTCGGCGGGCCGGGCGCTGATCGGGATCATCCCGGTCAGCTTGCCTCGATACTGCTTGCCGCCGTGGGGCTTGCGCGTGGTGCGGCCCGTGCGCAGGTGAGCGGTCAGCTCGCGGCGCAGCTCGCCTCGGGTCTGCACGAACAGCGAACGGTAGATCGTCTCGTGGCTCACCCGCATAGCCTTGTCGCGCGGGAACAGCGCTGGCAACAACGCCGCCACCTGCTGCGGTGACCAGTTCGCGCCCAGCAGCCCGGACACCACCAACGCCAGCGGACCGGTCAGCGTGAACGGCTTGGGGCGCCGGGCACGCACGGTCGCCCGCCGATGAGCCACCGCCGCCCGATACCGCGGCCGCCGGCCCGGGCGAACCTCGCCGACCGCCTTGCGCTGCGGGACACGCCACGACCGCCCACCAGCACCGCGATTGATCTCCCGCGTGACCGTCGTGCGATGCCGCCCGATCACCGCCGCGATCTGCGGAACACTCAGACCCTGGCGCAGGCCCCGCTCGATCACACCCCGGTCATGCTCACTCAGCCGTGCACCCGCCATGACAACCTCCCAGCCAGCTATCGCACCATCCCGGTGCAACAACCAGTTGAGACCGCCGGGTTTGTGGCCGTTCCGGACGGGGATTCTGAGGATTTGAACCGCCCTGCTCGCTGAATGACCCGGGGCGGTTCAAATCTGCATCCGAGGGCGGTTTGGGCACCGGAAACGCGGATTTGACCCGGGAGGCGGTTCAATTCGGGGTTAGCCGAAGGCGGAGGGGCGCTTGACGAGCAGGCGGTAGACGGACTGCTGGATCTCCTCGCGCACCTGGTCGGTCAGGTTGAACACGAGCATCGGATCGTCTGCGGCGCCAAGCGGGAAGTCGTCGGTGGCGATCGGCTCCCCGAAGTGGATGAGCCACTTGCTGGGCAGCGGGATCAGGCCGAGGGGCCCGAGCAGCGGGAACGTCGGCGTGATCGGGAAGTACGGCAGCCCGAAGATTCGCGCCAGGATCGAGGCGTTGGCAACCATCGGGTAGATCTCCTCGGCCCCCACGATGGCCGTCGGGATGATCGGCGCACCAGTGCTCAGCGCCGCGGACACGAATCCTCCCCGGCCGAAGCGCTGCAGCTTGTACCGCTGGCTGAACGGCTTCCCGACTCCCTTGAAGCCCTCCGGCCACACGCCCACGAGCTCGCCGCCGGACAGCAGTCGTTCCGCGTCGGGATGGCACGCGAGCGTGTGGCCCGCCTTGCGCGCGATCTCGCCGATGAACGGCGTCTGGAAGACGAGGTTGGCTCCGAGCATCCGCAGGTGACGGTGGGCGGGGTGCTCGTCGTGCAGCGCGACCTGCGTCATGACCCCGTCGAGCGCGACGGTGCCCGAATGGTTGCCGACGACCAGCGCAGCGCCCTCGCTCGGCACGTTCTCGAGCCCGCTGACCTCGACGCGAAACCACGAGTTGTACAGCGGCCTGGCCATCGCGAGGAAGACGCGCTCGGTCAGCTCGGGGTCGAACCCGAAGTCGTCGACGCTGTAGTCGCCGGCAAGACGGCGTCGGATGAAGTCGAGCAGGCTGTCGGTCTCGGCCGGATCCAGGTCGACCGCCTGCTCGAACTCGGCGAGTTCCTCTGCCGTGACGACGACCCGCTTCTTCTTGCGTGGCGGGCTGGTGCGCACCGGGGCTGCCGGCTTGGGCCCGGTGTTGCCGACGAGCCGGGCGGCCTTGGACGGCCCGGAGCCCGGATCGATCGGGATGATCTCCGCGTCAGGCAACGTCGACCTCCCGGTCCGCGTCACCACGGCCGATGAACTGCATGAAGGCCTCCTCGCTCGACTTCGACGGCCGGAAGTCGAGCTTGCGGCGCATGGCGGTCGTGTCCAGGCAGCGACCGTAGGTCAGGTGCCGGACGGCCTCGGGCGAGAAGTCGGCGAAGCCGGTGCTGCTCAGGCTTCGTCCGACCGTGGAGAACAGGAGGCGGGGAACGGAGATCGACGTGCGCCGCGTGCGCCGGACCGCCTGCGAGAGCAGGAGCACTCCGTCTCCCGCGATGTTGAACGTGCCGCGGCGCGGATTCATGACCACGCAACGCAGCGCCTCGAGACCGTCGTCCTCGTCGATGAACTGGACCCGAGGATCGAATCCGAGCACGGTCGGGATGACGGGAAGCGTGTAGTACGCGGTGGTCGGGGTCTTGACGTTCCGGCCGATGAAGTTGGCGAACCGCAGCGTCGAGACGACGACATCCGGCCGGCGCCTGGCGAACCCGCGAACGTACGTCTCGACTTCGACCGAGTCCTTAGCCCACCCTGACGACGGCGCGTGCTTGGGCTCCATGTCCTCGGTGAACATCGCCGGGTCCTTCGGACCGGACCCGTAGACCGCGGACGTCGACTTCACCACGACGGAGCGCACACTCGTGGTGCGCTGGCAGGCAGCGAGCAGCTGCATCGTCCCGATGACGTTGATTTCCTTCATCGTCGACCGACCACCAGCCTGCTTCGGCGTCGCGATCACGCCCATATGCACGACCGTGTCGACGTCTGCTTCCCCCATCACCTTCGCGATGACGGGATTGCGGATGTCGGCCCTGACGAACCGGGTGCCCGGAATCGGGGATTCCGGCGCGACGACGTCGACACCGATGACGGTGGTGATCGCCGGATCAGCGGCGAGGATCGCGGCCATCCGGCCGCCAAGGTATCTGGAGACGCCCGTGACCAGCACAGTGCGGCCCATGACAGACCCCCTCATGCCGTGGCGGGTGACCGCCGGACGCTACTTCTTGTTGCGGCGCTGGACCCTGGTGCGACGGAGCAGCTTGCGGTGCTTCTTCTTCGCCATCCGCTTACGCCGCTTCTTGACAACCGAACCCATTAAAATTTCCTTATCTCGGCCGACCGCTGCGGCCCGATGTTGGTGAGGCGGGCCGTCACAGGCCCGGTTGTAGGTCTTCTTGGCTCACTGAGCCTACCGCCGACCCTGATGCGTGCTCTCAGGCGGTTTCCACGAACGAGTCGCGGAGGTAGTCGTGAACGGCCTGCTCGGGCACGCGGAACGAGCGTCCCACCCGCACTGCCGGCATCTCGCCGTTATGCACCAGGCGGTAGACGGTCATCTTGGAGACGCGCATCACTGCGGCCACCTCGGCAACGGTCAGAAACCGCACCTCAGAGAACGCCCGGTCGGGGGTCGTCGACATCTGCACACCGAACTTTCTGCCCCGGACCGCCCCGGCTTCCCCTCCGGAGTCACACGGCTTCTAGGCGTTGCGAAGACTAGTGGCCCATGTGGTCATTGGGAAAGTTGAATGCGGATATTGCCCAGCATCGCGCTCAGAACCACACGGACGGCTCGGCCGTCAGGCCCCATCGCGGGAAGACCGCGTTGCGCGTGGCAAGGATTGCTGCGTCGATCGGATCGTCGGGATTGAACCCCTGGTCGAAGGGCTTGGGCCACGGCTGACGCCCGTCCGTCATGCGGCCGGGAGCCTGCCGGCCGAGCAGCTCCATCACGTAGTCGTGGAACTCCGGCGGCACTTCCGTCTCGGGCGCGATCGGCGCACCCGCCGCGATCGCGATCAGGTGCGTCCATGCGCGCGGGACGACATCGACCCATTCGTAGCCACCGCCTCCGAGCGCGACCCAACGGCCCGCGGCGAACCGATGCGCCCACCTGTGGATCGCCTCGAAGGCCATGCGCTGGCCGTCCAGCGACACGAGAAGGTGCGCGAGCGGATCCTCGACATGAGTATCGACACCCTGCTGGCTGACGATCACGTCAGGAGCGAAGGCCTCGAGGAGGTCGGGGACGACGGCATGCAGCGCGCGCAGCCAGCCCTGGTCGCCGGTGCCTGCGGGCAGCGCGATGTTGACGGCCGTCCCGGAAGCCGAAGGACCGCCAGTCTCGGTCGGGAGCCCGGTTCCCGGGAAGAGAGTGCGCGGGTGCTCGTGGATCGAGATCGTCATCACGCGCGGGTCGTCCCAGAAGATCGCTTGCACACCGTCGCCGTGGTGGACGTCGACGTCGATGTACGCGACCCGCTGAGCGCCGTTGTCGAGGAGCCAGGCGATCGCCACGGCGATGTCGTTGTAGATGCAGAAGCCTTCCGCGGCCCCCGCCATGGCGTGATGCAGTCCGCCGGCCAGGTTCACGGCATGGTCGACGGTGCCCGCCCACACCGACTGGGCGGCCAGCAGCGAGGCACCCGCCACCCGTGCGGAGGCGCGGTGCATGCCGGTAAAGACCGGGTCGTCGGTCGTGCCGAGGCCTCGATCGGCGTCGTAGTAGCGCGGGTCGGACGAGGCCTCGATGACCGCGTTCACGTAGCCGGCCTCGTGGACCCGCAGGATCGCCTCGTCCGCGACCGGCTCGACCGGGCCGAGCATCCGCACGGATGGCAGCGAGAGCAGGCCGAAGTCTGCGGCCAGTCGCATGGCCAGCTGCACCCGCACCGGTGCAAGCGGATGGCCAGGGCCGAAGTCATACTCAGCGAGGCGTTCGTCCCAGACGACGCCGAGTCGTTCGCCCATCCTCAGCCGCCCGAGAGCTCACGGCTGCGATCATGCGCGGAGCCGATCGCGGTGATGACCGCCTCGCCTACTCCCAGTCGCTCCATCGAGTCGATCGCCGCAGCGGTCGTGCCGTTTGGCGAGGTGACCCGCGCGCGCAGCATCTGGGCGGACTCGTCCGATTCTTCAAGCAGAGTCGCCGCGCCGAGGATCGTGTTGTTGACCATGCGCTTGGCCGTCGCCGGATCAAGCCCAAGCCCTTCGGCAGCTGCAGTCATCGCCTCGGCGAGGAAGAACACGTACGCGGGCCCGCTGCCCGATACCGCAGTGACCGCGTCCTGAAGCGACTCGGGAACCTCCACGACAATGCCCACGGACGCGAGCAACCGCACCGACAGCGCGAGCGCCTCCGGCGAGCACTGCGAGCCGGGGCTGACACCGGTGACTGCCCGACCCACCCGGGCCGGCGTGTTCGGCATCGCCCGGACGACATTCACCCCGCTGCCCACATGCCCCTCGATGGTCGCAGTGCGAATTCCAGCCGCGATCGAGACGAGCAGTGCGCCGGGCTGGATCAGCGTCCCGACGCTCGCCAGGAGTCCATCGATATCCTGCGGCTTGACGGCGAGAATGACCACGTCAGCGCCTGCGATCGCAACGTCAGCATTGGCCACCTGCACGGGCATGAGGGCGGTCAGTTCCGCCGCACGTTCAGCGCGCTTCTCGACGATGACGATCTGTGGTGCTGGCTCGAGAACGCGCAAGAGGCCTCCGACGAGCGTCTCGCCCATCACTCCCCCGCCAAGAATGGCTATCCGCATAGCCGGACCGTACGCGACATCACGCCGATCACGACGGCTGACCGGGCTTTCGTGTCGGATCGAGCAACGCCTGGATCGACGGCCCGACGAGCGCGACCACCTCGTCATCGGATGCCGACGCGAGCGGCTCGATGCGCAGCAGGTAACGCGTCGTCGAGATCCCGACGAGGTACGACGAGATCAACGTCACGCGCAGGCGCGCGTCCGGCATTCCCAGCGCTGCGACCACTCGATCGACGATGGTGCTCTGCACGTACTCGGACAGAAACCTCAACTGTGCCAACGCATTCGCGGAATCGTCGGCAGGCATGGCTGCGCGTGCGGCACTGGCGGAAACCGACGCAGCCTGGTCCGACTTCAGCAGCCTGGTGAGGTCCCGACGAACGTTCTCGTCACCCATCAGCGAGAGCGTCATCCGCACCAGGCGATCTCCCAGGCCGTCGAGTCCCGGCGCGATCAGCTCGGGAACGGCCTGCGACGGGTCGAAGGGAAGACGCATCGCGGCGGCGAACAGCCGCTCCTTGTTGTCGTACAGCGACCGCACGACGCCGGGAGCCACGCCCGCGGCGGCGGCAACCGACTTCATCGTGGTCTGCGCGTAGCCGCGGGACGCGAAGGCAAGGCGAGCGGCCTGGAGCACCGCGTTCGCGGCGTCCTGGGGGTTGATATTGCGCGGATCGCCAGCCACGCCCCCAGCCTATGCGGGCGACACGAGGTGCTGGCGGGCGAACGTCAGCGCTTCGAGGAGATCGCTCTCGCGCGTCGCTCGATCGGGCGCACGCCGCGTGCTCACCTCGACGATGACCGATCCGGAGAACCCGCCGGAGGCCAGAGCCCCGAGGACCTCGGCTACGGGCTGGTCCCCGCGCCCGGGAATGAGGTGCTCGTCTCGAGCGGAGTCGGTGCCGTCGGCAAGGTGAAGGTGGGCCAGTCGATCGCCGAGATCGCGGGCCATCTCCAGCGCGTCGCTGCGCGAGACTGCCGTGTGCGACAGGTCGAGCGTCGTGTGCGGGTAGTCGTCGTTGCGCACGTCCCAGTCGGGCAGGTACGCGGCTATCGACGTCGGGCCGGCGCGCCACGGATACATGTTCTCGACCGCGAAGTTGACGTCGGTCTCCGACCTCATGCGCTCAAGTCCGCTCACGAACTCCCGCGCGTACTCGCGCTGCCAGCGAAACGGCGGGTGCACGACGACGGTGTCGGCGCCGAGTCGCTCCGCCACCTCCTGGGCCCGCTGCAGCTTGCCCCACGGCTCGGTGCCCCACACCCGCTGGGTGATCAGCAGGCACGGTGCGTGGATGGACAGGATCGGGACGCCATAGTGATCCATCAGGGCCTTGAGCGCGTCGGAGTCCTGGCTCATCGAGTCGGTACCGACCATGACCTCGATGCCGTCGTAGCCCAGGGCCGCCGCCAGCTCGAACGCACCCGCGCTCGTCTCCGGGTACACCGACGAGGTGGACAGTCCCACCCGCGGGACGGAGGTCACGCCCGCCGCCAGCGATCAGTAACCAGGGTTGCCACCCACACCAGGCCCGCGCCGATCACGCCAATGCTGATCGAGATCACGGCGTACTTCTCGGGGCCGAGCGACAGGGCGAAGAAGTTGGAGAAGAACGGGATGAACAGCACCCCGAGGTAGATGGCGATCATCGCTGCGACGATGCCGATGCGGATGAGATTGAGCGGTCGTGCCGACTGCAGGAGCACCGCCATCGTGACGATGAACAACGTGGTGGTCGCTGCGCACTGCGCGTTCAGCAAGGTCTCGCCCGCGTTCTCCGCGAGCTTGAAGCTCAGGAGGGCCGCGGTCGCGGCGATGACCCCGGACGGTGCCGCGAACAGCAGGACCCGGCGAAGGAAGCCGGGACGAAAGCGCTCGGTGTTGGGCATGAGCGCCAGGAAGAACCCGGGGATGCCGATCGTGAGTGCGCTGATGAGCGACAGGTGGCGGGGCAGGAACGGGAAGGTGATCGCCGTGATGCCGACCATGATCGAGATGATCATCGCGTAGAACGACTTGGTCAAGAACACGTCAGCGACGCGCTCGATGTTGCCGAGGACGCGTCGGCCCTCCGCGACGACACTCGGCATCACCGACCACTTGTTGTCGAGAAGCACGAGCTGCGCGACCGCTCGGGTCGCGCCCGAACCGGATCCCATCGCTATGCCGAGGTCGGCGTTCTTTAGCGCGAGCACGTCGTTGACTCCGTCGCCAGTCATCGCGACCGTCGAGTTCTTCAGGTGCAGGGCATCGACCATCTCCTGCTTCTGCGACGGCGTGACTCGTCCGAAGACGTTGTTGGCCATGACGATCTCCGCGAGCTCCGCCGGGTCGGTGGGAAGACCGCGTGCGTCGATCGGATGATCGGCGCCCGGCACTCCCGCGAGCTTCGCGATGGCACCGACCGTCGTCGCGTTGTCGCCCGAGATCACCTTCACGGTGACGTCCTGCTCCAGGAAGTACGCAACGGTCTCCGCTGCGTCAGGACGTAGCTGCTGATTGATCACCACAAGTGCGACGGGCTCCACGGCTCCCGTGCCGCCGTCGGCCGTTGGTGCCGTCTGCGCGGTCGCCAGGAGCAGTACGCGGGCTCCGTCGCCGGACAGCTCATCGGACTTGACGCGAACCGCGTCGCCATCCGCGATGAGCATCTCCGGCGCCCCGAGCAGCCACGTGCCGTGACCGTCGAAGGTCGCGGACGACCACTTGCGAGCGCTGGAGAACGGGACCGAGCCAGTCACCGCCCAGTTCGGCGAGGGATAGGTCGCGGCGATCGCCTCGAGAGTGGGATTCGGATTGGACTCGCTGGCACCCATGGCACCGAGGACAAGGCCGAGCTGGTCGGTGTCGAGGTGCGCCGAGCCGACCGCGACGACCTCCCGGACCTGCATGCCCGGCGACGTCAGGGTGCCCGTCTTATCGACGCAGATCGTGTCGACGCGGGCGAGCACCTCGACGGCGGGCATGTCCTGGACGAGCACGCGCTTGCGGGCCAGGCGGATGACCGAGATCGCCATCGCGATGCTGGTCAGTAGGACCAGGCCCTCGGGCACCATCGTCACGACTCCGGCGATCGTGCCCCGCATCGCTTCGTTGAACGGGAGATCAGCACGAACCAGTTGCGACCACAGCAGGAGGACGCCAACAGGAATCAGGAGGAACGACACGACGCGAATAAAGCTGTTGATCGCGTCGCGCAGCTCGGAGTTGGTCAGGTGGAACTTCTTGGCCTGCTCGGTCAGTCCCGCCGCGAACGAGTCCTTTCCGACGCGGGTCGCCTGGTAAAGCCCCGAGCCGGCCACGACGAACGAGCCCGACATTCCCCCATCGCCTTCGGCCTTGTCGACGGGATCCGCCTCACCGGTGAGCAGGCTCTCGTCAATCTCGAGTCCGTCGGCGCGGACGATGACCCCGTCGACGACGAGCTGATCGCCAGTCCGTAGGACGACGATGTCGTCAAGGACCACATCTCCAGGGCTGATCTCGACGTCGACGCCGTCTCGACGCACCACCGGCTTGGCCTCGCCGATGACGGCGAGCTTGGCGAGAGTGCGCGACGCGCGCCACTCTTGGATGATTCCGATGCCGGTGTTCGCGACGATGACGAAGCCGAACAGCGAGTCCTGGATCGGCGCGACCAGCAGCATCATCACCCACAGGGTGCCGATGAGCCCGTTGAACCAGGTGAAGGTGTTGGCGCGGAAGATGTCGCCGAGGCTTCGACTGTGCGCGTTGGGTGCGGTGTTCGCCTCGCCACGTGCGACTCGTTCCGCGACCTCCGCCTGGGTAAGGCCGGTGACTGGATCGGTAGCGTCCTTGACGACCGAGGGGGCTTGGCTCATCGCAGGAGTCCGTCCAGTCGTCGAAGGATGATGCCCTCGCGCAGCGCCCACGGGCAGATGACGAGCTCGTCGATCTCCAGCAGTTCCATCGCGGCCTCCGCGACGACCGCCCCCGCGACCATCTGCACGGAGCGCCCCTCGGACACACCGGGGATCTTGCTGCGCTGCGCGGTGGTCATCGACGCCAGCCGCGGCACGATCTCGTGAAGGTCGCTCAGCCGCAGGACGCGTCGGAGGTGATCGCCCTCGCTTGACGGCGCTGCGCCCGCGATGCGAGCAAGCTGCTTGAACGTCTTCGACGTTGCTACGGCCAGCCGCGGCTCGCCCATCCTGCGCAGGCGGCCGGCGACCTCGGCGATGGAGGCCCTCGCATAGCGTCGGGCCTCGCGAACGGATTCGGGGCTCGGCGGGTCGCCGAGGAGGAAGTCGCGGGTCAGCCGCCCGGCACCGAGCGGGACCGACACGGCAACGTCGGGCTCCTCGTCAGTCCCCGACGCCAGTTCGAGCGATCCGCCGCCGATATCCAGGCAGAGGATGCGTCCACTCGACCACCCGAACCAGCGACGAACGGCGAGGAAGGTCATCCGTGCCTCGTCTTCACCTGAAAGCACCTCTATTTCGAGGCCCGTCTCGGCGTGGACAGTCTTGAGTACCTGCTCGCCATTGGTCGCCTCGCGAATCGCCGACGTCGCGAACGCCATGACCTCGGTTGCGCCCTTGTCCTCGGCCAGTCTCATGCCGCGGGTGACGAAGTCCACCAGTTGCCCGACGGCCGAATCATCGACGCCACCGTCGGCATTCAGGTGCTCGGACAGCCGCAGCGGCATGTTCAGCTTCGACGCGGGGATCGGCGCGGCTCCGTAGTGCGCATCGACCAAGAGCAGATGGACGGTGTTGGATCCGAGGTCGAGAACTCCAAGGCGCACGTCACGAAACTACCGCGTTGTCGCGTCACTGCGACCACGTAGGGTGTGGCCATGCCTGAGGTGCCACTCGACTTCCCGCGTCAGTGGGTCGAGTTCGTGGATCCCGCAGACTCCACGAACCTCATCAAGGCCGACCTCACCTGGCTCACCTCACGCTGGACCTGCATCTTCGGCCGCGGTTGCCAAGGCATCGATGCGAGCAGTCCGGACGCTGGCTGCTGCGTCCATGGCGCCCACTTCTCGGAGAAGAAGGACCGCAAGCGGGTCGCGAAATGGGTCGAGAAGCTCACGCCCGAGACCTGGCAGCACTACAAGGTCGGGCAGAAGAAGGGCTGGGTCGTCGAGGAGGACGGAGGGGAGAAGACGCGCGTCACCCAGGGAGCCTGCATCTTCCACAACGAGAAGGGCTTCGAGGGCGGATACGGCTGCGCGCTTCATCACCTCGCGACGACCGAGGGCGTCTCCTACATCGAGACCAAGCCCGAGGTCTGCTGGCAGCTGCCGCTGCGTCGCTCCTACGACAATCGCTCGTACGAGGACGGCACGGAGAAGACGGTCGTCGTCCTGGCCGAGTACGAGCGCCGCGACTGGGGAGCCGGCGGCCACGACTTCCAGTGGTACTGCACGGCCAACACCGAGGCCCATATCGGCACCGAGCCCGTGTTCGTATCGAATGCCGACGAGATCGTCGCGCTCATCGGCCAGCCCGCCTACGACGAACTGGCGCGGCTGTGTCGCGCTCGAGACCTGCTCCTCCAGCAGAAGCGCTTCGATCTCGGGCTCACCCCTCACCCCGCCGACCCGAAGTAGCGGCCATGGCGAAGGTTCAGGTCGCGCCATACCGGTGCACCGACTGCGGCTGGACGACCGCGAAGTGGGTCGGGCGATGCGGGGAGTGCCAGGCGTGGGGCACCGTCGAGGAGGTCGGCGCGGTTCGCGCGCGCACCACTGCCGTCGTTGCCACTCGCAGCCCTGCCCTGCCGATCGGCAGCGTCGACATCGCCGCCGCGCATGCGATCCCGACCGGCACTCCCGAGCTCGACCGCGTGCTCGGTGGTGGCTTCGTGCCGGGCGCGGTGCTACTTCTTGCCGGGGAGCCGGGCGTCGGGAAGTCCACTCTGCTCCTCGACACGGCCGCGACCTGGGCCCGCTCGGGCCGTCGGGCGCTGTACGTCACCGGTGAGGAGTCCGCCGCCCAGGTGCGGCTGCGCGCCGAGCGCATCGAGGCGATCGCCGACGAGCTGTACCTGTGCGCTGAGACCGACCTCGGCAGCGTCCTCGGGCAGGTCGACGCCACGGTGCCGACCCTCCTGATCCTCGACTCGGTGCAGACCATCAGCAGCGCCGAGGTCGACGGCGCAGCGGGTGGAGTCACGCAGGTGAAGGAGGTCGCCGCGTCCCTCATCGCGCTGGCGAAGTCACGCGACATCGTCGTCGTCCTCGTGGGCCACGTCACCAAGGACGGGTCGGTTGCCGGGCCCCGCGCCCTCGAGCACCTCGTCGATGTCGTCCTGCACTTCGAGGGTGATCGCCAAGGGCCGCTGCGGCTCGTGCGCGCGGTCAAGAACCGATTCGGTCCCGCCGACGAGATCGGCTGCTTCGAGCTCGTCGACGACGGCATCATCGGCCTGGCCGACCCGAGCGGACTGTTCCTCGGCGACCGGCGCAATCCCGCGCCCGGCACGTGCGTCACCGTGACGATCGAAGGTCGACGCCCGCTCGTCGCCGAAGTGCAGGCCCTCATCGCGCCGACGAACTCACCTCAGCCGCGTCGCGTCACGAGCGGCCTTGACTCCTCGCGCATCGCGATGATGCTCGGCGTGCTCGAGCGGCGTGCCGGAGTGAAGCTCGCCACTGCGGACTGCTTCGTCGCCACCGTCGGCGGCGTTCGCCTGGCCGAGCCCGCTACCGACATGGCCGTCGCGCTGGCGATCGCGAGCAGCGCATCGGACCGCGCGCTTCCTGCCGGACTCGTCGCTTTCGGCGAGATCGGACTGGCGGGCGACGTGCGACCGATCGGCTCCCTGGACCGCCGCCTGGCGGAGGCTCATCGCCTGGGCTTCACCGAGGCGATCGTGCCCGAGCGCGCCCTTCGCGCCCGCACTCCAGCGGGAGGCCCACCGGCCGGCATGCGGATCCACGAGGTCGGCTCGATCCACGAGGCGATCGCCACCGCCCAGCGACTGTCGACCTCATGAGCACCGAATCCGACTTCGACGTCCGCATCCGCGAGGTGCTCGCGATGGTCGCGCCGGGGACGGCCCTGCGCGACGGTCTTGAGCGCATCCTGCGCGGACGCACCGGTGCACTGATCGTGCTCGGCTGGGATCGCTCGGTTGAGCAGGTCGCCAACGGCGGCTTCGCGCTCAACGTCGAGTTCTCCGCGACGCGGCTTCGCGAGCTGTCGAAGATGGACGGCGCGATCATCCTCGACGGGACGGCGCACACGATCACGTGGGCAGCGGTGCAACTGATGCCCGATCCGAACCTGCCCACCGAGGAGACCGGCACCCGTCATCGCACGGCCGACCGGGTGTCTCGTCAGACCGGGCATCCGGTGATCAGCGTCAGCAAGTCGATGAACACGGTCGCGCTGTACGTCGACGGCCGCCGGCACGTGCTCGAGGACTCTGCCGAGATCCTGTCCCGCGCCAACCAGGGTCTGGCCACCCTCGAGCGATACAAGTCCAGGCTCGACGAGGTCAACGGGACTCTCTCGGCCCTCGAGATCGAGAACTTCGTCACCGTCCGCGATGTCTGCGTCGTGGCCCAGCGCGTCGAGATGGTCCGTCGCATCCACCGCGAGGTGGCGTACTACGTGATCGAGCTGGGCACCGAAGGCAGACTGCTGACCCTCCAGCTGAACGACCTCGTCTCCGGCATTGACAAGGACCGAACGCTCCTGGTGCGCGACTACCTCGTCGGGTCGCGCAACCGCCGCCGCAAGGGCGTCGAGACCGCTCTCGAGGATCTCGACCGACTCACGGAGATCGACCTGATCGACCTGACGAAGGTCGGTGGTGCCTTCGGGTTCGGCGAGTCGGCCGACGCGCTCGAGCAGCCGGCGATGCCGCGCGGATTCCGCCTGCTGAGCCGGGTGCCGCGGCTGCCCGAGGTGATCACCGATCGCATCGTCGACCACTTCGGCGGACTGCAGAAGCTGCTTGCCGCGACCACCGAGGATCTCCAGCAGGTCGAGGGTGTCGGCGAGGCGCGGGCGCGCTCGGTCCGCGACGGCGTCTCCCGCCTTGCTGAGGCCAGCATCCTCGACCGCTTCGTCTAACCCCCGTCGACCTTGAGGTTGGCGTGGAGAACGTGCGGTGAAACCCACGCCAACCTCAAGGTCGGCGGGGGGGTGGCCTAGTTCTTGGAGGTCAGGGCGAACGGCGTGCCGTCGCTGATGACCTCGCCATTGCGGCCTTCGAGGTCGTAGCGGCCGGCCTTCGCCTCGGCGCCCTCACCATCGGGGCAGCCCTTCTGCGACAGTCGCCCATTCCAGGTGATGCTGGACCCGAACGGCTCGTCGGGCTGCATGGTGACGACCTTGGACTTGTTGCTCGCGTTGCAGTCGTCGCTGGACCACACGTGGTACCCGCCGGAGGTGATCTCGAGTTCGTTGGCCTTCGGCCCGACGTCGCGCTTGCACGCGACGGTTCCGGTGTTCGTGATGGTGAGCGTGAGCTTGGGCGTCGAGCCGACCGGGTACGTGGATGCATCGGTCGTAGCCTCGACCTTGATCACCGAATCGGGACACTCGACGATCTCAGTCGTCGCAGGGGACTCCGAGGTCTCCGGGCTGCTCGAGGCCTCGGGAGAGCCAGCATCGCTGCTGGCGGACGACTGAGTGGAGGGATCCGCGCTGGACGAGTCGGAAGCAGCACCGCCTCCGCCACGCAGGGATCCGACGAGCCACCACAGGCCGATCAGCACGGTCAGCACGACCAGAATCACCGCACCGCGGCGAATCCAGTAGACCATCGGCGGCTCGGGGCCGCTGGGGTTAAGGAACGTGCTCACAGGTCCACGGTACCTGCCGCAGCCAGAACACCTGACAAGATCCCTGTGTGGCGAGGCGCGGAGCACGGCGACCCGAGTCGCCCATCGTGCCCGCGTTGATTTCCTGGTACGACGAGCATGAACGCGACCTGCCGTGGCGCCACAGCACCCCGTGGGGGGTGCTGGTCAGCGAATTCATGCTCCAGCAGACGCCGGCCGATCGCGTGATTCCGGTCTGGCATGCGTGGTTGGGAGCCTGGCCAACACCCGCTGACCTGGCCGCGGCATCGGTGGCAGACGCACTTCGCGCGTGGGGCCGACTCGGATACCCGCGCCGAGCGGCGCGGCTGCATGCCAGCGCCGTGCTGATCAGCCGTGACTTCGCGGGCGAGGTTCCTTCCGACACTGAATCCCTCCGCAGCCTGCCGGGAGTCGGCGAGTACACCGCTGCTGCCGTACAGGCGTTCGCCTTCGGGCGACGGTCCATCGTCCTCGACACGAACGTGCGCCGCGTCCTCGCTCGCACCCTCGACGGCACGGCGCAGCAACTCGATCACATCACCACTTCCGAGAGAGTTCGGTCCAACGACCTGTGGCCGACCACGGATGCTCGAAGTGCGCGGTGGTCCGCAGCGGTAATGGAGTTCGGTGCGGTCGTGTGCAAGGCACGATCGCCACTGTGCGAGCGATGCCCGGTGGTCATGCACTGCCTGTGGACCCACGACGGTCGTCCCGCTGCTCCGCCACGTCGACTCCAGCCGACCTACGAGGGCAGCGATCGCCAGGCTCGGGGCGCCATCATGCACGTCCTCCGATCGGCGAGCGGCAGCGTCACGGCGGCCGACGTCGCGGCGGCGTGGCCGGACGACGAGCAACGAGGCCGTGCCCTCGACGGGCTCGTTGCCGATGGTCTTGCCGTCCGGCTGCCCGGCGGCCGGGTTCGCCTGCCGGGCTAGTCGACGTCAGTTCGCCGAGGTCTCCCGCGGCAGCGCTTCGCGATCGGTCAGCCGGATGACGGTGCGGGTTCCCAACGGCTCATCGAGGTAGACGTCAACCCAGCGCAGGTCGCCACCGATGATCGTGACGGGGCAATCGGACCGACGCGAGCGCGTGACGCTGCTCTCGACCTCGATCCGGTTGCTCCGCTCGAACGAGGTGACCGTCACGTCGTCGTCGCGGCACAGCCCGCTGGGCGGCATCGCGACGGCGACCTGGATGACGTTGTCGGTCGCCGTCGGCCGGTACTGCACCGGATTGAGCTCGGTGGTCGCCAGCCCCAAGCTGCGAAGGGGGCCGACGCCACCGACAAAGCCAGCGGCGAGTACTAGGACGAGCAACACGGCGACACCGGCGATCAGCCAGAGGATCCAGCCAGGCCAGCCCTTGCGAGGCCGGTCGAACTCCCGCATGCCGGGGATGAGCGGGCCGTTAGCCACCGTTCCTCACCCTCAACTCGGTTACTCCTGATCGACCGTCACGATGGGCGGAACGTCGGCAATCTCTGTCTTCGGCAACGCCGTGAACGAGAAGGCCTCGTCTCCGCCATCGGTTGCTACATCGACGACGACGATCGAGCCGGGGTTCATGTCACCGAAGAGCATCTTCTCACTCAGCGGGTCCTCGATGTCGCGTTGAATCGCGCGACGTAGCGGCCGCGCACCGAGACTGGTGTCGTAGCCACGCTGCGCGAGCAAGGTCTTCGCCGCGGGCGTGAGCTCGATGGCCATGTCCTGCTCGTCGAGGCGCTTCTCGAGATTGGCGATCATCAGGTCGACGATCTGGACGATCTCCGACTCGGTGAGCTGGTGGAAGACGATGACATCGTCGATGCGGTTGAGGAACTCAGGGCGGAAGTGCTGCTTGAGCTCCTGCTGCACCTTCGCCTTCATCCGCTCGTACGCGCTTTCGTCGTCGTTGTCCGGAGCGAAGCCGAGGGTCTGACCCTTGGACACGTCGCGGCTACCGAGGTTGGTCGTCATGATGATGACGGTGTTCTTGAAGTCGACCACGCGGCCCTGGGCGTCGGTGAGACGTCCCTCCTCAAGCACCTGCAGCAGCGAGTTGAAGATGTCCGGGTGCGCCTTCTCGACCTCGTCGAACAGCACGACCGAGAACGGCTTGCGCCGCACCTTCTCGGTGAGCTGGCCACCCTCTTCGTAGCCGACGTAGCCGGGAGGCGAGCCGAACAGGCGCGAGGCGGTGTGCCGCTCGGAGAACTCGCTCATGTCGAGCGCGATCAGCGCATCCTCGTCGCCGAAGAGGAACTCGGCCAGGGTCTTGCTGAGCTCGGTCTTGCCGACACCCGAAGGCCCGGCGAAGATGAAGGAGCCTGACGGGCGCTTGGGGTCCTTGAGGCCCGCACGCGTGCGTCGGATCGACTTCGACAGGGCCTTGATCGCCTGCTCCTGGCCGATGACGCGCTTGTGCAGCTCCTCTTCCATGCGCAGCAGGCGGGCGATGTCGTCCTCGGTGAGGTCGGACACGGGAATGCCCGTCATCAATGCGAGGACCTCGCCGATGAGGCGCTCGTCGACCTCGGCGACGACGTCGAGGTCGCCAGCCTTCCATTCGCGCTCGCGATCTGCCTTCTCGCCGAGCAGGCGCTTCTCCTGGTCGCGAAGGTTCGCGGCCTTCTCGAAGTCCTGCGCGTCGATCGCCGACTCCTTGTCGCGACGCACGGTCGCGATGCGGTCATCGAACTCGCGCAGGTCCGGCGGCGCCGTCATGCGGCGAATGCGCAGTCGCGAGCCGGCCTCGTCGATGAGGTCGATGGCCTTGTCAGGAAGCTGACGGTCCGAGATGTACCGATCGGACAGCCGGGCCGCTGCTTCGAGGGCGCCATCGGTGATCGAGACGCGGTGGTGCGACTCGTAGCGATCGCGAAGTCCTCGGAGGATCTCGACCGTGTCCTTGACGTCGGGAGCCTGCACGATGATCGGGGCGAAGCGACGCTCGAGCGCGGCGTCCTTCTCGACGTACTTGCGGTACTCGTCGAGGGTCGTCGCACCGATCGTCTGCAGCTCGCCGCGGGCAAGCATGGGCTTGAGGATGCTGGCCGCGTCGATCGCGCCCTCGGCAGCGCCTGCGCCGACGAGCGTGTGCATCTCGTCGATGAACAAGATGATGTCGCCGCGGGTGCGGATCTCCTTGAGCACCTTCTTCAGGCGCTCCTCGAAGTCACCGCGGTAGCGGCTGCCGGCGACGAGCGCGCCGAGATCGAGCGTGTAGAGCTGCTTGTCCTTGAGGGTCTCGGGAACCTCGCCCTTGATGATGTTCTGGGCCAGTCCCTCGACGATCGCCGTCTTGCCGACGCCGGGCTCGCCGATGAGGACCGGGTTGTTCTTGGTGCGACGCGACAGCACCTGCATCACGCGCTCGATCTCCTTCTCGCGCCCGATGACCGGGTCGAGACGGCCCTCGCGGGCGGCCGCGGTGAGGTTGCGGCCGAACTGATCGAGGACGAGCGAGGTCGACGGCGTGCCTTCGGCTGGGCCGCCGGCGGCTGCCGCCGGCTCCTTGCCCTGGTAGCCGCTCAGCAGCTGGATGACCTGCTGGCGAACGCGGTTGAGGTCGGCGCCCAGCTTGACGAGGACCTGGGCGGCAACGCCCTCCCCCTCGCGGATGAGGCCGAGGAGGATGTGCTCGGTGCCGATGTAGTTGTGGCCGAGCTGCAGGGCCTCGCGCAGGCTCAGCTCGAGAACCTTCTTGGCGCGCGGAGTGAAGGGGATGTGCCCGCTCGGGGCCTGCTGGCCCTGGCCGATTATCTCCTCGACCTGCTGGCGGACGGCCTCCAGCGAGATGCCGAGGCTCTCGAGGGCCTTGGCCGCGACGCCCTCGCCCTCGTGAATGAGGCCCAGAAGGATGTGCTCGGTGCCGATGTAGTTGTGATTGAGCATGCGCGCCTCTTCCTGCGCCAGCACCACAACCCGTCGGGCCCGATCGGTGAACCTCTCGAACATTTCGCTCGCTCCGTCCTTCTGCCTTGCGTGACTTGAGTAAATGCTAACCGCGCCAGAAGCCCTCGGCTTCCCGCCAGCCCCTTGCCTCCTGTTAAACCCTCGTGAAGTCTTCGCTGTTCCGCGCTTCTGTACGCCAACAGCGAAGCAATCCGTCCCGCCCGGGGAGGGATTAGCCGACGATTCGGGCGCCAGCCACCGGTCCGGTCGCCCGTTTCACCGAACGACATACCCCCGAGGCCGTCAGCGCAACCGCGATATCGAGGGAGTGCTCCTCGTCGCGGGTCAAGAACGCGCAGGTCGGCCCGCTGCCCGATACGACCCCGCCGAGGGCTCCGTAGTCCTCGCCCACGTCGAGCACCTGCGCGAGCAGCGGCCGAAGGGAGACTGCCGCGGGCTGCAGGTCGTTGCGCAGCGCACGGCCGAGCAGGACAGGATCCCCGGCTCGCACCGCGTGCATGACATCGTCGGAAACGCTCGGCTCGGCAACGTCGGAGCCCTCGCGCAGCCGATCGCACGCGGCGTAGACATCGGGCGTGGACAGGCCGTTCTCGGCGAGCGCGAACACCCAGTGATACGTGCCGCGCGACAGCACCGTCGTCAACTGCTCTCCGCGTCCGGTGCCGATCGCCGTTCCGCCGTGAAGTGCGAACGGGACGTCGGAGCCCAATTCTGCGGCGAGCTCCATCAACTCCTCGCGCGGCGTCGACAGCCGCCACAGCGCGTCGCACGCGAGCAGGGCGGCCGCGGCGTCGGCACTGCCGCCGGCCATGCCGCCCGCGATCGGGATTGCCTTGTGGATGTGCAGGTCGACCATCGGGTCGATGCCGGCGTGACTGGCGAGCAGCGCGGCAGCGCGATAGGCGAGATTGCCGGAGTCGAGCGGGAGGATGCCCTCACCCTCGCCGGACACGCTGACGACGATGCCCTCCTCGGCCGGGCGCGCCACGATCTCGTCGGTCAGGCTGACCGCCTGGAACACGGTGGCCAGGCCGTGGAAGCCGTCCGCTCGCAGCGGTCCGACCGACAGGTCGAGGTTGACTTTCGCGGGAACGCGGACGGTCACCGATGACATCGCCACCACCGAAGGCTAATCCGAATCGGGCGAGAACGCGCCACCGGCGGCGAGGGCGTCGCTGATGCGCGCGAACTGCTGCACGTCCAGGCTCTCGCCGCGCTCTGTCGGGGCGATGCCCGCCGCCACGAGTGCCCGCTCCGCCGCATCGGGGCCGCCCGCGAGGGCGGCAAGGGCGGACCGCAGCATCTTGCGCCGCTGGGAGAAGCCGGCGTCGATCACGGAAAAGGTCGCCGCGCGCCCGCTCGTGCTCTCGGGCGGCCGGCGCCGAGTCATGCGCACGAGTCCGGACTCCACGTGTGGAACCGGCCAGAACACCGACGTGCCGACATTGCCTGCCGCCTCGACGTTGCAGTACCAGTTCGCCTTCACGCTCGGGACCCCGTAGACCCGACTGCCCGGCGGAGCGACCAGCCGGTCGGCGACCTCCTTTTGGACCATCACGAGCACTGTTGCAATCGACGGAACGGTCTCCAGTAAATGGAGAACTACGGGCACCGCGATGTTGTACGGCAGGTTCGCGACGAGCGCCGTCGGCTCCAGCACGACTCCGTCCAGCCGCATCGCGTCGGCTTCGATGACCGTCAGCCGGTCGGCGTAGTCGGGCAGGCGCTCGGACACCGTCCGTGGCAGTCGCTCGGCGAGTCGGGGGTCGATCTCCACCGCGATCACGTGCTTCGCAGCGGGCAGCAGGCCAAGGGTCAGGCTGCCAAGACCCGGACCGACTTCGAGAACGACGTCGTCAAGCCGCAGCCGCGCGGAACGAACAATGCGCCGCACCGTGTTGGGATCTGTGACGAAGTTCTGGCCCCATCGCTTCGTCGGACGAATGCCCAGTTCGTTGACGAGTGACCGGATGTCACCGCCACCAAGCAGAGCGGTGTCAGGGTTCGTCACCATGCACCGAAAGCACGCTGGGCATTGCCGAAGAGCAGGGCGCATAGCGCCGCCTCGTCGGTGCCGCGCACCTGAGCCATGAACCGCACGGTGTGCGGCATGAGGTAGGAGGCATTGGGCTTGCCGCGCTGCGGTACCGGTGTCAGGTACGGGGCGTCGGTCTCGACGAGCACGAGGTGATCGGGCACGACGGACAGCGCGGCCCGAAGCCCATCATTGGCCTTGTACGTGATCGGCCCCGCGAAGGACATGTACCACCCGCGACTCGCGCACAGCTCCGCCATCGCCGCGTCGCCACTGAAGCAGTGGAAGATCACGGTGGCTGGCGCGCCGCTCTCCTCGAGTACTGCGATCACGTCGTCATGCGCATCGCGATCATGGATGACGAGCGCCTTGTCGAGGTCCTTGGCCATCGCGATATGCCGACGGAACGCATGCTGCTGCGCCGCATGCAGCGGCTGCTCGGTGCGGAAGTAGTCCAGTCCCGTCTCACCGATCGCGCGGACCACGTCATCCTGAGCGAGGATCGCGATCTCGTCCAGCGCCTCGTCGAGCGCGGCCGCACCATGCTCGGCATGCATGGCAGCGGCGTCGTTGGGATGGATAGAGACCCCGACGACGACGTCGGGCCGGGACTGCGCCATCTGGACCGAGACGCGTGCGTACTCCAGGTCGCAACCGATCTGCACGACCTTGGTGACGCCAACGGACGCTGCGAGCCCGAGCAGCTCGTCGGGGTCGGGGGTCATGTCGCCGTGCAGGTAGCGGTCGTGCAGGTTCAGGTGCGTGTGGGTGTCGATCACGGGGGCCAGCAACGGCTCGGGAGCCGCAATCAGTGTCACGGAGCGTCGTCGAGCCGGGGGAACAGGCTCTCGCCCTTCGTCACTACTGCGCCAGGGGGCAGTTGCGCCCACCGGCCGACGGAGTCGATGCGCTGCTCGGCAATCGGGCCGAGGGTGGCGTCCGCGCCGAGCTGGGACCACAGCGAGGACATGGCCTTGGGCATGACCGGGTTGTAGAGCACCGCAATCGCGCGCAGCGAGTCGCAGATCGTGTACAGGACGACGTCAAGCCGCGCCCTGTGCGCAGGATCCTTCGCCAGGACCCATGGCTCCTGCGTCGTGACGTATCCGTTGACCTGCTCGACAAAGTCCTTCACCGCGGTAATGCCGGTCGAGAAGTCGAGTTCTACCATCGCGCGATCGGCAGTATCGGCAGCCTCGGCGAGAGCGCGCGCGATCTCGTGCTCGGCATCGGTGAACTCGTGCGCGGCCGGCAGCACGCCGTCGCAATAGCGGCCGACCATCGCGGTCGCCCGCGACGCGAGGTTGCCCAGGCCGTTCGCGAGCTCGGCGGTGTAGCGGGCGGCCATGTCCTCCCACGAGAAGGAGCCGTCCTGGCCGAACTGGATCGCACGCAGGAAGTGGTAGCGGAACGCATCCGAGCCGAAGTGGTCGATGATCTGCGCGGGAGCGATGCCGGTCAGCTTCGACTTGGACATCTTCTCCCCGCCGACGAGCAGCCACCCGTGGGCGAAGACCTTGCGCGGCGGCTCGAGACCGGCCGCCATCAGCATCGCCGGCCAGTACACCGCATGGAAGCGCAGGATGTCCTTGCCGACGAGGTTGACGTCCGGCGGCCATACCTCGGCGAACCGACGACCCTCCACAGTGTCCGCGTCTGCTCCGTAGCCGACAGCGGTGGCGTAATTGAGCAGCGCATCGAACCAGACATAGATGACCTGGTCGTTGTCCCACGGCAGGGGGATGCCCCAGCTGACGCTCGATCGCGACATGGAGATGTCGGACAGGCCCTGCCTGATGAACGACATCACCTCGTTGTAGGCGCTGCGCGGCTGGATGGCATCCGGGTCGGCCTCGTAATGCGCGATCAGCAGGTCCGAGAAGGCGGACAGGCGGAAGAACCAGTTCTGCTCCTGCAACTGGTCTACCGGGCGGCCGTGGATGGCGCAGACCTTCTCGCTCTCGTACTCGCCAACGCCGTCGACCAGATCGCCCGGGAGCTTGAACTCCTCGCAGCCGACGCAGTACGGGCCCTCGTACATCGCCGAGTAGACGTAGCCGTTGTCACGAACGGTCTCCCAGAACGCCTGGACTCCCGCGACGTGGCGCGACTCGGTGGTGCGGATGAAGTCATCGTTGGCGGCGTCGATCGTGCCGAGCACGGGCTGCCACGACTCCGTGACGAGGCGATCGACCCAGGCCTGTGGCGTCACGCCGCCGGCCTCGGCCGCGCGTTCGACCTTGGTTCCGTGCTCGTCGACACCGGTGAGGAACCACACGCTCTCCCCGCGCTGACGATGCCAGCGAGTGAGGACATCGCCCGCGGTCGTCGTGTACGCGTGGCCGATGTGCGGCGCATCGTTCACGTAATAGATAGGCGTCGTCGCGTAGAACGCCTTCGATGCATCAGCCACGCGGTGATTCTACGGGCGCGGCGAAATGGCCTTCACGACCGCGCTGTAGACCTGCCGACGGGGAACGCCCGCGCGCTGGGCAACCTCGGCGATCGCATCGCGCCGGCTGAGCCCGCCCGCCTCGACCTCGGCAACGGCATCGATCCACCCCTGCTCGTCGTCCAGTCCCGCCGCGTGCCGCTGATCATCGGGGTTCGCGCCGGCGACGACGACCGTGATCTCACCCCGCACCCCCTCGCCAGCCCACGTCGCCAGCTCGTCGAGTGGGCCGCGTCGAATCTCCTCGTAGGTCTTGGTCAGCTCCCGGCACACGGCTGCGCGGCGTGAGGGACCCAGTCCCTCGGCGAGCGCGGTCAGCATCGCCGCCAGTCGGTGCGGGGCCTCGAAGAAGACCATCGTGCGCATCTCTGTCCCGAGCTCGCGGACGCGAGTCGCGCGCTCCCCCGACTTGCGCGGCAGGAAGCCCTCGAAGCAGAACCGGTCGACGGGCAGCCCGGACACTGCAAGAGCGGAGAGGACCGCGGACGGACCGGGCAGGACGCTCACCTGGATCCCACGCTCGATCGCGAGCGCCACGAGTCGATAGCCCGGATCGCTGACCGTCGGCATCCCGGCATCCGAGACGACCAGCACCACTCCTCCCGCCTGTGCGTGCGCGACCAGCTCCTCGGAGCGCTCGCGCTCCACGGCGTCATAGAAGGAGGTGATGCGTCCGGACGCGGTGACGTCGAGGTCGGACATCAGTCTCTTGAGGCGGCGCGTGTCCTCGGCAGCGATGACGTCGGCCGTCGCCAGCATCTCCCGCAGTCGCGACGACGCATCGCCCGGATTACCGAGCGGAGTCGCCGCGAGAACGATGCTTCCCGGCACCTTCGTCTCCTCCACAGCCACATCCTGACAGGCACGGCGGCTGCCGACGCTTACGATGACGCCGTGACCGGGACCACGACGCGCGCCCGGGCGCAGGCGATGCCCACGCCGCCGCCTCGTGACGTCGCATCGCTGCCCCGGCGCTTGTACCGGCCGCTTCCGTCCAGCGGCCTGCGCGGCTGGATCGGCCCGCTCATCGCGATGGTGATTGGCGGCCTGCTCCGGTTCGTCAACCTCGGCCAGCCGCATGCGATCGCGTTCGACGAGACGTACTACCCGAAGGACGCGCTGTCGCTTCTCCGCTTTGGCTACGAGCGGCAGTTCGTCGAGAACGCGAATGACATCCTGCTCGCGTCGGACGGGAACTGGCGCACGATCGACATCTTCAAGGACGCCGCGGCATTCGTCGTGCATCCGCCACTCGGCAAGTGGATGATCGCGGCCGGCGAGTACGTCTTCGGCGCCACGCCATTCGGCTGGCGCTTCTCGGTGGCCCTGCTCGGCACCTTGTCGATCCTCATGGTTGCGCGGATCACGCGCCGCCTCACGCGATCCGACCTGGTGGGCACCATCGCCGGCCTGCTGCTCGCGGTCGAGGGCATGCACCTGGTGCTGAGCCGCACCGGTCTGCTCGACATGGTCCTGATGTTCTGGATCCTCGCGGCGTTCGGCCTGCTGCTCTTGGACCGGGACCGAACACGGCGAAAACTCGCAGAAGTCGTCGAACGCGACGGCATCGACGCGATGACGACAACCTGGGGCCCGAGGCTGGGTCTGCGCCCGTACCGCTGGGCCGCCGCCGTGGCACTCGGCCTGGCGTGCGGGGTCAAGTGGTCGGGGCTGTGGTTCCTCGCGCTGTTCGCGATCATGACCGTCGCCTGGGACATCTCCGCCCGACGAGCGGTCGGAGTGCGCAAGCCATGGCTCGCGACCGTCCTGCGTGATGCACCGATCGCAGCATTGTCATTCCTCGCTATCGCCGCCGTCGTCTACCTGACGACGTGGAGCGGTTGGCTCCTCACCGATGGCGGCTACAACCGGGCCTGGGCGGCCACCCAGCCCGACTCGATCATCCCGGCCGCGCTCAGGTCGCTGTTCCACTATCACTCGGAGGCGTGGAATTTTCACGTCGGGCTCGACTCCGGCCACCCCTACGACAGCAACGCCATGTCCTGGCCCTTCATGACCAGGCCGACCGCGTTCCACTGGGACGCGATCAAGGACGGCAGCAAGGGCTGCCCGACGGACAACTGCGCCGCCGAGGTGCTCGCGCTCGGCAACCCGATCATCTGGTGGGCCGCGATCTTCGCGATCGTGCACCAGGTCTGGCGCTGGGTCGGCCGGCGCGACTGGCGCTCGGGTGCGGTGCTCGTGGGCATCGTCGCGGGCTGGGTGCCGTGGCTGATCTACCTGGATCGCACGATCTTCACCTTCTACACGATCGTCTATACGCCGTTCGTGGTGATGGCCCTGGCGATGAGCCTGGGCACGATCATCGGCCCGTCATCGGCATCCCAGAAACGTCGGCGCAATGGCGCGCTCGCGGTCGGGCTGTTCTTGCTGCTCGCCGTCGCGGCGGCGTGGTGGTTCTACCCGATCTGGACCGGAGAGGTAATCCCCTACGACTCATGGCGCCTGCGCATGTGGATGCCCACCTGGACGTAGCCGCCCCCCGATTTGAACCGCCTCCCGGGTCAAATCCGCAGAAGTCGCCCCGGAGCGGCCACCAAACCTCGATTTGACCCGGGAGGCGGTTCAAATCTGAAGGGCCCGTCCGGGGTTCGGGCGGGCCCTTCGTCATGTTTGTGGAGCTGAGGGGATTCGAACCCCTGACCCCCTCGTTGCGAACGAGGTGCGCTACCAACTGCGCTACAGCCCCATGAAGCCTGCAAAGGGTAGCAAGCGCGTGCGGCGCGCGAGGAACGCCTACTCGTTGACGGCTCGACGCGACCCGTAACCGTCCCTGACGACCGGGATTTCCGCGGTCTCCGATCCGTACGCGACGGGCGCACGGTCAAGAGGCTCGGCCCGCTCGCGCGTGCGCATCGACTGCGCGGTCTCGACCATCGCCTCGCCGGTCCACTCACCGGGCCGCGAACGATCGATGCCCCGCGGCACCTGCGAGGCGCGCGGAGCGGTCACGTAGGTCGGCAGGGTCTGCGGCACGGCATCCCACGACTCGTCGTCGTCCCACGCGTTCCAGGTCTCCCAGTCGTCCTCCGGAGCCGTCGGCGCCGGGGCCGCCTGCGCCGGAGCGGGTCTCTCGGCTCGGGCGGGTCGCTCGGCCTGATGCGTGCGCCGCGACTTGGCCACAGGTCGCGACGCTGACCGCTCGGAGGCCGTCATAGCGGCCGCCAGGACGAAGGCGATGACGGGGACGGACGCCAGGACTGGTGACCAGCGCGGGAGTATGCCGGCGACGGCGAGCAGCAGGGCGACGAGCAGGAGGCACGTCAGCGAGCCGAGCACCACCGCCCGTCGGGTGCTCGCGGACTGCCGGGCGAGCTCGCGCTCGTAGGTGGGGTCAAGGCCCAGCGGTGGTCGGCCTTCGGTCATCGGTCGCATGTCACGGACCTCCCGAGCGGATGATGTCGACGACGAGCGGGGCATCTGCATGTCGTACTGCTCGTCCATGTCGTACCCCGATTCCGTCGCGTACTGCGGTTGCCCGTGCCCGCCGAGAGACTTCATCGCCGAACTGAACCGGGCGGTGGACCGAACCTCGCTAATTTGGTCATGGCGCCGCAGCCACATCGGGATAAGTACCGCGGCCCAAAGGGCAATGATCACAACGTAGATCAGGCCCGTCACGAAACGTAACGTTAGGGCGTCCGCTGAGTAACATCTCGGATGCGAGCAACGGGGCCTTCGGCGTGTCGTGGGACGTGTGTGACGTCAGGTGCGTTGTTCGACCCCGCGAAGACGGTTGAGAATTCCCTCAGGGTAGTCGCCAGCGTTGGCAACGAACGTCACGTGGTCGCGCCACTGCCCGTTGATATGCAGGTATGCGGGCCGCTCACCCTCGCGCTGAAGCCCGAGCTTCTCCACCACTCGCAGCGACGCCGCATTCTCCGGTCGGATGTTGATCTCGATGCGATGCATGCGCAGGACGTCGAAGCAGTAGTCGCCCGCCATGGCGACGGCCTTGGTGATGATCCCGCGACCAGCAACCTCACGGTCAATCCAATAGCCGATGTAGCCGGCGCGCAGGGATCCCCAGGCGATGCCGCCGACGGTCACCTGGCCGACCAGGCGTCCCTCGTACGCGACCACCCACGGCAGCGTGCGGGCCTCGCGCGCCTCACGACGCAACCGGCGCACCATCATCCCGAAGGTCGGCGCGACATCGCCGTTCGCGACCGCCTCCGGGGGCAGTGTCGCCTCCCACTCCTGGAGCCACTCGGCGTTGCGTCGACGAACATCGCGCCACCGACTCGCGTCCGAGTACCTCAGGGGTCGAAGGGTCACGTCGCCATCGGCGAGCGTGACCGGCCACGCGCGGGAGGGCATGGCTCAGCTCGCTGTGAAGTCGTCGAGCCACGAGCGAAGCCCGGGTCCGATGTCCTCGCGTTCGCAGGCCAAGGTGATGACGGACTTCAGGTACGACAGTCGATCGCCGGTGTCGTAGCGACGGCCGCTGAAGACGAGCCCGTGCACGCCGCCGCCGGCGCTCGACGGCATCGTCGCCAGCGTGCGCAGCGCGTCGGTCAACTGGATCTCGCCCCCGCGCCCTGGCTCCGTCTCGCGAAGGATGTCGAAGACTGCGGGATCGAGCAGGTATCGACCAATGACGGCGTAGTCGCTGGGCGCGCTGTCGCGGTCGGGCTTCTCGATGAGGTCGGTGACCAGGACGACGTCGGCATCGTCGGTGACCTCGATGGCCGGGCATCCGTACAGGGAGATCTGATCGAGCGGCACCTGCATGAGGCAGACGACAGATCCGCCGACCGAGTCACGGACGGCCATCATCCGGCTCAGTACGGGATCACGCGGGTCGATGAGGTCATCGCCGAGCAGGACTGCGAAGGGCTCGTTGCCGACGTGGCTCTCGGCCATGAGGACTGCGTGGCCAAGCCCGAGGGCATCGCCCTGCCGCACGTAGTGAATGCGGGCGAGGTCGGTCGACTCGGTCACCAGCAGCAGTCGTTCGACGTCGCCCTTCTCGCGCAGCACCTGCTCGAGCTCGAAGTTGCGGTCGAAATGGTCTTCCAGCGGGCGCTTGCTGCGACCGGTGATCATGAGGACGTCGTCGAGCCCGGCGGCCACGGCCTCCTCGACCACGTACTGGATGGCGGGCTTGTCGACTACCGGGAGCATCTCCTTTGGCGTGGCCTTCGTCGCGGGGAGGAACCGCGTGCCCAGCCCGGCGGCCGGAATAACCGCCTTTCTGACACTGCTCATAGCGTCGACCATAGACGATCAGACAAGATGACCTCGTGGATAAGGCGGCACTGCGCGCGCGCATCCGCGAGGCCCGCAGGGCACGCCCGACAGGCGAGCAGCCCGAACTGGCCGCGCAGCTTGCCACCCGCGCCATCGCGTTCATTCCCGACGAGCCGCGCGATGTCACCTGCTACTCGTCGCTGCAAGGCGAGCCGGGCACGGGTCCGCTGATCGCCAGCCTCATCGCTCGCGGTCATCGCGTCTGGCTTCCTCGGATCGCCGGCTCGCAGTTGACGTGGGTCCGCGTCGACGCCGAGTCCGTCTTCGAGACCGGCCCCATGGGTATCCGCCAGCCCGTCGGCCACGGCGTCGATTCGCTCGACTTCGCCGACGTCGTGCTCATGCCCGCCCTCGCCGTCGATCGCTCCGGGCGCCGGCTGGGCCAGGGCGGCGGCTTCTACGATCGCTCGCTCGCGGCCGCCGCTCCGCTCGCCGACGGCGGGCCGGTTCTCGTGGCGCTCGTGTTCGACGACGAGGTCGTCGACGACGTGCCGACCGAGGGGCACGACCGGCCGGTCGACGCCATCGTGACACCGCTGCGCACGCTGAGGACCGGAAGGTCAGCCCTCTTCGACTGACTTCAGATCGCGCCGGCGATCCGCCAGGCCAGTACGAACGCGGCCACGCAGGCCGACGGCATCACGATGACCGCCCACCAGAACGAGGTCCGCGAGACCGACCACAGCCGGTCGGTCTCCCACGCGAATCCGGAGAAGGTGGTGAAGGCTCCGCAGAAGCCGGTCAGCAGCAGCACCCGCAGGTCACCCGACGTCAGGGCGAGGACGACGCCCGCGATGGCCGAGCCGCTGACGTTGACGACCATGAGCCCCCACGGGAACGGGCGGTACCCGGACGCGGTCGCGCGTCCGGTGACCCACGTGTCGATGACGTAGCGCAACGGTGCTCCAACGATCGCGCCGGCCACGAGCGCCACCCAGGTCATCGCGACCGCGCGATCTTCGCGCCGAGGCGGACGGCGAGCAGCCCGGCCACCATCGTGAGGCCCACGTATCCAGCCGCCATGGCGACCCGGCCGGCGTCGAGCAGCTCGCCGGTCTCCAGGGCGAAGGCGGAGAAGGTGGTGAAGCCGCCGAGGACTCCGGTGACCAGGAAAAGGCGCGCCCAGTGCGGCCCCTCGCGGACCGTCAATGAGGTCGCGATGACACCGATCAGGAGGGCGCCGACCAGATTCACGGCCAGTGTCGCCCACGGCCAGCTCGCCGGACCGTTGTCGCCCACCAGGAGCACGACGCCATAGCGCGCGAGCGAGCCCAGCACGCCACCGATCGCGATCACGAGCAGTGGGGGCACAGCCACGAAGGCTACGCGCACCGCGAAATTGCACGAATCGCCCGCGACCGGGCACAATTAGCACTCGGCGCCATGGAGTGCCAGCCAGATGCCACGGAGGAACGTTGCCCACCTACGAGTACGCCTGCTCTGCCTGCGGTGCCCGATCCGAGGTGCAGCAGAAGATGACCGACGACTCCCTGACGGTGTGCCCGTCATGCGGCGCCCCCGGCCTGCGCAAGCTGTTCACCAATGTCGGCGTGGTCTTCAAGGGCAGCGGCTTCTACCGCAATGACTCACGAGACTCCAACAAGTCGAAGTCGGACTCGAGCACCACGACCAAGACGGCAGGCTCGGACTCGACTTCGTCCTCGGGCTCGTCGGGTTCGACCGGGGACTCATCGTCGACGTCGTCGGCCCCGAGCACCCCGGCCAGCGCGCCCGCGAGCACCCCTGCTGCATCAAAGGCGCCGTCCACCGCCTGACCTGTGGACAGCCGTTCGACGCGGGCGCCCGAGTTGACCTAGCGTCGCTGCGTGCTGGCTACGCAGACTCGTCGCACGTTCACCCGGTTCCTTCGACGGCACCGACGCCCCGTGGCCGCGATCATCGCCGGAGCGGGCGTGCTCGTCGCGTTGTCGAGCCTTCGTTCTGCCCCCGCAACCCTCGTCGTCTCTGCACCGCCGGTCTCCGACCTGCGACCAGGTGAGGTAGCGGTGCCGCTCACCTTGTCCTCCGCGGCGCTCGCGAACACTCTGTCCACCGGCGACGTCATCGACGTGATCGGCCTGTCCGGTGACGATGGCAGCGACTCGAGAGCCGTCGTCGTCGCGCATCGGTCCCGGGTGATCGACGTGCCGGATTCGTCTGGGACCTTCGGCTCGTCCTCGTCCGCCATTGTCCTGGTCGCCGTCGTCGAGTCCGCCGCGCTCAACGTGAGCACGGCGATCGCGCGCGGGCCGGTGACTGTCGTCATCCGCACGCAGGCGAACAGTCGCTAGGGTGCCGCGAAACGCACACCTACTGTCGGGAGACTCCATGCTGAAAGGCCTGAAGACCTTCGTCTTCCGGGGAAATGTCATCGATCTCGCGGTTGCGGTCGTCGTCGGAGCCGCGCTGACGGCGCTGGTCGGCGCCTTCTCGCAGGCGCTGATCATGCCGATCGTCGGCATATTCCTCGGCGGCGGCATCAACGCGGGAACCATCGAGATCCGCGGCCAGGTCATCGACTTCACGATGATGATCAACGCGCTCATCGTGTTCGTCATCACGCTGACGGTCATCTACTTCGTCTTCGTCCTGCCCATGAACAAGATGCGCGAGCGGATGAGCAAGGGCGAGGAGCCGGCCGCGACCCCCGAGGACATCAAGCTGCTGACGGAGATCCGCGACCTGCTGAAGGCCGATCAGGCGCCGTGATGCGGCGGCACATCAGCCAGAAGCTGCCGGTCTGACGCGGAGAACCCGCCCGCCTCGTCGGAGGTGATGTCCGGCAGGAGGTCGACGTCGATGCCCGCTCGCGCCACTCGCCGAGAGCCGAGCTCCACGAGTGCCTCGTCGATCGTCGAGCCGAGCATGCGCAGCTCGTCGCGCGTGATCACGAACGGCGGAGAGATCTGCAGCGCCCCGTCGACCAGCGCACGGGTGAGAATCCCCCGCCGGCGAAGCGACGCGAGCAGCCGCGCCATCAGTGTCGGATCCGCGGCGAGAACGCCGCGATCCAGCTGCACCGCCGCGAGCAGGCCGGTGCCCAGGCGCACCTCGGAGACCCACTCGTGCGCCCGAAGCTGCGACAGTGCTGCAGCAAGGGAGAGCTGGCTGTCGGCGACGCACGCCACGAGATTCTCGCGCTCGAGGATGTCGAGGTTCGCCATGGCCGCGGCGGCTGCGGACGCATGGCCGGAGTACGTGTATCCGTGCCTCCAGACGAGTCCGGGCGAATTCCAGAACGGCCGAGCAACCCGGTCGGACACCAAGACGGCCCCCATCGGGAGGTATCCCGACGTGAGGCCCTTGGCGGTGAGCACGACATCGGGGTCGATGCCCTCGGACGCGAACATGCGCCCGGTCCGCCCGTACCCGGTGATGACCTCGTCGGCGACGAACAGCACCCCGCGCTCGCCGCACACCTCGCGGACGCGCTTCAGGTAGCCGGCCGGTGGTGCGTACACGCCTCCGGCGCCGATCACCGGCTCGCAGAAGAAGGCCGCCACGCGATCGACGCCAATCTCGTCGATGCAGGTGGCGAGTGCCTCGGCGTCGTCCCAGTCGACGCTTCGCACGTCGGGGTCGAGCGCGCCGTAGCCGTCGCGGTTCGCCCCGATGCCGGCGAGTGACGTGCCGGCGAGGTGCATGCCGTGGTACGCCTTGGTGCGCGTGATGATGACGCGCCGATCCGGTTCGCCTACTTCGCTCCAGTAGCGGCGGACCAGCTTCGCGGCGGTGTCGACGCAGTCGCTGCCCCCGCTCGTGAAGAAGACCTTCGCCTCGTCCATCGGCGCCAGCGCGGACAGGCGGTCGGCGAGGTCGAGAGTGGGTCGCGTCGACAGATCCCCGAAGTTCGAGTACGCCGCGATGCTCGAGATCTGCCGCAGTACCGCCTCGCCGATCTCCACTCGCCCGTGGCCGACATTGCAGTACCAGAGCGCCGCCGTCGCATCGAGATACTCGTCGCCCGCCTCCGAGCGGACGTGGGAGCCAAGTCCGGACTCGATCACGAGGTCGGAGCAGGCAACGGCGGACATGTCCGCGAACGGATGCCAGAACGCCGAGGGATGGCTCACGTCGTCAGCGTAGGCGACGGATGTAGCGTCGCGGACATGTCAGGACGGGTGATCTGCTTCGGCGCCACGGGATTCACGGGGCGCCTGGCCGCCGAGGCGATGACACGCGCAGGCCTCGCGCCCGTTCTCGCCGGGAGATCCGAACAGGCCCTCGTCGATCTTGTCGCCCGCTTGGCTCCATTTGCTCCCATCGATGCAGCGCCGACATGGCAGGGCGCCAATGCCAGCGACCCGGTGAGCGTCAGGCGCCTGGTCACCAGCCCCGACGACGTGCTGGTCTCGACCGTCGGGCCGTTCTCGAGGTTCGGCCGGGCAGCGGTGGACGCCGCCATCGATCAGGGCTGCGGGTACGTCGACTCGACCGGAGAGCCGTCGTTCATCCGCGAACTCTTCGAGCAGGACGCCGTGCGAGCGCTCGCGACCGGAGCCAGGCTGCTGCCCGCGTTCGGCTACGACTACGTGCCGGGAAATCTCGCCGGGGCGCTGGCCCTTCGCGATTGCGCCGCCGCTGGCAGCAAGGCTGCTCGGATCGAGATCGGGTACTTCCTGACAGGCCCGATGGCGATGAGCAGCGGCACCCGAGCGAGTGCGGCGGCGATGATCACCGAACCCTCCTTCTCCTTTCGACGCGGTTCGGTTCGAGACGGCTCGATCCCCGTCGCGACCTTCGATCTGGACGACGGCAGGCGCGATGGCCTGCCAATCGGCGGAAGCGAGCATTTCGCGCTCCCGCGGCTGGCCCGCGGACTCGCGGACGTTGGGGTCTACCTCGGCTGGGCAGGACGCCTGACTCGTCCGGCGCATGCGATCGGCCGGATCGCGGCCGCCTCGCGACGCGTCCCCGTTGCGGGAGGACTGACCGCACGCGCACTGTCGTGGGCGGCCGGCGGCGAAACCGGCATCGGGCCGTCCGCTGCTCAGCGGTCGGCGACGACGTCCATCGCCATCGCCCGAACTCTCGACGGTGTCGGTCGCGAGCTCGGCCGAGTGCGCGTGGACGGACCGAGCCCCTACGACCTGACCGGGGACCTGCTGGCCTGGGGCGTCGCAATGCTCCATACGCGACGCGAGACCGGTCCGGGCGTGCTCGGGCCCGCAGATGCATTCGGCTTGGACGCGCTGGTCGACGGCTGCGCTGCGGTGGGGCTTCGCCGTGTCGATTGATGCGTTCGTTACAACGCCGCTGGTGCTCGACGAGGCGCAATGGCGCGAGCGGGCCCGCCTACATCGCGATCGCATCGAGCCATGGGTGGCGCCGCGTCGCGCGCGCAAGCTCGCGGGCCAGTCGCACCCGGTCGACGACTTCCTGTTCGACTACTACCCGTACTCGGTCGCGAAGCTGGCGGCCTGGCACCCCGGCTCCGGAGTGACACTCCTCGGCGACGTCGACGAGTTCCTCGAGCGAGACGACTACGAGCGGAGCGACGGTGGCGCGACAGTGCGCCCCCTTCCTGATCGGCTGCTGCCAAGACTGCGCATGACCGTGCGACTGCTGCGAAGCACGACAACTCGCGCACCGCACCTGGGCTGCTTCGGCCTCCACGAGTGGGCGATGGTGCACCGGGCGGACGAGGCGCGGCACGCGGGCTATCCCCTTCGACTGACCGCGAACGAGATCGAGACCGTCATCGATGACGTCGGTCTACGGTGCACCCACATCGATGCGTACCGGTTTTTCACACCGTCGGCGATCCCGCTGAACGCCCACGAGCCAACCCGCGCCGATCAGCACGAATGGGAGCAGCCTGGCTGCGTCCACGCAAACATGGACCTCTACAAGTACGCGATGTGGTTCACCCCGCATGTCCCGAGCGAGCTGATCGCGGATTGCTTCGAACTGGCTCGGGTCGCTCGACATGCGAGCGGCTCCCTATGACTTGTCGAGCCTGGGCTATGTGCCCGTCCGCGTCGAGACAAACGAGGGCCGACGACAGTACGCCGACGAACAACGCGGGATCTTCGCCATTGCCGAGCGACTGCGGGCGCGACTACTCTCGTCGATCGAAACACTGGAGAACAAGGGATAACCATGAGTGCGCCGACTCTCGTATCCGACGATCGCGTAACGCTGGCCGATGCCGGCATCGAGACCTACCTCATCTACCGCGAGGGCATCGACCTGCCCGAGTTCGCGTCCTTCACCGCACTGAGCTCACCCGAAGGACGCGCCGCGCTCACGCGCTACTACCAGGCGATCATCGATGTGGCCGCACGCGACCAGCGCACGCTCCTGCTCGACTCGGCCACCTGGCGAGCAAGCGCGGACTGGGGATCGGCCATCGGCTACTCCGCTGCCGGCCTTGACGAGGCCAACGCCGCCGCCGTCGCGTTCATCTCCCAGATGCGCTCGTCCGCAGGATCCCGTGCTGACATCGTGATCGGCGGGTGCGTCGGCCCGCGCGGTGACGGGTACGCGGCCAGTTCGGGCATGAGCGTCGCCGAGGCGACCGAGTACCACGCGCAGCAGGTCGCGTCGCTCGCCCGGGCGGGTGCCCAGTACGTCGCGGGGATGACCATCGGCGATGCCAACGAGGCGGCCGGCATCCTCGAGGCCGCACGAGAGAATGCCCTTCCGGCGATCGTCTCGTTCACCATCGAGACCGACGGCACGCTGGCCAGCGGGGAACTCGTCGCGACGATCATTGCCGAGACCGATCGGCTCACCGACGGCTACGCGAGCTACTACCTCCTCAATTGCGCGCATCCCCTGCACATGGAAAGGGCATTGGCGTCGGGCTCGCCGGAGATGTCGCGCATCAGGGGTATCCGGGTCAACGCCTCCATGCGAAGCCACGCCGAACTCGACGCGGCGACCGACCTCGATGACGGCGATCCGGAGGACCTCGCGCGGCGGTGCGCTGACCTGGTCGCGACCTACCCCTTGCTGTCAGTGCTCGGCGGATGCTGCGGGACGGACGCCCGTCACATCAGCGCGATGAGCACGGCGCTCGGCGACCGGTAGGCCGACTACCAGCGAGGCAAGGCCTTCCCCGGATTGAGGATGCCGTCGGGGTCCCACGCTTCCTTGATCCGCGAGTGCAGGCCGCGCGCGACCTCATCGAGCTCGTTCTCGAGCGCGCGCAGCTTGAGGTTGCCGATCCCGTGCTCGCCCGTCACCGTTCCTCCGAACGACAATGCGAGATCGAGAATGTCCTCGAACGCCAGCAGCGCGCGCGCTGCGGCATCGTGATCGCCTCGAGGCGTCACGATCGTCGGGTGAAGATTGCCATCACCCGCGTGCCCGAAGGTGCAGATCTGCACGTCGTGGTGCGCGGCGATGTCCTGGACGCGCAGCATGCACTCCGCTAGCGCAGAACGCGGAACCGCGACGTCATCGAGCAGCCAGTCGCCCATCGCCTCGATGGCAGGAATCGCCATGCGCCGTGCACCGAGCAGCAGTTCTGACTCCTGCGGGTCATCCGATCGGTGCGTCTCCGATGCGCCGTTCGCCGCGCAAATCGCGAGCAGTCGATCCGCATCGGTGGCCGCGCCACCGTGCGCGGCGTCGGTCTGGGCAACGAGCAGCGCCTCGGCGCTCGTGTCGAGTCCCATCGGCTGCCACGCCTCAACGGCGGCGATGGTCTGGCGGTCCATCAGTTCGAGCATGCTCGGCGTGAGCTCCTGCATGATCGCCGCGACAGCGCGGCCGGCAGCGCCGATGTCAGTGAAGACGGCGACGGCTGTCGTGGGCGGCGACGGAAGCGGGCGCAGGCGCAGGCGCGCCATCGTCACGATCCCCAGGGTCCCCTCGCTGCCGACGACGAGCCCGGCCAGGTCGTACCCCGCGACGCCCTTGATCGTGCGACGCCCAAGTCGCGTGACGCGACCGTCGGCGAGCACGACTTCGAGTCCGAGCACCGCCTCGCGCGTCACGCCGTACTTGACGCAGCACAGGCCGCCCGCATTGGTGTTGACGTTGCCGCCGATCGAGCAGAAGTCCTTGCTCGCCGGGTCGGGCGCGTACCAGAGTCCGTGGCCCTTGACGTGCTCGCGCAGAGCGGTGTTGAGCACCCCTGGCTGCGTCTCGACGTATCCGTCCGTCTCGTTCACCAGCAGGACGTCGTTCATCCGCTCCAGGCACACGACCAGCGAGCCGTCGATCGCATTGCTGCCTCCCGACAGGCCCGAGCCCGCTCCGCGTGGAACGACGGGGACTCGATTCGCGTGCGCGGCGGCGAGGATCGCCGAGACCTGTTCAGCCGTGCGAGGGAATACGGCGGCGAACGGCTGGCCCGCTGCGGAACCCGTCGAGCGGTCACGGGAGTACGTCGGCAGGACGTCGGCATCGGTCATGACATCCCGATCGGCGAGCGCCTCCGCGCACGCGGCGAGTACCGCATCCTCGGGAGTCACAGCACCATCCTGCCGGACTAGACTTCCGCGGCACGCCCTCGTAGCTCAGTCGGATAGAGCGACCGCCTCCTAAGCGGTAGGCCGTGGGTTCAATTCCCGCCGAGGGCACACCGATGACCACGGAGGAGACCACCGCGATGCGACAGATTTCCGGAGCGGTCCTCCGCTCGGTCGGCGACGATCGGCCCTACTCGAACTCCGCACCGATCCAAATCGAGGACGTCGACCTGGAGGGGCCTAGGGCCGGCGAGCTTCTCGTCCGCATCGAGGCGGCGGGCGTGTGCCACTCGGACCTGTCGGTCGTCAATGGCCACCGGCCGCGTCCGATCCCGATGCTCCTGGGCCACGAGGCCGCGGGCATCGTCACCGAACTGGGCGATGGCGTCGACGACCTCGTCGTCGGCCAGCGGGTGGTGATGACCTTCCTCCCGCGGTGCGAGAACTGCGATGCCTGTCGCGAGGGCGGGCGCCTTCCGTGCGTACCAGGATCGACCGCGAACGGCCTGGGCGAGCTGATCGGTGGGGGCAGCAGGCTCAGCCGGGGCGACGAGTCGATTCGCCATCACCTCGGCGTCTCGGGGTTCGCGACCTACGCGGTCGTCGATCGCCGCTCCGTGGTGCCCGTCGGATCCGACATCCCACCGGCGGTCGCAGCATTGCTCGGCTGCGCGGTCCTCACCGGCGGCGGCGCCATCCTCAACGCGGGACGAATCCAGGCCGGGCAGGATCTGATCGTCGTGGGACTCGGCGGCATCGGCATGGCCGCGCTGCTGGTCGCCCGGGCGATCGGCTGCCGGACGATCACCGGGGTCGATCCGTCACCGGAGAAGATCTCCCTGGCCAGGTCACTCGGCGCGGACGATGCAATGACGCCTGCCGACGCGCTGAAGTCGGGAGTGCGCGCTCCTGTCGTCCTTGACGCCACGGGAGTCGGTCGCGGCTTCGAGACCGCGTTCGAGCTCACGCAGGTCGGTGGGACAACGGTCACCGCTGGCCTGCCGCAGGCGTCCGACGTGGCGTCGATCTCACCGCTTCGGCTCACCGCGGAGGCGCGGACCGTCATCGGCTCGTACCTAGGCTCGTCGATTCCCAGCCGAGACATCCCCCGGTACGAGGACATGTGGCGAGCCGGCGACCTGCCGCTCGAGAAGCTGATCACCCGGACGCTCGAACTCGACCAGGTGAACCTGGCCATGGACCTGCTCAGCGACGCCACGGAGCTGAGACAGGTCATCGTCCTGCCCCAGGACTGACGCACCGACGCTACGCGCCCTTGACGACTATCCGGTCGAGCAGGTCCTGCGTCGCCTCGGCGATTCGATCGACGGCCTCATTGAAGGCGTCGCGATTGTGGGCGGCCGGTTCTCGAAATCCACTGACCTTGCGCACGTACTGCAGTGCGGCGGCTCGGACGTCGGAGTCGACGACGACCTCGGTGAACGGTGGCCGGAGAGTCTTGATGCTGCGACACATGGATGAAGGCTAACCCTCTGCTCACAGCTCGTCGACGATCTCGATCGTCGCCAGCGTCGGATCGCTGTTGTACGCGACGCGACCGACTCGACCCGCGGCGACGATCGCTGCAACGGCCTCCGTAGTCACCCGCTCGCCGGGGGCAACGAGCGGAATCCCCGGCGGATAAGGGCAGAACTGCTCCGCGCTGACCTCGCCGACAGCATCCTCAAGTCGCACTCGCCTGCGACGCGCGAAGAAGGCCTCCCGGGGGGTGACAACAACCTCGGGCTCGACCGACCAGACCGCGGCCGAGACCCCGTCGCGCGGCTCCCCGCGGTACTCCTCGATGAGGGCAACGAGCACATCGGTGACGGTCTCGACGAACTCCGGCTCGTCGAGCAGCGTGATCGTCAGCACGAGCGTGTCGCGATCAGCGGACTCGGGGCCGTGACCGAGCGACCACAGCCGATCGTTCAGCTCAACGCCCGAGACGCCCGTCCTCGGCAGCCACAAGGTCACCTTGAAGGGATCGAGGCCACTGACGACGTTGTGGTCGTCAAGGACCACAAGTCCGCGTACTCCGGCGAGCCGACGACGCATGCGGCGGACCAGTTCCATCGTTCGATCCAGCGCCGCGGCGCCATCACGATGCATTACTGCGCGGGACGCGTCGATCGAGGCGAGCAGGGTGCCGGACGGGGACGTGGTTGCGACGAGGTCTACGCAGCGGTCGAGATGGCTGCGGTCGACCAGTCCGTCCCGCATGGAGATGACGGCGGACTGCGAGTACCCCATCAGCGTCTTGTGAACACTCGTCACCGACACGTCGGCACCCTGGGCGATCGCCCCGCGTCCGGGAAGGAAGCCCAGGTGCGCGCCCCAGGCCTGATCAACGACCAGTGGCACGCCGCGGCCGCGAGTCGCGGTCGCGAGGGATGCCACGTCGCACAGCGTTCCCACGTAGGACGGCGACGTGACGAACAGCGCGGACACCGGTCCGATCGAGTCGAGCGCGCTCGCGGGCACGCCCATGGGCAGTCCGAACTCGGGATGAATCTGCGGATAGACCCAGACCGGTCGCGCTCCGGTGATTACCAGGGCGGCGTGCGTGCTGCGGTGCGACGTGCGATCCACAGCGACCGCACGGCCCGGATGCGTGACGGTCGACAGCGCGGCGATGTTGCCCTGCGAGGAGCCGCCGACGAGGAACCTGCAGTAGTAGGCGCCGACAGCCTCGGCCCACAGGTGCTCTGCCTGCTCGAGGTAGTGATGGCTGAACGCGTTGTCGTCGACGCCGCCTTGAAGCGGGATGTCGTCGCGGACTATCGCTCGCAGCAGGTCGTCTCCGAGCGCGGGTTCGTCGACGGCGTAGCGGTTCTTGTGGCCGGGGATCTGGAGCGGACGACGACGGTCCGCCATCGCGCGCTGCCACGCCGCTACGAGCGGTGCCTGCGACATGCCTAGTGTCCCTTCGCGCGCAATGCCTGCAGCCGCATGTCGAGTTCGCGCAGCATGGGTCGGACGATCGCGTCCGGCAGGCCCTCCTCGTCGCGCAGTCGCAGCAGCTCCTCCTGCTCGGCACGAACCATCGCTTGCGCAGCCGAGAACAACTGCTGCACCTCGATCTCCTGCGTCTGAGATGCGGACTGCGGATCCATCGGCGCGACGAGCCGGCGCTCGGCGTCGCCTCGCAGCCTCTCCGCGACCTCCGCGGACAGCGGTTGGCCTGCGGCGTCCGCCTCCGCCTCGACGTCGCCCAGTCGTTCCAGCGCGGCGCGAGCCAGCATGACGTCCACCCGCTTGAGGGTGTCGGTGTCGTCGTCCTTCTCGATCTTCAAGAGCCTGGCCAGGACAGGCAGCGTCAGCGACAGCAGCAACGTGATGACGATGACGCACAAGGTCACGGCGAGGATGAGATCGCGGTAGGGAACCTTCTCGCCATTGGAGAACGTGATCGGAATCGAGAACGCGGCCAGGCCCGAGACGGGGCCGCGGGCGCCCGCCCACGCAACGATGGCTGCGCCTCGAAGGTAGGTGCGCCTGGCGACCCCCTGCCGGGTCGCCCGGGCCGCGCCGATCATGCCGAACACGAACACGATCCGAGTCCCGATGAGCGCGACCATGACCACGGCGACGAGTACGACGACGTGTCCTTGCGCCTCATCGTCGAGACTGCCGAGCACGTCGAACAATTCGAGGCCGACGAGGAAGAACGCGAGCGCCTGCAGGACGAAGGTGATGTGCCGCCACACGATCACGCTCTGCACCCGGCCCGAGTGCCCCGGCTCGGAGTTCTGCGAGTGAGCGATGACGAGGGCAGCGACGACCACGGCGAGGATCCCGGATCCGTCCACCTGCTCGGCCAGGACATACAGGAGGAAGGGTGCGACCAGGATGAGTGCGTTCGATGCAACGAGGTCCTTCGACCGACGAAGCATCCAGGCGAGCAGCCAGCCGCCGATGCCGCCGACGGCGACGCCGGCGACGACCGCCACCACGAACATCCCGGTCACCTCGATCAGCGTCACGCTGCCCGCGGCGGCTGCGACCAGCGCGACCTTCAGCGCGGTGAGCCCGGTTCCGTCGTTGACCAGGCTCTCGCCCTCGAGGATCGAGACCAGTCGCCGAGGAAGCCCTGCCCGTCGGGCGACCGTGCTGACAGCGACCGCGTCGGTCGGGGACAGGACGGCACCAAGCGCGAAGGCCATCGCCAGCGGCATCGCCACCACGGTGACGGCCAGCGCGCCGACGACCAGCGTGGACGCGATCACGAGCCCGATCGCCAGTGCCAGCACCGGTCTGCTGACCTTGCGCAGGTCGATATAGGAGGAGCCGAGAGCCTCGCCGAACACCAACGGGGCCAAGATCGCGACGAGCACAACCTCTGGATCAGGCGGTGCGGTGAGTCCCCACGGGACCGCGCCCACGAGCACGCCCGCGCCGATGAGCGGGAGCGCCATGCTCCAGCCGCGCTGGCGAACGAAGGCCGCGATACCGACAGCGAGCGCGGCCGAACCCGCGAGCGTCACGTAGGTCTCGTTCATCGCGGGCCACAGTACCCAGATGACCGGGCGCGCATCCGAGGTCAGGCGACCTGAATGGACCTCTTCGACAGGCCCAGGAAGTAGCCGTCGATGATCGTCTGCGGCGTGGCCGTGGCATCAGTGGCAGCACCGAGGGTGATGAACAGCGGGATGTAGTGCTCCACTGTCGGATGCGCGTAGGGCATGCCCGGCGCCGACTGGCGGTAGGCCGCCAGCTCGTCGACATCCCCACGTTCGAGAGCCTCGGCGGCCCACAGGTCGAAGTCGACACTCCACCCCGGGGGCGGGGCATCGGTTCGGAAGTCGCGCAGGAACTGCAGGCCGTGAGTAAGGAACCCCGAGCCGATGACGAGCACGCCGTGATCGCGAAGCGGCCGAAGCCGCCGACCGAGCTCGATGAGCCGGTATGGGTCAGATGTCGGCAGCGACAGTTGCAGTACCGGGATGTCGGCCTCGGGATACATGACCTTCAGCGGCACCCAGGCGCCGTGGTCCGGGCCCCGGCTCGCGTGCTGGTGCAGGCTCTCGCCGTCCGGGAGCACCGATGCGACGAGTGCAGCCAGGCCCGATGCGTCGGGAGTCGGGTAGGTCATCTCGTAGAAGCGCTGCTCGAAGCCGCCGAAGTCGTAGACGAGCGGCGTGGCCGCCGGTGTTGCCGACAGCGACATGGGTGCCGACTCCCAGTGCGCCGAGACGATGAGGATCGCCCGGGGACGGGGCATCGCCTGCGCCCACGCCGCCAGTTCCGCGGTCCACAGGGCGTCGTCGAGCAGGGGTGGGGCACCGTGGCCCAGATAGACGGCGGGCATGGAGCCAAAATCAGGAGACCACGTCGGGTGCTGCATGGGTCCAGTGTGCGCCTACATTAGTTGAACTGTCAACTAAGCGTCAGGCCTGCTCCGAGGGACCCGAGTCGACCTCCGGAGGAGGTGCATAGATGCGATCGAGGTCTGCCTCAAGCCCGTACGCGTCCGGGACCGGGATCGCCCGACGCAACGGCTCCTGCGCCTCGGCGAACGTGGAGTTGACGTCCTCGTGGGTTGCAGCAAACTCGGCGGGATCCTTCGCGGCAGCCGCGAGGTACACCTGCCAGGCCTTGTTGTGAGCCAGGTACGCGTCCTGCGCATCGAGGATGTCTGCATGCCAGGGCATCGCGCGCACGGAGGCGACGAGCTCTCCGGCCCGCGTCACCTCGCGGAGCCCGGCCGAGGCCGCGTCCATCAGCAGTTCGTCGAGGGCCGCCTGGTTGTCTGCACTGAGTGGTGCTTTGGCCTCGAAGCCAACGAACGCCTCCTGCACCGCCTGCTGGGTATCCGACATCGCCTGCTCGGACACCTCTATCTGAGCGATCAGTGCGCGCATCTCCGTGTTGCGCTTGACCCAGTCGCCAGCCAGCAGACCGGCGCCGAGCAGCACCGCGACGAAGGTGACCGCGCCGATGACCGCGGGAAGCCAGCGAGGCATGCGAGAACTCATGCCGCCATTGTGGACCAGCCTTCACTACGGTGGCCCCGTGACATCGATTGACAGCGACGAGACGTGGCGCGCACGGTACGACGAACTGTGCTCGACACTCCGCGATCAGTATCAGTCCATTCCCGCGGGCGCGCCCGTGCGCCTGGCCAAGCGCACGTCCAATCTGTTCCGTCCGCGCGACGCGGTGAGCACCCCGGGACTGGACGTCGCGGCATTCGACGGCGTGCTGCAGGTCGACCCGATCACGCGAACGGCCGAGGTCCTGGGCATGACCACGTACGAGCACCTGGTCGCGGCAACGCTGCCGCACGGCCTCATGCCGATGTGCGTGCCGCAATTGCGCACCATCACTCTCGGCGGAGCCGTGACCGGACTCGGGATCGAAAGTGCGAGCTTCCGACATGGCACCCCGCACGAGTCGGTCATCGAGATGGACATCCTCACCGGGGCAGGCGAGATTCTCACGGTCACCGGCAGGCCTGACGATCCGAATCGCGACCTGTTCTTCGGATTCCCGAACTCATACGGCTCGCTCGGCTACGCGCTGCGACTGCGGATCGAACTCGAGCGGGTACGTCCCTACGTGCTGCTTCGTCACGTTCGCTTTGCGACGTCGGCCGCGATGGCCGAGACGATGACGGTGATCGCCGCGACGCGCGAGTACGAGGGCAGGCGCATCGACTTCCTCGACGGCACCGTCTTCTCGCGCTCCGAGCAGTACCTGACACTCGGCACGATGGTCGACGAACTGCCCGCGGGCCTTACCCCGAGCGACTACACGGGGATGGGCATCTACTACCGGTCGATCCAGGCAAGGACCCTCGACGCCCTGACGATTCACGACTACCTGTGGCGGTGGGACACGGATTGGTTCTGGTGCTCGCGCGCATTCGGCGCGCAGAACCCCGCGATCCGTCGCCTGTGGCCCAAGAAGAGGCTGCGCAGCGACGTCTACTGGAAGCTGGTCGCGCTGGATCGCCGCCACGGCTTCTCCAATCGCGTGGCCCGGCTGCGCGGGCTGCCCGCGCGCGAAGCGGTCGTGCAGGACATCGAGGTCCCCGTCGAGCGGCTGACCGAGTTCCTCGACTTCTTCCACGACGAGGTCGGCATCGAGCCGATCTGGGTCTGCCCGCTGCGTCAGCGCGACCCTGCCGTCGTGTGGCCGCTCTACGAGTTCGATCCCGACGTGCTCTATGTCAACGTCGGCTTCTGGTCGACGGTGCCGCTTCCGGAGGGAGTCGATCCCGAGGAGGGACGCCTCAACCGGCGCATCGAGGAGGTCGTCACCCGGCTCGACGGACGCAAGTCGCTGTACTCCACGGCGTTCTACGACCGCGAGACCTTCGAGGCGATCTATGGAGGTACCGAGTACGCACGACTGAAAGGGCTCTACGATCCTGACCGACGGCTCAGGGGGCTGTACGAAAAGGTCGTGGAGCGGCAGTGATCCGCACGACGACGGGGAGGGGTGGACACGATGCGGCTTGCTGACGCGTTCTCGATGATCGTTCCGGAAGAGCGGGGTGTCGGCTTTCGCGCGTACGATGGCTCCGTCGCGGGTCCGGTCAATGCCGAGGTGACTCTCGATGTCCGCAGCCCGCGCGCCGTCGAGTACTTCGCCAGCTCACCGTCGCAGCTCGGGCTCGCGCGCGCCTACGTCAGCGGCGACCTGGAGATCATCGGCGATCCGTACACCGCGCTCAGCCGCCTGTACCCCCTGCCGCTCGACCACCTCACGTGGAACGACAAGGCGCGTCTGGCGCGCACGTTCGCGCCGTTCGCCCTGAAGCGTCCCGCGCCGCCCGCGCAGGAGCGTCGACTCAATGGCCGACGGCACTCCAAGAACCGCGACGCCGACGCGATCCACCACCACTACGACGTGAGCAACCGCTTCTACTCGTGGGTCCTAGGCCCGTCGATGGCGTACACCTGCGCAGTCTTCCCGACCGCGGATGCCTCGCTCGAGACCGCGCAGGAGGAGAAGTTCGATCTGGTCTGCCGCAAGCTGGGTCTTCAGCCGGGAATGCGACTGCTCGACGTCGGCTGCGGCTGGGGCGGGATGGTCATGCACGCGGTCAAGCACTACGGCGTGACCGCGATCGGGGTGACGCTCTCCGAGCAGCAGGCGCTGTCCGGGCAGGAGTCGATCGAGCAGGGGGGACTGACCGGCCAGGCGCAGATCCGGTTCAGCGACTATCGCGACGTGCAGGAGTCGGGGTTCGATGCGATTTCCTCGATCGGGCTCACCGAGCACATCGGGCGGGCGAACTACCCGTCGTACTTTGCCTTCCTCTACGAGAAGCTGCGTCCTGAGGGGCGCCTGCTGAACCACACGATCACGCGCCCGAGCGACGGCTGGGTCAGCCACTTCCGCAGGTCGTTCATCAACCGCTACGTGTTCCCCGACGGCGAGCTCTCCGGTCCCAGCCAGGTCATGACCGCGATGAACGCGGCCGGCTTCGAGATTCGGCACGAGGAGAACTTGCGGGAGCACTACGCGCTGACCCTTAAGTACTGGTGCGAGAACCTCGAGGCTCACTGGGACGAGGCAGTCGCGGAGGCGGGGCTGGCCACGGCCCGCGTGTGGCGCCTGTACATGGCGGCATCACGGCTCGGGTTCGACATCAACATGATCCAGCTGCACCAGATGCTCGGCGTGAAGCTCGGGCCAGGCGGAGCGTCAGGAATGCCGTTGCGCCCGGACTTCAGCACCCGGCAGGTGCATGCCTAGTTAGGCGGTCGGCTCGACGAAGACGTGGATCGCCACGTCCTCGGAGAGCTCGCTGTACTCGCCGCCGCTGCCGATCATGACGCCGCCGGCGGACCTTCGAACCTTGACCGATGCGCCTGGCATCGCGCCGATCCGGTGCATCATCGTCATCGCCGCCGCGTCGTCCTGAAGGGGCTCGGCGATCCGGCGGACGATGACCCAGCGGACCTCGTCGCGCGCGACGTGGCTCAAGGTGTCGAAGTGGTCCGTTGACACCGCGGCGACCGACTCGCCTGGCATCAACTCGGCCAGGCCGGGGATCGGGTTGCCGTAGGGAGACTCGGTCGGGTGGTTCAAGATCTCCAGGAGCCGGCGCTCGACCGACTCGCTCATGACGTGCTCCCAGCGGCAGGCCTCCGCGTGCACTTCCTCCCACGGCATGCCGAGCACCTCGACAAGCAGGCACTCGGCGAGGCGGTGCTTGCGCATGACCCGCGTTGCGGCCTCGCGGCCCTTCGTGGTCAGTTCCAGGTGCCGATCTCCTTCGACGACCAGCAGTCCGTCGCGCTCCATCCGCGACACGGTCTGCGAGACCGTCGGGCCGCTCTGGCTCAGCCGTTCGGCGATCCGCGCCCGCATCGGCACGATGCCCTCTTCTTCGAGCTCGAAGACGGTGCGTAGGTACATCTCCGTGGTGTCGATCAGCTCACTCACGTGCGACCGCCATGCTCGAAGGAAGATCCTGCCTCGGACCGCCAATCTATCGAACTGCGCCCGCACTCACGCGAGCACCGCTGCAATGAGCAGCGAGAGCGCGAATCCCGCGACGACCAGCCCGCCAGTCCACTCTCGCTCGACGGCGTACGCGTCGGGCACCATCGTGTCGGCGATCATGGCGAGCAGTGCGCCCGCCGCGAAGGTCTGCGCGATTCCCGACCATGTGCCGTCGTCGTTCGCCAGCACTTGATGGCCGACAGCGGCCGACACAGCGCTTGATGCGACCACGAGGCCCCACATTCCAAGCACGCGACCGCGTGGCCAGCCCTGGGCACGCAGTCCCGTCGATCCCGCCAGGCCTTCGGGGAGGTTCGACAGACCGATGCCGACGAGCAGGGGAACGCTGACCCCGCCGCTCAGTACGCTCAGTCCGAGGACGAACGACTCCGGGACTCCGTCGAGGACGCTCCCGAGCACGATCGGCAGCGAGCTGTCACCGCCCTTCTTGCCCTTTCTCGCGACCCTCTTGTCGATGATGCGACTGCCGACGACGAAGACCGCGGCCCCCGCGAGCATCGACACCGCGACACCGGCGATCGGGAGCGTCACCTGGGCGTCGGCGACGAGGTCGTATGAGACCGACCCGATGAGAAGCCCGCTGCCCATCGCCATGACGATCGCGGTCAGCCGCGGCGACGGGCTCAGGGAGTAGGCGAGGATCGCACCGACCACGAGCGTCGACGCGGACAGCGCACCGAACAGTGCGGCCAGGAGCATGGGCCTAGTGTCGCCTAGGTTTGCGCCATGGCCAGCGTTCTGTGGTTCCGACGCGACCTGCGCCTTGACGACAATCCGGCCCTGCTCGCGGCGGTTGCCGAATCCGGGCCTGACGGCGACAACCGCGTTGTCGGCGTCTTCGTCATCGATCCCGCCCTGTGGGAGCCGTCCGGGCCGGTTCGCCAGGCGTACCTGGTGGAGTCCCTTCGCCGGTTGCGCGCGGACATGGGCGGGAACCTGACGGTCCTGCACGGTGACCCCTCAGTCGTGGTCCCGCGGCTTGCCGCGTCGGTAGCGGCCACGTCGGTGCACGTCGCGGCGGACTTCGGCCCGTACGGCCGCACGCGCGACTCGGACGTAGCGACGGCCCTCGGTCCGGTCCCGCTGGTCACCACGGGATCGCCCTATGCCGTGGCACCTGGTCGCGTTCGCAAGGACGACGGAACCGCGTATCGCGTCTTCACCCCGTTCTATCGCGCCTGGCTCCGGCACGGCTGGCGCGCGCCCGCCCCGGACGCGCCCGATGGCATCGAGTGGTTCATGCCGTCCGACCCCGATGACCTGCCGCCCGCACCAGACCTCGGTGACCTGAGGCTGCCGCCCGCAGGCGAGCGGGCAGCGTGGGAACGCTGGGCCAGCTTCCGCGAGAACGGGCTCGCCAACTACGCGCAGAATCGGGACCGCCCTGACCTCGTGGGCACGAGCGCGCTGAGTCACCACCTGAAGTACGGAGAGATCCACCCGCGATCCCTGCTGGCCGACCTGCCCGAGGGCACGACTGGGGCAGAGGCATTCGGGCGTGAGCTGTGCTGGCGCGACTTCTACGCCGACGTCCTCACATCGACTCCGTCCAGCGCCCGCCTCTCCTTGGACCGCCGGTTCGACGACGCGATGCGGTGGGCCGGTGACGCGACGTCGGACCAGCACTTCGAGGCGTGGTGCGAGGGACGCACGGGCTATCCCTTGGTCGATGCCGGCATGCGTCAGTTGCGAGCCGAGGGGTGGATCCACAATCGAGTCCGCATGGTGGTGGCCAGCTTCCTCGTCAAGGACCTGCACCTGCCGTGGCAGCGCGGGGCGGCCGAGTTCATGCGGTGGCTTCGCGACGGTGACCTCGCCAGCAACGCGCACGGATGGCAGTGGACCGCAGGCTGCGGCACCGATGCGGCGCCGTTCTATCGGATCTTCAACCCCGTGCGTCAAGGTCTGACATTCGACCCGAACGGCGATTACGTGCGCCGCTACGTCCCCGAGCTTGGCCACCTGGCCGGCGCGCGGTGTCACGAGCCGTGGCTGGCCCCCGACGGCAGTTCGCACGGCTACCCCGACCGCATCGTCGACCACGCCACCGAACGACGGATCGCCCTCGACGACTACGCCGCCCTCCGAACCCAGAATTGAACCGCCTTCCGGGTCAAATCCACCTTTCGGGTGGCCAATCAGCCCCTGGATGCAGATTTCAACCGCTCCGCGTCGACCACGGTGTTCCTGGCCCCGCGCACTGCCGCGGACACGCCACATCCCGCGAGGCGGGTCAAATCCCACGAATCCCCACCCAGAACGCCCACGAACCCGGATTTGACCCGGGAGGCGGTTCAATTCGGAGTTGGTCGTGGTGGGGAGTGACGGAGCGGACCTGACAGACTTCGCCGCATGACCGTCGTCGCCGTCTTGTCCATGAAGGGCGGAGTGGGTAAGAGCACCGTTGCGCTCGGCCTGGCGAGCTCGGCCTGGGAGCGCGGCCTGCGCACGCTCGTCATCGACCTCGATCCGCAGGCGAATGCATCGATGGCCCTGGAAGCGACCGACGCGCCATTCACGACCAGTGACATCCTCGCCGACGCGCGGCCAGGCGTGGCCACCGATGCGATGGTGGCGAGCGGATGGGGCGAGTCCGTCATGGTGATCGCATCCGAGCGATCACTCGAGCACCGTCACGTCGGCGGCGGGCACCAGTCGGGGCAGCGGCTGCGCACCGCACTCGCCACCCTGCCCCGCAGTTTCGATCTCGTGGTCATCGACTGCCCGCCATCGCTGGGCGAGCTGACGCGCAACGCGCTCACGGCGGCCGACCTCGCGCTCGTGGTCACAGAGCCGAATCACTTCGCGGTTCACGGCGCGGCGGAGGCGCTCGAGGCGGTTGACGTCATCGCGTCGACATCGAACCCCCGCCTGCGTGCGGCTGCGATCGTCATCAACCGCATGCGGCCCGACGACCGAGAGCACCTGATGCACGCCGACCTCCTCGCGAGCGAGCACGGGGACCTCGTGTTCGCCCGGCCGCTGCCCGACTGCTCAGGAATTCCGCAGTCGCAGCGTTCCGGCAGTCCCATCCACACCTGGAACTCACCGGGATCCCGCGAAGTCTCGGAGATCCTCGACGACCTGCTCGACTCGCTCCTTCCTGTTCCACGCCCGCAGCCCGCGCGCCCCACGCTCTCGCTGCGCAGGTTCTTCACATGAGCCCACGCACTCCCGACAACCGGCCTCCCCTGCGCAAGGCCGGAGACGCCGACGTCCATCCGACCGCTCCCGCAATCGAGGACGCGCGCTTTGGTCGTCCCGGGATGTCGACGGGAGACTCCGTCGGAGCCCCCGACAAAGACAAGCTCGTCGACCTAGGCGTGCAGGTCCCCAAGTCGCTGCGCAAGTCCGTACGGGCCGAGGCGGAAAGACGCGACATCACGGTCGACCAGCTCGTCGCCGAGGCACTCCGCGAGCGCACTGCGCGCTAGCCGCGCCCTCTGGCACGGCCGATCCGTTCGGACTAGTTTGCCCAGATGAACCTCGACCGACGATGGCTTCTCAAGAGCGCTGCTGCCGCGACGGCAGCCGTCGCCGCCGCCCCGCTCCTGCCCTCCCCGGCCAGCGCCGCCCGGGCAACCGCGACGGCCGCGCCGGGTGTCTCCCTGCTCGACCTGTTCTCATCTTCCGACTTCAACGACGAAGCACTCTTCGCCCTCGGTGCGGCGAGCTCGCATACGGCAGAGGTCGGCGAGGTGCTACGCATCGCGAACCTCATCAACGACCGAACCGGGAACCCGGCCGAGCCCGGCACGTCGGCCTTTGACGCGTACTACCAGGAGTTCGGCCGATACGGCGCCCGGCTGGCAGCGTCCGCGGCAGCAGCGGCCGATCGTCATCCCCTCACCGCGCAGCACCAGTACCTGCGGTCGGCGATGTACGCGGCCCAGCAGCTGTTCTTCGTGCTCGGCACCCGCGACGGCTCGCGTGAGGCTCGGATCTTCGATATCGCGCAGTCGCGGTGGATGAAGGCGATGCACCTGCTCGATCCGGCGATCATCGCCAGCGAGGTGCCGTCGGACTTCGGGCCGCTGCCCGTCTACCTCCTGCGCACCAACGTCGGATCCGGGCCGCGTCCGACTGTGATCATCAGCGAGGGAAGCGACGGGCAGAACGTCGAGACCATGCAGTTCGGCGTCACCGCAGGCCTGGCTCGCGGCTACAACGTCGTGCTGTTCGAAGGCCCCGGCCAGATGACCCCCTTGTTCAAGCGGCGCGTGCCGTTCTCCGCGGACTGGGACAAGGTTGTCGCGCCGGTTCTCGAGTGGACCCGTCAGCAGTCGGACATCGGGAAGGTCGCGCTCATCGGCATCTCGTTCGGCGGCATGCTCTGCGCGCGGGCGGCCGCACGAGTCGACGGCCTCGATGCCGTCGTGCTCGAGCCCGGCGCGCACGACTTCACGACAATTTGGACCGACCAGGAGAACATGGCGCTGGTCAAGGAGACGGTGAATGCCAAGCCGGCAGAGAAGGAGGGCGCGCGACGCGGGCTGAACGAGGGCTTCAAGGAGGCCTGGCCGTCGATCCCGCGCCCCGAGCAGTTCAGCATCTACAAGCGCGGGTCGATATTCGATCGCAAGGTTCAGCGCGAGGCGCGTGCGGGCCGTGCCCCGTCCGACTACTACGGCCTGCTCGAGAAGCTCCTGCCGTTCCGGTTCGGCGCGGACTTCCGGCAGATCCGGATTCCGACGCTCATCACAGCCAACGAGGGCGACGAGTTCTTCGGCAAGCAGCCCGACCAGGCCTTCGAGCTACTCACCTCCGTGCCGCGCAGCCAGAAGGCGCTGGTGCACCTGACAGCGCAACTCGGCGCGTCATTGCACGACCAGCCCACCGGTCCGCAGGTCGCCGAGGAGATCGTGTTCGACTGGCTCGACGACCAACTCGGATGACGCAGACGTCACGGAGAAAGGCGCTCAAGGTTCCAGTCGTCAGGTCGCGCAAGGTCCGCAGGGTCGGACAGCGCCCGAAAGCGGAGCCGGTCGTGCAGCCGTGAGTCGCGCCCCTGCCAGAACTCGATCGTGAGCGGACGGACCAGCCATCCGCCCCAGAAGTCAGGCACCGGAACCTGTGTTCCCTCCGGGAATCGGCTCGCCACCTCGGCGACGCGCGCGTCGAGAACGTCGCGGCTGTCGATCACCTGCGACTGATGGCTGGCCCACGCCCCCAACTGCGAGCCGCGCGGCCGGCTCGCGAAGTACTCGGCGACCTCGTCGCGAGGAAGCAGGTCTACCCTGCCCACCACGACGACCTGCCGGTGCAGCGCGTACCACGGGAACACGAGCGACATCCGCGGATTGCTCGCGAGCTCGGTCCCCTTCCGCGACGTCAGGTTCGTGAAGAAGCTGAAGCCCCGCTCGTCGACACCCTTGAGCAGGACGGTGCGAGAACTCGGCTGCCCGTCGGCGCTAACGGTCGACAGCACCATCGCGTTCGGCTCGGGGAAACCGGCTGTCGAAGCCTCGGCGAACCACGCCTGGAACTGCTCGAGCGGAGATCCGGCCAGGTCCTGCTCGCGTAGTTCGGCCGCATTCATGACCCGATCTCACCACGAAAGCCCCACCCATGTTGAATGGGCCGCGGGTCGTCCGAATGAAGGGAGCCGACGTGTCGGAATTCGTGCCGGGCCTGGAGGGCGTCATCGCCTTCGAGACCCAGATCGCCGAGCCGGATCGCGATGGAAGCGTGCTGCGCTACCGCGGTGTCGACATCGAGGAGCTCGTGGGCCGCGTGTCCTTCGGCAATGTCTGGGGGCTGCTGGTCGACAACGAGTTCAATCCCGGACTTCCGCCGGCCGAGCCCTTCCCGATCCCCATCCATTCAGGCGACGTGCGCGTCGACGTTCAGTCGGCAATTGCGATGCTCGCGCCCGCGTGGGGCCTGAAGCCTCTCCTCGATATCGACGACGACGCGGCTCGCGAGAATCTCGCGCACGTCTCCGTCATGGCGCTGTCCTTCGTCGCGCAGTCCGCTCGCGGCATCGGCCGCCCGATGGTTCCCCAGGCCCACATCGACGAAGCGCAGACCATCACCGAGCGCTTCATGCGCCGCTGGCGCGACGAACCCGATCCCAAGCACGTGCAGGCCGTCGACGCGTACTTCGTGTCCGCAGCCGAGCACGGCATGAATGCCAGCACGTTCACCTCGCGAGTGATCGCGTCGACAGGTGCCGACGTGGCCGCCGCGATCTCCGGAGCGATCGGCGCCATGAGCGGACCGCTGCATGGCGGCGCCCCCGCTCGAGTTCTCACCATGATCGAGGAGATCGAGCGCAGCGGCGACGCGACCGCGTACGTCAAGGGAGTGCTCGACCGCAACGAACGCCTCATGGGCTTCGGCCACCGTGTCTACCGCGCGGAGGACCCACGAGCACGCGTTCTTCGGCGCACTGCCCGTGATCTGAACGCACCGCGATACCAGGTGGCACTCGCACTCGAGGAGGCCGCGCTGACCGAGCTTCGCGAGCGCCGGCCCGACCGCGTCCTGGAGACCAATGTCGAGTTCTGGGCCGCGATCGTCCTCGACTTCGCCGAGGTCCCCGCGAACTTGTTCACGTCGATGTTCACGTGCGCCCGCCTCGCTGGCTGGAGCGCGCACATCCTCGAGCAGAAGCGCACCGGACGACTCATCCGCCCGTCCGCGCGCTACGTCGGTCCGGCGCCCCGGTCCGTAGAGCAAGTACCGGGCTGGGACGCCAAGATGGTGGCTCCGACCGGGTACACCCCGACGGTCTAGGCTGGCGTCTTCGCCACCAGCTCTGGGAGAACGCTCGTGCCTGCCGTGCCTGAAGACATCACCATCCCTGCCGAACTTCTCCCCGCGGACGGTCGCTTCGGCTCCGGTCCGTCCCGCGTGCGCAAGCCTCAGGTCGATGCCCTCGCCTCGGTGTGGCAGTCGTACCTCGGCACGTCGCACCGCCAGAAGACCGTCAAGTCCCAGGTCGGACGGCTGCGTTCGGGGCTCGCCGACCTGTTCTCGCTGCCCGAGGGATACGAGGTCGTGCTCGGCAACGGCGGATCGACCGCGTTCTGGGACATCGCGTCCTTCGGACTGATCCGCGACCGTGCCCAGTTCCTCACCTTCGGCGAGTTCGGCGCGAAGTTCGCCAGCGGAGTGCGCAAGGCCCCGCACGTCGGTGAGCCCACGATCATCGACAGCGCACCCGGCTCAGCACCGGTGTTCGTCGCCGAGGCCGGAATCGATGCGTACTGCACGCCTCACAACGAGACCTCCACCGGCGTTGCCGTGACCCCGTACCGCGTTGCCGGGGCCGACGAGGGCTCGCTCATGATCATCGACGCGACGAGCGGAGCAGGCGGCCTCGCGGTCGACCCCCTCGACATCGACACCTACTACTTCGCGCCGCAGAAGAGCTTCGGCTCCGACGGCGGACTGTGGGTCGCGCTCATGTCACCGGCCGCGATCGCGCGCGCAGCGGAGATCAACGCATCCGGACGGTGGATCCCCGACTTCCTTGATCTGCAGACCGCCATCGACAACAGCCGGCTCGACCAGACGTACAACACTCCGGCACTGGCCACGATCTTGCTCATGGCCGAGCAGGTCGACTGGTTCAACGCGAACGGCGGGCTGAACTGGTGCGTCGCGAGGACCGCGGAGTCGTCCGGTGTCCTCTACGACTGGGCAGAGGCGAGCGAGGTCGCGACCCCGTTCGTCACCGACCCGGCCCTGCGATCCGCAGTCGTGGCGACTATCGACATCGACGACTCGATCGACGCGATCGCGATCACGAAGGTCCTGCGCCGCAACGGAATCGTCGATACCGAGCCGTACCGAAAGCTGGGTCGCAATCAGCTGCGCGTTGCCGTGTTCCCCGCCGTCGAGCCCGATGACGTGCGCGCACTCACGTCATCGATCGACTACGTGATCTCGCAGCTGACCTGATACTCACGCACGTCGGGCCCGAACCAGCCACAGGCCTAGAGCCGAAATGACGACGGCGGCAAGCACGGCGATCCCCGCGAGGAGGAGTGCGCTGCGCGAATCGTCCTCAGCCCCGGGCGATGCCGCGAGTGTCGATGCCGCCGGCGTCGGTGCCGTCGTTTCGGCCGCTGTCGTCGACGGCACGGGTGCGGGGGCCTCGCCTGGAACCTCGACCCGCAGCAATCGGTTGTCCCGTTCGCTCGCGATCAGCAGCGCCCGGCCATCGGCCGTCCAGGTGACCGCCTCGCCCTGTGGCTGAATCGGCAGTCCGACCGTCTCCGCGAGCTCGCCGGGCGGCAGTCCGTCGAACACCGACGCGTTGACGTAGTCGCGCAGGACGTACCTGCTGCCATCGGGGCTGATCGCTCCGTCGGTGACCAGACCGCCCTCCTTACCGATCGGCTTCGCGATGTTGAGGTCTGTCGACGACAGGCGTCTGGGCAGCTTGTACAACCGACCGTGCGCGAGTTGCTTCGTGACGATCCACAGCCGCGTGGAGTTCGGATCCGCGAGCAGGGCCTCGGCGTTGTGCGGTCGGTCGCGGTAGGTGACTCGGTAGGTCCTGGGGCTGATCGACTGGTCGACGAGGACCTTCGGCTCGCGAATCCTGTGCAGCCGGATCTCCGGCCAGGAGTCGAGGTTGTCGCCAAGGTCCGCGATCCACAGCACCGGACGCCCCTGGGCGTCACGCCCGGCGGCAATCGCCTCGATGTCGCGCGCGTCAATTCCCTCGAGGGTGATCGTGGCCAAGGTCTCGCAGGTTGTCGCGTCGACCGCATAGATGTACGGACCGCCGCTTGAGTCGTTGTGCAGCCAGAGAACATCCGGATGCCGAAGGGACAAGGTCATCCCGCTGATCTCGGTGAAGCGGTCGTCGGAGAACCGGCAGACACGCGTCACGTCGTCCGCAGCTACTGCGGGAGCTGCGTAGACCGTGAGGACCAGGCCGGCCACTGCGGCCAAGATGACGCGTCGCACCGGCTACCGCCACAGTGCGGCGACGACAACCACGATGGTCAGCGAGCCCAGTACCGCCAGCGTGACGACGCGACGCGTCCGGGGGTTCATGCGGCCAAGACTACGTCGCCGCGCTTGATACGGTGCGTGGCAATGAACGCGGTGCCGTCGTCCGACGAAGACGCGGTCCTCCCGGTCTCGATCGGGACGGCCGTCTGGCTGGTCGTGCTCGTCGTGCTGCTCGCGCGCAAGTCCGAGCTCGACGCGAACGACGCGGGATGGTGGATCGCTGTCGCTGCCGTCGGACTCGTGACGGGGCTGGGCGGGGTGGCGTACCTGCGGTGGCGGCGCATGCGACTGGCGAGGCGATCAGGTCAGGAGTGACCGAGCTCTAGCGGGTCCCAGCCGTCCTCGTCGAATGCCGTCTCCGGTCTGGCCTCGACCTCGACTTCGACCTCAGAGTGGGCACCGCAGCCGAAGTTGAGCGAGACAACATGCCCGTCCGCGGGACTCATCTTGTTGGCGCAGACCGCGAAGATCTGGCCGAGTGCTCCGCCGATTGGCAGCATGAACCCGCACGTGAGGCACTCGCCCGCGGCCTGACGAGCCATCGGGGTCGTAGGCCCGAAGTCCCCCTCGACCCAGCGATCTGCGGCATCGTCTCGCCCGACGGGAGACAGCACCCGAACGCGACCCAGGCCCAGTTCCCACTGTCCTGGCTGCAGCGGGCTCTGAGACGACACGGACTCCAGGTCGTCCTCGCCGGTGAGACCCGCTACCAGGCGCTCATCGTCAGCGGGGGTCGGCAGCACATCTCCGGGACCGAGATCACCGGGAAGCACGCGCTCACTCCACGGCAGCCAGACCGGGGCCACGATCGCGCCCTCGCCGGGCAGAAGCACGACATCGTTGACCGTCACCGTCTTGGCGCGCGAGGCGCGCGCCAGCGTGACGGACCAACGCCAGCCCGAGTACGCGGGGTTCAGGCACTCGAAGGAATGCGTCGCGAGGCGCTCCTCGTCCATGACCGCACCGAGGTGGGCGCCAACCAGCGCCTCGCCCGCGTCTGCGACCGCAGCCGCGCGGGCCTCGTCAACGGCAGCGAGCAGGACGGCGTCCCGCTTTGCCTCGGTGGTAGTAGCTGAAGGCATCAGATGTCCAGATCGTCGGCTACGGCACGAAGGACGGCCGCGACCTTCTGCGCGGCGGCATCCTGCGGGTACTTGCCTCGGCGCATCTGATTGGACACTCCGTCGAGCAGCTTGATCAGGTCCTCGAGGATGACGGCCATGTCGTCGGCCGGCTTGCGCGAGCCCTTGACCACAGACGGGGCAGCGGACAGCACGGTCAACGACAGCGCCTGCTTGCCTCGACGTCCGTCAACGACGCCGAACTCCACCTTTGCGCCAGGCTTCAAGGCCGCGACTCCGGCCGGAAGCGTGGACACATGGACGAACACGTCGTCGCCCTCGTCCGAGGTGATGAAACCGAAGCCTTTTTCGGAGTCGTACCACTTAACGGTTCCCGTTGGCACGGCTACCTCACTCACGATCACCACGGCCGACGGGGTTGCCAGCGTCCGGCACGGGTCCTCCCGCGCCTCAATAGGCTACCGGTTCGCAGAGCGACGGCCGTCAGTCGCCCACAACGTGGTAACTGCCCGCACCGCCGGGCGCGTAACGTGGGGCGGATGACCGCCCCACGCAGCCTGGCCGACGATCTGCGTGCGCGCGACGATGCGTCCCTGAGCAGACTGCTCCGATTCCGGCCCGATCTGCTCCACCCGGTCCCCTCCGACATAACCGCGCTGACCACCAGGGCGACGACCGGTCCCTCGGTTTCACGATGCCTTGACGGGCTCGACGCGATGCACCTGCACGTGCTGCGCGTCGTCTCGGATCTCACGGTCACCGACGCCGTCGACGACTCGACCATCCTCGATGCAGCTGCCGCGGGGCTGGGTGACGATGCGAAGTCGGGAATCGAGGCGGCCCTTGCCGACCTCGTCGACCGTGCCCTCGTGTGGGGCGGGAGCCAGTCCCGGCGCGCCGTTCACGCAGCGCGCGGGCTGGTCGCGAACGCGCTCAGGCCCACCTGGCCCAAGCCCGAAATCCAGGTCCTCGCCCTGCGCGATGTCAGTGATGTCGACGCGCAGGCCGCCCTTCATGCTCGCGAGGCCCTCGCCCAGGTGCGCGACCTTCTCGACGACTGGTCGGCCCACCCGCCCGCGATCCTGCGGAGCGGTGGGTTGTCGCTTCGGGACTTCGCCGCTGCCCGCCAGCGCCTGCACTCGGACTGGCAGCGCACGGCACTCACCATCGAGGTCGCGCACGCTGCGAAGCTCTCCGCGGACGACCACGAGGATCCGCCCCACTGGGTCCCCACCGATCAGTTCGACGCGTGGCTCGGCCGCAGCACCGCCGAGCAATGGGCCGAACTCGTGGCCGCCTGGCTTGCCCTGCCACGGCTGCCATCGGTCGCTGATCAGAAGACACAGGTGCTGTCCCCTGACCGGGATCGGCGCGCGATCCCGGTATTGCGTCGACAGGTTCTGGACCTGCTCGCGTCCGCTCCCGCTGGCGCGGCGATCGATGCCGACAACGTGCTGTCGGTCCTGGACGATCGCCAGCCCCGTAGAGCAGGCGAGCTCCGTCGTCTGACCGTCGAGGCCACGCTGCGCGAGGCCGGTGAGCTCGGTGTCCTCGGCGCTGGTGCACTGAGCACGGCGGCACGGCTGCTCCTAGATCCGCCGCGTGGTTCAGCGGCTGAGCGGCGCGCTCACGAGCAGCTCGTGCACAACGCGCTTCACGACGCGCTTCCCGCCGACGTCGATCGCGTCGTCATCCAGGCTGACTTGACGGTGGTCGCGCCTGGCCCGCTCGTCGCGCACGTGGCGCGCGCGCTCCGACTCGTCGCTGACATCGAGTCCCGTGGCCATGCCACGGTCTTCCGCATCAGTGAGGCATCGATTCGTCGGGCGATCGATGCGGGATGGGACGCCGCGGCGATCCATGACCTGCTCGCCGAGATCTCGAGCACCGCCGTTCCCCAGCCGCTGACCTACCTGATCGACGACGTGGCCCGCAAGCACGGAGCCGTGCGCATCGGCAACGCGCTGGGCTACGTGCGTAGTGACAACGCGGAGACGCTCACCGCGCTCCTCGGTGATCGGCGCCTGCGTGCCCTGGGTCTCAGCCGGATCGCCGAGACCGTGCTCATCAGCCAGGCCCCGGCGTCTGAAGTCATCTCCACATTGCGCACGGCGGGCTACGCGCCCGCGGCCGAGAGTCCTGACGGTCAGGTTCTCATCCGGCGCCCCGACGATCGCCGCACGCGCGCTCCCCGACCGGCTCCGGTCACCTCGACCCGACCACCCGAGGACGCCCTCATCAGCGCGGCGGTGCGTTCGCTTCGTGCAGGAGATCACGCGAGCGTCGATCGTCGCCTGTCCACGACGCCGGGCCCGGCCGGGAGCCTGGACCTGCCACGCCTGACGGCCGCGGCAATCGTCTCGCGTCTTCGGTCGGCGATCGCCGACAACCGTCCACTATGGATCGGCTACGCGGACACCGACGGTGCTGTCACGCAGCAGATCGTCGACCCGATCCGGGTCGCCGCCGGTGTCCTGACCGCGTTCGATCACCGCACCGAGCAGGTGCGATCCTTCGCCGTATCCCGCGTGACAGGAGCAGCCGACCTGGCTGGCGACGAAGTCGAGGTCTGACGAGAGCAGCTAGACGGCCACGAACCACGTGGCGCTTGCCTCGTCGAACTTGAGGGTCCGAACGCAGGCCGCGCCACCCTTGCCGTCATTGAGCCACTGCCCCCAGCCGGCCGACCAGCCACCGGACGGCACGCCGCCCCAGTTCAGGCTCGTGTCGGCGATGGCAACGCACGTGCCGCTTGCGGGCATCCCCACGGCCTGCACGACCTCGGTCTGCAGGTCGCCCTCGGCCGCCATCGCCGGCGAGGCCAGCACGGCAACGCCGCCGAGCGCGAGTGAGGATGCGGCCGCGATGCCCGCGATTCGCTTGGTGTTCATGACGTTCTCCCTTGCTTGCGAGGATCCGATGCCCTCGAGTAGTGCAAGGTTGGCCAAGCAACCTGAACTGTTCCTGTGGTCGAACTGGCCGTCCGCTGGGAATCAGATCGCGGTCATGTCACGCGCAACTCGGTCCGCCACACGGTCAGGTCCTCAAGCACCTCGGGCAGCGGGACGACGCCAATGCCAGGTCCGGTAGGGACGTCGAGCTGTCCGTCGTCAAGCACGAACGGCTCGGTGACATCGACCTCGTAGTAGCGACTCGACGCACTCGTGTCCCCCGCGAGCGTGAAGCCGGGCAGGGCCGCAAGAGCAACGTTGGCCGCCCGGCCGATCCCGGTCTCGAGCATGCCTCCGCACCAGACCGGCGCACCCCGGCCCAGGCACAGGTCGTGGATGTCGCGAGCCGTCAGGTAGCCGCCGACTCGACCGGGCTTGATGTTGATGATCGACGCCGCCCCGAAGGTCAGCGCGGAATCGGCCGAAGCGACCGAGTGGATCGATTCGTCCATGCAGATCGGTGTCTGGCAGGCCTCGGAGATCAGCACGTGGCCGTACCAGTCCTCCTCGGACAGCGGCTGCTCGTGCAGGAGGAGCCCGAACTCGTCGAGTCGCGCGAGATGCTGGGCGTCCGAGCGCTCGTAGGCCTGGTTCGCATCCGTCTGGAGAGGGATATCCGGCCAGCGGTTCCGGACTGCCGACACTGGTGCGATGTCCCACCCGGGCTCGATCTTCAGCTTGATCCGCCGGTAGCCGGCCTCGACGTAGCCGCCGACCTCGTCGAGCAGTTCGTCAACAGACTCGGTCGGGGGAATGCCGACGGAGACGCCGCAGTCCACTCGCGATCGCACCGCACCCAGGTAGGAGGCGAGCGAGGCGTCCTGCTCCCTGAGCCAGACGTCCAAGAGCGCGGTCGACAGCGCGCCCTTGGCCATCGGGTGGCCGCGTACGACGTCCATCGCCGATCTGACCTCGTACGGGTCGGCCGCGTCGGTCACCTCTCGCAACGAGGGAAGCAGGTGCTCGGTGATGACGGCAATTGCGCTGTTGCCGTACTCGTAGCTGTAGCCGGGCCACGACATCGTCACGCATTCGCCCCACCCGTGCACGCCGTCAGCGGTGATGGCCTCCACGAGGATCACGTCGCGCACCGTCTCCGTCCCAAAGCTCGTCCGGAACGGACGAACGAGGGGAATGTTCAGTCGGTGCAGCCGAATCAGCTCGATCGTCATGACGTCCTCTCCAACACGTAGCCGCCGGCCACACTCACTCCGACGATGGCAAAACCCGCGGCGAACGCCGCGACGAGGGCCTCGCGAACTGCAACTCGCCATTGCGCAGCCACGACGGGATCGGACTTGCGAAGCGAGACGATGTCGGCGGGCAACTCGACTTCGATGATGTCGCGGCCATTCTCGATGAGCTCAGCAGCATTCAGGCGGTGCAGACGCCCACGCGAGGCCGCCTCGGCTCGCACTGACGCCAGCCGCCACCACGCGAACAGTCGATCGGTTGGGTCCTGCGCATTGATTGCGTCATCCATGCTTCCGTAGAAGTCGACCTCGAAGCCCTCGACATCGACGCCCAGCTTGAGGAGGTTGACGATGGCGTTGCGACGCACCAGCGGATCGAAGGTCCACACGATCGTATCTAGGCCAGCGTCCAGGCACCACACTCGCTGGTGCATCTTCAGGGCCGAGCCGACGTGCTGGTCTCGATAGGGATCAAGGACCGCGGCCATGTGCGAGTGCAGATGCGGTGCAGGGTGCCCCAGCTCGTCATGCCTGCCGAGAAAGCCGAAGGCCGCGCCGATAGGCGTCCCGCGTCGATAGGCCGCCGATGCGTACCCGCCCGCGTGCACGATCGCCTTCATGAGGTTCGGCTGGATCTGTGTTGCCCCGGCACCTGACGGCCAGACCGAGTCGAACACCGAGCGTGCGTCCTCGAGATCACTAAGGTCAGTGAGCGTGCGCACCTCGACGTCGGCACGCGATGATGCGGCCACGAGATCGTCCTCGGCAGACTGCTTGCTCACGCGCCCCACCGTAGCGATTGGAATCACCGCATGACCGAATCCGACCTCCTTCAGCAGGCGACCGCGATGCTGCCTGCGATGGTCGATTCGGTCGAGGCGCTGGTGTGCGTCGAGTCGCCGACCGAGGACCTCGATGCGTGCGCGTCGATTGCGCAGGAGGCGGTCGGCGTGTTCTCCGCGTGGCTGCCGTCGCCGGCTCGAGTCGAAGTACACAACGACAGGCCCGTCTGGCGATGGGGACCCGATCGTCCGCGCATCCTCCTGCTCGGGCACCTCGACACGGTGTGGCCGATCGGCACCCTCGCGCGCATCCCGTTCTCCAACGACGGCGAGCGCTTGCGCGGGCCGGGGGTCTTCGACATGAAGGCCGGGGTGGTTCAGGCGTGGGCCGCGCTCGCGCTTTGCGGACTCGACGAGGACTCAGGCGTGGGAATGCTCCTGACGAGCGACGAGGAGACCGGATCGCTGGCCTCGCAGGCGCTCATTGCGGACTCGACCGTCGGAACGGAGGCGGTACTCGTGTTCGAGCCGTCGATCGACTCGGCGTTGAAGATCGCGCGCAAGGGCACGTCCTGGTACTCCGTCGACTTCGAGGGGCGCGCCTCGCACGCCGGTCTTGATCCCGAGCTCGGGATCAATGCCCTGGCAGCCGCTGCCGCATTCATCACCGAGTCCGGCACATGGGGTGATCCGGCGCAGGGCACGACCGTGACACCCACGACACTTCGAGGCGGAACCACCGCGAACACCGTGCCCGCCCAAGCCCAGCTCACCGTCGATGTTCGCGCCTGGACGTTCTCCGAGCAGGCCCGCGTCGATCAGATCGTTCGCGGCTGGCGTCCGTCCGTCGGGGGCGTGTCCGTTGTCGGAGGCATCAATCGACCGGCGATGGAGAAATCGATGTCAGCGGCACTGTTCGCTCTCGCCCAGGGTGCGGGTGCAGCAGTCGGCATCGAGCCACTCGAGGGTCGAGCAGTCGGTGGTGCGAGCGACGGCAACTTCACTGCCGCTGCTGGCATTCCGACGCTTGACGGCCTCGGCGCTGTCGGCGACGGCGCACACGCCGATCACGAATGGGCGAGCATCGCGGCGTTGGCCGAGCGAGCCGCCCTGAGTTCGGCACTGATCTCCAGCCTTCTCGCGTTGCCGACCGCCTAAGGCGCACCGCGTAGGCTCATGCGGTGGCCGACGGACCCCTGATTGTTCAAAGTGACAAGACGCTCCTGCTCGAAGTCGATCACGCACAGGCAGACGAGTGCCGCAAGGCGATCGCGCCGTTCGCGGAACTGGAGCGCGCGCCCGAGCACATCCATACCTATCGCCTGACTCCGCTCGGGCTGTGGAATGCCCGCGCGGCGGGCCACGATGCCGAGCAGGTCGTCGACACCCTGCTGAAGTACTCGCGCTACCCCGTGCCTCATGCGTTGCTCATCGACGTCGCGGAGACCATGTCCCGCTACGGGCGGCTCCAGATCAACAACCATCCCGTCCACGGACTGGTGCTGCAGGCGATCGACACCGCCGTGCTCGAGGAGGTGCTGCGCAGCCGCAAGGTCGCCCCGCTCATCGGCGCGCGGATCGATCCGACGACGGTCATCGTCCATCCGAGCGAGAGAGGTCACCTGAAGCAGGCGCTCGTCAAGCTCGGCTGGCCAGCCGAGGATGTCGCCGGCTACGTCGACGGCGAGCGGCACTCCATCGGCCTGCAGGCGGACGAATGGCAGCCCAGGCCGTACCAGACCGAGGCGGCCGAGGGCTTCTGGCACGGTGGCTCCGGAGTCGTCGTGCTGCCCTGCGGCTCGGGCAAGACCATCGTCGGCACGCTCGCCATGGCTCTCGCTCAGGCGACGACGCTCATCCTCGTGACGAACACCGTCTCGGCGCGCCAGTGGCGCGACGAGCTGCTCCGGCGCACGACGCTCACGGCAGACGAGATCGGCGAGTACTCGGGGGCGAAGAAGGAGATCCGGCCCGTCACCATCGCGACGTACCAGGTGATGACGACCAAGCGCCAGGGCATCTATCCGCACCTTGAGGTGTTCGACTCCCGCGACTGGGGCCTGATCATCTACGACGAGGTGCACCTGCTGCCCGCGCCGATCTTCCGATTCACGGCCGACATCCAGTCCCGTCGGCGTCTGGGTCTCACGGCCACGCTGGTTCGTGAGGATGGACGCGAGAGCGACGTATTCTCGCTGATCGGGCCTAAGCGCTATGACGCGCCATGGAAGGACATCGAGGCCCAGGGCTACATCGCGCCCGCGGACTGCGTCGAAGTGCGGGTGACGTTGTCCGACGCCGACCGGATGACCTATGCCATGGCCGAGCCCGAGGACCGATACCGGCTAGCCGCGTCGACTCCGGAGAAGGTGCGCATCGCCGAGGAGATCGTCAAGCGCCATGACGGGGACCGCGTGCTGATCATCGGGCAGTACCTCGATCAGCTCGCAGAACTCGGTGAGCACCTGGATGCGCCGATCATCACCGGGGCAACTCCGGTCAAGGAGCGCGAGCGGCTCTTCGGCAGCTTCCGCGATGGCGAGACGCGAGTCCTGGTCGTCAGCAAGGTCGCGAACTTCTCCGTCGACCTGCCCGAGGCGGGGGTGGCGATCCAGGTGAGCGGAACGTTCGGCTCACGGCAGGAGGAGGCCCAGCGGCTCGGCCGCATTCTGCGCCCGAAGGCCGACGGAGGCTCGGCGCACTTCTACTCGATCGTCACGCGCGACACAGTCGACGCAGATTTCGCGCAGCACCGTCAGCGATTCCTCGCAGAGCAGGGCTACTCGTACAGGATCATTGACGCCGAAGACATCCACAGCGGAACTTGGGAGACAACATGAGTACTGGCACCCCCGCGACACCGGCGACACCACCGGTTCCGGAGTCGCTCGGTCGCCAGGCACTCGTGCTGGCCGTCATCATCGGCGTCATCGCCTCCCTCGGCGCGGCCGCCTACCTCGGCATCGTCAACGCCCTCCAGGAGTACCTGTGGAGCGACCTGCCCGGCACCTTCGGCTGGACCACGATCCCGGCGTGGTGGATCTTCCTGCTGCTGCTCATCGGTGCCGCAGTAGTGGCGCTGGCCTGGCGGATGCCTGGTGCTACTGGCGAGGGTCCGCTCACGGGGCTGCACTTCAACGTGCTGCCGATCAACGCGCCATCGATCCTTCTTGCGGCCGCGGGCTCCCTCGTCTTCGGCATCGTTCTCGGCCCGGAGGCACCGCTCGTCATACTCGGCACGACGCTCGGCGCCCTCCTTCTTCGCGGCAAGCCCGCGCCAGTCGTTCAGCTGGGCATGCTCCTCGGTGGCGCTGCCGCGATCGGGCTGATCCTCGGCAACCCGTTCGTGACGGCCTTCATGCTGCTTGAGTTCGCGGCCATGGGCGCGATGCCCGCGGTAGCACTCGTCCCCGCGTTCGTCGCCCTCGGCACCGGATACCTGGTGCAGATAGGCGTCGGGGCGTGGTCCGGACTGCACATGCATGCTCTCGTAGTTCCCGGGCTGCCCGAGTACACGCACGAGACGTTCCGCGATCTCTTCTTCGGCTTCATCGTCGCGATCGTCGCCGGGCTTCTTGCGGTGCTGATCCGCGAGTTCGGCGAGCAGGTCGCGGCAGTTGCTGCCAGGCATCGTGCGGCTGTCCTCTTCGCTGTCGCTGTGCTGACCGGCGTCATCGCGGTCGTGGTCACCAACGTGGGTGACGTCGGCGTGAACCTGATCTTGTTCTCCGGCGAGAACGGCATGGGCGACCTGCTCGCGCAGACCTCGCTCGCGACTGTCGTCCTTGTGGTGGTGGGCAAGGCGCTCGCCTACGGGCTTGCACTTGGCGGCGGATTTCGCGGTGGGCCGATCTTCCCGGCGACCTACCTCGGCGTGGGCGTCGGACTCGCCGCGAGCCTGCTGATCAACGACCTGTCGGTGAGCCCGATGGCGGCCGCGGCAATCGCCGCGAGTGTCACCGTTCTCCTGCGACTGCCGTTCACGTCAGCACTGCTTGCCATGCTGCTTGTGGGCTCCGCGGGGGCTGCGGTCGCGCCGTTCGCCATCATCGGCGCGGTGATCGGTTTCGGAATGCGGCAGGGGCTAGATCGATTCGACGCGAAGCGCCAGGCGAGCGTCAACGTCGAAGGCGAAGTCGTCCACGGTTCCTAGCCCCGGCAACGGGAGATGGATCGTGCCGAGCTCGGCACTGCCGACGAGTTCGATCTCGGCCATCGGATCGTGCAGCGGGCCGACGGGCGTCACGGTGAGTGACAGTTCGACGGTCACATCGCCCGCGACAGCAGCACCGCTGACCTGCCATGGCTGATCACCACGGGTGCCAAGGCCTTCATACGCCAAGGCATGCGCGTCGTTGCGCTTGATGAGCGATCGCGCCGCGCTCTGCATCACGAAGTTCGTCCGCAGCTTGTCCAGGGCAAGGGTTAGCCGCAGCCTGACCTGATCGCCGTTCACGTGCAGGTCTCCTGCAGTCACGGGTGCACTGACATCGACGCTCATCAGTCCGATGCGTCCGCTGCGCAGCCGCACGTCCGCACCGTCGACGGCATGAACCGTCCAACTGCCCTCGTTAGCCGTCATCCGACCACCTTGTCACAAAGCGCCGAACCGCCCCCGCCCACCCGGGCCCGACCCACCCCGCCGACCTTGAGGTTGGCGTGGGTTTCGCACGCCCATTTCCACGCCAACCTCAAGGTCGGCGAGGGGTGAGCGGCGCCGACATCTGGATCCTTCTCCCGTAGCGTGGCAGCCCCGCGTCGATCTCAGCCTGCAGCAGACGCCTGTTCATGGCGGAGTCGATATCCGTCTCGACGAATCCGCAGGTCCGGTAGAAGGGCGCATTGAACGGCACATCGGCATACGTGCGCAGCGTCATCGAGGAATGGCCTCGCGCAGCCGCTTCGGACTTGGCCGCCTCCACGAGTGACCTGCCCAGGCCTTGTCGTCCGGCCGAGGGAAGCACCGCGATCTGCTCGAGATGAGCCAGACCGTCCTGCTCGACCACCTGCGCGAACCCGACTGCTGGTCCGCCAACGTCCTCGGCCACGACGAGGATGAGGCCCGGCGTAGCAGCACGAGCCTCGCCCGACATCGCTCCGACCCACTCATCGGGAGCGAACAGGTCGATGAGCATCGCGTCGGCGGCGGTCTCGATGCCTTGCAGCATGCCGATGTCAGCATCGGTCGCGTGGCGAATGCTTCCAGTCACAGGGCGATCCTAGGAAGCCAAGCAGGTCCCCCGCACCACCCGTCGATCTTGAGGTTCCGCCCACTTCCGGGGCCGGATTGTGGGCGGAACCTCAAGGTCGGCAAGCGAAAGGGGCGGGCCTCCGTGAGGAGGACCGCCCCTTTCGGGTGCGTTCTTGGCGCGCTGGTTGCAGGACTTAGAAGTCCATGCCGCCCATGTCGCCGCCGCCGCCCATGGCGGGCGCCGACTTCTCGGGCTTGTCGGCCACGACCACCTCGGTCGTCAGGAACAGGCCGGCGATCGAGGCTGCGTTCTGCAGCGCCGAGCGGGTGACCTTGGCCGGATCGATGATGCCGGCCTTGATCATGTCGACGTACTCGCCGGTCGCGGCATCGAGGCCCCAGCCGGGCTCGAGCTCGCGGACCTTCTCCGCCACGACGCCGCCCTCGAGGCCGGCGTTGATGGCGATCTGCTTCAGCGGGGCGCTGACAGCGACGCGAACGATGTTCGCCCCGACCGCCTGCTCGTCCGTGAGGCCAAGCGCGTCGATCTTCGACTCGGCCGACTTCATGGCCTGGATGAGCGCCACGCCTCCGCCGGGCACGATGCCCTCCTCGACGGCCGCCTTCGCGTTGCGAACGGCGTCCTCGATGCGGTGCTTGCGCTCCTTGAGCTCAACCTCGGTGGCTGCGCCGACCTTGATCACTGCAACACCGCCGGCCAGCTTGGCCAGGCGCTCCTGGAGCTTCTCGCGGTCGTAGTCGGAGTCCGACTTCTCGATCTCGGCGCGGATCTGCGAGACGCGGCCGGCGATCTGCTCTGCGTCGCCAGCACCCTCGACGATCGTGGTCTCGTCCTTGGTGACGACGACCTTGCGGGCACGGCCGAGCAGCTCCAGGCCCGTGGTGTCGAGCTTGAGGCCGACCTCCTCGGAGATGACCTGGCCACCGGTGAGGATCGCGATGTCCTGCAGCATCGCCTTGCGGCGATCGCCGAAGCCCGGCGCCTTGATGGCGATCGAGCGGAACGTGCCCTTGATCTTGTTCACCACGAGGGTGGACAGCGCCTCGCCGTCGACGTCCTCGGCGATGATGACCAGGGGCTTGCCGGACTGCATGACCTTCTCCAGGAGAGGCAGCAGGTCCTTGACCGTGGAGATCTTGGAGTTCGCGATGAGGATGTAGGGATCCTCGAGCTCGGCCTCCATGCGCTCGGCGTCGGTCATGAAGTAGGCGGAGATGTAACCCTTGTCGAAGCGCATGCCCTCGGTGAGCTCAAGCTCGAGTCCGAAGGTGTTGCTCTCCTCGACAGTGATGACGCCTTCCTTGCCGACCTTGTCCATGGCCTCGGCGATGAGCTCGCCGACCTCCATGTCACCGCCTGCAGAGATCGCAGCGGTGGAAGCGATCTGCTCCTTGGTCTCGACGTCCTTGGCCATGGCCAAGAGCTCGTCGGATACGACCTGGACAGCCTTCTCGATGCCCTTCTTCAGGCCCATCGGGTTCGCGCCGGCCGCGACGTTGCGCAGGCCTTCGCGGACAAGAGCCTGGGCGAGCACGGTGGCGGTGGTGGTGCCGTCGCCAGCGACGTCGTCGGTCTTCTTGGCGACCTCCTTGACGAGCTCGGCGCCGATCTTCTCGTAGGGATCCTCGAGATCGATCTCCTTGGCGATGGAAACACCGTCATTGGTGATCGTGGGGGCTCCCCACTTCTTCTCCAGGACTACGTTGCGGCCCTTCGGGCCCAGGGTGACCTTGACGGCGTCTGCGAGCACGTTCATGCCGCGCTCGAGCGCCCGTCGGGCCTCCTCGTCGAATGCAATCATCTTTGCCATGAGGCCTGTTCCTCCAGGAACGTACGAACGGATGCTGTCACTCTCGGGTGTCGAGTGCCAACTAAAAGTTAGCACTCACCCTAGGTGAGTGCAAATGGTCCGGGCTAGCGGACGATGCCCAGTGAGGCCTCGACGGTGCGCTGGGCCAGGCGGAAGGTCGGCTTGGCCAGCCTGGCGTCGACCCCCGCGGTGCTGGTCGCCCACGCGGTGCCGAACGGCGCCCAGACCGAGGCCATCTGCGGGACGTTCGGAATCGCCACGCCGTCGGCTCCGGCGATGTCGATCGCCTGGAGGCGTTTCTCGGCCACCTGGGAGACGGCGGTGCGATTGGCCGGAATCAACCCGGAGGCCGCAGCCAGCGCGACCTGCGCGGGCGCATCCGCGAAGAACAGTCGGATCAGCTTGGACGCCTTGTCCGCCACCCCGTGCGTTGCCGCGAACTTCGTCAGCATGAATCCCTGCAGCCGCAGCAGCGGCGCGGCCTTGATCCCGCTCACGATGGGCGGCATCGAGGTGATCCGGTAGACGAAGTTCAACTTGAGCAGCGTGGCAATCTCCTCGGGCCCGGCGACCCAGAAGGGCGACTTGCCCTTGGAGAATGCTCGACGAGCCTTCGTGTCGGTCAGGGCCGCGCTGATCAGGCCCGACTCGTTCCAGGCGTCGATCGCGGACGAGTTCTTGATGAATGTCGGATTGGCAAGCCCGATCTGGGTGGGATCGAGCACGCCTTCGGCCGTTCGTCCGAAGAAGTAGCCACCCAGGCCGCTGAACAGCGGGTACATCGAGTAGCCGTCGCTGTCACCGCCCTGCGGCACGCCCAGCGGAACCGTTGCCTTGCCCGACCTGACCAGCCGCAGCGCGGTATCGCTGAGCGCAGCGAACGTGGAGGGCGGATTGGGAACGAGGGTGACGTTGGAGATCAGGGCCAGATTGCTGACCTGGACCGGGATTCCATAGCCGGTCGCGCCGACCTGGAATCCGCTGAGCGCGTTGGCCCGAAATGAGGCGGTTGCCTTCTTGCCCAGTGGCAGGGCGACAACGCTGCCCGCTGCGGACAACTGGCCGGTCCAGGTCGCGTCCGCCCAGATGATGTCGGGCGCGGACGCCTCGGGAACAGCCGCCAGCTCGTCGCGGATGGCATTGAGTTCCTTGGGCACGACGACGATCGGCGAGCCTCGGTACCCGGTGGGCAGCAGCGCGGTGATGACGGGCGCATGGGCTGGATCTGCCCAGATGGTGATCGGCTTGTCACCGGGGGCGGCGGTACCGCTCGGCGCGACGACCAGGCCGAAGGCACCAATGGCAACAGCCAGTCCGGCACTGACGAGGACTTTCACCTGGCGTGGCCGCATAGCACTCTCCCGACTTCTAGCGGGTCTCCAGTTCGATGCCCAGACGGCGCGCTGACCGCGCCCGCTGGCGCGAGGCGCGCATCCGGCGCAGTCTCTTCACGAGCATAGGGTCGAAGGCCAGAGCCTGCGGGTCGTCGATCAGACCGTTGAGAATCTGGTAGTAGCGCGTCCCGCTCATCTCGAACAGGTCGCGAATCGCCTGCTCCTTGGCGCCCGCGTACTTCCACCACTGGCGTTCGAACTCCAGGATCCGGCGATCGCGGTCGCTGAGCGTGCTGCCAGCCTCCTCGTGCGACTGGGGCGCTCGCGCTGCATCCATCCGTGGCTCCTCCATGCTGTTCGTGTACGCAGCAGCATCGTACGGGGTGAATTCCACGGATGTCATTCGACGCCACCTAACTGGTCGTCGGAGCGTTCGAGAGCCTCGGCCTCGCGCTTTTCACGCTGCCTTCTCCGAACCTCGGCCCGATGTCTGGCCCGGCGTCGATCGCGCGTGCGGATCAGCAACCACGAGAAGGCGTACCCCAGGCCATTGGTTGCCCAGTGCAGGCCCATCGGTCCCAGGACGCTGCCGGAGATCAGGCGCAGGAAGGCGAAGATGACGCCCGCCAGCGTCGTGGTGAACACGCTGAGCGCGACGGCGAGAATGTTGCCGCGACGGCCCTGGCCGACGACCGAGCCGAGCGCGGGGTTCTGCTCGTGGGTTCCGATGCTCGGCAGGATGTGCCACAGGCCGAACAGCACCGACGAGATGATCACTCCCCACACCAGCCCGTAGCGGCGCGTGAGCATCGAGAACAGCACGGCCCGGAAGGCGATCTCCTCGAGCAGCACCGTACCGAACGGCACCTCCACCAGGGCCTGGAACATCATCCGACTGCCGCTGAGGTCGGTCATGCGCTCGTCGTGGAATGCGGTGCGGGTGCGTTTGAACGCGGAGCCGATGAGATAGACGGCTGTGACGCCACCGATGCAGATGGCCGCCCAGATCAGCCCGGGCAGCAGGTACTGCCAGCCCAGTCCCATGTCCGTCCAGCTGTTGCCGTCCAGGAGTCCGAGGGCAAGGAAGCCGACCGACCCGCCGAAGGACCACAACAGGTAATGCGTCTGCGGCGCGAGGCGGTTGTTGACGACGTTGAGGACGACCAGGCTCACGATGACGACCGCGACCGGCCACCAGGCCAGCCCCGCCTGCTGCTCGGGATACACCAGATCGATCATCGCCCGCCAGTGTAAGTCGATTGCGATACTCCACTCATGCCCATCGACCGTCCTCCCGATCGGACCTGGGAGTACGGCTCAGGTCCTGATCAGGTTGCGGACGTATACCTGCCCGACGAGGCGGCATCCCCACTCAGCACTGTCGCGCTCATCCACGGCGGCTTCTGGCGCCCGACCTACGATCGGGTCCACCTTCGACCACTCGCCATAGCGCTTGCCGACCGCGGACACACGGTGTTCAGCCTGGAATACCGGCGGGTCCCCGGCGATCCCGATGCGACGACATCAGATGTCCGCAGCGCCGTCTCCCTGCTGCCGGACGATGTCCAGCTCATCGGTCACTCCGCCGGCGGTCACCTCGTTCTCTGGCTCGCCGCCGAGCCCGATCTCTCGGTAACCGTCGTGGCGCTGGCTCCCGTGGCCGATCTCGTCCTCGCGGACGACCTGGATCTCGGTGCCGGGGCGGTTCGAGCATTCCTCGGAACATCTCCCGGGTCTCGAGCCGACCTCGACCCCGTCCGAAGGTCCGCGCCTCGTCGCGCGGTATCCGTCATCCACGGCGAGCAGGACGACACCGTGCCCATCGACATCAGTGCGTCCTATGCGGCGGCGATGGCACCGCGTGCTCGCTTGGTCACGATCCCCGAATGCGGCCACTTCGAGCCCATCGACCCGACGACCCGCGTGTGGCCATTGCTCCTCGGCGAACTGGATCGGCTCGCGGGTCTTCGAGGTATTGAATGAGCACCGTGACCGTCGACGCCCGAGAAGACCATGCGATCGCACTCGACGCTGTCGTCGACCCCGCCTCGCGTCGAGACGACTTCCTCATTCCGCCCGCAGTAGGCGGCGCGTTCCCGCTCACCGCTTACCTCGCCGGCAACTCCCTTGGCCTCCAACCCCGCGCGACGCGTGCCGAGCTGATGGCCGATCTCGACGCATGGGAGCAGTACGGCGTGCATGGCCATGGCGACGCCGACCGGCCGTGGTTCTCGTATCACGAGGACCTCAGGGGCCCCGCTGCTCGACTCGTCGGCGCCATGCCGCACGAGGTCGTCGCGATGAACTCGCTGACCATCAACCTCCACCTTCTCCTCGCGTCCTTCTACCGGCCGACCGCGATCCGTCACCGCATCGTCATCGAGGACTACGCGTTCTCCTCCGACTCGTACGCCGTCCGCAGCCATGTGGCGCTTCGTGGGTATGACCCGGATACGGCCGTCCTACGGCTGCAGCCCCGCGCGGGAGAGGACACCCTGCGTACCGAGGACATCCTCGCGACACTGAACGACCATGCGCACTCCATTGCGACGGTGATGCTCGGTGGCGTGAACTACCTCACCGGCGAAGTCATGGACATGCCGGCCATCACCGCGGCGGGACAGGCGATCGGCGCGACTGTCGGATGGGACCTCGCGCATGCCGCGGGGAACATCCCCTTGCAGCTTCATGACTGGGACGTCGACTTCGCGGCCTGGTGCACCTATAAGTACGTGAACTCCGGACCCGGAGCGGTTGCGGGAGCCTTCGTGCACGACAGGCACGTGACCGGACCCGCGATGCCGCGGCTGGAGGGTTGGTGGAGCACGGAGCCGGAAACCCGCTTCGAGATGAGGCCTGAGACCAGCCCCCAGCAATCGGCGGATGCGTGGTCGGTATCCAACCCGCCGATCCTGGCCATGGGACCGGTGCGAACATCGCTGGGCATCTTCGACGAGGTCGGCATGGCAGCCATTCGCGAGCGCAGCCTGCGACTCACCTCCTACCTGCGAGGGCTGCTCGACGCACTGGCCGAGCGCACGCCGCTGACGATCGTCACTCCCAGCGACGACAGTCGCCACGGCGCTCAGCTGTCGGTCCGACTCGACCTCGACGTCGCCGAGCTGTGCGAGCGCCTGAGCGAGAACTGGGGAGTGGTCGCCGACGACCGCAAGCCCGACATCGTCAGGCTCGCGCCGGCGCCGCTCTACTGCACCTTCCATGACTGCTGGCGAGCCGTCGACGCGCTCAGCCAGGAGTTGACCGGCGAGGGGATCTCGTGACGAGCGGAGATCGAACGATCGCCATCGTCGGCGCAGGACTCGTCGGATCGCTGCTGGCGTGCTACCTAGGCCGTCGCGGCTATCGCGTGGAGGTCTACGAACGACGATCCGATCCGCGGTCCGCGGCTGCCGAACGAGGTCGCTCGATCAACCTTGCACTGTCGGAGCGGGGGCTGGACGCACTGCGCCGCGTCGGACTGGCCGACGACGTCATGGCGCCCGCCCTTCCGATGCACGGCCGCATGATCCACGGGGCCAACGGACAGGCGTCGTACTCCTCGTACTCCGCGCACGGTGACCTCGCCATCAACTCAATCAGCAGGGGTGCCCTGAACAACACGCTGCTTGATGCGGCCGAGCAGACCCCCGGCGTGACGCTGACCTTCGGCTCGCGCCTGGTCGAGTACGACATCGACGCGAACGCGCTGACCTTCGAGCGCGGCGGTGCCCGAGGTGTCGTGGTCGCCGACGTGGTCCTCGGCACCGATGGGTTCGGCAGCGCAGTGCGAAACGCACTCGAGGCCACCGGCCGAGTCGCGGTGCGCACCGATCCGCTCGACTGCGGCTACAAGGAACTGACGATTCCGCCGCTCGACGGTGCATTCGCAATCGATCCCGATGCGCTGCACATCTGGCCACGCGGCGCATCGATGATGATCGCCCTGCCGAACCCGGACTCGTCGTTCACCTGCACCCTGTTCTGGCCGCGTGCGGACTTCGACGCGCTGCAATCGGCCGATCAGATCCTTGACTACTTCACGACGGCCTATCCCGACGCGGTTCCGCTGATGCCGAATCTGGTCGACGACTTCACCTTCAACCCCGTCGGACCGCTCGCCACGGTGCACACCGATCCGTGGCAGGTGGAGGGAAAGGTCGGACTGGTCGGGGACGCCGCGCACGCGATCCTGCCGTTCTTCGGGCAGGGCGCGAACTGCGGATTCGAGGATGTCGTCGAGCTCGACAGGTGCCTGGACCTCGCGGACGACGACTGGTCGCTTGCGCTCCCGATGTACCAGGAACGCAGGCGTGCGAACGCCGAGGCAATCGCGCAGCTCGCCGAGGAGAACTTCGCGGAAATGCGTGATCGGGTCGGCTCGCCCGCGTTCCTCGCGATGAAGCGGGTCGAGCACGCGCTGGAGAAGCTTCTTCCCGGCGCGTATCGATCCCGCTACGAGATGATCTCCTTCACGACGATCCCGTACGCCGAGGTCATCGAGAGATCCAGGCGCCAGCAGCGAGCCGTCACCGTCGCAGCGGGCGCGCTCGCCCTGGCGATCGGCAGCCTGACGATCGCCTCCTTTCGGCGAAAGGCCCACGCCTCATGAGCGGACGCAGCGAGGTCGTTCCCGGCAAGGCAGCACCACGCGGCCGGTTTCCGCACGTGAAGGTCGTCGGTGACCTCATCTTCGTGTCCGGAACGTCGAGCCGGCGTCCGGACGGATCCATCGCCGGCAACGACATCGCCGGGCAGACCCAAGCAGTCATCGAGAACATCGCCGACATCCTCGCCGCCGTCGACTCCGGTCTTGCCGACCTCGTCCAGGTCACCGCCTATCTCGTCGACATGGCGGACTTCGACGCCTACAACGAGGTCTACGCGAGGTACTTCACCGAGGCCGGCCCTACTCGCACGACGGTTGCCGTCCGCGAGCTTCCGCACCCGGAACTCCTGATCGAGATCCAGGCCATCGCTCATCGACCCGGAGGTGACCATGACTGACCCGACCGCGTTCGAGGCTCTCGACTTCACCGGCTGGCTCGCCGAGAACGGGCCCAAGCTGAAGCCGCCGGTAGGCAACAAGGAGGTCTTCCCGGGCGGTGAGGACTTCATCGTCATGGTCGTGGGCGGACCGAACAGCCGCACCGACTTCCACGTCGACCCATACGAGGAGGTCTTCTACCAGCTGAGCGGCACGATGCACGTCAACGTGATGACCGGCGCGGGTCCGCGCGCAGTCACGATCGGACCCGGGGAGATGTGGGTGCTTCCCCGCAACGTGCCGCACTCCCCGCAGCGCCCGGAGGCAGGGTCGATCGGGCTCGTCTTCGAGCGAGTCCGCGAGCCCGGCGTCCTCGAGCACTTCCAGTGGTACTGCATGGACTGCCACGGCCTGATCCATGACGTCACACTCCAGGTCACCGACATCGTCGTCGACCTGCCTCCCGTGTTCGAGGCCTTCTACGGTGACACCGCTGCACGCACGTGCAAGCAATGCGGCGCCGTGCACCCGGGCAGGGGCTGATACTGCGCATGACGGTCGTCGATGTCCACTCCCACTACGTCCCGCACGGCTGGCCGGACCTCGCTGCGGCATGTGGGGGAACCGACTGGCCGTCGCTGAGAGTGGATTCCGCAACTGAGGCGACGATCATGCTGCGCGGCAAGGAGTTCCGGCCGATCACTGACGCGTGCTGGAACGCCGATACCCGACTGGCGGACATGGATGCCGACGGCGTGGACATTCAGGTGGTGTCGCCGACACCCGTGTTCTTCTCCTACGGACGGACGGGCGACCAGGCCACGGCAGTGTCCACGCTCTTCAACGACCTCGCCCTCGAGATCACCGAGCAGGACCCCGCGCGCCTTGTTCCCTTCTGCCAGGTCCCGCTGCAGGACCCTGAGGCCGCATGCCGTGAGGTGGACCGGTCCATCGCCAACGGCCACCGCGGCGTGGAGATCGGCAATCACGTCGGCGACCTAGATCTCGATGCCGGCGGCATCGTCGAGTTCCTCACCCACTGCGCGGACTCGGGTGTCCCGGTCTTCGTCCATCCCTGGGACATGCCCGCCTCGCCGAGGCTTGATCGGTGGATGTCGCAATGGCTGGTCGGCATGCCCGCAGAGACCCATCTATCGATCCTCGCTCTGATTCTCGGTGGCGCATTCGATCGGATTCCCGCATCGCTGCGCATTGCCTTCGCACACGGCGGCGGCTCGTTCGCCTTCTGGCTGGGTCGCGCCGACAACGCGTGGCATGAGCGACATGAGGTAGTCAGCGGTGCAAGCAGTCGTCCGCCGAGCGAGTACGTGGGCAGGTTCAGCGTCGACACCGTGGTGTTCTCCGAGCCGTCGCTGCAGTTGCTCGTCGCAACACTCGGCCCGCAGAGCCTCATGATGGGAAGCGACTACCCGTACCCGCTAGGTGAGCGGCCCGCAGGTGCCGTCGTCCGCAGCGCCCAGTTGTCCGAAGCCGATCGCGCACTCATCCTCGGGTCGAATGCAGCGACGTTCCTAGGGCTCTAGTCGCCCTGGCTCCTCTGCGCGGCTAGAAGCGCGGCAGAGCGGCCGATGAGGGGGTACGGGATCGGATCCTTGAGCGGGAAGTTCAAGGTCGCCGTCTCGGTCCGGTACTTGGCGATGTCGCGCTCGTAGTCAGCATCGCCCGACGGCGCCGGATACAGGGCGATGTGCTTCTTCCAGCCGGCGAACGTCACGACGGATTTCCCGTCGACCGTGATCGTCGGCATGTGGTAGCTGATGGTCTCGTCGGCGCCGGGTACCGCGGCATGGATCGTTCGGCGGACCTCCTCCAGGACCTCCCGCACGTTCTCGGGGAACGTCGCGATGTACTCATCGATCGTCGCGAATTGCTGCGCCATAGGCACGAGGCTACCCAAACCAGGCGCCGGTATCCTGTGTCATCCCGCCCCTGTAGCTCAGCGGTAGAGCAACCGCCTTGTAAGCGGTAGGTCGTCAGTTCAAACCTGACCGGGGGCTCTCTCGTTTTCTTCCCTCACGAACCGAGGTCGCAGGCTTTCGACCAAGGGCGGGCTGCGCCACGTGCCTGCCAGCTTCGCCGCGCCATATCGACGCAAGCACGGGATGCGCAACGCCAGTTTCCGATTTGCCGCTGTCTAGGGCAGGATCAGCGCGCGCGGGGGAGAACGAGGAGCGCAACGTGCTCGGCCAGCTTCATGTCTACGACCAGAACACGGGCTCCTGTCACGGCTGCGGATGGACGGTGTACGACTTATGCGTACTCGATACTCCGGAGAGTAGATGCGAGGTCCGCGACCTGGACCGGCTCCCTACACCCGTGGTCGATGACAGCCACCTGGATCCGACCGTGGAGTGGCTCACACATCCTGGGGAAGACCTCGCGCGGCGCATCGACATCGCCTTGGCGCATGGTCCGTCGACGGATGCCATCCTCGCTGATCTTGCCGAGTGGATCAGCGACATTGAACTCACGCAAGCTACGGCCGTCGTGAGTTCGCCAAGCCAAGATCACACCGTGGCCTGGATTCGAGATGAGATCCGCCGCGTCTCACAATCCCGCAACCGAAGCGGTCGACACGGAAGAGGTGCCTAGCGGCCACGGAGTCGCGACAGTTCCCTTCTGTTACTCGCTCGGTTGCTCCTTCGTGGCATTCGGCTCATCCCGGCGGTTGGGGTTGCCCTGCCCTGAGCCCTCGTTTCGGCGCTCAAGCTCGGCGGCCCACACGGCGGCCTGCTCACGGTCTTCGTCGGACATCTCGGGCTGGGGTGCTTGGGGATCGGTCATGTAGTCCTCGTACCCCGAATCGCCTGGTTGCAACAGCCACGTGGCGATTGGCTCGCAAAGCCACGGGGTACGTCGAATACATGGCTAGCGATCGGGCGCGGTTCACGTGGAACCCCATGGCCGAGCCGAGCATCCAGAACTGGATCGCGGGCAAGGACATCGACGACTGGCTGTGGGACCACAACGCGCCGCCGACCAAGAACACCGATGGCACCTTGGCCTTCGAGTTCTACGCGCGCTACCCGTCGTGGTAGACGAACCGACCGAGAGCCCAAGCCTCCGCGACGGCCTTGTCTGGGATGGCCACGAGTGGACCGAGGGCGACCTCGCATGGCAAAGCGGCACCTGGGTCCCGACCGACGAGCCGCCCGGGGAGATCGTCAACAACGAGACCTGGCTCGAGAAACTGCGTCCCATCGACCGGGGGCTCCTGCTGTCTGCGCTCTTCGCGCTCCTGAGCTGCCTCGGCGCACTGGTATTCGAGGTAGTACGGATCCAGTGGGTACCTCAGAGCGCCAGTGCCGAGAACTTCGGCAGGGGGGTCGAGATCTGCTTGGCCGTCGCCGCCGCGTTCACCGTCGCCTTCCTTGCCCTTGCGATCATCCGAGTCTTCGGCGCGCTGGCTGCTCGTCGCAAGTAGCGGCGCTCGTCATCGAGTCCTCCTAGGCTCAGCACGTGGCCGAACTCCCGCAGCGCGCGCAGGTCGTGGTGATCGGCGGGGGCATCGTCGGCGCGAGCGTGGCCTATCACCTCACCGAGCTGGGATACACGGACCTCGTCCTGCTGGAGCAGGGCCAGCTGTCGTCGGGCACGACATGGCATGCGGCGGGCTTGGTCGGCCAATTGCGCGCGACGGAAAGCGGTACCCGCCTGGTCCAGTACTCCGCAGCGCTCTATCAATCTCTCGAGGCCGAGACCGGCCTGTCGACCGGATACAAGCAATGCGGCGGGGTCACGGTCGCGCGTACTCCCGAGCGCATGGTCCAGCTGCTCCGTACCGCCGCGGCGGCCGAGGCGTTCAATCTCGAGTGCGAGGTGCTCTCCCCCGCGCAGGCGGCTGATCGCTATCCGCTGCTCGAGACCACCGACCTGCAGGGCGCGCTCTGGCTGCCGCTGGACGGCACGGCGAACCCGACCGATGTGACCCAGTCCCTTGCCCGCGGAGCGCGCATGCGCGGGGCGCAGGTGCATGAACGCACCCGAGTGACCGGCATCTCCACCAGTGACGGAGCGATCCGCGGCGTGCAGACCGATCGCGGCGACATCGAGACGGACATCGTCGTGAACTGCGGTGGCCAATGGGCCAAGTCCATCGGCGCGATGGTCGGGGTAAATGTCCCCTTGCACTCCGCCGAGCACTTCTACGTCGTCACCGACCAGATCGACGGAGTCGATCGCATGCTGCCGATCCTTCGCGATCCCGACGGCTACACCTACATGAAGGAGGAGGTCGGCGGCCTGGTGGTCGGCGGCTTCGAGCCCGTGGCCAAGCCCTGGGTAGCACCCGACCAGATTCCGCATCCGTTCGAGTTCCAACTCCTCGACGAGGACTGGGAACACTTCGAGATCCTGATGGAGAGCGCGCTCCACCGGATCCCGGTGCTGCAGCAAACGGGGATCAAGAAGTTCTACAACGGCCCAGAGAGCTTCACCCCGGACAACCAGTTCATCCTCGGCGAGGCTCCCGAGGTCCGGAACTTCTTCGTCGCCGCAGGGTTCAACTCCGTGGGCATCGCATCCGCCGGAGGCGCCGGCCGAGCACTGGCGCAGTGGATTGCCGGCGGAGAGCCGCAGTCGGATCTCGTCGGGGTAGACATCCGGCGATTCGCGTCGTTCAACTCGAACAACCAGTGGCTGCACGATCGAGTCGGCGAGGTCCTCGGCCTGCACTATGCGATTCCCTGGCCCAACCGAGAGTTCCAGACTGCCCGGCCGTTCCGCCGCTCACCCGTCCATGCCCAGGTCGAGCTCGCAGGCGCATGCTTCGGGTCGCGCATGGGCTGGGAGCGGCCCAACTTCTTCGCGCCCGCGGGCGTACCCCCGGTGATCGAGTACTCGTGGGAGCGGCAGAACTGGATGCCGTGGGTCGACGCGGAGCAGTTCGCGACGAGATCGCGAGTCGCCCTCTACGACCAGACCTCGTTCGGCAAGCTGCTCGTGCAGGGCCGCGACGCGGAGGATGTCCTGCAATTGCTGTGCACGAACAACGTCTCTGTTCCCGTCGGCCGAACCGTGTACACCGGCGTCCTCAACCAGCGCGGAACCTACGAGGCCGATGTCACGTTGACGCGCATCGGCGAGGACGAGTACCTGTGGGTCACCAGTTCCGCTTCGGCGGTGCGGGATCGCGACTGGATTCGCCGCCATGTCCGCGCGGACCAGCACGTCGAGGTCGCGGATGTGTCGAGCTCCCTCGCGGTCTTCGGTGTCATGGGCCCGTCATCACGAGAGCTGCTCCAGTCACTGTCGCGAGCGGACTTCAACGACTTCCCCTTCGCCACGAGCCGCGAAGTCGACCTGGGCTACTGCACGGTGCGCGCGACGCGCATCACCTACGTGGGAGAGCTCGGCTGGGAGCTGTACGTGCCGGCCGAGTTCGCCGTCAGCGTCTTCACGATGCTGCACGAGGCTGGCTCACGCCTCGGCATCGCGAACGCCGGGTACTACGCCATCAATGCGCTGCGCCTGGAGAAGGGCTACCGAGCCTTCGGGGCCGAGCTGACGCCCGACTACAACCCCGTCGAGGCCGGGCTGCTGTTCGCGGTGAAGCTGCGCACGGACATCCCGTTCATCGGACGGGAAGCGGTCGAGCGGGCGAAGGAGTCCGGCGTTCGACGTCGCCTCGTCTCCTTCGTCCTCAGCGATCCGGCAGCGATGATGTGGGGCGGAGAGCTCGTGCTGCGCGATGGACTCGGCTCGGGCCAGGTCACCTCTGCGGCTTATGGCGCGACGGTCGGCTCATGCGTCGGCCTGGCCTACGTCTGGCGCCGCGACGGCGATGTCGTGACGGACGAGTACCTTGCGGACGGCGAGTGGTCGATCAATGTCAGCGGCCAGCTCTACGACGCAACCGTGCAGTTGTCCGCGCCGTACGACCCCAAGTCCGAGCGCATTCGCTCCTGAACGACATCGGCTCCCCCACCGAGACGGTGGGGGAGCCGATGCAACAGATCGCCTTGGTTAGGTGTGCTCCCCCGGTTGGTGGAAGCCCTTGTGCTCGTGCTCGAGGGCGATCTCGTCGGACGACGAGACACCCGCGGGCAGGTCGAACGTGTTCTTCGGTCCGGTGAACCACTTCTTGGCCGACACGTGCCAGCCGATCCACAGCGCCACGAAGATCGCCACGAGGACGATCGGCGCGTAGTTCACGAACTTCCAGTCGAACGGCACCTCATCCGTGCTCGGTGCACCGAGGAAGCTCCGCATGAATCCCGGAGCGCCCGCGGGATAGAGCGGGAGGATGAAGTACACCGAGGTGATGAGAATCTCGAGGATGGCAATGGGCGCCATCCACTTCCACTTGCTCCCGAGATTCCACGAGCCCTGCTTGAACGAGGTTCCCTGCTTCCACCTGTAATAGATGGGGATCGCGAAGGCGAGGTACAGGCCGAGCACGCCGATCGACACCACTGCGAAGAACGCGGTGACTGTGTAGATGGGCGCGTCCTCCGTGCCGATGTTGACCTTCCACAGCGCAGGCAGCGTGAGGATGAGGCCAGCAACAGCCACGCCGATCACGGCGTACACAGGCGTGCGCGCCTTGTTCAGCTTCGACCAGATCTTGGCGCCAGGCACCGCTCCGTCACGACTGAACGCGAAGAGCATTCGTGACGCGGACGTCAGGCACGCGGTCGTGCAGAAGAGCTGACCGATGGTGGCGATAAGCAGCACCATTCCCGACATCTTCGGAGTAAGTGCCTGGTCGAAGATGACCTGGACACCGCCGCCGCCGGCCGACACCGCGACCGGATCCTGAACAGCGAACAGGAAGGCCAGCAGGAGCACCCAGCCGCCGATCGCCGAGTAGAAGATCGAGCGCCAGATTCCCTTGGCCGCATTGTTCGCCGCGCCCGTGGTCTCCTCCGACAAGTGAGCCGAGGCGTCGTATCCCGTGATCGTGTACTGCGTCAGCAGGAAGCCCAGGGGCAGGACGTAGAACCAGAATCCCGGCCCGCTGATCTCTCCGCCGTAAAGGCCACCGGTGTTGTTGACCTTGCCGGTGAACACGTCGCTGACACCCCAGTGAGTCGCGCCTTCCTTGAGGAAGAACACGAGGATGACGACGATCACGGTCGCGCCGATAACGTGCCACCACACCGAGATGTTGTTGAAGATCGCCAGCAGGTGGCTGGAGAAGATGTTCGCCAGCGCGACCAGCAGCAGAATGCAGAAGAAGATGATGAACACGCGTTCGAGGGAGTAGCCCTCAGCCCACGACTCGCTGAACCGCGACAACGAGAAATCGAAGAACGTCGCTGCTCCGTACGCGACCGAGGCAACGATGGCGATGAGACCGACGAGGTTCAGCCAGCCCGTGTAGTAGCCGGCCTTGATGCTGCCGAGCTTGCTCGCCCACCAGTAGATGCCACCGCTCGTGGGATACGCCGACACGAGTTCGGACAGGCAGAAGCCGATGATGAGAATGAAGGCCGAGATGACCGGCCAACCGATCGAGATCGCAATAGGCCCGCCGTTGTTCCACCCAAAGTAGAAGGTGGTGAAACAGCCAGCCAGAATCGAGATGATCGAGAACGAGATCGCGAAGTTGCTGAAGCCGCTCCAGGTGCGACTTAGCTCCTGCTTGTAGCCGAGTTCAGCGAGAGTTTTCTCGTCCTCGCTCATGGTGTGCTGATCTGCCACCGCTGCCCTCCTCAGTGCGCGGTCAAAGTCCGACCGTGTCGACAATCCATGACAGGCGGACACTAATAGCCGCAGTGTTCTCCTGGTGGGCGAATTGTGAAGTGCGACACGCGGGCGGAAATCGTCGTGTTACTTAGGGTTTTTCGTCATGCACGGGACACGTCGTCGAGCCAGGCAGAGAACTCGCGGCTGTCGAATTCCGCCACGGCCCTCTCGTACTTCTCCATTCCCCAGGCCCAGTAGTCGAAGTCGATCGCGCTCAACTCCTGCTGGATCGACGCCCAGAGCGTCCATCCGTACTTCGACATCAGAGCCCACAGTCGCGCCCGAGCGACCTTTGACACCGACTCCACTCCCCAGTAGCTCGCGACAAGAGGTTCGAGAAGGTCCGGCGACAACGTCGACTCGCTCCAGATGTTGCCGAGTTCGAAGCTGGCCTCGTTGTTGCCGGAGTACTCGTAGTCGATCAGCCACAGCCGGTCTCCGTCGTCGATCATGTTTGCAGCAAGCAGATCGTTGTTGCACGGCACCGTGAGCTCGGGTGCAATCGCCATGGCATGACGCATCCGCGCAACGTGGCCGGTGAATTCCTCATAGCGATCGGGCAGTCGGTAACCCCGCTCGCGCACGATGCCGAGGTAACGCTCCTGCAGGTCGAACATGTCGAAGTCACTGGCGAACGCCGGGCCTCGGTGGAGGGTTCGGCAGGCCGACGCGATGCGATCGAAGTTCGCAGGGTTGGCGACGTCGGCCTCGGTGAAGGTCCGGCCTTCGATCCAGTTCACGACGAGAACTCCCCGGCCCGGGATGTACTGGGCGACAGAGGCTCCCGCACCGGACTTGGCCGCAGCGAGGGAGTTCAGGTACTCGTTGTCCCTGTCGATGGCCAGCAGCGAGGACTCGGGGTCAGACAGCCGGACGACGTAATCGCCCGTCGGCGTACTCACCCGGTAGTTGCGATTAGTGATGCCGCCAATCAGCGGCGTGACCGCGGTTGCCGTCGTCAGGCAGTCGAGAAGCAGCAGACGCTCGGCATCGTGGCGGGGCAGGTCGTCGACGAGGTGGTCCACGATTCGGCAGCGTAGGCCCGAACCGGACCTCATGCGTGATGATCGTGCGGTTGAATGACCGTGCGTCCTTCGGGCGCGCAGACCGAAGGAGCGCCCATGGCCAGGCCAAAGCCGCTTACCGCCAAGGATGTCCGCAGCGGCGTCCATGACGGGAGCATCGACACCGTCTCGGTGGCGATCACCGACATGCAGGGCCGGCTGCAGGGCAAGAGAATCGACGGGGACTACTTCGTCGACGAGGTCATGGACGGCTACACCGAGGGCTGCAACTACCTCATGGCCGTCGACGTCGACATGAACACGGTCGACGGCTACGCGATGTCCTCATGGGACAGCGGCTACGGCGACATGGTCATGCGACCGGACCTGGACACTCTCCATCGCGTGCCGTGGCAGCCCGGGACCGTGGGCGTGCTCTGCGACCTCGAGACCGAGGAGGGCGAGCCCGTAGCGCCTTCGCCCCGGCAGGTGCTGCGCCGACAACTCGAGGCATTGCATGAAGCCGGCTACGGCGCCTTCGTCGGCACCGAGCTCGAGTTCATCGTCTTCCAGGACACCTACGAGGAGGCCTGGCTCGCGGGCTACCGCGACCTCACGCCGGCGAACCTCTACAACGTCGACTACTCGATGCTCGGCACGGCTCGGATCGAGCCGCTGCTTCGTCGAATCCGCCTCGCGATGACCGAGGCGGGAATGATCGTCGAGAGCGCGAAGGGCGAATGCAATCTCGGACAGCACGAGATCGCATTCAAGTACCAGGATGCGCTTCGCACCTGCGACAACCACGTCATCTACAAGACGGGCGCGAAGGAGATCGCCGCGCAGGAGAGCATGGCGCTGACCTTCATGGCCAAGTACAACGAGCGAGAAGGCAACTCCTGCCACATCCATCTGTCCTTTCGTGGCCTCGACGGCTCGATGGTCATGACGGACCACGACGGCGACAACGGCCTGTCTGCCGCGGGCAAGGGCTTCATCGCCGGTCAGCTGGCACACGCGCGGGAACTGACGTTGCTCTACGCCCCCCAGATCAACTCCTACAAGCGATACGTGCCGGGCTCATTCGCGCCGACCGCGATCCGCTGGGGGCGCGACAATCGCACGTGCGCGATGCGGCTGGTCGGGCATGACCAGTCGCTGCGACTGGAGAACCGGGTCCCCGGCGGAGACGTCAACCCCTACCTGGCCGTCGCGGGAATGGTGGCCGCCGGACTGCACGGGATCCAGGAGAACCTGCCCCTGGAAGCGGAGTTTATCGGGAACGCGTACACCAGCGACTCGCCGCACGTGCCCTCGACGATGGGCGAGGCGCTTGACGCATGGGAGTCGTCCGCGTGGATCCGCGAGACGTTCGGCAGCGAGGTGCAGGACCACTACTCCAACATGGCGCGCGTCGAGCTGGCTGCGTACGGCAAGGCCGTCACCGACTGGGAGCGCTTCAGAAACTTCGAGAGGATCTAGTCACCAGCCATGCATGACGTCATCAATCCCGCGACCGAGCAGGTCGTCGCCTCGGTGCCCTCCGCCTCCGCCGAGGAGGCGGACGACCTCATCGCCCGTGCTGGGGAGGCGCTGCCCGCGTGGCGCGCCGTCGCTCCCGCCGATCGCGCCAACCTCCTGCGTGCCTTCTCCGACGTCGTTCGCGATCACGTCGAGGAACTCGCGCAGCTGGAGGTCACCAATTCCGGGCACACCATCGGCAATGCACGGTGGGAGGCGAACAACGTCGCCAACGTCCTTGCCTACTACTCGGGGGCACCCGAGCGCCTCTTCGGTCGCCAGATCCCGGTGGCGGGCGGGGTCGACATCACGTTCAAGGAATCGATCGGCGTTGTCGGCGTCATCGTGCCGTGGAACTTTCCCATGCCGATCGCGGGCTGGGGCTTTGCGCCGGCGCTCGCTGCCGGATGCACGGTCGTACTGAAGCCCGCCGAGCTCACGCCCCTCACCGCGATCCGGCTCGGCGAGCTCGCTCTTGAGGCCGGCATCCCCGAGGGAGTGTTCACCGTCATTCCCGGCAAGGGCTCGGTTGTGGGCGCGCGCTTCGTCGAGAACCCGATCGTGCGCAAGGTCGTGTTCACCGGCAGCACGGGAGTTGGCGAACAGATCATGGCCGGTGCGGCCAAGCAGGTGAAGCGCGTGACACTCGAACTGGGCGGCAAGAGCGCGAATGTCATCTTCGCGGATGCGGACCTGGAGAAGGCGGCAGCGACAGCGCCCTACGGAGTGTTCGACAATGCCGGCCAGGACTGCTGCGCGCGATCGCGAATCCTGGTCCAGCGATCTGCCTTCAATCGGTTCATGGAACTGTTCGAGACCGCGGTGAAGGGCGTGCGGGTCGAGGATCCCTCGCTCGAGACGTCGGAGATGGGTCCGCTGATCTCACGCGGGCAGTTCGACACGGTGAGCAGTTTCCTCGACGGGCAGTCGCCGATCGCGTTCCAGGGCGAGTGCCCCACCGGCCCTGGCTACTGGTTCCCGCCGACTGTCCTCGCGCCCGTCAGTTCGGATGCTCGGGTCTTCCAGGAGGAGATCTTCGGGCCGATCGTCGTCGTCACCCCGTTCGACGACGAAGCCGATGCCATTCGGCTGGCGAATGACTCCGAGTACGGGCTGTCCGGATCGATCTGGACCCGCGACATCGGCCGCGCGATGCGCGTGTCTCGCAGCATCGAGGCGGGAAACCTCTCGGTGAACTCGCATTCGTCGGTGCGCTACTCGACTCCGTTCGGCGGCTTCAAGCGTTCCGGCCTCGGGCGCGAACTCGGTCCGGACGCCCTCGACGCATTCACCGAGACCAAGAACGTCTTCATAAGCACGGACGACTAGAAGGGTCACGACATGTCTGACAGCAAGTGCCGCAGGCTCGAGGGACGAGTGGCAGTGATCACCGGCGGGGCAAGTGGCATCGGACTGGCGACCGCGCGGCGATTTGCCGACGAGGGTGCCTCCGTGGTCATCGGTGACCTCGACCCCACCTCAGGACAGGCCGCGGCCGCGGAGGTCAACGGCCTGTTCGTGCGCGCCGACGTGACCAAGGTCGACGACGTCGCAGCCATGTTCGCCGCCGCGAAGGACACCTACGGCAGCATCGACATCGCGTTCAACAACGCCGGGATCTCACCTCCCGATGACGACTCCATCCTCGAGACAGGCATCGATGCGTGGCGTCGAGTGCAGGAGGTCAACCTCACCTCGGTCTTCCTCTGCTGCAAGGCAGTGCTGCCGTACATGCTCGACCAGGGCAAGGGCTCAATCATCAACACGGCCTCGTTCGTGGCCACCATGGCAGCGGCGACGTCCCAGATCTCCTACACCGCATCCAAGGGTGGCGTGCTCGCGATGACTCGCGAGCTCGGCGTGCAGTTCGCACGATCCGGCGTGCGGGTCAATGCGCTGTCTCCCGGACCAGTCAACACTCCGCTGCTCGTCGAACTGTTCGCCAAGGACCCCGAGCGGGCGGCGCGCCGTCTCGTGCACATTCCCGTCGGTCGATTCGGTGAGCCCGACGAGATCGCCGCGGCGGTGGCCTTCCTCGCGAGCGATGACTCCTCGTTCATCACGGCATCGAACTTCCTGGTCGACGGCGGGATCTCAGGCGCGTACGTGACCCCGCTGTAGGGCACTCGTGCCGTAGCGCTGCGCGGCGTCGACGAATGCCACGACGAGAGGCTCGTCGGCGACCCTGCGCCCCGGATGCTCGGGATGCCATTGCACTCCGATGCAGAAGTCCGCAGTGGGATCCTCGCAGGACTCGACGGTGCCGTCAGATGCCCAGCCGGAGACCATGAGGTCACCGGCTGACTCGACGGATTGATGGTGCGAGGAGTTCACGACGACAGGATCGGCACCGAAAAGTCGACCGGCCAGCGTCCCCTCCGCGAAGGTCGCAGTGTGATCCACGAACATGCCAGGGACCTCCCGGTGAACGGTGTCGCCATCGAGGTCGGGGACGTGCTGGACAAGGCTGCCACCATGGGCGACTGCCATCAGTTGCATTCCACGGCAGATGCCCAGAACCGGCATGCCGAGCTCCCTGGCCCGTCGGTAGAGCAGCAGTTCGGAGTCGTCTCGCGACTCCCGAGGAATGTCTGCGGTCGGATGCGGCTTCGCCCCGTAAAGACGGGAGTCGACGTCGGCTCCGCCCGCGAGCGCGAGCCCGTCGAGTCGATCCAGGAGAGCCGGGTCGTTGCCGGGCGGGAGGATCACCACGTCCGCGCCAGCACTGTGCATCAGGTCGAGGTACCACTCGGGAATGAGCGCGGCGGGCATCTGCCAGGCCCCCCACGTGGCGGGCTCGACGTAGCAGGACAGTCCGATGACCGGGCGGGGCACGCCATCAGTCTGCCACGGTCCCCGTGCGCTCGAAGGATCACAACACGTGCGCGAAACAACATGTTCTAAGCGTCGTAACAGAAGTCCCTTACCGTCGGTACTGCGTCGATGACCAGAATCGAGGTGAGCGAAATGGACTGGCGTCATCAGGCTGCATGCCGCAGCGAGGATCCCGAGCTGTTCTTCCCGAATCCAACGATCGGACTTATCGGCCTGCAGATCGAAGCAGCGAAGGCCGTGTGCCACCGCTGCACAGTCGTTGATCAGTGCTTGAGTTTCGCCGTGCGCGCCGGCTTGGAGGCCGGCGTATGGGGAGGTCTGAGCGAGGACGAGCGCCGCGCGCAGCGCCCGCGCAAGGCCGGCCGCAGCGAACCACGCGTCGCCTAGCGCTAGCGCGGCGCGGGAACCGGACCGGTCGACTCACGGACAACGAGTTCGGGACGGAAGACGAACTCGTCGCGCGGCGCGGGCGTGCCGTTGATTCCATCGATGAGTGCCTGCACGGCTGCTGTTCCCATCGCCGACACCGCTTGGCGAACGGTGGTTAGCGGCGGATCGGTGAATGCAATGAGCCGCGAGTCGTCGTATCCCACGACAGAGACGTCCTCGGGCGTACGCAGCCCCCGTTGGCGGACAGTACGAATGGCGCCGAGCGCCATCAGGTCCGAGCCACACACAATCGCCGTCACCCCGAGACCGAGCAAGTGATGAGCCGCCGCCTGGCCTCCCTCTACGGCGAACAGCGAGTGGGAGACGAGTGATGCCGCCTCCTCCTCGCTGGCACCGGTCATGCGTTGCATCGCGTCGATGAACGCCGCACGCTTGCGCACGACCGGAACGAATCGGATCGGGCCGACCGCGAGTCCGATCCGCCGATGTCCCATCGACGTGAGGTGCGCGACGGCGAGTTCCATCGCCGCAGTGTCGTCATCGGAGATGAACGGAGCTTCCACGCCCTTGGCGTATCCGTTGACGAGGACGATCGGCAGCCCGCGCTCGACGAGGGCGGAGTACCTGTCGTGGTTGGCCGTGCTGTCGGCATGCAGTCCGGACACGAAGATGATGCCTGCGACTCCCCTGTCCAGGAGGAGCTCGACGTACTCATCCTCGGTCACCCCGCCGGGAGTCTGCGTGCAGAGCACCGGCGTGTAGCCGTGCTGCGCGAGAAGCGTCTCCATCACCTGCGCGAAGGCGGGAAAGATCGGGTTCTCAAGCTCGGGGACGACGAGGCCGACGAGGCCCGAGCGGCCGCGAAGGCGGAACGGTCGCTCGTATCCGAGCACGTCCAAGGCGGTGAGCACTGCCATCCGCGTCGAGGATGAGACGCCGGGACGATCATTGAGCACCCGGGACACGGTGGCCTCGCTGACGCCCGCCTGCTCGGCAATGTCGGAGAGGCGAGCCCTCGGGTTGTCAGCCACGGCGGTCAGCCTAGGCGGAAACGTGGCAGGCTTCGGTCGTGCGCCTGACGGGAAGCCTCGACGAACCGGAGTTGGCGTTCCTGCCATGGTCGGTTCCCCTTGAGGAATGGCCGGACGACCTCGTCGTCGCACTGCCTCGTGGCATCTCGCGCCACATCGTGAGATTCGTTCGGATCAACGGCGTTGTCTACGCGGTCAAGGAGGTCGAGGAGAACTTCGCGCAGCGCGAGTACGAGCTGCTCTTCGACCTCGTGCGCAGGGGTCTTCCGACAGTCGAGCCGGTCGGAGTGGTTCTCGACCGGGTCGACGAGCACGGCGAGCCACTGCCGGCCGGACTCATCACCAGGCACCTGGAGTTCTCGCTGCCGTACCGAGCGCTCTTCTCCTCGAGCCTGCGGCTGGAGACTGCCAGTCGCCTTCTCGATGCGCTGGCCGTTCTGATCGTACAATTGCATCTGGCGGGCTTCTCGTGGAACGACGTGTCGCTGTCGAACACCTTGTTTCGACGCGATGCCGGCGCATTCGCCGCCTACCTCGTCGACGCCGAGACTGGCGAGCTGCACCCGCAACTGTCGCAGGGCCAGCGTGAGTACGACATGGAGACTGCTGCGACGAACGTCGCTGGCGAGCTCATGGACCTGCAGGCGGGCGGGCGTCTGCATGACGGCATTGACCCCATCGTCACCGGAGTCAGCCTGCGCACCAGATACGACCAGCTGTGGGAGGAGGTGACCGGACCGCTCGTCATCTCGCGCGAGGACCGCTACCAACTCGAGTCCCGCGTTCGCCGCCTGAACAGCCTGGGCTTCGATGTCGCCGAGCTCCAGGTGAAGACCCAGGCCGACGGCGATCACATCACCGTCACTCCGAAGGTTGTAGATGCGGGCCATCACTCACGCCGCCTCATCACGCTGACCGGCCTAGACGTAGAGGAGAACCAGGCGCGACGACTGCTCAACGACCTGGACTCGTTCCGCATCAAGATCGGCTTGGGTCCAGAAGACGAGGAGTTCGCCGCTCACCGATGGGTCACCGAGAGATTCGAGCGGGTCATGTCTGACGTACCGCCCGCACTGCGCGGCAAGCTCGAGCCTGCGCAGATCTTCCACGAGGTTCTCGAGCATCGCTGGTTCATGTCCGAGGCAGCGGGCGCAAGCGTGCCGTTCGGCGATGCGATCTCCGACTACGTCACCACTATCCTCGCCAAGAAGCCGGATGAGCAGGCGGTGCTGGGGTCGAGGGTCGGGTCCCCGAGCGACGACACTGCGGCCTTACGCATCGTGCTACCGCCTGAGGAGGCCTAGTGTCACAGGAGTTCAGCTCCTTGGTCGCCATCGCGGCGATCGCCGCATTCGTTCCGCTCATCGTCGGACTCCTTCGCATCAAGGTCGCTGAAGTCGTGCTCCTTCTCGGTGCGGGCGTGATCTTCGGACCGCAGCTCATCGGCTGGATCACTGTTGACTCGTCGATCGAGCTGTTGTCCGACCTCGGCCTCGGCCTGCTCTTCTTCCTCGCCGGACTCGAACTTGAGGCACGAGCGGTCCGTGGGCAAAGCGGGAAGCTTGCCGCCATCGGCTGGGGAGTCTCCCTCCTGCTCGCGGGCATCGTGTCATTCGCGCTGAGCGTCACTGGAGAGGTTCACGACACGATGGGCATCGCCATCGCGCTGACCTCAACTGCGCTGGGCACTCTTCTTCCCATCCTGCGCGATAGCAAGGAACTCGGCTCGCGATTCGGGACGTTGTTCATGGGCGCAGGCGCGTGGGGAGAGTTCGGGCCGATCATTGCGATCTCGGTCCTGCTCGGTACTCAGAGCTCGTTCGTCGCGCTGCTCAGCCTTGCCGGGTTCGCCATCGTCGCGATGATCCTCGCGACTCTTCCCTCGCGACTGGCCGGCGACAAAGTGCGCGCAATCCTCGAGCGCGGCCACCACACCAGTTCGCAGACCGCGCTTCGGTTCACGATGCTCCTGCTCATCGCGCTCCTGGCACTGGCAGACGACTTCGGGCTCGACGTCGTGCTCGGCGCATTCGTCGCCGGCATCATCGTGCGTCGGTTCTCGCCTCCCTCCGAGGAGTCCTCGCTGCAGACGAAGATGGAGGCGATCGGTTTCGGCTTCCTCATCCCCTTGTTCTTCGTCGTCTCAGGGGCGAACCTCGACATCGACTCGATCGTGGAGAATCCCGGCCGCCTCGCGCTGTTCTTCGCCCTGCTCCTGCTGGTGCGTGGGCTGCCTCAGTTCTTCATCTACCGATCGGCAATTCCCGATACCCGGCAGCGGGGCCGGTTCACCCTCCTGGTCGCGACAGGACTGCCTATCATCGTCGCCGTCACGACCCTCGAGGTCGAGTCGGGCCTGATGGACCCGCGCAACGCGGCAGCGCTGGTCGGCGCCGGAGCGCTCTCGGTTCTCGTCTTCCCGCTCGTCGGAAACTGGCTGGTGCGCGGCCAGCAGCCGGCGGCCGAGTCTCAGGAACGAACCGAGAACACCGCCTGAAGCACGATGCCGGCCGCGACGGACGCATTGAGCGACTCCATGCCCGGCACCATCGAGATGCCCACTCTCCAGTCGCACGTCTCGCCGACGAGCCGAGACAGACCCTCGCCCTCCGCACCGATCACGATGATCACCGGATCGGTGAGGACATCCTTCGCGAGCGTTGCGAGGTCCGCATCCGCGTCGGCCGCAAGCCCCACGACGGTGAAGCCCTTCTTCTGGAAGGACTCCAGGGCACGAGTGAGGTTGGTGACCTGAGCGACGGGGACACGGGCCAGTGCGCCCGCCGACGTCTTCCACCCAGACGCCGTGACACCCACCGAGCGGCGCGTGGGAATGATGATGCCGTCGGCACCGAACGCCGCTGCAGAGCGGGCGATCGCCCCCAGGTTCCGGGGGTCCGTGACACCGTCCAACGCGACGAGCAGCGTGCCGTGCTCGAGATCCTCGGCGCTGGAGTACTGGTACTCGGGCATCGTCAGCACCATGCCCTGGTGCACGCCGCCGTCAGTCATGCGGTCGAGCTCTGACTTGGCCACCTCGAGAATCGGGATGCTCGCGCCGACCGCAAGCCGCATGGCCTCGCGCCAGCGATCATCAGCTTCCAGCTTTGCCTGGACGTAGAGCGCCGAGGCCGGAACCTTCGCGCGGAGTGCCTCAACGACGGGGTTGCGGCCCATGAGCATGCTGCCGTTCGCCCGACGGCTGCTGCTGCTCCGCGTTCCACTGGAACGCTGAGGCCCCGCGTCGGCGCGCTTCTTCGCGCGCTCGCGGCGCGCAGCGGGATGGTGCGGACGGTCAGTCGCCTTCGGAGTCGGCTTGCGGCCCTCGAGCGCCTGCCTCTTCTGGCCACCGGAGCCCGCCGTGGCGCCCTTCTTCGTGCCGTCCTTGCGCATCGCTCCGCGACGCTGTGAGTTCCCTGCCATGGTTCACCCTCCCGGGTTCAGTCGTCCAGCGACCAGCGGACACCTTGTGGAGTGTCCTCTACCCGGATGCCGATCCGATCCAGTCCATCGCGAATGGCGTCAGCCGCCGCGAAATCCTTGCGTTCCCTCGCGGACTGGCGCTGGTCGAGCACGACCTGCACCAGTTCTCCGATGACTGCGGTCTCGCGGCCCGAACCGCCGCCGGCAGCGTCGGTCCACGGCTTCGACCATGGGTTGAGGCCGAGGACATCGATCATGGAGAGTGTCTGGTCGAACGCAGACTGCAGTTCTGCGGCATCTGACGTCGCGAGAATCGCATTGCCGCGTCGGACGCTCTCATGGACGACGGCCAGCGCGGCCGGCACGGAGATGTCATCGTCCATCGCGGCATCGAAGTCCGCTGGCCTCGACTCGGGACGAACGACAGGCTCGCCTGCGACGCCGAGCCGCTCGGCCGCCCGCTGGAGGAAGCCCTCGATCCGACGGTATCCCTGTCCCGCATCGGCGACCGACTCATCGGAGTACTCCTGCATCGATCGATAGTGCGAGCCCGCGAGGTAGTAGCGAAGCTCGACGGGTCGCACCCGCTTGAGCACCTCGTCTACGAGCAGGGAGTTGCCGAGCGACTTGCTCATCTTCTCCCCGGCCGTGGTGATCCATGCGTTGTGCAGCCAGTAGTTGGCAAATCCGTCGCCGGCCGCGTGGGACTGCGCGATCTCGTTCTCGTGGTGGGGGAACACGAGGTCGAGGCCGCCGCCGTGGATGTCGAAGGCGGAGCCGAGGTACTTCTCCGCCATGGCTGAGCACTCGATGTGCCATCCGGGCCGTCCGGGGCCCCACGGGGTATCCCAGTACGGCTCCCCCGGCTTGGCCGCCTTCCACATGGCGAAGTCACGCGGATCGCGCTTGGCGGAGGAATCGGAGTCGGGCGCCGCGAGCATGTCGTCGATGCGCTGGCCGCTTAGCGAGCCGTAGGCGGGAAATCCACGAACGTCGAAGTAGACATCACCGTCGGATGCGTACCCGTGACCGGCGTCGATGAGCCGGTGCATCAGCGCGATGATCTCGGGAATGTGGCCCGTAGCCCGCGGCTCATAGGTCGGTGGCAGGCAGCCGAGCGCGTCATAAGCGCGGTTGAACGCGCGTTCGTTGCGCATGCCGACGACCCAGTAGGGGACATCCTCGTGCCCAGCGTTGTGGATGATCTTGTCGTCGATATCAGTGACGTTGCGCACGAAAGTGACGTCGAAGCCGCGCGCAGTGAGCCACCGGCTGATGACGTCGAACGCAACACCACTGCGGATGTGCCCCACGTGCGGCTTCGCCTGAACGGTTGCCCCGCACAGGTAGATGCCAGCGCGGCCTGGGGCGATGGGGACGAAGTCCCGTATCGACCTGGTTGCCGTGTCGTAAAAGCGCAAAGTCACAGGCCGAACAGTACCTAGTGGACGACGACCTTCTCCGGCGTGATCCGCACGACGACCCGGACGTTGTCGGTTTCGTCGTCTCCCGGGTAGCGGTCCCATCCCATGTACTGGTTGCCGAGCCGGTCGATGAGCTCGCGGCCGCCCGCCTCGGTCATCGACGCGCTTCCTCGGACCTCGACGTAGGAGTACGGGCTGTCCTTGGGGAATACGAGCACGGTGACGCGTGGATCCTTCTCGATATTGAGGTGCTTCCGTCGTCCCTTGACAGTCGACACGAGCAGGTCGTCCCCATCGCGCTCTATCCAGACCACTGACAGTTGCGGCCGTCCATCGGGTTCGATCGTGGCGATCGTGGCGAACTCCGGAGCATCGAAGAGGGCCTTCGCCTCGTCTGAGAGTGCAGTCATGCCGCGACCCTACCGGTCCCTCCCGGACCTGATCAGGTGGTTCAGGAGGCTTCGACCGCGCTCACGACGTCGGCGTACTGCGCACGCAGTTCCCTCTTGAGGATCTTGCCGCTGGGGTTCTTCGGGAGCCGGTCGGCGATCACCACGACCTTCGGCGTCTTGAAGCCGGCAAGGATCGACCTCGCGTGGGCGATCACGTCCTGCGGTGTCAACGTCGCGTCGGCCTTGGGCACCACGACGGCAGTAACCGCCTCGACCCAGACCGGATGAGCAACGCTGAAGACCGCGACCTCGGCAACGCCGTCAAGCAGGTAGATGGCCTCTTCGACCTCCCGGCTGGCAACGTTCTCGCCACCGGTCTTGATCATGTCCTTCTTGCGGTCAACGACATAGAGGCGGCCCTCGTCGTCGACATAGCCCAGGTCGCCGCTGTGGAACCACCCGTTGTGGAACGCCTCGGCCGTCTTGCCATCGTCCTTGTAGTAGCCGAGGGTGGCCTGCGGGCTGCGGTGCACGATCTCCCCGACCACGCGCGCGGGAACCGGCACATCCTCGTCGTCGACGATCAACGTCTCGACGTTGCAGGCTGGCCGGCCCGCAGAACCGGCATGGCTGACCTGCTCGCTGGGCCCGAGGATCGTGGCGAGCGGCGCCATCTCCGTCTGGCCGTAGAAGTTCCACAGTCGCAGTTCGGGCAGTGAGGTCTGGATCTCCCGCAGCACCTCGACCGGCATCGCCGATGCCCCGTAGTATCCCTTGCGCAGTCGGCTCAAGTCGGTGGTGGCGAAGTCCGGGCTTCGCAGCAACGAGATCCACACGGTCGGCGGAGCGAAGAACTTGGTGACACCCTCGGCCTGCATCGCGTGGAGGACGTCCGAGGGCGCGGGCCCGGGCAGGATGATGCTGGTGGCGCCGAGGTAGACGTCAGGCCCAAGGAAGCAGTCCAGCTGGGCGCAGTGGTACAGCGGCAGCGTGTGCAGGTCGACATCATCGACACTCATTCCGCCGTCGATGATGCAGCTGACGAACTGCCACATGAGCGATCGGCTCGACAGCAGCACGCCCTTCGGCCGCGACTCGGTCCCCGATGTGTACATGAGCCGTAGCGGGTCCTCGTCCCCGACGAGGACGGCCGGAGGTGTTGCGCCCGTTCGCGTCCACGCGTCGACGTCGAGCCAGTCCTCCGGGGCGGGGTCACCCGACATCGGGATAGCGGCTGTGATCGTGATCGGCGCCGACAGGGAGGACATCGCGGCCACGGCGACCGGAAGGAGCGCATCCTCGACGACGAACGCTGACGCCTCACTGTGCTCGAGGATGAATGAGATCTCGTCGGGACCGAGCATGAAGTTGATCGGCACGAGGAGCACGCCAAGCCGCGCCGTCGCGAACGACAGAACCGGATACTGCCAGCAGTTATGCGACAAGATCGCGAGTCGGTCACCCTTGCCCATCCCCAGGGCCGCCAGGGCCGCCGCGGTGCTGTCGATCACGCGGTCGAGCTCGGCGAACGTGAGGCGGACGTCGCCGTTGATGATCGCCGTCTTGTGCGGCATCCGGGCCGCAGTGCGGCGCGGAATGTCGCCTACCGAGTGCGAGCGCGCGAGCGCGACGAGACCCGGGTCAGGGCTCACGTGACCGCGACTGTCGAATGCTTCGTGATGAAGTCGCGCACGACCGGGTAGATCTCCGCCTGCCAGTGAGATCCGCTGAACACTCCGTAGTGACCGACGCCCGGCTCGAGGTGATGGCCGCGCATGTCGTCGGGGATGTTCGCGCACAGGTCGTGAGCTGCGTAGTTCTGACCAGGCGAGCAGATGTCATCGTTCTCGCCCTCGACGGTGAGCAGTGCCGTCCTGCGGATCGCCTTCGGGTCGACGATCTGTCCGCGCCACGTCATCTGACCGGTGGGCAGCAGATGACGCTGGAACACCTGATCGACGGTATCGAGGTAGAACTCCGCGTAGACATCCATGACCGCGCCGTACTCGTCGTAGAAGGTCCGGACCGTCTGCGCTTCCTCGACATCCCCACTCACCATCGCGCGATACAGGTCGTACTGCCGGCTCATGTGACGGCGGGCATTCATGGACATGAACGCGCCGAGCTGGACGAAGCCCGGGTACACGCGACGACCCGCCCCGGGATAGCTGCCGGGAACAGTCTGGATCAGCCGATTCTCGAAGTAGGAGAAGGGCTTGTCCATCGCGAACTGATTGACGCGATTGGGATTGATACGCGTGTCGATCGGACCGGCGATGAGGGTCAGCGACAGCGGCTGGGCGGGGTCGTCGGCCTGGGCGAGTAGCGAGACGGCGGCGAGGACGGGCACGGCCGGCTGGCAGACGGCCAGCACGTGGGTGTCGGGTCCCAGTTCGCGGATCTCGCGCATCACGTGCTCTATGTAGTCCTCGAGGCCGAAGCCGCCCTTGTCGACGGCGACGTCACGGGCGTTGTTCCACGTCAGCACATGCACATCGAAATCAGACAGAAGAGACGTGACCGTGGGCCGGATGAGGGTGGCGAAGTGACCGGAGAGCGGTCCGACGATGAGCACCCTCGGCTGGACGAGATCGACGGACTTGCGGAAGTGGATGCGCGATGCGAACGGGCTGAACGATGTCTCATGCTCGGTGACCGCGTACTGCTCGGCGTCGACCCACACGGACTCGATGCCGAATGACGGTCGGTCATGGGTGGCACGCATCTTGGACACGACCTCGGACGCGGCCCACGCGTGGCTGACAACCGGCTTGCTGCGGATCGACGGCGGCAGGCCGCGCAGGCTTCGGGCCACCGCCCCCGCGGACGAGAGCACAGGCTGGGCGGCCCAACGACTGATCTCGTACCCGGAGTACAGCATCGTCATCCCAATCGGCCGTCGCGGTGGGTCATCTCGGGGCAGTATAGACGCAGAGCAAGGTTCCGTATGACTTCCTAGTATTGGATTTCACACTAGTTGTGAGGCCGCCGTGACTGACCTGAGCGTTGCCGATCCGGCTCCCGCCGACCCGGGGGCGTCCTCGGGTGTCACGTCGATTCTCGGCCTGGCCAAGGGCGTGGGGCGTGCGGTCGCCCAGCCCGGCCCGCTCAGCCGCCAGGCACTCACGCTCGTGGCGAATATCTCCTCGGTCGTGGCCGGCACGGAGGAGTTCGACCCCGGGCCCAAGGACCGCCGGTTCAGCGACCCGGCCTGGCGGGACAATCCCCTCTACCGGCGCTGGATGCAGGGTTACATCGCGCTTGCCGCGTCGCTTGACGCGCTCGTCGACGACCTCGAGGAGAGCGGCACCGACTGGCGCGATGTCGAACGCGCCAGATTCGCCGTCGGCGTGCTGTCCAGCGGCATCTCGCCGACGAACTTCCTGCCGGGCAACCCGGCCGCGCTCAAGGTCGCCTTCGACACGCTCGGGAGCAGCGTCGTGCGCGGTGCACGCAACTTCGTCGGCGACGTGCGGCACAACCGAGGGTTCCCGTCGCAGACCGATCGCTCCGCATTCGCCGTCGGCACGGACCTCGCTATCACTCCTGGTGATGTCGTCTATCGCAACGATGTGCTCGAGCTCATCCACTACGCACCGAGCACGGACGAGGTGCACGAACGTCCTCTGCTCATCATCCCCCCGCCCATCGGCCGCTACTACTTCCTCGACCTTCGCCCCGGTCGCTCGTTCGTCGAGTACGCGGTGTCCCGTGGGCAGCAGGTGTTCATGATCAGCTGGCGCAACCCGACGGCCGAGCAGCGGGACTGGAACGTCGACACCTACGCCTCCGCAGCCAAGGAGTGCCTGAGCGTCATCAAGGAGATATCCGGCAGCGTCGACGTGAACTCGCTTGGCTTCTGTGCCGGCGGAATCCTGCAGTCCCTGCTGCTCAATCACCTGACCGCGAATGACGACACGACCATCAACAGCGCCTCGTTCGCGGTCACGCTGCTCGACTTCGACGAGCGGGCACCGCTCGGTGCCTTCTCGGCAACCCGGCTGCTCGAGATGGCCGGTGGCAAGTCGGCGAAAGAAGGCATCCTCTCCGCCGCGGCCCTCGCGACCATCTTCAACCTGATGCGTCCGGACGACCTGGTCTTCAACTACGTCGTCAGCAACTGGTTGATGGGAAAGGAGCCGCCGGTATTCGACATCCTCGCGTGGAGTGTCGACGGCACCAACCTGCCGGCCGCGCTACACCGCCAGCTTCTGGACGTGTTCCGTGACAATCTCCTGTGCGGCGACGGCGAGATGACGGTCCTCGGGTCGCCGGTGCGCCTGAAGCAGATCACCGTTCCGACGTTCGTGACCGGAGCCGTGACCGATCATCTGACGCCGTGGACCGGTTGTTACCGGACGGTGCGGCTGCTGTCTGGCCCGACCACGTTCGTGCTCAGCAATGCCGGGCACATTGCGAGCCTGGTCAACCCGCCAGGAAACCCGAAGGCGTCGTACTTCGCCGGAGGCTCAGTCGATGGGGATGCACAGGAATGGCTCGCCGGCGCCACCAAGCACTCCGGTTCGTGGTGGCAGACCTGGGCGGACTGGATTAATGAGCTCTCGGGCGCGCTCGTCGCCGCCCCGGCGCAGACAGGCAGCGCCAGCTACCCGCCCCTCGAGGCGGCACCAGGCCTGTACGTGCGCGACATGGTGCCTACTCGAAGCACATCACGACCATCTCGGCCACGCAGACCGGTCGATCCGAGCCCTCCATCTCCACCGTCACCCTCGACGTGACCTGAGTCCCCTTCGCACCGCGCTCGACGGCAGCGATCTCGACAGCACCCCGCACGCGCGAGCCGACCGGGGTCGCTGCGGGAAAGCGCACCTTGTTGAAGCCGTAGTTGAGCATCATCTTTAGTCCGTCGACCTCGTAGACCTCCGCGATGAACACGGGGACATAGGACAAGGTGAGCAGCCCGTGCGCAATGGTCTTACCGAACGGCCCGGCAGCAGCCTTCTCAACATCGGTATGGATCCACTGGTGATCGTGCGTCGCATCGGCGAACAACGAGATCTCCTCCTGGGTGATCTCGTGCCAGTCGCTGTATCCGAGGGGGGCGCCGACGGCCGACTCGGCCTCGGCCAGCCCGTTGAAATGGCGCATCGCGACCTCCTCCGTGCCGTCCGAGGAGGGCGGTTTCCCGACCGTAGCCACTACCGCATGGCGTCGCCACCGAGTTGCGAGGATCGTTCTGTCGAGACGTCAGGCCGCAACCACGGACGCGACGGCGATCGCAGCGATTCCCTCGCCTCGACCGGTCAGTCCCAGTCCGTCGCTCGTTGTCCCGGAGACTCGAACCGGCGCACCGATAGCCGCGCTGAGGACATCCTCGGCCTCCTGCCGCCGCGTTCCGATCCTTGGCCGGTTGCCGATCACCTGGACACTCGCGTTGCCGATGCGCATGCCGGCAGCTCGTACGAGACCTGCCGTATGTGACAGCAGGGAGACTCCCGACGCATCGGACCAGGTCGGGTCGTCGACTCCGAACACCGATCCGAGATCCCCCAGGCCCGCGGCGGAGAGCAAGGCATCGCACAGCGCATGCGCGGCGACATCAGCGTCGGAGTGCCCGGCGAGCCCGGTCTCCCCGGGCCACAGAAGCCCGGCCACCCGCAGGGGACGTCCCTCCGCGAAGGCGTGCACGTCGGTGCCGATTCCGACGAGGGGGATGTCAGACGGCACCGGCGGCCCGACGTCGGGCGAGGATGGCCTCGGCGATAACGACATCGAAAGGCGTCGTGACCTTGAACGCCTCCTCGTGCCCGGCTACCACGTGCACCGGCAGGCCAAGACGTTCGACCAACCCGGCATCGTCCGTGGCGGCGGCTGCGTCGAGGTCAGCGGTTGCGTGAGCCCTCTGCAGGATCTGTCTCTCGAATCCCTGCGGCGTCTGGATCGCACGCAGCGGACTTCGGTCGATCGTGCATTCGACCATCCCGAGGTCGTCGACTCGCTTGATGGTGTCGACGACCCGAAGTCCTGGCACGACGGCGGGATGCCCTGATCGCACGGCGGCGACAACTGCAGTGACCACCTCGACCGGGACGAGCGGGCGCGCCGCATCGTGGACGAGCACGACGTCGATGTCATCCGGCAACGTGAGCAAGGCCCGAGCCACCGAGTCCTGGCGAGTGTCTCCGCCGGTAACGACGACAACCTCGGCGAGGAAGGACTGCTCGGCGAGCATCGAGGCCACGCTCTCGGCGCTGTCCTCCGGTGCGGCAACCACGACGAGGTCGACGATGCGGCTGGCGGCCAGCGCGCGAACCGCATGCACGAGCATCGGGATGCCGCCCAGCGGCCGCAGGGCCTTGGGCGCACCCGGACCAAGACGTTCGCCACGGCCAGCCGCGGGAACGAGGACCGCTGTGCGGCCCGTGGATGGGGAGTTCATGCGGCCCCTAAGAAACGCGCAGGCGGCCGGTTAGGACGCGAGGACCTCGTCGAGGATGGCCTCGGCCTTGACCTCGTTGGTCTTCTCGGCCAGCGCCAGTTCGCTCACCAAGATCTGACGAGCCTTGGCCAGCATGCGCTTCTCGCCTGCGGACAGGCCGCGCTCGCGCTCACGACGCCACAGGTCACGAACGACCTCGGCGACCTTGATGACATCGCCGGAGGCGAGCTTCTCCAAGTTCGCCTTGTAGCGACGGGACCAGTTGGTGGGCTCCTCCGTGTAGGGCTGCCGGAGGACGTTGAACACCCGGTCCAGCCCCTCGGCGTTAACCACGTCGCGAACACCGACCAGATCGACGTTGTCGGAAGGCACCCGAACGGTGAGATCGCCTTGAGCGACCCTCAGGACCAAGTACTTGCGGTCCTCGCCTTTAATGGTCCGAATCTCGACTGCTTCGATGACAGCTGCCCCATGGTGCGGGTAAACAACCGTGTCGCCGACGTTGAACGTCATAGAGGAAGACCCCTTTCTCAGGGAGTCAAGGTTACCACGGTGTTCCGGCCCTAAATGCCGGAGCCTGCTTCGCTACTGTGTGCCCGTGAAGCGCATCCACGTTGCCGCAGTTGCCGCCCTTGTCGTCCTCGCCTCACCGGTCCTCACCGGTTGCTTCAACGGTAAGGGCGCGACCACCACCATGCAGGCCAGCATGAACTCCGGCAATGGAGTCAGTGCGCAGGCGGGCGAGATCAAGGTCGAGAACGCCACCCTGGTGCAAGGTCCCGAGGGCTCCGCGAGCGCGACCTTGCTTACCCGCGTCATCAACACCGGCCCCGTTGCCGACACCCTCGTGTTCGCCACCGTCAACGGAGTGCCTGCCGAAATCACGGGCGGGGCAGTCGAACTGAGCCCTGGAGCGTCGGTCTCGTTCGGCTTCGAGTCCGACACGTGGATCAATGCCTACGACTTCGACGCGGCTACGTCTACCTACGTGCCGGTCCAGTTGGGATTCGCCGACGCGGGACTGGTGTCGATGTCGATCCTCACCGTTCCGCCCGTCGGCTACTACGAGGGAATCGCGCCCAATCCGCCGCAGGCACCGGTCGCGAGCTAGTTCGGCTCAGGCCTCGAACTTGTAGCCAAGACCGCGCACCGTCAGCAGGTGCACCGGGTTGGCCGCGTCGACCTCGATCTTGGCGCGCAAGCGCTTCACGTGGACGTCGAGGGTCTTCGTGTCTCCCACGTAGTCCGAGCCCCACACCCGGTCGATCAGCTGCGATCGGGTCATGACCCGGCCCGAGTTGCGCACCAGGAACTCCAGAAGATCGAACTCCTTCAGCGGCATCGGCACCACCGAGCCGCGAACGGTCACGACGTGCCGATCGGCATCCAGGCGCACAGGGCCCGCCTCGATTGTCATCGGCAGGAGCTCGTCGACCTCGCCGTGCCGGCGAAGCACCGCGCGCACCCGAGCCAGCAGCTCACGTGACGAGAACGGCTTGGTGATGTAGTCATCGGCGCCGATCTCCAGGCCGACAACCTTGTCGATCTCGCCATCCTTGGCCGTCAGCATGATGATCGGCACCTGAGACTTCGCGCGGATCACCCGGCAGACCTCTGTTCCCGAGATCCCGGGAAGCATGAGGTCGAGCAGGATCAGGTCGGCACCCTTGCGATCGAAGAGGTCCACGGCGACGTTGCCGTCGGCTGCGACCTCGACCTCATATCCCTCGCGCCGCAGCATGTACGACAGCGCCTCGGAGAACGACTCCTCGTCCTCCACGATCAGAACTCGGGTCACGTCAGTACCTCTCCCGTCGGGACCGACAGCATGTCGACCGACATTTCATGACTGTCACGATCAAACGGCGTTGCCGCTTGGTACGACGGCAACCGCAGGGTGAACGTCGAGCCGACTCCAGGCTCGGACCACACGGTGCACTCCCCGCCATGGTTCTGGCACACGTGCTTGACGATCGCCAGTCCCAGGCCGGTCCCGCCGGTGATCCGCGACCTGGCCTGGTCGACTCGGTAGAAGCGCTCGAAGATCCGGTCCAGATCGTTCACCGGAATGCCGATGCCCTGGTCCTTGACCGAGATCTCGACGATCGAATCGGTCAGGCGCGCGCCCACGGCAACTCGGGTGTGGCTCGGCGAGTATGCGATCGCATTGCTCAGCAGGTTGCGCAGCGCCGTCAGCAGCTGGCCGTGGTCGCCGAAGACCACTCCACCGCACGCCTCGCCGGAGACCAGCTCGATCTCCTGGCGCAGCGCGATCGTGCGCACCTCGTCGAGGGCTCGCTGAACGAGCTCATCGACGTCGACAATCTCCGCATGCGTGATGGGATCGTCGCCCTGCAGGCGTGACAGGTCGATGACGTCCTGGATCAGGTGGCTCAGCCTGTTCGCTTCCATCTGCATGCGTTCGGCGAAGTGACGCACCTGATCGGGGTCGTCGCTCGCCGCGAGGACCGCCTCTGCGAGCAGGGAGAGCGCGCCAACGGGCGTCTTGAGCTCATGGCTGACGTTTGCCACGAAGTCACGTCGAACGACGTCGACCCGGCGCTCCTCGGCGAGGTCGTCGATGAGTACGAGAATCGCTCCGGTGCCCAGCGGTGCGACCCGCACGCGCAACTCGAGCAGCTCGCGACCCAGCGGAGGGCGCCGCACGCGCATCTCCTGCTCGCGCGCGTGACCGTCCTCGGCGACTCGATCGATGAGGTGGACGATGTCGGGGATCGTGACCGCACTGCGACTGACCAGCCCGAGGGCCATCGCCCTCGCGCTCGAGCGCAGGACGAGACCGTCGGCGGCCACCACGAGCGAGGCCGACGGAAGAACACTGAGCACGCGAATGACCTCGTCGGGCACCGCAGGGCGCATGCCTGCGGCCCGGCGCGCCGTCACGGGGATCTCCGCGGGGGCGGCGCTAGATCGTCGTCTGCGAGCCACACCGCAAACAATAGGAGTGCTCCGACACCCATCCCGACGATCGGCGGCCCCGCAGCGCAATGATTCCCCTAGCGTTCAGCGGCCCGCACCGGCTGTTCATCCAGCGTCCACCCCGCATTCACCGGGCGCGAGTCGCTCGTCATGGCGCGGGTTTATGGTGGTCGCGTGCCTTCCGCCCATCTCGAGCAACTCGACCCGGTCTACGCAGAGTTAGTGCAGATAACCCGACTCGTCGGCTCGGCCATGAACCGTGCGACCCAGTCCCTGCTAGACGCCGACCTGACCCTCGCCGAGTCCGTCATCGACGCCGATGCGCAGATCGACACCCTCACGGGCGACGTCGAGGAGCGCTGCTTCGACATCATCGCCCTGCAGCACCCTGACGGAGAGGACCTCCGGGTCGTCATCGGTGCCCTGCGGATCGCCGCCTCCCTCGAGCGCATGGGAGACCTGGCCGAGCACGTCGCGAAGCAGGCCCGGCTGCGCTACCCGCGCCCGTCGATCCCTCAGGAGCTTCGCGGAACGTTCGCCGAGATGGGCGGCCTCGCGGAGGCGATCGTCTCGAAGACCGGCTCGGTGATCGCCACGAAGGACGTTTCACTGGCGGCCGACATCGCCCGACACGACGTCGAGGTCGATCGACTGCACCGCGAGCTATTCACGATCGTCCTCATGCCCTCGTGGAGTCACGGGGTCGAATCGGCGATCGACGTCACCTTGCTATCCCGCTATTACGAGCGATATGCCGATCACGCCGTCTCGGTGACCCGCCGAGTCGTGACCATCGTCACCGGCAAGCCCTATGTGGGCGTCTCGCTCGACTGAGCGCACCGGGCCGGAATAGGTCAGACTTCTCCTCGGTTGAAGGTCAGGGGATCCGAGTGGAGGTGTGCGCATGAGGGCAGCGACGCGCCTCGACAGCGCCCGGCGCCGGCCAATGCCGCGACGGATCGCCGTCCTGTCGGTCCATACCTCTCCCCTCGACCAGCCCGGCACCGGCGATGCCGGCGGGATGAACGTGTACGTCGTCGAGACTGCCCGGCGCCTCGCGGAATCGGGCGTCGAGGTCGAGATCTTCACCCGCGCTACCTCGTCGGCCCTTCCTCCTTCCGTCGAGACGGCGCCCGGAGTCACGGTGCGCCACGTCACTGCCGGCCCCTTCGAGGGTCTGCTCAAGCAGGACCTGCCCGGCCAGCTCTGCGCCGTCACCGCCGGCGTGATGCGCGCAGAAGCCGCCCGGCCCGAGGGCTGGTTCGATCTCGTCCACTCGCACTATTGGCTGTCGGGCCAGGTCGGCTGGCTGTCGAAGGAACGATGGAACGTGCCGCTCGTGCACTCCATGCACACGATGGCGAAGGTGAAGAACCGCGACCTCGCGACCGGAGACCAGCGCGAGCCGGCCATGCGGGTCATCGGCGAGGAGCAGGTTGTCGCGGCCGCCGACAGACTCGTGGCCAACACTGACGACGAGGCCCGTGAGCTCGTGGACCTCTACGGCGCCGATCCGCTCGAGGTCGACGTCGTGCACCCGGGCGTCGACCTCGAGCGATTCAGCCCGGGGGACCAGGCCCAGGCACGGCGTCGCCACGGCCTGGCCGCCGATGCCGTCGTGCTTCTCTTCGTGGGCCGCATCCAGCCGCTCAAGGCGCCGGACATCCTGATCCGAGCCGCTGCCGAGATGGTCGCGCGCGACCCCGGTCTGCGCCGTCGGCTCGTTGTGGTCATCTGCGGCGGACCATCGGGAACCGGGCTCGACCACCCGACCTCACTGTTCGACCTCGCCCGTTCGCTCGGCGTTCTCGAACTCGTGCGCTTCGAGCCGCCGAGGGACCGCAACACCCTGGCCGACTGGTACCGCGCGGCAGATGTCGTCGTGGTCCCGTCTTACTCGGAGTCCTTCGGTCTCGTCGCGATCGAGGCGCAGGCCTGCGGAGTCCCAGTAGTAGCCGCCGCGGTCGGTGGCCTGCGCACCGCGGTCGCCGACAACGTGAGCGGACTCCTCGTCGAGGGCCACGATCCCGGGGACTTCGCCCACGCGATCACCCGCATCGTGGGGGATGCGCCGCTGCGCGCGGCGCTCTCCGCCGGAGCGCGCATGCATGCGGCGTCCTTCGGCTGGGCGGCAACCACGGCCGGCCTGCTCAACAGCTACTCGGCCGCGCTGGCGAACGCCAAGGCCGGATCACGTTCACTGGTTGCGCACGGCTCGTGACACCGGCCGAAGCCACGCTGCGCGACTACCTGGGCAGCGCCGAGCTCGAATGGGAACTGGTGCCGCCGTCGACCTACGTGGTCACGCTCCCGGGCGAGCACAAGCTCCGCACCACCGCGGCGCTCACGATCGGCGCGCACGCACTTACCGTCAACGCCTTCGTCGCGCGAAATCCGGACGAGAATCACGAACTCGTGTTCCGCTGGCTGCTTGAGCGAAACCGGCGGATGTACGCGGTGTCCTTCGCCATCGACCATCTTGGCGATATCTACCTTGTCGGACGAATGCCCCTGGAGGCCGTGACGAGTGACGAGCTTGACCGAGTCATGGGATCGGTCCTGGAGTACTCGGATGGCTCGTTCAACACCATCCTCGAGATGGGGTTCGCCACCGCGATCCGCAAGGAATGGGACTGGCGTCTGTCGCGGGGCGAGTCGACGGCGAACCTCGCGGCGTTCACTCACCTCGCGGGCGACGCCGAACCGCCGCCGACCCCGCTGGGCGATGCGGCAGGATGAGCGCATGACTGCGCCTTACACCTTGATCCTGCTTCGTCACGGCGAGAGCGAATGGAACTCCAAGGGCCTGTTCACCGGCTGGGTCGACGTCGACCTGACCGAGCTGGGCATGGCCGAGGCGACACGTGGCGGGAAGCTGCTGGCCGAGTCCGATCTTCTTCCCGACGTCGTGCACACGTCTCTGCTGAAGCGTGCGATCAAGACCTCGCAGCTCGCGCTCGACGCGTGCGGACGCACCTGGATCCCGGTGGTTCGCAACTGGCGGCTCAATGAGCGCCACTACGGCGCGCTCCAGGGCAAGAACAAGAAGGACACCTTGGAGGAGTACGGCGAGGAGCAGTTCATGCTCTGGCGCCGGTCATACGACACTCCCCCTCCGCCGATCGATCCCGATGATCAGTTCGCGCAGACCCATGACCCTAGATATGCAGAGTTGCCACCGGATTCCCGACCGGCAACCGAATGCCTCGCCGACGTCGTCACGCGGCTCATCCCGTATTGGGAGGACGTTCTCGTCGCGGAACTGCGCGCGGGCAAGGTGGTACTTGTCGTCGCCCACGGCAACTCGCTGCGCGCGCTCGTCAAGCATCTGGACGGCATCTCTGACGAGGACATCGCCGAGCTGAACATCCCTACGGGCATCCCGCTGCTCTACCGGCTCGACGCCGACCTCAAGCCCATTGTCCGCGGCGGTGAGTACCTCGATCCCGAGGCGGCGGCTGTCGCCGCGGCGGCGGTGGCCGCGCAGGGCAAGAAGTAGCCCAATCCGTTTGTCCCGGATCCCGGGACAGATTGACGATTTCGGCGCAGGAACGGCCGGATTTGCCTGGTTGTCCCGGGATCCGGGACAAACGGACCAGGGGTGGGCTAGCGGGAGCTCGTGATGTCGATGATCCGCGTACGTACGTCGAACAGGTAGACGAGCGCGATGACGATCGCCGCCATCCCGAAGATCGACAACGTCAGGCTGGGAAGCAGTCCGGTCAATGCGGCAAGCGCGGTGAGCACCAGCCACAGCACCTTCGACTGACGGCCCACCGCGGGAAACGCGGCCGCGGGCCGACGGACGCAGTCGATGAAGGCGAAGCCCTTGACGGCAAGGGTGATCACCCACAGGGCGAGAAGGACGAGGTCCTGCACATTTCCGAACACGTCTCCACGCTAGTGCAGGAAATGCAGGAGGGGCGCACCCGCGGGTGCGCCCCTCCTGCATTAACGCCGTGCGTCAGACGCCGACCGCCTCGCGGATCAGCGCGACGGTGTTCGTGACGTTGCCGCGGACGGACTTGGCCGCTCCGGCAACACGCTCGCGCGTTTGGGTAGTCATGCCAGCAACGTCGACGCTCGGCACGTCGAACTTGGGCACGTCGAACTTCGGCATCTCGAACTTGGGAAGCTCAACCTTGGGCAGGTCGAACTTGGGGAGGTCGAACTTCGGCAGGCTGAAACGACCAGAGGCCTCGGTGGCCTTCGCACCGGTCGTCTTCGCCGTCGAGCGTGCGGCCGTGGTGGCCTTCGCCGTGGTGGCCTTGGCGGTCGTCGCGGCCTTGGCGGTCGTCGACTTCGCAGCGTTGGCGGCCTTGGTGGTGGTCTTCTTGGCCGTGCTGGTCGCCTTGGCCGTCGTCTTCTTCACGCGGCCGGCCGCGTTGGCGGGAGCCGGCGTTGCTTCGGGGGTGGTCTCGTCGGTCATGGTGTGTCCTCTCCTGGTTCCTCTTCGGTGGGCATGCTCTGTTCGGTCTCGGAGGCGCGGGCCGCCTGCGCGAGGTTCTCGGCCTGGAAGGCCGCGTAGATCTGCAGCAGCGTCGACCGCTGCCGTTCGTTGATCGTGGAGTCGGAGGCGATGGCGGTGGTCACGGCCTCGTCACCGTCGCGGTGGTCGAGGATTCCGGCCTGGACGTACAACGTCTCCGCGGAGATCCGCAGCCCCTGGGCGATTCGGTTGAGGACCTCGGCGCTCGGCTTGCGCAGTCCTCGCTCGACCTGGCTGAGGTACGGGTTCGACACGTCGGCCGCCTTGGACAGCTGGCGAAGCGACATCTTGGCCTGGTCGCGCTGGTCGCGGATGAAGCCGCCGAGCCCGCTCACATCGATTCCTGGCATGCGTCCAGTATGCCCCAAGTGCTTGCAATTGCAAACGCGAGCGCTTGCGCTAGTTAGCGTGACATCGGTCACGCCTATGTAAGAGGCGAATCGACCCAGCCCACGATCGACCCGCCGCCCCACATGGGCAGGCGCAGATGCTCGCGAAGTGCGCCCTCGTCGCAGCCGAGCGCGACGAGGATCGCCGCCAGGGCAACCCGCCGGCCGCGGATCGAGCCGTCCTCGACCTTGATGGCGACGGCCCGGCCGTCCGGCAGGCCGGCGACGTAGACCCCCTCTGCGCCATCCTTGGCGACCAGCCCGGGCACGGCCCGCATGAAGGAGGTCACGTCGCGGCGGCGGCCACCCACGGTCTCGGGGAACGCGGCCATCGCGTCGGCCACCTGGCGAGCAGGGGTGCCGGGAGCATCGCTTACGCACCGCGACATCACCCGCGCCAGGCCCGCGACGGTCAGAGACATCACGGGTGCCCCGCACCCGTCCACGCCGATATGGCCGACCGACTCCCCGGCGAGGGATTCGAGCTGGACGAGCACGGCACGCTGGAGCGGGTGCTGGGTATCGAGGTACGAATCGACCGGCCACCCGTTGACCACGCAGGTGAGCAGCATCGCCGCATGCTTGCCTGAGCAGTTCATGGCAGCCGGGACCGGCGACCTTCCCTCGCGGATCCACATGTCGCGCTCATCAAGGTCGAGCGGGTAGTCCACCGGAGTCTGAAGGGCACCCTCGTCGAGGCGGGCCCGGTCGAGGATCTCCTGCACGCCGGCGAGGTGGACGGCCTCGCCCGAATGCGATGAGGCCGCGAGCGCCAGCAGGTGGTCGGGCAGGTCGAGACCTGCGGCGACCATCGCCGCGGCCTGCGCCGGCTTGTTCGACGATCGCGGAAAGATGACGTGCTCGGCATCTCCCCAGCTGCGGATCACCGAGCCCGACGCGTTGACGACGACTGCATGGCCGACATGCACGCCCTCGGTGAACCCGCTACGCGTGTAGCGGGCCAGCACTGCCGGGCCGGGTCGAGGGGTCACCGGCGAATGATGGCACGCTGCATCCCATGCGAGCCGTGGTGCAGCGATCCCGTGACGCGTCAGCCACGGTCGATGGCGTGGTGGTCGGCGCGTTCGTCGGGCTCGGACTCGTCGTTCTCGTCGGGGTCACCCACAACGACACCGCCGCGCGAGCGGTGCGGCTGGCGGACAAGGTCTACGACCTGCGCATCTTCGACGGACCAAGCGAGGTGTCCGCGTCCGATCTGGAACTCCCCGTCCTCGTCATCAGCCAGTTCACTTTGTATGCCGATACGCGAAAGGGCAGAAGGCCCACCTGGGAGCAGGCCGCACCCGGCCCGATCGCCGAACCCCTCGTGACCGCCGTCGTGAAGCGCCTTATCGAGCGCGGGGCTCAGGTGTCGACCGGGGTGTTCGGCGCGGACATGCAGGTCACGCTCACGAATGACGGGCCGATGACGATCATCGTCGACGTCGCCGACTAGGGCAGGACGACCGTCTGGATCGACGCCGCGATGTCGCCCTCGGCGGTGCGCACCAGGGCATCGACGTCCTGAGGCGTGTTGCGCCGGATGACCGCGGTGGCGATCGGACCGTCCTCGTAATGCCAGGCCGCGGTGCCGATCCAGCCGACGGACTTGCCGTCGACGAAAACCTCGTCACCGTGAGCGGGAAGCGTCTGCTCGCTGCCGTCCAGGTGCAGCAGCACCAGCCGGCGCGGAGGGTGACCCAGGTTGTGCACTCGGGCAACCGCCTCCTGTCCGCGGTAGCAGCCCTTGGCCAGGTGCACGCCGGGACCGATCCAGCCGACCTCATGCGGAAGAGTGCGATGGTCGGTCTCCATGCCCAGTCGCGGTACTGCAGCAGCGACGCGCAGCGCCTCGAGTGCCCAGGTGCCAGCGACGTCGTCGTACGCGGCAAGGCGGTCGGCAACCTCGTCCGTCGGCACGATCACCTCGCGGCCGGCAAGCGCGGCAGGTCGACCGGCGACGTACTTGGACGCGTCGCCGCCGCGGTCCGAGCCCGAGTCGACGGTTCCCTCGCCGGCGAAGTCGATCGGCTCGAGCCAGGTCGGGTGATGGGGATCAACGTCACGCGAGAGTTCCCATATGACTGCGAAGTCATCGCTGACGTTGGCAACCTCGACCCGAAGCATGAACCGCATCGAGTCCAGATATGCGGTCAGCGAATCGGCGGACCCAGGCTCGCAGATGATCCACGTGGTCACGCCGTCGTCGACGAGATGAAGCTCGTGCTCGACGTGACCGTGCGGGCTGAGGATCAGCGCCAACGATGACTGCCCGGGTTGCAGTGCCGTCAGGTGCTGCGTTGTCAGGTCGTGCAGCCATGTCAGTCGATCCGGACCTATGACCGTGATGACCCCGCGGTTGGACAGGTCGACGGCGGCAGTGCCTCGGGCGAGCGAGCGCTGCTCGCGATGCGGCTCGCCAAAGTGCCAGGGCACGCCCTGGTCGGGATTACCCTCGGGAGGAGCGATGGCGTCAGCAATGGTCACGGGGCATCGTCCGATCGGACGTCGAGGGGACGGTCCTTGCACGCTTCGCACAGTCCGTGCACCGACACGTGGGAGATATCGGTGCGAAAGCCGAAGTCGGTCTCCAGCCGTGCGACGAAGTCCTCGGCGACTCCAGCCGGAACGCTGAGGACCTTGGCGCAGTTGTCGCAGACGAGATGGATGTGAACGTGCTCGTCGACCGAGTGATACGTCGGCGGCCCGTGCCCGATGTGCGCATGGGTGACCAGGCCCACGTCCTCAAGCACGTCGAGAGTCCGGTAGACGGTCGACAGGTTCACACCGGTGGCGGTGCGCTGCACCTCGACGAGGATCTCCTCGGGCGTGCCGTGGCTCAGGCTCTCTACCGCCTCAAGGACAAGCTGGCGCTGAGGCGTGATGCGAAAGCCCTGCTCGCGCAGGCGCCGCTCCCAGTCCTCGGTCATGCACCCGCTCCCGTCGGCTCGTCCAAGTTCGACTCGAAGTCACCGGACGAGACTCTCGACAAGGAGGCGGCCAGGTGGTTGACGAGCGGAACACCCACGGCAGCCATGTCGAACGTCCAGAGCAGGCGACCCTCTACTAGTCCATAAAGCCGATGGCCCTGCGTATATTCCTTGGCCGTCTCGGTACGGGCGACCACATCGGTGCGCATGTCGACTCGCGCGCCCGTGACGGTCGCGTTCTCCAGGCCCGTGACTTCGAGGCTTCCGTACCAGATCTCGGCGAACCCGGTCGGATGCGCGAGCGTCACCTCGACCCTGTTGCCCTCCTTCGGGCGCCAGTAGCCCGACTCCGCGGCCAGTGGTCGCACGCGATTGCCGTCGTCGTCGAGCAGCCAGCTTCGTGACCGGTAGGCGAGGAAGGGGCGTCCGTCGGTGGCGAACGCGACCTCCTGGCCGAAGCGGAAGTCATCGATGGTCGGGTACTGGCCGGTGCCGACGCCTACCCACGCGCCGATCAGCCACGCCCACGGACGAACGAGCTCGTGGAGCTCGACGCCCGATCCATCTGGTGACAGCACTATCCGTCAGCCTTGATGAGCTTTGCCGCGGCAAAGAAGGCGAAGCCAGCAGCCACCGCAGTTCCGAGAATGAGCACGCCCGTGTACGCGACCTCGACCATGCCAGCAGCGTACCCGCCGACGGTCTGGCTAGCGGTGAGCCAAGCGCCTGCCCATGAGGTACATCTGGCAGCCGAGGCAGAAGTCGAACGCGGCATTCAGGAATGCGGCGGCAAGAGCGAAGGCCACGAACACCGTCGCGACAATCGTCGCGCCAAGCAAGGCCGCGGCCAGGGCGACAACCAAGAACGCGAGCCCGACCGCCTGCGCGAATCGCGGCGGGGCGGCGTCCTCCATCTGCGCCGGCGGGGACAACCGGGGGCGGACGACCTTGCGGAAGAAGATTCCGTACGGCTGCGCATGCAGTCCGACGATCGCACCGAGGGCGAATACCGCCGTCTGCCACGCGATGAGGATCGTCCCCGCGGTGGTGCCCATCAAGATGAGGGCGGCCGCGAGGACCACTGTCGTCACGGCACCGCCGAAGCGAGGTCCACGCGGATCGATCTGCTCGCGCGTGCAGTCGGCCGTCGCCGAGGACGGGCGGGAGGTGGCACTCATCTGCATCCCTACTCTCGAGCGACCCGAGCAACTCTAGAGCGACGGTGCACACTCGGGAAGAGCTATTCAAACAAAACCACTATGCATTGTCTAGATAGTGAAGTCCTGGCTCCCGCCGGGCACGATCTCGCCGATCGCCGCGATGACGTCGACCTTGCGCGGCAGGCCGCTGGCCTGCTTGCGGATGATTCCGGTCGAGTCCAAGAACAGGACGGTGGGGGTGCGCCGGATATCCAGCGTGCGCACGAGATCCAGGTTCTCCTCCGCGTCGATCTCCACATGAGCCACCCCTGGCACCATGGCGGTGACCTCCTCGAGGATGCGTCGAGTCGCCCGGCACGGCTGGCAGAAGGCGCTCGAGAACTGCACGACCGTCGCGCGCTGGCCTAGACGTCCCGTGAGAACCCCGGCGAGCGCGGAGGATCGGGCATCGGGCGCGGCAGTTTCTATGTCGACCGGCGGGTCGTCGTCCCGTGCCGGGACCACGCCGCTGCGCGGCGCGTCCTTGATCCGCCCCGACGTCCGGCCGAACCACACCCCGAATACCGTGGCGACGGCGAGCACGCCCAACACCACGATCACTCCGCTCATGACCGCGCTAACCCCCGGCCCCGACGACGCATTCCCTCGCCCAGACACCGATGCGGTCGAGGACCTCGGTCGAGATTGCCGCCTCCGCGTGGCCGAATCCCGGCACCAGCCACAAGTCCGTGCTTACTCCAGACCTGACGGCGGATGCGTGGATCGTGCGCGGATGCTCGATCGGAAAGTACCGATCGACGTCGCCATGGACCACAAGCAGCGGGATCGTCCCCAGCATCGCCGCCGCCTCATGCGGCGGCACCGGCGGCGGATCGCTCCAGCCGGCACCACTGATCCGGGTGCCGCCCATGCGCATGACCAGTCGGCCCGACCTGCTCTCGACAAGGCGGTGAACGACCCGCATGATCCGGGTGCCGCGGTAATACCAGAACGCCGGCGCACTGACGCTGACGACACCGTCGACCCGACCCGCATCCAGCGCCCCGCTCGCGGCCAGACCCGATTGCCGCAGCACGACGGCGCCGCCCATGGAGAACCCGACGCCGACAACCCGCTCGTAGCCCAGATCACGCGCCCACACCACTGCCGCTGCGACGTCGAGGACCTCGAGGTCTCCGACGGTGGACTGCCCGCCCGACCGGCCGTGGCCGCGCATGTCGATCGCGACGACCCCGCCGTACTGGCGCAGTCGCCCGATGACCTTCTGCACCCGATCCTCGCGCCAGTTGCCCGTGAATCCATGGACCAGCACGAAGCACAGGTCGGCGAAATCACCCTCGACATGGACCGCGCTGATATCCACGCCGTCCGACGTGCGCAGTGTCGTTTCGCCGGCCGTCACGCGTCCACACGGTACTCGCGGGCGCTTCCGAGGGCCGAATCCGGGAAAGCTACCGCCTGGTAGCCCGGCCAGTGAGTTAGGGCACACCCGTCGTCGGCCGGGTGCAGGTGCCGTAGCCTTAGGCCGCAACACCACTGGGAGGGGGTGCACCGTGCGGCTCATATTGCTCACTCGCGCCATGGAGTCATCGTCCGAGGTGCTTCCCGCGCTCGGCCTGCTGGCCCATCACGTGCGCACCATGCCCGCCGAGCCCACCGCGCTGCTCAACGCTCCCGCGTGCGACGCACTTCTCGTCGACGGTCGCCGCGACCTGCCCGCCGTGCGCGGTCTCACTCGCCTCCTGCGCCAGACCGGTGTCGGCGTTCCGCTCCTACTGGTCACCACCGAGGGCGGCCTCGCCGCAATCCAGTGGGACTGGGGCATGGATGACGTCCTCATCGACACGACGTCGCCGGCGGAGGTCGAGGCCCGGCTGCGCCTGGCCGTCTCCCGCGTCCACGACATCACCGGAGCTCCCGACGACCTGCCCGAGGAGATCCGCAGCGGCGACCTGCACATCGACGAAGGCACCTACACCGCCAAGCTCCGCGGTCGCACGCTCGATCTGACCTTCAAGGAGTTCGAGCTCCTCAAGTTCCTCGCCCAGCACCCCGGTCGCGTCTTCACCCGGGCGGTGCTGCTGCAGGAGGTGTGGGGGTACGACTACTTCGGTGGCACCCGCACCGTCGACGTTCACGTCCGCAGGCTGCGTGCCAAGCTCGGGCTCGAGCATGAGGCACTCATCGGCACCGTTCGCAATGTCGGCTACCGCTTCGTGCCCGACGGCTCCGACGCCGCAACGCGAGCGACCTTGGAAGAGGCCGACGCCGAGGACGAAGCCGCCTCCCTGCCGGCCTGATCGGTGCCCGATTCCCCTTCGTCGTACCGGATCGACGACCGCAGGAGCCTTGCCGCCGAGGAGATCCCGGCCCTTCGCGCCCTGATCGAGCGCGTCACCGACCACGACGGCATGCGGCCGCTGTCCGAGCACGTGTGGCTGCACCTGAAGGAGGGCGGCGACGAGCGCGGACGGCATGTCATCGCCACCCGACTCGATGGCCGCATCGTCGGGTATGCGCACCTGGACATCACCGACGGTGTCGACGGCCCCAGCGCTGAACTCGCCGTCGAACCGTCCGAGCGACGACTCGGACTCGGGCGCCAACTCATCGAGACACTGATCTCGCACTCGCCGGACGGGCGCATGCGACTGTGGGCTCATGGGGAGCACGCCGGCGCTGCGGAGCTCGCGACGAGCATGGGATTCACGCATGCCCGAGTTCTGTGGCAGATGCGGCGCTCGCTCTACTCCCCGTTGCCTCAGCCTGTGCTGCCGCCTGACGTCATCGTTCGGCCGTTTCGCGTCGGCATTGATGAGCAGGCCTGGCTGGCTCTCAACGCCCAGGCGTTCGAGGAGCTGCCTGATCAGGGCGGGTGGACGATCGACGACCTCGAACTTCGACTTCGCGAGCCGTGGTTCTCGGCCGATGGGTTCCTCGTCGCATGGCGCGACGACCGCATGGTCGGCTTCCATTGGACGAAGGTGCACGGACGTCACGGCTCGGACGACCACCACCAGCACGAGCCGATCGGCGAGGTGTACGTCGTCGGCGTCGATCCCACGTTGCGCGGTGAAGGACTCGGACGTGCGCTGACCGTCGTCGGCCTACGCCATCTACGGTCACTCGACCTCAGCCAGGCGATGCTCTACGTCGATTCCACGAACACCGGGGCAATCGCACTCTACGAATCACTGGACTTCGTTCGATGGGACACCGACGTGCTGTTCCGCCGCACGCCGTAGCCCATCCGGACCTCGCCGTTCATCTTGGTATGGGAGCATCACGAGGTGACCAGCCAGCAGACCGAGAGCAATCCGCGCAGCGACGTTCCGCTGCCGCCCGACCGATTCCTCGATCGGGAGCTCTCCTGGCTTGCCTTCAACCGCCGAGTGCTCGAACTCGCCGCCGACAAGGAACTCCCGGTCCTGGAACGAACCAAGTTCCTCGCGATCTTCGCGAGCAATCTGGACGAGTTCTTCATGGTCCGAGTCGCCGGCCTCAAGAGGCGGATCGCCACCGGCATCGCGGTACGAGCGGCTTCCGGATACACCGCGCGCGAGGTCCTGGACAACATCTGGATGAACGCGTACGAACTCCAGCGCCAGCAGGCCGACCTGTTCGCGAACGAGGTCCTTCCTGACCTGCTGTCCGAACGGATCCAGCTCCTGCGCTGGGACCAGCTGACACCCAGCGAGAAGTCAGAGACGGAACTGTTCTTCGAGGCGAAGGTCTTCCCCGTGCTGACACCGCTTGCGGTCGATCCTTCGCATCCGTTCCCGTACATCAGCGGGCTGTCGCTCAACCTGGCCGTCGTCGTCCGCAACCCGGTCACCGGCACAGAGCTCTTCGCTCGCGTGAAGGTGCCACCGCTGTTGCCGCGCTTCGTCGAAGTGGGAACCGCGCGCTTCGTCCCGCTCGAGGACATCATCGCCGCGCATCTGCACACTCTGTTTCCTGGCATGGAGATCGTGCAGGTCCACACCTTCCGCGTCACTCGCAACGAGGACGTCGAGGTCGAGGAGGACGACGCCGAGAACCTGTTGCAGGCACTCGAGCGCGAGCTCATGCGTCGCCGCTTCGGACCGCCGGTTCGCCTTGAGGTTGAGGAGTCAATCGACCGGCACGTCCTCGAGCTGCTCATCAGCGAACTGGGCGTGAACGAACTCGAGGTGTTCCGCCTGCCCGGTCCGCTCGACCTCACCGGGCTGTGGACCATCGTCGGCCTGGATCGCGACGACATCAAGCAGCGCAAGTTCGTGCCCAAGACCTCGCGGCAGCTCAGCGAGGTCGAGAGCTCGACGGCTCCGGACATCCTCGCCGTGGTTCGCGAGCGCGATGTCCTGCTCCATCATCCCTACGACTCGTTCTCGACAAGTGTTCAGCTGTTCCTCGAGCAGGCCGCTCGCGATCCGCACGTCCTGGCCATCAAGCAGACCCTTTACCGCACGTCGGGAGACTCCCCGATCGTCGACGCCCTCATCGACGCCGCGCAGGAGGGAAAGCAGGTCCTTGCTCTCGTCGAGATCAAGGCGCGCTTCGACGAGCAGAACAACATCGAGTGGGCGCGCAAGCTCGAAGAGGCGGGCGTGCACGTCGTCTACGGTCTGGTCGGGCTCAAGACGCACAGCAAGCTGTCGATGGTCGTTCGCGATGACGGCGACCAACTGCGTCGCTACTGCCACATCGGCACAGGCAATTACCACCCGAAGACTGCCCGCCTGTACGAGGACTTCGGCCTGCTGACCTGCGACCCGGTTGTCGGCGAGGATGTCGCGAATCTGTTCAACGTCCTATCCGGCTACTCGATGAACACCGACTACGAAAGGTTCCTGGTCGCGCCGCATTCGGTGCGCACCGGACTGGTCGACAGGATCGAGCGGGAGATCACCAACCACGAGCAGGGCTTGCCCAGTGGCATTCGATTCAAGTGCAACTCCATCGTCGACGAGGGAATCATCGATGCCCTCTACCGGGCATCGCGGGCCGGGGTCAAGATCGACGTATTCGTGCGGGGCATCTGCGCGGTTCGCCCGGGTGTGCCCGGACTGAGCGAGAACATCCGGGTGGTCAGCATCCTTGGCCGCTTTCTCGAGCACTCCCGCGCCTACTGCTTTCGCAACGCTGGCAATGACGAGGCATGGATCGGCTCGGCGGACCTCATGCATCGCAACCTGGACCGACGCGTCGAGACTCTCGTTCGCCTCGTCGATCCGGAGGAGATCGCCGATATCAACTCGCTGTTCGACTTTGCCTACGACCCCGAGACGTCAGCGTGGGACCTGCTTCCGGACGGTACGTGGGTCAGGCGGCAGTTCGATGCTGCAGGCAATCGGCTTCGCGACTACCAGGAGACTCTGATCGACCTCAAGCGCAAGGGCGGCTTCGCTCCGTGAGCAACACCGCTCCGACATCACACCGAGAAGTGGAGAAGAAGCTCCGGGTCCACGGCCTGTTCATGATGCCCGATCTCGCCGAGGCGGGCATCGTCGCCGGAGTGCAAAGGCACGAGACGTTCAGCATGCGCGCCGTCTATCACGACACTGCCGCGCTGACCTTGTTCCGGTGGGGCATCACGCTTCGGCATCGCACCGGGGGCGGTGACGAGGGCTGGCACATGAAACTGCCGGTCGCCGGTGCCGATGGGAGTACCCGCGACGAGATGCACCTGCCGCTTGATGCCGGTGAGATCGGTTCAGTTCCCGGAGCCTTCATCGAGGTCATCGCTCCGCTCCTGCGCGAACAGCCCGTCGGTCCGGTCGTCACGTTGTCGACCGAGCGGACTCCGCACATCGTTCTCAACGGCGAGGGGCGCGCGATCGCGGAGGTCGTGGACGACATCGTCTCCGTGATCCACGAGGGCCGGATCGTCAGCGTCTTCCGCGAGGTCGAGATCGAGGCTCTCGATTCGAACGACCCTGAGGCACTGAGCGCGATCGAGGCGGTCGTCGACTTCCTCGTCTCCGCGGGGGCGGAGCCGAGCTCGGTCAGCAAGGCCGCCAGCGCACTCGGGCCGCGAACCTCCGCTCCCCCCGACGTGCCCGCTCTGCCCGTCCCCGGCAAGAACGATCTCGCCGTTGACGCGATTCGGGCGGTGTTCTCCCAGCACGTGCGTCACCTGCTCATGGCCGATGTCGGAGTCCGGCGTGATCTCCCCGACTCGGTCCATCAGATGCGGGTAGCAGCGCGCCGCCTTCGAAGTGCGTTCGCGACCTTCGCCCCCCTCCTCGACGCTGACGAGGCCGAGGCCCTGCGCGAAGAACTCAAGTGGATCGCGAGCGAGCTGGGCGGGATCCGCGACACCGAGGTCATGCTCGCGCGCCTCGACGAGCATGCGGGCGAACTCGACGATCCGATCGACGCCGCGCGAGCGCGCGCAGCGATCGATCCCCTTCTGAACCGACGACTGGCCGCTGCTCGCTCAAGCGCTCTGGCCGCATTGCGCAGCGATCGCCACCAGCAGTTGGTCGACGATCTCATCAGCGCGGCGATCGATCCGCCGGTGACCGACCTCGCCTACCAGCCGTGCGCCGACGTACTCTTGCCACTCGTCGCGCGCACCTGGCGCAGACTGGATAAGGCGATCGCCGCTCTCGACATTGCTGGCGAAAGCGCACCTTGGCACGCCGCGCGCATCAAGGCAAAGCGCGCTCGCTACGCGGCCGAATCGGTGTCCGGAGTGTTTGGCACCAAGATGGAGAAGTTCGCCGACAGACTCGCGGATGTCACCGAACTTCTGGGTGACCATCAAGATGCGCACGTTGCCCAGACGATCATTCGAGAACTCGCCGCGCACGTCGAGACCGATGGTGTCACCGGCATGTCGCTTGGCCTGCTCTACGAGTACGAGTCAGAGGAGGAGATCCTCGATCGCCTGCGATTCGTCGCAATGTGGCCGAAGGCGCGCCGCGCCGCCCGTCGAGTCGGGATGATCTGACCGTGGCCAGCGCGACTGTCGTCCGAGCGGCAGGCGTCGTCCTGCTTCGTGACCGAGATGGCCAGCGCGAGTTCTTGGTGGTCCACCGACCGTTGCGCGAGGACTGGTCACTTCCCAAGGGCAAGTTGAACAGTGGCGAGCATGTCGTCTCCGCCGCAGTGCGCGAGTGCGATGAGGAGACCGGGTACACCGCCGTCCTCGGGGCGCCCCTTCCCAGCCAGTCCTACAGCGTTCTCAGCAGTCCCAAGGTGGTCAACTACTGGTGCGCGCGCATCGGCGGTGAGGTTGGATTCGCACCCGATGACGAAGTCGACGAGACCCGCTGGGTTCCGGTCGCCGACGCCGCCGAGCACCTCACCTACGCGAATGACGTCCACCTCGTCGTCCAGGCTGCGGCCCTGCCTGCCACCACGCCGCTTGTCGTCCTTCGACACACGCAGGCGCTCAAGCGGGCGGACTTCTCCGGCAAGGTCGATTCCGAGCGGCCGTTGACCGGGCGCGGTCGCAGCCAGAGCAAGGAACTCATCCCGCTGCTCGACGCGTATGGCATCGACACGGTGCATGCGTCGAGCGCGCGGCGTTGCGAGGAGACGGTCCGGCGGTTCGCGAAGTCCATAGGCGTATCCGTTCAGCAGGAGCCCGACCTCACCGAGGAGGCGCATGAGAAGTCCTCGGGCAAGACTGCCCGTCGAGCTGCCGAGCTCGCCCTTACCCCGGCGTCGATGGTGCTGTGCTCGCATCGACCCGTGCTGCCCACCGTTTTCGCCGCGATCGCTGCTGCGCTCGAACTCGATGCCGACGACCCGCGGTGGTCGCGCGCCTGGGATCCGCACCTACCGCCGGGTGGGTTCCTCGTAATCCACCGAGCCTTCGATGCGGAGGGCAAGGCTCGGGCCGTCGGCATCGAACGGCACACGCTCTCGGGAGAGTGATCTCCACCCGGATCGCCGGCCTGGCCACCGCGAGTGCGTTGGCTGCGGTGCTGCTCGCCGCATGCGGCGCAGCAGGCGGGTCAGCCTCCGACCCGGAGATTCCTCCGCCCCCCTCTCCGGATCCGTACACGTCGGTCCTCATCATGACGAGGACCTGGGCGGCGGCCGAGATCCAGACGTCGGTCGACTCGTCGATTGACGGTGTCGTCCAGCAGTTGCGTGGAGTCGGAGAGGTCGCCATCGACAAGGGTTACGCCGACATCACCTGGACAGGCGCAGGTTCGACCTTCCGCGAACTGGTCAACGATCGGGCGATATTCACGCAGTCGGACGGCCCTTCGAGCGTCTGGGTGCGCACCGAATCCGAAGGACGAACTGCTACCTCGGCTTTCGCCGACCCGCTCGTCAACCTCACGCGAGTTGAGGGCGTCCTGCGCGACGGCAACGAGGACATGAACGGATACAGCGCCGAGAAGTATCGAGGCACCCTTCCCATAACTGCGCAGAACCTGGAAGGCCTAGGGCTCACAGACGATGACGTGGCCACGATCGTCGACGCCGCGAGTCCGCTGGATGTCGTACTCGTCCGGGTGTGGGCCGACCCGAATCATCGCCTCGTGCGCATCGAGCGCAGCATCGGCCTGGGAGACGGATCAGTTATCGAAGCGAAGGTGCTGGCTTCGACTCGCCTGTCCAACTTCGGGGTGATGCTCGACCTGGAGTCCCCACCGTCGGCGAGCGTCACCGTTCTGCAGTGACGCCCTTGCCCAGCGCGACGACGCCACCGGCGCTTACGGTGTACAGGGAGCGATCGCGCTCGAGATCGACGCCGATCTGCGCGCCATCAGGAACGACGACGTTCTTGTCGAGAATGGCGCGGCGCACGACCGCGTTCCTGCCGATGCGCACGCCGGGCATGATCACGCTGCCTTCGACATAGGCACCCGCGTCGACAGAGACACTCGTCGCGAGGACTGAGGTGCGCACATGAGCCCCGGAGATGATCGTCCCTGCGCCGACCATTGACTCGTGGGCATTGCCACCCTCGACGAACTTGGCGGGGGGCAGCGACGGCAGGTTCGACAAGATCGGCCAACGCCTGTTGTAGAGGTTGAAGATCGGATGCACCGAGACCAGGTCCATGTGCGCATCGTGATAGCTGTCTAGGCTTCCGACATCGCGCCAGTAGCCGCGATCTCGGTCGGTAGCACCGGGCACGACATTCTCCGCGAAGTCGTAGACCTGCGCCTCGCCCTGCCCGGTGAGCATGGGAATGATGTTGCCGCCCATGTCGTGAACGGATGCCGGATCGGCCGCATCAGCCCTGAGCGTCTCGAGCAGTCCCGCCGTCGTGAAGACGTAGTTGCCCATTGATACGTAGCAGTGCGCGTCGTCGCCGGGAATGGTCGGCGGGTCGACGGGCTTCTCGAGGAAACTCGTGATCTTCCGTCCGTCCGGCGCGGTCTGAATCACGCCGAACTCACTCGACATCGACTTGGGCATCCGAAGGCCAGCGACCGTGACCGTGGCTCCGCTCGCGATATGTGCCTGAATCATCTGCTCGGGATCCATGCGGTAGACGTGGTCTGCGCCGAAGACGACGACGTACTCGGGCGCCTCGTCGTAGACCAGGTTCAGGCTCTGGAAGATCGCATCGGCGCTGCCCGTGTACCAACGCGGACCAAGGCGTTGCTGAGCAGGCACGGGCGTGACGTAGTCGCCAAGCAGCGTCGGCATCCGCCATGTCTGCGTGATGTGACGGTCGAGGCTGTGGGACTTGTACTGGGTGAGAACGCAGACTCGACGCAACCCGGCGTTGATCAGGTTCGACAGGACGAAGTCGACAAGGCGGTACGAGCCACCGAAGGGAACTGCGGGCTTGGCGCGATCGGCTGTCAGCGGCATCAACCGCTTGCCTTCGCCTCCGGCCAGGACCATTGCCAGAACGTGCGGATCGGCACTCACGACTTCACCATACTGGCATCAGCACCTACGCGCGGACGCTTGACGGGTAAGTCCGTCTAGGCTCGACCCGTGCGAATCGGAATGCTGACCCGCGAGTGGCCGCCGGACGTCTACGGGGGCGCGGGAGTTCACGTCGAGCACTTGGTCGCCGAGCTGCGCCACAAGGTCGACGTCGACGTCCACTGCTTCGGTGCACCACGTCAGGATGCGATCGGTCACGAGGTTCCCGCGGCGCTGCTCGGAGCCAACGCAGCGATTCAGACTCTCGGTGTCGACCTGGAGATCGTCAATGCCGTCGCCGACGTCGATGTCCTCCACTCTCACACCTGGTACGCGAACCTCGCCGGCCACATCGGCGCCCTCCTGCACGACGTCCCCCACGTCCTCACTGCTCACTCCCTCGAACCGCTGCGACCGTGGAAGGCAGAGCAGCTCGGTGGCGGCTACCGCGTCTCGTCGTGGGTGGAACGGACTTCATACGAGGGTGCCGCGGGCATCATCGCGGTCAGCCACGGCATGCGCGCTGATGTCCTGGCCGCGTACCCGAAGGTCGACCCCGACCGCGTTCATGTCGTGCACAACGGGATCGACACTTCGGTCTACAAGCCCGACCCGGGCGAGTCCGTCCTTGACGAGCTCGGCATCGACCGATCCCGCCCGTATGTGCTCTTCGTCGGGAGGATCACGCGGCAGAAGGGCATCGTGCACCTCCTCAATGCAGCGCGGCGATTCGACGAGGATGTCGTGCTGGTCCTGTGCGCCTCCTCCCCCGACACGGCGGAGATCGGCGAGGAGACTGCGGTCGCCGTCGAACGGCTCAGGGCCGAGCGCGGCGATGCGAGCATCATCTGGATCCAGGAGCAGATCAGCCGACCCAAGATCATTCAGCTGTTCAGCCATGCGCTCGCCTTCGTGTGCCCGTCGATCTACGAGCCTCTTGGCATCGTCAACCTCGAGGCGATGGCGTGCGAGACCGCGGTCGTCGCGAGCGCGGTCGGCGGGATTCCCGAGGTCGTCGTCGATGGCGTCACCGGGCTTCTCGTTCCGTACGACCCCGCCGAGCCGAAGGCCTTCGAGATCGCGTTCGGCGATGCCGTCAACAATGTCGCGGCTGACCCGCGACGGGCCCGGTCCATGGGGGTCGCCGGCCGCGAGCGGGCCGTGTCGAACTTCGGCTGGGATGCCATCGCCGACGAGACCATCGCGGTGTACGACACCGCCCTGCGCGCGTGAGCGACCTCGCCGAGCCCGTTCCCGGAGTTCTGCCCACCAAGGACGCGCGACCGGCCAAGGGCTACCTGCTCTACCTGCTGGCCGCCTGCCTGTTCGCGCTGAACGGCACGATCTCCAAGTCGATCCTGCTGAGCGGCATCGACCCGGCGCGGTTGTCGCAACTGCGCGTGACCATCGCCTTCCTGATCTTGCTGGTCGTGGTCGCGATCATCCGCCCATCCGCGCTGCGCATTCGACGAGCCGAGATTCCCATACTGCTGGCGTTCGGCGTCCTGGGTATCGCGATGACGCAGTACCTCTACTTCGTTGCCCTCAACCTGCTGCCCGTCGGCGTGGCCCTGTTGATCGAGTTCACCGCACCGATCATGGTCGCCCTGTGGTTCCGCTTCGGCATGCACGAGTCGGTCAACCGCCTGGTATGGGCCGGGCTCGCCCTGGCCTTGGTGGGACTCGCGCTCGTAGGACAGGTCTGGAAGGGCTTCAACCTCGACGGGCTGGGGGTGATCGCAGCATTCGGAGCCGCGGCCGCCTTGGCTGTCTACTACCTACTCGGCGATGCACAGGTCCGCAGGCCCGAGCCGCGTGACCCGGTCTCCTTGACCATGTGGGGCTTCGGGGCAGCGGCACTCTTCTGGTGCTTCGCGCAGCCGTGGTGGTCCTTCCCCTGGTCCGACCTCACCGGCGACGGCTACCCGCTCGGCTCCGAGGGCACGGCGGTTCCGATCTGGATGCTGTGCAGTTACATGATCGTCCTGGGAACAGTCGTGCCGTTCTGGCTGGTCGTGGTGTCCTTGCACCACATCCGCGCATCGCAGGCATCGGTCATCGGCATGACCGAGCCGCTCCTCGCGTCCCTCATCGCCTGGATTGCGCTCGGGGAAGTGCTCACGCCAATACAGATCCTCGGAGCCGTGACCGTCCTCGCAGGAGTGCTGCTCGCTGAACGCTCGCGCTAGACGGCTACGTGACCAGGTCGGAGACCGCGTCGACGTTCTCCTTGTTCTGACGCACCGAGCCGATGATCACTCCGACGATGAACAGCACGAACGGCGTGGAGATCAGGATCCAGCCGGTGGTGTTCAGGCCCCACGCCTGTGTCGTCGGATCCACTCCGTCCGCGACCGTGCCGGCGAGCAGGCCGAATCGCGAGGTTAGGAGGAACTCCCCGATCGCGAGCACGACAAACGCCAGCAGCGGCGCAATCAGCGTGTTCCACGGACGGCGATCGACGGGCTCTCGCCGGAAGAACACGATCACGGCGATGCACACGAGCATCTCCACGAACACGAGAGCCACGACCGTCATGCCGCTGAACCAGAAGAACATGTTCAGGATCGGATCGAGATCCTGGACGACGAAGATGATGATGACGATGAGCGTCACAATCGACGTGGCAATAGACGCGTAGACGGGCGCTCCCATCTTGTTGACCCGGTCGAGCTTGCTCGGCAGCACGCCCGCTCGTCCCATCGCGAAGAAGTAGCGTGCGGCTGAGTTCTGGAAGGCAAGCAAGCCGGCGAACAGGCTCGACAGGACCAACCAACTCATCAGCGTCGCGAGCCATGAGCCCACGTACTCGGTCGCGACGGCGAAGAGCGCCGCGGCCGGATCTGCCAGCGGCACGCCATCGATGCTCGTCAACTCGACGACGCGGTCCACGACGACCGTCGACCCGAGGCCGGACACGATCGCCCACGCGGTGAGCGCGAAGATGACCGTGATGACCCCGACCGCCACGTACGTCGCGCGCGGAACCGTCTTGTGCGGATCCTTGGCCTCCTCGCCGTAGATCGCGGTTGCCTCGAAGCCGATGTACGAGGCGAACGCGAACGCCAGCGCGATCCCGGCCGATCCGGCGAAGCCCCCGACGAAGATGTTGCTCGGCGCGAAGGACGCGGCCAGGTCGAATCCGTCAGGTCCGCCGCCGTGGAACACGACGGCAAGTCCCACCACCAGCAAGGAGAGCAGCTCGACGCCCATCAGGACGCCTAGGAACTTGGCGCCGACGTCCACAGTGGCGAGTGACAGGGCGAGGACAAGGACCCACGCGATCAGGGTCCACACGTACCAAGGCCAGTCGATGCCGAACTGGGCATTCATCTGCCCGGTCATCAGGCCGCCGAAGAAGCCGAAGATCGCCAGCTGCACTGCGAGGTAGGCGACGAGCGAGGTGAAGGCGGTGCCGACTCCCGGCGCGATTCCCAGTCCCCGCCCGACATACGCGAAGAAGGCACCGGCGTTCGCTACGTGTCGGCCCATGGCTCCGTACCCGACGCTGAACAGCAGCAGCACGAGGCCGACGACAACGTAGGCGCCCGGAGCCGCAGCACCATTGCCGACAACGATCGCGACAGGGACCGCGCCGGTCATCCCGACCAATGGCGCGGCGGCCGCGACGACGAAGAACACGATGCCGAGAACACCGAGGCGCCCGCGATGCAGGCTGGTCTCCGGAGTCTCCTCAGGGGCGGGTTGCAGAGCGGCCATGTGTGTCTCCAGTGGTCGTACGGGCCCGAACGATAGGGGGAGCGTGGGCCATTTGAGCCCTGCCGTCAAGCATTTCGGCGTATTACGTGTCGCCGAGTTGAACATTCGGGCGCGAACGATCACCGCGCGTCGACTACTCTTCGAGGCTATGTCCGACCTCACCGGCTTCCTTCCGCCCTTCTCCCCCTCCGGAGCGTCGGCTCTCGTTCCGCAGATGCCGTGGCACTACTCGGGAACCCTGCTGACGGTGGAGTACCGCACCGATCCGGCGAGAGTGCGTGCCCTGCTGCCGCCCGAGCTCGACCTGGCTCCCGAGGATCCCGGAGCGGTCGCCTTCATCTGGGCCGACTGGCAGTCCTGCAGCACCGGTGGCGCCGAGCTTCTCGACCCGTCACGGTCGCAGTACCTCGAGGCATTCGTCGTCGTGCGCTGCGCGTACCAGGGCGTGACGTACAGCCGATGCGTGCTCATCTGGGTCACGACGGACTTCGCGATCGGTCGAGGCTGGTTCCAGGGCTACCCCAAGAAACTCGGCAGCGTCTACGTCACGCGCCCGTACGGTCGTGGCGTCGCTGCGCCGCGCATCGGCCCGGGTGGGACATTCGGCGCGTCTCTCGCCGCGTATGACCATCGCCTCGCGACCGCCAAGGTCACCCTGCGCGAGCCAAGCGACAGTAACGGATTCGTCAACGGGCACCCGATGATTCATCACCGCGTAATGCCGTCGATGGTTCCGGGCGCGGGCATGTCGATGTCGCAGATCGTCACGATGGGCGGGGTCGATGCCGATCTGGGCCAGCCGTGGGTCGGCGACGCGGAGCTCACGCTGAGCGACTCCCCGTGGGACGAACCCGCCTCGCTGCTGCCGGTCGACGAGATCATCGCGGGCTACTTCCGCGAGGTCGGCGTGTCCTTCGCTGGCGGCACGCTGCTCAAGGATCAGTCGCAGGCCCTGTAGCCGTGGCCGCGCCTCGCATGGTGAGCGTGCTCACCGAGAACTGGACGATGACCGACCCCCGCGACATCCGCGGCCTGGTGCGCATGGCCCAGGAAGCCGAGGACGCGGGCTTCGACATGGTCATGGTCAGCGACCACGTCCTTCTCGGTCCGTCAGCGGGGAGCTCGGGTCGCATGGCCAATCCGCGCGACTACGCGATGCCCGGCAATCAGGATCCGTTCACCGCCTGGCCGTCGAACATCGTGCTCCTGAGCGCGATCGCTGCTGCCACGACGCGAATCCGGGTCGGGGCGATCGCGCTCATCGCCCCGCTTCGCCATCCGTTGGTGCTCGCGCACGACCTCGCGACGCTGGACCTGCTGAGCGAGGGACGCCTCGTGATCCAGCCGACCGTCAGCTGGCACAAGGACGAGTACGACGCGCTCGACGTCCCGTTCAGCAGGCGCGGCCGGATCCTCGACGAGCAACTGCGCATCTGGGAGCGGGTCTGGGCACGGTCTCCCGTCTCCTTCGCCGGGGAGTTCTACGACTTCGAGGACGTCTACCTCGAGCCCAAGCCGTGGCGACCCGAGGGACCGACGATGTGGTTCGGGGGCGAGCACGTCCACGATGCCGTGCTCGATCGTCTCGTGCGATACGGCAGCGGCTACCACCCGCTCGGGCGGGTGAGCGCTGACGACGTGGCAGCCATCGAGGCCGGCTTCGCCGCCGCGGGACGGTCGACGGCCGGTCTGGAGATGATCGGCGGAACCCGAGTCGAGTTCCCGTCAGATGATTCGGTAGCCGACCTCGAGGACGCGCTTTCGGAGATACCGCGCCAGATGGAACTCGGGTTCACGACCTTCTGCATCAAGCCGTCGATCTTCATCGACGACCGTTCCCGGCATGCGGCTCTCTGCCGCGAGGTCATGAGTCGTGTCGGCGAACTGACTGGTGGTCAGTAGTCCTCGAGGTACTCGGCAATCTCCCATTCGGTGACGTCGCGAGTCGAGGGGTCATCGACCGCCTCCTCGTACCGCGCGATCTCGTCCCGCTTAAGCGTCTCGAACGCCGCGACGAATGGCGCACCGATGATGTCCATCAAGAAGGCGTCGGCCTTGAGCTCGTCCAGTGCGGCGCCGAGCGTCATCGGCAGCACGGGGCGGGACTCGTCTGTGTACGCCCAGCCCTCGGATGCGGGCGGGCATTCCAGCTGCCTGCGCAGTCCGTCGAGAGCCGCGGCGAGGACCACCGCGATCACGACGTAGGGGTTGGCAGCGCCGTCGCCGACACGCACTTCCAAGCGACCGCCGGCTCCCCGTTCCGGCGGGATCCGCACGAAGGTCGTGCGATTGTCGTAGCCCCAGTTCGACCGGTAGGGCGCCATCGTGTCGGGACCGAGTCGCTTGTAGGCGTTCACGGTCGGATTGCACACGGCGACCAGCGCGGGCGCGTGCTCGAGAATGCCCGCCATCATCCGCTGCGAGATCAGCGACAGGCTGCCGTCTGCCTCGTCCATCATCTGGCTGCCCTGGACGTCGGTCACGGACAGGTGCAGGTGGAAGCCGCTGCCGCCCTCGTCGCTCCAGGGCTTGCCCAGGAACGTGCCCATCACGCCCCGGCTCGCGCAGATGTCCTTCACCGCCGTCTTGAGCAGGAAGGTTCGGTCCGCCGCGTCGAGCGCCTCGCCGTGCCACAGGTTGATCTCGTACTGCGACGGGCAGAACTCATGATTCGCCGCGAAGGCCCCGATGCCGAGCCGGTCCACCATGCGCAGCAGGTGCAGGAAGGTTCCGTCGGGATCGACCAGCGAGCCGGTCGAGTAGACACGGCCGGTCTTGTTCAGCACCCGCTCCCACGTGCCATTCGGCCGGTGCGCGAGATAGAACTCCAGTTCCGGTCCGACGATGGGAATCAGGCCGAGCAGCTTGTACTCCGCGATGACCCGACGAAGCAGCGTGCGCGGGGAGATCATGTTCGGCGAGCCATCGGGCTCGTCTATGTCGGCAATGCCGTACGCGACACCCGGCACCCACGGGATCGGGCGGATGGTGGACGCATCCAGGCGCGACACCATGTCCGACAGTCCGTCCTGCAGGCTGCCATGACCATCGAGCACGTCGCCGCGGGTGGTCGTGGTCCACGTCGCCTGGCAGAAGGTAGGTCCATGTCCCGCGGCACGCTCAAGCTGAGAGACCGGGATGTCCTTCGACCGCGCCATGCCCAGGACGTCGGGCCAGATCAGTCGGAGGACATCGATGTCGAGGGTGCCCAGCTCACGTCGGACATCCGCAAGATCGCTATGCATTCCATGCCTTTCGCTGTGCGGCCTGGGGCAGTACCGTGACCCGAAATAATCGTTAGGCTCCCAACGATCCATGCGGATACTAGAGCCAATCACACACCATGTCGCCCTGTTGTCGGAAGGGATCCTCGTGCGAGCACTGTTCCTCCAGCATGATCACGTGAGCCCGCCGGGGCCGGTCGCCGAGCGGTTCGAGCAGCGCGGCTACGAGGTGGTTGAGAGAGTGGTCGTGGCGCCTGAGGACTTCCGGGCGCCCAACGTGCCGCACGCGTTTCCCGATCCCCGCGACTTCGACGTGATCGTGCCGATGGGCGCGCCGTGGGGTGCATGGGACGACGACAAGATCGGCGCGTGGCTCCTGCCCGAGATCGACTGGCTCAGGGATGCCGATGCGCTCAACGTTCCCGTGTTCGGCATTTGCTTCGGGGGCCAGCTGCTGGCCAGAGCGCACGGCGGAACCGTCTCGCGCGCACCAGTCGCGGAGATCGGGTGGACGGCTATCTGGTCGGACGATCCCGAGCTGGTCGGCCAGGGACCGTGGTTCGAGTTCCACTACGACCGGTGGCAGGTTCCCCCCGGCGCCCGCGAGGTCGCCCGCAACTCGCACGCGTCACAGGCCTTCGTCATCCGCAGGAACCTGGCCGTGCAGTTCCACCCCGAGCTCACGGCGTCGACGCTGCACGGCTGGCTCGAGCTGGACGGACGAGAGCTCGTCGTGGCTGACGGGCAGGACCCTGACGTCCTGCAACGACACACCGAGGCCGAGGGCGAGGCCGCCCGCCAGCGCGCCCACTCCCTCGTCGACGCCTTCCTCGATCAGGTCGCCTTCCCCCAGATTTGAACCGCCTCCCGGGTCAAATCGGGGTTTCGTGGGCGTTCAGGCACCCAGAAGCCGGATTTGACCCGGGAGGCGGTTCAATTCGGGAAGCGGGTGGGTCAGGAGGCGCGGCGGACGGGCAGGCGCTTGAAGCCGTGCACGAAGTTGGAGCGTAGGTACTCCGGCTCCCCGTTGGGCACCAGGTCCACGTCGCGGGCGAGGAGCTCCTCGAACATGATCTGGATCTCCAGGCGGGCCAGGGCGTTACCCAGGCACATGTGCGGTCCGCCACGGCCGAAGGACATGTGCTCGTTGGGCTTGCGCGTGACGTCGAACCGGTATGGATCGACGAATACCGCGTCGTCTCGATTGCCGGAGCCGAACCACACGACGACCTTGTCGCCAGCCTTGATCTCCTGGCCCTGCATGACGATGTCCTGGGTCGCGGTCCTGCGGAAGTGATGCACGGGGCTGGCGAAGCGCAGGAACTCCTCGACCGCCCATGGGACCAGTTCCGGCTGGCTGCGCAGCAGCGCCACTGCATCCGGGTTCGCCATGAGGTTGTTCATGGTGTGCGTGATCGAGTGCCTCGTGGTCTCGTTTCCCGCCACGACGAGCAGCAGGAAGTAGTTGCGGAAGTCCCGCGCATCGATCGGGACGCCGTCGGACGGCGGGGTGTTGAGCACGATCGAGACGAGGTCCTTGCCGTCCCCGCCGCGCCGATTCCACGCGAGCTCGTACCCGTACTTGAAGACCTCGAGCGCTGCCGGCGAGCGGAAGGGCAGGTCGCGGTACTGCTCGCTCTCGGGGCTGTCGGCGAGGACGTCGGCATGCTCGGGGTCGGTGTTGCCGACCATGCGATTGCCCCACTTGATGAGCTGCGGGATGTCGGACTCGGGAACGTCGAGCAACTGAGCGAGCACGCGGATCGGGAAGTCGGCAGCGACATCCGCGACGAAGTCGAACTCGGGCTTCGCGAGCGCGCGGTCGAGGGTCGATGCGGTGATGCCGCGAAGGAAGGTCTCGTATCCGGAGATGGCGCGCGGAGTGAACTCCGGCTGCAGCATCTTGCGTAGCGCGCGATGGCGAGGCCCGTCGGTCTCGAGCATCGATCGACGGATCTCCATCTGGCGCGCGTCGAGCTCCTCGAGGTTCGCCGTCCCGAGCTGGCTCGAGAAGACCTCGGTGTTGCGGAGCACGTCGACGATGTCGTGATACCTGGTCACAGACCAGAAGCCGGAGTTAGGTTCCGGCTCGACATTCCAGTGAATGGGCGAGTTCCGGCGAAGGTCCTCGAAGACGGCCCACGGCGCGCCGTTGGCGAAGAGATCGAGGTCGGCGAGGGACACATCTGTCGTCGTGCTCATGGCTCCTCCGAGGCGTCGCCGGTCGGTAGATCGTTTGGGCCCGAACTATCACGCAGACTGTAATGCACGGTGCCGTGGATGGATACCTTTGGCAGACTTCGCGTAGGTTGTCGCCACACCCCGATCGAAGGAGTCCGATGGCTGGTCCGCACACGCTGGCGGAGACCGAACGGGCCGTCGAGTCGCGCCTCGCGGGCATGGATCTGGACTTCGAGGCGATGGCGGTTGCGTCGAACCTGTTCCGGGCAGCCAACGCCGTCCGCAACCATCTCGAGGGAACCGTGCTGCGCCCCCACGATCTGACGTGGACCGCGTTCGTCGTGCTGTGGGTCACGTGGATCTGGGAGAAGGTCGAGACGCGAGTCATCGCGGAGGAGGGCGGGTTCTCCAAGGCCACGCTCTCCGGAGTGCTCTCCACGCTGGAGGGACGCGGGTTGCTCGCCCGTGAGCGCAGCCCCGAGGACGGCCGACTCGTGCTGGTCCGCATGACACCGGCGGGACGTCGTCTGATGAAGAAGCTGTTCCCGGAGTTCAATGAGCAGGAGCGCGTCGTCGTGTCCGGAATCCCGGTCGCGCAGCGCACGCAGGCGGCCGACGCGCTGCGCACACTGACCCTTACCGTCACCGAGCCCCGCTGAGCCGGCGACGCTGATGGGTGCCTTCGCGGACAGCATCACCGTCGAGCAGCTCGACGCGGACCCGTACGACGTCTACCGACGCCTGCGCGCCGAGGAGCCGGTCGCATGGGTGCCGGCCGTGAATCTGTGGCTGGTCACCCGCGCGGCCGACGTCGAGACCGTCACGACGCGTCAGGACCTGTTCACCGCAACGGTCGACGGATCACCCCTCGACCTGTCCTTCGGCGGACCGTCTATTCTCACAGTCGACGGCGAGCCTCACCTCGACAAGCGCCGCAGCCTCGACCGCAAGTACCGCCCACGCCACGTCAGCACCTATATCGACGACCTCGTGCAGCCGATCGCTGACGCCTGCCTGCAACGACTGCTCGCTAGGCCAGGCCGCCGCGCCGAGTTGATGAGCGAGTACTTCGAGCCCATCTCGGTGCTGAGCCTCGGTGCCGTCCTCGGGCTCGGCCACCTGCCAGCCCAGACACTCCAGTCCTGGTTCCACGGACTGGCCATGGGAGCAACGAACTTCGAGCGCGATCCAGGCAAGCAGCGCGCGAACGACGAGACGGCCGCGCAGATCGACGCTGAGCTGCGCCCCCTCATGGAGTCATTGCGGTGGAACCCTGACGACTCGACGATCGCGCACATGCTCACCACCGGGCGCCCCGAGGACGACCCGCGGACCGTTGACGAGGTGATGCCGACCCTGAAGGTGATCATCCTCGGCGGAATGCAGGAGCCAGGGCACGGTGCGGGCTCGTGCCTGGTCGGCCTGCTGACGAACCGCGAGCAGCTGGACCTTGTTCGCGGCGATCCGGGACGGTGGGACGACGCGGTCCATGAGGGGCTGCGATGGGTAGCCCCTATCGGCACCCAGACCCGCCAGGCGGTGGCCGACACCGAGCTCGGCGGCGCGCTCATCCCTGCCGGATCGCCGGTGGGAGCGGTTGTCGCGAGCGCGTGCCGCGACGAGTCGCTGTGGTCCGACCCTGATGACTTCGACATCACCCGAGAGCGACGGCCGAACGCTGCTTTCGGGTTCGGGCCGCACTTCTGCGCGGGCCACGCCTTCGCGCGTGGTCAGGAGCGAGTCGGCCTGCAGACCCTCGTCGACGCGATGCCGGAACTAGCCCTTGACCCGATCCACGATGTCGCGTTCCGCGGCTGGGAGTTCCGCGCCCCCGCACAGTTGCATGTCACCTGGTGACTAGGCGCAGTTCTCGATGAACGTGCGCACGAGCTGGACCTGCTGATCGTCCTCGGTCCACGTGTCCTCAGGATGCCACTGAACTCCGGCTGTCCACGCAGCAGCGTCGACGACCACGGCCTCGATCGTCGCGTCGTCCGAGCATGCGACAACGGTCATTCGATCGCCGAGGCGGTCGATTGCCTGATGGTGGTAGCAGGAGATCTCGATCGTCGGCTCAAGGATGCCGAGACGGTCCCCTCCCTTCTGCACGGCGATTCGCTGCACCGCATGCCGGTGGTTCGCCGGCATGTCGACGACCAGCGTGCCGCCGAGGACCACGTTGAGCACGTGCATGCCGCGGCACACCGCGAGCATCGGGACCGCGTTCGCGAGGCAGTCGCGAGCCAGCGAGAAGTCCGCCTCGTCCTGCACGAGATCGACGTCGTACACGGCGTCGTTGGTGCTGTCGCCGCCGTAGCGGTCGGGATGCACGTCGCCCCCACCAGGTAGCAGCACTCCTGCGAATCCCGTCAGCCGCGCTGCCCAGTCGAGTGCGTCGGGATCGGTCCCGGGACGGAGGGTGACGGGATCGCCTCCTGCCGCCCAGACGATGTCCATCAGCGCCAGCGATGACACGATTCCGCGGTAGCGAAGGGCGCTGGCACGCTCCGTGAATCGACCCAGGACGGCTATGCGCGGTCGGGACATCTGTCCTCCACGGGACGGGGCACAATGGCGTGACGTAGCGCAGAATATCCGTTAGGGTCCGAACGACCTAGGAAGTCCAGGCCACGGAGGTACCGATGTCGATAGTCGCAGGCGTCGAGGTCGACACCCGCCACTGGATCGGCGGCCAGAGAGTCGGGTCACCCACGACATTTGCGACCATCAGCCCGATTGACGGCACCGAGATCGCGCAGGTCCACCGCGGCGGAGCGGATGAGGCAAACGCCGCCGTCGCAGCGGCCAAGACCGCCTTCCCCGCATGGTCGCGACTGTCGCCTGCTGAACGCGGCGCGATCATCCACCGTGTCGCGGACAACGTCGAGGCGCACATCGAGGAGCTCGCCCAGCTCGAGACCGCGGACAACGGATCCCTGCTTCGCTCCCACCGCCGCGGGGTCATGCCCCGCGTAGTCATGAACCTGCGCTTCTTCGCCGACTTCGCGATCGACAAGCTCGCACATCCGGACTTCGAGACCCGCGGCCACACCAACCACATCACGTGGGACCCGTCCGGAGTCGTCGTCGTCATCACGCCGTGGAATGCGCCACTCATGCTCGCGACCTGGCGCATCGGGCCGGCTCTCGCGTCCGGCGACACCGTGGTCCTCAAGCCACCGGAGTGGGCACCGCTCACCGCCTCCTACTTCGCGGAACTGGCGCACGAGGCCGGCCTTCCCGCGGGGGTGTTCAACGTCGTGCAGGGCCTCGGTGTCGAGGCAGGCGCGCCACTCACGTCGAACCCCGACGTGGCACGCATCTGCTTCACCGGGTCGGTACCGACCGCCAAGGTGATCGCGCGAGCGGCCGCGGACAATCTCACGCCATGCTCGTTCGAGCTCGGGGGCAAGTCTCCGACGGTGATCCTCGACGACGCCGACCTGGATCTCGCCGTGGACCTGGCCGTCGAGCAGTACGACAACGCGGGCCAGGTCTGCCTGGCCGGCACTCGACTGCTCGTCCAGGAGGGAATTGCCGACGCCTTCGCGGCACGGTTCGTCGAGCGGGCGGCACAGATCCGGCAGGGTGACCCGCGCGACGAGGACACCCAGATCGGGCCGAGCATCCACCTCGCGCACGTCGACCGGGTGCAGGGATTCGTCGACAGGGCGCAGGCCGAAGGCGCGACAGTGGTCTACGGGGGCAGCACGAATCCCGAACTCGGTCCGCACTACTTCGAGCCGACCCTGATCCGCGATGCGGATCCGGGCAGCGAGATCCTCACGCAGGAGGTCTTCGGCCCGGTACTCACGATGCAGACCTTCGCTACCGACGATGATGGTCTGGCACTGGCGAACGGGACTGAGTTCGGCCTCGCGGCCGTCGTCGTCACCGGAAGCAGGAAGCGCGCCGAGCGCTTCACCAAGGACCTCGTCGCCGGAACGATCTGGGTCAACTGCTTCTTCGTCCGCGACCTCGCCGCGCCCTTCGGCGGCTCGAAGAAGTCGGGCATCGGTCGCGAGGGCGGGATCTGGTCCTTCGACTTCTACGCCGACGTGAAGAACACTGTGTACGCACCGAACGGCTGGACTAAGGAGTGATGACATGGGCGAAGTAGTGGGTGCCGGATTGCTCTCGCATGTCCCGACGATCATGCTGCCGCTCGAGACCCGCATGGAGCTCAACAACGGCAAGGACATCTCGCTCGTCCCCGCGCTTCGGCAACTGCGCGCGGAGAAGTTCGACGTGCTCGATTACGACACCGTCGTCGTGCTCGACTCGCACTGGTTCACGACCGTCGAGTTCGTCGTCACTGCCCAGGATCGCCGCGCCGGACTGTTCACGGCCGAGGAACTTCCGCGCGGCATGTGCCGGATCCCCTACGACTGGCGCGGCGATCCCGAGCTCGCGCACAACATCGCCGCGCAGGCTGAGGCGGCTGGGACCTGGATCACTGCCATCGACGACCAGTACCTGCCCATGTACTACCCCTCGCTAAATATCTGGAGCTACCTGGGCAAGGGCAACGACAAGCAGTGGATCTCGATGAGCGTGTGCCAGACCGCCGACACCGAGGACTACCTGCGCGCCGGACGCGCGCTCGGTGCGGCCATCCGTGAGACCGATCGCAAGGTCATCATCATCGCGACCGGGTCGATGTCGCACACTTTCTACTCGCTGCGCGAGCTGCGCAACCACGAGGCGAGCGACCCGTCGCACATCTTCAGCCGTGAGGCATTCGACGCCGACCAGGAGCGACTCGGCTGGTTCCGCGAGGGCCGTCACGACGAGGTACTTCGCACGATGCCCGAGTTCCTCAAGGTCCGGCCCGAAGGCAAGTTCGCCCATTACCTCATGATGGCTGCGGCTCTCGGCGAGCAGGACTTCGCTGCGCCCGGCGTGCAGTATGGCGACTACGAGAACTCGATCGGCACGAGCCAGGTCCACGTGTGGTTCGACCGACCTGATTCCGGCTGGACGCGACCAGAGGCGGCAGCGTGACCGAGGTCCGCCGCGTTCTCCTCGATGGCTCTCCCGTCCTGATGACTCGCCATGACGACGAGCTCGTCTCGCCCGACGGGAGGACGATCGCCATCGATGACGCCATCCACCTGCCACCTGCCGAGCCGACGAAGATCATCGCGGTGCACCTGAACTACGAGTCGCGCACCCGTGAGTTCATGACGAAACTGCCCGCGGCTCCGACCTACTTCCACAAGCCGATCACCGCGCTCAACTCACATCGCGGAGCTGTCGTGCGTCCGCAGCGGTGCAAGTGGCTCAACTACGAGGGCGAGATCGTCATCGTCATTGGCCGGACCTGCCGCAACATCTCGCCCGACGAGGCTGCCGACTACATCGCGGGGTACTCGGTCGGGAACGACTACGGCCTCCACGACTTCCGCGACACCGACGCAGGCTCGATGCTTCGGGTCAAGGGTGCGGACACGCTCGCCCCCGTCGGCCCCGGCCTGGTCACCGACTGGGACTTCCGCGGCAAGCAGATCCGCACGTACGTCAACGGCGAGGTCAAGCAGGACGGCTCGACGGACGAGATGGAATGGGACATGCACTACCTGGTCGCGGACATCGCCCGGACCATCACGCTCGTCCCAGGCGACATGCTCTTCTCCGGAACCCCGGCGAACTCACGCACCGTCTACCCCGGCGACGTCGTCGAGGTCGAGGTCGAGGGACTTGGTCGTCTTCTCAATACCATCGTGGAGGGACCCACCCCCATCCGCAGCGATGTCGGCGCGCAGCCCACGGAGAGCGAAGAGGTCATCTCGACCGCCCAGGGCGGGGACTGGGAGTTCCGCGGGATCCGGACACCGTCCAAGGACTTGTACCCGTCGACCGTCAGCTCGGATGAGGAGAAATAGCAATGGTCAAGGTGATCGTCGACATGGACAAGTGCCAGCACTACGGCCAGTGCTGCTTCGAAGCGGAGGACGTGTTCCATCTCGACGACGATGGCAAGCTCGTCCATGCCGCCGAGGCCGACGAGAGTCGGCGCGAGGACATCGAGAGCGCGGCCGACGTCTGCCCCATGCAGGCGATCACGGTCGAATAGCATCCACGAATGAGCGGCGTCGTCATCGTCGGCGCGGGTCTCGGCGGCCTGCGCACAGCAGAGTCCCTTCGCGGAGCCGGGTATGCCGGACCGATCACGGTCATCGGTGACGAGCCGCACCTGCCGTACAACCGGCCGCCCCTGTCCAAGGAGGCGCTGGCCGGCGGCGTCGACGTGGAAGGCCTCGCATTCCGGCGCAAGGCGTCGGTCGACGATGTCACGTGGCTGCTGGGGTCCAGTGCGGTGGCATCCGACCTATCCGCCAACACCGTAACTCTCGCGGACGGCAGCGTCCTGTCGTATGACGGTCTTGTAATCGCAACCGGAATCCGACCGCGTCGGCTGCCGATACCCGGTCCGTCCCTCGGTCGACACGTGCTGCGGACCGCGGACGACGCGGACAGCGTGCGACGTGAACTCTCCCCGGGCGCCCGGGTCGTCATCATGGGAGCCGGGTTCATCGGGTGCGAGACCGCCGCGACGTGCCGAAAACTCGGCGCCGACGCGACGATCGTCGCGTTGGATGAGGAGCCGATGGTCCGGCCGCTGGGCGCGGAGCTCGGTGCCGCCATGCGACGACGGCACGAGGCGCACGGGGTTCAGTTCCACCTCGGTCGAACCATCACGTCATTCAACGGCGACGATCGCGTCGAGTCGATCTCGCTGAGCGACGGGACCGAACTGCCCGCGTCGCTGGTCATCGAGGCCGTCGGCTCGGTCGCCAATGTGCAGTGGCTCGAGGGAAACAACCTTGACCTCACCGACGGCGTGATCGTGGACTCGGGCATGCGGCTGGTCACCGACTCGGCGCCCGTCGTGGCCGTGGGCGACATCGCCCGGCACCCGAACGCCCTGTTCCCCGGCCCGGCCCGGCGCATCGAGCACTGGAACATGCCGACCGAGACCGGGCGCCGAGCAGGGCAGACCCTGGCGCGCCTCCTCGCCGACGAGTCACCGCCTGCTGAGCCATTCGCCGGAATGCCGTCCTTCTGGTCCGACCAGTACGAGTACAAGCTGCAATCCTTCGGCATGCCGGGGATCGCCACGCGCATCGAGCTCGAGGACGGTGGCGTCGACGGGCCGTGCATCGTGGAGTACCACGATGACTCAGGACTGGTCGGTGTGGTGGGAATCGATCGAACGCAGGACCTCGGTCCGTACCGCAAGCAGCTGATGGAGCGTGCCCATGCCGCCTGAGCCTGCAGAGCGATCCGACGACGAGCGATCCGACTGGACCCAGCGCATCCTCCCCGGCGGCACGGATCCCGACCCGAACCTGTCACTCGCGAACGAGCGCACCTTCCTTGCGTGGATTCGCACGTCACTCGGACTCATCGCGCTGGGTGTCGGCGTGGCGACGTTCGTGTCGACGCAGCTCGATCGAGGCCTCGCGGTGTTCCTCTCCGCCGGCCTCATCGTGATCGGTGGCGCGATCGCGGCAGCGAGTTGGCTGCGTTGGCTGGCCGTCGAGCGAGCGCTGCGCGATCGACGGGGCATACCCTCCCCGCGCATGGGCCCGGCGCTCGCCGTCGGTGTCAGCCTCATGGCTGCCGTCGCCATCGTCGCCGTGATCCTCGCGCTATGAGCATCGACCGACCCGCGTCCACCGATGCCGAGCGCACGAGCCTGGCCTGGAGCCGCACGCTCATCGCCTTCGCGGCCGTAGTCGGTCTCATCGGGGTTCGCGCCGCTCTCGTGGACGCCCCGCAGTGGGTCATTGTCCCGATCCTCGCGGTCAGTGTCGGGCTGCTGCTGACGAACGGAGTGGTCACGAGCCGCTCGCTTGCACGCGCCCGGCACGACATGGCGTCTGGGTCGCGCACTATTCAGGCGGCACCCGCGTTCACCGCGGCCTGTGCCACGACCGCACTCGCGCTCGTGTCGATGAGCGTGCTGTTCATGGGAGTACCGCCGCGATGACCGACAACACATCACCACAGCGGTCGCTGTCCCTAGGCGACCAGCGCGCGCCCGCGCTCGAGCACGCAGCGCGGCTCGTCGCTCGCGCATGGCACGGATTCGACGAGGCTCGCGACGTCGAGACCGTGCCGTCGGATCAGCTGCAGGCGATGCTCACCGAGCCGCTTCCCGAGGAGCCCGGTGACGTCATCAGTGACCTCGACGCGGCAGCCGACGTGCTCGACGCATCGCTCGCGCAGTCGCGTCCGCGCTACCTCGCGTACATAGGCTCGAGCGGCTTGGAGATCGGTGCCCTCGCGGATCTGCTTGCCCATTCCTACGACATCAACCTCGCCCTCGACGCACGCGCTGCAACGCTGCTGGAGAACCAGGCAATCGGCTGGCTCGCCGACTTCCTCGGGTTCCCCGCGACCGCAGGCTCGTTCACCAGCGGAGGCACGATCAGCAACATCACCGCGCTCGCGGCCGCGCGGGAGCGAGCCCTTCCGGGTACGCGTGCCACGGGCATGGGAGGTCATCGCGTCGCGCTGTACTGCTCCGCAGAGGCGCATTACTCGGTCACCAGGGCCGCCGAGTTGCTCGGAATAGGCCGAGATCACGTCCGCCCCATTCCGATAGACCGCGATCGACGCATGTCCGCGCTCGCCCTCGCCAGGATGCTCGACGACGACATCGCGTCGGGCATCACTCCGATCGCGGTCGTGGCGACCACCGGGACAACCCTCACCGGCGCGGTCGACCCGATCGATGCGATCGCGGACGTGTGCGAGCCGCGCGGCGTGTGGTTGCACGTTGACGGTGCGTATGGACTCCCGGCCGCCGCGGCGGTCGCCTCCGCCCACCTGTTCCGCGGACTTGACCGCGTCGACTCCCTCAGCGTCGACGCGCACAAGTGGATGTTCGTCCCGAAGGCCTGCAGTGCCGTTCTCGTTCGACGCACAGCGGACCTGGCCACGGCGTTCTCACACAATGAGGCCTACATTCCACACGATGACGACGCGCTCAATGCCGTCGACGTCACCTTGGAGTACTCACGACCGCTGCGGGCGCTCAAGCTGTGGCTTGCGCTGCGCGTGCATGGAGCCCAGGCATTTCGCGAGGCGATCGGCGAGAACCTCCGGCAGGCACAACTGCTCTACGACCTCGCGACGGATCACCCGGACTTCCAGACTCTCCCGGCGCGCCCGCAGCTGTCGATCGTTCCGATCAGGCACGCCCCTCCCGGCTGCCCGGACATCAGTGCGCACAACGAAGCCCTGTGTAGCGCGATGCAGAGTGATGGTCGCGTGTACATCTCACCCGCGGTCATCGATGACGCGATCTGGCTGCGACCATGCTTCACGAACTTCCGCACGACCGAGGAGGACGTGCGGGTCACTCTCGCGGTAGCGGCGGAGATCGGCGACGCCGTCCATGCGAACCGCTGAAATCCGATTGGCTATCCTCCGAACGTGACTGACGCGGCACGCTCCAGCAAGGATGGCGTGTCATTTCCCGAGGGTGGCGACGGCCGACGCAGCACCACAGGCACCGGCAGAGCCGTATTCGCCGATGCCGCCCGGCGCGTCGACCCGCAACTGGCCGCACGCATCGAGCACACCTCCGACTGGCGCACCGGCTACATCCGTCCGCTGCGCGACATCGTGCAAGCGGCGGCCGCCAACCCCGAGGCCGCGACGACGATCTCCGCAGACGGCCTGGACTCCGCCCATCGGCGCTTTACCTTCGTCAGGGCGAACGAGCAGACGTCGCTGAGCGAGGCAATGGCGCGCCACCGCCAGCCGCGGTTCGGTTCCGTCACCGTCCAGGGACTGATCCCCCGCGAGGCCGACCTGTCGCTTCCCTACCAGGGCCGCCGGATCTTCGGCGACGACCTGCGCCGGCAGATCGACACCTGGGTTGCTGCCGGGATTGCCGAGCCCGGCTTCGGATCGGCCCTGCACCTGCTCCTCGACAACCCGGACTGGCTCGACCTGCATGACGTCGACATCGCGATCCTCGGCGCCGGTGCGGAGATGGGACCGACGCGATCACTGCTGCGGTGGGGCGCGCGCGTCCATGCAGTCGACCTGCCCAGGCCAGCAGTGTGGGAGCGACTGATCGCCACCACGCGCAATACCGCGGGATCGCTGCGGATCCCGATCGCCCTGAACGACCATGGGGCACCTCCCTTCGTCATCGGCGGACCCGTCCATCCCGACGACGACGCGACAGTCGCCGCCAGTGCGGGCGCCGATCTCCTGCGCCAGACGCCCGAGCTGGGAACCTGGCTCGGCGAGACCGAGCAGCCATTCGTCCTGGGCACCTACGCGTACGCCGACGGCGCGATGCATGTCCTGCTGTCGATGGCCGCCGATGCGATCGTCGTCGATCTGCTCTCCCGGCGGCAGGACATCACCCTCGCGTACCTCGCCACACCGACCGACGTGTTCATGGTGCCGATGGAGGCAGTGATGCAGTCGCGCCTTCGCTGGCAGTCGCGGGGATTCAGCGGACTGCTCCAGTCCCCGCTTCGACTGCTCAAGCAGTTCGAGCCGAACTACCCCGAGGACAGTGTCACTGACGACGGGAAGCCCTACGGAATCAACGACTCCTTGGTCTCGCAGCAGGGTCCGAACTATGCGCTGGCCAAGCGGCTGCAGCGGTGGCGCGCACTGGTGGCCCGATCCACGGGCACGCCCGTCTCGCTCAATCTCGCGCCGGCGACCCGGACGCAGTCAGTCGTCAAGAACCGCGCCCTCGCTGCTGCGTACGCCGGGGCCGGCCGATTCGGCGTCGAGGTCTTCGAGCCCGCGACGTCGACGACGCTGATGGCCGCACTGCTCGTGCACGACCTTCGCAATCCCGCTGCTGCCGCGAACCCTGCAACCGTCCTCGACAACCCGATGGACCTCTTCGCGCAGGCGGCCAACCACGGCGGCCTGTGGCGTACCGCCTACGCGCCGCGAAGCGTGCTGGGCGTGGCCGCCGTGCTGGGGATGTTCGAGTCTCGAGCATGACCAGTCCGTCGGTCGCCTCGGCAATCTTGGAACTGCTTTCGCGGCACGGCGTGACTCGGGCCTTCGGCGTTCCCGGCGTTCACAACCTGCCGTTCTGGGATACCGAGGTGGGCCTGCCGATCGTCGGCGTCCGGCACGAGCAGGCGGCCGGCTACGCCGCCGACGGCCTCTACCGCGCGTCAGGCCAGCCGGCTTTGGCACTCCTGACCAGCGGCCCCGGTGCGGCGAACATTCTCGGCGCCTTCGGCGAGGCCTTCATCAGCGGCTCGCCCGTCATGGTGATCGCGAGCGAGCCCAGCCACGCGCTGTCGTCCTCGGCGGGACCGCGTGGCCTGCTTCACGAGATGGCCGATCAGGGCGCGATGTTCGCCGCCTTCGGCGCTCCCGCGCGCACCGCGCGGACCCGTCAGGAGGCGATGGCCTCGACGGTGCTCGCCCTGCGCGACGCCTGGGGTCCGCCGCCCGTCGCGAGTTACGTCGGCATCCCCTCCGACGTCCTGGCCGAGACGTGGACGGCAGCGATCCCCCACATCCCCCGCCTGCCGTCCCCGACCGCGGATGCGCACCGAGTCGGCGAGCTCGCCGAACTGATCGCCGCATCGCCACGCGTCGTGCTCTGGCTGGGCGGAGGCGTCGTCGCCGCCGACGCCGAGGACGCGGCCTCCGCCCTGGCGCATCGCCTCGGCGCACCCGTCCTGACGAGCTTCGCGGGACGCGGACTGATGGCGGGAGACCCCCTGCTGGTCGACATGCCGGTGCACGAACCGGAGGTCGGCCAGATCGTCGCGGACGCCGATCTCATCCTCATTCTCGGGTCGTCGTTCGACGGCATGAACACGATGAACTGGCGCCTTCCTCTGCCGCCTCGACGCGCCGCGATCACCCTGGGGTCGTCGATCGAGCAGACCGTCGACCTCGACTGCCTGATCGCCGCCGATCTCGGTCCGGCCCTGTCCGTCCTTGAGGAGGCGCTCGACGATCTCGCAGTCCACTCGCGAGACGCCTGGCTGCCGGCGGGCCACATCCGCGAGGGGATCGTCCAGCGACTCCTCGCCGACCCGCGTACCGAATCGGCCATGGACCTGGTCACCGCGATCGACTCCAACTGGCCCGCGGACGGCGTCGTCGTATGCGACATGGCGGTCGCCGGCTACTGGTACGGCGGCTACAGCAGCCAGCCTCGGCCGCGTCGCCTGCAGTACCCCGTGGGCTGGGGCACGCTGGGTTACGCGCTCCCGGCAGCGATCGGTCCCGCATCGCTGGGCCTGGCAACTCTCGCGGTCTGCGGTGACGGCGGGCCGATGTTCGCGCTAGGGGAACTGGCGACCTACGCGCAGGAATCGCTGCCCATCACGCTGCTCGTGGTGGACGACGGAGGCTACGGAATGCTGCGCTTCGACCAGCAGACATTCGGCCACCCGGTGCGCGGAGTCGACCTGCTCACCCCCGACTGGACCGACCTCGGCTCCGCGTTCGGGATTGCGGTCGAGACGGTCAGTGACGTGGCCCAGATCCCGCACGCGCTGCGCAGCGCACACGCCGCGAACCTGCGCGGTGAGCCGCGCATGGTCGTCTGGCCGCAGCGCCTGTACCCCCCGCGATCGACCTCCCCGCGCTGGTCCGAACCCCCGAATTGAACCGCCTCCCGGGTCAAATCCCGGTTTCCGAGCCGTTCTGGGCGGTCGAACCTCGAATTGAACCGCCCCGCTAGGCCGCCAGCCGCCGCGCTCTGCGGATTGCCTCGGCGACAGCTTCGGGCCGCTGGTGAATGTCGTCCCACATCCAACGCACGACCCGGAACCCCAGAGCGCGCAGCCGATCCTCCCGGAGCTTCTCGCGCACGAGGTCGTCGCGGCTTTCGTACTTGACCCGCCCGTCGGCCTCACCAATCACGTGCCAATCCGGCCAGCACATGTCGACGTAGCCGATGAGTCCGCCACGATCGTGAAAGGCCATCTGCAGCTGCGGCTCCGGGAGTCCCTGGTCGACGAGGATCAGCCTCGACAAGGTCTCGAGCACGGTCTGGGCGCCGGGGCGCGCACGCTCGATTGCCGCATCCAACTCAGCCTTGCCTCCCCTCGACCGCCACTCCTCGCTGAGGCGCAGCAGATCGTCGCGGCTGCCTGCGCCGTTCCAGAGCACCGCATCGAACAGCGCGACCTGACGGCGATGAGAAACTCCACGAGCGGCCGACAGCGCAGCCAAGGGCGCGCTCACAACCGGAAGACCCCCGACGGACGTGACGTCAACCGCGTCGACGAGGTGCGTGGTCACCCGCGTGCTCGGCAGCACGATCCGATGCCGACTAGGCCTGGCGAGAGACCGCTCGTCCTGCCGAGACTGCCTCAGCAACTCAAGGTGCTCGGGGACGTCGAATGGCAACGGGAGTCCGTGAACAAGCGCTGCGGAGGCGGCGAATACCCACGTCGGCTCGGTGGCGGCCGCGATCGCCGCAGCAAGATGAATCCGATGACGCTCGGCTTCGGAGGCCTCGTTGAACCGATCGGCGAGGACGTAGATGCCGTGCCGGAGGCGCACCAGAGTGCGCCGTCGCAGCATTGCGCCTTGGATCTCGTCGGAGATTCCCGCCGCAATGAGATCCCGCCTACGCAGCACGCCCGCTGCGCAGTCGACCTGCGCTGCCCGAGCCGTTGCCTCGCGCACGAGTTCGTCCATGAAATGCGCCATGGAAGAACCGTGGACGACAGGTCGCTGTCGCAGTCGGTTGTCCACAGCCGAGTTCGGTTCAAATCGGAAGTTCGGGCCGATTCAGCCCGCAGAAAGTCGGATTTGACCCGGGAGGCGGTTCAAATCGGGAAAGGGGGTTACTTGGGTTGGGCGGAGAACTTTCCCTCGGCGCCGCACAGGGGGCCGGCAGTGAACGTGCCGCTCATGCCTTTTCCGCTGAACTTCGCCTCGACCACGATCGCCTGGTCGACGTCCTTGACGGGCTGGTAGAAGCTGCTGATCTTGTTGCCCTTTATCTTCATCGGGTTCATCACCAAAGACATGTAGCCGCAGTCCGTGGTGACGCCCTCGATGATGAAGCCGCGGACCGTGTCCCCGCGCACGGTGAACTTCACGGCCCCGTAGTTGAAGTCGCCGGCCATGTTCGTCGCCTTGCCGACCCACGCCCCGGATGTCGCCGACGGCGCGACGGCCGACGCGGTCGAACCTACCGCGGTCATCGAAGCCACTGCCGCCAGCACCAGGACGATCCCCGCAACTTTGCGCATGGACGGACCCTAGGGGATAGGCGCGATCTCGGCGAGGTCTGCCACGGGCGCGGGACGGCCGAAGTACCAACCCTGCCCGTAGTTGACCCCCAGTTCGCGCAGCGTGACCGCATCGGCCTCGTCCTCAATTCCCTCAGCGACGGACACCGACCCGCAGTCGGCCGCGAGCTGGACGAGTAGGCGCACCAGTGTCATGAGGATGCGGTCGCCCGCGACGCCGGCAACGATGCTCCGATCAAGCTTGATGACATCGGGCGACGTCTGGACTATGTGCCGCAGGGACGAGAAGCCAGCGCCGACATCGTCGATCGACAGCCTCATCCCCGCCATCCGAAGCGGAGCGATGACCTCGTCGAGCCGGGCGTAGTCGTCGACGGGGTCGTGCTCGGACAGTTCGAGGACCACCCGGTCCAACGGCAGCTGCGCCAGAAACGCCACGCTCGTCGGCTCGAGCAGCACAGCGGGAGACAGGTTCATCGACACGTAGCCAGTGACGGAGTCGAGCGCTTCCGCAGCGCGGCCGATGGCAAGCAGCTCGAGCGCAGCACCGACGCCGACGCTGTGCGCCTGCGCGAACACCACGTCGGGCGCAAGATTCCACTCCCGAGGAAACCTGCTGAGCGCCTCGAACCCGACTCGCTCGCCGGTGGCAAGGTCGACAATCGGCTGGAGGTGGATCACCGGGCCACCCGCCTCGATGACGGGCAGCACGCGCGTCTCGATCTCCAGCCGGCGCTCGGCCTCCTGCATCCCCGGCTCGACGATGAGGGCCGCGGCCTTGGCCAGGACGTTCATCAGCGCCCGATCGCGTTCCTGCAGTTCGCGATCTGCCGTCAGGCCGGCCGCGCAGAAGGTCCCGTAGAGCGACCCGTCGCTCAGCACGACTGGCACTGACACGAAACTGCGAATCCTGGGGAACTTCGCGGCCGGCAGGCTCATCGCCTCCGGGTACTTGCGGACATCCGGGATGACCTCGGGCAGGCGCTTGTCGAGAATGGCCTGGCAGAAACTAGTCTCCTGCACCTGCGTCGTTCCGTCCTTCATGACGAAGGGAATCGACGACTCCACGACCTCAAGGTGCTGTGTCGTCCCATCCAGGCGCGACAGGAAGGCCATGCTCAGTCCGAGCGACGAGCGCGCGGTTCTCAGCAAGTCGGCGATCTGCTCCTGCGCCTCGTCCCGCTTCTGCTTCATGCCATCACTAGCTCTGCTGGCCCATGGACCACATGGCCCACAGCGTCGTGCGCACCGAACGGGGCTGCTGGAGAACGGTGACGATCGCGTGCGCGACATCGTCAGCCGTGAGCCACTCCGCGAATCGCGGATCGTCGTCGACGCGACCGGTGCCCACCGCGAACTCGGTCCCGACTCCCGCGGGGCAGACTGCCGTGACGCGAATCCCCTTCTCGCGCAATTCGCGATCCAGGCCGCCGGCGAGGCCGACCTGCGCGAACTTCGTGCCCGCGTAGACCGCCTCGTCCTCCCCACCGCGCAGGCCGGCGACCGATGCCACGATCACGATGTCGCCTCCGCCTGCTGCGAGGAAGGCCGGCACCGCGGCGCGCACCGCCCAGACCGTGCCGTCGTAGTTGGTGTGCATCATCCGCGCGACCTCGTCGTCGCTGTGATCGACGATCGACCCGTACAGCCCGATGCCCGCATTCGGGACGATCGAGTCGATCCGACCGAATGTCGTGACGGCCGTCTCGACGAGGCGCCGGCAGTCCTCCGGGCTCTGCACGTCCATGACGACGCCCACGGCACGATCGCTGCCCAGTCGCGCGACCGCCTCGTCCAGTCGCTCCTCGCGTCTGCCGCCGAGCACGACCCGGGCTCCCGCCTCGACCAGCTGCGTTGCCGCGGCCGATCCGATCCCGGCCGTCGCGCCGGTGATCGCCACGACCGTGTCGGTCAGGTCTCGAGTCGCGTAGGGCATGTGTCCTCCAGTGGTCGGTGTCCTTTGCGAACCTACCCGGGATGGCCGTGCGGCGCGCACCGTCGGCTAGATGGCTGGTTTACTCGCCGCATGACCGCAACTGCCCAGCCCCCGGTTTCCGTCCTCCTTGTCGGCTACGGACTCGCCGGACGGGTGTTCCACGGACCACTGGCCTCGACAACCCCCGGCCTGTCGGTCGACGCGATCGTGACCAGCAATCCCGACAGACAGGCGCAGGCACGTGCGACTTTCCCAGACGCGAGGATCTACGCGTCTGCTGACGAGGCGTGGGACCAGGGCTACGACCTCGCGGTGATCGGCACCGCGAACGTCACGCACGTGCCGTTCGCGGCCGCCGCGCTGCGGGCCGGAATGCACGTCGTCCTCGACAAGCCGGTGGCACCCACGGCTGCCGCGGCGCAGGACCTTAGCGCCGTCGCCACGGCCAGTGACCGGCTCCTCATCCCGTTCCAGAATCGTCGCTGGGACAGCGACTTCCTCACTGCTCTGACTGCCTCGCGCTCGGGTGACCTCGGCGAGGTCCACCGCTTCGAGTCGCGCATGGAGCGCATGCGCGTCGCTCTCAAGGGCGGCTGGCGCGAGTCCACCGATCCGGCGGACATGGGCGGCGTGCTGTACGACCTCGGCGCACACGTGATCGACCAGGCACTCCTGCTCATGGGCCCGGTCGAGTCCGTGTTCGCGTCGTCGCGCTCGGTGCGATTCCCCGACGAGACCGATGACGACGCCACGCTGGTACTCACCCATGCCTCGGGTGCCGTGAGCCTGCTCGTGGTCAGCCTCATCGGCCCGTTCGCCGAGCCTCGGTTCGTGCTCTACGGAACACGCGGCGGCCTGCGCATCAGCGCGGCGGACACCCAGGAGAACGCGCTTGTCGCCGGGCTGCTGCCGACCCCCGGAGTGGAGTGGGGACGCGAGCCGGCAGGCAGCGAGGCGCTCCTGGTGGAGTACGCCGAGACGAACGCCCAGACCAGCGCGACAGTGCCGTTGCACCTAGGGGACTGGCCGTTCTTCTACTCCGCGGTCGAACGGGCGGTGCGCGGCCTCGGCTCGCCACCGGTGCTGCTCGACGATGCGATCGCGAACCTGCGCGTGCTCGATGCGGCGCGCGCTTCGGCGTCGTCTGGCCAGGCCGTCAGGTTGGATCCCCCTGCGGGTCATCGCGCATAAGCCAGCGCGTCGCCAGGGCGACCGGGCGTCCCGGCTCGGCCATGGGAATCGGAAGGCCCAGACCCTGATTGAGGCCATCCGGCGGTCCTGTCTGGGGCTCGACGCACACGGCGATCGGCAACTGGTCGAAGACGACGTACCACTGGCAATCGGCCTGGATCTCGACCTTGAGTGCTCCGGGCCAGGTCACGGTCGCCCGGCCGTCGGGCACGACGAATGCGTCGTCGAACGGGCCCGCGTCGTGGTCGAACTCAACCAGTGCTCCGGTCGGCAGGTAGTCAGGCCCGCGCTCGGCCATGGCACTCGCGTCCATGTCCCATCGGACCGGACCTCCCCGCTCGAGGTGCCGGGCGAACCACGGGTGCCAGCCGACCACTGCGGGGAACGACGAGTCGAGCGCGGTCACCGTGATCGTGGTCGTCAGCTCACGCGGACGCAGGTCCCAGTTCACGTCCACCCGAGTCGGCCATGGCCACCCCGCGTGATCGACGGCGCGCGCACTGAGGACTGCATGATCCTCACTCTGCTCGAACTCGGTCAGCTCCACGGGGCTGGCCAGCACCGTGCCGTGCAGCGCCCAGTTGTCACGAGTTGCGGGAAGGACAACGGTGCGGCCGTCGACGACGATCGAGTTGTCGCGCAGCCGGCCCGCCCACGGGGCCATCGGATACATGCCGCCCTCTACTGGCCCATCGCCATTGCTGGTCAGCAGCGAGAGATCACCCACCGTCCACCGGGTCGCCCGTGCCCCGAGGCTCAGGTCGATTGTCAGGGAGACGTCGCCCACGCTGAGCTGGCGGGTCGTCGCATTCGTCACGTCAGGAAGCAGCCTCATGCTGCGATCGGGACAGCTCGCCGATCGGATCGGCAAGCAGCGGGTCGAAGGCCGACTCTGCTGCGCCGAGTAGCGTGCTGTCGCCGTTGAGCGAGGGGACCTCGACGCGCGCCTGCTCGCGTGCCGCCGGCAGCGCGAAGTGCAGCTGTCGCAGCACGTCGCCGCTGACGAGCGGAAGGAGCAGCCGAAGGTGCCCGCCGAGCACGATCACTTCTGGGTTGAACAGGTTGACCAGATTCGTCAGTCCGATGCCGAGCCACCTGCCGACCTCGCCGATGGCCTCCTGAGCCTTCTTGTTGCCGTCCGCGGCGGCGGCGATCACATCGGCAACCTCGACCTGCTCACCCCCCAGACCGGCGCCCTGCACGACAGCGTCGCGACCAATCTGGGTCTCCCAGCAGCCGGTCGCGCCGCAACGACACAGCACGCCCGCCGGGTTGACGACCATGTGGCCGACTTCGCCGCCGTATCCGCCCGCCCCCGACATGATGCGGCCGTCGATGATGATGCCTCCACCTATGCCGACCTCGCCCGAGACGTAGATGAGGTTGCGGCTGTGCGTGCCGACACCTCGCGCGAACTCGGCAATGGCCCCAAGATCCGCGTCGTTGTTGATGAACACCGACGGACACGACCCGAACTCCTCGGCCAGCGCCGAACGGACGAGATCACCGAGAGCGACATCGGCCCAGCCGAGGTTCGGGGCCAGCCGGACGCGACCGTCAGCGTGATCGACGACGCCCGGTACCCCGATGCCGACGCCGACCCATGCGCTTCCCGGTGCAACGGACTCCAGTGCCTGCGCGGTCAGTGTCACGATGTTGCGAACTGCCGCCTCGGCGGTGTAATTGGAGCGCCGGTGTCGCTGCTCCTTGCGCAGCAGCACCCGTCCGCCTAGGCCCACGACCGCGACGATCGTGCGCTCCACGCGGATATCGAAGGCCACCACGAACGCCGACTCCGCCACCGGCTGCACGACAAGGGAAGGGCGGCCAACCTGACCTGGAGACCCGGCTCCCTCATAGACCAGCCCGACGTCGGCCAACTCGGACACGAGGACGCCCACCGTGCTGCGGTTAAGCCCGCTGAAGGCGACCAGTTCCGAACGGCTCTTCGCCCCGCCCTCATGCAGGAAGCGCAGCATGCGAGCGAGGTTGTGGCGGCGCACGTCATCCTGGGTCGCCGCACCCCTACTAGCCATGTCGCGCAGATCCTCTTGTCTATTGCGGGTAAGCGGCTACGACGCGGACGCGCGTTTTCGCGATATCGCGTCGACGCTCGCCGCCACGAGAAGGACCAGGCCAGTAACGACGTACTGGATCCCGGACTGCTGCGTGATCAGCGGCAGGCCGTTCGCGATGACCGCGACGACCAGTCCGCCGATGATCGCGTCGACCACCCGGCCACGCCCGCCGAACAGGCTCGTGCCGCCGATGACCGCGGCACCGACGGCGAACAGCAGAGTCTGCGCGCCACCGGTGGTCGGTGATACCGAATTGTCACGCGAGGCGATGAGCACGCCCGCGACGGCCGCCAGAGTCGAACAGATCATGAAGCAGAAGATCTTGATTCCCGGCACGCTGATGCCCGCGCGACGGGCCGCCTCCGCATTGCCGCCGACCGCGTAGATGTGACGGCCGAACGCCGTGCGTCCCAGGACGAACGTCAAGACGACAAGCAGCACGAGGATGACCAGGACCGCCCACGGAACGCCCTTGATGACCGGGATGCAGCCCACCGGATCGGCCGGGTCGTTGGTGGTGCACGCCGTCTTCCCCGGTCGGACGATCTGGCGCTGGAGGTTGAGTAGGTAGACGCCGACGCCGAGGAGCACGGCCAGCGCGATCGCCTTGGCGGCCCAAACCGTCGTCGAGGTGCTCGCCAGTCCGGCCTTGCGGCGGCCGCTGATGGCCCGAAGAGTGATCAGCGCGTAACCGACGACGACAACGGCCCACAGGAGCCAGCCGGCCCAGACGGGCATGTTGCGGTTCATGATCGCGAGGAGCTCGTCGCTGCGTAGCGTGATCGTGCCGCCCTCGCCGATGATCAGCAGCATGACGCCCTGCAGGGCCAAGAACATGGCCAAGGTCACGACGAACGATGGAATTCCCAGCCGCGCGACGAGCAGTCCGATGATCAGGCCGATCAGCGTTCCTGTGGCCAGCGCCAAGAGCAGCGCGACGGGCCACGCAACGCCCCACGAGGACAAGGCGATCGCCAGGACGGCGGCACAGGTTCCGGCCGCGAACCCGGCCGACAGGTCGATCTCACCGAGCAGGAGGACGAATACCAGGCCCATCGCGAGGACGATGATCGCGGTGCCCTGGTTGAGCAGGTTCGCGAAGTTGAGCGCGGTGAAGAAGGTGTCCGGCTTGAGCAGGCCGAACAGCGCCACCAGGACGATCAGGCCGAGGACGGCCGGCATCGAGCCGACGTCGCCACCCTTCACCCGGTTGAGGTAGTCGCGCATCGCCTCGCCGATGGTGCCTCGATCGCCCGCAGCCGGGACGTCGACATCGGTCTTCTGCTCGGTGCTCACAGGACACCTCCCGCAGTCGCTGCCTCGGGTTTGAGTCCGAGCTCGCCGCTGCGTCCGGTCGTAATGAGTTCGACGACGCTGCTGTGGGTGACGTCCTTGACCGATACCTGCGCGGCCAGCGCCCCGAGGTACAGGCAGGCGATGTTGTCCGCGACCTGCATGACGTCGTTGATGTTGTGGGAGATCAAGATGACGCCGAGGCCGTTGTCCGCCAGGCGTCGCACGAGATTGAGGACCTGCTCGGTCTGCGCGACGCCGAGTGCGGCCGTCGGCTCATCGAGGATGACGAGCTTGGAGTTCCACAGCACCGCTCGGGCGATGGCGACGGTCTGGCGCTGGCCGCCGGACAGGCTGGACACCTGCTGGCGCACCGACTTGAGCGTGCGCACCGACAGGCCCTTGAGTGTCTCCGTGGCCCGCTTTTCCATGGTGATCTCGTCGAGCACGATCGCGGAGGACTCCTCGCGACCCAGGAACATGTTGTGCACCACGTCGAGGTTGTCGCACAGTGCGAGGTCTTGGTACACGACCTCGATGCCCAGCGCGTTGGCATGCTTGGGATCAGTGACGTGCGCGGTCTGGCCCTCGAAGAGGTACTCGCCGGAGTCATAGGGGTAGATGCCGGCGAGCCCCTTGACCAGGGTGCTCTTGCCTGCGCCGTTGTCGCCGACGAGCGCGGTGACCTGGCCGGCGTACACGCTCAGGTCGACGCCGCGCAGGACGTGGACCGGGCCGAAGCTCTTGTTCACGCCCTTCAGCTGGAGAAGGGGGGTCTGGTTTGTCATGTCGTTACCTTCTCGTAACCGTCGGGCGGTGGATGGATGAATCGCCGAGTTGACCCGGCGAGAACAGTGGGGACGGATGCGTGTGCACCCGCCCCCACCGTGTCCTGCGTCTGTCGGGCTAGGCCCGGACAGGGTTACTAGGAGATGCCGTACTCCGTGCACAGTGCCTTGAGCTCGTCGGTCGTGCAGACCTTGTCCGCAGTCGTGTAGCCGTCAGCGATGACGTCCTTCACGTTCTCCGGGTAGATGGCCTGCGGCACCAGCAGAACGCTGGGGACCTCGGTGCCGGCCTCGCTGTCGGCGGTGAGGCCGGTTGCGAGGGCGTCCGCCGCAGCGGTGTCACCGTTGATGAGCGCAATCGCGAGTGCGGCTGCGTTGTCTGCCTCCTGCTTGACGGCCTTGTAGACAGTCATGCACTGAGTGCCGAGCAGCACGCGCTGCAGGCCCTCATCGGTTGCATCCTGGCCGGTGGTGAAGATCTTGCCGGCCTGGCCGTTGCGATCGAGGACGGCGATGACAGCGCCACCGAGTCCGTCGTTCGCGGAAGCCACACCAACGAAGTCACCATTGGCCTCGGTGTACATCTGCTCGAAGATCGTGCCGGCCTTGGTGTTGTCCCAATCCGGAACGCTCTGGTCAGCGGCGACCGTGAAGCCAGCAGCCTCGATGGCAGCCTGGTAGCCCTGCTTGAACAGCGTGGCGTTGTTGTCCGTGGGCGAGCCGTTCAGGAGCGCAACGGGGCCCTCGGTGGTGCCGGCGTCGTTGAGGCACTTGACGAGGCCCTCACCGATCGTGGTGCCGACTGCGACGTTGTCGAACGACACGTAGTAGTTGGCGCCGCCGCCGAGCGTGAGGCGGTCGTAGTCGATAACGGGAACGCCGGCGGCCGTGGCCTTGGCGATAACCGCAGCTGCGGACGGGCTGTCCAGGTTGACGATCAGCAGGACGCCGCAACCGCTGGCGAGCATGCCGTCGGCGATGGTGGCGAACTTGGCCTTGTCACCGTTAGCGTTCTGGATGTCGTACTCGACGCCAGCCGCAGTGAAGGCCTGCTCGAGGAACGGCCGGTCAGCGGTCTCCCAGCGAGCCGACGACGCGGCGTCGGGCAGGATCACGCAAGCCTTGCCGGTGGCGGCCACGGGGGCGGCCGACGACTCGGCGGGAGCGGCCGAGGAAGCGGCGGGAGCGGCCTCAGACGAGGAGCTGTCGCTGCTTGAGCTGCCGCCGCACGCGGCGACGAGCAATGAGGCGGCCGCGAGGCCGGCTACTGCTCCGAACAGTTTCTTGGACATGCGATGCAGTCCCTTCCACGCAGGAGGCTCCTGCGAATGTTGTGAGATGGAGTTGTTGCGCCGTTTCGGTAAAGAATCAGCGGCTTCAGCCCGCCGACGATGTCGCTGTCGACGAATTGTTGTCTCAGGAAACATATGACCCCGCATACACCGGCACAAGCGGTTCTTGCATCGATTCGACATCTTTCGGTAACAATTCGGTCACGCGCACCGGCTTGCCGAAACGTGTTACAGCCGCCGACCTACCCGTACAGCGACGCGCGCGCGGCCGCATATGCCTCGCGAATCGCTGCTACCGGCGCTGCATCGAGACGGATCGTGGCGCCAGGTCGCGCGTCGGGCCACCGCGGCGGCTCCGCACTGCCGGACTTGGCCCACTGCGCCTGCCGGGCTGCTCCGTCGGCCACGTACTCCCCGGGCGGGGGTACCTCGACGGGCACGGTGAACATCGTCGACGCGACCTCGCTGACGGCGGCGTTCGCCGCTGCACCGCCGACGAGGATGACGCGGCGGGGTGTCACGCCGACGGCGACGAGGGCGTCGACCGCGTCGGCGAGGCCGCCGAACATCCCCTCGATCGCCGCTCGCGCCAGGTTCTGCGGAGTCAGGTTCGCGCGGGTGATGCCGTGCAGCGAGCCGCGAGCGTCGGGAAGGTTCGGGGTCCGCTCGCCGTCGAGGTAGGGCAGGAGCACCAGGCCGCCAGATCCCGGCTCGGCGCTCATCGCCAAACGCGCGAACTCGTCGAAGTCGACGCCCAGCAGCGCAGCAGCCGACGTGAGCACCCGCGCAGCGTTGAGCGTGCACACCAGGGGCAGGAAACGGCCGGTCGCATCGGCGAAGCCCGCCACCAGTCCGCTCGCGTCGGCGGTCGCGGAGTCGCAGACCGCGAATGCGGTGCCGGACGTTCCCAGCGAGACGATGACGTCGCCCGACTCGGCACCGATTCCCAGCGCGGCGCCCATGTTGTCGCCGGTTCCCGGTGCGAGCACGGCGCCCGCCGCGGTCATCCCGACCTGCTCGGAGGGTGCGGCCACGCGGGGCACTGCCGGGCTGTGGCCGATGGCCAGGCGAAGCAGGTCGTCGCGATACGCGCCGGTGGCCGGGGACCAGTAGCCCGTGCCCGACGCATCGCCGCGGTCGGTGACAGCCTCGTCTGGACGGCCGGCGAGTGTCCAGGTCAGGTAGTCGTGCGGGAGCATGATCCGCGCGGTGCGTGCGGCGTTGTCGGGCTCGGCCCTGGCCAGCCAGCGAGCCTTGGTCACGGTCAGCGACGCAACCGGGACGGTGCCGACCGCGTCGGCCCACGCGGCGGGGCCTCCGAGTTCTGCAATGAGGTCCTCGGCATCGGGTGCCGAACGCGTGTCGTTCCACAGGAGCGCGGGCCGCACGAGGCGATCATCCTCGTCGAGGGTCACCATGCCGTGCTGCTGGCCCGCGACAGAGATGGCGGACACGCCATCGAGAACGCCCCGGGCCGCCGCGTCGAGTGCGGTCAGCCATGCGCTGGCGTCGACCTCGGACCCGTCCGGATGCGGGGCCTTCGCCTCGCGAACGAGTGCTCCGGTATCCGCATCGCGGACCACGATCTTGACGGACTGCGTCGACGAGTCGATCCCTGCAACGAGCGGCATTCCCCGAACGTAGTCTGTTCGCATGAAGTTTCAGACGGCAACCGTCACGAAGGTCATCGCTGTACTCGCTGCGATTCTCACCGCGGGCTACATGCTCCCGTGGGCGATCGCGACCATCCGCAACCTGCGCTCCCATGTCAGCGTGGGCCTGGTCAACCTGCTGCTCGGGTGGACGATCATCGGCTGGATCGTGGCGCTGGTGATGTCCCTGCGCAAGCTGCATCCCGACGAGGCCTGCCCACTCGCGGTTGTTCTGGTGGAGGTAACGCCTAACAGCTAGTCGTCCAGAGCGACGACGACTGTCTCCTCCTGGGCGATGAGGTTGGCATCGGCGTCGAAGACGCTGATGGTCTCGTCCTCGAGCACGACGTTGCCGTCCGCATCGAGAATGTCGACGGTCTCGTCGACAATCGTGCCTTCGGGTCCCGTCGCGACAATGACGTCATCGACGATCGCGCCGACGACGTCGCCGGCCTCGTCAACAACGACGTCGATCTCGACGGCCTCGCCGACCTCAATGGTGTCGTCCGACATGCTTCCTCCTGAAGATTGAATGTCCCCCGCTTCGACCGATCGGCCGAAGCGGTGAGTCTACGGCTCGGCTCAGCCGACCTGGACAATCTTCGCGACGCCGCCGGTCACCGTGAACAGCACGACATCGGGAGTGCCCGTGCCGGTGCCGCACTCGGTCGTGCCCTCGCCGACGACCGTGACATCCGTCGCCGCGACCGCGTTGCTCTCGACGGAGATCGCGTCGCCACCGAAGGAGCACTTGTCGTTGATCCGGATCGACGTGTTCGGGTTCATGCCGTAGTTGCCGTCGGACAGTCCGGTCTTGGAGTTGTTGGAGATGTCCAGGCTGTCAGAGACAACCTTCACGCCGAAGCCGATGGCGAAGATCGCGATGATGATGCCGATGATCGACAAGATCAGGCCGATGATGCCTAGCCAGAAGCCGGCCTTGGCGACTCCGCCGTTCGTGGCCAGTCCCTGCTTGGCTTTGTTGATGCCGATGCGCCCGAAGATGATCGCGAGGATCGCGCCGATGAACGGGAAGCAGAAGAACTGGATGATGCCCATGACCAAGGCGGCGGTACCGATGCCGTTCTGCGGCGCAGCCACGCCGGCGCCGTAGGCCGGGGGTGCCGGCGGTGCGGGCGGGATGCCACCTCCGGGAGCGGCCGGGTAGTTGGTGGGAGGAGGCGTGGGCGCGCCGGGCGGCGGCGGTGTCGGCTCTCCGGGGGGCGGCGTCGGGGTCGAATCGCTCATGTCATGTTCCTTCCAAGGGCATCGCGGTTGCGGCAAGCATGGCAGGACGTCTCCGCCAGCGCACCACCGTAGTGGCAGACCGCTCTGGCCTTCCGTGGGAAGCGCTGGCCATGACGGGCGTACGCTCCGCCCCATGAGCGATCCCGGTGCCGCCCCAAGTCCCTCGTCCGCGACGGATCCCACCATCGGCCCATCCGCCCTCAGCGACATCCGCGCGTTGTCCGAGCACCCGGATCAATCCGCCGCGCGCGCTCGGCTCATCAGGTCCGGCACCCAGGGCGGAGTGCCGCATCCGACGGTCGAGGAGCGACAGCGCCGCGGGAAGGCCGCACGAGTGGAGACGCCCCGCCAGGACCTGGGCGGCTGGCAAGCACCCGCCGATCGCGCGGATCCCATCGCCCTGCTCAAGGGCCAGGAGACTTCGCGCGTGCAAGAGCTCGTCCCGGTCCGGCACGCACGCATGGCAACCAGCGCGTTCGCCTTCTATCGCGGCAGCGCGATCGTCATGGCCTCGGATCTGTCCACGCGGCCGCGCACCAGCCTCGATGCGCAACTGTGCGGTGACGCTCACCTGGCCAACTTCGGGATGTTCGCGGCTCCTGATCGCACCGTTGTCTTCGACGTCAACGACTTCGACGAGACGAACCCGGGGCCGTTCGAGTGGGACGTCAAGCGGCTTGCCGCTTCGATAGTGCTCGCCGCTCGCGACAACAAGCTCTCCGACAAGGTCGAGCGCGCTTGCACAGAAGCGGCCGCGGCCCAGTACCGGATCGCGATGACCGACTTCGCGACCCAGCGCGAGATCGACATCTGGTACGACCGGATCGACGTGACCAGTATGCAGACGCTGTTGCAGGGCGATGCCATAGCGGCCACCAAGGCGAAGCAAAGGAAGAGGATCGACAAGGTCCAAGGTGCGGTCGACAAATCTCTCGCCGCCGCACGTGCCCGCAACCAGTGGTCGGCCATCGCGAAGATCACCGAGGTCGTCGACGGCCAGCGGCAGTTCCGCAACAACCCGCCGCTCCTCACCCGCATGGACGTCGATCCTGAGTCGCGAGCGGTGGTGAACGGATTGTTCCGCGAGTACCGCTCGACGCTCCAGGATGACCGCAAGGAACTGCTGAAGCGCTACGAGATCGTCGACATCGGCCACAAGGTCGTCGGGGTGGGAAGCGTCGGACTGCTCGCCCTCGTCCTGCTCATGCGCGGACGCGACGAGAACGACCTGATGGTGATTCAAGTGAAGCAGGCGCAGGCATCAGTGCTCGAGCCGTACACGCACAAGTCGGCGTTCAACAAGCATGGGCACCGCGTGGTCACCGGCCAGCGCCTGATGCAGGCCGCGAGCGATTCCTTCCTCGGCTGGATCGACGGCCCGGGTGGACGCAGCTTCTACCTGCGCCAGCTGCGCGACATGAAGTGGTCACCTGACTTGGCGACGCTGACCCCCGACGGCCTGCTCAGCTACTCGCGACTGTGCGGCCACACCCTGGCGCGGGCGCATGCGCGCTCGGGCGACGCGGTTGCGGTTGCGGCATACCTCGGCAACAGCAGCGCCTTCGACAAGGCGATCACCGAGTTCGCCGTGAGCTACGCCGACCAGGTCGCGCTCGACTTCGCCGCATTCACCGCGGCGATCGAGTCCGGGAAGATGACCGCGCACGAGTCCGAGTCGGTTGCGGATGAGGCGGCAACCGATGCGCTGTTCGCCCCGCAGGTGGACTAGTGGAGCGCGTCTGACGCGGGTGCCGTGATGCGCGCCCGGAAGACGTAGTACGACCAGCCTTGGTACAGAAGGACGATGGGCAGCATGACGGCAGCCACGATCGTCATCACCTTGAGCGCGTAGTCACCCGACGCGGTGCCGGCGACGGTGAGGTTGTTGGCGACATCCGTGCTCGACACCATGACGTTGGGGTACAGGTTGGCGAACAGCCCCGCAATGACACCACCGATCGCGAACGCAGTGGCAGCGAACGCGCGACCTTCGAAACCGGCTCGCACCAGCACCGCCGCAGCCACCACGGCCAGTACGGGCACGGCCAGCACGACGTCTGCCCATGCGCCCGCATCCGAGAGGCCGTGGGTCCAGATCGAGTAGACGAGGACGAGAACCACGGCCGGCCAGGACAGCGCGATGGCCATCGACCTCGACCGAATCCGCACGTCGCCGCCGGTCTTGATGCCCAGGAACGTCGATCCGTGCAGCAGGCACAGCACCAGCAGCGTCACACCGAGCCACAGCCCGTAGGGCGTCAGCAGGTCCAGGACGTTGCCGGTGAACTCCTCGTTCGCATCGATGGGAAGCCCGGCGAGCAGGTCACCGAGCGCCACGCCGATGAGGACGGGGATGAGGGCAGAGCCGATCGTGAGCGTCCAACTCCAGACCCCGCGCCACGCGTGCACCGGCACCTTGCCACGCCATTCGAAGGAGACCCCGCGGATGATCAGGGCGACGAGCAGCACGAGCATCGCGAGGTAGGCGGCCGAGAACCACGTTGCGTACCAGCTCGGAAAGGCCGCGAAGATGCCGGCGCCGGCGACGATGAGCCACACCTCGTTGCCGTCCCACACCGGGCCGATCGAGTTGATCGCGACCCGGCGATCGATCTCGGTGCGACCGACCCACCTGTGCAACATTCCCACGCCGAGGTCGAATCCCTCCAGCACGAAGAACCCGGTCCACAGAACCGCGATGAGAACGAACCAGAGGTCGGCGAGACTCACGGGCGCCTCAGTAGGTCAGCACCGGCGCACGCCGGGCCGAGCCGTCGGGATCTTCGGGATCGGTGCTGTCGTCGTGCTCGAACTCCAGGCCGCGTCGCGAATAGCGCAGCATGAGGAAGAGCCACACGATGCCCAGAACGATGTAGAGCAGCGCAAAGGTGATCAGGCTGATCGCGACCTCGGCACGACTGACCGAAGGGGAGTTCGCGTCGGCCGTCAGTTGCAGTCCCTGGACGATCCACGGCTGACGGCCGTTCTCGGTGAGCAGCCAGCCAGCGGTGTTCATGACGAATGGAGTCACCACCGCCCAGGTCGCGACCCACAGGAACACTCGTGACGTCTCGAGTTTCTTGCGTCGCCAGGCCCACAGTCCCCACAGGACGAAGATGGGAAGCACCGAGCCCAGATACGCCATCGTGCGCATGGACCAGTACTGAATGAAGACGTTCGGGATGTAGTAGCCGGGCCCGTACTTCTCCTCGTACTGCTCCTGCAGTTCGTTCAGCCCCGTGACCGGACCGTCCCAGGTTCCAGTCGCGAGCACGGACAGCAGGTGCGGGATCTCCCAGATCTGCGTGGGGTTCTCGTCATTTTGTCCGCCGCCAATCTGGAAGACGGAGAACGAGCACGGGCCGCAGTTGTCCCACTGCGCTTCCATCGCGGCGACCTTCATCGGCTGGTACTCGTTCTCGATCACTCCGAGCTGACTGCCGACTCCAAGGATCACGATCGACGTCGGCAGGAGAATGAGGAGAGACATTTTCGCGGTTCGCACGAACAGCTCGGGGCTGCTGCGCTTGCGCAGATGCCACGCGGAGACGGACAGCATCACCATGCAGCCGGTGACCAACGAGGCCAGCAGCACGTGCGCGTATCCCCAGATGAAGACCGGGTTCGTGAAGAGCGCGACGACGTCGGTCAACTGCGCGCGTCCGGTCTCGGCGTTGATCTCGTAGCCGACCGGGTTCTGCATCCAGGAGTTCGCGGCCATGATGAAAGCGGCCGACAGTGCCGTGCCGATCGCGACCGCCCAGATGCACGCGAGGTGCACCCTCTTGGGCAGGATGTTCCAGCCGAACAGCCACAGGCCAAGGAAGGTCGACTCGAGGAAGAACGCCGCGAGACCCTCCATCGCCAACGGTGCACCGAAAACGTCGCCCACAAAGCGGGAGTACTGCGACCAGTTCATGCCGAACTGGAACTCCTGCACGAGGCCGGTGACCACACCGATGGCGATGTTGATGAGCAGGATCGTGCCGAAGAACCTCGCGAGGCGTCGCAGCTGAGGGTCCCCCGAGCGGTACCAACGCGTGTGCAGGATCGCGACGAGGAAGGCGAGGCCGATCGTCAGCGGGACGAAGATGAAGTGATAGATCGTGGTGGTGGCGAACTGCAGTCTCGACAGATCGAGCTGGCTCAGGTCAGTCACGAGGAGCCGTCCTCGAATGCGGCGACCTGGTCGATCCGCCGCACGTGCCGCGGGTCACCGGAGAACGGAGTGTCGAGAAACAGCGAGATGAGCGCTATGCACTCCTCTTTGGAGTGCATGCGCGCGCCGATCGCGACGACGTTGGCATCGTTGTGCTGCCGGGCTAGCCGTGCGGTCTCGTTGGACCATGCCAGTGCCGCCCGGACGCCATGGACTTTGTTCGCGGCGATCTGCTCGCCGTTCCCCGATCCGCCGATCACCACGCCGAGGCTGCCGCTGTCGGCGACGACGGCTTGCGCCGTGGCGATGCAGAAGGCCGGGTAGTCGTCGTCGGGATCGAGCGCGTGTGCACCGTGATCGATGACCTCGTGCCCTGCGGCCCGCAATCGGGTGACGAGCACGCCCTTCAGGTCGAATCCCGCGTGGTCGCTGCCGACGTGGACTCTCATGATGCGCAGGCTACCGGCCGAATCGACCTTCGGGTGCGACCATGGATCGGTGATGACGTCGAAACTTCCCCTCGAGCTTCGTCGACCGCTCTGTGCGGTCGCCCTGGCCGCTACCGCGTTCACTTTGGCCGCCTGCTCGTCCGGCTCTGGGTCCGCGACATCCGACGACGTGCTGACGAGCACTGCCAGCCCGGTCAGTCCACCGTCACCCACCCCGTCTCCCTCGACCTCGATCCACCTCACCGTCGGGCTCGACCTGCCGTCGACGTGGGTGACGACACCATTGGCACAGGAGGGCGAGGGCTACGGCATGACTCTCGCTGCGACTTCGGACCCCGACCTGTTCGACGGCCACTTCTTTCGGCGGGAGCCAGACGGTGCCGTCACCGACCGGCACGTCATCACCGTTTTCGTGTCGAGTCCAACGGAGGTCGTCGTCACCTGGCCGGATGGCACGAAGCAGCCCGGCACCCTGACCGGCGGCGACGGCGACGGCACCGAGATCGACTTGGCTCCCGGTTGCGTCGCCTTCCTGGCGGATGGGGGGACTGATGCCGATTGCATCCTCGTTCCCGAATCCGACACCAATGTGATCGTGACTCCGGACCCCGAGATGATCCCGACTCAGGACGAGGCGATGAGCTACCTGTGCTCGGTGAACGTCGAAGAGCTGACCAACGTCGTGGACGACTCTGCCGACCCGTACTCCACGAGTGTTCTCCAGGCGGCGCTGACGACACTTGGGTACGACCCGGGTCCCGTCGACGGTCGATACGATCAGGACTCTCGCGATGCGGTGCGTGCCTTCCAGACTGATTCTGGGATTGCCGTCGACGCGCAGGTCGGCCCGCAAACCTGGACCGCGCTGCAGGAGACCGCCTGCCTGGTACCCGAGGACCCAGCGGAGCGTGGCGACGAGCAGCCGGTCGACTAGCGCGGTGCGACCACGACGCTCTCCAACTGCGACCCGGCAACCCAGGCCGCCAGCTGGCGCTGCACGAGTCGTCGCGCGCGCGGCAGGAAGGCCGAGGAATCGCCGCCCAGATGCGGCGTGATGAGGATCCCCGGCGCTCGCCAGAGTGCGTGATCGGCAGGCAGCGGCTCCGGGTCCGTGACGTCAAGGGCCGCGTTCAGGCGGCCCGTCGACAGTTCCGATACCAGCGCGTCGGTATCGACGATCCGTCCGCGCGCCACGTTGACGAGCAGGGCGCCGTCGGGCATCGCTGAGAGGAACTCCGCATCGACCATGTGCTCTGTTGACGGGTCCAGCGGCAGGGCGAGAATCACGACGTCGGCAGACGGCAGCAGGGTCGGCAGGTCGGATGTCGCGATCACTCCAGGGCGCGCAGTCCTGCCCACGACGCTGATGGTGACCTCGAACGGATCCAGTCGCCGCCGGATTGCCTGGCCCACCCCTCCTGCACCGACGATCACGACGTGCTTGTCCGCGAGAGCGGGGAGGTTCCGGTGGTCCCATCGCCCGCTCGTCATGTCCCGGGCCGCGTCGTCGATCCCGCGGAGGCTGGACAATGCGAGGCCGACCGCAAGCTCCGCTGTGCTTGCGTCATGCACTCCGGCTGCGTTGCACAACGTCACGCCGGGCCGAAGGTAGGGAATGGCGTTGTCATAGCCGGCGGTCAGCAACTGGCACACCAACAAGCGCGGCATATCGGCCATCTGCTGGAGCGTGGCCGCGTGCCCCATGTACGCCGGCACGAAGAACTCGGCGACCGCGAGCGCGGACGCGTCGATCACCTCGCCGTAGGCGATCACCGTGGCCTCAGTCTCGATGGATCCCAGACTGGCAGGAATCAGCGCCGTTGCCATCGTCAACTCCTCATGCATTGGACAATGTCGTCGATGAGCACCTTGTCAGATGTCTCCGCGCAGTTGATCGCCGACGGCGTGATCACCGAGAAGGCCGTACTCGTCCCGGTAACCGGCGGGGTGTCGTGCGAGGTGTGGCGCGTGTCGCACGACGACGTGACGGGCGCGTACTCGCGCCTGAGCCCGGACGGCATCATCGTGAAGGCACCCCTGGCCCGCCTCCGCGTGCCGACGACATGGCGGGCGGATGTCTCGCGCGGCACCGTCGAGGCGGTCGCGCTGCGGACCCTTGAGCACCTGACACCAGGGCTCGTGCCGCACGTGCTGTGGAGCTACGAGCCTCGACACGCGATCGCGATGACAGCCGCGCCCGTCGAATGGGAGGAGTGGCGCCATCAGCTCAGCACTCGCGAGAAGGACGACTCAGCCCTCGACAGCGCGCGGATATCGCGGATCTGCACTGCCCTTGGGCACACGCTGGCCACGTGGCACGTTCAGACGCAGGACATCGGGCTCCTGCCGTCTGTGCTCACGACGGGCGCTCGGCTCCGGGAACTGCGCACCGATCCGTTCCACCGCGCCGCGGCAGTCGAGCTCCCCGACGTCGCAGGTCAACTGCGTGAACTCGCCGATGAGCTCGAGGACGCGCGGACCTGCATCGTGCATGGGGACTACTCCCCGAAGAACGTCCTCGTCGCGCCACCGGAATCAGCTGCTCTCTGGGTGCTGGACGCGGAGGTGGCGCATGTCGGCAATCCCGCCCTCGACGTGGCCTTCTTGTCGGCGCACCTGATGCTCAAGGCCGTGTGGCGCCCGGACCTCCGCGAACGGCTGGACGCCGGCAGGCTCGCGTTCGAAGCGGCCTACCGTGCGGCGAGTCGGCTGGTCGCCGACCGCACCTGGAGTCGGCAGACGGGCGCGATCCTCGCCGCACGCGTGTGCGGCGTCTCACGCGCGAACTACCTCAGCGCCAACCATCGCGCGTGGATCATTCCTCAGGCCGAGCTCCTCATCGCGGGCCGGATCACGCTGGACGAGGCGTGGCGAACGCTCCTTCGGGGATCGAAGTCCTAGGAGCTGGGCGCGCTGCTCGGATCGGGAACCTCGACATGAAGCGAGGTAGGAACGACATCGCTCTCGAGTGGCTCGGGCTCGGACTGCAACGGCACCCCGCACCCGACGAGCAGCATGGCGGCTGCCGCGACGACTGCTACAGATCTCATGCGGCGACTCACAGTGAGGTCCCATCGTCGACGGGCAGTACCGCAGCGAATCGCGCGCCACCCGTGGGCGACTGCTCGACGGTCACCTCGCCGCCGAGAGCGCGGGCCTGCTCACGCGCAATCGCGAGCCCGAGTCCGGCTCCCTCGGATGACCCGCCGGACTCCCCTCGGGTGAATGGCTCGAACAACCTCTCGCGCAACTCGGCGTCGATACCGGGGCCGGCATCATCCACGAGGATCCGGAAGTCGTCCGACTCCCGTTGCACGATGACCTGGACAAGTCCACCGCCGTGTCGCTGCGCATTGTCGATGAGGTTCCCGACGATCCGCTCCAGTCGTCTTGCGTCGGTACGCACGACAGGACGATCACCGATGACGAGGGCCGGATCCACACCACGATCGATCGCCACGTCCTTGCACAGTCCGGCGATGTCCGCGGATTCCCACTGCGGCGGCTCGTCGGCTGTGATGCGGCTGATCTCCAGGAGGTCGAGCAGCATCTGCGACATCCGGCGCACCTGTGCGACAAGAACGGTGACGAGCGCAGCTTCCTGCTCGGGAAGTCGATCACTGTGGCCCTCAAGCAGCTCCGCGGTGCCGAGGACGGAGGTCAGTGGCGAGCGCAGTTCGTGACTGACATTGGCGCTGAAGCGACGCTCGCGGGCAATGCGCGCCTGGACGGCCTCGGCCATCTCGTTGAACGACTCCGCGATGGGGTCCAGATCTGGATCCCCGGTCAGGTCGATCCTCGTCGTCAGTTCGCCGCCGGCGATGCGTCGAGTGCCACCGCCGAGCCGACGGACCGGACCGAGGATGCGTCCGACCGCTGTAACGCCGATGATCGCACCGAACATCGCAGCAAGCAGGCTCAGCGCGACCAGCGCCCACGCACCCAAACGCAGGGTTCGGTCGAGATCGCGCAAGGGAAAGACCTCGACATAGGTGTCCGCACCCAGGGGGATCGCGACCGCAAAGTAGGGAGACCCCTCGTAGGCGAAGCGCTGGCTCGCGCCGTTCGGGGTCGCCGCGTCGATCAACTCCTCGGGCAGCGCATCGGAAGGAAACTCGGAGTCCGTCGTGGACCACACGCCATTGACCCGGATCAGCGGCACCGAGGTGCCGACGGATGGGACCTGGGCCAGGGCCTGACTTGACGTCGATCCCGCACTCAGGGCCGTGCCCGCGGCCTTGGAGTCCAGGACCGCGCGCGTGAGGGCAGCGTTCTGCCGCTGATTGAGCAGGTAGTTGCTCGCGTACGTGTACGTCGTGATCGACACGACTCCGGCAACGACGAAGGACAGCAGGGCGAACGAGAGAGCAACGCGAGTGCGCAGGCGAAGCCTCATAAAGGACGGCCTGGGGTCATGGAGTCATCCGATAGCCGAAGCCACGGACGGTCTTGAGCAGTGCGGGGTGAGCGGGATCGAGTTCGATCTTGCTGCGCAGTCGGTAGATGAGATTGTCCACGACGCGACCATCACCGGCGTTGCTGTAGCCCCAGACGGCGCGCAGCAGGTGATCGCGGCTCAGAACCATGCCGTTCGCTCCGATCAACTCCACGAGCACGTAGAACTCGATTCGCGACACCGGGATCGGCACTCCGTCTCGAAGGACCTCCGCGGAGTCCACTCGCAGCTCGATAGGTCCGCAGACCAGCCTCGACTGGTCGCCGCTCTTCGGCGACGCGCGGCGCAGCAAGGTGCGAATCCGCGCCGTCAGCTCCTTGGACACAAACGGCTTGGTGACGTAGTCGTCCGCCCCCGCCTCGAGCCCCGCGACGACATCGTGACTGTCCGTCTGCGCGGTGACGATGATGATGGGCACCTGGCTCGTGCCCCGAAGGCTCCTGATGAGGTCCAGACCCTGGATGCCCGGCAGCCGCAGGTCGACGAGGACGACGTCGGACTTCTCGTCGACCATGCGCACGAGAGCCTCTTCGCCAGTTTCCGCCTCGATCACGCGGTAGCCCTCGTCCTCAAGGTTCGTGCGGAGGACAAGGCGAATCGCGGGGTCGTCCTCCACGACCAGGACTGACAGTTCCATGGGGGACATTCAATCCCCCTACGCAGGTACCACGGCTCAGCGGTCTCCTGCGGGCTGCGTTCTGCGACATTGCTGCGACATAGCGGGGGTTAGATGGACCCATGCGCCCTCGCCGGAACATCGCGACTCGCGCGATGATCGCCGTGACATGCGTGGCTGCAATCGCCGCCGCGGCGCCCGCCGTTGCGGACACCCACACGGCGCGACCAGTGCCCGGCACCGCCTGCCCGATGTTCCCGGCCAACAACTACTGGCATGCGCGCGTCGATGCACTTTCGGTTCACAAGTCATCACGGCAGTGGCTCTCGAACATGGACCCGACGACGAGGCTCCATCCGGACTTCGGTCCATCGTTCGGCGAGCAGGACGTCCCGTACGGAATCCCGATCACTGTCGTGCATGGCGGTGACCGTGTTCTTGTCGCGTTCGAGTACGCGGACGAGAGCGACCGCGTGCCGTACCCGCTGACGAGCGCGACCTTGATCGAGGGCGGCACCAATGCCGACGGTGACCGCCACGCCATCGTCGTCGATGCGCAGACGTGCACGCTGTTCGAGACCTGGAACACCCGACTGACCACCTCGGGGTGGACCGCAGGCTCGGGTGCGATCTGGTCCCTGCGGTCGAACTCGCTGCGCCCGAAGTCGTGGACGTCGGCGGACGCGGCCGGCCTGCCCATCCTCCCGGGACTGCTGCGATGGGACGAGGTGAAGGCGGGCAAGGTCGACCATGCCATCAGGTTCACGGCCGACGTCACCCAGCGCGCCTTCGTCTGGCCGGCCAGGCACCACGCGGGTTCGACCTCCGACCGAGGCTTCCCGCCGATGGGCGCGCGGTTCCGACTGAAGTCCGGCTACTCGACTGCGGGCTACTCGCCCCAGGCCAAGGTCGTGCTCAAGGCGATGAAGCGGTACGGGCTGGTGCTGGCCGACAACGGCTCGCCGTGGTACTTCCAGGGCGACGCCGACCCGGGCTGGCCCGAGGACCTGATCGCCGAGCTCAAGTCGATTCCGGCCGCCGCGTTCGAGGCCGTCGATGCCAGCAGGCTCCAAGTCTCCGCCAACTCCGCGGCCGTCCGGAAGTAGAGTAGTCAAGCAATCAACTACTTTGGGAGCCCGCGCCATGGACTACGGCCACGATCTCCTGTTCGGCGTATTCATCACCCCGACCAACAACCCTGCGAGTGACCCGATCGGCCTGAGCGTTCTCGCCGAGCAGGCGGGTCTGGACCTGGCGACCTTCCAGGACCACCCCTATCAGCCGACCTTCTACGACACCTGGACGCTGATGTCCTATGTCGGCGCGCGCACCGAGCGCATCCGGCTTTCGGCGAACGTCCTCAACCTCCCGCTTCGTCCACCCGTGGGGATTGCGCGCAGCGCGGCCAGCCTGGACCGTCTCACCGGCGGGCGGATCGAACTCGGCCTCGGAGCTGGGGCGTTCTGGGATGCCATCGAGGCGTCGGGCGGGCGGCGGCTGAGCCCGCGGCAGGCGGTCGAGGCCCTCGCCGAGGCGATCACCATCATCCGCGAGGTCTGGGCGGTGGAGCGGCCCGGAGGCGTACGCGTCGATGGCGAGTACTACTCAGTTTCGGGCGCCAAGCGCGGGCCGGCACCCGCGCACGACATCGCCATCTGGCTCGGCGCCTACAAGCCGCTCATGCTCGGTCTCACCGGGCGGTCAGCGGACGGCTGGCTCCCGTCGGTCGGCTACCTGCCGGGCGGCGTTGCCGACCTTGCCGACATGAACTCACGAATCGACGACTCCGCGCTGGACGCAGGCCGCGAGCCAACGGCCATCCGACGCCTGCTCAACATCTCCGACCAGCGCCCCTCGTCGTCGCAGTGGGCACAGGAACTGGCCGACATTGCGCTCCAGTACGGCACGTCCGGATTCATCCTGGGCACCGACGACCCGATCCTCATCGACCGCTTCGCGGCGGAGGTTGCTCCGGCCGTGCGTGAACTGGTCGCGACGGAACGCTCGTCCCAGCCGCTCGCTGTGCGAACGGCTCCTGACGATGACATCCGACTTCCCGTGAGCAGCCGCTGGGACGAGACGACCCGGCCTTCGGGACCGCCCCCACCGCAGGATCACGACTACCCCGCCGGCGCGAGCGCGGTAGGCCAGCACCTCGTCGAGGTGCACGACATGCTCCGCGAGGAACTGGAACGCGTTCGGGAGATCACGCAGCAGGTGCTGTCGGGGGCCATGGCCGTCGGGGAGGCACGTTCGTCTATCAACGAGATGACCATGCGGCAGAACGACTGGACGCTCGGTGCGTACTGCGCGGCCTACTGCAGGACGGTGACGATGCATCATTCGATGGAGGACGCGCAGGTCTTTCCCTACCTGCGCAGAAGCGATTCGGGACTCGCCCCCGTGATCGACAGACTGGCGCAGGAGCACGTGGTCATCCACGACGTGCTCGAAGAGCTTGACGCAGCCCTCGTGCGATTCATCGCCGACCCGGAGAACTCCGAGGAGTTGCACGATGCCGTCGACGCGCTGACGAACACGCTGCTTTCACATCTGGCCTACGAGGAACGCGAGCTCGTGGAACCACTCTCGCGACTGGGGTTCTACGCGGGCCAGGTCTGAATCAGGCGCCGCCCGCCACCGAGCCGATCACCATCACGACCGAACCTGGCGGCACCGGCGTGCTCAGTCCCTCGAGGACGCGACACTCGTCGTCACCGACGTAGACATTGACGAATCGGCGGATGGCTCCGGTCTCGTCACGAACTCGCCGACCCACCCCCGGCGCAGTGTCGCGGAGAACGTCGAGCACGTCACCGAGTGTTTGGTTCTCCCCGACATCCAGCACGAGGGTTCGGGCACCGCCCGCGTACTCGGCAAGCGCCTGCGGAAGCTGGACGGTCACCAGACCAGGATCGCTGGACATGTCAGGGGCTTATCCGCACGGACAGCACGTCGGGCAGCCGGCTCGCGACCTCGGTGAAGGATCGACCGCCATCAAGGCTGGCGAAGACCGAGCCATTGCGCGTGCCGAACGCGATGGCGGTATCGGCATCGTGCTCGATCACGTGCGCCGCGTCGCGCATGACCGACGCGAAGTCACCATCAGGAAGGCCCTCGCCGACCTCGGACCACGAGCCTCCCGAGTCCTCCGTCTGCCACAGCCGAAGACGCCCCTCGGGCGGGAACATCGTCTCCGGATCGATCGGGAGAACCCATGCCGTGCCAGAAACAGTCGGATGCGTCAGCGCCACGAAGCCGAAGTCCACGGGCAGACCATCCATGATCGGCCGCCAGCTGTCGCCTGAGTCCGCTGAGAAGTAGACGCCGCCATGATTCTGCGCGAACACTCGGGATTGGTCGACCGCATCGACGGCGATGCGATGCACGCACTGGTTGAACTCCGGGTACTCCTCTGGCTGGAAGTCGACCCTGATGCCTCGGTTGGCCGGCACCCATCCACCCTCACTGTCCGCGGAGCGGTAGACGCCGCCAGTGCTCATCGCGACGAGCATCGATCCGTCGCGCCGGGGCACGATGGTGTGGATGGCCGCACCGCCGGCTCCAGGATTCCACTCGGGCCGATGCGGGTGGTCCCACAGCGGGGAGTTGAGTTCGAAGTGGAGTCCACCGTCAGCAGAGCGCCACAGCGAGTGCGGCTCGCACCCAGCCCACACCACGCCTTCAGTACGCCCGTCCGGCGTCAGGTTCCAGACTCGTTCGATTGCCGCGCCGATCGACTCGGGGAAGGCGATCGCACCAGCTTCGGGCTCGGTGAAGGTGAGCCCGTCATCGTCGCTCATCATCACTGTCGGTCCCCAGAACCAGCTTCGTGCTCCCACGAGCAGGCGAGGCGGCTGCCCGTCGCCGCGAGGCATCCATGCGACGGACGCGAACTCCGCCATGTCGCGCAGCGGCTGGCTGACCTCCCAGCCCTGGCTGTCTCCGATGGCAGTCCACAGACCCTTGCGCGTTCCGATGGCAATCCGCATAGGTACGAAGCGTAATCCGCGGGCGGTTCATGTCGACCCCGTCTGGGTAACTGGTCAAGGACACCAACCAATAAAGGGAGCACGTCATGAAGGTCACGAGGCTTGTCGTTTTCGGTAGTGGGCTGGCCATCGGCTACCTCGCCGGTTCTGCCGCCGGCCGCGAGCGTTACGACCAGCTGGCTGCGGCTGCCGCCGGACTCGCATCGGACCTGGGCCTGTCGGGCCTGGCCGACCAGCTCGCGCAGCGCTCGGCGGACGTCGCCCGGGCCACGACAAGTGCGACCAGCGAGGTCGTCGACAACACGGCCGACCGCCTGACCGAGGGCGTCACGGCCGTCGCGCACAACATCGCGCAGCCCGCCTCAGCCGCCTGAGTCGTTCCGATCGGCTGAGGCCTGCAGACGGTTCGCCGCGAACAGTCCCACGAGCAGCGCAACGAAGGTCACGAGATACACCTGACCGACTATCGCCTCGCTGGTGGCCAGCAGCCTGCCCAGATTGCTGGCCGCCTCGAGCCCTCCCACGCCTAGCGTGGAGATGTTCCCCAGGCTGAAGTACATGAACGACGTCGTCGGCTGCACGTTTCCGAAGAACGGCTGCGGCTCCACGGTGTTGAGCACGAGGAACACATAGAAGTACGCGATCGGAATCAGCAGGTACGCGGAAACCGCACCCATGAGCGTCGCGCGACGAACATCGCGATGCTTAAGCAGCCGGCGCATGACGACCAACGGCGCAAGCACGCTGAGGATCACGACGAGGATCGGGGCCGCGGCCGGGCCGTTCTGCACATCCTGAGCGAACGTGGTGATGACCGCGACGATGAGCAGGAAGCCGACCATGATCGCCACGATCACGTCGGCGACACGCTGCCACCGTCGGGCGACCCCTGACGCGCGCAATGCGAGCAGGAGTGTCGTCCCGACCATGAAGGACGCAAGCGTCTCGAGCCATCGGCTGACCGCTGAGTCGGCGCGCGGTGACATGTCGACCAGCGACAGGATCGACACCGATGCGACGGTCACGATGAGTAGCAGCCCGAAGCGGTCAAGGTAGCGAGACCGGTCATCGAACAAGGTGGGCCGTGTCATACGAAGACCACCGTGCGCTCGCCGGTGAGCAGGATCCGGTCCTCCGCGTACCAGCGAACGGCCCGCGACAAGACCATGCGCTCCACGTCGCGCCCGATCTGCGCAAGGTCATCGGCCGTATCCGCGTGGCTCACGCGCTCTACTCCCTGCTCGATGATCGGGCCCTCGTCGAGATCCGCAGTGACGAAGTGAGCGGTCGCACCGATCAGCTTCACGCCGCGCGCGTATGCCTGGTGGTACGGCTTCGCGCCCTTGAAGCCGGGGAGGAAGGAATGGTGGATGTTGATCATCCGCCCGGACAACTGGCTGCACAGGTCGTCGGACAGGACCTGCATGTACCTGGCCAGCACGACGAGGTCGATCCGCAGGTCCGCGACCACTCGCAGCAGTTCGTCCTCCTGAGCCGACTTGGTCTCGTCGGTCACCGGCAGGTGGATGAACGTGATGCCGTGCCGTTCGACGAGTTCTCGGCAGTCCTCGTGATTGGAGATCACCGCCGGGATGTCGACGGGCAGCTCTCCTGTCTCGTGCCGGTAGAGCAGGTCGACGAGGCAATGGTCGTACTTCGACACCATGATCAGCACGCGCCGATGCTCACGCTCCTTGCGGATCGAGAACCGGGGGTCGAATCGCCGCGTGCCCTCGTCGACGACCGACGTGACCGCTTGGACGTCGTCCTCGGGTGACTCGAACCTGCTGCGCAGGCAGAACAGGCCGGAGCTGGCGTCGGTGAACTGGGCCTGCTCGAGGATGTTCCCGCCCACCTCGAGCAACGCCCCGGTGATGGCATGGATGATTCCCCGCTGGTCAGGGCAGGTGAGCGTCAGCACGTAGGTCGTGGTCATATGTATGCCATTCTGCTCGACTACCGGGCGTGCGAAGATACCTGCCGTACCGGCGAGGCGAGGGGGATCCGTGGGGAAGAAGGACAAGGACCGAGAGTGGGCTGAGCCCGTGGTTCCCGCGTACCTCCCGCCCGCGGCAACGGCCGAGCCGGAGATCGACCCGCCGGTCACCCTTGCCACCGACGTCTCGCCCGCGCCGTCCAGCGACGAGGCGGTCTGGGACGGTCAGCACTGGACCCATGCCGGACGGGTGTGGGACGGCGACGCGTGGGTCTCCTCCCCCGAAATCCTCGCCGATCGTCGCGCGCAGGCCACCGAGCGTTTCGAACTGGCCACCGTCCGCCTACTCAAGGCGCTCGTCTACTCGGTGCTCTCGCTCATCGGCGTCACCTTCGCCGGTGCAACGATCGTGATCCTCGGCCTTCGGGACTACGAGATCGGCGTGATCGCCGGACTGGCCGTGGCCGCGATCTTCGCGATCTTCTCGCTCGTCTACCTATGGGGCAGGGATCGCCCCGGTTCGTGACGACCTGGGCTTCGCGTGCGAGATCACGCATCCCGCTCGTCGCATCGTGTCCCTGGTTCCATCGATCACCGAGTCGATAGCCGCAACTCGTCGTGACGCCCTGATCGGCGCGACGGACTGGTGCACTCATCCGGCAGACCTCGATGTTGCACGTATTCGAGGAACGAAGAATCCCGATTGCGCGGCGATCATTGCGCTGTCTCCGGACATCGTGGTCGCGAACATGGAGGAGAACCGCGAGATCGACGTGAACAGGCTGCGGGACGCCGGCGTGACCGTGTGGGTCACGCGCATCGAAACCGTCGCGCAGGCCGTCGAGTCGTTGCGCAGGATGTTCACCGACGCACTCGGCTGGCCGATTCCGGACTGGTTGGAGGACGTCACCACCGAGTGGGATTCCCCGGGGCCGCCACCTCGCGCCACCGCAGCGGTGGCAATCTGGCGCGACCCGTGGATGAGCGTCGGCTCGCCGACCTTCACCTCGGACCTGATGGCTCGCCTGGGTCTGGTCAACGCGTTCGACGGACTCCCCGAGCGCTACCCGCACGTCACGATCGGCGAGCTGGACACGTCCGCGATCGACCTTGTCCTTCTGCCCGACGAGCCATATGTCTTCACGGCCGAGGACGGACCCGAGGCGTTTTCGAAGACCAGGACCGCGCTCGTCAGCGGCCGCCTGCTCACCTGGTACGGACCTTCGCTGCTCAACGCGAAACGCGATCTTGACGCATCAATCAGCGACGCGCTGCGCTCGCGAACTCGCCCGGACGTGTAGTCGCTCGCCCTGCCGACCGAACAGATTGATGACTTCGGCGGCGCGCGGCCCGGGATTGCCCACAAAGTGCGGAGTGCGGGTGTCGAACTCCACGACCTCGCCCTTGGTCAGCACCAGGTCGAGTTCACCGAGGAGTATCCGGACGCGTCCGGACAGCACATACATCCACTCGTGCCCTTCGTGCACGGACAGCTCCGGGGCGGCGGTCGGCCAGTTCGGCGCGATGATCTGCTTGTACGCCTGCAGGCCACCCGCAGCTCGAGACAGCGGAACAAAGGTGCTCCCATGCGCCGCAAAGGGCTTCATGTGAATGCGCGGATCTCCCGTAGGCGGCGCATCGACCAGCTCGTCGAGTTGCACTTGGAACACGCGAGCGAGCGGCAATAGCAGCTCCAGGGTTGGTTTGCGCTGGCCGGCTTCCAGCCGCGACAGCGTGCTGGTCGAGATTCCCGTCTGCTCGGACACCTCACCCAGGGTCAGGGACTTCAGCAGCCGGAGCGTTCGAAGCCGTGGCCCGACCGATTGCAGGACGTCGTCGATGTCTTCCATGTGCTCATTTTGCCGTTTCAGCAACATAACTTGTCAATTTGTTGGATCGACACGCAGACTGACGAGCATGACGAACTCTTATGACGTAGTGGTGATCGGCGGTGGCGCGGCCGGGCTCAGCGGCGCCCTGACCTTGGGCCGGGCCCGACGGTCCGTGCTCGTTGTCGACTCCGGCAGCCCGCGAAACGCCCCGGCGGACGGAGTGCACAACTACCTCGGCCGGGAGGGCACGCCACCGGGTGAGTTGCTCGCGATCGGCAGGCGCGAGGTCGAGCAGTACGGCGTCGAGGTGGTCAGCGATACGGCGATCACGGCCGTGCGTCGACCTGACGGATCATTCGCCGTGACCTTGTCGGGTCGACAGGTATCCGCCCGACGTCTGCTCGTGGCCACCGGCATCGTCGACGTGCTGCCCGACGTGCCGGGAATTGCCGAGGGCTGGGGTACGAGCGTCATCCACTGCCCGTACTGCCACGGATGGGAGGTTCAGGACGAGCCGCTCGGGATCCTGGCCACGGGCGCGATGTCCGTCCACCAGGCCCTGCTCTTTCGCCAGTGGAGCAGCGATGTCGTGTTCTTCAGTCACCTCGCGGCGCCGCCCACCGCGCAGGAGACCGAGCAGTTCGAGGCGCGCGGGATCCCGATCATCGTCGGCGAGGTCGCAGCCTGGGAGGGCGACGGCATGCGCATGGCCTCGGGCGAGTTCGTCGCGCGTCGCGCTCTCGTGGTCGGCGCGCCGTTCATCGCGCGCAGCGACGTCCTGGCCGGGCTTGGTCTCGAGCCGGCGGAGTTCGCGATGAACGAACACGTGATGGGTACTCACATCCCGGCCGACCCGACCGGGCTCACCACCGTTCCCGGGGTGTGGGTTGCCGGCAACTTGACGAGTCCCTTTGCGCAGGTCATAGCTTCCGCCGCGGCCGGTCTCATGGCCGCGGCAGCCATCAACGGCGACCTCATTGCCGAGGAGACTCAGGTCGCCGTCGAGCGCCTGCGCGTCTTCAGCGAGGCGGCCTGGGACGAGCGGTATCTGGAGTCCGACGGACCGCGGTGGAGCGGTGCCCCGAATCCGAGCCTGGTCGCCGAGGTGGAGAGCCTGCCTGCTGGCTCGGCTATCGACGTCGGCTGCGGAGAGGGCGCCGACGCCATCTGGCTCGCCGAGCGCGGCTGGCGCGTCACGGGAACCGACATCTCGTCAGTGGCGCTGGAGCGGGCCGCCGCGCAGGCGCGCAGCCAAGGTCTTGATGTCCAGTGGCAGCACTCCGACATGCTCGCGAACACGCTGGCCTCGCGCAGCTACGACCTGGTTACTGCCCACTACATCCACCTCCCGCAGGCGGAGCGGATGGCCCTGTACACGCAACTGGCCGCTGCGGTTGCTCCCGGCGGATCACTCCTGCTGGTCGGGCATCATCCCTCGCACATGCACTCCGCGGCGGGCCACCCGAACCTGCACGACATGTACTTCACTGCGGAGCAACTGGTCGACGAACTGGACCTCAGTGGCTGGGAGATCTGCACCGTCGAGACACGAGCCAGGCAGTCCCGCGACCACGACGGAAACGAACTCACCATCGAGGACGCCGTGCTGCGAGCCCGTCGGTCTAGTTAGCGCCTAGCTTGGCTCGTCCGGCTTCCAGGCGGGCAATGGGTACCCGGTACGGGCTGCACGAGACGTAGTCGAGTCCGGCGTTGTGGAAGAAGTGGATGGACTCGGGGTCTCCACCGTGCTCGCCGCAGACTCCTAGGTGGAGGTCGGGTCGAGTGGCGCGCCCGCGGGTGACGGCGGTGGTGACCAGCTCGCCAACCCCGTCGGCGTCGATCGTCTCAAAGGGCGAGATCGTGAAGATGCCCTTCTCCAGGTAGGCGGCGAAGAACGCGGCCTCGACGTCGTCTCGGCTGAATCCCCACGTGGTCTGGGTGAGGTCGTTGGTGCCGAAGGAGAAGAAGTCGGCAGCCTCGGCGATGCGACCGGCAGTCAGCGCGGCGCGCGGCAGTTCGATCATCGTGCCGATCGGGATGGTCAAGGTGATCTCGTGCTCGGCGGCGACCTCGGCGATGACCTGCTCGATCTCGTCGCGCACGAGGTGCAGCTCCATGACCGAACCGACCAGGGGAACCATGATCTCCACTCGCGGCCGCAGGCCGTTCTTGATGCATGCGGCCGTCGCCTCGGCGATCGCGCGGGCCTGGAGAGTGAACAGGCCCGGGACCATGAGGCCAAGGCGCACGCCGCGAAGCCCGAGCATCGGGTTGGACTCGTGCAGGCGCTCGACCGCGGCCAGCAGGTGCAGGTCAGCGGCGGTCTCGTCGCCGGCGGCCTCGGCCTTGGCGACCTTGACCATGAGCTCGGCGCGGTCGGGCAGGAACTCGTGCAGGGGCGGATCGAGCAGGCGGATGGTCACCGGCAGCGTGTCCATCGCGGTGAGCAGGTCGGTGAAGTCCTGGCGCTGGAGCGGCAGCAGCGCGGCGAGTGCATCCTGGCGGTCGTCGTGGTTGGCGGCGAGGATCACGCGCTCGATGAGCACGCGCCGGTCGCCGAGGAACATGTGCTCGGTGCGGCACAGTCCCACGCCCTGCGCTCCCATGGTGCGCGCCTTCGCGGCGTCGTCGGCAGTGTCGGCGTTGGCGCGGACCTTCAGGCGGCGCACGCGGTCGGCATGCACGAGCAAGCGGTCGACGGCCTTGACCAGCGCCGCAGTTCCCTCGTCGATGCCGACGAGGGCCTCGGCCAGTCCGCACTCGAGGTAATGGGCTACCGGTGACGCCACCACGGGCATCGCCCCGGCGAACACCTCGCCCGTGCTGCCGTCGATGGAGACCATGTCGCCCTCGTTGATCGTGACGCTTCCGGCGCGGGCAACCTTGCCGGCCACGTCGACGTCGAGGTCGTCGGCCCCGCACACGCAGGTGGTGCCCATGCCCCGGGCCACGACGGCAGCGTGGGAGGTCTTCCCGCCGCGGGAGGTCAGGATGCCGGTGGCGGCGATCATGCCCTCGAGGTCATCGGGGTTGGTCTCGCGGCGGATGAGGATGACGTCATCGCCGGCCGCAGCCGCCGCGACAGCGGCCGCCGAGTCGAACACGGCCTTGCCCACTGCGGCACCCGGGGACGCGGGCATCCCCTTGCTGATCGGGGTCCGCGGATGCTCGGGATCGAACTGCGGGAACATCAGCTGGGCCAGCTGGGCACCGCTGACCCGCTGCAGCGCCTCGTCCAAGGTGATCAGCTGCTCGTCGACCAGCTGCGTGGCGATCCGGAACGCTGCTGCCGCGGTGCGCTTGCCGACGCGGGTCTGCAGCATCCACAGCTTGCCCTTCTCCACCGTGAACTCGATATCGCACAGGTCCCGGTAGTGGGTCTCCAGCCTGCGCATGACCGAGCGAAGCTCCGCGTACGCCTTCGGATCGACCTCGGCGAAGTCATCGAGGGTCAGCGTGTTGCGGATGCCCGCGACGACATCCTCGCCCTGGGCGTTGACCAGGTAGTCGCCGTAGACGCCGACCTGTCCGCTCGCCGGATCGCGCGTGAAGCACACGCCGGTGCCGGAGGTGTCCCCCAGGTTGCCGAACACCATCGCGCAGATGTTCACCGCGGTGCCCAGGTCATTCGGGATGCGCTCGCGGCGACGGTACAGCTTCGCGCGATCGGTGTTCCACGAACTGAAGACCGCGCGCACGGTCATGTCCAACTGCTCGCGGGGATCCTGCGGGAACTCGCGGCCCGACTGATCCGAGACGATCTTCTTGAAGATGTCGACGAGGTCGCGCAGCGCGGCTTCGCTCAGCTCCGCATCGTTGGACACGCCCTCCGAGCGCTTCGCCTCGTCCAGCGCGTGCGAGAACAACTCGCCGTCGATCTCGAGAACGGTCTTGCCATACATCTGCACCAGCCGGCGATACGAGTCCCAGGCGAATCGGCCATCACCGGCCGCCGCGGCCAGGCCCTCGACGGAGTAGTCGTTAAGCCCGACGTTCAGGACGGTCTCCATCATTCCCGGCATCGAGAACTTCGCGCCCGACCGCACGCTGACGAGCAGCGGATCCTTCACATCGCCGAAGCGGCGACCGACCGCGTCCTCGAGACGGCGCAGCGCCATCGTGACCTCGACCCGCAGGGCACCGGGCTCCGAGCCGGCCGACAAGAACTCCCGGCAGGCGATCGTCGTGATCGTGAACCCGGGAGGCACCGGAAGGCCCAGCCGCGTCATCTCGGCAAGGTTCGCGCCCTTGCCGCCCAGGAGATCGCCATCCTCGCGGGAACCCTCAGCGAAATCGAAAACGTACGTCATGACGCCGCCTTAGGAAGCCGTGAAGACAATGGGTAACTCCTTCAGTGCGTAGAACAGCAGCCCGGGGCTGCGCTCAAGTTGGGTTCCCGGAGCCAACGCGATGTCATCGAGACGGTCCAGGATTCGGTCGAAGCCAATCATCATCTCCTGGAGGGCGAGAGGCTGGCCCACGCAAAAGTGCGGTCCGCGCGAGAAGGCCAGGTGCTTGCTCGCGTTCTCGCGAGTGATGTCGAACTTCTCGGCGTGCTCGAATACCTCGCCGTCGTGGTTGGCCGATCCGTACCTGATGTGCAGGATGCTGTCGGCCGGGATCGCCACGCCGTGGAGCTCGGTGTCGACAGTCGCACGACGGAACAGTCCCTGGACCGAACTGGCGTGGCGTAAAGATTCGTCGGCGAAGTTGCGCAGCAACGACCTGTCGTTGCGGAGCAGCTCCATCTGATCGGGGTTCTCGAGCAGCAACACCAGCGCATTCGCGATGGCATCGGCGGTCGTGATGTACCCGCCGGTGATGAGCTGGTTCATGAGGTTCTGCAGTTCGTGCATCGTCAGCGGCGCATCGCCCTCGGTGGAGTCCGCGAGCAACGCCGAGAGAATGTCATCGGTCGGATTGGCTCGTCGCTCATCAAAGATCTTCGCGAGGTAGTGCTGTGCCTCCGCCTCGACCTCGGCGTAATGGCGCACCGAGGCCTCGTCGACGAGCAGGCCCTGGGCGGGCGAGAGCATCGCGTCCGACCACCGCTTGAACGTGTTGATCTCGCTGGCGTCGAGGCCGATCTGCTCGGCGATCACCTTCCCGGGTAGCGGGAAGCTGAACTCGGAGACGAAGTCGCACGAGCCCTTGTCGATGAACGAGTCGATCAGCTCGTCGGCGATCCGTTCGATGCTCGGCGTCATCGCCTTCACGCGCGGAGGCGTCAGCGCGCGATTGATGAGTCGGCGATACCGACTGTGGTCGGGAGGGTCAGTGCGCTGGAGGGTCTGCACGTGCTCCCATCCCACCTCGCCCAGGTGCTCGTCGTACAGGCGACCGAGGTCAGCGGCCGCCTCGCCGGCGACCTGCTCGATGGAGATGTCATTGGAGAAGGTGTGCGGATCCGACAGGACGTTCTTGAGGTCCTCGTAGTTCGAGATGAGGAAGAAGCCGGTCTCGGGCATCCGGTAGACAGGAGCCACCTCGCGCATCTGCGCGTAGTACGCGAAGGGGCAGGCCTGGACCTCAGGATCGAGGAGGCTTCCCACGATCTCGGGCACGTCAGTAGTCATGGGCTTCCCATCGATAGGTGTATCGCGATCACACCACCGCCTCGAGGCCCCGTCAACGGGAATGCCCAAATTCGTCTATATAACTTTTGGGTTCTCGCACAACAAACTGGGGCGCGGAGTAGCGGTCAGCCCTTGGGAAGGTGCGCGACGCGCGGGCCCATCGCCTCCGCGAGTGCGATCGCCCCGGACAGCGGTCGCACCATGACGGTGAACTCGGTGATCAGCCCGTCGTCATCCACCCGAAGGTGGTCAAGGCCCTGCACGTCCTTGCCACCGACCTTGGCCTTGAAGATGAGCGCGTGGCTGCCCGGTGCGGACAGGTCGTCGATGTACTCGAAGTCCTCGAACACCTCAAGGACGTTGCCGAGCACTTCCGCGACCACCTCGCGACTGCGAAACGGGGCGAAGGCCACAGGGCTGAGGAAGACCACGTCCGGCGCGAGCACCGCCGACATGGCATCGATGTCCCGTGATTCGACGGCGGCGCGGAAGGCATGAGTCATGGAGCGCAGGCTAGGGGGCTAGGCCGTCGGCGTCCACGGTTCATGCCAGCGACCCAGGCCCGCGACGAGGCTGTTCGCCTCCGCCGGACCCCAGGTGCCAGGCGCGTACGGATGCACGGGCGGCGGAGCATCGAGCAGCGGCTGCATGATCCGCCACTCCTCCTCGACCTGGTCCTGGCGCGTGAACCGTCCGTCCTGGCCCGCCATCGCAGCAAGGAGCAGGACCTCGTACGGAGTGGCCGGCTCACCGCCGAAGTCGGCGAACTTCACGTCGAAGTGGATCGGCGAGGCCTGCGTGATGTCCGCATGACGAGCGTCCAGGATCATCCGGACTCCGGTCTGGGGGTCGAGCCGGATGATGAGCTGATTTGGCTCGGCGCGCTGATGCAGGGCCGCGAACCCCAGCTGCGGAGGGTGCTTGAACAAGATGCGGACCTCGGTCTGCGTGACCGGCAGTTCCTTGCCCGCGCGGATGAAGAATGGGACTCCCGACCAGCGCCAGTTCTCGATGTGGAGGCGGAGGGCCGCGAAGGTCTCCGTCGTCGACCCCGGCGCGACGCCCGTGACGTCCAGGTACCCGTCGTACTGTCCGCGCACGTAGTGCGCCGGCTCGGCCGGCGGCATAGCCCGAAATATCGTCACCATGGCGTCCTTCAGCGTCGCGGGATCACCGCCCGCAGGCGGTTCCATCGCGACCGCTGCGATGACCTGCATGAGGTGGTTGACCACGACATCGCGCAGAGTTCCGACCGGGTCGTAGAAACTGCCGCGGTCAGCGACGCCGAACTTCTCCGCCATCGTGATCTGCACGCTCGCCACGTGATTGCTGTTCCACAGCGGCTCGAGCATCCGGTTGGCGAACCGAAGGAAGATGATCTCCTCCAGGCCCATCTTCCCCAGGTAGTGGTCGATCCGGTATAGCTGCGACTCGTTCACGTACTGATGGAGCTCATCGGCAAGTGCTGCGGCAGACGCGCGGTCGTGACCGAACGGCTTCTCCACGACGACCCGGCCGTTCGCCGTCAGGCCCGCCTGGGACAGCCCCTTGATGACCGTCGCGAACAAGGACGGGGGGACCTCGAGGTAGAACACCGGCGTAGTCGCGCCGGCGATGGCCGCGGCGACCCGTGAGTAGGTGCCCTCGTCGGCGAAGTCGCCGTGCACGTAGGACAGGCGCGCCGCGAATCGCCCGAACACCGCTTCGTCGAACTCCTCGCCCGTGGCAATGATCGATTCCCGGGCCCGCGCGATGAGCTGCTCGGTTGTCCAGTCCTCGAAGGCGACGCCGACGATCGGGAAGTAGATCAGACCTCGTCGTTCGAGCCGGTAGAGCGATCGGAAGGTCATTACCTTGGCGAGGTCGCCCGTGATCCCGAAGATCACGAGAACATCCGCGGCCTTAGATCCGGACGTCTCGGCGGAAGCCAGTTCGGACATCACTCACCATCTCTCGTCGACGTGCGCTCATCCCCGATGAGCCGAGAGGTTCACCCTATGGCGCGCGCGGGGGCACCCGGAGGGTCGTCATCCCGCCATCTACGCGAAGGATCGTGCCGGTCGTCGACGCGGCGGCCGGTGACGCCAGGGACACGATTGCGTGCGCCACCTCTTCGGCCGAGACCAGACGCCCAAGAGGCTGCCGCGCCTTCAGGGCGGCCTGCGCCTCCGCGGGCTCGGGAGCAGCATCGAGCAGGCGTGCAACCCACGGCGTATCAGCAGTTCCGGGGGCAACCGCATTGACCCGAATGCCGTCCCCCACATGATCGGCCGCCATCGCGAGCGTCATGGCCGCTACCGCTCCCTTGCTCGCGCTGTACAGCGCTCGCGCCGGAACGCCCACGAAGGCAACGGCCGAGCACGTGTTTACGACGACCGCATGGGACGACCCGCGAAGGTAGGGCAGGGCCGCACGGGTAACTCGAGCGATCCCGACGACGTTCACGTCGAGCACCCGATGCCACTCGGCGTCGTCGTTCGCGCTGACGTCCCCCGTCGCACCGATCCCCGCGTTGTTGATGACGATGTCGAGGGATCCGAAGTGCTCGACTACGGCGGCCACCGCTGCCTCGACCGCGCGGGTGTCCGTGATGTCGCACTCCACGGCGAAAGTGCCATCCGGTGCGCCGGTCGTCACCCGGTCGACCACGCCCACGCGCGCGCCACGATCCAGCAGGAGCCTTGCGGTCGCCTGCCCGATCCCGCTCGCGCCACCGGTGACCAGCGCAACCAACCCATCAAACTCGCTCATGACGAATCACTCCTACTTGCGTGGATCGACGTGGATCTTGGGGCCGCGCCCGGACTCGCCGTGCGCGGAGCCGGCGAGCACCGCTCCGGCCTGAGCGAGGCCAACGGTCTCGGCGACGAGCGGCCGCGGGTCGACCGTGCCAGCGGCGTAGTGCTCGATCGTTCCGGCCAGTCCGGGCGAAGCGCTGAGGACGCCGACGGCGGTCACGTCCTTGAGCGCGAGTAGCCGGGTGTCCAGCAGGCTCGGAGTCCCGGCCAGCCCGATGAAGACCACCCGCTTGCCCGGCTCGACGAGGTCGACGGCAAGTGCGGGAAGGGACGGAGCGTTCGATGCCTCGATCACGGCATCGAAGGGAAGGGCCGGGACCTCGTCCTCGGTCCACGCGTGCTCGAAGCCCAGGCTCGCCGCGAAGTCCAATGACCGGCGCGAGCGGCCCATGACGTGGACCTCGGCACCCGCTGCTCGCGCGAACATCGCCGCCAGCAGCCCGATCGTCCCCGAGCCGAGCACGAGGACCCGGTCGCCCGCGTTGAGATGCGCACCCTGCACCGAGCGCAGCGCATTTCCTCCGGGCTCGATCAGCGCGCCCATCGCCTCGTCGATCGTGTCGGGCAGCGCGTGCAACGCGCGCGCCGGGACCGCGATCTGCTCGGCGAGCGCGCCGGGCTGCCCGCCGCGGATGCCGATCTCCGTGCGGAACTCGCACACATGCTGGTATCCGCCAAGGCACCGGCGGCACTCACCGCAGCCGAGCATCGTGTCTGCGGTCACACGTCGGCCGAGCCACGACGGATCGACGTGACTGCCGACCGCGGTGACGTGTCCCATCCACTCGTGACCCAGTCGCATCGGGAAGTGAGCGTGCCCGTCGCGGAGGTATTGCATCGTTCCGTCGAAGAACTCCACGTCGGTGCCGCATACGCCGACGCGCTCCACGTCGATGACCACGTCACCGGGTCCGGCGACGGGCGCGGCGACGTCCATCACCTCTCCGGCTCCGGGGGCCGTCACGACGAAGGCACGCATCGATCCGGTCATCGCGGCCCGATCACCCGCTGACGCTGCTCGCCCAGGCCGTCAATCGCCAGGTCCATCACGTCGCCGGGCTGAAGCCAAATCTGCGGTGAGTGCCCCATCCCGACTCCGGGCGGAGTTCCCGTGTTGATGAGGTCACCGGGCTCGAGCACCATGAACTGGCTCAGGTAGTGGACGATGAAGTAGGGGTCGAAGACCATCGTGGATGTCGACCCGTTCTGACGGCGCAGGCCGTTGACGTCGAGCCGCATTCCGAGATTGCGTACGTCGTCAATCTCGTCGGGCGTCACCAGCCATGGCCCCGCCGGATTGAACGTCTCGGCCGACTTCCCCTTCGACCACTGGCCGCTGCGCTCGAGTTGGAAGGCGCGCTCGCTGACATCGTTGACGAGGACATGGCCGGCGATCACATCGCGAGCATCGTCGATCGAATCGAGATAGCTGGTGCGCGTCCCAATCACGATCCCCAGTTCCACCTCCCAGTCGGACTTCGTCGATCCACGCGGAATGCGGACATCATCATTCGGCCCGATCAGCGTGTTCGGTGACTTCGTGAACACGATCGGCTCGTCGGGAACCTGCTGTCCGGTCTCGGCGGCATGGTCGCTGTAGTTGAGTCCGATGCACAGGATCTGATGGGGGCGGGCGAACGGTGCGCCGATGCGCTCGCCCGCGAACGCAGTGACGTCGCCGGACGCGACCCGCTGCGCAACAGTTCCCGCGATGCGTGAGATCCCGCCGCTGCCGAAGAACTCCTCATCGAAGTCGCGGACGATGTCGGACACATCGACATAGGTCGTGTCGTCGATGCGAACGACGGGTCGTTCGGCGCCGACGGCGCCGATGCGCATGAGGTGCACGTGTTTCTCCTTGGATCTAGGCGGGTTGGACGGAGCGGCTGGGAACCCAGGAAGGAACGGGGGCGCCGATGACGCCGACGCGGGCGGTGAACACTCGGCCCGACTCGGGCCACTCGGCAAGCTGCTCGGCGCTCAACTCGTCGCTGGCCGTCGTGATCATGAGCAGGTCAAGGTCGGCGCCGACGAATGCCACGCTCGTCGTGCGCGGAGCGGCGACATCGATCACGGCGACGAGCTCGCCGGCAGGGGAGAAACGACGCACCTGGCCGCGCCCGCACACAGCGATCCACACGTGCTCCTCGGCGTCGATGCACATGCCATCGGGCCAGCCATCCTCGATCCGAACAAATGGCTCGCGCAGACCGACGACCCCGGTTGCAGCGTCGTACTCGCGCCTCCAGACGGTGTTGCGAAACGAGTCGACGCTGTAGAGCGTGCTGCCTGACCAGGCCAGTCCGTTCGACAGGGACAGGTCATCGTCGAGCGTCGTCAGGGATCCGTCGATCTCGACGCGAACGAGTTTCTCGTCGTTCATGGCCGGTCCGAGCGGACTCGTGCCGATCAGGAAGCGGCCCGCAGGGTCAGGCTTGCCATCGTTCAGTCGATGCGCGGCACCGTGCGGGAGGATCCGTTGGGCAGGAGTGCGCCGGCCGTCGGGGGCAACCACGATGAGCCCTTCGGCACCAGCCACGAGAAGCGTGCCGTCGTCGGACACCGACACCGCGCTGACCGTTCCCGCGAATTCACGCCGGTCGACGAGGGCGATGCGATCACCATCTACGCGGCCGAACAGGACCCAGCCCGCGGTGATGTCGACCCACAGCACGCGGTCTCGCTTCGCGTCCCACACCGGCCCCTCGCCGAGGATGAATCGGTCGTCCGACGCCGGTCGCGCCACGTAGGTCGCGGTCATGCCGAACGCTGCCCCTCGACAATGTCGCGAATTCGAGGTACCGCGTCGACCAGCGTGCGAAGTGACGTTCGATAGGCGAGCGCGCTGACGCTGACCGCTCCTGACGGATCGGACGTCGTGCCGAGGAACACCGGCACGGCGAGGCACGTCACGCCATCCTCGTTCTCCTGGTCGTCCGTGCTGTAGCCGTTGGCGCGGATCTCCTCGAGATCGACGAGCAGGTCCGACGCGGTGCATTTCGACTTCGCGGTGCGTCGCTCAAGTGTCGTCGTGCCGACCCAGGCCTCGACGGCGTCGCGGGTGGTGAGCCGGTAGGCGAGCAGCAACTTGCCTACGGCGGTGGTGTGCGCCGGATTGCGCCCGCCGACGGTCGAGGTCAGTCGTATTGCGCCCGAGGGTGGATCGACCTTCGACCGGTAGACGATCGAGTGGTTGTCGAGGACCGCGTAGTGCGCCGTCTCGCCGAAACGCGACGCAAGTTCGGTCAGCACCGGAAGGATGCGCACGTGATCAGGTCGCGCCTCGTGGTGGATGAAGGCAAGCCTGAGGAACTCATCTCCGAGCACGTAGTGGCCACGCATGTCCTGGTCGGCAAGGCCGGCGCGGCGCAGGGCCACGAGCGCGCGATGCACAGTCGGCTTGGGGCTGCCGACCACGCGCGACAGTTCGTCCAGGCCAATGCCCTCGGGGTAGCGGGCCAGTTCCTTGAGCACCGCGAGCACGCGATCGGAACCCACAAGCCGTTCCGACTGCGCGACCGATCCGGTAGTGTCCATAACGTTCCGAATGCTAGATCACCGTTTCGGGAAATGGAACAGTATGGCTGAGTTGCGCAGTTCCGAGTGGTACGGCGGCGATGACCGTAACGCCTACATCCATCGAGCCTGGATGCGCCGCGGGCTGCCCGAGGACGCCTTCACCGGCCGACCGCACATCGCCATCGCGAATACCGCCTCGGACCTGACTCCCTGCAACTCCCACCTCAACGAGGTCGCGGCCGCGGTTCGAGATGGCATCCACGAGGCGGGCGGCATCGCGTTGAACCTGCCGGTGGTCTCCCTCGGTGAGACGCAGGTACGACCGACCGCGATGCTCTGGCGCAACATGGCGGCGATGGCCACCGAGGAGATGCTCAGGGCCAACCCCATCGACGCGGTGGTGCTGCTCGGCGGATGCGACAAGACCATCCCTTCGCTGCTCATGGCTGCCGCGTCGGTCGACATTCCCGCGGTCGTCGTGCCGGGCGGCCCGATGCTCACTGGCACGTTCCGCGGCACGGCGCTCGGCTGCGGCACCGACGTGTGGCGGCTGAGCGAGGAGGTGCGCGGCGGCACCTTGTCCCAGGACGCGTTCATGCGCTCGGAGTCCGCCATGATCCGCAGTCGTGGGCATTGCAACACCATGGGAACCGCGTCGACGATGGGGCTCCTTGCCGAAGCACTGGGCACCGTGCTCCCAGGACTCGCCGGAACTCCTGCCCCCGACAGCCGGTTGTTGGTGGGCGCGCGCGACACGGGCCGACTCGTGGTCGACCTCATCGCCGCCGATCGCCGGCCGAGCACCTTCTTGACGAAGGGCTCCTTCCACAATGCGATCGTCACGCTCGCCGCGATTGGAGGCTCGACGAACGCTGTCGTTCACTTGCTGGCCATCGCGGGGCGACTGGGAATCGACCTCACTCTCGACGACTTCGATCGCATCGGCGCGAACGTCCCCCTGCTGGTCAACCTCCAGCCCGCCGGCACCTACCTCATGGACGACCTCTACCGCGCTGGCGGACTGCTCGCCGTCCTGCGCGAAGTGCGCGACCTGCTCGATCCGTCCGCGCTGACTGTCACGGGCAAGCCGCTCGTCGACTACCTCGACGATGCGGCGATCTGGGATGCCGACGTCATCCGCGCACGCAGCGAACCGCTCATTGCCGATGCCGGCATCGCCGTGCTCCGAGGCAACCTCGCTCCCCGCGGCGCCATCATCAAGCCGGCCGCAGCGTCAGCCGACCTGCTGCAGCATCGCGGGCGCGCGGTCGTGTTCGACACCGTCGAGGACATGCATGCGCGGATCGACGATCCCGGTCTGGACGTCGACGCCGACTCCGTGCTCGTACTTCGCGGATGCGGGCCGAAGGGCTACCCGGGCATGCCCGAGGTGGCCAACATGCCGCTGCCGAAGAAGCTGCTTGAGCAGGGCGTGCGCGACATGGTCCGGATCTGCGACGGGCGCATGAGCGGAACCGCGTACGGCACTGTAGTGCTGCACGTGACTCCCGAAGCCGCGGACGGCGGGCCACTCGGCTTGATCCGCACCGGCGACGTCATCGTCCTCGACGTTCCAGGTCGGCGGCTCGACGTCGACCTCACCGACGAAGAGCTGGCGAGCCGAACCGTCGGTCGCGCGACCACTGACGGCTTCGCAAGTCCCACGCGCGGCTGGGAGCGGCTTTACGTCGATCACGTCATGCAGGCCGACACCGGAGCCGACCTCGACTTCCTTCTGGGCGGTTCAGGCTCGACGGTCAGCCGCGAGTCGCACTAGTTCCCCCGCGCACCGCCCCGTTGAGTGGTGAGTTGTTGCACCTCCAAGGCGGGTGGATTCAAGCGGTGGATGCAACATCGGTTGGATTGACCGGTTCTGACAGTAGGTGGTCGAGCATTTCGGCTGGTGTCTTGAAGCCGTGGCGTTTGCGTGGCCGGTTGTTCAGTTTTCGGCTGACGTGCTCGAGATAGTCCGGGGCATAGACCGACAGGTCGGAGCCTTTGGCGAAGTACTGACGCAGCAGGCCGTTGGTGTTCTCGTTGGATCCGCGCTGCCATGGTGAGTGGGGATCGCAGAAGTAGATGTCCAGGTCCGTGGCTGCGGCGATCTGGACGTGGTTGGCCATCTCCGATCCCTGGTCCCAGGTCAGCGTGCGTCGCAAGGTCGCCGGCAGCTGGCTCATCGCGGTGATCATCGCGTCGGCTACCGCGTCCGCGCCGTGGTTGCCGGGAAGGTGCAGCAGCAGGCAGAACCCGGTTGCCCGCTCGACCAAGGTCCCGATCGCCGAGCCGGAGTTCTTCCCCACGATCAGGTCGCCCTCCCAATGGCCAGGAACAGCACGGTCGGCGACCTCGGGCGGGCGCTCGGTGATGGAGACCATCCCCGGGATCCGGCCACGGCGCTCACCTGCGGTCCTCCGGGTCTTGCGGATCGCCCGGCCCGTGCGCAGCCGTTGGTGCAGGTCACGGCGCAACGCGCCGCGGCCCTGGACGAACAACGCCTGGTAGATCGCCTCGTGACTCACGCGCATCTCCGGATCATCAGGGAAATCGATCCTCAGCCGACCTGAGATCTGCTCCGGGCTGAGTTCGTCCTCCAAGTGATCTTGCACCACCTGCCGCAGCCGGTCGTTGGCCTTGAGCGCGGACGCCTTCGGCCGGCGAGCCCGCCAGTCGGAGCGCTTCTGCGCCATCGACGCCCGATACCTAGGCAGGTGCCGGTCGGCGAAGAACGTGGAGTTCATCGCCAGCTCACGCCCGATCGTGGACCGGTGACAGCCCACCGCCCGCGCGATCTCCGCGTTCGACGCCCCCGACCCACGCAGGACCGCGATCTCCTCACGCTGATCGAACGTCAACCGAGGCCTGACCTTGCCGGGCGTCACCGATGGAGGCATCACTCCGCCAGCCTCACCGAACCACCCCGCACCCGTGCGCTCGGACACGCCCGCCGCAGCAGCCGCCTCCGCGACCGACAACCCCGACCGCACCCACTGCCAAAACCCGAGCCGCACCGCTGGCGGCAACCCCGGAGGACCAAGCATCACAACACCTCTTCACCTCAGGTGTTGCATCGATCCCTTGAACCCAAGGCGGGTCAGGACGACGACAAGTCACCACTCAACGGGCGCTATTGCTGGGGTGGGCCGCCCTGGCCGCCGCCGGCCGGGCCGCCCTGGCCGCCTCCCCCGAAGCCTCCGCCGGCCGTGTACTCACCCGCCGTCGCGGTTGCCGTGTCGGCGCCGTCAACCTGGATCGTGTAGTCATCGCCGGCTACCACCTCCTCGGAGGAGAACACGATGGACGCGACCTGCTTGGTCACCTGGATCGTCGTCAGGACGGTGCCCTCGCTCGACACGATCGACACCGTCGATCCGGCTGGCGCACTCGCTGTCGCGACGATCGAGGCCTGACTGGACGCCGTGTCCGGGGCCACCACCATGCCCGCGCTGCCCACGGCAAGAAGCGTGCCGCCGGTGATCGTGAACGTGCCGTCCACATCGAGTGCGCCGTTGCCGTCGTTGGTCGGTCCCGAGATCGTGAGCGTGCCGCCGCTCATCGTGGCGTCGCCCGTGTTCACGTCGAGTCCGTCGCCTTCCGCATTTACGGTGACATCGCCGCCGTTCATCGTGAAGTAGAAGTCAGCAGCATCGGTCGAATCACCAGCGACGTTGATCCCGTCGTCACTCGACACGACGTCGATCGTTCCTGCGACGATCGTGATCGACTGACCCTCGATGCCCTCCACGGATGACGTGACCGACACCGAACCGCCGCCGACATAGAGCGCGCCGTCGGAGTGGACGCCGTCGTCCGCGGACTTCACTTCCACAGAGCCGCCGGAGATGACCACCTTGCTGAATCCCTGCACGCCATCGTCGGCGGCGTCGATCGCGATGTCGCCTCCGGCGATCCAGACGTAGCCACGCGTGGCATCGGTCTCGTTGTCCGACGTGAGTCCATCGCCGCCCGCGGTGAGATCCAAGGTTCCGCCGTCGACGATCAGGTAGTCCTTGCCTCGGATCGCGTCATCCTTCGCAGTCACGGTGATGGTGCCCGACACGATGACCAGCCCGTCCTTGCCGGTGATGCCGTCATTGCCGTTTCCTGTGACCGTGAGCGATCCCGATCCAGCGATCGTCAAGGGCGCCGTGCTGAACAAGGCGGCATTCGTCTCGTCCTCCTCGGACTCCACATACTCAGCGGTGTCACTCAACGTGTTCGTCGAGCCGTCAGCCAGGAGGATGACCACCTCATCGGCATCGGCGACCACGAGAGCAGCGCTCGTCGAGCTCGAGATGTCGACACCGTCGAGAATCAGGCGAACGATGCCGTCGGCTGGCGAGTCGACGATCACCTGGCCGTCGGAGATGGAGCCCGATAGTCGGTAGGTCCCGGCTTCGGTGATCGTCGTCGTCTCGTCGTTCAGGGCGAGATCCACGACGTCCGCCGCGTCGTACTCAAGATCGCCTTCGTCGACATGGCTGGCAACGCTGTCCGCGAGCACGGCCTCGACGCTCGACGCTGACGTGGTCGTGTCGGGTGCGGTGTCGGTGGACGGCACCGACGACGACGCGACCGAGGCGGCAGGCGTCGTCTGCACGTCGGAAGATGCGGTCGAGGAGCAGCCAGCCAGCGTGGCAGCCAGAAGTGCACCGGCTCCGATCGTGGCAAGGGCGCGGCGGATGGACTTGGTATTCATGATGAATCCTTTGATCGTGAGTTGACTGTGCGGTTCATGACTCGGTGCCACTTCGTGGCCGACAGGTGCGGGTGATGGGCGGCCATCCCTACCCCGAACTTCGAGATCGTCGACGGACGGACGCCCAGGCTCCAGAGCAGGCGATCGACCGACGACGGGCCCCCAGCGGACTTGGTCTCGACGATCACCGCCTCGGCAAGCGTGCACGGCTCGCTGCCAATTGGCCACGCTGCCACGTCGAGATCGATCGTTACCCGGCTCCCCTCCGCAGGCAGCAATAGAGTCGATCGCACGTAGCCGACGCCGAGAACCGGATGCAGCTCCCCGGCCACCACACTGTCGATCGCTGCGGACTGCAATCGCTCGGCAACGAAGGCACGGCCATCACGCGTCAGATTCCCGTGAGCCGAGGCATCGCACGGAATGCGCTCCTTGACGGTGGACGATCGCGAGCCTCTCGTTTTGACTTCGAGCCAGCATGCGCTGCTGTCCGCGTAGCGGCGGGTTCTCACCTTGAAGCGACGACGACGGCCGTGCGCTGCACGCAGGTAACTCTCGTGATTGCTCGTGTCGAAGTAGATCGACTCGTAGCGGAAGGCGCGCGATCCGTCGACCTCGAGCACTCGGCAATTGTCACCGAGGGCAGCGAGGAGCCCGACGTGCGCAGCGTGGCTGAGCACGTACTTGCGATCCACTCGCGACAAGAGCGCAGCGTGAGAGTTCAGTTCGTCGAGATCCACTGGCGCGAGGTGTTCCAGGTGCAGGCCGGGCATCAGGTCAGTCATCGAAGACACCCGCCTCGACTCGACGCGGTCCGCTCGCGTGCTCGGTGTCCGTGACCTCGTACCGAACGTCGACCAGGGTCGTATCGTTCGCGAGGTCGATGCGCTTGATGGTCGCGCGATGTACGACGGCCCCGAGCACCCCCTCAAGATGGGCGATGAGCGCGGCCTCGCTGGAGAACACCCGGTCGACGACGATGTTCTGCTGGCGGTAGCGGCGGAACAGGCGCGGACTGTCGCCTACCGCGATCGCCAGGACCACCAACGCGATGAGGGCGACCGACAGCGGCGTCGGAGTGGCCGTAAGGCCCGCGAGCAGTCCGATCGTCAACGCGGCGAAGTAGTACGCGACTTCACGCTGGTCGATCTCGTAGGAACGAAGCCTGATGATCGACAGGACTCCGAACAGGCCAAGCCCCAGACCGAAGCTGACCTCCGTGCTCGCCAGGACAGAAGACACGGCAAGGACACCCACGTTCACGCCGAGATACGCGACGACGAGGTCGCGGCGGCGATGCCGCGGGAAGTAGAGGCCGAACGTCAGAAGGCAGATGGCTGCCAGGTCGATCCCGATTGCCAGCAGGTGTTCCATCGTGCGCCTCCATCGTCGGGCGAGGCACTCGTCATGCTCGCTGACAGTGAAGGTAGGTGGCAATTCTGGGAGATTCCTGAGTGCTTGCTGTGAGGCGCCTATCCCTGGCGTACGAGTTCAACCACGGGGATGATCCGTGTGGTCTTCGCCTGGTACTCGGCGAATCCGGGGTACTTCTCGGCCTGACGTGCGTAGACGCTCGCCCGCTCGTCCTCGGGTAGGGGATGGGCTGTCGCGCTGAAGGTGTCCGTCCCCAGTTCGACCGTCACTGCCGACGTCTTCACGAGGTTGCGGAACCAGTCAGGATCCGTGTCGGCGCCGGCCTTGGACGCAAACACGAACAGCCGTCCGTCCTCGTCGCGGTACATCATCGGGCTCACCCGCTCAAGACCCGACTTGGCACCGGTCGTGTGCAGCAGGAGCAGTGGCGCGCCCTCGAACTGACCGCCGACCTTGCCTTCGTTGGCACGGAACTCCTCGATGATCTTGGCGTTCCAGTCGTTGTACTCGCTCATGGCTTCCTCCGTCGTCGGCACGTCTCCATGGCAGCGTATGCGCAGTGCGGGTCAGGAGCCCAGCGGCAAAGTGAATCTCCAGCCTTGGGCAAGGCGCTCGCGCACGACCCTCTGAACAGCCGCAATCGTGCCCCACCGGTCGCCCCCGCCGTCGTGCATCACCACGAGCTCACCGGGCGTCATCGCCCGACGAAGATTGGACTCGAGCACTAGGGGATCCTGCGTATTCCAGTCATCGATCGTGTTGATGACTGCCAGCGGCTGCATCCCCAGCGACACCGCGGCGGCGGCCGAGTCTCCCCAGTTGCCATTCGGGGCTCGGAAGTACGGCACGGTCGCGACGGAATCCCGCAGAGCGTCGCGAATGATCGTCAGGTTCTCCTCAAGATCGGCCCTCACTTCGGCTGGACCCCACGCACCGAGGTCGGCGAACGTCGTCGTGTGATTGCCGAGAACATGACCGTCGTCCACGATCCGTCGAAGAACGTCCGCGCCCCCGTCGGCGAGGATGCTCCGGCCCACAACGCAGAAGACAGCGCGTATCGCGTGCTCGCGGAGGAAGTCGAGCAGCGACTCGGTCACCGCGCCGTTCGGTCCATCGTCGAAGGTCAATGCAACGACGTTGCCGGTTCCGCTCGCGCGCTCGAGCGGCTGCGGAGTCAAGGCCTGCGCGACTATGCGATCGCCCGGCAACTGGCGCGCTCGATGAGTGCAGTCGGCAGGCGTACATGCGTGTCCCGGTCCACCCCGTCGATGAGGTCGACCAGCAAGCGCAACGCTTCTGCGCCCATCTGCTGGAGCGGCTGGCTGATCGTGGTGAGCATCGGCGACGACAGAGCGGACTCCGGGACATTGTCGAATCCGATCACCGACAGGTCATCCGGCACGGACAAGCCCATCTCTCGAGCCACCTCCATCATCGCGATGCCGGACAGGTCGTTCGCGGCGAAGACGGCGGTCGGGGGATCGGCCAGCGCCAGCAGCTCGTGCGCGGGGCCCTCTGCTCGATCCTTGGCATAGCCGCCGAGCCGGACAAGCGACTCGTCGACCGGGATTCCCGCGTCCTGCATGGCCTGCCGGAAGCCAGCGTCACGAAGACGGGCCGACTCCAGGTCGGGCCTGCCACCGAGGAACCCGATCCGCCGGTGACCGAGGTCGAGCAGGTAACGCGTGGCCAGCATCGCGCCGGCGAAGCTGTCCGAATCCACGGTCGGCAGGCCCGACGGCCCGGTGTGCGGATCCACCGCCACCACCGGAATCCCGTAGCTGGCGTCGAGGACCGTCGGCGTCACGATGACCGCACCGTCGATAAGAGTCCCGGACAGGCGCGACAGGTACCTGCGCTCCCAGCCGACCTCGGCACCACGACCGCCGCCGGAATAGGCCAGCAGTTCGTACCCGGTCGCGCTCAGCGCGGCCGACATGCCCTTGAGTAACTCGGTGGAGAAGGGTTCGAACTCAGCCACGAGGATCCCGAGCACATTGGTTCGGTGGCTGCGCAGGCTCTGCGCTCCCAGACTCGCCTCGTAACCCAGGGTGTCGATGACTTCCTGCACCCGCACCGCGGTCGACTGCGACACTCCATAGCGCCCATTGACCACCTTGGACACCGTCGCGACCGAGACGCCGGCCGTGCGCGCGACGTCGGACATCTTCACCCGGGGACTGAACTCCACGGCGTGATCCTAGTGAGGTTCATGTTACGAAAACGTTATCGATATCGATAGACATAACGTTTTCTACGCTGCGACACTCACCGACGATCGGGCAAGTCAACAACGACTGAGGGGACCGACGATGGCAATAAAGCGCGGCGCCAGTGCAATCACGGCACTGGCCGCGACCGCTGCCCTCCTGGCCGCATGCAGTAGCGGCGGGGCAAGCGGCGAAAGTTCGACGACGAGCGGCAGCGACGACACTGCCGCGAGCAGCGCACCTGCTGCTTCGAGCGCGGCTAGTGACAGCGCAGAGCCGGTCACCCTCACGTGGTGGCACAACGGCACGAATGATCCGCTCAAGGGCTACTGGGAGAAGGTCGCCGCGGACTACATGGCGATGAACCCGAACGTCACGATCGAGATCAGTGCGATTCAGAATGAGGAACTTCAGAAGACCAAGATCCCGGCCGCTCTTCAGGGCGACAACCCGCCGTCGCTCTACCAGCAGTGGGGTGGCGGAGAGCTCGCCGACCAGGTCGCTGCCGGCAAGGTCATGGACATCAGCGCGTTGGTCGGCGACTCGCTCGCACTCCAAGGCGGATCCGTTGCCGGGTGGCAGGTCGACGGAAAGACCTACGGAATTCCGTACAGCATGGGCGTCGAGGGCTTCTGGTACAACAAGGCCGACTTCGCCAAGGCAGGCATCACCACTCCGCCCGCGACGATGACGGAGTTCATGGACGCCATCCAGAAGCTGAAGGATGCCGGCATCACTCCCATCGCGGTTGGCGCGAAGGACAAGTGGCCGGCGGCTCACTACTGGTACAACTTCGCACTGCGCGACTGCCCGACTGCGGTCATGCAGCAGGCCGGTATCGACAAGGTCTTCACCGACCCGTGCTTCGTCAAGGCGGGCGAGGACTTGCAGGCATTCCTCGACAGCGAGCCGTTCAACAAGGGCTTCCTCGGTACCCCGGCGCAGCAGGGTGCGACTAGCTCTGCCGGCCTCGTGGCCAATGGCAAGGCAGCGATGGAGCTCATGGGCCATTGGGACCCGGCCGTGATGGCGGATCTGACCGAGGATGGCAAGGGCCTTGGCGAGAACCTCGGCTGGTTTGCCTTCCCCGCGATCGAGGGCGGCCAGGGCGATCCCGGGGCAGCGCTCGGCGGCGGCGACGGATTCTCGTGCTCGGCTCAGGCTCCGCCTGAGTGCGCGGACTTCCTGAACTACATCGCGAGCGTGGCAGTCCAGACCGGATTTGCCGAGACCGGTGCAGGGCTTCCCGTGAGTGCGGGAGCTGAGGTCGGCGTAACCGACCCGAACATGGTGTCGCTTCTCGACTTCCGCAACAACGCGAGCTACGTGCAGTTGTGGCTCGATGTCGCCTACGGCGGCAACATCGGAGGTGCCCTCAATGACGCGGTGGCGAACATGTTCGCCGGTCAGGGTTCGGCAACCGACATCGTCACGGCAATGAACGACGCGGCAGCGAGCCAGTAACTGACGATGGCTCACCCGGTCGATACCGCTGGCGTAACCAGCACAGCGCCACGGCATAGCCCCGCCGACCACGCAGACGCGTGGTCGGCGGGGCCTTCGCCTGCTCGCGGGCGGGTCGAGACCCGAGGCGGACAGTGGCGCAAGCGGCTGGAGATCGCGATGTTCAGCGGTCCGGCGATCATCGTCTACATCCTGTTCGTCCTGCTGCCCATCGGCTTTGCCGTGTACTACAGCCTGTACAAGTGGAACGGCCTGGAGCCACTCGACAACTTCGTCGGACTCCAGAACTACATCGAGGCATTCCAGGATCCGGTCTTCCTCGGCGCAATACGCCACAACCTCTTCTTCGTCGTCGTCGGGATCGCGGTCCAGTTACCGATCGCGTTGGGCGTCGCACTTCTCCTCAACCGGCGCATACGTGGCCGGGCTATCTTTCGCACGCTGATCTTCGTTCCCTATGTGCTGTCCGAGGTCATCGCGGGTGTCATGTGGCTGCTGATCCTGCAGCCAGACGGCGTTCTCGACTACTTCCTCCAGAGCATCGGACTCGGCAGTTTCGTCCAACTGTGGCTGGCGGACACCAACGTCGTGCTGTGGACTCTCCTGTTCGTCATCACGTGGAAGTACGTCGGCTTCGCGATCATCTTGTTCCTCGCGGGACTCCAGAGCATTCCGGAGGAACTGTCCGAGGCGGCATCGATCGACGGTGCTAACTGGTGGCAGGTTCAGCGCAGGATCACGATCCCGCTGCTCGGACCGACCATTCGCATCTGGGTCTTCTTGTCGATGATCGGCGCGCTGCAGTTGTTCGACGTCGTGTGGATCATGACCGGAGGCGGTCCAGCGAACTCCTCGGCGACGATGGCCACGTACATGATCAACGTCGGCTTCTACCGCTCCCGATTCGGTTACGGCAGCGCGATTGCCATCATCTTGTTCGCAATCTCGTTCCTCGCGGCGATCTTGTACCAGCGCTTCGTGCTGCGTCGCGACACCGAGGGCGCACTCACGCGGCGGGTGGACTGACCCATGACCACAGCCCTCGCCACCCGCACCCAGTCGCGACGCCGATTCGACTGGTCGAGTCCGGTCGTCTACGTGATCGCCTTCGCCGTCATTGCCGTCGCAATCGTGCCGATCATCTACGTGATCCTTGGTGGCTTTCGCAGCAACGGGCAATTGGCCGCCAAGCCGGTCGGGATGCCAGATCCGTGGATCTTCGAGAACTACGCGAACGTCCTGACGTCAAGCGAGTTCTGGCGTCAGGTCTTCAACAGCACGATGACCGCGATCTTCACGACGCTCGGCGTGGTGATCATCGGGGTGATGGCCGCGTACGTGCTTGCGCGCTATGAGTTCAAAGGTCGCGAGGCGCTCAACACCTTCTTCACCCTCGGGCTGCTCTTCCCGCTCGGCGTGGCAATCCTGCCGCTGTACTTCATGGTCCGGAACCTGGGTCTGCTCGGCTCGCTCTGGGGACTGATCATCCCGCAGATCGCGTTCAGCCTGCCGATCACGATCGTGATCCTGCGGCCATTCCTGCGCGCGATTCCCGCCGAGCTCGAGGATGCGTCCGCTCTCGACGGCTGCAGCAGAATCGGCTTCTTCTGGCGCATTCTCCTGCCGCTGTCGGGCCCGGTACTGGTGACCGTCGGCGTGCTCTCCTTCGTCATGAGCTGGAACGCCTACCTGCTTCCGCTGCTCGTACTGAGCGACCCGGCCTCCTTCACGCTTCCGCTCGGCGTTCAGGCCTTCTCCTCGCAGTACTCGCAGGACACCGCGGCGATCCTCGCGTTCACCTCGCTCGCGATGCTGCCCGCGATCGCCTTCTTCACGCTAGCCGAGCGTCGGATCGTCGGGGGGTTGCAAGGTGCAGTCAAGGGCTGAGAACGACGAGACTCGCGTGCGCGCGCTGCTCGAACGCATGACACTCGACGAGAAGCTGGCTCAACTGGTCGGGTTCTGGGAGAAGGAAGACGGGGAGTCCGTCGCCCCGCTCCAGGGCGAGTTCGACAACGTCCGCGGCCTGGGCGAGTTCGTCAGCCAGGGCCTGGGCCATCTCACTCGTCCCTACGGGACGAGGCCGGTCGACGCCGATTCACGAGCGCGCTGGCTATGGGAGTTCCAGCGCGGACTGGTGAACAACACGCGACTGGGAATCCCGGCCATCGTCCATGAGGAGTGCTTGACGGGCCTGGCCATATGGAAGGCCGCGACCTACCCCACCCCGCTCGCGTGGGGAGCCGCCTTCGATCCCGAACTCGTCGAGCAGATGGGAGAAGCGGTCGGGGAGTCGATGCGCGCGCTCGGCATCCATCAGGGCCTCGCGCCCGTTCTCGACGTCATCGTCGATCCGCGCTGGGGTCGCGTCGAAGAGTGCATCGGCGAGGACCCTTACCTCGTCGGCACTGTCGGAACCTCGTATGTGCTGGGGCTGCAATCGGCCGGAGTACACGCGACCCTCAAGCACTTCGTCGGCTACTCGGCCTCGCACGCGGGCCGCAACTTCGCGCCCGTGCATGCGGGCCCGCGCGAGATTGCCGACGTCCTGCTCATCCCCTTCGAGATGGCCATCCTCGACGGCCGTGCACGATCGGTCATGCACGCATACACCGAGATCGACGGCGTCCCCGTGGCATCGGACCCGCGACTGCTCACGGACCTGCTACGAGACGCGTGGGGTTTCGACGGAACGGTCGTCGCGGACTACTTCGGCATCTCCTTCCTTCACCTCCTGCATCGAGTGGCCGGCGACCTCGGCGAGGCGGCCGGCCTGGCACTTACCGCTGGCATCGACGTCGAGCTGCCGACCGGCAATGCGTACCTGGAGCCACTCGTCGAGCAGATCCGCGCCGGCGTCGTCTCGGAGTCACTCGTCGACCGCGCCGTCCTACGGGTTCTTCGGCAGAAGCAGGAACTCGGCCTGCTCGATGCGACGTTCGCCGACGAGCCGCCAACAGGAATCGACCTGGACTCGCGAGTCCATCGTGAGATCGCCCGGCGCCTGGCTGAGGAGTCCGTCGTCCTTGTCTCCAACGACGGGATCCTTCCCCTGGCCGATGGTCGGCGTCTGGCGGTCATCGGACCTAACGCGCACAGAGTCGAGGCGCTGTTCGGCTGCTACTCCTTCGTCAATCACGTGCTCATGCAGTACCCCGGCCACGAGATCGGCTTCGTAGCGCCGACCGTCTACGAGTCGATCTGGGGCGAGTTCCGTACCGGTGAAGTCGAGCTCGCCCGCGGCTGCGCGATCGATGACGACGACCGGTCCGGGTTCAACGCTGCGGTCGCTGCCGCGTCCAGCGCCGACGTCGCCGTGCTCGTCATGGGCGACCACGCCGGCCTGTTCAGCCGGGGCACCTCCGGCGAGGGCTGCGATCGCGACGATCTCGAACTGCCCGGAGTGCAGCGCGCTCTCGTCGAAGCCGTTCTCGACACCGGCACGCCCGTCGTCCTGGTGCTCGTGACCGGTCGGCCCTACGTGATCGGCTGGGCGCTCGAGCGCTGCGCTGCCGTGGTCCAGACCTTCTTCCCCGGGGAAGAAGGCGGCGGCGCCGTGGCCGGTGTCCTGTCCGGTCGAGTCAATCCATCCGGCCGTCTTCCCGTGAGCATGCCGCGGGCGACCGGGTCTCAGCCCTACTCCTACCTTCACCCGCCACTCGGCGAAGGCGACGAGGTCAGCAGCATTCCCACGACGCCGGCCGCGCCCTTCGGCCACGGGCTGTCGTACACCACGTTTGGCTACGGTCCGCTCGAGGTGCCCGCGCAGGTACCGACGGATGGTTCGATCGACGCCGTCGTCACGGTCACGAACACAGGCACCGTGGCCGGCGGCGACGTGGTACAGATCTACGCCCGGGACCTGGTCGGCTCGGTTACCAGGCCGGTCGCCCAGCTACTGGGATACCGGCGGGTTCGACTTGATCCCGGCGAGTCGGTGACCGTGACCTTCAGCATTCCGACAACCCGACTTGCCCTGTCGGATCGGACGCTCACACGCGTGGTCGAACCAGGCGACGTCGATCTGTGGATCGGGACGAGTGAGCAGCGCTTGACCTCGGCGCATACGACCCTGCAAGGCCCCGTCCACCCGGTGACGAATGAGTCACTGCGCTGGTCCACTTCTGTTCTGACCTGACAACCGGATGGAGACTCTCGAATGACCGACAACTGGCAGCCCGTTCCCGAGGACAAGCTGAGTTTTGGGATGTGGACGGTCGGCTGGCGTGGTGTCGACGTGTTCGGTGGAGCCGTACGCGAGGCGCTTGATCCGGTGGAGGCGGTCGAGCGGCTGTCCTCTCTAGGCGCGGCCGGCATCTCGTTCCATGATGATGACCTGGTTCCCGAGGATGCGACTCGCGAGGACACGCTGACCCGGTTCGGCGCGGCACTGGCGTCGACGGGAATGGTCGTGGAGATGGCGACGACGAACCTGTTCTCGCATCCGGTGTTCAAGGACGGTGCGTTCACGTCCAACGACCGTGACGTCCGTCGCTACGCCTTGGCGAAGGCGGCGCGGAACATCGACCTCGCGGCCCAGCTGGGCGCCACGACGTACGTCTTCTGGGGTGGGCGCGAGGGCGCGGAATCCGGCGCGGCCAAGAACATCCATGCGGCGTTGGATCGGATGAAGGAGGGCCTGGACACGCTCTGCGGGTATGTCAAGGAGCAGGGCTACCAGATGCGGTTCGCGCTGGAGCCGAAGCCAAACGAGCCACGCGGCGACATCATCCTGCCCACGATCGGCCACGCGATCGCGTTCATCCACGAACTCGACCACGCCGACATGGTCGGCCTCAATCCTGAGGTCGGGCACGAGGAGATGGCGGGCCTCAACTACGCGGCTGGCATCGCGCAGGCATTGTGGAACGGCAAGCTGTTCCACATCGACTTGAACGGGCAGAACGGCCCCAGGTTCGACCAGGACCTGCGCTTCGGCGCCGGCAATGCACGCGGCGCGTTCTGGACCGTCGACGTACTCGAGGGCGCCGGCGGCCGCAGCCCGAGGTATGACGGGTTCGTCCACTTCGACTACAAGCCCCCGCGAACCGAGGATGCCGAGGACGTGTGGGACACCGCGCGTTCCAACATGCGTAACTACCTCATCCTGCGCGACAAGGTCCGTGCGTTCCGTGCGGATCCCGACGTGCAGGCAGCAGTCGACGCATCACGCGTCATGGAGCTGTGGGAGCCCTCCGTCGGACCCGGCGAGACCCTCGCCACCCTGCGCGCTCAGACCCACGACATCGATGCACTTCCCTCGCGCGGGATGCACTTCGAGCACCTGGACCAGCTCGCCCTCGAGCACCTCTACGGCATCCGGTAACCCCGCTCTTATGCTCGTGGCGTGAGTGGACTTCATGTGATCGTGTGCGGTCTCCTCGTCCGCGACGACACGGTGCTGATGTGCCACCGGCGAGCAGACCGCGAGTTCTTCCCCGACGTGTGGGACTTTCCCGGAGGCCACGTCGAGGAGGGCGAAGCACCGCGGGCGGCACTGATCCGCGAGTTGCGCGAGGAGTTGGGTATCGAGATTCCTGACCCCGACGAGCCGCGGCTGGCCCGGTTCGTCGACCAGATCCAGGACCTCAGCATCTGGCGCGTCGATCAGTGGTCAGGAATCGTCGTCAATGCTGCACCGGAGGAGCACGACGACATGCGATGGATTCGAAGCGATGAGGTTGCATCGCTGGAACTCGCCGACCCGGTCTACGCCTCGCTGATAGCGCAGGCGCTCATCCCGATAGATCGTTCTCGATAACAACGACGTTGATGTCGAACTCGGCCTCGGGCACAGAGATCGCCTTGGAGATCGACGCCCTGGCCATTGCGGCGGCCTCGACGATCGAGTCGCTCTCGGCGAGTATCGCCGCGGGCGGAAGCAACTCGACCCGGACGTCGCCGCTACGAAGCGTCCAGCGCTCGCCAACTTGATACTCGGCGGTGACGCGGTAGGAATCCCTCATGCTGGCGGTGTACCCCGCCAGCATGAGGGTCAACCAACACTCAGGCGACCTCGGTAGAACCCGCACGGCTGCGCAGGTCGGCGAGCAGAACTCCCAGACGTCGAGACACCATCATCTGGCTCATGCCCATCAGCTCCGCGATCTCCCGCTGGGTGCATCCATCCACGAACCGCAGCCAGAGCATCCGCCGCTCATGCTCGTTGAGACCCTCGAGCAGGTCGGACAGCTCCAGCGCATCGTCGACGGCGTCGAAGCCCCGGAACTCTCCGGAGATCGCCTCGCCTCGAGACCGCCCGGTCACGTCGATCGGCTGGTCCAAGGAGATGGCCCTGAAGCAGGTGCGAGATGCAACCGCTTCGCGAATGTCGTCTGGGCGAGCGTCCAGCTGCTCGGCCAGCGAAGTGATGTTCGGCATTGCTCCCCCTGCGTGGGCAAGCTCCTCGGTCGCCTTCCCGATCTGCCCATGGAGCTCCTGCACGCGCCGTGGCGGCCGAACGCTCCAGCACTGATCGCGAAGGTGCTTCTTCAATTCGCCGCTGATGGTCGCGTGGGCATACTTCTCGAACTCGCCGCGCTCGGCGTTGAAGCGCCGGATCGCCTTGACGAGAGCGAGGCTGGCGACCTGCACGAGGTCGTCGATGTCTGCGCCGCTCCTCGTGAATCGGGAGGCCAGCCGTCGCGCCATCGGAAGGAATGTTGCGGTTATCGAGCTCTCGAGATCTGACCGCTCGCGAGGAGTCAGCGCAGGATTCGACAGCCGCATGAGCGGGTCGCAGTCGTCGGAGTCGTATGCGGAAGCAACAGAAGTCATAACAGGATCCACGGGAATCTCCCTGGTCAGGGAAAGCGTCGATCCGGCTATTTGCTTAACCGGTACTGGGAGAAATCTGGCAGGCGCGCGCGAAATTCGCAAGTGGATCCCGGCGTTTCGCTCACGGCGAACTCGGGGTACCCATGGAAGATGACGCTCGTGATGCGAACCTTGCCGGTGCTTGAGGTCGACATCGACGCGACGTCGCCGACACCTCGCATCTCCGTTATCGGCCGCTGCACGGGTCCACACTCAGCAGTCTTGCTGTCTGCCCTCCGCGCCGCGTGCCGAGCTCATCCGCGCCGGATCATCGTCGACCTCAACGGTGCCGACGAGATCGACGGCGAGGCGATGGCCGCGCTCCTGGGGTTCCGGCGCGACGCGACCGATACGGTCATCACGATCGATATTCACGCAGTTTCCGGATCGCGTCTGATGGCGCTCATGGCCGACGCCGAGGCGTTCGCCGCCTAGTGAAACTAGGCTCCGCTGTCCGATCCGCACGCCAGGCAGAACTCGTAGTGGTCGCCATGGTCGTTGATTCGTGCCACCCACGGGTGCTGTCCGATGGCGCATTGAGCGAGCAACTCAGGTGATGTCATCATCGTGGACTCCTGTGGGTGTGACGCACGTATACCCACGATCGAGTCGTCCTAGTCACGGCCTTCTGGCGGTGCTAGCCTGCGCTTGTTCGTCCCCCGGTTCAGACACGAAGCTGCGGTGGCGACACCCGCTGCGTCGTCGCCAGCCGACGGCCCGCGGACGTGGGATCCAAAGGACCGCTATGTCCGTTCGACTGGTTTCTCCCGCTCTCACCAATCGTTCCGCCGTGCGCGTCGGCCTGCTTCGAAGCGCATCCGCGGGCACCTTGTCGCGCGCCGTGGACAACGCCCTGCGCGCCTCCACGGCCTACGACGACTGCCATCTTCGGCTCGCCAAGCTTCCGGCGGTCGCGTCGACTACGCCCTCGGCGGTCGTGCGACGCAGCATTCACGAACTCTCCTCGCTCGACGTGGCCGTCGCCCAGCTCGACTGCGACCGCGTGCAGGGCGGGTCGCAGGTGGCGGACATCGTTCGCCGCCTGACGGTTCCCGCGATCGTCGTCCTGCACAGCATCCCGTCACGTCCGACACCCCAGACGATGTCCCTTCTCGTGCGAGTCTGCGACGCAGCGTCTCTCGTCGTGGTGATGAGCGAGTCCGCGAAGTGGCTGCTAGCGCGGACCTACCCCGTCAATAGCGACAAGGTCGCCGTCATCCCGTGGGGAGCGTCGTCCACCTGCTCCCTGCCGCTGGCCGCACTCGGGGTTCGCGACGGCCGTCATCACATCCTCACGTTGGGCGACATCTCCCCGGGGCTGGGAGCCGAGTACGCCATAGACGCCGTAGCGATGCTCGCCGCGAAAGGCAACGCGGTGCGATACACGATCGCATCGACCACGTACGCGCACTCGGGAGCGCGCAATCGCACCGCCTACGCACACCAGCTTCGACAGCGTGCAGACTCGGCTGGAGTCGGGCACCTCGTGCGCATTGCTACTGGCACCCGCGACTCGGTCGCTCTGCGACGATTGGTCGCGTCGGCATCCTTGGTGGTGCTGCCGTACGACGAGGACGAGCATTCAGTGTCGCCAAGCCTTGTCGAGAGCATCGCCGCGGGTCGCCCTGTTATCGCCACCGGGTACCTGCATGCTGCTGAACTCCTGCGAGATGGTGCCGGGCTCCTCGTTCCCCATCGCAACGCGGTTGCCATGGCCGAGGCCATCCGAGTCGCCACGACCGATCGATGCATCCTCGATGCCATGACGAGACGTGCTCGCCTGCTCTCGCCGTCGCTGAACTGGGAGTTGACGGCGCGTCGATTTGCTCAGGCCTGCGTGCGCCTGTCGACTCATCGCGAGATGCTGGCCGCATGACCCATGTCGCCGGCCCCGCTTCGCCGGCGGGCCAGCAGGGCCGTCGCCTGGCCCAGCGAGTCCTGCCCACCCAGTTCTCGGCGCTCGCGGCCATCCAGGCGTTCTTGCTCATCGGCGCGATCATCTACGTCGCGTGGCCGCCCCCGAACGAGGACCGAACGACGTTCAGCGTTGCGCTCATCCCCGTTCTCCTCGTGCTGATGACCTGCACGGAGGTCGTTGCTCGCCGACTGCCGTGGTGGGGTCTGGAGACGTTCCTTGCTCTGACGTGGCTACTGGTGGCCGGCCTGGCCACCACCCGTTCGAACGGGCAGGGCCAGATCTTCCTTGCCTTCGCGATCATGGCGCTCGTCGTCTACGCCCTGTACTACCTGCCACGCGCGCACGCCGTTCTCCAGGTCGTGAGCATGACCATCGCGTACACGGTCGCCTTGTTCATCAAGTTCGGCAACCTCGGCCCCTCGCTGCTCATGCTCGCCTTCCTCGCGATGCTCGCGGGAACCGCCCTCCTCGGCGCTGCGCGTGCGAACGACCGGCGCGAGCGACTACTCGTGGAGTACGCCGGCGACGTGGTCTTCCACAGCGCCGACGGCATCGTGCAGTGGATCTCTCCCTCAGTGCGCGATGTGCTGGGCTGGGATCCGGATGACCTCATCGGCACGAACATCCAACGGCTCTGGCACGCCGATGACTATGACAAGGCAATGGCCATCCGTGACCTTGCGTACTCGGGCACGTCGGGCGTGGGACTGCTTCGGTTCCTGACACTCAACGGCGACTACGTGTGGATCGAGATCACATTCAAGCCGTACAGCGAGCACGGAGAGCACGGCGCGGTCGGGACGATGCGCGATGTCTCCGATCGCGTGGCCGCGGAGCAGGCGCTCATGTCCTCCGAGCAGGAGTACCGACAGCTTGCGCAGATGGAAGCGGAGCAGCGCAAGCAGCTCGCCGAACTCGATAACGTCAAGACCCAGTTGTTCCAGAACATCAGTCACGAGCTTCGAACCCCGTTGACGTTGATTCAGGCCCCTCTTCAGGAGCTGCTCAACGACGACGCGGAGATGTCGCGCATGTCCGCGAGGCGACGAGCCGACCTCGACGCCGCATCTCGAGCGGCGAGCGGACTGCAGCGTCTGGTCGACGTGCTCTTGGACGTCGCCCGCGGTCAGGCAGGCGAGCTCAAGTACGCACCAGAGCCGACCAACCTGGCAGCCCTGACCCGCGATGCGGTTGCCATGTTCCGGTCGCGTGCCGAGCAAAGTGGCCTCGAACTGATCGTCACGACGGTCGCCTTCCCGCCGTCAGTACTGATCGATCGCGATGCGTGGCTGAAGATCCTCACCAACCTTGTGTCGAACGCCATGAAGTTCACCGCGCGCGGGCAGGTCTCCGTCGACTTGAGGTACTCCCGCGGGACCGTCGAACTGCTCGTCGCGGACAGCGGCTCAGGCATCAGCGAGGAGGACCTGCCGAACATCTTCACGCGATTCCAGCAAGCGAGCAGTCAGGCGAGCCGAGGCGAGTCCGGATCAGGCATCGGACTGGCCCTCGTGGCAGAACTTGTACGCGCTGCTTCGGGAAACATCCAGGTGGACAGCGTCGTCGGACTCGGCACCACGTTCATCGTCAGGATTCCCGCCGAACGAAGTGAATCTCAGGCCACCGAAGACAACGATGCGACTCCCGCGCCGAGAACTTCCGTCGCGGCCTCATCGGACGGTGACGTCCCTTCGGATGACGGCAGCCCCCGAATCCTGCTCGTCGAGGATCACGAGGACCTGCGGACCTACGTGGCGCGACTGTTGACCTCGCAGGGTTGGCACGTCTCGTCCGTCGCAAGCGCAGACGAGGCCAAGGACCACGTTGCCGGGCAGGACTTGGTAATCACCGATCTGATGCTGCCCGGATCCATGGACGGCGTCGGCCTCGTCAGATGGCTGCGCGCGAATCCCGGGACCTCATCCACGACCGCGATCGTGCTCACCGCACGAACCGGAGTCGGGACATTCATGGAGTGCCTCGACGCTGGAGCCGACGGTTTCCTGACGAAGCCCTTCGATCCCGACCTGCTCGTAGCCCGGGTGCGTGCGCACCTGGAGCTCGATCAGCTGGCCAGGGCGAGTGACGGGGACGGATCCGGCGAGCTTGCCGCTGCGGTGAGAGGGAACCGGACCGTGCGGACGGCACTGGCGATGCTCATGGCGGCCGAGGGCATGAGCATCGATGATGCGTTCGCGCGCCTGCAGGACCTGCGCAAGCCGGGTGCCACGAGCGTTACAGACATCGCTCAGGACATCGTCATGAGCGGACGCCTCGCGTCAGCGAGGTGAGGCGCTAATGGCCGAAAGGCTGCGGTCCGTACGTCAGGCACACACCCGCGGCCGTCGCGCTGACGAACATCGCGACCAGCCCGACAGCGATCCAGCGTGACCATCGCGCGTGCGACCCGGGCATCGCCGGCGGAAGGTAGGCGTGCGGAAGTGTCGACGACCCGCCGCGCATCTCCAGCCAGTGGGGGTCGAGCACGGCCGACTGATCCGCCGAAGGCACCTGGCTGAACGCCACATCACTCATGACCCAAGTGTGCACGCCTCGTACAGAACCACAACTTGATGACAAAAGTTTGCGAGCTCGGTCGCTGACGGTTGCCTTGGCGAATGCCTACGCGGCGTCGGGCGCTGCCGCCTTAGTTCGTAGGACGACGAGCAGGTAGACCAGGCGGCGTGACACGCGCATCTGGCTGACGCCCAGCACGCTTCCGATCTCGCGTTGGGTCAGGCCGTCGACGAAGCGAAGAGTCAGCAGCTGGCGGTCCTGCGGCGTTAGGCCGCTGCACAACTGGGCCACGCACATCCGGTCTTCGAGTCGGTCAATGTCCGTGGCGCTGTCAGCCAGAGTCTCGGCCAATGAGCGAGAGCCCAGGAACGCGGGTTGATCGAGCGAGGATGCCTGGCGGCTGCTGCGAGCGAGCGCGGCCGCCCGAATCTCGGCTACCGGCCTGCCGAGAGCGCCGGCGAGCTTCGTGTTGTTGGGAACCTGACCGTCGGCCTGTGAGATGGATGCTGATGCCGCGGTCATCTGCAGTCCGAGTTCCTGCAGGACACGTGGCGGACGAACACTCCAGGACAGATCGCGCAGGTATCTCTTGAGCTCACCGACCATCGTGACACTGGCGTACACGCCGAACTCGCCGCGACCAGGTTCGTAGCGCTGGGCCGCCTTCACCAACGCCATGCTCGCCACCTGCGTGAGGTCCTCGTACTCGGCACCGGGTCCACGGAACCGCGCCGCCAGCCGTCGAGCAAGGGGGAGGAAGTCTCGGATCAGTTCGTCTTCGCTGTCTCTGACAAGCGTGGTCGTCGTCATGGGCACCGTCCGTCGTGGAACGACGTTCAACTGCCGGGTCCAGGACAGCGCGACGCAAGATCGCGTCTTGAGGATGACAGCGATACCCCAGCCCGTCAACGTAGGCCGTCCTAACGGGGGCGACGCGCGACTCATAGAGCCGTATGGTGTGCAGGGACCAGTCGTCTGCCCCGGCCCTTGGCAGTGCCAACCGTTGGGACGCGAATCGTGACAGCGCAGTCGCCAAGATGACCAGCGATGACGGCCGACTCGAACGCCTCCACGACCTCGTCGACACGGAGCCGGACGGTTCAGGCCACGGAACGACCTCAGCGTTGCACCGACTATGCCGCGTCGCCGCTCGCGTAACCGACTCGTCGGCGGCGGCCTTGAGCCTGATGAGCGAGTCCGGGCCATCGGGGATCATCGCCTCATCTGGTGACCGGGCATCGGCCATTGCGGAGCTGCAGTTCTCCTTGGGGGAAGGGCCAAGCTGGAATGCCTTCGATCTGAACCGACCCGTTCACGCCCCCGATCTTGAGGCGATGTCCGAGGGCGGATGGATGGCATGGTCGCCCGCCGCGGGAGCGCACGTGGTCAGGGCGGCATTTGCCTTCCCCCTACGGGTCGGGCCGACACAGGTCGGGATGCTGGACATCTACCGGTCGGTCACGGGCGAACTGAGCCCCGGCCAACTCGCGGACATTGAGGCCCTCGTGACGATTGCCACCGGCACGCTGCTCGACGGGCAGGAGAAAGCGGGTGAAGGTGCGACTCCGAGCGGAATCGACACGGCACTGGAGTCGGGCTTCGCGATCTATCAGGCGCAAGGAATGGTGATGGTCCAGCTCGGCGTTCCCCTCGCGGACGCGATGTCGAGGCTGAGGGCGTACGCCTATGCAAATGACCGTAGTCTGGGCGAGGTAGCTCGGGACATCGTGGCTCGCGCGCTCACCCTCGAGCGGGACGGACGATGACGAAAGCGCTACCGAGGGGACGTGCGTGATGAGCCCGCTTGCTGCTGACCGAGTTGCTGACGCGTTCGTCGAGTTCGCCGACACCCTTGTCGAGGAGTTCGACCTCATCGAGTTTCTCCATATGGTCACGGCGAGAGCAGCCGAACTCGCCGGCGCCTCTGCCGCCGGGCTACTCCTCGCCGACCCCCGCGGACGACTGCAGTTCATGGCCGCATCCGACGAGCGCACGGAGTTGCTCGAGCTGTTCCAGGTCCAAACCCTTGAAGGCCCGTGTCAGGACTGCTTCAGTCAGGGTCTGCCCGTAGTCAACGCTGACCTTCGCGAAGCGAACACCCGGTGGCCCCAGTTCGCCCCGCGCGCGGTGGCCCTCGGTTTTCGCTCCGTGCACGCGTTCCCGCTCCGCCTGCGCCGGGAGGTCATCGGCGCTCTCAACTTGTTCGGAACCGATGTGGGCTCGATCGACGACGGAGATGCGCGGACCGTCCAGGCGCTCGCCGACGTCGCGACGATCGGCCTGCTGCAAGAACGTGCCGTGCGTCGCGGCGAGGTCCTCTCCGAGCAGCTCCAGGGAGCGCTGAACAGCCGAATCGTGGTGGAACAGGCCAAGGGAGTGATCGCGCAGGCGCGGGGTTGCACTGTCGACGAGGCCTTCGATCTCCTGCGCGAGCATTGCCGCAACAACGGATTACGCCTGAGCGAAGTCGCTCGTACCGTAGTCACGACTCCCTCAGAGGTACCCGCGCTCACTATGGGGTGAATCCTCTTCTGTCTGGTCAGTTTCGTCTGGCCTTGTCTTGGGTACGTCCTCCCGTAACAGGGAGAGGCCTTCGATGCTCGTCGTGCTCGGACTCGTGATCGCGGTGCCAATCGTCGGCGCACTGATCGCCTTCGATGCATGGCATTGCAGCGTGCGCAAGTCCTCGTTCGATTAGCAGACGTCAGAGTCGAGAAGGGCCTAACCATGGCGACAACACAAGCGGACCTCCCGAGTTTCGCGGCGGAAGCCGATGAACTGAGCCTCGCCGATGCACGGTCGCGCGTCGCCGATGAGGCGGTCCCGGATTCCGTGGACGTCCGGACCGATTCCCTCATGGTCATGCACGGCGCGCTCCAACGACTTCGGCGACCCGTCCTTGCGGTCGCGGTCGGCTTAGCTATCGCACTTGCCACCGTCACGGCAGTCGGCATCATCACGCGCGGCAGGAACGGCGGCGTTGACCTTGCGCGAGGTGGCGTGCGATAGTCGATGGGACGGCGACAAGCCGTCCTGTCCCAGACCCGGCAGTCGACTCCTGAGCCCAGTGGAGCGCAGCCGTGGACACCTCGACAACTCCTCTCGACAAGCAGACCTACGACGGAACCTCGGCGTTCCCCGATATCGACTCCCCTGCTTCCACCGCTGAGTCGACCGTCCGCGTGGCGGTCACCATCGCCCTGGTCCTCGCCCCGGTAGCTGGCGTCGTGGCGGCGGCTGTCCTCCTGTGGGAGCGCGCCTTCTCGATCACGGACCTGGTGCTCGCCGTCATTTTCTACCTCGTCACCGGGCTCGGGATCGCGATCGGTTTCCACCGCGGCCTGACCCATCGCTCCTTCACGATGCGCGGGCCGTTCAAGCTCGTCCTCATCGTCGCAGGGTCGATGGCCTTCGAGGGTTCCGTGACCGACTGGGTGGCGACCCATCGCCGGCACCACGCCTTCACGGACCGGCCGGGCGACCCGCATTCCCCGTATCGCTACGGCACCTCACTGGTCGGCCAGATCAAGGGCTTGTTCTATGCGCACGTGGGCTGGCTGCTCGTCAACGACCCCACCTCAGCGGCGCGATACGCACCCGACCTCGTTTCCGATCGCATGGTCAGCCGCGTCAGCCGGGCCTTCCCTGCGCTGTGCGTCGTGTCGCTTGCCCTGCCGTTCGCACTCGGATGGGCCATCACCGGCAGCCTGTTCGGCGGAGTGACGGCGTTCATCTGGGCAGGTCTGGCGCGCGTGGCACTGCTCCAGCACGTGACCTGGAGCGTCAACTCCCTATGCCACGTCTTCGGAGACCGGCCGTACGAGACGCGCGCCTTCGACCGCGCGACCAACTTCTGGCCGTTGGCGTTCGTCTCCTTCGGCGAGAGCTGGCACAACGGTCATCACTCCGCGCCGAGCTGCGCGCGACATGGCCGGGGGCGCTGGCAGTTCGACCTCGCGGCAGAGACGATCCGCGGCTGCGAGGCATTGCACTGGGTGAGCGATGTTCGCTGGAGCCCCGAGGGATCACGAAGCTCCGTGGTTCAGGCCCCGAACGGCTAACTGCTTCTCGCATCCCGGCGCAGCCACAGCGGAACGATCACCCAGGCGACGGTGGCGAGGACGGCCGACGCGACGGCGAGCCAGGCGGGTGAATCGGGGAACACGACCGTGCTGATGAGCAGCATTCCCATGACCATTCCCGCAGCAAGCAGCGCGATGCCGATCGACGCGAACACGTGGGTCACGATGAGAAGGTGCGGTCGCATGCCCAGGCCGTAGTTCCACCTGTGGAAGGCCACCGGAGCGACGAGAACCGTGATTGCCGAGGCGACCACAAATAGCGTCCAGCCGTACAGCGTGCGCTGTCCGTCGTCGAGGTCCTTGAATCCGGGGGCGAATGCCACGGCAAACAAGAAGGCGAAGAAGAGCTGACCTCCCGTCTGCACGACCCGCAGCTCCTGCAGGATCTCCGCGAAGTCGCGGTCGATGTCGTGCTTTCCTTCAAGACGCCCCATTGCCCAACCTCCGTCGCAGTTGATCTGACGTACCCGAGTCGACGTCCACCCAATCGAACCGATTCGGCGCCGCCGTCATGGGGTACCCAGACGCGCAGGCGTTCGCCTGCCTGAAGTCGAATGGGGATCCATGACGAGCGTCGCAGTCATCGCACACGCGGGTAAGTCACTAGGCGGTGGCCTGAGCGAGTTGCGTCGCGAGCTCGCGAACGCTGGATTCGCCGACCCGCTCTGGTACGAGGTCGCAAAAAGCAAGCAGGTGCCCGATGTCGCCCGGGAAGCGGTCAAGGCCGGAGCGGACCTGGTCTTCGTGTGGGGCGGGGACGGCACCGTGCAGAAGTGCATCGACGCGCTCGCCGGCCAAGGCATCGCCATCGCGATCCTCCCGGCAGGCACCGGAAACCTGCTCGCCCGGAACATGGATATTCCCATGAACGTGGCCGAGGCGGTTGCGGTTGGCCTTCATGGCGAGCGGAAGCAGATCGACACCGGATCGGTGAACGGGGAGCACTTCTCGATCATGGCCGGTGCAGGACTCGACGCCCTTGCCATGAAGGCTGCGGACAAGGGACTGAAGGATCGCGTCGGCCGCGCGGCCTACCTGTGGACGGGTGCGCGCAACCTGAAGTCCGCTCCGGTTCGCTGCAAGGTCGACGTCGAGGGCCGGCGCTTCTTCACGGGCAAGATGACGTGCGTCCTGCTGGGCAACCTCAGCGAGGTCACGGCCGGCGTCGAGGTCTTCGACGACGGCAGCGCGACGGACGGCATCTTGGAGCTGGGCGTCGTCAACGCCAAGAGCCGCACTCAGTGGATTCGAACCGTGAGCCGGGTCGTCGCCGGACGGGCCGACAAGTCCCCGTTCGTCGTCACGACTCGAGGTACGAAGATCACGGTTCGCTTCGACCACGCGATCCCTTACGAGCTGGATGGCAGCGTGCGAAAGGCCGCCAAGAAGCTGAGGATCAGGGTGCACCCACTGTCCACGACTCTCTGCGTTCCCCGTCAGTAGCAGCCTCTGGCGGAGGTAACGGGTAGGTAAGGGACACCGACCTCGCCCTCATGAAAGCCAATTCGTTATGCAATACGTGTTTGGCACATTGCGTCGCGGGTACCCGTGCAGGAGACGTTCGGTCTCGATACCGCCGAGCGCGGATGCATCGACGAAAGGGATCCCAAGAATGAACACCACTATGCGCAGGGCCGTACGCGGCACCGCGCTGGCGGCGGCGTGCTCGCTGACGCTGGTTGCCGTAGGCGCCACGGTCAGCTCGCCGGCCACTGCCGCGACTCAGGGCATCAGCATCACCAAGTCGGGCTTCGTGCCGATGAACCAGACCATCAAGGTAGGAGACACGATCTCCTTCACCAATGCCGATACCGATCCGCATCAGGTCCTGTTCAAGCAGACCACCGGCTTCACGTGCACCGCGACTCCGCTTGTCGTCGAGCCGACGAAGACCCAGTCCTGCACGTTCACCGCTGCAGCGGCGTACACGTATTCGGACCCGAACCAAAAGGGCAGCACCTTCAGGGGCACGATCACTGTCGAGGCTCCTCCCGCTACCCCGACGATCTCGCTGAACTCTGATGCCTCGGTCGTCGAGTACGGAAACAAGGTTAATCTGTCGGGAAAGACCAGTACCAGCAACGCTGGCACCTCGGTCGACATCATGGCGCTAGCGACCGGTGAGACCAACTACACCAAGGTCGGAACAGCAACCACGAATGCCAGTGGCTCCTATGCCTTCGCGGTCTCACCGGAGATTCAGACCACCTACCGCGCAGACTTCCAAAGCGGTGGCAAGACAATCATGAGTTCGACCCAGGTCGTTCAGGTCAAGCCGAATGTGACGTTGAACCTTCGATTCGTCAAGAAGGCAAAGGCGTACTTCGTCACCAAGGTCACCTCGTCGACCACGTACGCGGCGCACCGACTCCAGGTGCAGCGTCAGAATCGGCTCGGCGGCTGGACGACACTTCGCACCGTCACTCTCGGCGAGTTCTCCAGCATCCGGTTCGTCATCAAGCTCCCCAAGGGCGTGAGCAAGATCCGCACCCAGTTGACGACGGCTCAGGCAGGCGAAGGATTCATCGGCAACACCAGCAACATCGTGGCAGTACAGCGCTAGTTCACGCTCCGTAGCCGAACTCGATTCCGATCGAGTTCGGCTACGGACGTTACGCCCAGCAACTGCATGGTGGTTCGGATTTCCTTCTCGAGAATGTCGAGAACTCTCTCGACACCGTCCTGGCCACCAGCCATCAGCCCGTACAAGTACGCGCGACCGACGAGCGTCCCGCGAGCACCGAACGCAAGCGCGGCGACAATGTCGGTTCCGCTCATGATCCCGCCGTCGATGTAGACCTCGAGGCGAGTTCCGACCGAGTCCACGACAGACGGAAGCAGTTCAAGAGGCGCGCCGCCCATGTCGATCTGTCTGCCGCCGTGATTGGACAGAACTATCGCGTCGACTCCGAGGTCCGCGGCAAGCTGGGCATCCTCGAGGCACTGCACGCCCTTGAGCATCACCCTTCCCGACCAGTTGTCGCGGATCCACGCGATGTCCTCGCCCGTGACGCCGGGATCGAAAACTCGGGTCAGCAGGTCACCGACAGTTCCTCCCGTCTGCGACAGAGATGCGAACTCCAAGGGATTGGTGGTGAGCAGGTTGAGCCACCAACGGGGGAACCGCGCCATGTCTGCCAGCGCGCCCAGCCGAAGCTGTGGCGGGATCGTCAGTCCGTTGCGGATCTCCCGGCGACGGATGCCGCCCACCGCGGTATCGACGGTGAGGATCAACGTGTCGAACCCGTGCCGATCAGCACGCCTCATCAGGTCTTCGGCGCGGTCGCGATCACGGGACACGTAGAGCTGGAACCAGCGCCGCGTCGACGAGCTCGCGGCGGCAAGGTCCTCGATGCTTGTCGTGCCGAGGGTCGACAGGCCGTAAGGAATGCCCTTGGCGGCCGCGGCCCTTGCCACGGCAGGCTCACCCTCGACATGCATCATCCGAGTGAAGCCGGTCGGAGCGAGGGCGAACGGGAGTGCGCTGCGGTGCCCGAGCATGCTGACCGTCAGGTCGACATCCGTCACGTTGCGCAGTACCCGGGGCACGAACTCGACGCGCTGGTAGGCATCCCGGCTGCGGTTGAGCGTGGTCTCCGACATGGCCGCACCGTCGGTGTAGTCGAAGACGGCACGGGGAGTGCGGCGCTTCGCCAGCGCTCGGATGTCCCAGACGCTCGCGCAGCGGTCAAGCCGGCGTTGCCGACGCGTCCTGTTCGGATCGGCCCTGCCGATGAGGGGCAGGATCTCTTTGGGCCGGGGCATTCGACGTCTGGTCATAGCCGGGTTCGCAGTGCGTCGATCGCGCGGTTGAGGAACTGCGTCACCAATGCACGCTCCGATTCGGTCAGGTCGACGGCGGCCGACTCGAGGGCCTGAAACATCGGCAGGAGTTCGGCGAAGACGTCGGCTCGCCCGCTCGGCGTCACGACAACACGCGTTCGCCGCCCGTCATGCGGATCATGCTCGCGTACGACATGGCCTCGTGCCTGCAGCCGGTCGACCGCCACGGTCGCCGCCGCCGACGTAAGCCCAAGGCGCTTGGACAGGTCGACCGGACCTAGCGGTTCGGCCATCAAGTGCTGCATGGCGTCAAGGTCACCCGGATAGAGCTCGAGGCGACCGGCGACCGAATGACGCACCCTCGCGGAGAGCTCAAGAAGTTCTTGCAGCGCGGTCAGGGGGCTCGCCGGCTGCCAGGAGTCGACCCACGACACCGCATCGACGTTCTCGTCTTGCGGGACTCCCGAACCTGCCTTAGCCTCCATATCGCTTAACAGTTTACTCACCTGTTTAGCGATCAGCGATTCAAACGTCGCCAAGTGGAGGAGCAACGTGTCAGTTCTCGTGTCCGGTCTGGTCGGCAGGCGCACCTCGTGGGCGGTCGCGCTCTGCGCGCTGCTCGCCTCCATCGCCATCCTCGCCTTCGGCGGATCGCAGTCCTCCACCGCGACCGGCACTACGGATCCGCTGCCGGTCGGTGCCCAGTCGACGACTGTGGCCGAACTGCAGGAGCGGCTTCCGGCCAGCCAGACCACGGTTGCCCTCGTCGTCTTTGCCCGGGCGGATGGCTCGGCCCTGACGAGCACCGATCTGGCATCGATCGATGCACGCGCCGCCGCAGTCGCTCCACTCGCCACTGCGGGGCAGGTCTCGCCCGCACTCGTGTCGGACGACGGCACGGTGGCGCTGGTCACGGTTCCGCTCGTGGCGACGAATGACATCCTCGCGACGGCGCAGTCCGTCGAATCGATCCGCACGGCGGCTCGCACCGACCTCCCCGACGGGCTTCTGGTCCAGGTGACCGGACCCGCGGGATTCCAGGCCGATATCGCGAACGTCTTCGACGGCGCGAACACCAATTTGCTGCTGGCCACCGTTCTCGTCGTCGCGTTGCTCCTCATCATCACGTACCGCAGCCCGTGGCTGTGGCTCGTGCCACTGATCGTCGTCGGGCTCGCCGATCGTGTCGCCTCAGTCGCGGCGGGCGGCATGTCGCAGCTCACTGGTCTTCCGGTGGACGACTCGGCGTTCGGAATCCTCAGCGTCCTGGTGTTCGGTGCAGGCACCGACTACGCACTCCTGCTGATCTCGCGCTATCGAGACGAGCTGCGACTTGAACCCGATCGCTACCTGGCGATGCGACGCGCCGTGGTGGGAGCCGGAGGCGCGATTCTCGGCAGCGGCCTGACGGTCATCCTCGCCCTGCTCACGCTCCTTCTCGCGACCATCCCCACGACCCGGGGGCTAGGCATGGCCTGCGCCGTCGGCATCGTCGTCGCACTCGTCTACGCACTCGTCATGCTGCCCGCGGCGCTGGTGATCTTCGGCAGGCGGCTGTTCTGGCCGTTCGTCCCCAAGGTCGGAGACACCGCGATCACCGATCGCCGGACCGTGTGGTCTCGGATCGGTGCGGTGATCGCCCGTCGCCCGCTGGTCGTCGCACTCGGCGGGCTGCTCGTTCTCGTCGTCCTCGCCCTCCCCCTACTCGGTTTACGGACCGGGCTCGGCCCGACCGAGCAGTTCCTCGCGAAGCCGGAGGCCGTCGCGGGCCAGGAAACCCTCGCGCGAGCCTTCCCCGCGGGTGCAACGGATCCCGTCATCGTGATCAGCCCCGAAGTCGATGCCGCTGCGGTTGAAGCCGCAGCGACCGCGGTTCCCGGAGTGGTTTCGGCGACTGCTGGCGTCACGGGTGACGGCCTTGCGCTGACCAACATCGTCCTCACGGCGGCACCCGGAAGCGCGGAGGCGGACCAAGTCATCCGCGACCTTCGCATCGCCCTCGACCCGATTCCCGAGACCTACGTCGGTGGGTCTCAGGCCCAAGCCCTCGACGCTGCCGAGGCGCAGCAGCACGACACGATGGTCATCGTCCCGTTGATCCTGCTTCTCGTGCTCACCGTCCTGATCCTCCTGCTACGCGCTCTTGTGGCCCCGCTTCTCCTCGTCGCGACCGTGGTCGGGACTTACCTCGCCGCGATGGGTGCCTCGTGGTGGCTGTTCACCCATGTCCTCGACTTCCCGGCGATGGATTCGGGAGTCCCACTGCTGGCGTTCTTGTTCCTTGTCGCGCTCGGCGTCGACTACAACATCTTCCTCGTGACGCGAGCGAAGGAGGAGGCTCGACAGTTCGGGAGCAAGAACGGGATGCTGCGCGCCCTTGCCGCAACCGGAGGCGTCATCACCAGCGCAGGCATCCTGCTCGCAGCAGTGTTTGCGGTACTCGGTGTCCTGCCCTTGATTGCCCTCGCGCAGATCGGCCTGATCGTCTGCCTCGGCGTCCTGCTCGACACGCTTCTCGTCCGCACGGTCATCGTGCCGGCACTCGCGCTTCTCACCGGAGATCGATTCTGGTGGCCCGGCACTGCACCGACGGCGCCTTCAGATGCCCCGGTCAGCAACTCCTCGTCGGCCGCCTAGGTCCGCGGGCTCCGTTCAAGGTGAGTGCGCAGCGCGTCGAGGGTCACGGCAGTACTGGTGCGACCGAAACCGATACGAATCCGGTCCATCGGCACGTCTGCCAACGCACTGGCATAGATCGATGCCGGCAGGGTCAGGATGCCCGACTCCTCGATGGCGCGAGCGCAGAACGCGTCAGGGCCTTCAGGGCCAAGAAGGCGCGGAAAGGACACGCAACCGCCCATAGGTGCTTCGAACTCGAAGAGGTCCGGGTACTCGGCGAAAAACCGACGCACGTTGATGACGTTCTCAGCGACGATCGCGCGATTGCGCTCGTGGAGCTGGTCGCCAACGCCTAGGGCCACCGTGGCGAGATGTTCCGTCACGCCTGAGTTGCAGATGCTCGTGTAGTGCTTACGCCGTTCAAGGCGGCCCAGCAGGTCCCGATCACGCGTTCCTACCCAGCCGACGCGCAGCCCCGGCAGGCCGAACGATTTCGACAGGACGTTGACACTGACCGCCGTCGAACTCAGGTCGGCAGCATGAGGCAGCGTGTTCGCGGGGTCGATCTCGATTCCACGGTAGACCTCGTCGGAGACAAGGACGATTCCTCGCTCGTGGCACAACTCCGCGAGCTCCTCAAAGATGCGGCGGTCCGGGACAAAGCCGGTCGGGTTGTTGGGGAAGTTGACCACGACTACGCGGGTATCCGGTCTAAGCAGCGACCGCAGTCGGTCGAGGTCGAGCGTCCACTGCAGATCCGCGCCGGTTCCCAGCCACAGTGGTAAACCCGACACCTCGGCTGACGTAGCGAGCGGAATCGACTCGATTGACTGATAGTTCGGCACCGTGACTATCGCGTGGCCGCCATCGCGCAGAAGTTCGACCAGCGTCCAGAACAGCGCCTCCTGCGCGCCAGCGAACACAAGGACATCGCTCATCTCCAGCGCCTCGTACTGAGCAGCGACGGCCATGCGCAAGTCCGGTGTGCCGAACGTCGGTCGGTAGCCCAGATCGAGAGCGCCAACGTCGTCCAGACTCGCTCCAGCGATCTCGAGCAACTCACTGACGGTCATCGTCTGTGCGTCCGATGCGGTGAAGGAATGGGCCGTAGCAAACTCCCATCGCGAGAACCAGTTCTCCAGACGGAAGTCGGGCAGCTCACCAATCATCGCGGACCTTTCCTCCTCGTCGATCGACCGTACCGCGAGCATCGTCGACCTAAGTAGTCTGGAGCCGTGAGCTGGCGGGCCGACTCTGCGAAGGATGTCTGGCGCTGGCATGCCGTTGGGCTCGCCGCATTCGCGATCGCCGCAGTCATGTACTCGGCGGCGACCGGCGTCGACACCCTTGATGTCCAGCTCGTGCTCGGGGTGTCATGCGGACTCATCGCCGCCGCCGTCGCGGTGGGTCTGTCGCGAGACTGGCAGCACAACAGGCAGCTGCTCCTCTTCTGGCCCGCCGCGGTGCTCGTCCTCACGATCGTCACCGGGGCGGTGGATGTCGACGCCACCCGGGATCTGCCCGGCATCATCACGCTGTCGTTCGCCTACGTCGGACTGACGCTGCCGCCGGGTCGAGGCTGGTACCTGCTGCCCCTGGGTCTCGTCGCCCTCATCGTCGGGGGAGGATTCGAGTTGCCCGGCGACCTGGCCAAGGTCGTGCTCGCCGGCATCATGTGGATGCTCGTGGCCGAAGTACCGGCTCGGCTTATCTCCCAGCTCGAGGCCCAGAAGGTGGAGCTGAGGACGGCGGCCCATACCGATGCGCTGACCGGCCTCCTGGACCGGACATCGCTCGCTCCCGAACTCGAGACCCACGCCACCGACGCGTCGGTCGTTCTCATCGATCTCGACAACTTCAAGGACTTCAACGACACTCGCGGCCACAAGGCCGGCGACAATCTCCTCGTCTCATTCGCGACCGCTCTGCGAGCATCCATACGACCCGGGGACCTGGTCTTCCGTCTCGGTGGTGATGAGTTCCTGCTCCTGCTTCCCGTCACGACGGTCGCCGAGGCCGAGCAGGTCGTCGACAGATTGCAGACCCGCTGGACCGACTCCGGCTTTGCCATCGGATTCAGCGCCGGAATAGCGGCGAGCGGTCACGATGCCCTTCACGAAGCCGACCAGCGGATGTACGAGCAGAAGCGAACACGACGGGATGTGGCGCCCAGATCTGCGCCGGTCGACGGAGAAGATCGCGGATAGAGTGCGTGAGCGCGGATCGGCGCAGCAACGAATGGAGACTCCCGATGGCGGTTCAGGTTCAGGGCGTGGTGGCTCGATCGAAGGGCGCACCGGTCACTCTCGAGACGATCGTCGTTCCCGATCCCGGACCCGGCGAGGCACGAGTCAAGGTGCTGGCATGCGGGGTGTGCCATACCGACCTGCACTACCGCGAGGGCGCGATCAACGACGCGTACCCGTTCCTCCTCGGGCATGAGGCAGCCGGGACCGTCGAGTCGATCGGTCCGGACGTGACAGAGATCGCGGTCGGCGACTACGTCATCCTCAACTGGCGTGCGGTGTGCGGGTCATGCCGCGCCTGCCTGAGGGGCAGGCCGCAGTACTGCTTCGCGACACTGAATGCCACGCAGAAGATGACACTGCTCGACGGCACTGAACTGTCCCCCGCCCTGGGCATCGGGGCATTCGCGGAGATGACCTTGGTCGCTGCTGGCCAGTGCACCAAGGTCGACCCCGCGGCACCGCCCGAGGTCGCTGGTCTCCTTGGCTGCGGCGTAATGGCTGGCATCGGAGCGGCGATCAACACCGGCAACGTGTCGCGCGGTGACACCGTCGCCGTCATCGGCTGCGGAGGCGTGGGCAATGCGGCGATCGCGGGCGCCCGCCTCGCGGGTGCGCGCACGATCGTGGCCGTCGACATCGACGACCGCAAGCTCGAGAAGGCGGTTCACTTCGGTGCGACCCACACGGTCAACTCCAGGAACGTGGATGCGGTCGAGGCCATCCGCGAGGCGACCGAGGGCTTCGGCGCCGATGTCGTGATCGAGGCCATCGGTCGGCCCGAGACCTACGAGCAGGCCTTCTTCGCGCGCGACCTCGCTGGCACCGTTGTGTTGGTCGGTGTCCCGTCGCCGGACATGCGCCTGGACATGCCCCTGATCGAGTACTTCGGACGTGGCGGGGCCTTGAAGTCATCGTGGTACGGAGACTGCATTCCGTCGCGGGACTTCCCGATGCTCATCGACCTCTATCTCCAAGGACGGCTTCCCCTTCAAGACTTCGTCTCCGAGACGATCGGCATCGGCGACGTCGAGGCTGCCTTCGAGAAGATGCACCACGGAGATGTCCTTCGCTCTGTCGTGAAGTTCGACGCATGACCGCGACCGTCGAGCGCATCGTCACGAGCGGCGTGTTCTCCCTGGACGGCCAGGACTTCGACGTCGACAACAACGTCTACCTCGTCGGCGACGACAGCGAGGTGATCGTCATCGATGCCGCGCACGATGCGGGCGTCATCTCCAGCGTCATCGGTGATCGACGAGTGCTCGCGGTCATCTGCACGCACGGCCACAACGACCACATCACCGCCGCGCCCGAACTTGCCGACTCCACGGGAGCAACCATCCACCTTCATCCTGCGGACCAGATGCTGTGGGACATCGTCCATCCGGGCGTGACAACACTCGACCTCGTCGACGGCCAGACCATCACTGTCGCCGGGACGGACCTGCTCGTCATTCACACGCCCGGTCACTCCCCTGGCGGGGTGTGCCTGTACTCGGCGGACCTAGGCGCGGTGTTCAGCGGAGACACGCTCTTCCACGGCGGACCCGGCGCCACCGGCCGTTCGTACAGTCACTTCCCGACGATCCTCGACTCGATCCGCGAACGCCTGCTCTCACTGCCGCCCGACACCCGAGTTCTCACGGGACACGGCGACGAGACGACGATCGGAGCCGAGGCGGCCTCGTACGACGAGTGGGTTGCCCGCGGACACTGAGGTCAAGTCAGACGTCACGCCTTCGCAGCGCGATCGCCGCGCCCGCGACGCCAGCCGCGACCCACAGCAGCAGAACGACAGCTCCGGCGGTCGCATCGAGCATGCCAGCGGGTGGGGACAGCGAAGTGAAGGCGGCCCCTGCGTTTGACGGTAGGTATTTCAGCGCAGCATCCCAGGAATCGGGGAGAAGAGCCCCGGCAAGCGTGGGGACGAAGAGAACTCCACCGATGAGTACGCCGATACCTCCGGCCACGCTGCGCAGGAGCACACCGAGGACCACGCCACCGATACCTACACCGACCAGGTAGGCGCCGGTTCCGAGCACGGCTCGCGCGACTCCGGGATCTGACCACGAGACAGTCTCTTGACCGGCAGCAGACAAAACCTCCATGCCGGCAAAGAAGGCGATGAGGAGCGGGACCACCACAGTCGCCAGAACGAGCCCGGCGAACACCAGGAGCTTTGCCCACAGCACGTTCACCCGTCTGGGAACTGCAGCGAATGTCAGCCGGACCATGCCCGAGGAATACTCCCGAGCGCCGACAACCGCTCCGAGTACACCGACGATAAGGAGCGCGAGGTTTGCGCCCGTGAGCACGATATCCACCGGACTCGACGGACCGAAGCCGTCGCCGCCACCGTTGACTTCAGCATCACTGGACGACATGGCCGCGCCGAGCACGCCGAACACGGCGATCACGACGAAGATGGCTACGAGAGTCAGCCACGTGGAGCGCAGCGACCGGAGTTTGATCCATTCGAACCTCAGAACGTGCGCGAACGTGAGCTTCCCCTGCGTGCGGGAGGAGGTTCCGAGCGCAGAGGAGTTGTCGATCTCTGTTGTGGTGGACATCAGGCTGCCTTTCCCGGAGCGTGATCGGTGCTTGCGTGCAGGTCGGAGGATCCGCGGTACGTCACGTCGTCCTTTGTCAGTTCCATGTAGGCCTCCTCGAGGGACGGAGTCGTGGGGGTGAGCTCGTGGAGGGTGATGCCGTGCGCAGCCGCGGCATCGCCGACGGCTGTGGCGGTCAGTCCGTTGATCGCCAGGCGTCCGGGACTATCAGACGAGATTGCAACCCCCGGGCCAACGAGCAGGTCGCGAAGGCGCGCGGCCTCCGGAGAAGCGACGAGCACTTGGTCCTTGCCGGCACGCGCGATGAAGTCGATCATGGGTTCGTCGGCGATGACGCGTCCGCGGCCCACGACAATCAGATGCTCGGCAGTCATCTCCATCTCGCTCATCAAGTGCGACGAGATGAAGACGGTTCGACCTTCGATGGCCATGCCCTTGAGAAGATCTCGGATCCATTTGATGCCGTCCGGGTCAAGACCGTTGACGGGCTCGTCAAGCATGACGATCGAGGGATCGCCAAGGAGCGCCACGGCGATGCCCAGGCGCTGGCCCATTCCCAACGAGAACCCTCCGGCCGGCTTGCGGGCCACATCAGCGAGGCCGACAATCTCGAGCATCTCGTCGACGCGCGTCGAACCGATGCCCACGGTCGAGCCCAGGGCAAGCAGATGGTTCCGCGCCGAGCGTCCCTTATCGATCCCGCGCGCCTCCAGCAGCGCGCCAAGCTGCCGGACCGGCGCGGTGGACATGGCATAGGGCTCGCCATCGACCGTCGCGTAGCCCGAAGTGGGCTTGTCGAGGCCAAGAATCACTCGCATCGTCGTGGACTTGCCCGCACCGTTCGGTCCGAGGAAACCCGTGACGACTCCCGGGCGAACGGTGAAGTCCATCCTGTCCATCGCGAGCACGTCGCCGTAACTCTTGGTCACCTCGTGAACTTCGATCATCGCGCACTCCTTCGTCGTCGAGCTGTGGTGTCAGCTCAACGATTCCTCTGATCGGCAGCGCTGTCGTCGTCCGTTCGTGGGCTGTTGATATACGACGAGGGCACTAGTCGGGGCCTGGACTACTACGCCTCTGGGCGCACCAAGCCGCTCTGGTAGGCAATCACCACGAGTTGAGCCCGATCACGGGCGCCGAGTTTGGCCATGGCTCGATTCACATGGGTCTTCACCGTCAGCGGTGACAAGAACAGCCGAGATGCGATGTCGTCATTGCTCAGGCCAAGCGCGGCAAGAGCCAGGATCTCTCGCTCGCGATCGGTGAGCGCATCGAGTGCCTGAGTCGCGAGCGGCGCGTTCGGCTCCGGAGTTCGCAGGAACTTGGAGATCAAGATCGCCGTTGCGCGAGGCGAGAGCAGGGACTCGCCCGCGGCGACGACTCGAATGGCATCGAGGAGATCCGCTGGTTCGACGCTCTTGCTGAGGAAGCCGCTTGCGCCGGCACGCAGGGCGTCGAACACCTGATCGTCGGCCTCGAACGTTGTCAGGATCAAGATCCGCACATCCGAGAGATCTGGCATCGATGTGATCTGCTCGGTCGCAGACAGGCCATCGGTTCCGGGCATGCGGATGTCCATCAAGATCACGTCAGGGTGGAGCTTCTGCGACTGACGAACGGCGTCGCTTCCATCGACCGCCTCGCCAACTACATCCATGTCAGTCGCATTGGCGACGAGAGCAGCGAATCCGGCACGAATGAGCGCCTGGTCGTCGACCACGAGTACCCGAATGGTCATGGCAGGTCCCGGGGCAAGGTCGCATCTACTACGAACCTGCCGTCACGGGTCGGACCGATCTCGGCCTCTCCGCCCACTGCGAAGCTCGGGAATGCATGTGGTCTCGCGCGTGATCGGCCAGCCGTACCCGCTTCCTGCCCTGATTGACCTGACTGCGTATCGGATCGTGCAGGAAGGTCTCACTAACGCCGCGCGACATGGAGACGGAGACGCGGAGGTAAGGACTGCGCATCACGATGACGGCCACGACGTCGGCGACGACGGTGATCAACATGGTCAACCACTCGTACTTCAATCTGGCCGGTCACGCGTCCGGACATGTCCTGTCGCAGCAGATGAGGCTGCCGAGCGACTTCTACGTTCCTGTCGACAGCGAACTGCTCGCGACCGGTGAGATAAGGGCGGTCGCGGGAACCGCCTTCGACTTCCGCGAACCTCGACCAATCGGCCTGCTCGGCGGTGAGGACTGCGATCACAACTGGTGCCTTCGCGGAGCCGGCTCGGGCCTGGCCGAGGCCGCGGAGATCTGCGACCCGGGCTCCGGACGACGCCTGCGCCTGTGGACCACCGAGCCCGGGGTGCAGATGTACACCGGTGGAAAGATCGACGACGGCACCCTCGGCAAGGGCGGCGCTCGCTACCGCAGGAATGCCGGCTTCACGCTGGAGACGCAGAAGTTTCCCGGCTCGCCCAACTTCGCCCACTTCCCGACGGCTACCGTCACGGCAGGCGATACGTACCGCCACGAGATGCTCTTCGAGTTCTCGACTGATTGACTGCAGTCCGTCCGCTAGCCACAACCATCGAGAGGCACTCATGTCTGTAACCGTGGTCGCTGTTCTTCAGGCCAAGCCCGGACTCGGCAAGGACGTCATCGCTGCGTTTGCAGAGGTCTCACCGTCGGTTCACGAGGAGCAGGGCTGCGAGTTGTACGCGGCGCACCTCGAGCAGGGTGGTGACACGGTGGTCATGGTCGAGCGATGGAGTTCGGCGGAGGACCTCAAGGCGCACAACACCGGACCGGCCCTGATACGCCTCGGCGGGCTCATCGGCGATCTCCTCGCCAAGCCGTTCGACGTGTGGCTGCTGGACCCCGTTGCGATCGGCGACGAGCGCAAGGGCATCATCCCCAGCTAGACGCTGCTGTCTGCCAGCTCGGTGATGACGGTCTCGTAGCGCTCGGGTGTGTCCAGTCGCGCCAGGTTGGTGCGCTCGACCTCGAGGATTCGGTACACCCGTGACAGCAGTTGCTCGCGCCACGCGTCACGCTCGGCCTGAGCCAACTCATTGGGACGGAACTCGTCCAGGTCGCTGCGGTCGATGATGCCCTTGGCCTCGAGGATCCGCTCGAGCGCGTCATTGCGCTCGTGGACTACCGACAGTTCTCCGGCCAGGGCGCTGACCATGGCCAGCAACTGGTCGATCGCCTTGTTCTCGAAGAAGTAGGGGTGTCGTCCGTTCGGCACTCGATGCATCCGTGGTGCGTCGTCCACTACGCCACCTTCTTCGTCGCGCCGAAGACGAACCACTCGCCCGCACCGCCGAAGTCGCCGCCCTCGAATACGAGGTTGCGTCCGGGCACAGTCTCGATCGCGCTCGGGATGGTCTCCTGAATGACGTCCTCGGCATCGAATCCGGCATTGACGCACAGGTCGACCAAGCTCATGTCATGCGACGTTCCCCAGAAGGGCTCGTTGTTGTAGTAGGTGTCCCAGTCGAGAGCGAATGCGTCGTACGGCGTCATGCTCTCGTACTGCGGGACCTCCGCATGCAACGTGAGGCCACCGGGAGCAAGAACGCGATTCGTCTCGGCCATGATCCGCGTGATTGCCTTGCGGGAGGTCTCGTGGAGCAGGATGTGCGAGACCACGAGGTCGAAGTAGCCATCGGGGAAGTCGGTCAGCTCGGCATTCTGCTGCGAGAAGTGGACCGTCTTTCCGAGTGCGTTCGCCCGCGCGTGCGCGTACCTCAGGACCGGTGCGCCGACGTCGACGGCGTGAATCTCGGCATCGGGAAAGGCGTCGACGTACGGGATCGTGCTGTGCCCGACAGTGCAGCCGAGGTCGAGAATGCGACGAGGCTTGAAGTCGGGGAACTCACGCTTGATGTACTCGACCGTGCTCGCACCCATGTCGTCATTGCGCGGCCCCATCCGGCCCCAGGCGTACAGGTAGACGGCGCGGTCATAGATCGCTCCGGCGGCGAGGTCGTTCTCGGTGACCTCGCTGTGATAGCCGCCGGGCATGCAGTGGATATCCGCCAGGCGGTGGTAACGAGGTATCTCAAGGGACTCGTCCAGACGCAAGGTCGCGCCTGCGCCGTCGAGCCGGGCCGCGTTGTCGATCATCTGGGGCAGCTGCCGCTCGACGCTGGTGATGACCGCGTCCCACTTGATCTCCTGGCTCGCGCGCTGAAGCACGCACCACGTGCGGTAGTAGTTCTCCTTCTCCATCTCCCGGCGCACCTCGTGGCGGTCGGCGGGAGCGCGGCCGTGCTCGGCCTCGAAGCTCGGGGACACGACCTTGTCGAACAGGTCCTTGTTGCCGGGGGAGATGGTCGTCGCGAGGTATGCCTTCAGCGACTTCACGAACTCCTGGCGTGACTGCTCGTCATGAGTCGGCTTCACGAGCGCGTCGTGAGACTCCTGACCGTACGGGAGCATAGAGATTTCCTGGACTGCGGTCATGGAAGCGAACCCTTCGTCGGTCTAAAGCATCCTGCTGACTCTGGCCCCTAGTGTCAACAGTTCGCAGTTACCAGTCATCAGAGATTTACGCGACGGAAATATGCGCTACTTCCAGCACCCGGTGATCGTGGCCGCCAGCCCGTCCAGAGCCCGCCGGTTCGCGAGCTTCTCGTACTGCGAGGGTCTGGAGTTGATGATCATGGAGAAAAGCAGGGTTCGTCCGCTGACCGTCTTGGAGACTCCGGACAGCGCGATCGCGTCGTAGAGCGTGCCGGTCTTGGCTTGGACCCGGCCGGCGGCGCAGCGCGAAGGGTAGGTGTCGTATCGGCCGTATGGGGTCGCGAGCGTTCCCGTGCGTCCGGCGATAGGCATCGCGTGCGGGGCAAACATTGCCTTGAAGCGCGAGCCTTGGAGGACCTTCACGGCTCTGAGCATCTCGGTGAGGAAGCGGGGCGTGAGGCGGTCCTTGCGAGACAGGCCCGATCCGTCATAGATGGCGACGTTCTTCATCGGTACGCCCAGCTTGTTCATCACCCGCTTCGTCGCCTTGATGCCACCGTTCCACGATCCCCGGAACCCTGAAGCAACGGCGGCCTGACGAAACAGCACCTCGGCGATATTGGACTCCGAACGGCTGAGCATCACCGCGACGGACTGCGCGACAGTGTGTCCCTTGGTCTTGGCCAGCACCCGCGCCTCACTCGATGCGGACTCCGCCTTTCCGAGAACGGCCCGAATTCCCTTGGCGCGCAACCGGTTCACGAACACGCTCGCGACATTCTTGGCAGGGTAGTGCGAGTGATCGCCGTAGAAGGCGAGGGCCTGCACGCCCGCGATGAGGTAGTTGGAGTAGCCCGGTGTCCAGCCGCGACCACGGCGCATCTTGTAGAACAGGTCCAAGTCCATGTGCACGACGACCCTGGAACCGCGCTTGAGCTTGGCCGCGGTTCGGTCCGCCAGCGACGTGATCTGGCTGCGGGACAGGAGCGGGTCGCCGCCACCTTGAAGAATGACGTCCTTGCCGTTGGACGCGCGCAGGGAGTACGTGGTGAACGCCTTGTGCTGGCTCATGGTCGCGAGCGCCGTCACCGCGACGACCATCTTCGTGTTGCTCGCCGCGCGCTGCGGATTGTCCGGGCCGTGGGCGTAGACCTCGCGTCCGGTCTCGCCATCGATGACCCGCATGGCGAAGTTCTTTCCGATCCGCGAATCGCGAATCCGGCGGTCAAGCAGGCGCGCCAGGGCCCTGTCCTGCGCGGCCGTGTCGGGTGCGGCCCGGATGGAGTCCGTGCTGGCAGCCGGATTGTCCGCGGGACGAGCCGAGACCGGGCCGCACAGTCCGACCGCGAGCAACGCGGACATAAGGGCGGCGACGCCGGCTCGTACTCGGTAGGTGCTCATGGTGTGCACGGTCAGCATGTACCCACGAAATGCTCACAAACAACACCGGGTCCGCCTCGAGTGCGATCCCTTGGGCATCGCCTACGTCGGGGGAATGGCCGCCGTGTCCTTGCGCTCGGCACGCTCGCGGTCAAGGTTGGTGTTCCGATTGGAATCATCGAGCGGCTCGACGTCCATCTCGCCGCCACCCGGGCTCGTCGATGCCGCGTTGCCCAGCTGACGTGAGCCATCGGGCACGGCGTTGCGTTCGACCTCAGACATCAGTGCCTCCATTCTCGTGCGGGAGAGTGCATTAGATCCTGCCCGACCATGTATCGCACTGCGAGATATCAGCACCGCGATACCCGCGGGTGAACCACTCCTGACGCTGCGCGGATGTTCCGTGGGTGAAGGACTCAGGGCTGACCCGTCCGCCGGAGGTTTCCTGGATTCGGTCATCGCCGATCGCCGCTGCAGCATCAAGTCCCGCCGCGACGTCGTCGGCGCTGATCGCCTCGACTAAACCTGTCGCTTCGGCATTCGCTGCCCATACGCCGGCAAGGCAGTCCGCCTGCAGTTCGAGTCGCACCGAGCCACTCTCCGGGCCTTCGCGGTCGTCCCCGACGCGCCTGTCGAATCCGAGCAGGTGCTGCACGTGATGGCCGTACTCGTGGGCGATGACGTACGTCTCCGCGAACACGCCCCCGCGGGCACCGAAGTCACTACGCAGTGCGTCGTAGAACCCGAGATCGAGGTAGACCGTCTCGTCGGTTGGGCAGTAGAAGGGCCCGACCGCGGACGAGGCTGCCCCGCAGGCCGTGTCGACCTGGCCGTCGAAGAGCACCGTCTGCGCGGCGGAGTATTCATCACCGCGACTTGCGAAGTCGTCCGACCAGTAGGCCTGCACGCTGTTGACCGCTGCCACCGTCTGGCAATCGGCACTGGAGTTGGCGTCATCCCCAGTCTGGCAATCGGCAGATAGGTCGCTCCCGGGGTCCACCGCACTGGAGCCCTGACCGCCGAGGACTCCCGATTGAAGCAGCACGATTGCCAGGACGACGATCAGTCCCACGACACCGCCGCCCGCGCCGACGGCCATGCCCCGGCCACCCATGCTGCCGAGGCCGCCACCGGCGCCGCGACGGTCGCTGACCTGGGAGGCGTCCAGTCGAGCGTTGCTTCTGAATCTCACGAACACCACGTACCCCGCACTGCCACGATCCACTCGCGCTTAGGAGGAGTCCTCGACGGGTACCTGAGATCACGTGAGTATCGAGGCAGGCGGTCCACGTGTGGTCGTCTATCCGGATGGCCCGCTGGTACTGCGAGGAGGAGTGGTCGTCACCGACGTTGACGGCACCGTCCTGTCACCAGGTCGAGTCGTCGCGCTGTGCAGATGCGGACGGTCCGCGACGAAGCCCTTCTGCGACAGCAGTCACAAGCGGGGCAGCCTGACTCGGACCGAATCGCCCGACTAGCCCACCATGCGCTCGAGCACGGCCTCGTCGCGTAGCGACGAACGACCCGCGCGCCATTGACCAAGCACATGGTCCGCGAACAACGCATCGATGTGCAGGCAGGCCGCCGCACCGAAGATGATGTCTTCGGCGAGGCTCGGTTCGTCCTGAGCCAGCGCTCCGCACAAGTCGTACGCGGCAACCTGCTCGTGGAGCGCGTCCGCGGTGACATGGACGTCGTAGAACGTGCAGGCGTCGTCGCCTGCCCCGAGCTTCCTCAGGCCTCGCGCGATTCGCCGAGACGGCTCGGAGGAGTTCATCTCGAAGACTGCGAGATGACCGGCGAGTGCGCCCCGAAGACGGCGGTGCAGGCCAAAGAGCGAGATGACGTTGGTGAGCGCGAGGGTCACCCCGGGAGCGCTGCCCACGTGAGCCCCGTACGAGTCGTCGAGGCCGAGATATCGGAGCACGCCCGCGAACAGCGTTGAATGCATACGGCCCGGGTCGCCCTCGCCGTACTCGTCCATCTGGATCTCGATCAGCGCGGCCTTCGCCCGACCACTCAGGCGTGGGATCGCCCAGGTGTGCGGATCGGCTTCCTTCAACTGATAGACCGAACGGTGCTGCATGTACTCCCGGAACTCGGCCCGCGTGCCCTGCCTGCTCAGGTAGCGCGACGGGGACAAGCCGGTGTCATCGCGAACCAGCGACCACAGTCGCTCGGGCACGAGGCGACAATCGGCCGGAACCACCGCGGCGACGCGAAGAGCAGCGAGGAACTGGCTTTCAAGCTCGGTTCGCAGTCCGATGAGCGCCGGTACCCATTCCCAGGTGTCCGCGACGTCATCGAAGCCCCGGTAGTGAAGTTCGTAGCAGACCCAGAGCGCGAGTTGGAGGTCGTCATCGGTGATCGGGTCATCGACGAGCGGAACATCGGAGCAGCTCGGTAGTCCAGCAGGATCGTTCAAGCGCAGGGCGTCGAACAGGGCGACGCTGAGCGGTCCCCTGGGGTTCGGCAGGATCATGAAGTCTCGTTCCCTAACAGCGCCCCCGGTCCTAGGCGTGCTTGTCGAGCCTGTGGGCGAGGTCGTGGTTCGGCACTCGAGATGTACCCGAACCGGGCCTGCGCCAACCATGAAACTCGCCGGACTCCTGGTTGGCCGGCTCGAGACGGACGAGGCACGGCAACTAGCGTTCACCGCAATCGACCATGACGGACACCTCGAGGAGACGCCCCATGACCGCCCTACTCGACACGTCCCCGGTACTTTCCGCGATCTGGCAGCCGATCCAAATCGGTCCGATGCAGTTGAAGCACCGCGTGATCGTCCCTGCCCGGGTGCTCAACTGGGCTCCTGACTACGTGCTGAGCGAACGTCACCTCAATCACTACGAGCAGCTCGTCGACGGCGGCGCGGCGATGATCATCACCGAGCAGCACGCTGCATATGCCCAGGCCAAGGGATCGTTCAAGAACGGATGCACGGCCTGGGAGGAGCGGGCGATCCCGGGATTCGAGCGCATGGCGCAGATCGTGCACGCGCGCGATGCTCGCGGCGTCGTCCAGCTGTACGGCACCGGTGTCCATGACAAGGGCACGATGATGTTCGACTACTGGAAGCCGCTGTGGGGCGTGTCGGACCTACCCTCGAACGCCCACGGGGAGACCCCGCAGGTCATGCGCAGGGCCGAGATAGACGAGATCGTCGCTGGCTTCGTGAAGTCCGCGAGCAACGTGCGCGCCGGAGGACTCGACGGCGTGGAACTTCACGCGGCCCACGGCTACCTCTTGGGCCAGTTCCTCAGTCGCGTCTACAACAACCGGACCGACGAGTACGGGGGCTCGGTGCCCAACCGCCTGCGAGTGATCGTCGAGATCGGCGAGGCGATCAGGTCCGAGGTCGGCAACGACCTCGCCATGGGTGTTCGGCTGTCCTATGACGAGTTCGTCGGAACCGCGGGCATCACTCCCGAGGAGGCCGACGAGCACGTGTCGCTCCTGGTCGCGACTGGCCTGTTCGACTACTTCAGCATCAGCGCGGGCAACTACTACACGTCCGATCGGACCGTGTCGCCCATGGAGGAGGAGGACGGGCACCTCGTGCCGTTCGCGCGACGGGCGAAGTCCATCGTCGGCGAGCGGGCAGCGGTGTTCACCGTCGGTCGAATCCGCGACCTGCGACTTGCCGAGGAGGTGGTGAAGTCCGGCTCCGCCGACGTGGTCGCGGTCGGCCGCGGCCATCTCGCGGATCCCCAGCTCGTCAGGAAGACCCGGGAGGGCCGCGAGAACGAGATCATCCGGTGCATCGGCATCAACGAGTGCATCGGCCGTCTCTGGGATGGCTACGAAGTGATGTGCGCCATGAACCCCGTCACCGGTCGCGAGGCCCAGTGGCGCGACCTTCCTCTCGTTGCGCGGCCGCGGCGGGTCCTCGTGATCGGCGGCGGCCCCGCCGGCATGAAGTTCGCCGCCGTGGCTGCGAAGCGCGGCGACGCAGTCACGCTCGTCGATCGCTCGCCCGTGCTGGGCGGGCATCTCAATCTCCTCGCCTCCATGCCGAATCAGGAAGGCTTCAACGTCGCGATCGACAATCTCGTGCGAGCCATGAGCGCAGCCGGAGTCGAGGTCCGCCTGTCCACCGAGGCGGATGCAGATTTCGTTCGGAGCTTCGGCGCGGACGAGATCGTCGTCGCCGAGGGTGCGAGCTACGCGCCCTCGGGAGTGAGCTTGTGGGCCCGAGGGACGCAGGCTCTGCCGGGCGCCGGGTCAGCGAACGTGGCTGCTATCGATGCGGCTGTCGTGCGCTGCCAGGCGGAGGGCTTCGCCTGGCTCGGCGATCGCGTAGTCATCGTCGACGAATCGAGCACAACACTGCCCCTTGCGTTTGCCGAGCAGATGGCCGCGGCGGGGATCAAGGTATCGATCATCACCCCGCAGCTCATGGTCGGCATGGACGTTCTCAGGCGCGGCGAGCTCACGCATCGCCTGCCTGCGCTGATCGCGGGAGGGGTGGAGATGATCCCGCAGCGGGTCGTGCGGGAGTTCGCCGACGGAAACCTGGTGACGTCGGACATGTGGTCCGAGCAGACTCATACGATTGAAGGCGTCACCACGCTCATCCTGTCGATCTACCGCACTGCGACAACCTCGCTGTTCGACGAGCTGTCGGAGGCCGACATCACCGCTCACCGCATCGGGGACGGTCTCGCGCCGCGCAAGCTCCAGGCGATCATCTACGAGGCCGAGAAGGCCGCACGGGACCTGTGACGGCGGGCGCCTGCTGGTCCAGGGTGCTGACGAAGTCGCGGAATGCCCGATTCGCTCGAGCGGTGTCGCCGGTCGCGTCCACGTCCATGAGCAGGCCCCGGATGACCGCGAGGACCAAGGTCGCCAGCTCCGGTCTGCCGATGCTGCGCAGTCCCTCTGACAGTGGCCCGAGCCAGTCGGTTGTCGCGACCCGACGGAAGTCGGGCCACAACTGCTGTGCCGAGCTCTCCCGCAGTTCGCCGAAGATGCGCAGGTATTGCTGGCCCTCGGAGCCGCTCATCAATCTCCACGCTCGTGTCAGTGTCGTCGCGTACGGCTCGCCGGGTCGTGCTCGCAGGAGGTCTCCGAAGGCGTCAAGCTGCCGCTGTCGTGCGTTCACCAGCACGGCGCGCAGCAGGTAGTCGCGCGTGCCGAAGTGATAGATCAGCATTCGAGCCGACGTGCCTGCGGCTGCGGCGAGCGGTTCGAGCCGGTCGGGAAGCCCATGATCGAGTGAGTAGTCCGTGCACGCATCCAGGAGTCGCTGCCGTATCTCCGGTTGCGGCCGTCGTCCCATGCCCCGATCTTTTCGCGTAACGATCACTACGTCTACCGTTCCAGAGATACCGACGAGGCATGGAGGCAGCGATGAGAGTGGTGTTCGTTCACGGGGCGTGCGTTCGTGACGGGTCGTGGTGGTGGCACCGCACCGCTGACCTGCTGCGGGACCGGGGCGTCTCGAGCGTGACGCCGGGCCTGCCGAGCTGTGGCGAGGCAGGGGTCCCGGGCGGAGTCGGCGGCGCGGGACTCGCCGAGGACGTCGATGCCCTGCGACAGGTGCTGCAGGGCAGCGACGAGCCGACCATCGTGGTCGCCCACAGTTACGGCGGCATCGTGACTTCCGAAGCGGCCGCTGACCTAGCGTCCGTGAAGCACCTGCTGCTGATTGCCAGCTACCTGCCCGAGATCGGGCAGAGCCTGTCCGACTTCGGCGACGGCACGCCCGCTCCGTTCCTCGACGTCGACCTCGACTCCGGGACCTTCGGCGTTCGCCCTGAGCTGCTCGTCGAGACCTTCCTGCAGGACTGCGACTCCGAGGTCCAGGCGCAGGCGCGCGACCACCTCGCACGGCAGAGCGTCCAGGTGACCATCCAGCCGGTTGGCGCGACCGCCTGGCAGCAGGTGCCCTCGACCTACCTCGTGTGCGCGCAGGACAGAGGCACCCCTGCCGAGCTGCAGCGTGAGTTCGCCCGCAGGGCCGGCGCAGTCGTCGAGCTCGACGCTGGCCATCACCCCTTCTTGTCTCAGGCCGAAGCCGTTCGGGACCTCCTCCTGAACCTGTGTTGACGTAGCCTCGACATATGTGGCGGCGAGCGGGAGCAATCGGCGCCACCGCCGCGATCGTCGCTTCCTTGTCGCCAATGGCCGTATCGGCTTCTCAGCCCGTCTCCGTCAAGGCCACTCCAACCCAGGTCAGCGGCACGCCAACCGAGCTGATCGCCGACATACCGGTGACTCCGGCGCTCAGTGCGGGATACGCGCGCAAGCTCTTCGTCGATCCGAACCGCAGGGACTCGCGCGGGTGCTCACGCCAGAGCCGCCTGCTCATCGCCAAATCCGACTCGCCGCCTACCGTGCTGCGCAACTGCGTCCTGCGCGGAGGTGTCTGGACGCTCGCGAGCGGCCAGATCGTCAAAGGCTCATCGCAGGTGTCGATCATCGGCGTGATCGACACGCCCACTGCATGGGCGCACGGTGCCTACGGATGGACCGCCAAACAGCGACGTGCATTTGCTGATGTGAGTGTCGTGGCCGCCCCGCGGAGCGTCAGCACGTCCGGTTCCGTTCGAGTGCCGCGCAGCCTGCTGGCCACCGTGCTCGCGGACGAGCCCGGCAACGTGTGCCGCGAGCTGCAACTCGTGGTTCGCGCGCTTGTCTCCTGGGGGCTGTCCGTCGACTCGGGCGTCCGTCGAGAACTCTTCACGCACGCACGAATGTGTCCCGACGACGAACTGGTCATCCAACTGAAGAACACTGCGACCCGCGTACCCGCGGCCGGCGCCAACAACCCATACGCAGCAACGGGAAACTCGCAGGCGCTGGCCGGCCCGACATCGATTCTTGACGCGGCTGCAGGGAAGGTCATCAGTCCGGATCTCTTCGGACTCCACATCCCGCCGTCGACCGGCCTCAATCCTCCGGTGCGTCACGGCTATGTCCGCCTGTGGGATTCCGATGTCGGCTGGAACGCGATCCAGCCGCGCAGCGGGACGTTCGTCTGGCGCACCTTCGATGCCGTGATCGCGGCGGCCGAGGCAGCCGGGGCGAACGTCGAGTATGTACTCGGGCCGACCCCGTCCTGGGCTGGAGAACTGTCGACAGACCCGCCGCGGAGGATGTCCGACTTCCGTGCCTACGTGGAAGCCGTTGTCGACCGCTACGGCGACCGGATCGACGCAATCGAGATCTGGAACGAGCCGAACCTGCAGAACTACTACACCGGCACCGCCACCGAACTCGTCGAGATGACGAAGATCGTGTCGAACGTCGTTCGCAGGGACGGTGTGAGAACGGATGTGTTGGCCGCCAGTACGACGACGCGAACCACCGGCTCGTTCTACAACTTCTACACCGCCTACCTGACCGGGCTACGCAAGGCCGGTTGGCCCATCGACGGCTTCACCTTCCATTCGTACCCGCGCGCCTCCGGGACACCCGCCGATCGCATCGGCGCCGTGACGATGTTCAAGGCGATGCTGACGTTCTCGGGAGCTCCGAGGCTGCCGGTGTACGAGACGGAGATCAACTACGGGCTCGCGGGCCAGGACGAGCCGCATCGCAAGATCGAGGGTGCAGACGCGCGGGGCTACCTGGCGCAGACCTTCATCGACGCCGTGCGCTCGGGAATCGAGTCGGTCGACTGGTACCTGTGGAGTCGGACGGACTATCCGCTGCTCGGTGTCCAGCTCAACTCGACGACGCCGGACACGATCGAGGCGTGGAACTGGACTTACGACCTGCTCGTCGGATCATCGCTGAGATCATGTGCCGATCAGGGCGCGGCGAGCGTGTGCGCGTTTACCCGCAACGGCGAGGACTCCGCGCTTGCTTACTCGGCGACCGGTGAGTCGGCCTCTCTTGATGTGCCCGCCACATTCGCTACTCGATGCGACATGCGCAATGCATGCGTCGCCATCAACGACTCGACCGTCATCGTTGGCATCGAGCCGATCCTCTTGCGCTGACTTATCGCCGTACGGATAAGTGGGGCGCCGGGGGCTCGAACCCCGAACCTACGGATTAAAAGTCCGCAGCTCTACCATTGAGCTAGCGCCCCGCGCACCGTCATCAGGCTTGCGAACGAGCCGTTCGACGAGGCAGGACAGGTTATCGCGCAGCCCTCTGCTCATCTCTGCCATCCTCTGCAAGTGGCCTATCTGCTGCTCGCACTTCGGTTCCTGCTCGAGCTGTGCCTGTTCGCCGCATGGGCCGTCATCGGATACTCGGCATTCAACAATGCGGCGCTGGGCATTGTCGCGGGCTTCGCACTCGTGGCAGTCACGGTCGCGATCTGGAGCGCACTGCTCTCGCCTCGTCGTCGCACGCACCTCTCTCTCGTCGCACGAGTCGCAATCGAACTCGCCCTGTTCGGCGCTGCTGGAATTGCCCTGGCCGCTCTCGGCCATCCCGTATGGGCAGTGATTCTCGTTGCAGCGGAACTCCTGATCCTCGGCGGACTGGCCCTTGCCGGATACCGTCCCGGCGAGGAGCCGGGCAGGCCGCGCTCCTAGTCAGCCGGCGGCCTCGAGCCGGACGACGACGGCCTTCGACGTCGGGGTGTTGCTGCGGTCCGCGACGCTGTCGAGGGGGATGAGCACGTTGGTCTCCGGGAAGTAGGCGGCCGCGCAACCTCGGGCCGTGGGGTAGGCCACGACGCGAAAGCCCTCAGCGCGACGGTCTCCGTCGTGCCATTCGCTGACGATGTCGACGAGTCCGCCGTCGGTGACGCCGAGGTCTCGGAAGTCGTCGGGGTTCACGAAGATCACCCGCCTGCCGTTCTTGATGCCGCGGTAGCGATCGTCCAGGCCGTAGATGGTGGTGTTGAACTGGTCGTGGCTGCGGATGGTCTGCAGCATGAGTCGACCTTCGGGGATCTGGAGCATCCGCAGTTCGCTGACCGTGAAGTGCGCCCGCCCGTCGGCTGTGGCGAAGGCACGCGAGTCGCGCGGGCCGTGGGGAAGCGTGAATCCGTCCTTGGTTCGCACGCGCGCGTCGTAGTCCTCGTGGCCGGGCACGACCCGCGAGATGTGATCGCGGATTCGTGAGTAGTCCGACGCAATCCCTGGCCAGTCGACGGTTCCGTTGCCGAGTACTCGCTCGCCGAGCGCGCAGACGATGTCGACCTCGCTGCGCAGGTCGGCCGACACGGGCTTCAGTCGGCCGCGGGAGTTGTGGACCACGCCCATGGAGTCCTCGACACTGACGATCTGGTCGATGCCACCCGTGCGGTCGAGGTCGGTTCGTCCGAGAGTGGGCAGGATGAGCGCGCGTTGGCCGGTGACCGTATGCGATCGGTTGAGCTTGGTGGAGATCTGGACGGTCAGCGCGCACGAGCGCATCGCGGCCTCGGTCGCGTCCGAGTCCGGCGTCGCGCGCACGAAGTTTCCGCCCATGCCGATGAACACGCGCACTGCGCCTCGCTGCATCGCCTGGATGCAGCCGACGGTGTCGTAGCCGTGCTCGCGCGGCGGCTCGAAGTTGAACTCGGTACCGAGCCGGTCGAGCCAGTCATCGGGCATTTGCTCCCAGATGCCCATCGTCCGGTCGCCCTGCACGTTGGAGTGACCGCGCACCGGGCACAGGCCTGCGCCCAGACGTCCGATGTTGCCCTGCAGGAGAAGCACGTTGACGAACTCCTGGATCGTCGCGACGGCGTCGCGGTGCTGGGTGATGCCCATTGCCCAGCAGATGATCGTCGACTTCGAGTTGACGAAGTCGCTGGCGAGTCCGTCGATGTCCGACTGCACCAGACCCGTGGCTGCAAGAACTGCTTCGGAATCAAGGGCCATGAGGTGGTCTCGGTACTCGGCGAATCCGCTCGTGCTGTCGTCGATGAACTCGCGATCGAGGACGGTGCCCGGTGATCGTTCCTCGGCCTCGAGCAGCTGGCGGCCGATCGCCTGGAAGAGCGCCTGGTCGCCGCCGAGCCGGATGTGGAGGAAGCGGTCAGCGAGCGTGGTCCCTCGTCCGAGGTATGACGACGGCCGTTGCGGGTTCCTGAACGCGATCATCCCGGCCTCGGGAAGCGGGTTGACCGACACGATGGTCGCACCGTTGCGCTTGGCCTGCTCGAGCGCGGCGAGCATGCGCGGATGGTTGGTGCCCGGGTTCTGGCCGACGATCACCAGCAGGTCCGCAGAGTGGATGTCCTCCAGCAGCACCGAGCCCTTGCCGATGCCGATGGTCTCGTTCAGCGCGACGCCTGACGACTCGTGGCACATGTTCGAGCAGTCGGGCAGGTTGTTCGTGCCGAGCGCTCGCGCGAACAGCTGAAACGCGAACGCGGCCTCGTTGCTCGTGCGACCCGAGGTGTAGAACACGGCCTCGTCAGGTGTCGACATGGCGTGCAATTCCTCCGCGATGACGTCGAACGCGGTACTCCAGCTGATCGGGCGGTAGTGCTCGTCTCCCGTGTCCAGGAGCATCGGTGTGGTCAGCCGCCCCTGCTGGCCGAGCCAGTAGTCGCTCTTGGTGCCGAGGCTGGCCACCGTGTGCTCGGCAAAGAACTCCGGGCCGACGCGATTCGTCGTCGCCTCCTCCGCGACAGCCTTCACTCCGTTCTCGCAGAACTCGGCCAGATGCCGGCGGTCACCATCGGGCCACGCGCAGCCGGGGCAGTCAAAGCCATCCTTCTGGTTGAGCCGCAACAAGGTCCGCGTCCCGCGAACCACCCCCAGCTTGCCCAGCACCTCGTGCGCGACGTGCAGCACGGCCGAGTTGCCCGCCGCCGACGTCGTACCGGGACGAACGCGCGGGGTGTCCTGCGGAGGATCCTCGCGAGGGGGTCTCCTCACCACGCGACGACTCCGTTGATCCGCTGCTCACCGCAGTAGACGGTCATCGTCCCGCCGCGAACAAAGGCGGCGAGCGTGATGCCAGCCTCCTTCGCGGCCTCGACCGACAGCGAGGTCGGAGCCGAGACCGACGCGATGATCGACACGCCTGCCATCGCCGCCTTCTGGACGATCTCGAAGCCCGCGCGCCCGCTGACGACGAGGACGTCAGCGCGCACGTCGTCGAGCAGAGCCCGTCCGACCACCTTGTCGACCGCGTTGTGCCGGCCGACATCCTCGCGGACGATCAGGACCTCGCCATTCGTGTTCGCGAGCGCAGCGGCATGCAGACCGCCCGTGCGTCGAAACACTGACTGACTATCGGACATGACGTCGGGAAGCCCGGCGAGAGTGCTCGCGTCGATGGAGTCCCTGGCGGAGCTCACCGGAACTCGTGACATCAGGGCGTCAATCTCGTCGCGCCCGCACATGCCGCATGCGCTCGACGGATGGCTCACCCGAGCGAGGCGAGTGGCGTCGACGATCACGTGGTCGCCCAGCTCGATGACGACGTCGTTCGTCGAACCGTGACCACCTGGACGGCACTGCCGAACCTCGGCAATGTCGCGGAGGTCGCGCACGACGCCCTCGGCGATGGCGAGCCCGACTGCCAGGTCGAGATCGTGACCTGGTGTGCGCATCGTCGAGCCGAGGGCAACCTCGACGCCGCGGGATCGCAGGTGCACGGTCAGCGGCTCCTCGACGACCACGCAGTCGGGGGCGGATTCGCCGCCCGCCTGAGTGACCTTGAGGACGCGGACGCGCTCGACGGCACTGGTCCGCGGCGCTCGTGAGGAGTCCGCTTCAGTCTCGATCGAGTTCCATGCCAGTACGGACATCACGCCTCCAGGTCGCCGGACCCTCCTGCGTAGATTCTGTACCCAGAGGACTAGGCGTCCGAGTACACCCGCGACGGGTCGTACCCGTAGTGCTCCGTTCGCGCGTCCCGACGATGCCGGGCGAGCGCCTCCATGCCGTGCGCGAAGTCCGGGGCGAGCGGGCGGGAGACGACGCGGGTGCGCGGATGGCGATCGCTGATCCACTCCTCGAGGGCCGGACCGGACTCGAACGAGTTGATCAGGCAGTAGCGCGGCTGATCACCCGTGTGCCAGACCGAATGCCACATGCGCTCGGAGTCCACGATGAGCTGCGCGCCGGCCGGCAGCGCGATCCGAGTCTCGCTGCTCGGATCGTCGATGTCCTCGCGCAGGACCATGAACGAGCCGGGGTCGTCGGTGAGTTGCATGAAGCTTCGGACAACCCAGCCCTCGTCGTCCGGGTTCAGGCGGTTGTTGTCATCGAGGTGGGAGTTGTAGAGCGCGTCGGCGTACGAGTTCGGCTGCAGTTCGATGACACGGCAGCGCCCCACACGCGCGCCGACCTCCTGGGCACGTCGTGCCAACGTTGGTGCCTTGCTGGCCTGTGCCTGGATCCAGATGCCGTCCTTGTCCGCGCGTGGCGGGTCGGCATGCCAGAACGCGTTGCACTCGATCTCTCCCTGGGCGCTCGCGAGCGGGGCAAAGCGCGTGTCGCCGGACGACTTCCAGTCGACGTACCTCAGGTTCCGCCACTCGGCGGGGTCGATGTGCTCGCCGTATGCGTCGAGGACGACGTAGCCGGACTTCTCGAGAATGGGCATGCGGTAGTGCGCCACGGCGGCCTCCAGGCATCGATCGGACGCCTCGATTGTCCGGCGGGCCGCGCTAGCGCGTCTCGCGCCGAAGGCCACTGACTCCTGGGACTTTGGTCCCGAGCTTGCCTACCGCCAGCGCTTGGCGATCCACCCGACGAGGATGACCGCTCCCCACGGAACCATGACCCAGAACGGCCAGTAGTACGGGACGCGATCGGTGTTGGTGATCCAGGTCAGGCCCCAGATCACGTTCGTGATGAGTGCGACGGTCAGCCACGATCCCCACAGGTTGCGCCAGGTGTGGTCGTCCTCGGGGTTCGCGACAGCGGTGCCCGCGGGCTTCGCGGTTCCGGGCGGCATCGCCGGGAGGTCGGTCGTGAGCGCGTCGAGGTCTCCGAACGTGCGCGCCTGCTGGGCCTTCGCCAGCCGGTCCTGGAACTCGTCGTTCGTCAGGCGACCCTCGGTGAATGCCTCGCGGATAAGGCTGACGGTGCGATCGCGGTCCTCGTCACCTGCGCGCATGTCCGGGCTGTTCGTCATGGCGGGGAGCATATCCCTCCGCCGCAGCCTCAGGTCGTAGCCATGCGCGCCTGGATCGCGCGCGCGAACAGCGCGGGCGCACCCGCGCCATGATCGAGGAACAGCGACGGCTCCGTCAGTTCGAGTTCCAGCAGCTGCGGGGAGCCGTCGGGGCCGCTGATCAGATCCACCCGCGCATAGAGCACGCGGTCGAACCCGCCCGGGATGGCGGCGACCGCGGCATGCGCAACGGCCAGCTGGCTCGACGTGGGCTCTCGCGGATCGATGCTCTCCTCGAGGAACAGTCCGTCGATCGTCACGCCCACGACCCCTCGCTGCAGCAGAGGGCCCTTGCGTATCGCGTGCGAGAAGCGCCCGCCAAGGAACAGCATCGCCGTCTCCCCCTCGGTGTCGACTGCATCGAGGTAGGGCTGAACCATCACCGTTCGGCCCTCGCGTTGCACTCGTCGAATGTGATCGAGAGCGACGTCTCGCGGATCGGCAACCGCGTAGCGCTCGGTGTCGCGAGACCCTGCCGAGACCGCGGGCTTGACGACGAAGTCGGCATAGCTTGCGTCCGGCTCCCATCCCGCGAGATCCTCGTCCGGCTCGATGAACTGCGTCGGTACGACGGGTATGCCAGCAGCGGCCAGATCGCGCAGGTAGCGCTTGTCGGTGTTCCAGGCGACGACGTCATACGGATTGAGCAGCAACGACGACGCATCGACTCGCCTCAGCCAGCCGAGAAACTCATCGCGTCGCTCGGGGTAGTCCCATGTCTCGCGCAGCACGACCGCGTCGAACCGCTCCCAGTCGACGCTCGCGTCGTCCCACACTGCCGGCGTGACGTCGATGCCGAGCTGCTCGAGCTCGGGAATGACCAGGCGGTCGACATCATCGAGAAGGGGGAAAGCGGCGCATGTGACAAGTGCAACGGACGGCATGGTGTCTCCTTCGGCTTCCTCGGCGTGCGGCACACTGGCGCGCATGGCCGCTCGCAAGTATGCCCCGCCGCGCTCGTGGGTCCGCGCCGACGGGGAGTGGCCGGCCGGTCCGTTCGCCGCCGATGCGCCGCCGTACGCACTCGTCACGGCCGCCGTGGTCGAGCGCTACCTGTCGGTCGTCGGCGAGCGGAGCCTGCGCTCGGTCGCTCGCGCGGCGGGAATCGATCCGACGAGCCTGGGACGCACGCTCGGCGGCGAGACCGTTCCCGATGTCCACACGGTGGCCGTGCTCGAGGTCGCGCTCGACACCGAGCTGTGGCCCAGGTATCCGGACCGGAGCGCGCCCGCTACTCCGTGATGGTCAGCGTGATGTCGCGCGTCGTGCTGTCCGGGTTGGTCACGGTGATGATCGCCACGCCCGGGGCGAGGGTCTTGCCACCGGGATTGAAGGCGGCACCGTTCTCCTCCTCGTAGGCCTGCGTCAGCTCGATGAGCTCGGGCTTGTCCGTGGAGACCGTGGTTCCCGCGAGGTCGTTGTCCGACACGAGAATGTCTATGAAGTCGCCGACCTTCGCGGTCGCGGCCGTCTCGTCAATGTTGATGATGATCGGCGGGAGCATGCCCGTCGACGCCTCGGCGGCAGCCGAGGAGGACGACGATGACGCATCCGATGACGACGAGCAGCCCGCGAGGGCAGCCACGCCGAACAGTCCTGCGACACCGATCACGGCAATGCGGCGGTTGATGTTCATGTGGTTGCTCCCTCGCTCAGTTCATAGACGAACACGATCGGCGTACGGTTCCGTGATACCCGCGGTTGGGGCGGACTAAACCTGCGCCTGCCCGCGCGACTCCTCGAGCGTCGTCAACTGCTCGACGCGCACCTCATGCCGGCCGCCATCGAATCCGGTGGCCAGGAACACCGTCAGGGCGTCGATGGCGTACTCCGGGGTGCTGAACGCCTCGCCGAAGCACGCCACGTTCGCGTTGTTGTGGCGCCTGGTCATCTCCGCGTCCTTCACGTCGCGGATGACGCCCCCACGCGCGCCGGGCACGCGATTGACCGCCATGCAGATCCCCTGACCGCTGCCGCATACCGCGACCCCGCGCTCGTACTCACCGCTTGCCACCGCGCGACCGACGAGTGCGCCGTAGTGCGGGTAGTTGACGCTCTCCTCGCTGTAGGTGCCGAGATCGGTGACGTCATGACCTTCGTCCATCAGCCACGACAGGAGCGACACCTTCAGCCGGTATCCCGCGTGATCGGAACCGATGGCGATCTTCATGACGACTCCTTCGTGGGGCGTGCGGCACCTGACTGCGCGTACTCCACCATCATTGCGCGCCGCTGGCGCAGCAGCCGCGCCGCACTCGCATTCGGTGTCACCGTCTCCACGCTCGCGAGAGCGCGCGGGTTGCTGGTCCGTCCCGATGCGAGCAGTGCTGCGCCGATGACTGCGGAGTCGGGCGCATCGGTGACCATCAGCGACAGTCCCGTGGCGTCGGCGAGCAGTTGGCGGAACGCGGGGTCGTGCGTTCCCCCGCCGATGAGCGGCACCGTGTCGGGAAGGGACTGCCCCGAATCCTGCACGGCATCGACACCGAGTGCCACCGCCTGCGCGACGCCCTCCAGCACGCTGCGCAGCATCGCCGCGCGGTCGGTCGACAGGCTCAGTCGGTGCCACGATCCGCGCAGTTGCGGGTTCATGAAGGGGGTGCGTTCTCCCGACAGGTACGGCACGAAGATCGGATCGTCGGGCGCCACGGGCTTCTGGAGCGCCTTCGCCGCGTCATCGAGTGACGCGTTCAGGCTGCCGAGGATCGACGACAGCACCAGCCCGCCGCTTTGCACGGCTCCGAGGCGGTACCAGCCATCACCGGCAGCACCTGCCGACGCGAAGGTGTGCGTGCGCAGCGATTCGTCGACGCTCGGCTGCGACATGACGCGGACGACTTGCGCCCCGGTACCGACGGCCACGAAACCATCGCCCGGACTCAGGCCGAGCCCGGCAATCGCGCATGCCGTGTCGGCGGCGCCAACGGCGCAGGCGAGTTCGCGTTCGACGCTGCCGAGGCGGACCTGGCCGACGATCTCAGTAGAAGGACGCACGCGCGGAAGGAGGGCACTGTCGATCCCGAGGCACTCCAGCACGAGTGTCGACCACTTGCCAGCAACCACGTCATACATCAGCGTGCCGGACGCGTCACTGGGATCGGTGGCGACGTCTCCGCCCAGGGCGGCGCGAAGCCAGTCCTTCGGCTGCAGCACGTGAACCGCCTTCGCCATCACCTCGGGCTCGTGCCGCACGAGCCAGGCAATCGTCGTTGCGGCGAAACCCGGAACCGCCGGCGACCCGAGCCGGCTGAGTTCGTCCGCCGACAATGCGCGACTCAGCTCGATGGCCTCGTCGACGGCACGCGTGTCGGCCCACAGGATCGCCGGGCGCAGCGGCTTGAGCTCGGCATCGGTGACGACGACGCCATGCATCTGGCCGGAGAATCCGACGGCCGAGGGCGGTGGGTGCACGCCGAACACGACGCTCTCGGCGACCTCCCGGGCGGCCGCCAGCCACTCCCGCGGATCCCCCTCGGCCCAGCCCGGCCGCGGTGAGCGCACGCGATACGGGTGGCTCGAACGACCGGTCACGCGGCCCTCGTCATCGACGATCGCGGCCTTGACCGACCCGGTGCCGAGGTCTATCCCGAGAGTGGTCATCGCATCACCAGCACGACTGACAGTATCGGCCATATGGCCGGTCGAGTCCTCGTCGTAGGTAGCCTCAACGTCGACCTCGTCGTGACCGTCGATCGCCTGCCCGACAGCGGCGAGACGGTCTTCGGACAGCGATTCGACCAGCACCCGGGCGGCAAGGGCCTCAACCAGGCGGTCGCCGCTGCGCGGATGGGAGCCGCGGTCGCGATGGTTGGCGCTGTCGGCGACGACGCGTCCGGCGCATGGCTGAGCGCAGTTCTGGACCACGAGGGTGTCGTCAGGTCGGCAGTAGCGCGAGTGCCAGGTTCGTCGGGCACCGCGCTGATCGAGGTCGACGCGTCGGGCGCCAATCGCATCGTCGTCGTCTCCGGGGCGAACGCAGTGGTGAGACCCGGTCAGGTGACGGACGCGATCAGCGCTGTCGAAGGCATCGCGGTCGTCTTGGCCCAGGGCGAGTTGCCACCCGAGGCTGTCGCGGCGGCGATGGCAGGAGGGCGGGTAGCCGGCGCGGTCACCGTCCTCAATCCCGCGCCCGCGTTCGCCTTCTCTCCCGACGTCCTCGCGAACGTCGACTACCTGGTCCCGAACGAGCACGAGGCAGCGCTCCTTACAGGTCGCCCCACGCAGACACTCGACGACGCGAGGGCAGCGGCCGACGAACTCGTGCGACTGGGAGTGATGTGCGTGATCGTGACGCGCGGCGCGCAGGGTCTGGTGTGGGCTACCGCCGAGGACTCCGGCGTGATGTCTGCCTTCGAGGTGACCGCCGTCGACACGGTCGCGGCCGGCGATGCGTTCTGCGGTGCATTCGCGGCCGCGCTTGCCGACGGTCACGACCTGCAACAGGCCATGCGCTGGGCGAGTGCCGCGGGTGCGCTGGCGACCACCGTCGCCGGAGCCGTGCCGTCGCTGCCTAAGCGTGCATCAGTTCAGGTGCTACTGGACGCCTGACGGCTCAGCGCGGGACGGGCAGGCCGGTCGTGATCGCCACGCCGTTCCTGGTGACCGTGACGCCGTTCGCGTCGATGGTGACCGGCACGGCCTCGCCGTCGACGCGAGGAACGATCACGGTGACGAAGGTCTGCACATCGCCCTTCGGGTTCAGCGCCAAGGAGCGCGACAGCACCGAGCCGGGCTTCTTCTCGCCCCACGCTCCCGTGAACCAGCCAACCGAGGAGCCGTTGCGAGCGCCCTGGACATCCCATTCGCCCGGTCCGCCCTTGTAGATCTCCACACGCTTGTCGCCAGCAGACAGCGTGATCACGCCGTTGGCTCCCGCAGCAGCAATGCCAGGAGTCAACTGCCAGCGCTGCGTGAAGACCCGCGGAGCTGCCTGCTTCTGCGCCTTCTTGCCCTTGATCTTCTTGGCCTTCACGTAGTCGGCCACGATCATCGCGTCAATCGAGCGCACGTAGACGGAGCAGCGCGTGACGTCGACATTGCCCCAGGTGCGGTCGGCGACGCAGGTGGTGTCGTTTCCGCCCGATGTCCAGTCCGAAGTCGAGGTCAGCTTGCGAACGCCGTTGGACGATACGCGCTTGATGCCGCTGACCGTGAACGATGAATGCGCCGGGCGCGACTTCATGAACCAGCGCAGCGAGCTGCCGTTCTCGTAGCGGTACGGGCCGGGGTCACCGATCCACTCGACACCTCGGGAGAAGAACGTCATGGCCGCGCCGTCGTCATGGGTATGCGCGGTCGCGGGCCGCGCTGACGAGAAACGCATTGAGTAGTAGGTATCCGGGCCGCCGGGCTGCGGGCGCCAGCCGGCGCGGCCGAAGACGTAGCCGCCGTCGAACGCGGTGTAGACCGGAGTGGGTGGGGTACCCGCGGTGCCGGCCGAGCGGATCCAGTCGGCTCGCCAGTCGCCCACGCCGAAGGTGCCACGCAGCGACTCGTTGACGGTGTCGCCGAGCGACTGGAGCTGGAAGTCGGGACGCACGGCCTGGGCAACGAACTGGTACAGCAGACCGCGAAGCGCGGGCAGCGGATCGGCGGGGATTCCGCAGGTCGTCGCCGCGGCCTCGGCCTGCTGCATCAGCTTCTCGATGTACATCGCGTAGTGCGGTGAGCCCTCGACGTCGCTGCCGTCATCGAAGACGAGACCACGAGCGATCGACACGACGTTCTGCCACGCGCGCGCTCGTCCGGGCGGATCGGCAACCCAGCAGTACGCGCCCAGCGCGCCGATCTGCCGCGTGAGGTCGGTGTTGTTGGCTCCGGTGCTGACCTCGCGGTGCGAGGTGAAGCTGCGAATCATCGTCTGCGAGTCGCGGAGTGCTGCCGCCGTGATGATCGGGTCGTTCAGAGTCTGCGCGGCGCAGACGAGGGTCTGCGTCCGCAGTCCGCCGTAGATGGATCCGTCGACCCACGCGCCGCGGTTCTTGTTGTTGTCCGCGATCCAGTAGTGGATCAGCTGCTGGAACCGAGCGACCATCGCCGCGTTCTGCTTGTGCACTCCGCGATAGAGCAGGGGCAATGCCCAGTCCAGAGAATGGACATGACGGTCGCCGGAGGTGTCGGTGCCGCTCTGGGGCTTCCAGTTCGGATGCTCGCTGAGGTAGTAGATGCCGCCTGGGCCCATGTCTGCCTTGCCGGCCATGAGTTCCTGCGCCTTGCGCTTCTCGGTCTTCGGCTTGTATGGCGGGAAGAGCGTTTGGCACCACGAGCCAAGCGCGGTCGGCAGGACGACGGGTGCGGGAACCGGGGCCGGAACCGGCGTGGGCTCAGGAGTCGCTACGGGGGGCGGGATCGGCGTGACGTCGTCCGCCTGGGCGACCGGGGAGAGCAGCAGCGCCATGGCAACACAGCCGACCACCACGGAGGTGAGGCCGGCGGACCGCTGGTGGCCTCGCCCCGTTCGTAACATCCGTCACATCATCACCCGAGGAGGGGGTGTTGAGTCAAATATCCCTCACGACACTCGGTCCTGGCCGGCAGCCATCTCGTCGATCCTCGCCCGAGCTGCCTGCTGCGAGGGAGACGCCGGACCGAGGACGAACTGCAGACCGGCGAGGATCGCGCCGACCGCCGGCCGCGTGAGCGCGAGGGGGTACGCCGGCAGGCCGAGTAGCTCGCGGTGCCCTGCGGGCATCGTCGAGACCGCACCCGCGAACAGCGTGCGATACGCGGGCACCCCCACGATCGGCATCGGGACGTGCCGGATGAAGTCAACTGTTCGTCGCGCTGGCTCGTTGCCGCGCAGGTCCGGACCGTAGTCGGCAATCTGGGCTTCCAGCTCCGCGACGCTGCGCGGTGGGGCATCCACGCCGACGAGCTCGCCGGCTGTCGCCCACTCGCGTACGTATGCATCCGGCCCGCCGGGGATCGGTCCGCCCCAGGTCCGGTGGGTGGCTAGGAACGAGTCAGTGAACGCCACGTGCACCCAGCGCAGCAGGTCCGGATCGGTCGCTGCGTATGAGGCCTCGCCGTCGTCCGTCTCGTAGGTGCCCACGACTCGACGGTGCATGCCGCGCACGCGGCTGCATTCACGGTTCGCTGCCTCGCGGTCACCGAACGTGACGACGGTCAGCCACTGCGTCGTCCCCGCAAGCCGGCCGAGCGCGTCCTGCTCGTAGCGCGAGTGCTGCTGCACGCCCGCGAGAGCAGCCGGGTGCAGTGCCTGCATGAGCAGGGCGCGGATCCCGCCGACGATTGTCGGCAGTCCGCCGTGCACCGCCCACGGAGCCGAGCCGGGTCCGAAGTAGCCGGCATCACTGCCGTGCGCGAGCTGCCGGACCCACTCTGGTGAACCCGTGGGATCTCCCGACACGATGCGGCGAAAGCCGCCGGCGATGCGCTCGCGGAAATCGTCAACGGGGTTAAAGATCACCGCCCAACTGTGCACGCCAATCGACAACCGCGCATGTCGAGCGAACCCGGGCACGCGACAGCCCGCACTCGGGAGGAGGCACGAGTGCGGGCTGTCGCAGTCCCTGCGCGACGGGGATCCGTCGCGGAGGTCAGGAGGTCGAGGACCCCAGGGTTAGAGGAACCTCGATCGTCTGCCCGCCGCGCAGGACGCTGAGGGTGACGGAGTCGCCGGGCGCCTTCGAGCGCACGGTGACGATGAGCGATGTCGCGTCCTCGATGGCAACGCCATCGAGAGCCGTGATGGTGTCGCCCACCTGGAGGCCGGCCAGCTCGGCTGCGCCTCCTGCTGTGAGCTCGCTGACCTGAGCGCCGGGACCGGCGAAGGCGATGTCGAGCGACACTCCGATGATGGGAGTCGTCGAGGAACCGGTGCTCATGATCTCGTCGGCGATCCGCTTGACGGTGTCGATCGGGATGGCGAACCCAAGGCCGATCGAGCCTGCCTGAGCGCCCGCTGACGTCCCCATGCTCGCGATCGCGGAGTTGACGCCGATCACGGCACCGGTGCCGTCGAGCAGCGGGCCGCCCGAGTTTCCGGGGTTGATCGCCGCATCGGTCTGGATCGCGTTGATGAACGCGGTTGCCTCCGCGTCGCTGCCTGCCGTAACGGGGCGATTCAGCGCACTGACAATGCCCGTGGTGACGGTGCCCTGCAGGCCGAGCGGCGAGCCGACGGCGATGACCGCGTCGCCGACGCTGAGTCCTGCAGAGGAGCCGAGCGGGACGGTGGGCAGCGACGTTCCTTCGACCTTGACGACCGCGAGGTCGTAGCCGGGGTTCGCGCCGACCAGCGTGCCGTCGAGCTTCGTGCCATCGGAGAAGGCGACGACGATCGAGCCACCATCGGCGGCCGGGCCGGCGACGTGGTTGTTCGTGACGATGTAGCCGTCAGCACTGATGACGAAGCCCGAGCCGGTGCCGGACCCGTCGGCTCCGGTGACGTTCAGTTGTACGACCGCGGGCTGGACCTTCGCAGCAATGTCCGCGATCGAGCCTGGCTGCAGGCTCGGCGCGCCGGCGATGGTCGTGTTGGTGATGCTGGCCTCGGGCAATGTCTGGCGAGCGACGACGTAGCCCACGCCACCGCCGACGACTCCGGCAAGCACGGCCATCAGGCCCGCTCCGGCGACAATGCCGATGATCGGGCCAGCGCCCAGGCCGGACTTCTTGGCCGGAGGAATGTAGGGGGGACGATCGGCGCTGGGATCCAGCGGCGGATAGATCGCCTGCGGGGCGCGCTCGGGGTAGACGTACGGGCCGGGTACCTGACCCTGCGGGGTTGTGTTGCTCACTTCTTCCTCCTCCTTCGTGGCGCACCGGTCGGGGCCACGCATTGATTCTTCGTCGGTATGACAGGGGTTCCGACCAATCCGTTCCGTCTTGACGGGGATCGGCGCAACCTCTGACGTTCCCCTTACAAAAAGGGCCGAATCGGGCACACGATTGAATACGCACGTGCGCATCACTCCTGATCCGACGGTCGCCGCGCGAGCGCTCCACGACGGTCATCTCGCGGCGCTGCCGACCGAGACGGTCTACGGACTGGGCGCGCGCGCTGACCTGCCGCACGCGATCGCCCGCGTCTACGCGGCCAAGGGCCGGCCCGCGGACCATCCGCTGATCGTCCATACGCTCGACGCGACGGCTCTGGACGCCTGGGGTGTCGAGGTTCGCGACTACGCCCGCCTGCTCGCGGCGGCCTTCTGGCCCGGGCCGCTCACCCTCGTCGTCGCGCGCAGTTCGCGCGCGGGTGACTTCGTCACGGGCGGGCAGGACACCGTCGCGCTTCGCGTGCCGTCGCATCCGGTGATGCGCGAGGTGCTGCGTTCACTCGCCGAGCTGACGGCAGATGACGCGATCGGCATCGCCGCGCCGAGCGCTAACCGCTTCGGACGAGTGAGCCCGACGACGTCGGCCCATGTGGTTGACGAGCTCGCGGTGATGCTCGGTCCGGACGATGTCGTCCTCGAAGGCGGCTCGAGCGAGGTGGGCGTCGAGTCGACGATCGTGGACTGCACTGGTGACGTGCCCGTCATCCTGCGCCCAGGCCAGGTCAGCCGCGCGGACGTCGAGCGGGTGACCGGCATGCGGGTCGGCGAGACCTCCGACGTGCGAGCGCCCGGCACCCTCGAATCGCACTACTCCCCGCGTGCCAACGTGCGGATCGTCGAGGCCGCGTCACTCGCCGACGTGCAGGACACCGACGCAACCACGGGACTTCTCGCGCTCGCCAGCGTGCCGACTCCGCGCGGACTCGTGCGACTGAGCGAGCCGGCTACCGCCGATGACTACGCGCGCGTGCTCTACGCGGCGCTGCGCGAGGCGGACTCACTCGGGCTAGGAACAGTTCTCGCGGTGGAGCCGCCGAGCGAGGGAGTCGGTGCCGCTGTCGCCGACCGACTGCGGAGAGCGGCTACTTCGGGGGCATCCTGATGCCGCCGTCCAGGCGGATCACCTCGCCGTTGAGGTAGGTGTTCTCCGCGATCGCCTCGACGAGGTGCGCGAACTCCGCGGGCGTGCCGAACCGCTGCGGGAACACCGGTCCCTTGCCGAGCGCGTTCATCAGGTCCTCAGACGCGTAGTCATAGATCGGCGTCTGGATGAGTCCGGGCGCGATCGTGTTGACGCGAATCGCGAGCACTCCGAGGTCGCGAGCCAGCGGAAGCGTCATGCCGACGATCCCGCCCTTGCTCGCGCTGTAAGCAACCTGGCCGATCTGACCGTCGAACGCAGCGGCGGACGCCGTCATGATGATGACTCCGCGCTCTCCGTCGTCGTTCGGCTCGGTCTTGCTCATCGACGCCGCGACCTTGCTGACGATGTCGAAGGTGCCGAGCAGGTTCACCGCGATCACGCGGGAGTACCGGCCGAAGTCCGCGGGATTGCCCTCGCGATCGACGGTGCGCTCCGCGATCGGAATGCCCGCGCATGCGACCAGCAGGTCGATGCCCCCGAACGCCTCGACCGTCCGCGCGACGGCAGCCGCGACCTGGTCGGTGTCGGTGATGTCGGTCGGCAGTGCAAGCACCGTCGGCCCGAGCTCCGCTGCCAGCGCCGCCGCCTTGTCGGCGGACACGTCGATGATCGCGACGCCTGCCGCACCGCCGTCGACCGCGCGGCGAACCACCGCCTCGCCCAAGCCGGATGCCCCACCAGTGACGAGTACGACGGACCCCGAGATTCTCATGCGCGCAGGCTATCCATAACCGAGTTCGTCGAGGCGGTCGTCGGAGATCCCGAAATGATGGGCGACCTCGTGCACGACGGTGATGCGCACCTGGTCGATGACGTCCTCGCGCGAGTGGCACTGGCGCAGGATCGGCAGCCGGTAGATGGTGATCGTGTCGGGCAGCATGCCGACGTAGTTCGTGCCGCGTTCGGTCAGCGGCACTCCGTAGTACAGGCCGAGCAGGTTCCGGCCAGGCGGGGACCGATCCTCCACAAGGACGACCACGTTCTGCATCAACCGCCCGAGTCCGTCGGGAATCTGGTCGAGGGCTTCGCCCACGAGGTCTTCGAACTCTTCACGCGGGACGTCGAACATCCGTCCATCGTCACCCACAAGGGTCAGTTGCATCTCTCCGGGGTGGCTCCCCTATGCTTACCCGGTCGCCAACGGCTTAACGGTCGACGGGGACACACACCAGGTCCCCATCGTCTAGTGGCCTAGGACTCCGCCCTTTCACGGCGGCAGCACGGGTTCGAATCCCGTTGGGGATACGCCTCATCACGAGGCCCCGTAGCGCAGTTGGTTAGCGCGCCGCCCTGTCACGGCGGAGGTCGCCGGTTCGAGCCCGGTCGGGGTCGCCACACCCGGAGCTTCGGCTCCGGGCTTCGGGCTAGGTAGCTCAGTTGGTACGAGCGTCCGACTGAAAATCGGAAGGTCGGCGGTTCGACCCCGCCCCTAGCCACCACTCTCCCTCACAAAGCCCCAACCTCCTGAGGGCGGTGGGGCGTGCAGCGGACTCCACACTGACACGGGCGATCTCTGAGACCGGCAGACGAACATCTGGTGACGTTTGATCGACGGAGCCAAAATCAGTCGAGCGCAGAGTCCATGCCGACGTATAGCCTGCATCTGAGACCTCACAAGGGAGTCCAGATGACCAGCGGCGCAACGACATCTTCCCGACTCATCCGGCGAGTAGCGACCGTGAGTGCCACAGCGGCGATGCTGCTGACGGGCCTGACACTGGGGTTGTCGGCGGCCTCCGCAAGCGACCTGACAGCACCGCAGGTCGGCGACTCGGCCAAGCTGACCGGCTTGGTCCGCCTGCAGTTGCTGGCGATCAACGACTACCACGGCAGTCTTGACAGGACGACAGCTGGCACCTTCGACGGTCAGGCAGCCGGTGGTTCGGAGTTCCTCGCCGCCAAGCTCAGTCAGCTCCGCGCGGGAAGCAAGCACAGCCTCACCGTTGCCGCAGGCGATCTCATCGGCGGCTCGCCCGCAATCTCCGGCTTGTTCCACGACGAGCCGTCGGTCGAATCGCTCAACGCGATGAAGCTCGACGTCTCAAGCGTCGGCAACCACGAGTTCGACGAAGGCGTGACCGAGCTCCAGCGGATGCAGAACGGCGGTTGTCATCCCGTCGACGGCTGCTACTTCCCGAGCCAGCCGTACGCAGGAGCCGACTTCACGTGGCTTGCCGCGAATGTCATCAACACCGCGACCGGCAAGACCGCTCTCCCGCCGTATTGGGTCACCGAGGTCGACGGCGTCAATGTCGGCTTCATCGGTATGACCTTGGAAGCCACGAACACCCTCGTGGCCGCCTCCGGAGTCGCGGGCTACAGCTTCCTTGACGAGGTGCGCACCGCCAACCGGCTCGTTCCCGTGCTGAAGAAGCAGGGCGTCGAGACGATCGTCGTGCTGCTCCACGAGGGCGCGACGCAGGATCCGGCACCAGGCGACATCAACGGGTGCGCGCGAATCAGCGGTCCCATCGTCGAGATCAACCGGGGCCTGGACGCCGAGATCGACGCGGTCATCACCGGCCACACACATCAGCCCTACAACTGCCGACTCGGCGGTCCGGACGGCACGCGCCGGATCGTGACCAGCGCGTACTCGCACGGCCGAGTCGTCAGCGAGGTGAACCTCGTGATCGACAAGCGCACCGGCGATGTGCGGCGCAAGCTGAGCAAGGCGACCAACCACGCGGTGATCCAGTCGGCGCTGACACCCGACCCGGCCCTCACCGCGGTGATCAACAAGTGGACCCCGCTGTTCGCGGCCGCCGGCAACACCCCAGTCGGTGTGATCGGCGCCGACATCCTCCGCGGTGGCACGCCGCCCGGAAATGACCGCGGTGTCGAGTCGCCGCTCGGCAACTTGGTCGCGGACGCGCAGGCGTGGGCGACGTCTTTCAACGGCGCGCAGCTCGCGTTCATGAACCCGGGTGGGCTGCGTGCTGACCTGCGCTTCAACCAGTCCGGCACGGAGGGCAACGGCGTCGTCACTTACAGCGAGGCGTTCGCCGTGCAGCCGTTCGGCAACACTCTGGTGACAATCCCGATGACCGGCGAGCAGATCATTGCCGTCCTGCGGCAGCAGTGCCAGCCAGCCGGCTCGTCTCGGCCGTTCCTTTCCCTGAGCTCATCGGCCGGGTTCACCTACACCCAGTCGCGAACGATCACGGGCGGGAACTGCACGGCCGTGAACATCACCGACGTGAAACTCAACGGCAAGGCGCTGGATCCGTCAGCCACCTACCAGGTGACGACGAATAACTTCCTCGCCGACGGCGGCGACAACTTCACCGCCTTCGCGCAGGTCCCGGCGTCGAAGCGTCTCGCAGGCGGAAACGATCTGCTCGCTCTGCAGAACTACCTCAACACCTTCAAGCCGGTGGCGTCACCGGCCACCGATCGAATCAACGAGGTGCCGTAGCCCACGAGGACGAGGCACGGGCCCTGATCGGTTGCTGTTCCCGCTGCCGCGGCCCATGGTCGACCTCGACTGCGTCACATCCAGTTGCACGCTGACGACCCATCAGTGTCCGCGACCTTCTGACGCTCATGGCACCGTTGCGTACCGACTGAGAATCGGAAGGACGGCGGTTCGACCTCGCCCCTAGCCACCACCGACATCCGGCGCACCCTCGATGGGTCGTCACTCGTGGCGATTCCGGTCCGCGCGTCGCGGCCACAACTGACGACGCATCGGACTCCTAGAGGCCCTGGACGACCAGCCGGATTCCGCGGAACGGGTTGATGGAGTATCCGGGAATCGTCTGCGGCGTGACACCCACAGCGGAGAGCCACATCTGGTAGGCCGTCGCGGTGACGACGCCACCGTGCCAACGACGCCACACGATGCTCGCGTCACCGAGTTCCGGCGGAGGGGCGATCGTGTCGGTGACCTCCACAACGTTGCCACCCTGATCGAGCGTTCCCCACGGCGAGCGGGTGAGCGCCTGCCCCACCGAGCTGACATTCCCGACGTAGGAGGGGAACACCTTCACGGGAGTCTGAGCGCACTGAGCAGCGGTGAACGGCTGCGGGCACCAGTCGGGAGCAGTGCCGGGCACCGCCTCGAAGGTGGCCAGGGGCTGGGTACCCGCATTGGTGACGTTGCCGTTGGCATCGAGCAGGGTCGCCGTCGGCTGCCCGCCCGTCGAGCAGCCCGACGTGTCGACCGGACAGTTCACGAACTGACCGGGATTGGTGGGGTAGTCCCAGTACGAGAACTTCCCGCCGCCCTTGGGGTCGTAGTACGCGGCCTTGATCCACTCGTTCTGGCTGGAGACCGCGAAGCCGGCCTTGGAGTTACGGGTGGCCGCACGATTCTTCATGGTGTACATACCCGTATCGGTCTTGGACGACAGGCGCACCTCATAGGTGGTCAGCTGCAGTCGCTCACCCGAGACCGTCGTGACGAACGACGTCTTCTTCGAGAGCACCTTCCCGTTCTCGAGGGAGTTGACGAAACGTGCAGCTCGGGAGAAGTCCGCTGAGTTGTAAGGCTTGTTCGCCCACGCCGACGAGGCCACGTAGTAGCGCTGCCCAGGCGGTGCCTTCATGTTCCGGTTGATCGACCCGAACTTCGGCCACACGGTGGAGCTCTCGGGTGCATCCCACAGGTGGTGGCGGTTACTGCCGAACGGATCTGCGGTGTTCAGGAAGACCACCCATTGGGCAACTGTCAGTTCCGTCTCGGCGATGTCGAACGTGTAGGGGACGCTGCCCACCTCCATGCAGGAGGTCGACGCTTGCTTCTGCACCGACGGGTCCGGTGCCGCCTGCGTTGCCGCCTGGACAGCTGGCAGGGCTGCCTGGCAGGTCGCGTTGGACTCGTATACGTCGTTGTAGAACGGGATGATCCACGCGGACGGGTTGCTGGGCGACGCCACCGTGACGGTCGAGATCGACACGACGTGGGGACGGACCGGGGGTCGCGGCACGATCTGCGAGACCGTGTTCGACAGGGCATTGGCCACGAAGAGATTGCCCGCCGCGTCCGAGGTGATACCGACGGGTCGACGACCGGCCTTGGCGACAACCCGAGACTGGCCATCTGTCGTGAGCTGCGAGACAGAGTCCGAGCCGTCGTTGGTGACGTAGACGTTGCCGTACGGGTCGAGGGTGATGCCGATCGGCCGCCGGCCGGTCGTGCCGATGATGCTCGAGGCCCCGCTTGACGTGATCCTCGAGACGTTAGCGGAGTTCCAGTTGGCCGTGAAGATGCTTCCTGAGGCATCGATCGCGATCGCCTGCGGCCAGCCTCCAGTGGTGCCGAACACCGACGAGGTGCCTGCGGGGGTGATCTTCGTGACCGTGTCAGAGCCCTCGTTGGCGGTGTAGACGTTGCCCGCCGCGTCCAGTGTCAGACCGAGTGGGTGCGTGCCCGTCGCGGCGAGAGTGGTCGATACGCCAGCGGCCGTGATCTTCGAGACGGTGCTGTCGAGGTAGTTGGAGGTGTAGACGTTCCCTGATGCGTCGACCTTGATACCCATCGGCTTGTTACCGGTGGAGCCGAGCAGCGTGGACACGCCTGCGGGGGAAATCTTGGTGACCGTGTTGTCGCCGCTATTGGACGTATAGACGTTGCCGGCCGAGTCCAGTGCGAGTGCGGTCGGTGCCTTGCCCGTGGTACCCAGGACGGACGCGTCGCCGTCCGGCGTGATCTTCGTGACGGTGTTGGCCCGCGTGTCGGCCGTGTACACGCCCCCGAACGGATCGACGACCACTGCAGTCGGGCCCTTGCCAGTCTCTGCCAGAACGATGGACGCCCGCTGAATGGTGCGGGACGTCTTCGTCGCGGTGGAACGTTCGTCGGCAACGGAAGCCGGTACCTGCCCGGCGAGCACGAACACGAAAGAGGCAACAACAGGGAAGACGATCAGTTTCGTGTTCATGGTGGCACCGTACTCGCCCGTCCACGCAGCCTTGACGTGCACGAACCACCGTCACCCCTGGAGCTGGATTACTCCGTCGTGCAGGTGGTAGACGCGGTCGCACATTGACGCGAGCTGAGGATCGTTCGTCGAGAGGACAACCGTCACACCGGAGTCGGCCTCACCCCGAAGTGCAGTGATGACCAACGACGCAGTGGCTGCGTCGAGCTCGGCGGTCGGCTCGTCCGCCACGAGCAGATTGGCCCGCATGGCGAGGGCCCGGGCCACCGCCACTCGTTGCCTCTGCCCGCCTGACAGTTCCTCGGCCAGTCGGTCGTTCAGGTCTGGGAGTCCGGCCTGCGCCAAAGCAACTTCGGTGCGGCGTCGAGCCTCGTCACCTGTGACACCTCGCATGAGGAGTGGGAGTTCGACGTTCTCCTTCGCCGTCAAGACGGGAAGCAGGCCGTAGCTCTGGACGACGATTGCTGACATCTCGAACCGATTGCCGGGACTGATGGATCCCGCGTCGGGCTCGATCAGCCCGGCGATCACCCAGAGGAGTGTCGACTTGCCCGCTCCCGAGGCCCCGGTGACAGCCGTCACGACTCCGGGTTCGACCTCGAAGCCGACTCGGTTGAGGATGATTCGACCGGCCCTGCTCACGACAATGTCCTGGCCGCGCACGTGCGGACCCTTGCCTGGGCGCGCTGTCACGTGTGCCTCCTGCTCAGCTTGACGTGGTCTCCGTCCCTCTCGACGACGACGCGCGTCCCGGGCGGCCACTCGGCGAGTAGCTCGTCCGGGAGGTGCACGCTGCCGTCCTTGCCGACGACCGTGAACCCGCCATCGTTTCGTCCCTCGTGCCCCACGTGCCCGTATCGCATAGACACCGTGCGCCCAAGGCGCCTTCCGACCTCCTCGTCGTGAGTGACGACCACGACCGTCGTCCCGAACCGCTCGTTGACCGCATCGAGCAGGTCGAGAACGGCGTCGCGGGCGGGCTCGTCGAGTTGGGAGGTCGGCTCGTCAGCGAGGAGCAGGCCGGGACCGTTGGCGACGGCTACGGCCAGCGCTACCCGCTGCTGCTCGCCGCCCGCGAGTGCAGCCATCGGTTGATTCGCGATGTCAGCAAGCCCGAGAGAGTCGAGGAGTGCGAGCGGCTGGAGGAGGTCACTGCGCCGGGCGCGGGACACTGAACGCTGAGCGAAGCGAACGTTGTCGGTCGGTGTCCCGTAGGGCAGAAGATTCCTAGCCGCCCCCTGAAGGACGAATCCCACGCGATCCGCCCGCATGCGCAGGAGCTGGCGTTCGGTGAGCCCGCCGATCTCGTCGTCGCCGATCCACGCCCGCCCAGCGGACAGCGGAATCAGGCCGCCGAGCATCCCGAGCAGCGTGGACTTGCCGGACCCGGACGGGCCAAGGAGTGCAACGCGCTCGCCCGAGTCGACAATGAGGTCAACCCCGCGCACGGCAACGACATCGACATCACCCGTGCGGTAGATGTGCACGAGTTCCTCGCATCGAATGGCCAGGCCCCTGCCTGCCGTGTTGCTGCTCACTCCTGCACCGCCCGGAGCAGATCGGGCTGCGCCAGCCGCGCCGTTCGCCGAGCGCCTATCTCGGCGACGACACCCAAGAGCAGCAGGACACCGGCGACCGTCGCGAGCACGGGTAGCCATGCAGGGCCGAACCATGGCGACGGATGGTCCGCAGAGGACGACATCAAGAGGTTTGGCAGGGTGATGGCGGCGCCCAGCAGACCCGCCGCGGCGCCGAGAGCCGTTCCGATGAATGCCAGAGCGAGTTGCTCGAGCCGTCCCGAGCGCACGAGGACGCGTTGGTCGGCGCCGAGCGAGCGCAATGCCGCGAGTTCGTAGGCTCGTCGCCGTGCGCTGATGTACGTGCCTGCGAGCACCGTCCCCGCCGCGATCATGAGCGCGACAAGGGCGGCGACGAGGAACAGTCGCAACGCTAGCGCCGCACTGCCACGGCCGAGTTCGCTCAGCCGCTCGTCAACGGAGTCGACGGCGATCACCTCGATTCCGCCGGCCTCGAGGGCCGCCCGGATCGATGACGGGGCATCGGCAGCCAACCAGATCTGGTAGTCCAGGAGAGTCGGCTGGCTACCCATCACCGCGAGGGAGAATGGGAGGTCTGCCAGCGCGCCCACCCGAAGCTTGCGCGGGATCACTCCCGATCCGAGGAACTGCGCGGGGACGGCGCGGCCGTCGAGGCCGATGACCTTCTCGCCCGTATCCGGCCCTCCGCTCGCAACGAACTCACTGCCGACGTAGGCGGGAAGTTCCGTGGGGTGGTCAGCGACCTCGATGGCTGCACTCTCGCCGTCGAGATCGAAGGTCGTCACCAGAAGGCCTGGCTCCTCGACGGAGACGTCGGCAACCGGTGCGATGCGAACGAGGAGTGACGTGGCACCACTTCGCCAACCGGCGGAGCCATCCGACGTCAGGTCAATTGCGCCGCTGGGATCCTCCGCGGCTGAGATCGTCACAGTGCCCGCCGCCGTCTGATTGAGCGGCGACGGGGTGAACGTGAAGGCCTCGAGGGTGCACGGAACGTCGACACACATGGGCAGGGCTGCACCGAGCGTGGAGGTCCCCTGACGTAGTTCGCCGAGTTCGGCCATGTGGAGGAACCCGCCCGCATCTCGCACCGCTGCTGCGAGAACCATCGCGCCAGACCCCTCCGCCTGCGCGTAGTCCACGTCGATCGACAGGTCCCCGTGAATCGCGATTGGCGAAGCCACCTGCTCAGGGTGGAGAAGCGCCCCGATCTCCTCGCGCGAACCGCCACTCCACGCGGGATCCCATGCCGAGACAGCGCCGAGCCGGGAGGTATCGACCGCAATGAGGCCGCCGCTGGATCCGGCCGTGCTGGCGACGGCGGCGAGGGCTTGGGTACCGCTGGGGTCTGCTTCGCGCACGGCCGTCAGCAGAGCGCCGGCTGAGTCCGTACGCACATGGAGTACCTGCCAGCCTCCGACTTCGGCTCGGGCGACAACGTCGCGGTTCACCGAGGCCACTGCCCAGCCGTCCACGGCGAACACCGTCAAGCCCACGGCAAGCGAGAGCAGGATGATCGTGCGAAGTCCGCCTTGGCGACGGGCGATATTGGACGCTGCCAAGAAGCCGGCGACACGGCGCGACCCACGCGTTCGCGATACCGCCAGGCGAGCAAGTCGCGGAACCACGCGTACCGCCAGCAGGCCCATCGTCAGCGCGATGAGGGAGGGGGTCAGCAGAGCGAGGACGTCCGAGTCCCCGCGGCGCAGTTGGTAGATGCCCGCTGCCAAGAGTGCGAGTACGAACGCGTCGACGGCGACGGACCGCGCAAGTCGCGCCCTCCGGCCGCTCGTGCGACGCAATTGGTCGATGACCGGGGCGGTGAGAATGCGACGGGACGCGAGCATTGCGGCAACGACGCCGCCGAGGAAGCCCACGGCAAGTGCGACTAACGCGGATGCGGTGATACCTGTGTCGGTGTCGACGGCCATGGCGTTGCCGGTGATGAACACGTTGATGGCGTACGCGACGGCGAGCCCGATCGGCATCGCGGCGAGCAGTAGCAGGATCGGCTCGGCGAGGCCGAACATGAATACCGAACGAGTGCCCATGCCGCGCAGCTTTGCGAGCGCCACCTCCCCCGATCTCTCCTCACTCGTGGCGGAGACCAGGAGGAACAGGGCGAACCAGGCGAGCAGCACGAGTGCTGCGGTCACGGCGAACGATGCCGATGAGACGTCGGCCAAGTCGGAATCAAGCGCATCGAGGACCTTCGGCAACTCGCTGGATGCCAACGTCTGGGGCACGGAGCTGGCCGAGACCGAGGTGAACGCAACCGCGGCCTCCACTGCCTGCCGCATGTCAGGGACCACGGACATGTGAACGGTCGTCGCGTCGAGCGCCCTGAAGCTCGACGCCGCGATGTCGCCGCTGACGTTGAGTAGCAACTCCTCGTCCACGACGATCTCGTCGAGCCGGTCAGGGCCATCGGGTGCCTTCGAGGGCAGGAACTGCGCGGGCGAGTTCGGGCCCCACACCTTCGGGTCCGCCGTCGCTGCGTCGTAGGTGCCGACCACCTCTACTTGATCCGTGGCGATGTCGGCGCTGATCCCGAGCCGCAGAGTCTCGCCCAGCGCGATATCGAACTGATCGGCCATCCGAGCGGAGATCATCGCCTCGCCCAGACCGGAGGGGCATTCGCCGGATGTGAGTTCGACAGCCGCGCACTGTCCGCGATGCCAGCCGACCATTCCAATGCCGATCGGGCTATCTCGGACCCGGGGAGCTCCGCTGGCGACGGTCAGCGCGAGCGTCTCTGGCTCGTACCACGGATCCAGAGAGGGATCAGTTGCCCGCTCCGCAACCGCGTCACGCAGCTCGCCGGGAGTGAACTGCGTCTGTCCAGCACGCTGCGCGCGAACGAGCACACCCGTCAGAACAGGATCCGCCTCCGCCACGCCCTCGCGAACCAGCGAGTCAGCGGCACTGCTCGAATACAGCGGGCCGATGACAGCTCCGGCCATCGCGACGACGGCGACCAGTGCCACCGCGACCGAGCTGACCCAGCGCCATCGGAGCCCACGCACGACAAGGCCGAGGAAGGTCAGCACGAGATCACCTCGAGGCCGTGATCGGCGGCGGACGCGTGGCTCACCACCGCACCCTAGGCGCTAGTTACGGCCGTGATGGCTCCACCATGCTCTTGGCGCAGCCCTCGAGTCCGGCAGTGATCGCCTTCTTCTCCGCCGCATCGACGGCCAGGCCCCAGCGGTACTTCACGCCTACCCACTGACGCAGGTACTTGCACCAGTACGTCTTCGCTGGTGGCAGCCATTCGGCGGGATCCCGGTCGCTCTTTGACCGGTTCGACGACGCGGTGACGGCGATTAGCGCGGGACGGTAGGCGAGGTCGTTGGCAAAGTCCTCGCGACGCTGTTCGGTCCAGGTCGCCGCACCGGATCCCCACGCCTCAGCGAGCGGGATCATGTGGTCGATGTCGAACCCCGACGACACCGTGGTCGCCTTCCCGTCATACCTGCTGAACCATCGCCCGCCAACCACGGTGCAGTCGTCACGTTCACCAGCGACAGACTGGCGGATCAGCACCCATTCCCGGGTGGAGCAGCCGTCGGTGGTGATCCAGTGACGGAACAGGTCCCGGTCGTAGCCGTCGTTGGCCTCGGGCACGACGGGCAGGGAGTCCAGCAGCGCGGCAACGGTCGTCCGCTCTCGCTGCTCGGCGCGCGCAGGGCTGCCGGCAGCACCTGCCATGAGGATGGCGGCACTCACGAGCGCAACGCAGGCCCATCGTCGACGTCGTCTCGCCTGCACCTGCACCCGCTCGTTGTCATGGGGTCTGCGTCCGAGGTCGCCACGCTACGGGCGCAGGTGCCAGCAACTCGGCTGCAAACGCCCTAGACGGCCGTGGATTCTCCGCAGCCTCGAGCGTTCGCCCACGGTTCGCCTTCCTGACGCCTGACCGACCGCCACCCGTCGCCGACCGCTGCGAGAGTGGCAACGTGTCCTGGACAGAGGAACTGATGGCCGACTGGAACTTCGAGCCGGCCGGGCTGCGCAGCGGGCAGCGGCATATCGCCCTCGTCGGTCACGACAACATGAAGGCCGAGCTCGGAGAGTGGGCCCTCCACAATCGCGACGTGCTCGCCAAACACCGCATCTACGCCACCGGGACGACCGGGCGCCTGCTTCGCGACAAGCTGTCGATCCCGGTTCACCGATTTCTGAGCGGCCCGCTCGGTGGTGATCAGCAGATCGGTGCGGGCATCGCGCAGGGCGCGATCGACGCGCTGATCTTCTTCTGGGATCCGCTCGAGCCGCAGCCGCACGACCCCGACGTCAAGGCGCTGCTGCGGATCGCCACGCTGTGGAACATCGCCGTAGCGAGCAACCGCACGACCGCCGACATGATCATCACCTCTCCGCTGTTCAGCGGTGACTACGTGCCGCACCTGCCCGTCTTCCAGCGCGAGTCCGCCGAGTTCCATGTGAACCTGACAGCGAGCGGGAGGTAGTCGGATGCCACTCGCCTCGTCAGCCGGTCCGCACTTCCGCAATCGAGCCGGCCTGTGTGTTCCGTCGATGACGACGCACTGGTCCGCCGTCGAGGACTTCGAACCTGGCTTCAGCGTCGATGCCTGGGCCGAGCGAACGATCTCTCCCGGCGAGGTCGCCGAGCTGCAGGCGGCCGCGACGCTCCTCGCGATTCCGCTCCTGATGACGGCGCCCATGCACGTCGAAGGCCACTCGATCGTCGGCACGAGCGGCCTTCGGGTCTGGGTGACCGCCGCATCGGGCGGACGTTTCGACTCCGCCGCGGCGGCGATGGCCGAGAGCAGCCTTGCCGACATGTGGCACGCGCTTCATCTGGCCGCGCGCCCAGAAGGCGCGCATCTGCGCTCGGCGGACCAGTTGCTTTGCTTCGCCCGAATTCGCCGCGCGATGTTCGAGAGCTAGGCGATGGCCTCGCGCCCGTAGGTGACGCGAAGGAGCCGCGGTGCTGACGGGGCGATCCGGACCTCGCTCAAAGTGCGTGGGCCGGACTTGGCCTTCGCACGAATCTCGTAGGCGATATCGATCCACGCGGTGACGCGGTGCGCCGCGTCGACGTCGGGATGCTCGGACTCCCACACCGTGATGGAGGCGAGCAACTCCGCTCGTTCGGGCTCGGTCATGACCTGCTCGAACATGTGCTCGACGAGGGTCGCCAGGTCGGCGGAACCGTGAGTTCGTTTGGGCACGCAACAATCCTTGCCTACGAAGCCACCCGCCCGCAAGCGCCCGCCCCTTCTTTCCCGTCCAGCCCCCTCCCGATTTGAACCGCCTTCCGGGTCAAATCGGGCTTTTCGGTGGCCAAACCGCCCCCAGACCCGGATTTGGCCCGCCCGAAGGCGGGTGGATGGGACCTGTCGGCATTCTCATCCTCAAGCGGAAACGCGAGCGCGATTGCCGCGGCGCCGAGGCCGATCGCCGAGGCGAAGGCCAGGAGCGCGATCATGCCTGGACCACGATCACGACGGGGATGGCCTGGGCGAATGCCGTCGGGTGCATACCGAGATCGTCTCCGGCCCGGCTACTCCCGTCGACACTCAATCGCCGAACAACCCATGACGTTTCGACGACCGGCGGTGGAACTACGAGGGCGGCTCAAATCCGCGGATTCCCCGCCCGGAAGGGCCGGAAACCCGGATTTGACCCGGGAGGCGGTTCAATTCTGGGGATCGAGGGCGGCGAGGTCGCGGAGGGCGAAACGGCGGTGCTCGTTGTGCTCGCGCATGATGACGAGCAGGCAGTGGGCGACTGTCTGCGACTCCTCGCCCCACCCCGAGAACAAGGTCGCGGACCGGGTCTGGGCCAGATCGTCATCGGATAGGGAGTCGACGACCTCGCGGACCTGGCTCAAGTGGTCCTTGTGAAGCGCGAGGACCTCGGCGAACGACGGACGCGCATCCGCATCGAGGCCCATCTCCGCGAACCCCTCGGCGGGCAGGTCCGCAGGCGGCAGTCCGATCGCGCAGTACGGCGAGGCCTTGCCGCGGATCATCGCCTCGATCCACGTGTCCACTGCGAAGGCGAGGTGCCGCAACGTCTCCACGAACGACCACTCACCGTTGACCCGCTCGGCCAGCAGGGCCTCGGGCAGCAGTTCGGCTCGCGCGAGTGCCTGCGCCCAGAGCCCCTCGATCGTGTCCCACATCGCCCGGTAGTCGTCCGCCGTCCGCGCCTCGCGCAGCTGCACCCGCTCAGGGAAGCGCGCATCGAGTTCCGCGGCGACGTACGAGGTGACGTCGACTCCGTCGATGACGACGGTCCCCACCTCGCCGTCCCAGCCCGTGACGCTCAGATCGGTGACGAACGAGCCGTAGATGCGCACGCCGCTGAGATTGCACGCGCGGAAGGTCGACCCGCTGAGGTCGACATCCCAGAAGACGGAGTTGACGAAGTCGCTTGTGTGGGAATGCTCGAGCACCATGGCGGCATCCTCTCGCTCCCCGGTGACACCGGAGAATACGATCACCAGAGTGGAGGCAATTCGTGTCTGAGACAACTGCGGACACCGGCGTCCACGATCCAATTGACCTCAAGCGCGCAACGCGGGCGGTCTACTTCGTCTTCATCGGGGCCGGCTTCGGGTTCGCTAGCTGGGCCTCGCGCCTGCCTCAGGTGCGCGAGGAACTCGGGCTGACTCCCGCCGCGCTCGGACTGATCCTGCTGTCCGTGGCCGTCGGCTCGCTCATCGCCCTGCCCTCGGCAGGGCTCATCGTGCACCATCTCGGCGCAGCCAAGGCGATCGTCGTTACCGCGCTGGTGTTCGCCGCAGGGCTCGCGATCGCGGCCGTCGGCGTCGGCGTTGGCGTCCTGCTCGTGGTGATCGGCCTGCTGCTCCTCGGGTTCGGCAACGGCGTGTGGGATGTCGCGATGAACGTCGAGGGTGCTGTCGTCGAGCAGCACCTCGGTCGCTCGATCATGTCCCGATTCCACGCGGGGTTCAGCGTGGGCACCGTGTTCGGCGCGCTCGTCGGCGCAGGTATGAACGCGCTCAACATCGGCGTGACCACCCACTTGCTGATCATCGTCGCCCTCATCGCGGTCGCGGTGCCTCTGTCGACTCGTGACTTCCTGCCCGCTGGCACCGAGGATCACGACGACGGCGAGGAGCGCGATCATCCGCTCAAGGCGTGGACTGAGCCGCGCACGCTGCTCATCGGACTGTTCGTCCTGACGATGGCCTTCGCCGAGGGCACGGCGAACGACTGGCTCGGAATCGCGGCGATCGACGGCCACGGGGCGAGCGCAACGCTCGGCACACTGACCTTCGGGTTGTTCCTCATGGCGATGACCGTCGGCCGCTGGTTCGGCCCGCAGATCCTCGACCGCTTCGGCCGGGTTCCCGTCCTTCGCGTGTCCGCCGCCATGGCATTCGTCGGCCTGCTGATCGTCGTCTACGGGCCGAACCTGGGCACCGCGATGATCGGAACCGTGCTGTGGGGGCTCGGCACGGCTCTCGGCTTCCCGGTCGGCATGAGCGCGGCGGCCGACGATCCGCGTCACTCGGCCGGGCGCGTCAGCGTGGTGGCGACGATCGGCTACGTCGCCTTCCTTGCCGGGCCGCCGTTGATCGGCATCCTCGGCAACCAGGCCGGAGTACTGCGCGCGCTGACCGTCACTGCTGGACTGCTCGCGGTCGGGCTGCTCGTCGCCGGCGCCACTCGACCATTGCCACCACCCGACGAGGACTGACCGAAGGAGACGCACGGATGCGCCAAATGCTGATCGGCTTCCTCATCGCCGGCATCTTCCTCGTCGGATACCTCGCGTTCATCGCGATCCGACGGGTGCTGACGGGCAGGTCCGAGCGAGACGAGTAGAACGACGGTCAGGGCCTCGCTCAAGGTGCGCTAAAGTCGAACTACCGCATTCTGAGGTTGTCTGGAGTGGCAATCATGCTGGCGGGCCAGCAGGTTCCTCTAGAAACGAAGGCGGCCTCCCCGTGGGCATTGTCATTGCACTGGTCTGCGCGTCGGTCGCCGTATGCGTCGCACTTGTCTTCACCACGAAGTCGAGGACTACCGACAGCCCGGATCCACAGACCCGTCCGGACTTCACCGAACTGCGTGCTGCGGTCGCCGAATGGGCCGCCGTCAAGACGGCGTGCCTGGAGTACGACCTCGAGCACATGCGCACATCCGGCGTCTTCGTGCCGCGGCTTCCGCAAGCACTCGCCGATCAGTCCGCGGACGCGACCCGGGTGCTGAATCGGCTCGCGTCGCGGGTCGGTCCTGGCGTCGCTCGCGACTCGATCACCCGCATGAGTGCGCGCGCGGACGAGATCTTTACCGAGGAGGCACTGAACCCCGCGATCGTCACCGAGCGGTGGCTCGTCGAGCGGATCGCCGAGGTTCGCGAACTCGGCCACCTCGCCGAGGAGAATCTGCCGGCCTAGGCGCTACGAATTCTGCCGCCGGGCCTTTCCCCACAGCACGAAGCACATGATCAGCAGCACGAACGGGATGACCACCAGTGACCAGTGGCCCTTGTCGAGCATCAAGCTGATCGCTCCCGCGACCGTGGCGATCGCGAAGCAGATCATGGCAATCAGGTAGGCGGTAGCGCGCATGTGAGTCCCCCTAGTGCTGAGCTAATTGCTCAGTAGGCCAATGATCTCCGAAGTCGTGGCCGTTTCCCCAAGTTGCGGAAATATGTGGGTAACCGCGTTGGTGTGCGCGGCCATGCTCACGTCCGTCACGGCATCGACGACAACGGTGACGTGGTAGCCGAGTTCGTGAGCGAACCGTGCTGTCGATTCGACGCCCAGACTCGAGGCGATGCCGACGAGCACGATCTGGGTCACACCAGCACGGCGCAGGTAATCGTCGAGATCGGTGCCCGTGAACGCACCCCAGGTGCGCTTGACGACCGCGTGGTCGGATGGTTGCTGGTTCATCTCGGGGACGAGGACGTCCCAACCCAGCGGCCGGGGCTGGCCAGGTCCTTGGTCGGTTCGACCGGGTGCACCTCCCGAGACCGTCACCAGCACGACCGGCAGTCCCTGCGAGCGGAACGCATCGGCGAGCTCGCGGGATCGAGCCACGATCTCGGCGGCCGGATGAACGGTCGGCAGCGCGACGATCCAGTCCTGCAGGTCGATGACGACGAGCGCCGTCCTCGGGTCGAGAGTCGTCAAGGCGTTCTCCTTGGCTGGGTGGCGGGTTCGAGATAGAAGGGCGGCTCGAGACGCCGGTCGATCGTCATCCCGAACTTGCCCGAGCTCGATCGCATGCGCAGGTGCTGGTACTTCACAAGGTAGTAGACACCGACAAGACCCGCCGCAATGCCAGCGGCCGCCCCGACCCCGACCGCCCAGCGCGGACCGAAGGTGTCGGCGATCCAACCCACGAGCGGGGCCCCGATCGGTGTGCCGCCAAGCACGACGGCGAGCAGGATCGCGACGACCCGGCCGCGCATCTCCGGTTCCGTCGTCATCTGCACCGTGGTGGTAGACGAGGTCATCAGGGTCTGCGACGACACGCCCACGATAACGAGGACCGCCGCGAACAGTCCGTACGTCGGCATGACAGCAGCGAGCCCGAGAAAGATGCCGAATGACATAGCGGCCATCACGAGCAGGGTGATCCTCGGACGAGCCCGTCGAGCAGCGAGCAGCGCTCCGACCACTGATCCGACCGCCATGGCTGACATCAGCAGGCCGAACGCACTCGCGCCCGCGTCGAACACCGTGACGGACATCGTCGACAAGAAGATCGGGAGGTTGAGCCCGAAGGTTCCCACCAGGAAGAGCATCACCATGATCGCGAGCAGGTCAGGTCGCTTGCGCACGTACCGGAATCCCTCGACGAGATTGGAGGGGGAACGAGGAGCTCGGTTCGTGACGTACAGGTCGCGCACGCGCAGGAACAGCAGCGAGATCAGCACGGCACCGAAGGAGACGGCATTGATGATGAAGACCCACCCGGGTCCGACGGCGGCGATGAGCAGGCCAGCGACCGCGGGGCCGATGAGCCGGCCGAGGTTGAAGGACGTCGAGTTCAGGCCGACGGCGTTCGACAGGTGCTGCCCATCGACGAGGTCGCTCACGAAGGTCTGCCGCGCGGGTGAATCGAAGGCGGTCACGCAGCCGAGCATCAGCGCGAAGGCATAGACCTGCCACAGCTGCACGTGGCCGCTGAGTGTCAGCAGACCGAGACCGAGTGCGAGGAGACCCATCGACGCCTGAGTCGCCATCAGCAGCTTGCGCCTGTCCAAGTGGTCGGCGGCGAAGCCCGTCACCGGCAGCAGGAGGACCTGCGGGCCGAACTGCAGGGCAAGAACGACGCCCACTGCCGCCGCGTTCTCGTGGGTCAACTGCGTCAGGACGATCCAGTCCTGCGCGATGCGCTGCATCCACGAGCCGATGTTCGAGACGAGCGCGCCGGCCGCCCAGACTCGGTAGTTGTAGATCCGGAGCGAACGGAAGGTGCTGGTCACCGCGCGGTGCTCATGCGTCGGCGATTCGCCGGAGGATTCCCGTCGCCTTGATCAGAGCCCGACGATCGGCGTCCGAAAGCTCGTCGAGCTGGTCGGCGAGCCACTGGTGCCGCAGTCGGCTGGTCTCCTGGGCTAGGGCGATACCGGCGGGAGTCGCGCGAACGAGGACCTTGCGGCGATCGACCGCATCAGGCTCGCGCACCACGTACCCGGCATCGGCGAGGGAGTTGATCGTCTGGTTCATCGACGGAGGAGTCACCCGCGATTGCTCGGCTAGCTCGCTGAGCGTGAAGGGGCCTTCCTTCATCAGCCGCGTGAGAACCGCATTGTGAGTGTCACCGAGCTGGTCGTCGGCCTTCTCCGCACGCAGCCTGCGTACGAGCCGGGCCAGAGCTGTGCGCAGTTCCTCGACCTGGTCGTCATCCACAGTCGTTAGGTTACCTAATTATGCTGCCTAACGACAACTGTGCGGTTCGGCTGGGCGCCAGCAAGGAAGTAGCCGGTGACGTCGACCGCGAGATCGGTGCCTCCGGCCGAGGTGGCGAAGGCGATCGTCCCGTCGGACGCCACCGGCACGATCGCGCTGCCCCGTCCGCTCTTGTTGAGTCGTACCTTCACCACGACCTTGCTCGTCCCCTGGCCCGGGCCCCACACGGTGATCTTGGCCGGAGCGGTCGAGCCCAGGGCCGCGACCTTCACGACAACTGCGGCAACACCCGTTTCGGGGACTCCTCCCTGACCGGTCACCTTGGTGAGAATTCCGCCGAGGTCACCGCGCCAGCCGGTCGGATGGAGCCGGCAGGGCAGCGTCGGGGTCGGCACGGGAGTCGGCTCGGGGATGCCGTCATCGAAGCCTGGCCAGTCATCGTGGTCGCCCCAGCCGAATCCATGATCGCTTCCGGCAACAAGGCCCGCGCCCGTCCGCGTGCTGAGCGCTCGGAACGGCGTCACGGGGATGGCGGCGTCGGCCCGACCGGGCTCGATCACGACCGCGTCCGATCGCGACGAGGCGCAGAACGGGGCGAGCGCCGTGCCGTCCCACATCGATGTCCGACCGCTGGCACCGTCCCACGTGAGCGAGATGTGCATGTGGTTCCGGTGGCATGTGGTGTCGTTGCCCTTCGGGCACCCGTCCAGCTTCGTCCAGCCGCGCTCGGGGCTATACGCCGCCCAGAACTTGTTGCTCCAGCCGATGTACATGATGCCGAGCCTCGTCGCGTTGCCGGCCGGAACGCCGGCGGCGTCGAGCCCGATCAGCCAGTTCAGGAACGCGGTGGCATTCGCGCGCCCCTTCGGGCTGCGCGTGCTCGTCATCCAGTCGATCGCACGGCCGTCCTTGTGCTCGCTCGTGCCACCGTTGCCGCACGAGCGCGACGTTCCCATGTACTGGTTCGACCCGTACGTCCGCTTGAGCAGAGCTATCAGCTTGCGCGTGCCCGGCTTGGGAGCAGGACTGCACGTCGTCTGCGCCTCATACGTCGCGGGCGGGTCATAGGCGACGGGTAGACCTCGGGGGGTCACTGGCACGGGTGCACCTTGAGCCGTCGGTATTCCTGCGAACGCTGCCAACAGTGCGAGCGCAACGATGGGGATTACTCGACGCTGGGTGAGCATGGGATCCTCTCCCGATAGGGCATTACTTGAGGTACCCACCCGCAGCGTCGGTCAACCAGTCTTGCGCCGCGAGCTTCGCGACACGGTGTATAACCGCCAGATGACTAGTCAGGGTGTTGTCGTCACGGGCGCGGGTAACGGAATCGGCCGCGCCATCGCGCGCCGCATGGCCGCCGAGGGGGCTCGGGTCGTGGTGAACGACCTCGACGGCGACGGCGCTCGTGCTGTTGCCGAGGAGATCGGCGGCCATGCCTGGGTCGGCGATGCGGCCAGCGAAGCCGGAGTCACCGACTTGATCACTGCTGCTCGCGACTACCTCGGCGAGATCGACGTGTTCTTCGCGAACGCTGGCATTGACGTCGCGGCGGGCCTGGATGCGACCGAGGCGCAGTGGCAGCGCATGCTCGACGTGAACGTGCTGGCGCACGTGCGCGCCGCCCGTCTCCTCGTGCCGACGTGGGTCGAGCGCGGGAGCGGTCGCTTCATCGTCACGGCCTCGGCGGCCGGCCTGCTCACGATGCTCGGCAGTGCGCCATACGCGGTAACGAAGCACTCGGCGGTCGCGTTCGCCGAATGGCTGGCCATTACGTACGGCAACCAGGGTGTCGTCGTGCAAGCAATCTGCCCGCAGGGTGTGCGCACCCGCATGCTCGAAGACGCCGGTCCGCTGGCCGAGATTCTCATCCGCGACGCGTTCCTCGAGCCCGAGGATGTCGCGGAGATGGTGTGGCAGGCAATGCAGGACGACCGCTTCCTCATCCTTCCCCACCCTGAAGTCGCGGACTACTACACCGCGCGGGCGAGTGACACCGACTCCTGGCTGCGCACAATGCGCAAACTGCAGCGGCGACTTGATGAGCACAAGTAGCGCGGATCGTCACCTGCACATGGCGACGGCGAATGCCGCTGCCTTCTGGACCGCGCTCGGTGCCACGCGCGGACATGAGGTCATCAGGACCTCGTCGTACCTCGGGATCCTGACCGACACGAGGTTTGGCAATCGCATCCTGATGCTCTCGCCTGCTGCGTCCGACGTGGATGTCGCGCAGGTGCGCGACCTCGTGCGCAGTCGAGCGGGAGTGGCAACGACCGTCGAGGATCCCTTCGCCGCCATCGAGATCCCCGGACTCGGCCTGGAGCCGAGGCCCATGCCCGTCATGTCGCGCATGCCCCGACGCATCGACGGCACGTCCAGCTGGACGGTCACGCGCGTCACGACGATCCCGGGCCTGCGCGAGGCCGAGCACACGATCGTGCACGGCTTCCCGCTCGCGCGCGTCCAGCCCTATGACGAAGGGGAGGTACTCCCTGACGCTTTGCTCGACTACCCCGGCTTCGAGGTGTTCCTCATCGGCGACGATGCAACAACCGTCGGCGCGTGCGTGACCATGACTGCCGCGGCATGCACGGGCGTGTACTGGGTGACCACCCTGCCCGAGCACCGGTCCAAGGGCGTTGCCCGTGCACTGATGATTGCCGTCCTCGATCACCACTCCGAGCGAACGATGACGTTGGACGCCTCCATCGCCGGCAAGCCGCTGTATGACTCGCTCGGATTCGACGTTGTTGCAGTGTCGACCTGGTGGACCTGATCGCCCCTACGCTTCGGTTCATGCGAATCGTCGTTCTCGGTGCAGGCTTCGGTGGACTCGAACTGACCACGCTCCTCTCGGATGAGTTCGGTGCATCGGTCGAGATCGTCCTCATCGACAAGGGCGAAGGCTTCGTCTTCGGGTTCTCCAAGCTCGACGTCATGTTCGGACGCACGACGGCCGACCACGTCACCCATCGGTACTCGGACATCGTCAAGCCCGGCGTGAGAATCGTGCAGTCCACGGTTCGCTCTATCGACCCGGTATGCAAGGTCGTCACGACCGACGCCGGTGACTTCGACGCCGACATTCTGGTTGTCGCCCTCGGCGCGGATCTGCACCCGGAGGCAACGCCCGGTCTGCTCGAGGCCGGCCATGAGTTCTACACCGTCGCGGGCGCGTTCGCGCTGCGCGACGTGCTGGCCGAGTTCGGTGGCGGTCGGGTGATGATCGGACTGACCGGCACGCCGTTCAAGTGCCCGCCCGCACCGAGCGAGACGGCGCTGCTGATGCACGACTACCTGACCGAGCGCGGCCTGCGAGAAGACAGCGAGATCACGCTGGTCATGCCCCTCGGCGTGCCCATCCCGCCCTCGCCCGAGGCATCCGCCGCGCTGCTGACGGCGTTCGCGGAGCGAGGCATCACCTGGCTGCCCGAGCTCCTCGTTCGCTCGCTAGACCCCGAACGCAAGGTCGCGATGCTGAGCAATGACGACGAGCTGCCCTTCGACCTGTTCCTCGGCGTGCCCATCCATCGCGCTCCAGCGGTGGTCGCCGAGTCGGGAATGACCGTCGACGGGTGGATCCCGGTCAACCCGCTCACTTTGGAGACAGCGTTTCCTGGTGTGTACGCGGTGGGCGATGTGACGAGCGTCGGCACGCCCAAGGCCGGAGTCTTCGCCGAGGGCCAGGCGATCATCGTGGCTGGTGCGATCAGCGCGCAGATCCGCGGAGCCGAGTTCGCGCCGACCTACGACGGTCGCGGCATCTGCTATCTCGAGTTCGGCCACGACCAGATCGCGAAGGTCGACGTCACCTTTCTCGCCGGCGAGCGTCCGCATGGCGGCCTCGAAGGCCCGTCAGCTCTCCTGGTCACGGACAAGACCGACTTCGGCAGGAACCGCGTGCGCCGGTGGTTCGGCCACGAGTGGGCGCAGTAGCCGGTCAGTGAAAGGCGGGGTTGAACAAGATCACGAGGTTCGCCGCGAGTCCGATGACCGGCAGGATGATGATGGCGACGAGTGCGAAGACTCGATTGCGTCGGCCCGCACGAGTCGAGCGGCTCGAGACAAGTCCCCAGACGAGCGCGGCGACGGGAAGCACGAAGCTGATGACCAACCATGTCAGCGTTGCGATGACCACCCCGTTGGCGCAGTTGTCGCCACCCGAGTCGCAGGCCATCGCGTTGCCAATCAGGACCCCGCCCGCGACGACAAGCGTGCCGGCAAGCATCACTCCGTAGACAACACCGAGGACCACGCTTGGCAGGCCGCCGCGGGTCTCCTCGCTCATGCCGACATGTCATGCACGGCAACGACTTTGACGATCAGGCAACGCATCGCGAGCTCGCCAGGCACGCCGTTCCGCTCCCCGAACTCCGCTGCCCGCTCGGCACCCATGTAGCGACCCCCAATCCGAGTCGCGATGTCGCGCACGATGTCGAGATCGTCCACGAGCGTCACATCGAGGTCGAGTCGGACGAAGGCGTAGGGCGGCTCCTCGAGGTCGACGACGAGGCAGGCCCGCGGGTCCAGCCGAAGCGAGCGCGCCTTCGGAGTGTCCGTGCCCGTGTTGAACCACAGCGTCAGGTCATCGTCGATCACGAACCACACGGGAGTCACGGTGGGCTTGCCGCTCGGCAGGACCAGAGCGAGCTTTCCGGTCCGGGTTCCTTCCCGCAGGAAGGCCAACCATTCGGACTCAGGCATCTGGCGCATGCGCACATCCTGTCGTGATGCGCGAGGAACAGGTCCGGGTTCGCTCCGATTCGGGGTAGTGCGACAGTTGGCCCATGCCCCGAATCCGGCGAGTGCTCGCCGTCTCGTCCCTTGCCCTGCTCGCGATCGTCGGCCTGTCAGCGGCACCGGCCAGCGCCCACTCGAAACTGGTCTCCACGAGCCCTGCCGATGGCGCAGTTCTCGATGCACCGCCCGCGTCGGTCGCGTTCATCTTCGACGAGACCCTGCTCGAGGGCACCGAGACGATCTCGATCAATGACGAGCAGGGCAACGTCATCGTGACCGCGCCGGCGACCGTCGATGGCGACACCATCTCCCTGACGTGGCCGGCGCAGGCGAGCGAGGGGACCTTCCAGGCCGCATACCGCGTGGTCTCCGGCGATGGGCATCCCGTGACGGGTGCGATCACCATCACCATCAGCGGCACCGGCACCGGCACCGGCGCCTCGTCGTCCGAACCCGCGTCCGAACCCGCACCCGCATCCGCGCCCGCGACGCCGGTCGCGACACCCACGCCCACGTCGGCACCGACGGAACCGGTAACGACGAGCGAACCGGCAAGCGGTGTGGCCGGCAGCCTTGTTGTCATCGTCGCCCTAGGCGTGCTGGTCCTCGTCGTCGTCGCCGGAGTTGCCCTCTGGCGACGACGACGCAGCTAGGACTACTGGACCGGCTGCATGCTCCTGGCGATCTTGACCAGTTGCTTCGCGCTGATGCCGCCTGATGTCTCGATCTCGACGTTGACCTTGCGCAAGCCCTGGGCCGCGGGCAGCGTGACGAGCAGGTAGCCGCCGACCCTCTTGACATCCTGCGGCATGCAGGAGGCGTCGGGGTCGCAGTAGGCATAGACCTTCGCCGTCGCGCCCTTCACGTTGGCCGCGCGGACCTGCGCGCCATCTCCGGGATCCGAGCAGATCGGGTTGCCTTCGAACACCGTGAACTGAGCACCGCTCTTGGTGCCGTACTTCACGACGAGGTTCTCCTCTGTGCCGCTGGGGCAGTTGCCGTCGCCGCTGGCCTTCTTCGGCATCGTCAGCCCGGCCGTGAACGAGGGCTGGTAGACCGTGTAGGTCACGCCGACCTGGATGTCCTCGTACGGATTGCCGGTGCCCATCGCCTGAGCCGGCAACGCCGACGCGACCATGCCCAGCCCTGCGACTGCGGCGGCCGTGACGGCGAGGATCCCGCGGCGGGTCTTTCGGGTATCGGTCATGGTCTTCTCCCTTATGTGAATGCTTCGTCTGCTGGACAATGTACCCATGCGCGACCGCCTCCTAAACCTCGACGAACGGCGGGAACTGACGTCGATCCTTCCCGCGTGGACGGTTGGCGACACGACGCTCGAACGCGAGGTCACGGCTGCCACGTTCCTCGGCGCGATCGACTGGGTCGTCCAGATTGCCCGCGAGGCCGAGGACGTAGATCACCATCCCGACATCGACATCCGCTGGCGCAAGGTGCGACTCGTGCTGTCCACGCACGACTCCGGTGGGCTCACGTCGCGCGACGTCGACCTGGCCCGCCGCATCGACTCGATCGTCGACGCCTAGCCGATTGCGGCCGCGGCAGCCCGTCCCGCCGTTCGGCCGGAGAACAGGCACCCGCCGAGGAAGGTGCCCTCGAGCGAGTTGTACCCGTGCATGCCACCGCCTCCGAAACCGCTGACCTCGCCGGCCGCATACACGCCCTGCAGGGGCTCGCCCCCAGGCTGCAGTACGCGGGCCTGCAGGTCCGTCTCCAGTCCGCCGAGGGTCTTGCGCGTGAGGATGTTCAGCCGTACGGCGATCAGCGGACCCGCCTTCGGGTCGAGGATCCGGTGCGGTGTGGCGACTCGAATGAGCCGGTCGCCTCGGTACCTTCGTGCACCGCGGATCGCGGTGATCTGCGCGTCCTTGGTGAAGGTGTTCTCGATCTCGCGATCGCGCGCGACGATGATGCGCTCGATGCTCGCCGCGTCGAGAAGCGGCTCATCAGCAATGGCATTCATTCCGGCGACCAGCTCGGGAAGGGTGCGGGCAACGACAAAGTCGGCGCCTTGATTCTTGAACGCCTCGACGGGTCCAGGCGCCCCGCCCCAGGCCCGGCCGAGCACCTGCCGGATGCTCTTGCCGGTGAGGTCGGGGTTCTGCTCGGAGCCCGAGAGCGCGAACTCTTTCTCGATTATCTTCTGCGTGAGGATGAACCACGAGTAGTCGTGCCCGGTGCTCATGATGTGGCCGAGCGTGCCGAGGCTGTCGAAGCCCGGGAAGTACGGAGCCGGGAGCCGATTGCCCAGCGCGTCAAGCCACAGCGACGACGGGCCGGGCAGGATGCGGATGCCGTGGTTGTCCCAGATCGGGTCCCAGTTCTGCAGGCCCTCGGTGTAGTGCCACATGCGGTCCGGGTTGATGATGCGAGCTCCGGCGGACTCGGTGATCGCGAGCATGCGGCCGTCGACGTGCGCGGGCACGCCCGCGACCATGCGCTTCGGCGGATTGCCCAGGCGTGCGGGCCACGACTTGCGCACAAGATCGTGATCCCCGCCGATGCCGCCCGACGTGACGATCACCGCCTGCGCGGAGAGCTCGAACTCGCCGACCGCGACGCGCGAACTGGGTCGACCGCGCTCCGCGTCGCTCGGTTCGAGGATGGTGCCGCGCACGCCCGTGATGACGCCACCGGTGCTGACCAGTCCGTCCACCTGATGCCGGAACAGCATCGTCACGCGACCGCTGGAAACCGCCTCGCGAACGCGCCGCTCGAACGGAGCCACGATCCCCGGCCCGGTTCCCCACGTGATGTGAAAGCGCGGCACCGAGTTGCCGTGCCCGCTCGCCCGGCCATCGCCCCTCTCGGCCCAGCCGACGACGGGAAACAGCCGGTGACCCATGGCGTGCAGCCAGGAGCGCTTCTCGCCGGAGGCGAAGTGGAGATACGCCTCGGCCCACTTTCGGGGCCAGTGGTCCTCCTCGCGATCGAACTGGGCGCTGCCCATCCAGTCCTGCGTGGCCAGGCCCAGCGAGTCGTGGATTCCCATGCGCCGCTGCTCGGGCGAATTGACGAGGAACAACCCGCCGAGCGACCAGAACGCCTGACCGCCGAGGTTCGCTTCGGGCTCCTGCTCGAGCAGGATCACCCGGCGTCCCGCGTCGGCCAACTCGGCCGCCGCTACCAGTCCCGCAAGCCCGCCCCCGACAACGATCGCATCCGCGTCCATGGGTCGATCATGCCGATGTCGGGCGCCCGATGCGACGGAATGCGGCCAGCACTACCCCTGCGGTGCAGTCGGTGCGGTGCCCTGCTGCGGACGAACGGGTGCGGAATCCGGCATGCCCTGCAGACCGGGGCCGCCCTGCATGTCCGGACGGCTCTGCGGCCGCGGACCGCTCGGCATGCCCTGACCGCGATCGAAGCCACTACCGGCATCGTCGCGATCGATGCGCAGCATCATGCGACTGCCGTCGCCCCGGCCGTCATGCTTTGCGGTCACGTGGCCGAGGACGAACCCCGCCGCACCTGACATGAAGATAAGTCCGACTGCTACCACGGCGCCGACAACCTCAAGGATCGTGCGCGTGTGCGACTTCTTCTCTGCGACGACAACGGGTGCGGGCGCAACCGGCTGCTGCTCGGGAAGGCGCACGGCCTGGCTCACTGTTGGCGTGGCGTCGGGCTCTGCATCGGCGTTGTTCTCGGTCACGTGTGCTCCCTCGTCGGCTGGACTGCTCCTGAACTGGGGCCTCACGGTGCCGTAGTCAGGTGAAGGAGGCGTGCTGAGCGTGTTTGGGGAAGGTCAGGATTCCGCTCGGCAGGCTCCCCACAGTCCAGCGCCCACTGACCGAGCCGCATCCTCCGCCGCGCGGAACTCCTGCTTCCACGCGAACGGCGTCGGTCCGTACTGCTGCTCCTCGGCGTAGCCGCGCGCCACCGCGTCGAGGTTGAACAACGAGAGTGACCCACCGGAACCCTCGACCCACACATACGCGAGCGTGCGCCCGAAGCGATCGGTTCGACCCTGCGAGTCATCGAACTCGAGGGTGACCGTGCGGCCGGTCAGAGAATCCTTCGCGAAGTCCGAGGCCTCCGGCCCGAAGCAGTCGACTGGTGAGTCGGGCTTGACCGTCTCCGGCGTATCGATGCCGATCATGCGGACAGTGACGTCCTGACCCGCCCGGTTCACATGGATCGTGTCGCCGTCGACCACCCTGATGACACCGAGACCCGCTGCTGTCTCCCCTCGCGGGGCAAGTCCGTCCGTCGTCGGGCCTTGAACCGGCAGTGCGGACGTTCCACCGCACGCGACGAGCATTGCCCCAACAGCGACGAGGGCGGCAAACCGGCTAAACACGTCGCGAACGTAGCCGACTCCCCCGACCACCCCGTCGACCTTGAGGTTGGCGTGGGAATCAGCGGATGAAAGCCACGCCAACCTCAAGGTCGGCGGAGTGCTTGACTGGCTCCGTGAGCAAGAAGAAGGACGCGAAGAAGGCCAGGGACTCGGCTCGGGTTCCGAAGCCGATCTACGAGGCCGAGCTGTACCGGCTGCAGGCCGAGCTGGTGAAGGTGCAGGAGTGGGTACGACTCGAAGGCGTGCGACTGGTCGTCATCTTCGAAGGTCGCGATGCAGCGGGAAAGGGCTCGGCGATCAAGCGCGTCACGGAGTACCTCAACCCGCGAGTCGCGGGCATCGTCGCGCTGCCCACGCCGAACGATCGCGAGCGCTCACAGTGGTACTTCCAGCGTTACGTTGCCGAACTGCCTGCCGCCGGGGAGATCCGGCTGTTCGACCGCTCCTGGTACAACCGCGCGGGCGTCGAGAAGGTCATGGGATTCTGCACTCCCGAGGAGTACCAGCGCTTCTTGCACCAGGCGCCCCAGTTCGAGCGGATGCTGATCGAGGACGGCATCATCCTGCGCAAGTACTGGTTCAGCGTCAGCGATGCCGAGCAGGAGGCGCGATTCGCCTCGCGCCTCGAAGACCCGATGCGCCAGTGGAAGCTGTCACCGATGGACCTGGAGTCGATCACGCGCTGGGAGGACTACTCGCGCGCGAAGGACCAGATGCTCGTGCACACCGACATTCCCGAGTCGCCGTGGTTCATCGTCGAGGCTGACGACAAGCGACGCGCACGGCTGAACATGATTCATCACCTGCTGTCGACGATCCCGTACCACGCAACGACCAGGCCCCCGCTCGAACTGCCGAAGCGGCCACCGACGGTCGGGTACGAGCGTCCGCCGCGCGACCTGAGCCACTACGTGCCGGACTACGCGGCAGAGGTGATCAGGTCCAGCGCTGACCAGTGACGTCGGTGAGATGGTGGATGGGATCGTGCAGGACGTAGCGCGTGAATGACTCGACGGTGAAGCCCGCACCATCGCTGCGCTGACCGGCGCGCGGCCACGCATCCTCGGGCAGTGACCGCAGATAGCCCGCGAACTCCGCGACGTTGGCGGCGATCTGGGCGCTCACCACGGTGATGTCCTGCGAGGCGTAGTCGTCGTCGACGGCCGTGGTGTCCTGATCCCAGTTCGCGAAGGTCGGCAGCTCCTCGTTGACCATCAGGCCGGTGCGATACGTGCCCAGGCCGAACACATCCCGCACATGGCAGGCGTACTCCAGCGGAGACCACACGAGCGGTTGCGGTCGCGTCCCCGGATCGTCGATGACGCTGATCGCAGCCACCCAGCGATCCCCGACCGTCGACGCCAGCGCGGCGAGGTCGTCGCGCGCAGGCTCGGCTGTATCGAACCCGCACTCCGGACAGCGCTCGGCGAGCACCCACGTCCAGTCCTTGGTCTCCGGGGGAATGTTCATCCCGCAAACCTAGTTCCCGAGGCCTACCGTGGGGCGCGTGACGGCACGGATGGGTATCTCGGACCTGCTCCACTACGACCGACGTCACCTGCGCGGAGACCTCGTGGCCGCGGTCACGGTCACCGCGTATCTCATCCCGCAGGTCATGGCCTACGCCGCGCTCGCCGGACTGTCACCGCAAACGGGGCTGTGGATCATCGTCGTGACGATGACGATCTACGCCATCCTCGGCACGTCCCGCCTGCTGTCGGCGGGACCCGAGTCGACAACTGCCCTGCTCACCGCAGCAGTACTCGCGCCGTTCGCGATCGGTGACCCGGTCCGGTACGCGGCGCTCGCGGCGCTCCTTGCGCTCATCGTCGGCTGCTACGCGCTGATCGCGTGGGTGCTGCGCCTTGGCTTCATCGGCGACCTGCTGTCCAAGCCGGTCCTCACCGGATTCATGGCCGGCGTCGCGGTGATCATGATCACCAGTCAGCTCGGCAAGATCACCGGCGTCGACGTTGCGGGAGACACCTTCGTCGAGGACATCCGCTCGTTCATATCGGGAGCAGGAGCGGGCGATATCGAGTGGCTGACGGTGGCGATCGGCCTGGGCGTTGCCGTCATCCTGCTCGCGCTGACTCCTCGCTTCCCGCGCATCCCTGTGCCCCTCATCGTGATGCTCGCGGCCGCAGCCCTTGTCGCCGCCTTCGACCTCGATGCACGAGGTGTGCTCACCGTCGGCAACCTGGACTTCGGCCTCCCCACCGTCGGCGTGCCGGCGGTCAATTCCGAAGACCTCAGCCTCCTGCTGCTGCCCGCCCTCGGAATCTTCGTCGTCGGCTACGCCGACAACATCCTCACCGCGCGACTGTTCGCCGGACGGCACCACGATCGCGTGCACAACAACCACGAGTTCCTGGCCATGGGCGCCACCAATCTCGGCTCGGCGGCGGTCTCCGGCTTCCCGGTGAGCTCGAGTGCGAGCCGCACCGTCATCGCCGATGCAAGTGGTGCGCGTACTCAGCTGTACTCGCTCGCGGCAGCCGCGCTCGTCGTAGTGTCGATGCTCCTGTTCAGCGGGGTGATCGCCGCCTTCCCGGTGGCCGCCCTCGGCGGACTCGTGACGTACGCCGCGATCCGCCTCATCGACATCGCGGAGTTCCGCAGGCTGTGGGCGTTCCGCAAGCGCGAGTTCGCGCTGGCCGTCGCCGCGCTGGCCGGAGTGCTCCTCTTCGACATCCTGTACGGCGTCCTGGCCGCCATCGCGCTGTCCGTCATCGAACTGCTCACGCGCGTGGCGCGACCGCACTCCGCGGTGCTCGGGCAGGCTCCGGGAGTCCTGGGCTGGCACGACGTCGAGGACTACCCGCAGGCCAGCCAGATCCCCGGCCTGGTCGTCTTCAGGTTCGACTCTCCGCTGTTCTTCGCGAACGCGGAGACCTTTGTCGATGCCTGCCACGAGGCCGTCGGGCAGGCCTCGCCCCGCGCCCGCTGGCTGCTGCTCAACATGGAGGGCAACACCGAGGTCGACATCACCGGACTGGACGGGCTCGAGGACGTGCGCGAATGGTGCGAGCGGGAGGGAATCGTGCTAGCCCTCGTGAGGGTCAAGCGCGACCTGCTCGACGACCTCGAACGTCACGGTGTTGCAGCGCGGATCGGACTAGGCCGGATCTACCCGACCCTGCCCGGCGCGGTCGCCAGCTACGAGGAATGGGCGGCGGCGAATCCGACCTGACGGTCAGCCCTCCGACGCCGCCTTCTTCGCCGCCCGCTCCGCGCGCACCTGCTCTTCGATCGCGAGCGCCTCCTCGGGGGTCGGCGCACTGCCACCACGACGCTTCGGGATCCACCACGCACCCGCGGGCTTCGCGGGGTAGCGGTCGATGGTGACGTCGAGCAGTTCGACCATGCGTTCGCGCAGTTCCTCGGTGACGACATCGGGATTGGATCCGCGCGGAATGGGGATCGGTGCGCCGACGGTGATGCAGATCGGCTTGCCCCGGGAGAAGTCGCGCACCCCGTACGACATCAGGCGCTGACCCCCGAACACGATCATCGGGATGAGCGGCACGTCCGCGGCGCGAGCCATGCGCACGGCACCGTTCTTGATCTCCTTGATCTCGAACGACCGGCTCATCGTCGCCTCGGGGAAGACTCCCACCAGCTCGCCGGACTTGAGGACCGCGACCGCGTCGCGGAACGCCGCGGAGCCCGCATCGCGGTCAACGGGGATGTGCTTCATCCCGCGCATCAGCGGTCCGGCCACGGGGTGCTTGAAGATCCCGTCCTTGGCCATGAAGCGCACGAGGCGGTGGCCGGCGAGGTGCGCGGGCATGCCGGACAGCGCGAAGTCCAGGTAGCTCGTGTGGTTGATCGCGAGGATCGCCCCGCCGGTCCTGGGAATGTTCTCCTCGCCGACGATGTCGAACTTCAGCCCCAAGCCGGCGAAGAAGACGCGTGCGCCCTGGATGATCGGGCGGTAGACCGGATCAGACACGCGGGTCTCCCGTGGGCGGTGCGTCGAACCGCCTGGCCGGGGACTGGCTCTGGAGCAGGGCGTGCACCTCGGTGGACCGGTATCGACGATGCCCGCCGAGGGTGCGGATACTCGACAGCTTGCCCGCCTTCGCCCAGCGGGTCACGGTCTTGGGATCGACCCGGAACAAGGCGGCAACCTCCGCCGGGGTGAGTAGGTGCTCGGCGTCGGGGCCATGACCTGACATCTGAGCCTCCGTTCGGGTCTCGGTGGACCTGGCGACAAATCCGTCGACGTCCGTTTCATCCGATTTGCAACTCTCGCACCCGGTCCACCATCGAGGCAAGTCATAGGGTTCGGTCATGAGCGATCCCTGGGCCGGCTTCGAGGGGCACGAGCGCACCGTGGTCGCCGAGTTCGAGGGCGTGCGGATGGTGATCGCGGTCCATTCGACGGTTCTCGGGCCCGCCCTCGGCGGCACCCGCATGGCCCTCTACGCCGAGGGGGCAGACCCGAGCGCGGCCGCCTACGCCGACGCGCTGCGCCTGTCCCGGGCCATGACGTACAAGAACGCGCTGGCCGGGCTTGACCACGGCGGTGGCAAGGCGGTGATCCTCGCGGACCCGACGGTCAAGCCCGCTGCGCTCCTGCACGCTTACGGACGGCTGGTCGACAGTCTCGGCGGCAGCTACGTCACTGCGGGCGATGTCGGCATGACGGTCGCCGACATGGACGTCATCGGCGCGGTCTGCCGTTGGACTACCGGACGGTCGCCGGAGCACGGCGGAGTCGGCGACTCGGGAATCCTCACCGCCTTCGGCGTCTTCGAGGGACTGCGTGCGTGCGCGGAGTTCCTCTGGGGCAGCGTGGATCTGGAGGGCAAGCGCGTGGGCGTGGTCGGCGCTGGCAAGGTCGGCGGGCGCCTCATCGGTCACCTGCATGACGCCGGAGCGGTCGTGACCGCGGTCGACCCATTGCCCGAGGCCAGATCGGCGATCATCGACGCCTATCCCACGACCCGCTTCGTCGACTCGATCGACGAGCTGCTCGCGCTGGACCTCGACGTGGTCTCACCGAACGCCCTCGGCGGGTTCTTGACCCGTGACCGGGTGGCCTCCCTCACCGCTCCGCTGGTCTGCGGAGGGGCCAACAACCAGCTCGTCGATCCGGGGGTCGGGGATCTCCTCGCGGAGCGGGGCATCGTCTACGCCCCTGACTTCATGGTCAACTGCGGAGGAGTCATCCAGGTGGCCGAGGAACTGGTCGGCTGCAACCTGGATCGGGCCAGGGAACGCACGGCCCGGGTCTTCTCGACCACGGCCAGGGTGCTCGACCGGGCCCGTCAGGAGGGCATCACCCCTGTGACCGCGGCCGAGCGGGAGGCCGAGGATCGGATCCGCTCGGCGTCGTGACGCAGAGCGCGGCCCGGTACTCTATTGTTTCGTTATCGCGTTCGGCGCCGTCACGGCGCCGAACCTTCCACTGATAGCCGGGCTCTCGTACCGGATGAGGGGGTCGAGCCATGGGGCGCGGCCGTGCAAAGGCCAAGCAGACGAAGGTTGCCCGTGAGTTGAAGTACGGCGGGCCGCAGACTGACTTCGATCGCTTGCAGGCAGAACTGGGATCCGGGGGCGCACCAGTCGCCCCTCCTCGCGACGTCCCGAAGGAGGTCGTGGAGGATCCGTACGCCGAGGATCCGTACGCGAAGTACTACGACGAGGACGAGGCAGAGTCCGAACGCAAGGCATGAGATCGCCGTCAGGCGTGAGCTGACACCAGGCGGACGGCACCACCCGAACCGCCCTTGGCTTCCGCATCGCCCTGCTCGCCGACTGCTCGCTCTCGAACCACCCCGCACACCCATGCGGGAATCCCGCGCGACCGCAGCACCTCGAGCGCAGCGTCCGTGTCGGACTCGGCTACGACGGCGACCATGCCGATGCCCATGTTGAAGGTGCGCTCGAGGTCGGCGACCTCGACGCTGCCGAGTTCACGGATCAGTTCGAACACCGGCTGGGGCGTCCAGGTGGAGCGTTCGACGTCGACCGCGACGTGCTCGGGCAGCACCCGGGCGAGGTTTGCGGCGAGTCCGCCTCCCGTGACGTGACTGATGGCATGGACGTCGACTGAGGCGGCGAGCGCGAGGCAGTCGAGCGCGTAGATCCGCGTCGGCTCGAGCATCTCCTCGCCGACCGTGCGACCAAGGACGTCGACATGCGCGCCCAGTCCCGGGCCACCGTCGGCGAGCAGGACGAGTCGGGCGAGTGAGTAGCCGTTCGAGTGCAGGCCCGACGAGCCCATCGCGATGACGGCATCGCCGACCTGAACGCGGGCCGGGCCGAGCAGGTGATCCGCGTCGACAACTCCGGTCCCGGCGCCTGCGACGTCGTATTCGTCGGGTGCCATCAGACCGGGGTGCTCGGCGGTCTCCCCGCCTACAAGCGCGCAGCCAGCCTGCCGGCAGCCTTCCGCGATGCCGCTCACGATCGCCGCAATCCGTTCCGGCACAACGGATCCCACGGCGATGTAGTCGGTCATGAAGAGCGGCTCGGCGCCGCACACGACGAGGTCGTCGATCACCATGGCCACCAGGTCGATGCCGATGGTGTTGTGGATGCCCATCGCGCGGGCCACGGCGATCTTGGTGCCCACGCCATCGGTGGAGGTGGCGAGCAGCGGACGCCGCATGGACTTGATCGCGGAAACATCGAACAGCCCGGCGAAACCGCCGAAATCACCGAATACCTCGGGGCGCTGCGCGCTCGCCACTGATGCGCGCATGAGGGCTACCGCACGCTCACCAGCCTCGACGTCAACGCCTGCGGTCGAGTACGACGCTCCGCTCACGGGCGATCAAGAGCGTCGACCGCGCCACCGCCCACGAGCGAGGCAACGCCTTCGACATCCGCGGTCGCGCCCGCAACGGCGCGGCGCTCGATCCCTTCGAGAACGTGCTTGCCCAGCAGTTCCGGCTCGGGCAGTGCGATGGGGTAGACGCCATCGAAGCAGGCCCGGCACAACTTGTCCTTGCTCACGGTCGTGGCCTCGATCACCTGCTCGAGGTCGATGTACGCGAGGGAGTCCGCGCCGATCGAAGTGCAGATCTCGTCGACCGACAGCCCGTTGGCGATGAGCTCGGCGCGACTGGCGAAGTCGATGCCGTAGAAGCACGGCCACTTGACCGGCGGGCTGGAGATGCGCACGTGCACCTCCTTGGCACCCGCCTCGCGCAGCATGCGGACCAATGCGCGCTGAGTATTGCCTCGAACGATCGAGTCGTCGACGACCACCAGGCGCTGGCCGGCGATCACGTCGCGCAGGGGGTTGAGCTTCAGCCGGATGCCCAGCTGGCGGATCGTCTGGGAGGGCTGGATGAAGGTCCGGCCTACGTAGGCGTTCTTGACTAGTCCCTCGGCGAACGGGATGCCCGACTCCTGCGCGTACCCGATCGCTGCGTACCGGCCGGATTCGGGGACCGGGATGACCAGATCCGCCTCGACCGCGTGCTCGCGCGCGAGCCGGCGTCCGGTCTCGACTCGGGCCGCCTGCACGCCGCGGCCAGAGATGCTGGTGTCGGGCCGGGCCAGGTAGACGAACTCGAACAGGCAGCCCTTGGGGTCGGCCGCCGCGAAGCGATGCGAGCGCAGGCCGTTCTCGTCGACGACGATGAGCTCTCCGGGCTCGACCTCGCGGACGAAGGATGCGCCGACGATGTCGAGCGCGGCAGTCTCGCTGGCGAGGACCCAGCCTCGCTCGAGGCGGCCGAGCACGAGGGGGCGGACTCCCTGCGGATCGCGAGCGCCGTACAGCGCGTCGTCGTCCATGAACACCAGCGAGAACGCACCGCGCAGCCGGGGCAGTTCCTCGAGAGCTGCGGCCTCGACCGAAAGATCGGGATGAGCCGCGAGCAGCGCGGCGACGGTGTCGGTATCGCTGGTCGAGAGCATCCGGGTGCCGAGCGGAAGCTCGCCGGACAGCTCGGCCAGTTCGGACAGCCGGGACTTCAGTTCATGGATGTTGGTCAGGTTGCCGTTGTGGCCCAGGGCCAGGTGGCCGGTCGCGGTGGCCCGGAAAGTCGGCTGGGCGTTCTCCCAGACGCTGGAGCCGGTCGTGGAGTAGCGCGTGTGGCCGATCGCGACGTGCCCGTGGAGGGACTCCAGCGAGGCCTCGGTGAACACCTGCGAGACCAGGCCCATGTCCTTGTAGACCACGATGTGGGAACCGTCACTGACCGCGATGCCGGCCGACTCCTGGCCGCGATGCTGGAGCGCATACAGGCCGAAGTAGGTGAGCTTGGCGACTTCCTCGCCCGGGGGCCCAGACCCCGAAGACCCCGCAGTGATCCTGGGGTCCCTTGTCCTCGGTGAGCAGATCGTGATTCAGCATTCCATCGCCACGGGGCACCCCCGTACTGTACCCGCTCCCGCGGGGATCAGATCAGACCGCCACCGCGCTCATCTGCGTTCGAGAAGCGCTGTGCGATGTAGATAGGCAGGATGCTGATGAGCACGAGCGCCGCGGCCACCACATTGACGATCGGCGCCTGGGTTCGGGCGGAACAGATTCTCGTAGATCCAGATCGGCAGGGTGCTGATTCCCGGTCCGGCGGTGAAGGTCGTGACGATGATCTCGTCGAAGGACAGCCCGAAGGCGAGAATCGCTCCGGCGACAAGCGCCGACCGCATCAGCGGGAACGTCACGTAGATGAACGTGCGAAATCCGTTGGCCCCGAGATCGGCCGACGCCTCCTCCACGCTGCCACCCATCCGCCGGATCCGGGCGAGCGCATTGTTGAACACGACCACGATGCAGAACGTCGTGTGCCCGATGATCAGCGTGTAGATCGTCAGGCCGCCGAGGAACGTGGTGAACACGTTGTTCAAGGCAATGCCGGTGACGATGCCCGGCAGCGCAATCGGCAGCACGATCAGCAGCGAGATCGACTCGCGACCGAAGAATGCGTAGCGACCAAGGGCGAATGACAGCAAGGTGCCCAGGACGAGCGCGACGACTGTCGCCGCGGACGCCACGGCGACCGAGGTCACCAGCGCTTCGCGCACGCCCTCGTTCTGAAACGCCTTGCTCCACCATTCCGTGGTGAATCCGCTCGGCGGCCAGGTGAGGGACTTGTTGATGCTGAACGAGTTGACGAGGATGACGCCGAGCGGGACGTAGATGAATCCGAGCGCGATGACCGCGAAGACGCTGAGGGCGATCTTGGTGCCCCGGGAGATGGTCATGGCCGGCTACAAGCTGTTCAGCGCGCCGGAACGGCGCACTGCCAGCAGGTAGAGCAGCACGATGATCACCGGGATGGTCGCGACTGCTGCGGCGAACGGAAGGTTGGTGACGTACGTCGTCTGGATCACGTTGCCGAGCATCGTGACCTTGCCGCCGACGATCTGCGCGGTGATGTAGTCGCCCAGGCTCAGCGAGAACGTGAACACCGAGCCGGCAACGATCGACGGGAAGATGATCGGCATGACGACGCTGCGGAACGTGCGCCCGTTCTTTGCGCCCAGATCCGCCGAGGCGTCGAGCATCGAGTCCGGCAGCCGCGTCAGTCCGGCGTAGATCGGCAGGATCATGTACGGCAGCCACAGGTACGTGAGCGTGATCACGATGCCGAGGTAGCCGTACCCCGGCGAGCTCAGACCGATCGGATCGAGGAACCAGGCCAGCACGCCGGTCTCGGGCTGCAGCATCGATCGCCACGCGTAGACCTTGACCAGGTACGAGGCCCATAGCGGGGTCAGGACCATCGCGACCAGCAGCGGACGCCAGCTCGGTCGGGCAACCCGGGCCATGAAGAACGCCAATGGCATGGCGAGGATCAGGCAGAACAACGTGACGAGCAACGCGATGCTCAACGTCCGCAGCACCGAGGTGAGATACGCGGGCGTCGTGAAGACCTGCTGGAAGTTCTGCAGGGTGAACGTGCGGACCAGTTGTCCGGTGAAGTCGTCGACGGTCCAGAAGGCGGTCAGGAAGAGGGCCGCGAGCGAGCCCAGGTAGACCACGACCAGCCACGCCATCGGAGCGGTCAGCAGACCGGCCAAGCGAAGCTTGGGATGCCGGTAGCCGAAGCCGCCCCGAGGCGGGCTGGTCGTGGTCGTCACTGGTGTGTGTCCTTAGCGCGCCCTACGAGCGGAGCGCACTCCAAGCCGTGCCCCACTCGCTGTAGGGAACGCACTGGACATCCGTGCGGCCATCGATGCAGGCGGCCGTCGGGGTGTTCCAGTAGTAGACGTCCTCCCAGTACGCGGTGTCGCCAGCGTGGTACTTCGTGCAGTGGTCCTTGTCTGCGGTCAGGTCACAGGACAACGCGTTGGACGGTGCCTCGCCGAACCACTCGGTCGCGGCCGCGTTCGTCTCCGGGGAGGCGATGTGGTCCAGCCACAGGTACGCGCAGTTGATGTTCGGCGTGTCCTTGGTGATCATCCAGGTGTCCGACCATCCGGTGGCACCCTCCTTGGGCTTCACCGCCATGACCTTGCCGCCCTCGGCCTCCGCGAGGTTCGCGATGACCTGCCAGGTGGTGCCCACTGACGTCGTGCCCGACACGAAGGCCTGGAGCGCCTTCGTGTAGTCCGACCAGTACTCGCCGACGAGGGCCTTCTGCTGCTCGAGCAGCGCGATGGCCGCGTCGAACTGCGTCTGGTCCAGCGAGTAGGGATCGGTGATGCCCAGTTCGGGCTGCGTGGCCATGAGGTAGACGGCCGCATCAGCGATGAAGATCGGCGAGTCGTACGCCGTCACCGAGCCCGCATACGGGGAGTCCGCCTCGAAGGTGGCCGCCCACGAGTCCAGCGGCTCGGTCACCTTGTCGGTGTTCCACATCAGCAGGTTGGCGCCACGCCCGTGCGGCACTCCGTACGGAACCCCACCGACGCTGTTGTGCGTCTGCAGCTTCAGGTCCTCGAAGATGTCGGCGTAGCTCGGGATGAGATCGGTGTTGATCGGCTGGACGTTGTCGCCATAGATCAACCTCAAGGTCGCGTCGCCGGACGCCGACACGACATCCCAGCCACCGCCCTGCATGAGCTTGACCGCCTCGTCGGAGGTACCGAAGGTCTTGACGTTGACCTCGCAGCCGGTCTCCGTCTCGAAGTCGGTCACCCAGTCGACGGCCGGATCGGTTGAGCCGTCCTCGACGTAGCCGGGCCACGCGAGGATGTTGACCTGCCCCTCTCCTGCGCCCACCGGACCGGCATACGCAGCGCCACCCGGGGTCTCGGGTGCCGCGGACTCCTCAGGAGCGGCAGACTCCATCGGCGCACTGGCTTCGGCCGACGAGCCAGCAGCGCTCGACGACTCGGAGCTCGAACTGCTGCTGCACGCTGCAGCCAGCAATGCCACGGCGGAACCCACCGCGGCAATCTTGAGCAGACGCTTTGTTTGCACCTGCACCCTCCCCTTCTTCTGTGGAGCCGCGAGCGGACGCTCACGGCGAGCTGTTCTAGTCGGCCACGCGGTATTCGTGGCGCGAGTCCCACGCGAGCTGCACGTCGGTGCCGCGCAGATGGCTCAGGTCCTCGGACAGTTCGGAGTTCTGCTGCACGGCCATCAGCGAGCCGCCCACGGCAAGGTCGACGACGAAGCGCGTCGACATGCCTACGTAGACAACCTCCCTGACCGTTCCGCGAACAGCGTGCTGACCCTCGCCCGCAGGCGCGTTCGCGTCGATGAGGCGAATCTTCTCCGGGCGCACCGACCAGGTGCCCGGACGGCCGAGAACTGCTTGCGCCGCATCGGATTCCAGCAGGTTCGACGTACCGACGAAGCCGGCGACGAACGGAGTGGCCGGGTGCTCGTAAACGTCGGACGGGGTGCCCAGTTGCGCGATCCCGCCTTCGTTGAAGACCGCAATCCGATCGGACATCGTCAGCGCCTCGTCCTGATCGTGAGTGACGAAGACGAACGTGATGCCGACGTCGCGCTGAATCTCCTTCAGCTCGACCTGCATCTGCTCGCGCAGCTTCAGGTCTAGCGCACCGAGCGGCTCGTCCAGGAGCAGCACCTTGGGCCTGTTGACGAGTGCTCGCGCGAGCGCCACGCGCTGCCGCTGCCCTCCGGACAACTGCGATGGCGACCGGTCTCCGTATCCCGTCAGTCGCACCGCCTCGAGCGTCTCCTTGGCCCGCCGCGAGCGTTCCGCGGACGGCACCTTCTTGACCTTGAGTCCATACTCCACGTTCTTCTGCACGCTCATATGCGGGAACAGCGCGTAGTCCTGGAAGACGGTGTTCACGTCGCGGGAGTACGGGGGCTGATTCGTCACGTCGACGCCCGCCAGCTCGATCGTGCCGCTGTCGGGTCGCTCGAATCCGGCGATCATGCGCAGCACCGTGGTCTTGCCCGAGCCGGATGGACCAAGGAGGGTCAAGAACTCTCCGTCAACGACGTCGAGATCGACCCCGGCAACCGCGGTGACCTCGCCGAACGTGCGCGTCAGGCCGCGTAGGCGAATGGCGATCGCCGCCTGATCCACCATTGCGCCTCCCGAGTGCGAATGCGGAACACTATCCAGAATCCGCGGAATCCGAAACCCAAGCTCGGCTTTGACCCCTGAATCGTTACTGATTCGTATGTTTCACGACGATTTCCGTTGAACTCCAGATAGGTAACAGGTGCCCGAGGTCCGACCGCTCGCCACTCGCGTGCACGGCTCCCGAGTCGATGGCCTCTGCCCAGGACAGGCGCCCGACGGCAAGTTCGAGCCAGGTGCGCGCGTTCGTCTCGACGACCGCGGACGGATTTCCCCGCCGGTGGCTGGTGCCCTCGATCGCCTGCACGGCGGCGTGCGGAGGTATCCGAATCTCCACGCTTCGTCCGGGAGCAATCTCGACTAACCCGGCGAGCGCCGCCTTGACGGCCGCCTTCTCCGCACTGCGGTCGGGCGTGATGTCTGCGTCGTAGTCGGCGAGCACCGCCGCGACCTGCGTTGGCATGGTGCTCACGGCTGGGCGCTCATGATGCTGGTGCGAAGACCCCGGGAATCGTGGCCTCGTGGGCCTCGCGCAGGTCATCGAGGCCGACGGTGAACAGGTCGCCGAACTGCAGCGCCGTGCTCGACGCGTCGACGGAACCGATGCGAGCGATGGGTACGTGACGATCCGCGCACAGGTCGAGCAGCGCCTGCTCCTGCGCGGAGGAGACGACGACAACGGCGCGTGCCGTGGACTCGCTGAAGAGGAACACGAACGGATCCATGCCCGCGGGAATGGTGACCCGCGCGCCGATCCCGGCGCGCAATCCCATCTCCACGAGCACCTGCGCAACTCCTCCGTCGGAGACATCGTGCGCAGCCGACACGATCCCGTCGACCGAACCGGCAATGAGTACCTCCGCGAGTGCGCGCTCGTGCATCAGGTCCAACGCGGGAGGCAAGCCCCCGAGGTGACCGTGCACGTGGTGCGCCCACTCGCTACCGGCGAACTCGTCGGCGGTGGTGCCGAGCAGGTAGATGGACTCTCCGTCGGCACTCCACGCGATCGACGTGCGCTGCGCGACGTCCTGGATCACGCCGAGCACACCGACTACTGGCGTCGGCAGGATCGGGGTGCCACCGGTCTGGTTGTAGAAGGAGACGTTGCCGCCGGTGACCGGGATGCCAAGTTCCAGGCAGCCGTCCGCGAGTCCGCGGGTGGCCTCGGCGAACTGCCACATCACCTCGGGGTCCTCCGGGGATCCGAAGTTCAGGCAGTTGGTCACCGCCAATGGCGTGGCACCCGATGCGGCCACGTTGCGATAGCTCTCGGCGAGCGCGAGACGAGCACCCTCGTACGGATCGAGTTTCGCGAAACGGCCGTTGCAGTCGGTGGAGATCGCCACGCCGAGGCCGCTGGTCTCATCGATGCGGATCATGCCGGCATCCTCGGGCTGCGCGAGGACGGTGTTGCCGAGCACGTAGCGGTCGTACTGCGAGGTGACCCACGACTTCGACGCGAGGTTCGGCGCAGCGACCATGCACAGCAGCGTGCTCTTCAGGTCGGCCGCACTCGACGGTCGCGGCAGGTCGTCGGGAGAGTCCGCCTGCAGTGCGTCCTGCCAGGACGGGCGATGGAACGGGCGCTCGTAGACCGGACCCTCGTGCGCCACGGTCCGCGGCGGAACGTCGACGATCCGCTCGCCATGCCAGTCGACGGTCAGGCGGCCTTTTGCCGTGACCTCGCCGATGACGACGGCCTCGACCTCCCACTTCGCGCATCGCGCGAGGAACGCGTCGAGGTTCGCGGGAGTCACGATCGCGCACATGCGCTCCTGCGACTCGCTCATGAGGATCTCCTCGGGCGACAGCGAGGCGTCGCGCAGCAGCACGCGATCGAGCCACACGTGCATGCCGCCCTCGCCGTTGGAGGCGAGCTCGCTGGTCGCGCACGAGATTCCGGCCCCGCCGAGGTCCTGGATGCCCTCCACTAGTCCCGCGTGCAGTACTTCGAGCGTCGCCTCGATCAGCAGCTTCTCCATGAACGGATCGCCGACCTGCACGCTCGGACGCTTCGTCGGGCCGCCCTCGCTGAAGGTCTCCGATGCGAGCACGGACACACCGCCAATGCCGTCGCCACCGGTGCGCGCGCCGTAGAGGACGACGAGGTTGCCGACGCCCTTCGCGCTTGCCAGGTGGATGTCCTCGTGACGCATGGCGCCGACGCACAGGGCGTTGACCAGCGGGTTGCCCAGATACGACTCGTCGAACACGACTTCGCCACCGATGTTCGGCAGGCCTAGGCAGTTCCCGTAGCCGCCGACTCCGGCGACGATGCCGGGCAGCACGCGCAGGGTGTCGGGCGCATCGAGCGGTCCGAAGCGCAGTGGGTCCATGACCGCGAGCGGTCGAGCGCCCATCGACAAGATGTCGCGGACGATGCCGCCGACTCCCGTTGCCGCACCCTGGTACGGCTCGACGTAGGACGGGTGATTGTGGCTTTCGACCTTGAAGGTCACGGCCCATCCGCTGCCGATGTCGACGACACCAGCGTTCTCGCCGATACCGACGAGCAGCGCATCGGTCTTCGGCGCCTTCTCGCCGAACTGGCGCAGGTGCACCTTGCTCGACTTGTAGGAGCAGTGCTCGCTCCACATGACCGAGTACATCGCCAGCTCGGAACTTGTCGGCCTGCGTCCGAGGATGTCCCGAATCGACTGGTATTCATCATCTTTCAGGCCGAGTTCGGCGTACGGCTGGGGCTGCTCGGGCGATGCTGCAGCCCGGTCGACGGTGTCGGTCATGCGCTGGCCAGCAGTGACTCGAGAGCACTCGTGAAGAACGCCAGGCCGTCGGTCGTCGGGCCGGTCAGCCCCTCGACCGCGTGCTCGGGGTGTGGCATGAGGCCGACGACGTTCCCACGCTCATTGCGGATGCCGGCGATGTCGCGACGACTTCCGTTCGGGTTGACGTCGAGGTACCGGGCGATGACCCGGCCCTCCGCCTCGAGCATGTCCAGGGTGCGTTCGTCCGCGACGAATCCGCCCTCGCCGTTCTTCAGCGGGATGACGATCTCCTGGCCGGCCTCGAAGTGTGAGGTCCAGACGGAGGTCGTGTCCTCGATCCGCAGGCGCTGGTCTCGGCAGACGAAGTGCAGGGTGTCGTTGCGGGTCAGGGCGCCGGGCAGCAGGTGCGACTCGCACAGGATCTGGAAGCCATTGCAGATACCCAGTACCGGCAGTCCACCGTTAGCCGCGTCGACAAGAACGCCCATGATCGGTGAGAACCGGGCGATCGCGCCGCACCGCAGGTAGTCGCCGTACGAGAAGCCACCGGGCAGGACGACAGCGTCGACTCCCTGAAGGTCCGCGTCCCCATGCCACAGCGGGACGGCCTCGGCGCCGGCGATGCGGACCGCCCGGGCCGCGTCGCGATCATCGAGCGAGCCCGGAAACGTGACAACGCCGACCCGAGCCGTCACGGAAGTACCTGAATCGTGTAGTCCTCGATGACCGGGTTGCTGAGCAGCTCCTCGGCGAGGGAGTGCATGAGCTCCAGTCGCTCGCCGTCGAGATCACCGTCGATGTCGATGACGAACTGCTTTCCCTGCCGCACGTCGACGACGCCCGTGAGGCCAAGGCGACCGAGCGCCCCCTGGACGGCGCGACCTTGTGGGTCGAGGATCTCTGGCTTGAGCATGACGTCGACGACGACGCGGGCCACGGGCGCTCCTGGGTTTCGATTGTGGTTGTGCTGCCGTGGGGAAGTACGCCAACCCTACCGCGACGGGCCCGGCTCGAACTGCGGGCGACCTTCGACCACGAAGTGGTGCTCCAGCCATTCCCGCACGCCGGACGCTGACGTCGAGGGCGCTTCATCAGGATCGAGGCCCAGGAGGCGCGCGGCATTTCGGACGGTCACTTGGCCGATCTGCGAGACGTACTCCTTGTCGTGCGCGTGCTTGTGCTGCCAGAACAGCTTCGTATCGGGAAGGTCCCCCGCGACCGGCTCCTGCGCGTCCGGGTTAGCTCCGCCGGGGCTGTAGGGCAGGGCAGTGATGACGGGCCGATCGGTACGTGGCGTGTCGCGGTTGAATGCAGCGAACGCGGGCTCGGCCCACGCGTCGCGCTTCGTGAGTGCCGGTCCGAGGTCGAGAGCCTCACGAAGGGTCCTGGTCATCGAGGTGTTCGAGTGGAGGTCGGTTATCACCGTCTCTCGCTCCGTGTACGCGGAGATGACGATGGTCGGGACTCGGACTCCGAGCCGGTCGAAGGCGAAGCCCTCGGAACTGACCCGATCGTCGGGGCTGACGGTCGCGGGCGGTGGCACATGGTCATAGCAACCGCCGTGCTCATCGAACATCACCACAAGCGCTGTCTGCTCCCACTGCGGCGAGCTGCGCACCGCCTCGTAGATCGACGCGAGAAAGGCCTCGCCGGCCCGGATATCCGTTGGCGGGTGATAGTCGTTGAGATTCCCGGAGACAAGGCACGGCTCGATCCACGAGTACTGCGGCAGGCTTCCAGCCGCGCAGTCCGCAAAGAACTGCTCGTGATGCTCAGAGTGATCACGCCACAGTGGCAGGTGCTTGCCGCCGGCCTGATTCACGGCGGTGTACGGAATCTTCTGGTCCTTGTCGAAATAGCACGTCCACGTCACTCCGCGGTCAGTCGCGCGAGTGAACAGATTCGGCAGGTCGTTGTCCCACGCGTAGTCCCAGATGATGTCGTTGCCCAGCCTCCCGTCGCTTGACCCAGCGTGGAAGAAGCTGCGATTGGGGAAGGTGCACGTCGGTACGTCGCAGTGCCAGTGCGTGAAGACCGCGTACTCGCGCGCCAGCCCGTTGATCACCGGCGCGGACTCCGGAGTGAACACACCGCCGATCGACTGCATCTCGTTGTCAGTGAGATCTCGCCCGGTCTGCCACCTGGAGTTATGGAAGAAGTCGAGAGCAAAGCCGTCCATCGTCGGCAGCTGTCCTGGCTCCGGCTCGTTGAAGGGTGCGACCTGGTGGTCAGGGAAGATCGCGTACGGCGACAAGCCCGCATTCTCCGCCGGCCGGAACCGGCCGTAGATTTGCGCGTTGATCGCGGGGTACTCCTCACCCGGATCGGGGATCGGATCGGTGAAGTTCGTCGACGGATGCACTCGCACCGTCCCACCCGGATACGGCAGCTCGATATCGCGATCGCGAATCCCGTCCTCAGGCGCGATGTGCGGCAGGTACCCGAGAAGCGAATCGAAGGAGCGGTTCTCGAACATCACGATTACCCAGTTCTTGATGTTCGTGTTCACGGACGCGAGCCTAGGCAACGCAGACCGGCTAGGTTTCCGAAATGGGCAATCGACGCTACGACCTCGTCTGGGGCGCGGTGCTGCGTTCGACGACGTGGAGTCACAAGGTCCTCGACCGCGTATCCGGCGGGCGGCTCGGCAAGCACTTCCCCGGCGGGCAGCAGGTCGTGTGGATCTCCACGCTCGGGCGCAAGTCCGGTGAGTGGCGCCGCAACCCACTGCTCGCGACCCACGAGGACAACGACCCGACGAAGCCCTGGCTGATCACCGGCTCGAATGCCGGCCAGTCGTCGGTGCCAGCCTGGGTGTTCAACCTGCGCGCGCACGATCGCGGCACGATCGAGGTCTAGGGCGCAGTCAGCGACGCGGTGTTCACCGAGGTCACCGGCGACGAGCGGGACCGGCTCTACTCCCAGCTGATCGAGATCTGGTCGGCCTACGAGAAGTACCGAGAAGCACGCCGGACGGGAGATCCCCGTCTTTCGGGTCACTCCGGTGACGGCCGATGCGCCTGCCAGGCCGACCACGCCGACTCCACCATCGAACTGAGCTCCCGGCTGGCCCGCCAGCCCAGCTCCGCTTCTGCCTTGCCGGTCGCTGCATACGAGGCGGGCGGGTCACCTGCGCGTCGATCGACGACCTCCGCGCGGAGTTCACGTCCCAGCACCGACTCGATCACGGCGATGACATCGAACACCGACGACCCGACACCACGACCGATGTTGAACGCGCCCGCCGCGCCGCCGCGCTCGCACACATCCGCTGCCGCGACGTGGGCCTCGGCCAGATCGGCCACGTGCACGTAGTCGCGAACGCACGAGCCATCCAGCGTCGGGTAGTCGTCGCCGAACACCTGCGGGCTCTCGTCGTTGTCGAGCGCACGGAACACCATCGGAATCAGGTTCGCGACGCTGCTGTCACCGAGCGCGTCGGAGCCTGAGCCGGCAACGTTGAAGTAGCGCAGCGCAGCCCACGACAGATCCCACGCAACACCACTGTCGCTCGCGAGCCACTCGCCGACGACCTTCGTCTGCCCGTATGGCGACTCGGGCCGAAGCGGAGTCTTCTCGGTCACAGGATTGACGTCCGCCGTGCCGTAGACCGCCGCGGACGAGGAGTAGACCAGTCGAGCCACGCCAACCTCGCGCATCGCCTCGAGAAGGGCGACCATCCCGCCGACGTTCTCGCGGAAGTAGTACAGGGGCTCGTCAACGGACTCCCCCACCGCCTTCTTCGCGGCCAGGTGCACGACGCCGTCGATCTCGTGCTCGACGAGCGCACGAGCGACGGCGTCCCGATCGAGCACCGATCCTCGGACAACGGGCACACCCGGTCGCAGGCGTCGCTCCAGTCCTGAGGAGAAGTCGTCGAACACGATTGCCGTACGCCCGCTGGCGATCAGCGCCTCGACCACGTGAGCACCGATGTAGCCGGCGCCCCCGGTGACGAGCCACGCCGTCATCTAAAGGTCTCCCGGGTGAGGCGCTCGTAAGCCTCGACGTACTTGGCACGCGTTCGCTCGACGACCTCATCGGGAAGCGGCGGCGGCGGAGTGTTGGAGTCGCGGTCCCAGCCGGACTCGGGCGAGGTGAGCCAGTCGCGGACGAACTGCTTGTCGTAAGACGGCTGCGGGCCACCCGGCTGCCACGTGGACTGCAGCCAGTAGCGCGAGGAGTCCGGGGTGAGGACCTCGTCGGCGAGCACGATGCGACCTGCGTACCTGCCAGACTTCGCAATCCCGAACTCGAACTTGGTGTCGGCAAGGATGAGTCCGCGCGTTGCGCAGATCTCCGAAGCGTGCTGGTAGATCGACATCGTCAGGCGCTTGAGCTCCTGCGCCTCCTCCTGGCCGACCGCCACGATGACCTCGTCGTACGTGACGTTCTCGTCGTGCTCTCCAAGCTCGGCCTTCATCGCCGGGGTGAAGATCGGCTTCGGCAGTTCCGAGCCGTCCTTCAAGCCAGGCGGCAGGCCCACGCCGCAGATCGATCCAATCTCTCGGTACCCAACGAGCGCCGAGCCGGCCAGGTAGCCGCGGGCCACGCACTCGATCGGCAGCATCTCGAGCGATTCGCACAGCATCGCTCGGCCGCGGACGGCTGCCGGCACCGAGCCAGGCGACAGGTGGTTGGGAGCCACGCCCTGCAGGCGGTCGAACCACCACAGCGACATCTCGGTGAGGATGCGGCCCTTGTCAGGAATGGTGGTGGGCAGGATCCAGTCGAACGCGGAGATCCGATCGCTTGCAACGAACAGCAAACGGCCGTCGGGAGTGCGATACAGATCGCGCACCTTGCCGGAGTAGATGTGCTCGAAGCCTGCGGCCAGGCCGTAGTCGGGTGGCTCGACAGTCATCACAGGATGTCTCCGGGTGAGTAGGACGCGGCATCCGGATACGCGTCGACGATGGCGGCAACTCGGTCGGCGACCGAGCGGACCTGCGACGCGGCTGCACCCGTGAAAGCGAGCGGCTCGGCAATAAGGATGTTGAGCTCGGCATGCGTGAGCCCCAGGCGCGAGTCACCGGCGAGACGATCCAGCAGGTCGTTGTCGGCCTGCCCGGTGTCTCGCATCGCCAGGGCCACGGCAACCGCGTGCTCTTTGATGGCCTCGTGCGCGGTCTCGCGGCCGACTCCCTTGCGCACGGCGGCCATCAGCACCTTCGTCGTGGACAAGAACGGCAGGTACCGCTCCAGCTCGCGATCGATAACTGCGGGGAATGCACCGAAGTCGTCGAGCACGGTCAAGAAGGTCTCGAACAGGCCGTCGATGGCGAAGAAGGAATCGGGCAGCGCGACGCGGCGTACCACCGAGCACGAGACATCGCCCTCGTTCCACTGGGTTCCCGACAGCTCGCCGACCATCGTCACGTATCCGCGCAGCAGAACCGCGAACCCGTTCACCCGCTCGCACGACCGCGAGTTCATCTTGTGCGGCATCGCCGACGAGCCCACCTGACCTGGCCTGAAGCCCTCGGTCACCAGGTCGAGTCCAGCCATGAGGCGGATCGTCGTCGCGAGGCTCGACGGTCCGGCGCTCACCTGCGATAGCGCGGTGACCACGTCGAAGTCGAGGGATCGCGGATACACCTGGCCGACGCTGTCGAGCACGTGCGCGAAACCTAGGTGCGCCGCGACGGCCGACTCCAGTGCGGCCAGTCGCGCCTCGTCTCCGTCTACCAGGTCGAGCATGTCCTGAGCGGTGCCGACCGGACCCTTGATGCCGCGCAGCGGATAGCGCTCGATGAGTTCCTGCAGTCGCGCGAACGCCACCATGAGCTCGTCTGCTGCAGACGCAAATCGCTTGCCCAAAGTCGTGGTCTGCGCGGGGACGTTGTGGCTGCGTCCAGTGATCGCAGTGTCCGAGTACACGAGCGCGAGCGCGGAGAGTCGGTCGAGTGCCGCGACACAGCGATCGCGGACGAGAACCAGGGCATCGCGGATCTGCAGTTGCTCGACGTTCTCGGTGAGATCGCGCGACGTCATCCCGATGTGCACGTACTCATGCCCGGCCAGCGCGTTGAACTCCTCGATGCGCGCCTTGACATCGTGCTTCGTTACCCTCTCGCGCGCGACGATGGAGCTCAGGTCGACGTCATCGATCGCTCGTCGGTAGTCCTCGATTGCCTCGACCGGGATCTCGACGCCCAGATCTGCCTGAGCTGCGGCGACCGCAAGCCACAGGCGTCGCTCCTGGACCACCTTCGCTTCGGGGGACCAGATCTCGGCCATCGCCCTCGATGCATATCGACCGGCCAGCACGTTGGGAATCTGCGGCTTGGCGGTCACGCGCTCATCCTCCCACGCCGTCAGCCGCGCGCTTCGCGATGTCACTGCGGTAGTGCGAGCCCTCGAGCGTGATCAGGTCGATGGCTGCGTACGCGTGCTCGCGCGCCTCCGCGAGTGACTCACCTCTCGCCGTGACGGACAGGACCCGCCCGCCAGCCGAGACCACATTGCCCTCGTCGTTGAGTGCGGTTCCGGCATGGAACACATCGACTCCGGCTCGTTCCGCCGCCGCCTCGATGCCGCTGATCACGTCTCCAGTACGCGGTTCGACGGGATAGCCCTTCGACGCCACGACGACCGTGACCGCAAACCCTGGTTGCCACGACAGCGCGTGGACGTCTGCCAGCTTGCCGGTCGCCGCCGCGAGCAGCAGCTGGCCAAGAGGCGTGCGGAGATTCGCGAGCACCACCTGGGTCTCCGGGTCACCGAAGCGTGCGTTGAACTCAATCACCCGCACCCCGCGACTGGTCATGGCCAGCCCCGCATAGAGCAGTCCCGCGAACGGCTCTCCTCGGCGGTGCATCGCGTCGACCATCGGCTGCAGCACCCGCAGCGTGATGTCCTCGACGAGTCCGGCCGGTGCCCAGGGCAGCGGTGCATACGCGCCCATCCCTCCGGTGTTCGGACCCTCGTCGTCATCGCCAACTCGCTTGAAGTCCTGCGCCGGCTGCATCGCGAGCACCGTGGTGCCGTCAGTGATCCCGAACAGCGAGACTTCAGGCCCGTCGAGGAACTCCTCGATGACGACCTGCGCGTCGTTGCCGCGCGAAAGGCACGTCCGCGCGTGCGCGATCGCCTCGTCGCGGTCGGAGGTGACGACGACGCCCTTGCCTGCAGCCAGTCCGTCGTCCTTGACCACATACGGAGCGCCGAACTGGTCGAGCGCAGCGACGGCCTCATCGATGGTGGTGCACACGTGAGCCATCGCGGTCGGCACGCCGGCCTCGGCCATGACCTGCTTGGCGAAAGCCTTGCTGCCCTCGAGTTGCGCAGCGGCCTCAGACGGACCGAAGCACGCGATCCCTCGTGCGCGCACAGCGTCGGCTGCACCAGCGACAAGTGGCGCCTCGGCGCCGATGACCACCAGATCCGGCAGTTCGGCGGCGGCCAGATCGGCGATCGCGGGGATATCGGCGACATCGAGCGCGACCGTGCGGACGATGCCCGCCATGCCCGCGTTGCCCGGCGCCGCGACGACCTCGTCGACGCTGTCGTCGGCGAGCAACGACACGACCAACGCGTGCTCACGAGCTCCCGAACCGACCACGAGGACCTTCACGCGATCAGCCTATTGACGACGAGCTACCCCACATAGTGGCGGTCGGCCACGGCAAGCACCTCGTCGACGATGGCGAGTCCTTCCTTCGCCTCCTCGTCGGTGATGGTGCACGGCGGGACGATGTGCAGGCGGTTGAAGTTGGTCATGGGCAGTGCGCCGCGCTTCTTCATCTCGGCGACGATCTCGTTCATCGCGGGCGACGTGCCTGCATAAGGAGCCAGCGGCTCCCTGGTCTTGCGATCAGTGACCAGATCGAGCGCCCAGAACACTCCAAGTCCGCGCACCTCGCCGATCACCGGATGACGCTCCGCGAGCTCGCGCAGTCCTGGGCCGAGGACATCGGTACCGATGCGCGCCGCGTTCTCGATGATGCCCTCCTCCTTCATCGCATCGATGGACGCGACGATCGAGGCAGTGGCCAGGGGGTGGCCCGAGTAGGTCAGGCCGCCGGGGAACACTCGCTCCTCGAAGGTCGCGGCAATGTGATCGGAGATGACGACCCCGCCGACCGGCACGTAGCCGGAGTTCGAGCCCTTAGCGAAGGTGATGAGGTCCGGAACGATGTTGAAGTGCTCGAAGGCGAACCACTTGCCCGTGCGGCCGAAGCCGCACATGACCTCGTCGGTGATCAGCATGATCCCGTGGGCATCGCAGAGTGCGCGAACCCCTTCGAGGTATCCCGGCGGCGGGATGAGGATGCCCGCGGTGCCGACGACGGTCTCGAGCAGGATCGCGGCGATCGTCGACGGACCCTCGAACTGAATGACCTGAGCGAGGTGGGCAATCGCGCGCTCGGACTCCTGCTCCTCGGAGTCCGACCAGAAGGGCGAGCGGTACGGGTACGGGCCGAAGAAGTGCACGACATGCTGCGCGTACTCGTTCGGCCAGCGGCGTGGATCGCCCGTCGCCTGGATCGCGGTGCCGGTGTTGCCGTGGTACGAGCGGTACGTGGACAGCACCTTCGATCGGCCGGTGTGCAGACGTGCCATGCGGATCGCGTTCTCGTTCGCGTCGGCGCCGCCGTTGGTGAAGAACACCTTGTTCATTCCGTCGGGAGCTAGCCCGGCGATCCGCATCGCGGCCTCGCCGCGGGCGGCGTTCGCGTGCTGCGGCGCGACGGTCGGGAGCAGGGCCGCCTGATCCTGAATCGCCTTGACGACCTTCGGGTGACGATGGCCGATGTTGACGTTGATCAGCTGAGAGGAGAGGTCCAGGTAGCGGTTGCCGTCGAAGTCCCAGACGTAGCAGCCCTCGGCCGCGGCGATGTCCAGCGGGTTGAGCGCACCCTGAGCGCTCCATGAGTGGAAGACATGTGCGCGGTCAAGGTCGTGGACGCGCTTTCCGGCCTCGGGGTCTGGGGTGAACGTCATCTCGAACTCCTCTATTGCGACTGTGGAGCACGATAGTCGTCACCTAGGCGCGCGAAAACTTCAAGAATGTTCCAGACATTTGCCCCCAGCCGCCGGTTAGGCGATCTGTTCGGGTGGGTGGTCGTAGTGGCGACCTTGGGGTGAGGTCCAGGTGCAGGTTCCGTCGGCTTGGCTGGTGGTGATCGTCCAGCCGGCGTGGGTCTTGAGCTGGTGGTGCCGTACGCACAATGCGCCGAGGTTCTGCCTGCTGGTCTCCCCGTTGTCGTCCCAGGGACGGGCGTGGTCGATCTGGCATGTGGTGGCGCGTCGCCGGCAGCCGGGGAACCGGCAGGTGACGTCGCGGGCCTGGACGTACTCCCGGAGCCGGTCGGGGATGGCGTAGCTCCTGCGGCCGATGTCCAGCAGGTGCCCGGTGAGCGGGTCGGTGACCAGTCGGCGCATGGTGACCGCGATGTCGGGGTCGCCCAGCAGGTCGCGGATGACGTCGGCGAGCACGGGGCCAGACGAGCAGCCGGACCCGGCGAGGGTGGCGGGGTCGTCGGCGAGGTCGAGCAGGGTCGCCAGGTCGATCACGAGGTCCAGGTGTGCCGAGCGGCGGGGGCGCCCTGCGTGCCCGGCGCCGGGAACCAAGTCGGTAGCCGAGTCCAGGACCAGCTCGCGCAGCGCGGCCGCACGCTTCTCCCCGATCCGCATCTCCTCGCTTCCGGCGGCTACGTCCATGGTGGCCGCGCGGGTGTCGATGGCGGTCATGAGCGCGTGGGCGTCCTCGGTGGCCATCCGGGCAATGAGGGTCGAGATCCCGTCGAGGTCGTCGACCACGTACACGTCCCGGGTGCAGCGGGCCTCCAGCCGCCGCTGCCTGGCCCCGTCGGCGTCGATCGCCAGCACAGCCCGACGCGCCGCAGCCCGGGTGGCCACGAGGGTTCCCCGGCGCGCGACCGGCAGGACCCGGGACTGCAGTTGCGCGCAGGCGATCGTGAAGTCCACCCCGTGCCGGCCACCGTCGGCGTACCGCCCCGGCAGCCGGGAGGACGCCTCGGCCAGGACTGCCACGTGCCCGGTGCTGATCTCGCCCAGGGACAAGGCCTCATGGGTCGCCGCCAGCGGCCCAGCCAGGAGGCGGGCGGTGTCGATGCGGTGGCCCGTGGTGACCGGGGACCAGCGCAGCGCGGCGGCGATCTCCTCGCGCACCGCGTCCTCGACCCGCACCGTCCGCTCCTGATCATGGCCAGGGCGCGGGTCCAGCAGCACGAACTCGTCGACCTGCCGATCACCGGACGCTGCCGCGACCAGGAACTCGGCCTGCACCGAGGCCCACCACGCACTGATCCGCTCATGGACCTGCAGGCACGTCACCGCATCAGGCGGACTCAACGTGCTGCGGTCGATCATCAGCAGCACCGACTGCGCGAACAACCCCGGCTCCATGTCGACCACGCACTCCAGCAACTGCGCAGGAGACGCAGTCAGTAGATCCAAGTCGGTGAGCATAATCGAAAACTAGAAGACAGGACTGACACTCGTACACCCCGAAAACCCTTTATCCACAACGACTATTCAAGTACGGCGACTAGTTCCGCGAGACTCGAGATGGTCGCTACTCCCGGCGGTCCACTGCCCGCCGCGTAGCGGTTAATCCACACTGGCGTGATCCCCGCCGACTGCGCTCCCGCGACATCTGCGTCGAGGTCGTCGCCGACATAGACGACAGAGTCAGGGCTCGCGCCCATTGCCTCGTACATGGCCGCGAAGGCAAGTGGACTCGGCTTGTAGGCGGGTAGATCGCTCGCAGCGAGAATCACGTCGAAGCGGTCGAGAATGCCCAGTCGCTCGAGCTTGGCGAGTTGCTGCGATTGCTCGCCATTCGTGAGGATCGCCAGTCGAAAACCGAGACGATCCAACTCGTCCAGCGCGGGCACGACATCCGAGAACGGCTCCCATGAGTCCCGGTAGTGCGGCAGGTACTCCTGGAAGAGCCGGTCGAGGTCGCGGCCCGTCGAGTCGACATCGAGCAGTTCGAGGAGACCGGCCATGCGTCGACGGCGCTGCTCGTCGAAGTCGATCCGACCTGCCGCGTGATCTCCAAAGTGCTGAACCTCAAGAGCCGCCCAGCCTGGACGGACGTCGCTGGATGACGACCATCCCTGACACTCGACGAAGCGAAGAACTGCGCGTCTAGCCGCGCCGTCGTGATCGAACAGGGTGCCGTCGAGGTCGAAGCCGACGACGGAGGTGCGCATCACCGAACTCTGGCCTCAAGCGACGCCTTCACGTCCGGCCATTCGTCGATCGTCACCGCGAACAGCACGGTGTCGCGAACCGACCTGTCCTGTCTGCGTTGGAAGCGGCGCAGAACGCCTTCGTAGCGCGCCCCGAGCTTCGTGATCGCTGCCTGGCTTCGGGTATTGCGGATGTCAGTCTTCAGCTGGACTCGAGCCATGTTCGCGACCTCGAAAGCCCACGTCATCAGTAGCAACTTGCACTCGGGATTGACCGCCGTCGCCCATACCGACGGCGTGTACGCGGTGAAACCGATCTCGAGGCGCGCGTCGAACGGTGACACCTCGAGGAAGGACGTCATGCCGACGACCGCTCCGCCCTGCCTGACCGTCCACGGGTAGAACCCGATCGCGCTCGTGCCGTGCAGCAGGGCACGCATCGCGTCGGCGGAGTCGGGCCGGCCTCTCACATGCGCCCACACCGCGTCATGGTCGAGAGCAGCGAACAACTCGTCCGCATCGGCGTCAGGGTCGGTGATCGACAAGGTGACATGGCGGCCGCGGAGGATCGTTCCGGCCGGCACCGGCCATAGCGCTTCCGGCCAAGGTGAATCGGCTGGACGCGGGTCGGTCAGCCGCGGACGTCGTGCCGGGATCTGCTTGCGGAAGTGCACGTACTCATCGACGGACTCGATATCGAAGCCCATCGCCTGATGAAAGGCGATCGAATCCGTGTTGATCGGGCTGGTGATGCAACGGAGCGTCGTGACCCCCCGCGCGCCCATGGACTCGGAGAACTCTGCGTACAGCGCCGAGCCAAGTCCCTGGCCCCGCTGATCGGGGCGGACCCCGACGAAGTGGATGTAGGCGAACGACGAATCGTCAGCGGACTGGAATCCGACGAGAAACCCCGCCATGTTCCCGTCGTCGTCCTCGGCGATCAGCGAGGTCGACGCGAAATGGGTGAAGAACAGTTCCTGGAGCAGAGCCGTCAGGTCCCTGCCACCCCACCACTCGGGCAGCACGGCAATCACGGACGAGTAGTCCGCGGCCGATGCGGGTCTGAACCTCATCTAAAGAAGGTCGTGGATCGCGATCGTCGCGTCGCGGTCCTGGCCAACGCCGATCGCGCTGATCCGGGCGCCCGAGACGTCCTCGAGGAACTTCACGTAGGCCTGGGCGTTCGCGGGCAGGTCGGAGACCTCGCGCGCGTCGGAGATGTCCTCGCTCCAGCCGGGAAGCATTTCGTAGATCGGCTTCGCGTGGTGGAACTCGGTCTGCGTCATCGGCACCTCGTCGCTGCGGACGCCATCGACGTCGTAAGCGACGCACACCGGGATCTGCTCCCAGCCGGTCAGTACGTCGAGCTTGGTCAAGAAGATGTCGGTGAGTCCGTTGACGCGACTGGCGAAGCGGGCGATCGGCGCATCGAACCAGCCACAGCGTCGCGGGCGACCGGTAGTGACGCCACGCTCGCCGCCGATGGTGCGCAGCCGCTCGCCATCGTCGTCGAGCAACTCGGTCGGGAACGGGCCGGAGCCCACGCGGGTCGTGTAGGCCTTGAGGATCCCCACGACTCCGGTGATCCGGGTCGGGCCGATGCCGCTGCCCGTGCACGCGCCGCCGGCCGTCGGGTTGCTCGATGTGACGAACGGGTACGTGCCGTGGTCGACGTCCAGCAGCGTGCCCTGGCCACCCTCGAGCAGCACGACCTTGTCGTCGTCGAGTGCCTTGTTGAGCATGAGCGCGGTGTCAGCGACGTACGGACGAAGGATGTCGGCGTACTCAAGGAGCGCTTCGGAGATCGCATCGACATCGAGCGCGCGTCGGTTGTAGACCTTGACGAGGACCTGGTTCTTGCCCTCGAGCGCACTCTCGACCTTCTGCCGCAGGATGGACGGATCGAACAGGTCCTGGACGCGGATGCCGATGCGTCCGATCTTGTCGCTGTACGTCGGACCGATGCCGCGACCGGTGGTGCCGAGCTTGGCCTTGCCCAGGAATCGCTCCGTCACCTTGTCGAGCGTGACGTGGTACGGCGTGATGAGGTGCGCGTTCGCACTGATGACCAGCTTCGAGGTGTCGACGTCGCGCTCGTTGAGGTTCGCCATCTCCTGCAGCAGCACCGCAGGGTCGATGACGACGCCGTTGCCGATAACCGGAATCACCGATGGCGTGAGGATGCCGCTGGGCAGCAGGTGGAGTGCGAACTTCTGGTCACCGATCACGACCGTATGGCCGGCGTTGTTGCCGCCTTGGTAGCGCACGACGTAGTCGACGCGCCCCCCGAGGAGGTCCGTGGCTTTTCCCTTGCCTTCGTCGCCCCATTGGGCGCCTACAAGGACGATCGCTGGCATGGGGCAAGGCTATCTACTGACGCTGACGACCCGCCAATTCCAAGCCGAGGCGATGGCCGGACAGCCACGCCGTTTCGACCCGGGGGCCATCAGCAAACGCGTCACCGGCAAGGGCGACGGTGCCGTCGGACGAGATCCAGAAGGACTCCGCACGCGCGGCGGTCGGCTTCGCGTAGGTCCATCGATGCACGTCGACCCAGTCGGGATGCTCACGGAATCCGAGGACGCGCTGGATCGCGCTCACCACATTCGGGATGACGGCCTTCGGGTCGTCGAGGTGTCGCGCAGAAAAGACTGGCTCGACGTGCGCCACGAGCACCGGGGCGCCATCGCCACGCCTGCTGCCATCGTCGGCAATCCACGTGATGACCGGATCGTCGTTGACGAACACTCCGTCCAGTTCCACCCAGTGCGATGCGTCGAACACGCACGTGACCGCGAGAACCGGTTGCCACACAACGGATTCCTGCGGAAGCGCGGAGGCGATCCGCGCCGCCTGGGGGCTCGGCATGCATAGCGCAACCGCGCCTGCCTCGAGCGTCTCGGCTCGTTCGACGAGCGCTCCGGTCGACACCGCAGGCAGTCCCTGAGCGAGCGCCTCCACGACACTTCGCAGTCCTCCGGGTGCGGCGAAACGCATGGGTCCGGCGGTGACACCCTCGATCCCCGCAGGCCCGGCGACGTGGAATCCGTCGGTCCAGGGCCTTACGACTCCCGCTGATTCAAGGCGTGAGACCACGGCAGCGAAGTGCGGATCGGAGGCGGTGAAGTAGGAGGCCCCGATATCGACGACGCGCCCGTCGAACGCCGTCCCGGTATCGCGCAAGGTCCTGGACGCCATGCGACCGCCGAGTCGGAGACTTCGTTCACGCAGTTCGACAGCAACGCCCTGGCCATGCAGCGCCGCGGCACACGCGACTCCGCTGATGCCGCCACCGACGACGATGGCACCCACGTGACTCAGGCGCGCGGGATCGTCGGGTCGCAGTCCTCGAGGAAGGCGGCGATCCGCTCGACCTCATCTGTCTCGCCGATTGCGGCCGACGCGCGGCCGAGGGATCGCAGGCAGCGCAGGAAACCCTGGTTCGGCACATGAGACCACGGGACCGGGCCGTGGCCCTTCCAGCCGTTGCGCCGCAGCGCGTCCAGACCACGGTGGTAGCCGACTCGGGCGAAGGCGTACGACTCCACGACCTTGCCGTCGGCCCACGCCTGATCGCTGAGTACCGCCCAGGCAAGCGAGCTGGTCGGGTGCTGGCGCACGACGGTGTCAGCGCTGGCACCCGACTCGATCGCGGTGAACGCCAGATCCTCGGGGAGCAGGGTGGGGGGCGGGCCGCCGAAGAGATCCTGACCGACCGTCATCAGGCCATCTTCGTGCCGGCAGAGCGGAGGTCCTGGCAGCCAAGAGTCACTCGCGCGGCCATGCTCGCCTCGGCCAACTTGCCCCACGCGCGCGGGTCGTACTGCTTCTTGTTGCCGACCTCGCCGTCGATCTTCAGGACACCGTCGTAGTTCTTGAACATGTGATCGGCGACCGGGCGAGTGAAGGCGTACTGGGTGTCGGTGTCGATGTTCATCTTCACGACCCCGTAGTCCAGCGCCTCGCGGATCTCGGTGAGCAGGGAGCCCGAGCCACCGTGGAAGACGAGGTCGAACGGCTTGTCCTTGCCATACTTCGTGCCGACCGCGGTCTGGATCTCGTTGAGGATCGATGGCGTCAGGACGACGTTGCCCGGCTTGTAGACACCGTGCACGTTGCCGAAGGTCGCGGCGACCATGTAGCGGCCGTTCTCGCCGAGCCCCAGTGCTTCAGCAGTGGCAAGCCCGTCCTCGACGGTCGAGAACAGCTTCGCGTCGTGAGTTGCTTCGACGCCATCCTCCTCGCCGCCGACCACGCCGATCTCGATCTCGAGAATGATGTGCGCCTCGTGGCAGGCCTTGAGCATGCGCTGCGCGATCTCCAGGTTCTCCTTCAACGGCACGGCCGAGCCATCCCACATGTGGGACTGGAACAGCGGCTCGAGGCCCTTGGCCACGCGCTCCTGCGAGATCATCACGAGCGGCTCCATGTACCCGGCCAGCTTGTCGGGCGGGCAGTGGTCGGTGTGGAGCGCAATGTTGACGTCGTAGTGCTTGGCGATCGAGTGGGCGAACTCCGCGAGCGCGGTCGCGCCCGCGACCATGTCCTTGACCCCCTGGCCAGAGGCGAACTCGGCGCCACCCCAGGAGATCTGCACGATGCCGTCGCTCTCGGCCTCCGCGAATCCGCGCAGCGCGGCGACGATCGTCTGGGAGGACGTGCAGTTGATGGCGGGGTACGCGAACTTGCCGGCCTTGGCTCGGTCGAGCATCTCGGCGTAGACCTCGGGGGACGCGATAGGCATGGGGTGCTCCTGCGATTAGCGGGCGGATGTAAGCGCTCCCATCCTTCCACTACGGAGCAGCGGTAGTCGACTGGAGCGATCGCACCGACTTCGACAGCAGCGTTGCGAGGATCGCCACGAGGGCGACGAAGGCCGCCACGAGGAAGGCGGTCTTGAGCCCGACGAAGGCGACAAGCGGCCCGGCGAGCGCCAGGCCGATCGGCCCGAACATGAGGGAGCCCATCGCGTCGTACGAGCCCACCCTCGACAGGGCCTCACGAGGAACGTTCGTCTGCAGGGCGGTGAACCACAGCACCTGGAACAGCTCGATCGAGACTCCCCACGCGAAGGAACCGGCGGCGATCACCCACAGCGGCGCCCCGAAGGCAAGGGTCACCAGCCAGATCGGCAGGGTCAACGTGGTGAGCATCCCGAACAGCATCGGGCGTCGAATCCGGATCCGGGAGGCGACGATGGCTCCGACGAGCAGGCCCGCGGCCTGGACTGCGAGGACCGCGGCCCACGCCTTGGCGCCCTCCTTCTCCCCGCCGTACTGCTCGACCGCGAAGACCGGCCCCATGACCTGCTCGGCTCCGTACAGCGCCATGACGATGATGCTGAATGACGCCACCACCACGACGACCCAGCGAAAGGACAAGAACACCCGCCAGCCGTGCCTGAGGTCTCCGAGCATCGATTCGCCCGACACGTGCGGCTTCGAGGCATGACGGAAGCTGAAGACGAGAAGGCCCGCAACGAAGAAGGAGACCGCGTCGACCGCGATCGCGAAGCCCGAGCCAACGAGGGCGACGAGCACGCCGCCCAGGGCCGCGCCGCCGATCAGGCCGGCGTTCGCGGCCATGCTGACGTACGCGTTTGCGGGCTGGAGGAACTCGTCCTCCACCACGTCGGGAATGAGGCCCGAGTACGCCGGCCACCACAGGGCGTTGAGGACGCCGGTGATGAACGACAAGACCACGAGAGCCGGGATCGTCGCGTTGTCCGTGATGAACAGGTAGGCCATGACGGCCACGACACCGCTGAGGATCAGGTCGGTGATCGCGATTACGGTCGCGCGACCAAGCCGGTCTGCGATGACTCCGCCGATCGGAAGCATGATGACCAGGGGTATCGCCTGCGCCGCTAGCACGATGCTCAAGGACGTCGCGGAACCTTCGGGCAGCGCGAGGATGCCGAACGCGAGAGCGATCGGCGCGATGCCGTTGCCCAAGTTGCTGATCGTGCGCGCAACGAACAGCCTCCGGTAGCGCCCGTTCCCGAAAAGGGCTCGGACCTGACTCACGTTGCGTGCTGCCGGATCCACGAGTGCATGGCGATCGCGGCGGCCGCACCGGCATTGATCGATCGAGTCGAGCCGAACTGGGTGATCGACAGCACCGACGAGCAGGAATCGCGCGCGAGTTCGGTCAGCCCGTCGCCCTCCTGCCCGAAGAGCAGGACGCACGAGCGCGGCAGGTTGGCCGACTCGATGGGCATAGCGCCGGGCAGGTTGTCGATGCCGAGGACCGGCAGTCCCTCGGAACTGGCCCAGTCGCGCAGTTCGGCCGCGTCGGCGTGATGCCTGATGTGCTGGTACCGGTCGGTGACCATCGCACCGCGACGGTTCCACCGGCGACGTCCGACGACATGGACCTCCTTGGCGAGGAAGGCGTTCGCCGTGCGCACGACCGAGCCAATGTTGAAGTCGTGATTGAAGTTCTCGATCGCGACGTGGAACGGGTGCCGGCGCAGGTCGAGATCGGCGACGATCGCGTCAAGGCTCCAGTAGCGATAGGCATCGACCACGTTGCGACGGTCGCCTTGCGACAGCAGTTCGGGGTCGTAGCGTGCGTCATCGGGCCACTCGCCCACCCACGGACCGACGCCGATTTCGGCAGGTGCAGCGTCGGCGTTCATGCGGGCGACGATAGCCTCATTGGCATGCACGTAACCACGATGGCCGTCCACGCTCTTGGCCCAGATATTCAGGAAATGCTGCAGAATCTCGGCAACATTGCCTTCTGGGTGGTGCTCGGCATCATCTTCGCCGAGTGCGGACTGCTGATCGGCTTCTTCCTGCCCGGCGACTCGCTGCTGTTCATCACTGGCCTACTGATCGCCAATGGCTCTATCGACATCAATATTGGCATCGCCTGCTTCCTGCTATTCATCGTCGCGATCATCGGAAACGCCACCGGCTACTGGATCGGCTTCAAGGCCGGGCCATCACTGTTCAACAAGCCCGACTCAAAGCTGTTCCGCAAGGAGTACGTCGACAAGACCCACGAGTTCTTCGAGAAGTACGGGGCACGAGCCATCGTCCTGGCCCGCTTCGTGCCGATCGTTCGCACGTTCATCACCGCTACTGCGGGCGTTGCGAGGATGGACTTCCGCCGCTTCATGATCTTCAGCGCAATCGGTGCCCTGCTGTGGGCAGTCGGCGTGACCCTGGCCGGCTACTTCCTCGGCAACATCGAGTTCGTGGAGAAGAACATCGAGTTGATCCTGATCCTCGTGGTCTTCATCAGTGTGATTCCCATGGTCATCGAGTACATCCGCCACCGACGCAATCGCCCCGTGGCGACTGAGGAAGCCAGCGACGGCCTGACCGGCTAGTCGAGGCCGAGGTCGGCGAGCGAGTACGCGGCGCGATAGGCAAGTCCGCGTTCGATGACCGTCGGACCCGCACCGCGATCGACGATGACCGCGACACCCACGACGGTCGCTCCCGCCACGCCAAGGGCATCCACGGCGGTGAGCACGGATGCTCCGGTGGTGGACGTGTCCTCGACAGCTAGCACCGATCGCCCGGCCACATCGGGTCCTTCGACGCGACGCTGCAGGCCGTGGTCCTTCTCCGCCTTGCGCACCACGAATGCATCGAGCGGCACGCCGGCGGTGGCGGAGTCGTGCAGCATGGCGCTCGCCACGGGATCAGCGCCGAGGGTCAGTCCGCCGACGGCCGAGTAGTCCCAGTCAGCGGTGAGTTCGCGCATGACCCGACCGACGAGCGGCGCGGCGACGCCGTCGAGCGTGACCCGCCGAAGATCTACGTAGTAGTCGGCTTCGCGGCCGCTGGACAAGATGACCTTTCCGCGCACCACCGCCTTGTTGATGATCTCGTCACGCAGCTTGATCCAGGCGTCGCTCGGCATGCGCGCAGCCTAGGCTGCCGAGGGTGATCGACGGGACGGTGGTGCTGCTGCCTACGACCGATGATCACCTCATGGGCTTGCGAGGACGCTTCCTCAAAGCGACCTTCCCGACGCTCGACGTGCTCAGCACCGAAGGGCCTTCGGCGACTGCGGCGGCTCGCATCTGCGCGGCAATCACGGCCGAGGCCCCCAATCCCCCGTTGACGATCGTCGCGTTCGGCGCGTCCGCGACGCTGCTCCCCGCGATCGCCCTCGCGCAGCGCAGTGCCCACCGCCAGGTCCGCGAGTACCTCCTCATCGAGCCGGCGCTGCCCGCGGTTTCCGACGCATGGCCCGATGCTTACGTCACCGTCTTCTCCGCCGTCTCGCAGCCACAGGCGCGACTGCGAGGCTGGACGGTCCTGCCGCTGCCGTCCGCGGAGGTCTGGGAGCCGGCCGAAGCTTAGGCATGCCTAACGGAGCCGGCTCATATCAATCTGGCCCCAATGGTGTTCGGGTAAGAGAAGTCAACGTAGCGTGGTGCCGTGAAGCGACCTGTGCACGCACTGACCACATTCGCGTGCGCGCTAGCGCTGACCGTCGTGACGATCGGCATGGCATCGTCGACGTCGGCGTCGGTGGTGACCGCCGGCACGCCAACCGGCGCCCCGCGCGTCATCAACGGCGACCCGGGCAATCCCGGCCAGTTCCCGTACCTCGTGGCGTTGCTCGACACGGGTCGCCTTGCTAAGGACGGCGCGTTCCAGGCGCAGTTCTGCGGCGGCACGCTGACGACCCCGACCACCGTCGTCACCGCTGCGCATTGCGTCGTCGATGAGCAGGACGGCAGCGTCACAGCAGCTGGCGACATCATGATCGGCTTCGGACACGACCTGAAGGCACCGGGAATCCGAGTCGTGCCCGTCACCGTGGTCACCCCGAGCCCGGTGTACCAGCGCCGTTCCGCGCAGAACGACGTCGCGGTCCTGACCTTGGCCACCCCCGTCACCGACGTGCCGACTCTGCAGCCGCTGAGCCCAGCAGAAGCACCTTCCTATCTCACCGAGGGCGCGACGCTCGTCGTTGCCGGATGGGGCAACGTGCTCACCGACGGACGGCAGTTCCCGGCGATCTTCCGCGTAGGCAATCTCGTCCTCTTTCCCGACTCGACGTGTGGCGGCGGGGCGCCGTACGTCCTCAACGGCATCAAGTTCCTCGGGTTCGGTCCTGGCGACGCGGATGTCGCGACCATGCTCTGCGCCGCCGGCACCACGGGGTCCGGTCAGCGCATCGACAGTTGCCAAGGTGACTCGGGCGGACCGGTAGTCGAGGGAGACGGTCCCGCGGCGCGCCTCATCGGCATCGTCAGTTGGGGCGAGGCCTGCGCGAGCAACTACCCGGGTGTCTACACGCGCGTCTCGGCGGAGTACGCCTTCCTGGCGGAGAACAATGCCGCTGTTGCGAAACCGCCGACGGTGGCACCGACGATCACTGTCACTCCCGTGTCGGGGGGCCTGACCGTGTCCTTCGTCGCAGCCGCCGATGGTGGCAGCGTCGTGACGTTCGCCGCCTCGGCCGTGGATCCCGCTACCGGCGTGGTGACCAACTGCTTCGCCAATCCGACGAAGGACGGCAGCCCGTCGTACTGCACGATCGTCGGCCTGACGAATGGAACCGCGTACCAGGTGACGGCTATCTCCGGCAGCCCACAGGGCAACTCGCCACCCACTACCGCCATCGCGGCGACTCCAGTGCCCGTGCCGACCGCGGGCACCATCCGCAAGTACTCCGAACCCAGCCGCGGCAAGGTGCGCTTCTGGGTGTCACCCAGTCAGGACAACGGCGCACCCCTCACCGCCAACGACCTCATCTGCCAACGGTCACCCTCCAAGCCCCAGATGTCCGTAGCGATCGACGCGCGAATCGTGACGATGAGCGGACTTCGTCGCGGTCGCTACCTGTGCTACGTGCAGGCGACCAACCAGTACGGATCGACGATGTCACCCGTGGTTGCCGTCAAGGTGACGCGCTAGGACCTCGTCGTCAGGAGCCCTAACGAAGCCCGGCGCGATGCCGCCGTCTGCGCCTGGACCTGCATGAACAGGGCCTCGCGAACGCGTCGTTCGGCGGACTGACCGGACCGCATGGCGGCGCCCGCACGCGCGACGATGACCGCAGTGGTGGCACGCATGAGGAAATCGAGGGCTCGGGCTCGCAGCGCCAGATGCTGCGCGATCGGCGTCCCGGGGTCATCGAGCGCGTCGTACGAAAGTCGGCGAAGCGACCGGCACTCCTCGACGAGAACACGCGCAGTCATCACGATCGCCTCGTCCGACCGCTGCTCGCCGAGCGCGTCAAGTTCGGCCAACGCGCCCCGAGCGATGCCGAATACCGCAGGATTCACGCCGGCTGAGGTGCGCAGGTCCTTGTCGAGCCACTCGGCACGATCGAGGACCGCACCGACCAGTTCGCCGGGAACGGTCACGCCGTTTAGTCGGACCGGTCGGGTGTATGTGCCGCCCATGGCGAGCAGCTCCAGCGGAGGCCCGACCTCGATGCCAGGCAATTGCTGCGACGACCTCCCCGCGGGCAGGAAGCAGCACACGAACGAACCGGCGTCGTCACCTGAGCCCTGGGCCATCACCATCACGGTGTCCGCGATGTCCCACGACGTCACCCAGTCGAGCGTCCCATCCAGCCGCCACCCTTCCGCAGTCCTGGTCGCGACCGGATTGGGCGGACCGGGCCTGCGGACGTGGGCGAACGCGACGGCAGCCAGCGATCCTCCGGACCGAAGCCCGGGCAGCAGTTCGTGCGAGGGTGATGAGGCCTCCAGGATGCGCAACGGAGTGAAGTGCTGGACCCAGCAGAACCAGGTCGACGCATCGCTTCCGGCGATCAGTTCCGCCAGCTCGCGCTGCGCTGCATCCGGGGTCAGCGGGCTGCCCAGTAGTCCCGCGGAAGCCAGTGCGTCGATCGTCGATCGCCGCACCCCCGACGAGTCGGCTTCGGCGGCGTGCGGAGCGACGACGTCGGTGATCACCCGGCGTGCCGCGGTGTCGATGCCCGAGAACGCTGGACCCACCGGGTCGCGCTGCGGGAACGCCGGGGCATCGCTCACTGCGTCACCGTACCGACCACCGCCTAAGGTTTCGATCATGTCTGTTCGGCGCCCGCCGCTCGTCCCGCGCATGACCGAGCACTCGGTCTCGATCTTCGCCGAGATGTCGACGCTCGCCCTTGAGGTCGGTGCGATCAACCTCGGGCAGGGATATCCCGACACCGACGGTCCTGATGAGCTGAAGGACGTCGTCATCTCGGCCATCCGCGACGGCCGCGGCAACCAGTACCCGCCGCCGCACGGGCTTCCCCTGCTGCGCGAGGCGATCGCGGCGCACCAGGAACGCTTCTACGGGCTACGCATCGACCCGGTGACCGAGGTCGTTGTCGGAACCGGGGCATCGGAGGTCATCCAGTCCGCCCTCCTCGCGTTGGTGGACGAGGGCGACGAGGTCGTCGTGTTCGAGCCATGGTTCGACATCTACATCGCGGGCATCTCGCTCGCGCGCGGCGTGCGCGTCGGCGTTCCCATGAGCGGACCGGACCTGCGTCCTGACCTCGTCGCACTCGAGGCCGCGATCACATCCCGCACTCGGGTGATCCTCCTGAACTCCCCGCACAATCCGACAGGCGTGGTGTTCACGCCCGATGAGCTCGCGGAGGTCGCGCGCATCGCGATCAAGCACGACGTGATCGTGATCTCCGACGAGGCCTATGAGCACCTGTGGTTCGACGAGCACGCGCACGTGCCGATCAGCACGCTTCCGGGCATGTGGGACCGCACGATCACCGTCGGCTCGGGCGGCAAGAGCTTCTCCTTCACGGGGTGGAAGGTCGGGTGGGCCAGCGGGCCGAAGGAGCTCATCGCGGCCGTACGCGTCGTGCGCCAGCACCTGTCCTACGTCTCCGGCGGACCATTCCAGTACGCGATGGCGGTAGGACTCGGACTGCCCGATTCCTACTTCGAGGACTTCCGCAGGGACCTGCAACTCAAGCGCGACCTGCTCGGCGGGGGTCTTGCCGACCTCGGCTTCGGCGTCATCTCGCCGCAAGGCACGTACTTCATCACGACGGACGTGCGACCACTCGGGTACGCCGACGGACTTACGTTCTGCCGCGAGCTGCCCTCTCGCGCGGGCGTGGTTGCCATCCCGCATCAGGTCTTCTGCGATGACCCGTCGATCGGTGCGCCGTATGTGCGGTGGGCGTTCTGCAAGAAGACAGAGGTCCTGACTGAGGCTCTCGACCGGTTGACGAGCGGGTTGCGGGCGTAGCGGTGGCGATCCTCGTCGACGACTGCGTGTGGCCGTGGCGCGACCTGATGTGGTGTCACATGGTCAGTGACACAAGCCTGGACGAACTGCACGCGTTCGCTCAGTGGATCGGCATACCCGAGCGAGGATTCCAGGGCGATCACTACGACATCCCCGAGGAGGCGCGCGCAGTAGCCGTTGCCGAAGGCGCGCTCGAAGTCACGTCACGTGCGGTTGTCGAGGCCCTGCGCGCCTCGGGGCTTCGACTGCGGAAGCACGAGCAGCACGGGAGTATCTGACCGTGGCTGACTGGCTCCGCGAGACCATCCTCGACTCCGGACGCCTGCCAGCCCTGCTCGCAATCATCGCGTTCATCGCCACGTTCACCATCACCCGCACCATCACGCTCCGGATCCGCGCCCGTGCGACCAGCGCTTCGGCCGAGGCTGAGCCGTCGAAGGTCAAGGACGTGTACATCGGCGGAGTTCACATCCACCACCAGGTGTGGGGGATCCTGCTCATCCTCCTGGTGGGCGTACTACTGCTTCGCTATCAGCCCGAGGGCTTCTGGCTCAACGCAGCGGGCGTCGCATTCGGCATCGGTGCCGCGCTGACCCTGGACGAATACGCGCTCTGGCTGCACCTCGACGATGTCTACTGGTCCGAGGAGGGACGCAAGTCGATCGACGCCGTGCTCATCGCCGGTGCCCTGGGCATCGCGCTGCTGCTCGGCGCCTCGCCCGTCGACTGGAGTTCAAGCACCGCGGACGAGCTCGGCATCGCGCTGAGCCTCGTCATCGTCGGGATCCACCTGACGTACACGTCCATCTGCCTACTCAAGGGAAAGCTCGTCACCGGGCTACTTGGCTTTCCGCTGCCGGTGTTCGGCCTCGTCGGGTCGATCCGGCTGGCCAAGCCCGGCTCGTTCTGGGCGAAGCGCTTCTACTCGGCAGAGAAGATCGCCAAGGCGGACAAGCGCTTCGTCGTCAAGCAGCGCACCCTGCGCGATCGGTTCGAGGACCTGTTCTTCACTAAGTAGCCGACAGCACGAGGTCACTGCCGTCGGCGAGTGCGTCGACGATCACCTCGTCACCATCGCGAATGTCCCCGGACAGGATCCCCTTGGCCAGCTTGTCGCCGACGGCAACCTGAACGAGCCGCCGCAGCGGCCGCGCACCGTAGATCGGGTCGAAGCCGCGATCGACGAGCCACGCCTTGGCCGCGTCGGTGACGGACAGTGCGATGCGCCTGTCGGTGAGCCGCTTCTGCAGGTGCGCGAGCTGGATATCGGCCACGTGCGTGAGCTGCTCGCGGTCCAACGGCTCGAAAGTGACAACGCCGTCGAGGCGGTTGAGGAATTCGGGCCGGAACTGCTGGCGCACCAGGGCGAGCACCTGCTCCTTGCGCTCCTCGTAGGGAACCGTGAGATCGACCAGGAACGACGATCCGAGATTCGATGTGAGGATGAGCATCACGTTGCGGAAGTCGACGGTGCGTCCTTGTCCATCGGTGAGGCGGCCGTCATCGAGCACTTGCAGCAGGATGTCGAAGACCTCCGGATGAGCCTTCTCCACCTCGTCGAGAAGCAGGACTGAGTACGGGCGCCGGCGAACCGCCTCGGTCAGCTGACCGCCCTCCTCGTAGCCGACGTATCCGGGCGGCGCGCCAACGAGTCGAGCGACCGAGTGCTTCTCGGAGTACTCGCTCATGTCGATGCGCACCATCGCGCGCTCGTCGTCGAACAGGTACTCGGCCAGCGCCTTGGCGAGCTCGGTCTTGCCGACGCCGGTTGGTCCTAGGAACATGAACGAGCCGGTCGGACGGTCCGGGTCGGAGATGCCCGCGCGAGCGCGGCGCACCGCGTCGCTGACCTCGCGAACGGCCTCGTCCTGGCCGACCACGCGCTTGCCGAGCTCGGCCTCCATGCGCAGCAGCTTCGCGGTCTCACCCTCGAGCAGACGGCCGGCCGGGATGCCCGTCCACACCGCGACGACCTGCGCGATGTCGTCGGCGGTGACCTCCTCCTTGACCATCGCGGAGCGCTCGTTTGTCTCGGCGGTGACGCGTGCGAGCTCCTCCTCGAAGGTCGGCAACTCCGCATACAGGATGCGCGATGCCTGCTCGAAGTCCCCCGATCGCTGAGCGCGCTCGGCAGTCGCCCGAAGCTCGTCGATCAGAACCTTGATCTCGCCGATCCGGTCAAGGCCCTTCTTCTCGGTCTCCCAGCGCGCGCGCAGCGCGCCGAGTTCCTCGTCCTTGTCGGCGATCTCAGCGCGGATCTTTACCAGGCGTTCCTGCGATGCCTCGTCGGTCTCCTTGGCGACCGCCATTTCCTCCATGCGCAGGCGATCCACCTGACGCTGCAGCACGTCGATCTCCTCGGGTGAGGAGTCGATCTCCATGCGTAGTCGCGACGCGGCCTCGTCCATCAGGTCGATGGCCTTGTCGGGCAGGAAGCGCGAGGTGATGTAGCGATCGGACAGCGTCGCGGCGGCGACTAGTGCCGAGTCGGAGATGACAACCTTGTGGTGCGCCTCGTACTTCTCCTTGATGCCACGAAGGATGGCGATCGTGTCCTCGACCGAGGGCTGGCTGACGTAGACCTGCTGGAAGCGGCGCTCGAGGGCCGCGTCCTTCTCGATGTACTTGCGGTACTCGTCGAGAGTCGTCGCACCGATCATGCGCAGTTCACCTCGCGCGAGCAGCGGCTTGAGCATGTTGCCCGCATCCATCGCGGACTCCCCGCTCGCACCGGTGCCGACCACGGTGTGCAGTTCGTCGATGAAGGTGATGATCTGCCCGTCGGCGCCCTTGATCTCGTCGAGCACAGCCTTCAGTCGCTCCTCGAACTCGCCGCGGTACTTCGCCCCCGCGACCATCGCGCCGAGGTCGAGGGCGATGAGCGACTTGCCCTGCAACGAGGTGGGGACGTCGCCCTCGACGATGCGGCGGGCGAGGCCCTCGACAACTGCTGTCTTGCCGACACCCGGCTCGCCGATGAGCACCGGGTTGTTCTTGGTGCGGCGGGACAGCACCTGGATCGTGCGACGAACCTCCTCGTCGCGTCCGATGACGGGATCGATCTTCCCCTCGCGGGCACGTGCGGTGAGGTCGATGCCGAACTTCTCCAGCGCCTGGAAGGTCTGCTCGGGGTTCTGGGTGGTGACGCGCGTACTCCCCTTGACGCGGGCGAGCGCCTCGATCAGCACCGCAGGCGTGGCGCCCTGCTGGGACAGGCGTGCCATCACGTCGGGGCCGCCGTCCTTGGCGAGCGCGATGAGCAGGTGCTCGGTGCTGACGAACTCGTCGCCGCGCTCCTTGGCCACCGACTCCGCGGTCGTGAGTACCCGATGCGTCGACGCGCTGAGCTGGGGTGCCGACACGCTCGCTCCGCTGGCGGACGGCAGCGCGCGGATTGCCGCACGAACCTCCGAGGTCAGCAGCGGCACGTTCGCGCCGACCGCATCCAGCAGTGCGGTGGCGATGCCCTCGCCCTGCTGCAGCAGGGAGTCGAGCAGGTGCATCGGCTCAACCTGCGCGTTGCCATTCGACGCCGCGATGCGCACGGATGCGCCGAGTGCGTCCTGGCTCTTGGTCGTGAACTGAATATCCATTCGTCTACCTACCTAGTCCGAGGTGGTCTCCAGACCACCAGCGAAGTGGACGTCTGCTCGCGGGTGAACTCGGCGAGCCGAGTCCGGAGCATGCGCACCTCTTCTTGCAGTTCGAGTACTCGGCGGATCCCTTCGAGAGTCAGACCCTGAGCCGAGAGGTCGGCGATCTCGCGCAGTCGCGCGATGTCGTTCGCCGAGTAGAGACGGTTGCGGCCGCCGACCCGCGTCGGTACGACAAGGCCGAGCCGGTCGTACTGACGAAGGGTCTGCGGATGCAGCGCGGACAGTGACGCGGCGACCGAGATCGCGTACACGGGAGTCTCGTCCGCGACTCGAAAGCCGGTCCGCTCCGCCCGTGCGTGCCGGTCGGTGGTCATGGCGCGACCCGTGGACCTTGCGCACCCTCCGCCAGCGCGAAGAGCTCGCGGCGAGGATCCTCTGCGGCCACCTGATCGGCGTACTGCTGCAGAGCCTCGCGTGCTCCGTCCGTCAAGGTCTCGGGGACCTTGACGTCGACGCTCACCAGGAGGTCACCGTTGGTACCGTCCTTGCGTCGGATTCCCTTGCCACGCACCCGAAAGGTGCGTCCATTGGAGGTTCCGGCGGGCAGCTTCACGGTGACCGATCCACCGCGAGGAACCGGCACGGCAATCTCTCCGCCAAGTGCCGCCTCGGTGAACGTGACCGGCACCGTGACGGTGATGTTGTCGACCTTGCGCGCGAACACCGGGTGCGGCGCGATGGCGATATCGACGAGCAGATCGCCGCTGGGGCCACCCCGCTCGCCCGCGGCACCCTTGCCCTTGAGCCTGATGCGAGCGCCGTTCTTCACGCCGGCCGGTATACGCGCCTGGACGACGCGAGTGCTCAGTCCGCGCCCGCCGCCATGACACGTCGGACACGGGTCGTCGACGTAAAGTCCGCGACCCTTGCAGGTCACGCATGGGTCGGCGAACGCGAAGCCGCCGGCGTTCCGCGTCGTCTGCCCGGTGCCATCGCAGGTCGGGCACATGCGTGGGACGGTGCCGGACTTGGCGCCGGTGCCATGACAACTCGAGCACGGTGCGTCGCTCGACAGTCGAAGGGGCACGGTGACGCCGTCGAGCGCGTCGTCGAATGACAGCGTCAGCGAGCTCTCGAGGTCGGCGCCGCGACGCGGCTGCCGACTGCGGGGCCCGGCGTTTCCTCCCCGACGGTTGAAGATGCCGCCGAGGAAGTCACCGAACCCGCCGGTGTCTCCCTCGCCGAACAGGTCGTCCATGTTGACGTTGTACTGGGGGCCGCCGCCCGAGGCACCGAAGTTGCCCCGCGAGTAGCCGCCGCCACTGAACAGGGACCGCGCCTCGTCGTACTCCTTGCGCTTGGCGTCGTCGGACAGCACGTCGTACGCCTCGGAGACCCCCTTGAACCGCTCCTCGGACTCCTTGTTGCCCGGGTTCTTGTCCGGGTGGAGTTCGCGCGCGAGCTTGCGGTACTTCTTCTTGATCTCGTCGGCCGTGGCGTCCTTCGATACGCCGAGCACGGCGTAGAAGTCCTTCTCGAGCCAGTCCTTGTTCACAGGTGCTGCTTTCGTCAGTCGGTGCCGGCGACGGCCACGCGGGCCGGTCGCAGAACACGGCCTGCGAAGCGGTAGCCCGGCTGGTAGACCGCGACAACTGTCGGTTCGTTTACCTCGTCGCGAGCCTCGGTGGTCAGTGCTTCGTGGAACGTTGGGTCGAATGCCTCGCCAGGCTCGCCGAACTTCTCGAGCCCGACGCGTGCCAGTGCCGCCTCGAGTGACTCGCCGACGCTCTTGAACGCGCCCTCGAGCTCGCCGTGCTGGCGAGCGCGATCGACGTCGTCGACCATCGGCAGCAACTCCGACAGCACTCCGCTGACGGCCATCTCGCGAACGAGCTCACGATCACGATCCACGCGTCGCCTGTAGTTCGCGTACTCCGCGTGCACTCGCTGCAAGTCATTCGTCAGCTCGGCCAGCTTCGCGTCCGCATCGCTGACCGCCGCATCGAGGATGTCGTCGACGGTCAACTCGTCCCCGAGATCGGGTCCGTCAGCCGGGGATGCCGGCTGACGGACCTCGTTGGTCTCAGGGTCGACGCGACGCTTGTCCGTGAACCGGATTCCCGTCGGCTCGAACTCCTGCGAGCCTTGATCCTCGTTCGTCACTTGGACTTGTCCTCGGTCTCGTCCTCATCAACGATCTCCGCGTCGACGACGTCGTCCTCGGACATGTCGGCCTCGGCATCAGCGGCACCTTCCGCGCCTGCTGCAGCACCGGCCTCCTGAGCAGCCGCGTACATGGCCGCCCCGAGTGCCTGGCTCGCCGTGGCGACCTTGTCGGTCGCTGTACGCATCGCCGGGATGTCGTTGGCCTCGATGGCCTTCTTCAGTTCATCGAGCGGTCCGTCGACATTGGCCTTGGCATCAGCCGGGACCTTGTCGGCGTTGTCGGCGAGGAACTTCTCGGTCTGGTACACCAGCGCCTCGGCGCTGTTGCGGACCTCGACCTCGTCACGACGCTGCTTGTCCTCTTCGGCGTGCTGCTCGGCCTCGCGCATCATCCGATCGATCTCGTCCTTGTTCAGGGCCGAGCCGCCGGAGATCGTCATCGACTGCTCCTTCTGCGTCGCGAGGTCCTTGGCGGACACATGCACGATGCCGTTGGCGTCGATGTCGAACGTGACCTCAACCTGCGGGACGCCGCGAGGTGCCGGCGGGAGGCCGGTCAGCTCGAAGGTGCCCAGCCGCTTGTTGTACGCGGCCATCTCGCGCTCGCCCTGGTAAACCTGGATGAGAACGGACGGCTGGTTGTCGTCGGCGGTGGTGAAGATCTCGCTGCGCTTGGTCGGGATGGTCGTGTTGCGCTCGATGAGCCGCGTCATGACGCCGCCCTTGGTCTCGATGCCCAGCGACAGCGGGGTCACGTCGAGCAGCAGCACGTCCTTGACCTCGCCCTTGAGCACGCCGGCCTGGAGTGCGGCGCCGATGGCGACGACCTCGTCCGGGTTCACGCTCTTGTTGGGCTCCTTGCCGGTCTCGGTCTTCACCAGCTCGGTGACGGCCGGCATGCGCGTCGAGCCGCCGACCAGGACGACCTGATCGATCTTGTCGATGCTGATGCCCGCGTCCTTGAGCACGGACTGGAACGGTGCCTTGGTGCGGTCGAGCAGATCGGACGTCAGTGACTCGAACTGCGCACGCGACAGGCTCTCCTCCAGGTGGAGGGGACCATCGGCGCTGGCAGTGATGTACGGCAGGTTGATCGAGCTCTGCATCGAGCTGGACAGCTCGATCTTCGCCTTCTCCGCTGCCTCACGCAGGCGCTGCATGGCCATCTTGTCCTTGGACAGGTCGACGCCGTGCGCGTTCTTGAACTGGGTCACGAGCCAGTCGACGACCTTGTTGTCCCAGTCGTCGCCACCGAGATGGTTGTCACCGCTGGTGGCCTTGACCTCGACGACTCCGTCGCCGATCTCCAGCAGCGACACGTCGAACGTGCCACCACCGAGGTCGAACACGAGAATCGTCTGCTCCTCGTCGCCCTTGTCCAGGCCGTACGCGAGTGCGGCCGCAGTGGGCTCGTTGATGATGCGCAGGACGTTGAGGCCCGCGATCTCGCCGGCCTCCTTGGTGGCCTGGCGCTCGGCGTCGCTGAAGTAGGCCGGCACGGTGATGACCGCGTCGGTGACGTTCTCGCCCAGGTAGGCCTCGGCGTCGCGCTTGAGCTTGCCAAGCGTGCGGGCGCTGATCTCCTGCGGCGTGTACGGCTTGCCGTCGATGTCGACGGTCCACGTGGTGCCCATGTGGCGCTTGACGGACCGCACGGTGCGGTCGACGTTGGTGACGGCCTGGCGCTTGGCGACCTCGCCGACCAGGACCTCGCCGTTCTTCGCGAAGGCGACGACGGACGGGGTGGTCCGTGAGCCTTCGGCGTTCGCGATGACGACGGGTTCGCCGCCCTCAAGAACCGAGACGACCGAGTTGGTCGTGCCCAGGTCGATACCCACTGCTCGGGCCATGGTGGTGGTGCTCCTTCGTTTGTCGGTGACGTTGGTACGTCCAAAACTATGCTATGAGTCTACCCGACTCAATTACTCGATGCAACTCGGCGCACATCAACTCTGCCGCAAACGCCGTTGAGTGGCCAGTCGTGGGGGTCCACAGACGGTTCGGAACCCCCACGACTGGCCACTCAACTGGGGGAAGAAGGTTGTTTAGCGGGAGGCGAGGCCGGCGGCGGCCTCGAGGAGGAGCAGGGCGCCCAGACGCACGGTGCGCTGGTCGGCGCTGTCAGCGGTCGCGTCGATCTCGGCGATGTCCACGGACTCGACGGCTCGGTGCGCCCCGGCGAGGAAGGCAGCCTGACGCAACTCATCCGCACCGATCCCCCCGGGCGCGGCCGCCGGGCAGCCGGGCACGACGGCGCGGTCGCACACGTCGACGTCGAGATCGACGTGGACAGGTCCGCCCGCGGAGGCCGCGATCTCCAGCGCCTCGGCCATGGCGTCGGCAATCGGCCGGGTCCGCAGCGCGCCGCGGGTGATCACGGTGATGCCCAGGTCGCGAGCGCGTGCGGCGTACTCCGCCGAGTTGGAGAAGTCGGCGATGCCGATCTGGACGACGCGCTGGCCCGAAAGCCCGGCTTCGACGAGGCGGCGCACGGGCGAGCCATTGCTGACGCCGTCGCGAAGATCGTGATGCGCGTCGAGAGTGACCAGGCCGGCGGAAGCGATCCTCGGTCCCCACACTCCTAGGGCAACGCCGTAGGTCAGTGAGTTGTCGCCGCCGAGGGCGATGAGCAGCCTGGCGGTCGGCGCGAGCTGACCCACCTGCGCGGTGACCCGTGCCTCGCCATCGTCGAAGTCAGGATCGAGGACATCGCCCGCATCGAACGCGACGAGCGACCGAACATCAACGTCTGCGGACGCCGAGTAGGTCGAGTAGCGCGCGAGCGCCGCGCGGATCGCCGCGGGAGTCGCGTGCGCACCGGTCGCGCTGATCGAGGTGCGATGGGCCGGAACTCCAATAACCGCAACGTCACACGGACCTTCGGAGTTTGCCAGCCATTCGCTCGCGCGGGGCCACGCGGAGTCCTCGCTCATGGCGCTCCCATTCGCTTTGACAGGTCACGGGCCGCTCGCGCAGCGTGCTTCGCGAGCTCGGCACGAGCCTTCGGATCGACGCGATCCGATCTGAACGTTAGCCCGATGGATGCCACGGGGCGCCCGGAATGGTCGCGCGCTGCCACCGCGACGGACGCATACCCAGGCACGATGAACCCGTCCTCCTCCGCCCAGCCACGGGCCCGCTCGGTCGACAGGAGTCGGGCCAGAGCCGAAGGCGAGGTGGGTCCAGTGCCCGTGCGATCGACGAACGCACCCTTCGACGGGAACAGGGCGCGAATCTGGGCGGCGGGGAGTTCGGCGAGCACCGCGCGACCCGAAGCCGTGAGCGACGCCGGCAGGCGAACGCCGACCTCTGCGATCGTCGTCACCGGACTGCGCGGTGACTCGGTCAGCAGGTACAACGTCTCCCGGCCGTGCAGCACGCCAAGGTGCGCGACCGCCGAAGCCAGGTTCGCGATGTCGTGCGCCAGCCGGTGCAGCACCGGTCGGCCGAATCGCTCGAGCGGCTCGTGACGCAGGTACGCGGCACCGATCTCGAAAGCTCCGACGCCGAGCCCCCAGCGCTCATCCTCGGGATAGTGGGCGACGAAGCCGGCCGTCTGCATCGCGGCGAGCAGGTGGTACGTCGACGACCGCGGCAGGCCGAGCTGCCGCGCCAATGCGGATGCGGACACCGGTCCCGGTGCCGCCGCCAGAGCGCGCAGCACGGATAGCGCTCGCGTCGCTGCGGTGGCGTTCGACATCGGCTCCCTGAATCTGACATGTCAGACAGTTGTTCGTCGAATCGTATTCCCAACGAAACTCGACCTCGCTGGAATTGGCCCATGACATCTGGCCCTCGCCCGGTACGGGCAGCAACAGGAACGACCCTCACCGCTCAGGGCTGGCAGCAGGAAGCTGCGCTGCGAATGCTCATGAACAACCTCGACCCCGACGTGGCCGAGCACCCCGACGAGCTCGTCGTCTACGGCGGGACGGGCAAGGCGGCGCGGAACTGGGCCAGTTTCGACGCGATGGTCCGCACCCTGACCAACCTGCGCGCCGACGAGACGATGCTCGTGCAGTCCGGCAAGCCGGTCGGAGTCTTCCAAACCCACGAGTGGGCACCGCGCGTGATCCTCGCCAACTCCAACCTCGTCGGCGACTGGGCCACGTGGCCGGAGTTCAGGCGACTGGAGCAGCTCGGGCTGACGATGTACGGGCAGATGACCGCTGGCTCGTGGATCTACATCGGCACTCAGGGGATCCTGCAGGGCACGTACGAGACCTTCGCCGCGGTCGCCGAGAAGCGATTCGGGGGAACGCTCGCCGGCACTCTGACCGTCACCGCCGGGTGCGGAGGCATGGGCGGCGCGCAGCCCCTGGCCGTCACCATGAACGAGGGCGTCTGCCTCATGATCGACGTCGATCCGACGAGATTGCGCCGTCGGGTCGAGACGCGGTACCTCGACGAGATAGCTGACGATCTCGACGATGCGATCGAACGCGTGCTCGCTGCGAAGGCGGCGCGACGAGCGGTCTCGGTCGGACTGGTTGGCAATGCGGCGACGCTCCTGCCCGAGCTGCTGCGGCGCGACGTGGAGATCGACATCGTCACCGACCAGACGTCCGCGCACGATCCGCTCTACTACATCCCCGAGGGCATCGACATCGATGACGCGCGGGACTACGCCGATCGCAAGCCCGAGGAGTTCACCGAGCGCGCGCAGGCGTCGATGGCCACGCACGTCGAGGCCATGGTCGGTTTCATGGACAAGGGCGCCGAGGTCTTCGACTACGGGAACTCGATTCGCGACGAGGCCCGCAAGGGCGGCTACGAACGCGCGTTCGCATTCCCCGGCTTCGTCCCCGCCTACATCCGGCCCCTCTTCTGCGAGGGCAAGGGACCGTTCCGCTGGGTGGCGCTGTCCGGAGACCCGAAGGACATCTATCGCACCGATCAGGCCGTGCTCGAGTTGTTCCCCGACAACGATCACCTGCGCCGCTGGATCACCATGGCCCAGGATCGCGTGGCGTTCCAAGGGCTTCCCGCCCGCATCTGCTGGCTCGGCTACGGCGAACGAGACAAGGCCGGGCTCGCGTTCAACGACCTCGTCGCGCGCGGAGAGGTCAGCGCACCGATCGTCATCGGACGCGACCACCTCGACTGCGGTTCTGTCGCCTCGCCGTACCGCGAGACTGAGGCCATGCTCGACGGGTCCGACGCCATCGCCGACTGGCCGTTGCTGAACGCGATGATCAACATCTCGTCGGGTGCATCGTGGGTCTCGATTCATCATGGAGGCGGCGTCGGCATGGGACGCTCCATCCACTCGGGCCAGGTCAGCGTCGCCGACGGCACGCCGCTCGCGGCCCAGAAGCTGGAGCGAGTGCTCACCAACGATCCGGGCATGGGCGTGATCCGCCACGCCGACGCCGGCTACGACCTGGCTATCGATGTCGCGCGCGAGCGGCACGTGCACGTACCGATGCTGGATACCGCCGGTGCGTGAGTGGGATGCAGGGACCACGGCGCTCGTCGGCATCGGCTCGCTGGTCACCAACGATCCGGCGGTCGGCGACGGGCCACTCGGGCTGATCGCCGATGCTGCGGTCGTCGTCGACGACGGGATCATCACGTGGGTCGGCACGGAGAGCGACTGCGGCGACGCGGACAACCGCATCGACCTCCTCGGTCGCTGCGTCCTGCCTGGCTTCGTCGACAGCCATGCGCACCCGGTGTTCGCCGGAGATCGCGCAGACGAGTTCAGCGCTCGAATGCGCGGGGAGTCATACGAATCGGGTGGCATCCGCACGACCGTCGCGGCGACTCGAGCGGCGAGCGACGCGGTGCTGCGCGCGAGGACACGCGCTCTATCCGGCGAGTTCCACGCGAGCGGCACGACCACGTTCGAGGCGAAGTCCGGCTACGGGCTGACCATCGACGACGAGGTACGCGCGCTGCGCATCGCTCGAGAGTTCACCGACGAGACCACGTACCTCGGCGCGCACGTCGTGCCCGAGGAGTTCTCCGGGCGCCCCGACGACTATGTCGACCTCGTCATCGGCGCAATGCTCACCGCCTGCGCTCCGCACTCACGATGGATCGACGTGTTCTGCGATCGCGGCGCGTTCGACGCGGACCAGGCGCGGGCGATCCTCCTTGCGGGCAAGGCCGCCGGACTTGTGCCCCGCATTCACGCCAATCAGCTGCAGCCCGGTGACGGCATCCGCGTCGCTGTTGAGGTCGATGCAGCATCCGCCGACCACTGCACGTACGCGAGCGACGACGACCTCGCAGCATTGGCGGGAAGCTCGACTGTCGCAACACTGCTGCCGGGGGCCGAGTTCTCGACCCGCTCGCCGTACCCGGACGCCCGTCGCATGATTGAGGCCGGCGTGACAGTGGCGCTGGCCACCGACTGCAATCCCGGCTCGAGCTACACCACGAGCATGCCGTTCTGCATCGCCGTCGGTGTTCGGGACATGCATCTGTCTCCCGACGAGGCGGTCTGGTCCGCAACAGCGGGAGGGGCACGGGCACTGCGCCGAACGGACGTCGGAAGCATTCGGGTTGATGCTCGCGCGGATCTCGTCAGCCTCAACGCTCCCAGCCATTCTCACCTCGCTTACCGGCCCGGAGTGGATCTGATTGACCGCGTCTGGTCGGCACGACACACCCCTAGAGTCGACTCATGAGCGACGACGGCGCCGTGCTGATCGACACGAGCGGCATGACGTTCGACGATGTCCTCGCCATAGCCCGCGGGGACGCCCGCGTGGAGATCTCCGAATCGGCACGCGCAGCGATGACGGCGAGCAGACGGCAGATCGAGGCGCTTGCCGCGTCGCCCGTGCCGGTCTACGGCGTGTCGACCGGGTTCGGTGCGCTCGCCAATCGGCACATCGCCCCGGAGGATCGACGCCAGCTGCAGCGATCGCTCATCAGGTCGCACGCGGCGGGAATGGGCGCACCGGTGGAGCGCGAGGTAGTGCGAGCACTGATGCTGCTGCGCCTGAAGACCCTCGCGAGCGGCCGCACGGGAATCCGCCCCGTCGTCGCGGACACCATTGCCGCACTGCTGAACGCCGGGATTACTCCCGTCGTGCACGAGTACGGATCCCTCGGGTGTAGCGGTGACCTCGCACCGCTCGCGCATTGCGCTTTGGTGCTGATGGGTGAGGGCAGGGCAACCGACCGCGACGGCATCGAGCGGCCCGTGCCAGAACTCCTTGCGGAGGCGGGCATCGAGCCGGTCGAACTGCAGGAGAAGGAGGGCCTGGCCCTCATCAACGGAACCGACGGCATGCTCGGGATGCTCATCATGGCGATCGCCGACCTCGAGCATCTGTGCGATGTCGCCGACCTGACGACGGCGATGAGCGTCGAGGGACTGATGGGCACCGATCAGGTCTATCGAGCCGAACTGCACCTGCCGCTGCGACCGCATCCTGGCCAGGCCGTGTCGGCCGCGAACATCCTCCGTCACCTTGCGGGCTCGGGAATCGTCGCGTCCCATAAGGAAGGCGACGACCGCGTCCAGGACGCGTACTCCTTGCGCTGCTCACCCCAGGTCACCGGCGCCGTGCGCGACACCATCACGCACGCGCGCAACGTCGCGGAGCGCGAGTTGCGCGCGACCGTCGACAATCCGGTCGTGCTCGACGACGGAACCGTGTCGAGCAACGGCAACTTCCACGGCGCTCCTGTCGGCTACGTGCTCGACTTCCTCGCCATCGCCGCCGCCGACCTCGGCTCGATGGCCGAGCGGCGGACCGACCGGATGCTGGACAAGAACCGCTCCCACGGACTGCCGCCCTTCCTCGCGGACGACCCGGGCGTGGACTCGGGGCTGATGATCGCCCAGTACACCCAGGCCGGGCTGGTCAGCGAGAACAAGCGGCTCGCGGTGCCTGCCAGCGTCGACTCGATCCCCAGTTCGGCCATGCAGGAGGACCACGTCTCGATGGGCTGGCACGCGGCGCGAAAGCTGCGCACCGTCGTCACGAACCTGACCAGCATCCTGGCCATCGAGCTCATCACGGCCGCCCGTGCCATCGAGATGCGGGCCCCGCTCGAATCCGCACCTTCGACGGCCGAGGTCATCGCGCTGCTTCGGGAGTCGGTGCCCGGAGTCGGACCCGACCGATTCCTGGCTCCCGAACTTGACGCAGGTCACATAGTGGTCGGGCAACTTCGACTCGCCTGATGCAGGGCGGCAGATAGTCTCGTAACGTGGAAACGCACATGATCATCCGCGCGGTCGTGGGCATAGCCATCACCGTTGCCGTCCTGTCCTTCGCGGGCAGGCGGCTGTGGTTCTTGGCCAAGCTGGTCCGCTCGGGCAAGCCCGCCGTCGGCCGGCTCATCGATCCGACCGCCCGCGTCACCGCTGAGGCGACCGAGGTCCTCGGCCAGCGCAAGCTGCTCAAGTGGACGATCCCGGGCCTTGCGCACGTCTTCGCGTTCTGGGGATTCCTCGTCCTGGGACTCACCATCCTCGAGGCGTACGGAGCGCTGTTCATCTCCGACTTCGGGGTGCCGATCGTCGGCACGTGGCCGATTGTCGGCTTCGCCGAAGATCTCTTCGGCCTGCTGGTCCTCGTCGGTATCGCGATCTTCGCGATCCTGCGACTGACGAACAACCCGGCGACCCACGGCCGGATGTCGCGCTTCTTCGGCTCGCACACCAAGGGTGCGTGGCTGATCTTGTTCATGATCTTCAACGTCGTGTGGACGCTGTTCTTGTACCGCGGCGCACAGTCGGCCCTGGGCAACCTCCCCTTCGAGAGCGGCGCCTTCGTCTCCGACTGGGTCGGGTCGCTGATGTCCGGGCTCACCGACGCGCAGCTGGAGTGGGTCGAGACCGTTGGCATCTGGCTGCAGATCGGCGTCGTCGTTGCCTTCCTGCTGATCGTGCTGAACTCCAAGCACCTGCACATCGGTGCCGCACCGATCAACGTCTACACCTCGCGTCGTCCCAACGCCCTCGGCCCGCTGCTGCCGATCTACTACAACGGCGAGCCGGTCAACTTCGAGGATCCGCCCGACGACGCGACATTCGGCAAGGGTCACATCGGCGACTTCACCTGGAAGAACAACCTCGACTTCATGTCGTGCACCGAGTGCGGCCGCTGCCAGTCGCAGTGCCCGGCGTGGAACACGGGAAAGCCGTTGTCTCCCAAGCTCATGATCATGAACCTGCGCGACACGATGTTCACGCAGGCTCCGTACCTGCTCGCGGCCGAGGGCAAGCACCCCGGACTCGGCGAGATGCACGAGGAGGCACTCGCCGCCGTCAGCGCCGAGGTACGCGCCGAGGTCGAGCGACCCTTCATCGGTCCGCGCGACGGCAGCGACCACTCTGCTGACGACGGCTACACGTTCGACGGACACCGCACCACGGGTGCCGAGCTGCCGATCATCGATGAGGACGCATTGTGGTCGTGCACGATGTGCGGGGCGTGCGTGAACCAGTGCCCCGTCGACATCGAGCACATCGACCACTTCGTCGACATGCGCCGCTACCAGGTCATGATCGCCACCGAGTTCCCCAGCGAACTCAACGGCATGTTCAAGAACGTCGAGAACAAGGGCAACCCGTGGGGCATGAACGCCTCCGACCGCAACGCCTGGATCACCGAGGTCGACTTCGAGGTCGAGGTGTTCGGCGCCAACGGCGAGGACGAGATCCCGGCCGATGTCGACTACCTGTTCTGGGTCGGCTGCGCCGGTGCGTTCGAGGACCGCGCGAAGCGCACCACGAAGGCCGTCGCCGAGCTGCTCAACATCGCGGGCGTGAGGTTCATGGTCCTCGGCGAGGGCGAGACCTGCACCGGTGATCCCGCGCGACGTGCGGGCAACGAGTTCTTGTTCCAGATGCAGGCGATGCAGAACGTCGAGGTCCTCAACGAGATCAAGGCGACCAAGATCGTCGTCACCTGCCCGCACTGCCTCAACACCCTCAAGCGCGAGTACCCGCAGCTCGGCGGCAAATACGAGGTCGTCCACCACACCCAGCTCCTGAACGAGCTGGTCAAGGCCGGGCGTCTCACCCCGGTCGCCGACTCGAACGCCGGCGCCGAGGGCCAGTCCGTCACGTACCACGACCCCTGCTACCTGGGCCGTCACAACGACATCTACCTCCCGCCGCGCGACCTCATCGAGTCGACCGGCGCCACGAAGATCGAGATGGGCCGCACTGCCGACAAGTCCTTCTGCTGCGGCGCCGGCGGCGCGCGCATGTGGATGGAGGAGAAGATCGGCACCCAGGTCAACAAGAACCGCGGCGACGAGGCCATCGGCACCGGCGCCAGCACGATCGCGGTGGCCTGCCCGTTCTGCTCGGTCATGCTCAACGACGCAGTGACCAGCCGGCAGTCCGAGGGAGTCGCCGCGGGCGTGCAGGTCGTCGACGTGGCGACGCTGCTCCTGCAGGCCAGCAAGCGCTAGCCGACGCGACCTGAACTGTCGTGAAGTCGGTCTGATCTAGCTCATTTGACGACGATTCGGGTCGCGTCGGCCTGCTAGGTGCGCGGGTGGTCGCTGCCGCGCACCTGGTCGAGCGCATGAAGCAGCACGGGAGCGAGCGCGGCCACGCCGTCTCGAGCGCCGCCAGTGGAGCCCGGCAGGTTGATGATCAAGGTCGTGCCCGCGATGCCGGCAATCCCGCGGGAGAGCACCGCCGTGGGAATGCCCTGCGCGACGCCATAGGAGCGGACCATCTCGGCCAGTCCCGGCGACTCGCGATCGATCACCCGTCGGGTCATCTCCGGAGTGAGGTCCGTCGGAGTGTGACCGGTGCCGCCGGTCGTGATGATCAGGTCGACGTCGGCAGCAACGCCGTCAAGAAGCGCGGTGAATACGGGCTCTCCGTCGGCCACGACAACAGGTCCGTCGACCGCAAGGCCGAGTGCGGCGAGTGCTTCGACGACCACAGGGCCCGAGGCGTCCTGCCAGGTTCCGGCCGCTGCGCGGGTCGAGGCGGTGATGACCAGCGCGCGACGAGGAGCGTCGGTCATTGCTCGCGCACCCAGTGTCCGGACCGGCCGCCGAGTTTCTCGAGGAGCACGACTTCGCTGATGGCTGCGGTGCGATCACGGCCCTTGACCATGTCGATGATGGTGAGCCCACCGACTGCCGCGGCGGTCAACGCCTCCATCTCCACGCCGGTTCGGTCGGCAGTGCGCACGGTCGCGACGATCTCCACGTACGGACCCTCGTCGACAACGGTCACGTCGACATCAACTCCGTGGACAGCGATTGGGTGGCACAGCGGAATGAGATCGGGCGTGCGCTTGGTGGCCTGGATCGCCGCGATGCGCGCGACGGCGAGCGCGTCGCCCTTCGGCAGTCCGCCGCTGCGCAGCAGACCCGCGACCTCAGCGGAGATGCTGACGCGACTGCGCGCGGTGGCCGACCGAGTCGTGACGTCCTTGCCGGTGACGTCGACCATGCGAGCCTCGCCACGCTCGTTGAGATGGGTGAGCTCGCCCTCGGCCTGCGTCATGGCGCCACCCTACGGCGATGGCCGCACGGCGCGTAGCCTTCGCCGGGTGAGCGCAGGCGAGGTCGAGGTGCACCTCTTCGCAGCAGCGCGCGCCGCGGTCGGTGCGTCAGTCGTCACGATGCCAGCGGGATCACTGGACGAGATCCTCGAATCCCTGGAGTCCGCTTATCCGCAGTTCGCGGCCGTTCGGCCCCGCTGCAGCTACCTGGTCGACGAGATCTCGGCCCGCGACCTGAGCGCGGTCGTGTCACCCGGCAGCCGGGTCGACGTCCTCCCACCCTTCGCCGGCGGCTAAACCCCCACCGGATTTGAACCGCCTCCCGGGCCAAATCCGCAGAATGCGCCCCGAATCGCCCCCAGAACACCGATTTGACCCGGGAGGCGGTTCAATTCTGGAGTTAGCCGCCGATGGCGCTCATGGGGCGGTCGGGCTGGATGAACGACGGGTCGTTGATGCCGTGGCCGGGCAGCTTCGCCAGCACGGACGACGCGAACAATCCCGCGATCCGCTCGCGGCGCTCAGCCTCGGAGATCGACGCGTCGCGCAGCGTCGCCCGCACATCGGTCTCGTCGCGGGCGAACAGGCAGTTGCGGATCTGTCCGTCGGCGGTCAGGCGCAGCCGGTCGCACGCCGCGCAGAACGGCTTGGACACGCTGGCGATGATGCCGACCGTGGCCGGTCCGCCATCGACCACGAACTCCTCCGCGGGAGCCGAGCCCCGGTTCGGCACGGGCACGAGGTCGAACTCCGCTGACAGCAGCGCGTGGATCTCGTCGACCGTGATCATCTCCGCGCGCTCCCACGAGCCCCCCGCGTCCAGCGGCATCTGCTCGATGAAGCGCAGGCTCCAGTCGTTCGCGATCGCATGCCGCAGCAGCGGCACCGCCTCGTCGTCGTTGACTCCCCGCATCAGGAGCGTGTTGACCTTCAACGGCCGAAGGCCAGCACGCTGCGCCGCCTCGATGCCTGCGATCACGTCGTCGAAGCGATCTCGGAAGGTCAGCTTCGCGAAGCGCTCGCGGTCAAGGGTGTCGAGGCTGACGTTGACCCGCTCGAGGCCCGCATCGGCAAGCGGCTGCGCGAGGTCGACTAGCCGCAAGCCGTTTGATGTCAACGAGATCCGCGGCGGCGAGGCAATCGCGTTGATCCGCCTGACGATCTCGACCACGTCGGGGCGCAGCAGCGGCTCACCACCGGTCAGCCGAATGTTCGTGATGCCCTGCTCGACCGCGACCTCGATCACCGTCATCAGCTCGTCGACGGACAGCAGGTGCTCACCTGGCATCCAGTCGGAGAAGTCGGGAGGCATGCAGTAGGTGCACCGCAGGTTGCAACGATCGGTCACCGACACGCGCAGGTCGCGATGCACGCGACCATACGTATCGACCAGGGGCAAGGCGGTCACGCGCAGTTCACCCACTCGTCCGTGCCGTCGGTGAACATCTGGTGCTTCCACACCGGCAGTCGCTCCTTGGTGAGATCGACAAGGGCCTGGCACGCGGCGAAGGCCTCTCCGCGGTGGGCAGACCCGACAACAGCGACAAGGGCAGCATCGCCGATCGCGAGCGCACCGACCCGATGGGCAACGGCGAGGGCGACGAGCTCGAAGCGCGAGTCGATCTCCTTGGCCACCTCGGCGAGCATCGCCTGCGCGGTGGGATGACCCTCGTAGGTCAGCGAGGAGACGGCGCGACCATGGTCGTGCTCGCGCACGTTGCCGCTGAACGTGACGACGGCTCCGGCGCGATCATCGGCGACGAGGCTCTCCATCGCGATTCGGTCAAGGGGCTGGTCGGTGACCTCGACCAACCGGATCTCGCCCATCGGGCCATTATTGACCCTGTTCTCAGGGACGGCGCCAGCAACCAAGCCAAGGAGGCACCCGGTGCGCGAGGTGCTCACGGAGCTGGCGGAGATCCGTCGACGCGGTGGCATAGCCGCGATGGCCACCGTCGTACGTACGTGGCAGTCGGCCCCACGCCCCGCGGGCGCGTCGATGCTCGTGTCCGATCTGGGCGACGCGGTCGGCTCCGTCAGCGGAGGCTGCGTCGAGGGCGCCGTGTTCGAGCTCGGCCAGGCGGTCATCGCCGACGGCCTGCCGCGGTTCGAGACCTACGGCATCAGCGACGACGAGGCGCTCACCGTCGGCCTGACCTGCGGGGGCATCCTCGAGGTCTTCGTCGAGCGCGTGGACGGCCAGTCCTGGCCCGAGCTCGACGACATCGTGCGCAGCGTCGAGGCCGACGAGCCCGTCGCCGTGGCGACGATCACCGCCGGACCGCACGTGGGACGACACCTGGTCGTGCGGCCCGACCGCACCGAGGGCACTCTGGGAACGGCGCGGATCGACGACACCGTCCGCGACGATGCCCTCGGGATGCTCGTGGCCGGACGCACCGGGTTCCTGCACTACGGCCCCGAGGGCGAGCGCCTCGACGAGGGCCTTGACGTGTTCGTCTCGTCGTTCGCGCCGCCCGCGCAGATGCTCATCTTCGGAGCCGTCGACTTCTCGGCCGCGCTGGTTCGCGTCGGCAAGCTGCTCGGCTACCGCGTGACTGTCTGCGATGCCCGCGCGGTGTTCGCGACGACGAAGCGGTTCCCCGACGCCGACGAGGTCGTCGTGGACTGGCCGCACCGATGGCTCGCATCGCAGCACGTCGACTCGCGAACCGTCATCGCCGTGCTCACCCACGATCCCAAGTTCGACGTTCCCGCACTCGCTGTCGCATTGCGAACCGATGCGGGCTACGTAGGAGCGATGGGGTCGCGCAGAACCCACGAGGACCGGCTGGTCCGGCTGAAGGAGGCGGGCGTCACCGACGCCGAGCTGGCGAGGCTGCATTCGCCGATCGGACTGGACCTCGGCGCGCGAACACCCGAGGAGACGGCGATCTCGATCGCCGCGGAGATCGTCCAGGCGCGGTGGGGCGGAAGCGGTGAGGGGTTGGCCAGCACCGTCGGGCCGATCCACCCCGGCGCTCCTCGGTGACCACTGCGGGACTGGTCCTCGCCGCCGGCGGCGGGACGCGGTTCGGTTCACCGAAGGCACCGGTCGTCGTCGACGGCGAGCGCCTGGTCGACCGATCCGTGCGATGCCTGCGCGACGCGGGATGCAACCCGATCGTCGTCGTGCTTGGCGCGTGGGTGGGCGAGGTGTCGAACGCCGAGGTCGTTGTGAACGCGAACTGGCCCGACGGCATGGGGTCCTCGCTGCAAGCAGGACTCGACGCGTTGCAGGAAGCCGGCGATATCGACGCGGTGGTCGTCACTCTGGTCGATCTCCCGGGAATGACATCCGCAGCCGTGCGCCGCGTTGTCGAGGCAGACGGGGAGATCGTCGTGGCCACCTACGGGACCGAGCGCGGCCACCCGGTGAAGCTCGCTCGGAGGCACTGGGCCGAGGTGTCGGCGGTCGCCACCGGCGACGAAGGAGCCCGGCGGTTCCTCGCCGGGCGTCGGGACCTCACGTTCGTCGAGGTCGCAGACGTCGCCGTCGGCACCGACCTCGACTCGCCACCGGCTGGCTAGACGGACGAGCGCCCGGCCTCGACGATCCGCACGGATGGCACCTGTATCCACGGGAAGCGGATCCAGCGGTCGGTCGACCGCCACGCCATCTCCGGTGCGTAGGTCGTATGCGGCTTCTCGTAGATGACCGCCACTCGTACCTCGGCACCGGGCGGCAGGAGCTTGCGCACGAAGTGCAGCGTGGCGCCGGTGTCGGCGACGTCGTCGGCGACCAGCACGCGCTTGCCGACGAGGTCCGCGAGATGCGGCTGGTCACCGATGAGGATCGGCTCGGGCAGCGTCTCGCCGGCGTCGGTGTAGTACTCGACGTTGACGTGCCGCACGTCCTTGATGTCCAGCGCGTAGGCCAGTCCCGCGGCGACGAGCAGACCGCCGCGCACCACCCCGAGAATCGCGTCGGGGATCCAGTCGTCGTCGACGACCCGCTGCGCCAGCCACCGGATGCCGATCCCGAAGTCCGAGTACGTGAGGATCTCGAGCTCGGACTCGGCTGGCATCCCCACGAGCGATCCCGCCGTCAGATCTGGGTGCGGTGGAAGTTGGCGTACGAACGGCTCGGAGTCGGTCCGCGCTGGCCCTGATACCTCGAGCCGTACTTCTCGCTGCCGTACGGGTGCTCGGCCGGGCTGGAGAGGCGGAACAGGCACAGCTGCCCGATCTTCATGCCGGGATACAGCATGATCGGCAGGTTCGCGACGTTCGACAGTTCCAGCGTGACGTGGCCGGAGAAGCCGGGATCGATGAAGCCCGCAGTCGAGTGCGTCAGCAGTCCGAGCCGGCCCAGCGAGGACTTGCCCTCCAGCCGGCCGGCGATGTCGTCGGGCAGCGTGACGACCTCGTACGTCGAGCCGAGGACGAACTCGCCCGGATGCAGGATGAACGGCTCGTCGCCCTCGGGCTCGATAAGCCGGGTGAGGTCGGGCTGCTCGATGCTGGGGTCGATGTGCGGGTACTTGTGGTTCTCGAAGACGCGGAACCAGCGGTCCAGGCGCACGTCCATGCTCGACGGCTGGATGAGTGCCTCGTCGTAGGGCTCGAGCCCGACGCGCCCGGCAGCGAGCTCGGCCTTGATGTCGCGGTCGGAGAGCAGCACGCGCGCAGGCTATCGGTTTCCGCCCCGCCCTGTAACGTCCGCATGTGGCCCTGACCATCCACGATCCAGGCCGGATCGCTCTACGTCGCGGCATCCGCGCGGCCATTGCGATGCCCATCGCCCTGGCGATCACCCTGAACGTCGTCGACGACACCGTCGGAGCGGTCTTCGCCGCCCTCGGCACGGCCGCGCTGCTCATCACCGCAGACTTCGCCGGCACCTGGCAGAAGCGGCTGACCGCCTACGTCGTCACCGGCATCGTCGGCACGCCGATCATCGTGATCGGCTGGGCCGCATCGCAGACGCTCGTCTCGGCCGTGCTCGTCACGCTGGTCGTCACGTTCGCGATCGCCTTCATCAGCCTGCTGCGCGGGACGTACGCGGTCGGTGCGCCGGCAGTCATGCTCACGTTCGTCGTGGCCGTCACGGTCGGCGGCGGCCGCGAGAACGTGCCGAACTATCTCGGTGCCTGGTGGATCGCCGTCACCGTGTGCACGATCGCCGCCCTGACCATCGTTCCGCGCGACGTCCGCGGCGTCATCCGCCTCGCGCTCGGCGACACCCTCCATCACGGTGCCATTGCCGTGCGCGCCGTCTGGGTCGAGCCCGTCAGCATTCCCCGGATGGCCGCCGCGGTCGGCGAGCTGACGTCGTCCGTCGATCGCCTCAACTCCGCCTATGACGGCAACCCGTTCCGCCCCTCCGGCGCCAACTCGCACGACCGGTCCTTGACCCTGCTCGTCAATCACGTCAACAGCGCGGCGCTGCTCCTCAGCGGAGCCGTCGACGCCGACTCGCCTCCGGTCGCCAGCACCCGTCTTGACGTCTCCGAGGAGGTCGCGGCCGATCTCGCCGACGCGCTCGATGGGGTGTCGCGAGCCGCGATCGATCCGACAGTCATCCCCACCGCCTTCGCACTCGACGAGGCCAGGGCGCGCCACCGCTCGGCAGTGGAGGCCTGGGTCCTGTCCAGCCGACAGGCGGGCATCGATCCGGGCACCATCGCCAGCACGGTGCGCGCCGATCACCTGCTGCGCATGGCGGCGGTGATGGGCGAGCAGATGGTCGCGCTCGGTCGTGAGCTCAACGGCGCACCGGACGAAGGGCTCGATCACGAGCCGCCGATCCCGCGATCGCCCTGGTCGTCGATCGCGCTCGCTCACCTCAACCTCGGCTCGCCGTGGCTGCGGACGGCCCTGCGCACAGGCATCGGCCTGGCACTGGCGATCCTCGTCGTCCAGCTCACCGGGCTGGAGCACGGCTTCTGGGTGATGCTGGGCGTGATCTCGGTGCTGCGGTACGACGGCGCCGGCACGCGCCGCCTGGCGATCCCCGCGATCGTCGGCACAGTTCTCGGCGTGCTGATCGGCACGGCGATCATCTTCGCGGTCGGCACCGATCTCTACGTGCTGTGGTGCGTGCTCCCGCTCGGCGTCTTCCTTGCCGCATGGGCACCCGTCGCCATCAGCTTCCCCGTGGGCCAGGCGGCGTTCTCCGGCTTCATCCTCATCGCGCTCGGCATCATCGTCTGGCCGCCGAATCTCACCACCGGGCTCATCCGGATCCAGGACATCATCATTGGCATCGTCGTGGCGCTCGCTGTCGGCTTCCTCATGTGGCCGCGCGGCGCGCTCGGCGCGCTCCACAGCGAGATCGCCACCGGACTGCGGGCGTCGGCCAACTTCCTCGCCCTCGCCGTTCGCGGGCTGACGGAGGTGGTCGACGAGCGCGGCATCGCGCACGCCCGACTCGAGGCGCGCGCCGCGTCGCAGCGCGCGAGCGACACCTACGACATGGCGATCATGCAGCGCGGCACCGGCGCCGCCGACGCCCTCCAGTGGGCCTCGATGGCCACCGCTACCCACCTGCTGCTCGCGGTGAGCCGCATCCTCGGACTGCTCGCGACCGACCCGCCGATCCTCGCGACTGCACAGTCGACGATCCCGCCCGTCAACGAGGCCGGGCGCATCAGCGCCGAGCACTGGGCGGGCGTCATCGCCGAGATGGAGGACGACAAGGAGTACACGCCGACTCCCATCCACGTCGACGTGCCGCTGGAGGGCGCGCCCCTGCCCGAGCCCGTCGACGTGGTCGATGCCGCGTCGGCGCGCGGCTACGTCGCCGCCATCTGGGCCATCGACTGGCTCGAGCACCTGGACCGCCTCGCCGGCACTCCCGCGAGGACGACGGTGTCCGCGGCCCATGAGTGAGGATGGCCACGACTGGACGGCGCTGGTCCTGGCCGGCGGGAGATCGACGCGCCTGGGTCACGACAAGACACGCGCCGTCGTAGGCGATCACACCCTGCTCGAGCACGTGGCTGGCGCCATTCCGCATGACGTGACCTGCATCGTCGTCGGACCACCTCCCGCGACCACGTCGAGGGTTCTCGTGGTGGCGATCGAGGACGAGCCGGACGGCGGGCCCGTCGCGGGCATCGACTGCGGGATCGCGTTCGTGTCCACGCCGGTCGTCGTCCTGCTCGCCGCCGACATGCCGTTCGCGCCCGCAATCGCCGAGCGTCTGCTCGTCGCACTCGACGGTGCCGATGCCTCGATCGACGCGGTCGTGCCCGTTGACTCGACAGGGCGGCGGCAGCCGCTGGCCGCCGCGTACCGAACCGGCCCGCTGCGCGACGCGCTTGCCGACCTGGCGCCCGTCCGCGGCCGATCGATGCACCAGCTGCTCGACTGCCTGAGGATCAGCGAACTACAGGTTGACGACGCGGACGAGACGCTGCTCCTGGACATCGACACCGCCGCCGACCTCGAGCGCGCACGGCGTACGGTGACCGACACCGACAGCGAGGGGACGAGGCCGTGAACGACTGGGTTACCGCGGCATCTGCCGCCCTCGGGATCAGTCCCGTCGTGAACGTCGACGAGATCCTCGACGTCGCCCGCGACGCCGCCCACGCGGTCGAGCGTCCCGCAGCGCCTGTCACCACCTATCTGATGGGCTACGCGGTCGCGAACGGCATGTCGCCGGCCGAGGCGGCGTCACGCATCTCGACGCTCGCCCAGACATGGCCACCCACCGCATGACCGAGCGACCCACCGTCCACAACGCCACCTGGGCCCAGGCGCGGGACCTCGCGACCGGCCTGGGTCACCGACTCGGCACGCACGCCATTCCGGTGGCGGACGCCGATCGCCGCGTCGTCGCCGAGCCGGTCAACGCCCTTGTCGACCTCCCCGGCTTCGACGCCTCCGCCATGGACGGCTGGGCCGTGCGCGGCGATGAGCCCTGGGAGGTCATCGGCGCCGTGCACGCCGGCGACACCCTGCCCTCGCAGCTCCACCCGGGCGAGGCGGTGCGCATCGCCACCGGAGCGCCCGTGCCCTCGGGCACCGACGGCATCGTCCGCTCGGAGGTCGGCATCCTGTTCGGGACCGGTCTCACCGGCCCGGTGAGTCTGACCGACATCCGCCCGGCGGGCGAGGAGTGCCGCGTCGGTGACCTGCTCGCCGACGCGGGCACGGAGCTGTCGCCCACCCTGCTCGGGCTCCTCGCCGCATCCGGCCACGACACCGTCACCGTGGTCGCCAGGCCGCGAGTCGACCTGCTCGTCCTCGGCGACGAGATCCAGTCATCGGGTGTTCCCCGAGTCGGTCGGGTGCGCGACGCGATGGGCCCGCAGGTCCCGGCCTGGCTCACCCGAGCGGGAGCGGAGATCGCGAGCAGCATCAAGGTGCCCGACTCGATCGCGCTGCTCCGCGATGCGATCACCGCGACGACGGGCGACCTCATCATCACCACCGGGAGCACGGCCGCAGGCCCGCGCGACTTCCTGCGCGCGGCGATCGAGGACGCCGGCGGACGGCTTGTCGTCGACGAGGTTGCCGTGCGCCCCGGCCATCCGATGCTGCTCGCAGTGGTCGGTGACCGGCCGCTCGTCGCGCTGCCCGGCAATCCGCAGGCCGCGGTCGTCGCTCTGCTCACTCTCGGCATGCCGCTGATCGATGCCCAGCTCGGACGGCGACCGCGAGCCCTCGCCGCCACTCGCCTCGCGGTCGATATCAGCGGTATCGCCGACCGGCAGGGGCTCGTCGCGGGCAGCATCGATGTCGACGGCTTCCACCCCGCCCCCCACACCGGTCCGGCGATGCTGCGCGGCGTGGCTGCATCGACCGGCTTCGCCGTCATTCCCTTCGGCGGCGCCGAGGCCGGCGCGACCGTTGATTGGCTTGCCCTGCATTAGACCCCTCAGGCGTGGAAGCATGTCGGCGAGGAAGGGATCGGGGCCATGGGCAAGAAGCACAAGACGAAGAAGAAGCACGACGAGGTCGTTGAGGCCGACGTCGCGCGCCCGAAGATGACCTCCAAGGAGTACGAGAAGCAGATTCGCCACCTGCAGGGCGAACTTGTCGCGATGCAGGAGTGGGTCAAGTCCACCGGCGCGCGCGTGTGCATCGTCTTCGAGGGCCTGGACTCGGCCGGCAAGGGCGGCACGATCCAGCGCATCACCGAGCGCACGAGTCCGCGCGTGTTCAAACACATCGCGCTGGCCGCCCCGACGGAGCGCGAGAAGTCGCAGATGTACGTCCAGCGCTACATCACCAACTTCCCCGCCGGCGGCGAGGTCGCGATCTTCGACCGCAGTTGGTACAACCGCGCGGGCGTTGAGCTCGTCATGGGCTACTGCACGCCGGAGGAGACCAAGACGTTCCTCGCCCAGACCCCGCTCGTGGAGAAGGCGATGGTCGACAACGGGATCATCCTGCTGAAGTACTGGCTCAATGTCGGCGTCGACGAGCAGACCCGGCGACTATCCGATCGAATCGAGGACCCCCGCAAGATCTGGAAACTCTCTCCGACCGACCTCAAGTCCTACAGCCGGCACTACGACTACTGCCGGGCGCGCGACGCGATGTTCGAGGCGACCCACACCGAGTGGGCTCCATGGTTCGTTGTCGACAACGACGACAAGAAGCGCGGACGGCTCAACATCATCACCCACCTGCTGAGCAAGATTCCGTACGATCCTCCTCCGGCTCCCGAGGTCCGCATGCCCAAGGAACCATCGGCCGGCGGATACGTCGAGCCGGAACTGCGGGCCCACCGCATCCCGACGCCCTTCTAGTCACGCAGGAGTCCCACGATGAGCGAGAACGCGCTGCCCTCGACGCGGTGGTTCGCCCTGTCCGCGACCGATGTCGCGACGAAGCTGGACGTCGACCCGGCGAAGGGCCTGTCGGCCGCGCGGGCCGCAGACCAGCTGAAGAAGAACGGGCCGAATGCGCTCCCGGCCGAGGCCACGCCACCGGCCTGGCAGTTGTTCGTCGCGCAATACAAGAGCTACATGCAGATCATCCTCGTGGTGGCAGCGCTCGCCTCGATGGCCGTCGGCGAGATCACGACCGGGCTCGCGGTCCTGCTCATCACGGCGCTCAACGCCCTTGGCGGCATGCGCCAGCAGGGCAAGGCCGAGAGCGCCATGAACGCCCTGCAGTCGATGCTCAAGAACAGCGCTCGCGTGCGGCGCGATGGCACCGAGGTGAAGGTGGACGCCGACCAGGTGGTGGTCGGCGATGTAGTCCTGCTCAATGCCGGCGATGACGTCTGCGCCGACGGACGCATCATCAGTGCGACGTCCCTGCAGATCGACGAGTCCGCGCTGACGGGCGAGAGCGTGCCCGCATCGAAGAGTTCCGACGCGATCACCGACGAGAGCCCGGTCATCGGCGACCAGCCCAACATGGCGTTCATGAACACGCCCGTCACGCATGGCAGCGGCGTCATGATCGTCACGGGCACCGGCGCCGACACCGCCGTCGGCGCGATCTCTGGGATGCTGAAGTCGACGCCGACGACGAAGACCCCGCTGACCAAGCAGCTCGACACGCTCACGCTGTGGATCGCGGGCGCGGCCGGTCTGACCATCATCGTGATGTTCGCGCTGGGCATCTCCCGCGGCGAGGACAAGCAGGTCATCTTCACCACGGCGATCGCGCTCGCACTGGCAGCCGTCCCGATGGCGATGCCGACGGTCCTGCAGGTCATCTTGTCGACCGGTGCCACGCAGCTCGCCGCCCACGGAGCGGTCGTGAAGAGCCTCGACTCGGTCGAGACGCTCGGGTCGACGTCGGCCATCAACTCCGACAAGACCGGAACGCTGACCATGAACCAGGTCACCGTCGTCGAGGTCATCGACCCCACGGACCGCTTCGCGATCAGCGGCATGGGCTACGGGCTCGAGGGCGAGGTCACCCACACCGCCGGGAACTCCAACACGATCGAGGCGGCCATCCTCCCGTTCCTCATCGCGAACGACGCGAAGCTCGTGAACGGCAAGGTCGTGGGCGACCCGACCGAGGGCGCGCTCCTCGTCCTGGGCCACAAGGCGAAGGTCGACACCGAGGGAACGCAGGCGGCCTACCCGAAGCTGGCCACGCTGCCCTTCGACCCGACCTACAAGCTCATGGCCACCTTCTGCGAGGCGAAGGACGACGCCGGCAATCCGATCGTGCGCGTGTTCATCAAGGGCGCAGCACCTGCGGTCATCGCGAGGGCCTCGACCGCGCTCGCGAAGGGCGAGTCCGTCCCGTGGACCGACGACTCCAACACCCGGGCCAACGCGGAGATGGAGCGCCTCGGCGGCGAAGGCCTGCGGATCATGGCGGCCGCGACCAAGGACATCCCGAAGGCCAATTTCGATCCCACCGGCGACCTGCTGTCGATGGTCACCGAACTGCAGCTGACGGCGCTGGTCGGCATGATCGACCCGCCGCGACCGGAGTCCCTGGATGCCGTGAGGTCGGCGCAGGAGGCCAACATCCGCGTCCGGATGGTCACCGGGGACGACGTCATCACCGGCGCCGCCGTTGCCAAGCAGCTCGGCATCGAGGGGGAGGCGATCCTCGGCACCGACTTCGCCGCCCTGAGCGAGGAGGAGCGCCTGCGGCGCATCGACGGCATAGGCGTCGTCGGTCGCGTGGCCCCCGAGCACAAGGTGCTCATGGTCGAGACCCTGCGCAAGAAGGGCGACGTGGTCGCCATGACCGGCGACGGCGTCAACGACGCCCCGGCGATCAAGTCCGCCGACATCGGCATCGCCATGGGAACGGGCACGCAGGTGGCGAAGAACGCGAGCCGCATGATCCTCACCGACGACAACTTCGCGACGATCGTCCGAGCGGTATCGGAAGGACGCAAGCTCTACGACAACATGCTCAAGTACATCCGCTTCATGCTCGTCGCTCTCGTCACCTACGTGGTCACGTTCCTCATGGCCAGCATCCTCAACATCGCCGGCGGCCAGCCCTTCACCGCGACGCAGATCCTGTGGATCAACTTCGTCATCACCGCCCCCGTCGGCATCGGCCTAGGACTCGACAAGGAGACGCCCGGACTCATGGCGCGCCTGCCGCGGCCCAGGGCGGCATCGATCATGAGCCCGGCCGTAGTGATCACGGTCGGCCTCGTCGGGCTGTTCATGTCGATCGCGATCAACACGCTCATCATCATCGGCGAGGACCACTACAACCTCGGAATCGGCAGCACGATCGGCCTGGTTGCCTTCTCGCTCATGCTCGTCGTCGCCGCGTTCGAGTGCCGCGACGAGAAGGCGTCGATCTTCCGCAGGGAGACGTTCGACAACACGGCGCTCAACCTCACCCTGCTCGTCGAGGTCGTGCTCGCCATCTTCATCGCCAGGGGAGGCACGCTGACCTCGTTCCTCGGGACCTCTGAGCTGAACAGCCGCCAGTGGCTCTACGGCGCCTCGGCGGCCGTGTTGCTGCTCGTGCTGTGGGAGGTGGGCAAGCTCATCAGCAGGTTGCGGCATAATCAGGCCGTTCCGCGGGTGTAGTTCAATGGCAGAACATCAGCTTCCCAAGCTGACAGTGCGGGTTCGATTCCCGTCACCCGCTCAACCAAGAATCGTTGGAATACAAGGGTTTTTCATGCCCACACCCTAGCACTCGACAATGCTCATCCGTGCCCCCAACTGCCCTTTCGTGCCCTTTTCGGGGCACGTTGGGGGCACGACATGGCCCGTGCGGCCGTCCTTCGATAGCCCCAGCGGCCATCCGCAGCTGCTCAAATGAGGAAACTTGCGCGGCACCGAGGGGGTCACGTCGTTGAGAGGGTACGAGCGGTAGAGCGCCGCTAGGCCGCACTCGGAACTGATCCGAGCGGCTCGAGATCAGGAGGGCCAGACATGGACCAGCTCGATCGCACGACTACCAGGCGCCGGTCCGCCACCCCGCGTCATTCGTCTAGTGGAGATCTGCTCACGTTGGATCAGGCTGCCGACTACCTGAACGTCACCGGTCACTTCATTCGGCGCCTCACCCATGAGCGACGGCTGCCTTTCGTCAAAGTTGGTCGCCTTGTGCGAATTCGACGGCGGGACCTCGACGAGTTCGTTCAGGGCCACTTCGTAGTCGCCGTTCGTCGATGACGGCAGCGACCCGACCGGAGCGAAGCAGCGGGTGTAGCTGGGCGCTGTCTCTGCTGACCTACGGGCGGGAGCCGCTGGCCTCTATTACGACTACGCGAACAATGCGCCGTGTTCAAGCCTACCTACGACGAAGGGAAGGTCTCTACGCGCCGAGAGTTTGCGGCGTACGTATCTCCTTGCCGGTACCGAGTTCAGCGGTCATATAGACCCCAGAAACCTTTTGGTGCAGGACGTCTCGGGAACTCTCGGCAAGTGTGATCGCGTTGGAGGCGTCCACGTACCAAATGGAATTGGTCCCGGGCTCGAGGCGATGCGGCAGGCTTGGGCCAAGAAGCTCGGTGAGTGGGACCAACGACAAGGTCCCGCCGCGAGCACGGAGTGTGACTCGCACGACCGTGACCGGCGCGCGTCCGTGGTTGGTGATCTGAATTCCGACTACCTGAGGTCCAACGATGCCCTGGCGATTTAGACCGGCGATGTCGAGAGGACTTCCACCCTGCTTCACAACAGCTGTGTAGGCGCCCGATCCTTGCCACACACCGTGGAGGAGGACTGCCTTGGGTCTCCCAGCGGAAAGCAACCACTGCGCGATCTGCCACCCGAGTGACAGACCCGCGAGGACCAGCGACACGGCCGATATGAGGAGTGCGACGGTCCCGGCTTCCATGGTTCGGACGCTATCGGTCAAGGGCGACATCGCACGGACCGACGAATCGGCATCGACATGCGCGCGAACGTTGGATTCGCGTAGGTTGCACCGAACGTAGTCCGCGAATTGGGGGCCGGATGCCCGGGTACGAGACGCTCGCTATGAGCGACCGCAAGGGGCGGCTCGGCGTGAATTATGTGTGTTCGATCGTGGCCCAGGCTGCCTTGCCGAACCCGGAATTCAAGCCCGGTGAAGATCACCTCGCGGTAGACATGAACGTCGAGTTCCCGGCGTCGCCAGTCCGTGTGCAGGTTAAATGCGGGACGATTACTCCCAACAGAAGCGGTTTCATCAGGGTTCCGCTTGAAGCTGGATGGCGGCAGAAGTGGGCTGCCTCCAAGATCCCCGTGTACCTGGTTTACGTGCGCCTTGAGCAGCGCCATCCACTCAGCTGGATAAATCACGACGACGACCTCTCGACGATCGTCCATGCACATGCACACTGGGTCCGAGTCAACGGAGTGTCGGGGTCAAGTGTCAGTGTGCCTTTGTCGAACAGGCTCAGCATGGCCACGTTCGAGCTCTGGAGTGACGAGCTTGATGCTTGCTTTGGGGAGGTGGTGGGTCCGTGACCGATATGCGCGAGAACCTGATCTCCTACCTTCAATCGACCGGATGGACACCTGCTACTGAGTCAGGTTCTGAGGGCACGCTTTGGCGTCAAGCGGACTCGCCGTACGCCGTGCCCGTACCAAACCGCTTGGAGGCTGAAAGCCCAGAGTGGGAACTGATCCTCGACCGGTTGGGATTCGTAGAGCAGTCGGACCCTCGCGAAGTCGCAAAGCGCGTGAGCGGTCGTCTGCTCGACATTGCCTACTTGCGGGCAGCGAATGACCTCGTCATTGAAGATACGATTCCGTTCGCGGCGGGTGTTTCGATGGTCCGCGACTCCTGGATCATGCTCCGGAGTTGCGCGACAACCTCCCTCGGTTTCCGTGCCCATATCGCTGGGAACTACAGGCGATCGGGTGACGACATCCTTGAGCACGCACGCATGGCGCACACGATTCGGGGCTCGTTCATCATCCCGATCTACATGCCCATCACGGCGCCCGAAGAACGCCAGGGTCTGATCGAGGGTCTTGAGACCGCTCCTGCGGAACCTAACGAGCGTCGAGTCATGCGCACGTTCGCCGAATCGCTGTCGATTTTCGCCAAGATCATCGACGCAGAGACCGAGCCGACGGCCAACGACGTGCAAGACATGATTCGGGCGGGAGTGAGTCACGAGTTCTCGGCCGGACTCAATCGCATTTTGGCGAACGAGTCAGTCGCCGAATTTACAGCGGCGTTCGCCTGGGCATCGGGGGCTGGTCCCGTGCCATCCACACCCAGTCGGATAGAGATTCCGGCCGCGGCATCGAAGCGGGTCGAGCGAGTGTCTCAGCGACTTAAGACGGAGCGGCCAGCTCGAGGGGTGGAAGTGTTGACCGGCCCGATTGTCGGCGTGCAACGCGACGATGCCGATACGGGAGGATTCGTGACGATCCAGACCGTCCGCAGTGCCCGCCCATGTCACGTGAGCGTGAACGTTTCGCGTGCGATGTTAGATCAGGCTCTTGACTGGATGAAGCAACGCGCGACGGCACTCGTCAGTGGTCGAGTTCGTCGGACTGGTGCTGGCCTTTTCGTGGATGAGCGGGACAGCATTGGCCTCTTGGCTCACGGACAGCTCTTCGGCGGCCGAGAGTAGGTAGGGGCCAGTAGTGCGTGCGGAGCCACATGCACTCTCGCGAATAGGTCGAGCCACTCCGTCCCGAATGTGCTTCGGCGAATGGAACGCATCCCGACTCCACAGTGAAGTCGTGGAAACTACTTCCGGAAACTAGAGTTGTCCGCTGGCTGCGAAACGGGTATATTTCCGGAAATAGAGAAATCCCGCTACCAGCGGAGACCGATAGTTTTCGGAGAGTCAGGACCCAGTCATGGAAGACCCACTACTTCCACTCGAACGAGAGAGTGACGTCCTTCGGCGGGCAACTCAACTCGTTCAGGAGCGGCTCCCCGTTGGATGGGCGTTCAACGATGCGGAACCGCAGCAATCCCGGTGGAAGACAGATGCCGTGCTGGCGTTGACTACGCCGCGCGGGAAGCAAGTGAACTTCCTTGTCGAAGTGAAGCGAACCGTGGTCCCGAGGGACCTCGACGCCATAACCAGGCGCCTCGTCGCCGAAATCGAGGAGCAAGGAATCGGGCCGGCGCGCCCCATGATTGTGGCCAGGTACCTCGCCAGTCCATCGCGGGAGTGGCTAGCCGAACGCGAGATCGCTTACGTCGACGCGACGGGGAACATGCGCATCTCAATTGACGAGCCAACGCTCTTCTTGCGCGATGTGGGCGCAGACAAGGACCCTTGGCGCGGGCCTGGCCGACCACGAGGCACCCTCAAGGGATTGCCACCGGCTCGCGTCGTGCGTGCGCTTGTCGACTTCGAAGAGCCGTACTCCGTGCCGCAGCTGACATCCCTTGCGCGGTCGTCGAGCGGGCCGACATATCGCGTCATCGACCTCTTGTCGGAACTCGGACTAGTCAGGCGTGAGAACAAAGGACTGATCGACTTCGTCGCGTGGCGACAACTCCTCCTGCGTTGGTCCGAAGACTACGGGCTCCAGGAGTCGAACCCCGTCCGCAGCTACCTTCAACCGCGGGGTCTGCAAGAACTCAGCAAGCGCCTCAGCGGAGTATCTGACCTCCGCTACGCCGTGACGGGGTCGCTCGCAGCTGCCCGCTGGGCTCCCTACGCGTCACCGCGAATGGCGATGATCTACGCCGACGATATTGACGCACTCGCAGAGCGATGCGACCTCAGGCCCGTGAAGTCGGGAGCGAACGTCCTATTAGTGCCTCCGACCTACGACGTGGTCTTCGATCGCGGCGACACGGTGGACGGCGTCAACTACGTGGCACCAAGTCAAGCTGTCGTAGACCTCATGACTGGGCCAGGTCGCGCACCGGAAGAAGCACTCGCCCTACTCGATTGGATGGAAGCAAATGTTCGAAGCTGGCGACGCCGACCTGATGGTACAAGCGAGAACGGCACTTCTCGACGCGCTTGATGCCCTCACCGCGCACAAGGACAGCGTCGTGGTGGTGGGTGCGCAGGCCGTCTATCTCCATACCGGGCAGGCCAACGTGGCCCTCGCTGAGACGACCAAGGACAGCGATCTCGCCCTGGATCCACGGACTCTGGGCGTTGACCCACTCATTGAGGAAGCCATGGAGAAGGCAGGGTTTCTCCCGGAACCAGACGCTCGTCAACCCGGAACGTGGGTCACCGCTAGTGGAATCCCCGTGGACCTGATGGTGCCGGACGCACTCGACGTCGGGTCCGGCAGTCGGGCGGCAACGGTGCCTCCTCACGGCCGGCGGGCAATGCGCAAGGCCGTCGGACTCGAGGCGGCAGTCGTCGACAACGATGTGATGCGAATACCGTCTTTGCGCCAAGGCGATTCGCGCATAGTCGAGGCACGTGTCGCGGGTGCCTCTGCACTGATCGTGGCAAAGGTTCATAAATTGGCCGATCGGCGCGAGACTCCCAAGCGGTTGTTGGACAAGGACGCCCATGACCTCTATCGCTTGCTCGTCGCATGCAACACCGAGCAGCTCGCCGAGTCGATGCAGACCCTCCTGAAGGACGACATGGCGGGACCAGTCACCGATCAAGCCCTGACCTACTTCGAGGAGTTGTTCGCCGCCGATCCCGGTGCACTGGGGTGTGTGATGGCGGGTCGAGCGGAACAAGGAGTCGGAGATCCTGAGGTCGTCTCGGCCGCAACTCACGCACTGGCTCAGGACCTCATGCGCGAACTCGTGAGGCGCGGACTCCGCTGAGCACGAGCATCTTCGCGCCGCTTCCACGTGCCAACTTCCACTCACAGGCCCATGCCAAGTGACTTGGTCATGCGAGCTCCCGCGGAAGCCAGATGCAGTGCGGGTCTCAAGTGTTCGCGGGGTGAGTCGATGCGGTCGCCTCTCTTGAGGAGTGCGGCCCTGACACGGTCGAGGACTTCGTCGTCGATCTGGCTTGGTTCCCAGGTTTGCACTCGGACGAGTTCGGTGTCGGTGAGGTAGTCACGCGCGTCAGCGACGAAAAGCGTGCGGTCGCGTCCTCGGGTGGCGCTGACGTACATGCTGGCGAGGTCTTTGGCGGGACTGAGCGAGGCGATGTGGACGGAGCTCGTTTGTCCTTGAACTTTATGGGTGGTGCCGGCGTAGCCGTAGTCGAGGTGGGCCATCAGAGTCCGTGGGCTCATGGCGCGCTCGCGTCCGTCGTCGAAGTGCACCGTCACGGTCGCGCGCGTGGCAGCGGTAACGGTCGCGCGCTCGCCGCGCACGAGGCGGGCCCCTTCCTTCCCTGCTGCGCCGGTGGGTCGGGTGACGCGTAGGACGGTGCCGGTGCCGAGCTGGCGTTCCCGGCTGCCGGAGCGATAGGTGACGACGCTGCCGGGGTCGATGGTGCCCGCTTTGATGAGTCGGGCGTGGATGCGCTGATTGAGGTCGTTGACCTCGGTGTTGGTGACCGCGTCGCAGGTCACCTGATTGGCTCCCAGCTCGGTGACGTGGTCAGCGACAGCCGCTGCGAGGATGGCGAGCTTGTGCTCCCTGTTCCGGGCGACGAGGACAGCATTGTTGTCGGTGATCACCTGCCAGGCGGAGTCGACGTCCCTCTCGTGCAAGGCTGTCGCGATCGCGCGCCCTTCGGGGGTTCGCTGGCGCTGATTGGTTGACAGGCGAATCACGCGAGAGGGATGCTCGGCGCACAAGGTGTTGTAGGCATCACCAGCACCGACGGCCCGCAGCTGCCGGTGGTCGCCCTGGAGGATGAGCCTGCGACCGGTCTGGGCGCACCAGTCAGCGACGTCGGCGATGCTCTGGACATCGGCCATGCTTGCCTCGTCAACGACGATCACTCGGGCGTCGACAGGTCGCTGCCGCCAGATCGCGAGGCGGAGCGCGGTGAGGTTCATCCACTGCGCGCCTGACGCGTCGCCGGCAGTGGAGGCGGCGATCGTTGCGGTGGACGTGACGAGCATCCCCCGACGGAGATCCTTCATTGCCTTGTTGGCGGCGGCGAGGACGGAGGTCTTGCCCGAGCCGCCGACACCGGAGATGAGGGTGATGGCGTCGGTGCCGTCGACGATCGCGGTGACGGCCCGGATCTGCTCGTCAGTGAGGCACCATCCCTGCGTTGCTGCGAACGCCTCCGTCGCAGCGATGGTGATGCGCGACGACGTCGGCTCCGTGGACGCTGACAGTCCCTGCGCATACCGGTCGAGCAACCTCTGCTCCGCGTGCAGTGCCCGGGTCGAGACCCAGCGCTGGCCGCCGGTCTTCATTCCGATGTCGCGTGACTCGTGTCCGCGAGTGAACCCTTCGCTGAGAACAAGCGCGGTGATCCGCGCACGTTCGTCCGCTGGCATGAGCGCTCCGGCCAGGTCGACCAGCCCGCGAATCTTGGCCAGGCTGGCGGTGGAGTCAAACAGGCACGCCATGCCCGCGATCCAGTCGACCCATCTGTCATCGCCCCACATGTGGGGCGGAGTGACTTGTTCGCCTCCGTTGCTGGAGCGTTCGGCAGCGAGATCAATCCCGTGCGCGTCCGCCCGCTGCTCTACCGACGAGTGGAGCTGGTGCCAGGTCAGCTGGTCGGCGTCCTTCGCGGCGGTGGTGCGACGCTTCGCCGCTCGAGAAAGCGTGCCGCGACCGCGCCGATCCCGGGCAGCCCCGTCGTTGCTGTCGTGCTGCTCCGCAAGCACCGCCTGCCGCCCTCGGGAGAACAGTTGGAGGGTGGTGTCGGTGAACGCGCCGACCTCCCACTGCGCGGTGGTCGTGTTGAACCACGGATCGATAATGAGGCCTCGCCCGAGCGCTTCCTCGATGACGAACGCCTGGCCCCAGGAGGCGAACCGTGGCGCGTTGATGATGAGCTCACGGCCACCATCCGCCATCGTCCTGACAATCCCGTCTCGGCCGACCAGGACGTTGGGCAGCGTGCAGTGGACGTGCAGGTGCGGATCACCCGCACGGGAGGACAGTTCGGTGGCGATGAACCCCGCCCACCCGTCAGCGTTCATGATCTGAAGGTCTGCGCCGTCGCCGCGGTGACCAGTGGAGCAGAACCCCGCCTCGTCCATCAACCGCTCCAACGCTCGAGTCGCCGCGACCTCCATCGCCTCGAACCACTGCTCGCGCAGTCCTGGGTCACCGCTGACCGCGTGCAGCGAGAAGGACTTCGGCAGTGTCAGCGTCAGTTCGTACCCCGCATTGCCGACGACCTCGTGTCTGCTCGCGGCCCGCCGCGACAGTGCCCATGCCCGCTCACCCAGACTCACGTCGTCGAGCACCGCCGCGTCGCCGAGTTCCAGGCCCGGCAACGCGGCCGCACGGTGGTCGCCGACCCGTGCGTCGACTGGTCCAGTGAGCGCACCGCGGCACCACGCTCCCACCGCACCATGCAGATCGTCTCCGGCGATACCCGCGCCAGCTCGTGCCGCGGCGCGCAGCGCGCCCTCTGCTGTGAGAAACGACACCGACCTGTCACGCCCAGCCGCGTTGCTCAACGACCGCCACCAGTTCTGCGCATCCCGCGAAACGAACACCGCATCCGGATCCACGCCAGCAGACGTCAGCGCCGCCACCACCACATCGCGCACCGGAGCCGCAGGAACACGCGCCAGCCGCGAGCGCTGCGTCTTCACCCCATGCGTCAAATGCCCTCCACTAAACGCTGCCTCGATCACCGCCAGGTCTGCCTGCGATCTGACGAGCTGACCAGGGCTGAAACGCAACAACGCGGCAGTCGCTCCTGCACCAACGAAACGAACCCGCCGGACATCGGACTCCTGCGTACCGACCCGGTACGCGACCTGAGCGGTCAGGACACTCGTAGAGCCAGTCACGCGGTACCACACCTGACCCGCACCAGACGCCCCGTTCCCGATGGTCGTCACGGCCGTGTGGACAGTCATCGCGGCCACCGGGAATCCGGATTCCAAGCCGGATAGATGATGCGTCTGCTGTGTGGGCTTCGTGAGTGCTTGTGACTGGTCCGATGGATGGATCGTGCTGATACCCGTGTTCTCGTGGTCGTGGGGTCCTGCGAGGGTATGGTCCTCGACTGCTGTTGGGTCTTCAGCATCTCGTCGATGTGAGGCATGTCCTGGACCTCCGTGGAAACGCTTACCGGCAGTGAGCGGACGCGAACTTCGCGCTACACCTACAACGCCGCAGACCCCCCGGTGACGCGCATTGAGCCTTCTGTCAACGGTGTCCAGAGGGCGATCAACGCGACGGTGAAGTGTTCAATCTCGTGCGCGCGCGAACACGCCGGATTAGTTACGTCCGAGTGACACAGCAACCCCAAACTGCATTCGGTCTGATTCCGGGCGTTGGATAGGTGTGGTGGCCGCGGCAACAACTGTTGAGGGTGCTCATCCTGGGGATGCGTCTGATCCAGGGATCGACTCGGCAAGTTGGTTGGCGCGCCGAATGTCCTCCTCGACACGTTGCGTCGCGTCCGTGAGCGCACCAATGATGTGAGGAAGACTTTGCCTGGAGAAGCGACTGGCCGGCATCGAAACGGAAATCGCACCTCGGGCACGGGCGTGTCCTTGGAGCGCACGTCCGATCGCTGTTACGCCCTCCTCGGTCTCCTCGATGTTCAGGGCGTACCCGTTCTTCCGCACTTGGGCCAGTTCCGTCTTGAGGCGCACGAAATCGAGGGACCCGTCGTTCCGCGCCAGTCGATGGCCGCCCAGGTAGATCTCGTCCAAAGCATCGATCGGTAACTCTGAGAGCAATGCTTTGCCTCCGGCGCTCATGTGCGCGGGGAAGACCATGCCTTCGCGGTTCCCGACTCGCAGCAGCCTTCTACATTCGAGCGACGCTATGAATCGGACGTGGTCGCCGGCTAGAACCAGTAGGTTGCACGATTCCTCAAGCTCATCCACGAGTCGTCGAAGGTGTGGCATCGCTACCCGCCGGAGAAGCGTCGCGTCAGACGTGACTTCGCCCCCCAGAGCGAGGACGGGGCCAGCGTGATATTTGCGGTCGTCGTTTCGAACTGCGAAGTCACGGTAGACCAGCATCGACAGAAGTCGGTGGGCTGAGGAAGGCGCGATACCTAGCCGCTGTGCTGCTTCCGTGACGCCAAGTGGGCCTTCGACCTGCAGCGTGACAGCGAGCCTGAGCGCGTTGTCCACGCTTGAAATCGCGTATGAGGGAACATTCTTCATAGCAGAATTTCCTTTTCTTTCTTTCCTCTGAGACTACATACTTTCTTCAGTTCGCAGCATCCGATTGGAGTTGAGATGGCAGACAATCTTGCGTCGCCGGTCCGACTTGAGGCGCAAGATCACCCCGGGCAACCTGAACCGTCGGCAGACCTCCGTGCGCTATACGACGGATTCGAACGAGAACTGCTGGTGCCTCTATGGACTGAGATCAGCGGCCTGATGCCGGGGCGCCCGCAATCGAGCGCGGTTCCACACATCTGGCGGTGGGAGAACTTGCTGCGACTCGCAGTCGAGGCCGGAAGAATCGTGCCCTTGGGCCGTGGCGGAGAGCGGCGAGCGATCGCACTTGCGAATCCCGGCCTGGGAGGACGGGCGTTCGCAACGTCCACGCTTTGGTGCGCAATCCAGTACCTGATGCCTGGGGAGGACGCACCAGAGCATCGGCACAGCCAGCACGCTTTTCGGTTTGTAGTTGAAGGTGAGGGCGTTTGGACGGTCGTCGAACGGGACCCGGTCCCGATGAGGAGGGGCGACTTCCTTCCGCAGGCCGGGTGGAACTGGCACGCTCATCACAACGCAGCGACAACGCCGATGGCATGGATCGACGGCCTCGATATTCCTTTCCAGTACCTGATCGATGCACAATTCTTCGAGTTCGGTCGCGATGCAATCTCCGACGATGAACACCAGACTCCTGCACGGTCGCGGTCGGAACGGTTGTGGAGCCACGCGGGCCTTCGACCTGTTTCAGTGTCCGGACCTACGCCCGGCACTCCCCTACTGTCGTACCGCTGGGTCGACACCAATGCCGCGCTTGCGGACCAACTGGCGCTCGAGGACGAGGGCTTCGTGGGCACCGTTGGGCCCGGGCACGCGGCTGTTCGCTTTTCCAATCCGACGACCGGAATGGACGTGCTTCCAACGATGCGCGCACAGATGCATCGCATTCGTGCGGGTGCCGAAACCGCTCCACAACGCGAGACCGGCTCGTCGGTCTATCAGGTATTCGACGGGAGCGGCACCGTTACCGTGGGCGACTCAGAATGGCGAGTCTCACGAGGTGACCTATTCGTGGTTCCCTCGTGGATCAATCTGAGTATTCGATCAGAGGCGGGCAGGGATGACTCTGATTCCGGCGCTCTTGACCTATTCCAATTCTCTGACGCCCCGATCTTCGAGGCACTCCACCTATACCGCTCAGAAACGGAGTCATACGCCTCATGAGACTCGCCACTATCCGTCAAGCTAACGGATCCACGCGCGCGGTGCGGGTCGAGGGTGACACCCACATTGACCTCGGCGCTCCGGACGTCGGCGCACTATTGAATCTCCCCGACTGGCGCGTCCGCGCCGCTGATTCTGGGCCAGCGGTTGTACCGATAGTTGATCGTCCGTACGCGGCGCTTGTACCGACACCCAGAAAGGTGATCTGTGTCGGTCTGAACTACCGAAGTCACATTCTGGAGATGGGCCGCGAGTTGCCAGAGTTTCCGACGCTCTTCGCGAAGTACCCCGAAGCGCTGATCGGTCCTCAGGACGATATCCAGCTACCTCCGGAATCCGACGCGGTGGACTGGGAAGCAGAACTCGCTGTCGTCATTGGGACAACTGTGCGACGAGCCACAGAGGCGACCGCCATATCTGCGATCGCTGGTTTTGCCGTCCTCAATGACGTGACCATGCGCGACTGGCAATATCGCTCACCCATGTGGGACCAAGGCAAGACCTGGGAAGCTTCGACTCCGTTTGGTCCACACCTGGTCACACCAGACGAGCTGCCTGGTGACGTTCGGCCGAGCCTGGACATAGCCGCCTACGTAGATGCAGTTCAGGTACAAAGTGCCAACACGGACGATCTCGTGTTCGATCCAGTCGCGCTCGTGCAATACATCTCGACCATCCTGACGCTTAGGCCTGGAGATGTCATTGCATCCGGAACGCCTGGCGGCGTTGGACACGCGAGGAAGCCTCCCCGCTACCTCGAGCACGGACAGGTCCTGGTGACCGAGATCCAAGGACTAGGTCATGCCGAGAACCGTGCGGTCACCGAGACGATCGAGAATAGATGACCCCCACACGAGATATCGAAGATCGGCTTCGGTGGACCCGAGCGGGGACCGAACTCGTCACGAGCGCGCTCGCCGAGCTCGCTGACAGTGCGTTTGAGGCGCCGTCCGCGCTGCCTGACTGGTCGCGTAGCCACGTCGTCGCACACTTGTCCGGCAACGCTCGAGCACTACGAAACTTGGTGCATTGGGCCGCCACAGGTGAAGAGACGCCCATGTATAGCTCGGCGCAACAGCGGATGGCGGACATCTTGTCGGGAGCGGCATTGCCCGTAATTGATCAGCGAACACTGTTCGCCGAAACCGCGTTTGAACTGTCCCAGGCAATGGAAGACTTGACGGCGCAGCAATGGGCACATGCGGTACGAACGGTGCAAGGCCGGACTGTGCTCGCAGAGCAGGTTCCCTGGTTGCGGTCACGCGAGGTCCTGATCCACGTGGTTGACCTCCAAGCCGGCGTGTCGTGGAACGATCTGCCGCACGACTTTCTCAATGCCCTAGTCGAAGACATCGCAGCGAAACGCAGCCTCGATGGTGGACCGCGCCTGGTGCTGCAGTCGCCGAACGGCGAGCGGTTAGTTGAAGTCGCCGGACCCGGGCAGTCGACTGTCATTGAGGGAGCTACTCCGGATATTGCCGCCTACCTCGCGGGCCGCGAACACGGCGACCTCACCATTGTCGGTGGGGGCATCCTGCCCTCGTTACTGCCGTGGATCTAGGCATCGAGGCGGAAGGAATGAACCTGAGTGAAGAGCCCCAGGTCATCGTCGTTGGTGGCGGGATTGGTGGCCTGTCGACCGCGCTCGCTCTCACGCTCAAAGGACTTAAGGTCAGGGTCCTAGAGTCCTCGAGCACTTTCGGGGAAGTCGGCGCCGGCCTTCAAATCGCTCCAAACTGTACGCGAGTCCTGGACCGCTGGGGGTTGCTCGACGAAGTGAAGTCCTTGGGGGTGTTGCCCGAGAACATCATCATGAAAGATGCCGTGACCGGCGCGGAACTCACGCGTCTCGACCTTGCTGATGTGGAGAAGCGCTACGGGTTTCCGTACATGGTCATTCACCGCAGCGACCTGCACGGGGCGCTGCTCCGAGGGTGCGAACGCGCCGGCGTGGATCTCGTCACAGATACCCGCGTCGCCGACTACATCCAAGGCGATGGCGGCGCATACGCGATCCATGCTGACGGCCGGGAGTTCGGGGAGGTAGTGATCGCGGCTGACGGTCTTCACTCGGTCGCTCGGCAGAGGTTTAGTCATGACAAGCCAGTAAGTTCTGCGTACGTTGCGTATCGTGGTGCGATTCCCATCGATCAAGTCGCACGCGACGATGTCCATCTCAAAGATGTCGTCTGCTACATCGGGCCCAAATGCCACTTTGTTCAGTACCCCCTCCGACAAGGAGAGATGCTCAATCAGGTCGCCGTCTTCGAGTCCGCGAAAGCACTCGATGGCGACGACGATTGGGGTACCCCCGACGAACTCGATAGCGCGTTCGCTGGGATGTGCGATCAGATCCAACGGGGTTTGCCGTTGATGTGGCGGGACCGCTGGTGGCGCATGTTCGACCGCTACCCCATCTCGAATTGGGTCTCTGGAAGAGTCGCCCTTACGGGCGATGCGGCTCATCCACCCCTCCAATACTTGGCCCAAGGCGCCGTGATGGCAATCGAGGACGCTTGGGTCCTGTCCGAGCATGTCGGTAGCCAGATCGCAGGCAGCGCGCTGCACGATGGAATCCCCTCGGGAATTGATTGGGAGGCTGTTCTGGCCAGTTACGAGGACATCCGGCCGGAGCACTGCCGTCGAGTGGTGCTCACCGCGCGCAACTGGGGGAAACTGTGGCACCTTGCCGATGAAGATCGGGAGTGGCGCAACGATGTCCTCAAGAGTCGCGACATCTACGATTACACCTACGTGGACTGGCTGTTTGGCCCCACTGCGCTGACGCTCGAGCAAGAGGCACCGTTGTACCCCGGCGGCGAAACGCTGCCGCCCGCAGTCTCTCGGACATGACTTCGTACATTCGCTCTGAGGAACGTGGCTGCGCGCGGATGAGCCCTGAATTGCGCTAGGCGAGACCCAGGACTCTGAGTGCGTTGACCTTCACGACCTTCTCTCTGACTCCAGGCTTGATCTGAAGTGCATCGAAGTCAGCAAGCCAACGATCCGGAGAAATAAGCGGGTAGTCAGATCCGAAGAGCACCTTGTCCTGCAGAAGCGAGTTCACATACTGCACCAGTTGCGCCGGAAAGTATTTTGGTGACCATCCGGAGAGGTCGATATATACGTTCGACTTATGAGTCGCCACAGCTAACGCCTCGTCCTGCCACGGAAATGAAGGGTGTGCCATGATGATCGTCAGATCCGGGAAGTCAACGGCGACATCGTCCAAAAGCATGGGATTCGAGTAGCTAAGCCGGATTCCCCCGCCGCCCCTTAGTCCGGCTCCGATTCCTGTCTGACCAGTATGGAAGACCGCCGGAACGCCCAAAGACTCCAACTCAGCGAACATCGGGTATGCGGATCGGTCATTGGGGGCGAAGGCCTGCAAGCTCGGATGGAATTTGGCACCTCGCATGCCGAATTCGTCTACAAGCCGGCGGAGTTCCCGAACGCCCTGCATACCCTTCGCAGGATCCACACTGGCAAAGGGAATCAGCGCGTCACTATGCCTCGCGGCTCCCTCAGCTATCTCCTCATTCGAGATTCGCCGGTGACCGGTGGCCGCTTCCGCGTCAACTGAGAAGACAACAGCGGCCATGGATCGTGACCGATAAACGTCGGCGATCTGGTCGATCGTTGGAGTCCGCTCCCCAGCTTTGAAGTATGCCGCGGAGGCATCCATCAACTCGTCGGATAACGAAACGTGACCGCAGGAGTCGATCTCAACGTGCACGTGCATGTCTATTGCAGTGAGGCTGTGAATTCTCAGTTCAGTCATTGCTATCTACTCCCTAAGTTTGCAGTCGACTGGTGTCGCTCGCGTTCTGCGACTGGGAATACCCGATGAAATAGGCAAGAGCGTCCGGATTTGCGAGGCTGTCTCTCGCGGCCGCGTCATCGATCGACCACCCCTGAAGAATCCGCTTAACGGGCACTTCAAGCTTCTTACCGGTCCGGTTGTGGGGCACTTCCTCAATCTCGACAATTTCGTCCGGAACGTGGCGCGGGCTCAACGAGGTCCGAAGTGCACGAACGATCTGGCCCCGCAGCTCGTCGTCAAGAGGGACCCCCGGGGATGTCTGGACGAACAGGATGAGTCGACCAGGTCCACCTGACGGATCCTCCAAGTGGACAACGAGGCTGTCGGCGACTCCTGTAAGCGATTCGATAACCCCGTAGAAGTCCGCCGTACCGAGTCTCACGCCGCCACGATTCAAGGTGGCGTCTGACCGTCCCGTGATCACGCACGACCCGCGCTGGTTGAAGCGAATCCAGTCGCCGTGTCGCCAAACGCCGGGGAAGAGATCGAAATAGGTCTCCCGGTACAACTCCCCAGAGAGATCTCCCCAGAGGCCAACAGGCATCGAGGGGATCGGAAGCGTAATGACGAGCTCTCCCAACTCTCCTACGACGTTATCGCCCTCCGGCGAGTATGCGGCTGCAGGGATTCCCAGACTGGAGCCGGACATCTCACCCAGCCATACGGGCTGCATGGGGCTCCCCTGAACAATGCCCGTGCAGACATCGGTGCCGCCACTGCCGACATTGAGGACGACGTCGTCACCGAACTGTTCGTTGACCCAGAGGTAGCCGTCAATGGAGAGCGGGCTGCCGACTACTCCGACCTGTCGAATTCTCGATAGGTCGGTGGTCTCGCGAGGGTTGAAACTCGAGTTGACGCAGGCGTGCACAAATGCCGTGCTCAGGCCGAGAAGAGTCGCGCCGGTCTCTTCGGCAATCTTCCATTGGAGCGACAAGTCGGGATGGACCGGATTTCCATCAATCATCACTATCGACGCGCGCACGAGAAGTGCGGATACAGCCGCATTCCAGATCATCCACGATGTAGTGGAGAACCACTGAAGGCGATCGCGAGGACGAAGGTCCCAGTGCAGCGCATGGTTCTTCAGGTGTTCGAGGAGTACTCCGCCGTGTCCGTGAATGATTGCCTTCGGCCGTCCGGTGGTGCCAGAGGAGAACAGGACGTAGAGCGGGTGGCCAAACGGGACGGCCTCAAATGTAAGTGGAGTGGGATCTTGTTGACCCTGGTGTAAATGCTCCGTCCAGCTTCCCGTCGCCGTGAGATCCGAACCGATCAACGACACCGACACCGCGTGACGGACGCTGGGAAGTTCCGATGCGATTTGCGTGAGCGCCGCGCGTCGATCGAAGTCCTTTCCTCCGAACCGATAGCCATCGACGCCAAACAGGATCTCAGGGGCGATCTGGGAGAAGCGATCCACGACGCTGGCAGTTCCGAACTCTGGTGCGCAGCTCGCGAAGACTGCCCCGAGGCTCGCGCAGGCAGCGAAGATCACAAGTGTCTCCGGAATGTTCGGCAAGTAGGCCGCGACTACTGTGTCCCGCTTCACGCCCATGTCGATGAGTGCGTTTCTCGCGGCCCGGACGTGCTCAGCCAACTCCGCGAAAGTGAGATCCAAACGAGGACGAGACTCGGAAATTCCAACAATCGCAGTCCTGTCCGCGTCTTCCGGCAACCCGAGGAGATGCTCTGCGTAGTTGAAGGTGGCGCCGGGGAACCAGTCCGCGCCCGGCATCCGACGGTCTGTGAGAACGGCCCGATACGGAGTGCGCGATCTCACCCCGAAGTAGTGCCAGATTGACTCCCAGAAGTCTTCGATCTCCGTGATCGACCACTCATGGAGGTCCTCCCACGAATCCATCGGAAGGCCACGCTCCTGCGTCAGCCAGTCCATGAATTGTCCGACAGCGCTGGACTGACGCGCATTGTTGGCCGGGGACGTCAGGATGTCACCCGGTGCGAGCGGACTGCTCCTAGGCAGAAAGGTAGACAAGAGCTACCTCATCCGTGCGGGTGCGCGTCGGTGGGACCAACTGCCCCTGTGGTGTTGGCGAGCGCTCCACTGATGGAGCCAGAGATCCACGACATAACGTTCTCATTGGCGTCGAATGCCGGCTTGCGTTGAACCTTGGACCAGACCGTCTCTGGGCGACACTGAAGCAGCACAATGCGTGACCCGTCTGGGAGTTCTTCGTCAATCGCAAACTCGATGTCCTGAGCCTGTCCGTGCATCCGTTCGAGTTGCTTTCCGAACGTGGCGACTGCGACTACCTCTGCGTCTGAAAGGCAGAACTCCGACTGGCGGTCCGCGGGTACGGCCGTCGGGAGGTCACCCCGGCGGTACTCGATTTGCTTGTCGCCCAACGCACGCTCGCCCAGCGAAAGGCCGATCTTGTCGACGAGGAAGCGATCTGGCGTGACCTCGCCTCCGACTACTGATAGCCCGAGACCCCACGATGCTTCAATGGAGATCTTCGATCGGTCCCCGGTGATGGGGCTGAGGGTAAACATGACTCCGGCCGCTCTCGCGCGGACGACTTTTTGAACGACCACGGCCATCTCGATCGCGTGTGGATCGATGCCCCGCTCCCGCAGATAGGAAAGGACACGTCCCGAATACACGCTCGCATAGCATTTCCTGACGTGGTCGAGGACGGATTCCGCGCCAACGACGTCCACCCACGTTTCGAATTCTCCGGCGAAACTTGCTCCGACGGAATCCTCCGCAGTTGCACTTGAGCGCACTGCAACTGCGACGTTCGGTACGCCCGCGCTGGCACAGAGATCCTCATAGGCCGCGCGAATGTGGTTCGCCACATCGTCTGGCAGTTCGACTGCCTCGAGCAGGCGAGTCAACCGATCACCAACTGTGGACAGGGCGGACTCGTCCGAGTCGGCTAACACTGCAAGCTCAGCTTCGACCTGGTCGCGCAGGCTCCCTGAATTCAGGAACTCTCGATACGCTCGTGCCACCACCGCGAATCCCGGCGCGACAGGCATGCCGGCTTGCGTCATCTCCGCGAGCCCGACTGCCTTCCCGCCCACTACACCCTTTGCCAAGCAGTCAGAATCAGCGAATCCCACGACCAGATTGGCTGTCATGAGACGGCGCCATCCAGAATCGTGACTGTCCCCGCCTTGCCATCGATGCGGACGCGCTGACCGGTGGTCAGTCGAGCAGTGGCAAAGCCAGTACCCACCACAGCGGGAATACCGTACTCGCGACACACGATGGCCGCGTGGCACATCATTCCACCGATATCGGTGACGACTCCGGCGACAACTGAGAACGCGGCCGCCCAGGACGGAGCGGTGATCGGCGCCACGAGAATCTCGCCTGGCTGCAGACTTGAGAGATCCTTTTCGCTCCGCAGGACCCTGACGAAGCCCTCCACAACGCCCGGGGAACCCGGAATACCAGGAAGGTCGGCGGACGCGCCGTCGGACTGACCCAGCCACCCGTTGACGGTCGCCGTCGTCACGCCGTAGTTCATGACGGCAAACGGATCGGTAACCAGCTCTGGTGGGATTCCGTAGGCCGGCGGGGCAGTCACAGCCTGCAGGGCGTCGACGATGTTGCGCCGCCGATCGACCTCTGCTTGCCACCGCTTCTTTCCTCGGGCTTGGACACCGATCGCCCAGGACTCCACAACATCGAACAGAACCTGGTCCAGCTCGAATCGGTTGAAGTAGAAGACATCGTCGTCGTTGCGACAGAACCCGGAGGAGACGAGGAAGCGACCGAGCTCATGCATCTTCTCCCAGAAGACTGAATGGCTCCAGTGCTCGACATAGATGTTGTGCTCTTCTATGTACGGGAAGACGCGTCGCGCGAGGCCAATCAGCTCGTCGAACTGTTGCGCCTCGTCCGGGCCAAGTAGCGCGCGGTACTCCGCCACAATCTCGTCCCGCTCTGCGCGCAGCCGCTCTACCGGACGTTCGATGTCCTCTCCAGCTCGTATCTTCAGCGCGTAGCGCGCAATCCCCTGCATCGGAATGTCAGGTGAACTCGTCCAGGTCTCCTGGTCGTGAGTAAATCCATACTCCGCGAAGTAGTTGAACCACGGATCCTTCGCCCGACCATACGCGGCAAGCCAACTCAGGCCGACATCGGTCGATTCAAGTCGCGCGAAGGTCTCCGTAGCAGGTCGCGAAACTGAAACCTCGTCGACTATGCCGAGGTCATTGGCTAGCTTCGCCAACTTTCGAAGCTCATCATCCGGTCGGAACGCAAGAACATCGACACCGGCAACCATTCGGGCGATGGACTGCTCCTCGATCTGAGGGAATGCAGTCTTACAGAGTTGGAAGAACGTGATGTAGCCGCCGTAACCAAGGTTCAAGAACTCGAAGTGGTGCTGCCAAATGACGAAGAAGTCGTCGATCAACTTGTGGTAGTTGGCAATGATGTCCCAGGAAGTCGAGCGACCGCGTGCCTCCGTGACGACCTCGATTGGATCCAGGTCACCCAGCGCTGGGAATCGCACTGTTCTCATCGATTCGACAGCGGTGAGCACCTTCTCTTTCCATTTTCCGTAAAGCTCGTCCCAGTTGGCGAAGTAGAATCCCGCACGTTCTTGGAAATGGGCAACTCGCTCGTTGATCTCGTCTGGATCTGTGACCGGAAGTCCCGCTATGTAGACGTAGCCGTTGACGATCCGGACGTCGAGACCAAGCGAGGTCGGAAGGACGAAGATTCTCGTGCTGTTCTGTCCGGCGCCAAGGTAGACGGCCTCAGCACCAATGCTGTCGAACGGACAGCACCCTCTAGACCAGTGCATGGTGTCGGCCCACCAAAAGCGCGAGTTCTCCTCATCGCGTGTCTCCTCGGAAGGCACGAGAAAGTAGGGGTACATGGATTCCCACCCGTCGGCACCGGGGGGAGTCTGTGCTTCGTTGAAGAATGGAAAGCGTCGCTGATCGCTAGACATGGGGGTGCTCCTTGGCTCTGATGGATTCACGCAGGCGAAATAGTGAGGCGATGTCGTCGAGCACCAGGTCAGGGTGGCTGGCGTCGTCGAGCGTAGAAACGTCCTCCTGCGAAGTGGCTCCGCTGAGGACCAAGATGGAGTTGGCACCCATGTGACGGGCTAACTCGAGTTCGGTAGTGGCGTCTCCGACTACTGAGACATCCGTTGCAGGAACGTCCAACTTGTCGAGGAGAATGGAAGCGAGCGCCGCAGAGGGCTTGCCGAGCACGATGGGACGTACACCTGTCACCCACGAGATCGCTGCAGCGACGGCTGCAGAAATCGCCACGGAGCGTCCAACTCCCCCGTGGAACCAGGGCGCGTCGACCGTCGCGTAGAGGGGTGATCCGTTCAACACCGCTTCGCACGCCGCGTTGATCACGATCGTGTCGTACTGCCGGGCTGCGCCGACGACTACGACATCTGCTACGCCGGTTGACGACTGCACGTCAAACAAGTCGCACCCGTTGTCCATCAGCGGTACCGCCAGCCCTTCGCTGCCCACGATGAGTGTCCGAGCATTCGCGTGCTGCTTTGCAATGTGGTCAGCGGCCGCACTCCCGGCCGTGATGAACTGGTCGGGTCGGATCGGGAGGCCGGAGTTCACGAGGTGGTGCAAGTACTCGGCCGGTCGCTTTTCCGACGCGTTCGTGCACACGACGAATGGCACGCGCTCGTCCATCAGGTCGCCCAGAAACTCCGCGGCCATCGGCATCGCAATGCCGTCCGACCCACCCGCACGCGTAGTGCGCATCAGGCAGCCGTCGACGTCTAATACCCATCCGAGGGCCATCGACGCTTGCTCGTTGGTCATGATGAGTCCTCGCCGGGAGGGGTGGCTTTGGTGAGAGAGAGTGAGTACTCACCTCTTGTCACCGAGTAGGTACCGGATCGAGGCGCACCGTCCGACGCCTCGAGAATCGCCTTGATTGCGTTGACGTTCGAGCCGGAGCGGCTGGCGACCATCGCGTCGACCTGCTCGCTCGGCATTACAGCCCTGAGTAGAAGCTCCTCATCACTGAGCTCTTTGCCGAATCGACTGCGCAGGTCCGCTCGCGTCAAGATCTCATCCTGGGTGGCTCGTTCACGTTGGCTCTCCTGCGAAGCGGCCGCGCGGTCGAGTAGCTCCGGATTGACTGGGCCGGGCAATGGTCCGAACTCGCCATTCAGCAGGTTGATGATCTCGTCGGACACCTGGCGGTATCTCTCTCCTCCAATCACGTTGAGAGCAGCCTGAGTCACGATGTACTGCGCAAACGGCGTCATGACGATGGGCCAACCCAGGTCCTCACGTACCTGTACCGACTCTTCGATGACTGCCTCGAACACGTCGGCTCGCCCCATCTCGGCGAGTTGACGCTTCAGCGTGCTCTGGACACCGCCCGGAATTGTGTGCCGGTAGTAGGCCTCGTCGTACTCACTCGGTACACCAATCGGTAACTTCTTGATTCTCGCCTGCCGGGTGAGATAGGCAGAGGCACGCTCCATCGCTTGCACGTTCACCGACACGGAATGTCCTCGAGCAACGAGATTCGCTGCGAGACGAGGTGCGGAGGGATGCGAGCTTCCGTTGGCCAACGGCGGCAGCGCGCAATGAATGATCTCCATGCCGAGGTCTGCTGCGGTCAGCACTGTTTGCGGTGAAACTCCCGTGGTCGAATGAGAATGGATCTCATTGAGTTTCAGACGATGCAGGGCTCCTTGAAGCTTGGGTTGCAGCGTACGGAGACGCTCTGGCGTTAGCAGTCCCGCAGGATCCTTCAGGTATATCGAGTCGATGTCGGGGCAGGAATCGAGTTCTGCAATCTTCGCTGCGAAGTACTCATCCGTGTGTACAGGACTCGTGGTGTAGCAGATCCCGGCGACCACGTCGTCGAATCCGCTCCGCTTGGCCAGTGCGGCCGTTCGACGAGCCCCGTCCATGTCATGCATCGGATCGATGACCCACATCCGGCTCATTCCGTTCCGCACGAGCAGTTCGAACGCCAATTCGAAGACGGCGTCCGGGGTTCGATAGAACGTGATGAAGCGCTTTCCGGTCGTGAGGAATCCGAGCTTCGTCGTCGGCATGCGATCGCGTGCTGCGCGGATCCTTGCCCACGGATCTTCCTTGTGAAACCTGACGGCGACGGCAACCTGTGTGCTCGACATCAGTTCGACCGCGTGATAGCCGACGGCATCGAGGAGCGGCGCGGCACCTTCGACCATCCTCGTCGTTACGCCGACTGCTCCCCAAAGGCTTTGGTTACCGTCGCGAAGGGAGACGTCGACGAGCTTGACGTCGGTCATTCCGGGCCTCCCGTCATGATGTGATCCGACAGCCAGTGCGTCGTCACAGTGTTCGCGGCGAAGTCCGGTTCGCGGGCGATTCGCCTCAGGAGGTCTAGCGACGTAACGACACCTCCGACGTGGAACTCGTCCAGGGCCGCGCGGAGGGCCGACACGGCTTCCGCGCGGTCCCGTCCCCAGACGATGAGTTTGGCCATGAGCGCGTCGTAGTAGGGCGGAAACAGGTATCCCTCGTACATGTGAGTGTCGAGCCGAATTGAGCGCCCTACCGGAGGGCGCCACACTGTCAAGCGGCCCGGCGACGGAGCTAGCCCTCGATCGGGATCCTGCGCAGTGATGCGGGCCTCTATCGCGTGCCCTGTAATCCGGATGTCGGACTGTGCGAACTCCAGTTCTTCACCCGACGCGACACGCAGTTGCTGCCTGACTAGGTCAATTCCGCTGACTGCTTCGGTGACCGGATGCTCAACTTGAATGCGGGGATTTACCTCAAGGAAACTGAACTCGTCTCGAGATACGTCATAGAGAAACTCCACTGTGCCCAGACCTACGTAGTTCAACGCATCGGCGATTCGGAGGGCGCTGGCGAATAGCTCGTGTCTGGTCCTGTCCGACAGCGCCGAGCACGGAGCCTCTTCGATCACCTTCTGATACCGGTATTGGACTGAACACTCGCGTTCGCCTACGTGGATCCGATTGCCGTGCTGGTCACCAAGGACTTGCACTTCGACATGCTTTGCGTCGCGCACGTAGCGCTCAAGAAAGACCGTGCCGTTTCCGAACGCAGCCAACGCTTCGGCGGATGCAACTTCCCATGCCGGCTGGAGTTCTGGGGCAGACTCGACCAGCTTCATCCCGCGGCCGCCACCACCGTGAGCAGCCTTGATCAAGACCGGATAGCCGATTGACGACGCCAACTCTTGCACTACCTCGATGGTCTCTGCCGTTCCGCCGGCGGAGACGGGCACCCCGACGGACTCCGCGAGTTCACGAGCTGAGAGTTTGTCCCCTAGGGACTCGAGCGCCAGTGGATCGGGTCCAACGAACCCGATCCCGTTCTCCAGGCACATTCGCGCAAATGCTGGACGCTCGGAGAGAAACCCGTATCCGGGGTGGAGGAGGGTGCAGCCGGTCGACAATGCGGCCTGGACGACCGCGCCTTCGGATAGATAGCTCTCAGTCGCGTGTGCCGCGCCAAGGACAACTACGCGACCTGCGCGCCGAGCCCCTAGGGTGTCGACGTCACCCTTCGACACACCGAGCACCGTCTCGAACCCCAGACGGTCGCATGCCTCGATTATTCGCAGCGCGATCTCACCTCGATTGGCGATGAAGACACGCTGTGTCATGCGAGCGGCCTTATTGCGATGAGTGCCTGGTCGTACTCGACCAGGCTGCCATCACTTGCCAGGACTGCGACGACCTCGCCAGCCATTCCAGCTCGGACCGAGTTCATCAGCTTCATGACTTCGATGATGCAAACGACACTGTCCGGCTCGACGATGTCACCCACCCGGACGAAGGGTTCCTCGCCCGGCTTGGGAGCCCCATAGAACGTACCCAGCATGGGTGAAGTCACGATCCCAGCGCCTTCCGCATCGGGGTTGACATCGGCTCGCCACCCCGTCCCACGGGCGTGTGCAGCCTCAGACTCTGCCTTCGTCACCGATACTGGCGGACTGGCCGGGGTGGATCCCCTGGCCTCTCTCATGGGGCCTACCGACTCGCCCCCACGCCGTACGTGGATGCGCAGGTCGCCCTTCTCATAGTGAAACTCCGTGAAGTCAGCCTGCTCAAGAAGTTCGACGATCGCGGCGATCTCCTCGAGGTCGTCGTCCATACGGTCTAGCTCCTCACGCCGTGGGTTTCCTTGATCATCCGGTCGATCTGCAACGTTCGCTCAGGATCGAGGAGAATTCGCTTTGGCGCAATACATGTCTGGTACTTTTCTCTTGTGACGAATGCTCAGCCTCCTTACCCGCTCGAATCCGTCGACCGAGCACTGCGTCTGATTGCACGCCTACAGTCCGGAGAAACGCTCACGGTCACATCTGCTGCCGAAACGCTAGGCGTCGTCCCGTCGACTGCGCATCGACTGCTCACCGCCCTCTGCTACCGAGACTTCGCGGTCCAGGACTCGACCCGCCGTTACGTCGCCGGCCCCGCTGTCGTCTCGCGGTCTGCCGCGATCGCATCCAACGTGTTGCGGTCGATCGCTACGCCGGGCCTACAGAGGCTCTACAAGGAGTACGGCGAGACTTCTCACCTCATGATCCTGCAGGGCAACGCCATTCAGTTCATCGACGGCATCGAGGCTGATCGAGTGTTACGGATAGGCCTCCGCATTGGAGGCACCATGCCGGCCTATTGCTCGGCCGGTGGAAAGGCGATCCTTGCCGACCTTCCGGTAGGCGAGGTCGAGTCGCTGCATAGAGATGGGCTCCCGAACTGGCCCAGTGCAAAGATCCGCGGCATGTCCGTGCTCCGCCGAGAACTGACACAGATTCAACGGAATGGCTACGCGATCAATATCGAAGAAACGGAGTTGGGTGTATGCGGCGTCGGAGCGGCCGTACACGATCCGCTCGGCAGGCCAGTTGCCGCGTTCACGATCGCGATGCCGACCCAGCGATTCGACAAGCGACGCGTCGCACCGATGGGCCACACGTTGAGTCTCGTCGCTGCCGACACAAGCCGAGCGCTAGCGCAGGCCATCGAGGCCGGTTGACTACTTTGCGAGACAGCCTCCATCGATGACAAGCGCGTGCCCGGTCACGAAGTCGGATGCTCTGGAAGCCAGAAAGATTGCCGCACCTCTGATTTCGGCGGGATCCGCGACGCGACCCATCGGTGTGAAGCCAGTGACTGCCTCATAGAACTCAGCATCGTCGTACGGCCCGAGCGACGTCCAAAAGAAGCCTGGACAGAGTGCGTTCACTTGGATTCCCTCCGTTGCGTACTCAAGGGCCAGCTCCCTAGTCAGGTTCACGACTGCACCCTTCGAAGCCGTGTACCCCGGCATCGGGAAGACACTTGATGATCCAGCGAGACCCCACATCGAGGCGACGTTGATTACCTTGCCTCGATGCGCTTCGCGCATGCGCCTCAGTGCTGCCCTGGCGCAGAAAAAGACACCGTCGAGATTCACACCCATAACCCGACGCCAGTCGTCCACAGAGTACTCGTGTGCGAGTGTCGGGTTCGGATCCGCAATGCCTGCATTGTTGACAAGGACGTCGATACGGCCGAAGGCGTCATCGACCGCGTCGAATGCACTCTCAACTTGATCGACGTCCGAGACATCAGCTCCAAGGGCGATCGCCGAGTACCCGCTCGCAAGTAGCCGATCGACGACTGCCTCTGCGCTGCCTAGATCCACATCGATCGCAGCAATGTGCGCACCGGCCTCCGCTAGTACCTCACAGAATTCGAGACCTAGCCCCCCTCCCGCACCGGTCACGCAGGCCACCTGTCCACTCAGGTCATGCAAGTCGCTGATCAGCATTGATCGCCTTCCGTGGTCGCGTTGTGGGCGGACACGCCCCGAGGGCCTCCCCTCGATTGCGAATCATGCTGAGTTCAGCTCGACGATCTCGCATATTCCGTAGAGCAGAAATACGTTGAGGTCCCATTGCTATGCAGAGAATTCGCTCCTAACGTGCGGTCACTGCTCAAGCAGCGTTTCTCGCTTAACAGTCCCTCGCCGATGGATTGCCATGCGGATGAGACCGACCCAAGGAGACCGAATGAATGGTTCCGCCAAGTACCGCCGATCGAAGGGACTGCACGCCGCCCTCGCCATCGTCGGAGCAAGTTCAGTCCTGCTCGTTGCTGGTTGTTCGTCCAGCGGCACCTCGTCGTCGGAGTCAACCGCGTCAGCGGCCTCGTCCGAGACCAGCTCGTCTGCATCCTCGCCCGAGGCAACAGTTTCCGGGGCGCCAACAGCAGCAGCGACGCCGCGCTCCGGAGGCGACAAGTTCATCATCGGTATCGCTGCGGCAAAAGTTGCCAACCCCGCTGCGAACCTCACCTACGCCGGCATCAAGCAGCAGGCCGAGGCACTGGGGATGGAGGTCAAAATCCTTGATTCGAACCTCGATATCAACAAGCAGGTATCTGACATCGACCAGCTGACCGCAGCTGGGGCGGACGCCATCTTCGTACACCTCGTTGGCGACCCCAACGCAGTACGCGGACCACTGCAGCGAGCCGCCGAGGCCGGCGTCCGCATCAACGGCATCGACGCCCTGCCAACCGTCGAGGGCGTTGACGTCATTGCCGATCAGGACTCCGTGATCATGGCCGCCACCGCTGCTGACTATGTCGGCAAGCAACTCGGTGGCACCGGTCAGGTCGCATGCGTCGGAAGTATCCCGATCCCGGTCCTCGAGATTCGCGTGGCCACCTGCGAAGAGACATTCAAGGATAAGTACCCGGGCATCGAGGTCGTCGCTCGAGTCGACGCACTTCCGGACGACGCTAGCGGCGGCCGCACGGTCGCTGAGCAACTCCTAGTGAAGTATCCGGATCTCAAAGCGATTCTCAGCGTCACCGATGTCATCGGGGCTGGAACAGCAGCAGCCGTCAAGTCTGCGGGCAAGGACGTCATTACCACCGGCCTTGGGGCGTCGCCCGAGAGCATCAACGCCATCAAGGCCGGATCGATGACGTACGTCCTCGATCCGCGGAGCCAAGAGATCGGGGCAGATGCCGTCCAGCAGGTTTACGACATCCTCACCGGGAAGCTCGCACCCCCGACAGAAACGCTCGTCGTCGATTCGGTGCCAGATCCCTACACCAAGGAGAACGTCGACAGTTGGATCGACCCAACAACAATCGTTGGAGTCGTCAACTAGCACGCACCACTCGCAGTGGTGCCGGATGAGCGGTCCTCATCCGGCACCACTGCGTATCAACCGGAGATCTCATTGAACCCCCGAAAGAACCTGAGATGAGCGAATACAACTGTCTCGATGCCAGCAACTTGTCGAAGGCCTTCGGTGGCATTCAAGCTCTTAGCGGTGCGCACCTCTCCGTTCGCAGGGGTGAGATTCACGCGCTGCTCGGCGAGAACGGGTCCGGGAAGTCGACACTGTCGAACATCGTCGCAGGCCGTATTCAGGCCGACGCAGGATCGATTCTGAAGAACGGTGACGCCCTCAGCGTGCATCGCCCCGGCGACGCGTGGAGGCACGGAATATCGCTGGTAGCTCAGGATCTGCAGTTGAACCCACATGCCACAGTCGCGGACAACATGGCCCTCGGCCGATGGCCAGGGAGCCGCTTCGCCGTCGCCGCAAAGGAGATGGTTGCTCAGTGTCGAGCGGCCCTCGAGTTGATCGGAGCTGATATCGATCCACGTCGCCGGGCGGGAGATCTTCGCTCGGATGAAGCGCAGTTGGTCAATATCGCCCGCGGTTTGCTATCTAACCCAGACCTTCTGCTCCTCGATGAACCGACGACCGCGCTCAACGTGGCTCAGACCGATGCTGTCTTCTCTCGCCTACTCGAACTAAAGCGCCAAGGCGTCGCGCTCGTGTTCGTCTCGCACCGAATGGCTGAGGTCTTTGAGATTTGCGATCGCGCAACCATTCTAAGAGATGGAGTGACCCGAACGACTGTCGAGATCGCGGGGTCAAACGAAGGCGAGATCGTGCGGCAGATGGTGGGTCGCGAACTATTGGAGTGGACGGCGGGTGCACGAATCGTGCGAGGCGAAGTCCTTCGGGTGAGCAATCTGAGTCGAGGGCCGCTCAAAGACATCAACTTCTCGGTCCATGGCGGAGAGGTGCTTGGTATTGGTGGCATTGCCGGATCGGGGCGGAGCGCGCTTGCCCGCACGCTAGCCGGATTGCGCGTCGGCGGCGAGGGTCGGATACAGGTGCAAGGGCGGGAAGTAGCGCTTCGTCTTCCCAAGGATGCGCTGAATGCAGGGATTGCTCTACTTCCCGAGGATCGCAAGGCCAGTGCTCTCATTACGACCGCGTCGATCCTCGACAACATCACCCTCGGGCAACTGTTCCAGATTCGGTCAACAGCGATAGTACGAAAGTCCCGACAGCGCCACCTCGCGGACGACAAGGCCAAGGCGCTCAGGATCAAGGCACCATCGTTTGACGCACCGACATCCTCGCTGTCAGGAGGAAACCAGCAAAAGGTCGCATTCGCGAAGTGCCTCATGTCGAACCCGTCGGTCTTGATACTCGACGAGCCCACCCAAGGTATCGACGTGGGCGCAAAGCGGGAGATCTACGACATTATCGAGAACCTCGCCAGCTCGGGAGTCGCCATCATCGTGATCAGTTCAGACATGCCGGAACTGCTCGCTCTGAGCGACCGAATCATCGCGCTGCGTCAGGGTCGCATCGTCGGGGAGATCGACAGAGCCGAAGCAACTGAAGAGTCCCTACTCCACCTCATTCTGGGAAGCGAGCATGCAGCATGAGCATCGATGAGATGAGAACGACCTCAGGTTCAACCTCAGAAACGCGGGTGCACCTTCGTGTTCGCGCGGCGATGGGGCAATCCGGCGGAATCCTCGTCGCGGTAGTCGCGCTCGCGGTGTTCTTCTCACTCACGCAGTCATCGTTCATGAGCACCGAGAATGTGCAAGGGATCCTACGAACGACCACGCCACTACTTATCGCCGCACTTGGTATGACATTCGTGATGATCGCTGGCGGCTTCGACCTCTCACTCGGGTCAATGACGGCGCTCGCCGGCGTGATTCTGACGATGTTCCTGGCCGGAGGACTTAATGCAGCATTGTCGATCGTCGCGACACTAGTCGTCTGCTCGTTGCTCGCATTCGTGCTGAATGGCCTCCCGATCGGCTACTTGAAGTTCAACTTCTTCGTGGTGACGCTTGCAACGCTGTCGATATTCCGCGGTGCGGCGCTACTGCTCTCCAATGGGATGTCACAGAGCAGTCTCGAGTGGCCGCTGATCCAGTTCTTGGGAGACGGGAATCTGGGGCCAATCCCAGTTCCGATCCTCGTCGTGATTGTCATCTACATCGGTGGTTGGGCGGTCCTGAAGTGGACACGGTTCGGACGCACGGTCTTCGCCGTCGGTGGCAACCCTGAGGCGGCGTGGCTGGCCGGGGTAGATGTGCGCAAAGTCAAGGCGACGGTGTTCGCCGTGAGCGGTGGTCTTGCGGCACTTGCTGGTGTCCTGCTTGTCGGTCGTCTGACGTCAGCTCAACCGGTGACCGGAGGAATTGGTCTTGAACTCGCAGCCGCAGCAGCTGTACTCCTCGGCGGCACCTCCTTCACCGGCGGCCATGGAAGCGTTCTCGGCACCGCGATCGGCTGCCTGTTCATCGGAATCCTCCAGAACGGTCTTACGCTGTCCGGCGTCCCTACCTTCTGGCAGTACATTGCCACCGGCGTAATCCTTTTCCTGGCGCTCTCTTGGGAGCGCGTGCAACGAAGACTCGCACGAAGTTGACGCGATGCGTCAGGGACCGTGCCGATGTGTATCGATAGTTCACACTCGTCAAAACAGGTCTACCTCATTACAGGCGCGGCCTCCGGCATCGGGCGGGCAATCGCCTTGCAGATGGCCAGATCAGGCGCGTCAATTGTCGCAGCTGACATCGACCAACACGGATTAGCGGCTATTGCCCAAGAACTTCGCCTTGCCGGCGCCGCCGGTGTCTCGGAAGTCTCAGGTGACCAGACAGACGGGGACGTCGTCGAGGAGTCCGTCGCTGCCGCCTGGACCTCCTTCGGAAGACTCGACGGCGTTGTCATCAATGTGGGCACGGCAGTCACAGGAGACCTCGACACGGTGGCACTCGCAAAATGGCAGCACGCATTTCGCGTCAACGTCGAGTCAGCATTCCTGCTAACCGCCGCCTCGCTCAGGACCATGAGGCAGCATCAAACTGGCGGATCGCTCGTGTATATCGGAAGCAAGAGCGCTCTCGGACCGACCGCCGGATTCGGGCCCTACTCCGCGTCGAAGGCCGCAGTGCTGCAGCTGATGCGCGTTGCTGCGATTGAAGGTGCGCCATATGGGATTCGAGCGAATGCAGTCAATCCCGGTGCTGTATTCGGTGCTTCACGACTATGGAATGGAGGGGTACGCGAGGAACGAGCGCGCTCCTTCGCCGTCGCCGCCGAGGACTTGGAGACTTTCTACGCAAGCCGCACGCTGCTCGGGCAGAGTGTCACGACAGAGGATGTCGCGGAGAGCGCGGCCTTCCTCCTGTCAGATGCCTCTCGCAGCATCACGGGCGGCATCTTGAACGTCGACGCAGGGCTGCCAGTCGCCTTTCCTCGATGATGGCCTTCCCAACTTCCCAGCGTCTCGCCCTTGAGGACGCTCCACCTTCGTCGAAGTTCATGGATCACGGCAACCAGGAAGTACTAAGCCGGGTCGCGCTCGAACCGACGAGGATCAAATGGTGGAGATGGCGGGCCGTCGAGCCGCACAGAGTCGTCTACATGGCCGACCCAAGCCAGCATGGCTCCGTCCGTTCGAGATCCCCCGAGATCACTCTCCTACTCGCAGGTTGCCCGTCCTGTAGGAGAACTTGCTGAATGGGCGGATCTCCTAAGTTCGCTGAGGCCTCGTGGCCCGGAAGGTGCTCAGAGATCGCTGGGCATTTGAGTCGACTTGCGAACCAGCGTTGACATTCAGTCCTAGACACCTGAGGCCCGGGAGGTTCTGCGCGTGGTCGAACGAAGTGGTATCACGTTGTCAGACGTTGCAAGCTCACTCAAGGCGGATGCGACCGCGCGGCCGTGTTCCGCCGTCGAGTGTAGGTAGACACGGCTAGCCGATGTCGTGCTGTGTCCCATGCGATGCATGAGTTCGGCCTCGGTGGCTCCCGCAATCGCGGCGAGCGTCTGACCTGTGTGGCGGAGATCATGGAAACGTAGATCCTCCCTACCCACCGTTCTGCGCGCTCGTGCCCACATCGGCGTAATGTTCGAGTTCTCGAGCGGCTTGCCGCCAGACGTGGTGAAAACAAGATCGTCCTCGTCCGGTCCAGTGAACTCTGCGAGGTGATCCGCAAGGGGCGGTACGAGATGCGGAGGAAGACTCACTGTGCGATTGCCGGCCTTCGACTTCGGCGAGTCCCAGTCGAGCACCTTCCCGACGCGGTAGACGCGCTCGGCGATGCGAACAGTTTGCTGATCAAGGTCCAGATCGCGTCTCCGCAGTGCGGCCAGTTCGCCCATCCGTGCGCCCGTCCACGCTGCCATCAACACGAGGACGCGGTAACGATCAGGCATGGCTGCCGCCAGCGCGCTCACCTCGGCCGGAGTCGCCGTGGGCCGCTCAGCCACGACGACGCTTCCGGCACCCTTGATGTGGCACGGACTTCGCGTGAACATCCCGTCGGCGGTCGCGGTGTTCATGACAGCTCGCAGGAGGCGATACGCCTGCGCTGCGGTGGTCGAGCCGTCCGCCTTGGTGGCGACGCTCGTACGACGCGCGCTGCGCGCGGCGGCGGCCTCAGCGAGCGACTTGCGGAGGCTCGCGTACCACCGGCGGACGTCGTCCGGGCCGACATCTGCCATCGCCTGTCGGCCTAAATCGGTTGGCGAGATGTGAAGGCGGTTAAGCCCTTCGTACAGGCCTCTCGTCGAGGCTTTCAGTCCGGTGTGCTGATCGATCCACCTGGTTACGTATTGCCCCACAGTCTCGTTCGACTGAACGGGCGCCCGCCAGGTCGCCCGGGTGATGTCCGACTGGATGGTCGCGAGGAAGGCCTTGGCGTCAGCCCGAGTGACGTAGGTGACCGGCGCCGCGTGTCGCATACCGTCGGATCCCCAGTAGCGAACTTGAAACCGCCCGCTCGGCAACTTTCTGATGGCCCCGAAGCCGCGCGTGCCGGTTGCCTTGGACATCACGCTCACCTTTCTCGAACGCCGCTTACGACTGCCGACTCGTTCTCCTCGCTCCAGTTCTCGGGGCACGTAGAGGGCACGACGTGCCTAGGATAGCGCAAAGATGTTGCTACTAAACAACTATGGGCTCGGTGAGTACTGCTTCCCAAGCTGACAGTGCGGGTTCGATTCCCGTCACCCGCTCGGACGATCGAGGCCTCCCGGTATTCCGGGGGGCCTCGAGTGTTCGACTGAGAGATCGTCGGGAATCGGGAGAGATCCGCATTGGCGGATCGACGGATCCCGTCACCCGCTCCAGCAGAGTGCATACGGCTAGCTGCGGTCCGCTAGATCGCGACCAGCGACACCTAGGGTTTCGTTCATCGCGCCACTCGAAGATTCGGTTGCCTTGTAGAGGTTGGCCGCATCGTCTTTCATCCAGTGGGACTCCTGATATGCCAAGCTCCAGCCGTGGCAATCTCGCTAATAGAGCTAGCGCTCCGAGAACGCATCATGGAACTGCTTGCGGAGCGGTTGCGACGGCAGGGAGACTTGATCAGCCGAGCCGAACTGTCGGCGTTCGACGTGGACGGTCGAGAAATCCGGCTAATCGACACAAGCCGCGGGATCCGGAATCCCCAATGGATGGACGCGACGCTCTCAATTCTGTCGGATCCGGAGGGCCCCTACGGTGACGAGGAGATCGAGGGAGCTCTCCTTCGCTACAAGTATCGAACAGGCGGAATCGGCGGCGACAACTTGAAGCTACGTGCCGCAGTGGTGCATCAAGCGCCGATGATTCTCCTGCGAAAGATCCGCCAGAGTTGGTTCCGACCTCTGTTCCCTGTCTACGCAATTGCCGATGACCCCGTTCGACAAGAGTTCGTGATTGCACTCGACGAGTCGATGACACTGATTGCAAACCCGACTAATCCCACGGTAGATGAGCGTCGCTATGGGGAGAGGATCGCCAAGATCCGAATTCATCAGCCCGAGTTCCGGGGCCGAGTACTGGTTGCTTATGAGCGGCAATGCAGTGTCTGCACGCTAAAGCACCCCGAGTTGCTTGACGCAGCGCATATCGTTCCCGACGGGCAGCCGCTTGGACAACCGCTCGTGATCAACGGCATTGCGCTCTGCAAGCTTCATCACGCGGCGTACGACCAAAACCTCATCGGTCTCGACCCCGATCACAGGGTTCACGTAAACGGGGAGTTGCTTCTTGAGGTCGATGGTCCGATGCTGAAGCACGGCCTACAGGAAATGCATGGTCGCACGCTTCAGCTTCCTCGCCGACGTCCGGACAGACCTGATCGTGAGCGACTTGCACTGCGGTTCGCCGAGTTTCGCGCAGCAGGCTAGATCGAGAAGAACCAGCACATTCCGACTGAATAGGAAGCGTCACTCGACCGAAGAAGCAAGCCTCGGCATACTCCGAGCATGAACATTCGCTGCGGTGTAGCAATCTGTCTCCTCGCGACAGCAGTACTCGTTTCGGGCTGCTCGCAACCTGCTGCCGAGCAACCGAATGTCGTCGGCACGTGGGTGGGCGACTACCGGTTCGCTCTCGCTGACGGTTCCGACAACAGTTCAGTGGAGACGCTGGTGATCATTCGGCAGGAAGGCGATCTGCTGTGGGGATACGAACAGTGGGAGGAGGACGGTGAGCAGATGCGAGCTGATCTGACCGGGACCCTCACGGGAGAGAACGGGATCGTGCTGACTGAGTCGGAGGGGTTCTTCGAAGGCACAGTCAGCGGCGAAACGATGGTGGTTGTCTTCACCAAAGTTGCTCCAGCGCAGCACACCGCGTTCGAGGTGACCCTCACGCGCGGATGATGGCGCCGTCAGGCCACGTGGACTCAGATGTTCGCGAACGTGGTGTCGTACTCGTTGCCCATTCGAACGATCATGCTGTCGTACTGAAAGTTGTCACCAGGCCCTGGCGCAGGGGGCCCATTCACGAGTTCGACAGGCGAACCGTCGTTCCGAAAGTTCAGAACTGTGATCCCAATTGCGTCGAACCCATTTCCTTCACGGTGGGCACGACGCGGAATCTCCGAGACCTTCTGGATAACTCGCGCGGTATCCCCCGGCTGACGATGTCTAGACAGCTTCGCGGGCATTCCCTCTGAGAGTCGCTCACTATTGATCACGGACGAAAGGAACTCTGGGGCGGCGTTCACTTGGACGTACCCGATTGCGAGTGCCTGACGTGACGCCCCGTGAACACAAAGGTGGGAGGAATTGAGTTCGTCGTAGAGCCTAGGCAAGGACTTCACGTGAGCAGTCATGCAGGCTTTCGCTTCCATGGCGACGAGCACGGCACCCACCGAAGCGATCGGTATGTCAGGGAGCGAGGCGAGTACGCCGTGCTCGGCAGGCGTCAACTGCAGCCCGTATTCATCAACCAGCGACTTAAAGGACCGCGCGTTGGTGGTGCTCACGCCCTCCGGTCTCGCAATCACAAGATCTAGATCTTTCTTGCGTCCAGTAGAGAAATCTCGCATCTCGTGGTTGACGCCCAGTGCGACCTTGCCGCTGACAGCATGTGCACGAAGTAGGTTCGACTGCGCAAGTAGGTCAAAGGCAACGCCCCAGCTACCGACCTTCGAATGCCGGTCGGAGCGCGAGTTGTATTGCCATTGCTGTCCGTACTTGTCTGGCGGTCCGGGTTCGCTAAGGAATCTTGCAAGAATGCCGGGTCCACGCACACCGCGAACGCTACCCGTGCGTCCAACTTGTGGCGAGCAGCCTCGCGGTCAGCTGACGAACAACATTCTTGAGCCGAACGCTTCGGTGATGTCTTCACGGAAGCTGGGATGGCGCCCCAAGTTTCCGGCAAGTAGTCGATTGCGGAACCCGTTGAGCGCACGGTCACTGAGCGGTGGCGCCTTTCGGAGATCGACGACCTCCGAAAGGTGCTCGTATGGCAGGTGCTGCGGGAACTCCGAGGCCTCGACTCTGAACACCTTGCCGCGCTCACCCCAAGCGGAAGTTGGCCAAGCACCGTTCTCGGCCCATGCGCTGTCGACTGCGTTGAAGCCAAGCGGACTGGCAAGGCTCCCTGCAACCCATTGTGAAACCCGGGTAGTTACTGCGTTGCCAATCAACTTGTACCTAGTGCCTCGCTTTCGAGTGGCTTCGCCGACATCAGTCCAGCCGGCTTCGAAACCTTGCAGCAGTTCGGCGTCCTCGACATCAAGCGTCACGAAACGCTGTTCGAGGTCAGCCTCAGGGACCCACACCGCTGGAGACGACGGGATTCCGATAGTTGAGCCGCCTTTGAGGGTTGGCACGGCATCCTGAGCCCACCCCAAGCCTCGTTTGCCCTCGGTCCAGTAGAACCCGAACGCGTCGCTCTTTAGTTCGTCTATGGGACGGACACCGGCATCTTCACCGAAGAGCACAGCCCTAGGGTCTTCAGTCCGTGAAGCAAGCAGAATCACACGACGACGGCGCTGCGGAAGCCCCGTAAATCGCGTGTCGACCACCCGATAGGCCCAGCGGTAGCCCAAAGACTCAACTTGCTCGACCAGGTAGGCCATCGCCCGTCCTTTGTCGAGAGCGAGCATGTTCGGGACGTTCTCAACCATGAGCCAAGGGAGCTTGGCGCCGCCGAGATCCAGCAACCGAAGCGCTTCGAACACGTGAGAAACGAGTCCCGACTGCGTGCCCTCGATGCCTGCGGTCCGACCGGCTTGCGATAGATCGGTGCAGGGGAACCCTGCCGCCAGGACGTCTAGACCATGAGGCAAGTCGCGGAGCTCGCGTACATCCGGGTGCACTTCGACGCCCGGAAATCGGTGCTCAAGTACCTGTCGGGCCGGCTCCCACCATTCACAAAGTAGCGATGTCTCCACTTTGTCGCCCAACGCACGGTGGAACCCGAGCTCGATGCCCCCAATTCCAGCAAACAGGCCCGCAATCTTCATTGCAGATCTCCACCGGTCACGAAACGCACGCTAGACGCAAAGTCCGACAATCTCGAGCCGGCGCTCCGGTGATGAACACAGAAGCGCTCATCTGGATCGGTGGAGGTCGTTGACATGATGCAAGCGTCCCTTACTGACGCAGTTCCGGTAGGGCCAGACCCCTCGCTCACTGCGGAAGGGGCTTAGCCGACGGGTTGTGGATATCTCCCTTTGATCGATCAAGGTGCGCCGATGTTCATGCAATCCGCCATGCCCTCCGCTCCGAATGGGACCTAGCACGTCCATCCACCAACCCATTTGGAGCCTCACGTGAGAACCCAAACCAAGACCGCGATCGTGGGTGGGGGCGCAGCAGCGCTCGTTCTCGCGTTCGCCGGTCCACCCTTGATAGCTGGGGCGGCCGATCACCTCGACGCCCCCGGTCTCGCCGCGCCCTCGGGTCGGGCAGACGCCGACATCACCGACGTCTACGCCTTCCAGGGCAAGAACGCCAAGAACACGGTCCTCGTCCTCAACACCGGACCGGGTGCTGGCGCGATCGCGCCACTCGACTACGGCACCGACGTGCAGTACGTCGTGTCCGTGGATCAGAACGGCGACGCCAGGCGCGACCTGGCGTACGTGTTCCGCTTCGGCAAGGGCAACGGCACCGGAGCTGGGCAGGCCTACACGGTCACGCAGTACTCCGGCTCGTCTGCCGGCAACCTGAAGAAGGGCACGAAGATCGCGTCCGGCAAGACCGGCTCGACGAAGGCCTTTGCGAACAACTCATCGCGAGTCTTCGCCGGCCTGCGCTCCGATCCGTTCTTCTTCGACCTCGAGGCCTTCCAGGGCGCCGTGGGCGGAAGCGGCAACGGTCGCACCTTCTGCGATGCGAAGGCGAAGGACTTCTTCGCTCCGCTGAACGTGAACTCGATCGTCCTCGAGGTGCCGGATGCGGCCCTCGGCAAGGCGATCGGCGTGTGGGGAATGACCGTCACTCCCGACGGCCGCGTGGACCGCATGGGCCGTCCGGCCATCAACACGGTCTTCAACAAGGGCGAGGACAAGAACCGGTTCAACGTCACGTCACCGGCGAATGACTCGGACCTGTATCGCGCGAACGTCATCAGCACGCTGAAGGCTCTCGGTGGCTACACCGACAAGGCTGCCGGCGATCTCGCTGACGTCCTGCTGCCCGACATCCTCACGTACGACACGAGTTCCAAGGCCCAAGGCCCGCTCAACGGCCGCGCGCTGGCCGACGACGTGATCGACGCGGAACTCGGCATCGTCACCCAGGGTGCGGTCAAGGGCGACTGCGTCGCCGCGCACTCGGACTACAGCACCTCGTTCCCGTACCTGGGATCGCCGAAGTAGTCACTCGGCCGGTCGGTGGTGAGGCGTGACCTTCCCGTTCACGCCTCACCACAACGAGCTTCGTGAATCGCTTATCTCTGAGAGGCCATAGCCGTGTCGTCCACCCTGTCGCCAGCGCCGCCTGCCGCGAGCCCCAGCCAGCCGCCGCCTCGTCCGCGACGACGCGTGGGAGCCGCGACCGCCGCCGTCGTCTTCGCCCTCGCGTTGACCGGCACGGCCTATCTGGTCAACGCACGGAGCACGGACGTCGTTGCCTACGAGGAGTTCCCCTTCTCCGATGCCGAGGCCGTCAGCACTCCGCCCGAGCAGGCTGCAGGTCCGGTCGGCATCGCACTCGCCGACGCGGCAACGCAGGACACGATCGACCGGCTCGAGTCCGTCTCGGCGACAGCGTCACCGGGCCAGCTCTCACTCCTCGCCCGGCTCCTCCTGCAGCGTGCTGCTGTCACCGGTGACGCCGACACGTACGCCCGAGCTATCACCGCGCTGGACAGCGCCGTCGCCCAGGCCCCAGGCAACATTGCTGCTCGGTCGCTTCGCGCAGCAGCACGAGTGACCATGCACGACTTCGAAGGTGCCGAACAGGACGCCGAGCGCGTACTCGCCACCGACCCCGACGATTCCGGCGCGCTCGGGGCGTCGTATGACGCGGCCTTCGAGACTGGCGACTACGCACTAGCCGAACGTCGGCTGACGCGGCTCGTCCAGCTCGGTCCGCAGTCTCCACAGGTACTGTTCCGCGCCGCCCGCTGGGAGACACTGCACGGGAACACCACGGAGGCTGCCAGCTTGACCGCGCGTGCACGCGCGGCGGCCATCGAGGCTGGCGCCGTAGGCACCGCCCGGGCGACCTACGACCTGCTGGCCGGCAAGGAGGCCCTTGACGAGGGCCGCTACTCGATCGCCATCGGCGCGTACGAGTCGGCGCTCGAAGCCGCACCGGGCTGGCATTCAGCGCTTGCCGGGCTCGGTCGCGCCCGGGCGGCTGCCGGCGATCTCGTCGGTGCCGAGGAGGCACTCAGCCAGGCTGCTGACCTCGTGCCCCTGCCCGACACTTTCAGTGCCCTCGGCGACGTGCGTACATTGCTCGGCGACACCGCCGGCGCCCAGGTCGCGTACGGCACGGTCGATGTCGTCGCCCAGCTCGAGGCCTCGCAACAGCGGTTCAGCCGCGCGATCGTGCTCTCACGCTCCGATCGCGGAGTCGACACCGCGGCAGCGGTCGCCGATGCTCGCGCCGAGCTGCGCATGCGGCATGACGTCTACGGCTACGACGCACTGGCATGGGCGCTGCTCGCCGACGGGCGGCCCAAGGCCGCGGTGAGATTCGCTGACCAGGCGCTCGCACTGGGCACGCTCGACCCGAAGCTGTTCGCGCATGCGGGACTGGCGCACGCGGCCGTCGGTGACAACGCCGGCGCTCGGCGACTGCTCACGCAGGCCGTTGGCCTTAGTGCCAACGTCGACCCTCTCCTGATGCAGCGCGTCAAGGACACGCTCGCTGCCATTCCGACGGCGGTGACATCGTGAACCGGCGCATCACAGCGGCGATCCTCGGGGTCGCGACGCTGGCCGGCGGACTCTCGATCGTCGCAGCGCCTGCAGCCTCGGCCCATCCGCTCGGCAACTTCACGCACAACACGTACGTCGGCTTCACCGTTACCCCCGATCGGATCGAGGTCGATCACGTCCTCGACCTCGCCGAGGTGCCCACGTATCAAGAGCAGAGCGCGATGGACACCGACGGCAATGGCACGGTCTCCGATGCCGAGGCGGCGACCTGGGGCCGCGAGCGCTGCGCGACAGCAGCCACGCAGATCGACGCCACGACGTCTGCCGGTCCGGTGGTGTGGAACGTCGGACGGTCAAGCGTCACGTTTCCCGCGGGCCAGGCCGGACTGGTCACCACGCGCCTGGAGTGCCGCCTCTCCGCGCCGGTGAGCGGGGCAACGTCGTTCTCCGCCACCGTGGGGATCGAGGCCGGACGCGTCGGGTGGCACGAGATCACGGCCGTGGGCGACGGCGTCACGTTGCAGTCGGATGTGCCATCGACGACGTCGAGCGCGCGACTGACGGCCTACCCGGCCGACGGCACCGCGCTGGATGTCTCAAGCGTGAAGCTGGACTGGTCCGGTGCACCGACGACAACGGTCGCTGCACCGGTCGCCGAGGAGCAGCCGGCCGCATCGAGTGTCGTGACGACGATCGCTCCCCTCGGCCTCGACAGCGCGACCCAGGCGTTCACCGACCTCATCGGCCGGCAGGAGATCACCTTCGGGTTCGCACTTCTCGCGCTGGCAATCTCGATCGTGCTCGGCGGAGTGCACGCGCTGGCACCCGGCCACGGCAAGACGCTGATGGCGGCATCGCTCGTCGGCACTGGCGGGAAGCGACGCGACGCGGTGGTGCTTGGCGCGTCGGTCACCACGGCGCACACGGCCGGGGTGGTCGTACTGGCTGTCGTGCTGTCCGTGACGTCGGCGTTCGCTGCGGAGGAGGCATACCCGTGGCTCGGAGTGTTCAGCGCGATCGTCGCGATTGCAGTGGGCATCAGCCTGTTCCGGCAGGCCAGGAACGGTGGCGGGCTGGGTCACTCCCATGCCCACCCGCATCCGCATCCGCATCCGCATCCACATCCACATCCACATCCACATCCACATCCACACGACGAGGGTGATGGCCATGCGCATGATCAACACGCGCATGATCATCACGACCATGGCACGCATGGCCACGATCACCTCGGACACGATCATCACGACCACGGACACCATCGGCCGGGAACGCTGGCGGTTGCGGCACCCACCGCCGTCGCACCTGCGCCTGCCGTCGTCGAGCCGAAGACTCGGCCGGCCACTCGCCGCGTCGTCGCTCTCGGCCTGGCCGGCGGCCTGGTCCCGTCGCCCTCGGCCGTGGTCGTGCTGCTCGCCGGATTCGCGCTCGGGCGCTCCTGGTTCGCTCTCCTGCTCGTCGTCGCATACGGGGTAGGGATGGCCGTGACCTTGTGCGCGACGGGGTTCGCACTCGTGCGCGTCGGTGGCCTGTCGCGCCGCGTCGCGGACGGCACGGCGGTGCCTCGTCCGGTCGCTGCGCTGCTGCGCCGGCTGCCGGTCATCGCGGCCACGACTGTCGTCGTCGCGGGACTGTGGCTCGGTGTGCGCAGCATCCTGTCGATGTAGTGCCTGCCCTCCTAGGATTTCCGCGTGACGGGTCGGTCATCGGAACTGCGGTTCGACAACGCGAACGGCGACGTTCTCGCGGCCACCCTGCATGAGCCCAGTGAGGACACAGGCGGCCCCGCAGTGCTGCTGTGCCAGGGAATGTCAGGCGCGCGGAATCTCGTCCTGCCGCATGTGGCCGAGCGGCTCGCCGACATCGGCATCGCCTCGCTGCGCTTCGACTACTCGGGGTTCGGCGACAGCTCTGGCGAGCGCGGGTGGATTGATCCCGCCGCTCGGGTCCAGGATGCGCGCATCGCGCTTGGCTTGCTCAGGTCGCAGGCGTCGGTCGATGCTGATCGCATCGGCGTCTACGGGCACAGCCTCGGCGGGCCGGTCGCGCTGGCCGTCGCCTCGGGCGACGCGCGCGTTCGCGTCGTCGCGGCCGTATCGAGTCCAGGGACTGGAGTCGCCATGCTGCGCGCGGCCAGACCGGCATGGGAATGGGTCGCGCTGAAGCATCGCCTGCTGGACGAGCACGCGCGCATCGAGTCGGGCGAATCGCCGACGGTCGTGGGCATCGAGGAGATCTTCCCGTTCAGCCCGAGGTTCGCTGCGGCCTACGCGGCCCTGAAGGCGTCGCAGGGCGGAACGAGCGCCATGGCTGCCGGCTCCGGTCTCGGGACGTCGTCGTTCTACCTCGCGACCGTCGACCGGATCGTCGAGTCACGTCCCGATGCCGCAGCCATGGGGCTCGCGCACTGCGCGACGTTGCTCGTCAACGGAATCGACGACGACACCGCGCCGATCGAGGACGTCGAGCCGGTGTTCGTCGCTGTCGCAGGTCCCAAGCACTGGGAGCTGATTCCGGGCGCCGACCACAACGACCTCGACAACGGCGCCGGGCTGGATGACGCACTCGACGCCGTATGCGCGTGGTTCACCGAGCACCTCTAGTCAGGAACAGCCGCCTGAGCATCGAGCAGGCTGGCGAGCTCGTCGGTCTTCGCCTGCGTCCAGCCCTCGGGCTGCAGCACGGCCGCCCACGCCTCGGTGTTCGCGAGCTTGGAGTACATGTGGCCGTAGCCGTCGGGCACATTGCCCGCACCCGGGAGGTCGAGGGCGACCTGCCACAGCGTTACCAGCGGGAACCAGCCCATGCGCTCGGAGACATCGGGGCTGCGCTGCCCGTCCTCGAGCCAGTCGGGTGAGGTGAAGGCCAGGTCCCAGTTGAAGAAGACCACCGGGTCGGATCCGTGCTGCAGGTACGCAAGCCGCGTCGGCCCCCACTCGCCGGCCATCTCGTAGTCGTTCACCGTCTCGGCGGCGAACCGCACGGTGCGACCGTCGCCGTATTGCGGCAGCCACGGCGGCGTGCCAGCCTCGCGGTCAGCGGTGAGCTGGCTGTGGAGCGGGTTGACGAACGGGGGACCGGTCATGACGGCACCGGAGATCGGCTCATTGACGATGTCGATCGAGTTGAGGATGCTCTCGACGCCGAATGAGCCGAGCGACAGCCCGTACAGGTACAGGTCGGGGCGGGTCTCCTCGGGCAGGGTCGACCAGTAGTCGTGGACGGTGTTGAACACGACCTGCGAGGTCTCCTTGACGGCCTCCTGGTCGGCGAGCAGCGAGATCCAGCTCGGCAGGTAGGAGTACTGCACTCCCGCGATCGCGATGTCCCCGTTCATCAGGTACTCCGGCGGGATGACTCCGTTCGCATCGAGGAAGCCGGTGCCTGTAGTGGTCGCGACTACGAGCGCCTCCCGGTCGAACGCTCCGGTGCGCTTGAGTTCCTCGAGCAGCAGGTCGGCCCGCTCCTCCACCGTCTCTGCGGACTTCAGCCCGACGTAGACGCGGATCGGCTCGAGCGCACCGCCACCGCTGAACGCGTCGAGCTCGGCGACGGTCGGGCCGCCGGCGACGAAGTTGCGACCCTGCCGGCCAAGCTCGTCCCAGGCCACCACCGATCCGGGACCACCCGAGCGCAGCGCCGACTGCGTCTGCTCGATTCCAGGTGCTGTCGTGTTGTCGCGCGTGGAGAACATCGAGTTCGCAAACGAGAAGAAGCCGTTGACGAGAACCCCGGAGATGAGCAGCCAGAAGACGATGAGCAGGGCGATGGCTCCGAGCACCACGCCGACCCGGCGCGGCAGGAACCGCCCGAGCTGGCGGCCGACGAAGGCGAACAGCTTCCGCAGCGAGCGCGACACGATGAGGATCAGCGCCGCGACGATCACCGTGACGATCACGATCATCGGCCAGGCCGATGGTGAGACGGACTCCATGCCGAACAGCGTGCGGATCTCGTTCTGCCAGCCCACCTGCCGCCACACGCCGCCGATGACCAGCAGCCCGACGAACACGAAGATTATGGCCAGCACGATCGTGCGGGCGCGACCCTTCAGGGAGGGAATGCCCAGGTAGGACCACAGGGCCTGCGCGCCAGCGCCGATTCCGTAGCCGATCATCACGGTGATGCCTGAGGCCGCGCCCTGGACCGCACCGCCCCGCGGCAGGAGCGAGGGCATGAGCGACAGGGCGAAGAACAGTGCCCCAACGGTGGCGCCGGCGCCGGAGAAGGACCGCGTGAAGACACGCGGCAGTGGCCTGTCCTCGCGTGGCGTCGCCGCGGTCTCGTCCGGCACGTCGACACTCACGCTCATCTGCTAACCCCCGTCGCCCAGCAATTCCCCGAGATCATCTGGTGCATCTGCCGCGCATTCTTGCAAAGCATCGAGCGTGACGTAAGCAAGCGCGGCCTCATTCGTGGCACGAATCAGCACCGGCGACTTCACGCCCGCGTCGTAGGACTGCATCCATCGCGGCGCGCACACGGCCCAGTGGTCACCGGGCTGAAGCCCCGGGAATCCGTACTGCGGCCGGGGAGTCGACAGGTCGTTGCCGATGGCCTGCTGGTGGGCGAGGAACTCCGCTGTCAGGACGGTGCAGACCGTATGGGAGCCGATGTCCTCGGGACCGGTGTTGCAGTAGCCGTCACGGTAGAAGCCGGTGACAGGATCGGTCCCGCACACCTGCAGCGCCTCGCCGAGTACGTTCCGCTGCTCTGACTCGTCCATAGCCACATCCTAGGAACCACTCGCAGGAGGATTCATGACCGACGACAGCACGTCCGTACTGCAAATGCGACTGGTCGTCACCGTCGACGACTTCGACGCGGCACTGGCCTTCTACCGGGACGCCCTAGGCATGACCGAGGAGGCGGCCTTCTCCACCGGAGACCGGCGGGTGGCCATCCTCGACGCGGGCCGGGCCACCCTCGAGATTGCCGATGCGGGGCACGCCGACTACATCGACGAGGTCGAGGTCGGCAGGCGCGTCGCGGAGAAGTTCCGCGTGGCCTTCGAGGTGACCGACGCGACGGGGGTGACCGACGAACTCGTCGACGCTGGCGCGACGCTGATCGCGCGCCCGACCCGCACGCCTTGGAACAGCCTCAACTCCCGGCTTGACGCTCCTGGCGGCGTGCAGCTGACCTTGTTCGAGGCGCTGTCGCCGGAGACGATGGCCTAGCCAAGGAAGTCGAGCACGATCCGCGCGACGCGAGCGGGCTGCTGGAACAAGAACGAGTGACCTGCGCCATCGACAAGTCGCAGGAGGGCACCGGGAACACGGTCAGCGATGATGCGGCTGTTCGCCGGCGGCGTGATGACGTCCTTGTCGCCGGTGATGACGAGGGTCGGGGCGTTGACGGTCGCGAGATCTCGTTGATTTGCAGTGCTTTCCAGCCACGGATCCTCGGCAGCGACCATGGCGTTGTAGGTGCGGGCGGGCGTCGACTCCTCGGGATAGCGACCGCTGTCGACCGCTCGGGTGAGTCTCTGCACGAACTGCCGTCCGGCCTGCTGCGCGCAGGTCGTGCGCGGGTAGTTCGTGGCGAGGTAGGTCGCGATGCTGCCGCCGGAATCGCTGTCCGCCTCCTGCACCCAGGTCGGACCGAGCACGGCGTCGGGCCCGCCGGGATTTGTTCCCGCGAGCACGAGGCGACGAACCGAGTCCGGATGTCGGATCGCGAGCTGCTGCGCGACGAACCCGCCCATCGACCAGCCCAGGACGTCGGTCCGCGTCAGCCCGATGGCGCCGATGAACTCGGCGATCCAGTCGGCCATCGCCGCGAACCGGATGCGTCCCGGCGCGGGTCCGGACAGACCCAGGCCCGGGTAGTCGAGCACGATGACGCGACGACCCTCCGCGAGGTGCGCGAGGAACGCGGGATCCCATTCGGCCATCGGCGAGCCGGTGCCGTTCAGCAGGAGCAGCGGTCGCCCGCTGCCGACCTGCGCCCAGGCGATGCGCGTGCCGGCTGCGCTTGCGTACTGCACATCGAGCCGCAGGCCCTGCCCGGCGCGGCTTGCGGGAGCGCACGTCGCATCGGATCGATCGACCGCGTTCGCGGAGGGTGCTGCGACACAGAGGAGGAGCAGGCCCGCGCAGAGGACGGCGGGAAACTTCATGTCATGCAGTATCGGCGTGCTCCACTGCCCGCACCGCACTGCGGTCCGCGATGAACGCGCTCGCCCGCGCGTTGAAGATCAGCCACAGGACCAGGATGTCGACGGGCACGGTCAGCAGCATGCGCATGACGTAGCCCTCGAAGAGGTACGCCAGGCCGCCGACGATGTTGATGCCGATGAGCACCGTGAGCACGATCCGCGCCCAGCTGCGGCCCTGCCAGACGTAGGCGGCGATGAGGATTCGCAGCAGCGCCAGCAGCACGATCGAGACGCCCGCAAGGAAGACGCCGAGGACGAGCAGTGAGCCCGCGATGTCGGTGACCCCCTCCTCGCGCAGGGTCGACTCGAGCGACTCGGAGATGCCCGAGCGCGACATCGAGAAGGCCGCCGCGATGAGGTCGAGGCCGGAGATGACAGCAACAGCGGCCGCCACCCACTGCAGGATGACACCGATGGTGAGACTGACCGGACGAGTCATGGACGACACCGTACGCCGACGAGGCGAACTACATGGGGAGCTTGCGGAAGACGGCTCTGGGCATGGACTTCAGCGCCGTCATGACGAACAGCAGCGGGCCGGGCGCGTAGACGGTCTCGCGGCCCTTGCGCAGCGCCGACACGATCACGGCACCGACGTCCTCGGCATCGACGGTCATCGGCGCTTCCTTCATGCCGGTCGTCATCTTGGTGCGCACGAAGCCCGGGCGCACGACCAGGACGCTGGCTCCCGAGCCGTGCAGGGCGTCGCCGAGCCCCTGCGCGAAGGTGTCGAGCCCGGCCTTCGTCGAGCCGTAGACGTAGTTCGATCGACGACCGCGGTCCCCGGCCACGCTCGACAAGACGACGAGCGCGCCGTGCCCCTGCTGGCGCAGGCGTCGAGCGACGTGGAGGCTGACGCTCACCGCTCCGGTGTAGTTCGTGGTGGCGACCAGGACTGCCGCGTTCGGGTCGGACTCTGCCTCGGCCTGATCGCCCAGCAGCCCGAAGGCGAGGAGCACGACGTCGATGTCGCCCGCGTCGAACACCGAGTCGACGATGCCGCCGTGGCTGCCGGTGTCCGTCGCGTCGAAGGACTGCGTGACGACGCCGGGGATGCCCGCGGCGGTCAGTGACGCGACGGCCTCGTCGAGCGCGGCGGACGGCCGGCCGGCAAGGACCACGCGGCGCAGGCGACCTCGCGGGAGCAGTCGGACCGTGGCCAGCGCGATCTCGCTCGTGCCACCGAGCACGAGTACCGCCTGGGGTTCTCCGAGTGCATCCATCACAGCAACAGTCTCCCTTTACAAGAGCAAGCGTCGGGCGAGGTCGGACGTGAACTTCTGGTCGGGATCCATGCGGTCGCGCACGCGCTGCCACTCGGACAGGCGCGGGTACGACGCGGCCATCATCTCAGGAGACATGCGCGAGTCCTTCGCGAGATACAGCCGCCCGCCCTCGGCGAGCACGAGTTCGTCGAGGTCGTTGAAGACCTCGGCGAGCCCGGCCACCCGCGCGGGAATGTCGATCGCGAGCGTCCAGCCTGGCTGCGGGAAGGACAGCGGAGCGGGGTTGGCCGCACCGAAGCGCTTGAGAACGGTGAGATAGCCGGGCGCTCCGACGTCGCGAAGCCGGCGCAGCGTCGTGTCGACCAGATGCGCGCCGGAGTCGGGCACGACGAACTGGTACTGCAGGAATCCCTGCGGTCCGTAGACCCGATTCCACTCCTGGATGCCGTCGAGCGGGTGGAAGAAGGCGCCGATCGACTGGAGCTCGCCCTCGCGTGAAGCGGGGGCCTTGCGGTACCACGCCTCGTTGAAGGCCCTGGCGCTGAGCGTGTTGAGCAGGAAGGACGGGAACAGCTTCGGCGCGGTCGCGATGACCTTCGGGTCGTAGGCGAGCGGGTCGAGGGCTCGGCGATCGCTGAGCATCTCGGCGGGGGCGTGGTCGCCGCGGGTGAGCACCCCGCGGCCGGACGGGGCGACGCTGTCTATCCAGGCGACGCTGTAGCGATAGGCATCATCGCCGTCGACCATGCGCGCCATCAGGGTGTCGAGATCCGGGGTCCGCTCGGTGTCGACCGTCATCATCGAGCTGCTGATGGGAACGAGGTCGAACGTCGCCTCGGTGACGACGCCCGTGAGTCCCATTCCGCCGATGGTCGCCCAGAACTCCTCGGGCGTGGATGCCGGCGTGAGCGTGGAGATCTGTCCTCTGCCATCGACGATCGTGAGCTCGGAGACATGCGAGCCGAAGGTGCCCTCGACGTGATGGCTCTTGCCATGCACGTCGGCGGCGATGGCCCCGCCCATCGAGACCATGCGCGTTCCCGGCGTCACGGGAACGAAGAAGCCCGCGGGAACGATCAGTCGCAGCAGGTAGTCCAGGCTGACGCCGGCGCCAACCGTGACGACCCCGCGCGCGCGATCGAGATCGATGCGCGCCATCGGCGACAGGTCCAGGAGGGTCCCGCCAGACGCCTGCGCGGCATCGCCGTAGGACCGGCCCATGCCACGGGTGAGCACGCCGCGAGCGGGGGCATTGACGATCGCGTCCTGGATGTCGGACATCGACAGAGCGGGGACGACTCGGGAGGAGGACGGCGCCGTGCGACCCCAGCCGGTCAGGAGCTTCTGGCCGGGCGTCGGGTCAAGCGGTGACCTGGTTGCCATCTGTCAGACGCCGATCGCCCCGAGGGAGAACAGGACCAGCCATGCGACACCGGTGAGCATGAGCGCCGGGTCGTGCAGCACGACGTCCTCGGGCGCCTCGGCGTCGCCCTTGTCGATGTCGATCGCGTAGCGCAGCAGGCCGATGACGAACGGAATGACGCTGCACGCCGCCCAGGGTCCCGTCGAGGGCGTGAGGCCGACCTCGAAGGCCCACAGGCAATAGGCGGTGATCGTGACAGCGGCGGAGATGGCCCACACGAAGCGCAGGTAGTTGTGGGTGTAGCCCTGCAGTGACCGCCGCATGGTCGGTGGATGCTCGCCGGGAGCGACGGTGTCGGTCGAGCGGCGGATCATGCGCGGCCCGCTGCCCCCGCCCTCGATGGACTCGGTCGCGCGCACGAGCTCGCTGTAGCGCTTGCCGGCGGCCATGAACAGCGAGCCGAAGCCCGCCACGATGAGGAACCAGCGCGAGATCGGCAGCTCAGATGCGACGCCGCCTGCGATGGCCCGCAGCAGGAAGCCGAGGGCGATGAGCACGAGTTCGATGACCGGCTCGTGCTTGAGGAACAGGCTGTAGGACAGCGTGCAGGCGACGTAGCAGAGCACGACGACGAGCAGTCCGACGTTGACGGCCAGGGCGATCGCCATGGACGCGATCGCCAGGACTGCGGCGACGGCGATCGCGACACCGACCGACAGCTCACCGGCAGCGATAGGCCGAAAGCGCTTGAGGGGATGAGCCCGGTCGGCCTCGATGTCCTTCAGGTCGTTGATGATGTAGGTCGAGCTGGAGATCAGACAGAAGGACACGAAGGCCAAGATGCCCGGCACGAGGATGTCGACATTGAGGACGTCTCCCGCGGCCAGCGGAGCGGCGAAGACCAGCGTGTTCTTGAGCCACTGGCGTGGCCGCATCTCCGAGAGGATCGCTGCTGGCAGCGACCGATGCCTAGTCGTGTGCGTCGACATGCTGTCCAGGTTCTGAGTCCCCGACGATCCGGGCAATCTGCGGAACGACGAGGGCCCAGGTGATCACGTGCATGAGGATAAGCAGGATTCGTGTCGACCAGATGACGCCGCTCGGCTGGAGGATCGGCATCAGGCAGGACGCGAGCGCAACCAGAGTGCCGAGCCAGAAGACGATCCGGCCCGCCGCGCGCCAGCCGCGGACCAGCGACCCGAGCAGGGCGGCAGCGAATGCTGCGGCGACGGGAAGCAATGCGACCACGAGCCAGGGAATGACGGTCAGGGCGGCGCCGGAGCTGGTCGCCACCTCGAAGGGAACCCCGAACAGACGGCCGATCAGGTAGACGAGCAGGCACAGGATCCCCGACCAGGTTCCGGTGAGCGTCGCCGCGTACATGAGGTTCTTCATCGACGGGCTCGCGAGAGCCGGCGGCCCCACGGGCGTCATCGAGTCCAACCACGGCGCGGTCATGCCGTGCATTATTCGCACTCCGGGCGCGCGAGGGTAATTATTCGCCCGCCAGAGCGCCCCGGGCGGCGCGCCGGACCGGGCGCTTGCACAAGTTACCGGCGAGTAGCATGATTGGGTTACTGGCCGGTAACTACGGAGGAAATTGCCATGTCCCATTACAAGAGCAACCTGCGAGATCTTGAGTTCAACCTCTTCGAGGTCTTCGGCGCTGCCGACCGGATGGGCTCTGGTCCGTACCACGAGATGGACGTCGACACGGCCCGCAGCGTGCTCGAGGAGGTCGAGCGCCTGTCCAGCGGGCCGCTGGCCGAGCCGTTCGCCGACGCCGACCGCAATCCGCCGGTCTATGACCCCGCGACCAAGTCCGTCACGATGCCGCTGGGCTTCAAGAAGGCCTACGACGCGCTCATGGACTCCGAGTGGTGGCGCCTGGACCTGCCCGAGCACCTCGGTGGCACCGGTGCACCCCCGTCGCTGCGCTGGGCCGCGAGCGAGATGATGCTCGGCGCCAACCCCGCCGCATTCATGTTCATGTCCGGGCCGGGCTTCGCCTCGATCCTTGACCACCTCGGCAACGCCGACCAGAAGCGCTGGGCCGAGCTCATCATCGACAAGCGCTGGGGCGCCACGATGGTGCTCACCGAGCCCGATGCCGGATCCGACGTCGGCGCTGGCCGCGCGAAGGCAATCGACAACGGCGACGGAACCTGGAACATCGAGGGCGTCAAGCGCTTCATCACTTCCGGCGAGCATGACCTCAGCGAGAACATCGTGCACCTGGTGCTCGCGCGTCCCGAAGGCGCGCGCGCCGGCACCAAGGGCCTGTCGCTGTTCGTCGTGCCGAAGTTCCTCGTCGATCTTGAGACCGGCGAGATGACCGGGCGCAACGGCGTCTACGCCACCAATGTCGAGAAGAAGATGGGCCTGAAGGTGTCCACCACCTGCGAGCTCAGCTTCGGCCAGACCGAGGGCGAGCCGGCAATCGGCTACCTGGTCGGCGACGTGCACGAGGGCATCGCGCAGATGTTCAAGGTCATCGAGTACGCCCGCATGATGGTCGGCACGAAGGCCATCGCGACGCTGTCGACGGGCTACCTCAACGCACTCGACTACGCCAAGACTCGCGTCCAGGGCGCGGACATGACGCAGATGACTGACAAAGCCGCTCCCCGCGTCACGATCACCCATCATCCCGATGTGCGCCGCAGCCTCATGCTGCAGAAGGCGTACGCCGAGGGCATGCGGGCACTCATCGCCTACACCGCGTACTGGCAGGACCTGATCGAGATGGCCGAGGCCGGCGACACCTCGATCGACCTCGACGCCGCGGTTCGGATGAACGACCTGCTGCTGCCGATCGTCAAGGGCGTCGGATCGGAGCGCTCCTACGAGATGCTCGCGGTCGCGCTGCAGACCTACGGCGGCTCCGGCTTCCTGCAGGACTACCCGGTCGAGCAGTACATCCGCGACGCGAAGATCGACACCCTGTACGAAGGCACCACCGCGATCCAGGGCATCGACTTCTTCTTCCGCAAGATCGTCAAGGATCAGTTCCGCTCGCTGTTCACGCTCGCGGGGCAGATCACCGAGACCGTCAAGGCGGACGAGGGCAACGGCCAGCTGGCCGCCGAGCGCGAGCTGCTCGGCAAGGCACTCGAGGACGTCCAGGGCATCGTCGGCGTCATGGGCGAGTGGGCCATGGGATCGCAGACCGACTCGCAGCAGATCTACAAGGTGGGCCTCAACAGCACCCGCCTGCTGATGGCCACCGGTGACCTGGTCATCGGCTGGCTGCTGATGCGTCAGGCAGACGTCGCGATCAAGGCCCTCGCCGCAGACCCCAGCGAGCGCGATCGCAACTTCTACCTCGGAAAGGTCGAGACCGCGAAGTGGTTCGCACGGAACCGCCTGCCGCTGCTCGCGGCCGAGCGCGCGATTGCCGAGGCAACGACGCTCGATCTGATGGAGTTGCCCGAAGAGGCCTTCTAATCGAAGCCCGTTCCGAGGGTCGTACGCTCACATCGTGATGCGTCCGGCCCTCGGCTCTGTTCGGCTGGTGCCGGCAATCGCATGTGGCCTGCTCGCCGTGGCCGTCAGCGCCGCCGCCTTCGGCCTCGTCATCGCGGGTGGCTCCTACGAGGCAGCCCTGCCCGGGCTCCCCGATCCGGGCCCCCTCGTCGCCTGGGGAACTCCGGTTCTTCGCGCACTCACGACGATGGCGGCGATCGTCACCATCGGCTGGCTGCTCGCCGCGACCTTCCTGGACCCCTCGGGTCGTGACGGCGTCGTCTCGCCCGCGGGTCGTCGAGACCTCAAGTGGGCGGCCCTGGCGGCCCTCGTGTGGGCGGGCCTGGCGATCGTGCAGATGATGTTCGAGCTGGCGAACATCCTTGGCATTCCCCTGTCGGACGCGATCGCGCCCGACGTCGTGTCCACCTACGCGAACGCGGTGCCCACCACCCGCGCGCTGTTCGTCATGGCACTGCTCGCCCTCGTCGTCGCCGTGGGCTCACTTGCGACGTCGACGACCGGAGCGTCTGCCGCCTGGCTCCTGATCTCCGTGATCGCAGCCGCCCTCCCCGCACTTGCCGGCCACAGCGCCGGCCTGGGCGACCACGCCATGGCGATGACATCGGGAGTCACGCACGTTGTCGCGGCCGTCCTGTGGATGGGAGGTCTCGCGGCGCTCGCGGTGCACGCGATGCGGCGAGACATGCCGATGGACCGCGCGGTGGAGCGGTTCTCCACGATTGCTCTCATCTGCATCGTGCTGCTCGCGGTCAGTGGCGTGGCGAATGCGTACACGCGACTGGACACGCCCTCGCAACTCCTCAGCACCGGTTACGGCCAGCTGATCCTGCTCAAGACCGGCCTGATCATCGTGCTCGGATGCATCGGCTGGTTAATCCGCAAGCGCATCCTGGGGAACCTGGCTCGCTCGACTCGAGTCGCCGTCTTCGCGCGCATTGCCGGCCTCGAGCTGCTGATCATGTCGCTGGCGGTCGGGCTCGGCGTGGCTCTGGCGTCCAGCCCCACGCCCCGCATTCTCGTCGACCTGCCGAGCTACGGCGAGAGCCTGCTCGGCTTCCCGTATCCCCCGCCGCCCACCGCCATGTCCGTTGGCCTGGGCTTCCAGCTCGACCCGTTCTTCTTCACCGCTTCAGTTATCGCGGGCGTGCTCTACTTCGTTGGCGTCATGCGCCTGGTCCGACGCGGGGACCACTGGCCGGTCATGCGCACCGTCTCGTGGTTCGCCGGGCTGCTCGTGGTGATCTGGTGCACGAATGCTGGCGTGTCCGTCTACGCGCAGGTGTCTGTAGGCATCCACATGCTGCAGCACATGACGCTCACCATGCTCGGACCGATCTTCCTGGTGATGGGCGCTCCGGCAACTCTCGCGCTGCGCGCCCTTCGGCCCGGCAAGGGCAACGAACGCGGTCCGCGCGAGTGGCTGGTGTGGTTCCTCCACAGCTGGATCACGCGGATCCTCACCAACCCAATCTACGTGTTCATCGTCTACGTCCTTGGCCTGTACGGCCTGTACATGACGCCGCTGTTCGGCTGGCTCATGGGCAGCCACGTCGGGCACGTCGGGATGCAGGTGCACTTCGTGGTCTCGGGCTACCTGTTCTACTGGGTGCTCATCGGCATCGACCCCAGGCCACGACCACTTGCATACCCCGGTCGAATCCTCCTTCTGGTTCTCGCCGTTGCGGTGCACGGCTTCTTCGCCGTCGCGCTCATGATGGGCACCGAGCCCATGGCCCTCGAGTGGTACGGGCTCGTGCAGCCGCCGTGGGTCACCGATCCGCTGCAGGACACTCTCAACGGCGGCCAGGTCGCGTGGGCGCTGGCCGAGATCCCCAGTCTCATCGTGCTGGTGGTCATCGCCGTCCAGTGGTCGCGCAGTGACGACCGAGAGGCCGCGCGCGAGGATCGCAAGGCAGATCGTGACGGCGATATCGAGCTGAACGCCTACAACGAGCGGCTCGCCGCGATCGCTCGCCAGGACGACCGGCGCGGCAATCCGGGTTAACGTAGACGCGTGCGCTTCCCCCACGTGCCAGTACGACTTGCCCTAGCTGCCGTCCTGACGACGGCGACGCTCGGGCTGGCGGCCATGCCGATCGCCACTGCGGCCGAGGTCCCGCCGTACCACCCGTCCCGCCTTGCCCATGTCGCCACGGCGGGCCAGGTGATCGTCGTGACAGCAACGTCGTCGACCACCTCCTACGCAACGGTGCGCGCCTACGAGCGCGACGGCGAGGGCGGCTGGACGCAGATCGTCAAGGCAACCCCGGCCCGCCTGGGCTGGAGTGGCCTCGCGCTCGAGGCCGACCGCAGGCAGGGAACGGGCAAGACCCCGGCGGGCACCTTCGCGATCGTGAGCGCGTTCGGACGCAAGGCCGATCCCGGCACCGAGCTTCCGTATCGCCAGGTCGACCGCAACGACGCATGGACCTACAACCCGCGATACCCGTCGACCTACAACATGTTCCAGTCCGTTGACCGGTCGTGGGCCAGTTACGGCGGCTACGTCGAGCACCTGTGGTCGTACGGCACCCAGTACAACTACGTGTCGGTCCTCGACTACAACCTTCCCGAGGGTCCCATCACGACCGGCCCCAATGGCGTGCGTCGCACCAGCAACCCGGCGAACACCAAGGCCGGCGGTGGGATCTTCCTGCACGTGACGAACGGCAAGGTCACGGCCGGCTGCATCGCCGTCCCCGAGGGCACGATGCGATCGATCCTGCAGTGGCTGGATCCCGATCGAAAGCCGGTCATCGTCATCGGCACGGAGTCGGCCATCACGAAGATGTAGTCAGCGGACCCGGATGTCCTTGAGCACCGGGAACTGCTCGCGCCATGCCGCGCTCGCATCCGGATCCACGTCGACGATGAGCACCTCCTGCTCGGTGCCCGCCTGCCCGACGACGACGCCCTTCGGGTCGACGACCACGGAACGTCCGCCCAGTTCGATGCCCGGCTGCGTACCCACCTCGTTGCAGGCGATGAACCAGACCTGATTCTCGATGGCACGCGCCCGCGTGAGCACCTCCCAGTGCTCGATGCGCGGAGTCGGCCAGCCTGACGTCAGCAGCACCGCGGTCGCGTCGCCCTCCTGCAGCGCGCGGAAGAACTCCGGGAAGCGCAAGTCGTAGCAGGTCGCCAGGCCCGTCGGCCCGAGCGGCGTATCGACGACAACCAGTTCCTCGCCGCCGCTCATGAGCGTCGTCTCACCGCCCTCGAAGCCGAACAGGTGGATCTTGCGGTAGTTCGCGACGAGCCGGCCATCGGGGGCGAACAGCACGCTGGTGTTGTAGTTCTTTCCGTCGTCGCCGATCTCGCAGATCGAGCCCCCGTGCAGCCAGACCGAGTGCTGGGCCGCCAGCGCACCGAGGGCCTGGGTCAATGGTCCGTCGATCGGCTCGGCATGCGCGCGGGCGCCGTCGATGTCGAAGGCACCCGTCTGCCAGAGCTCGGGAAGGATCAGCATGTCGACGTCGGGGGCGACGCTGTCAATGAGAGCGAGGGTCCGCGCGACGCGATCGGCCACCGACTCGGACATCGAGCAGTCGAGCTGGATGAGCGCAATCCGGACCGTCACAGGTCGACTCTACGCAGCCGTCGACAGGTGTCACCGCGAGCCTTAGGGTCGCTCGACATGGACCCCATGCGCCTTGACCCCACCGTTCCCGAGCTCATCGACATCTGGCAGTCAGCGATCGAGAGCATCGAATCGCTGTGTACTCCGCTCACCGACGAGCAGTGGCTGGCCCAGACGCCGTGTCCTGGGTGGACCGTCGCCGACATTGCCGCGCACGCAATCGATATCGAGTCGTTCGTCGGCGGCGAGCCGGGGGCTGATCACACGCCGAACTGGGATGACCTGCCGCACGCCGTCGGCCCGCTGAGCCAGTTCATCGAGACCGGGATCGACTACCGAAGGGGCCGTTCGAAGGACGAGGTTCTCGCCGAGCTGAGGTCCCGCATCCAGGTCCGTCGAGCCCAGCTCGACGCACTGCCCGCCGATGCCGAGGTCGTGGGCATTTCCGGCAAGCCATCCCCGCTTCCGCGAGTGATCCGCACCAGGACCTTCGACCTGTGGGCGCACGAGCAGGACATCCGGTCCGCCATCGGGCAGGACGGCAACTGGTCCACCCCGGAAGCCGTCATTGCCTTCCAGCAGATGGCGGCCTCGCTGCCCTACGTATGGGGCAAGGGCGTCGGCGCTCCCGCGGGAGCGACCGTGCAGCTCACGGTGACCGGACCGGAGCTGGAGGCCGAGCTGTACGCAGCGGTCGACGACGATGGCAAGGCGATGGCCTCGGCCGCGGTGGAAAAGCCCACTGTGCACGTGACGCTCAGCTGGCCCGATTACATGCGATTGACGTGCGGGCGAGTCAACGCGGAGGACCCGGAGCTCCTCGCGCGCGTGTCCGCCGAGGGCGACCCCGAATTGGTGTCTGCGCTGCTGACGAAGCTGACCATCACTCCCTAGGCCTAGTTCAGGCCCGTCTCCATCATGACCGCCATCGCCGGGTCCTGCAGGAATGCGGCGATCGACTGGAGTGCGCGCGAGCCGATGCCTCCGTCGATGACCCGATGGTCGAACGAGAACGACAGTTGCATCACCGGGCGCACCTCGATGCGGCCGTCGACCACCCATGGCCGGTCGATCACCCGTCCCATCGCCAGGATCGAGGTCTGGCCCGGGTTGATGATCGGCGTGCCTCCATCGACACCGAAGACGCCGACATTCGTGAGCGTGATCGTGCCGCCGGTGAGGTCCGCGGGCGTGCTGCGTCCGGCCCGCGCCGTGTCGATGAGCGCCTGCACTCGACGCGCGAGCTCGACGAGGCCGAGCGACGAGGCACCCTTGATCGTCGGCACGAGCAGGCCGCGAGGCGTGTCCGCCGCGATGCCCAGGTGCACGTCTCGATGCAGGACCACGTCGGCACCGTCGTTGGTGTCGACCCACGTGGAGTTGATGCGCGGATGCTGGCGCGCGGCGCGGATGAGCCCGGCCGCGACCAAGATCATGGGCGTGATGCGCACGTCCTTGCTGGCCGGCGCCTCGCGCAGCTTGCGCACGACCTCCATGGTGCGCGTCATGTCGACGTCGACCCACTCAGTGACGTGCGGCGCGGTGAATGCGGATTGCACCATCGCCTCGGCCATCGCGCGCTGCACGCCGCGCACCGGGATGCGCTCTCCGGCAGAGTCGTTGCTCACGCTGGGCTGGGAGACCTCCCCGCCGATCGCGTTGACGACATCCGCGCGCGTGACCTCCCCGTGCAGCCCGGTCGGCGCGATCATCGTCAGGTCGATGCCCTTCTCGCGCGCGAGCTTGCGCACGAGCGGCTTGGCACGGGCAACCTGGCGCGCTGGGGCGCCTGGCGTGGACGTCGGCGCGGTAGTCGGCGCGCCGGCCTCAGTGCCCGTGTCGCGACGGCGGCGACGAGTCGGGGCGCCGCCCTCGCGTACCCCGTAGCCGACGAGCACGGCCTGACGCTGCGGCTCTGCTGCGGGAGCCGGCACGTCACTGGTGATCGAGATGATCGGCGAGCCGACCGGCACGACGGTCCCCTCGGTGGCGTGCAGTTCCTCGACGACACCGGCGAACGGGCACGGGAGCTCTACCGCGGCCTTCGCTGTCTCGATCTCGACGATCATCTGGTTGACCGCGACCGTGTCGCCCGGTCGCACAAGCCAGCGCAGGATCTCCGCCTCCGTGAGTCCCTCGCCGACATCCGGCATGGAGAACACCTGTGCGGGCATCAGAACTCCATCGCCCGGTCGACGGCGTCGAGCACACGGTCAAGGTCGGGCAGGAAGTGCTCCTCGAGCCGGCTCGGCGGATACGGCACGTCGTAGCCGGTGACGCGCAGGACCGGCGCCTCGAGCGACAAGAAGCAGCGCTCGCCCACGCGTGCCGCAAGCTCGGCGCCGAGCCCCCCGTTGCCTGACGCTTCGTGCACGATCACCAGGCGCCCGGTGCGCTCGACGGACTCCACGACCAGGTCGACGTCGAGCGGCGACAGCGACTGCAGGTCGACCACCTCGATCGAGGAATCCGTTGATGCTGCTGCGGCTTCCAGGCAGGTGCGCACCATCGGTCCGTAGCAGGCGACGGTGATGTCCGAGCCGGTGCGCACGATGCGTGCGCGCCACGGATCGGGTGCCTGGTTCGGGTCGAGTGCATCGATGGACTCATCGACCTCGCCCTTGTCCCAGTAGCGCCGCTTCGGCTCGAAGTAGATCACCGGGTCGGCGGACGCGATCGCCTGCTGGATCGTCAGGTAGGCGGACTGCGGGTCACTCGGGGACAGGACGCGCAGTCCGGCCGTATGCGTGAAGTACGCCTCCGGTGACTCGCTGTGATGCTCGACCGCGCCGATGCCTCCGCCGTACGGGATGCGGATGACGATCGGCATCGCGACGGTGCCCTCGGTTCGCCGATGCATCTTGGCCACCTGCGACACGATCTGGTCGAAGGCCGGATAGACGAACCCGTCGAACTGGATCTCCAGGACCGGTCGATACCCGCGCATCGCCATGCCGACTGCGGTGCCCACGATCCCGCTCTCAGCCAGCGGGGCGTCCATGACGCGATGCTCGCCGAAGTCCTTCTGCAGGCCATCGGTGATCCGGAACACGCCACCGAGTCGGCCGATGTCCTCGCCGAACAGCACGATCTTCGGGTCGGCCTCCATCGCCTTGCGCAACCCCGCGTTGAGGGCCTTGGCCATCGTCATCGTGGTCATGCGTGCACCTCATCCGCGAAGGACTCCTCGTAGGCCAGCACGTCGCGGCGCTGCTGGTCGATGAGCGAGTGGGGCTCGGCGTAGACGTGATCGAACATCGCCCGCGCGGGTGGCTCGGGCATCGCGCGCACGCCATCGCGGACGAGCACCGCGAGCTCGTCCGCCTCGTGCCCGATCTGATCGAAGAAGTGCCGGTCGGCGATCCCCTGCCGGGCCAGGTGCACCTTGAGTCGTTCGATGGGATCGCGCAGGCGCCACACCTCGAGCTCGTCAGCGTGCCGATATCGCGTCGGATCATCCGACGAGGTGTGCGCCGCCATCCGGTACGTGAACGCCTCGATCAGCGTCGGACCGGCGCCGGTTCGCGCCCGCTCGAGCGCGGCGCGCGTCACCGCCATCACGGCGAGAATGTCGTTGCCGTCGACCTGAACGCCCGGGAATCCGAAGCCTGCCGCGCGTTCGTAGATCGGCACGCGGCTTTGGCGATCGCGCGGCTGGGAGATTGCCCACTGGTTGTTCTGGCAGAAGAACACGACGGGTGCGTTGAACACCGAGGCGAAGACGAAGGCCTCGTTGACATCGCCCTCGGCGGTCGCACCGTCGCCGAAGTACGCGATCGTCGCGTCATCGGAGCCGTCGAGCTGGACGCCCATCGCGTAGCCGACTCCGTGCAGCGCTTGGTTGCCGATGACAATCGTGTAGAGAGCGCAACGCTTTTGCAGCGGATTCCAACCGCCGTTCGTGACACCGCGATACATCGACAGCATGTCGAGTGGCTGAACGCCGCGCGTCCACGTGACGCCATGGTCACGGTACGTGGGGAAGGCGAAGTCCTCGGCGCGAAGAGCCCGGCCCGAGCCGACCTGCGCTGCCTCCTGGCCAAGGCACGAGGCCCACAAGCCCAGTTCGCCTTGCCTCTGCAGGGCCGTTGCCTCCGTGTCGACGCGACGTACGAGCACCATGTCTCGATACAGGCTGCGCATCTCGGCGTCGGTCAAGGTGATGTCGTACTCGGCGTGCGCTCGCCGCTCGCCTTCGGGCGTCAGTAACTGCACCGCTGACGAGGGCTTCAGGGGTTCGCTCACGACTGTCATCCTCGCACTCCCAAGGCCGCCGAATCGAGAAACCATTCATCAGTGACGATAGGCCGCTGCGGACGGCGCGACAATTCCACTCGCGGTTATCTATCCCGGTCTGCCGGACCCGGAACTGCAACCCCCACCGGGAGTTCGTCGAGCAGGTCCGCCATCTGCTGGCGCTCCGCCTCGATTCGCCACTGCTGCGCGTACCACCCGTCAGCGTCGAGCAGCTCGTCATGCGTGCCGGTCGCGGTCACGTACCCGTCGTGCAACTCGATGATTCGATCAACGCCAATCAGGTCCGAGAGTCGATGGGTGATGACAAGCACGGTGGTGCCTGCCAACGCCGCTGCAAGAGTCTGCGCCAGCGCGGCCGCAGTGGTGGCGTCAAGGTGCTCTGTCGGCTCGTCGAGGATCACGAGCTGACGTCGGGCGAGCAGCAGTCGCGCGAGCGCCAGCCGCTGCCGCTCCCCTCCAGACACTGCGACTCCCGCAGCACCAACATTGGTGCTCGCCCCGTCCGGCAGAGTCGCTACCCAGTCGGTGAGCTGCGCGGCGTCGAGCGCGCGCGCGACATCGTCGTCGGATGCGTCCGGATCGCCGAGCCTGATGTTGTCCGCGATCGTCGTGCCGAACAGGTGCGCCTGCTGGCTCATCAGCCCGATCGTGCACCGTAGGTCGTCGCCGTCAACGGCACGAAGTTCCGTGCCCGACATGGTGATATCCCCGTCATACGGCAGGAATCCCATCAGGACCGACGCGAGGGTGCTCTTGCCCGACCCGCTGGGACCGACGAGACCGACCCGCTCGCCTCGACCGATGCGCAGGCTCACTCCGTGCAGCACGGGCGACGAAGAGGTCGGCCAGGTGGCCGACACGTTGCGCAGCACCAGGTCCATGAAGTCGGGCGGCAGCACTGTCGGGCTCTCCGGCTCGCGAACCGGGTTCGCGAGGCCTTCGACCTCAGCCAGTCGCGTCGCGGAGCCACGAAGGCGTTGGTACGCAAGGGCTGACGAGGGCAGGCCGCCGAGCACATCGAATAGAGCGAGGGGAAGCAGTGCGGCGACCGCGAGCCAGACCGGCTCCAGTCGCCCCTCGGTGACGGCGACGACGCCCAGTGCCAGCGAGATCGACACGGCCAGGCCCTGAGCGATGATCGTCAGTCCGCCACCGAGTCCGAGCGCGAAGGACTCGCGAGAGGCCAGGCGCGTCAGTCGATCGTCGAGGTCGCGCACGCGCCGACCTGCCGCAGATCCCCCGCCGAACGCCGCGATATCGGCAGTCGCGTCAAGGACCTGCACCACGGCCCCGGTCAGATCGGCCCGCGCCGGTGCAATGCGCGACTCCGCGGCACGGGCCGCGCGCGCGACGAGCCACGGGACCACGGCGAGCGCGCCTACCGCGAGCAGGCCAACGACCAAGCCCTCACCCGGCAGGAGGAAGGCGAGGAACAGCACGGTTGCGGCACTGACCAATACCGCTTGGGCCCACGGAAGGATCACGCGCAGGGGAAGGTCAAGCGCGGCGTCGACGTCGGCGACCAGGCGACTGAGCAGGTCACCTCGGCCGAATGCCGAGAGTCCGGCCGGCGCGATTCGCTCGAGGTGCTCGTAGACGGTCACCCGCAGTCCGGTCAGCCCGCGGAAGGCCGCGTCGTGACCGACCAGCCGCTCGGCATACCGGAACACCGCGCGGCTCAGGGCGAATGCGCGAACGAGCACGGCAGCGACGCCGAGCAGGAGTACGGGCGGCATCTCGGCGGCCCGCGAGATGAGCCAGCCCGACGCTCCGAGGAGGGCGACAGCGCTCGCCGAGGCGATCGCTCCGAGCAGTCCGGCGATCGCCAGCTCGCGGCGCTGCGCGGACATGCCACGCCACAGCATCCGCACCGGGCTCACCATCCCGCGCTCCTGATGGTCTGCGCGGCGGACGACGCCGCGGTCTCCGGCTCGGGGGTTTCCACGGCACGATCCAGGCGCAGGACCTGATGCGCAGCCTCGACGATGGCCGGCCGATGTGCGACGACGATCACCGTCGCACCACGCTCTGCCTGCAGGCGGATTGCTGCCACGACTGCAGCCTCTGTTGCCACGTCGAGCGCTGCTGTCGGCTCGTCGAGCAGGAGCACGTCGGCCTGGCTGACGAGAGCGCGGGCCAGCGCCATTCGCTGCAGCTGGCCGACGGACAGTCCGGACCCGTCGGCTGCGAGGGTGGTCGCCAGGCCATCGGGGGCCGACCGAACATCGTCACCAAGCCCCACGGCCGTGAGCGCGGACCAGACCTCTGCATCGGTGGCCTCCGCGCGACCCATGCGCACCGCGCTCGCGATCGAGGGACTGCTCTCCAGGTCGGCGCTGATGAGGTGCGCTCGCTGCGGGACCCAGGCGACCCGGCTGCGCCACGCGTCCGCGTCAAGACTGGCGAGATCCACGGCGGGACCGTGCGAATCAGCAGCGCGGATCGCGATCTGACCGCCCGAGGGCTCGACGAAGCCGAGGAGCGCGTTCAGCAGCGTCGACTTGCCGCCGCCTGAGCGTCCGACAACCGCCGTGATCGTGCCCGGCCGCGCGATGAACGTCGCATGGGCAAGCGCGGCCTCCGGCCTGCTGGGATAGCTCACGGTCAGGTCGGTGACCTCGATCGTCAGCCCACCGTCGGGCGGCAATGCGGAGCCGCTGCGGGGCAGGGGTGTCTCGAGCACGGCGAATAGCCGCTCGGCGGCGCCGAGGCCCTCGGCCGCTGCGTGGAAGTGCTGTCCCACGAGCCGCAGCGGCAGGTAGGCCTCGGGCGCGAGCAGGAGAACGAAGAGCGCGACCGAGTAGACGATCTGACCTTCGGCTAGTCGCAGTCCGACGGAGACTGCGACGAGCGCGACGGACAGGCTCGCGATCAGTTCCAGGGCCAGCGAGGAGAGGAAGGAGACACGCAGGACGCCCATCGTGGTGGTGCGGTACCGATCGCCGATGTCGCGGATCGCCGACGCCTGGGTCTTGGCGCGACCGAAGATCTTCAACGTCGGCAGGCCCGAGACGAGGTCGAGGAAGTGTCCGGAGAGGAACGCGAGGGTGCGCCACTGGCGATCCACCTGCGCTCGCGTGTACATCCCGATGAGGATCATGAACAACGGGATCAACGGCAACGTCACGGCGATGATGAGCGTGGACAGCAGGTCCTGTCCCAGCACGGTCAGCAGGACGGCTACCGGAACGATCACCGCGAGAACCAGTTGCGGCAGGTACCGCGCGAAGTATCCGTCGAGGGCATCGACGCCTCGGGTCACCAGAGCCGCCATCGCGCCAGGATCGTGCGAGCTCGGCCCGGCCGGACCGAGCTTCATGAGATGCGCGAGCGCTGCCTCGCGCAGTTCGGCCTTCGCGCGGGCCGACGAGCGCACGGCACCGACCTCGGTAAGCCATGAGACGACTGCGCGGGCAAGGAAGATCAAGGCGACGGCGATGACTGCGCCCTGCACCTGCTCCCAGCCGGCACCGTCGGCCGTCACGGACACGATCACGTCGGAGAGCAGTCGCGCCTGGGTGATGACGAGAACCGCCGTGATCACGCCGAGTACAACTGTGAGCGCGATGAAACCTCGCGTGCTGCGCGCGTAGCGCATCAGACGCGGATCCAACGGCCTCATGCTGGGTCATCCTCACATGAGTGCAGCGGTACTCCGCTCAGCGGCAGGCGCCATCGGAATCATCGATGTCGTGAGCCGCTTCCTGAACACCCAGAAGGTCCATGCTTGGTACATCAGGACGATCGGGGTCAGCACGACCGCGACGATTGTCATGACGGTCAGCGTGTACTCCTGACTCGATGCGTTGGTCACCGTGAGGTTGAACGCACTGTCGATGGTGCTGGGCATGACATTCGGGAACAGCCCGATGAACAGTGCGGCAACGGCAAGCAGGATCGTCCCGGCGCTCAGCACGAACGCCCAGCCGTCGCGTTCGCGCAACGTCATCAGCAGCCCGCCAAGCCACAGCATTGCCGCGATCAGCACGATCGGGAGCGTCACGGCGACTCGTCCCGAGTACGCCTGCGCCCACAGCAGCGCCGCGACGGCAGCGACTGCCGCGACAAGTCCGACTCTGAGGGCAGCCGCGCGAGCTCGCATCCGGACCTCGCCACCGGTCTTCAGGGCCAGGTAGATCGCCCCGTGTGTCATGAACACGGTCAGCGTCATCACGCCGACGAGCAGGGAGAACGGGTTCAGCAGGCCGAACAGGTTGCCGACGTAGTTGAAGTTCCCGGCGTTCGCCGGATCGGTGCCCGCCAACGGCTCGATCGCCATGCCGCGGACCAGGTTCCCGAAGGCAACGCCGAACAGCAGGGCCGGCAGCGCAGAGCCGACGACGATGGCCGCGTCCCATCGAGATCGCCAGGTTCGCGAGTCACGCTTGCCTCGGTACTCGAAGGCGACTCCGCGCAGGATGAGACCGACGAGGACGAGGAAGAGCGCCAGGTACATCCCGCTGAACATCGTCGCGTACCACAGCGGGAAGGCCGCGAACGTGGCTCCGCCGGCAACAAGGAGCCACACCTCGTTGCCGTCCCACACTGTGGCGATCGAGTTGATCATGACGCGACGACCGGTCTCGTCCTTGCCGATCACGGGCAGCAGCATGCCGACACCCAGATCGAATCCGTCGAGGACGAAGTAGCCGATCCACAGCACCGCGATGAGTGCAAACCAGACAGTTGTCAGTTCCATCGTGCCTTCCTCAGTACGCGAAGTAGAGCGGCTTGTCGACGTCCTGCTCGGCGTCGGCATACGGGTCGTGGACGACGGTCTCGGGCGCGCCGGCCCTGATGTACTTGAGCATCAGCGCGACCTCTATGACCGCGAGGACTCCGTACAGCACGGTGAAGCCGATCATCGAGATCCACACCTCAAGTGGCGTGAGGAGCGGCGACACTCCGTCTGCGGTCAGCTGCTGGCCGAAGACCACCCACGGCTGCCGGCCCATCTCGGTGAAGATCCATCCTGCGGAGATGCCGAACAGCGGGAAGAGCACGATGACGGAGTTGAACACCGCGAAGAGCCTGCTGCGCGGGACCCGCCCGCCGCGGAAAGCCCACAGCACGATCAGCGCGTAGAGCGCGGCGACCATGCCGAGCCCGATCATCAGGCGGAAGGCCCAGTAGGTGACCGGCACGTAGGGGACATAGTCGCCGGGACCATAGGTCTGGACGTACTGCGCCTGGAGGTCGTTGATCCCCTGGACCGTGCTCTCAGGACCGTCGAAGGAGCCGGTGGCCAGCCACGACAGCAGTCCGGGAACCTCGATCACGGGAGTGGCGAAGTCGCCCGAGACGTCGCCGATCGACAGGACGCTGAGCGGAGCGTTCTCCTGGGTTTGGTACAGCGCCTCCGCTGCGGCGATCTTCATCGGCTGCTGCTCGACCATGATCTTCATGTCCATGTCGCCGCTGACCGAGACGAGCACGGCAGAGACCAGGATCACCCAGGCCCCGAGCTTCGCCGCCGGACGGAAGACCTCGACCTGCCTGTTCTTCATGATCATCCACGCGCTCACCGCCGCGACTCCTGCTCCGCTGACGAGGAAGGACGCGGCAAGAGTGTGGAAGAAGGCGATGGTCGCGGTGTTTTGGAAGAGGACGGCGAAGATGTCGTTGAGGACTGCCCGGCCGGTTTCCGGATCGATGGTGAAGCCCACCGGATGCTGCATGAAGGCGTTCGCGGCAAGAATGAAGTAGGCCGACAGTGCCGTTCCGATCGCGGCCAGCCAGATGGTGGCCAGATGGATCCGGCGCGGCAGGCGGTCCCAGCCGAAGATCCACAGCCCCAAGAACGTCGACTCCAGGAAGAACGCGAGCAGCCCCTCCATCGCCAGCGGCGCACCGAACACGTCGCCGACGAATCGTGAGTAGTCCGACCAGTTCATCCCGAACTGGAACTCCTGCACGATCCCGGTGACCACTCCCATGGCGAAGTTGATGAGGAACAACTTCCCGAAGAACTTGGTGAGCTGCAGGTACTTCACGTTGCCGGTTCGGTACCACGCGGTCTGGAACCCGGCTACCAGCCACACGGTGCCAAGGGTCAGCGGAACGAACAGGAAGTGGTAGACGGTCGTGATGCCGAACTGCCACTGCGAGAGCTGGAGTGCGTCCATACGCACGATCCTTCTGTCCGGCCAACCCACTGACCCCCGGCAACGGTCCGGACTATTAGGGACTTTGGTCCCGAATTCGTGATCCTTCGCCCCAATGGCACAGTTGGCGGGTGGCGAACACAGACATCAGGGGAGTGACCCGAGCTCCGGCAGCGCAGATCTGGGTCCCGCTCATCGCTCTGTGGATCCTGTGGGGCTCGACGTATCTGGGCATGGCCGTCATGGGCCGTGCCGTGCCGCCGCTCCTCGGCAACGGGATTCGCTTCGGCATAGCCGCCCTCGTCCTCGGCGTGACCCTGGTCATCCTGCGCGGGCCCGGGGCGCTTGCGATCACGCGTGCGCAGTTCCGATCGATGGCGATCATGGGCGTCGCGCTGCTCAGCGTGGGCATCGGCACGATCTCCATGGCCGAGCGGTACGTGCCCAGCGGGGTCGTGGCCCTGATCGTCGCGGTCATGCCGCTGTGGATCGTCATCTTCAGGCTGGTCGCCGGAGAACGTCCGGCTGTGCTCACGCTGATCGGTGTCGCGCTCGGCATGGGCGGACTCGCGCTGATGCTCCTGCCCGGAGGCACCGAGCCGGTTGCGGGCACCGATCACGACGTCGTGTTCTGGTCGATCGCCGTCCTGGTGTCGAGTTTCTGCTGGGCCTTCTTCTCCTGGCGGTCGGCTCGCTACGCGTTCCCGAAGAATCCGCTCGTCACCACGACCTACGAGATGCTCATCGCCGCTGCCGTCCTCATCGTCGTGGGCACGCTCACCGGCGACCGGCTGCATCTGGAGCAGATCGAGGCGGGAACCCTGTGGGCGGCCGGCTTCCTCGTGTTCGCGTCCGTCGCCGGCTATAGCTCCTACACGTGGCTGCTCCGAAACGCGCCGCTGTCACTGGTGTCGACCTACGCGTACGTCAATCCCGTCGTCGCGGTGTTCCTCGGCTGGCTCATCATCAGCGAGGCCATCACCCGGGACGTTCTCGTCGGTCTGGTCGTGGTCGTGGGCGGAGTGCTGCTCGTGGTCTCGGGGGAGCGAAGACAGTGACGGTCGACACTCGAAGCCCCGAGGCGCCGGCGAGCAAGCCCGCCGCCTCGGGACGGCGCGCGGACATCCAAGGGCTGCGCGCCATCGCCGTGCTGCTCGTCGTCGCGTTCCACGCGAAGCTGCCGATCCCGGGCGGATTCGTCGGAGTCGACGTGTTCTTCGTGATCTCCGGCTTCGTCATCACCGCGATGCTGATGCGCCAGTGGATCGCGACCGGGTCCATTGCCTTCGGACGCTTCTACTTCAGGAGATTCCTCCGCCTCACTCCGGCTCTGGCGCTGCTGGTCGCGGTCGTCGCAGCCGCGTCGGTGCTCCTCGAGAATCCGTTCGGCGCGCAGCAGACCACGGCGCGCACCGGAATCGGCGCAATGCTGCTGTCGGCAAACGGGGTCATCGCCCATGCCTCGGGCGACTACTTCGCCTCGAACGCCACGAACAACCCGCTGCTGCATACCTGGTCGCTCTCGGTGGAGGAGCAGTTCTACCTGGCGTTCCCCGCGTTGTTCGCTCTCGGCTGGCTGCTCTCGCGAAGGCTGAATCGCCGACTCCTGCCGCCGATCATCTTCGTCGCGGTGATCGGGGCCGGCTCGTTCATCGCGTCGATCGCGTTCAGCTACGGGTCGACGGCGCTCAGCGGACTGACCGAGTTCTTCGGCGGACCGGAGAGCTTCGCCTTCTACTCGCCCTTCACCCGGGCCTGGGAGTTCGCCGCAGGAGCCCTGCTTGCCCTCGTCCTCGAGCGACTGGGCGCGATGCGGAGATCCATGTCGACGCTGACCGGTGTCGTCGGCGCGGGCCTGCTCGTCATGTCGGCATTCTTCATCAACGAGTCAATGGCGTTCCCCGGCATCGTCGCCGTGCTGCCCGTGGCCGGAACCGTGCTCCTCATCCTCGCCGGGGCACATCACACCACCGGCGTCAACGCCGCCCTGTCGACGCGCCCCTTCGTCGCCATCGGTGACGTCTCGTACTCCTGGTACCTGTGGCATTGGCCGATCATCGTGTTCACCGCGCTCCTGTTTCCCGGGCAGCGAGCGCTCCTCGTCATCGTCGCGGCGGCCTCGTTGCTTCCCGCGGTCGCGTCCTACCTACTCCTGGAGCAGCCCATGCGCCGACTTCGCCCGCGATCGCGCCCGCGCGCGACCGCAGTCATCGTCACGACCCTCGCGGTTCCGACCGCGACCTGCATGGTCCTTCTCCTCGGCGCGAATGCCGGCTGGGGCCTGACGCCGGCCTCGGGCACATCTGCAGCGACAGCGGTTGGTGCCAATGGCGAATCGGCTCCGCAGGAGATGGCCGTCGCCGACGGCGAGGTGGCCGGCGGGGAGGGCGGCAGCCTTCGCTCGCAGCACATCGCCGTGCGAGCCGGCTGCGTCAACACCAGCCTCAATCCGCGCAAGTGCCGTTTCGGTCCGGAGAACCCGATCGGCACCGTGCTGCTCGCCGGCGACTCGCAGGCATATGCACTTGCCGACGGCGTCGTCGCCGCTGCTGGCGAGCTCGGCTACGACACGGTGGTCACCAGCCACACCGGATGCCCGTTCCTTGGCCGCGAGTCCAGTGGCGTCCACAACTACCCCTGCAGGTCGTGGCAGAAGTCGATCGTCGAGTGGGCATTGAAGACCAAGCCGAAGGCAGTCCTCATCGGCAATCTGTCCGAGGGCTACGTGCACCCCGAGGACGGCTGGCGCACCGCGGCACGCGACGACGGCAGCCGTGCCGGCTCGGTTGACGAGGCAGTGAAGCTGTGGCGCGCGGGACTGGATCCCATTGTCTCCACCCTGCGCAAGGCCGGCATCGGCGTGGTGATCATCTCGTCGGTCCCCCAGATGACCGGATACACCGACGGCACGTCTCTTCTGTCCCAGGCTTTCGGAACACGGGACTTCTCGATCTCGCGCGAGGACTCAGAGAACCACCGGCTCCCGGCCATCAACGCGGAGAAGGCGATCGCCAAGGCATATCCCGGAACGGTCGTATTCGATCCGCACCCGTCGCTGTGCGACGACGACGTGTGCTGGGCCAGCCGCGACGGCGAAGTCCTGTACCAGGACGAGACGCACCTGAGCGTCGACGGCTCGATGCTCCTCGTCGACCGCCTTCGCGCGGCCATGACGTCGGCCGGCGTCACCGCTGCGGCGAGCACTCCGGCGTCGTAAAGGCCCGCCTGCCCACTGGACAATCGGAATAGCCTGCGTGGTGTGACACTGCGTGTACGAATGCTCATCGCCTCTGGCGTGGCCTTCGTCGCGCTGTTCGCGATGGCACTGCTCGTCTTCCTGCAGTTCTCCCTGACGAGTGCCGGGGCACAGGCCATTCAGGAAGCACTGTCCCCCGCATCGGATTCGAGCGCCTCGCTGAGCCTTGCCCAGGCCAACGCCAGCGGTGCCCTGTCCGACTTCATCATGCTCGAGCGGGCCAGGTCACTCACCGAGTACCGCGATTCGATCGCGTCTGCTGGCTCGCTTCTCGACCAGCTCGGCGAGACCATCCCCGACGACGAGATCGAACTCGAGGCACTGCTCGCGACCGCGCGCTCGACTCAGGAGACGTGGATCGCCTCCGACAGCGAGCCATCAGTGGTCGCGATGCTCTCCGGCCAGCAGGCGCGTGCGGTCCGTATCACCAACGCGAGGGCCGCGTGGACCAGCTACGACGCGATGACCGAGGCATCGAACGCGCTGGCCAAGGCGGTCAACCGGGCCCGAGACGAGGCATCGGACGTCGTGAACGGGTTCACGGTGTTCCTCGGCGTAACACTGCTCGTCGTCGGCATCCTCATCACCGCCGGGCTCGTCGCCTTCCTCATGGGAATCCAGCACTGGGTCCTCGCTCCGCTGAGGCATATACGCAAGAACCTTCAGCAGGCGGCGCGCGAAGTCGGTCATGAGACGCCCATCGAGCCGGTCGGTCCACCCGAACTGCGCGACGTCGCCGTCGACGGAGAGCACCTGCGACGCAGCCTGGTCAGCGAGATCGATGATGCGCGAGCAGCGCGGGAGGGACTCGCGCAGGACGCACCGCTCGTCGCGGCAATGCAAGCTGAGCTGGTCGCTCCGGTCGTCGATGTACCGGGCATCATCGTGGCCGGCGTGAGCCAGTCGGCAGAGGGCGTCATGGCGGGCGACTGGTGGGACCAGATCGTGCGGCCCGATGGAACGCTCGCCCTCGTGGTCGCCGACGTCAGCGGGCACGGTCCCGAAGCCAGCGTGACCGCCATCCGCGTTCGCTCGGTCCTGCGCTCCGGTCTTGAACGCGGCCTGCCTCTCGAGGAGATCGTCGAGATGGCGGCGGCATCGTGCGCCAACGACGCTCACTTCGTGACGGGGATCGTGCTGGTCATCGATCCGGTAGGCGGCACGGTGTCCTGGCTGAATGCCGGACATCACCCCGCGATCCTGGTCACCCACGACAAGGACGCTTCGCTATGCGAGCCGACAGGCCCGCTGATCTCGTCCCTCGGCGGTACCTGGACGGTGCGATCGCGCTACTTCAGGCCGGGGGACGTGCTCGTCGCATTCACCGATGGTCTCGTGGAATCGCGAAACGCCGACGGTGACGAACTCGAGTCGTCGATGGTGTCGCAGTTCATCCGAGGACTGGATTCGTGGGTGCGGGAGAGCCCCGACGAACTGATCACCCGACTCCTGGCACAGGTTCGTCACCGGGCATCTGACTGGCGCCGGGACGACGTCACCCTCGTGGCCGCGGCTCGTCCCAGATAGCCCCGATAAGCCCCTCGCCCGGCGAGGCGCTGGTCGGCGACCGACCACTCGCATGGCACCATGGCTCAATGCGCCTTTTCCGCCCAGCAGCCCTGAGCCTGCTCGCCGTGTCCGCCCTGACCGCCTCGGTCCTCGCCAGTGGTGCAGCCCAAGCGGCTCCCGCTCCCGCGCAGGCACCCACGCAGAACCTCAAGGGAACCACGGTGCAGCCGACGCTGTTCGGCATGCACGTGTTCAACCTGCAGGACGGCGTATGGCCGACAATCCCGGTGGGATCGATCCGTCTGTGGGACAACCAGACGACGTGGTCCTCGGTCGAGACCGCGCAGAACGTGTTCGACTGGACGAAGCTGGACAAGGCCGTCTCGACCGCGCAGAACAACGGCGTGAACGACATCCTCATGGTGCTCGCCGGAACTCCGCTGTGGGCCACTGACGACCCCGCCGCAGGAGGCACCGCTGGCGTGCTCCCAGGCGCCGCCGGCATGCCGAAGAACCTCGCCGACTGGGACGACTGGGTGCTGCAGGTCGTCAATCGCTACAAGGGCCGCATCACCTCGTACCAGCCGTGGAACGAGGCCAACCTCACGACGTTCTCGACCGGAACGCCCAAGGAGATGGCCGATCTCACCAAGCGCGCGTACGACATCATCAAGGCCGTCGACCCCGCCGCCAAGGTCGTCGCTCCCAGCACCGGCACGCGCCTGGGCGGTCCTTTCAATAAGTTCTACCCGGCCTACCTCGCCGAGTTGAAGGCCCGCAACTGGCCGGTCGACGTGTTCGCCGCGCACACCTACCCGCATTCCCTCGGCTCGCCCGTCGACCGTGGACTGCTCGCGCAGAAGTGGATCGACGCACTCAAGGCAGCGGGCGCACCCGACCTTCCCCTCTGGGACACCGAGAACAACTTCGGCCTCGCCGGACCGGGACCGCAGAACCCGGACCAGGACATCATCGGCAATCAGGCTGCCGAGTGGGCCGCACGCGCCTACCTCGACGCACTGCGGTTCAACATCAGCCGCGTCTACTGGTACTCATGGGGACCCGAGCTCGACCTCGTCGGCATCCAGATGAACAACGGAAGCCCGGCAGCGATCGCGCTGAACACCTTGCAGGCCTGGATCGTCGGGTCGAAGTTCACCGGCTGCACGGGAACCGACAAGATCGTGTGCGGCTTCACTAAGCAGAACGGCGTGAAGACTCAGGTCGTCTGGGCCCAGACCGGCCGCAAGAGCTTCACCATTCCCAAGCGCATGAAGCAGGTCTGCCAGCTGGACTCGGTCTGCACCGACGTCGGCCCGCGCAACAAGATTCGCGTGTCGGGTCCGGTGCTGTTCAAGCCGTAGCGCGAAGAGCCTGCACAGCCTCGTCGAACAAGGCGGTGTGCAGGTCGACGTCGGCCGCACTCGTCTCCGGGCACATCAGTGCCATGTTGTGGAACGGCGTCATGAGCACTCCCCTGTTCGACATGAACAGGTGGAAGAACTCATCGAGTTCACCGTCGTGCGCCTCGGCGGACTCGGTTCCCGTGCGCGGTGCTGGCGAGCAGAACCGGTACTCGGCACGCGCTCCGAGCTGAACGACCGACCAGTCCAGGTCATGTCGACGAAGTACCTCGTCGACACCATCACGAAATCGCGTTCCGAGATAGGTCATCCACGCGAAGGCCTCGTCGGTCAGGACGTAGCCGAGCGTCGCGCGCATGGCCGCGGTCGACAGGACATTTCCCGCCAGCGTGCCGCCGACACCGCCAACATCGTCCAGGTCCGCGTCAGCATCGGCGTAGATCTGCTCGGCAATGACCTCGCTGACTCCGTAGGCACCGCAGGGGATTCCGCCGCCGATGCCCTTGCCGATGACGAGGATGTCCGGCTCCAGGCCCCACGCGGCCGTGCACCCGCCAGGTCCCGCGGAGAACGTGTGGGTCTCGTCGATGAGCAGCAGCGTTCCGTGGCGCGTGCAGGCGTCGCGCACCGCCGCCAGGAAGCCGGGCTCCGGCAGCACGATGCCGATATTGGTGAGTGCCGGCTCCATGACGAGGACGGCGACATCCTCGTGCGCGAGTGCGCGCTCAACCGAGTCGATGTCGTTGAACTCGGCGATCCGAGTCGTCTGCTCGATGGGTACAGCCGGTCCAACGGATCCTGTTCGCGTGATCGTCTCGTCGACCGTGCCGTGATAGCAGTACTCGAATGCCATGATCTTCGATCGCCCGGTGACCATCCGCGCCATGCGCATCGCCCACCTGTTCGCGTCGGTCGCACTGAGACCGAACGACCAGCGAGGCAGCCCGAACCGGCGGCTCAGCTCGGCGGCAACCCATTCGGCATCGACGCTCGGCAGCATCGCAGTGAGGCCGCCGGCAATCTCGATCCGCTCGACCACGGCGGCGACCGTCGCCGCGGGCGAGTGGCCGGCCATAGCGGCGGTGTCGCCGAGCGCGAAGTCGACGTACTCGTGTCCATCGATGTCAGCGACCCGATTGCCGAGTGCGCCGGCGAGGTAGAGCGGGTAGCCCCCCGACCATCTATTCATCCACGTCATCGGCACGTTGCCGAGCAGGTGCGTCGCGTCCTCGAACGCCGCTCGAGACAGTGGCGTGCGGTCAACATGGAGCGCGCGCTCCGCCATGAGCAGGTCGCCGAGACGCCCACGATCGATCGGTGCCACGGCTTGTAACCTCCCCAAGCGCGACCCTAAGCCGTCGTGCCGATCGTTGTCATGCCGATCCTCGTGGCAGGCTTGCCCCGTGTCCGAACCGGAGGTGTCAACGGAGCCGCGTCACCACGAGGAACTGCGGCTGCGCATCTGGTTCCTCGTGCTTGATCCGCACGTCCTCATCTACTCCACGATCATCCTGATGACCTCGTACGCGCTGTTCGACGAAGGCACCGAGAGCCTCGGCCGGGAGGCCTGGTTCCAGTTCGTGGGCATCGGATTCGCACCGCTATTCGCCCTGGCGATGGCGCACTCCTTCTCCGATGCCCTCGACTTCCAGATCCGCAACAGGCGCCGGCTCACCTGGCCGGATCGACGCCGGCTCGTGGTGCACAACTCCCAGTACGTGTTCGTCTTCGTGCCGGCCATCGTGTTCCTCGGCATTTTGACCCTGGCCAACGTCGATGCCAACGTCGCGGTCGACTTCGTCCTGCTGCTCGGACTGGCCAGCCTGGTCTACTGGGGGTCCTTCGCCGCTCACAAGGCCAAGCTGAGCTGGGTGCGCCAGGTGACCTTCGGCCTGAGTTACGGATTCATGGGATTTCTCGTCCTGATCGTCGAACTGGCGATCACCCACTAAGGGAATCTGCCGGATGTGACACAACTGCGACACGTCGGTTGGTCACATGCAAGCGTTTCCGGGTAACAGTGGAGAGATAGTCCGCCCGCCCTTCCCCGGAGGTCTTCACATGCGTTCGCGCCTGCTCATGCGCTCATTCGTCGTCAGTTCGGTATCCCTCGCGCTCGTGGCCACCGGCCTGCTCGGTGCCCAGGCGGCGTCCGCGGCCACCGGTGACATCACCGAGTTCGCGCTCCCGGGCGGGGCGACGCAGCCCCAGTCGCTCGCCTCCGACGCCGACGGGAACATCTGGATCACCCTCGACGGCAGCGGAACGCTGGCCAAGGCGACCCTCGACGGCGTCATGACCGTGGTCGTCGGCGGTAGTTCCAACACCGGACCCGACGCGATCGTTCTCGGGCCCGATCGGCGCATGTGGTACGCCGAGGAGACGACCAACCGGATCTCCGCGGTGACCACCGCCACCGGTGCCGTCGCCTCCTACCCACTGCCCTCGGGGGGCTCCAGGCCGACAGGCATCACCGCCGGACCCGACGGGGCGCTGTGGTTCACCGAGTTCGGCGGGAATCGGATCGGACGCATCACCACGGCCGGAGTGATCACCGAGTTCGACCTCCCTAACGGGTCGGGCCCGACGTCGATCACCACCGGCTCGGACGGGAACCTGTGGTTCACCCAGCGCACCGCCAACGCCATCGGCAAGATCACCACGGCCGGGGTCATCAGCAACTTCACGCTACCCTCGTCGGGATCGCAGCCCCTGGACATCGCGGCCGGCTCGGACGGGAACCTGTGGTTCACCGAGTTCGCAGGCAATCGCATCGGCCGGATCACACCAGCCGGCCTGATCGCCGAGTTCGCGCTGCCGACCTCTGGCGCGCAGCCCACGCAGATCGCGGCCGCCGCTGACAAGAACCTCTGGTTCACCGAGGCCGGAACGAATCGCGTCGCTCGCATCACGACCGCCGGCACCATCACCGAGTTCGCCGTGCCGACGGGCAGCAGTGGCCTGACGGGGATCGCGGGCGCCGCCGACGGCAATGTGTGGTTTGCGGAATCTGCCGGCAATCGCCTTGGTCGCGTGCTCACCGGAGTGGTACCTGCGGCAACTGCCGCGCCGGCGATCACCGGCCCGAGCACGGTGGTCGGCCAGCAGCTGACGGGTTCCACTGGCTCATGGTCATGGCGTCCGACGTCGTACACGTTCCAGTGGCAGCGATGCGCGACGGCCGATGCTTCCTCGTGCGTGTCCATCCCGGGAGCAACGAACGCGACCTACGTCATCGTCACGGACGATGCCAGCAAGCGACTACGCGTCCAGGTCTCGGCAACTAATCTCAATGGCGCCGTCGCGACTGCGGCTTCGAGCACTCTGCTCACCATCGATGGCCTTCCGCCGAAGCCCATCCCCGCGCCCGTCGTCGGCGGCCAGACGGTAACCATCGCCGGTGGCGTCACGGCAACCCTCAAGGGACCCAAGACCCCCAAGCGGACCCGCCTGCTGAACTACTCGGTGCGCATGAGTAATCCGGCGGTGCGCGGCAAGGCGCGCATCACGATCGTCGACTTCAGCGGTCGCGAAGTACGCGTCATCGCCACCGGACGATGGATCAAGCCGAACGGCATCGCCCGCCGACTCGCGCGAGTGACCAAGTCCGTGCCACCCGGGCAGTACACCTTGAAGGCCGTGTTCACTCCGCGCGCCGACATGATGACGACGTACTCGGTCGCCACGATGACGAAGCCGATCTACGTCAGGCGGTAAGGATGACGGGGCCGTCATCGGTGATCGCGATGGTGTGCTCGCTGTGAGCGGTACGTGCACCGGTCGCGCTACGAAGGGTCCATCCATCTGAGTCGACCCTGAGCACGTCGGTGTCGGCCATGATCCACGGCTCGATCGCGAGGAGTAGTCCAGGGCGCAGCTTGTAGCCGCGGCCGGGCCGTCCGGCATTGGGGATGTGCGGATCCTGGTGCATCGTCGACCCGACTCCGTGCCCGCCGAACTCGCCGTTGACCAGGTAGCCAGCACCGGCGAGCACCGTGCCGATTTCGTGCGAGATGTCCCCGATGCGCGCACCCGGCACCGCGACGGCGATTCCGGCTGCGAGCGCTCGTCGCGTGGCGTCGATCATGCGCACGTCCTCCTCGTCGATCGTGTCACCGACGACGAAGCTGATCGCGGCGTCGGTGACGATGCCGTCGAGGGAGGCGGCGAAGTCCAAGGTGAGCAGGTCGCCGTCCTGCAGGTCGTAGTCGTGCGGGAGGCCGTGCAGCACGGCGTCGTTCACCGAGGTGCAGATCACGTGCCCGAACGGCCCACGGCCGAATGAGGGGGCGTAGTCGACGTAGCACGAGACGGCTCCGGCGTCGGCGATCAGGTCCGCGACCCAACCGTCGATCTCCAGCAGGTTCGTTCCGACCGTGGTTCGATCCCGCATCGCCCGCAGGACACTTCCGATGAACCCACCGCTGGCACGCGCTCGGCCCAGGTCGTCGGGGCCGAAGAGCTCGATCATGCAGTCCACCTCACGCTAGGGATAGCTAGACGCTACGCACGATCAGAGCCGAGCAGTCGACTAGGTGCCTTCGGCACCGACCTGATCGAGGAACGTGACCTGATTGCCGCCCGCGCGCTTGCCTGCGTACAGAGCCGCATCGAGCAACTCGAGGGGCAGACCGTGCGGAGGCACCATGGCCACGCCGATCGACGCACTGAGCGCGACACGGTCCCATGGCGTGGGCAGGCGCACCGACGAGAGGCTCTCCAGGATCCGCTCGCCCACCTGGACGCCCGCAGTACTGTCGAGCCCGGGCAGGACCAGCAAGAACTCGTCGCCACCCATCCGGATGACCACATCCTGTGGCCTCGTGACCTGGAGAAGGGACTGCGCCGCAGCGACGAGCGCAGCATCGCCGGCAGTGTGACCGTAAACGTCGTTGATGTCCTTCAGGCCATCGAGATCCACAAGGAGCGCGGTGAGCCGTACCGGCGAGTCGAGCGTCGGCGAGGACATGAAGCGCGACAAATACCGGCGATTGTGAAGTCCCGTGAGCGGTTGCGCGGAGTCGATGCTCGTCACGAGCATCTGCGTGACCGCGGCGAGCCGGCGCTCAGTGTGGCTCGGCGTCGTCTCCCGTGCCGCGAGAATCGCGGCGTCGGCAGCAGCGCGCACGGAGACCTCCACTCGGGCCCCCATCAGTCCCAAGATGCGGCAGGCCTCCGCGGCCGCATCGGCCGAACTGAAGGACCACCGAGCGGTGAACAGTCGGGAGACCTCCAACGAGGTCTCACCGTCCATGAGGTCGTGGTCATCGCTGGCGACGAGGGCGGTTCCGAGCGCGCCGTCGACGACAACGAGGGCCCATTCCAGCGCCAAAGCCTCCGCGGTGTCCAGGCTGACGGCGGTGACGCCCGGAGGCATGTCATGAGCAGGTCCCGCGAACCCCACGATGCACAGCGCACCGTCCGCGGCTATCCGCGCGTACCTGTCACGTTCGGCCTCGAAGTACTCAGGGCGCTGGAACAGGCCGATCAGGAGGGGAGGCATCTGAGTCGGGCCGGTATCTCGGCCGACTTCGAGTGACCGCTCCATCGCGTGGCTCAGAGCGGTGAGACTGCGCTTCGACGCTGCGAAGTTGCGCACTGCATCCGATGCCATGGCTGCTCCGGCCGACGAGATACGCAGATTGACCCGGCTCAGCATGGTCGAATGCCTTCACGGGATCAACCCCGATCAGGCAGTTCGGGTCGCGGCGAGCAGAAAGGACGAGGCCGATCGACGTAGGGGGATGACGTCGATCGGCCTCGTCGGCCCGCTACTTCGTGGGCATCAGCACTGCGTCGATGCCGTGCGCCACCTGCTTGTTGCCCTTGTTGATGTCCACCTGCGTGAGGATCACGCGGGGATTCGGGAGAGCGGTGTTGTAGTCGCCGAGAATGATCGCCGGCGCCTTTGTGACCTTTACGCGGATGACCTTGCCTGGCAGCGCGGTCTTCAACTTGGCTCCATTCGCCTTCAGTGCATCGCCGGAGAGAATCGGCGCCCCGGGGACGACGTGGTACTCGAGGACCTGCTCCACCGTGTCGACACCCAGGCCTGCGACTGCAGCGAACGCGGCAGCCTCGGTCTTCACGTCCTTGCCTGACAGAGCGCTCGCGAGGTTGACGAATGCCTGATCATTCGGGATGAAGGCGGTCACGGCGGTCGTGCCGTCAGTAAGCACCTTCACCGGAGAGTTTGGCTTGGCCGCCAGGACGGTCTCGACCGCCTTGGTCACGATGTCGTAGTCCGTGAAGTCCTTGTCGAACTTCGCCTGGCCAGCCTTGAGCACTGTCGCGAGCGAGACCGTGCCGTCATTTGCGGCGCTGGCCGCCGGCGCGGTGAGCACGAGACCGATGGGAACAAGGAGGGCGGCAGCGGTCGCTGCCCCCCGGAGTGCACGCTTGGCAACCATTGAGTGACCCTTCCTTCGAGTTCGCCCCCAGCGGGCGAGTCACAAGTAGTTCCGGCCCCCAGCCGGATCTGGATGCACGCGGGAACGACGCACTTTGGTTCAGTCCGGTTGCCGGCTTTTGCATCCAGATGCAGGCTTTCCACCGAACTAGTACAAGGACGGCACCAGAACGGAGGGAAACCATGGACCGGTCGGGGAGAGCGATCTCCGCCAAGGCTGATCCGGGCAACCCATCGCGCACCGATCTCCATGTCAACGATGACTTGGCGGTTGAACGTCGGTTCGCGAGCGGAAGCGAGGAAGGCCTAGCTGCCGCCTACCAGCGCTGGTCCTCGCTGGTCTACACAGTCGCCTTGCGGAGCACGGGAAGTGCGGACGACGCTGCGGACATCACCCAAGCGGTGTTCGTCGCCGCCTGGCGCGGGAGGAGTGGGTTTGACGAGGCGAAGGGATCCCTTGCTGGCTGGCTCATGTCGATTACCCGCAGGCGGATTGCCGACCACTGGGAGGACCGCTCGAGGCAGACGCGTCGACTGAGAGTCGTCGCGGAGACTCTCGATGATGAGGTTGCGGTGCCGGCCGCCGATTCCGTCGTCGATCGAGTACTGCTTGCGGATGAGCTTGACCGGCTTGGCGAGCCTCAACGACGGATCATGGAACTGGCGTTCTTTCAGGACTTGACCCACGCACAGATCGCGGGCCTCCTGAACGTGCCGCTGGGTACCGTCAAGAGCCACATCCGTCGATCACTGGATCGACTTCGCATCAGATTGGAGGTGGATGGTGTCGCACAGTGATGACGACGTGCTGTCGCTGATGGCTCTCGGAGAGTCGGTTGGACCTGCCGACGAGCAGCACGTGGCTTCGTGCCCGCGATGCCAAAGCCGCCTGGATCAGCTCTCCGCCGTCGTGGGCACCGCTCGGACCGTGACTGCAGATGATCATCCGGTCGCACCGCCCGATTCCGTATGGCAGGCAGTCAGTTCTGAACTAGAGCTTGCCTCAGACATCGTTGACGCGAGGGTCTCCACCGGAGGTGCTCGACGGAGCAGGCTATGGATCATTGCTGCATCGGCAGCGCTGATCGGAGCAGTGGTCGGCGGGTCGGCCGTCGCGGCAGTCATCGCGCAACAGCCGAATGAGGCCGTCGTTGCTAGCGCGGAGCTAACTCAGATGGACGCATCCGGACTAGCCGGAACGGCGACCATCAAGGCGGGTCAAGATGGAGCCACGCTCACCGTGAACGTTCCAGGACTTCAACCGATCGACGGGTACTACGAGGTCTGGATGGCGACCGAAGACGCGTCAACGATGGTGTCTATCGGCACGCTCGTACCGGGTCTCCAAGAGACCTTCTACCTTCCGGCGGGGATGACTGTAGGAAAGTTCCCAGTTGTCGACGTATCGATCGAGCACTTTGACGGCGACGCGACGCACAGCGCGCAAAGCGTCGTGCGGGGGCAACTGAATACCTGATCGTTCAGCGAGACGTGTCGTACTCACGTCGCGAGTCAATGATCGAGACCATGTGGTCGCGCGCCCAGGCATCGAGAGCCGCGAGCGGCTCGCGCAAGGTGAGTCCAAGATCGGTGAGCTCGTACTCCACGTGCGGCGGGACGACCGGGAACACCGTTCGCCGTACGAGCCCATCGCGCTCGAGGCCGCGCAGCGTCTGCGTGAGCATCTTCTGGCTGATGCCCCCGATGCGGCGGCCCAGTTCGCTGAAGCGCTGGGGTCCGGAGGTGAGTGCTCCAATGATGAGGACCGACCAGCGATCCCCGATCCGGTCGAGCGCCTCACGGCTCGGGCAGTCGCGCGTATAGGGATCCCAGACCAGCTCCGTCATTCCTTAAGTATCCGCCTGGTGAGTACCGCACTTCAAGGTGCCTACTCTCCATTGGGAAGTGTCGATGTGGCCACCGCGTTGCAGCGGATGGAAAGCCACCCACTGCCCTCAGGAGAAGCCATGTCCATCGTCGTCACCGGAGCAACAGGCCACTTCGGCCGCCTCGTCGTGGAGAGCCTCCTCGAGCGCGGCGTACCCGCCGCCACCATCACCGCGACCGGCCGCGATGTCGCGAAGATCGCCGACCTCGCCGCTCAAGGCGTGCAGGTCGCCCGGGCGGACTTCACCGACCCCGCCTCGCTCATCGCCGCATTCGCCGGTGCGCACAAGGTGCTGCTCGTCTCGGGCAGCGAGGTCGGCCAGCGCGCGTCCCAGCATCGTGCGGCCATTGACGCCGCCCGGGAGGCAGGAGTGGGCTTCCTCGTCTACACCAGCATCCTCAAGGCGGACACGTCATCGCTGGCACTTGCCGAGGAGCACCTGGACACAGAGGCGTACCTCGGCGAGTCCGGACTCGACTACGCCATCCTGCGCAACGGCTGGTACCTGGAGAACTACACCGGGCAGGTGGCAACGTACTTGGCCGTCGGCGTAGCGGGCGCCGCTGGTGACGGTCGGGTGAGTGCTGCGACCCGCGCGGATCTTGCCGAGGCCGCGGCGGCGATTCTCACCCGGGACGTCGCGAGCGGCACGATCGTCGAGCTCGGCGGCGCCGGCTTCACGCTGTCGCAGCTGGCCGCGGAACTGTCGACCGCGAGCGGTCAGGACATCGGCTACGCGAATCTCACCGAGGATGAGTACGCCGACGTGCTCGTGCAGGCCGGACTTCCGCCAGCGTTCGCCGCGGTCCTCGCCGACTCCGACAGGGGACTGTCGATCGGCGACCTCGAGACCGATCCTGCGCCCCTGACGGAGCTCATCGGCCGCGCCCCGACCACGATGCGCGAGGCAGTCGCTGCGGCGGTCGCTGCGGCCGCGTGAAGGCGGAGCCTGATGATCAGGCTTGCGCCATGTCGACGAAGCGCGAGTAATGTCCTTGGAACGCAACAGTGATGGTCGCGGTCGGACCGTTGCGGTGCTTGGCGATGATGAAGTCGGCCTCGCCTGCCCGCGGGGACTCGCGTTCGTACGCGTCCTCGCGGTGCAGGAGGATCACGATGTCGGCGTCCTGCTCGAGTGAACCCGACTCACGCAGGTCCGAGAGCATCGGCTTCTTGTCAACGCGCTGCTCAGCACCACGGTTCAGCTGGCTGATCGCGACGACGGGGACGTCGAGTTCCTTGGCCAGCAGCTTCAGCGACCGCGAGAACTCCGAGACCTCCTGCTGACGGCTCTCGACCTTCTTGCCGCTGGTCATCAGCTGCAGGTAGTCGATGACCACAAGGCGTAGTTCGTGACGCTGCTTGAGTCGTCGGCACTTCGCGCGAATCTCCATCAACGTGAGGTTCGGGGAGTCATCGATGAACATGGGGGCGTCGTGCGCGGTGCCCATCATCGGAGCGAGCTTGTCCCACTCGCGATCGCTCATCATGCCCGAGCGCATGTGATGGAGCGGCACCTGAGCCTCGGCGGACAGCAGTCGCATGGCGATCTCGTTGCGGCTCATCTCCAGCGAGAAGATCACGCTCGCCAGGCCGTTCTTCAAGGACGCATGGCGGGCCATGTCCAGGCCCAGGGTCGACTTTCCGACGGCCGGGCGAGCAGCCACGATGATCAGCTGGCCGGGATGCAGGCCGTTGGTAAGGCTGTCGAGCTCGGCGAATCCCGTCGGCACGCCGATCATCTCGCCGCCGCGATTTTGGATCGCTTCGATCTCGTTCCATGCGCTGTTCATGACGGCGCTGAGCGGTGCGTAGTCCTCGCTCGCACGCCGGTCGGTGACGTCGTAGACCTCGGCCTGCGCGCGGTCGACCATGTCGTCGACCTCGCCCGTGCCCGCGTATCCCATCTGCACGATCCGGGTGCCGGCCTCTACCAGGCGCCGCAGGATGGCCTGCTCGCGCACGATCCGGCCGTAGTACGCGGCGTTCGCCGCCGTGGAGACCATCGACACGAGGGTGTGCAGGTACGGAGCCCCGCCGATGCGGCCGATGTCACCGGACTTGGTCAACTCGGCGGCAACGGTGACGGCGTCGGCCGGCTCACCGCGGCCGTATAGGTCGAGGATCATGCCGTAAATCGCCGCGTGAGCGGGACGGTAGAAGTCACCCTCGCGAAGGACCTCGACGACGTCGGCGATCGCGTCCTTGCTCAAGAGCATGGCGCCGATGACGGACTGCTCCGCCGCGACGTCGTTGGGGGGCGTGCGGTCGGGACCGCGCGTCTCCTCGGCCGGGTGCAACTCGGTGACGCTCACAGTCCTCCTCACGTCCGTATGCCAATGTCGGGGTGTGCGTGTCCTGTGTACCGCACCGGGCTGACGCGCCTTCCGAACCGTAGGGACGACACTCCGACGTGTCCATCGCGGCTGTGGACAGACCTGTGGATTACTTGGGGATGACCCGCCTCAACTCTCACCCCTACTTGGGGACAAGTTGGGGATTCAACTTCTGTCTCGGGCCGTGATCCCTCGTGCGAACGGGCCTAACGTCGTCCCAAGCCTGTGGAGGAAAAGTTCTTCCTCGTGATCGCTAGCCTTCTGGCCATGTACCGCATCACCGTCGTGTGCCTGGGCAATATCTGTCGCTCGCCGATCGGTGAGGCGGTGCTCCGTGCCCGCGTCGACGAGGCCGGGCTCTCGAGTCAGGTGAGCGTCGATTCGGCCGGCACGGGCGACTGGCACCTGGGCCAGGGCGCCAACCCGCGCAGCATCGCGGTGCTCGCCGAGCACGACTACCTGCTCGACCACCGGGCCAGGCAGATCACCTCGGACTGGTTCGCGGACATCGACCTCGTGCTGGCCATGGATGCGGCGAACTACGCCGACCTGCAGCGGATGCACGTCGGGGCCCGTGCCGAACTGCGCATGTACCGCTCATTCGATCCGGAGCTGGCGCACCTGCGCGAACCCGACCCCGAGCTGGACGTTCCCGATCCCTATTACGGCGGCCCTGAGGACTTCCTCGACGTACTGCGCATGGTCGAACGTGCGAGCGGCGGCGTGGTTGCCCACGCCGCCGCTCGTCTTGCGTCCTCGTAGCCGCCTACGCGGCGGGTGGCGGTCCGTAGGCGTTGGCGCTCGGATTGCCCGGCTGCACCCAGAACACGATCAGGATGATGATGCCGACGCAGGGGATGATCCCCAGCAGCTGCAGCCAACCCGACTTACCGGTGTCATGGAGCCTGCGGCAACCGACGGCGATCGTGGCCAGCCACAAGATCAGGTAGATGACGTAGGCCAGGAACATGATGAATCCGCTGCCGCGGCCGAAGATCAGGCCGTTGACGGCATTGATGATGAAGATCAGGAGCACCCACCACCAGAACGCCGGGCGCGATGCGCGGCCCTCGAAGTTGGTGATGTTGGCGAATCCCGAGGAGATTGCTTGGCCGAAAGTCATTGGTCCTCCTGCATTGCGCACCGACATGGCGCGCTACGCCCACATTGTTCTGCGAATGCGAACGGGAGGCCAGTCCTTCGACAGAACTGGCCCCCCGGCGCGTCGTGCTTGTGGTCGGCCTAACTCAGTTGTTGCTCACCGAGATGATGATCGCGACGATGATGCCGATGATCGACAAGATCAGGCCGATGATGCCGAGCCAGTAACCAGCCTTCGCGACACCGCCGTTGGTGGCAAGACCCTGCTCGGCGCGCTTCATGCCGATGCGGCCGAACACGATCGCCAGGATCGAGCCGATGATGCCAAGGCACAGGAACTGCAGGATCCCCAGGACGAGCGCTGCGGTGCCCATGCCGTTCTGCGGCACGGGCGCTGCCGCGGCGGGGACGGGCGGCGGTGCTGCTGGGTAGTCGGTCATGTGGTGCTCCCGTTCTCTAAGACGATGATTGGTTGTCGGACTGTAGTGGGCTAGGCGATGGGCTTGGGTCCGTACTCGTTGTCGCCCGGCGTTCCTTCCATGACCCAGAAGACGAGCAGCACGATGCTGCCGCAAGGCACCAGCATGAGCAGCTGCAGCCATCCGGTCATGCCCCGGTCGTGGAGGCGTCGGCAGCCGACGGCCAGGAGGGGGATGTACAGGGCAATAACGACGAGAACGAGCAGGATGATGAAGATCACGCCAAGGATGATGAACAGCGTGCCGATGGCCGAGCCGTCGTCGCCGGACGCGGCGCCGCCGATGAGAAGCAGGATGAGGCCAGGGATGTACGCGATGACCGCGACGATCACCGTGAACAGGTAGAACCACCAGAACTCCGACCGGGTGGCCCGGCCGTCGAACTTGGACCAGTTACTCAGGCCTGAACGGACGGCCTCGTTGAACGACATGTGATCTCTCTCCTTGCAGTGGGTCAAGCAGCAGGTTGGGGTCCGTACTTGGTTTCGCCTGGCTCAGACTTCTGGCACCAGAACACGATGAGGATGATGAAGCCGATCAGGCACACGAACGCCAGCAGGTAGCCCCAGATGATCCACAGGCCCGAGTGACCGGCGTCGTGGAGTCGGCGGGCCATGACGGCCAGGAGTGGCAGCAGCGTGACGAGCCAGAAGATCGAGGACAAGATGCCCGCGCCCTGGACGTCGTAGATCTCGTCGTTGATCGTCATCGTCGAACTGCCGAAGGTCAGTCCGGTGATGCTGTCGATCGCGAAGAGGATCAGGCCGACGACAAGGATGAACAGGTAGAACCACCAGAACTCAGATCGCGACGCGCGTCCACTGAACGTCACGTACTTGCTGAAGACCGACTTGACCGCTTGCCCTGGACCCATGAAGCCTCCCCAACGAAGTTGGGCCGCACTCTAGCGAGTGCGGCCCAACTTGTGGAGTACCTGCGTCAGCTGGCGACGACCTCGAGGACCACGGTGGCGGTCACGTCGGGGTGCACCTCGACCTTGGCGGAGTGCTTGCCCACGGTCTTGATGGGGCTGCCGAGGTCGACCTTGCGCTTGTCGAGCACCGGGCCACCAGCGGCCTTGACCGCATCCGCGACATCGGCTGTCGTGATCGAGCCGAAGAGACGACCGGCCTCGCCCGCACGCGCGGGCAGGGTGATCGTCAGCGACTCGAGAGCCTGCTTGATCTCGTTGGCGTGGCTGAGGTCACGGACCTCGCGCACCTTGCGGGCGCGCTTGATCTGGGTCACCTGCTTCTCGCCGCCGCGGGTCCACGAGATGGCGAAGCCGCGGGGAAGGAGGAAGTTACGGCCGTAGCCGTCCTTGACCTCCACCACGTCTCCAGCATCGCCGAGGCCGGCGACTTCCTGGGTGAGGATGAGCTTCATGGTTGGTCCTGTTCCTTAGTCCGTTGCGATCCGCGCGGGATCAGCGAGTGGTGGCGGTGTAGGGGAGAAGCGCCATTTCGCGCGCGTTCTTCACGGCCATCGCGATATCGCGCTGGTGCTGCGTGCAGTTGCCTGTCACGCGGCGGGCGCGGATCTTGCCGCGGTCGGAGATGAACTTGCGGAGCAGGTTCGTGTCCTTGTAGTCGATCGCCTTCACGCCGTCCTTGCAGAATGCGCAGGCCTTGGCCTTGACGATCTTGTCCTTGCTGTTGCGTGACGACGACTTGCGATCGCCCTTTGCATCTCGTGCCATCTCGTTCGTGCTCCTGTCAGGTGCTTCGTGCACCGAGGCTTGGAATGGGAATCTTTAGAAGGGGGGCTCGTCGAAGCCAGCGCCGCCGGCCGGGCTTGCCGCCCACGGATCGTCGGCGGGACCCGACGAGCCTGCACCGCCGCCGCTGTCGCCGCCGAAGCCACCGCCGGTGCGCTGCACCTTGTTGACCTTGGCCGTGGCGTAGCGAAGTGCGGGGCCGACATCGTCGACCTCCATCTCCACGACAGTGCGCTTCTCGCCCTCGCGGGTCTCGTAAGAGCGCTGCTTGAGGCGCCCGGTGGCGATGACTCGCATGCCCTTCTGCAAGGACTCGGCGACGTTCTCGGCGTACTGACGCCAGACGCTGCACCGCATGAAAACGGTGTCGCCGTCCTTCCACTCGTTCGTGGTCTTGTCCAGCACTCGCGAGCTGGAGGCGATGGTGAACGAGGCGACGGCTGCTCCACTCGGGGTGAACCGGAGCTCAGGCTCGTTGGTGAGGTTGCCCACCACCGTGACCGTGATATCGCCGGCGGCCACTACTCCGCTCCCACCACGACGGGCTCTTCGGCGCGCATGACCTTGGTGCGCATGACGGCCTCGTTGAGTCCGAGCTGACGATCGAGTTCCTTGACGGAGTCGACGGTCGCCGTGACGTTCAGCAGGGCGTAGATGCCCTCGGCCTTGTGGTTGATCTCGTAGGCGAGGCGACGACGGCCCCACACATCGATCTGGTGGACGGTGCCACCATCGGCGCGGACGACGTTAAGGAACGCCTCCAGGCTGGGAGCGATTGTCTTCTCTTCGAGTTCGGGGTCGAGAATGACCATGACCTCATAGCGACGCATGAACAACCCACCTCCTTCGGACTAAGCGGCCACGGTCTTTCCGTGGCAGGAGGGTGTTTCGCGTGCGTTCGCAACGGCAGGACCGTCACGAGCGGCCCCAAGGCTACCGCGAGCCCCGCCCATGGACGAAATCCCGATCCGCCGCGACGCTGCCCCCCTCGCCGACCTTGAGGTTGGCGTGGTTCCAGCGCCCCGATTCCCACGCCAACCTCAAGGTCGGCGGGAGGGGGTGGGGCGCGGTTAGGGTGAGCGCGTGCGGATCGCCACCTGGAACGTCAATTCGGTCAACTCCCGGCTCGAGCGCGTCCTGGCCTGGCTCGAATCGGCCAGCCCGGATGTCGTGGCCCTGCAGGAGCTCAAGTGCAAGTCCGAGGACTTCCCCTACATGCCCATCCAGGCCCTCGGCTACGAGGCCGTGGCACATGGAGACGGTCGCTGGAACGGGGTAGCCCTGCTCAGCAGGGTAGGCCTGGATGACGTGACGCTCGGGCTCACCGACCAGCCCGAATACGACAGCGTTCCCGAGACCAGAGCGGTCGGGGCCACGTGCGGCGGGGTCCGGCTGTGGAGCGTCTACGTTCCCAACGGCCGCGAGCCCGGTCACGAGCACTACGCGTACAAGCTCGACTGGTTCGGTGCCCTCACCTCAACCGTGGGCGCCGAGCTCGCGGCCGACCCGGATCGCCCGCTCGCCGTGATCGGGGACTTCAATGTCGCTCCCGAGGACACCGACGTCTGGGACATCGCCGACTTCGCGGGCTCGACCCATGTGACGACGGCCGAGCGCGAGGCCCTCGCCGCGGTCCGGGCCGTCGGGCTTACCGATGTCATGCCGCGTGCGCTCAAGGGCGCGCCATTCACCTTCTGGGACTACCGCAACGGCAACTTCCACAAGGGACTGGGAATGCGCATCGATCTGGTCTACGGCAACGAGCCGTTCGTCTCCCGGGTATCGGATGCGTGGATCGATCGCCAGGAGCGCAAGGGCAAGGGGGCGTCCGACCACGCCCCGGTCGTCGTCGACCTCACCCCATGACCCTTACCGTCCGGGCCATCACGGCCGCGCAGCACGCCGAGTGGATCGCCGGGCGTCCGTCCGTCTCGTTCCTCCAGCTCCCCGAGTGGGGCCAGGTCAAGCAGGGCTGGCGCAGCGAGTCCGTCGGCTGGTTCGAGGGCTCCCGGCTGGTCGGTGCCGGCCTGATCCTCTACCGGCCGGTCCCGAAGCTTCCGCAGCGATCACTCGCCTACCTGCCCGAGGGCCCGGACATCGACTGGCTGCGCCGCGAGCATCCGCAGCGGTCCCTCGACGACTGGCTGAAGCCGCTGCTCGCGCACTGCCGGTCAGCAGGCGCGTTCCTGGTAAAGATGGGCCCGCCCGTGGCAACCCGGCGATGGAATGCCGACACGATCAAGACGGCGATGGCCGAGTGGAATACCGATGCCCCAGCTGGCGGTCATGCCCCACCGCGCCGGATCAGCGAGGTGCTCGCGGACTGGCATTCGGGGCCGTCCACGAAGATCGTCGAGTACCTGCGCACCGCGGGCTGGGAACAGGATCCCGGCACTGGCGCGGGGTTCGGCGACGTCCAGCCGCGCTACGTGTTCCAGCTGCCACTCGCCGATCGGTCTCTCGACGACGTCTTCGCCGGGTTCAACCAACTGTGGCGGCGGAACATCCGCAAGGCGGAGAAGTCCGGAGTGGTCATCACGCGCGGAGACCGAGCCGATCTCGCCGCGTTCCACAGCATCTACGTCGAGACCGCGGAGCGCGACCACTTCACCCCGCGCGGGTTGAGCTACTTCGAGCGCATGTGGGACTGCCTCAACGAGCGGCAGGTGAACCTTCGGCTCTACTGCGCGCACCACGACGGACATCTCGCTGCCGCGACCTTGATGGTCGTCGTCGGAACGCACGCCTGGTACTCCTACGGCGCGTCGACGACGGCCGACCGGGATGTGCGACCGTCGAACGCGCTGCAATGGCAGATGATCAGCGACGCGCACGAACTCGGCTGCGTCACCTATGACCTTCGAGGCATTGCCGACACGCTCGATCCGTCGAACCATCTGTTCGGACTCGTGCAGTTCAAGGTGGGCACCGGCGGTGTGGCGCAGGAGTATGCGGGAGAGTGGGACTACGTCCTTAGACCGTTGTGGTCCAAGGGTTTTCGGGCTTACCAGTCGCGGCGAGGATGACATGGCATTCGCGGTAACGATCGACGGACAGCGATGGCTCGATCACCAGGACGGCGTCTGCGGCGCGGTCGAGCGGTCGGCGGGATCGCCGATAGTCCCGGTGATCAAGGGCAATGGCTACGGCCTGGGCCAGCGCCTGCTCGCCGAGCAGGCGGTTCGCATGGGCGCTGATACCGTCGCGGTCGGCACGGTCTTCGAGATCGACGAGGTGGCCGAGTACGGCTCGTTCGACATCATCGTGCTCGAGCCATTCGAGCCGCGCGACTCGTTCGCGGCCGACGCTTGGTGGCGCCTGGGCAACCGGCTGCATGCCGGCCGCATCATCCGCACCATCGCGTCACGCGAGGCGCTCCTGGCCCTCGCCGACGGACCGGGCTCGGTGCGCGTGGTGCTCGAGGCGCAGACGTCGATGCACCGCTTCGGCTTCGACGAGGCCGAGCTGCTGCGCATCCTCGCCGATCCCGACGTGCGCATGGCGTTCGCGCGAGGCAAGGTCCTCGTCGAGGGACTGGCGCTGCACCTGCCCATCGCCCAGCCCGCCGACGAGGTCGAGCCGCGAGGCTCGACGATGGGCACGCCTCGAGTCCGCGAGGCAGTGCGCTGGGCCGGACTGTGGCAGGGCGAGACCGAGGTATGGGCCGGGCACAACTCGCCCGCGAGCCGCGTGTGGGTATCGCATCTCGATGACGACGAGCTGCTCACCGTCAGCAGGTCGGTGCCGGACATCGCGTTGCGTGCGCGCGTCGGCACCCGCCTATGGCTGGGCGAGCGGTCCGCGCTGCATGCTGCCGGCTCTGTGCTCGCCGTTCATCCGGTTCCCGTCGGTACGCACGTGGGCTACCGCCAGCGCACCGGGCCCAAGGACGGCACGCTGGTCGTCGTCTCCGGCGGCACGTCGCACGGCATCGGCCTGACCGCGCCGACGCCAGCAGCGAGCGTCCGCCAGCGTGTTGTCACCGCAGGGACCGGCGCGCTCGACGCTGCCGGTCGCGCCCTGTCGCCGTTCCGGTGGGAGGGCAAGCAGCGCTGGTTCGCGGAGCCGCCGCACCAGCACACCTCAATGGTGTGGCTGCCGAAGGGCTGCGTCATCCCCGCGGTCGGCGATCGCATGCCGGCTGACGTGCGCTTTACGACGTCGCGCTTTGATGCCGTGCTTGGCCTAGCGTGAAACGGTCCGGCGCGTTGTCGTAGGGGCCGCCGCCCGGATCGTCGGCGTCCTCGGCGAAGCCGTCGTTGCGGATCGGGTCATGCTGCGGTGCGTAGATATCGCGCAGCACCATCACTGCGAAGTAGATGGTGGCCGCGAAGTGGATCAGCGTCGCGAAGGCGTACTGCTGGCCGGTCAGTCCCTGCTGGTCCTCGATGCCATAGCCGACAAGGAACCACCAGATAGCCGCGAAGTAGATGACCTCGCCGACCTGCCAGATGAGGAAGTCACGCCAGCGCGGCCTGGCCATCACCGCAAGCGGCACCAGCCACAGCGAGTACTGCGGTGAGTAGACCTTGTTGGTGAGCACGAACGCCGCGACGATGAGGAAGAGCACTGCTGCCAGTCGCGGTCGCCGCGGAGCCGACAGCGTGACCCAGCCGATCCCCGCGCACAGCAGTAGGAAGCCCCCGGTAGCCACCATGTTGAGGTTGTCCGCCGGTATCGACGGCAGCCCGGCCTGCGTCATCGCGAAGTACAGCGAGCCGAAGTCCTCTCCCCGGAAGCCACTGAACCGATAGAAGAACGACCAGCCCTCCGCGTTCGCCAGGGCCACCGGGATGTTGACAACCAGCCAGGTCAGCACGGTGCCGCCGATCAGGAGCCCGAAGGGCTTCCATCGCGCCGTTCGCAAGGACAGGACGAGGAACGCACCCAGGAAGAACAGCGGATAGAACTTCGCGGCAACCGCGAGGCCAAGCAGGAGTCCCGCCGCGAACGGATGGTTGCGCGACCACAGCAGCAGCGCGACCGCGACGAATGCGAGCGGCAGCAGGTCCCAGTTGATCGTCGCGCCGAGGATCACCGTCGGCGCGAGCGCCACCATCGCCGCGTCCCACGGGCGACGACGCACGGTGAGCGCGGTGGCCACGACGGTGACGGCCAGGGCGACGAACAGCAGCACCACGTTGACGTCGAAGAAGACGACCGCGCGGTTCACGTCGGCGACGACGCTCCCGATGACGGACGTGATCATCGACGCGACCTGCATGAAGGCGCCGGTGAGGACCGGGTACTCCAGGAACTTCAGGCTCTCGCCGGTCGGGTTGGGATTCAGGTACGGGATGATCCCGTCGGCGAAGCCCCTGATCGAGTACAGCGGGGAGATGTCGGTGTAGCACAGGTGCTCGTACCGGTCCGGGATCGCCCAGTTGTTGCTGCGGCAGGACAGGTCGAGCAGGTAGCCGACGAGGTAGCCGATCGCGGCGAGCACGACGAGAACGCGGACCGGCTTCCACCAGGTGCCGCCGATTCGTGCGCGCCGACCAACCCGACCGCCGAGCCACCCCACGGTCGATGCGACCACCGGATCCTCCTCGGACGGCAGGATGATCGGTGATCGCGGGGTCACTCGGGTCTACCTTCCTCAACCGGCGGTGACGGCGTGGCACTTGCCGGATCCGGGCTCGGGACGGGCTCGTTGGAGAACAGTCCTGGGTCCGGCGACTGGCTGGTGACCGCCTCGGGCGGCTCGTCGGTCGGGAGTGTATCCGCGGACGGGTCGGGGGCGAACTCCGTGATGACGGTGGGAGACGGGCAGCCGACCGGGATGTCGCCCTCGATCGCCTCGGGGCAGTCCATCGGGGCCAGCACGGACTTCGGCGGCTTCGAGAAGCTCTCCACCGGGAGGCCCTCGAGCGCGCCCGCCATGAACGCCGTCCAGATCGCTGCGGGGAACGAACCGCCAGTAACCGTCTCCAGGCCCCCGGTGCCCGACAGCGACACGGGCAGGCCCTCGGAATCCTCCTTAGCCATGAGCACCGCTGCGGCCAGCTGGGGCGTGTAGCCGACGAACCACGCGCTCTTGTTGTCGTCGGTCGTTCCGGTCTTCGCGGCCGCCGGGCGCCCGAGGGCCAGAGCCGCGCCTCCCGTCCCGTTCGTCACGACCCGGTTGAGGGCGTAGCTGACGGTGTCGGCCGTGTCGGCGTCGAACGCCGCCTCGGTTCTGGGAGTCAGCGAGAAGAGCAGGCCGCCATTCGGCCCGACGACCTCCTTGAGCACGGTGGTCGTCGCCCGAGCGCCACCCGCCGCGAACGTCGCATAGGCGTTCGCCATGTCCAGGCCCGACGGCGAGGCCGTGCCCAGGACGAACGTGAGATTGAGGTCGTCCAGATCCATGCCCGGGGTATCCGCAGGTATGCCGGCGCGCACGGCCGCGTCGGCGACCGACTTGACCCCGATCTCCGACTCCATCTCGACGTACGCGGAGTTGATGCTGTTCTCCGTTGCCTGGAGCAACGTCACCGGTCCATAGGACTTGTCGCCGTAATTGGAGAACGTGTAGCCGTCGACCGTCGACGGGGAGTCTCCGTTCCACACAGATGTCAGCGGCACCTCCTTCTCGGTTGCCGCGGCGAGGGCGAAGGGCTTGAAGGTGGAGCCCGCCTGGGCGAACGGCCTCGTGGCGTTGTTGATCTGGTCGGTCACGAAGTCCTCGCCGCCATAGATGGCGATGATCTCGCCAGTGCCCGGACGCACTGCGGCAAGTCCGATGCGCAGGCCCTCGGTGCCGCTCTGCGGTCCGACCTTGCGCACTGCTGCGGTTGCCGCCCTTTGGGCCTGCCGGTCGAACGTCGACGTGATGCGCAGGCCGCCGCGTTGGATCTCGGTGTCGTCGAAGCCGAGCTCGCGAAGCTGGTCCTCGACCATCGTCAGCATGAAGCCGGTCGCCCCGCCGAGGCGGTCCTTGGCCTTGAGCTTCTTGATCTTCGGGAACTCCGCGTTGTCGCGCTGCTTTTGCGTGAGCCAGCCCTGCTCGACCATTCCGTCGAGCACGTACGTCCATCGACCCTCGAGACCGGCGAGGTCGCGCTCGGGCGCCAGGCCGCTGGGGGACTTGATGATCGCGGCGAGGACGGCACCCTGCGCGGCAGTGAGCTGGCTCGACGGGATGCCGAAGTAGGCGATCGACGCAGCCTCGATCCCGTAGGCACCGCGTCCGAAGTAGATGGTGTTGAGGTAGTTCTCGAGGATCTCGTCCTTAGACACGACGGTCTCGAGCTTGAAGGCCAGGAGCGCCTCCTGCAGCTTTCGGTCCCACGACCGCTCCTGGCTGAGGAAGGCGTTCTTGGCGTACTGCTGGGTGATCGTCGAGCCGCCCTGCGTGCTGCCGCCGGTGAGGTTGTTCCAGATCGCCCGCCCGACGCCGACCGGGGAGATGCCGCCGTGGTCATAGAACGAGCGGTCCTCCGCGGCGAGCACGGCGTGCTGCACCTGAAGCGGCACGTCCGCGAGCGCCACGCTTCTTCGGGTGGCATCGCCGAGGCGGCCGATCTCGGTCTTTCCGTCGGCGTAGTAGACGATCGTGGCCTCGCTGGTCGCGACCTCGTTGGGCGACGGCACCGTGGTCCTGGCGATGAGGATGGCGAAGATGCCGATGCCCAGGGCGATGACGCCGATCGCGATGAGGATCGAGTTGCGAATCCAGTGCCGCTTGGCGGGGGGCTTCTTCTTCGCCGGTGCCCTCTTCGGGGCAGGCCGCTTCCTCGGCGTCGATGACGCCCGCGAGCGGCTGTCCGACACGGAGGATCCTTTGGCTCGGGGAAGAGGCCGGCTGCGGCGCTCGGTTCAGGGCCCGAGTTCGCCGCTAGTCAAGGAGATCACGCGGCGCGGGCAGAGCCCGTCGCGGCACGCCGTCGCCTAGGACGTAGGTGGTCAGCAGGAAGTTCCAGTGGCAGCGCTGGCACACCTCGACCACGTAGACGGTGAAGGCCCCGAACTTGGTCGTCATCGCCGCCAGCTCGTCGGTCTTGCGGATCCGTCCCGAGTACGGACCCAGCTCGTCGCCGAAGACGTAGGTGACGGTGACCAGTCCGGCATCGCGGCACGCCGGGCACGGGTCGGCGGCCTGCTCCCCGTGGTGCTTGGCAGCTCGCAGGAGATAGGGATCGGCGTCGCACAGGTCCGAGGACAGCCCGCCGCCGCCGAACAGGCGCAGGAGGGCCGCCCGGCGCTCCAGCGCGTGGCTGATGACCGAGCGCGGACGGGCCGGATCGGCCACGACCTCCGGGGCACCCATCGGCTCGCGGTCACGGCGCGCCTTGGCGGGGGCGCCGCGCGCGATCGTGCCGCGAATCGCGGACTTGCGAGGGGACGCCAAGGTTGCTAATTCTACGGAACCCCTTCGATTTGGTTTTGATATATCAACTTGATATGTTGTTCCGAGTCATTTCGGCGAGAGGAGCGGGCGTGGCCAAGAGGCACGATGTGCTCGAGTTCGCCGTCCTCGGCGTGCTGTCCGACGGACCCCTGCACGGATACGAGCTGCGCAAGCGGCTGTCGGTCGTGCTCGGCCCGTTCCGCGCCTTGTCCTACGGCTCCCTGTACCCCTGCCTGCGACGTCTTCAGGGCCGCGGACTCATCGACGAGGTGGCCGTCACTCCGGCCCTCGAGTCGACGGCTCCGCCGCTCAGCGCCCGCCGCGCCCGCGTCGTCTACGCCATCTCGGCCGACGGCAAGGAGGAGTTCGGCAGCTGGGCCAACCAGCCCGGTCCCGAGGCGTGGGAGGACGAGGGCTTCGCCGCCCACATGGCGTTCTTCGGCCGTACCGAGTCACGAGTGCGTCTGCGCATCCTCGAAGGTCGCCGCTCGCGCCTGGAGGAGCGGGTCGACGCGCTGCGCGAGTCCGTCGTCCGCGGCCGCGCGAAGGTCGACGCCTACACCCTTCAACTCCAGCAGCACGGCCTGGATGGAGCCGAGCGCGAAGTGCGCTGGCTGAACGAACTGATCCAGCACGAGCAATCAACGCAAGACACAACGCAGGTGGATACACCTCAGATGAAGGAGAAGTCATGAGCTCGGTTCGCGTAGCAATTGTCGGAGTCGGCAACTGTGCATCGTCGCTGGTCCAGGGCGTCGAGTACTACAAGGACGCGAATCCGGCTGACTTCGTGCCAGGTCTGATGCACGTGCAGTTCGGTGACTACCACGTGCGCGACGTGCAGTTCGTCGCTGCGTTCGACGTCGACGGCAAGAAGGTCGGACTCGACCTCGCCGAGGCGATCAACGCGTCGGAGAACAACACCCTCAAGTTCTGCGACGTCGCACCGACCGGGATCACCGTTCAGCGCGGCAACACGCTCGACGGCCTGGGCAAGTACTACCGCGAGACGATCACCGAGTCCGACGAGGCGCCGGTCGATGTCGTTGCCGCACTGAAGGAAGCGGCCGTCGACGTCGTCGTGTGCTACCTGCCCGTCGGCTCCGAGGATGCCGCGAAGTTCTACGCGCAGTGCGCGATCGACGCGGGCTGTGGCTTCGTCAACGCGCTCCCCGTCTTCATCGCCGGAACGCCCGAGTGGGCACAGAAGTTCGTCGATGCGGGCCTGCCGATCGTCGGCGACGACATCAAGAGCCAGGTCGGCGCCACCATCACGCACCGCGTGCTCGCAAAGCTCTTCGAGGACCGCGGCGTGATCCTTGACCGCACGTACCAGCTGAATGTCGGCGGCAACATGGACTTCAAGAACATGCTCGAGCGCGATCGCCTCGAATCGAAGAAGATCTCCAAGACCCAGTCGGTCACCTCGCAGGTGACCTCGCACGACATGGGCGCGCGCAACGTGCACATCGGCCCGAGCGACTACATCGCCTGGCTCGACGATCGCAAGTGGGCATTCGTCCGCCTCGAGGGTCGCGCGTTCGGCGATGCGCCGATCAACCTTGAGTACAAGCTCGAGGTGTGGGACTCGCCCAACAGCGCGGGCGTCATCATCGACGCGGTCCGCGCGGCGAAGATCGCCATGGACCGCGGCATCGGCGGCCCGATCCTGTCGGCCTCGAGCTACTTCATGAAGTCCCCGCCCGTGCAGTACAACGACAGCGAGGCCAAGCAGGCCGTCGAGGACTTCATCGCCGGCACCATCTCCAGCTAGCGAAGCGGCAGGAGTCGAGCAAGCTCGACTCCGCCATCTCGTGGTCGAGTAGCGTCCACATCGTGGTGGCGCTGCCGGCTCTTCGTGAAGTACTCGCCGGACGCGACTTCCGGCGCCTGTTCAGCGTCCGCCTCGTCGCCCAGTTCGGCGATGGGCTGCTGCAGGCCGCGCTGGCGACCTTCGTCCTGTTCTCCCCCGAGCGCGAGCCCGATGCAGCGAAGGTTGCCGTCGCGTTCGCGATCCTGCTGCTGCCCTACTCGGTCATCGGTCCGTTCGCGGGCGTGTTCCTCGATCGTTGGCGCAGGCGCAACGTGCTCGTGCGCGCCAACATTCTCAAGGCACTACTGACCATTCCGGTCATCGTCTTGGTCCTGAAGGCCAATGACGGATTCGCGCTCGGCCTGTCGGTACTCGTAGTACTGGGCATCGGGCGCTTCGTGCTGGCCGGCCTGTCCGCTTCACTGCCCCATGTCGTCGCCGGACGTGACCTGGTCACGGCCAATGCGCTGACTCCTACCGCCGGCACGCTGATGGCCGCAATCGGTGCGCTCGGTGGCGTCGCGCTGCGCTCGGCGCTCGGTGGAGGAGACACCGGAAGCGCGATCGTCCTCGGGTGCGCGCTCGTCGCGTACCTCCTGGCCGCTGCGATCGCCGTACTCATTGCCGCCGACCGCCTTGGACCCGACGGCGAACGTCCCTCGGACACTGTCCGCGGGGTCGCGGTCGGACTGGTCGAGGGAGTCCAGGAACTGCGGATCCATGCCGCGGCCGGCCGGGCCATTGCCGTCGTCGGCGTCCATCGCATCGCCTTCGGAGTACTGACCGCCGGCGGCCTGCTTCTGGTCCGCTACACGTTCAATGACCTCGCGGCCGCGGACAGCGCTCTCAATGAGTTCGCATACCTCACCGGCGCGGCGGCGGCCGGTGCGCTCGTCGGAGCTGTACTCACTCCTGCGGCGAGCAGGCGCCTGGGCGAGGTCGTCTGGTCGGCGTTCGCGCTCATGCAGGCGGGCACGCTGGGCATCGCGCTGATCGTCGTTGGCGCGATGACGCCGACCTTCTGGGTTCTCCTGCTGGGCGCGGCCAGCCTCGGCTTTGCTGGCCAGTCGGTGAAAGTCTGCTCGGACACCCTTGTGCAGCGCCACATTCCCGACGATCACCTTGGCCGGGTGTTCGCGCTGTTCGACATGATCGTCAACGTCTGCCTCGTAGCCGGGATCGCGGTGCTGGCCATCGTCTCGCCGACGAGCGGACAGACTCCGTGGACCTACGCGGCCGTCGGCGTGATGCTCGTTCTCGCGGCGTTCTGGTATCGCCGCCACCGTCCCCGTAGAGTCCGCACCACTGGCGACTTCGGAGGCTGACATGAGTGTGAACACCACGACGCATAGGCGATGGGGTGCGCGGTCCGTTGCCGCTCTCATCATCTTCCTGGTAGCCGCACTTCTGACGCCGATCGCGTTGGTCGGGCACTGGGGCCATCGGACCGTTGTCGACAGCGAGCGCTACATCGAGACCGTCGGCCCGCTCATCGCCAATCCCGAGGTGCAGGAGGGCATTTCCACGACGATCACCGACGCACTGGTGACGAAGGTGGACACGGCGAACACCGTTGACGAACTGCTCAACAGCCTGTTCCCGAACTCGACCTTCAACTCGCTGCTGTCGGCCCCGATCGCCGCCGGAGTCAACGGGCTCATCGGCGAACTGGTGACCCGATTCGTTGCCTCCGATCAGTTCGCCGCGGTGTGGATCGCGTTGAACGAGGCCGCACAGCGCGGCATCGTCGCGCTGCTCGAGGGTCGAGAGGAAGGTCCGATCCAGCTGCAGGGCGATGAGGTGGTCTTCGACATCTCCACCGCGCTCGGGTCAGTGCAGCAGTTCCTCGTCGACAACGGCATCACCGCCGCGGCGAACATCACGCTGCCCGACGAGCAGCGGCAGATCGTGCTCGTCGAGGCTCCGGCGCTGGCGCAGATCCGATTCATCTACTCGTTCACCTCACCGATCCTCCAGTGGCTTCCGCTCGTGGTCGCAGCGCTCTTCGCGCTGTCGATTGCCCTAGCGCGCAGACGGGCACGGATCGTCGTCGCGGCCGGCATCTTCCTGGTGGCCATCGCCGGGCTGCTCACTCTTGGGCTGAGCGCCGGCGAGGACTCGTTCAACAACCAGCTCGAGGGAACCGCGTTCGGGCCGGCATCCGAGGTGTTCTGGAACACCCTGCTGAACTACCTGATCCTGGGCGTCGAGGCGGTCTTCGTCCTCGGCGTCGTCGTGATCATCGCCGGCTGGTTCGGTGGTCGCACATCGATCGCGACCCGACTGCGTGGTCAGCTGGTCAAGGGGCTCGACGAGCTCGGCGATCGCATCGAGGGACTTCGCGACTTCCGTCAGCTCGTCGCCGAGCATGCGCAGAAGATCCGGTGGGCCGTCTACCTGGTCGTCGGGCTGATCCTGCTGGCGTCCAGCGTCATGTCACCGTCGACGGTGCTGTGGTGCGCTGCACTCGCGGCCGGACTTCTCACCGTGGTTCAGGTGCTGTCCGACCAGGTCAAGCCGCAGGTGCTCGCGCTCGACGAGGCCGCCGAACAGGCTGTCATCGAGGGGTCGTTCACGGCCGAGTAGGCCGCGCCGCCCACCACGCCAGCAGCGCCTCGGTCGCCGCGTCATCATCGAGCGGACCGCGATCAAGGCGCAGGTCGAGCAGGAACTGATACGCCTCGCCGACCACGGGGCCCGGGGCAATGCCGAGGATCTCCATGATCGCGCGGCCGTCGAGATCAGGCCGGATCGAGGCAAGTTCCTCCTTCATACCCAGCTCGACGATGCGCGACTCCAGCGAGTCGTACGAACGCTGCAGCATCGCGGCGCGCTTGCGATTTCGAGTCGTGCAGTCGGCCCGCGTCAGCTTGTGCAGTCGCGAGAGCAGCGGTCCGGCGTCACGCACGTAACGACGCACTGCGGAGTCCGTCCACTCGCCGTTTCCATAGCCGTGGAACCGCAGGTGCAGCTCGACCAGCTTCGACACGTCATCGACCATGTCGTTCGAAAAACGCATGGCCTGCAGTCGCTTTCGGGTCATACGCGCGCCCACCACCTCGTGATGGTGGAAGGAGACTCGGCCGTCCGCCTCGAACTTGCGGGTTCGCGGCTTGCCGATGTCGTGCATGAGCGCGGCGAGCCTGAGCACCTCGTCGGGACCGCTCGTCGGCTCGTGTGTTGACTCCAGCTCCATCGCCTGCTCAAGGACGGTCAGGGTGTGCTCGTACACATCCTTGTGGTGATGGTGCTCGTCCTCCTCAAGGCGCAGCAGCGGCAGTTCGGGCATCACCGCGTCGGCCAGCCCGGTGTCGACGAGAAGAGCCAGACCCCGTCGAGGCTCGGGGGACAGCATCAGCTTGACGAACTCCACGCGGACCCGCTCAGCGGAGACGATCGACAGGCGATCTGCCTGTCCGGCCATCGCGGCGACGACCTCGGGGGCCACGTCGAAGCCGAGCTGTGCAGAGAAGCGCGCGGCGCGCAGCATCCGCAGCGGGTCGTCGCCGAATGAGTCCTCGGGAAGCCCGGGAGTGCGAATGACGCGACGGGCCAGGTCGCCCTCACCGTCGAAGAGGTCGACCAAGGTCAGTTCCGGCAGGCGGATCGCCATGGCGTTGATGGTGAAGTCGCGGCGCACCAGGTCCCCGGCGAGGTCCGTGCCGTAGGAGACGGCGGGCTTGCGGGAGTCGCGTTCGTACGCCTCGGCGCGGTAGGTGGTGATCTCGACCTGGCGCCCGCGGACCTGCGCGCCGATCGTGCCGAACTCGATCCCGATCTCCCACGTCGTCTCGGCCCAGCCGGACAGCAGCCGCAGAACGTCCTGGGGGTGGGCGTTGGTGGTGAAGTCGAGGTCAGCGTCGGGCAGCTGCGACAGGCGCCCGAGGAAGGCATCCCGGACCGGCCCGCCGACCAGGGCGAGCTCGAACCCCGCGGCCGCGAATCGCTCGCCGATGTCGGCCAGGAGACCGGCCAGGGGAGCCAGCTCGGTGACGACCCGACGCTGGGCGTCGAGCGATTCAGATTCGGGGGTCACGCCTGCAGAGCGTAGACGGGTTCCGAGCGCGGTTTATCCTGCCCATATGGCCGACTCCTCTACTCCAGCGCGGCGACGCGTCCCGAGGGTCGAGGAGTTCTCGGCGGGCGGCTTCGTGCTCGACCACAGCGGGCGCAGTCCCAAGGTGGCGCTGATCGCCAGGCGAGATCGGCGCGGACGCCTGGTCTGGTCGCTGCCCAAGGGCCACATCGAGGAAGGCGAGTCCCCCGAGGAGGCTGCGATCAGGGAGGTTTTCGAGGAGACCGGAATCCGGGGCAGCATCGTCGCAAGCCTGGGCACCATCGACTTCTGGTTCATGTCCGAGGACCGTCGAATCCACAAGACCGTGCACCATTTCCTCCTCACCGCCCATGACGTGGAGCTGTCCGACGCCGACGCGGAGGTCGCCGAGGTCGCCTGGGTGCCACTCGACGAGGTTGCGGGCCGGCTCGGGCACGCCGATGAGCGCAACCTGCTCGAACGGGTTCACCTCGCACTGGCCGAGCAGTCAGGCCCCGCGTGAGGCGGCACGTCAGTGCCGCCCTCGTCGCCGTCTTCATTGGCACGCTGGGAATCCTTCAGGCTCCAGCATCGTCCGCGGCGGACGGCGAGCCATCGCTGCGCGTCCTCATCGACGAGCTCAACCCCCTCATACCGTCGGCGGATGGCACGTTGACCGTTCGCGGCCGGGTCATCAGCACCGGGCGGACCGAACTCACCGATGTCAGCGTGCAGCTGCGGCGGTCCAGCAGCCCCCTCACGTCGCGCAAGGAGGTCGCCGCCGTCTCGTCGGCCCAGCTGGCCCCGGCCGACGGCGATCCCGACAGCGTCTCGCTGCCCTCGACCCTGCAGGAGGTGGTCGCGTCCCTTCCCGCAGGAGCTCGTGCTCCCTTCACCATCAAGGTGCCCTTCGCCGATCTCGGGCTCACGCAGGACGGCACGTACGTGCTGTCCGTCGAGGCCCTCGGCCGGGAGAGCGGGGTCGACGCCAGCAGCGTGCGCAAGGGAATCCTGCGGACCTTTTTGCCGTGGTATCCCACGCCCGGATCGGTGAAGCCGGTCAACCTCGTGTGGCTGTGGCCGCTGGCCGACTGGCCAGCCCGCGCCGCCTCGGGTGTCCTGCTCGACAACCGCACTCCCCTGGAGCTGTCCGACGGCGGGCGCCTGGACCGACTACTGGATCTGGGCAATCGCTACCGAGGCGCGGTGTCGTGGATTGCCGATCCCGCGCTGCTCCAGACCGCGAACGACATGACCAAGGGCTATCAGGTGGTCATCGATGGTGAGGTGACCGTCGGCGATCGCGAGCAGGATGCCCGTCGCTGGCTCACCACCCTCGGTGCCGCCACCGACGGGGTCTCGCTGCGGACGCTGCCCTACGCGGACGTCGACGCGTCGGCCGTCGTGCGATCGGGGATGGCCAACGACGTCGTGCGCGCGGTCACCACTGGCCCGGGAGTCGCCTCGGCCGCGCTCGGCCACGTCGCGCCCGGCGGCCTGTACTGGGCTCCGTTCGGGCGGATCGATCGCAGCACGGCCAACGTCCTGTCCTCGGCCGGGGTGACATCCATCGTCCTGTCGGCCGACGCCATGCCGGCCACCGACGACCAGGTGCCCACCACCGGCGAGGCATCAACCTCGCTGCCGACGTCCTTCGGAGCAATCCGCGCGATCCTCGCCGACCCCGGGCTGTCCGAGGTCCTGGCACTGCCGCAGGGCACCGCGTCCGACGTGGTCAGTGCGCGACAGCGCTTCCTGGCCGAGACCGCCCTGGTCGCGTCGACACTGCCCGCAGACCAGATCGAGCGGACCCTCGTCGTCGCGCCGCCAAGTCCGCGGTGGGACCCGGCGGCCTCCCTCGTGGCCCCGCTCCTGCGCGCCACCCGCACCGCGCCGTGGCTCGCGTCGTCAACCCTCGAGGACGTCCTCGGGGCTCCCGTCTCGTCGACCAGCCGCGAGCGTGGTGGCTACGGCCAGAAGGCCAAGGACGCCGAGCTCAGTCCCGGATACATGCAGTCGATCGCGAGGGTGACGGCCCGGCTCGCCTCGTTCACCTCGATCATCGACGACCCGACGGGCATCAGCGAGCCGTACTCGGCCGCGCTGCTACGCGCCGAGTCCGCGGCGTGGCGGACCGACCTTCCCAGTGGACGTCGTCTGATCACCGACATCGGTGATCAGCTCAGCAGCGAGATGTCCCTCGTGCACGTGCTGTCGACCGGGAAGATCACGTTCTCCGGTGACAACGGGCGGGTGCCGATCACCATCAGCAACGACCTGGACCGATCGGTGACTGTCGGCCTGAGGCTCACGGGGCAGCCGCCGCTGCGCCTGGAGTCCGAGCCCCTCACGAACATTCGCATCGAGGCGGGCCGCATGGCGAGCGTGGATATCGATGCCCGCGTCATCGGCGGTGATCCGCTTACCGTCGAGGTGCAGCTGCTCGATGCCGAGCAGCTCGCGTATAGCAAGCCCGCGCTCATCACGGTCAGCTCGACGGCGTACGCGCGAGCCGCGGCATGGGTAGTCGCCGTCGCGTTCATCGCGATTCTGGTGTTTGTGGTGGTCGGCGTGACGCGCCGGATCCGCAAGGCGCAGGCATCTCGTCCCAACGTCGATCTGGGACCGTAGCGACGTGGCGAGCGAGTCGGACGACGTCGAGAGTCTGAAGGCCGAGCAGGTCACGGCCGAGGTAGACGAGGCCGTCCGCGAATCACAGCCCGGAGATCTCAGCTCCAACCCGCCGTCGGTCGCGGGGCTGGGTATGGCACGCAACAGCGCCGTGATGGCCGCGGGCACCATCACGTCGCGCGTCACCGGAGTCATGCGCGACATCGCGATGACGGCCGCCCTCGGCTTCTTCCTCGTCTCCGACGCGTACTCGCTCGGCAACTCGCTTCCCACTGTCGTCTACATCCTCGTCATCGGCGGTGCACTCAACGCGGTGTTCATCCCGCAACTGGTGCGCCGGATGAAGGAGGACGCCGACGGCGGCAAGGCCTATGCCGACCGGCTGCTGACCCTGGTCGCCAGTGCGCTGCTGGTCTTGTCGGTCGTCGCGGTCGCGCTGGCGCCGTGGATCGTCGACCTCTACACGCCGAGCGACTACCCGCAGGCCGAGTTCGACCTCGCGGTCGCGTTCGCTCGCCTGTGCCTGCCGCAGATCTTCTTCTACGGGCTGTACGCGATGCTCAGCCAGGTCCTGAACTCGCGGGGCAAGTTCGGCGCGCCCATGTTCGCCCCGATCGCCAACAACGTCGTGGCGATCGCCACCTTCGGACTGTTCATCGTGATGGCAGGCACGACCGCTGCATCCGACGGCGACCTGTCCACCGACCAGGTGCTCCTGCTGGGCATCGGCACGACGGTGGGCGTCATGGTCCAGGCGCTCATCCTGGTTCCCGTGCTCTGGCGATCGGGATACCTGTGGAAGCCGCGCTTCGACTGGCGCGGCTCGGGCCTGGGCAAGGCCGGCGGCCTGGCGATGTGGACCATCGGGCTGGTCCTCGTCAACCAGATCACCTACCTGTTCATCACCCGACTGGCGACCCAGGCCAACGTCAACGCGGCGGAAGCGGGCACGATCGCCGCCGGCCTCACCACGTACCAGAAGGCCCACCTGGTCTTCATGCTTCCGCACAGCGTCATCACCGTGTCCGTCGTCACGGCGATGCTTCCCGCCCTGTCTCGAATCGCGCTCGACGGCCGGCTGTCGCAGGTCGGCGTCGATGTCTCGCGAACGATGCGCATGGTCGCGAGCCTGATCGTGCCGATCTCCGCGATCCTCATCGTCAATGGCTCGGCGGTGGCGATCCTGCTTTTCGGCTACGGAGCTGCAACTCCCGACCAGGCCGGACTCATGGGCCTGATCGTGTCGGTCTTCATGCTGGGGTTGCTCCCGTTCACCTTGTTCTACGTGCTGCTTCGCGGCTACTACGCACTCGAGGACACGCGCACGCCATTTTGGGTAACCGTCGCCTTCAGCGTCATCCTGCTCATCACGGTCTACCCGCTGTTCAACTTCGTCCCCGTCGGCGGCTCGCAGGTCGCGGCAATCGCGCTGGCCTACTCCATCGCCTACTGGCTCGCCTTCGCGATCACGTGGTGGATCCTCGCCAGGCGGCTCGGCGCGATGGAAAGCGGCCGCACCGCCTGGGTCCTGGGCCGAATGGTGATTGCCGGCGCACTGTCCGTCGGCGTGATGCTCGCCTGCCTGAAGCTGCTCGTGCATGTGGAGACGGGCGGCATCGACTCAGACCTCGACCGGCTGACGCTGCTCATGAACGTCGCCGTGACCTCGATCCTCGGAGTGGGGATCTTCCTGGGTGCGGCGTGGGTACTGCGTATTCGTGAGGTCTCCGACGTACTGTCACTTGCCGGGCGCGTTGTCCGCCGTAGGGGGCATCGATGAGGGCCACTGAGCAACTCGGGCGGTACAAGCTGCTCGATCTGGTCACGCAGGATGCTGGCGTAGATGGCCAGCCGGACGTCTACCTATGGCACGCCTACGACGAGGTTCTCGATCGCCCGGTTGCGATGCGCGTCATGTCCGACGACGACCCGCGGTGCGCCGCCGTTCTCGGCGCCGCGCAGGCGGCCGCTCGTGTCGACGACCGACGCCTGCTGCGCGTACTCGACATCCTCAACCTGCCCGCGACGCAGACCGACAGGGCGCGAGTTGCGGTCGTCAGCGAGTGGGCATCAGGCAGGAACCTCGAGCGCACCATCCAGGACCGGGGCGGTCGTCCCTTCGCTCCCGCGGAGGCGATGTCCCTCGTCGCGGAAGTTGCTCGTGCGCTGGCAGCCGCAGCGACGGAGAACGTCAGCCACGGCCGGCTTCGGCCCTCGAGCGTGTTCATCACCGATGCCGGCGAGGTCCGCATCCGCGGGCTCGCGGTCGACGCCGCGCTGTTCGGCGAGCAGGACGACGACGGCAACCGCGATGCAGGCGATCGGGCCCAAGGTGATGTCGATGCCCTGGGCTGCCTGGTCTACCTGCTGACTACCGGCTACTGGCCAGGGCCGTCGTCGATCGATGCCCCCGACGCACCGCGCGCGAACGACGTGGTTCTGCCGCCATCGCAGGTCAGGGCGGCAGTCCCGCGCAGCGTCGACGATGTCGTGGCTCGTTCGGTCTCGTCCGCGGCCCGCCAACGCGGAGTGGCCCGCGTCATCGACGCGGCGGCGTTCGCGACGATGGTGGGCGCCACCCTCGATCATCTGTCACCCGTGTCGACAGTCCGGACGGTGCCGACCTCGCCCGCCGGTCGTACGGCGCGCGCGGCTGCAGTCATAGGGCTGCGGGTCGCAGCGATCCTCGCGGCGGTGGTTGTCGTCGCGGGAGTCGCGTGGGTCGGCATGCAGTTGATCAGCGCGTCCTCGACCGCAACCGTCGACCGCAGCGGCATCTCCGACGACATCCTGACCTCGTCGGCACGCCCGGTGAACGACGAGAGCATCGCGGGAATCGAGCAGGTCTATCCCGTCGTCCGGTACCGCTCGTACGACCCGTTCGGTGACGACAACGGCAACGGCAAGCCCGACAAGCGCAAGGGCCGGGAGAACCAGGAACTCGCGATCACCGTCAATGACGACGACCCCGACACCGCGTGGGTCACCGCGGAGTACACCACTCCCGCACTCGACGGGAAGGAGGGAGTCGGGCTCGTTCTCGACCTCGGCCAGCCCCGCGACGTGCAGCAGGTCTCGCTCAACCTCGTCGGCCGCGGCAGCAACCTTGACGTGCGCGTTGCCGATCGGATCCTCGCCGATCCGGCGCTGTGGACCCCACTCGCGACAGCGCCGGGGGCCAAGGAGCGCATCGACGTGCGCGCTCCCCGGCCGGTCACCGGCCGGTACGTCCTGATCTGGTTCACCCGGGTGCCACCCAGCGAGGACGTGTTCTCGGGTGTGTACCAAGGCGGCGTCAGAAGCGTCGTCGTCAGCGGGTGACCTCTAGGCTCGATGCCGTGACGCGAGCCGAGGCAACCGATGCCGAGCTGCTCGCTGCGCACGTATCGGGAGATCCCTACGCCTTCGGCGAGCTCGTGTCCCGGCACCGCGACCGCCTGTGGAGCGTGGCCCTGCGCACCACGTCGGATCCCGAGGAGGCCTCCGACGCTCTCCAGGACGCGCTGATCTCCGCCTTCCGCCGGGCCGATCAGTTCCGCGGGGACTCCGCGGTCACGACCTGGCTGCACCGGATCGTCGTCAACGCGAGCCTGGATCGCCTGCGCAGGAAGGCGGTCAGGCGCACCCTGCCCCTTCCTGACGACAACGAGAACACTCCCGGCGCGACGGTGGCCGACCCCCTGGACGCCATCGATCGCCGGGAGACCCAGATCGTGGTCACCGCCGCCCTGGCCGAGCTTCCGCCTGACCAGCGGGAGGCCGTGCTCCTCGTGGACGTCGAGGGCTGGTCGGTGGAGGAGGCGGCGGCGATGCTCGGCTGTCCGGCCGGAACGGTCAAGAGCCGCTGCTTTCGCGGCCGCGCGAAGCTGGCCAAACGTCTGGCCCACCTGCGGAACCCGGACCTGACCGAGCCCGTCACACGATCTGACGGCACAATCCCGACGACCCCCACGGATGGAGGTGAGTTCCCCCATGCCTGACGACACGCCCGATGACACGCCCGACGAGCTGTTCGACGAGTCTGCGTTCGACGACATCCGCGCACTGCTGGGCGAACTCGCCTTCCTCGACCCCGGCGCTGCTCCGGCAGCCGACCCGATGCCCGACGAGGTGTGGTCGCGACTGACCGGGGCACTGGGAGCCGAGGCGGCCGAGCGGGCGGCGGGAGACCACGAGAATGTGGTCGTCCTCACACCCACCAACCGCCCCTCGCGCGGCATGCGCTGGGCAGGTGGCCTGGTCGCTGCATCCGTGGCCATCGTCGCGGTCGGCCTCGCGGTGAACACCGTGCGCGGCGGCTCATCCGATCAGGTCACCGTCGCGGGCGGAGCCGCCATGACCACGGCCCCGGCCGCCAAGGCCGAGGACCGGGTCGCTGAACTCGCGGCGACCCCACAGGCGCTGGAGCAGGCCGCCTCCGACCAGCCTGTCGCCGCCTCCGCGCCCGAGGTGGTTCCGGCCGCGCGAATGGTGCTGGCCAGCAACACCAACTACCTTCCCAACGAGCTGCAAGGTCAGGTCGTGTCGCTGGTCAAGAACGCCGGCTTCAAGACGGCCAAGGAGGCCATGGACAAGGTGGTCCCGATGTCGTCCATGCCCGTCGACGACGGGTTCACCGCCTCGTGGGAGGCGCTGCGCGCCTGCCTGACCTGGCTGACCCAGTCCGCGGACTCGCAGGCTCTCATCGTCGATCGGGCCACCTACGCCGGGCACGACGCCGGCGTGATCGTGGCGCCGGCCATCGTCCCCGACGCCGATCCGACGACGCCGTCGCCGACCGTCACTCTCGACACTCGCTACGGCGCCTTCGACGTCTGGGTAGTCAACCCGGACTGCAAGGAAGTCAAGAAGAACCTCGACGACTTCCCCCTGTACGAGTGGAAGCCCTAGCCGCGACTGATCGCGGGAATGCTGTGGCCCCTAGGATCGTTTCACACAGCGACTGATACCCCCGGCGGTATGAGTTACCCATCGGCCCACGAGGCCGACGGGGCAATGGAGAGGGGTCTTCGCGTGAGCGACGTCCGCAATGTGATCATCATCGGCTCGGGTCCGGCCGGCTACACGGCCGCCGTCTACGCCGCGCGCGCCCAGTTGAATCCGCTGCTCTTCGAGGGCTCGGTGACGGCGGGCGGCGCGTTGATGAACACGACCGAGGTCGAGAACTTCCCCGGGTTCACCGACGGCATCATGGGCCCGCAGTTGATGGAGCAGATGCGCGCGCAGGCCGTGCGGTTCGGCGCCGAGATCATCACCGACGACGTGGTCAGCGTCGACCTGTCCGGGAAGATCAAGACCGTCGTCGACGGTGCCGGCACCACGCACCAGGCGCACGCGGTGATCCTCGCGATGGGCTCGGCCTACCGCGAGCTCGGACTGCCGAACGAGAAGCGCCTATCCGGACACGGAGTGTCCTGGTGCGCCACGTGCGACGGCTTCTTCTTCCGCGACCAGGACATTGCCGTCGTCGGCGGTGGCGACTCGGCACTGGAGGAAGCGACCTTCCTCACGCGCTTCGCCAAGACGGTCACGCTCGTGCACCGTCGCGACACCCTGCGCGCCAGCAAGATCATGCAGGAGCGCGCGTTCGCCAACGACAAGCTCAAGTTCGCCTGGAACAGCGCGGTCGAGGATGTCCTCGGCGATCCCAAGGTCACCGGAGTGGTCCTGCGCGACACGCAGACCGGGGCCGCGACCGACCTGCCCGTGACCGGACTGTTCGTCGCCATCGGTCACGATCCGCGCTCGGAGCTGGTTCGCGATCAGGTCACCCTCGACGACGAGGGCTACGTGATCGTCGAGCACGGGTCGACCCGAACCTCGCTGGAGGGCGTGTTCGCCTGCGGCGATCTGGTCGACCACACGTATCGACAGGCGATCACGGCCGCCGGCTCGGGCTGTGCGGCAGCGCTTGACGCCGAGCGATTCCTCGCCGCGAGCGAGTAACCTAAACCCACCCGAGGGCGCTAATTCGGCCCTCACAACCCAGGAGAAGTGCCATGGGAGCAACAAAGAAGGTCACCGACGCCAGCTGGGCCGTTGACGTCCTGCAGAGCGACAAGCCCGTCATCGTCGACTTCTGGGCCGAATGGTGCGGACCGTGCAAGATGATCGCCCCCATCCTGGAAGAGATCGCCAGCCAGAACGACGGCATCGTGATCGCCAAGTTGAACGTCGACGAGAACCCGCAGACCGCCGCGTCTTACGGCATCACGTCGATCCCCACGATGAACGTCTACAAGGGCGGCGAGATCGTGAAGACGATCATCGGTGCAAAGCCCAAGGCAGCACTGCTGGCGGACCTGGCTCCGTACCTGTAGTGGAGTCACCGTCATAGTGCGCCGTGGAGACACGGGAGCGGCCGTAGCCGAGGTTCGAGCACGACTGGCGCACCTGGGCCTGTGCCCAGACGTCGGTGCCGATGTCTTCGACGACGAACTAGATCAGGCGGTCCGCACCTTCCAGCAGGACCGCGGCATCACCGTCGACGGCATCGTCGGTCCGCAGACCTTCCGCCGACTCGAGGAAGCGCGCTGGCAGCTCGGCGATCGCGTGCTGTCGTACGTGCCCGGTCATCTGATGGCCGGTGACGACGTCACCGAACTGCAGCGACGCCTTACCCAGCTCGGCTTCGCCACCGGCCGCCAGGACGGACTGTTCGGACCCCAGACCGACGTGGCATTGCGCGAGTTCCAGGCGGGCGTGGGCGTTGGCGCGGACGGGACGTGCGGCCCCGATACGTTCCGAGCCTTCGACCGTCTGGTGCGGACGGTGTCCGGTGGCAGCGCGAGCGCACTTCGCGAGCATGTGACTCTCATCGGTCTGCAGACCGGCGTCGCGCACAAGGTTGTCGTCATCGATCCCGGGGCGGGGATCGGCGCGGACCTGTGCCACGCGATCGCCGTGCGGGTCGAGGGTCGACTCGCCGCGCTGGGCACCCAGGTGCTGCTGACCCGAGCCGCTGGTCCTGGCACCGCACTGTCCGACGACGCGCGCGCGCAGTTCGCCAACGACACCGACGCCGATCTCGTGCTGTCTCTCAACATCGACTCGATGACCAGTCCGCTACCCAATGGCCTTGTCACCTTCTACTTCGGCGACCCGCGAGGCGGGGTGTACTCACCGGCAGGTCGAATCCTGGCCGGCCTCGTCCAGGAGGAGGTGCACTCGCGCACCGACCTGCTCGACTGCCATACCCACCCGCGCAGCTGGGACCTCCTGCGCTTGACGCGGATGCCCGCAGTGCGGGTGGAACTGGGCTACTTGTCCAACGAGGCGGACGCCCGACGGCTGGCCAGCCCGGTCTTCCAGGACGTGGTGGCCGAGGGGCTGGCGGCGGCCGTCACGCGGTTCTGCGCTCCTCGCTAGACGTCGGCACCCGCCGACGGCCGGGCATACCCGGCCGGAGCCGAGTGCGGCCACACGAGGCGAACGACGAAGCCAAGGAGTAGCCCGAGGCCGACCAGGCCGACCAGGCCGACCACCCTCAGTGCACGTCGCATGTCGAACACTCCTCGCGTTGGGCCTATCGTAGGTCGGCACGAGTCCCATCCGGGCTCGTACCGACCACATAGACACAAGGCTTGGAGGGAAGATGACGGGCTCACGGCTCGACCCATGGGTGGACTCATACGCTAGCCGGGCACACAACATGCGAGCGTCCGAGATCCGCGCCCTCTTCGCCGTCGCCTCTCGTCCCGAGGTCGTCTCCCTCGCCGGCGGCATGCCCTACGTGCAGGCCCTTCCCGTCGAGATGCTCGCGAGCACAGCGCAGCGGTTGCTGTACGAGCGCGGGCCGCAGGCCCTCCAGTACGGATCCGGGCAGGGCGACGTCACCCTTCGTGAGCAGATCCTCGAGGTCATGAGCGAGGTCGGCGTCGTCGCGCACCCCGACGACATCGTCGTCACCACGGGATCGCAGATGGCCCTCGACCTGGCCACCCGGGTGTTCTGCAATCCGGGCGACGTCGTCCTCGTCGAGGCTCCGTCGTATGTTGGCGCCCTCGGTGTCTTCCGCGCGTACGAATGCGAGGTCATCCACGTCGCGATGGACGACGAGGGGCTCGTGCCGACCGCGCTCGCCGAGGCGATCACGGCTGTGCGCGCCGCCGGCAAGCGCGTGAAACTGATCTACACGATCCCGAGCTTCCACAATCCCGCCGGCGTGACACAGGGTCCGGCCAGGAGAGCGGAGATCCTCACGATCGCGCAGCGCGAGGGCATCGCGATCCTCGAGGACGACCCGTACGGGCTGCTGGGATTCGAGGGTGAGCCGCCGCGGGCCATCCGCGCTGATGACCCCGATGGCGTCATCTACCTGGGTTCGTTCTCCAAGACGATCGCGTCGGGACTGCGCGTGGGCTGGGCCGTCGCGCCGCACGGCGTGCGCGACAAGCTCGTCCTGGCTAACGAGGCCGCGGTCCTGTGCCCGTCCAACTACACCCAGCTGACGATCTCGGAGTACCTGGCCACCCAGCCATGGCGCGAGCAGATCAAGACCTTCCAGGAGGTCTACCGCGAGCGACGCGATGCGCTGCTCGACTCCCTGCAGGCGATGATGCCCGAGGGCACTCGGTGGACGATTCCGGCCGGCGGCTTCTACTCGTGGGTGACCTTGCCGCACGGGCTCGATGCCACGGCGATGCTGCCGCGCGCCGTCGCGAACCTGGTCGCCTACGTGCCGGGCACCGGCTTCTATGTCGACGGGCAGGGGCGGCAGAACATGCGCCTGTCGTATTGCTATCCCGAGCCCGAGCGCATTCGCGAAGGCGTCCGGCGATTGGCAGCGGTCATCGAGAGCGAGCTGGAACTGGCCGAGACCTTCGGCACCTCGCATGCACTCAATCGGGTCACCGGCTCTTCGGTTCCCGCACCCGACCTGCAGTAGGAGATCTCGATGCACGTGCTGGTCCTGTCCGGTGGCCTGTCCGCCGAACGAGACGTGTCCTTACGCTCGGGCCGGAGGGTGGCCGAGGCGTTGCGCACCGATCGACCCGACTGGGAAGTAGGCGAGCAGGACGTCGACGCGGGGCTGCTCGCGCGACTTCGTGACCACCGGCCCGACTGCATCGTTCCACTGCTGCACGGTGCTGCGGGCGAGGATGGTGCGCTTCGAAATGTGTTGGAGTCATTGAGGATTCCGTTCGTCGGTGCTTCTGCTGCGGCAAGTCGGCTGGCGTTCGACAAGCCAGTGGCCAAGACGCTCGCCGAGAGTGCGGGAATCGATACGCCAGCGTGCGTGGCGATGCCGCAGTCCACTTTTCGTGAGCTCGGTGCGGCTGCAGTGCTCGATGCAGTCGTCGACAGACTCGGGTTGCCCTTGGTCGTGAAGCCGACGAAGGGCGGGTCGTCGCTGGGCACGTCGATCGTCCACGACGCCGCTGAGCTGCCCGCCGCGATGGTCGGTGCCTTCGCGTACGCCGACGTGGTTCTCATGGAGAGATACGTCGCCGGGACCGAGGTGTCGATCGGCGTCTTCCAGCGCGACGGCGACCTGCTGGCCCTGTCTGCCGTCGAGATCGTTCCCGAGGGTGCGCTGTACGACTACGCGGCGCGCTACACCGCCGGCACGACCGAGTTCTTCTGCCCGGCTCGGCTCCCCGATGACCAGGCGTTGGCCGCGCAGTCGATGGCGCTCAACGTTCACCTGCTGCTCGGGCTGCAGGACTGGTCGCGAACCGATCTCATCATCGACGCCGACGGCCGCCCGTGGTTCCTTGAGGTGAACGTCGCGCCCGGCATGACCGAGACCTCGTTGTTCCCCCAGGCCCTCGCCGCTGCCGGTCTTGGGCTCGGCGAGCTGACGGCCACCCTCGCCGAGGACTCCGTCAGCCGCGAAGCAGCGCGTCAGTAACGCGACGCAGGTCCTCGATGTCGGCGCATTCGATGATCAGCCGTCCGCGGGAGGTACGCGTCGCGAATCCGTCGATGCCCACTCGCGTGTCGACCTGCTGAGCCAGTCGTTCGGTCAGCTCGCCCACGACGTCTGTGATCGCCGGGTCGCGCGGGGCCTTGGACCGCGAGCGGGTCGACTGCTTGCGCCTGCGGCCGTCCGCGTCGCCGACGATGATGATCTCCTCGACAGCACGGACGCTGAGTCCCTCGGCGACGATGCGCGTGGCGAGTGCGTCCATCGCCGCCGGATCGTCGAGGGACAGCAGCGCACGCGCATGCCCGGCGCTAAGAACCCCTGCAGCCACTCGCTTCTGCACGTCTGGTGGTAGTCGGAGCAACCTCAAGGTATTGGTGACCTGCGGGCGTGAGCGACCCACGCGTCGGGCCAGTTCGTCCTGAGTGCACCCGAAGTCGGACAGCAGTTGCTGGTACGCCGCGGCCTCCTCGAGTGCATTGAGGTCGGCGCGATGCAGGTTCTCCAGGAGCGCATCGCGAAGCATCGCGTCGTCGTCGGTGTCACGGATGATCGCGGGAATCGCCACAAGGCCCGCCTCGCGACTGGCCCGAAGGCGCCGCTCCCCGGCGATCAGCTCGTACTGCCCTGGGCCGACCTGGCGAACGATCACCGGCTGGAGCAGGCCGATCTCGCGGATCGAGAACACCAGCTCCGACAAGGCGTCCTCGTCGAAGATGGCTCGCGGCTGCCGGGGATTGGGCACGATCTGGCCGATCGGCAGTTCCGCGTAGACCGCTCCGGGAGCGATCGGCGCTGCCGGGGCCGGGGCATCCACGTCGGCGGCCGAGGGGATCAGTGCCCCAAGACCGCGGCCCAGGCCACGCTTCGTCGCTGCCGTCATGTCACTCCGATCGGGGGAAAACTCGTAACGTTATGTACCATTTAGTGCGATATGTCTGTGGAAAACTCTGTGGAAACAGCGGAAAGTCCGAGCGCGACGAACTGCGCCGCCGCCTCGCGATAGGCGATGGCACCCGACGATGACGGGTCGTATGTCATGACCGTCTGCCCATACGAGGGCGCCTCGGACAGGCGCACAGAACGGGGGATGACGGTGTCGAGCACCTGCGCGCCAAAATGTGTGCGCACCTCGTCGGCAACCTGCGAGGCGAGCCGGGTTCGCCCGTCGTACATCGTCAGCAGGATCGCGCTGACGGCCAGTTCGGGGTTCAGGTGCGTGCGCACCATGTCGATGGTCCGAAGAAGCTGCGACAGGCCCTCCAGGGCGTAGTACTCGCACTGGATCGGCAGCAGCAGTTCACGGGCGGCAACCAGGCCGTTCAGGGTGAGCAGGCCCAGGCTTGGCGGACAGTCCAAGATGACGAAGTCGGGGCGATCTGGGCCACCGTCGCCCAGATAGGCCTCGATCGCCCGCGCCAGCCGGTACTCGCGAGCCACCTGAGCGACCAGCTCGATCTCCGCGCCCGCGAGGTCGATGGTCGCCGGGACCGCCCACAGGTTGGGCACGTCCGGGCACTGGCGCACGACATCGGCGACCGAGGACTCCCCCATCAGCACTTCGTAGACGCCGGGGGTGCCCTCGCGATGGTCGACGCCCAGAGCCGTCGATGCGTTGCCCTGCGGGTCAAGATCGATCAGCAGCACCCGGTGGCCGCCCTGGGCGATCGCGGCAGCCATGTTCACGCTGCTCGTTGTCTTGCCGACGCCGCCCTTCTGGTTGGCGACGGTGATGATGCGCGCGCTCACGCAGGCCAACCCAGGCCGACCGTGGTTTCACGGGAAACATCGGTCTCGGTGTCATCGTGGGGCCAGCCCAGTCCGCTTCCTACTTGCTGCTCGGGGACACGGTCGGAGGGCACGGCGTCATTGTGCCGTACGTCGCACCCCGGTGATGACGGTAGTCGGGGGATCCACGACGCCGGCGCCGAACTCGCGCACCTCGAGATCGATTAGGCCCATGGCCGTGGCCGCTGCCCTGCCCTCCGCCAGTTCCGCGTGGGCGCTGCTGCCCTTGAGGGCAGCCAGTCGTCCGCCGGGGGCCAGGAGCGGCACGGTCCAGCCGAGGAGGCGCTCGAGGGGAGCCACGGCCCGTGCGGTCACGACGTCGGCCGGCTGCCAGGTGGGGTCGCGCGGGATGTCCTCGGCCCGTCCGCGCAGCACATGCACCCGGTCGGACAGGGCCAGCTCGGCGGTGGCCTCCGCGAGGAACACGCTTCGGCGCAGCAGCGGCTCGATGAGCACCACGCTGATGTCCGGACGGACGATCGCCCACACCAGGCCGGGCAGTCCCGCACCTGAGCCGACGTCGGCGACCCGAGCCCGATCGGCGACGATCCCGGTGTCCGGGCTTGCGACCACCGCGCAGTTGAGGAGGTGGCGCTCCCATAACCGGGGGACCTCACGCGGCCCGATGAGGCCGCGGGTCACCCCGACATCAGCGAGAAGGGTCGCGAATTCGGTCAGTTGCGGTGTGAACGGGACCAGCCAGGCCGGCAGTTCGGGGGGTGTTTCACGGGAAACCATGGCACCCGTGGCGATCAGGCTGTTCTGATGACCACGTAGCGGCCGGGCTCCTCGCCCTCGGACTCACTGATCAGGCCGGCATCGGCCACGACGTCGTGAACAACCTTGCGCTCGAACGGGGTCATGGGTGCCATCCGCACGGGGGCCGAGGTGCGCTCGGCCTCCGCGACGGCAGTTTCCGCCTCGGTCACCAACTGCGCCTTGCGGGCCGCGCGAAAGCCGGCGATATCGAGCATCAGTCGCGAGCGCTCGCCGGTCTCGCGGGTGGCCGCCAGTCGGGTGAGCTCCTGCAGCGCCTCGAGTACCTTGCCGTTCTCGCCCACCAGGTGCGTGAGCTCACCAGTGCCGGACTCGACGACCGACACCATCGCGCGGTTTCCCTCGACGTCGATGTCGATGTCGCCCTCGAGATCGGCGATGTCGAGCAGCCCCTCGAGATAGTCGGCCCCGGCGTCGCCCTCGCGGTCGAGCAGCTCGGCCTTGCTGAGCTTCACCGCGCCGCCTTCGGACACCTCCGCCGCAATTGCCTCACTGGTGTCGAACTCGGGGGACTCACCGACCAGGTCGATGGTCTCGCCTTGTACATCGCTCATTGACTCACTCCACGGTTTGCTGGGTTCGGGGGCCGCCGTCGGCGGCGGGCACTACTTCTTCTTGCGCTGGCTGCGCGACTGCTTCTTAGGCTGCACTCGCGTCACAGTTTCCGACGGTGCGTCGGTAACTTCGCCGGGGATCGTCTCGATAGCCGGGGGACCGGCCTTCGCTGCGGCCTTCGCCTTCTGCCTGGCCTCCTTGGCCAGGGCCGCCGGCGTTCCCGGCTGAGGGTTGTTCCTGATGACGTAGAACTGCTGGCCCATGGACCACAGGTTCGTGGTGAACCAGTAGATGAGGACACCGACCGGGAAGTTGATGCCGGAGACGGCGAAGATGACCGGGAAGACGTACAGCAGGATCTTCTGCTGCTTGACCATCGGGTTGTCGGGAGCGCTGTTCTTGACGATCAACTGGCGCTGAGTCAAGAAGGTCGTCGTCGTCATGAGGATGATCAAGATGATGCACAGGATTCGGGTGTTCACCGGGTTGAAGCCGTCGGCGGCAACCTCGTCGGCGTTCATGAACGTCGCGTAGAGCGGAACACCGAAGATCGAGGCGTTGTGCGCGCTCGCAGCGAGATCGGAGTACTGGTCCCAGCGGAAAACGCCCTCTGCCGAGGAGTTCGGGTCATCCGGGTTGTACATGGCGATGCTCTGCAAGACACCGAACAGCGCGAAGAAGATCGGGGCCTGCAAGATGATCGGCAGGCACGAGGCGAGCGGATTGGTTCCCGTCTCGCGGTACAGCTTCATCATTTCCTGCGACTGCTTCTCGCGGTCGCCGGCGTACTTCTTCTGGATTTCCTTCATCTGCGGCTGGATCAGCTGCAGATTGCGCTGGCTCTTGATCTGCTTGACGAACAGCGGAATGAGCAGGATGCGGATGACGATGACCAGGCCGACGATGGAGAACGTCCACGTCCAGCCGCTGTCCGGGTTCATGCCCAGCCACGTCAGTAGCTGATGGAACTGGACGAGGATCCAGCTGACGCCGTCCTTCAGCCAATCGAGAATGAACAAGGGTCAAGCCTTCCTTAGACGTTCGAGTCTTGGACGCTCCGCGTCCCCATCGTTCCATGTCGCGGTTCGCCGTTCGGATGCACGTCCGGCAACCAGTATCCCTTGGCCGGAACCGGGTCCACCCCGCCCTTGCTCCACGGGTTGCAGCGCAGCAGCCGCCAGCCGGTCAGCAGCGATCCCTTGACCGCCAGATGGGTCTTCATCGACTCGAGCCCATAGGCCGAGCAACTGGGGTGATACCGGCACGTGGGCGGCAGTGTGGGGGAGATGGTTCGTCGATACAGGCTGATCACGCCGATGAGCAACCAGGTGAGAACGAAGCCGATCGAGTGATCCCACAACCAGATCACCGGATGCACTACCGCCCTGATCACCTGGACCACCTTGGTCATCGCGGTGCGCCGAACTCACGCGCGGCCGCAACCACAGCAGCCCGAACCTGTTGCGGCAGTAAGGGATCTCGGTCGGCGCCTGGCAACGCACGGACGACGACGCGTGAGCCATCGGACAACTCGGTCAATAACGGGGCCAAAGCCGCGCGGATCCTGCGCGCGGCGCGATGCCTGATGACGGAGCCGCCGATTGATGAACTAGCGATGACTCCCGCGCGCGGCGGAAGACCGTCGGCGACGCACTGGACATATGCCACGACACGACCGCGAGAGGCCTTGGAGCCGCGGCGGGTGGTCTGCTGGAAATCAGCCGCGGTCCGAATCCGGTGAGCGGCGGGAAGCACGAAGCCTCAGGCTGACAGCTCTACGCGGCCCTTGTGACGCCGCGCAGCGAGAATGGACCTGCCGGCGCGGGTACGCATCCGGGCCCGGAAGCCGTGGGTCTTCGCCCGACGGCGGGTATTGGGCTGGAAGGTGCGCTTCATGGTCTGGCTCCTGGGGCGTTCATCGGGCTTGCGGGGAAGTCAACTGCGTAAGCGTACGGAACGCACGTCCGGGCGGTCAAACCGGCCGCCCACCGCGGAAAAGCACTACTTGTCGGCTCGCTCCGGTTCTGGCTAAGGTCGCCAGACGCCTCCACACCTGTGGATAACGGTGTGGAAAGCCTGCAGACGAGGGGACAGCCGATGGACGCGCCTGCTGACCTCACCGAGGTATGGGCCAAGGCGATTGCCAGTCTGGCCGATGGAAGCCTGACTCCCCAGCAGCGGGCCTTCGTCGCGCTCACCCGCCCCTTGGGCCTGGTCGAGGACACCGCGCTGATCGCCGCCCCCAACGAATTCACCAAGGACGTGCTCGAGACCCGCCTGCGGCCCATGGTCGTCGAGGCGCTGTCCACGCAGCTCGGGCGCGAGATCCGCCTGGCCGTCACGGTCGACCCGTCGATCGACCCGTCCATCGACGACGCGACCGACGAGGTCGCCGATGCCACGTACGCCGACTCCGCCGACATCGCCCCCGCCGTGGCCACCATCACCCCGGACCGTCGCGACGAGTCGCCGCGCCCGGGCACCGGCTCCCCCGGCACTCGCAACGAGGACGGCCGGCTCAACGACAAGTACACCTTCGAGACCTTCGTCATCGGGTCGAGTAACCGATTCGCCCATGCCGCAGCAGTTGCGGTGGCCGAGCAGCCCGCGCGCGCCTACAACCCGCTGTTCGTCTACGGGGGCTCAGGACTCGGCAAGACCCACCTGCTGCACGCGATCGGCCACTACGCGCGCACCCTCTATAAGGGAACTCGAGTCAGGTACGTCAGCTCGGAGGAGTTCACCAACGAGTTCATCAACAGCATCCGCGATGACAAGGCCGCCAGCTTCCAGCGCAGATACCGCGAAGTGGACATCCTCCTGGTCGACGACATTCAGTTCCTGAGCGGAAAAGTCCAGACGCAGGAAGAGTTTTTCCACACTTTCAACACCTTGCACAACGCCAACAAGCAGATCGTCGTCACGTCCGACCTGCCGCCCAAACAGCTTCCGGACTTCGAGGACCGCATGAGATCCAGGTTCGAGTGGGGCCTGATCACTGACGTCCAGCCCCCTGACCTCGAGACCAGAATCGCGATCCTGCGCAAGAAGAGCGTCCAGGAGAGACTGGTCGCTCCCCCCGAGGTGCTCGAGTACATCGCCTCGAAGATCTCCAGCAACATCCGCGAGCTCGAAGGCGCACTCATCCGCGTGACGGCGTTCGCCTCTCTAAACCGGCAGGCCGTCGACCTGGCCATCACCGAGGTGGTCCTCAAGGACCTGCTCCCCTCGGACACCGGCCCGGAGATCACCGCGGCACAGATCATGGCGGCGACGGCCCAGTACTTCGGTGTCACTGTCGATGACCTGTGCGGCTCGAGCCGGTCGCGGGTCCTGGTGACCGCACGGCAGATCGCCATGTACCTGTGCCGCGAGCTGACCGACCTTTCCTTGCCGAAGATCGGCCAGGCTTTCGGCGGCCGCGATCACACGACGGTCATGCACGCCGACCGCAAGATCCGCCAGTTGATGGCCGAGCGACGAAGCCTGTTCAACCAGGTCACCGATCTGACCAGCAGGATCAAGTCCCAGCCGCGCACCATGTGACTCGTCGTTCCCATGCGACCCGAGGATCACTGCCGCACCACTTTCCCACAGGGTGGAAAGACTGTGGATAACTTTTATTTATCCCCGCCTGTGTCCCCAGAAGAGTGTGTAGTTCTGGGGACAGCGCGGATCGGTCCGGGCCGCCGTCAACAGGTAGGCAGGTTCGTCCACAGACACGTCGTTGTTATCCACAGGAAGGCCGCCGGGTGACACGCCATCTGAACAGGCATAACGACGGTTATCCACGCTGTCCACACCACCTATGACGACGACTACTCCTAGTGATGATCTCGATGATGAACAACCATGGGGCCAGTGCCGGTGGACAGCCACCTTCGCTCCCCTTGTACGAACCACAACCTTTGCTGTCAGACTGACCCCTCATTGCCCACAACGGAGGACATCGTGAAGTTACGGGTCGAGCGAGACGTGCTCGCGGATTCGGTGGCCTGGGCCGCCCGGACACTGCCCTCGCGGCCGTCCCTTCCTGTCCTGGCCGGTCTTGTCCTGACCGCCTCGGAATCCGGCCTCACGCTGAGCAGCTTCGACTACGAGGTTTCCGCGCGCGTCGACGTTGAGGCCGAGGTCCTTGTTCCCGGGACCACGCTCGTGTCCGGCCGGCTACTTGCCGATATTGCTCGGTCCCTTCCGCCGGCCCCGGTGCAGATCGAAAGCGAAGGCAGCCGGATCGTCATTACGTGCGGGCGCTCCTCGTTCACGCTGCCTACCCTCCCTGTGGAGGACTATCCCCAGCTTCCGGTCATGCCAACATCCTCAGGAACCGTTGCAGGCCAACTGTTTGCGGCCGCCGTCGCCCAGGTTGCGATTGCTGCTGGACGAGACGACACCCTCCCCACGCTCACCGGAATCCGCATGGAGATCGAAGGATCGACCATCGTCCTTGCCGCTACCGATCGCTACCGGCTGGCCGTTCGTGAGTTCTCCTGGTCACCACAGTCCCCGTCCGTGTCCAGCCAGGTTCTCGTGCCGGCGCGCACGCTCGCCGATACCGCCAAGTCCCTGGGCGACGTCGACGAGGTCGTCATCGCGCTGGCCCTCGGCGGAGCCGGGGAAGGACTCATCGGGTTCGAGGGGCACGGTCGTCGCACCACGACGAGGCTTCTTGACGGCGAGTTCCCGAAGTACCGATCGTTGCTGCCCACGGAGTCCGCGGCGATAGCCACTGTCGAGACCGCCCCGCTGATCGAGGCGGTCAAGCGGGTCGCGTTGGTCGCCGAGCGCAATACGCCCGTGCGCCTGGAGTTCGACGGGTCCGAGCTCACCTTGCGCGCCGGCGCGGGCGAGGACGCTCAGGCCGTCGACGTTCTCGAGAGCTCGCTCGAGGGCGATGCGATCGACATCGCCTTCAACCCCGCCTACCTCCTCGACGGACTGGCCGCGGTCGGGTCGGCCGTGACGCGCTTTTCCTTCACCCAGCAAAGTCGCCCGGCTGTCCTGACGGCCGTCGACGACAGCGGTCAGGGCAGCGATGACTACAAGTACCTGCTGATGCCCGTCCGCCTGACTGGCTGATTCGCTTCATGTGGGTCAAGGAAGTGCGCCTTGCGGACTTCCGGTCATACGAGCAGGTCGAGGTGGCGCTCGAGCCCGGGGTCACCACCTTCGTCGGTGCCAACGGCCAGGGCAAGACCAACTTCGTCGAGGCGATCGGCTACGCCTCGATCCTTGCGAGCCATCGGGTGGCGACCGACGCACCACTGGTGCGCATTGGTGCCGAGCGAGCCGTGATCGGCGTGGATATCGTCAAGGACGACAGGTCCACCCTTCTTGAACTCGAGCTGAACCCAGGGCGTGCGAACCGCGCCAGGCTGAACAAGTCGCCCGTGCCTCGTCCCCGCGATCTCGTGGGATTGGTGCGGACCGTCCTGTTCGCACCGGAGGACCTCGCCCTGGTCAAGGGGGACCCCTCCGATCGTCGTCGCTTTATCGACGAGCTGCTCGTGCAGAGGACTCCGCGAATGCAGGCGGTCAAGGCGGACTATGACCGAATCCTCAAGCAGCGCAACGCATTATTGAAGTCGGCAGCCAGTGGTGGTCACGATGTCTCAGCGACTCTCGGGGTGTGGGACGAGCAGCTCGCCGACGTCGGCGCAGAGCTCATCGCGTCTCGGGTTCTGCTCGTCGACGAGCTTCGTCCACGCTTCCTCGCGGCCTACGACCTGATCGCCGGAGGTGTCGATGCCGTCAGCGCTTCCGACGTCGATGTCCACTACATCTCGAGCCTGGGCGCGGACACTCAGGTGAGCGTCGATCGATCGGCATGGCGGGCGGCGATGCTGTCGGGCATCGAACGACGCCGTCGCGAGGAACTGGCTCGCGGACTCACGCTCGTCGGCCCGCAGCGAGACGACCTCCAGCTCACCTTGGCGGGTTCTCCCGCGAAGGGCTTCGCCTCGCACGGGGAATCCTGGTCGATTGCCCTGTCACTGCGGTTTGCGGCGCTCGACATCCTGCAGGCCGATGGTGACGATCCGGTACTCATCCTCGACGACGTGTTCGCCGAGCTCGACGCTGCTCGACGAGGCCGGCTGACCGCGCGTGTGGCGGGGATCACGCAGGTGCTGATCACGGCCGCAGTCGCCGAGGACGTGCCATCCGAGCTGGCCGGTCGACGGCTTCGGGTCACGACGGGCGCGATACATGATGACTGAACCGGACGACAAGGGCATCGCGCCCGGTCCCGAAGTGGAGCCGGACGCCGCGGCTGCCGCGTCGGCTGCGGCGCTACGCCGGGTGACCCGCTCGACCGGCCGGGCCAAGGCGAAGACCTCCAAGCCCGCGCCCGCCTCCTTCTCCAACGACCGGGACCCGCAGGGTTTTGGCGCATCGGTGGACCGGCTGCTGCGCGAGCAGGGCTGGCAGGATCGATCCGCCGTGGCCGTCCTGGTCAGCGAGTGGGCTCAGATAGTCGGTGCAGATCTCGCCGAGCACGTCGTGCCGACGGGCTTCGACGAGGGCGTCTTGACCCTGCAGGCCGAATCGACAACGTGGGCCACGCAGGTCCGGCTCTTGCTGCCGAACCTGCACCGCACCGTCGACGAGCGGGTCGGATCCGGGGTCGTGACGCGGATCAAGATCCTCGGCCCGCAGGCCCCGTCCTGGAAGGCCGGACCGCGCGCCGTGAAGGGTCGAGGCCCCCGCGACACGTACGGCTAGACGGGCCTAGATGGCACCGATGTGCCAATAACAGCGCGTTTTCGTACGGGAGATTGTGGGCGGGGGGTCAATTCGCCTCTTAGGGCTCCTATGGGCCGTGGCGTGGGATTCGATGTCGGCGGAAACGGGTAGACTGGAAGTCATCCCAAAACCGCCTCGTGCGGCCCGTCGCATCACCTGAGGAGGCTCGCCCAGCGTGTCCTACGACGCCAGCGCGATCACTGTTCTCGAAGGCCTCGACGCCGTCCGCAAGCGCCCCGGCATGTACATCGGATCCACCGGCGAGCGCGGACTGCACCACCTCGTCCAGGAGGTCGTCGACAACTCCGTCGACGAGGCCATGGCCGGTTACGCCACCACCATCGTCGTCACCCTGCTGGCCGACGGCGGCGTGCGGTGCGTCGATGACGGCCGGGGCATCCCCGTCGACATCGTCGAGAGCGAGGGCAAGCCCGCGATCGAGGTCGTGCTCACTGTCCTGCATGCCGGCGGCAAGTTCGGCGGCAGCGGGTACTCGGTCTCCGGTGGACTGCACGGTGTCGGCGTCTCGGTGGTCAACGCGCTGTCGACCACCCTCGATGTCGAGGTCCGCCGCAATGGCCGCGTGTACCGGCAGTCATACCTTCGCGGGGTTCCCACCGCGCCGCTGTCGATAGACGAGCCGGCCGACCACACCGGCACGACGATCACGTTCTGGGCCGACGGCGACATCTTCGAGACCACCCACTACGACTTCAACACCCTCGCTCGTCGCTTCCAGGAGATGGCCTTCCTCAACAAGGGGCTGTCCCTCGAGCTAATCGACGAGCGCGCCGAGGCGGTCGTCGATCTCGACGACCTCGACATCGATCCCGAGGCCGATCCCGAGGCCGTGGCGGTCGAGCGGGTACGCCGCGTCAAGTACCACTACGAGGGCGGCATCTCCGACTTCGTCAAGCACCTGAACTCCAGCAAGGGCATCGCGAATCCGACGATCATCGACATCGAGGCGGAGTCCGAGGACAAGCGGATGAGCGCCGAGATCGCGATGCAGTGGAACAACACCTACTCCGAGTCGGTGTACACGTTCGCCAACACGATCAACACCACCGAGGGCGGCACCCACGAAGAGGGCTTCCGCACCGCGCTCACCTCGCTGATGAACAAGTTCGCGCGCGAGTGGAACATCATCAAGGAGAAGGACCCGAACCTCAGCGGCGAGGATGTCCGCGAGGGACTTACCGCGATCGTCAGCGTCAAGCTCACCGAGCCGCAGTTCGAGGGCCAGACCAAGGGCAAGCTCGGCAACACCGAGATGAAGGCCTTCGTCCAGAAGGTGGTCAACGACCAGCTCGGGGAATGGCTGGAGAAGAACCCGGCCGAGGGCAAGGAGATTGCCCGCAAGTCGGTCAACGCGGCGACCGCGCGCATGGCTGCTCGCAAGGCTCGTGACCTGGCCCGCAACCGCAAGGGCCTGCTCGGCGGAGCGGGCATGCCGGGCAAGCTCATCGACTGCTCGAGCCGCGAGCCGGAGGACTGCGAGGTCTACATCGTCGAGGGCGACTCGGCCGGTGGCTCGGCCCGGCAGGGCCGCGATCCGCGCACGCAGGCGATCTTGCCGATCCGCGGAAAGATCATCAACGTCGAGAAGGCGCGCATCGACAAGGTGCTGCAGAACACCGAGGTCCAGGCCCTGATCTCCGCATTCGGCACGGGCATCCAGGATGAGTTCGACATCAACAGGCTGAGGTACCACAAGGTGGTGCTCATGGCCGACGCCGACGTCGATGGCCAGCACATCCGCACGCTGCTGCTGACGTTGCTGTTCCGCTTCATGAAGCCGTTGGTGGAGCAGGGCTACGTCTACCTCGCCCAGCCGCCGCTGTACAAGATCAAGTGGTCTCGCGAGGTCGCGGACTTCGCCTACACCGAGCGCGAGCGAGAGGTACTGGTCGAGGCCGGCATCGCTGCGGGAAAGCGCCTGCCGAAGGAAGAGGCGATCCAGCGCTACAAGGGCCTCGGCGAAATGAATGCCGACGAACTGTGGGACACCACCATGGATCCCGCGCACCGCGTCCTGCTCCAGGTGACCCTCGACGATGCGGCGCAGGCCGACGAGATGTTCAGCGTGCTCATGGGCGAGGACGTCGAGGCCCGTAGAAACTTCATCCAGCAGAACGCGCGCGACGTGCGCTTCCTGGACATCTGAGACAGGGAGCCCACATGCCTGAAGACGTCACCACCGAGGTCGTAGATCCCGGACAGCATGGCCGCATCGAGCCGGTCGACCTGCAGACCGAGATGCAGCGGTCCTACCTGGACTACTCGATGTCGGTCATCGTGTCGCGCGCACTGCCAGACGTGCGCGATGGACTCAAGCCCGTCCATCGCCGTGTGCTCTACGCGATGTACGACGGCGGGTACCGACCCGATCGCAACTTCTCCAAGAGCGCGCGCGTCGTCGGCGACGTCATGGGCAGCTACCACCCGCACGGTGACAGCGCGATCTACGACGCCCTCGTCCGCCTTGCGCAGCCGTGGTCGCTTCGCTACCCGCTGGTGCAGGGCCAGGGCAACTTCGGCTCGCCGGGCAACGACCCGCCCGCGGCCCAGCGCTACACCGAGTGCCGCATGGCGCCGCTGGCCATGGAGATGGTCCGCGATATCGACGAGGAGACCGTCGACTTCGGTCCGAACTACGACGGGCGAACCCTCGAGCCGTTGGTGCTCCCGGCCCGGTTCCCGAACCTGCTGGTCAATGGTAGCTCGGGCATCGCCGTCGGCATGGCCACGAACATCCCGCCGCACAACCTCCGCGAGATCTCCGCTGCCGCGCAGTGGGTGCTGGCGAACCCGGATGCCGCGCGCGAGGAGCGTCAAGAAGCGCTGATGGCGCTCGTCAAAGGCCCGGACTTTCCCACCGGTGCGCTCATCGTCGGCCGCAAGGGCATCGAGGACGCGTACCGCACCGGGCGAGGCTCAATCACGATGCGCGCGGTCGTCACGGTCGAGGAGGATGCCCGCGGCCGCCAGGTGCTCGCGGTCACGCAACTGCCGTACCAGGTCAATCCCGACAACCTGCTGCTGCGCATCGCCGAGCTCGTCGGCGACGGAAAGCTCACCGGCATTGCCGATATCCGTGACGACTCGTCCTCGCGCACCGGCATGCGATTGATGATCGAGCTCAAGCGCGATGCAGTCGCGCAGGTGGTCCTCAATCAGTTGTTCAAGCACACGCAGTTGCAGGACAACTTCGGCGCCAACATGCTCGCGCTCGTCGAGGGCGTGCCGCGCACGCTCACCCTCGAGCAGTTCATCAGGTACTGGATTGCGCACCAGATCGAAGTGATCCAGCGACGCACCCGCTTTCGCCTGCGTAAGGCCGAGGAGCGCGCGCACATCCTGCGCGGATACCTCAAGGCCCTCGACGCGCTCGACGAGGTCATCGCACTCATTCGTGCGTCGGCGACCGTCGAGGATGCACGCTCGGGACTGATGGAACTGCTGGAGATCGACGAGGTCCAGTCCACGGCGATTCTCGACATGCAGCTTCGCCGGCTCGCGGCCCTGGAGCACCAGAAGATCATCGACGAGTTCGAGGAGTTGATGACCCGCATCGCGGACTACACCGACATCTTGTCCTCCGAGCAGCGCCAGCGCACGATCGTGTCCGAGGAGCTGGCCGAGATCACGGAGAAGTTCGGTGACGAGCGGCGCACCGACTTCGTCGCCTGGGATGGCGACGTCACCGACGAGGACCTCATCGCGGTAGAGGATGTGGTTGTCACCATCACCGCCGGTGGATACGCCAAGCGGACGAAGTCCGACCTGTACCGCTCGCAGCGACGCGGTGGCAAGGGAGTCAAGGGCGCGGCACTTCGTCAGGACGATGTGGTCGAGCACCTCTTCGTCAGCACGACGCACCACTGGATCCTGTTCTTCACGAACAAGGGCCGCGTCTACCGCGCCAAGGCGTACCAGCTACCCGAGGCCGGTCGTGATGCGCGCGGTCAGCATGTGGCAAACCTGCTCGCGTTCCAGCCCGATGAGGCGATCGCGCAGGTGCTGGCGATCCCCGACTACGCCGCAGCCGACTACCTGGTGCTCGCGACGAAGCGCGGGCTGGTGAAGAAGTCCCGACTGTCCGAGTACGACTCGACTCGGCAGGGAGGGATCATCGCCATCAACCTTGCCGATGACGACGAGCTGATCTCGGCGCGACTCGTTGCCGACACCGATGACCTACTGATGGTCTCGCGCAAGGGAATGTCGGCCAGGTTCACGGCGAACGACGACACGCTGCGTCCGATGGGACGGGCCACGAGCGGGGTCATCGGTATGCGCTTCCGCGGCGACGATTCACTGCTGGCCATGGACGTCGTGCGTCCGGACACGTTCGTCGTCACGATCACCGACGGCGGATTCAGCAAGCGGACCCCAGTCTCCGAATGGGCAGCCAAGGGCCGGGGAATCCTCGGCGTGCGCGCGATGAAGCTCGTCGAGCAGCGTGGCTCACTGGTGGGCGCCATGGTCTGCGAGGCAAGCGATCAACTGTTCGCGATCGCCTCGAACGGCGTGGTCATCCGCACTCGTGTCGATCAGATCCGTCCATCAGGCCGTGACACGATGGGCGTGACCTTGATGAACCTTGCCGAGGGCGACGCGATTGTCGCCGTCGCGCGAGGCGCAGAGACCGACGACGACACTGACGACGCCGACGAAGATGTCGAGTCCGAGGTGTTGGAGCCACCGACCGTGGAGGCAGTTGAGTGACGAGCAGTGAGGGCGTCCGATCGCCCAAGCGTGCTCGCCTCTATGTCACGCGGGTGGACCCGTGGTCGGTGACCAAGGCGGCCTTCATGCTCGCCCTGGCCATCGGCATCGTGCTCGTCGTCGCCGTCGCGGTGCTGTGGTGGGTGCTCGACTTCACGGGCGTATTCCTGACCCTCTCGCGGACGATCGACGAGGTGGTCGGCTCGGCCACGACCGGGTTCGACCTGCTGAGCTACCTGGAGTTTTCGCGGGTGATCGGGGTCGCAACCGTCGTGGCGTCCGTCGAGATCGTGCTGGTCTCGTTGCTGGCGACCTTGTTCGCGGTCATGTACAACCTCACCGTCGGCCTAACCGGCGGTGTCGAGGTGGTTCTGTCCGACGAGGTCTGACCCCACCACCCGGTCAGCACCGACCCAGTGGTCCGGTAGTCTCACCGGACGTTCGGGCCTATAGCTCAGTTTGGTTAGAGCGCTTCCCTGATAAGGAAGAGGTCGGTGGTTCAAGTCCACCTAGGCCCACCGAATACCTGGCTCAGGCCAGAATGCGTGCATGTCCTCCACTCCGCAATCACCTCGCCGATTCGTGCTGTCGGCCGACGGCCTGACCGTCGATGGTCCGGCCCCAGCCGTCTATCCACTTCCGCAGGCCGGGGCGACGCTCGTGGACCTGTGGCGCAGCGACGTGGTGCCGCTGGACAACGCGGCTCCCGGCGATCCGACTGTTCAGGGGCAGTTCGCGCTCATGCCCGGCGGTGCGCTCTTTCGCTATGTGGTCATCGACCCCACGGGCGACGGTGAGCCGATGTGGCACCAGACGCCCTCGACTGACTTCTCCTGGATCCTGTCCGGCGATGCGACGTTGCGGTGGCCGGGTGGCCAGACCGTGCTGCGGGCGGGCGATGCCTGCGTCGTGCGGGGCGGTGAGCATGCGTGGGCGAATCTCACTGATCAGCCGGTAAGCCTGGTCACCGTGGCCGTTGCGGCCGTCTCGAACTGACCCCGACGACATGAGTGCGCTTGTGCATGTATCTTTGTCGGCACTATGAAGAAACTCTTGCTCCTCATCCTGCTCGCCGGCATCGGCTACGTCGTCTACCGGCAGATCGCCGCAAACAAGGCCGAGCAGGACCTGTGGTCAGAAGCCACGAGCGAGCCCGATCTCCGCTAAAGCACGAACGATCCCTCGGGGTCAGTAGCGGGGGCTTAGCTCAGCTGGTAGAGCGCTGCCTTTGCAAGGCAGAAGTCAGGGGTTCGAGTCCCCTAGCCTCCACCCATGCCCGAGATCGGGCCGGACCCATCCACCACGATCACCACCCCGGCGTTGGCGGATGAATAGTCGCGATATATCGTAACTACATCGCGAACAGTTGCGATAGGAACGAGGAACAACATGAGTTACGCAGAATCAGCAGAGAACTTCGGCCCGGTCGGCAAGCCGCCGTGGGCCAAGAGGTCCCGTGGTCACGGTCGCCGAGAGCGCCTGATGGTGTGGGCCGCCATGAACCAGGCCAGCGAGCGCCCCGAGCGCCCGACTTCTTCGGCACCTGGCGAAGAGAACGGTGACCGGCACCGCGGCGGACCGCACCGGCATGGTCGCGGCCCAGGCCCGTGGGGCGGACGCGGACCGTGGGGACCTCCCCGCGGACGACGGCGCGAACGCGGTGACGTGCGAGCGGCAATCCTGCTGCTCCTGGCCGAGCAGCCCCGTCACGGCTACGAGATCCTCACCGAGCTCGCCGATCGAAGTGACGGGCAGTGGCAGCCGTCGCCCGGCTCCATCTACCCGGTGCTCAAGCGACTGGCCCGCGAGGGCCTGGTCACTGCGGCCCAGGAGGACGGCAAGCGGATCTTCTCGCTCACCGACGAGGGTCGAGCGGTCGTCGAGGCCGAGCGGGCCTCGTGGGGGGAGCCGTGGGCACAGTCCACGAATCCCGACTTTGAGGCCGCCGCATCGTTATGGGCCGAGGGCAAGCAACTCGGTGCCGCCGTCTGGCAGGTCAGTCAGCTGAACGACCAGGCGCAGATCGACGCTGCTACCGCCGCGCTGGCCGAGGCACGCAAGAAGATCTACGGCCTTCTGGCCCAGTAGTTCACTAGCAGTTGTTCACGGGCCGCGACCTGCCTCAGGCAGGTCGCGGCCCGTGGCGTCTTCACCATGGGGCAGGATGGCGCCATGACGACAACCGCAACTATGCACACCACCCTCGGGGATATCCGCATCAACCTGTTCGCCGACCAGGCGCCCAAGACGGTCCGGAACTTCACCGGACTGGCCGAGGGAACGCAGGAGTGGACCGACCCGAAGGTTCGTGCGAAGTCGGTGGCGCCGCTGTACGACGGAACGATTTTCCATCGCGTCATCGCCGGATTCATGATCCAAGGCGGCGACCCGCTTGGCACCGGCACGGGTGGCCCGGGCTACCGTTTCGCCGACGAGTTCCACCCCGAGTTGTCCTTCGACCGGCCCTACCTCCTGGCGATGGCAAACGCGGGACCGAACACGAACGGCTCGCAGTTCTTCATCACTGTCGCTCCGACCAAGCACCTGAACTTCAAGCACAGCATCTTCGGCGAGGTCGCCGATCAGGAGTCACGCGACGTCGTCGACGCAATTGCGGCCGTTGCCACCGGGCAGGCTGATCGACCGCGTACCGACGTCGTCATCTCGTCCATCACGATCACTCGTGACTAACGACCAACGTCCGTGACGGAACCGCAACAGCAATCGGTCTGCTACCGCCACACCGATCGGGCTACCGGAATCCGTTGCACGCGTTGTGATCGGCCGATCTGCACCGAATGCATGATCGCCGCGCCGGTCGGCTTCCAGTGCCCGGAGTGCGTGGCTGGTGCGGCCGCGCGGATTCACCAGCCCACCACCGTCGCGGGCGGCGCTGTCATTGATCGGCCGATGGTCACGTACGTCCTGATCGCGATCAACGTCGCGGTCTTCCTTGCGCAGATGGCCATTGGTATCAATGCCGTTGCCGGGGACTACGGAATGTGGCCCGTCGGCATCGCGGCCAACGGCGAGTGGTGGCGCCTGGTCACGGCTGCCTTCCTGCACGGGTCGTTCCTGCACATTGCCTTCAACATGTACGTGCTCTTCGCCCTCGGCCCAACCCTCGAGCGCATCCTCGGCCACTACCGGTACCTCGCCTTGTACGTGCTTGCCGCGATAGGCGGTGGCGTCGTCTCGTATGCCTTCTCGGACATGCGCACGGTCTCTGTCGGCGCGAGCGGGGCGATCTTCGGCCTGATGGGCGCACTCGTCGTAGCCGGACGGCGCCTGCGTTACGACATCACGCAGGTGCTCGTGCTCCTGGCCGTGAACTTTGCCATTGGCTTCTTCGCCCCGGGGATCGACTGGCGCGCGCATCTGGGCGGGCTGGTGACAGGAGCCATTGTCGCTGCGATCATGGTGTTCCCCGCCCCTGACATCGAACCTTGGTGCAGGTGGGCGGCATCCTCGTCCTACTGTTCGTCATGGCGGGCCTCGTCATGTGGCGCACCGCGCAGATCAACGACGTCTTGGCGTCATTCGGAATTCTCACCACGTAGCTAGGAAAGGACATCTCGTGAGCAGCAACGACGCGGTCATCGTCTCGGCGGTACGTACGCCAGTCGGAATCGGCAAGCCGGTCAAGGGCGCGCTGAGCGGCATCCACCCCGTGGACCTGTCGGCGATCGTGCTGAATGCGGTCACCTCGCGAGTTGGCCTGGATCCCGCACTGGTCGACGACGTCATCTGGGGCGCTGTCTCGCAGGTGGGAGAGCAGAGCGGAAACGTCGCGCGCAATGCGGTGCTCGCGGCGGGCTTCCCCGAGGACGTCACGGGTGTCAGCATCGATCGGCAGTGCGGCTCGAGCCAGCAGGCGGTCACGTTCGCCGCGGCCGGAGTCATCGCCGGTCACTACGACATCGTCATCGCCGGCGGCGTCGAGTCGATGTCGCGCGTTCCGATGTTCTCGAACATGGTCGGCGGCGACGGCCCCTACAGCCAGTCGATGCACGATCGCTATGACGGCGGACTGGTCCCGCAGGGCATCAGCGCGGAGATGATCGCCGCGAAGTGGAACCTCTCGCGCACCTACCTCGACGACCTGGCCGCAACCAGCCAGCAGCGCGCTGCCGCGGCCCGCGAGGCCGGGCTTTTCGACGCCGAGATCGTCTCCGTGGAGACGGCCGACGGCACGGTCTCCCAGGATCAGGGCATTCGTCCGGACACCACCGTCGAGTCCTTGTCCACCCTCAAGACCCCCTTCAAGGAGGACGGGGTTGTGACGGCGGGCAATGCGTCTCAGATCTCCGACGGCTCCGCAGGGTTGCTCATCATGTCCTCGGCTAGGGCCGCCGAGCTCGGACTGACTCCCCTCGCGCGCATCCACACGGTAGCTCTTGCGGGCGTCGACCCGATCTACATGCTCACCGGACCGATCCCGGCAACCGAGCGGGTCCTCAAGCGCTCCGGCTTGGAGCTGTCCGACATCGGCGCCTTCGAGGTCAACGAGGCCTTCGCCTCCGTACTGGGTGCCTGGTACGCCGAGACGGGTGCCAGCCCGGCACTGACGAACATCAATGGCGGAGCGATCGCCCTAGGGCATCCCCTCGGCGGATCCGGTGCTCGGCTCATGACCACCCTGGTCCATCAGATGCAGCGCAGTGGTGCGAAGTACGGCCTGCAGACGATGTGCGAGGGCGGCGGAATGGCGAACGCCACGATCCTGGAACTGCTGTAGTCCCGCGGGACTACTTCGAGTCTCGCTTCGCCTGCCACGTCGCGTTCTTGCCGGCGGCGGCGGCCCGGTTCTTCTGACCGATGGGCGTTCGCGGCGACTTCACGCGTGCTCGGGTCTTGGCGGGCTTCGCGGCGACTGCGCCAGAGGAACCGCCCGTCCTTGCGGCGCGCGCTGAGGCGAGACGCTCGTCTCGCAGGGTGCGAGCGGATTCGGCGGCCAGGACGGCCAGCCGGCGGCTCACCCGTGACAGGGCCTCCTCGAACACCTCTGCCTTGGCGCGATCCCGACCGCTTTCGACGCCAGCCTTGCCCCGGCCCCCGCGTTCACTGACCCGACCGGCCGCGCCACGTCGGTAGATGCCCACGTACTTGTTGCGAGCGCGTCCGATTCGCGTGTGCACCGCGGAGACCTCGTCCTCGTCGAGCGCGGACAGGTGCGCGGGCTCGGTCTGGGCCACGAGGAGCCGCTCGGCATCGGTCAGGAGCGCAAGCATCGCCTTGTTCATGGTCGAGAGCGTACGACTGACCGCGACACTTCGAGGATGAATCTCTATCCGTCGTTACCCGCAGGTAACACCCGTCCCATGGCTACCTGTGGATAGTCCGCACGAGACCACGAAGTTGTCCACAGGTTTGTCCCCAGCTGGGGACAAATAACAGGCGTGTAAGTCGAACCGGGTCTCAGCGCCAGCGGGTGGACAGGAAGAACCCGCCAGCGATGAACGCGAAGCCGATGCCGACATTCACCAGCGGGCTGAGATCTTGCATCACGGGGATCTGCGCGCCGGCAATGTAATAGATGACGATGTAGGCGAGCCCGATGCAGAACAGGGCGACCATCGTGGGGGCGAGCCAGGACGGCGAGCCGATCTTGGCGACCTTGCGCTCACCCTTGCCCGTGGGCGGGGAAACGTAGGCATCCTTCTTGCGGCCTTTGGATTCGGGCACGGTACGTCCTTCCGGGGCTCGCGGGCAGGTCGAGCGGGTCCAGCCTGCCACACCGACGCCCCTTCGGGTTACCGTGGGCGGGTGCGCAGGCCGACCCGCATTCCGCTGTCAGGTCTGCATCCGGCCGTGCTGGTCAGCGCGCTGGTGTTCGCCCTCGCCGGCCTGATGTTCGTTGCCGCCGCCAACACGAGTCAGGGAACCGACCTGCGCGCCGAGCGCGCGACGGAACTTCGGGACCTCGTCCGCCAGAAGTCGAGTCGGCTTGAGGTGCTCGAAGCTCGGGTCGCTGACCAGCAGGGTTTCGTTGATGACCTCGCTGCGGGCCGGGTCGGTGACCCTGCGGTGGCCGTGGCTCGCGAGGAGACGGCCGCTCTGGAACCATCGGCGGGAATGACGGACGTCACGGGCAATGCCTTGTCCGTACGCCTCGACGACGCTCCCCCGCGCGATCCCGGCGACCCGCTGTGGGCGGCGGTGTCGCCGAATGACGTCATCGTCCACCAGGCAGACGTGCAGGCGGTCGCCAACGCGCTGTGGAGGGGTGGCGCCGTGGCTTTGCAGGTTATGGACCAACGGGTCATCAACACTAGTTCGATCCAGTGCGTCGGCAACACCTTGCTCCTGCAGGGGCGCGTGTACTCACCGCCATACGTCCTCACCGCGATCGGGCCGCCCAAGAAGATGCGCGCTGCGCTTCGCGCGGACGCTGCTCTCCAGGCGTACCGGTCATGGGCGCGGGTCGTCGGTCTGGGCTACGAGGTGGAGCGCCTGGACAACCTCGTCATCCCGGCATATTCGGGACCCATCTCCGTGCGCTATGCGCACCCGACGGCACAATGACGTCCGTGGTCCGCATCCTCGTCGTCGACAACTACGACTCGTTCGTCTTCAACCTCGTCCAGTACCTGGCCCAGCTCGGTGCCGACGTGGATGTTCGACGTAATGACGCTGTGACGACTTCCGAAGCCAGTGAGTACGACGGAGTCCTGCTGTCGCCCGGGCCCGGCACCCCGCAGTCAGCGGGAGTCTGCATGGACATCGTTCGCGACTGTGCCGGCAGCGTTCCGATCCTCGGTGTCTGCCTGGGACACCAGGCGATCGCCGCTGCCTACGGAGCCGAGGTCGTGCGCGCTCCCGAACTTCTTCACGGCAAGACCTCGCAGGTGATCCACGAGGGCGAGGGAGTTCTCGCCGGACTGCCGTCGCCATTCACCGCCACGCGGTACCACTCGCTGTCCGTCGATCCCGCGACAGTTCCCGCGGTGCTCGAGGTGACGGGCACGACAAGCACGGGCGTGATCATGGCGATCCGGCACCGCGACTTCGCGGTGGAGGGCGTGCAGTTCCATCCCGAGTCGGTCCTCACCGAGGGCGGTCACGCGCTGCTCGCCAACTGGTTGCTGCAGTGCGGAGATCCATCGGCGATCGACCGAGCCACTCACCTGGCCCCGATCGTCGGCTGACGCCGCGCTACTGGGTTGGCGGCACGTCGGTCGGTGCCGGTGGTTCCGGAGTGGGCTCGGGTGTGAACGTCGGCTCCGGAGTCGGCGTGGGCGTCGGAGTCGGAGGGGCGGGCGGCGCCGTTGCCACGGTAATCGTCACGACGGATCCGCGTGGCAGTAGCTCGCCGGCCTGTGGTGACTGGGCGAGAACCGTTCCCGGGGACACCGAGCCGTCCTGGAGCTCGACTACCTGAACGTCGAAGCCGATCTGGGCCAGATCGCTGCGCGCCTGCGCCTCGCTTTCGCCCCTGACACCAGGCACCTTGACGAGTCCCGACGAGACCGTGATGTTCACGGCCATTCCGGCGTCGATCTGCGTGCCCTCCTGCGGATCCTGGGCGAGCACGTACCCGGCCGGCTGCTGAGAGTTCTTCTCCTTGACCGTGCCGAGCACCAGGCCCGCGTCCTCGAGGGCGATGCGCGCCGCGTCGACGGTGGTCAGTGCCAGCAACTGCGGCACCGTCGCCTGCTCGAGTCCGCTGCTGACGGTGACGTTGACGGACTGATTCTCCTCGAGCAATTCGCCGGCCGCCGGCTGCTGGTTGATCACGGTGCCCTGCGGCCGATCGGAGGTGGTCGGCGTCTGCGCGCCCAGCGTCAGGCCCAGGTCAGTCAGCGTGGACTCGGCAACCTCGACCGTGACGCCTTCCAGATTGGGGACCTGCACCGACGTGGCTTCGGTACCCGCGAAGACGAATCGTCCGATGAGAAGTGCGCCGACGATCGCCGCCACTATTCCGATAATGCTCAGCGCCCAGAACCCCAGGCCTCTCCTGCGCCGACGACGCGCGGTGTCGTACATCGGCTCATAGCGAGCCGCTCCCGCCGCCTGGACGGCGGGCATCATTTGAGTCTGGTCGATATTGAGAGTGGGAATCGCTGCTGTCACCGGAGAACCTGCAATGGCGCGCTCGACGTCCGCGCGGAAGTCCGCTGCAGTCTGGTATCGATCGTCGGTGCGCTTGGCGAGGGCGTGCAGCACGACCGCATCAACCTCGGGAGTCACACCCGGGTCGACTTGCGACGGAGGCAGCGGCATCTCGCTGACATGCTGGTACGCAATGGATACCGGCGAGTCCCCGCGGAACGGCGGCCGGCCGGTGAGCAGTTCGTAGAGCAGCACTCCCGTGGAGTACAGGTCGCTGCGCGCGTCGACGACCTCGCCGCGCGCCTGCTCCGGCGACAGGTACTGCGCCGTGCCCATCACTGCGGACGCCGCTGTCATCGTGGTGCCCACGTCGTTGATCGCTCGCGCGATGCCGAAGTCCATGACCTTGACCTCGCCGGTACGCGTCAGCATCACGTTCGCGGGCTTGATGTCGCGATGCACGATGCCGTGCCGGTGCGCGTAGTCGAGGGCGGACAGAACCCCGCCGGTGATCTCCAGCGCACGTTCGGGGAGCAGTCGTCGACCACTGGCCAGCAGTTGCCGAAGGGTCATGCCGTCGACGTACTCCATCACGATGTAGGGGACGACAGTCCGCTCGCCGTCGGCGGAGGTGAGCACGTCCTCGCCGGTGTCGTACACCGCGACGATGTTCGGGTGGTTCAGTGCTGCGGCCGACTGAGCCTCACGACGAAAGCGCGCCTGGAAGGTGGGATCCTTGGCGAGGTCGGGGCGCAGGATCTTGACTGCGACGCGTCGGCCGAGCCTGAGGTCACGGCCTTCGTGGACCTCAGCCATGCCGCCACGACCGATGACCTCGCCGATTTCATAGCGATCACCGAGCATGCGTGCCTTGGTGGGATCGGTCGTCATCTGGCCATTGTCTCAGTTGGACGCGGTGCTGCCGCGCAGCACAGCCTGAATCACGGCCTTGGCGATGGGTGCTGCCAGCTGGTTTCCGCTCACCTCGGGGGCACCGGCGTCCTCGACGACCACGGCCACGGCGACCTGCGGCGCCTGCGCGGGAGCGAAGGCAACGAACCAGGCGACCGCGGGGTTGTCATTGCCGGTCTGCGCGGTTCCGGTCTTCCCGGCGACTCGAACGCCAGGGATCTGGGCGTTGCTTCCTGTGCCGTTCTCCACGACATTGACCATCATGTCCGTCAGCTGCGCGGCATGCAGCGGTGACATCGCATCCTCGAACGTGACCGGATCGGTCGTCTGGACGATCGCGAGGTCGGGGCCGCGGACCTCCTGGACCAGGTACGGATACATCGTCCGCCCGTTGTTCCCGATCGCCGCGCTGACCATCGCCATCTGCAGCGCCGTGGCGCGCACGTCGAACTGGCCGATCGCCGACATCGCGACCTGCGCCGCGTCGGGATCCTCGGGGAACACCGAGGTGGCCGCGCGCAGTGGAATCTGGAACGCCGTGTCGAATCCCATCAACTCGGACTGCTCCCGCAGCGCATCCGCGCCGAGCTCATTGCCGAGCCAGGCGAACGCCGTGTTGCACGAGACCGCGAGTGCCTCGCGAAGGGTGATGAGCCCCGTCGGAGAGCAGGCTTGGCCGTTCCAGTTGCGCAGCTTCTTCGTGGACAGCGGCAGCTGGTAGGTGCGCGGGCCGGGGAGGACGGACTCGGGCGTGAACCTGCCCGACGCCAGCGCGGCCGCCGCGGTCACGAGCTTGAAGCTCGAGCCCGGCGGGTTGAGCGCGACGATCGGCCTGTTGAGGAGCGGCTTGGCCGGATCGTTCTCCAAGGTCGCGTAGTACTCGCGGATCGCGGCCGGATCATGACTGGAGAGCAGGTTCGGGTCGAACGACGGGAACTGCACCGAGGCGAGGATGCGTCCGGTCGCGGGCTCGATCGCGACAACCGCGCCGCGCTTGCCCTTCAGTCCGTTGAAGGCCGCCTTCTGCGCGGCCGCGTTGATCGTCGTGCTGACCGCGCCACCTGCTGGCTCCCGGCCGGCGAACAATTGCTCCGCTCGGTCGACGGCGAAGAGAGAGGACCGTCCGGTGAGGATGCGATTCTCGGTGCGCTCGAGTCCCGTGGCTCCGTAGACGAGCGAGTAGAAACCCGTGACGGGCGCGTACAGCGGACCGTCGGAGTACACGCGCAGGTAGGTGAGGGTGTCGCCAGTCTCCTTCGATCGCGCCGCCGGGTTTGGCCCGACGAGGATCGGTCCTCGCTCGCGGTTGTACTCCTCGAGCAGCACGCGCTGATTGCCCGGCCGGTCGCGGTAGTCACCCGCGAGCACCACCTGGATCACCGTGATGTTCACGAGCAACGCCACCAGCATCAGCGCAAGGACGAATGCGATTCGCCTGATCGGACGACTCATACCCTCCGCACCACCTGGGTGAGCGCCTCATCCGGCGATTGCGCGGTGTCCTCGGGACGACGCGCTCGATCGGAGATCCGCAGGAGCAGGGCGATGATGATCCAGTTGGCGATCAGCGAGGACCCGCCGTACGACAGGAACGGGGTGGTGAGTCCGGTAAGCGGGATCAGGCGCGTGACGCCACCGATGATGACGAACACCTGGAGCGCGAAGGTGATCGACAGACCAGCGGCGAGCAGTTGCCCGAAGGAGTCCCGAACGGAGACTGCGGCACGAAGGCCGCGCTCGATGAGAATCGCGTAGAGCATGAGCATCGCGATGAGGCCGGTCAGGCCGAGCTCCTCGCCCAGCGCCGCGACGATGAAGTCGGTGCTGGCGAAGGGAACCAGATTGGGGAAGCCCTGCCCCAGTCCCGCGCCGAGGATTCCGCCGTTCGCCAGTCCGAACAGCGACTGCACGATCTGGTAGCCGGCCGTGTCGGCGTACGCCCACGGATCAAGCCACACGGTCACGCGCAGTCGCACGTGCCCGAACAGGTAGTACGCGAGCACGGCTCCCGCGGCGAACAGGATTCCGCCGAGGATCAACCACGAACGACGCTGAGTCGCGATGTAGAGCATCGCCACGAAGAGGCCGAAGAACAACAGTGACGTGCCGAGGTCGGTCTCGAAGATGAGGACAGCAAGCGAGATCAGCCACGCGATCACGATCGGTCCGAGGTCCTTGGCGCGTGGCAGTCCGATGCCGATGAACTTGGTGCGCACGAGCGCGAGGGAGTCACGCTTCTCGACGAGGTAGCCCGCGAAGAAGATCGTGAGCAGGATCTTCGCCATCTCCGCCGGCTGAATCTGGAAGCCCCCGAGCCGGATCCACAAAGTCGCGCCGTTGACGGTCGTGCCGATCACGGGCGCCAGCGGGAGGACGAGGAGCACCAGGCCGACCAGCCCGAATGTGTACGTGTACCGCTGCAGGATGCGATGGTCGCGAAGCAGCACTAGAACGGAGACGAACAAGATCACCGCGACCGTGAACCACGTCAGCTGCGCATACACGTCGGGCGTGGGCGCCGGGTTGCCGTTCAGCGCCGCCCTCGACGCCGCGGCCACGTCGATGCGGTAGATCATGACGAGGCCAAGGATCGTGAGCAAGGTGGCGACGGGGAGCAGGACTGGGTCCGCGTACTTCGCCTTCCAGCGGACCACCACGTGCATGGCAAGTGCCAGCACGCCGACGACCGCGGCCGTCACCCACACGCCGTTGTCCGTTGTCTCGCCCGTCGCCCACCCGACCTGCAGGGTGCCGAGCACTCCGATCACCCAGGCGAAGACGAGCAGCACGAGTTCGAGATTGCGCCTGCTCGGCTGCTTGCGAACTCGGGTCGCGACGGCCTGGGCCGTCGGGATCATGGTCACTGGACCGACCCCGGGCATCCGGCGGGAGCGATCACTGTCTGGCAATCGGCCGCGCGGCTTTGCAACTCGGCGACGATGCGCTGGGCGTCGGCCTCGTTGGCTGCGGGTATCCCCTTACTCACCAGCTCCTGGTCGAAGTACGGCAGCGTCCCGACCTGGAGGCCCGAATCAGACCAGAGCGTCGAGAGCCGGGCCCCGAACAAGGACCCCTGGACGCCTTGGTAGACGCCGACGGTTCCCGTGCCGGCGCTCCCGTTGATGGTGACGAACCACTGCGAGGTCAGCCACACGCGCGCGGCAATCGCTGCCGTGGCCGCGAAGAGGATGAGGGCGATGACGACACCACCGGCGATCCACCAGCGCCTGCGCCGGGTCTTCCTTCGCGACTGCGCCTCGAAGTCCTCCCGGGCGGCGCGTCGTGCCGACTCGACCGCGGGCACCTGGATATCGGCGTTGATGAGTGGCTGCGGGGCGGTGGGCGGTCCCCCGTCCGCCGGCGGAGGTGCATCCGGACGATCGGGATCGGGCTGGGCATCGTCGGGGAACCGCACGCCAGGCAGTCGCAGCCGAACACGCGGCTCGCCGGCCGCGCCGACGACGACGGGCGCGAACACCTCGTCGACCACCGGTACGCCGGGCTGGGCATCGGGGACATCGACGACATCGGCGATGACCACCGTCACGTTGTCGGGAGCACCGCGCTCGAGCGCGAGGTCGACGAGGCGGGTCACAGCGCCCGTGGGATCGCCGTCGCCGAGGATGCGCGCGATCTCCTCGCTCATGACAACGCCGGACAGCCCGTCCGAGCAGAGCATGTATCGGTCGCCGTCCTTGGCCTCGCGCATGGTGAGATCGGCCTCCACGGGATTCAATCCGTCGAGCGCGCGCATGATGAGCGCTCGCCGCGGATGAACCATCGCCTCGGCCTCGGTGATGCGACCTGCATCGACGAGAGTCTGCACGTAGGTGTGGTCGTGGGTGATCTGCACGAGCTCGCCGTCGCGAAGGAGATAGCCGCGCGAGTCGCCCACGTGCACGACCGCGATGCGATCGCCGAGCCAGTAGAAACCGGTGACTGTCGTGCCCATGCCGGTGAGCTCGGGATCGTCGGCGATGACATCGGCGATGCCGTCGCCCACGTCGCTGATCGCCTCTCCCAGGGACGTGAGGATCTCCTCCGAGCCGGGTGGATGGACATCGAGATCGGCGACCGTCGCCACGGCAATCGCGCTGGCCAGCTCACCGGCGGCGTGTCCGCCCATGCCGTCGGCGACCATGAGCAGGGCCGGTCCGGCGTAGCCGGAGTCCTCGTTGCCGTCGCGGACCATGCCTACGTCCGATCGGGCGGCATAGCGCAGGCGCAATGTCATCGCGGCCTACCTTTGAATCTGCAACGTGGTGCGGCCAACGCGTAGTGGCGCGCCCACGGGCAGAACAGTGGGGGAAGTAATGCGGGTCCGGTCTATCCACGTTCCGTTGGTCGACCCGAGATCCTCGACGACCCATGAGCCCTCGCTCGGGTAGACCCGCGCGTGCCTGCTCGAGGCGTAGTCGTCATCGATGATCAAGGTCGAGTCCGGCGCCCGACCAATCGTGATCTGCGCGTTCTCCAGGGGGACGATCGTCCCGAGCAGCGGTCCTTCGATCACCACGAGCTTGCTGCCCTTGACCTTCTGCTGCTTGGCCACCTTTGCCGGCCTGGGCTGCTTGGCCGCGCGTGCCGGCTTGCGTTCACGGCCCATCGGGCGCGCATCGGCAGGCTGCCTGAGGTCACGACGAAGGATGAAGATCGTCATGAGGACGAAGGCCCAGAGCAGGGCCAAGAACCCCAGCCGGACCAAGGTGAGCGCGAGCTCGGACACTGGTCAGCCGCTCCGGAACACCAGTTGAGTCGAGCCGATCATGATCGTGGTGCCATCCGCGATCTCCAGTTGCGAAATCCGCTCGCCGTTCACGTACGTGCCGTTGGTCGAACTGAGGTCGCGGACGAGAACCGGATGGCCGAGCACGATCTCGCAGTGATTGCGTGACGCACCGGGATCCTCGATGCGGATGTCGGTGTCGCTCCCGCGGCCGAGCCTGGTGATCGCGCGCACCAGCGGGTAGGCGGTGCCCCCGACTTCCAGTCGCGGCTGGCGGATGTCGACATCGAGTCCGGCGCCGGCCTCTCCGGGACGACCGTGCGGCTGGGAGCTGACCTCGGCCCGGGCCTCGCTGCGGACCCGAAAGATGCCCGTCTCGAGCTCGTCGTCCTGGGCGAGGGTGACGAGAACCGGTCCCAGGAGCGTGTAGCGCTGCTCGGAGCCGTAGTCGCGCACGAGCGTGGCCAGCTCGGTCTCCAGCGCGTCCTTGAAGACGGCCAGTCTCTTGTAGTCGTGCTCGGACAACTCGACGTGGAATACGTTGGGAATGACGGTGCGCTGGCGATCGATCACCGCGGCGCGGTCGTTGACCTCGCGCTGGAGCGCTGAGGCGATCTCGACCGGCTGGACCTCGGCCTTGAACGCGCGCGCGAACGCGCCGTTCACGAGTCGGTCGAGGGAGTCCTCGAACCGTTCCAGCAGACCCACGAGATCCTCCGCATCGCATGCTCACGCCCCGCCACGACCGTGGCGCACGCCCGCGTTGATGCTAACCCGAGCGGTCCCTCCCACGGGGTACCCGCACCGGTGCGCACCCGACGGCGTCCCGCCTAGCCCCTCACGACGTGATGCCTGTAGCCTCGTCCACGCGCGCGCGAGTGGCGGAATAGGCAGACGCGCACGGTTCAGGTCCGTGTGCCCGAAAGGGCGTGGGGGTTCAACTCCCCCCTCGCGCACAAGTTCTCCTCACGGGAGAGCCCCGATATGGGGTTTCATCTACCGAGGGTCTACCTCCCCGTGCAATCTGGCTCGAACCAGCCATCCACAGGGGCCATAAGACGGCGTCGCCGAGTGGCTTCTGAGGGAATACGATCGGCTTGTTCACGACCGGACGTCGGGCAGCCGCAGTCAAGGAGTCATGTGAGTCCGACCAACCTGAGCCGACGTGGGGCTCCAGTTAGTCCTCTGCGGTATCCAGGTGGAAAGGCGGCGCTGGCAGGTGTCCTGTCCGACTGGTGTCGCGGCCACGGCAAGGCCGTTCGGTACGTCGAACCGTTCGCCGGAGGTGCCGCCGCAGCTCTTAGCTTGGCGCTCTCAGGGGTCGCGTCCAAGATTCAGATCAATGACCTGGACCCGGCGATCTACTCCTTCTGGGCCGAGGTCACTGAGAACAACGCGGCATTCTGTGACCGGGTACGAGAGACCGCTGTCACCTTGGACGAGTGGCACCTTCAGAGAGAGGTCTATCGATCTCGTGCGAGTGGGACTGTAGATCGTTCCGACCTTGCTTTCGCCGTCTTCTTTTTGAACCGCACTAACCGCTCAGGCGTGCTGACGGGAGGAGTGATTGGTGGCCAGTCCCAGAAGGCCGCAGACAAGATCGACGCCCGCTACACGAAGCAGACACTCATCGGGCGATTGAAAGCGATCGGGACTATCGCTAGCCGAATCTCGGTAACCAATCTCGATGGCGCCGCAGTTATCAAGAAGCAAGCTGGCAAGCAAAGCTCGTACCTCTACATCGATCCCCCATACGTTGTGAAGGGCGGATCGCTGTACTACAACTCGCTTGATCTCGCAGGGCACAAGCGCCTCGCCCAGACATTGGCGGGATTGGGCGAGGCAAATTGGATCCTCACCTACGACGACGTTCCAGAAGTGCGATCCATGTACTCCGAGTTTCGAATGCTCGCCTACCCGATTGACTATTCTGCGTCTCGCAGAGGCGCTGAGTTCGAACTCATGGTGTTGGCCAACAGCGTTCCTCAGGGCGTAATCGATCAGCTCGCATCATCGGGTGCCTGGAGAGTGGTCGCAACCCACTGAACGACGTCATCGAGCCAGGCGACGTCCACACCTATGGGAAGTTGCTCTGCGGGCGGAATCAGCAAGGCCATTCGCAGTCGATCAATGACTATTCCAAGGTGAATCCATCGCCTCGCTGCGCGATCTTCGCTCCAGTCAAGATGGGATCGACCCTTCGGGGGCGCCATGTCATCGATGTTCTGGACCCAAGGAATGAACTGCGCTTCCGTGAAGCTCTTCGGTGATTCCTGCCCAATCCAAAGCATTAGTTCTTTTGCGTCCTGGTGGACGGGCTTCATCTCCCAGTTAGTTGCGCCCGACGCAACTTGGCCAACAACCACGACATAGCCGTCTCGGCCATCCGCAAAGCGCTGCCACGCGACAACATCGACGCCAAGATCCTTCTCTGCTTCGTTCTCCCAGGGAGGTGATCGAAATCCTGACTCAGGAATACACATTCGGCTCATTAGGTCCTTGATGGCGGCAACCGCATTAGTGCCGCCTGGCCGCGGATACCCGAACCAATAGGCAGCGCCACCAACAATTGATCCCGCGCACAGGCACGCCATCTGCTGGGTCAGGGCGGAAAGCCGTTGATTAGTGTCAACTTCCTTGCTCGCAATGTGCCATCGCGAGGCTGTAACAAGTAGTCCGCACAGGTAAATCTGAAAGTCTGCCCGGTCACGGTCGAGTACATCTGGTCGAGCTTCCAGACGCCACTGCTCCCCTCTCGCATCCAAGCGAAACGGATAGCGATCGCCAAGAGTTTCGGACCGGTGCACTATCTCCGCGAGCAGATCGTCGTTGAATGCAGTCTTCACAGGCTCATCGATGTCGGGATCAAGTGGTCGAATGAGGAGATCCTCATACTGATCATCGTCCAGGACCTGGCGACGCACCTCTTCGTCAATGTCATCAATGCTTGGTAGACCCTCAACCTCCCGCCGTGAAACTGATCGACTCGGGCTAATGAGGGCGTTGACCTCGACCCAATCAGCCCGCCAGCTTGGAGTTGCTCTCGAAGAGATGGCCTCCGTCTCGATCACTCCTGCGGCTCCGCTACCTCAGCCGCATCGACGGCTTGTTGGGCGGACGCCTGACGCGCCTTTCGTTTGGCTGCTTCGAAAAGCACCTCCACGTCGTTGTAAGCAACTGTGACAATCTCAAGAAGATTCGCCTCGCCCTGATACGCGGACTGGAGCCGAAGTGCGTCACTGGCGGACGCTCGCAGTTGGAGCACTGCCGACTTGAAAGCTGATTGCTTGTCCTCTGCGATGTCATACGCGTGATCCAGGAGTCCGGTTCGCTCAAGCTCGAAGGTCGCGGTTTCGTTCTCGAGAACCTTGCGCAGTTTCGTTAGGTCTGGATTCTGACTTCTAACTGAGGGAGCGGAGTTGTGCTTGCCGTAGAGCCATAGCAACACATTCACCAACTGCGCATCGTGACTGTCCGGAACCGGATCGCTTGCGAAGACGGAACTCGCGTCGCCGGGCAGCCCTAGGTATGCCCGGAACGACGGGTACGAGATGCCTGTGTAGAGATGCGAGAAAGAGATTGGACGGCCAGGCTGCCCAAACTCGATGCCTTCCCCCTTCGCCTGCTCAAGTACCCGATAGCCGTTCACAAGGCGGCGAACCGTGTTGTTCCGATCACCAAGACGAAGGCTGATCTCTTCGAGAGTTGGTGCACCGGGGTCGTCGAGCCAGTCGGTCGCAAAGCGAGCCTTCGCCATGGAATCCCACGTATGCGGGCCATTGATGTGCTTGAACCCGATGAAGTCGCGCGCCTCTTCGCGAGAGGAGACGATTTTCACCCTCACTGTGTCCGGAGCCGCCGCAGTCCATTCAGGGGGCACGTTGATTCGACGACGGCTTTGTAGTTCCTGATCGGTCAAGACTCGGAGCGCGGCCAATCGACGATTGCCCTCCAGCACCGTGAGCTTGTCGCCGTCCGCGATGACGATGAGGGGTTCGTAGTCTTGCCACCCGGAGTTGCCTATGGATTGGACTAGCTCGGAGACGTCCTCGAAATCGATTAGGTAGTCTTCCGCAGCCTCTTGAGTCGGCGGATCCAGGTCCATCCGGGGATTTCGGACGTCTAGTTGAAGGTCATCTATCGGTCTCAGTTCAGTCATCGACGCCTCCAGCGAGATCTAGTTTGCCGAGCCTAGCGAGGCTCGCGCTCGAAGGGCTGGGCGAAGCACGTTTCTCCTCATTTGCTGGGACCGTTCGAAGTGCGGATGGCAATCGCCACGATCTCCGCAGCGTCGTCGTGCACTGCCGGTGCAACATGGGAGTAAACGTTGAGAGTGATTCCGACGTTGGCGTGGCCCAGTCGTTCCTGGACTACCTTCGGGTGGATTCCGGCGGAGAGGGCGATGGTCGCCCAACTGTGACGAAGTCCGTGGGGCGGAATCTCGGGAAGCCCGAGGCGCTTGACCTCGGCTCTGAACGCTCGGCTGACCGTCTCCGGGTAGTGAGGTTCGCCGGTCGGTCCAGTTGGGTCCCGATATCAAGAACGGCTCACTCGAACCACGTCAAATGCACGTGCCCTCCTGAGTTCCGCGGCCTGGTCCAATTATCGCAGCGGAGTCTGTACACCTGTCCGAACCTTCAGGTGGGAGCGCTAGGTCCCTGGTCCACTAGCGCCCAGGTCGGACTTCCTCTTCCGGAGGTCGAGGGCGAAGATCGGACGGTAACCCTCTACAACCCACCGGACGACGCCGAGGACTGCGTTGAGGCACTGTGGCGGATGGAGTTCGAGGCCGTGCTCCGCTAATGGTGGGGACCTGTTAGATCTAAACGAACCCGCCGCTCAAGAACCATGCACTCCCGACCATGGCGCCGAACATCGCGGTATCCCAAGCGTTGACCCGGTTGTGTCGACAACTAGCTTCGAGCTTTTCCACCTGTTCACGCACTCCTGCAGTTCCCGAGGCGTCCAGGCTGTCGGTGAGCAACTTTCGAATGCTTGCGAACGTTTGGGATGCGTGGGAAACGTAAAGCTCTTCGAGGTTGAGCCGATCGAAATGATGCTGAGCGCGAGCGGCCGCTATGGGAGACCAGTGGGCTGGCGCAGACACGTAGAAGCGAAAAGTGACCGGCGAGACTTCGACCACGGCACACCACAGCCATTGGCCGTTGTCGAAGTTGTCGAAATACGCGTGCGAAAGCGTCGAATCGGCTGAGGTTGCAACGTATGCGCGCTTCTTCTTGTTGCATTCCGAGCATGCGGGAACCAGGTTCTGGGGGCTCACCGCGAGGGCCGGGAAGTCCGACTGCGGCAAGAAGTGATCGAGCGTAGAGACCACGCGAGTTCCACACATCGGACACCTCGTGTTGCGTCCCTTGATCTCCAAATAGATCGGATGCGCGCTACCGGTTGCGCGGGCCATTCGGTCGTACAGCTCCGTCATTTCTTTGTCCGTGACGCCCGCTACGTGATAGTCGACCGACCGCTCGCTGTGGAGTCCTTGCACGGCCGCCGCCGCAACGTACTTGTTTGTCGCACTCTCGACACGGGGGAGTGCCACGCCCAGCCGCAGCTGAAGATCCGGGTCTCTAGCCGCCGCGGCACATGTTGAAAGGCACCGCGCCACCGTCATGGTTGGCATCGGCAGCGGCCACATCAGCCACGCCTGGACTTGAGATTTAGAAGGCCCTGAGCGAGGGCCACGCCTTCGCTTCCGAGTTGGCCATCGAACGCGACTAGAACCTCATCCAACGAGGACTTCTCTTCCACGACAGAACGGACCATCCGGTAGAAGCCCGACTCAGTGACCTCTAATCCGAAGACTTCGTGTGTCAGTACTCCGACGTTCTCGCCGAACGTTTCCCTCTCAGGGTGCTTGGGGTAGGTGTAGGCGCCGCCACCGTCCAGAATGTAGACGCACGTCCTCGGGATCTCCTGAAGCACCACAGGTGAATGGGTAGCGATGATCGCGACTCCGTTTTGTCCTGCGAGAAGGTCGGAAAGGGCGCGTACCAGCGCGCCGAGAAGGGGCGGGTGAAGATGTGACTCGGGTTCGTCCATGAGCACCAGAGTGCGTTCTTGCACCGTCTCGACGAGTCGAGTCAGCGTAAGTAGGACGATCTTGTGTCCTGAGCTAAGGCCTTCAAAGAGCGGACCCGCCTCGCGACGAAGCGAGGCGAAATCTCGCCACTCGTGACCAAGCCGCGCTAGGACGCCCGCCTCTGCGAACATGGGATCGGAATGCAGCACCTCCATCGCCGCCATCCATCGGTCCCTCCTGGCTGATTCTGAGAGACAAACTGCGACACTCGCGCAGAACTCCTCCGCCAGTTGCGCCGGGCCCTTCAGCCTTCCTGGCAAGCCTTCAGCGTCGGCGGATGACTCCGCGTCGACGTCACGAAGTCCGACGTAGGAACAGTGAGACCGGCGTTTGGTGGGTGCGGAAGCATCACTCGGCGGCTCAAAACGATCGAATGCACTGAAGGCGACATACACAAGGCCCGAGAAGGGCAGTCGCTCCTTGGTCGACGGTTCGACAAACTCGCCGAAGTCGTGATCTGGATTCTGCGTTCCGATCATTGCGTGAGCCATGTGGAATAGCAGGTGAGTCTTTCCCACTCCATTCCGACCGACGATTGCGTGAACGTTCGTGGGTGGCCGCGAGGTTGGAATGACGTCAAAGGTCAGATCGTAGGCCGGTTCGTTGCCGTCCTGCGATGGGCCCAAGTACTGAAACGTGAAGGGTTCATTTCGGTCCGAGCCTCCGACGACCCTGCGGAATTGGCCTTCGATCGTTTGAGCCGAGACCGACCGCAGAACTGAGGTTTGTCCAACATCAGACGACTTAGCGAGTTCGAGCGCGTCCGGATTCACTGTCGCATCGTTAAGATTGCGGAGCAGTTCTAGACCGAGTCCGTCTGGAAGAGCCATGAGATTCTCGTAGTAGCTGGCGTCCTGGCCCACGGAGAAGTATTTCGGCGGCAGGGGTTGTCCGATTGACCGAGGAAGTTCGGGGCGGTTCGCACCGACATCTGCGCGAGGAGGCATGTCGGCCTGGCCGATCTTTACCTGCCCCAATTCAACGAGTCCGATGTCGCCGTCATCAAGCCAGAGCGTGTATGTCGTCTTGTAATGAAAATCATCCCAATTGTCAGGGACCAGAATCGCCCGCCTGTAGCCGCCAGATTTCGGCCAGCCAGGTGAGGATTGGACGATGATTTCCACGCTTCCTCTTTCCTATGGGCAGGCGGAGAGTTGGTGCGCCAGCCTATTCCCCGCGAAGTCACACGAGTCGAAGACCGCCCTCGACCGCAGTCCGATCCTGATCTTCCCCCCGTCTACCGAACTCACCGCCACCGCCTGAGACAGAATGTTCTGTTGTTGGCCAATGACAGCTCGTCGTCGCCTTTTGGGGTACTGGCGAGGAGGGCCAAGAACGCGTCGATACAACCAGCCTGCCCGACCAGTCGTACAGGGTTGGCAGCCCTGGCTCGGTCACCCCACTCATGTGCTCAGGCCATCGCGTCAGGCAGAGCGCAGGCGCTTGAGAGTCCAGGTCGCGCGCAGGCGGCCCGTCGTGACGCCCTCGGCATTGGTGATCTCCGCGACGATGTCGAACTGCGGCCGCTTGCCCGCCTCGAACTCCTGTCGGGCGACCACCACGTCGCCGATGATCTCTGCGGTCGCGGTGAGATCTCCCATGGCGATGGCGAGGTAGTCCATGGTCGCGGTCGTGGGCAGGAGCACAGCGCGATCGAGCAGGTCACCCAACGCGGCGATCGCCACTGCTCCGGTCGCCGACTCGGCAACCGCGAACGCCGCTGCGGCATGCGGACCACCGACGTGATTGCGGAACTGCTCGGAGTCACGCAGCACGACGACCGCCCGGTCGGCCGAGACCTCGACGTACTCCAGCCCAAGGGTGTTCACCATCGGCACCAGCTGGTGCATCATGGGGCCGATCTGGTCGCCAGGCACTCCAGTCATGCGTGGATCCTAGGCGTCGAGTTCAGAACTGGGTCGAGAACGGAGCGCGGTTCGGCAGAAAAAGAGCGTCGGCCCACCACAGCCAGTTCGAGTAGTTGTAGTGCCGGAAGATCCCGGCAAGGAAGTAGCCGTGACCGGTGCAGATCTCCATGATCCGCTCGAAGGAATCCTGGCCCTCGTAGAACGAGTGGAAGTTGACCTCGACGAGGATCGCCTGGATGTGGTCGGGCGTGAGGAAATCACCGGCTGATTCGAGTACGTGGCCGTCATATCCCTGGGCATCGCTCTTCAGCAGATCGACCTTGTCGATTCTGCGGGCGCGCATGAAGTCGTCCAGGCGCGTGGATTCGACCTCGATGGTCTCCTTCGGCGTCAACCACTGCGAGGTCTGTCCGGCGAGGGGCTCGAGCATGCTGGATCCGTCGTGCGCGGCCATGACGCGGAACTGCGTGGGTCCGGTACGGTCCGAGACTGCCAGGTTCACGGGAATGATGTTGGGGTGCGCGGCCGCAAGAGCCTCGATTGCAGCCCGCGGCTCAGGCACTGGTTCGAAGCAGTAGGTCGTGCACACCTGCACCGACAGCAGGCTGGTGGCGAACTGTCCGAGATTGGCTCCGACGTCGAGGACGATGCTGTCGGGCGTAAGGATCCGCGACAACGCGTCATGGCATTCACGGTCTGCCGTGTCGTCGAGTTGACTGGTGTCGTGCCGCTCATCGGCTCCGAGCGTCACGCACTGCTCCTCGTCGTCGCGGTCACGCCTTCCTGAACGTGACGAGGTCCTTGGGCGCGAAGATCTGCAGGCGCTTGGCGGTGGCGTTGTACGCAACGGCGGCCTGGATGCGGACGAGGAAGGTCGCCTCCGCGTTCATCACGTTCTCCTGGCACATCATCAACGTAGTCGCGAGGGGACCGATGGTGATTGCTCCGTCATTGCCGGTTTCGTAGCCGCCGGTGAAGCGGTTGCAGCCCGCGTCGCCGAAGACCTCGCCGTCCTTGGTGAAGGTGATCGTCTGCTTGACGCCGTTGGTGCGTGTCTGCCAGTCGCCGACGGGGGACTTCGACGCCGAACTGGTCGCTACGTCGCCAGCCATGGCCGGAGCCGCGGCCGCGAGAAGAAGGCCGACTGATGCTGCGATCGCAATCGCGCCGCGTCGTGCTCGGGACATGGGGTGCTCCTTCGTTGGCGGATCGCGATCGTGATCCTAGGTCAGTGCTGCTTGCGTCCTGCTTCTAGTGACTCGACGCACTTGGCAACGCGTGCGTTCCTCGTCTCCTCCTTCTTCGCCTGTTCCAGCCAGGAGACGTACCCGCGTTGGTTGCTGAACGACAAGGAGTCGAAGAATGCCTTTGCCGCCTTGCTCTTCGCCAGGGCGGCGGCCAGATCGGCGGGCACCTCGATCTCGCGCGGAGCAGCATCGACCGCCAGGCCGATGCGGAGCGTGTCACCCGCGGCGATTCCTGCGGCCTCGCGGTTCTCCGCGCTCACCGGAATCATGTACGCACCGTTGTACGGAGCAATAGTCGTGCGGTACGAGTGCTTCTTGATCGTGACGACGACCGGAACACGCTTGCCGGCGTTGAGGGACTCGACGACTTCTGGCGGCACGGTGATGCCGGTGGCCGTCTTGCCAGCGAGTTCGAGCTCGGCCGTGAATTCCATACCCAGATGAAAGCACCTCCCGCACGAACGTGTCGCGAATCGGAGTGTGTGGTCTCGTTCGCTGCCCATACCGTTGCGGCATGTCGAATCCACGAGAGCGCGTCACCGTCGCGTGCGAGCTGATGTCCAAGGCGGGCGGACCGGTAGCCGTCGACCAGCTCGCGGCGACGACGCATTGCAGCGCCCGCCAGTTGCAGCGCGACTTCGCCGATGTCCTCGGGGTCACCCCGCGCCAGTTCGGTCAGTCCGTGCGGACGAATCGCGCCCGTCACCTGCTGCGCTCGTCCGACACGGTCCTCGACGCAGCGTTCGCGGCGGGATACGGATCGGTCCGTGGCTTCTATGAGGAGGCCGCACAGCGCCTGGGAATGCCGCCGTCGGATTACAGCGCCGGTGCCCCCAAGCAGGTCCTGCTCTGGTCCGTCGTGAGCACCGATGTCGGCGACGTCATCGCGGTCGCGACCCCAGTCGGCCTGGCCGCGGTGCGGATCGGCTCCGCGCCGGATCTGGAGGCCGGAATCCGGGCCGAGTTCCCGAACGCGACCCTCGAGCGAGACGATGCGGCCATGGTCGACGTGATGAATGCCCTGCGCGCGATCTGCGCGGGCAAGTCCGCGCCCGAGCTCCCGATCGATGTTCATGGGACGGCGTTCCAGGCTCGGGTGTGGAAGGCGCTTCGGGAGATTCCCGCGGGCCAGACGAGGACGTACACGCAGGTCGCCGAGGCGATCGGCAGTCCGACCTCCGTTCGGGCGGTCGCCCGTGCGTGTGCGACGAATCCCGTTGCGCTTGCCGTGCCGTGTCATCGCGTCATCCGCAGCGACGGCTCTCTCGCGGGTTACCGCTGGGGCCTGGAGGTCAAGGAATCCCTCCTCGCCCTGGAGGGTGCGTGAGCGCTCCGACGCGCAGCTGGCTGCCGTCGTACCTTCTGCTCGCCTTGATCTGGGGCGGCTCGTTCTATTTCATGAAGCTCGGCCTGCTGTCACTGACCCCGGCAGGAGTCGCGCTCAGTCGAATAGTCCTGGGACTGCTGACCTTGCTGGTCATCAGCGCGATCACCCGGACCCGGCTGGCACCTAGGCGTGCGTGGCTGCCCCTGTTCGTCGCGGCCGCCCTGATGACCTCGGTTCCGTGGCTGCTGTTCGCCTACGGGGAGCAGCACATCTCCTCGGCACTCGCGGGCATCATCAACGGCGCGACGCCGCTCATGACCCTTGTCGCGATCCTGCTGGTGTTTCCCGAGGAGCGACCGACTCGGCAGCGCATGATCGGGCTGGCGGTCGGCTTCGGTGGCGTGCTCGTGGTGATGGGCATCTGGCAGGGACTGGGAGCGGCGACGTGGGTCGGGATCATCGCGTGCACCGTGGCCATCGCCTGCTACGGGTTCTCGTTCCCCTACGTCCGTCGTCACCTGACCGGCGGGCCGAACGCCACCTCACTGGCACCGATCGCCCTGGCTACGGGCCTGATGATCATGGGCACTCTCCAGGCGATTCCCATGGTTGCGATTGGTGGCTTCTCCCAGGCTCCGATCGGGCTGTCGACAGTTCTGGGGATGCTCGCCCTCGGCTGCCTGGGCAGCGGCCTGGCCTACATCCTCAATTTCCGGGTGATCAGCGCGTCGGACGCCACGACCGCGAGCACCGTCACCTATCTCACTCCGCTGGTCGCCGTAGTGGCCGGAGCCTTCCTGCTGGATGAGCACATCTCCTGGAACCAGCCGGTGGGCGGAGTCCTCATCGTGCTCGGCGCGGCGACCGCGCAGGGCATCATTCACGCTCGTAGGCGAGAATGAGTGGGCCATGACCACTTCGCCTGCCCTCGCGGACACCGACGTCCTTGTCGTGGGCGCCGGGCCCGCCGGTTCGGCAACTGCCGCATGGGCAGCGCGGGCGGGCCTTGATGTCACCCTCGTCGACGCGGAGACGTTCCCACGCGACAAGCCGTGCGGTGATGGCCTGACCCCTCGGGCGATCGCCGAACTCGATCAACTGGGCCTGTCCGGATGGCTCGACGGTCGCGCGCGCAACCGGGGACTGCGGGCGATGGGATTCGGCCAGGAGCTGTATCTGCCGTGGCCGGGTGGATCGCTTCCTAGCTATGGAGGCGCGGCACCTCGACTGGAACTCGATCACGCGATCCGCCAGGTCGCGCTCGATGCGGGCGTCACTGCGATCGAGGGTCATCGGGCCGTCGACGTGCGCATAGAGGCCGGCCAGGTCCGTGCCGTTCAGTTCGTGTCGGGCACCGGCTCGTCCGCCGTCCACTCCGAGATCACGTGCCGCCGATTGGTGATTGCCGATGGCGCGAAATCACAGCTGGGCCGTCGACTCGGCCGCACCTGGCATCGGAGCACGGCGTATGGGGTGGCCGCGCGCGCCTACATCAAGTCCCACCGCAGTGATGACCCGTGGATCTCCTCTCACCTGGAACTGCGCGGTGAGCAGAACGAGCTGCTGTCCGGGTACGGATGGGTTTTCCCGCTCGGCGACGGAGAGGTGAACGTCGGCGTCGGGACTCTCGCGACCGACAAGCATCCAGCGGACGTCAACCTGCGCGGGTTGCTCGCGCACTACGCGCAGGAGCAACGAGAGGACTGGCAGTTCGAGGGCGACATCCGTGCCCCCTGGTCGGCGCTCCTGCCGATGGGCGGCGCAGTCAGCGGCGTGGCGGGACCGAACTGGCTGCTGGTCGGCGACGCCGCCGGCTGCGTAAACCCGCTCAACGGCGAGGGCATCGACTACGGCCTGGAGACCGGCCATCTGGCCGCCCAGCTGCTGTCGAGCACCGTCGCGACCTCCTCGCTCGACTACGAACGGCACTGGGCCCCGATCCTCAAGAACCGCTACGGATCGGCGTTCTCCATCGCCCGGCGACTGGCCGGACTGCTCACGATGCCGCGCCTGCTGCCAACGCTGGGCCCGGTCGGCATGCGATCACGTCCATTGATGACCGTCGCGCTGCGCGTCATGGGAAACCTCGTCACTCCCGAGGACACCGACACGGTCGCTCGAGTGTGGCGGGCGGCCGGCCGCGCGAGCATCAGGCTCGACGACCGACCGCCGTTCTCGTAGATCCGTCGTTACGCGGCCGGGCCCTTCGCTCGGGCCTCACGAACCGAGCCCATCGCCTGCTCGAGCTCGGCAAGCCAGTCGCCCTCGTGCTGGCCGACCAGCCGCACGCACCAAGCCAGCGCGTCCGACCGTGACCGCGCGACTCCCGCCTCGACCAGCGTGTCGAGCACGCGGCGCTGGGGCTGGATGAGCCGAGTCATGGTCGGCACGGAGAGCCGAGTGAAGACCTCGGTCGTGTCACCGCACGTGACGCCCCACGCGACCTTGCGGTCGGTGCGCGCCTCGAGCTCACGGGCGATCTCGATGCGTTGGACGCGGGTGTCCTCGCGAAATCTCTTGATCCGCCCGCTCTGGCTGTCGGGGGAGTCGGCCGGGGTGTCGATCGTGCCGACGATGAGGATCTCCTCGCGATCGACGGTGACGGCGAGGTCGCTGAACCACTCGGACGGCAGCCGTCCGGTCAGCCATTCGGAAACGCTGAAGGTGCTCTGCTGTGTAGTCATGTAATGACAATTACACGATTACACAGCCTTCGCTAGCCCTGTTCGCCATGGGCGAAGTGCTCGACGACCGGGGGCGCGGCGAAATGACCGCCGATCAGCGCGCGCCATTCGGTGAACAGCTCGCCTTCTCGAAAGCCCTCCACATGGTCGGCCAGGGTCTCCCACCGGATCGAGAACATGTAAGTCGACGGACGCTCCACACCCCAGCCGTGCCCGGTGAACTCGATGAACCCGGCCGCCCTGGGCAGCACCGTGGCGGCGGCCTGCAGGAGATCGGATTCAAAATCGGCCTCGCGGCCGGGCAGCACGTCGACGTGGGCGATCTCCAGCACGCTCACAGTGACCAGTCCTCCACGAGCACCGCTTCTTGCATGGCCATGCGCAGGGGCTCCATCCGCAGGATCGCCGGCGGTGCACCGAGCAGGTCGGGCATCGTCTGCATCATCGAGGCGAAGCCGGAGGACGCTCGGTGCGCGTTCTCGGCCTCGTCGTCCTTGAACATCTCGTACAGCCACACGATCGACTCGTCGTCGGGATCCAAGGACACCACCATGATCTCGGTGCCCGGCTCCTCGGCCAGCCCGTCGACGTAGGTGTTAAGCATGTCGAGCATCGCCGGTCGCCGACCGGCCTCGCACGTCAGGCGCACGAGCATCGCCCGGCGGCCGGGCAGGAACGCCTGGACCGGCTCGGCGCCGTCACTCATGCCTGCTCCTCATGCGACGTTCTCGACGTACCACTCGTAGGTGCTCGCCACGCCATCGCGAAGCTTGATCGTCGGGAACCACCCGAGGTCATTGATGCGCGTCGTGTCGAGAAGCTTGCGGGGCATGCCGTCCGGCTTGGAGGTATCCCACTCGATGGTGCCCTCGTAGCCGATCACTGCGGCAACCGTCTCTGCGAGTTCCTTGATCGGCATGTCGTCGCCGAGTCCGACGTTGATCGTCTCCGCGGAGTCGTACTTCTGCAGGAGCATCAACGCCGCCTGCGCGAGATCGTCGACGTGCAAGAACTCACGGCGCGGCGCGCCGGTTCCCCACACGGTGACGGTCGGGGCGCCGTTGAGCTTGGCTTCGTGGAAGCGATGAATGAAGGCCGGCAGGACGTGCGAGGTCTGCAGGTCAAAGTTGTCGAGCGGTCCGTACAGGTTCGTCGGCATCGCCGAGATCCAGTGGCGCCCGTACTGAGTGCGGTGGGCCTCGATGTAGAAGATGCCGGCGATCTTCGCCATCGCATATGCCTGGTTGGTGGGCTCGAGCGGACCGGTCATCAGCGAGGACTCACGGATCGGCTGGGTGGCATGACGGGGGTAGATGCAGGACGACCCGAGGAACAGCAGGCGGTCGACATCAGCGGTATGCGCGGCATCCATGACATTCGTCTGGATCAGCAGGTTGTCCTTGAGGAACTCAACGGGGTAGGTGGAGTTAGCCATGATCCCGCCTACCCGCGCGGCGGCGTCGATGATGACATCGGGCTTCGCGCCGAGGATCGCGTCGTGAGTGGACTCCCGGTCGCGCAGGTCCAGTTCGCTCGAACGCCAGCCGACGATCTCGCCCACACCAGCGGACTTCAACGCGCGCACGATGGCCGATCCGACGAGTCCGTTGTGGCCTGCGACGTAGACCTTCACGTCGTTCCACGGAAATTCGGTCCGCATGGGTCCCAAGTGTAGGTGGAAGGATAGGGACATGAGAGTCGTGACCATCGAGCAGTTGACGAAGGTGCTGGCCAGCCTGCCTGAGAACCCACGAGTGGTGGCCTCGGGTAACTTCGCCACACCGACCGTGCTGCTGGATGCCCTCGACGGCGCAGTGCCCGAATACCGCCTGCACATGCTCAATGCCCAGGGAAAGCTCCCCGACCGCCCCGGCATCACGTATGAGACCGCATTCGTGGGCCCGGCCATGCGCGGTCATGCGCGCCTGGAGTACATCCCGTGCCGACTCAGCCTCGTGCCCGTGCTCTTTCGCGACCACTACCGGCCCGATGTCGTACTGCTCCACACCTCGTCGCGTCGGTTCGACACGGTGAGCCTGGGCACCGAGGTGAACATCCTGCCGGCGGCCATCGAGACGGTCAGGGAACGCGGCGGTCTGGTGATTGCCCAGGCGAACCCGCAGATGCCCTACACGTACGGCGATGCGCAGATCTACGACTACGAGATCGACTACCTCGTCGAGGTCGACGAGCCGTTGCCCACGCACACATCAGGCGGGCTCGACGACGTCTCGCGGGAGATCGGCTCGCTCATCGCCGCGTCCGTCGAGGACAACTCCACGCTGCAGCTGGGGATCGGCTCGGTTCCTGACGCCGTGCTCGCCTCGCTCACCAAGCGCAAGGGAATGCGCATCTGGACCGAGATGTTCAGCGACGGAGTCCTCGAGCTGAATCGTCAGGGCGCCCTCGACAAGGACGTGCCGATCACCGCGTCCTTCATCTTCGGGTCTCCCGAGCTCTACGAGTGGATCAACCTCAACAAGTGGATCCGCATGCTGCGCACCGAGCACACGAACGACCCGGCGCAGATCGCTCGACAGGCTCGGATGACAAGCGTCAATGCCGCCCTGCAGGTCGACCTGTTCGATCAGGCGAACGCGAGCCGCATGAAGGGCCGCATCTACTCCGGGTTTGGCGGCTCGACGGACTTCATCGTCGGTGCCCTGCACGCGCGCGGCGGCCAGTCGTTCATCGCGTTGCCGTCATGGCACAAGAAGGCGAATGTGTCGACGATCGTGCCCAGACTGCAGGAGCCAGTCACCAGCTTCGAGCACAGCGCGGTGGCGACGGAGAACGGTATTGCGCGCGTGTTCGGTCGCGGCCAGAGTGAGCGCGTGAGGAACATCATCGATCAGGCGGCGCATCCCGAAGCACGCGAGGAGTTGCGCGAGGCGGCCGTGAGCATGGGCCTGCTGTAGATGCCCGAGCTGCCAGAAGTCGAGGCCCTGGCCCGATTCCTCAGCGACCGGCTTACTGGTCAGCGGGTGGCGGACGTGACCCTCGCGAGCCTCAGCGCGATCAAGACCTTCGCACCGCCGGTGACCGACCTGGTGGGCAAGCATGTACTCGGAGTGAGCAGGCATGGCAAGTTCCTCGACCTGGCGACGGATGACGGACCGCACCTGGTGTGGCACCTCTCGCGCGCGGGCTGGGTGCAGTGGCGCGAGGAGCTGCTGACGTCGGCGGTGAATCCCGGCAAGGGGCCGCTGGCTCTGCGAATGGGATTCGTGTCCGACGACGGCGAGCCGACCGGCCGTATCGACATCACGGAGGCCGGAACCAAGAAGCGGCTCGCGATCTATGTCGTCGATGATCCGACCACGGTGCCGGGCATCGCCCGCCTTGGTCCCGATGCGCTGGAGATGACCGAGGACGAGTTCGCCGCGATCCTCACCGCGGCGGGGCGGTCGCAGATCAAGGGCGTTCTACGCGATCAGTCGACCATCGCTGGGATCGGCAATGCCTACAGCGACGAGATCCTGCACGCCGCGCGCATCTCGCCCTTCCACGCGTGCTCGACGCTGTCGCAGGACGAGGTGTCCGCGCTGTACGAGTGCATCCGCACGACGCTCAGCACGGCGATCGCCAACAGCGTCGGCCATGGCACCGGAACGCTGAAGGCCGAGAAGAAGGCCAATCTCGCGGTACATGGCCGCGCGGGAGAGGCGTGCCCGGTGTGCGGTGACGTCGTGCGCCAGGTGTCCTTCGCCGACTCCTCACTCGAGTACTGCGCGACCTGCCAGACCGGAGGCAAGCCGCTGGCTGACCGAAGGATGAGCCGGCTACTGAAGTAGTCAGTTCGACTCGAGGTTTGGCAGCGAACGCATTGGGTATGACACCCTCGACCGACCGTCGCGACCGCGCTCGAGGGTCCACGTTGCAAGGGAGTGCTGTGGTTCGCAAGTGGGTGGCCGGGCTCATCGCCCTGGCCCTGGGATTGACCGGCATCCTCGTCCTGCCCTCTGCTGCCCGAGCCGAGGCCGGCGTCGGGCCGTGGGTTCTGCGGGAGGCAGCGAACCTGCAGCTGTGGCAGTCGGTCGCATACGGCGCAGGGCTCTTCGTCGCGGTGTCCGCGGACGGCGATGACCAGGTCATGACGAGTGCGAACGGCACGACGTGGACCGCTCGGAGCACGCCTCTGAACGACACGGACTGGGAATCGATTACCTACGGTGGCGGGCTCTTCGTCGTTGTCTCCATGACCGGCGAGGTCATGTACAGCGCTGATGGCATCTCCTGGACTTTGGGAACTGCACCCTCGGAGCCGTGGTCTTCGGTTTCGTACGGAGGCGGAACCTTCGTAGCGGTCGGGAGCGCCGACTACGTGATCACCAGCACTGACGGCCAGACGTGGGCTGCCGGCGGATCCGTGGAAGACACGAGCTGGAGGTCGGTGACGTACGGCGAGGGGACGTTCGTCGCGGTCTCGGACTTCGCCGCCTCGGGGCAGGTGATCACGAGCGTCGACGGCAGCACTTGGACGGATGCGGCTACCCAGCCGGACGTGTCTGAATGGGTGGCCGTCACCTACGGCGAGGGCCGTTTCGTCGCGGTTGCCTGCGTGTGCGACCCCAGCCAGACGGAAGTCGCGTACAGCGATGACGGCCAGACGTGGACTTCGATCGATGCTCCGTCGAGCGAGTGGTCATCGGTCACGTATGGAGACGACCGGTTTGTGGCCGTCGCCCAGGACGGAGGCGTCGATGATACCGATCAGGTGATGACTAGTGCCGATGGCATCACGTGGGCACTAAGCGACGCCACCCCTGAGAACTACTGGACGGGTGTTGCGTTCGGCGGAGGTGTCTTCGCCGCGGTCGCGCTCACGAATACGACCGAACAGGTCATGATCTCTTACACGCCAACCGTCTCGTCGGTCTCGCCGGCGAGTGGCCCGCTGGTGGGGGGCACATCGGTGACTATCACTGGCACCTTCCTGACGGGTGCTACGGCCGTCACTTTCGGTGGCGCGGCGGCGACTTTCACGGTCGACTCCCCGACGCAGATCACCGCCACGATCCCCGCGCACGCCGCAGGTCAGGTCAATGTGGTGGTGACGACTCCCGGTGGCGCGGCGACGGGCACCGGATCCTTTCGCTACATCCCCGCCCCGACCATCGCCACAGTCTCGCCTGGCAGCGGCTCGACTGCGGGCGGCTCGACCGTGATCATCACCGGCAACAACCTGATCACCACAACAGGTGTGACGTTCGGTGGAGTGGCCGCAGCGAGCTTCACAGTCGACACCGGCGGCGCGGCCGCGACGGTCATTGCCACGACCCCCGCGCACGCGGCAGGAGTCGTTAACGTCGAGGTGACATCGCCTAGCGGCACGGCGACCTCGTCCGGGGCCTTCGTCTTCGTCGTCCCACCAGCCCCGACACCGACACCGACGCCGAGCCCGCCCCCGAGTCCGACACCGACGCCCGCCCCGATGCCAGCCCCGGTAGTTCCCGTCCTCGGCCAGGAGTCGTTGCTCGTGCGGTTCACGGGCCAGTCCTCGCGCGTGACGGTGGCGCAGCGCGACCGCATCGAGGCCTTCGTCGACGCGCAGCCGGGCGTCATCGTCAGCACTCGAATCGTCGGATTCCCGGCCGAGAGCACCCGAGCGGCCAGGGTCCTGGCCCGCGAGCGCGCTGATGCCACCGCCGAGGCATTGGAGGAAGCGGGAGTCACGGTCACCCGCGGTCCTGGCCGCCTGATGGGCACCGGCGACATCGAGACCTTCCCCGGTCGGGCCGGTCGAGTCTTCGTCACGCTGTGGACGGTCTCCTAGGCGGCACCCGCCCAATAGACTCACGACTCATGTTCGGCAAGAAGACTCCCGCAGTGTTACCTCCCAGCAAGTACCGCATGGGCGGCGCGCACTTCAAGAATGATGCCGCCTTCATCAAGACCGCCGTTCGCGACGTCAAGCGCCTCGAGCGGACCGCGGGGCTGACCACGCAATCGCGGCTGCTGGACTGGGGCTGCGGCGCGGGCCGGCTCGCGGTCGGAGTGCGTGAGCACCTAGGCCGGGTCGCGGACTACCACGGCGTCGACGTCCAGCCCGAGCTCGTGGACTGGGCAAACGCGAACCTCGCGGGTCCCGGATATCGGTTCACCTGCGTCGACGTGAGCAATGAGCGGTACAACCCGGACGGCACGCCCGAGCGCACGCTCGCCGCGGATCCGCAGTCCGTCGACGTGTTCTACGCGTACTCGGTCTTCTCGCACATGAACGACGAGGACACTCCGGCCTATCTAGCCCTTATTGGCCAGGCGCTCGCGCCCACGGGACGGGCCTTCGTGACCTGCTTTGTCGAGGAGGACGTGCCCGGCTGGGAGGAGAATCCTGAGGGCTATGGCCCATTGGAATGGAAGGGCCGCCTGCACTGCACGCGCTTTTCCCGACAGCACTTCGAGGCGCACGTGAACGCCGCAGGAATGGCAGTTGACCGGTTCGAATATGGCCAGGAAACGGATGGCCAGAGCCTCTATGTCTTGCGGCGTCGGTGATTTGTAGACCGACCCGCGTGGGTTATGGTCGAGTCGGACTTGTTGGCTACGAAAGGTAATTCCTCATGCGCCGTGCCCTCCTTGCTGCCCTGACGACCTCAGCGCTCACGCTCACCGCAGTCGCGGCGGCCATTCCCGCCCAGGCCGCGCCAGCACCGACAAGCGGAGGGCCGATCTCGCCGGCGGCATACGGGATGCACGTACCAGGCATCTCCCAGGGCGTGGATCCCACGATCACCTACGGGGCAGTGCGCCTGTGGGACTCGGGCGTCGCGTGGGGCCAGGTGGAGCAGTCCAAGGGCAACTACTGGTGGACCGGCCTCGACCTGGCGATCGGCAACGCGAACACGCAGCAGGCCGCGGTCACCTACGTGCTCGGCTCGACGCCGACGTGGGCCGCGAGCGACAAGAAGCAGGGCACGTACCCCTACAAGGGTGCTGCCTCGATGCCCAAGAGCATGAAGGACTGGAAGTCGTGGGTGACCGCGGTCACGCAGCGCTACGCCGACTCGATCGACTCGTACCAGATCTGGAACGAGGCCAACCTGACAACCTTCTGGATGGGCACCCCCAAGCAGATGGCGCAGCTGACGCAGGCCGCCGCGCAGATCATCCGCAAGAACGACCCGACCGCGAAGATCGTGTCGGCCAGCAGCACGGTCCGGCTGCAGAGCGCGTACAAGAAGTTCTTCCCGAAGTACCTGAAGGAGCTCAAGAAGGTCGGCTGGCCGATTGACGCGGTCTCGGTTCATCTGTACCCGCCGAGCACCGGAACTCCCGGCGACCGTGCGGCCTACGCCGAGCAGGTCAAGGCAGACATGAAGAAGGCCAAGGTTCCGGCGAGCAAGGAACTGTGGGACACCGAGATCAACTACGGCATCGCCGGTCCCGGCAGCAAGTACCCGGACAAGAACATCAACGATCCGCAGCAGGCCGCGGCCTGGGTCGCGCAGACCTACCTGGACAACCTGCGCCTGGGCATCAATCGTGCGTACTGGTACCTGTGGGCGCCTAACGTCCCGCTCGTGGGGATCCAGATGAGCCCTGGCACTCCCGGCTCGACCGCGTTCCAGGCTGTGGAGAACTGGACCGTGGGCAAGTTCTTCAACTGCAGCACTGGCGCGGTCAACATCTGCCAGTTCGGCAATGCTGCCGAGCCGCAGTCGGTGGCCTGGGCGTCCAGCGGCTCGGGTACCTTTACGGTGCCGCCGAACGTGACGCGCGTGTGCGACGCGTTGAACGCTTGCCTCCCGGCAACCCCAGGTACCCAAGTGACGATTGGAAGCATGCCGCAATGGTTCGGAACCGCCACAGCCTTCTGAGCCGACACGGGCTTCTCACCGGAACAGCGGTCCTCGCGGCCGCCTGCCTCACCATGACCGCCTGCTCGTCGAGCGGCGCGGGGCCGTCGTCTGAGAATCCCTCGGCGAGTGCCTCGTCGACGCTGATCCCGGCAAACGCGGTTCAGCCGTCGCTGGTCGGCATGCACGTCGAGGGTGCCGAAGGCGGCGCCTGGCCCTCGGCGCCCTTCGGTGCGCTTCGCCTGTGGGACAACGGCACCGCGTGGTCCCAGATCGAACTAGAGCCCGGCGTGTTCAAGTGGGACAACCTCGAGGGGATCCTGGAGAACGCCGAATCCAAGGGGATGAACGACATCCTCATGGTGCTCGGCACGACCCCCGAGTGGAACGCGAAGGTTCTCGGGCCCGACGACTACCCGCAGCCCGGCGCCGCGAGCGCGCCCAAGGATCCGGAGGCCTGGGACAACTGGGTCACGGAGGTCGCCACCCGGTACAAGGGGCGCATCAGCGCGTACCAGATCTGGAACGAGGCGAACCTCAAGCAGTTCTGGGGCGGCACTCCCCAGGAGATGGCCGACCTCACCAAGCGGGCCTACGACATCATCAAGAAGATCGACCCCGACGCGACGGTGGTGTCGGCTTCTCCGTCAACGCGGCTGACCGCCTCGTTCGAGCGCTTCTTCCCCGCCTACCTCAAGGCTCTGGCAGCACTGGACTGGCCGGTCGACGTCATCGGTATCCACACCTACCCGGGTGCCGACGGTGACCCCGTCGCACGTGGGCTGCTGATCAAGGCCGTCCAGGCTGCGCTCGAGAAGGCCGGCGCCCCGGAACTCCCGCTGTGGGATACCGAGCTCAACTACGGACTCGCCGGTCCCGGTCCTGATCTACCCAAGCAGGACATCACCGGAGCCAAGGCTGCCGGCTGGATCGTGCGGACCTACGTCGACGATCTGCGCTACGACGTCGCTCGGTCGTACTGGTACATCTGGACCCAGAAGCCGTACGACCTCCTGGGCATCCAGGCCTACCCGGGTTCCGATGCCGAGCAGGGCTTCTTCGCGCTCCAGAACTGGGTGATCGGCTCGGTGTTCGAGGGCTGCACCGAGACCGGGAACACGGTGACCTGCGACTTCACGCGTGACGGCAAGCCGTCGGTGATCGCCTGGGCGGAGACGGGAACAGCCACGTACACGGCACCCGACAACGCCCAGCTCGTGTGCGACCCGCTGGCCAACTGCCAGCAGGTCACGCCGGGCGCGTCGATCACGCTGACCGAGGTCCCGATCCGCATCTACGCGCAGTAGTCATTGCGCCCGTCGGTCGACGGGTAACGATCAGGCAAAGTCGGGTCTCGGCAGGCTCATCGACGTGCTCTCGCTGCTACCGTGAGCCGGGATCCCCGGGAGGTGTGCATGTCGCTGGAAGAGCGCGAGGAGCCCGCCGACGCGGCCAGCCACCTCGCGGAGCAGCACACCATTCCGCTCATCACCCCAGCACGCATCGGCTGGGCCGAGGCTCATTCCCACCGCGACCGCCCGCACCTGCGCCGGGACCCGCTGCGGGTCTACGCGACCCGCGCGATCCTCCTCGACATCGCCGCCGTCTTCGTCGCCGGCGTGGTCGGCTTCATCCTGCGTTGGGCCATTCCGTACTCGGTCGAGCTCAACAACCCGACGTACGTGTCGCTGGTGGTGGTGGTCGTCGTCTCGTGGATGTCGGTCCTGATCCTTCGCGGCGCGTACGACACCCGCGTGCTCGGCGTCGGCTCGGAGGAGTTCAAGAGAGTCGTCTCCGCGACGGCCACGGTGTTCGGCGCGGTCGCGATCGTGGCCTTCGCCTTGAAGCTTGACCTGTCACGAGGATTCGTCCTCATCACGTTTGCTGTCGGTATCACCTTGCTGCTGTGCGTTCGCTGGAGCCTGCGCGCGTGGCTGCGTCACGAGCGCAGGTACGGCCACTACCTGCACCGCACGATCGTCGTCGGTGCCGAACCGATGAAGAGCGAGATCGTCGACATGCTCGATCGCGATCCTGTTGCCGGCTTCACCGTCGTCGACGTCGTCGCCGAGCCTCCCGCTGATGTCTCCGAGGAAGCGCTCGATCGCTGGCTCGATGAGGTCATGACGCGCATCTCGCTCGAGGACGCCGACACTGTCGCTGTCGCTGGATCGCACGCGCTGAGCCAGCAGGTCGTTCAGCGACTCGCGTGGCGCCTCGAGGGTCCGCGCGTCGACCTTCTGGTCGCGCCCACCATCGGAGACGTCGCTGGTCCTCGCGTGACGATGCGCATGGCGGCGGACCTGCCCCTGCTCCATCTCGACGAGCCGCACCTGACCGGCCCGAAGCGCGCGATCAAGCGGACTCTCGACATTCTGTTCGGCCTGCTGCTGTTCGTGCTGTTCCTTCCGTTCATGATCTTCGCTGCGATCGGCACCAAGCTCAGCAGCCGCGGCCCGATGTTCTACGTGCAAGAGCGCGTGGGCCGGGGCGGCCAGATCATCAAGGTCCCGAAGTTCCGCACGATGATCGTCGGCTCGGACGCCATGCGCGCCGAGCTCATCGGGCAGCCGGACGACGAGATCGTCGACCGTTACAAGCAGGACGCGCGCATCACGGGCTTCGGACGCATCCTGCGGCGGTGGTCGATCGACGAGATGCCGCAGGTGCTCAACGTCATCATCGGCTCGATGTCCCTCGTCGGGCCGCGGCCGGTCCTCGTCGATGAGATGCCACTGCTCGGCGACGCCGATCACCGTCGCCACCTGACGAAGCCGGGACTTACCGGGTTGTGGCAGGTGTCCGGGCGCAAGACGGTCGACTGGGAGGAGCGCATGCGCCTGGACCTGGACTACGTCGAGCACTGGTCGCCGGCCCTTGACCTGGTGATCGTGGCGAAGACGGTCAAGGCGGTTCTCGTCGGAGACGGGGCGTACTAGGGCGTTCGCGCGCCCGGTACGCCGAAACCGCCTATCTATACTCCCTGAGTGAACCTGAGCCGCCCTCGCCTCGTGCTGGGCGGGCTCCTCATCGTGATCGTCGGCGGCTTCGTGTTCTGGCTGCAGGCCGGGCTGATCTACTCCTTCACGAGTCTTGCCTACGGAGGCTGGGGGCTGCAGAGCCACCTCACCGCTGCTGCCGACAACGTCGAGTCCGGCGACTACGAGAGCGCGCGCGCTGAGTACGAGTCCGCGCGTGCGTCGACCAACCAGCTGGCCCGTTCGGTGGGAATCAGCCAGATCGACCTCCTGGGCGTGGTTCCCGGCGTGTCCGTCGCGATCGACAACTGGCGCCTGACGACCGATGCGACCGCCGAGATCACGGCGGCCACCGGTGACCTGCTGTCCTTGTACGGAGACCTGTCCGGCAAGGGCGGCGGCGCCAAGATCTTCAGCGACGGGGCGATCGACCTGGAGCGGCTGACAGACCTGCCGCAGCGAGTCGACGTTGCCATCTCCCATCTGGACGACGCGCAAGCCAATCTGGATTCCATCCGCGCGACGTCCCTGCCGGCCATGGGCCTGGACCGGGCACGGGACAAGGCGCTGAAGGAGATGCAGCCGATCCAGCAGGCCTTGTCCTCGCTCGCCGACATCGCTCCGGTCCTGCCCGACGCGCTCGGGGCGAACGGGGTCAGGCGGTACCTCGTGGCCATCGGCAACCAGGCCGAGATGCGTGCCTCAGGCGGTGCGCCGTTGAGCCTGGTGCTCGTCGAGTTCAACGAGGGTCGCATCTCCATTCCCATCAAGGGGCAGACGAGCACGCAGTTGTTCCCGCCGCTCAACGCGCCGGTCACCTGGTGGGGACCGGCCGCGAACCCGTTCTTCACCGGCAATCCGCGCAATGCTCCATTCGTGGTCACCAACACGCATCCCAACCTGCTGTTCTCCGCGCAGGAGATGGCCGGTGCCTGGGAGGGCGGCTCGTTCCCGCCTGTCGACGGGATCATCACGATCGACCTCACCGCCATCGCCGCGGTGCTCGATGCGACCGGTCCGATGGAGTCCGCCGCGTACGGAACGGTCGACGGATCCCGGCTGGGGCAGATCCTGCTGATCGACGCGTATGAAGCCTTCGGGCAGGACGAGGCGGCCGAGCGCCAGGCGGCCAACCAGCAACTGCTCGACGACCTGCTGACCCGCCTGCTGTCGGGAGACGACCTGGTCGCAGCCGCGCAGGCGATGGCGAGGACGGCTCCGGGACGACACGTGCAGCTGTGGATGAAGAGCGCCCCCTTGGAGCAACTGGCCGTCGACAGCGGGGCCGCTGGTGTCGTGAGCGACCCCGGCACCGGAGACTGGTCGGCGATGTACACGCAGAACGGAAACCAGAGCAAGGTCGATGTCTTCCAGAAGCGCAACGTGCTGGTCACCGCGCAGCTGGAGACCGACGGCTCTGCGCGCGTGACGCAGCAGATGACCGTCACGAACGCGACACCCGCAGATCGCCCGGCGCTGGGCACCTTCGGCAAGATCGGCTACGAGACCTCGTGGCTCAAGAACGCCTACATGATGTACGTGCCCGACAAGGCGGAGCAGTTGGCGGCGGCCTATCCGTCGGGCTTCACGGTGCGGCCGTTCAAGAATCATCCGCAGCTTGGCGGGGGCTGGGTCGAGGATGGGTTCGGGCATCGCCTCATTCGCATAGTCGGCTGGACCGAGCCAGGGGGACAGAACACCGTGTCGGTCTCCTACGTCCTGCCGCCCGGCACGTTCAGTGGAGACGAGGTGGGCACCCTCGACTACACGATCCAGGCCGAGCCGCAATCGCTCTGGGAGAACTCGACGCTTACGGTGCAGGTCACGGCACCGCCCGGCTGGAATCCGATTCAGTTTCCGGGAATGAACGTGAACGGAACGACGGCCACGGTAAGTGCAGTGCAGGACGCTCCCGTCAACGCGGCCATCACGTTCGAGCGTGAGCCGTGAACCGGCCCCTGGTCGCGGTCGTCGGTGCCAGCGCGGCATCGGTGCTTGCCCTGTGGCTGGTTCCGCCCGTCGGGTTCGTCGCGGTGATGGTCCTGCTCGTGCTCATCCCACCGTGGGGACGCAGTCTCAGCGAGCGAGCGGTCATCTCGGCGCTGCTACTGATGGGCTTCGTTGCCGTCGTCTTTCCGCGCGCGGGAGGAACTCCGGTCACTGCGGAGAGTGCTCGGCTGACGCTCACCGCACTAGTGATCTTCGTCCTGGCTTTGCGCGCCGTTCCCGCGTGGCGCACGATCGTGATTCCCAAGCCGAGCGTTGCCGACTTCCTGGTTCTTCTGCTCGGCGTGGTGTCGTCGGTCTGGCTGATGGCCGCATACATCGGGCGCAATGCATTCGAGATGGTCAGCGGCCTGTTCTTCAGTGGCTGGGACAACCAGGCGCACTTCACCACGTTCGCGAATACTTACGAGGTTGCCAGCACGACGTGGCCAACGGTCGACGGATCGATCGCCTGGAACCAGTGGTACCCCTCGCTGCACACGACGCTGTGGTCCCTTGCCGAACTCGGCTCGCATTCGAGTTCGGCAGCGCTTGATCGCATCGGACTGCTGTGGCCTTACATCCAGTGGAGCGCGATCAGCTTCGGCCTGTGCCTTGCCGCGCTCGCGTGGGTTGCCGGCGACCTCGCTACTCGCATCGGTGGCCGTGCGAACCGCACGAGGCCGATGGCCGTCGGACTCGTGGCGCTGTTCGGACTGCTCGGTAGCCCGGCCTTCTTGTTCAACAAGGGCTTCACCAACTTCATGATGGGCGTCACCGTCGCCGTCGTGGTCGCGTACATAAGCGCGAGGAGCTGGCGCTCGGCGCGCGAACTCGGCTGGTTCTTGATCCCGCTCGGTGCGCTCATCATCATCGGCCTGTGGACGCCGCTGGTGCTCGGCCTCGTGCCGTCCGGGATCGTCGTCGCAATCGCCCTGCTGAAGTATCGGCGTCTGCTCGGCATCGCCTGGCTGGTCGGCACCGCGGCTCTCGGCGCATTCATGGTGCTCACCCAAAGCCAGGCGATCCTCGGCGTCGAGCCTGGGCAGTCGACCGCCGACTTCACGACCAGTCTCGGTGCGGTCGGTACCGGGATGGCCGCCTTCAACATCGGTGCAGCTTTGGCCGCCCCGATCGTCGTCGCCTTCCTCGTCGCGCTGCTGGTGCGTCGTCGGCGATGGCCACTTCCTGCCGCCGTCGCCGGCCCGGTCCTGGGAGCGGGCATTGTCGCGATCGTCTTCGCGCTCGGTGCCGATGCGGCAGACGTGGGTCGGCTCCAGTCCTACTACGTGCTGAAGTGCCTGGACGCGATGCTCCTCGCGTCCGCGCCATTGATCGCTGCGGTCCTGGCAGTCGCGGCCGTGCGTGCACTGCGTGGGGTGAACACCATCAACTCCGTCCTGGCGGTGTGCCTGGGCTGCGTAGTCGCCATCGCGATGTTCGGCTATGTCGGCGCCCGCCCTGTGGCGGTCGACGAGGGCTTCTGGGCGGCTCCCGGCATCCAGGCCGGTGCTGATCGGACTCAGGGAGTCAATGACCCGCTGGTCGGCGAGGCGATCATCCGCGGGACCGAGGCGGCAGTGCCGTATCCGGACTACACCACGCTCCTGTGGGACGGCGCGGGAACGCTGCCGAACCTGTGGGTGTCGTCGCTGTCCGGCGTGATGTCGAAGGACCAGAACACCTTCTACCGTGGCCTACCGAGCTTCCCGTACGACGACAGGACGTCGCAGTACGTCAGCTTCGCGATGAACCTGGACGCGGACCTGCGCGTCGTAGTGCTGTGGTTCCGGCAGCCGTCCGGGGACCTGCTTCGGCTCTACGTCCAGGAGAGGGGAGATGATCGCGTGCAGTTGGCCCAAGTACCGATGCCGTCCAATCTCCTGTGTCCCGAGTGCTCTGGTTAGGACGCGTCACCGCTTCCGCTGTAGCGCTGTCCCTCGTTGCCTGCTCCGTCCTGGCGTCGGCCGCCGCCGAGCCGCTTGCCACGTCGTCGAGGGTGCCCGCTGCTGACCGCATCACGCCTGCACCGGCGCTGCCCACCCCCGCGCAACTGGTTCGTGATGATCGCGCCAGCGGGCAGCGGGCAGTGTCGGTACCCGCCTCCGGGTCGACCGCTTCTGGCCAGTGGACGGTGTGGACCGGGGCGGGCACGCGTTCCACCGAGACCGTGATGACGATGCCGACGGCATCGGGGGTCGCGCTGCTTGGCGACTGGAATGGTGACGGGGTGGCCACGCCGGGCCGCTACGACGCCGGTCAGTGGTTCGTGACCAACGCCGCCGTGCACTCGGGAAACTGGGAGGCGAGATCGTCATTCGGCGGCGACCCCGCGGACATCCCGGTGGTGGGCTTCATCGACAAGGACCGCAAGGCCGATCTCGGTGTCTTCCGCAACGGCACGTGGCTGTGGCAGCGGGCGAACGGCAAGCCGGCCAGGAAAGCCGAGTTCGGCGCCGCGGGCGATATCCCGATCGTCGGGGACTGGGACGGCGACGGGCGAGATGACATCGGCGTGGTGCGCGGTGGTACCTGGATCTTGCGCATTACGGGAGTGACCAAGCGTCCGTCGTGGGTCGGCAAGGGCGTTCAGGTACAGATGGTGCGCGACGCGGACGCCGCCATCCTGCAGTTCGCCTTCGGGCTGCCTACCGACATTCCGGTTGTCGGCGACTGGGACCGCGACGGCAGGTCGGATCCGGGCTCGGTTCGCGCCTCGCGCGACTGGTACCTCAGCGACGGCCTGGACCACGTGCTCAGGACAAGCCACCGGGTGCACGTGCTGCCGGCCGGAGCTACGGCACTCGTCGGCAATCAGGCGACGGCGATAGACCACTGCCCTACCGCGACCAAGGCTGGCGAGCGATACGGGTACGCGGCAGCCGACAAGGTCAAGCGTGCCGACTCACCGCAGGGCTCGACGTCGCTGCCCGGCAATGCCGACATCCTCGTCACGGTCCAGGACGGGCTGCGCTACGTCATGACGGAGGACCTCACCAAGCGACTGGGTGATCGCGTCAATCGTCCGTTCTACGACGCGCTGAGCACGCACAAGACAGTGGAGGAGTCGATTCGCCGATCGGCGAACTCGGCACTCGCCGCGGCGATCATGCTGACGACCACGAAGTGGAAGAAGGTCAACGGCATTACGCGGGCGCAGTTGGTCGACTATGCGCGCTGGAACATTCGCGCCGTTGCCTGCCAGCACGGTGCTTCATCGCCCGGCGGCTGGGGCAATACCTGGCAGTCCGCGCTGTGGGCAGTCACTGCGGGGCAGGCCGGCTGGCTGCTGTGGCCCCAGCTGAGCAAGCAGGAGCGAGGGCTCGTCGGCGCGATGGTGGTCAGCGAGGCGGAGTACGCGTCCGCTCGCGGACCGCGCTACTTCCGCAACCGCCTGGGCAAGGAACTGACCCCGGGTGACTCCCAGTCCGACGAGGTCTCGTGGGATCTCACCGCACCGGCACTCGCGTTGGCGATGATGCCCAAGCACGGCAGCGCAGGGAAGTGGCGCAGGTCCCTCATCGCGATGTCCATCGCCGCGTTCGCCCGCCCCGATGACCTGCACAGGGAACAGGCGGTCAACGGCGTTCGCCTGGACATCCGACTGCCGGGCACGAACGCCAACGAGGATGGCACGGTCACCAATCACGGGATCGTGAATCCGGACTACACGCAGAACGTCGAGCATCTGTGGTGGGCCGCCAGCCTCCTGCGCTCGGGCGGGCGATCGGTGCCGGAAGCCGTCTTCCTCAATGCGGACATCGTCTACCGAGCGCTGGCGAACGTGAACTTCACGTCACCGCCCTACAACGCGCCCGGCGGCACCGTCTATCAGCCCGACGGACGCATCTACTACCCAATGGGTGTGAGCTGGGGCCTGCGCCGGCCGTCCACCTTTGTCGGTGTCGACGCGTTCGCGAACGTCTACGCGCCCAGGGACGTCAACGCGGCGCAGTTCCTGGCCGCGCATGCCGCGGACGCCCGGGCGATGCAACTGCGGTTCACCGACGGGCACATCTATGCCGATGGCCCGAGCGAGGACTCCTACCGGCTTGGCAAGGAGGAGTACGCCCTCCAGCAGATGGCCCTTGCCTGGTGGGCCGGCGCGATCAAGCGCGGCACGGGAATGCGCATCGACCGGACGGCCTACAAGGGCATCAGCCTGGGACTGGGCAAGGACCTGTCGTAGGGGACAGTCAGTGACGCAGGAATTCCGTGTAGGAGGTGCAGGCGGAGTACTCGGGCAGCAGTCCAGCAGCGAGTGCTTCGGCGAGGGTAGGTGCGGACGAGTCCTTGGGGCTGAGGACCAGGTCGTCATCGGGCCACGGGAGCTTGAGGTCGGGGTCCATCGGGTTGATGCCGTGCTCGCGAGTCGGCGCGAAAGGCTCCGAGCACAGGTAGCCGATCGTTGCGGTGTCGGACAGCGCGCAGAACGCGTGACCGAGACCCTCGCTGACATACAGTCCCGACCGGGTCTGGTCGTCGAGCTCGACCGCGTCCCAGCTGCCGAACGTGGGTGAGCCGACGCGGATGTCGACGACCACATCGAGGATCCGACCCGAGAAGCACTGCACGTACTTGGCCTGGCCCGGCGGGACGTCGGCGAAATGAACACCGCGAACGGTCAGCGCGCGGGAGACCGAGATGTTCATCTGCCGCAGGTTCAGCGGGTGGCCGACGGCCTGCTCGAGCGAAGCCGAGGTGAAGGATTCGAGGAAGACGCCGCGGTCATCGGGCCGCAGGACGGGGCTGAACTCCCACACGCCCTCGATCGACATCGGCCGCACCAGCACGCCGTGGAGGCTATCAGTCAGCACCGAGTGCGAGCCGCCCTTGAAGGTACGGTGGGGCGCGTGAGAGTCACCTTGATGGGCACACGTGGTGTGCCGGCTCAGTACGGTGGCTTCGAGACCGCGGTCGAGGAGATCGGCAAGCGCCTGGTCCTGCGCGGGTACGACGTGACCGTCTACTGCCGCAACCCCGGCCAGAAGCTCACCGAGTACGAGGGCATGCGCCTGGTCAATGCACCGGCCATCCGGCATCGCGTTGCCGAGACCCTGTCGCACACCACGATCAGCACGGCGCACGCCATCATTCGCGACCACCCCGACGTGGTGCTGCTGTTAAACGCCGCCAACGCACCCCTACTGAAGCCACTGAAGCTTGCCTGCATCCCCACTGCCATCCACCTCGACGGACTGGAGTCGAAGCGCGAGAAATGGCGGGGCGCCGGGGCCAAGTACTACCGGTGGGCCGAGAAGGCCGCCGTCGCCTGGGGCCAGGAGGTGATCGCCGATGCGCAGGCGATCGCCGACTACGTCGAGGAGGTCTACGGGCGACGCTGCGTGGTCATTCCCTACGGCGCGGAGGTCATCCACCCCGGGGATGACCGCCTTGCTGCCGTGGGTGCGCGGGCGCAGGACTACCACCTCGTCGTCGCTCGATTCGAGCCCGAGAATCACGTGCTTGATGCGGTGCATGCCTATCGCGCGAGCACGGAGACGCGACCGCTGTTCGTCGTGGGGAGTGCTCCGTACAGCCAGTGGTACGTCGAGAATGTCCGCGCCGCGGCAGCGGGCGATCCGCGGATCAACCTGCTCGGCAGCATCTACGACCAGGAACTACTCGACCAGCTGTATGGCAACGCGCTGACCTACATCCACGGACACTCGGTCGGCGGCACGAATCCCTCGCTGCTCCGTGCAATGGGCGCTGGTGCTCCGGTCCTCGGCTACGACGTCGAGTTCACGCACGAGGTGACGGCCGAGCAGGCCCTGTTCTGGGCCGATGCGTCGCAGCTGACTGTGCTGCTCGACTCGGTCGCTGCGGGCGGCATGAAAGAGACTCTCACTGAACTGAGCGAGAGGGGCAGGGCTCGAATAGCCGAGGTATACCAATGGGATTCGGTGACCGACCAGTATGAGGAGCTCATCGTCCGCCTTGCGTCATCGCGTCGCCGATGAGCACGATCGCCGCGGTTCTCGTCACGCACAACGCCGAGGATTGGCTCGCCGGAACCCTCGACAGCATCGATGCGCAGTCGCGTCGCCCTGACATTGTCGTGGTGATTGACGACGGTTCCTCCGACGCGACCGTCGAGATCCTGAAGTCGCGCGGTATCACCCCAATTGCCGCGACAGCCACCGCTAGCGACGCGGTCACTCGGATCGCCGCGAACTTTGTGCAGGGCGTCGAGGCGTGCTCGTCATACGACCTCATCGTGCTCGGGGACCACGATGACATCTGGCACCCCGAGCGCACCGCGCACCAGGCCGCACTGCTCGGCCTTCGACCCGATGCGCTGATGGTCGCGTCCGATGGCGTCATCGTGGATGGGTCGGGCACGGCGACCGGAGGCACCGTGCGCCAGTCGTTTCCCGTAACCGCAGACTGGGACTCGTTGTCCCCAGCGGACCGAATGCGGTACGCCCTTCGCTTCTCGATCGCAACCGGCGGCGCGAGCATGATCCGGCCCGCCGCGTTCCCCGCGCTCACGGTTCCCCGCGGCTGGCTGCACGATCGCTGGTGGAGCCTGGTGGCGACCGCCCGCGACGGCATGGTGATCGACCCGCGCGCCGTGATCGACTACCGAGTCCGCGAGGGTCAGCAGGTTGGCCTGGACGCGGCGGCCCAACAGCACGGGCCACTGGGGAGGCTGGCCGCACTGGCCGGACAGGCGCGCAGATCGATGGGAAAGCAGGGCGATCTGCGTCGGCTCTTGCGCCCGCTGGCCATCGACGAGGACGTCGCGGCCGCCGTGAGCCTGCGCAACGTTCTGTAGGGCTCCGTGTTGAGTTGAAAGAGTGGTGGCCGCGACTTCTTCTTCACCCTTGTCACGGTCTTCTTGGCAAGCGCAAGGCCGATTCGATCAACATCACTCCCCGCCGGTCACGTGTCACGGATTGAGTACGTCGTGGAACGGCCCTTTCCACCGTTAATGTCCACGCGGTCGTCCATGGCGCGGAGGGCCTTCCGAATAGTGGGGGCCTTCAGACCGGTCCGCCCTTCGAGTTCGTTTGCGGAGAGTGGCCCCGTCGCGAGTTCGGCGAGCAGCCGGGCCTGTGTAGGCGACAGATGCGCCGAAGGAACGGGTGCGCTCTGGCGGAGCACGACGGTGAAACCGATAACACGATCATCGAAAAGCGGGGGCGGGAGGCCGGCGGCAGCCATGCTCTCGAGGACTCGTGGGATGCCAGATGCGAGAGTCTCCACGACTCGAGCGCCGCTTTCTGCACGCGTGTACCGGCAGATCTCAATGAGAGAGCCATTGCGTGCCGAGGTCTGCTTGACCTTGCCGAGCCGGTCGACTGTGATGCCGTACAGCCCTCCCGGGTTTGCGATAACAAGCCTGTCCGTCAGGAGCCGCACCTCGACCGCAGTCCCTGCGCTCCAGCTGTCAAGGTCGCGATGCACCAGTGCATTGGCGAAGAGCTCACGCAACGCATCTAGCGGGTACTCCCATTCGTCGTGGAGGCTGCCGTCCACCCGTTCCACTGCGTGCCGCACCAGTACCTTCCGTGCCCAGGCGAGAGCACCCTCGAGCATGACGGGGATGGGACCACTGACTGTCGACGGCTCCGTTGCCCGCGTTCCGACTCCACCGGCGGCAGCGAGGTTTATGACGTACCTGGGAAAGTGCTGTTGCGGATGGACTCCAAGAGCCAGGAGGCCAGCCTTCGTAACCTCGCCCTCCGCGGTCAACACACCGCCGCGCATAAGACATTCGTCATCATCCGTGAACCGACCCAGACCCAACGGGTCCATTGCCCGCGCCGTCTCCAGCCAAAGTCGTGCCAACTCTGGGTCGAGGTCTACCCGGGAGGTGCCCTTTACGGCCTGCATGTCGGCGTCCGGCGCGTCGCGGAGCCTAAGGAAGGCCCGCTCCTCTTCCTGAGACATGGAGTAGTCGCCGTCCCATGAACGTAACCAACCTCTACCGCCGAATCGGCACGGCTTGGCGGAGCTATCGCATTCGGTCACCTTTACGGCCACAACAGCATGGCCCTGGACGTCATGCTGGCTAATGTCGATGCCGACCGGCGGTTCACAGGCCCGTGCCTTGCTGGCTACGCCCTGCTTGAGCGTCTGCAGGTCGGTGAGACCAACGGGCGCGAATCCGGCCTGCTCGTCGAGGCCGAGAACCAGCAGGCCTCCTCCTGGGTGATTTGCGAGAGCACATAGCGATTCGCCTATGCTGCTTGGCAGACCTCCTCGGGCTGATTTCACCTCTACGTTCGAGGTATCCCCGCCTTGAGAGCGGAGGTCATCGAGCAGTGAATCCATGTCGAGATCGGGCATGTGCCAAATGTAACCACACCCCGGTTACATTTAGTTACATTTGCTCGCAAGCATTCCCAGGCCTAGTCGACGTGAACTGGATTCGCCATGGCCGAATCAGCGTGCTCCTGGTCCCGGTCGACTCGGCGACCGACGAGACGGTGCCGTAACAGATTGCCTGTACTCTCAAGTGACGTTCAAGCGAACTTGAGGTGTACATGTTGAATCTGGTCGGTTACATCGATGCTGGCTCCGGGTCGTACCTGCTGGCGGCGATCGCCAGCGGCGCTGCCGGGACCTGGTTCTTCCTCCGGTCAAAGTACGCGTCCCTGCGCGGACGCAAGCCGACTGACACGCCCGAGGTTGAGTCACCCACGCTCGAGAAGTGACCTCGCCAGATTCCCCGGTCGGCTCTTCGAGCTTCCGGGACCCTGAGAACTCCGCGGTCCTGCACGATGGCACCTGGTTTCGGGTGTGCACCCCTGCCTCGGCCGCCGCACTCACGAAACTGCGGGCCTCCTCGGTCTATGCGGACTGGGTGGCGGACGGACGGCTGGTGGCATTCGAGCCGGTCGATGACGATCTGGCCGCGCGCGTCATTGCGTCCGGTTCGTCCGGGCGCCGCTCGGACGAGCATTCGACCGTCTTCTCGGTGGAGCCCATCGACGTCATCACGTATCCCTGGGAATGGCCGAACTCGCTGCTCGGGGCCGCCGCGCGGCTGACCTTGGACCTGCGTTCTGCCCTGCTCGGCATCGGGCTCGACCTGAAGGATGCGTCGGCATTCAACGTGCAGTTCCGCGGATTGAGACCTGTCTTCATCGATCTCGGCTCCGTCGAGGAGTGGCGGCCGAACCCGTCGTGGAACGCCTCCCGGCAGTTCATCGAGCATTTCATCAACCCGCTCGCCATCGGCTCCGGCGACCATGTCACGGCCTCGGACGCGTGGAACCTGGGCGGACGCCGGGGCGTCCGCTCCGATGTCGCCAGGCAACTGCTTCCCAAGCGCCAGCATCGCCGCCTGTCGCTGTGGCTGCTGCAGGCGACGACAAAGCCGGTCGCGAAGAATGCTCCGAGCGAGACCGCCCACGGCGATGCCGCCGCGCGCAACCCCGACCTCGCACGCAGCGCGACGCTGTCGCTGACCCGCCGGCTGGGCAAGCAAGTGGCCTCCCTCCAAGGCGGGAAGCACCTGACGACCTGGCACGACTACGGCTCACGGGACCACTACGAGTCCGAGGACCTGGACCGCAAGTCCGCGTTGACCCGGGCATTCATCGAGCAGGACGAATCCCGTCGGCGCCTTGTCCTGGACGTGGGCGGCAACGACGGGCTCACGGCCGGCAATCTGATCAGGGGCCTGGATGCGCGTGTGCTCGTGCTCGACGCGGACGCGGGCGCGCTTGACGTCCTGCACGCCTCCCTGTCCGGTGATGCAGCGATGGCCGGTTCGGTGACTCCACTTCTGGGAGACATCACCAACCTCACCGCGGCGAGCGGACTGCTGGACAGCGAGTTCAGCGCATTCACCGCTCGCATTCGCCCGAGCGCCGTCACCTGCCAAGCGGTGCTGCACCACGTGGTCATCACGCAGGGCACTCCGATGGACCTCGCCGTCGAGGCGCTGGCGCGCTTCGGTGCCCCGGTTCAGGTGGAGTTCGCTACCGAGGACGACCCGAAGGTCATCTTGCTCCTGCGGCAGATCCCGAACTGGGCGGGTGAGTATTCCCTCGCGGAACTCATCGCGGCCCTGGAGCGTCGATTCACTCATGTGGAGCAAGCAGGCACGACGTCCGCCACGCGAGTGGTGGTCAACGCTTGGAACGCCTAGCCGGGCATGGCATGACTGAACGGATCGGGCCGCGGCGCAGCACGAGTGCATGGGATGCGGCCTCGTGGGTGATGGCGGTCGTCGTGCTCACCTTGGCGATTCCGGCCAGCGGCAAGATCGCCGGCAATCAGCTGTTCTTCACCGCCCATGGCGTGACCATTCTCGGCTGGATCATTGCGCTGACGCTGACGCTCGTGGCCTGCTGGCTCATCCTCGTGGCGATCCTGCTCGGCGTGCGGCGGTGGACCAGTTCGACTGTGTTCGACATCGTGGCTTCGGCCGTGCTGTTCGTCGTCAGTGCGTTCGGACTCGGCAACATGCTGGCATTGACCGCCCTCTCCTCGAGCGCCGTGCTGGCATTCGTTGTGGGCGCCATTGCTGCCGCAGCGGTCACCTGGCTGTCGCGTCGGGTAGCGATGGGCCGGGTCCTCTTCGCCTTCGCCGGTGCAGCCGCGGTGCTTCCGTTGGCCGCGGCCTTGGTCGGCGGCACGGACACCCAACTGCCTGATGCGACGTTCGCCGAGGGCGCCGCGACGCCCGACATCGTCTGGGTGATTGCCGACGAGCTGCAGTATCCGCTGGTTATCGACGGCGACGGGCAGGTTCGGGCCGAGTTCCCGAGCATGCGCGCGCTGCAGGAGCAGGCAACGACGTACACCCATGCGTACACCGCGGCGAACTACACCGACTTCGCACTGCCCGCGCAGTTCAACGGCGTGAGCGATCTGAGCGCGCTCGGGCAGTCGGGCATCGACCGGATGAAGTCGAGCAAAGGTCTGATTCCCGGCCTCGCCGCGAAGTACTCGATCGTCATGGACTCCCCGTTGTTCAAGTACGAGTGCCAGTCCAGCGACTGCGCAACGGTCAGCCCGGACCCGAATGCGAGCCTGGTGGACAGGTACGTGCAGTTCATGAAGGACGCGGCCGCCATCGCCGGCCAGACGGCATTGACCGCGCCGTTCAACACCGCATTCCCCTCCCTCGCCGGAAAGTGGCGCGACTACTGGTCTGCCACGGATTCCGCGGCCGCCTCCGTCGACTCGGCTCCGGTCTCGCGGGTGATCTCGAGCATGGACAAGGCGAAGGCCAACCAGCCGAATGCTCCGACCTTCACCTTCTGGCACACGCTGCGCACGCACGCTGCGTGGCCGCTGGACCGGGAGGGCAAGGCGATCTATCCCGCGACCTTGCCGGTCGTCGAAGGCGCGCACCTGGTTGGCAGCGACGCCGACGGCCTGTTCTCCACGCCCGAGCTCATGTCGATCGAGCGGCGGCTCTACGCGAATGCCGCCGTCGACTTCGACCGGCAACTCGGCATGCTCATCGATCACCTGAAGGCCGCCGGCACGTACGACAGCACGATGATCGTGGTCACCGCGGATCACGGAGCGGGGATCACAAAGTCGGGCGATCGCCGTCGCGGGGACAACGAGGCGCAGCGCTGGAGCGAGGTCGCGCACGTTCCGCTGCTCGTCAAGTACCCGGGCCAGCAGGAGGAGAAGGTCGTCACCGAGCCCAGATCGACCGGCCAGATCGCCCGCACCGTCATGGCGGCCGCCGGTGCGACGCCACCGGACGAGCTGGCGCTGTCCGCCGACCTCAGTGGCGCGCCGTCCGGGAAGATCGTGTTCACCGACGTGTCCGTTGATCCCATGCAGAGCTGGGAGTACTCGGGCGTGGTCGAGGCCGATCCATGGACTGCCGACGACCTGACACCTCCCGATCCGGCTCACCCCTTCGCGATCGGCATCGACCTTTCACTGCTCGGTCAGCCCGTTCCGGATGGCTGGTCCGAGCTGTCCGACCCGACGATCACCGCGCTGAAGGGCGAGTCCGACCAGGTTGTCCTCGTCGTCGAGCCTGGCTCGGATCGGTGCGAGTCGCTCACTCCCGCAGGACTGGTCTCGTCCGACGGACGTGTCATCGGTTCACTGCTGTGGCAGGCGGACGGCGAGCGCGCTTGGGCGATCGTGCCGAGATCGACGAATGGCGAGTACGGACTGTGGTGCCCGTCGTGAACGCAGACCGTACGCTCGGGTCGTGACTGCCCCGCGCACGCGCATCGAGGTGACTGACCTCGTCGAGTTCCTGCAGCGTCAGGAGTCGGTATCGGGAGTGCAGCGGGTCATCGCCGAGACGGTGCCGTTGATGCTGGCGGCCGATCCCGGAGCGCTGCTCGCGGTGCTCGACCGGGGCCGAGGCGTGTTCGTCGACCTGACCCCCGGCGAGAGTGCCTCGATGTTCGGCGGCTCAGTCGATCGTGCCGCGACTGCTGCCGCGGCGATCGGATGCCTAGACCGCGCGTCGATGGCCGCACCCGCGGTTATCGACGACAGCACGGTCTTCGTGTTCCTCGGAGCCGTCTGGATCAACGATGCGCTCATGCTTGCCGCTCGTGATGCGCATGCAGCGGGCGCGCGCTGCGTCTACCTGCTCTACGACCTGACTCCCGTGCTCCAGACTGGTCACACCGCCGCCGTGAACCAGCTGTTCGACAGGTACCTGTCGCTTGTCACGCAGACCGCGTCGGGCGTGCCTGCGATCTCGGCCTCCAGCCGAGCAGACTACGAGCGGCATTGTGCGCGCATGGGGTGGACAGCACCTCCCGGCGACGTGACCGGACTGCCTGGCGGCCTGGATCCCGCGCTGTTCGACACACAGCTGAATCCCTGGCCCCGCCCCTTCGTCCTGTTCGTCGGGACGGTGGAGTCCCGCAAGAACCACCTGCTCGCCCTGCGCGCGTGGCAGCGCCTCCTCGACCGGCATGGCCCGGACGCGGTCCCCGACCTCGTGTGCGTCGGCCGTCTGGGCTGGCATGCGGGCGAGTTCCTGCGCGAGTACGTCGACACGGACGGTCTCGACGGCAAGCTCAGCGTCCTGTCCACGAGCGTGAGCGACGCCGATCTCGCCCGCTTCTACGCGCATTGCGAGTTCACGATCTACCCGTCCAACTACGAAGGCTGGGGGCTGCCCGTCACGGAGAGCCTTGCCTTCGGCAAGGTCGCGATCGTTGCCCAGAACTCCTCGCTCCCGGAGGCGGGCCGGGATCTGGCCGTGTACTTCCCGTCGAATGACCTCGATGCCTTCGTCGCGGCGATCGAGGAGAAGGCACTGGATCTGGACGCCCGCGCCGTTCTTGAGGCGCGTATCGCGGCGGACGACGACCCGCCCATCACGTGGCAGCACGTGGCGGATGTCATGACGGCTGAGGTCGCGCGCGCGGCCTCGATGGAATCGAGGAGTGTTGTGTTTCCACAGATCGAGCTCGGCCGTGAATACATGCTCGCCACCGGCTCACCCGCTCCGGACACCGGTCACGCCGATCAGTACCTGGCACATCTGCAGTCCGATGGCCGCACGCCGCTGCTGAACCAGCCGCGCGGGGACCGCGACTTCGAGGTTGTCGACGCCGCTCTCATCGGCACGTTCGGCTCGCCACAGGTGTGGGGAAACGAGCTCCGCCCGGGCCGTCGCGTGGACTTCCGTTTCACCAGGCCCGTGGGCGGGCCGCTGACGCTCCTGCTCTCGACGCGGTCGATGCCCGGCGTGGCAACAATCGAGGCGACGGGCCCGGGCGGGCCGCTGCGCGAGGAGGTCTATCTCGGCTCGGTCGTCTCGCTGCCGCTCGGCGACGGTCTCGTCGGTGAGCACGCGCAGGTCTGCCTGACCGTCGTCGACGCGAGTGACTCGATCGAGGGGTTCTTGGGCATCCGCTCGTTCGTCGTCCTGCACGCGGACGATCTGCAGGCCGAGGTCACCGCGCACAAGGCGGCGGCGGTCGCGTTGCGTCAGGAGCTGGATTTCCTGACGAACACGCGTTCGTGGAAGGTCACGGCTCCGCTGCGCCGGCTCAAGGGCCGCGGCAGCGCCTGAGCTAGGCCCTCGTCACGTTGATGACGAAGCTCGCCGTGTTGGCGCTGAACTGCGCGCCGCCCGGCGAACTCGCCGTGAGGATGCAGGTGCCCGGGGATGACGGCGTCACGAGTGTTCCGCCGACGAGCAGGCACGGGCCACCCTCGCTGAGGTTGACCGCTGCCCCGGATCCCGAACTCGTGCTGATGGCAATCCGCTGCGAGGTCCCTGCCGTCACGGGGACGTTCACGCGCAGCACGCCAAGGCCATTGCCCGACACCGACATCGGATCCGGCGCGCCGAGCGGCTGGACCACGATCGCCTGAGTGCTGCTGCCGCTCGTGTTGGCGTTCGACGCGGAGAAGTCTGCGGTGATGGACTGGTTACCGAGTGCGGTTGGCGTCCAGACCATCGACGACTGGCTTCCCGACAGCGGGATCGACCCGGAGATGCCGGTCTGAGTTCCGTTGATGGTGTTGAGGAAAGCCGCGGATCCGGTGAGCTGCGGGTTCGAGATGACCGCGGTCATGGTCACCGGCGCTCCGATCACGAACACCGTGGGCAGGCGCAGGGTCACCAAGGGCACGGTCGCAAGCACCTGGATGCTGTCGCTGCTCGACGACCCGACGGCATTCGCCGTGCCGCCGAGACCGGCTGCAGGCTGATACGTCGCCACGACCGGGAAGACGCCGGGCGACGGAGGTGTCCAGCTGAAGGACGTCGTCGCCAGCCCGCTTCCCGAACCGACGAGCGCCGCGGTTCCGTAGGTCACGCCGGCGCCATTGCCGATGACCACGCTGCCCGCGGGCACGTAGTTACCGGCATTCGACTCGACCTGGATCGTCATCGTCGTAGCCACGCCCGCCTGAGCCTGGTTCACCGACGACAGGACGGTTGTCGTGGTGATCGGCGACACGGTGATGTTGAGCGGAGCGGCCGAGGCCAGGGCGCCGACTCCGGTGATGGTCCACGCTCCCGCGGCCGGCGGGGTGATCTGGATGCTGCCGCCGCCTTGCGCGTTGAGGGTCACCGGCTGCTGGACGATCGAGGTCCCGTTGAGGGAGAACAGCAGCGTCACGGTCTGGTTGGCCAGGCTCGCGGCAACGACCGTCACGGTCTCGGCGATGCCGACCGTGCCGTTCGCGGCCGCGATCACGGGGGCGGGGCGCTTGGTCTTGGCCTGGGCGCCGGGGGCGGCGACCGCTGCCACGACGAGGAGTCCGGCCACGAGGGTGCTCGCGACAGCCGTGAGGCGGGTGCGTGAGGGGGTCGACATCGGTGTCCTCCGTGGTGTTCGGGTCGCGGGTCGATCCGCACCGCAAGGATAGACTGCACCCCACTATGACGCCGAGGGTTCAAGCGCCGTGCTGAGCGCGCTGTACCAGCAGCGCGCGCTCGTCCAGGCCTTCGCGCAGCGCGATTTCGCCACCCGCTACCGGTCGAGCGTCCTGGGCTGGGCCTGGTCGTTGATTCAGCCGCTGGCAACGCTCGTGATCTTCGCCGCGGTCTTCAGCACGGTGTTCCGGATCGAAGCTCCGCCACTGGGGAACGGCAACGGCTCTTCCTACGCAGCGTTCCTGTTCACCGGACTGGTGACGTGGAATCTGTTCTCCAGCCTGCTGACCTTGTCGATGACCCAGCTGAAGTCGAACGGCGAGCTGCTCAAGAAGGTGCAGTTCCCGGCGTGGACGCCGATCATCGGTGCGTCGATCGTGCAGTTGATCCAAGTGCTTCTCGAGGTTCTCGTCCTCGTCGTCATGTTCTTGTTCCTGCGGAACATCTCGTGGACCTGGCTGCTCGCGATCCCGATCCTTATCGGCACGATGCTCTTCGCGCAGGGCATCGGCCTGATGCTGTCGATCATCAATGCGCGGTTCGGTGACGTCATGTACATCGTCACGGTCGTGCTCGGCGCCCTCTATTTCCTCACGCCTGTGCTGTACCCGATCAGCATGGTCGACAGTCAGAACGAGATCCTCGCCTGGGTCATCAAGCTCAACCCGATGTCGTGGTACGTGCAGAGCATGCACGATGCGATGTACTCCCTCGTTGCTCCATCGGCGCTGGCGATCATCGGCCTGCTCGTCGGCGGATTCCTGGTGTTCTGGGCAGGCTTCGTAGTCTTCAACAGGTCCAGCGAGGACATCGGAGAACTGCTGTGACCGACATCGCAGTCGACCTCGAGGGCGTGGGCAAGCGCTTCATGCGCCATACCGACCGCCGGAACAGCCTCAAGGAGCGGATCGTCCGCGGGCGGTCGCGACGACCCGAGGATTTCTGGGCGGTCCGCAACGTCACGCTCCAGATTCCCAAGGGCAGCGTCTACGGGCTGATCGGCCACAACGGTTCGGGCAAGTCGACCCTGCTGAAGATGATCGGCGGCATCTACCGCCCGACCGAGGGCTCGATCAATGCCGTGGGCCGCGTGGCCTCGCTGATCGAGCTCGGCGCGGGATTCCACCCCGACATGACCGGCCGCGAGAACATCTCGCTCAACGGCTCCATCCTGGGCCTGCCGAAGCGCGAGATCGCCGAGGTCACCGACGAGATCATCGACTTCAGCGGCCTGGGCGACTTCATCAACGACCCGGTCAAGCACTTCTCGAGCGGCATGTACGTGCGCCTGGGATTCTCCGTTGCTGTTCACATGAAGCCCGACGTGCTGCTGGTCGACGAGGTCCTCGCCGTGGGCGACGAGGAGTTCCAGCGCAAGTGCTTCGACCACCTCTACGCGCTGCGTCGCTCGGGTCGAACGATCGTCGTGGTCAGCCACGGCCTGGGTCAGCTCGAGGGCCTGTGCGACGAGATCGCCTGGCTTGAGCGCGGTGAGATGCAAGAGCGCGGACCCGCGGTCGACACGATCGCCGCGTATCTGCGCAAGGTCAACTCCGAGGAAGCCGCCCGGAACCCCATGGTGCAGGCACTGCGTGACGACGATGATGGTGGCCTGCGCGCGGGAGACCAGTCGATCCGGGTTCGCACCGCCGCAATCGTCGACGTCGACGGCACGGCCATCGGCCATGCGGAGACGGGGACCACCTTTCAGGTCCGGCTGGGCATCTCGGCGGCCAAGCCGGTCGTGGGGCCAAACTTCCGCATCGCCCTGCAGCACGAGTCCGGTCCGTTGGTGACGATGATCAGCAACCATCAGCAGGACATCGACCTAGGAACCGTCGACACCGGTGACCACGTGGTTGAGCTCGCGCTGACGTCAAACCCGTTGCTTCCGGGCCGCTACCGCGTTCACATCGACGTCTTCGACGACTCCGGCTCGCGCCTGCTCGACTCGTGGAACGACGCCGTGGAGTTCGCGGTACGCAGCCCCTCGGGGGAGATCGGCCAGGGCTTCGTCAAGCTCCCCGCCGAGATCCGCATCACCTGACATGGTGGCCGAGACCAATCCGCTCATCCGGGCGAAGCGACGTGCCGGTCGAGTCAAGCGCTGGGTGAAGCGCAAGGTTCACGAGCGCAACGTCGGCAAGCAGTACAAGGCGTGGCTGGCCGACGCAACCACCGTCCTTCCCGGCACGACCAGCTACCTGACAACCATCTCGATCATCGTGCCGGTCTACAACCCGCCCGTGAAGTTCCTTCGCGAATGCCTGGAGTCGGTTGTGGCGCAGCAGGCTCGCAACTGGCAGCTGGTCATCGCCAACGACGGATCGACGCATTCCGACGTGACGACCTTCCTCGACGAGTTCCTGGCAGTACATCGCGGCGATGACCGAGTTCTGTTGATTACCAAGGTGAACGGCGGAATCTCCTCCGCGCTCAACGCGGCACTCGAGTCGGCCACCGGTCGCTATGTGGGCATGCTCGACCATGACGACATCCTCGACGTGCGTTGCGTCGACACCTTCTCGCGAGCCCTTGAGGCGAACGCATTCCCGGACGCCATCTACTCCGACGAGGACAAGGTGGACTTCAAGGGAGAGCACTTCGAGCTGTACTGCAAGCCGGACTTCTCACCCGAGCTCCTGCTCACCCAGATGTACCTATGCCACTTCACGATCTTCCGGACCGATCGGGTGCGTGCCATGGGTGGACTGCGCAGCGAGGTCGACGGAGCGCAGGATTTCGACCTGGCGCTTCGGCTCCTGCCCGAGCTGAAGCGAGTGGTCCACCTGCCCCGGCCGCTGTACCACTGGCGAGCGTGGAGCGAGTCCACCGCGATGTCCATCGACGCAAAGCCCTGGGCCCAGGAGGCGGCCGCCCGCGTTCAGCAGCAGCACGTGGACAGGACCTTCGCCGGCGGTTCGGTCGGACCTAGCCGCGTCCCGGGTCTGAACGAGGTTCATCCGCGAGTGCAGGGCGATCCCGTCGTTTCGGTGATCATTCCCACGATTGGCACCCGGAACCTGCGGGGGAACGGGCGGTTTGTCGACGATGCCGTGCGTTCGCTCATCGAGCACGAGACTGACGCCACGATGGAGATCATCGTGGTGACGACCGGAGTAATTCCCGACGTGCACGTGGATGTTCACGGCAAGCACACGCTGCGCCACGTGGTCTATTCCACCGACTCGTTCAACTTCTCCGAGGCGATCAACGTCGGACGCGCTGCCGCAACCGGCGACTACCTGCTGCTCCTGAACGACGACACCACCGTTGCCGAGAACAATCCCGTGACCCGCCTCCTGGAGATCGGCCAGATCGACGGAGTCGGAATCGTCGGCTGCCGACTGACCTACCCCGACGGCCGGCTCCAGCACGTCGGCATGGTGCTGCTGCCGAGCGGGCCTACGCACTGCTGGATAGGCAAGGCCGGCAAGGAGCCGGGCTACTTCGGCTCGACGCTGACCCCGAGGAACTACCTCGCGGTCACGGCAGCGGCGATGCTCGTTCGTGCCTCGGTGTTCGACGAGCTCGATGGATTCGATGCGGCGTTCGCCAAGGACTTCAACGACGTGGACTTCTGCCTCAGGGCGCATGCGGCCGGTCATCGCGTAGCGTGGACGCCCTACGCCCACTTCACCCACTATGAAGGCGCGACGATGGCGAGGAAGAAGTCCGACTCCGCGGAGAGTCGCCTGTTCGCCGAGCGCTGGTCGAAGGAGTTCCCCGTCGATCCGTACTACTCACCGTCACTCAACCCGCAGTTGCCCAGGATCTACGAGGCCCTGTGATGGCCGAGACCATTCGCTCGCGGCGTGGACGGACGCTGATCGTCGTCGGTGATCCCGCGCTGCTCACGATGGACCGCCTCAGCGAGTTCACCGCGCGCATCGACTCCGACGTCCGCATCGCGTCCGTCTCGCTCGTCGGCGGCCCGAAGGGCCACGAGCAGTGGCTGCGTGCTGCGGCGCCGGCCGGCCCCGTCGTGGCGATCGCGACCGACGTCGAGGACCTCGTCGGACCGATCGATCCGGACGATCCGATCGCGCTCGCGCAGTGGCTGGCCCGGGCGTCGGAGCGCGGCCTGTGGCACGACTGGTGGGTCACGGGCAGCTCCGACGTGCTGCGCGCCGAGTCGATCATGGGACCGGCAGCTGTCGACGTGGCCGAGGCCGATGACCCCAGCGGTTCGCACCACGGCGCGCTGCGGCACTACCGGCCGAAGGCCGGCCATCTGACGATCACCGTCGACGTCACCTGGCTGGGTCCGTTCGAGACCGGCGCGCAGGTCCTGACGACCGCGGCCCTGGCGGCCCTCGCCGGTCAGGATGCCGTGACCGAGATCCGCCTCGTCGGACTTGCCGAGCTGCCGTCGTACGCCGCGCACCTCACCGAGCTTCCCAAGGTGCGCATGGTTCCCGTCGAGGAGGCGGCGCAGATGTCCGACGTCGTGTGGTATCCCAACCAGATCGACGGCCGGAGCAACATCGCCGATGCGCGCAAGCTCGGGGCGCGGATCGTGACCACCTACCTCGACCTGATCGCCTACGACATCCCCAGGTACCACGGTTCCGAGCAGGCGTGGCACGCCTACCGATCGCTGCAACGCAGGATCGCGCTCAGCGTTGACGGCATCACGACAATCAGCGCGGATGTCGCGCACCGACTGATGTCCGAGGTGCCTCGCCTGGAGCCCGAGCGCGTCCTGGCCCTTCCGCTCGGGCTTGATCACATCACCCAGGAGTCGGCCCCGCCCGAGCCCGGCGAGGATCTCGCCGCGGTCGTGAAGTCGTTGGGGGGCAAGCGTTTTGTCGCCGTGCTGGGCAACGATTTCCAGCATAAGAACCGGGACTTCGCGATTAAGACCTGGCAGCGCGCCTTGCAGGCGGGACAGCCCTGCGACCTCGTCCTCGCGGGCCTGCACGTCAAGGGCAGCAGTTCGAAGAAGGACGAGGACGACCTCATCGCTCGCCACCTGGATCTGCGCGGGCGGATCCACTCACTGGGCCACATCTCGTCCGCGAGCCGGGAATGGCTGCTCGCGAACGCCACGGTCGTGCTCTACCCGACCAGCGCCGAGGGGTTCGGGTTCGTTCCGTACGAGGCCGCGGCTCTCGGCACGCCGACGGTGTTCACCGACTTCGGTCCGCTGCGTGAGATCTCGGGAGTCGGTGGACTGCCGGCCACGTGGTCACTCGACAAGCACGCCGCGGACCTGGTCAGCCTGCTGTCGGACGCCACCGCGCGCGAGGAGCGCGTGAAGCTATTGCGCGATGCGATCGCGCGTCACACATGGGCGGACTTTGCCGCCCGGCTGGTGGTCTTCTTCGAGCAGATCACGAGGATGCCGGAGATCGCGACCAGCGCCGTTGGCGCCGATGCTGCAGCGGCCGATGCGGCTGCGCTGTCGTCGATCCTGTCGAGTCGCACCTGGCGAGCGACCGCTCCGCTGCGGCGCATGCGCGGTCGGCTGCGCGGCACCTAGAGGCCGACCGGGACGTTTCCTTCTCTACTGAGTGGAAAAGGGAGGGCGACTGGGCAGGAACAGGGCGTCCGCCCACCACAGCCAGCCCTCACGGTTCACGTGACGAAATATGGCGGCGGGAAAGTATCCGCGGGCGTGCGCCAGTTCGAAGATCGAGCCGACGGAGTCCTGGTTCTCGTAGAACGCGTGGAAGTTCAGTTCCACGAGGAGGGCCCCAATGTGATCGGGATCCAGAAAACGGCCGGCGGACTCGATGACCTGTCGGTCCGCGCCCTGGCAATCGGTCTTGAGCAGGTCAACGAAGCCGACGCCGTTGTCCTCGATGTAGTCGTCGAGTCGAGTGGCCGAAATAGTCGTGGGAGCCGACAGCGTTGCCCACTTTGACGACTGGTCGGGGACCGGTGTCAGGAGACTGGATCCGAGGTCACTCTCGGAGATAAAGAAGTCGACGGTGCCGGTGGTGTCTGACACTCCCAGTTTCACTGGCGTGATGCGCGGGTCCGTCGATGCGTAGTCGGTCAGATCTGCGAACGCCTCATCACCAGGCTCGAAGCAGATGATCGAGCAGCTCACTTCGCTCAGGAGTTGCTTGGCGAACTGGCCGCGATTGGCGCCGACATCGATGACGACTGATCGATCCGTGAGAATCCGGCCGAGGCTTTCGCGCCGTTCCGCATCTGCGATGTCGTCCGTGTTCACACACTCTCCTCATCACGCTCGCGAACCTTCACGCTAGCAGTTCCGACTAGACTCCCGGCCATGCGTTGGACGACCTTCCGCCCGCTGGCCCGCAAGGTTCTGACGCCAATACTGAGGTTCGCGCTCGATACTCATGTGGTCATGGGTGACGCGAGCAGGGTGAAGATCGGGGACCGCGTCGCGTTGGCCAACGCGATCTTGAACGTGTCGAGCGGGCGAATCACCATCGGTGATCGGACCATCTTGTCTCCCAACGTCATGATCATCACCGGTCGTCACAACTTCGCTGACGGGATGCGTGTTTCGGTTCATCCCGAGAACGACGACGGCAGCTGGGGTGGCGGGTCCCGCGAGGTTCCGTCCCAGGGGTACGACATCGTGATCGGCACGGGCGTGTGGGTCTGCGCCGGCGCGATCATCAGCGGCGGAGTGACGATCGGCAGCAACTCGATTGTTGCTGCCGGGGCCGTCGTGACGAAGAGCTTCCCCGAGTACTCGATAATCGCCGGCGTGCCCGCACGCAGAATCGGGGACACCCGGGAGCAGCGCGCCAAGGGAGACGAATGAAGCAGCAGGTGTACGAATCCACGCAGCGCTTTTTCGAGCGGGCTCTGCACATGCGGCTGCATCTGGAGCGCATACCCGATCCGGCTAACCCGGTGTCACTGGGCTTCGAGGATCACTACGTCCCGGCAGTTGATCTCACCCTTCACCTCGACATGGACGAGCAACTCGATCGTTCCTACGCGCAGAACGTGGTCGACGAGGACTGCTTCGCTTTCCTGCGCGAACACCTGACCTCCGGTGGTGCCTTCATCGACATCGGCGCGAATCAGGGCATCTACTCATGCCTGGTCCTGCACGAGTTTCCCGATGCTCGGGTGGTGGCTATCGAGCCGGACCCATACAGCACGGCCAAGATCAGGCGGAATGTCGAGCTCAACTCCCTGGACGCGAGCAGGCTGAGCCTCTATGAAGTCGCTGCCGGCGCCGTCGTCGAGGAGCGGGAACTCATGCTCAATGTCGCGGGCAACCGCGCCGGCAGCAGCCTGGTCGTGGACCAGCGACGATGGACTCTCCGCGAGGACAACGTGACGATCACCGTGCAGTGCCGGCCGCTGCTCGACCTGCTTTCCGAGAGCGACGTGTCGGCAGTGTCCGTGATGAAGATCGACATCGAGGGATACGAGTTCCCCGTGCTCGAGGCTTTCTTCCGCGATGCACCTGTGGAGCTCTACCCGAAGGCGATGATCGTCGAGGCCTTCGGCCACTGCATCCCGCTCGTGGGCGGGAGCACAGTAGAACTACTGATTCGCCAGGGCTATCACCTCGCGAATCACGACAACTACAACTACTTCTTCGTCTGGCCGGCCAGCCTCAGCAGGTAGTCGCCGTACCCGCTCTTGAGCAGCGGCTCCGCAAGCGCACTCAGGTCGGCCGATGTGATCCATCCGTTGCGCCAGGAGATCTCTTCGATGCAGCCGACCTTGGTTCCGGTGCGGTCCTCCATCACGCGAACGAACTCGCCCGCGTCCTGAAGCGATCGGAAGGTCCCCGTATCGAGCCATGCGGTTCCGCGCTCGAGCACGGTGACACTGAGGGAACCGCGTTGCAGGTAGTGGTCATTGACCGCGGTGATCTCGAGCTCGCCCCGCGCGCTCGGCGCGATCGACTTCGCGACGTCGACGACCGATTCGTCGTAGAAGTACAGGCCGGGAACCGCGTAGTTGCTTCGCGGCTGCACGGGCTTCTCCTCGATCGACAGCGCGACACCGGACTCGTCGAACTCCACGACGCCGTACTCGGTGGGATCGGCCACCTCGTAGGCGAACACGTGAGCCCCGACCTGATGCGTCAGCGCGGCAAGCTTGCGGCCCAGGCTCGGTCCGTAGAAGAGGTTGTCGCCGAGGATCAGCGCAGCCTGGTCTCCCGCGAGGAATGACTCGGCGATGAGGAAGGCCTGAGCAAGTCCCTCCGGGCGAGGCTGGACGGCGTACTGGATCGACATGCCCAGCGGCGACCCGTCGCCCAGAAGCCGTGAGAAGGACTCGGAGTCCTCGGGTGTGGTGATCACGAGGATCTCGCGAAGTCCCGCGGCCATGAGTGTCGCCAGCGGATAGTGAATCATCGGCTTGTCGTAGACGGGCAGGAGCTGCTTGCTCACGCCTTTCGTGACCGGCCACAGCCTGCTGCCGGTGCCGCCCGCGAGGATGATTCCCTTCATGCGGCGAACGCTACCGGTCCGGCTTACAGACGCGGCGCGGAAGCAATCCGCGCGCACTGCCCTTGACCTTGGCCCAGCGCTGATCCTCGATCGTCGCGGCGAGGATGGTGCTCATCGCCACCCGTCGCAAGGTGCGGAATGCGTGGACGGGGGACTGCGCGAACTCCTCGGGAGCAAGGCGCAATCGGTTGCGCACCATCGTCGTTCGGCGCTCGGGGCTGTGTCCTGATGCCAGCACGCTGCGACCGAGGACGGTGACCTGGCGCCCCTCGCCCACCCGATGTCCCAGCGACAACCCGGTCGCGAGGATCAGGCGCCGGCCCGATGCTCGAAGCCGAACGCAGGCAGCCGCATCCACACCGTCGATCCCCAGTGACTCGTCGAAACCGCCGATGGCGTTCAGGGCGGCCACTGACCACAGGGTGCCCGACTGGATGAGTTCCTCGGTGCAGGGCAGTCCGCCGACCGACCGAACGGGATAGCTGAGTGCGCCGCTGTCGTCGTCGATCGATCCCGCTCCGACCGCCCCTACGGCGTGCGGGCCGAGGACGGCAACAGCACGGTCGGCGGCAGCGACAATTCGCTCGACGTAGTCATGGGACAGCGTCGAGTCCTGGTCGACCGTCAGGAGCCAGGGTGTACCCGAGGCGCTCGCTCTGCGAAGTCCGTCGTTGAGGCTGCGCGCGATGCCGCGGTTCTGATCGTGGCGAACGACGACCGCACCTCGATCCGCCGCCTCATCGAGCGTGGCTCGCGTCTCGACCGGGCTTGCATCGTCGGCGATCAACACCTCGATGCCCTGCGCGATCAGCAGATCGAGAAGGTCGAGCAGGGCTGGTCCATTCGGCCGGTACGACGGGATCACGCCGAGCACGAGACTCACGATCGCAGTCTAGGGAGGCGGTAGGCTGTCGCAGACGTAATTCGTCAGTCAGCGGATCTGGGGCCGGAGGAATCTTGACCGAGGCAAAGCGTGCCTTCATCACCGGTGTCACCGGTCAGGACGGCTCGTACATGGCTCAGCAGCTCCTGCAGAAGGGATACGAGGTCCACGGGCTGGTCCGGCGCTCGTCGACCTTCAATCGCAGCCGTATCGACCACCTGCATCACGACGAGCACATTCCTGGCAAGAACCTCCATCTGCATTACGGAGACGTCACCGACGCCGCGCGAATGCAGCAGTTGATGGTCGACATCAGGCCGCACGAGGTCTACAACCTCGCCGCCCAGTCGCACGTTCGAGTGTCCTTCGACGAGCCCGCGTACACCGCCCAGGCATCGGGCGTGTCCACGCTCAATCTGCTCGAGGCGATCCGCAGCACTGACAAGTCGATTCGCTTCTACCAGGCAAGCACCAGCGAGATGTTCGGTGCCAGCCCGCCGCCGCAGAACGAGGACACCCCGTTCTATCCGCGCAGTCCCTACGGCGTCGCGAAGGTCTACTCCTACTGGATCACCCGGAACTACCGTGAGGCCTACGACCTGTTCGCCGTGAACGGCCAGCTGTTCAATCACGAGTCGCCTCGTCGCGGCGAGACCTTCGTGACGAGGAAGATCACGATCGGCGTGGCCAATATCGTCAAGGGCATCAGCACCGAACTGTGGATGGGGAACCTGGACTCCATCCGCGACTGGGGCTACGCGCCCGAGTACACCGACGGCATGTGGCGGATGCTCCAGGCAGACGTTCCCGAGGACTTCGTCCTCGCTACCGGAACCGCCTACACGATCCGGGACTTTCTGTTCTTTGCATTCGATCACGTTGGCCTCAAGTGGGAGGACTACGTGAAGTTCGACCCGAAGTTCCTGCGACCCACCGAGGTCGACCAGCTCATCGGAGATGCCAGCAAGGCCAAGGACAAGCTCGGGTGGGAGGCCACGGTGCTTCCACCTGAACTGGCCACGCTGATGGTCGACGCCGACATCGCCCGCCTCGAGGGCGCCAAGGAAGGGCAGTTCTAGGCTCCGGCCCGGCCACACGACCATGACCAGCGCGATCATCACCGGTGCGGCCGGCCAGGACGGCATCCTGCTGTCGCAGTTACTCATTGCCGAAGATGTCGACGTTGTCGGTCTGGTGAAGCCGGGCACCGATGCGTCCGTGCTGCTTCGTTACGCCCCGGCGGTCACGGTTGTCGAATGCGATCTCGGCGACGCCACCGTGTTTCGCGACGCGCTCCTGGACACCCATCCCGATCAGATCTACAACTTCGGCGGCGTCAGTTCGATCATGGAGTCGGTCAACAATCCGGAGATGACACACCTGGTCAATGTGGGTGCCGTAGAGACCATCCTCGCGGTCATGCGCGAGATCGGTCCCGGACGCGAGTGCCGGTTCGTCCAGGCCGCATCCGGGACCGTCTTCGAGGGCAGCGAGATCTCTCCACAGAACGAGACGACCCCTCGAGCTCCGCGTACCCCGTACGCGATCGCCAAGGCTCGCACTCTCGAACTCATCGCCGAGGCTCGTTCGCGCGACGGACTCTTCGCGTCGGCCGCGATCTTGTACAACCACGAGTCGCCGTTGCGCGGCAGCGGTTTCGTCACCCGACGGATCACCGAGGCCGCAGCGCAGATTGCCGCTGGCAGACTGGATGTGCTCGAGCTTGGCAACATCGATGTCTGCCGAGACTGGGGCTGGGCGCCGGACTACGTCCGCGGCATGAAGCTGATGATGGATGCCGAGCGCCCGGATGACTTCGTGCTGGCAACCGGTGAGGTCAACTGGTTGCGCGACTTCCTCGAACTGGCCTTCACTGCGGCGGGCGTTGCCGACTGGAACGATCACGTTCGTACGCGGGAGGATCTCAGGCGTACAACTGACCCGAGCGTGCTGCGGGGCGACAGCAGCAAGGCGGTGCGCGATCTCGGCTGGCAGCGCACGAAGTCGTTCCCCCAGATTGCGGAGGCGATGGTCGCCTACGACCAACTCCTCCTCCAGAACCCCCGGGCGCTCTGGCACGAGACATGACCACCGCCCGAGAGGGAAGGTCGTCGTCGCTGGGCAAGGCCAAGGCCGTGGCCGCGTTCCGGGCACGACAGGCGGTTCGTCACCTGCCTCCTGGGGTGGAGGCGGCGATCATCCGACGCCGTCACCTGCGGCTGGTCACCGCCAACATGGTCGAGCGGATCGACCCGGCGTACCTGGGCGTTCCACCCGCCGACGTCGTCGACTGGATCGTCCCGCTGGGAATGCCGGACCCTCCGTCGGCGGGACTGAACGTGCACGCCTTCACCACGACCGACGCCGCTGGTGCTCGCGCCTGGCTCGCCGCTGGTCCCTATGACACGGACGAACTTCTCGAACGGCGTACCGACAACCTCTATGACGAGCTGGGGCGCACGGCAGACGCGCTGAGGCAGAGACTGGCCATCGCGAACCGACCGGCAGGCAAGCACTGGGCTGGCGGGAATCGGGTGCTGTTCGATGCCCGATGCCTGCAGACCTCGACTCTCGGTCCCCGCGGAATCGGCCGATTCGCTAGGGCAGCACTGCTGGGTGCGCGTGACTCCGTGGGCGATTCACGACTGGTACTGCTCGTCGATCCCGGCCTCGACGAGCTTGCGGCGGAGCTCGTCGGCGAGTGCACCCAGGTCACGCATGTGGACGAGCGCACCGTCGCGTCGTACAGCGTTCTCGTGCAGCCGTCACCGATGACCGCGAGCGCCGAGCCGATTGTGACGCTGCTGCACTCCACCGCGCACAAGATCGCGGTCGTCTTCGACTTCATCCCCCTTCACTACCCGACCGTGTACCTGCGCGACCCTGCGTCGAGGATCGGTTACGCGGCCGCGCTCGACGGACTGCGCTGCTACGACGACTTCGTGTGCATCTCGCACCTTGCCCGCGCAGAGCTCGCCACGATCCTCGGGCGCTCCTTCGATGGACCTGACGCGGACCGAGCGGTCGTCGCGTGGCCTCGCGATGTCATGACCGGAAGCGGCATGGAGTCGTCCGCGGGGCGAACCGGGCCGATCGTCGTTATGACAGGTGACGAGCCGCGCAAGAACACGTTCGGCGCACTCGCCGCGATCGGAGCCGCGACTGCCGGCTCCGCGGAGCCTCGCGATGTTGTCGTCATGGGCATGTCGGGGCACGAGGCCCTGGTGCACCATCTGTCGATCTGGGCAGCGATGCGACCGGGCGAGGCAACCACTGTCGGCAGGCTCAACGACGAGGAGATGGACGAGCTCCTGACTCGCGCCAGTCTCGTCGTCGTCGCCTCCTTCGACGAGGGGCTGTCGTTGCCCATCATCGAGGCGTTGCGCTCAGGTGCACCCGTGGTGGCCTCGGATATTCCTGCGCACCGTGAGCTGATCGGGAGCGGGTCGTACCTTGCCGACCCGGCCAGTCCGGCGAGCATGGAACGCGCGATCCGGCGTCACCGTGGCAGATCCGCGACACACGCGCGCGAGCTGCGGACGCTGAACCAGCACCGCCACGGTGTCCTCGAGGAGGTCATCGGGTCGAAGATCCGCGCTCACGTCCGCGCCACGGGCGTGGATCTGCCAGCCGCTGCGGTCTATGTCGGGGGGCGCCCGCTTCGGGTCGGCATCGGCACGCCGTGGGCTCCGCAGCGCACGGGAGTGGCCGACTTCTCGACGACCACGACCCTTGAGCTCGCGCGACTATGCGACGTCACGGTGTACACGACAGCGGATGCCGACGTTGCGGGCAGCGCACCCGAGGGCGTTCGCATCCGGTCAGCGGGGGTCGCCGACGCGCTGTCCGCTAAGGACGACGTCTTCGTCTCGGTGGTGGGCAACAGCCACTTCCACCTGCCATTTCTCGAAGTGATCGAGCATGTCGACTCGGTTGTCGTGTCCCACGACACCCGCCTGGTCGAGATGTACATGGCGTTGCGGGGCCAAGGCGGCGTCGAGAAACTGATGCTGCGCGGCACAGGCGAGCGCGCCCTGCGGCCACCGCTGGATGACCAGATCGACGACATGCGCCTCCTCCAGAACACGGGCTTCTGGGAGGTTGCACGCCGCGCTCGGATGCTGATCCTCCACTCGCCGTCCGCTGCTCCGAGGATCGCCGCGGAGACTGGCGTCACCCCCCGGCTGCTTCCCTTCGCCAATCAGCGGACCCCGCGCGAGGAACACCTCACACCCGAGCACCGCTCGGCTGCTCGACGACGCCTCGGCTTCGACGACGGAGCCTTCGCGGGCACGGTGCACCTGGCGTCCTTCGGTTTCGTCGACGTGCGCACCAAGATGACCGATGTGGTCGTCGAGGCCGCGGCCTGGCTCAGTCAGTGGGGGCACCGCGTCAGCCTTCATCTCGTCGGTGCCGCGAGTGCCGACGAGATCGCGACGCTGACTCGTCGCGCGCGCGAGGCCGGCGTCGCGAACTTCTCGATCACGGGTTTCGTCGACGACGCCCAGTTCCGCGACTACCTGCTTGCGATCGACGTTGGCGTGCAGTTGCGGATCGGCCCGCTGCTGGGCGTCAGCGGACCCCTGAGCGATCTCGCGGCCTTCGGCACGCCGAGCATCGCCAGCAATGGACTGGCGGTCGATGTCGACACCCCCGCCTACGTGGACCGACTGCCCGATTACGTCAGTCCGGTGATGGTCGCCGAGGCGATCGAGCATCGACTCGCGAACCCGATCTCGCACGACGAGCGCGAGCAGCTTCGCCGTGAGTACCTGGAGCGCAAGTCCCCCCGTCGGTACGCCGAGCAGCTGCTCGGACTGCTGACCGAGGTAGCCACGACTCCAGGGCGGGGGCAGTCCTGATGCGCGTCGGAATCGACATCGAGCAGTTCGTGACCGACACCTATGGATCCGGGATTCAGCGCGTGCTTCAGTACCTGGCGACGGACTGGCCATCTGATGAGGTCGTCGCCGACTTCGTTGTTCCGGTCGGAGATCACCTCTCCCCCTTGAGTCCCGCGCAGGCGGGCGTCCTGCTGTCGATTCCGTTCGAGCCGCGCGATCCGCAGGCCGACCTCCGCGTCCTGGTTCGTGATCATCTGGACAGCCTCGACCTCCCGCGTATCGACCGCGAGGAGCTCGTCGCGACCTATGACGCTTGGCTGCTGCCCGAGGTCTCTTACCTGCCTTCGGTCCTGGAACGGTTCGAGTCCTTCATCGGACGCACACCGACCGCGATGATCGGCTACGACACCCTGCCGATGAGTGAGCCGGCGAACTACCGCTTCAAGCCAGGGTCGGCGGCATGGGTGAGCGAGTACTTCCGCCATCTCGCGGCCGCCGACTCGGTCGTCTGCATCAGCGACTACTCCCGCGACAGCATCATCACCCGCCTTCGACGGGATCCTGGCCTGCCGATCTCCGTCGCGCATCCCGGCGGAGATCATCTGGCGATCCGTGAGGGAAGGCCGCCCGCGCGACCGTTATTCACCCGCCTGGGGACCATGGAAGCGCGCAAGATGCCCCTGGAGATCCTCAATGCGTTCATCGAGGCGGTATCCGATCACGGCGTTCAGGCGGACCTGCTGTTCGTGGGCAGCCCGTCAGCGTCCGATGAGTCGATCAACTCCGCCGTTTGCCAGGCGATCGCCGATGGTCTACCGATTCGGTGGGTCCAGGGCGCAGCGGACGGGGACGTTCTCGACCTGCTGAACGAGTCGAGCGTGTTCTTGTCGATTGGCACCGAGGGCTACGGGATCCCTGTGCTCGAGGCCATCCGCATGGGCACGCCGGTGATCTACGACGGGGTGCAGCCTGCCGGGGAGGTCATGCAGGGCCGTGGCGCCCGCCGAGTGCCGTCCATGAGGCATGAGGACTTGGTCGGCATGTTCGTCGACTACGCGATCCCCGGCGCCCTCTCGGGCCTGCGGTCCGAGGTCACGCCGGCACAGGTCCCGACATGGGCGGAGTTCGCCAGGCAGGTCGCGTTCAGCCTGCCAGCGTGACTGCAGGCTCGCGCATGAGTGGGATCCGCGCCGGCGAGATGCCAATGCCCGCCCCGGGATACCAGTGATCCGCGGGCTTCTCGGCGAAGAAGACGAACGGGCGACCCGTGCGTTCGGCAAAGGAGCGCAGGGAATCCGTGACGTGGCTGTTGTCGCCGAGGATCAGTGACGCGTCCGAGAGCATGTCGAAGACCTCCGCGTACTCGTCAGCCTCGTAGGCCGAACTGTGATCGCTGTCATTGATGAAGATGTCGATGCACGCGTCACTGTCGCGAAGCGAGGTGAGGGAGTCCCCGAAGAGGATCTCTCCGTACGCCGAATAGGGGTTGGTGAACAGGACTCCGGCAGCCGGATCGATGTCGGTTCCGAAGTACCTGCCGTGACTGCCCTCCCTGGCGTTGCGCATGAGCGCCCGGGTGATGACGCAGGCACCGACGCCGTGGTGCACCCCGGTCTCGACGACGACTCGTGGCTTGAGAATGCGAATGAACGCGTACCAGCCGATGCGCCGTCCGAAGGCGACTTCGACGTCACGAGTGTCCTGACGCGATGACAGCCTGCTCTCCAGATGCTGGAGCAGTTCGAGGTCGTTCTCGATCTCGTCCAGGTAGGTCATGACGGTCGCGGGAGACACCCCCGTGACCAGCGCGATCAAGTGCGCGAGGTCGGCGCGATTCGCCTCGGTAAGCGAGTAGTAGAAGTTGTCATCCTCGGTGTGGCGGCGCGTCCAGGCCCGAATCTGCGAGGTGCTCGGGGAGAAATAGCCACGCGCCATCCTGCTTCTGCGATGGCGACGGTCCATTTCGATGAGGGGAGCACCGAGCCGTCGAGCAAGGGAGCGCCAGGAGGGAGCACGTTCGCTCGACTGATTCATATCTAGTGGGTACCCACAATCGCGAATCTGACTCGCGTGAGCGGGGAAGCCTCCCTTCGCGTTCGGGGGGACTCGGATACCGTCGTGCCATGACTGTCGGCCGCACCCTCGTGGCGATCCCCGCCTGGAACGAGGAAGGCTCGATCGAGAGCGTCATCGCCCGAGTGCGCGAGCACCGTGCGGATGCGGACATCCTCGTGGTCAGCGACGGATCGACCGACCGTACGGCGGAACTCGCGCGTGCCGCCGGGGCCACCGTCGTGACCTTGCCATTCAACGTCGGCGTGGGAGGTGCCATGCGCACCGCCTTCCTCCATGCCGCGCGCAATGGCTACTCGGCGATGGTCCAGGTTGATGCCGATGGGCAGCACGAGCCTGCCGAACTCGATGCGCTGATCTCCGGGCTTGACGAGGCAGACATCGTGGTCGGCTCGCGATTTCATCCGGACTCGACCTACGTCGTCAAAGGCCCTCGTCGTTGGGCGATGACGTTGCTCTCGTGGTCGATCAGCCGCATGGCGGGCACCCCGATCAGTGACACGACCTCCGGTTTCCGGTCTGCCGGCCCCAAGGCCATCGCCCTGTTCGCCGTCGACTACCCGGCCGAGTACTTGGGTGACACGGTCGGCTCCTTGGCTATTGCCGTTCGTCGCGGGCTGGTCGTCCGCGAGGCTCCGGTCACCATGTACTTCCGGGAGTACGGGAGACCGAGCAAGAATGCGATCTGGTCCACGCTGTATCTGGGCCGCGCGGGCCTGGCACTGCTCGTGACGATGCTGCAGGGTGGCGCGAAGGCGCACAAGGAGGACCAGGCGTGACCGCCAACGTGCTGGCGGCCATTGCCGCGCTGATGGTCTTCGTCTTCATCCTGTGGCTTCTTCGGCGAGGGGTCCTCAAGGAGAAGTACGCGGTCCTGTGGATGGTCGTGGCGATCGTCGCCGCGTTCTTCGCGCTGGTCCCGGGGTCGACGAGATGGCTCAGTGATCGTGTCGGCGTCGAGATCCCGGCCAACCTCTTCTTCTTCATCACGTTGGTCCTGCTCGTGCTCGTCAGCGTGCAGTTGAGCTACGAACTGAGCCGCCATGAGGCGCGCATCCGGCGCCTGGCCGAGGAGACGGCCTTGCTCGAGGAGCGCCTGCGCCGCCTCGAGGCGCGGGAGAACGACACGGAGCAGTGAGCGTCGACCGCTGTGATGAGGCCGTGCTTCTCATCGGCTTCAACAGGCCGGACCTGCTCGCCGAGGTGATCGACCGAGTTCGCCGTGTTGAGCCCCCGCGCGTCTACCTCGCCGTCGATGGACCACGAACTGGCCGATCAGGTGAGGCCGAGCGCGTGCTCGCGTGCCAGTCGCTTGCCGAGGCGATCGACTGGGATTGCGAGGTCCACACGCTCTTTCGCGAGGAGAACCTCGGATGCGGGCTCGGTGTCTCGGGAGCGATCTCGTGGTTCTTCGAGCACGAGGAGCGCGGCATCATCCTGGAGGACGACATCCTCGCCGACCCATCCTTCTTCGCCTTCGCGAGCGAACTACTTGAGCGCTATGCCGATGACGAGCGAGTGTTCGCGATCACCGGGACGAACTTCGTCCCGCCGGACTACATGAGCGATCCGTCCTCGTACCGCTTCACGCGGGTGCCGATCGTGTGGGGCTGGGCCACCTGGCGGCGGGTCTGGCAGAACTACAGCTTCGATATCGAGGGCTGGCGTGCGCAGTTGCCCTCGCGTCGGGCCTGGCATGCGATGGGTCGCACGGCACCCGCGTATGTGTTCTGGTCGGCCAACTTCGACATGATGGCCCGGCACGCGGTCGACACGTGGGATCTGCAGTTGGTATTCGCCAGCATGGCGGCCGGACGCTACACGGCGGCGCCCCCGATGAACCTGGTCGAGAACGTTGGCTTCCGTGCCGACGCGACCCACACGCAGCGAACTCCTGAGTACCTCCGTGCGGTGGAGTCGATTTCCCTGCCCACCACGCCGGTACCGGTGGAGCTCGACGAACGCGCCGACCGCTGGCTGATGCGCCATGTCTACGGGGCATCTCTTCCCGGACTCGCGGCACAGGCCGGGCGCGGAATACGGCAGTTCACCCGCCGCAAGTAGGCATCAGCCTCTATCGAGAGGGTCGTGCTGGAAGTCACGCTCGAACAGGCACGAGCGGCCCCAGACGCGGGTGAGCTTCAAGCCCTGCGCCTCGAGGAACTGCGCCACGGGGTGGCTGGCGACCTCGTACGCGGGTAGCACGATCTCGACCAGGCACCGTTCGACGGGCCAGCGGCTCCAGTCCAAGGACTTGATCACCTCGAGATCCTCACCCTCGACGTCGACGCTGAGCAGGTCTATAGCGCCGGTGACGCCATACCGCTCAAGGATCGTGGTCAGCGGCGTGACGGTCATGGACTCCTGGGACTGCAGTTCCCAGCCGAGATCGACCAACTGCCGCGCCCGATCGGCGTCGAGGGTGCTGAGGGTCGCCTCGCGAAAGCGCCAGAAGGTCTCTTCCCGCTCGCGACCGACGAGTGCGGTCACGTTGGTATCGCGCGGACGCCGTCTGCCGAAGACAGCGTCGAAGTCGGGGGAGAAGTCGATGTTGATGCCGTGCCAGCCCTTGTCGTAGAGCTTGCGCGTGACGGAGTAGCGGTCGGGGTGGTGTGCACCGACGTCGACGTAGAAGCCGGTCGCCGGGAACAACTCGTCGAACACGAAGTCCTCGCCGTCTTGGGACCACGACAGCGAGGGCAGGGTTCCGGTGGCCTTCACGGTCTCGGCGACACCACTGCTGACGTACCAGGCGAAGCCCCGCCGACCGGTGGACCGGAACGGGACGGCCGCCCAAGCGCCCAGCACGCGCACTCCCTGCTTGATCACCAGTCACCTCTATCTCGCCTGACATGAGCGGCCATGCTCGAACGGTAGACTCGCACAGACCCGGAAGGCGGCATCTGGCTGCCCGGCCGGCGGGCCTGGGGGTGTCGGAGTGGACGGCAAGCGAGCGCTCGTCACCGGTGGTGCGGGATTCATCGGTTCACATCTGTGCGAGCGCCTGCTGGCCGACGGGTACGACGTGCTGTGCGTCGACAACTACTACTCCTCAACGCGCCAGAACCTCGACCACCTGCGCGACAACCCGCGCCTGGAGATCATGCGTCACGACGTGACGTTCCCGCTCTTCGTCGAGGTCGACGAGATCTACCATCTGGCCTGCCCCGCGTCGCCAATCCACTACCAGCGCGATCCGGTGCAGACGACCAAGACCGCGGTGCATGGTTCGATCAACATGCTGGGCCTGGCGAAGCGCACCGGCGCGAAGATCCTCCTCGCGTCGACGTCCGAGGTGTACGGTGATCCGCTCGTCCACCCGCAGACCGAGGACTATTGGGGCAACGTCAATCCCATCGGGCCGCGCGCCTGCTACGACGAGGGCAAGCGGGCCGCAGAGACGCTCTTCTTCGACTACTACCGCCAGCACGGACTGAAGATCAAGGTCGTCCGCATCTTCAATACCTACGGGCCGCGCATGCATCCGCACGACGGGCGCGTGGTCTCGAACTTCGTCGTCAGTGCACTGTCGGGCGAACCGTTGAGCATCTACGGCACCGGCGACCAGACGCGCTCATTTTGCTACGTCGACGATCTCGTCACCGGACTCGTCGCAATGATGGGATCGCCCGACGACGTGACCGGCCCGATCAACCTCGGCAACCCCGACGAGTTCACCATCATGGAGCTCGCACAGGAAGTGCAAAGGCAGGTTGCGAACACGGGAATCACGAGCCATCCATTGCCCGAGAACGACCCCGTGCGCCGGCAACCCGACATCACTCGCGCCCACACCCTGCTGGACTGGAAGCCGACTGTCCCGCTCGCCGATGGGCTCTCGCGGACGATCGCCTACTTTCGCGAGCACCTAGGCGCGTAAGACCATCGGCTCGGCGGGAGGTACCAGGTCTGTCAGTGACGGCAGGCCGCGTCTTCGCAGCCCGTTCTCCAGACGCCCCCAGAAGTCCGTCGCCGCGAGGATGTGCGCGCGCGCCGACGCGCGCTCCTGACGCTGCCTCAGTGCATCGCGGTCTTCCAGCAGCTGGTGCGCCAACCGCGGCAGCGACTCGATCGACTCGAAGTACCCGTACTCGTCGGGGGCGAAGAAGTGCCGAGTGCTATCGCGGTCGTCGGTCAGGCACAGGCATCCGGCAAGGGATGACTCCTGGACGCGGATCTTGTACTGCTCGTGCGGTCCTCCGCTAGCCAGCGAGAAGTTGATGGTGAGCTCACTGCGTGCCAGGCCGGCCATGTAGTCCAGGTACGAAGGCTGGCTGGCGCGACTCTCGTCGTAGGTCGAGGTCGCGTCGGGGCGATGCGGGTTAACCGCAACGTTGAGTCCCGATGCTCGCAGCTGCTCGATGAGATCGACCCGGTAGTCGTACAATGCACCGATGAATGAGATGTCGAACTCCTTGCGGACGTCGCGCACCCGATCGTCGATGGCCGCGACCGAGGCGGCGGACATCGCCATCGTCATCGGCCCGACCTCGTACTGACCTTCGCGGACGAATCCCGCTCGGGGCTGAGCGATGTCCCCGATGAGCAGCCTGGGGAATAGCTTGGCCATGCGGAGAGCCCGGGTGCGAAGCCAGGAGTAGGCCGAGTCGTGCATGATCCCGATGAACGTCCCCGTCCAGCAGTCGTCGAGGACCGAGGCGACAACATCCCAGGACCATCGATCACCCTGGTTGGGATCGGTCTCGATCTGCGCGATGACATGCGTGGCCCGGCTCTCGACGAGCGTTCTCAGGAACCGCCGCTGCCACGAGGATTCGGTCTCTGCAGGATCCGCACCGAAGACCGTGACGTTCTCCGAGCCGAGGAGCTCGACCGCCGACTGGTACACCTCGAAGAAGAGATTGCCCCCGCCGACGTGCCAGTTCGGGGCATCCGGTCCATGTGAGGCGACGACGACCAGATGGGTGGGACTGCCCAGCGGCGCGGAGAGCCGGGTCAGGAGCGATGCCTCGTTGCGCAGACGCCGCTTCTGACGAAGCGTGTGCTGCACGCGGCCGACCGTCCAGACGTCGGTGTCCAGACTGCGGGGGTACGCCTTGGCCGCCGCAGCGCCGACGCGAGCGCGCCAAGTCGCCATGTCCGGTGCCACCTAGATCGTCTTTCTTCGCAGCACGATGGTTCGGAACCAGTGGGCACCGATCTGCGAGCTGTCGTAGATGGTGGCTCGAAGCGACAGTCGGCGCGGACTGATGAGCGCGCCCTTCTCGCCACCGAGCATCGAGTCGAGGGCTGCGCGTGATCGCAGGCGCCGCTCGGTCGTGCGTGCGATGCCGTTCTTCGACCGTCCTATGAGCACGGCCATCGCCGCGCAGTAGCAGGAACTGAGAACGGCACGCGGAGTGCGCACGCTGATCGAGTCGTCGCCGGCGCTGAATCGCGCCAGAACGTCGGGCAGATGGACGCCCACGCCGCCGATGAACACGCCCCAGTAGGACATCAGCAGGTCAGGGCCGATGGCCTTCGCGGTGCATGGCTCGGGCAGGAACTGGTCGAGGGCTTCGAGCGCATCCTCGGTGCGCATTAGCACTGCGGCTGGCGAGGACGGGAGACCAGCGGGAAAGTGCAGCAGCTCGCTGATGACGTTGTCGGGCGTGAGTGTCGTCGGGCGTTCGAGATACCGCTCGACGCTGCGCCCATCGGGGTAGTCGATTGCCACGCGACAGGTCACGACGCGGGCGTCGTAGCGGTCGGCCGCGAACAGCATGTGCTCGATGGCCCTCGGCTCGAGCAGGTCATCGGACCAGAGGATCTTCAGCCACGGTGCCTTCGCAAGGGCGATGCCTCGGCGCCAGTTCTCCAGCGGACCGACATTCGTCGGCCACCGATGGAACTCCAGGCCTGGGATCCGGTCGCGACGCGCATCGACGACGGCCTCGGTGTCGTCAGTGCTGGCGTTGTCGACCACGATCACCTGGATCCGAAGGGGATCGATCCCCGGCTCGACGATGGAGTCCAGTGCTCGGGCCACGCTCGCGGCACGCATGTACGTGGGGATCACGACGCTGATCAGTGGTCCGTCCTCAGCGTGGTCCATCACCGCCGAATACTACCGAAGTACCAACGGCCTATCTGGCGCGAAGTCGTTGGACCAGACCGTGTGCGGGACGCCCGGGCGCCCACAGAGCGCGATAGGCACTCGTTGCCGCGATCGCTCGCCATGTGTAGGCCTGCTCCCGGGCCCGGTCGACACCGTTCAGGTCGAAGGCCGACTGGCGCGCGCGATGGAACTCCGCCTGCGCCGTGCGCCAGCGCTGGGTCGACAGTCCGCCGACCGTGAACTCGGCCAGGACCAGGCCCAAGGGCAATGGCTGCGCTTGCCGGGCGCAACGCAGGATGGACGCGTAGTCGGCGGCGACCGTGTACGAGGTGTCGAAGCCCCCCTGACGTCGCAGCTCCTCGGCGGATACGACGACTCCCTGATGGGCGGGGAATCGCCCGCGCGCGAACCAGTGGCGGTACTCCTCGAGGTAGTCCCAGTCCGGCTCGGGCATCGACGATCCGTCCGCGCCAAGGAAGCGCACCCGCCCGTAAGCCCAGGTCGGCGTACTCAAGGCCAGCTGCGGCGCTACCTGCTCCAGTACATCGTCGGCCGCGAGGATGTCGCCCGCGTTGAGGAAGTAGACGTAGGTGCCGTCGGCGAGACTCAGGCCCTCGTTCATTGCCGCGTAGACCCCGGCTGGAGGTGACCAGGAGTACGTCGCGTTCAGCCCGGGGTGCTTGTCGAGGATCGTGGGCACCGCTACGGGATCCGTCGATCCGTCGATGACGACCAGATTCGTGTCGGATCGCACCTGCGCCTCGAGCGAGACCAGCGTGCTCTCTAGGCCCGACGCGTCGTCCTTGACCACCGTAATGACGGTCAGCAGGGCCACGATGGGAGACTATAGGTCCCCAGCGGGAAGGCCGGAATGTCGAGCAGATCCCTGTTCGTGGGCATGGTTACCCATGCTCGCTCGAGGTTCAACACCGACGGCGTAGCCGCAGCCTTGGCTCGTTCGCTGGCGGACGAGACCAGATCTCTCGGCGTGGCCACCGATCTGCTGGTCAGCGATCGCGATGACTACAACCCGGAGACCATGCCCATCGGGCGCTCGACGCTCGTGAGATCGGCAGTCCACCAAGCCAGCCTCGAGCATCGCTGGCGCAGGTACCTCGCGGCCGGCGGGGCGAGCGCACGGAATCCAGTCGGCGACGGGCTCGTCCTGGCGGGCATGGCCGGCAAGCGCGTCGTCACGAGCCTGGGCGAGAGCGGCTGCAAGGCCGCGGTGCGCCTGGTCAATATCGACCTGTCGCATCTGCGGCTCATGACCGCGGCGCTGGCCGCGCACTCGGACTGGGTACTGGTGCTCGAGGACGATGCGGGAATCGACGACGTCGCGACGACCGCACGCCAGCTCGCCTGGCTGATCGAGGCACTCGAGCCGACCGACGTGGCGTTCGCCAGCCTCTCGCAGTCGCTCTCCCTGGACGAGCTGGGCGTGTCGGGGCTGCTGAGCCCGGCGACAGACTTCGATGTTCCGGCGGATCTGGGCCTTGGCCTAATGCGGGCGAGCCGGCCGATCACCAACACGGTGTGCGCCACGTTGTACCGGGCGAGCTACCTGAGCGTGCTTCGCTCGACGATCCTTGAGCACGGCTTGGTCCCCATCGCCCCGATCGACTGGCGGGTCAACGAGGCGATCATGGACCTTCACGCCGCGGGCGCACTGGACTCGCGGTCGTGCGTGTGGGCAAGCCCGGGGATAGTCCTGCAGCGCTCAATGCACGACGCCCCGTAGTCAGTCCGACGCTCCGTCAGGGACAAATCGCCAACCTCTCCCCACTTCCGCCCCTCATCTGTCCGTTTGTCCCGGATCCCGGGACAAACGGATGAATGGCGGCGTTCTGGGGCCGAAATTGACGATCTGTCCCGGTCTGGCGCGGCGCGCTCAGGCGCGGGTGTAAGTCCGGTTGATCATCCCGCTCGGCCAGGAGGTCGATCCGGTGAGCGTCATGGGCGTGCTGCGGGGGATCGGCAGGAACAGCGGACGACCCTCGCCGAGCAGGAGTGGCACGGTGGTCAGCAGCATGTCGTCGATCAAGCCCTCGGCGAGGAAACTGCTGATGAGCACTCCGCCGTCGACGTAGACCCGGTTCAGGCCGAGCGACTCCCAGTGGGCCACCGCCTCCTGCGGAGATGCCTGCCAGAAGGTGAAGCCATCGCGGTCTGCCGGCGGGCGGTTGGTAAACACGAAGATCGGGCAGTCGCCGTACGGCAGCTCCTCGAACTCCGCGATGAAGTCGTAGGTCCCTCGGCCCATCGCTACCGCGTCGACCGTCGACATGAACTCGTTGAAGCCGTAGTCCTCGCCGGGCAGTCCCGCAGACATGAGCCAGTCGAGCTTGTCGTCCTTCGTGGCGATGTAACCGTCGATGCTCGATGCGATGAAGACAGATAGCCGAGTCATGTCACCTCCGGAAGTGTTGCGGTCAAAGGACTTCGGGGTTGCGTTCGATCCAGGACACGCAACGCCAGCCAGTCCTTGGCCTCCTGCCAGGTGCCGCGTGAGGGCTTCTGCGGAGCGGGGACGACTCCAATGGATCGCAGGTCGCCCAGTGCTGCGGAGAGGTCCCTCAGGTAGGGCTCGTAGATGACTTCGAGGGTTTCGTCGGGCAGTCGGTAGTGGCCCAGGCGAACACGACTGGCATCCATCGTGCGCAGCTCGTGGAAGTGGAAGACGATCGCGTCGTGCGGATCGAAACGGGTGGCGTTCCACGGTGCCTGCATCGCCGGCAGGAGCTCGAGCACGTGAACGGAGTCCGGGAACCGCGTGGGCCAGTCGTCGAGGTACTTCTGGTCTCCGAACTTGCCATCCTCGAATCGAGCGAAGCACCACTCGATGCAGCGCTCCTGCCACCACGAGGACACCTCATCGCCGGCACCGCGGACGAAGGGCATGAACTGCACGCAATAGCGACCGCTCGCCAGTTCCTGGTCGTGCTCGACGGAGTAGGCGTGGTCGGTGATCATGACTGCGCGCCCTGATGCCTCGAACTCGGCGAAGATTGGGTCAGGCGACGCCACGAACCAGAGGTCGGAGTCCAGGTACGTGACGCGGTCGACGGTCGGATCCTCGGCAAACACGATGGACGACGTGAACGGCGTGAGCGTCCAGCAGTACTCACCGCGCGAGCGAGTCGACTTGATCGAGAGCAGGTCGGCATTCTCGACCGTCGCTAGCGGCAGCACGGTCAGGCGGGGCAGGTCGAGTGCGCGAAGGGCGTCGACCGCAGCATCGTCCATGCCGATGACCCACAGGTGGAAGTCCCCGGCATGGCGCATCATCGAGCGGTGGAGGGCCAGACCGTGCGGCAGGAAGGAACTGTCGTACAGCGTGACGTAATGCTCGGTCATGGCGTCACGCTCGGAACGAGTTGACGGCGTCGATCACCGCGGAGACCTCGTCGTCAGTGAGCTGGGCGTGACACGGGATCGACAGGCACGATTGCGCGTGGGCCTCGGCGGCAGGCAGCCCGAGTGGATCTCGGGCGATGTCCAGGCACGGAGGCTGGTGATGCGCGGGTATCGGGTAGTGGATGAGCGTCTGGACGCCGCACCCGTCCAAATGCGAGGCCAGGGCCTCCCGGTGCTCCGTGGTGACGACGAACAGGTGGTGGACGTGAGCAGCTGGCTCAACGGGGGGCGCGAGCAGCGAAACCGCCGCGTTGTCGATCCCGGCGCGATAGCGATCGGCGACCTCGCGCCTGCGCAGGGTGAACCTTTCAAGCCACGGCAGGCGGGCGCGCAGGATCGCGGCCTGCAGTTCGTCGAGTCGGCTGTTGAGCCCCAGTAGCGGATGCTCGTAGCGCACCGACTGTCCGTAGTTGCGCAGTTGCCTGCTCGCTTCCGCGAGCTCGTCATCCGACGTGACGACGGCCCCGGCATCGCCCATCGCGCCGAGGTTCTTTGTCGGGTAGAAGCTGTACGGCGAGATGCGGCCGAACGTTCCTGCTCGCCGTCCATGCTCGGTGGCCAGATGTGACTGCGCGCAGTCCTCTATCAGTTCGATGCCGTTGTCGTCGGCGAGGCCTACCCAGGCCGGCATGTCGCGGACCTGGCCGTACAGGTGGACGAGCAGCACCGCTCGAGTCCGAGGACTGATGCAGCGCTCGACACTCTCGCGGGACAGCAGCGCCGTCTGCGCGTCGATATCGGCGAGAACCGGAGTGGCGCCCGCGCGAATGATGCCGAGGATGGAGGCGAATGCAGTCATGGGCGTCGTGATGACTTCATCACCAGGACCGATGCCGAGCGCGCGCAGTGAGATCTCGATGGCGTCCAGGCCGTTGGCTACGCCGATTGCGTGCGTCGTTCCGGCCACATCGGCCCATTCGCTCTCGAATGCCGCGACCTCCGGGCCGAGGATGAAGTGATTCGATGCGGCGACTCGGTTGTATCCCGAACGCATGGCATCGCGCAGCTCGACAGGCTCAGCGCTGAAGCCGTTCATCGAGATCATGTTGCGTCCCAGTACATATCGGAGTGCGCACGGTAGTAGTCGAGCGTGCGGGACAACCCTTCGCGCAGGTCGATGGACGGTGTCCAGCCGAGGTCGGCGGCAATGAGGTCGGCGCTGCCGTAGTAGTCACCGATGTCGATCTGCTTACGGTCCGATGGGAACGGGACGAGCTCGAAGGCACCCTGGCCCGCAACGTCGATGAGGAGCTCGGCGAGCGCACCGAGGCTGATGACCTCGGCGCTGCCCAGGTTGTAGATGTGGCCGTTTGCCGCCGGATTCGCCGCCGCCCGCAACAGCGCGTCGACGCAGTCATCGACGTAGGTGAAGTCGCGCTTCTGCAGGCCGTCGCCGAACACCTTGATCGGCTCACCCGTGAGCACCTGCTTGATCCAGATGCCCAGGAACGTCTGCCGGGCGTCCTTGACCCGCATGCCGGGGCCGTAGGTGTTGGTGAGTCGAAGGGCGCATGCCTGGATGCCGTACACGGAGTTGTAGAGCAGGTGGTACGACTCGCCGGCTGCCTTGTTGATGCCGTTGACATCGACCGGCCTGATCGGATGCGACTCGTCGACCGGCAGGTAGTCGGGTCGTCCGTAGATCTGCCGGGTGCTCGCGAACACGATCTTCGCTCCGGGATTGCCCTCGCGGCAGGCCTCGAGAATGGACAGCTGCGCGGCCGCGTTGATGTCCAGGTCGGTAAACGGGTCCGTCATCGAGTCCAGATGGCTGGTCTGGCCCGCGAGATTGAAGACGTAGTCGACACCCTGCACGAGGGCCTTGATCGAGTGTCGGTCGCGCACGTCGGAGAAGTGGATCTCGAGGCGATCGCGGATGTCATCGACGTTGAAGGGGTTCCCGCCGTACGCGGGGATGAGGCTGTCCATGATCGCCACGTCGCTGCCCTCGTGGACGAGACGTCTGGCCAGGTTCGACCCGATGAAGCCCAGCCCGCCGGTGATGAGGACTCGGGCACCCGCAAAGCTCACGCGGCCTCCCGCATCGTCACCGGCTTGCCTGACATCGGTGATCGTATCGTCCCCTACTCTCTAGGCATGCCCGACGATCTGGCTCCGGTGGCACTGTTCGCCTATCGTCGGCCAGACCACCTGGGCAGGACGATCGAGGCTCTCCTCGCGTGTTCGGGGGCGGAGCGAACCGCCCTGACCGTCTTCTCGGACGGCGCTAAAGGCCCCGCGGACGAGACCTTGGTCGGCGAGGTCCGGGCCATGCTCGCCCGCATCGAGGGGTTCGCGAGCGTGCGCGTGATCGAACGACCCGCGAATGTCGGACTCGCCCGCAACGTCATCGCAGGCGTGACGCAGATCCTGCAGGAGAGCGAGCGCGTCATCGTGCTCGAGGACGACATGGTCGTCTCTCCGGACTTCCTGACGTACATGAACGCCGCGCTGGAGATGTATGCCGACGACTCACGGGTGGTGAGCATCCACGGCTACGTCTATCCCACGCAGGAGCACCTGCCCGACTACTTCTTCCTGCGCGGGGCGGACTGCTGGGGGTGGGCGACCTGGCGTCGAGGCTGGTCGGTGTTCGATCCCGACGGAAGCGCCCTACTCGAGCAGCTCGAGCAGGCTGGCTCGGCCGATGACTTCGACTTCGGTGGTGCGTTCGGCTACACGCAGATGCTCCGAGACCAGGTGGCCGGCCGCGTCGACTCCTGGGCGGTCCGCTGGTACGCATCGGCATTCCTCGCCGGAGCCTTCACGTTGTACCCGGGTGTGTCACTCGTGGAGAACATCGGCCTTGACGGCAGTGGCACGAACTCCCTAGGAGGGCGGGGGCTGGCGACGAGTGCACGTCGGATGAGTTCGCTGGAACAGATCCCGGTCGAGGAGTCACCGGCCGATCGCGCGATCGTTGCGCGCGCACTACGCCAGCAGCAGCCTGAACGCGCGACTCTCCTGGGACGACTGCGCGCGATGGTCAAGAGATGAGCGGTCGTCGCTTTGCGTGGTTCGCGCCTAATGCCGGGAACTGGATCACGTACCGAATGGAGCATCGGGTTGCGAACGCCCTAGCGGACTCTGGCGATTCGGTTCTCATGGTGCAGTGCGACCGGGTGCTCGACGCCTACTGCCAGGTGATGTCACCAGCTGGTCTCACGGCAACCTCCCCGGAACACGAGAAGCGAGCCGTCTGCCGGAACTGCCAGTACGCCGCGGGTATCGCGCGTCGTGAGTCCCATTACGCCACCCAGCAACTGTCGCACTACCTCAACGAAGTAGACAGGTCGTGGGTCGACGCACTGGTATCGCAGACCACTCCCGAGAACTGGGCGGACATCGAGGTCGACGGACTGCCGGTCGGCCGGTATGCGAGCTACACGACCATGCTGCATCACAAACGCCCGACCGTCTCCGAGACCCCGGCTGCCTGGCAGGAGTACCTCGCCGATCTGCGCGGCGCGCTCCTTGTGGCACGCGCACTGCCGAGGATGGTCGCCGAGGAGCAGCCGACGCACGCGGTCGTCTACAACGCGCTGTACCCGGCGAACCGGGTCTTCGCGGAGGGGCTCAAGAAGTCCGGGGCGATCCTCATGAACCTGTCCGGCGGTCCGACCGTGCCCCGCAGGTACAACACCCTTGCGGTGTACGACGGGATCACGGCGAGCCAGACGATGGCGGACTCGTCGGCGTTTCGGCACAGTCGCGAGGTTCCGGCCAGCGCGCAGGAGATCGCAGCCGTCGAGGAGCACGTAGCCCAGTTGATGAGTGGCTCGGATCCGTGGGTCTACTCGTCAGCAGCATCCGGGCGAACGGCCTCCTCGATCCGGACGGTCCTGGGTGTTCGGCGCGAGAGTCCGGTGATCACCGTCATCACGTCGAGCCCCGACGAGACCAGGTCGTTCGAGCTCGTCAATGCGGTCTACGAGGAATCGGCGGTGGCGGCTTCGTCGAGCGCGACCGAGTTCATCAGGCAGACCGTTGACCTCGCAACCCGTCATCCGGAGGTCGACTTCGTCTTCAGGCTGCACCCGCGCCTCGCGGCGAACAAGCGCGACAGCCAGGTGTCTCCTGACCTGCGCCTGATCCGGGCGATGCTTGAGGACCTTCCGACGAATGCGGTCGTCAACGATCCGGACGACGGCCTCAGCCTGTACGACCTCGTCCTGATCTCCAGTGCTGCGATCAACCACACTTCCAGTGCCGGACTGGAGTTCTTGACCTTCGGCGTTCCCGTCGTCCAGTTCGATCCGGTTCGATCGAAGCTCTACCCACCGGACTTCTCGATCGTCGTCCCGCGGGCCGACCCAGAGGCCTTCTCTCGTGCCGTCGATCTTGCTCTCGCCGGCGGGTTCGACCTCGAGCGCGCGATATCGACGTTCCGTTGGTTCGCGTCGATGCAGGTACGCGCGGTCGTGCACCTGGATCCGCTCGCCGAGCCGGGCAGCGCATCGGGCCTGCAGGTAGTCCCGGTCTCGTCGCCGCCACCTACGGCGAACCCGTTGGGGCGATTCATCCCCGGACGCCTGAAGGAGTTTCTCGCGGCTCGGATACTCAGGCGCCAGCGTTCCGTCGAGCTCGAATCACTTCCCCCGCTGGACGAGGATGCACACCGCGTTCTCCTCGCGGAGATAGATCATGTGACGGGTGACAGCGAGGTGTGGGAGCCGTTCATGGTCTACCCGGAAGGCTCGACTGTCGAGGTCGAGGAGCTCGAGGTTCGCGCCGCACTCTCGCGGCTGAGTGCTCGACTGGCGCTCGGTGACCTCGACGGAGTCGGGGTAGTCGCAGCCCTGGCGGCTACCCGCTCGTGAGCAACTTCGAGTAGGACTCGAAGCCGTCCTCGGTGCGCGATTGCCTCACATACCCGGACGACGTGAAAAGTGCTTGCGAGGCAAGGTTCTCCGGATGAATGACGGCGTGCAGTTCGACAATGCCGAGCGAGCGGGACTGCTCGTCGAGATGCGCCAGCAGAGCGCGACCGAAGCCGTGGCCGCGGAACTGGGGATCCACGACGATCGATGCGAATGCGGACCCGCCTGCGTCCGGATCGAGGCGGACGCTGCCACCGGGTTCACCATCGACGTCGAGAATCCACAGTGCGGGATGCTCGCGGGCCAGGCGTTCGCTGAGCCAGGCGCGGTGCTCATCAGTCCTCACCGAGGAGGCCTCCAGGTACCACTGGAAGTCGGTCGGGTCGTTCCGCCAGGCGAGGAGCGCGTCGCAGTCTGCCTGTGTTGCCGGGCGAATGGACCACTCGTGAGGCTCAGGCATTCGGGATGTGCACGCCCTCGCCGCGCTGGTACGCACGCTCGGCGGTGCTTCCGATCAGAGCGCTCATCTGACTCGGGGCGGCGCCGATGTTCGGTCGTACGATCGTGAGGTCGTCAGCCTCGAACACCGTGCCGGCCGGGATGTCCCTGGCCGCAACGATGCTTCGACGAAAGTGCAGCGAGTCAAGCTCCGCATCGGTCGGACCGTACTGCGCATGACCGCGTGCCGCGTGTGCCAACTGGCACGCGGTCACCAGCGCGGCGAGGTCGTCGGGGAGCGTGGAGAAGCTCTCGTCGGCGCTGCCCGTGCTCGCCGCATCCTTCACGTGCTTCTCGATGATGCAGGCGCCAAGCCCGACTGCGGCAATCGCGGCGGTGTTGCCGATCGTGTGATCGCTATAGCCGATCGGCAGGCCGAAGTCCGCGGCCATGCGCGGGATCAAGGTCAGGTTCAGGTCGGTGATGCTCGCCGGGTACGCGCTGGTGCACTTGAGCAGCGCTACCTGTGGCGCGCCGGCTGCAAGCAGGATGCCCACCGACTCGACGATCTCCTCGTAAGTGGACAGCCCGGTCGACATGATCACCGGCTTGCCGGTCTGGCCGATGCGCTCAAGCAGCGGGTGGTACGTCAGCTCGAATGAGGCGACCTTGTAAGCGGGGACGTCGCACGTCTCGAGAAAGTCGACAGCGGTGGGATCGAATGGCGTGGAGAACAGGTGCACGCCGTGCTCGGCTGCGATCGCAGACAGCTCGGGAGTCCACTCCCACGGGGTCATCGCGCGCTCGTACAACTGGTACAGCCGCTCGCCGTCCCACGTGCCGCCCTCGATCAGGTACCCCGGCAGGTCCACGTCGAGGGTGATCGTGTCGGCGCGGTAGGTCTGCAGCTTCACGGCGTCGACGCCGGCCTTCGCGCAGTCCACGATGATCCGCTTCGCCAGCTCGATGTCCTGCAGGTGGTTGGCCGAGACCTCGGCAATGACGTAGGGCGGGTGCGCAGGACCGATCGCACGACCAGCGATGGAGAAGTCGGACACCGCGGTCATGCGGGCCGCCCATGGAGCCACAGTGATACCTCGAAGGACTCGGCGGCCGCGACGCCCACGGAGGAGCCGCGCCACTTCATGAGTGCCTCGACCGCCTCGTAGGAGCGCGCATGCGGCCATGGGCGCATCTCGACGTCGTACTCGTGCAAGGCGGCCATCTTGGCGTCGACGAAATCCGTGACGTCCATGTGGAAGCGGGGGTCGAAGCGGTCACCCGATGGTCGCCATCCGGTCGACGACGGCACCTCGAAGTTGAAGACCCGTCGAACCGGCGAGCCTGGCTGCGGGCGCGACGCGACCAGGGCCGCCTCAGCCGTGATGCGGTGATCGACATTGAGGTCCGTCACCGAATGCGTGAGCACGGTGTCGGGCCGGAACTCCTCAACGGTCTTTGCCACCCTCTTGCAGACGTCCAGTCGCGACACGGTGTCCATGGCATTGTCAGGAAACTCGCCGAACTCGACCTCGATGACGCCGAGTGCTGCGAGGGCGCGCACCGCGTCATCGCGCCGCGCCTGCGCGTCCTGGGGCTGCTCGTCGCGGGAGGCGACACCGTCGGACAGGAACTCCACCCGCACTTCCGCTCCCTCGGACGCGAGCCGCGCCATCGTGGCGCCGCATCCGAGGATGTCGTCATCGGCATGGGCCGCGACGACGAGTACTCGCTGCATCACGAGCCGTGCACCGTCGTCGCGATCGATCGCTCCAGCGGAAGTTCCTCGTCGGATGCGAAGAAGTACAGGTTGGTACGCGAGGGGAAGACCGTCTCGAAGACCTGCACGTTCTTGAACCATGGCTCGAGGAAGCGCACGAGGTCGGCCTTGTCGTGGAACTCGTACTCGTGCTGGTGCAAGTGCTTTCCGCCGTGCTCGGGCTCGACAATCGTGTAGCCCGAGATGATCCCGTGGGGTGCGAGACGTTCCTTGATGCTTGACATCAGCGTGCGGATCTCGTCCTCGGTGAAGTGCTCGATGGCCGCGTCCCAGATGATGTTGTCGAACTTCCCAACCGGCATGTCGGTGCGAATGTCGCCCAGCCGGAACGTGATGTTCGGGGCGGAGCAGTTCTTGCGGGCGCTTGCCAGCGCCTCCTGGTCGAAGTCCATCGCGGTGATGTGCGATGCCTGCGAGGAGTAGAAGTGGTACGTCATGAAGCCATCGCCGCAGCACAGTTCGAGGACCCTGGGCAGCGTCTCCCCGCGCGTTGCCTGCAGTGCCAGCGAGGAGTAGACCCCGCGCTCCCAGGGGAAGGACTGCCGCATGGCGTGCCATTGATAGTGCGAGTCGATGAAGTGATCGAAGTACTCGGGGTTGTCGACGCTCCACTCGATGACGTACTGCGCCTTGTGGGCCGATGCCGACATGCGGCGCGTGAGCCTGCTGACGCCGCGGGATGCCTGAACGAGCGGCAGTCGGCGCTTTGCTTCGGACAGGATCCGGGACCCGCGCGACAACTCGCCGTGTCCCTCGTCGTGGCCGTGCGCGCCCTCGTGGTCGCTCATGGGGTCCCCTCTCCGGACTCTTCCAGCGGCAACCATATTCGACGTCCATGGGGTCAGGGCTGCCCCTGTAGTCTTGCGCGGTGAGTTCTCAGGCCTATTGCCCCCGGGGGGCCCAGTGACCCAGGTCAGCGCATGCCGGATCTGCCAGTCCGATCGGCTCACCGAAATCCTCGACTTCGGCGACCTCACCTTGACCGGCGTCTTCCCCGGCTCACTCGACGAGTCCGTGCCGTCCGGTCGCGTTCGGCTGCTGCTGTGTCGTGAGTGCGGACTGGTTCAGCTCGGCGATACGTTCCCGCCCGAGGAGATGTACGGAGACAACTACGGGTACCGATCAGGGCTCAACAAGTCGATGGTCAGCCACTTGGAGCGCATCACGCGAAGCCTCGAGACGCGTACCGAGCTTGCTCCGGGCGACACCGTCCTGGACATCGGCGCGAACGATGGCACGCTGCTGAGGTCCTACCGCACGCCCGGCCTGCAGCGCATCGGCATTGATCCCACGATCAAGAAGTTCAGCGAGTACTACCCAGACGACATCTCCGCCGTCGCCGACTTCTTCTCGGCGAAGGCGTTCAACTCGGTGACCGATGCCAAGGCGACGATCGTCACCTCAATCGCCATGTTCTACGACCTCGACGACCCGGTCGCGTTCGCGAGCGACATCGCATCGGTTCTCGCCGACGACGGCGTGTGGTACTTCGAGCAGAGCTACATGCCCTGGATGCTGCGCAGCGGCGCGTACGACACGATCTGCCACGAGCATCTTGAGTACTACTCGCTCACCACGATCAAGCACATTCTCGATCGCGCGGGTCTGGTCCTCATCGATGCAGCGACCAACGCGGTGAACGGCGGATCGATCTCGGTTACCGCGGGCAAGGCGGGCGTCGCCGGCCACGAGCCGTCGGTCTACGCGCGCTGGCTGCTTGCCCAGGAGGAATCCGATCGTGTGCATGCGCCGGAGAGCTGGGTCGAGTTCAGGCAGAAGGTGCACAGCCGCCAAGAGGACCTGCGCTCGCTGCTCACTCAGCTGACGGACAGCGGTGCGGTGGTCATGGCGCTCGGTGCGTCCACCAAGGGCAACGTCCTGATGATGACCACCCCGGTCGGAATCGACCTGGTGTCGAAGGTCGGCGACGTCAACCCCTACAAGTACGGGCGCTTCCTTCCGGGCACGGGCATTCCGATTGTCAGCCAGGAGGAGGTCCTCGCGGACAAGCCCGACTACCTGCTGATCTTGCCGTGGCACTTCCGGGAGACGTTCATGGTGTCGTTGGAGGAGTACCTAGCAGGTGGCGGGCGGCTGATCTTCCCGTTGCCGGACCTCGAAGTTGTCGGCTACTGAGGCCGACTCCCGACCAGCGCTGGTCCTGGTCGTCGAGCCGGGGTCAACGCGGCTGCTGGCGTCCATCGCTCGCTTCAATGACGAGAGCATTCCTGTCGTCGAGGCACCACCGGCCGGATCGGCGGCGGTCGTCCTGCCGACTGAGACGGTGTTCGTCCGAAGCTTCGGGTACGCGGACTTCCTGGATGCGGACGGAGCGCTGATCGTGTTCTGGTCCGCTGATAGCGACCGCAGGGCGGCATCCGGTAGATCGCGCTATGACGGCACCGCGCCAGCTGGGCCTTGGCGCGAGCCGAACCTCCTGGACCTGCGTGGGCTGCCGGTCTCGTTCTCGATGCGGCACGCAACCGAGGCCGACGTGGCGCGAGGCTACGTCGGATATATCGGCGATCTGCCCTCGGACGCTGATCCGCTGTCGTCACTGCCCTCCGCAGAGTTACTGAAGGCGGCGTCGATGCGCCTGTACGGCAAGGCTCCACGAGTTCAGCGCATCGCGCGCTCGATCACCCGTCGCGGCTAGCGACGAGCCGAACCCTGGATCAGGTAGCCGTTCTTCTCGTACGTCACTGCGCCGGTCGCCTCGATCTCGCCGCGTGCGTAGTCCTCGAGCTCCGGCACCGCTGACTCGCTGAAGTACGTGGTGGCCCGATAGAAGTCCATGAAGTCGCTCAGCGACGTCACCCGCATCACGCTTTGGAAGTAGTCGACGCGGACGTCCCAGAAGAGCTCGCGGAACATCGGCGTCAGTCGGGTCGGCGCGAAGTCCAGGCTGTCATAGACAGCTGCGGGGACGTCGCCGAACTTGGCAGCGAGATCGACCATGCCGTGCGGACCGACGGGCGTGAAGACAGCGACACGTCCGTAGTCGTAGATGGCATCGGCCATGGTTCGCAGGACGGACTCGCGCTCGGGGGAGTAGTACAGCGCGTACGTCGACTGGGCCAACGTGTACTGCTTCTGCCGGAATGTGTCGCGAATCAGCACCGGAAGCTCAGCCATGTCGGCCGCGACCGCCTGCAGGCGGTCGTCGTTGCCCGACTGTGAAACCAGGGTCGCCACCGACTCCGCACTGATGTCGACGGCGCTGACGTTCCCGCGCGGACCGATGTCGGCGAGGAACGACAGGGACTGCGCGCCGGTGCCGCAGCCGACATCGAGGATCTTCTCGCCTGGGCGCACACCCAGCCGGGACATCTGCCAGGACTTGAAGTCAACCGACTGGTAGCGACGATTGAGGTCAAGTCGGGTGTCGAGGCTGCCCGTGCTGGTCGCGCGTTCTTGGACATCGCCCGTGTAGATGTGGCTGAGGCTCATGCGACGGACACTACCCGCGGATCTCGGAGCCCGGCAAAAGCACGCCGTGGATCAGGGAATCGATGAAGCGGTCGCCGTCCCAGACATGGTCACGCTGCCGCCCCTCCTGCACGTATCCGGCGCGCTCGAGCTCGGCCACGAACGCGCTGCGGAACTCGTAGGTCTCCGTCGTGAGCCGGTGGAGACGAAGGCGGGCCGCCAGGCTCGCGACGAGGCGAAGGAAGGCCGACAGGTCTGCGCCGAACTGGGCGGGGTCCTGGCGGTCGGTGGCGGTGATGAAGGAGACCTCACCGCGCCGGTGTGGCCACGCGATGTGGACGATGCCCCCGTAGCCGATGAGATCCCCATCGTCGAGGAACGCAGCAAGGACCTGGGCCGGCTGTGCCTGGCCCATCTGCGGGCCGATGACGTCCTCGTAGTAGCGGTCCTGATCGGACTCGGTGAGGGCGGCGCTTTGCCGAAGGATCTCGATCTGCTCGTTGCGCCAGTCCCTGATCGGGCCGCGATCGGCCCATTGCAGGGGCCGCAGGGAGTACGAGCCTTCCGAGAGTCCGTCGAAGTCGACGCACGCATAGCCCTCCGGCCAGGCGTTCACTCGAGCTCGAGCGCGAGCGCAGCGACGACCGCGTCCTGATCGGCATCGGTGAGGTCGGCGTACATGGGCAGGCTGATCAGGCCCGCGTAGACCTCGTCGACGACGGGCAGGCCGGCCGCGGGGAGCAGGACGTCCGAGCTCACCGAGTGGTGATGAACGGGTACGTAGTGCACCTGCACCCCGATGCCCCGCTCGCGCAGTCCGCGAAACACCGCGAGCCTGTTCTCGACGCGGATCGCGAACAGGTGGTAGCCGTGCGTGTACCCGGCGGGCGCGGCGGGAGGAAGCACGACTGGAAGGTCAGCGAGAAGGTGTCGATATCGGTCGGCCAGCTCGTTGCGACGGTCGATGAATCCGTCCAGCTGGAGCATCTGCGATGAGCCGAGGGCGGCCTGCAGGTCCGTCAGCCGGTAGTTGTAGCCGACCTCGACCGCGTCGTACGCCCATGGCTCGGCCTGCGGTGTTCGGTCGATGCCGTGCGACCGGAACCGTCGCAGTCGATCAGCGAGGTCGTCATCATTCGTGGTCACCATTCCGCCCTCGGCGGTGGTGATCGGCTTGACCGGGTGGAACGAGAACACGCACATGTCGCTGCGCGCGCAGTTGCCGACGCGGCCGTCGGGAGTCGACGCCCCGAGCGCGTGCGATGCATCCTCGATGACGACCCTGGGACGATGCGGAAACTGGTCCATGGCGACAGGCAGTCCCGCATAGTGCACGGCGACGAGCGCGTCGACCGTGTCGTCGACGCGGGAGACATCGAGGTTGTAGGTCTCCGGGGAGATATCGATCAGGGCCGGACGAGCCCCCACGTAGCGCGCGCAGTTCGCGCTGGCGATGAACGTGAGGGGCGAGGTGTGAACCAGATCGCCAGTACCGAGTCCTGCCGCGAACGTCGTGCCGTGCAAGGCCGCAGTCGCGGAGGAGAAGGCGACCGCGTGCCGTGCCCCGACGTAGTCGGCGACGCTCGCCTCGAACGCATCGACGTTGGGACCGGTGGTCAGCCAGTCGCTGCGCAGGACATCGACGACAGCCTGCACGTCGCTATCGCTGATCGACTGCCGACCGTAGGGGATCACGTCAGATCTCGTCGACCAACGCGCGCAGTTGGTCACCCGTCAGCCACTGGTCGTTGGTATCCGAGCGGTAGGAGAAGCCACGCTCGACCTGTGTTCCGGCCGGCTCCGTGAACCACCAGGCGTCAACCGTCGGCTTGACGACATAGCGCGTCTCCTGACGAATCGTTCGCGCGCTGTCCTCGGCCGAGATCATCTCCTCGTGGAGCTTCTCACCCGGTCGAATGCCGACATCGATCGTCGGATAGCCGGGGGCGAGGGCCTCGGTGAGATCGGTAACGCGCATGCTGGGAATCCGCGGCACATACAGCTCGCCTCCGTTCATCGACTCGAATGCGTCGATGACGAAGTCCACGGCCTGGGGGAGGGTAATCCAGAAGCGAGTCATCTCACGGTCGGTGATCGGCAGCGGCCGGCCTTGTGCGATGCAGTCCTTGAAGAACGGGATTACCGATCCCCGGCTGCCGACGACATTGCCGTATCGCACGACCGAGAAGTTCGTGTCGGAGGAGGTCGCGTAGTTGTTCGCTGCGACGAAGAGCTTGTCGGCGGTGAGCTTCGTCGCGCCGTACAGATTGATCGGCGAGGAGGCCTTGTCGGTCGAGAGAGCCACCACCTGCTTCACGCCTGAGTCGATTGCCGCGTCGATCACGTTCTGGCTGCCGAGCACGTTGGTCTTCACGTACTCGAAGGGGTTGTACTCCGCGGTGTCGACCTGTTTGAGAGCCGCAGCATGGACGATGTAGTCCACCCGGCTGAAGGCGCGCATGAGGCGGTCGCGGTCGCGGATGTCTCCGATGAACCAGCGAATCCGGTCGTCTACGAAGTCCTTGCGCATGTCTGACTGCTTGAGCTCATCACGCGACAAGATCGCGAGCCTGCGGGGCTTCAGGACGTCCAGTGCGTGGCGAACAAACGCCTTCCCAAAAGACCCGGTACCCCCGGTGATGAGGATGGAGCTGTCCTCGAACTTGCTCATCGTCGACTGGCTTCCCATCCGGTGTGATTTGACGGCCAGCCTAGCCCACGGTCGGCGGCTCGACAGGCGCCTGTTCGAGCAGGATTCGGTGCAGCTGCTCGGCGCGCCGCCAGTCCTCCTCGGTGTCGATGTCGCACACGAGGGAGGCATCTACCGCATAGCCGACGGCATTGTCGAGAATCGACGTGCGCTCGAGCCAGGCACCTGCCGACCCCCAGTAGAACTGACCGGCATCGTGCCAGCGTTCATCGAGGTCCTGAGTCCGCGAGTCCGCGTACTCCGGATGCGCGAAGGACAAGGAGCCCCCGGTGGACATCGTGAGAGCGCGCTGAACCGGGTAGGGGTAACGGGTCACGGTGGCCACGTATGGCGCTCGTTCGAGGAGTGCTCGCGAGCGCAGGTAGTCCTGGCCGCGAAGGAAGACCGAGGCGGGGTAGACGCAGCATGCCGCGTCGACAGGTCGATCGTTGTCGGCCAACCACGCCACGGCGTGAGAGATCACGTCGACCGTCGCGGTCATATCGCCGGCCAGTTCCACTGGTCGCGAGAACGGCACGTTCGCCCCCGCGTCACGCGCGATTGCCGCGATCTCCTCGTCGTCCGTGCTGACGATGACGTCGTCAAAAGCTCCGCTTTCCAGGCAGATCTGCACGGACCACCACAGCAGCGGCCTGCCCGACATCGATCGAATGTTCTTGCGCGGAATGCGCTTTGACCCGCCACGAGCGGGAATGATTGCAACCGAACCGGTCTGAGGGCTCATGCGGCATTCCGGCTGACGATCAACTAGCCTCCAGTAAGTGTCGCGCCATTTTACGCCATGGGATCCGAACACGGATGCCGAAGCCGAAGCGCGCGGCTTCAATCCCCCCCAGACCTACCGCCTCTGGCGAGACCGCCTGCTCCCGCTGATTGTCTTCCCGATCTTCTGGCTCTACTGGTTGTTGCTCATGCCTGCAGGAGTCGCGCGACGTCGTTCCTCGAGCGAGGAGACGCGGCTGGGAATCGAGTCGGGCAAGGTCGGATGGACCCACGTGTATTTCGAGGAGCTTTTCGCGTCGGCTCAGGAGTACCTCGGCACAGACGCGATCGAACAGATCGTGATCGACCGTGACCAGCCCTACCTGCCGCAGTTTCGGCAGTGGTCATCGCAACTCAAGGTCTCGCACGTGCTCCTTGACGTGCGCACCGGCGCGCAGACCTGGCCGCGTGCACTCGTCGACGTCCTCGTGATGTCGTGGCGCCTGAGACGGGCCAGGGTGACACCGGTCGTCGTGCTCACCGATGCCTCGCTGCGCCGCCACCGACTGCAGGCTGCGGTCCTGACCGCCTTCAGCGGAGTCGTGGTGACCTTCATGTCATCGAGCCTGGTCAGGCCGATGTTCCCGCACAGCCGTATCCTCGGTCCGATGCCCATGCCGGTGTCGGCGTCGCGCTTGCGCTGGTTGGACGACGTGCGATCGCACGTGCTGCCCTCCGCTGCTCCGACCGTCAGCTTCATCGGCGGCGCCTACCCGCCTCGGTCGGTGTTCCTCGAAAGACTTGCTTCCGCGCTCCAGGGCACGGGAGTCGAGTTGACGATCCATGCCAACAAGTACGAGACATCGAATGATGATTACTGGCGGGTGCTTGCGACAAGTGACGTCATCATCACCACGACCATGCAGGGCATGCCTCGCGCGGACATGGACCGGATCTGGATCCAGCAACTCGTCTTTCGCTTCAGCGAGGCGCTCTCGGCCGGCGCCGTGCTGGTGTCGTCGACCGTGGCGGGCGGAGACCGGTTCTTCGTTCCGGGCGAGGACTACGCCCCATTCGTCAGCGTTGCGGAGGCGCGCGACGTCCTCGTCCGCCTGTGCGAGGACTCGGATTTCCGTGAGCGCCTGCGTTCTCATGGCCACGAGACTGCCGTGCAGCTCGCACGAGAGCACACGTACTGGCGGGCAATCGATCAGGCTCTCGGCCTCACGTTCGCGATGAACGCTTCGTGAGGAGCCGCCGTGTGCGGGCTACCGTGCCCCGGGCAGCAGCGGCCAACAGCTCCCTCTCAGGAACGTAGGCGGCAAGACTCGTCGCGCGCTCGCTGCCAAAGTCAACAACCCCAGCCCCGCGCGAGTAGTTCGAGTTCACGATGACGCCGACGTAGCCTCGCGCGGCGTCATCGCGCGAGATGCCGGCAAGCAGGAAGTCGATGTGCTGCGCAGCATTGTGGAACGACTTGAAGACAGGTTCGCGCATGACGACCGGAATCGCCTGCGAATGCTGCAGCCACAGGCTGTACCAGGTTGGCTCGTATGGCGCGATGGCGAGCGCATCGACGTAGTCCCACGAGCGCGGCCGCAGGAAGTCGTCTCGAAATGAGCGAAGTACTTCGGAGGAAAAGACCGCCTGCCCGTGGACGGTCAAGATCCGGTCGGTCGTCAGCCCGATCTCGGCCGCAATACGACGAAGCCGAGGCTCGCGATGCACCCAGTGAGCGTCGTAGTACTCCGGCTCGGCGTGCAGCATGGCGTCCTCCGACAAGAACGTGAAGGGCGTCGTGTCGTCAGCCATGAAGTCGGTAGCCGTGAAGTCGCGGATGAACTCTGCGTCGGAGTCCAGGCACAGGTAGTTGTCAGCGAGCCCTGACTCCCAGAAGGCGAGCTTGATGATCTCCTGGTTGATGTAGCCGGCCGAGAAGCCCGCGACCTCGACCGCAGTCAGATGCTCGGCGAAGGCGGAGTCCGCGATGAGCGCGGTCACGTGTGATTCGAGATGACGAAAACTCGCGAGCTCGGCATCGGGAGCCACCATGTACACGGGAAGCGCTGTCCGGTTGTGGCGGCGGCAGGATGCGAGCAGTCGCTCGACGTACGGCAGGTCGGGAGCGTGGGTCTTCACGAGGATCGCAAAGGTCGTCACGAAGACCGCCGCACCAACGTCATCCCTAGCCAGCGCACGGACGTACCGCCCTGGGTCTGCAGGTCTGCCTCGATGCCGGGGAAGGTATCGACCACCTCCCAGTCGCTGAGCCGGCGTACCAGGCGTTCGCGCGACAGCAGCCAACTCGGGTAACTGGCGGCGTAGATCGACTCCGGCACGACTTGGACCGCCGGGATGTCATGCGGCGTTTCGGTCATCGGAGTTCGGTCGATCACAAGGGTCTGCACCCCCGTTGCCGCAACTGCGTCGATGACGCCATGGGGATCAGGAAGGTACTGGAGGACGCTGGAGAAGAGCCCGACGTTGGGTCGAAGCGACCGAGCGCAGGACTCGATGTCGTCGTGGAACGACAGGCGACCATCCTCGAACTGCCGTCCTGCTCCAACGAACGTGGGCTGCTCGACAACGCCCCACCGCACATCGAGGTCGGCAAGCAGCCTGGAGTACTGGCGATAGGTCGAGCCGAGTGAGCCGCCGAAGTCGAGGACGCTCAAGGCGCCATGGCTGCGCGCCGCCTGCCACAGCAACGCCGCCGCGACCGGCCAGCGGTACTCGACCTCATCGAACGTAACCCCATCGCGCTCGAACGCAGCCTGACCGGCGACCACCGTTCTCGTTGCCTGCTCGACTTGACGAAGAATCGCGTCGTGGGAGTACCCAGTTGTCGCGGCCGTTGCCTCGTCCCACGTCTGGTAGCCATCGACGAATCGGGTCGCATGCCGCGAGCGCCGGGCGAACGCCCGACTCACGATGGGTGGAGTCAGGTCGTGCAGCGCTCGCCGCGGTGCGGAGGTCATTGTGCGGATTCGGTCTCAGGCTTCGGTGGGTACCGCTCGAGCAGAGTCTGCAGCGGCTCGATGCCGATGACCTTGCTGTCGTTGTCGAGGATGATGATCGGCTTCGATCGCACATCGGCGGACATCTGCGACAGGTATGGGTGGAAGTGATCCCAGTTCGACTCGTTCTGCAGCCACTCGTCGAGTTCCCACTGGACAAGGCCGGCCGCAGCAACGTCCTGGCCTGAGAGCCCGGTGAGGATCCGCGTGCAGGAGTACGCCCGAGGCCCGTCCTGCAGGACACTCGGTCGCTCGGCCCCCTGCGGCAGGTAGACGCAGCCGATGGGGTTCGAGCTCAATGGCTGATCCCCGGTTGCCTTGACCTCGGCCGGCCACCAGTAGGGAGCGGGATCGCCGGTGGCCGTGGGCCACAGAGCGGGCTTGATCTGCACCATCGCCCTGGGCAGCAACGTGTCCAGGACGAGCAAGGCAGCGACGCCACCGACACCCAGCCAACGCATCAGTGTCATGCCACGCTGTGGTCGATCGAGAAGCAGAAGCGCGATCGGCACGGTCGCGGCCAGGATCGGAAGGATCACCGCAAACGCGAGCTTCTTCGATCCGTAGTTCGGGCCGCTGCCTATTGCCCAGAAGTCGGCAAGCGTGATGAGGATCGCGTACGAGACGAGGCCGATGATCGGAGCAAACGGCAGAGCTGCCCGCCAGTCGCGCCGCCCCCGGCCCAGGACGACCGCAGCACCGATGACGGACAGAACCGCGATGGCGCCGAGGATCGTGGTGACTTCCTCGGTGCCTCCGGGACTCGAGAACAACGGAAGGGTCGGCACGGTCACCGTGCTCACCCCGTGCGCCGCGCCGGATCCTGCCGCGACCGGAACGGAGGGACCCTGCTGGGCGTCGATGCCAAGCGCGTAGAAGATGCTGCTGCGCAGGAAGTCGTACATCAGGACGAAAAGGACCAGCCCGCCGACGAGGACCGCTAGGTTGAAGCGGAAATTGGTTCGCCGATACAGGCCGTAGGCGCCATAGCCGATGAGGGCGATCAGCAGCCCAAGCGCGAAGACGTTGAGCGGGAACCAGACCTCGGCGCAGCAGATGACGGCAATGGTCGTCAGCACGCGCGCGTGGGCGGTGCGGTATCCGACAATGAACGTCGACACCCACAATGCGAGAACAAGAATCGTGAACTGCAAGGTCAGGTGACCGAAGTTCAGCAGGACCGCGACCCCGGACGCGAGAATGACCATTCCCAGGAGTGCGAATGGCCACGGCAAGCGTGATCGGGCCGCCCCCGCGTCCCACTTCCGCTTCATCTGAACCAGCGGTGCCAGCGCGAACGGCGCGAGGACGATGAGCATGATCTCGGTGAGGATCAGCGTGTCTGCAGACACCGCGACCTGATTGACCCCGCCGTAGAGGACCAAGGATGCGAGCGAGATCAGCGTCGCCGATACGACGAGGACCAAGACGAGCGGCCCGCCGATCGCCGATCGCGGATCAACGGGTGTCCCGGACGCCAGCTGCGCGGCAGCATTCAGCCATTTGGCGTTGTCCTCGGCGTCCGTGCGCTGGATGAGGTAGCCCACTCCGCTGAGCGCGCCCGGGCTGCCGGGTGCGAGTGCGCGCGAGGCGAGGAAGGCCAGGCCGACCGCGACCGACGAGCCCACGATGAGTGTCGTCGTGAGGCGGTCGAGCCGGGGGCCCTTGCTGCCGCGCAGGAGGATCGAGGCAGCGAGCAGGACGAGGAGAGTAAGGGCGAGCCACACCTGCAACTGCCGGTAGGTGAACGGCGTGAAGGTCAGAGCAGTGAACTGCATGAGCACGCCGGAGGTACCGATGATCGCGGCCATCAGCACTGCAGTCAGCGCAGCGGAGCGGAGGATGACTATCGAGGCAATGGGGGCGCCGACGAAGATCACCGCGAAGAGCAGGTCGAGCACGACATCTCCGTCCGGCAAGTCGCCACATCGCGTGGAGTGGTCAAGGGTACCTCCTGCATGGACGCCCATTACGGTGGGAACGTGCCAGCCGAGGTGTTAGTTGTCGTTCCCACGCTGGGGAGCAGGCTGGATTTTCTGGACCAGACTCTGACGTCGATTCGAGACCAATCGGTTCCCTCGGACGTGATCGTGGTCATCCCGCACGACCGCACCGAGGCACGTGAGCTCGCCGTGCGCCATGGTGCTCGCCTGCTTGACGATCCGGGCAGCCTGCCGGCCGCGATCAACCTTGGCGTCGCGGCCGCGGATGAGCGCCATCAGTTCGTCAACTGGATCGGCGATGACGACCTGCTCGCGCCGGGTTCGCTCGACGTGACGGTCGCCGCTCTCCACGCCGAACAAGGCGCCGTGGTCGCGTACGGGTCATGCGCCTACATCGACGACGAGGGGCGCGCATTGTGGACGAGCAGCGCGGGGCGCTGGGCCACACGGATCCTCGCGTGGGGACCGGACCTCATCCCGCAGCCGGGGATGCTCATGCGCCGACGTGCGTGGGTGAACGTGGGCGGGGTCGATGAGTCCTTGCGATTCGCGTTCGACCTCGACCTCTTGCTGAAACTGCGCCGCGAGGGCGGCTTCGTCGACGTCGGCCAGGTCGTGTCGAGCTTCCGCTGGCATCCCGATTCGCTCACCGTGTCGGATCGCACCGCATCTCTCGACGAATCAGAACTGGTCAAGCGTCGCTATCTGTCGCGGGTTGGCCGCTCTATGTCCTGGACATGGGAGAGACCGGTGCGTCTGGCGACGCGCGTGGCAGCGCGCGAAGTGACGCGTCGAGCGCTCAAGGCCCGGCAGCTAGCGACGTAGGGCGTCAAACAGGCGAGGGTATTCGTCCTGCATCTGGTTCCAGTACGGATCGTCTGGTTGATCGAGGTGAACCGTCTCGAGTCCTGCGGGGTGACCGAACAGCGACTGCGCGTACTCGAACTGCAGCATGAGCCGGTGATCGCGGATCAGGCGCATTCCCTTGTGCAGTCCCCGGGTGTCCTCTAGGAGCACGACGCCCGAGACGCCATCCATGGTCTTCCACGACGACCGCGGATGGAACCGATCGACCTCGGGGTCCTCGAGCCGGGCGTACCCGCGGGCGAGCAGTTCCTTGCTGATCCCGTGATCGGCCTGAGTGCCGGGCACGTACATGTGCGCGCCGGTTTCGTCGTCCTGGTCGGTGAGCAGGAGGAAGGCCTTCAGCCAGCGCACTCGGTCGAGGTCGAAGTGGTAGAGCTGGGCGGCCTCGTGACTGGCATGCGCCGAAGGGAAGGAGTACCACGCGGTCACGATGTCGATGATCGGCGCCGAGCCGCAGTACGCCTGCGCGATCTCGAGCAGCCCGCGATCGAGCAGCAGGGCCCGGACGGTCGCATTCTGGAGGACGGCGTTGGTCGTCACCGCGTACTTCTCGGCTAGAGGAGCCTCGAAGTTCACCTGGACGGTCTCGCCAGCGTTCAGCGAGCTACCCGAATCCGAGGTGAGGGTGCAGGGGGCCGCGGCGAAGTAGTTCGACAGTTCCGCAACAGTCTCGTCGGGAACCCGGACATCCAAGATGGCGTAGCCGTCACGGGTCAGCTGCGCGAGAGCCTGATCGAACGAGCCCTCCTCCTTCCACAGTCCCAGGACATCGTTGGCGTGCTGGAAGTCGTACGTTGGCTGCGTTTGCGCGACGCGTGCGGATGCTTCGGTTAGCCACTCGCCCCCGGACTTGAGGAAGGCGTCGACCAGGGCCTCGCCGTCACCGTCGACGCGGCGGCCGTCAGCCAGGTAGCGCTCGATTCGAGCCTCGAAGTCGCGCTTGGTCACTCGTCCGCCCGATACCCGGTCGACGAGTTGGCTGAGAGTCGCCATGGTTTCCTCCCTGACTGCCTCGTAGGGTGCTGCGAACTAGGGTATCGATGACAGTCGCGAGGATGCAGGCTGAGACGAGGCGAGGGAGGGTCAATGCCGGGCGTCGCCGTGTCCTCGACGGGGTCGACGCGAGTCCTCGCCCTCGATGCGGTCCGCGGCATCGCCATCATCTGCGTCATCGCTACGCACTCACTGAGCATTACGGTCGCCGCGACCGGCTCGTACGAGTTCCCGCCGGCAGTCTTTCGGACCTTCGACATGGCGCAGTTCGGCGTGCCACTGTTCTTCGCGCTGTCGGGATGGCTGATGTTCTCGTTGTACACCGGGGATCGGGTGTTCACCCAAGGCGTCTACTGGTCCAGGAGAATCGCGCGGATCTGGCCGCTGTGGGCGATCTTCCTCGTCGCCTCGTACATGTTCTACACGATGCCCGAGACCGGACTGCCGATCTGGGCGATGATGCTCATCGGTCTGCTCTTTCTCGGCTGGATGTCCCCGGCGACTGTCGTGTATCCGCTCGGCGGCATCACGATCCAGCAGGAGATGGCGCATTACCTGCTGTTCGCTCTCTTCCGTCGCCGGGGCGTTGCATTCTTCGCATTGACGGCGATCATCGGCTTCCTCAGTCTCTTCGCGACCGAGTTCCTCCTTGGCCGGGTCGAGCCCGGGTCGACGGCCGCGTCAGTTCTTGAGGCATGGCTTCGACTCAACCTGTTCCGAACGTGGCCATTCTTCCTGGTCGGCGGCGCTGCCTTCGTGATCGTTCGGTCGTGGAAAGAGAAGGGGATCACCGATCTCCTGCCCATGAGATCGCGTTCGGGCGTTGCGGTTCTGATCGCGCTGGGACTGTGGATGTTCGTCACCTACGCACAGGAAACGCCCTCGTACCTCGTGCTGGGCTTCATCATCGTCGCAGCTGCGATCGCCATAGCTGGCAACACCGTTCCGATCCTGGGACCGGTGCTCAGGAGCATCGGGCGCTACTCCTACTTCATGTACTTCTTCCACTTCTGGGTACTGCGCTGGATCGAGAATGGCTACCGCAACTCCGATCTGCCGGAGGGCAACACGACGTCAGCGATCTACAACGTCGGCCTCCTGCTGACCATACTTCTGGTTACGACAGCGGTGTCGTGGGCAGCGGGCTGGGTCTCGTGGCGGCTACTCGAGAAGAGAGTCCTCGACTTCGCGCACCGGCGTGTGCCAGGTCCTACTCGCAGCCCAGCTGCGCAAGGCTGAGGATCTGCACGCCGTCGTTACTGAACACCACGGCGCCGGCACTGGCCTCGGTCGCACTGCCCTCCAGCCACGCGTAGTCGACTCCGGCCGCGCACAACGGTGCGATCGAATCCTGGGACTGAGCCGCGGCGAAGTCACGCGAGGCGCTAGCCCGCACGGCAACGTCGTCGAGCTCGCCCGACCTGCCAAGTCCCGCTTGGTACAGCTCGCCGGCCAGATACATCTGCCGACCGGTCAAGGCCGGGACCAGTGCCGACAGCGGATCGCTCGTTGCGAGGATCGCGTCGTCGGCCGTGTTGGCGGCGATCCACTGCGCAGCCTCGTGAGCCCACGCGTAGCGCTCCTCGTTGGTGGCGTCCACGACGATCGCGTTCGGCGGCGCGGCCTCGGACAGGCCCCCGCCGACTGGCTGAACGGTGCCAGCCTCGGTCGTGATCGGTCGCGAGGAGGTCCAGATGGCGGCCGGGCGAGTAGCGATCGACGCGATCGCCAGGCCGGCGATGGACAGCGCGACGACGTGAACGACGCTGCGACGACCTCGTCCGAGGGCAAGCACGACGATGACCGCGGCGACCGGCACGAGCAGCCAGACGGACAGGGGGGACAGCCAGTTGAGCAGCGCCTGATGGGTGCTCCAGTTGCGGCTCAGCAGCAGGCAGGCGACCGAGGCGGGAATGGCGACGACGACCGACCAGAGCAAGGGCCGACGCAGTGGTCCCGCGGCCTCATCGCGGCGTACGCGTCGCAGCGCGGAGCCGATGCCATCCGCGGACAGGACTGCGGCGGGCGCGCTGGCGGCAAGGATGAACCACAGCTCGTTGACTCCTTCACGCAGCGCGAGCATGGCGGCAAGGCCAACGAGCACTCCACCGGTCGCGAAGATGACGTCGGGCTTCAGGCGCGACGATCGGCGCGCGAGCAGCCAGCCAAGGCCGCCGAGCCTGGCGAGGATTGCTAGCACGAGTGCGCCGGTGCCGAGGAGGATGCCCAGTCGCCCGTCGATGGGATCCAGTCCCTGCCACGTCGACGCCTTGACCGCGACGCTCTCGGTGAGGTTCCGGTCCACGGCGACACCGGACAGGACCAGGACGTAGGTGATGGCCATGGCGGCGCCGGTGACCACCGTTGCGACGAGGGATCGCCGCCACCAGGACGCGCGTGTCAGCAGTCCGACGAGCACGACGAGTCCAGCGCCACCCGCGGCAACGAGGGCGTGACTGATCTTCCCCCCCGTGCACGCGGATGCGAGTGCCGCGATCGCGACCAACGCAGGCCACCTGAGGTCGGAGGCGACGTAGGCCAGGAACGCGACGGCGAAGGCGAGCAGCCACATCGTCGTCATGGCCTGCGACGGGGAGTCGAAGTTCAGGATCGACCCGTACAGCGCGCCGGCGTATCCGCCGACTACGACGAGCAGCACGGCCAGGGTCGGCACCCAGCGCACTCGGGACAGGCGTGCGGACCACGCCGCGACGATCGCGGTGACGGCGATGACGGTGACGAGCGGGAGCATGCGCGTCATCACGAAGAACGGTGCCGCTCCTGCGTTCTCGGCGAGGTCGCCAGCCCAGGCGTAGGTGAACCAGTGATAGCGAAGCGAGCCGTCGGACATGAGGATGCTCTGCGCAGGCCCGAACTCGGCGAGTCCACGCGACAGCGCCTCGAAGAAGTAGAGGTCAGCGAATGACTCGGTCGAGGGCGCATTCAGCGGAATGCGCGACCAGTTGACGACGACGAGAACCAGACCGGTGAGCAGGCCCACGGCGCCGGCCGCGAGCTCGGGCCGTGGCGCGCGGACGCGCAGGTCCGCGAGCAGCCCTCGTGACCACGCCCAGATGGCTACTGGGACCACGATGACGGTGGGAATCAGCCAGCCAACCTCCGCGAGTGACGTAGTGACGAGAAGCACCCCGGTGAGCATCGAGGCGAAAGTCCCCAGGGCCAGGCCCATGCCGAGCAGTTCGAGCAGTGACACTGATCCGCGACGTCGCAGCAGAGCCCACCATGCCGCGCCGGTGCCAGCCTGCACGACGACGATGACGGCGGCGAGCAGGGTCATAGGCCGAGCAACTGCGCCTGGCGGTCGAAGTCCGGCGTGCTCGCGCGAACCTCCTCGAAGGTCCCGTGCGCTTCGATGACCCCGTTGCGCAGAAAGAGCACCTCGTCGGCGAACCTGATCGTGGCCAGCCGGTGCGCGATCGTGATCGTGGTCACCTCGCCCTCGAGTTCGTGCAGCGTCTCGGTGATGGCCTGCTCGGTCTCGGCATCGAGCGCGCTGGTGGCCTCGTCGAGGACGAGAAGCCGCGGCCTCGTGTACAGGGCGCGAGCGATGCCCAGCCGCTGGCGCTGGCCGCCGCTGAGGCGCACGCCACGTTCGCCGATCACGGTGTCGAGTCCCTCGCGAGTGTCACGCAGGAACTCGGCAAGGTGCGCGCGCTCCAGCGACTCCCACACCATGTCGTCGTCGATCGCGTCGTCGGGCAGGCCCAGCGCGACGTTCTCGCGAACGCTTCCCTCGGTCAATCCGACGACCTGCGGCACGTACGAGATGGCCCCGGGCCACCGCTCGACGGCCTCGCGCGGGGTGACGCCGCTGATCGAGACGCTGCCCGTGTCGGCGTCGATCACGCCGAGGATCAGGTCGGCGAGCGTCGACTTCCCGGCCCCGGTGCTGCCGACGAGTGCCAAGGACTGCCCGGCAGGAAGGCGGAAGTTCGCGTTGATAACAGCGGCGCGGTCGGCCCCCGGGTAGGTCACGTTGACGTCGACGATCTCGACGACTGCTTCGAAGTCGCCATGGCCCGCCGCGATGCGCTCGCGAATGGCGATCGCCTGCTCACGGGTGATCCGCTGCGTGGGTCCGCCTGTGCCTTCCTGCAGGCCGAACCAGTACGCCAGTTCGAAGGTCTTTCGCGCGGCCGCGGCAGCGGCCCGAATGGAGATGCTCGCGCCCTGCAGTCGCAGCAGCGACGGAACGATGCGGAAGCCTGCGGCGAGGAACAACGAGATGATCGCGGCAGCTGCGGCGAGGTCACGGGTGAGGAACTGCGAGAGAGCCAGGGCGAAACCGCCCAGCACTAAAGCGGTCTCGAGCACGAACTTCGGCACGTCGGCGTAGTACTGGTTCGCTGCGGCCGCCTGCGCCGAGTCACGGGCCAGGCGATCGAAGCGATCCACGTAGAACTCGCGCCGGTTCAGAACGGTGGTCTCGCGATACGTCGACAGGGCCTCGGACACCGTGGTGATCGTCGACATGCCGCGCTCGGCCTGGACGACCGCGTTGCGCTCGGACATGCGACCGAGCCAGATCTGCAGGATGTACACGATGATGGCGAAGTACAGGGCTGCACCGATAGTGACCATGGGGTCGATGACGAGCAGGCCGACGGCCATGATGGCGAAGAGGAAGAGTTCGCTGACGATGATGAGCGCGGATCCGAGCAGGCTGGTCACTGCCGCTGAGACTCCACCGGTCAACGCGTACAGGACCTCGGACGTGCTCCACCTTTGAACCTCGAGCAGCTGACGGCTGAGGATCGTCCGGGCCAGCCGGGCGGCGACGTCGGCCTGCCGATTGGCGAGGAACCGGTACATCCGGCGGGTGAGGATGGCCTGCATCAGCGTCTTGAACAGCAAGAGCACGACGGCGACGCCAGCGATGAGCCCGACCAGCTGGGACGCGGTCAGGTCACCGAGTCCGACGAAGTCCAGGGCACTCTCCAGCTGCTCGGGCATCGAGTTCGGATCGAGCCCTGACACCGCAACCGCGCCGACGAGCCCGATGAGGACCACCCCGGCGAGGTCGAGGAAGCCCAGGCTCATCGATACCGCGCAGGCGAGAGCGAAGCGGCGACGGTCACGCTTGGTCAGCAGGCGGATCGATGCGCGTACGGACTCGACGATCGTTCGGTCGCGCTTGGGCCCGCTCACCGGGGTGCCGGTGACCGGATCGATGTCCTCGGGAACGTGCCCGCTCGCGGTCGTCACGACGCTCCTCTCTGTGCGAAGGCGGACAACTGCTCGTTGCAGAGCGTTCGCGGATCCTCGCCGCGATCAACGCGCGCCGTCCAGTCGACGGTCCACTGCACAGATTCGGTGAAGGACAGCCGATCGGTCCATCCCAGCTGCGTGCGTGCCTTCGTGGCGTCCAGGGCGAGGAGTTCAGCCTCGTGCGGATGGTCACCGGGAGTCGGCAGCCACCCGGCATCGGCGCCCCACATTCCCGCGGCCAGATCGGCCACGGCACCCACGGTCACGAAGCTGTCAGGGCCTGGGCCGAAGTTCCACTGCCCCGAACCGCTGCCGGCCAGCACCGCCGCGGCGAGCATCGCGTACCCGTTCAGGCAGTCGAGCACGTGCTGCCAGGGCCGGACCGCATCGGGATAGCGGATCTGCGCGGTGCGGTTCTCGGCGAATGCACGCAGGAGATCGGGGAGCAGGCGGTCGGTGCTCACGTCTCCTCCGCCGATGACATTGCCCGCGCGGGCGATCGCTGTGGGGCAGCCGGGGAAGCTCGCGGTCCACGACTGGGTCAGCAGGTCGGCCATGGCCTTCGACGAGCTGTACGGGTCATGCCCGCCAAGAGCATCCGACTCGACGTACCCGGCCACCTGGTTCACGTTTCGGTAGACCTTGTCGGTCGTGACAATGACCTGGGCTTGGACCGAAGGCGCGCGCGAGACTGCATCGAGGACGTTAAAGGTGCCCATCACGTTGGTCTCCATCGTCCACCGCGGACTCGTGTACGACTCGCGTACCAAGGGCTGCGCGGCCATGTGGATCACGACATCGGGCTGCGTGCTCGACAGCGCGCTGCGTACCGCATCGGCGTCGCGGATGTCGCCGCGAAGATCATGCTCGACGAGGTCGCCGACCGACGCGACGTCGTAGAGAGCACCCTCGACCGGATCGAGCGAGATGCCGGACACGCGGTGCCCGGCATTGGTGAGCAGCATCGTCAGCCAGGCGCCCTTGAAGCCCGTGTGCCCGGTAACGAGGTAGTGCATGCCTAGGCCTTGGCCTTGTCGACGAACTCGAGGATGGAATCGGCGATGAAGTCGAGCATCGGAACGGTCAGTCCCGGGTAGACGCCGACCCAGAACGAGCGATTCATGACGATGTCGGTGTTCGTCAGGTCGCCGACGATGCGCACGTCGATATTCCGGTACGCGGGTTGCCGCAGGATGTTGCCCGCGAACATGAGCCGGGTGCCGATGTGGCGGGCGTCGAGGAACCTCATGAGTTCCTCGCGATCCACCGGGTACTCGGGGGTCAGGGTGATGGGGAAGCCGAACCATGAGGGGTCCGAGTTCGGAGTGGCCCGCGGCAGGATCAGGGCTTCATGCCCGGCGAGGCGCTTCGACAGGTGCTCGAAGTTCTCCTTGCGTCGCGCGACGAACCCGTCGAGCTTGTCGAGCTGCGACAGTCCGAGGGCGGCCTGCATGTCGGTGGCCTTCAGGTTGTACCCGATGTGGCTGTAGATGTACTTGTGGTCGTAGCCCAGCGGCAGGTCACCGAGCTGCCACTCGAAGCGCTTGAGGCAGGTGTTGTCATGACCGGTCTCGCAGTAGCAGTCACGTCCCCAGTCGCGGAACGACTCGACCTGCTTCTTGACTAGGGGCGACTTCACGAAGACCGAGCCGCCCTCGCCGGTGGTGATGTGGTGCGCGGGGTAGAAGCTGACCGTCGCGGTATCGCCGAAGCTTCCCGTGCGCTTGCCGTTGTAGGTCGAGCCGAGTGCATCGCACGAGTCCTCGATCAGCCACAGACCGTGTTCCTTACAGAGGTCCTGGACGACGCCGAGGTCGAAGGGGTTGCCGAGCGTGTGCGCCATCATGATCGCGCGCGTCTTGGGCCCGACGGCCTCGCGCAGGCGATCGGGAATAGCGTCGTAGGTGCCGAGCTCGACATCGACCATGACCGGCTTCAGGCGGTTCTGGAGGATCGGGTTCACCGTCGTGGGGAAGCCCATGGCGACGGTGAGGACCTCGTCGCCCTCCTTGAGTGCGCGCTTGTGCAGCTTCGGGCTGGTGAGGGCGCTCAGGGCAACCAGGTTCGCGCTGGACCCGCTGTTGACGAACACCGATGCGCGCGTGCCCACGTAGCGCGCGAGGGCCCGCTGGAACTTCTCCGTGAAGCGCCCCGCCGTGAGCCACCCGTCCAGGCTGGAATCGACGAGCGACGCGAAGTCGGCCGGATCAAGGACCTTGCCCGACACGGGGACCGTCGAGGTGCCGGGAATGAACTCCTGCGTGCGCAGGGCCTCTTCGGCGTAGGTACGAACGTCGGCGAGGATCTTGTCCCGCAGAACCTGTTGTGGATCAACCACCGGACGAGTCCTCCACTGATGCAGTCGACTGCCCAGCCTACTTGCCCGAGGTCGTCCGAAGGCGCACGAGGGTGACGACGTAGGAGACGACGAATGGGCCGAGCTGGCGCTTGGAGCTGCCGGATCTGCGCTCGTGGAAGCGATCGGGCACCTCGTGGACCCGAAAGGTCTTCTTGCCCACGAGGCGCTGCAGGCGGAACAGAATCTCCTCGACGACGTCGAACTTGTCGCAGGTGAGGGTTATCGCCTGGAGCTGTTCGCGCTTGTAGAGCTTGAAGTTGGTCGACACGTCCTTGCAGTCGATGCCCAGAACCATGCGGAAGCACAGGTTCAGCGAGCGGCTCATGCCCCGCAGGACCGGTCCGTAGTCCGACTGGCCACCGCTGACATATCGACTGGCGACAACGACGTCGTGGGTGTCGGCAAACTCGAGCAGGCGCGGGATCGTCTCGGGGGGATGAGAGCCGTCCGCGTCCATGAAGATCACGAACTCGACGTCGGACGGCACGCTCGCGATACCGCTTCGAATGGCGTCGCCGAAGGAGTCACTCGGCCCGCGGATGACGGGAACCGCTCCGAGCCTGCGGATCTCGTCGAGCGCGGTCTCGTCCGGTTCTGATCGCACGACCACGTGGATCGTGGTGTCGTAGTCGTCGATCCCGCCGAGAACTTCTGACAGTTCCGGGAGCAGGCTCCGCAGGTTCTCCTCCTCGTCGTATGACGGCAGGACGACGGCGAGTGATCGGCGTTCCACGCGCCGAAGTATCGCGGCTTGCCTCGCACTTCGCGCCGATTGGCGATACTTCGTGTGAGTAGAGTCCTGCTCGTTGACCAGCGATGTCGGAGGTTCGTCGATGAAGGCAGTGCTTCTCGCTGGTGGCCTGGGAACGCGAATCCGCGAGGAGACGGAGTTCCGGCCGAAGCCGATGGTCGAGGTCGGCGGCCGCCCCATCCTGTGGCACATCATGAAGAACCTGTCGGGCTTTGGCATCACCGAGTTCGTCGTGGCGACCGGCTACAAGAGCAGCATGATCAAGGAGTACTTCCTCAACTACGAGGCGCAGAGCAACGACTTCACCGTCGAGCTTGGCAATCGCGATTCACTCGTGTTCCACGGCGCTCACGACGAGGCCGACTGGCAGGTCACGGTGGCCTTCACCGGGGACGAGACGATGACCGGCGGTCGGGTTTTCCGCGCGGCAAAGTACCTCGATGACGAGCCCTTCCTGGTGACCTACGGCGATGGCCTGGCGAACGTCGACATCGCGGCGCTCCTTGACCACCACGCGACGTCGGGCAGGCTGGGCACGGTCACGACCGTGCAGCCGACGAGCCGGTTCGGGGTTCTCGATGTCGATGCGGACGGGGTCGTCACGCAGTTCCGGGAGAAGCCGACGCTCGACGGATGGATCAATATCGGTTTCATCATCTTCCAGCCGCAGGCACTGAGCTACTTCGACGATGACTGCGTACTGGAGCAGGGCCCGCTGGTGGACCTCGCCGGCGCCGGCCAGTTGTCGGCGTTTCGCCATGACGGCTTCTGGCAGCCTATGGACACTTACCGGGAGTCGAAGCTGCTCAACGACCTGTGGTCGAGCGGCGATGCCCCATGGAAGAACTGGTAGTTCGCTCAGACTTGAGTTGCTTCCAGTAAGGCGGAGATTCCGGCATCGACGCTGACTCCCGGGCTCCATCCGGTGAGCTCGCTGACGGACACGTTGTCGGAGATGAACACCAGTTGGTCGCTGGGCCGAGGTGAGCCCGTCTCGTAGGCGACGAGGGTGTCGGTTCGCGACTCGAGCCACGCGAAGAGCTCGAGAATCGACAGGGAGTTCGCGACCCCGCCGCCCACGTTGATCTGGTGCCCGGCCCCGGGCTGAACGGACTCGGCCAGGCTCACGAACAGCCGTGCCAGGTCGGTGGCGTGCAGGAGATCGCGGACCTGCTTGCCGACGCCGTTGAGGTGGATGGTCCGTCCCGCCAGCGCCTCCTCGACCAGGTGCGCGACCCACCCCTGGTCCGAGCGCGGGTGCTGGTGCGGCCCGTAGACGGAGGACTGGCGAAGGCTTGCGGTCCGCAGGTTGAACATGCGGCCGTAGTCCGCGAGGTACTGGTCTGCCGTGCCCTTGGAGCAGCCGTACGGACCGTGGAAGGCGAGCGGAAGGTCCTCACCGAAGCCGTTCGGATAGTCGGGAGCGACGTATCGGGTCGGCTCCTCGATGTACCTCAACTGCGTGAGGTCCCCGTAGACCTTGTTCGAACTCATCCCCAGGACGACGGTCTCGGGGGAACGCAGTCGCACATGCTCGAGGATGTTGAGCGTGCCCAGCGCGTTGACCTCGAAGTCGCGGCGCGGGTCCTCGAGCGAGGCGAGGAAGGACACCTGGCCGGCGAGGTGGGCGATGGCGTCGATCGGCGGGAGGTCCGCGAGCAGTGACTCAAGCCCGGAGCGGTCGCTCACGTCGACGCGATGCGGCGTGATGCCGTAGGTGCGTTCGAGGAAGGCCGCGTTGAGTTCGGAGCCGTCGCGGGACAGGTCGTCGACGAGGACCACGTCCTCGCCGAGATCGAGCAGGTGCGAGGCGAGATTCGTGCCGATGAAACCCGACCCGCCCGTGATCAGCCAGCGCATCAGCCCGCCTCCAGCGCTCGTCGAATGCCATCGTGGAAGTCGGTCCTGCACACCCCGTAGGTTCCGAACCTCACCGAGCACACGGTAACGGGGTTGGGATCGACCGGTGGGTCGGCGTTGATGTGAATGAGGTCGGTCGACCTGCCGAGCGCTCCAGCAATCTCGCGCGCGGTGTCCAGGAGAGTCAGGCCGGTTCCCGTGCCCACCTCGGCTTCTACGAGACCAGGAGTGGACTGCTCGACCGCATGCCGAATGCTTGCGGCAACGTCATCGACGAACACGAAGTCGCGAATGCGGTGCGGGTAGTTCAGCGTGACCGGACGACCGGAGCCAAGGCCGTCGGCCATCGAGGCCACGAACCTGCGCGAGGGTTGATCGGGACCGTACGAGTTGTGCACCGCGAGGATCGTCACCGTAGCCCCGCTGGCGCGAGCGGCAGAGCGTAGAGCGAACGAGCCGTCGTGCTTGCTCCTGCTGTAGTCGGACTCGTCGATCGCCTGGCCGGGCAGTCGCTCGGTGCTGCTCGCCGCGTGGACGAGCGGGGACGGGTTGTCGAACTGACTGAGCAGTTCGTGGAGCTCGACCGGCAGCTCGGAGTTGATGCGTCTCATCGTCGCGTGATCGGCGGTGCCGGATTCCAGCCCGGCACCGAGAAGGTTGACGACAGCGTCGTATCGCTCGCTGCGCAGATGCGCGGCCAGAGCGTCCGGGTCCGCCACGTCGATGACGACGTTCGCGGACGTCGACCGCGATGCGGTCACGACGTCGTGCCCCGCCGCGGCCAGCTCACGTGACGTCGCTCGTCCGAGGAAGCCCGTTCCGCCGAGAAGAAGGACCCGCATCAGTTCACCCTGCCGACCATGGAGTCGAAGAGCAGCTTGATGCCGCTGGGCAGAGTCGTCATCGCCGACTGTCGCGCGAGCAGACGCGGACTTGGTACCAGGCGCAGGTCGATGACCTGATGCTGCGAACTGGCATGAGTGCCGAGTGCAAGGGGCACGCGCCGGTGGGCGACGTTCTGCACGGTCGCAACGACCTGGGCGACCGTCGTCGGCTGTCCGCTCGCGATGACCTCGATGCGAGTTCCCTTCTCCGCGTTGCTCACCGCCAGGCAGACCGAGTCCCAGGCCATCGCCGCGGCATCGTCGACGTAGATGTAGTCGCGAACCGTGTCCATCGATACGTAGAGATTGAGCGGGGTGCGCCGCACCGTTGCCAGGCACAGGAGCGGGATCAGCCCTTGGCCCTTGGCCTCGTTGTGCTGAGGCCCGTACAGATTCGAGAACCTGCCGATGATGACCGGGATCAGACTCCCCAGGGCCGCGGTGGCCTGGTGCTCCTGGCTCAATTTCAGTTCGCCGTAAGGACTGATCGGGCGAGCCGGGGTCGCGAAGTCGAACGGCGGATCGGCAGAGCCCGCGTAGACCCCTCCGGCTGACGATGACAAGAAGAATGCCCCAGGCGATCGGGGATGCCGATCGGCGAGCGCCGTGACGAGGGCGGTGAGGAGCGAGAGCTCGGACGCGGTGTCCCCGGCCGAACTCGCGACCACAGATGAGCCGGCCGCCCAGATGATGGCCCACTCCTCATCGAGGGTGTCGGCAACGAATCGGTCAGCATCGTCAAGCAGCACTGTGGTCGACTCGGCCGGTTCGGACCAGGGGATGGACGAGGCGTCGAAGATCCGGGCTCCCGAGTCGCTGACGAGGCGGGTGAAGGCGGATCCGAGCATGCCTCCTGCCCCGATGATCCAGACGTGCATCAGGAATCGGTGCGTGGAGCCTGGTCAGGAAAGACTGCGGCGGGGTCGCGAACGACGACGTAGAGCGGCTTGCCGAGCGACATGTTCGTCGCGGCCCGGATGTACTGCGAGATGACTCCGAGGGAGAACAGCGTCAGGCCGCCGACGATGAGGATCGAAACGAAGGTCGACGTCCAGCCCTGCGGTGCGTAGTCGCCGAGGATCCGGTTCGCCAGCACCCAGATCGAGTAGAGCACTCCGAGACCGAGGAACAGCAGGCCGATGAGGGAGACGAGGGCGAGCGGCCGTGTTCCCGACGAGATGACGAGCCGACCGAAGTGCGACACGAGCTTGCGCAGCGAGTAGTTGCTCGCCGGGCGGCCCTCGGAGCGAAGCGGTAGCGGGCAGGTGGCGACATCCGAGACGACCCACGCGAGCGCGACATCCAGGTACACGCCCGAGCCGGTGTACGCGGCCGCGCTCCGTCCGACCTCGCCGAGGATGAGGCGATAGCTGTTGAAGGACTCGAGCCCGGAATCACCGACGAGGACCTTGAACATCCACTTGGCGAAGCCCGAACCTGTGTTGCGAAGTCGCCCGTGGGGCGGAGCATTCGTGGGCGATGCGTAGACCAGTTGCGCCGACGTGTCGTACGCGCGGTCCAGCATCGCGCCGATGTAGGCGGGATCGTGCTGGCCGTCCTCGTCCATCGTAACGATCCACTCGCCGCCCGACGACGCCATCCCGGCGAGGGTCGCGGGGTGCTGGCCGAAGTTGCGCGAGAGCCAGACCGCTCGTACCCAGTCGTGCTTGGCGGCCAGTTCGCGGATGCACCGATCGCTGCTGCCTGGACCTCGGTCCCAGACGAGCACGACCTCGCTGATGCGAAACTCTCGGCCCGAGGGCGTAAGTGCGTGCTCGTGCAGCGCGGCGAGCTCCTCGATGAGACTGGGAAGGGTCGCTTCGCCGCTGTAGACGGGAATGACCACGCTCACGTTCGCCACATGGGCGTGGTCGGGCATCGCCATGCCGGACAGGGTAGCGCGGACTCTGAACCCCATCGGTCCGTCCCTGTACGCTGCTTCCGTGTCATCCCCGTGGCGATCGACCGAGATCCCCGGGCTCTTTCGTACCGATCGCCTTGCATTGCTCGACGATCGCGGGTCCTTCCACAAGATTCTCGGCGAGGGCGACGAGGGCGATGCGAAGGCCTTCACCGTGCGGGAGATCTACTGGTCGCACTCGGTCCGCGGCACGTTCCGCGGCCTGCATGTGCCCCTGCCCCCGCGCCCGTCCCGCAAGGTCGTCTTCGTCGCGCACGGCGTGGTGCGTGACGTCATCGTCGACCTGCGCCGCGGCAGTCCCACCGAGCACCAGCTGTGGCAGACCGAGCTCACCACGACCAGCGGCGGCCTGGTGATCCCCGAGGGCTGCGCGCACGGCTTCGAGGTGCTCTCCGACGATGCCGCCATGGTCTACGGGCAGGAGGACTTCTACAGCCCAGAGCACGACGGCGGGATCTTGTTCACGTCGGCCGGAGTCGAGCTGTCCGCCGACCAGCCGATCATCTCCGCACGGGATCTGGACCTGCCGAGCCTGGCCGAGTTCGACTCTCCCTTCGTGTTCGGATGAGCAGTCCCGCGCGCGTTCTCATCACGGGAGCATCTGGATTCGTCGGGCGGTCGGTGATCGGGGATCTTGCCGGTCGCGGGTGTGTCGTCGCGGAGCTCACCCGACTGGACTCCGCCGCGCCCGCGTCAGCAGTCGTCGAGCGGGCGAAGGAGTTCAAGCCCGACGTGGTCCTCCACCTCGCGACCCACTTCCTTGCCGGACACGAGCCTGACGACATTCCCGACCTCATTCGCTCCAATGTCGAGTTCGGCACCGTTGTCGCCGAGGCGGCGTCGCTCTCCGGGGCCAGACTCGTGACCGTCGAGTCCGCATGGCAGCACGTGAACGGCAAGGCGTACGACCCGGTCTCGCTGTACGCCGCGACCAAACAGGCGCTGTCAACGGTGCTCGCCTATTACGTCAATGTCCGCGAACTCGATTCGCGCGTGGTCACCTTGTTCGACACCTACGGGCCGCACGACACGCGACCCAAGCTCGTTCCGGCGCTTCTCGCCGCGGCGAAGTCGGGCACGATCATGCAGATGAGCGACGGGAACCAGCTGATCGACCTGACCTACGTCGACGACGTCGTGCGCGGGATCGTCGGCATCGGGCTGCAGGACGATGGGGCCGCGTCGTCGGTGCTGCGCACCTGGCACCCGGTGAGCATCCGCGAGCTGGTCCAGACCATCGAAGCTGTCACGGGGAGCTCGATTGCCGTCGAGTGGGGCGCCCGTCCCTCGCGACCCCGCGAGATGACAACCGACTGGGTGTTCGGCGCCAGCCCTGCGTGGTGGTCGGCGGAGATCTCGTTGGAAGATGGCATTCGGCGTTGCTGGAACGCGCTCGCAGACGAGGGGAGTCGCGCATGAGCAGTCCGCTCGTGTCGATCGTCATCCCCGTCTACAACGGCATGCCTTACCTCGTGGACTGCGTGGGATCGGCGCTCGCCCAGACGTACCCCGAGATCGAGGTCGTCGTCATCGAGAACCATTCCGATGACGGCAGCGCGGAATGGCTTCGCTCCCAGGCCGACCCACGCCTTCGCGTGGTCTATCGCGATTCCACTCAGCCGGCACCGGAGAACTGGACGCAGGCGATCCAGGAAAGCACCGGGCGTTTCGTGAAGCTCATGTGTGCTGATGACCTCATCCGCAAGGACACGATCGCCATTCAGGTTGCAGACCTGGTCGCGCACCCCGAGGCGGTGATGGCCGCGTCGCGCCGGCGGATCATCGACCCGCAGGGCAAGTCGATGAAGGACAAGCACGGACTGCCATCCATGTCGGGGGTGATCGACGGTCTCGTCGCACTTCGCGCATGCTGCCTGACCGGGACGAACCCATTCGGTGAGCCGGCGGCCGTCATGTTCGACGGGGACAAGATCCGTTGGGTGATGCCGTGGCGATCACAGTGGCCGTACATGATCGATGTCGCGACCTACGCCGAGCTTCTGCGCGACGGGGCGGTCGTGTGCGATCAGTCCGTGCTCGCCTCGTTCCGGGTGACTGCAACGTCGTGGAGTTCGACGCTTCTCAGCCAGCAGCCCATCCAGTTCCGCGCTTGGCGCGACGACATGATCGCCTCGGGAGTGGTCAGATTCTCGGCTCTCGATCGGCTGCGGTCCGACGTCAGCATCCGGGGCAGGGCGCTGGGGCGCAAGGCCTACTTCTGGCAGGTCGCCCGAGCAGGAAGGCGCGGATCGTCCGCTACGCCACCCGCCACAGGGTGAGTGTTCCCGCGCCCATCTCGTCCGCGTAGTCACGAGTGCCGATGGTGACCAGTCCCATGGCCGCATCCACTGGCCATTGCGTCGCGCACGCACTGTCGGTGACGAGGTATCGCACGTCAGCCGCACGCATGGCGTCAGGAGCGAACACCCCGTTGCGCTGCGCGTCGACCACCGCATCGATAGCCGCCTTGTTCTCGGGCCACGCAATGCCGAGGTTGTAGAAGGCGATCTGCTTGCGGGTGACGATCTTGGTCTCCTGCGGATCAAGACACGGCCCGGTGGTCATGAGCGCGTCCACATCAGTCGTCAACTCTCGCAGCGCGTCGTACCGCGCGGTGTCGAATCGGATGACTCCCGAGTTGGCCACGAACACGCGGAACGCACCGAAGTCGAGCAGGGACAGCGCGAACAAGACGATGGCAGCGCCTGCCAGCACGGTGACCAGTGTCGAACTCTCGCCCGTCGGAGCAGACCTGCGCTGGGCAATGCTCCACGCGGTCACGGGAGCGAGCACGAGTGCGGAGACCGTGACGCTCTCGATCCAGAATCGGTACGGCTCCTGGCCGAATCCCCAAGCCCCGTTGAACGTGAGCATCATGCACGCGAACGCGAGCCCGAGCAGTCCGGCGAGGACGAAGTCGTTGCGGTGGCGTCGCTGGACGGCAATGTTCACGGCCCACAGCGCGATGATGGGCAGCGACGCGAGCAGTGCCACCCACACGGGCACCCCGAGCGCGGACGAGACATCCTGGCGGTAGGTGAGGAAGGCGTCCTTCCGCAGGATGCCGCTCGCGACGATGATCGCCTGCGGAGCGGCTAGGGCGACGAAGACGATCGCGGGAATGAGCAGTTCGCGAAGGTGCGTACGTGCGAGCCACAGGATTCCGGGCAGCGTGCACAAGATCAGGAGTCCGTAGACGGGCAGTGCACCCGCCCGCTCGGCCAGCGGACCACCAATGACGAACGTGGCGATGACGATGACCCCGGTGGCGATGAGCAGGTTGCGGGACCTGCTGCGCACCAGCCCGTAGGCGCCAATCCAGGCGAACGCGATGCCCGCGCCGAGGAAGAAGATGTAGGTGTGGAAGTTGATCGTCAGGCCGAGCAGGGCTGCAGCACCGGTCAGCCAGGCCACGCGCGTGCGCATGCTCAGGTTCGTGCCCAGGCTCGCCCACAAGATCATGGCCAGGGCGCTGCCCACGCAGGCGAATCCCGCGACCTCGGCGTTGAGGACGTAGATGGCGCCGTACGGTCCCCACAGCACCGCATGGGAGTCGAGCTTGGTGTACCAGTAGTCGTGAAGGACGATCGACAGCGAGCCGACGAGCAGCGCGGGTCCGAGGAGCGCGGGCGCCCACGGCAGGCGGCTGATGCGGAACGCGATGAAGCCGATGAACGCGATGGCCGATGCGAGGAGAAGGTACCCGGCAAGAGTCCAGACCGCCGGCGTCGACAGCCCCGTCAGTGCGGACAGCCAGCCGATGATTCGGTACCACAGGCTCGGGTAGTACGAGTGTCCCGTCTCGGTGAACGGCTCGGGGAGTCCCGCATCTCCCGCGGCGGCCGTCGACGCGATTGCCGCGTAGGAGAGCTGGTCGTACGAGAAGTAGCCACGGAAGGCCTGCAGCCAGCTGCCCTCGCCGGGAACGACCGGCATCCTCAAGATCAGCAGCAGGACGAACTGTGAGAAGGCGAAACTGCCAAGCAGCAGCACGCGGCGTCCGGCTGTTGACACGTGGATCTCCCGATGAGGACTGGTGCAGCCGAGAAGCGGCAGCCTGCAGCATACCTACGGGCCTTGGAGGGGATCTGTAGATTGTTCACTCGCAAGAGGGAGGCGAGTTGAGGCAGGGATCGGCCACCGGGTGGACGGCGGGCATCGCGGCAGCACTGGCGGCAGTGCTGTCCGTCGGCCGGATACTGCTGTCGAACTCGTCGGCACTGACCGACCTCATCTGGGCCGAGGACGGCATGTTCCCGCTCTGCGTGCGGGGCCACGGAGTGCTCTCGTGCATGACCGATCCGTTCGCGGGCTACTTCCTGTTCCTGCCCCGTCTCCTCGCGTGGCCGATCAGCCTCCTGCCGGTCGACTCGTGGCCCCTGGCGACGAACCTCGTGGCCGCGGCGATCGCCGCCGCCGCTGCCGCCGTGGCCGTCCTGATCCTCCGCGCGAGCGGTGTCGGAGTCGTGGCGTCTGGCCTCGTCGCGCTGCTGCCCGTGCTCGTCCCGATCTCGGGCCTGGAGATGATCAATGCGGTCGGCAGCATGTACATGCTGCTCGCGTTCGTCGGCGCGCTCGCGCTGTGCTTTCCACCGCGCGATCGCTTCCCGACAGTTGCGTATGCCGTCGGTGCATTGCTCGTCGCGCTGACGATTCCCTCGTCCGTTGTGCTGCTGCTCCCGCTCGTCGTCCAGCTGGCGCGCAAGAGGATTCCCCTGCGTGGCGGTCTCATCACGCTGGCCAGCCTGCTCGCGGGCCTTGCCGTCCAGGCATATGTCGCGGTGACCGCAGTCGACCCCCGGCGCATTGCTGTCAGCACAGACTCACTGCGTGAGTGGGCGAACGGCGTGCCGAATGCGCTGGCGACGCTGCTGCCCGGCCAGTCCGCGCTGAATGACGACGGCACGCTGACGGCATCAGTCAGCGTCGGAGTCGTCGGCCTGATCGTCGTCGTGCTCGTCCTGGTCGGGGGTGTGCTGCTCATTGCCCTGCGGGACAAGGTGGCGAACGGACTGGGGCTGCTCGTGCTCGTGGGCCTGGCCATGGGCGCCATTCCCGCGCTGTCGGGCTACGCGAACAACCGGTACTTCGTGATCCCCGTGGTCATCTGGACCGCTGCAGCGCTCATCGCCTTGGACCACTACGTCCCGGGCCGCAAGGAAATCGTCATGGCGGTCGTCGCCGTAGTGCTCGTCGCCCTGTGGGTGCCCGCCCTGCCGGCCTCCACATTCCGATCGACCGCATTGCCGCCCTGGCCGCAGACGATCGCCGAGGCACGCGCATCGTGCGCGAACGATCCGAACGCGACGGTCGCGATCGTCTTCAGTCCGGCGTGGCCCTTTGCCGACGCGAAATGGTACGGAGTGACGAGCAACGCGATCACCTGTCGCGCGTTCGGGGATTAGAGCTAGCCCTCCGACCTGAACCTGACCTCGTCTGTGGGACCGGTGCCGTCCCAGAACCTTTCCTGCCCGTTCAACATCTCGGGATACCAGCCGGGCTCGCGCGGTTCGTTTCGTCGTCGTGCGCGTACGCCCATGACGAGCACTGTGATGATCAGAGCGAGGACGACTCCTCCGATTAGCACGCCCATGAAGGGGTCGAAGCGGACCGGATACTGGGGAAGCGCCGCCGTCGGGGTGAGAACAGCACCAGCCATCACTCCTTCATTCTTTCGGAGCGTGTGATGGTGCGCCAGAGGGTGGCGGGCCTGCTACGTCACCCGTCACCGACTAGCTCGTCAGGTCGCCCTTGGCCTTGAGCCACGCGTAGGCCAGCCTGCGCAACGCAGCCGTCTTCTCGTTGTTGACTCGTGCCTGGGCCACGCGGTACCAGGGCTGAGGGATGAGCTCCTCGACGTGCTCTTGCCAGGCTCGGAACTGACTGCGCTGCTTGCTCGCGAGCCGAGTCGACCACGATGACGTGCTGATTCGGAACGCACCGACCGACTGCTTGCGAACGACGACATCGTGAGTGAGAAGGATCTTGGCGTAGAAGAACATGTCGAGCAGGAATGGCTGCGAGTCATCCCACGGAAGGGCAGCGACCATGGCCTCGCGTCGAAAGAGCACGGCCAGCGGTTCGCCGAAGATGTTGGCACCCTTGCGCGACGCCGTCTCCAAGGACCTCGTGCCCGACACCAGTCCGGCGGGCAGGCCAGCGCATCCGCGATTGGCGTAGACGAGGCTTCCACTCGCGGAGATGATGTCGCGCTGGGCGATCGCCATTCCCGCGCTGGGGTAGGCGTCGAGGTCCGCGCACTGATCCCTCAGCGCCGTCGGCGTGATGAGGTCGTCCTGGCACAGCAGCTTGACGTAGTCGCCGGTGGCCAGCTCGCTCGCGCGCGTCCAGTTCGCGGCAGCGGGCGTGCCGATGGGCAGGTAGTCCTTGACCAGGTTGTCTCGCTGGTAACTCTCGATCAGTTCCCGTGAGCCGTCCGTGGAGCCACCGTCAACCAGCACGAGCTCGACGTCCGGATGAGTCTGCGCTTCGACCGAGGAGATCGTCTCCAGTAGATAGGGCAGCCCGTTGAACACCGGGATGACCACCGACACACGAGGACCGCTCATCGCGACGAGACTACTTCGCTCTCAGGTCGTACAACTGCCAGAGTCCGTCGTTTCCGACGGCCACGGGCTCGCCGAGTGCTGAGGTCAGGTCGATCTGCATGAATGTCCACACGTTGTCTTCAATGCCGCGGCGGTCGACGTGGATCGCGCAGAACCCCGTGTTCCGCAGCTTCTCGATGTCCGCGCTGGTGGGGACATCGCCCATCTGCGCGAACTGCGTGCTCGCGGAGGTGTTCTTGACCGCCCCGTAGCTGAAGTCCTTGTTCTCGTTGACGAGCGGCTGGATGAAGTGCTCGTAGTCGTTGAGCTCCGGCGGCGTGACGCCTTGCTCGGGGTACTGCACGTAGGGGAGCTGCAGCACTGCGCAGTGCTCGGGTATCGCCGCGTTGACCTGATCGGAGTAGTCGCGTGCCACCTGGGCGGCCAGGGATCCGGTCGCGGCGCCCTGCGCGTAGGGCGCGCGGAAGGGCATGACCTGCGTTGTCGTCACGACCACGAGGATTGCCGCAGCGGCCACGACGGTCCGTACCGCTGTTGTGTCCCACCTGGTGCGGGACAGGGCCGCCATCGCTCCCATGACGAACAGCAGGAGCAGGATCGGGACAAGTCGGTTCCACCCTCGGATCTGGGCCGTGACAAAGCTCGCGACAAGGTAGTTGAGCCCCCACGGGACGAAGAACAGCACGGTCACGGCAGTGAGTAGGCCGGTGAACGGAACGGCCGATCCGGCAAGGGTGCGACGACGGGATCGAATCACCCACCCGAGCACGAAGACCACAAGCGCCGCTGCGGTGATCCACGTCCCGTAGTTCGTCAGCGCATTGCTCTCGACGGGTGGCCCGCCGCCGACGCCTTCGGCGATTCGCTGCGAGATGGCCGCGTTGTAGCGCCCCATGCCAGGCAGTTCGCCGATCGGCGCGGGCAGGATGGCCATGGTCAGGTTGCCCGCAAAGGTGACGGTCTCGGCGGCGGAGCGCTCTGCCAAGGGAGCGAGCGGAGGATCGTTGACGACGGCAAGAATCCCCGGGAGGAATCCGGCGATCGCGAGGATCGCGACAGAGATCACCGGGATGGTGTTGAACGCGACGCGCCCCCAGCTGTCCCGACGAGCGATGCGCCACACCAGTGCGGCTCCGCTGAGGATGACGGCGAACACCGCGTAGTACAGCCCGCTCCACGCCGTGATGACGATCAGGCCGATGAGCAAGATGATGGTGGCTGCTCGGCGGCGCGTGCTGCCCGTCGTGACTATGTGTGGCAGGAAGCCCAAGCCGACGACGGTCGCCAGCATCACCGCCGTGACCGCGCCGTACATCGTCGCGAGCGACGTGTGACCCAGTCCACGACCGAAGTGGAACGGAATCATCGTGAAGGCGACTGCCAAGGCGATGGCGAGGGGCCCGCCGCGACTGACCATGCGGAGCAGGAAGTAGGCGAGTACCGCGACCACGGGGAAGGATGCGAACAGCAGGAGATTGGTTCCGAGGAAGGGCGAGCCGCTGAAGATGTCGACGATGCGGGCGAACGTGTTCTGCGTGATGTCGATGTTCGGGACGTAGTTGAGATTCATGCCCTGCGGGAAGCCGTAGTGCGTGGTGGTCGCGTAGCCGAAGCCGCCCCAGTTGTCGGCGTTGACGTACGTGGCGAGCATGTCGCCGCTGCCGAGCGGGCTGGTCATGCTTGACCAGATCGGGCCGAAGACGACAAGCGCCATCAGTGTCGCGATGATGCCAGTGACTGCCGCTTCGATCGCGGTTCGGGCCGACAGGTATCGCGCGGTGAACGTCGTCACGAGGACTTCACCAGGCCGCGGACCCACACGCCGCCACACGCTGCCAGCGTGACGAGCAAGCCGATGTCGCCGGCAACCATCGCCGTCTTGCTCCACATGAATCCCGACGGGGTCGTGACCATTGCCGCGCCGGTCACGATGCTCACGACTGCCGCGAGGACGATGGCGACAGGAAGCCACGAACCCGGGCCGCTGCTTGCGGACATCCACACCAGACCTCCGACTACGACCGGCAGCAGGAAGATCATGCGGTAGTCGTGGGATGAGCCCAGAAGATAGGGCAGGGCGAGGACGCCCGCGCCGCCGATGACCAGCGCCCGTGCGGCGGGAAGTCGATCGATGGTCAGCAGGGATGTCCTCGGCACCACGAGGGCCGCGATCAGTACCGCGAGGGCGACGATGATCCAGCCGGCCAGTCGAACCTGCGCCCAGTTGTCTGCGACATCCACGCTCGGCAGGTAGCCAACCGGATCCGGGGTGAGGATCGTCGCCACCAACGTCGCGGCACCGAACTGGGACTTCGACGTCGCCGGCTGATCGGCTCTGGCCGCGGAGCTCGCCTGCATGAGATCGGACCACGAGAAGACGAGGAAGACCATGCTGGCCGCCAGGCCGATGAGGGCCGGCCAGTTCGGCCGCCCCCGCCTGATGAACGGTGCGAACAGGCCGATGGCGAAGAACTTGATTGCGACCGCGGCCACGGCCGCTGCCGAACCGGCAATGCCAACCCCGATGCGCCTATTGGTCAGGGCCAGGAGCGCCGCGATCGTCAGCGTGAGACCGAGGATCTCGATCTGGCCGCGTTCGATCGCGAGCATGGCCGGCGGGCTGATCGCCAGGAGGGCGAGCAGGACCTGCGCTCCGACCAGCGTGATGAATCCTCCGCGCCAGGAGCGAGCAAGGAACCAGGCCAGCGCCGTGACGGTCAGCACGTAGAGCACCGCCAGCAGGGTCCCGAGAAGCCCGGTGTCGTCGGGACCGAGCCCGAAGATCGCAAGCACTCGCGCGGGCAGGACCACGTACGGCTGGAAGGGACGCCCGTACGGGTCGCAGAGCGTGTAGTCCGTTCCGTCGTTGATGCATTGGGCGGTCGCCGTGATGTTTGCGAGATCGGCGAACGAGGTGGCCGAGGTGGTCATGGGCGCCATCGCCTCGATGCCCCACTGGGACCAGGCGTTCGTGCTCAGTGCTCGCCAGATGACTCCACCGGTGATGATCGTCGGGATCGCCGCGCTGATGAGGCTCCTGCTCAGCGCTGATGGGAAGGCCGAGGACACATGGGGAGCCTACGACGATTCGCGGCTCCGTCCGATTCCCGAGATTCATCAGGCGGGCACGACTACCGCTTCCTTGGGAACCGTGCGGACCCATGCCGTCCCGTTGTCCGTGAAGCCCGACGGTGGCGCGTCCTTGACGAAGGACATGGGGATCGGCCCGTACGCGCGGCAGTACATGATCCATCCGTAGTCCTCCAGGCTGAATCCCTCGGGACAGACCGGCGACGTCGTCTCGAACGACGAGACCATGGGTGCGGGGCCGGACGGCTCGCGGTGGTACGTGTAGGCGATGGTGCGCGTGCAGGTGCCGCTTGAGTTCTCGACATAGTCACTCGGGCAGACGTAGATGGTCCTCGTCGGCGGAGGAGCAGGCGGCGCGACGGGAGGCTGCGGGGAGGGCGTGACGGGGGCCGGCTGCGCCTGCGGGGGGATGGGCTCGGCAGGCGACGCCGGCTCGGACAGCTGCGCCAGCGTCTTCGACATGGTCGCCGACGTCGCCCGACCCCGGCCTGCAGTGTTGGCGACCGTCACCGAGAACGTGTAGATGGCGTCCGGGTTCAGTCCGCTGAGGATGGCGCGCCTTGCGTCCTTCACTCGCGCCCGTACCGTCGCAGCGGTGGGGCTGGTCGCCGAGACGTGAAACGTCACCGACGAGCCGCCCGTGCGCGGGAGGCCGCGATAGCGCCAGTCCAGCCACACGGCGTCCGGCTCCTCGGTGACATGGACGACAAGCCTGCTCACGGGTCCTGGTCGATCGAGGGCCACGACCTTGCCGAGGGATCGCCCGCCTACGACAACGGTGTAGGCGGTGCCTGCCTTCAGGCCGCTGAACGTCGCCGGTGACGAGCCAGGGCGCGACTTGCGAAGGGGCGGTTGCCCCTCCGCGAACAGCGAGATGGCCCGGCCACCGTGATTGCTCACGACAATCCCGCGGGGCACGCTCGCGACCGCCTTGGGCCGAGGTCGCGACGCGGCGGCATCGGATCCTCCGACGGCGATGACGAACGCATCGCTCGTGCTGTCGGCCACGACGACGATGTCGTCATCGGCTCGAACCGGAGCGGCGGGGACGACGACGAGCAGCGCGAGCACGGCGATCGCGCTGGCTCGCAGCAGGTTGGTTGGGTTCATGGCTTCTCCTCACACGGAATCCGCGGGTCTGGTGAGGAGGGTGGTGCCCTGCGTGTCGTGCTGAGAACGCGCCGTTTCAGCGCTGTGGATAACCAGAGCGGGATGGATCCTGTGGAGCAGTCAGCGGTCGCGCGTGACGATCAGGTCGCCGGTGCCGACGTTGACGTACGGACTGAACGACGTAGTCGAGAGCGCGGAGTTGAGCATGTCCGCCATCTCCTGGCCGTTGATGCCCAGCACGATGCCCCGGTAGATCCAGGTGATCGTCGACTGGCCGAGGACTCGAGCCCGCGACGCGATCGACTTGATGTTGAACAGAGCGGCGTTCTTCCCGGTGGGCAGGACGCAGTCGACGACTCGAGCCCGTGTGTCGATGGTCGGGTTCGAGCAGCGCACGCTCATGCCCGTGCGGGAGTTGTAAAGGCGGAAGCCGCCGGCCGCGGCATTCGCCGAACCGGTCTTCGCGATAATCGGCACCGACACCCGCGCGGTGAGGTTCGACGTCGACGTCGTGACCGTCCCCGGGCTCACGCCGACGATGATGATGTCCTCCGATGCCCAGGTGGGCAGGATTCCGTTCGCGAGTGAGAACGAGAACGTCCCGGAGGCGGGCACCGTTCCGATGGGCGCGGCGGTCGCGGACGAGGCCAAGGCGGGAGACAGGACGAGCCCGACGGCTGCCAGCAGGCCGATGATGCGCACGCGCATGCTGACCTCCCATCGCTTCGTCGTCGTTGTTGAGCAAGGATAACCCGATGAGCGACATGCACGATCAACGCCGCGAGCTGCTGAGCGCACTTGCCGAAGTCGTGGGCCGCGAGCACGTCGTCACGGATCCGGCGCTCATGGAGCAGTACATCGTTGACTGGGCGAGGAGATTTCGCGGTCCCGCCCTCGCGATCGTCCGTCCGCAAGCAACCGACGATGTGTCGGCAATCATGCGCCTGTGCTCGGCCGCGGGCGTGGCGGTCATCGTGCAGGGAGGCAATACCGGGCTCGTCGGCGGCGCCGTGCCGCCTCCGGCGACTGACGACGGGCAGCTCCCGATCATCGTGTCGATGCGTCGGCTCAACGCGATCGGCGAGGTCGACCACTTGTCCGGACAACTGTCGGCCGGTGCGGGAGCCACGCTCGGCGATGTTCGTCGCAAGGCCGCTGCCGCCGGATGGACGTACGGGGTTGATCTCGCCGGACGGGACTCGGCAACGATCGGCGGGACTGTTGCCACGAACGCGGGCGGCATTCGCGTGATCGCCTACGGCATGACGAGAGCGCAGGTTGTCGGGATCGAGGCGGTGCTGCCCGACGGCACAGTCATCTCGCACCTGTCGGGAATGCTCAAGGACAACACCGGCTACGACCTCGGCGCGCTGCTCTGCGGGTCAGAGGGGACCCTCGCGGTGATCACCGAGGTGCGCCTACGGCTGCATCGACCGGCGGGCCGGTCCACTGTCGTCATCGTCGGCTGCGACTCGTACCAGGGCGCCTTGGATCTCATGGTGTCGTCGGTCGCACCCGGCGTGCGGCTGCTCGCCGCCGAGGTCATCGACGAGACAGGCATGGACCTGTTCTGCACGGTGGCGAACACGACCTGGCCGCTGGCCGGACGCCATCCGCTGCTTCTCCTGCTCGAGGTTGCCGACGGCGGAGATGCGTCGGGGCTGGTCGGCCTCGACGGCGCTGACGTCGCGATCGGTCTGGATGCGGCCGAGCAGGCTCGACTGTGGGAGTTCAGGGAGCGGCAGAGTGAGGCGTTCTCCACCCTTGGCATCATCCACAAGCTCGACGTCTCCCTGCCTCTCCCCGTGCTCGCTGCATGCGCGGAAGAGCTGCGTTCGGTCGTCGCTCAGTTCGACGACGTCACCACGTACAGCGTGTTCGGTCACGTCGCCGACGGGAACCTTCACCTGGAGATCCATGGACCGGGCCCGGACGACCATCGTTCCGACCTCGCCGTTCTCGAGTGCGTTGCGCGCTACGGCGGGTCAATCTCCGCCGAGCACGGAGTTGGCCGCGCAAAGGCGGAGCACCTTGCTCTGTGTCGATCGCGAGCCGAGATATCCGCGATGCGCGCGCTGAAGCTGGCGTGGGATCCGGACGGCATCATGAATCCGGGAGTGATCTTCGCGGACTAGCGTTCCGCGGCTAGGACGTGAGCGCGCGAAGCAAAGCGGCCGTATCGCTCACGACCTCTACCGCTCCTGCGGACCGGAGCTCGGCCTCGTCGCCGTAGCCCCACAGCACGCCGATGCCCGGGATGCCGTGCGCGATCGCGCCGGTCATGTCGTGCTTGCGATCTCCGACCATGACGAGCCGATCCGTCGAGCCCAGTGCTCCCAATCCCGCGAGCTCGTCGAGAGTGTGAGCGATGACATCTGCCTTGTGCTGGCGGGGACCGTCCAGCTCGGCACCACCGATGAACGCGAAGTGGCGAGCCAGGTCGAAGTGCTCGAGAATCCGCGTCGCCGACGGTGTCGGCTTCGACGTGGCGATCGCGAGCACGGCGTTCGTCTCGTCAAGCTGGTCGAGCAGCGAGGGTATGCCGTCGTAGACAGCGTTCTCGAACAGGCCAACATCGTGGTAGCGCTCGCGGTACTTCGCGATGGCGCGGTCGGCGGTGGCTTCGTCCAGTCCGTAGTGCTCGCGGAACGTCATGATCAACGGCGGGCCGAGGTGCGCGCGCATCGTCGCGTCGTCGGGATGATCGATGCCGAGGTCGTCGAGCGCGTAGTGCAGGCAGTTGACGATCCCGGGCGCGGAATCGGTCAGTGTTCCGTCGAGATCGAACAAGACGACGTCGTACGCGGCAGCCGAGGACACGTCCGAAATATGGCATACGGAGCTCGGGCCGCTGGCGCGCCTAGTCTTGGGGCGTGCCCAAATCGGTCGAGGTCATCGCGCATCGTGGGGCCAACGACGAGGAGCCCGAGCACTCGCTCGCCGCGTACCTCACGGCGATCGACCAGGGCGCGGATGCGATCGAGTGCGATGTTCGCCTGACCGCGGACGGGACCTTGGTCTGCGTGCACGATCGACGCATCGATCGCACGAGCACGGGCAAGGGCTCGGTCAGTTCTAAGACGCTGAAGGAACTCGCCGCGTTCGACTACAGCGGCGGCCCGGATGTGTGGCGCGACTTCGAGGACCCTGCGCCCGACGAGTCGCGTACGGCCGTACTGACCCTCCGTACGCTCCTCGCGACGATGCTGGACTCCTCGTCCACGGTGCGGTTCGCCATCGAGACCAAGCATCCGACTCGCTACGGCGCCTACGTCGAGCAGGCCCTGATCGACGAGTTGCGCTACTTCGGCCTGACCAGGCCGAACGGTGGTGGCATCGCCCGTGCGCGCGTGATGTCCTTCAGCCGGGCGGCGGTCAAGCGCGTCGTCGACCTGGCACCGGGGCTGACCACCGTGCTCCTGCTGAATCGGGTGCCGGGTCGCTATCGGGACGGGTCCTTGCCGCGCGGGGTGACCGTCGCCGGCCCGTCGATCGAGATCCTTCGAGCCCACCCGAAATACGTCTCGCGGGTCCACGACAAGGGCGGACAGGTTCACGTCTGGACCGTCGACAAGAAGGCCGACGTCAGTTTGTGCCTGGAGCTGGGAGTCGACGCGATCATCACGAACCGCCCGGGCCGGGTCGTCCAGATGATGGGTCGGTAGGTTCGGAGCATGGCGAAGAAGAGTGCGGCCCGCAGGAACGACGGACCCGATCCGATGATCGATGCGGCAGATGTGCCGGTCGTCGGGATGCGCGAGCCGTGCCCGTGCGGATCCGGGCGGCGCTACAAGGCCTGCCACGGACGCGGAGCATCCTCAGCGTTCGTCGGCCCGAGTCGGCCCTTCGAGGGAATGGCGTCCGAGTGCGACATCGTCGCCCTGCGCGAGCTCGTCCCTGCCGCGTCGGCACCGCTAACCCTCGTTGGTCAGCACGCAGGTCGCAAGGTCACGCTGGTGACCGTGCTGCCGATGGCGTGGCCCGCGCTCGTGCGCTCCGACGGGGAGATCATGCTGGCCTTGCAGGTGAACACCGGCTCGAGCGACGCCAGCCGTGACCTCGCCGATGCGCTGGTGAGTGCGCTCGCAGCCGAGCCAGGAGAGCCGGTGGCGCTGGGCAGGGTGAGCGCCGAGTCCCCGCGCATCCAGGACCTCGTCGATCCCGACGCGATCTTGGAGATCTCGGTGCACGACGACTTCGAGTTCTGGGTCGACGGTGCCGAGGAACTGGCCACCGACGTGCGTGCCTCGCTCGACCGTGCGAGCTCATTCGCGCATCCGACCGTCAAGCTCGAGTCGGTTCCGTCCGCGTACTGGACGCGCATGGGCGAGAAGGAGCACCTGCGCTGGGTCATGCCCTACCCCGAGGAGACGCTGCTCAATGCCCTGGCCCGGCTGCATGCCGCCGAGCAGGACTCCCTCGGGGAGGGCACTCGGTTCGTGGGGATGTTCCGCGCTCAGGGCCTGGTGTGCCCGGTATGGGACCTGCCGCTCGACACCGGTGCTGCGGCCATCGAAGCTCCGGCCGCGGAGTTCGGCGACCGCCTTACTGCCGCGCTGGCTGACACCACGCCGCTCACGGATGCCGAGCGGCGCGCCCGGGCCGGCCTGACCACCCGCCAGGTCACCCTCCGCTAACGCCGACGCGACCCGGACTGTCGTGAAACCCGCCTCTCGGCGGGGGTTTCACGACAGTCCGGGTCGTCCCGGTGGTCAGCCGCGGATGAGTTCGACGGCAGTCCACAGCGCCAGGGCCGACAAGATCACCCCGGACACCAGGCGGATGCGCCAGATGGGCACGCGCGAGCGCAGCCAGGTCCCGGCCAGCACGGCGATCCCCGACACCGCAGCGAGTGCCACCCACGACCCGATGAACACCGACGCTGGCTCCCCGGTCCGCGCGGCGAGGCCCGCGGTCAGCAGTTGGCTCAGATCACCCCACTCGGCGAGGAACAGCACGGCGAAGCTGAGCGCGAAGATGCGCAGCGGGGTGGTCGCGGAGTCCGCGTCGGCCCGCCCGGACACTTCGGCAACCTCGGCCTCAGACGTGGCCATCTCATCCGCGCGGCTGTGCAGCCCGCCGCGGATCATGACGACGGCACCGATCACGAACAGGATCAACGTGATGGTCAGCACGAGCCGCTGGGGGGCGAGGGCCAGCAATCCGCCCGCAGCAACGGCGATGAGGACCTGCACGGCGAACGCGGCGATAACGCCGAGCCACACCCACAGGTGCTTGAACCTGGTCGCCAGCACGAGAGTCGCGATGAAGGTCTTGTCGGGCAGCTCGGCGGGGAAGATCAGGGCGAAGGTCGTCGCGACGATGGCGAGGTCGATCACGCGCCGGATCCGTGGTCGGGCAGCAGGTTGACCGCGATGCTGGGCCAGATTGTCGGCGTGGGGACGTTCCGACCACCGGACCAGGGAGCCGGTGTCGCGTCGAGCGCGCGGCAGATCTCGTACGCCGCGAACTCGTACCGCATGCGCAGGACCTTGAACTCGGTCCAGGCGTCGTCGAGGTCCCGGTCGATGGGGAATCCCGATCTGCGAATGATGTCCACTGCCACGTCGAAGTCTGCGCGGGTGATCTGCAACTCATGAGCCTCGCCGATCACCAGCGCGGCGACCGCCTCGCCGTCGAGTCCGCGCGCCGCGTCCTTGTCGGCCGCGATCTCTACGGCGAGCATGCGCTCGTTCCAGCTTGCTGTCGTGCGCGTCCGGCTGAAGTCTCCGGGCGGTCGGCCCAGGAACATGCCCGCCAGCGGAATTCGTGTCTTCCACGGACGTTTGAGGAACAAGATCACGTAGAGCACTTCGAAGGCCTGGGCACCGTGAAGCAGCAGCCCGAAGGATTGAGTTCGGGGAAGCGTCGTGTTGAGCGAGACCTTGAGCGCGGCCGCGTCAAGTACTGCGAGCAGTGACACGGCGTAGTGCCGAGATGCGCGCGCGGAGCGCACCCAGACCAGAACGGGATAGGTCACGTGCGTCATCCGCACCGCCGACGCCCATCGTGACCAGCGTGCGAATGTCTCCGGGAGGGTGTCGACGTTGTCCGTGAGAGCGTGCCGTGCCAGGAACTCCGGGCCCCAGGCGGGATCGCCGCCCATGGCACCCAGCATCGTGACGTCGACCTCGCGCTCGAGGTACGAGGAGTAGATCGTCGGCAGAAAGCCGATCATCAAGGCGATCACGACGGGTCCCGTGGCGCCGGCGAAGAAGTCGACGATCGTCTGGTCCCGGTTCTCGGAGGCAGCGAAGCCGAGCGTGAACAGGCTCGAGCCGGCCTGGGTCATGGCATCGGGGTAGTTGTGACCGCCGACTCCGTAGATCAAGAACGCGTAGGCGAATAGGTAGAGAACCAGCCAGGTGATCAGCTGCAGGATGATGATGGTCGGGCCGGCCCAGGCCAGCACGGAGTCGCGACCGCGATAGCTGCGGGGCGCCCGGGCAATCAGTTGCGCGCTCTTGACCACCACCGTCGCCACGGTGTCGCTGATTGCCGACCTCAAGGACCGCGGAATCACGACCGTGCGCATGAGGCTGATGGTCGTCACGAACAGCAGGAAAAGCCCGAGGATCGTCGCGGCTCCGCGCGAGATGAGGTCCAGCCACAGTTGTGACACCCGCAGATGGTCCCATAGCGGCCGACTACGCTCGGGGAGTGACATCTGATCCCCAGTCCGCCCTCATCGTGGCGCTCCTCGGCATCGCCGTGGGCGTCGTTGGCGTGGCTCTGGGTGCGTTCGCCCTCGTGCGTCTGTCCCGCCTGAACCGCGCCTACGAGCTCCTCCAGGTGGCCGAGGGACGCGAGACGATCGTCGATGTCATGGGACGCACGATGGACGAGTTCAGCGACCTGCGCGATGAGGTGCTGAGGCTGGAATCCGGCCTGTCGGCGACCCGTAGGGACTTGGCGATGGCGCTGCGACACGTCTCGGTCGTCCGCTATGACGCCTTCGGCGACATGGGTGGGCGGTTCTCGTTCTCCGCCGCCCTTCTCGACGACGGGGGCGACGGTCTGGTCATCACCTCGATTCATGCCAGGAGCGAGACCCGCACGTACCTGAAGGGGCTCTCGGGCGGAGACAGCGACATCACGCTGTCGCCTGAGGAGCAGCAGGCCGTGCGACTCGCGCGCGGGGGCGCCTCATGACCCGCATTGCCTACCTCGGCCCGCCCGGGACCTTCTGTGAGGCCGCGCTTCTCACGATGCCCGACTACCAGTCGGCGGCGCACGTCCCCGCGGTGTCGGAGCATGCCGCTATAGACGCAGTTCGTCACGGTGAGGTCGATCTCGCGCTGATCCCCATCGAGAACTCCGTCGAGGGGTCGGTGTCGATTACTCTGGACCAGCTCGCGAACGGTCAGCGCCTTGTGATCATCGATGAGGTCGCCCTGCCCGTGCGGTTCGCGCTGATGGCGCGGCCGGGCACGACTCTCGCCGATGTCAGCAGTGTCGCGTCCCATCCGCACGCTCTTGCCCAGGTGCGCTCGTGGCTCGCCGCGAACCTGCCCGAAGCTCGCATCATTCCGGCGCAGTCGACCGCAGGGGCCGCGGCGCTGCTGCAGGACTCCGCACCGTTCGACGCCGCGGTGGCGCCCCTACTCGCGGCGGATCGGTACGGGCTGTCGGTGCTCGCGGAGAACATCGGCGACACCGAGGACGCGACGACTCGTTTCGTCCTCGTGCAGAAGCCCGGAACCCTTCCGGCGCCGACCGGAGCCGACAAGACGACGCTGACCCTCTACATGCGCCTGGATCAGCCCGGTGCCCTGCTGGCGATTCTCAACGAGTTCGCGGTCCGCGGCGTGAACATGACCCGAATCGAGTCGCGTCCAACCCGCAAGGCTCTGGGCGACTACTACTTCAGTGTCGACGTCGAGGGCCACGTGGCCGACGCGCGCGTTGCGGAGGCCCTCGCCGGCCTGCACCGGGTGTGCCTGGACGTTCGCTTCCTGGGCTCGTACCCCAGGCATGACGGCAAGCAGCCGGTTCTTCGCCACGGAGTCACCGATGCCGACTTCGCTGACGCGCAGGTGTGGCTCGATCGCCTGAGAGGTGATGCAACGTGAGGTACTTCGTCACGGGCGCGGCCGGCTTCATCGGCTCCCACTTCGTTCGCCGCCTCCTTGCCGGCGCGTACGGGATCGAACCGACTCAGGTCACGGTCTACGACAAGCTCACCTATGCGGGCAACCTGGAGAATCTCGCCGCCGTCGCGAGTGATCCTCGGTACTCGTTCGTCCAAGGCGATATCTGCGACGGCGCGATGCTCGACCGAGTGCTGCCGGACCACGATGTCGTCATCAACTTCGCGGCGGAGACGCACGTGGATCGGTCGATCCATGGACCGCAGGACTTCGTCGTCACCAACGTGGTCGGCACTCAGTCCCTGCTCGATGCCTGCCTTCGTCACAAGATCCCGCGAACGGTGCACATCGGAACCGACGAGGTCTACGGGTCGATCGATGTCGGCTCGTGGGACGAGTCCCAGCCGCTGCTACCGAACTCGCCCTACTCCGCGGCGAAGGCGGCCGCCGAACTGCTCGTGCGTGCCTACTTCGTGACGTACGGGCTCAACGTGTCGAGCACCAGGTGCTCGAACAACTACGGCCCGTACCAGTTCCCCGAGAAGGTCATCCCGCTGTTCGTCACCAACCTGATCGACGGCGGCAAGGTGCCGTTGTACGGCGACGGGCTGAATGTGCGCGACTGGCTGCATGTCGATGACCATTGCGCCGGAATCGCCTTGGTAGCAACGAAAGGCGAGCCCGGACACAGTTACAACATCGGTGGCGGACTTGAGCTCAACAACCGAGAGCTCACCGAGCGGGTGCTCGCGGCAATGGGCGCGACGTGGGACTCGGTGCTGCCGGTTGATGATCGCAAGGGCCATGACCGCAGGTACTCCGTCGACGACAGCAAGCTGCGCGCGCTCGGCTACGCGCCGGCACACGACTTCGACGAAGGCCTGGCCGAGACAGTCGCGTGGTACCGCGACAACGAGGACTGGTGGCGCCCGCTCAAGTCTGCTGCGGCGCTCTAGTCGCCGATGCGGATCCTTGTTGTCGGCAGCCGCGGACAGTTGGGCACTGACCTCGTCGAGATTGTCACCGCTCGGGGCAGCGACGAGGTCCTCGGTCTTGACCTTCCCGACATCGACATCACTGATCCGTCGTCCGTTGCGGGCGCCCTCGTCTCGTTCCCCGCGGACGTCGTCGTCAACTGCGCGGCTTGGACCGCCGTCGATCACGCCGAACTGAACGAGCCCGCTGCCCTGCGGGTCAATGGGCTCGGACCACGCGTGCTCGCCGAGGCGTGTGCGGCGGCCGGCGCGTGGCTGGTTCAGGTGTCGACCGACTACGTCTTCGACGGCGAGGCAACTCAGCCGTACTCGGAGGATCAGTCACCCGATCCACGATCGGCCTACGGGCGAACGAAGCTGGCCGGAGAGCAGGCCGTTAGCGAGACGCTGCCGGACCGCCACTACATCGTGCGGACCGCTTGGCTCTATGGACGGAACGGCACCAACTTCGTCAAGACGATGGCTCGGCTCGAGGCAGAGCGGCCGACGGTGTCGGTGGTAGACGACCAGCGCGGTCAGCCGACCTATTCGCGTGACCTCGCCGAGCAGATCGTCGCGCTGCTCGATGCACGGCCCGCGGCCGGGACGTTCCACGGCACGAACTCAGGCGATGTGACCTGGTTCGGCTTCACGCAGGAGATCTTCCGGCGACTTGGTGCCGACCCGGCACGGGTGCTGCCGACGACGTCCGCCGAGTTCGTCCGTCCCGCACCCAGGCCGGCCTACTCGGTGCTCGGTCACGAGAAGTGGGCAACGGTCGGACTTGAGCCGATGCGCCCGTGGGATGAGGCACTCGCGGACGCGATCGCGGCCGGAGTCGCCAAACCCCTCAACCCCTGAACCCCTAGACCCGTCCGCCGAACTTGAGGTTGGCGTGTAAATCACGGTGCGAAACCCACGCCAACCTCAAGGTCGGCGAGGGGGGGCTAGAGCTGGATGGCGTCGAGGACGTCGGCCACACCCTCGCCGGGCACGTTGTTGACCACCGCGTTGGCGTAGGCCCGGACCGCGTCGGGAGCGCTCTGCATCGCCACGCCCCAGCCAGCCCACTCCAGCATCTCGGTGTCGTTCCAGAAGTCGCCGATCGTGATCGTGTTGGCGGGGTCGATATCGCGGTGGATGCACAGACGCTCGAGCATGGTCGCCTTGTTGACGCCCTTGCCGCCGATGTCCATCCATGCCACGTCGGCCACGCCGAAGATCACCGACTCGTAGCCAAGCGCCTGCACGATCTCACCGAAGCCCGTGTCAGTGTGCTGGTCGCTGCGCACGACGAGGCGGACGACCGGGGCGGTGAGCAGGTGGTCGAACGGGACCTCTCGGACCGACAGGCCCAGTTCCCCGGTACGGAACGCGCTGGTTGCGCGGAACATGCCGTCGGTGTCCTCGACCGCGTAGACCGCGTCGGGCAGGTGCTGGACCAGCTCCTCGAGCGCGGGTCGGGGATCGAATGTGATCGACTCGATCGTGCGTTCGGTCTCGACGCTGACGAGCAGGCCGCCGTTGCTGCAGACGACCATGCCCTCGATGCCGGCCGCCCGGGCGACGGGGATCGTGGTCGACGGCGACCGGCCGGTTGCGAGCGTCACGATGATTCCTGCGGCTTGGACTCGCTCGATCGACTCGACCACGCGCTCGGACACCGAACTGTTGTGCGCGACGAGAGTGTCGTCGACGTCGAGCGCGACGAGCTGGGGGCGGAAGCCCTCGGGCAGCGGAGGAGTCAGGGTCATGATGTCGGGCTCAGCACGGTACGGCCTCCGAGAAATGGTTGCAGGGCAAGGGGAATTCGCACGCTTCCGTCGGCCTGTTGGTGGTTCTCCAGGATCGCGACGATGATGCGCGGCATCGCGCACAACGTGCCGTTGAGGGTGGCAAGAGGGCGGGTGCCGTTCTCGTCGCGCATGCGAATGCGCAGGCGTCGGGCTTGGTACTCGGTGGTGTTCGAGGTCGACGTGATCTCCCGGTACGTGCCCTGGGTGGGGATCCATGCCTCGATGTCGAACTTCCGGGCGGCGCTGGAGCCGAGGTCACCGGTCGCGACGTCGATGACGCGGTACGGGAGCTCGAGGGCGTCGATGAACTCACGCTCCCATGCAAGCAGGCGCTCATGCTCGGCCTCGGCATCGTCCGGTGAACAGAAGACGAACATCTCGACCTTGTCGAACTGGTGCACGCGGATGATCCCTCGCGTGTCCTTGCCGTACGACCCGGCCTCGCGCCGGTAGCAGGAGGACCAGCCCGCGTAGCGCAGCGGCAGCTGGGCAGCGTCGATGATCTCGTCCGAGTGGTACGCCGCCAGCGGGACCTCGGAGGTGCCGACGAGATACAGGTCGTCGGACTCGACGCGGTAGACGTTCTCGGCCGCCTGGCCGAGGAACCCCGTGCCCTCCATGGCGCTGGGCAGCACGAGGCTCGGCGTGATCATGGGCGTCAGGCCGTGCGCGACCGCGTGCTGCATCGCCAGGTTGAGGAGTGCGAACTCCAGGAGCGCACCAGGCCCGGTCAGGTAGAAGAACCGCGAGCCGGACACCTTCGCGCCGCGCTCGACGTCGATCGCGCCGAGCAGGGTTCCCAGTTCGAGATGATCGCGCGCGGTGAAGCCCTCGGCCTCGAAGTCCCGGGGGGTACCCACCGTCTGGAGGAGGGTGAAGTTCTCCTCACCGCCGACAGGGGAGTCGAGGTTGACCAGATTCGACACGCGCAGCCACAGCGCGTCGACCGCTTCAGCGGCATTGGCCGCCGTGACCTCGGCCTCCTTGACCGACTCGGACAGCGCCTGCGCCGTGGCCATCAGGCCGTCGAGTTCGGCCTGGCTCGCAGCGCGTGCACCGTCGTCGGTCGCCTTCTTCAGCGCACCTTGCAGCGGGCCGATCTTCTTGCCTATCTCCTTCTGCTGGTTGCGCAGTTCATCGAAGGCGAGGCGGGCTTGGCGCTGAGCGACGTCGGCGGCCACGAGGTCGTCGACGACGGCCACGTCCTCGCCGCGCCTGCGCTGGGACTCCCGAATACGGTCGGGATCGGTACGCAAGATGGCGGGATCGATCACTGCTGCAGCCTAACGTGGACGTAACACACGGCTGCTAGCGTCCGCTGGCATGGACCCCGGAGTCGGGCCGAAGGTGCCCCAAGTCGTGCTTCTCTTCGGCGCGACGGGAGACCTCTCGCGGCGAAAACTCCTGCCCGGCCTGTTCCATCTGGTGCGGTCGAAGTACCTGCCCGGCTGCCGGATCATCGGTGTGTCGCTCGATGAGATCAGTGCTGACGAGTTCCGCGACAGGGTGCGCGAGGCGCTGGACGAGTTCTACACGCAGGGCTCCATCGAGAGCCATTGGCTGGAGTTCGCGCAGACCATCGACTACGTCTCCACAAGCGCGGGACCGCAGGCGCTCGCCGAGGCCGTGGAGAGGGCAGAGATCGATCTCGGCGTTCCGTGCGACCGCCTGCACTACCTGTCCGTGCCGCCGAAGTCCGCGCTCGCCGCGATCGAGATGCTGGGCGAGGCCGGACTCGTGGAGCGCTCGCGGGTGATCATGGAGAAGCCGTTCGGCACTGACCTGGAGAGTTCGGTCAAGCTGAACGGCCGTCTGCACGAGACGTTCGACGAGGAGCAGATCTTCCGGATCGACCACTTCCTCGGCAAGGAGCCGGCGCTCAACATCCTGGCCTTCCGTTTCGCGAACGGCCTGTTCGAGCCGATCTGGAATCGCAACTTCATCCACCACATCCAGATCGACGTGCCCGAGACGCTGGGCCTGAGTCAGCGCGCCAACTTCTACGAGAGCACCGGCGCGTACCGCGACATGGTCGTCACGCACCTCTTCCAGATCCTCGCCTTCATCGCGATGGAGGCACCGACGGACCTGCAGTCCGCCGCGATCAGCGAGGAGAAGAACAAGGTCTTCCGAAGCATGCAGCCGATCGAGCCGACAGATGTCGTGCGCGGTCAGTTCCAGGGCTACCGCGATATCGAAGGGGTCAGTCCGAGTTCGGATACCGAGACCTTCATCGCCCTTCGCTGCATCATCGACAACTGGCGCTGGGCCGGGGTGCCGTTTTACCTGCGGACGGGAAAGTCCCTGGCCGAAGGCCAGCGCATCGTGTCCATCGCCTTCCACGAGCCGCCGCGAAGCATGTTCCCGGCCGGTTCGGGTATCGGCGTTCACGGACCTGACCACCTGACCTTCGACCTGGCGGATGCAGCCAAGGTGTCGTTGTCCTTTTACGGCAAGCGGCCCGGCCCGGGCATGCAACTCGACAAGCTCAGCCTGCAGTTCGCGATGCACGACACGGGAATGCACGGCGACGTGTTCGAGGCCTACGAACGACTCATCCTCGACGCGATGAAGGGCGACAAGACACTGTTCACCACCGCCGACGGCATCGAGCGCCTGTGGGAGTTGTCCGAGCCGCTCCTCGCCTCGCCGCCTCCAGTGCGCCCGTACTCTCCGGGCTCCTGGGGACCCAACGCGATTCACCAGCTGATCGCGCCGAACTCGTGGCGCCTGCCTTTCGAACGCGCGTGGCGTGCGCCGAACCCGCAGGGAGCCTGACCCGCCACGCGAGGTGTGTGGCACCCGATTGCTGTGACAAACTTTGCGTCGATTTGTCATGGCGAGAGGAACTGCAGCGCGTGGACGTCAACTGGCTCAATCCCAAGGCCCAAGCCCGTCCCGCGGGCGACAAGGGCTGGGGCTCTTTCGCGCTCGAGCCGATCGCTGCCGGGGAGACGGTTACCGCGTTCGGCGGCTGGATCGTTGATCGCATGGCCCTCTCGCAGATGTCGCACGACCGGCAGTCGCGATCGATCCAGGTGGATGACGATCTGTACCTGGTCTCCGACGAGACCCCCGAACCCGGAGACATGCTCAACCACTCGTGCGAGCCGAACTGCGGCCTATCGGGATCGATCCTGCTCATCGCCATGCGCGATATCGCGGTCGGCGAGGAGATCACCTTCGACTACGCCATGTGCGACTCGAGCGACTATGACGAGTTCGCGTGCATGTGCGGAGCGCCCACGTGCCGTCAGGTCATCACCGGCTCGGACTGGCGCGATCCGGTGATCCAGGCGAAGTACACAGGCTGGTTCTCTCCGTACATCAACAAGCGCATCGCGGCCCTGCCCACGTTGTGAGCCTTCCCGACGGCATCCTGGTCCGATCGGTCATTGCCGACCAGGATGTCGATGCCGCGTTGACTGTGGTGACGACGTGCGAGCTCGCAGGGGTCGGCTGGACCGACGCGACGAGGGAGGCGGTCACCGCGCAGCTGATCGGGCCGGATGCACTACCCGAGGCGCACCTAATTGCCTTCGACGGCGAGGAGCCGGTCGGCCTGCTGACCGCGGAGATCGATCGGCACGGCCGAGAGATCTTCCTCGACGCGTTCGCGATCGGCGATCACGCGGTCGTCCTACAGCGAGAGTTGCTGACTCGGGGCGTGCGCACCGCACAACTGGTCGCGGCTGCTGACCCGGTGCTGCACGCCGAGCAGATCGACGATCCTTACGAACTGTCGACCGAGGTGTGGCAGGTGGTATCTGCTGCGTACGAGCAGGACTCGGAGTATCGGGAAGTTCTCACCGCTCTCGGCTTCCGACCGATCCGCCGGTTCTGGCGGATGCTGCAGGACCTGTCCACGACGGCGCCCGAGCGACCTGAGGCGCCCCCGGGCGTTGCCTTGCGGGTCGTCGACGGCGATACCGATCGCCGACTTATGCACGCACTATTCTGCGAGTCCTTCGCGGAGCATTTCGGCAGTTCCCACGATCGACCCTTCGAGGACTGGATAGCCACAGTCGAGGCACTGCCCGGGACGGATCCGTCACGCTGGTGGATTGCGACTCTCGACGGGCAGCCGGTTGGTATCTGCCTTCTCGATGACTCCAAGGCCGAGTTCGGAGAGGCTTACGTGCGCACGCTCGGGGTCATTCCCGCAGCACGTGGGCGCGGCATCGCGACGTGGCTGCTTGCGTGCGCCGCTACTGACTCCGCTGAGCGCGGTCGAACCGGAATCGCGCTGTCCGTCGACGGTGCGAACACCACGGGCGCCACGGCGCTGTACGCGTCTGTCGGCTACTCCACGCGTCAGGTGATCGACGTGTGGTGCTACCCGCTTCTCGACAGCGCCAGCAGCAGATAGGCGTCGCCCCAGGCGTACGTGCCCTCGCGGGCGATGGCGGGAATGTTGTAGGCCTGGCGTTGGAGGACTCCGTGCCTAGCAGTGTCGGGAACCCAGCCCGGCTCGGTCAGGGTGCTCGTCGTCGCACGACCCGCAGCGAGATAGCCCGCAGCACGGACCGGGTCGGGCTCGACGCTGCCCAGTTGCAGAAGTCCGTCGGCGACGATTGCCGCCGCTGACGAGTCGCGCGGAGCGGTGTCCGAGTTGAAGTCCAGGTCCCACGCTGGCACGCACCCGGTCGGTACGCGCGACAGCCAGTAGTCGGCAGTTCGGCGGGCGGCGTCGAGCATGCGCGGGTCCCCGGTCAGCGCGAACGCCTGCGTGAACCCGTTGATGGCCCACGCCTGGCCTCGCGACCATGCGCTGGTTGTCGACCTTCCCTGCCCGTAAACCGGACCGATGAGGTTGCCGGTACGCGGGTTGTAGACCTGACGGTGAATGGTCGACCCGTCCCCGCGGATGAAGTCGTCGGCGAGGGTGAGCATGTGCGTCAGTCCGCGGGCTGCCAGTCGATCACCGGCCGCGCCACCCATCGACCGTCCCACCTCGATCAACAGCGGCGCGTTCATCGCGGAGTCGACGATCAGACCCCACTGTCCGTTGTAGTCGCCGGACTTGATTGCGCCGACACGGTTGTTCCAGCGTGCAGACAGTGATCTCGCTGCGGTGGTCATCGCCTGCCGGTAGCGCTCCCGCCGCTCCGACGACGGGTCCAGGCGCAGTCCGAGGGACGCAGGTAGCCCGACCATGAAGCCCAGGTCATGAGTTCCGGTCCACGATGCCACCGGCAGCACGCGCTTGGTGAAGGTGCGAGCTCGAGCGAGCCACGCGGGGTCGTGGGTGTGCTCGTACATGAGCCACAGCGATGCGGGGTAGAAGCCCGAGGTCCACGCGTACGCGTTCGTGCGCGCATACGCGCCGGATCCCGTGGCACCGAACGGGAGGCTCGTGCGTGGTCTGGCCAGAGCAGCCAGCCGATCCTGCGCAACGGTCCAGACTCGCGCGGGAAGCGCCGAGGCAGTGGACGCGCATGTCGTCGAGGTGCGAGGCACGACGGGGTCGGCGACGGCGGGACTGGTCAGGGATCCGACGAGGACTAGCGCTACGGCACACCCGGCGGCTCGCTTCACGAGTTCGACAGTACGACCTTGCCGGTGATCGCGCCGCTGGCCAGGAGGGTGTGGGCGTAGGCCGCATCCTTGAGCGGCAGCACGCGGTCGATGATCGGGCGCACGATGCCGGAGTGGACCCACGGCCACACGGTTCGCTCCACCTGCGAGCAGATGGCCGCCTTCTCCGACTCCGGGCGTCCGCGAAGGGACGTCGCGATGAGCGACGCGTTCTTGCGCAGCAGTGTGCTGATGTCGATCTCTGCAGCTATGCCGCCCTGCAGGCCGATGACGAGGAGCCGGCCGTCGCGCGCGAGAGCGCTGACGTTGCGGCTGAGGTAACTCGCACCCATGTTGTCGAGGATCACGTTGACGCCGCGACCTCCGGTCTCGGCGTGCATGACCTCGACGAAGTCCTGTTCGTTGTAATTGATGAGGACGTCAGCGCCCAGATGCGCGCACCGTTCCAGCTTCTCCGCGCTTCCCGCTGTGACCGCGACGCGAGCGCCGAGTGCTCGGCCGATCTGGATCGCGGTCGTGCCGATGCCCGAGCCGCCACCGTGCACGAGCAGCCACTCGCCCTCGCTGAGGTTCGCGGTCATGTCGAGATTGCTCCACACCGTGCACGCCACTTCGGGCAGCGCGGCCGACTCGATAAGGCCGAGACCGGTGGGGACGCTCATGATCTGGCCGACCGGAACGGCGACGCGTTCTGCGTAGCCGCCGCCGGACAGTAGGGCGGTCACCTTCTCGCCGATTCGGTCCAGACCGATCGCCGCGCCGACGGAACTGATCGTCCCGGAGCATTCCAGCCCGAGGATGTCCGAGGCTCCCGGCGGCGGTGCGTAGTGGCCCTGGCGTTGCAGCAGGTCCGCGCGGTTGACCGCCGTCGCCGCAATGTCGACGATGACCTCGCCGGGGCCCGGGGTGGGGTCGGGAACCTTGGTCCACGACATGACTTCGGGGCCACCGGGCTCGCTCACCGTGATGGCGTACATGCCTACTCCCCGCCAGGGTTGTGCCGGATCACCACGAGTCGGTCACCGGTCTTGAGTTCACGAATGGTGTCAGTATCGAACCGATGTGCCACTCCGCCACGGATGACGGCGAGCACGATCTGGCCATTCTGGTCGAGATCGGCGGGCGACAGGCCCAGTTCGGCGCGGGTGATATCGCGCTCGGCGACCTCGAGACCGCGTCCGGAGTCGAGCAGGTCCTCCATGATCTCGCCCGCCGTGCTCGACAGCAGGGACAGACCCATGAGGCGCCCCGCCGACTCGGCTGTCGGAATGACCGTGTTGGCGCCCGACTGTCGCAGGATGTCGGAGTTCTGCGATTCGCGAACGGCGGCCACGATCGTTGCGTTCGGAGCCAGTCGTCGTGCCGTCAGCGTGACCAGGATCGACGTGTCGTCCTCGTCCGTCGCCACCACGATGCGCGTCGCGCGCTCGACCGCCGCGTCGCGAAGGGTCTCCTCCCTTCGCCCATCGCCGATCACGCCGACGAATCCGTCGCGGGCCGCGGCCTCGATAGTGCTGCGATCCGGTGACACGACGACGATCTCGCTCGCGAGCGTGCCGGCGTCGACGAGCGCGTGCGCGGCTGACCGTCCCTTCACGCCGTACCCGATGATCACGGTGTGGTCATTCACGTGGGACCTCCAGCGATTGGAGCGGATTTGCTCGCGGGTACGGCGGGTGAGGACCTCGATCGTGGTGCCCACGAGCACGATGAGGAACAAGAAGCGCAGCGGAGTGATGACGACCGCATTAACCAGGCGTGCTGACTCGCAGACAGGAGAGATGTCTCCGTAGCCGGTGGTGGAGAGCGTCACGGTTGCGTAGTAGAAGGAGTCGATCCAGGTCAGGCCGTCCATCTCGCCGCGGTCCTGGTAGCAGTCCTGCTCGCTGTAGACGAGAACCGTGGTGATCAGGAGGACGCCGACGGCGACGGCAATGCGGACGCCGATGTTGCGCAGCGGACTGAACCGGCGCTCGGGAAATCTCAGCAGTGCACTGGGCGGATCGTCGCTGAATCGGGACGAGCGCGGCTTGCTACTTGTCGGCATGCATGCGTTCCCGCACGTACAGCCCGCTGACGATGATCACACCCACGATGGCGATCATGCCAGCAATCAGGCTGGATACGCCGAGAAGCTTCAGTGCGGTTGCCGCGAGGACGACCATGAGCAGCCAGCGCAGCGCGTGACCGTCGTATCTCGACGACATCCGCGCGCCGACCCAGACGCCGGGAATCTGGCCGATGAGCAGCGACACGACCACCGCGATGCTGATGTCGCCGAACCCCGCGTGCGCGATCGCGCCGGCGATGAGCATCGGCACTGCCTGGGTCAGGTCGGTGCCGACGAGGATCGAGGGACGCAGCAGCGGGTACAGCAGGAGCAGTGACGTCACTACGAGCGACCCAGAGCCCACGCTCGTCATTCCGACGAGCACCCCCACGCACAGTCCCAGGATCAGCGTGGGAACCGGCTTGACCGGCATGTCGCGCCCTACGGGCTCGATGCTTGCCTGGAGGCCCTTGGCTCGGCGGCCGACCCACACCTTCGCGAGCATGGCGGCGAGGGCGAGCAGCAGCACGTAGCCGATCCACGTCCTGATCGTCTCGCTGGCCTCATCGCTGTTGAGCACCCGAGCAAAGATCACCGTGCCGATCAGCACGCCGGGGATGGACCCGGCGGACAGCCAGCAGACCAAGCCCCAGTGGACCGTCTTCGCGCGAATGTGGACGTACGCCCCGACCGGCTTCATGATCGCCGAGGCGACGACATCGCTCGAGACGGCAGCTGCCGGCGATACGCCGAACAGCAGGACCAGCATCGGGGTGACCAGGGCCGCTCCGCCCATTCCGGTCAGGCCCACCATGAGCCCGGCTACGAGGCCGCCGAGCGACAGCACGAGGTCGATGTCCGAAAGGCTCACTGGCCCCACGTTAGCCGGAACCGCGGAGTTTTCCTACTTATTAGACAGGGAATGCTCCACCAGGTCGCGCGACTACTCCGACCAGCCCGGCCAGTCCTCTCGGCCGAGCAGGTCCACGAGCCCGACGACGTCCCCCCGCATTCCGACTCCCGGGGGCAGGACGGCGATCGCATCGGCGTTCGCCCAACCCTGCAGTCCCGCCGGGCCGCCGACCGGAAGCGGGCGGGCCAGCGTGCCGGCCGCGGACACTTCGAGCCGGACCGGCACCAGACACGTGTCGTCGGCGTAGTCGGCCGGGGGTGCGTCGTCCATCAGCACGGCCGACCGGCGCTGGCCCGAGATCGGGTCGTCTCGAAGCGTGCGGATGAGCGGGCTGGCCAGGGTGATGAGCGCCGCCATTGCCGCCGCGGGCTCGCCCGGCAGGCCGACGAGGAAGCGGCCGTCCGGGAGCCTCGCGAGGAGCATCTGCGCTCCCGGAGTCACGCTTGCGCCGTCGACCAGCCAGCGAGCACCGAGATCGCGCAGAACCCGGCGCAGGTGGTTGTCCGGACCTGGCGCAGTCGATCCGGTTGTGATGAGGACGTCGACGGCAGCGTCGTCGATCTCGTTGCGGAGCAGCTCCTCGGTATCGGGAGCACGCACGGCAGGGTTCCCGCGTGCGCCTAGGGCGGCGACGAACGCGGGAATGGCCGGCCCGAGCGCGTCGCGCACGCGGCGATGACGGGGAAGTCCGCGATCAAGAAGAGACGAACCGAGCACCAGCAGGCCCACGACCGGAGGTCGGACGATGCGAATCTCCTCGTGGCCCGCGGCGGCGGCAAGGGCGAGCACCGACGTGGTCACTGTGCGGCCGGCATCGACCAGCGAATTGCCGGCGACCGATACGGCACCTTGAAGGGTGATCCCACTGCCGAACTCCGGTCGCGCCGTCTCGTCCGGAACTCCGGTCAACCGGTCGCGGGCCAGCACGAGGACCGTGCCGTCGATGCGCTCCTCGGTGATCGCCGCGGACTCTGCGATGACGGCGTCGGCATGGCGAGGAACGGGCTGGCCTTCGTCGATGCGACTGGCGTGTCCCGCTGCCACGACCTCGCGATCATCGCCGAGAACCCAGGGACCCTCGCCTCGGATGGCGTAGCCGTCGAATGCGGCGCTGTCGACAGCGGGATCGTCCTGGATCGTCAGCAGGTCCGCCGCGAGGATGCTGCCGCCGGCCTCGTCGAGCCGGGCATCCACGCCGGTCTGCGGCCTGCCGCATGTGGCGGCGACGTGGCGGGCCTGCGCCCACGGCAGGACGCCATCGAGGCCGAAGGTGCTCACGGCCTCATGTTGACAGGTCAGCTGCCCTTCGTGTTCGACTGCGGCGCTGGAGCCGCTTGCTGCTGCGGTGCCGGCCTGGCAACGGGCCGTTGCGCCGGCTTGGGGACCGGCTTCGCGATGGGCTTTGGCGCAGTGGTCGCGGGTTTGTTCGTTGCCGGTTTTCCGGCTGTCTGAAGTGCCTGCCGCGCGGCTTGGCGCTGCAGTTGCTTGCCAGCCTTGATGAGCTTGGCTCTGTACGTGTCCAAGCGGACGCGTTCGGCCGCGAGCTGCGCAGCGTACGAATCGAGGTCGCTTTGCGTCAGACCTGAGGAAGTCGTCGGTGAAGCGGTACCCAACGCCTCTTGCGGCTGCGTTGACGAACCGTCGTCCGCGGTGTTCGCCGACACGGTACGTGCTCCGATGAGTCCGACGAGACCGACGCAGGTGACGGTGGCAAGTCCGGCAGCGATGATCTTGTCGGGTGTTGACGGACGTTTCGCTGTGACCCGACTCGGGCGGGTGGTGCTAGTCATCGTCGCCGTCGTGGCCGTGATCGTCGCCGCCGTTGTTTCCGTTACCACCGTTGGTGCCGTTACCGTTGCCGTGGTTGTTTCCGTGATCGTCGTCACCGGAACTGTCGTCATCCGAACTTCCGTTGTTTCCGTTGTTGCCGTTGCCGTTGCCGTTGCCGTTGCCGTGCGAGGGTGCGGCGCTGTTGACCACCCAGTCGTAGACAGTTCCGCTCACGCGATCGACGTAGCCGGTCACTGTCGATCCGTCGGTCCGGTTGATACGCACTGCCCATGCCTGGAACGAACCGTGCTTGACCTTCGTGACGGAGGTGACTGATCCGTCCGCGGCGGCAAGGGCAGCCTTGACCGCCTGTCGCGACGATACGGACTCGCGGTCTCCATCGTCAGAGTTGGTGACTTGCGACGGGCCCTTCGGTGATGGAGTCGACGAGGGCCGGGTTGACGAGCTTGGCTTCTTCGGTTTCGGCGTCGCTGTGGGGAGAGCCGGAAGGTCAGTCGCAGCGATGCTCGGCGCTGGTTCAGCGCTCTGATTCGAAGGAGTCGGCGTCGAGTCCGACGTCTGAGCGACGGTCGCGGAGACCAGGCTGATCTGGCCGCGGTCCGTATCGCTACTTGATGCAGCGTTGACGACGGCGATGCTCGCGACAGAGGCGGCGCCAACGATGCCAGCAGTTGCGATAACAGTGGCGATGAGACTGGATCGTTGCATTGTCTGCTCCTGTGCGTTGGATGCTTGCTCGTACTGTCATGCCCAACGTAGGCAGTGCGTCGCCATGACCGCACCAGCCAGAGGTTAAGCGTGGGTAAGGGCTCTATCTTGTGGAACGACCCGTGATGGCGTGGGGGCGGGGACGAAGCCACGTGCCAGCAGGCCAAGCACGATGAGGGTCATTCCGGTGATCAGTACAGCTATGGACCACTGAGCCAACGCATCAGTCCCGGCCAGGACGTAGTGAGCGGTAGCAACCGGCCAGGCTGCATATGCGAGCAGATGAGTCCGCTTGAACCAGCGGTTGCCAGCCTTGCCCAGCTTAGTTCGCAACCTCCCTAAGACGCTCACAGGCAGGAGGAGCCAGAAGGCCGCAGTTCCTAGAGCAATGGCAACGCTGTTGCCGGGAGCCAAGCCTGGAACGAGGATCTGCGCGGTGCTAAAAGGCTGGAAGGGATCGACGATGAGAAGTCCCAGGTGTGCGGCAAGGAACCCCAGCGCCACGATGCCGAGCCACTTGTGCAGATCGAGGAGCTTCTTCGGCGGTGCCATTCGCCCGAGCAGCCGAGTCTTGAGGAGGATTCCCCAGATGACAACTGCGGTGAGTAGGCCCCACGCGGTCAAGCCGCTGGCGCGGATCCCCAGCCACGTCCATGGAATTGTCATGTCAGGCTGCCGCGTCCATTGCGATGATCTCCCTATCAGCGGTCAGCAGGATTGCTGGCACTCTTAGTTCGGTGAGCCAGTGGATAGCGTCCTCCGCACTCATCAGCAGCGCGGCGGTTGCGAGTGTCTCGGCCCGCCAAGCGCGGTCCGCGACGATCGTGACCTGCACCAGGTCGGAGGTAGACATGGTTCCGGTGCGGGGGTCGATCACGTGATGTCGTCGGCCCTGCGCCCACTGCCGTTTGAGGGTCGTCGACGTTGCGACGCCTGCAATATGCGAGCCCGGCGGGAACTCGATCACGCTGAGAGTGCGATCGACGTGCGATGGTGCCCGACGCTCGTCCTCGACACCGATGATCCAGGTCAGGTCGAGACCTGGACAGCCAGTGATCGCGAGGTCCCCTCCGAGACTGACAAGAACTCCATCTGCGCCGGCAGACATGAGTTCAGCGGCGACGATGTCCGCGCCGAGGCCCTTGCCGATCGCCCCTGGGTCGATCCCGATCCCTCGCGGCAGACCGACTGTCAGATGCGTCGCATCCAGTCTCAGGCGCGACATACCTGGGGCTGGACCGACCATCGCGATACTTGCAGGCTGATCTCGGGCGGCGATGGCGGCGAAATCAACGTCATAACCGTGGACCAGGACCGACTCAAGCACGGTTGGATCGAACAGCCCGCCGGTCTGCTCCCAGGCTTCGGCCATGCTCGAGACCAAGGAATACAAGTCCGGGCTCACCCTCACGGGACCTGAGCCAGCGGCACGATTAAGACGGTTCAGCTCACTCGACGGTCGGAACCGGCTCCAGCACTGCTCGAGGAGCTCCACCCTCTCGACTGCCAGGTGGACAAGCTCGTCAGCTGCTTGGCGGTCGTCCGTTGAGACGAGGACGTGGCACGCGCTGCCCATCGCGTGGAAGGTGAGCTCGCTCGACGGCATCGGTTTCCTCCCTTGCTGTTGCGTTGGTCCTCGGCCCGGACACTGCTGTGACGTTAAGGCGACGTCGAACAAGGTCGGGTCACGCGGTGGTTAAGCGCGGGTAAGTCCTCAGCCACAGTTCAACCCTGATTCGTGGGTCACTGCGTGACACGATGGCGCCGTGAAGGTTCTCGTGGTCGAAGACGACCCCGCTGTCTCAGTCCCACTTCTGGCTGGGCTCCAGCGAAACGGGATCGAGACAGAGCACGTCACGTACGCCAGTCAGGTAGTTTCGGCTGCGCAGGGAGTCGACGTCGTTCTGCTTGACCTCGGCCTGCCTGATGGAGATGGACTACAAGTACTCCGGGACCTTCGACGAGTTTCCGACGTGCCGGTCATCATCGCGACTGCGCGTGGCGACGAGACAGATCGCATCGTTGGGCTGGAGCTGGGCGCGGACGACTACGTGGTGAAGCCGTTCTCGGTACGCGAGCTGGCTGCCCGTGTGCGTGCTGTAGCGCGACGCCGGCGTGTCGAATCCAATCTTGAGACAGACCGACTTGTCGTTGATCGAAACCGCCATGTCGTCACATTCGACGGGATTGCAGTCGACCTCACAGCCAAGGAGTTTGACCTGCTTGCCGTCCTCGCGGAGGAGCCCGGACGGGCCGTTACTCGTCAGGAGCTCTTTGCACGAGTCTGGGACCCTGTCTGGATTGGTACGGGAAAGACGCTCGATGTGCACATCGCATCCCTCCGAAAGAAGCTCGGCAAGCCGGAGCTAATTGAGACCGTGCGCGGTGTGGGCTATCGGCTCGCGGTAGAAGTCGAGTGAGTCGCCGACTTGTACTAGCGATGGCGCTGCTCGTCGCGGTGGTCGCCATTGCACTCGCGGTTCCGCTCGTCATCGTCGTCGGTACTGACCAGCGGTCCGCGTTCGTATCGAAACTCGAGATAGACACGCTCTCGGCTGCCTCACTGCTGTCTTCAGAGCCGGCGTCTCAGTGGGACACGACTGCCGACCTGATCGCGACACAGAGCGGCGCTCGTGTGGTCGTGGTCGATGCCAGCAAGAACCTGATTGCGGACAGTGACGACTCTGATCTCGATCGATCATTCGATCGTCCGGAGATCGACGCTGCGCTCGCTGGCGAACTGTCATCGGACGTTCGTACCTCCGTAACACTCGGAGAGGATCTGAGGTTCGTCGCTGCTCCGGTCGTTCAGGATCAGGCAATCGTCGCCGCCGTACGACTGTCATTGCCTGAGTCGATCGTCGACGAGGAGGTGCAGGAGACGGCTCGCTGGCTGGTTGTCTTCGTGTTCTGCGTAGTGCTGGCAGCAGGGCTGATTGCCTGGCTCCTTGCGCGATCCATAGCCTCCCCGCTGGGCCGGCTGGCGAAGGTCGCGCGGGAGCTACCTGAGGACCTCCACATGCGTGCGGACGAGAACTCAGGTCCGTCGGAGGTGAGAGGTGTTGCGCGGGCACTCAACAGCACTGCGCGTCGACTCTCCGGGATCCTGCAAAGGACGCAGCGAGTTGCCGCGGATGCGTCGCATCACCTGAGGACCCCACTGACTGGTGTCCGGCTGCGCTTGGAAGCGATCGAAGAGACGAGCACAGAGCCAGCAGTCCAGGAGGAGGCCCGTGCCGCCACCGCGGAAGTTGACAGACTCAACCGTCGCATCGAGCAAGTGCTCGCCCTGGCAAGGACCGATGCCGCACAGGAGCCGACTGAGGTCCAGGACGTGTCGTTGGTCCTTGCTGATCGCGTCGACGCCGCGTCGGCGATGTTCGACGAACGCGGCATCGCACTGACCGCGAGCCTTGAGCCCGGACTGCGAGTGCGCACCGCGAGCGGGGTCATCGCGCGGATCATCGACGAGCTGCTGGGCAACGCCGTGGAGTACGCGCAGACCCGCGTCGATGTCTCGGCGACGCGAAGCGGCAGCACCGTCGTCCTCACCGTCACCGATGACGGCCCGGGAATCCCCGAGGCCGAGCGCGAGGCGGTCTTCGAGCGGTTCACGCGAGGCTCGACGTCGGTCCCGGGCGGAAGCGGGCTAGGTCTGGCTCTGGTGAGCGAATCGGTCGGGGGGCTTGGCGGCACGACAGTCGCGGTTTCCGCTGCTTCGGCAGACCCGTCGTTCGGCTCGGGTCTTCGCGTCGTCATCACCATGCCCGCGGCGGCCCAAGTCGCGCGCGAAACCTAGGCTGCGCGCATGCCGGAGTCCGTCGATGTCGCCGTGATCGGTGGCGGCATCGTTGGCCTTGCGCTCGCGGATGCATGGCTGGCCCGTGAGCCTGGCGCCTCGGTGATCGTGTTCGACAAGGAGGACCACCTCGGCGCGCACGCCTCCGGTCGCAACAGCGGAGTCCTCCATGCCGGCTTCTACTACGCACCGGAGTCGTTGAAGGCGCGGCTGACGCGCCAGGGCAACGAGTTGCTGCGTGCCTTCTGCGCCGAGCGGGGCGTCGCGGTGCGCGAGACCGGCAAGGTTGTCGTGATCACGGCCGAGGATCAGCATCCTGCGCTCGTGGAACTTCACCGCCGAGGCCTCGCCAATGGCGTCGAGCTGGAGCTCGTCGACGAGGCCGGTCTCGCTGAACTGGAACCACTGGCTCGCACTATCGGCACCGCGTTGTGGTCGCCGAACACGGCCGTGGCAAGCCCTGTCGATGTTGTCGAGTCGCTCGCATCGCGCGTTCGCGAACATGGTGGGCGCATTGCCCTGTCCACTTCGGTGACGGCGGCCGGTCCTGGCTGGATTCGCACGTCCAGGGGAGAGCGGATCGCGGCGGGGCACGTGATCAATGCGGCAGGTCTCTACGCGGACAAGGTGGCTCACTGGTTCGGCTTCGGCGGTGATTACCGGATGCTGCCGTTCAAGGGCCTGTACTGGTACGGCACGTGGGAGCCGAATCGCTTGAGGCGACACGTATATCCGGTCCCCGATCCGCGCAACCCGTTCCTCGGCGTCCACCTGACCGTCACTGTCGACGGGCGCGCCAAGGTCGGACCCACGGCGATCCCGGCGCTGTGGCGCGAGGACTACGGCGGCGTAGGCGGCTTCGATCCGGCGGAGGTGCTCACGATCGCCGGACTGTATCCGCGGTTCCTGGCCAGCAAGCACCATGACGTGCCCGGGCTGCTGAGATCGGAGCTGCCGAAGTACTCGCGTCGTCATCTGGTCGAGCAGGCCGCAGCGCTGGTGCCGTCCGTGACCCCCGAGAGCTTCACGATCAAGGGTCGTCCGGGAGTGAGAGCCCAGTTGCTTCACAAGCCGAGCGGCCGCCTCGAGATGGACTTCATCGTCGAGGGCGATGCGCGCTCGACGCACGTGCTCAACGCCGTGTCGCCCGCGTGGACCAGTTCACTTGCCGTGGGCGCGTACGTGGTTGACGGGATCTTCTCGCACTAGCGCGCGAGATACGCCGCGGCCAGTCGCTTCGGTGCTCGAGCCAGCCAGGCGTCGGTGATCAACTCCTCTAGTGCTGTGGAGTCAATCCTGTCCAGGCTGACGAGGACCGCGCTGTAGCCGTCGAAATGTGGAGTCGTGAAGCAATAGCCGGGCTCGCTCTCGAGCAGCGCCTGCTTTTCCTCAAGATCGGCAACGCGCACTCCGATGATCGGGCCGGACGGCGCCAGGCCGCCTAGGACGACGAGGTCAGACTTACGCAGCGGGCGCTCCCAGACGAACATCAGCTTGCGGACGACCCAGCTGCGAAGGCCCGCCTGGTCGGCACGCTCGTCGGTCTCGGGCAGCGCCAGGGCCTGGCGCGCGACATCGGCGAGGGAGGCCATGCCCGGTACTACTCGCTCGACAGGCACGCGGACGCGAGCCACGTGGGCGCTCGCGCCAGCCATGCTTCGAGGATGAGCTTGTCGAGTTCCTCGACGGTGATCTCCTCAAGGCGCACGAGCACTGTGCTGTAGCCGTCAAAGTGCGGCGTGGTGAAACAGCCCCGAGGCCCGGCGGCGAGAACCACCTTCTTGGTCGCCAGGTCGGCGACCCGGACGGCGAGGATCTGCCCGTCGGGCGCGTCAGCGCCAAGGGATTCGCGTTCGGAGGGGCGCAGGGGTCGCTCCCACGCGAACATCTGGTCGCGGACCGCCCACGTGCGCAGTCCCTCGCGGTCGATCCGCTCGGTTGTCTCCGGGAGGGACAGGGCAAGCCCGGCCACGTCGGTCCATGACGCCATGCGCGGACGCTACCCCGGCGAGAACCTCGGCGGTAGTCGCTAGGCGGGGAGCAGTCGGCCGATGCCCGTGTAGGTGCGAGACCACCATGATCCGGAGATCGGGCTGATGCGCACGCCCTTGCCGTAGCCGGCTGCGTCGACCATGCGGCCCTTGCCCAGGTAGATGCCGACATGATGCGCGCCGTTCCGCAGGAAGAACACGAGATCCCCGGGCCGCGCCTTCTTCAACGGGATCTTCTTGACCACTCCGTACTGGGCGCGTGAGTAGTGCGGAAGGTGCTTGCCGACCGCGACCCGGTACACGTAGCGCGTGAACCCGGAGCAATCGAAGGCGGACGGGCCCACCGCTCCCGCGCTGTACCGGTCGCCGATCTGCTTCTTGGCCACGGAGATGACTCGCGCGCGCAGCTTCTTGATGCGGACCTCGCGAGCGGCCGCCTTCGCCTTGGCGCGGGCAATGACCTGATTGCGCAGGACCTGCTCGCGGGCAGCGTTCAGGTGGGTGGAGCGCAGTCCGGTGACCAGTTGGGTGTCGACGACCGTGCTGACATGGATCTGTTGCTCGAGGGAAGACGGCGCGCGAAGGGTGAGCGCCGGCTCGAGCGCCGAGGCGTTCACCGAGACGGCGATGACTCCTGCTCCGACGAGGGTTACTGCGGACGTGGCGAGGGCAATAGCGCGCAGGGGCAAGCGCAAACCGAACTCCTTCTGTTTCCGCCTCCCAGGTGAGCTGACGGGCTCGGGCGTGAAGGTCGCCCTACCTCACTCGAAGGTTCTCGAGCTCGGATTCGCCCCGTGATCGCTCGGGCTATGCCCTGACGATCGGTGGGTCCCCGGTACGTGGTCGATTCGGCGGGCTGTCGGTGCGCGGCGGGTGCCGCAAGGTCGGCCGACAGCCTGTTGACCGTATGTAGCAGTTCTGTCACAGCGAACCCGATGTCCCATAGTCGGACATGCGTTGGAGGGTGTGTGGGATGGCCCACATTCAGTCACATCAGCCCCACTGGCCCCATAGTTCGTCATAATCCTGCACCTCTCGCGGAGCGGCGCTAGCGTCCTGAGCACGGCGGCAACGAGCCCGTTCACGGCGAGAGGTGGCACTCATGGATGACAGCGTCCGGCAGCACAAGTACGTCCTGAGCGAGGACGAGATGCCGACGACTTGGTACAACATCATGGCCGACCTGCCCTCGCCGCCGCCCCCGCCGTTGCACCCCGGCCGGATGGATCCGGTGGGTCCTGACGACCTCGCACCGTTGTTCCCGATGGACCTCATCCTGCAAGAGGTGTCGACCGATCGGTACATCGACATTCCCGGCGGAGTGCTCGACGTGTACCGGCAGTGGAGGCCCTCGCCGCTGTTCCGGGCGCACCGTCTGGAGAAGGCACTCGGAACGCCTGCGCGCATCTACTACAAGTACGAAGGCGTGTCGCCCGCTGGCTCACACAAGACCAACACCTCTGTTCCGCAGGCGTACTACAACAAGAAGGAAGGCACCACCAAGCTCACCACCGAGACGGGCGCGGGGCAGTGGGGCACCGCCTTGTCGTTCGCGTGCGCGCTCTACGGAATCGACTGCGAGGTATGGCAGGTAGGTGCGTCGTACGACTCGAAGCCTTACCGGCGCCTGATGATCGAGGCATTCGGGGCGCAGGTGCACCGCTCGCCGTCGGACCTCACCGACGTCGGCCGCGCGTTCGCAGCCGACCCGAAGAACTGGACGGGGTCGCTCGGCATTGCTATCTCCGAAGCGGTCGAGGTGGCAGCGAAGGATCCCCACACCCGTTACGCGCTTGGCTCAGTGCTGAACCACGTGCTGCTGCACCAGACGATCATCGGTCAGGAAGCCCTGCTGCAGATGCAGCTGGCTGGCGACACCCCGACACTGATCGTCGGCTGCACGGGAGGCGGCTCGAACTTCGCTGGGCTGTCCTTCCCATTCCTCAAGGAGAAGCTCGAGGGGCGCATGAACCCGCGGATCCTGGCCGTGGAACCCGAATCGTGCCCCTCGCTGACGAAGGGCGTCTACGCGTACGACTTCGGCGACACGGCAGGCATGACGCCGCTGCTCAAGATGCACACCCTCGGGCACGACTTCATCCCCGACCCGATCCATGCGGGCGGCCTGAGGTACCACGGCATGGCCCCGCTGATCTCGCACCTGTACGAGCTTGGACTGATGGAAGCGATTGCTGTGCCTCAGACGGAGTGCTTCGCCGCCGCCGTGCAGTTCGCGCGCACCGAGGGAATCGTGCCTGCCCCTGAGCCAACGCATGCCCTCGCCATGGCAGTACGGGAGGCGCTCAAGGCAAAGGAGACCGGCGAGGAGACGGTGATCCTCACGGCGCTGTGCGGTCACGGTCACTTCGACCTCGCGGCGTACGACGCCTACCTCAACGGCAGCATGGTCGACGAGATCGTGGCCACCGATCGGTTCGACGAGGCGCTCGCCGGCCTGCCGCAGGTGGTCGGCTAGCGGCACGATCGCGATCGATCCTCGGCCATCGCCAAGGAGGGCGGTAGGTAGGGTGGCGCCGTGAGTCAGCCTCAGGCGCGAGCAACCCTGGCCAAGGGACTCGTATTCGTCGGTGCCGCGACGTTGATCGGCAACGGCGCCGCCTACCTGCTGAGCATGATCGCTGCGCGGGTGCTCACGCCCGCAGAGTTCGGCGCGCTCGGTGCGCTCCTCGGCCTGCTTGTCATCATCTCGACCGTCGGCATCGCGACCCAGGCACTCACGGCCCGCCGCGTTGCTGTTGCCACGGACGATCGCGAGCGAGTCGAAGGCGAGGCGATCCGCCTGGCCGTGATGGTGGGCATGGCGATCATCGTCGCCGGCATCATCGTCGCGTGGCCGCTTGGCCAGTTGTTCTCCATCCCGGTCGTCGCCGTCGCGACGGGCATCGCCTCGATCGCCTTCGTCGTCTTCGGGTCGGCTGCTCTGGGCATCGCGCAGGGGCGCGAGCAGCACGCTCAGTTGTCGTGGGCCTTCGTCGCGAACGGCGGTGGCCGCGCGCTCGGTGGCATCCTCGGCGTCGTCGTGCTCGACAGCGTCACCGGAGTCGGCATCGGCATCCTGCTCGGATGTGCGCTCGGTGCCGCCCTCGCGTACTGGATCATCTGCCCGCGCACGTGGAGCCGAGCCCTGTCCTCGGGAGTAACCGGCGAGTTCGCGCATGTTCTGCACGCGCTCTTCGTGCTCTTCACGCTCACGAACGTCGACGTACTGCTTGCACGCGTCTTTCTCACCGAGGACCAGTCGGGCGAGTACTCGGTTGGTGTCCTGCTGGCCAAGATCGCCTTCTTCCTGCCGAACGCGATCGTAATCGTGCTGTTCCCGAAGATGACTTCGGCGAACTCCCGTCGCGCGGTCTACGTGGCCACGGCGCTGACGGCCGTCGTCGGGCTGTTCATCACGAGCTTCAGCTTCCTGTTCGGCGACTTCGTGATTCGGGTACTCGGCGGCACGCAGTACCCGAACCTGGGATCGGAGGCGTGGCTGTTCGCGCTGGAAGGCTCCGCGTTCGCCCTCGTGCAGGTGCTGCTTTACGCGCGACTGGCGACGCAGGATCGAAGCGCGGTCCTGACGGTCTGGGTCGCCCTGGTTGTACTCGTCCTCGTCGTCTCCGTCTGGCGGCACGAGTCGGTCGCGCAGATCGTCACGACAGTGGTCGCGGTGTCCTTGGTCCTGACGGTTGTCGGCCTCGTCATGGACAGGAGATCGGCGGCACCTGCCATCCCGATTCCCGTCGAATCGGCGGAGTGAGATGTCCCTCGCATCGCGACAGCCTGAGGCCATGGCAATTCTCGACGCAGCATATGCGCGAGCGTGCGAGGTCGTCCCTCCCGACCTGATCGAGCTGGCTCACTCACTCGTCGAACGTGCGCTGTCGTACTGGTCCGAGGCTGAGACTCAGCTGACCGAACGTGACGAGGACGTCGCCGCGGTGGTCGACCAGATGCTCATCGACGTCAGCCGGGTCGATGATGCGACTGCTGCACGAGCCGGCCGGCATTTCGATGAGGGCGGCTTTGCCGACTTCGTCATGGCGGAGTACATCATCGAGGCGCGCACGCGCCTGACGATCGCGTCGCAGCGGCTGCTCGGAGCGGAGCAATGAGCGACCCGCGAGGCGTGCGCGTACCGGTCGGAGCAGACGGGCGGCCGGTCGGTCGAGACCCCGAGCTTGTGGCCCTGCTCGCGAGCTACCAAGACGCGGTGGTTCGCTCCTCGCTGCTGGACACGGTCACGACCGAGTTGATCCGACTGCGGTGCGCACGCCAGCACGACTGCCGCATCTGCCAAACCCTGCGCCTGTCCGACGCGGCGCGCGATGGCCTCGACGACGCGATGTCCGATGAGATCGACTTCTACGAGACCAGTTCGCTCAGCGAGCGCCACAAGGTTGCCCTGAGAATCGTCGACGCCTTCATCTGGCGTCCTTCCGACATCAGCGACCTCCTGGTGAGCCAGGCTCATGAGAACTTCAGTGACGACGAGATCGCCGAGATACTGGTCGACATCACGAAGTGGAGCACGCAGAAGATCCACGTCTGCCTGGGTACCGATGGCGCTGATCGGCTGCCCGTCAACGATCGTGGCGTGAGCTACTTCTCGTTCGATGGCGAGGGACGTGTCGAGGCCATCACCGCTGAGATGGGCGCCTAGCTTCCGAGGTTGTCTCGGACCCATTCGCCGAGGCGTTCCGCGCAGTCGTCAAGGCTGTCCTTCCACGACCGAAGCGCAGCGTCACCGGCTTCATCACTGATGCGCTTGACGAGAGTCACCGGTACCCCGGCCGCGATCGCGGCGGCCGCGACCGCGTAGCCCTCCATGTCGACCAGGTCTGCTTGCTGGGCGAGCCGGCTGCGCGTTGCCGCGTCGGAGATGAACGCATCCCCCGTGGCCAGCACGAGTCCGGTGCCGGCCAGCTCGATCGGCTCGCCGAAGTGCAGCCCGCTGAGCGCGAAGATGTCCGCTGACGCGAAATCATGCTGGATCACCCGGCCGATGACATGGGTCTCGCCCGACAGGCCGTCGCGCAGGGCACCGGCCGTTCCGAGGTTCACCACGCTGCTCGGGGAGAAGGTGGCGAGCGTGGCCGCTACCGCCGCTGCCGCGTTGACCTTACCGGCGCCGGTCACCAGGACTGGGAGATCGCTCACATGCAGGTGAGTGGCCTCCTCCTCGAGGGCGACGACGAGTAGGGGCCGATCCTCGGAGATGGTTCGATGTAGCCGCATACTGAAACGGTACCGAGGACCTAGGAGAAGACGTTGGCGGATGGCGAGGCGGCCGCCGTGCGCTCTCGGTTCGGTTGGCGTCGCGCCGGCCTGGCCGCGTCGGTCGTGCTCCTCGTCGCGGCCGTCGGGATCGGCGGCCTGCTCATCGGACGGGCTACCGCGCCTGGGCCGGACATCCTCGTCTTGTCCGGTCCGGTAGTCCAGGAACCGGCTGGTGTCGATCCCCTGTCCACCGGGGGCCTGGTCGACCCGGATCGCCTGATCGTCGACGGTGTCGCGGTGGCCGCACCTGCGGTGTTCACGGCTGCGGCGGATCTGGACGATACGCCCACGACGGCGAGCGGGTTCCGGCTGACTCGCAGCGGACTCGATGGAGCCGAGGTCGCGCGCGGGCTGGCAACCGTTCTCGGAGTCGCTGGCGAGGTCGTACGCACCGACGAGGGCTGGAGCGTCGGTGGCGAAGATCCGGTCTCGCCCTCGTTAACCGTGTCCGATGATCCGCAGCTGTCATGGTCGTTCATCGATCCTGAAGCAACGGCGGTCGCGCAGGGCGGGGTGTTCGTCACCCCTGGGCGGGCCAAGGACATCTCGACGGCGCTGCTCGCGGAGATCGGCGTCGACCTCGCATCGGTGGACTGGCAGTCGAGCCGATTCGCAGATCATCTGGCCCTCACGGCTACGCAGCTCGTCGATGGCTTCCGGACCAGCCTGTCCTGGCAGATCAACTTCGGCCAGAACGATGCGGTCGTGTCAGCGTCCGGATTCGCGGCCGAGTTCGTCGAGGTGCCCGGATATCCGGTCATCGGGGCAGCCACTGCCGTTCGACGAGCCGGTCTGCCCACCTGGTCGATGATCGGTCCGACGCCGGTGGTCGTCAGCGACATCACGGCGCCTGGCGTCAGGTCGCCAGCGGTGGAGACTGCCGGGCCGGATGGTCGGCCGGCACTTCAGGTTGAGGTGTCGAGCATCCTCGTCGTGGATGCCGCCTTGGGGCTCGCCCAGTTCTGGCAGCCCGACGGTGGCCTACTCGCCCTGCCGGCATACCAGCTCGTGGGAGACGACGGCACGCTGTGGACGTTGATTGCCGTCACCGGCGATTACGTCGATTTCGTCGACCAGCCATACCCGGGCTTGGCGTCGACACCTTCGTGAATCGCCAGCCGCATCGCGCTGTGCGCGGGCGGGACACTACGGTGGTGGCGCTCAGGCGAGGTGGCAGAGCGGCCGAATGCAGGCGCCTTGAAAGCGCCCGAGGGGAAACTCTCCGGGGGTTCAAATCCCTCCCTCGCCGCGAAGCGGCGAGCTCTCGATTTGGGAGAGGTGACGATGGCACAGCTCGTCGTCATCGATATCGCCGTCGTGGTGGTCTTGTCGGTCCTGATCGGCGCCGTTGCGCCTCGTGTTCCGAGCTCATGGCTGGGCTCGGACGCCGGTCCGCTGCTGCTCGTGCCGGTCGAGAGCGCACGGACCTATCGGCGATGGGGCGTCCGGGCGCTGGCTGGCCGGCTCCCCGAGCTGGGTGCCCTGTTCGGCGGCGAGAGCAAGGCGAGCCTGCCCGGCTACTCAGCGCACGCCCTCGGTGAGTACCTCGTCGAGGTGCGACGGGCCGAATGGGTGCACTGGACCTCGATTGTCGCGGCGTTCGTGCTGTTCGCGTTCAACCCGTGGTGGCTCGCGACTGCCTTCGTCATCCTCGTTGCGGTCGCAAATGCACCCTTCATCCTCGTCTTGCGCAACAATCGGCTCCGGATTCGCGGCATCCTCGAACGAGACGGACGACGACCATGAGCGCACACATCAGCGAACAGGCCTTTGGCGTGCGGTCGATGGTGGCGCCGCTGCGCCGCGTCGCCGTGCGACCACCCTCGCGTCGGGGCGACTATGTGGTCGCGCACTGGTCATCGCCGCTCGACCTCGACCTCCTGGAGCGCCAGCACGCGGCTTTCGTCGTTCTGCTCCAGAGGCTCGGCTGCGTCGTCGACATCCTGCCGGCTACGGACGACATGCCTGATGCGTGCTTCGTCTACGACCCGGCATTCGTTGTTCCCGGTGGTGTGATCGAACTGCGCGGAGCCAAGGCCGTGCGGGCAGGGGAGCCGCCACTGCTCGCCGCGCAACTGGCCGATCTTGGAGTTCCCACCATCGCGCGACTGAGCGCCCCTGCGACTGCCGACGGCGGGGACATGTTCTGGCTCGATGACCGCACACTCGCCGTCGGGCGTACCTACCGCACCAATCAGGCAGCGATCGATCAGCTCCGGTTGATACTCGACGAGCAGGGTGTCGTAGTCGAGGCCTTCGACCTGCCCCACGACCAGGGCCCCGAGTACTGCCTGCACCTGATGTCGGTCGTCTCGCCGATCCGGGAGGACCTGGCGGTCGTCTACGAGCGGCTCGCCCCCGTGGCCCTCCTACAGGCACTGCGTGCGCGCGGGATCGACACGGTCAGCCTTCCCGAAGCCGACTACTCGTCGCTCGGCTGCAACATCCTCGCCGTATCGCCCGGAGTCGTCGTGATAGCGGACGGCAATGACGCGACCGTGAAACTCCTGCGCGATCGTGGGGTTGACGTGCACGAGTACGACGCCAGCGAAATCAACAAGGGCGAGGGCGGCCCGACCTGCCTCACCCGCCCGATCCTGCGCGGCTGACGTGCTCGCCGAACTGCGTGAACGCGCGCAGGACAGCTATCCGGCCGCGGTGGTTCGACGGTTCTTCGAGCTCGAGCTACTCGACCGGTCCTTCGCCATCGCCGCCCAGCTCTTCGTGGCGATGCTTCCGCTCATCATCGTCATCGTGTCGGTGACCCTGGACCCGGATAGCGACTTCATCCCGTCTCAGATCAGTGATCGCTTCGGGCTCGAGGGTGCCGCGGATCTGTCGGTGCGCCAACTGTTCACCGCACCTGGCCCTGAGCGAGCGATCTCGTGGCTCGCGGTGATCATGTCGCTGCTGTCGGCGTTCTCGCTCTCGCGCCGGCTGTCCAGGACCTACGGGCTGATCTTCGGCCTGCCGTCCCTGCGCCGCAATCAGCTGTGGCGCGGCGTCGCGTGGATCGCGCTTCAGATTCTGCTGTTCGGTCTGGGCTCAGAACTCCGGTCGTTCCGCAGGGACGAGGGCGACATCCTCGCCCTGCTGGCTGGCATCGTGCTGCTTCTGGTCTGGTTCTTCGGCGACATGCTTGCGGTCAAGCTGCTGGTTCCGTCGATTCCCCGTCGCCTGCTCGTGCCGACCGCGCTGCTGGGCAGCGCGGGCAGTCTCGCGGTCGGTGCGTGGGCGTCGGTCTTCATGCCGCACACGTTCTCGACGCAGGCCGAGCAGTTCGGTCCGATCGGCGTCACCTTCGCCCTCTTCACGCTGCTGCTCGCGGTGACCTTGGTGATCGTCATCGCCCCGCTGCTCGTGGCCGTGTGGGATCAGCGCAAGTCCGGCGCCGTCGTCCGGGCGCCGTCCGACGAGGACGACTAGCTCGCCTTGAGCGACTCGGTGTCGATCACGAAGCGGTACTTCACGTCGCTGTTGACGACCCGGGCCCATGCTTCGTTGACCTGCTGAACGGCGATGGTCTCGATGTCGCTGCCGAGACCGTGCTGACCGCAGAAGTTGAGCATCTCCTGCGTGATCGGGATGCCGCCGTTATTGCTGCCGGCAATTCGACGACGTGCAGCGACGAGCGTGAAGGGACTCACCGTCAGGGAGTTCTCGGGCAGCCCGACCATGACCATCGTGCCGTCGAGATCGATCAGTCTCATGTACGGGTCCAGGGTCGTGATCGCGCTTGCCGTGTTGATCACCAGATCGAGGGAGTTGCGCGCCGCCCTCATCGACTCCTTGTCACTGGACAGGACGAACTTCGACGCGCCGAGCCGGTAGCCGTCCTCCTCCTTGCCGGGTGAGTGGCTGATGAGCGTCACGTCGGCACCCATGGCTGCAGCGATCTTCACGCCCATGTGACCGAGCCCACCGAGACCGACAATTCCCACACGCGTGCCCGGCCCGGCGTTCCACACCGACAGCGGCGCGTAGCAGGTGATGCCGGCGCACAGGAGCGGTGCAGCCACGTCGAGCGGGAGGGAGTCGGGGATGCGGAGCACATAGCCGCTCTTGACGACGATGTGCGTCGAGTAGCCACCGTAGGTGGGCGTGGTCTTATCGCGCTCGAGTCCGTTGTAGGTGGCAGCCACGTGCACCGTGCAGTAGGACTGCTCCCCGACGAGGCATGCCGAGCACTCACCGCACGAGTCGACGTAGCAGCCGACGCCGACCCGATCGCCTGGCGCGAAGGTCGTCACGTTGCTCCCTACCTCGGTGACGATCCCAGCGATCTCGTGGCCCGGGACCATCGGGAAGATCGAGGTGAACCACTCCTCGCGGGCCTGGTGGATGTCGGAGTGGCAGATGCCCGCGAACTTGATGTCGATCGCGACGTCGTCAGGACCCACGTCCCGACGTGTCACGGTGAACGGCTCGAGCGGCGCCTTTGCCGACGGTGCTGCGTACGCGGCGACATCCATGGGTACCTCCGGGTGACTCGTGATTTCTGGAGCACTCAGCCTACGGGTTCATCCCGCCGCTCTCGGTACGTGTCTGAGCCACCTGGATCTGCGGGAACTCCCCCGGGGTAACGGTTCCTACTCGTGACGTCTCCGCCACGACCACGCCGACGAGGACAACGAGGCCACCGATCGCCTGAACCGCGGTGAATGTCTCGCCGAGGAGGACCAGGGCGATGATCGCCGCCCACAGCGGCTCGGTTGTTCCGACGATTCCCGCGCGCTGCGCGCCGATGCGACGAAGCGAGCCGAGCACCAGGAGGAACGGGGCGATCGTGCCGAGCAGGACTCCCCACACCATGAATGCCCACACCGGAAGCGCCGGACCGTCGTTGAGCAGTGGCTCGGTGATGATCGTCAGGTCGCTCCAGGGGAAAGTCCACCACGGCGCGATCACCGACCACGTGATCGTCGCGAAGATGAAGCCCCACATCGTCAACGACACCGCATCGCGACGACGCTGCCCGGACTCCCCGAGCAGCCAGTACGCGGCGAGCGCTACGGCGAGCAGGAGTCCCGCGATGACGCCGAGGGCATCGAGGGTCAGCCCCCGCCAGACCTGCGCGACGAGCGCGAGTCCGCCGATTGTCAGCGCGATCGCCACCCAGATCCGGTTGCCGACCGGTTGCTTGCGGACGAATCGCATCCACAGGGCGACCGCGACCGGTGCGAGGAAGGCAAGCAGGGACCCGATTCCGACGGGCAGTCGAGAGATCGTCAGGAAGTACAGGAACTGCACCAAGGTGAAGGCGATGACGCCGTACGCAATGAGGAACGGCAGTTCCTGGCGGCTCACCTTCAGCCGATCGCGATGCACGATTGCCACGTAGGCAAGCAGGACCAGCATTGCTCCGGCGTTGCGCAGCTCGGTCAGGTGCATTGCATCAAGGCCAGCGTTCAACGCGTTCTTGGCGAAGACGCCGTTGACCGCGAAGAGAAGGGCGGCGACGAGGTACATGGCAACGCCAACGGTCTGGTTGCGCCGTTCGTTCGCCTGCGTTGCGGAACCCGATGCAGTTAGTCGATCAGGAGCTGCCACACGCGAGCCCCTCCGACGAGCGCGGCGGAGTTGGGAACGATCACAACGTCGTCTCCGATGCGCGTCAGAACAGTTGGCGTGATGTGGCGTGAGTTGCCACCGCCGAGGTAGAGCCGGTCCCACAGGAAGACCGGTCGCAGTCCGTCGACGACGCGACCGACACGTCGTGACCATAGTGCGTCGCCGAGCCGCCGCCGTTCGTGCTCGCCGATGTAGGTGTCGTACGACAGTCCCCAGCGGATCGGCGCCTGCGATATCTCCAGGTGCGGTGCCAGACGGCCGCCGTCGAAGATCGCACAGCCGAGGCCGGTTCCCAAGGTGAGGACCAGCTCGAGGCCCTGTCCGGCGATCACTCCTGCGCCATGGACCTCGGCGTCGTTCAGCACGCGGACCGGGATGCCCATGGTGTTGGCCAGCGTCGTCTGGGCGTCGAAGCCCTCCCACTCGAGCACGAGCTCGGGCACGATGCGCGTTCGCGGACCTGACCTGGTCACGTAGTGCGGGGTCGTGACGACAACCCCGTGGCGGATCATCCCGGGCATCCCGATCGTCGCCTTTTCCGCCGGGGGAAGGCGCGCCGCGAGCTCGACAAGGGTCGTGACGAACAGCGACGTGGACAGCGGGTAGGGGGTCGGCACGCGGATGGGCTGGGCGCGCATCGTCCCGTTCTCGTCGAGGACGGACCCCTTGATGCCGCCGCCACCGCAGTCAATCGCCAGAGTCGTCATGCCCTGCATTCTGCCGTGCGCCATGTCGGTATTCTTTGTGTTCCGTCCCGGGAAGCCGGGAGGGGTGGGAGGCGTCGCCTAGCCCGGTCTATGGCGCCGCACTGCTAATGCGGTTTGGGCCTTCAAGCCCATCGAGGGTTCAAATCCCTCCGCCTCCGCCAGCTGATTGAGGGCATCTCGCGGCACCCCGCGGGGTGCCCTCACCCGTCAGATTTGAACCGCCCTCCCGGGTCAAATCCGCAGAAAGTGGCCCAGAACGGCGCTCAAACCCCGATTTGGCCCGGGAGGCGGTTCAAATCTGGAGGGCGGCGCGCATGCTGGCCAGGCCGTTGCGGAGTGAGTTTCGCGCCGACTCGTCGAGCTGGTCGAAGGCCGGGCCGACGAGGGCATCGGTGATCTGCTCTGCCTCGGAGTGGCGCGCCTTGTCCTGCTCAGTGAGCTCGGGGATGTCCTCAGGAGTCCAGCCGAACAGCTCGAGCTCATTGGGCCGCTTGATGGCGTGCGCCGCCCGGGGTGACAGCCCAACCGCGATGATGGCAAGCAGATGAGCGGACCCACGATGCTCGCGCAGCATGGTGACGAGCTGGTAGGCGCGTGCCGCAGGATCGCTCGCGAGAGGAGTGGCGAGCATGCCGGCGAACAGTGCGAGCCCTGCGGGATTGACAGCCGCGATGACGGACTCGGCGGCCGCGCAGAATCCGTCGAGGTCGGGCAGGTCGGAGAAGTGGGTGCGACCGAACTCCTGGCTGCACAGCGCGTACTCGTGAGCGGCGACTGTCGGACGGATCCGCTCGAGTGAGGTCGTCCACATGTGCTCGACGACCGTCGGGTTGAAGTAGCCGAACGCGCTGTGCACGGTCTGCCAGTTCACGTCGCCGAGTGCGCCTCCTCGGCCCATGAAGTAGAAGCGAAGACCGCCGAGGCCGATCGACTTCCCATGCGCGAGGGTGGGCTCGACGAAGTAGAACTCCGCGCCGAGCTTCTGGATAGGCCGCGAGACCTCGCCGACGAAGGTTGTCGGCTCGGCCGCGGAAGTCACGCGCCCACCAGTGCTTCGATCTCGGGAATCATCTCCGCCGGCTCGACGCGCGGCTCGTACCGAGTGACCGATGAACGATCGGCCGCCACGAGGAACTTGGTGAAGTTCCAGGTTACGTCGGGTCCGGTCTCCGCGGGTGCCGCGTCCTTGAGAGCAGTGAAGATCGGGTCAGCCGCATCGCCGTTGACATCGACCTTGGTCGACAACGTGAACGTGACGCCGTAGTTGATTCGGCAGAACTCCTCGATCTCCGCGTCGGTGCCCGGCTCCTGGTTCAGGAACTGGTCGCATGGGAAGCCGATGATAACCAGCCCCTTCGGCGCGTAGTGATCCTGCAGCTCCTGCAGCGCGTCGTACTGGGGAGTCAGACCGCACTTGCTCGCGGTGTTCACGATGAGCAGCGGCTTTCCCTCGAACTCGGAAAGACTCACGGAATCGCCGTGGTTGCTCGTGAATGACAGGGCATCGAGATCGCGGAGGGTGGTCACGTCCACAACGTACACAGCCCTATCCGACGGTAAGCACCTTGCCGTTCGATGTGGATTTCACTGCGTTGAGCGCGCGCCCGGCAGGCCCGGCTATGAACGAGCCATCGAGGTTGAACTGCGATCCATGAGCCGGGCACTTCCATTGCGTTCCTGCTTGCGCGACCTTCACGCCCTGGTGAGTGCAGCTGAGGTTGAGCGCACGGTACGTCGTCGGACCCGTGCGCACGATCGCAACCGGCGAGCCCTTCACCGTGCCGAGATTGACGACTCCACCGACCTTGGAGAGGGCGGGAATCTTCGCGAGGGTGACGGCAACCTGGCCGTTTGGCTTGCGGACGATTCCGTCGGCGGCCACGGCGTTGTCCGCGAGCAGCACCGGACCGATCGCGAGGGCGGAGACACCGCACACTGTTTTCAGGAAATCGCGTCTTGTGGGCACGTTGTCTCCTCGCTCAGGGAGTTGCAGGATACGTCGTGGACGCCGATTACGCCCGTTCCGTGAGGGTCGCTAGACTGCTCGTCGGTCGTTCGCGGCCATGCGCCCGTAGCTCAACGGATAGAGCATCTGACTACGGATCAGAAGGTTAGGGGTTCGAATCCCTTCGGGCGCACCAGGTCCACTGTTCACTCGAGTTCTCGAAGGCGCTCAGTGCCAAGCGCGGCGTGAGCGGCCTGAATGTCGTCGACGATGAGAACCTTGCGATTGTCGTGGTCGCTGTACTGACCGTGCAGGACGACCCCGGCGGCGCTGAGTTGCTGCATCATCCGCCCGAGTGCCCCCGGTACGTCCGCATCCAACTCCGCCAGTACGACTTCTCGAGACACAACGTCTCCAAGCCCTGCGGCCGTCAGCGCCCGTACTGCTGCTGGGGCGTCGGAAACGAGGTAGTGCGCGACTCCTGACCACATGCCCCCACCCTCGAGCCCGACGCCCGCTTCCCCGAGCGTGAGACCGATTCGTGCCAGGGAGTCCGCGCCGTCTGGCGCGGAGATCTCGATGTCGAACATCAGCGCACCTCGATGTCTGGCTCGAGGACCACTTCGGTCGTCAGGCTGTTGGCGATGTAGCACTGCTGATGAGCCTTGTGAAGCAGTCTTTCCACCCGTTCGACGGTCGCCCCCTCGACGATGATGCGAGGCCGCAGCACGATCCTCGTCAGTCGCATCGCGGACTGGTCGTCCGGCATGACGCCCTCAGCATGGTCCTCGTACTCCACTACCCGGACTCCGGAGCGGGCCGCTACTGCGAGAAAGGAGAGAAGCTGGCATGAGCTTGCGGCGGCGACGACCAGCTGCTCGGGATTCGGCAGCGTGCTGTCCCCGCGGAATGCTGAGTCAGCGCTCATCGCAAGCGTGGTCGTGCCCATGGTCGTGTCGTGCTGCCGGCTGTAGGAGTCGTAGTCGTCCGTCAGCCCGGTCCAATGAAGTGTGGTCGCGTAGCTATGTGTGGTCACGTCGTCATGCTAGGTCGCTACGGCTTCGCCGCTCCCCGAAGTCCCCATGCCCGGGCTTGTGGTTCCGTGAATCACGGGATCCTCGTGTGGGCCGAACACGGACCTAGGTAGCGTGGTCGGAACGCATCCGACCAGAGGAGTTGCCGTGTCCGCCGATGGTGCCGCAAGCGGCGACGGGGAAGCCACGACAACACAGACCATCTCCGCCCCGCTCGCGGCCGCGCTGGTGTTCGTTGCCTCCGGCGTGGTTCTCGTGCTGGAGATACTCGCGGTTCGCCTGCTCGCTCCGTATGTCGGCCTGACCCTCGAAACGACGACGGCGATCATCGGTGCCGCGCTCGCGGGTATCGCCGTGGGCGCCGCCGCCGGAGGCTGGATGGCTGACCGGACCGATGGACGAACACTGCTTGTATGGCTCTTCGTCGCGGGCGGACTGCTGAGCCTGCTGATCGTCCCGCTCGTGCGCATTCTCGGGCCACGCGCGACCAGCGGCAGCGATATGGCCGCTATCGGCATCACGTTGATCACCCTCGTGCCGCCCGCTGCCGTGCTCAGCGCGGTAACCCCGACGGTCGCTCGCCTTCGGCTGCACGATCTTGGCTCGACGGGCTCGATCGTGGGACGGATCTCCGCGTGGGCGACGGCCGGTGCGCTCGTTGGCACGTTCGTGACCGGCTTCGTCCTCGTGCCGTTGGTTCCCGTCACGCCCTCGGTGCTGGGTATAGGCGTGGGACTCGCGCTGATCGGAGCAGTCCTTGCCGTCCCGGTAGCCAGGCTCGGCGTCGCGGCACCCGTGGTGATCATCGTGGCCGCGCTCGGCCTTGGTGCATTCGTCACGACGGTCGAGTCCCCATGCGACCGAGAGACGGACTACCACTGCCTGCGCATCGTCGAGGATCCCGTGCTGCCGAGCGGACGCATGCTGATGCTCGATGACGTGCTCCACTCCTATGTCGACCTGGAGGATCCGACGCATCTGGAGTTCGCGTACACGCAATGGATCGCCGGGGGAATCGACGCGTCGAGCCCGGCGGGGGAGCCACTGGACGGCGTGTTCATCGGCGGCGGTGGGTTCTCTCTTCCGCGATGGCTCCAGGCGACCCGGCCGGGCTCCACGTCGCATGTTCTCGAGGTCGACGGGGACCTGGTCGAGGAGGCCCGGTCGCGGCTTGGGCTCAGCGAGGAGCCAGGACTGACTGTCGCGATCGGCGATGCCCGAACGACGATGCGATCGCAGCCGACGGACTCGGCCGACGTTGTCGTCGGCGACGCGTTCGGCACCTACGCCGTGCCGTGGCATCTGGCGACGACGGAGTGGGCGGAAGAAGTGGATCGGGTTCTGCGCCCCGGGGGCGTCTACGCACTAAACGTGATCGACTATCCGCCGCTGGACCTGCTGCGCTCGGAGGTGGCGACCCTGCTCGAGACATTCGACCACGTCCGCATGGTCACCTTCCCCGTGGAGTTCGAGCTCGCCCCGGACGAGAACTCGGTTCCCGGCGGAGGCAACGCGATCCTGTTCGCCTCCGATCGTCCGCTGCCGGACCGGGTGGGAGAGGGTGAGTGGGGCGAGATGGCCATGGACCGGGCTGGGCTCGAGGAGTTCGCGGCCGGCGCCGTGCCTCTACGTGACGACTTCGCGCCGGCAGATCAGCAGCTGACCATTCCCGAAATGTGATCCGGCGTCGAGGGCTTGCGAGAGGGATCGACCGCTAGGTCGCGTCGTCGACCACGGACTGGATCAGCCCGCCGTAGCGATCGATGATTGCGTCCGCCTGCACCGGGTCGTCGAGAAGGCGCAGCGCGCGCACTGCCGCGGCGAGTCCGATCAGCATTGCCGCGGCGAGCTCGGCGCTCTGCGTCGACTTCGGTCCCGGGCCGATCCTCCGCTGGAGGTGAACGACGTAGTGATTGCGGAACTCCTCGCGCGCCTTTGCCGGATTCGGCGCGTCCAGAGTGGCGATCAGCGACTGGAGCCATGGCTCGGCGGACTCAGTCTCGCGGCGGTCCATGATTCGTCGCGCAAGCTCTCGGCCGATCTGATCTGTCGGCCAGTCCGGGCTTAGCGGTTCTGACTCGGGAGGTGTCGCGTCGGCGTAGAGCCTCTCCTTGTTTCCGCACACCTTCATGACCATCGCGGGGGAGATCGATGCCTCGGTGGCGATCTGACGGATCGTCACCTGCTGATAGCCGCGCTCGGCGAACAGTCGTTTGGCCGCAGCGAGAACGACGGCCCTCGTGGTCGCCTGGCTCATGCCTGCACCGACTCGGGCGTCTCGGCGAAGTCGACGATCTCCGCGGACTCGCGACGTCGTGGAATGCCGATTGCGGCGATTCCCCCGAGGATGGCGGCGATCGCGGCGAGACCGTAGATCTGCTGGAAGGCAGCCTGGCTTGGGAAGAGCGAGCCGCCGTACGACACCACGGTCGTGGTGAGGATCGCCGCGACGGCGGCGCTGGCGGTCGCCGTCCCGACGTTTCGTAGAACGGTGTTCAGTCCGTTCGCAGCGGCAGTCTCGCTCAGGGGAACCGAGCCCATGATGAGTACGGGCATCGAGGAGAACGCCAGGATCGTTCCGCACGAGACGAAGACAGCGCCGAGGATGACTTGCAACTCGGTGTCCATCAAGAACATTCGGCCAATGTAGCCAGCCGCAAGCACTGACGCGCCAGCGATCAGCGTGAATCTCGCGCCGAACCTTCGGGTGACTACCGACGAGACGCGCGCGACGATGATCATCGCCACTGCGGCGGGAAGCAGGGCAAGTCCGGCATCCATCACTGACAGGCCGAAGCCGTATCCCGTGCCGACGGGCACCTGCAGAAGCTGGGTCGTCGTGATCAGGTTGACGAGCATGGCGAAGCCCGTGAGGAAGGCCGCGACATTGGTCAGCAGTACGGGGCGCCGGACTGTCGTGCGCAGATCGATGATCGGCTGGCCGTTGCGCAACTCCCACGGCGCCCAGACGGCAAGGAAGACGGCCGCGGCGAACAGGCAGCCGAGCGTCGTCGCACTTGTCCAGCCCCAATGGCCGCCCTTGGTGATCGCAAGGAGGATGAACACGAGTCCACCGGACAGGAGGACGGCGCCGACGAGATCGAATCGACCGCCCGTGCGGACGGGAGATTCCGGTACAACGGCGGACACGGCGATGAGCATGGCGAAAGCCATCACGGCCGAGACCCAGAAGACCGCATGCCAGCCGTAGTGAGTGAAGACGAAGCCCGCAAGTGGCAAGCCAACCGCCGCGCCGATTCCGAGCGTGGCGCTCATCAGGGCAACGGCGGCAGCGAGGCGTTCACGCGGCAGCTCGTCACGCATGATGCTCACCGCGACAGGGATGAGTGCGAACGCGAAGCCTTGCAGGGCCCGGGCCGCGATCAGCAGCGGAAAGGATGTGCCGAGCGCGCCGAGCACGGAGCCGAGGAACAACGCGGCCAGGCTCGCGAGCATCATCCGACGCTTCCCGTACATGTCCGCAAGCCGGGAGATGCTGGGCGTGGCCACCGCGCTCGCGAGCAGGGTGATGGTGATCAGCCAGGACGCGTCCTCGGCGCGGACGCCCAGCAGGCCGGGCAGGTCGGGAATCAGGGGGACAAGCACCGTCTGCATGAGCGCGACCACCGAACCGGCCATCGCGAGGACACCAATGACCAGTCCCGGTGCACGGGTGCGCTTGCCAGCATCGATAGAAGCCGCATTCATCGTGAACACGCGTTCACTATCTCACAGGAGTGGCGCAACCGTTCCTCTACGCAGGAACCTCGACGCCGTCAGCGGTCACCCGCTCTAGGCGCCACGGCAGTGAGCCCATGAGAAGTCTGTGTCGTGAGCCCGCCACGTCCAGCGTGCCGGAATCGTAGGCGGCATCGCCATGCCACAGCACAACTCGCCCGCCGTCAGCGTCCGTCAGGATCCTGCCGGAGAACGTCACCACTTCGTCACTCTGCGCCGCTGCGAACACATCACCGGCCGAGGGATGCGTTGCCAGCCACGCGAGGGTCCGCCAGGTAGGAGGCACGAGGTCCAACGTCCCTGCCGCGTGCATTGCGAGTAGCCGCGTGGGCGTGGACCACACGTACTCCTCGACTTCCGCGCCGTCGACCGTCACGGCCGCGTCGGGAGCGAGCGTGACGAAGAATTTGGTATCGAAGCGCTTACCCCTGCCAGGAGGTGACCAGAAGGAGAAGGGAGTCAAGGAATCAGGATCCAGGACGAGTCCCGCCTCTTCCCTCACCTCGCGCACTCCGGCGGCAACGAACGCTGCATCGCCCACGCCGTCGTCGGGATCCACGCGCCCGCCGGGGAACACCCACATCCCGCCGAACCCTCCCTCGGCGTTCCTGCGCAGCATGAGCACCTCAAAGGTGGCTGTCGCATCTGTCTCACGCAGGAGGACGACGGTCGACGCGAGATGCGCGGGCTGTTCGTCTTCAGTAGTACTCAACGGATCTACTTGCCTCCGGCGATCGCTCGCACGCTGTTGTTGCGGGGCTCGTGGGTGAGCTCCGCAAGTCCGAGAGCCTCGAGCAACGGCGGCAGGTACATGCCGAACCGACCCCGGTAGCCGTTCCGCAGGCCGTACCAGCCGCCGAGGGGATTGTCCGTCGCGCGGCCGAAGGCCTCCACGGTGCCGTCAGCCGCCGGCTTCTTCTCATCCGCTGCGCCCAGCGGCACCCATTCGCCCTGCTCGACCAGCCAGGCGTGCAGGTCCGCGATGGCGCGCGCGTCGTACTTCAGGGTCGTGCTGCCGACCTGGCAGACGAGTACCGGCGGATCGGCGGAGTCGTCTCGGTACATCGAGTACTCCGATGACCCTGGCGCAGTGGTGAGCAGCCAGGGGTCGTCCTTGGATCCCGAACCTTGGGGCATGGCGCCTCTCCTCTCGCACTACTTCAGCAGCAGTATCGCCGAGCAAGCTGGAGATCAGGCCGCGATCGAGTCGATGCCTCGACGGAACACACCGGGCAGTACCCGGGCCGCCGGGACAATCATCCGGCGCAGCACCGGCCGCGCGCCGACCCACAGCAGTCCATTGGTCAGCCTCCGGTAGGAGCGGGTCAGCTGCTCCCATTCCTCCTCGTAGGAGGCGGGGTCGTCCCGGACGATGGCATTGACTGCAGCATCGGCCTCGGCGAATCCCATGCGCAGGCCCTCGCCGGTCAGCGCGTCGACGTAGCCGGCCGCGTCGCCGACGAGCAGGACTCGCCCCGAGGTCCGCGCTGACGTCTCCTGGCGCAACGGGCCCGCCCCTCGCTCCGAGCTCACCGGCTCGGCCCCGACCAGGTGCCTCGCGACGTCGGGCAGTGACGCGAGTGACTGCGCCAAGCTCAGCGGCCGTCCACCGAGCACGGAGAACCCGACGATGTCGTCGGCTACCGGCGTGATGTAGACCTCGGCATCGCGAAGCCAGTGGACCTCGACGAGATCGGTCCAGGGCTCGACGCGGAAGTGCTGACGCACTCCGTAGCGCTGGCGGCCGTGGGCCGGCGCGCTCAGGCCGACCGTGGAGCGCACGGTGGAGTGCAGACCGTCCGCGGCCACCAGATAGCGCGCGCTGACGCCGCCACCTCGAACCCCGTCGCTGAGCTGCTCGATGTCGGTCACGCGTCCCCGCACGAATCGAACGCCGACGTCCTCAGCTTGATTGCGCATGGCGGTATGCAAAGTGGTGCGCCGCACTCCGCGGCCGGGCCCGGCGCTGAAGGTGGCCTCGGCGACATGGCCGCCCGCGACGTACCGAATGCCGCGGAAGTTACGACCCGCGGGATCGACGCCGAGTTCGCCCAGTCGAGCGATCGCCTCGGGCATGAGTCCCTCACCGCACGCCTTGTCGATCGCGTCGGGGCGGGGCTCGACGACCGTGACGTCAAGTCCGGCGCGGCGCGCGTACAGCGCCGTCGCAAGTCCGGCGGGACCGCCGCCGGCGACGAGCACGTCGATCATGGTGGCGGAAGAGTGGCCAACGCTGCATTCTCCTCGCGGATCCGTACTGCGAGCAGCGGAATGTTGAGCACGGTGAAGGCAATCGCGGTGACCCACGCGAAGCCGACCATCGGCAGGGCGAAGCCCTCGATGACGACCGCCACGTAGTTGGGGTGACTGAGCCACCGGTACGGGCCGCCAGTCACGCGCGGCAGCCCGGGAACGATGACGATGCGCGTGTTCCATCGCTGGCCCAGCGTCGAGATGCACCACCAGCGCAATGCCTGGGAGAACAGGACGAGCCCGAACATGACCCACGACAGCCACGCGATCATCGGCGTCGGGAAGAACCAGACCTCCACGAGGGCGCCCGCGAGCAGACCGACGTGCAGGACCACCATGAAGGGATAGTGGCTCCGGCCGTACTCGACTCCGCCCTGCTCCGCGCTCCAGCGCAGATTGCGCTGCGACACAACGAGTTCGGCGACGCGCTCGAGGGCCACGAGCACGATGAGGATCGTGAATGCAGTAGTGCCGCTCACGATGTCACCACTGGAGCAGCACCATCTCGGCGCAGAAGCCAGGGCCCATGGCGAGCAGCAGTCCAGGAGTTCCCGGCTCCGGTCTCGCGGCGCCGTCGCGGCCGGCGAGCGTGTCCGCCAGGACGTGGAGGACAGATGACGAGGACAGGTTGCCGATCGCGGCCAGCGAGCGCCACGTCACGTCGAGCTGACCGTCGTGCAGGTCGAGCGCGGACTCCATCGCGTCGAGGACCTTGGGACCGCCTGGATGGCAGACCCAGTTCGCGATGTCCACGGTCTTCAGTTCGTGATCGGCCAGGAAGTCGCCGACGTCATCGCCGACGAAAGTCGTGATGACATCGGGCACGCCGGCCGACAGCACGATGCGAAATCCCGTCTCGCTGACATCCCAGCCCATCGTGCGCTCGGTGTCGGGGTAGATCCGGCTTCGCGATCCGATCACCGTCGGGCCGGACAGGCCTATCGCCGCGGCGCGGTTGCTCCCGACCATGACCACTGCTGCGGCACCGTCGCCGAACAGTCCGCTCGCGACGACGTTCGGCATGGAGACGTCATCGCGCTGGATCGTCAGCGAGCAGAGCTCGACCGACACGAGGACCGCGACCCCATCGGGATCGCCGAGGAGATAGTCATGCAGGCGTGCGATGCCCGAGGCTCCGGCCACGCATCCCAGGCCGAAGACCGGCACTCGCTTGACGTCGGGCCGAAAGCCCATGCGCAGGGCAAGTCGCGCTTCCAGAGAAGGTGCTGCGACGCCGGTGACAGAGGTGGACAAGATGAGGTCGACGTCGGCAGCACTCAGTCCTGCCGCCTCGAGCGCGCCGGTGATTGCCTGTTCCGCAAGGTCCAGTCCGACGCGAATGAAGGCATCGTTGGCCGCACCGAATCCGTCGAGCCCGGCGTAGTCCTCAAGGGGAAGGGCGAGGTATCGGTGCCGTACTCCGGTTGCCGAGTGAATCCGTTCGACGACCGCGCGATGCCCGCCGTCGGGCGAGACCACCTCGCCGAACACTGCTGTGATCTGCTCCTGGGAATAGCCGTGCGGAGCCAGTACGCCGTGTACTCCCGCGATCGCCGTCACTGTTGGATCGTAGGTGCATGGCCCATACTCACGGAACATCCAGCAGAAGGAGCATCGACGATGAGGGTCGCAGTCTTGGGGACCGGAGTAGTAGGACAGGCGATCTCGACTCGTCTCCACGAGCTCGGGCATGACGTCGTCATCGGCACGCGCGACGTGGCTGCGAGCGCCGCCCGGTCGGACATGCCCCCCGGAGTCGAGGTGCTGGCCTTCTCGGACGCCGCAGCGATGGGCGAGCTCATCGTCCTGGCGGTGTCGGGGACCGCGGTCTTCGAGGTGCTCTCGGCTGCCGGCGCGGACAGTCTCTCCGGCAAGGTGCTGATCGACATCTCGAACTCCCTGGACTTCTCCAACGGGTTCCCGCCCACCCTGAGCGTCAAAGACACGGATTCGGTCGGCGAGCAGATCCAGGCCGCCTACCCGGACGTGCGGGTCGTGAAGTCCCTCAACACCCTCGCGGCGGCGCTCATGGTGCATCCCGAGCTCGTGGGTGACGGCAACCACACGGTCTTCGTGAGCGGCAACGATGCCGAAGCCAAGCAGACCGTGGTCGAACTCCTGCAGAGCTTCGGTCACCGCGATGTGCTCGACCTCGGTGACATCAGCACCTGTCGAGGACCGGAGATGTACCTGGGCCTGTGGGTCCGCCTGTACGGCCTGATCGGCACCGACATGTTCAGCATCAAGATTGTTCGCTAGACGTGTCCTTCTTGACGCTGCTCGTTCGTCCTTAACATGAACCCGGCGATCGGCGCCGGTCACCAAGGAGGTTGTCATGCCCCAGTACGTCGCATTCGTCTACAGCGCAGATGTCGACTGGTCCCAGCCCACCGCGGAGCAGGCGGCCGAGATGGCCGAGTACAGCGCCTTCGGTGAGGCGGCCGCGGCCGTGATCCGCGGCGGCGCCGTGCTCTACCCGACGGCAACCGCCACCACCGTGCGCGTGCCCTCCGGCAAGGGCGGCGAGGTCTTGTCGACCGACGGACCGTACGCGGAGACCAAGGAGGTCCTCACGGGCTTCTACATCCTCGAGTGCGCCGACCTCGACGAGGCCGTCGCGGTTGCCGCGAGGATCCCGGGCGCATGGAACGGTGCAATCGAGGTCCGTCCCGTCATCCCCATGATGTGACCTGGCCGATGGTGTGACATCCGAGTCGGGGTCGACGTCACCGGCGAGCGCGGCCGAGCGAGCAGTACGCGCGGAGTACACGCGCATTCTCGCCACGCTCATTCGCGTCACCGGTGACGTCGACCTCGCTCAGGACGCCCTGCAGGAAGCGATTGCCCGGGCGTTGACCACCTGGCCGCGCGATGGCATCCCCGATGAGCCGCGCGCCTGGCTGACGGTCGTCGCGCGTCGCTGCGCGATCGACGGGATCCGTCGAGATATCTCGCGCTCCTCGAAGGAGGCCGACGCCGTGTGGCTCTTGGAGAACGAGGCACCCGAGCCGGTCGAGTCGGTCGTCCGCGACGATCTCCTGCGGCTGGTCTTCACGTGCTGCCACCCGAGCCTGTCCCTCGAGGCGCAGGTCTCGCTGAGCCTTCGAACGCTCGGCGGGTTGAGCACTGCCGACGTCGCCCGAGCACTGATGGTGCCCGAGGCCACGATGTCGAAGCGGCTGACTCGAGCAAAGCAGAAGATCCGCCAGGCCCGGATTCCCTATCGCGTCCCGTCCGACGACGAGCTGCCTGCTCGGCTGGTCGGGGTGCTGTCGACGGTCTACCTCATCTTCAACGAGGGCTACGCGTCCGGGACTGGCGAGCATGCGATGCGGTCGACCCTGATCGACGAGGCTGTCCGGCTCGGCCGGCTGCTCCACGGGCTCATGCCCGACGAGGCGTCGGTCTCCGGTCTGCTCGCGTTGATGATCCTTCAGGATTCGCGCCGCGCCGCCCGGGTCGCAGACGACGGAGCGGTGATCCGCCTGGCCGACCAGGACCGCGGGCTGTGGGACCGCGAGGCGATTCGCGAGGGTGTCGAGCTCGTGGGGGAGGCGCTGCGCCGGACTCCTGACCGCGCGGATCCGTATGTCGTCCAGGCGGCCATCGCCGCCTGTCATGCGCTCGCGCCGACGTACGCCGCGACCGACTGGAACGCCGTGCTGTCGTGGTACGAGGTTCTGCTCGCTGTTCGCGACACCCCAGCGGCGCGACTTGGTCGAGCGGGCGCGATCGCCGAGAGGGACGGAGATCAGGCGGGGCTGGACGCGGTCGATGCGATCGGCGGGCTGGAGGACTACGCATGGTGGCACGCCTCGCGCTCTGAGTTGCTCAGTCGCCTCGGACGAACCGACGATTCCGCAGCGGCCACCGAGCGCGCGATTGCACTCGGCCTGAACGACGCGCACGCCCGGTTCATCTCACGTGAACGGCCACCGTCCATCGCTTAGCGGGCGGCACGGTGCAAGATCACGCCATGGCAGACGAGCACGGTGCCCGGCGCGCCCGTCAGCTCCTGGTCGTGGCCGTTGGCGCGGGAATCCTCATGGTGGCCAGCTACCTCGCCTTCGTGCTGACATCGGCGGGCCAGCGGTGGGACGACCAAGGCCTCATTGGTCGCCTGGGTCACGAGCATGCCGCGCGAACCATCCGAGAATTGCTGAACTCGATTGATCGATTCTCGATGATCGCGATGCTGGCCGTGCTCATCGTGATCGCGCTCGCCCGGCATCGACGCTGGCTGGCTATCGCTTCTGCGGGTGGCTTCGCAGGTGCGGTCGTCAGCGCGGAATTGCTCAAGCGGATTCTGCCGCGCCCGGACCTCGCGCCGGAGTTCACGGAACTGATCAGCGACAAGGGAATCGACACGTTCCCCAGCGGCCACGCGACGATCTCCACGGCTTTCGTGCTGGCCCTCGTCATGGTGAGCCGCAACACCTACCGGCCGGTCGTAGCGCTCGTCGGTCTCCTGTGGTGCAGCCTCATCGCCGTGTCGACGGTGACGGCCGGGTGGCATCGGCCCAGTGACGCGGTGGGCGGCATCGCGCTTGCAACAGCATGGATGGCGCTGTCCGGCTGGCTCCTGGCGCGTCGGCGGGGCCGGCTGGCACAGACCGGCCTGCTCGACCGCGAGGTGCCGTGGCTGGTCCTCGGTGCTCTCGTCGTCGGCGTGGTCTCGATTGCCATCACGGTGGCCACCGGCAGCGATGCAAAGGTCCCCGAGGGGATCTCACCGTGGGCGTTTCCCCTCGGCCTGATCACTATCGACGTTGTCGCCGTGGGCGCTGTCGGCGTGTTCACCTGGCTGCTGCGCGACGTTCAGTTCGGTGCGGCTACGCCTCACGAAGGAACGGGTTCTCCCACAACTGGTTCCCGTCCTGCACAGTGAAGCCGGACAAAGTCGGATGCGTCATGGTGAAGATCGCGGTGCAGGGGGCGTCGACGAGCAACCCCCAGCCGCGGGAGAGGAAGTGCTGCTGCAACTCGCCCTCGACCAGACGGTTCGTCGTGCCGACGGCCATCAGCCTGACGTTCTGCTGAACAACGTCGCTCGCGGGCTCAAGCAACTCGAACTCGACACCCTGCACGTCGACATGCAGTAAGTCGGTCAGGCTCTCCGACTGCAGGAGTGTTGCCATGGAGACGGTGGACACGTCGTGGTGCGACAGGTGCGCGCCTCGGTAGTCGACGTCGGTGCCGGGCAAGGTCCATACCGCTGCACCCATGTCCTGCTCGTCGATGTCGGGGAACTGCAGCACCGTCGTCGAATGCCACCCGGCTGCGCGCACAACGCGCATCTCGATGTCCCCTGGGGGTATTGCCAGCGCGGCCGCGATCTCCTCGGGCGTGCCCGCGATCAGTTCGGCGCGCACGTCGTTGTCGAGCGCGTGCTGCATGGCCCACTCGCTACGTCGCACGTCCGCCTCGACGGCGATGCCATAGGGCCGCAGCCCAAGGCGGCGGGCGATGACGACTCCCGCGACGACCCACGGTGCCCAGCCGGCTCCGACTTCGACGATCCGAAACGTGCCGGTCGCGGTGCTGAGGGCTTGGGCGAGAGCCGCGTACTCGACGTCTTCGCTGCGGTAGCCATCGTCGGGGATCGGTAGGTCGGTGCTGCGAACTCCGCGAAGTTCCTGTGGAGCCCACGGAAGCATGTCGACTCGCGTGCGGACCCCTGCCCAGTCGACGTAGAACTCAGAGCCGGGATCGGGCAGGTCGCTCGTTCTCATGGACTCGAGCAGGGTGGTGATCATGTCGCTGGTGATCGGGACCGCGATTCCGTTGCCCAGGCTCGGGATCAGCGGGGCGGCCGGCGGTGCCTCCACCGCTGAGGGCTGGCTAGTCCACGGGAGGCGCACGCGGTCACCCTACTTTGCCGAGACCGGGCAGGGGGCTGGTCCGCGTTGCCGCGAGAATGAGGTCATGGCACCCCGCAATCTCATCAACCTCGAGTCGGTGAGCAAGGCGTTCGGTGAGCGCCCCCTGCTGGATAACGTCTCGACCGGGGTCAACGCGACCGAGCGCGTCGGAGTCGTCGGTCGCAACGGAGCGGGCAAGAGCACCCTGCTGGACGTGATGGCCGGAGTCGAGCCGGTCGATGCGGGCCGCGTGAGCGTGGGATCCGACGTGCACATCGGCTTCCTGAGGCAGAACCCGAGCTTCGACGCGGACGCGACGATCCTCGAGGCCGTGGTGGGAGCGAAGGCGACGTACGAGTGGGCGGCGGTCCCGCGCGTACGCGAGGTCCTGGTCGGACTGCTCGGCGGGTTCGACGATGCACTCCTCGACCGGCGACTTGGAGACCTTTCCGGGGGCGAGCGAAGGCGGGTCGAGCTGGCCCGACTGCTCGTCGCTGACCTGGACCTCCTGCTGCTCGACGAGCCGACGAACCACCTCGACGTCGAGATCGTCGCGTGGCTGGCGGCCTACCTGCGTGCGCGACCGGCGCTCGCGATAGTCGTGGTGACGCACGATCGCTGGTTCCTCGACGAGGTCTGCGACCGCACCTGGGAGGTGGTCGGAGGACAGGTCGAGGAGTACGACGGCGGCTACTCCGCGTTCGTACTGTCGAAGGCGGAGCGCGATCGTCAAGGTGCCGCGTCGGAAGCGCGGCGCAACAACCTCATCCGCAAGGAGCTTGCGTGGCTGCGGCGCGGAGCGCCGGCGCGTACGTCCAAGCCGAAGTTCCGAGTCGACGCGGCAAACGAGCTCATTTCCGCTGAGCCCCCGCCGCGCGACTCGGTCGAACTCCTCTCGTTCGCGGATGCGCGCTTGGGCAAGACCGTGTTCGAAGTGCACGACGCATCACTGTCGATGGGTGGCAAGTCGCTCATCGAGCGACTGACGTGGAACATCGGTCCGGGGGATCGCATTGGCATCCTCGGCCCGAACGGCGCGGGCAAGACCTCGCTGATCCGGATGCTGCTCGGCGAGGTCAGGCCCGCGCAAGGACGACTCGTCACCGGGCAGACCGTCAAGGTCGCGTATCTGTCGCAGCACCTCGAGGAACTCGATCCGACCTGGCGGGTCCTGGAATCCGTGGAGCAGGTCGCCCAGCGGGTCGATCTCGGCAAGGGACGAGAGCTCACCGCCTCGCAGTTGTGCGAGCGACTCGGATTCGGCACCGACGGCCAATGGACTCCCGTGGGTGACCTGTCGGGCGGGGAGCGACGTCGACTGCAACTGACTCGCCTGCTCATGAGCGCTCCGAACGTCCTCATCCTCGACGAGCCGACGAACGACTTCGATGTGGAGACGCTGACCGCGCTTGAGGACCTGCTCGACGGCTTCGCCGGAACTTTGCTGATCGTCTCGCACGACCGCTACTTCCTTGAACGCGTCTGCGACAAGTTCGTTGCGCTTCTTGGCGACGCGCACCTGCGCGAGCTCATCGGAGGGGTCGATGACTACCTCGACCGGCGTCGAGCGATCGAGGCCGTCGACGCACGACCGTCCGTACCCACTGGACCGGCGAAGTCGGTTGCGGCCCAGGATCGGCTCAACCAGAAGACAATGGCGCGCCTGGAACGACAGGTCGACAAGCTCAGCGAGCGGGCCACGGCGCTGCACGGCAGCCTCGCCGAGCATGCGACCGACTACGAGAAGGTCAGCGAGCTCAGCGAGGAACTGCGTCGGGTCGAGGCAGAGCGCGAGGCGCTCGAGGAGGAGTGGCTCGCCCTCATGGGCGATTAATAGAATGGGCGCATGACCCTCCCCGCACGACGCATTGGTGATCTCCATGTTTCTGCCGCGGGGCTGGGCTGCATGCCGATGTCGTTCCCTGGAATGGTCGATCAGCGCGATCGCGCGATCGCGACGATTCATCGTGCGCTCGATCTCGGAATCACGATGCTCGACACGGCCGACGTCTACTGCCCGACCTGGGACACGATGGGGCACAACGAGGCGCTCATTGCCGAGGCACTGCGCACGTATGGCGGTCCGGCGGACGTGGCCGAGGTTCTCGTCACGACGAAGGGCGGGATCACGCTCCACCCGAACGACGAGGGCGGTCGTGATTCGTCGACCGCAGGGCTTCGCGCAGCGTGCGAGGCGAGCCTTCGCCAGCTCGGGGTGTCCGTCATCGAGCTCTACCAGCACCACCGCCACGACCCCAGCCAGACGTACGCAGCTCAGATGGGTGCCCTGCTCGCCCTGCGGGATGCCGGCCTGATCCGCCGGATCGGACTGTCGAACGTCAACGCGAGCGAACTCTCCGTGGCCCTGGAGATTCTCGGCGGACCCGATGATGGCGGGCTGATGTCGGTGCAGAACGAGTACTCGCCTCGCTTTCGTGGCGATGCCGACGTGCTCGCGCGATGCACCGAGCTGGGCATCGCGTTCCTGCCATGGTCGCCACTTGGCGGGTCGGAGCAGGCGCATGAGGTGGGATCGCACTACACGGCCTTTGCCGAAGTCGGCGCCGAGATCGGGGCATCGGCGCAGGAGACGATCATCGCGTGGCTGCTCGCCCTGAGCCCCGTCATCATCCCGATCCCCGGTGCGACTCGAGCCGCCACGGTCGACTCCATCGTGCGGGCGTTGACGCTCGAGTTGAGCAGCGATCAGTTCGAGCGACTGCAGGCCACCGCGCCCGCGAACGAGTCGGTCTTCCCGGATCCGCTTCCCCGCAGTCCGCTGCGCTGAGCGCGGCGGACGAGATGACGGTCGCGACAGAGCACCAGGCACCGCGCAGGGTAGTCATTGTTGGTGCGGGCTTCGGCGGTCTGACCTGCGCGCGCAAACTGTCCCGCGATCCGTCGATCGCCGTGACGATCATCGACCGCAATCCGTACCAGGTCTTCTCCCCGCTGCTGTACCAGGTGTCGACCGGCGGACTGCCCGAGGACGACATTGCGTATCCCGTTCGGGCCGCAGTGCCGAAGGCAGCGTTCCGGCGCGGCGACGTCGTGCGCATCGACCCCAAGGCGAAGACGGTGCGCCTCGCCGACGGCGCCGTCATCGAATGGGACGAGCTCATCTTGGCGGTGGGCAGCACCGGGACAACCTTCGGAATTCCTGGGGTAGCCGAGAACTCGTTGCAAATGAAGACGATTCAGGAGGCTCGCGTCATTCGGCGGCGCCTGCTGCAGACTTATGAGGACGTCGAGTTCGGCCGCCTGCCCAAGGAGGCCCTGCGCGTCGTTGTCGTCGGAGGTGGTCCCACCGGCGTGGAGATCTCCGGAGCGGTTGCCGAGTTGCAGCGTGCCATGCGCCACGAGTTTCCCGCGATCTACGCGCACGCATCCGTCACTCTCGTCGAGGCGGGGCCACGCCTGCTTCCCTCGTTCTCGGAAAAGTCGAGCGAGCATGCGAAGAGCCAGCTGACCGACATCGGGGCCGTGGTGAAGCTCGACTGCGCGGTCGACCGCATGTATCCCGGCGACGTGCACCTGAAGACCGGCGAGGTCCTCACCGCGGGCACAATCGTCTGGGCGGCCGGCGTTGCTGCGCCTTCGCAGTGGAGCGAACTCGGCGTCACTGACCGCGCCCATCGCCTCGAGGTCTCACCTACCCTGCACCTTGACGAGAACATCTGGGTCATCGGCGACATCGCGCACGTAGACGGCAAGGACGGTCGACCGCTGCCGATGGTCGCGTCGGTCGCGATGCAGATGGGTCGTTACGTGGCTCGGTCGATCGTGCGCCAGATGCAGGGCCTGCCGCTCAAGCCGTTCTCGTACAAGAACAAGGGTCAGATGGCGACGATCGGCCGGCGGCGCGCGGTCGTCGAGCTGCCGAACGGGTTCCGCATGCGCGGCACGCTCGCGTGGTTCGCGTGGCTCGGCCTGCACGTCTTCTACCTGGCCGGCGGTCGTCAGCGTGTCAGCGTGATCGCGGACTGGTTCTGGAACTACGTGGTCTGGGGCATCGGGCCGCGAAGAACGGTGATCGACTAGGCAGTTAGACCGTGGGCGGCGGTGTTGGAGCCGGTACCGGGGTCGGAACCGGCTTGGGAGCACGCTGCGCCAGTTCCTTGAGGTACTGGTCGTAGGGCACGAAGCACTGGACCGAGCGCTTGCCGAGGTTCCAGCCGTGCTGGGTCGGGTTGATCCGCCACCAGCCCGGGTAGGGGATCTTGCCGTCGTACTGCTTGGCGATCTTCTGGCAGATGACGGCGCTGCGACGCAGGACGGTGCTGGTGCCGGGGAACCGGGAGTTCGGTCCGCCGAGTTCCTTGTCGAGGACCTTGATCCAGTTCTTCTTCGGATTCGTGCACGGAACTGCCGCGGTCTTGCGTGCGCTCGGCGTGCCGGGTGTGCAGAAGGTCAGGCGGTCCTGCGGAACGGTCGCCACGAATGATGCTGCCGTTCCGGTGGTCTGCTGAAGGCGAAGGCCGGACTGCAGCACCACATCGCAGCGCACCCAGCGCTCGCCCGCGTTCCACTGCGCGTCGGTCGGGAACAGCACGACGTTCCGGTACCGGGAGGGCAGCTTGCGGTCGGGCATGCCCAGGTACGTGTTCATCGCCTTCGTCGTGCATGGTCGCCCGGCCTGGAGCCGCGCAGCATGCGATGCCTTCGAGGGCGGTCCGAATGCCGGAGCCAGTGAGCCCACCCACCACGTCTCAGCGGTGTGAGGGGACTCGCAGCCGATGACGGGGGCCGCGCTGGCGACCTTTCCCACGGTTGCGAGCGGGTACTCGTAGCAGGAGCCGACAGCGGCGACTGCGCTCGCGGCGGGTGCCATGACGAGCACGGAGCCGAGCCCGATGGAGGCAACCGCGAGGAGGCTCAGACCAGAGCGCAGCGTGGACATGGAACTCCTAGGTACAACTCGAACGTCAAGGGAAGGGAAATTGACGATAACCCACGATGGCCGGTCTGGCCGTCATCAACCCCTACAGCTGGGTGATTTCGACGCTCACTCCGAGGACCTCGCTCTTGCCACCGGCGTAGATGCCCTTGAGGGGCGGAACATCTGCGTAGTCGCGACCGCGCGCGACGATGACGTGCGCGGCGCCGACCGACCGGTCGTTCGTCGGGTCCATCGAATGCCAGCGACCATCCCAGTACTCCACCCAGGCATGCGACTCGCCGACCACGGTCAGGCCCGCGGCCTGCTCCTCGGTGTGGAGGTAGCCGCTCACGTATCGAGCAGGGATCTTCGCCGCGCGCAGGAGCGATAGCGCGGCGTGCGAGAAGTCCTGGCACACGCCGTGCATCGAGGCCCACGCCTCGGACGCCGTGGTCGACACGTCGGTAATGCCGGACGTGTAGGTGATGCGATCGCGGACTGCGCGGAGTGCGACCTGCGCTGCGTCCTCGGGCGTGGCTGCCAGTGTCATGGCGGTGGCAATGGGCGCGCGGTCCTCGTCGGCGTATGCATCGTCGACGTACGCGGTGGACTCCAGGTACTCCGAGAAGCGGTCCTGCACGCTCGGTGCCAGGACATCGGTCCAGCTCACGCCGGGAGTGCGCTCGGGCTTGGGCGGTGTGTCGACGGTGCTGATCGCGATGACCTCAAGAACGCGATGCGGCACGTGAACATCGAAAGCCTCGACGTCAGCGCCCCAGTAGTCGTTGTACTTCTGCACGTTCGCGGTCGGGTGCACCTCGAGCGAGTGACTCAGCAGAAGCTGTCCCCCCTCGCTCAAGGGCGTCATGCGGACCTCGTTGAACGAGGCATCGACCACATCGGCGTAGCGGTACCCCGTGCGGTGGGTGATGTGCAGTCGGCGGCCGGCGTCGCTCAATGGCTCCACACCACCGTTCCGTGCTGGCGGAAGAACGCACGATTGACCTCATCGCCTGCGCGGACGGCGGCGGTGCGCGCCTCGTCAACGAACTTCTCGATGTCGTTCGGCGACGGAACGCTCGCGTACTCGAGCTCCGAGCGAAGCATGCCGACCTCGCGCAGCAGCTGGCCGCTGTCGCTGACGCCCTGCCGTTGCAATCCGCGCACGGCCTCCTCAGCGTCCGCTGCGCATGAGCGCATCGAGCGGGGGAACGTGCCGTCGAGCACGAGGAATCGGCGAACGTCCAGGGCAGTGATCGGCTTGCCCGAGCGAAGGAACGGCGAGAGCGCTCCGGCGGCGCGCAGGGCCGCGGCCGGCCCGGACGAGCGCCACAGTTCGTCGTGGCGGATGGCGAGGAGCCTGCCGACCATGTCGATGCGCTCGAGCTCCCGGCCGAGCACCATGAAGTGGTAGGCCTCGTCTCGAGGCATCGTCCAGTCGACGACGCCGTTGACGACGAGAAGGCGTTCAAGTACGCGAGCCAAGGCGACGCCGGGACTCGCGGTGAAAGCAATGCCACGCGAGAGCGCGAGGTGCGCGGAGTTGAGTGCCTCGAACGTGTCCTGCGACAGGGAGTCCCGGATCGCGCGAGCATTCGAGCGGGCGGCCGAGACTGCGCCGGCGATGGTCGACGGATCGAGTTCGTTGCCGACGACGACGCGCACGAGGTCATTGGCAGTGAGCACTCCCTCGGTGCGCATCGACAGCGTCTCCAGCAGGACGCTGCAACCCTTCGCCTCGGGGACCGATCGATCCTCCACGAGCAGTTGGTGATGCTCGGCCAGGAGACGTGCGGTCGCTTCCGCGCGCTCGACGTAGCGTCCGAGCCAGTAGAAAGACTCGGCGATGCGACTCAGCATGGCCCCTCGATGTGCTCCGGCTCCGCCGCCTGCTGCTGCTGACGCTCCTGCTGCACGATTCGTCCGTCGTGCGTGGTCGGGGAGTTGCGGCGCGCGATGACTCGAGCCTCGGACTGCGCGGCCTCGGGAGACTCCGCTGCAGCTGCTGCCTCGAGCGCGCTCAGCTCCGCTTCCCGCTCGGCATGGCTGCCGTCGTCGATCACCCAGGTGTCCTTGGACCCGCCGCCTTGACTTGAGTTCACGACGAGGCTGCCGGCGGGAAGTGCCACTCGGCTCAGACCGCCGGGAAGGACGTAGATGTTGGTGCCGTCGTTGACTGCGAACGGCCGAAGGTCGACGTGTCGCGGGGCCAGTCGTCCGTCCTCGACGACCGTGGGACAGGTCGAGAAGTTCACGACGGGCTGGGCGATCCACCCGCGCGGGTGGGCGAGGATCTCCTTGGTGACATGGGCGAGTTCCGCGTCGGTGGCCGACGGGCCCATGACCAGCCCGTACCCGCCCGACGCATCGCTCGGCTTCACGACCATGCGGTCGAGCCGGCCGAGAACCCATTCGCGCTGCTCGGGATCGGACAGATCGTAGGTATCGACGTTCGGGAGGATCGGCTCCTCGTTGAGGTAGTAGCGAATCAACGCGGGAACGTAGGGATATACGGCCTTGTCGTCGGCGACACCGTTGCCGATCGCGTTCGCGATGGCGACGCGCCCCGCGCGAGCGGCGTTCACGACTCCGGGGATTCCCATGACACTGTCCGGTCGCAGATGAACCGGATCGAGGTAGTCGTCGTCGATGCGGCGGTAGATCACGTGGACCGGCTCCGGGCCGGAGGTCGTGCGCATCCACACGGTGTTGTCACGGCAGTACAGATCGCGACCCTCGACGAGCTCGACACCCATGTGACGGGCGAGGAACGCGTGCTCGTAGTGGGCGGAGTTGTGCACGCCCGGGGTCAGCACGACGACGGTCGGGTAGCGCACTGCCGGCGGCGCCGCGGCCTTCAGCGCGTCGAGGAGTCGCTCGGGGTACTCGTTGACCGAGCGCACGCGATGGTGCGTGAAGATCTCGGGGAGAACGTGCGCAAGGGTTCGACGGTTCTCTAGGACGTAGGAGACACCGGACGGGTTGCGCAGGTTGTCCTCGAGTACTCGGAACTCGCCGGCCTCGTCGCGGATGAGGTCGATCCCGGAAACGTGGATGCGCACCTGGTTGGTGGTCTCAATGCCCCAGGCCTCGCGGTGGAAGTGGGTCGACGTCGTGACGAGACTGCGTGGAATCAGGCCCTCGTCGAGAACGTGACCGGGTCCGTACACGTCGGCGAGGAAGGCTTCGAGGGCGTTAATGCGCTGGATGACACCGGCCTCGATGTGTGTCCACTCGGTGGGGGTGAGCAGGCGCGGGACTAGATCCATGGGCAGTGGCCGCTCGCGCTCACCGAGCGTGAACGTGATGCCGTGCCGGTCCAGGTACGCATCGCGTTGCCTGGCTCGCTCGGACAGGCCGTCGGCCCCGAGGGCCACCAGCGTCTCGTGCATGTCCGCGTGCGTTTCGCGGGGCTGCCCGCCGGAGGTCAGCATCTCGTCGAACGGCAGGGTCGCGCCGGGCGGCGTCAGCTCAAGCTGGTCCACCCGCCCCTCCTTCGCCTCGGCAGATTGTGCACATGTGACACAGCGCACTTTAGACAGTCCGTGTTTCGGCTGTATTGCGCTGGACAATGCGCGAGGCTGGCAGGCGGATGGACGAGGTACGCTTGATGAGGGGTCTTAGAGGCATGGGTGGTCTGAAGGAATGAACGTCCTTGTGCCCCAAGAGTCCCGACCAGGTGAGACCCGAGTAGCAGTGGTCCCCAGCGTGGTCGCGCGATTCACCCAGCTCGGCCTCGATGTCCACGTGGAGTCGGGCGCGGGCCTGGCCGCCTACGCGGATGACGACGCGTACCGCGCGGCAGGCGCGACCGTCGTCGGCAGCGAGAGCATGCACGACGCGCTCGGCACCGCCGACGTGGTGGCGTCCGTTCGGCCGCTGGAGTACAGCCAGGCCTCGCGTTTGAAGCGCGGGGCCGTGTCGGTGTCGTTCCTGTCGCCAGTGCAGGACGCGGAGACGGTTCGGGGTCTGCGTGATGCGGGGGCGTCGGGCCTGTCCTTCGATCTGCTGCCGCGCATCTCGCGCGCGCAGTCGATGGATGCGTTGTCCTCGCAGTCGCTGGTGACCGGCTACCGCGCTGCACTTGTCGCGGCGGACCGGATGCCGTCGTTCTTCCCCATGTTCATGACGGCCGCCGGAACGATCCAGCCGGCGAAGGTGCTTGTCCTGGGTGCCGGCGTCGCGGGACTTCAGGCGATCGCAACAGCCAAGCGCCTGGGCGCGAAGGTGTCTGCATACGACGTTCGGCCGGCGAGCGCCGACGAGGTGCGCTCGATGGGCGCGACGTTCGTCAAGCTGGAGCTTGAGTCCCTTGATGGCTCGGGCGGCTACGCCCGCGAGATGACCGAGGAGCGAGCGCAGCGACAGCGCGACCTGCTCACTCCGTTCGTCGCGGCGTCCGACGTGCTGATCACCACTGCTGCAGTGCCGGGCAGGCGAGCGCCCCTTCTCGTCACCCGGTCGATGGTCGAGACGATGCGCGCGGGATCGGTGGTCGTCGATCTCGCCAGCGAGACCGGCGGGAATGTCGAGGGCTCGGTCGCTGGCGAGGAGCTGCGCTTCGGCAACGTGCTCGTGTGGGGCGGCAAGGACGTCGCCAGCCAGATGCCGGTTCACGCGTCGCAGCTGTACGCGATGAACGTGCTCAACCTCCTCGCGCTGACGGTCACCGACGGCGCCGTCGCGGTCGACCTCGATGACGAGGTGCTCGCGGGCTGCGCGGTTGTCGTCAATGGCGAGGTCCGCAACGATGCCGCGCGCGATGCGCTGCAGGGAGGTGCGTGACCATGGATTCCAACGTTGCACTGCTGGCCATCTTCGTCCTGAGTGTGTTCGTCGGTTTCGAGGTTGTCTCGAAGGTGTCGACCGTGCTGCACACGCCGCTGATGTCCGGCGCGAACGCGATCCACGGCATCGTGCTCCTCGGCGGCATCATCGTCACCGGCTCGGCGAACGGACCCCTGGAGATCACCCTCGGCCTGATCGCGATCCTCCTCGGCGCGATCAACCTCGTCGGCGGCTTCGTCGTCACCGACCGCATGCTCGAGATGTTCAAGCCCAAGTCGAAGCCGGCCCCGCGCGAGGACGGTGACGAGTCGTGAACAGCACCTGGACGCAGATCGGCTACCTCGTCGCCTCGGTCCTGTTCATCCTGGCGTTGAAGGGCCTGTCCTCACCGCGGACCGCGAGGAACGGCAACCTGCTGGGTGCGCTCGGCGCGATCATCGGCACCGCAGTCCTGTTCGCCAGCGGGATTCCGCTCAACAACATCGCGCTCATCATCGCGGCCATCGTTGTCGGCAGCGCGATCGGAGCCCTGTCGGCTCGTCGCGTGAAGATGACGCAGATGCCGCAGCTGGTGGCGCTCTTCAATGGCGTCGGCGGCGGGGCAGCGGCACTCATCTCCGTGATCGAGTACCTCGAGTTCGGCGGCGAGGACAAGATCGCGCTCACCGCGACGGTGTTCACGGTCGTCGTCGGATCGGTCTCGTTCAGCGGGTCGATCGTCACCTTCCTCAAGCTGCAGGAGGTGATGACAACTCGGCCGGTCATCGTGCCCGCCGGCAAGTACGTCACGATCCTCGTTGCCCTCGCGACGGTCGGCGGCTCCGTGTGGCTCGTGATCGCGCCGCAGACCTGGCTGCTCGTCGGTCTGCTCGTCCTGGCACTGATCTTCGGCGTGCTGTTCGTCCTGCCGGTCGGCGGTGCGGACGTGCCGATCGTCATCTCGCTGCTGAACGCTTTCACCGGCCTGTCCGTCGCGGCTTCTGGATACGTGCTCGGCAACGTGTTGCTGATCATCGCGGGAACACTCGTCGGCGCCTCGGGCACGTTGCTCACTCGCGAGATGGCCAAGGCCATGGGCCGGCCGATCACCTCGACCCTGTTCGGCGCGTTCTCCGGGACGACCGCTGGCGGTTCGGGCACGGGTAGCGACCGGCCCGTGCGCTCGGGCTCGCCGACCGACGTCGCGATCATGCTCGGCTTCGCCAGCAAGGTGATCCTCGTGCCCGGCTACGGCCTGGCCGTCGCGCAGGCGCAGAACGTCCTGCGCGAACTGGCGGACATGCTCACCGAGCGAGGCATCGAGGTCGACTACGCGATCCATCCCGTTGCCGGCCGCATGCCCGGTCACATGAACGTCCTGATGGCCGAGGCGAACGTGCCCTACGAGCAACTCAAGGAAATGGACGAGATCAACCCCGAGTTCTCGTCGACCGACGTCGTTCTCGTTGTCGGCGCGAACGACGTGGTGAACCCCGCCGCTCGTACCGACAAGTCGGCACCGATCTACGGCATGCCGATCCTCAACGTCGACCAAGCCCACCAGGTGGTGTTCCTCAAGCGTTCGATGCGTCCGGGATTCGCCGGCATCGAGAACGAGATCCTCTACGACCAGAAGACAATGCTGCTGTTCGGCGACGCGAAGGACACGCTGACCAAGGTCGTTGCGGCGCTCAAGTCCGTCTAGACGCCCATGATCGTCGCGCACAGATCGATCTGTGCCGCGAGGAACTGCTCGCGTGCCTCCGCGGGCATCCAGTCCATGGTCTGGCGGGAACGGCGCGGGTGATCACGGCGGCAGCGGCCATCATGATCGCGGTGTTCGCCGCCTTCATCCCCAGTTCGGAACTGGTGCTCAAGATGATCGGCATCGGCATGGCGTCCGCGATCCTCATCGACGCGACCGTCGTGCGACTGCTGCTCGTGCCCGCAGTCATGCACCTGCTCGGTGATCGCAACTGGTGGATCCCGGCCTGGCTGGACCGGGTGCTTCCGAAGATCAGTGTCGAGGGCTACCCCGAGCGGCACCTGGAGGCAGCCGATTCGAAGGCTCTCGAAAGCGCACGGGCCTAGCAACGGGCCACAAGGCGAGGCCGTCCGGACATTGAGTCCGGGCGGCCTCCCGCCTGACTAACGGCAAAGGCCGAGATGGCCCGCGTGACTGTGTGAAGATCCGTCCGTGACGCGGCTCCGCAGGATCGTCGAGACGCGTTGGCTCGACGCGGCAATCGTGGCCGGGATGACGGTGTTCATCGGGATCCTGTCGGGTGCGCAGCGATGGTCCGGCTGGACTCCGCCCGACTCGTCGTTCTATCTCACGCTCGGGCTCTTCGGCAGCGACGTGACCGACCGCGCGATCGACGACTCCTACTTCTGGACTCGTGTGGGCGCGATCGCGCCGGTGCGCGGACTGACCGAGATCCTCGGGACGTGGCCCGGCCTGGTTGCGTTCAGACTCCTGCTTGTCGCCTTGCTCGTCACCGCAAGCTATGTCGCCCTGCGCCGGTTCACCGGACGAGTGTGCGCGAGCTTCCTCACCATGGCCTGGTGCCTGAGCACCGTCGTCCTCAGCTACCTCGGCAACCCGTACATGACGGGAGCCGTGCTCGCGGGAACGACGGCGGTGATAGCTGCGGCGCTGTACACCTCGCTTCGCGCATCGATCGTCGCAGGCGCGCTCCTCGGCTGGCTCGCGACGCTGCACCAGCCAGGGTTCCTGCTCGCCTTGACCGTCTGGTTCGTCATCTCGGTCCAGCGCGGCTTCGGCTGGCGCCGCGCGCTGTCGACGTTCGGAGCCGCCGCAGTTGTGCTGGTCGCGTTCATCGGCATCGGAAAGCTCATGTTCCCGGGACTGAACTGGCTCGACACGGTTGTTCGCTCGAGTCGTGACATGAACTACGCCGGCCTGGCCGATCCAACCCCGCTGTGGCTCGGGGATGTCTCGCTGGTCGTCCCGGCCCTCGCAACGCTCGCGTGCCTGGTGATCTGGTGGACGAATCGAGCGGACGCTGGCGCGCAGGCCGGCCTCGCCATGAGTGTCGCGAGCGTCAACTTCATGCTCGTCTTCTCACCCATGATGAGCGGCATTCCGCTTGAAGCGCCGCAGTATGCCGCGATGCTGTGGCCCCCGACCCTGCTGGGCCTGGCGATCGCCTCGACTGCGGTCCTGCCGCGGGAGGCGTGGAGCGTGGCCGTGCTGATCACCGCAGCCGTCGCCCTCGCGGCCGTGCTTGTGACGGGCCGGATTGCGCCGGGCCTGACGCCGGCGGCCGTCGTTGCGATCGGCGTGGGGCTCATCGTGCTGCTGATCGCCGTCCTGCGCTGGAACGTGGCATCGACGGTGACTGTCGTGGTTGCCATCGGGCTTGTCATGGCCTGCGGGCAACTCGTGCAGAACTCACGCGAGCAGCGCGGATTCTTCTACCACCTGACTCCGTACGTCTGGGCATTCCAGCCGAATGTCCTGTCCGAACGCGCGCACGCTGCCGTGAACGCCGAGGAGTGGGTGCTGGCCAACACCGCATCCACCGATCGCGTGACGACCTGGGTGCAGGGGGACTGGTTCGCAGGGGACCGCGAGCTGTACGAGGTTGCTGCGATGCAGTTGTGGGGCCCGAACCGCGTCGCTATGACACCGCGGCTGACCCCCGAGGATGTCGTCCAGCTCGGTCGGGATCGTCCGACGGTCATCGCGATGTACGGCAGCTCGATGGATGGTGTTCTCGACTTCTGGTCGAGCATTCCGGGGACCAACTCACCGACCCCACCGCAGTGCTACGACTTCCCGTGGGCGCACTATCCCGACAGCGTCAACCCCGTGACCGAGGCCCACGCCTGCCTGACCCGCCTGCACTGGTGACCTTCAGAATTGAACCGCCTCCCGGGTCAAATCCCGCGAATGTGGTCGTAGAACGGCAAGAAACCCCGATTTGACCCGGAAGGCGGTTCAAATCTGCAGGGGGTTTAGACGACGCCGTAGAGGCGGTCGCCCGCGTCGCCGAGGCCGGGCACGATGTAGCCCTTCTCGTTGAGGCGCTCGTCGAGCGAGGCCGTGACGACGGTGACTTCGGCGTCGCGTCCTGCGAACGCCTCTTCCATGTGGCGAAGTCCCTCGGGTGCGGCGAGCAGGCAGATCGCAGTGACGTCTCGAGCGCCGCGATCAAGCAGTAGCGAGATCGCCGCGACGAGGGTGCCGCCGGTCGCGAGCATCGGGTCGAGGACGAAGACCTGGCGATCGTGCAGGTCGTGCGGAAGGCGATCGGCGTAGGTCGTCGCCAGCAGGGACGACTCGTCCCGAACCATGCCCAGGAAGCCGACCTCCGCGGTGGGCATGAGCTTGACCATTCCGTTGAGCATGCCAAGACCGGCGCGAAGGATCGGCACGACTAGGGGAGTGGGCTCGGCGAGCTCGACGCCCGTGGTCTTCGAGACCGGGGTCGTGATGTCGACGGGCTGCACTCGAAGGGAGTCCGTGGCCTCGTACGCGAGGAGGGTGACCAGTTCCTCAGCGAGCAACCGGAAAGTTGCCGACGAGGTCTCTTCCCTGCGGAGGCGAGTGAGCTTGTGAGCGACCAGCGGATGATCGATGACCAGGGTGCGCATGGAGCCGAGAGTAGTGGTCTGTCACGCGGCCCGCCGCTACGCATGACACGATCTACCCGTGACCGCTGAGGAAGTATCCGCCGACAACGTGGACTTCGCTATCGCGGCCTACCGCGAAGAGGGCCGGTGGACGGTCATCTCGCTCCCCGCGCGGGCGGTGATCACCGCCGACGGGTTCGTCGGTTCTCTTCGGCAACTGCCTGGCGAAGGCGGGGTGTTCGGTGTCGTCTGCATCTCCGACGAGTTCTTCATCCTCGCGCACACCGTTCGCGACGGCGTGCGGCTCATGATCAGCGACGCGATCGCGCTCCTGGACTGGTCCATCGCCCGGGAGGCGGCCGAGATCATCGGCCTGGAATGGGATGAGGCCGATGTCGAGGAGTACGAGGCGGCGGGCGACGTGTCGCTCTGCACGGACTTCGGGCTCGACGGTGCGGAGCTGGTGATGATCTGCCAGGACGAGGAGATGTATCCCGACGAGCAGGTGCGCGCCATCGCCAAGCGTCTGGGATTCTCCAAGGAGCTGGCGGACGCACTGCGCTCGCGATGATCGGAGTGTCGGCAGCGGAGGAGTCCGCGATGCGTCTGGCAATCGACGAGGCAGCTGCCGCGTCCGTCGAGGGCGAGATTCCCATCGGCGCGGTCGTCATCGGCCCGGATGACTCCGTGATCGCGCAGGCCCACAACGAGCGAGAGACGTCTCACGACCCGACGGCGCATGCCGAAGTTCTCGCCCTGCGCAGCGCCGCACAGCGACTGGGTCGTTGGCGCCTGGACGACTGCACGCTCGTCGTGACACTGGAGCCGTGCCCGATGTGCGCGGGCGCTGTCGTCATGTCACGCATCCCGCGCCTGGTCTTCGGCGCATGGAATGAGGAGTATGGGGCGGCGGGTTCGAGGTGGGATCTCGTGCGCGATCGACGACTCAGTCGCCGAACCGAGGTGATTGGTGGCTTGATGGCCGAAGAATGTGGTGCGATGGTACGGACGTTCCTCGAAGCCCAGCGCCCCGTCCGGGAGGTGACATGACGTCGATGCGGGAGAACCCGATCCGGCGGCAGCCCCAGCGGCGACCGCCGTGGCTGATCGGCGTCCTCATCGCTGTGGCGGTCGTGGTGGTGGTCGGTGTCCTCTACGGAATCTTCAACCTCGTTCGAGGGGACTCCTCCACGGATGCGTCTGACGTGGCCAGTGGAACGCCCTCACCGTGCGTCACCACCATGACCACGCCTGCGGAGTCGTTGCCGTCACCGTCGCAGGTGCGGGTCAATGTCTACAACGCGACCGGCACCGCGGGCCTGGCCGGCAAGACCGCCAAGGAGCTCGGCTCGCGCAACTTCAAGGTCGTCAAGGTCGCCAACGACCCCCGCAACAAGAAGATCACCGGCGTCGCGGAGATCCGCTTCGGCACGAAGGGCGAGCAGTCCGCGCAGGTCCTGCTGTTCCAGGCTCCCGGAGCCGAGCTGGTCAACGACGGACGCAAGGGCAAGAACGTCGACCTCGCCATGGGCGAGGAGTTCACCGAGCTCGCGCCGGTGGACGAGGTAGCCACGGCGATGTCCGTCGAGACCCCGGTCGTGACCGGGGTCGGCTGCTCGTCGCCAGAAGCGTCCTAGCGCGGAGTCGTTCCGGGGCCAGAGCAGGCCCATGCGAGGTAGTCGGTGATGACGCGCTTCCACGCCGGCCGCGTGAGCGCGGCGGCCGCGTCGGGATCCGCAATAGACGCGGTGACGGACTGATTGATGAGCTGCTTGGGAGCGATCCGGTACGCGTAGCAGGTGGTCTTCTGCGTCTTTGCCGGCTGGGTCTTCCACACCTGCTTCATCGCGGCGAGATACACGGCCTCCTGCGCCGGCGTAGCAGCGGCGGGAATCGCGCTGACACCCACGAGGACTGAGCCTGCGACGACGACTGTGGCGGCGGCGCGCTTAGCGGTTGCACTGAGCATGGTTACTCCTGGGGTGAGGGCGGATGTCAGCGACGGTATCAAAGTTCCCGCCTGCCATCCTGTAGCCGTGGGCGGTGATCACGGCAGTCATGGAATGAGCGCCGCGATGCGCAATCGCAAGCAGCTCGCCATCGTTCTCTGCCTTGGCCTGTCCGTCCTCGTGGTGCAGCTCATCGGCGCATACCTCTCGGGTTCGCTCGCACTCCTCGCCGACGCCATCCATGTCTTCGCGGACGTGATGGGCGTTGCGTCCGCCCTCATCGCCGTGGTGATCGCTGCCCGCCCGACCCAGGCCAAGCGCACGTTCGGCTTGTTCCGCATCGAGGTGCTCGTCGCGACGGGCAACTGCTTCCTCCTGCTCGCCTTGTCGGCGTTCATCCTGTGGCAGGGAGTGCAGAGATGGATGACGCCCGTCGACGTAACACCGTCGATCATGATCATCGCCGCGACATACGGAGTCATCGCAAACGGTGTCGGGCTGCTCCTGCTGCGCAAGGGCGCCGAGGAAAGCCTCACCGTCAAGGGTGCGTACTTGGAGGTGCTCTCCGACTGCCTCGCGTCGATTGGTGTCGTCGTCGCCGCAATCGTGATCTTGTTCACCGGCTGGACGCGAATTGATGCCCTCGTGTCGATCGCGATCGCCTTGTTCATGGTGCCTCGCACCTTGATGCTGCTGCGTGCCTCGCTGTCCGTCCTGCTCGAGACGGCACCTACCGACCTGGACCTCGACGAGGTCCGCAATGCCATGCTCGAGATCGACGGGGTCGTGGCGGTTCACGACCTGCATGCGTGGGTCATCACGTCGGGCATGGCCTCGCTCTCGGCACACGTCCAGGTCGCGGACGACCCGTTCCGTGACGATCTCGGTGCGCGGATGCTCGCGGAACTCAAGTCCCGGGTGCAGGACAGATTCGAGATCGTGCACACGACATTCCAGCTGGAGTGCACCGCCTACTCAGAGGTCGAGCCGCCCACTCATCCCTAGTTCTGGCGAACCGCCGCGAGCGGCAGGTCATTGGCCTTCGCCCAGGCGATCCACTCGGAGGTGGATCGACCCAAGAACACCTGCGTGAGTCGCTCGACGGTCAGGCCAGCATCAAGTGCGCTCGCCAGTCGGGCCTGGAAGTGCGGTTCCAGGGCAGCGAGCGCGATGTGGCCGTCCGAGGTCGCGTAGATGCGGTAGGTCGCAAGGGCGCCGCCGAGCACCCCCGACGGTCCGCTGACGCCGATGCGGAACGACTCGCCGAGCTCGCTGGCGGCAACCGCGAGCGAGACCTCCCGGTAGGTCGATCGCCCATGCAGGGTCTGATCGAGCAGTGCGGCGAGCGTCTGGCTCACTGCGCGCTCAGCGCCCGCGAGGTCCGCGAACTGCGCTCGCGGCATCTCCAGTCCGGCGAGAAGGCCCGAATCGGCCTGATACGTCAGGTCATGGCCCGGCTGCTCCGCCGCATCTCCCGGATAGCCGACGATCGCGACCTGGGCGAGGTTCGGATGGCGAGCCGACACTGACTCCCAGTCCAGGCCAAGACGGGCAAGGGCTGACGGGCGGAACGACGTGATGAGTGCGTGAGCATCGTCGAGAAGTGCCTCCAGCGCGACTCGTCCGTCGTCCGACTTCAGGTCCAGGCGCACCACGCGAAACTCTGCGCAGATTCGGGAGTACCACTCGCTGCTGACGAACTCCACCGGATCGCCGGTTGGCGGCTCGACCTTCGTCACTGCAGCGCCCAGGGAGGCCAGTCGCATCGCGGCTATCGGTCCTGGCAGGTTGATGGCGAGACAGACGATGCGGATGCCCGCAAGAGGTGACGATGTCATCGGTACGTCCTTCCATCGCTCACCACATGATTCGAGGTGAGACGCATCCTGTGGATGCCCCTCACCTCGAATGGCGGTGGCGGTGGGATTTGAACCCACGGTGAGGTTGCCCCCACACACGCTTTCGAGGCGTGCTCCTTTGGCCGCTCGGACACGCCACCGCGGAGAAGATTACAAGCCTCGCGGGGGTGCGCCGCGCTCACCCTCGCGTGCGGACGCGGAAAGCTGGCGCGATGAGGACGACGACGACGAGTACGGGGATCAGCGTGGCGAAGGCCCAGCGCTGCGAGGTGAGGTCCGCGACGATCCCGATCAACGGCGCCCCGAGCACGAATCCGACGTAGTTGAAGACGTTGACGCGGGCCACGGCGATGCCCGATCCGAGCGGATCGTGCTGCGCGGCCGCGCTGAACGCGAGGGGGATGACGGGTGCAACGCCCAGGCCGAGCAGGGCGAACGCGACGAGACCCCACGCGGGCGACGGAGCCACGGCGATCAGCACGGCTGCGACGACGGCGATCGATCCGCCGACGCGGACCAGGAGAACCGGACCGCGCGTGGCCACTGCGCGGTCGACGAAGACTCGCGCCGCAAGGGTCGTCAGTGCGTAGAAGCCGTAGGCAAGTGCCGCGAGTGACTCGGCGGAGTCGAGGGTGTCAGTGAGGTAAACAGCGCTCCAGTTGGAGGCAGCTGAATCGGCGATGTAGACCGCGGCCAGGGCGATGCCGATGATGATGATCGGCCGCCACGGGATGTGGATTGGGTCCCGGCTCGGGTGCTCTGGAGACACGTCGTCGACGGTCCCGTCGATCTCGACGCGCCCCTTGAGCAGTCGCGGACCCGCAGCCAGCTGGGCGGGTATGACAACGAGCGCGAGGATCAGGAAGAACACGCCCAGGGACAAGGAGGTCTCGGCGGCGATCGCGGCGAGTCCCGCACCGACAATGCCGGCGAGGCTGAACACGGCGAAGAAGGAGCCCATCAGGCTGCGTCCGTAGCGGGTCTCGACCGAGACCGCATGCGCGCTCATCGTTGCGTCGACCGAGCCGAGCCCGAATCCGATGACCATCAGCGAGACGACGAGCAGCGGGATGCTGGAGCTGAACCCGACTGCGACCAGTGCGACTGGAACAACCGGACCGGTCACCCGAAGGACGGTCGCACTGCCGTAGCGGGAGATCAGCCTTCCCGCGACGACGCTGCCGACGCCGGCGATGATCGGCACGAGTGCGAGCAGTCCCGCGAGAGACGTGTCCGACAGCCCGAACCGATCCTGCAGGGTCGGTATGCGCGTGACGAGCGCTGCGAAGCACACGCCCTGGGCCGCGTATGCGACCGCACCGGCGGCGCGTGCGCGGGTCGTCATCGCATCGACCCGCGTAGTCATGTGGCGGAGGATAGGGGATTCGAACCCCTGAGGGTGTTACCCCAACACGCTTTCCAAGCGTGCGCACTAGGCCACTATGCGAATCCTCCGCCGAGGAGGCTACCTGCCGCGACCTTGGCGCGATCCGGGCACCCCGTCCACCGCGGGTACGCGGGCGCAAACGGGCGCGTAGAGTTGGCGCGACCCCTCGTGCGGCGTCATCGCGTGAATCCCCCCAGGGCCGGAAGGCAGCAAGGGTAAGCGGGCTCTGGCGGGTGCGCGGGGGGTCCCTTTTTTCCCGGGCACTGAGGTGTCGGCGCCGACGTTAGAGTTCACCTGTGTCCATGGCCCTGTACCGCACGTATCGTCCGGCCCGCCTGGACGACGTCGTCGGGCAGGAGCACGTCACCGGCCCCCTGCGCCGCGCGCTCACGAACGACCGTGTCCATCACGCGTACCTGTTCTCCGGCCCGCGAGGCTGCGGCAAGACGTCGACCGCACGCATCCTGGCCCGCTCGCTGAACTGCGAGAACGGGCCGACCGCCGACCCGTGCGGGGTGTGCCAGAGCTGCGTCGACCTCGCGCCCAACGGTCCTGGCTCCATCGATGTCATCGAGCTCGACGCGGCCAGCCACGGAGGTGTCGACGACACCCGAGACCTGCGTGAGAGGGCGATGTTCGCGCCGGCGTCGTCGCGTTACAAGGTCTACATCATCGACGAGGCCCACATGGTGACGACGCAGGGCTTCAACGCGCTGCTGAAGCTCGTGGAGGAGCCGCCCCCGCACGTGCGCTTCATCTTCGCGACCACCGAGGCGGACAAGGTGCTGCCGACGATTCGCTCGCGTACTCACAACTACACGTTCCGGCTGGTGCCAGCTAAGACTCTCCAGCAGCTCCTCGCTCGCAACTGCGAGGCTGAGGGCATCGCGGCCGAGCCCGCCGCGCTCGCGCTCATCGCACGCGCAGGGGCCGGCAGCGTCCGGGACAGTCAGTCGATCCTCGGCCAGGTCATCTCCGGATCAGGCGACGCCGGAGTCACCTACGCGGAGGCGGTCGCTCAGCTCGGCATGACCGACGCCACGCTTCTCGACGCGACCATCACGGCGCTGGCCGATCATGACGGTGCTGCGCTGTTCACCGTCATCGACCAGGTCATCGATGCCGGTCACGACCCGCGCCGGTTCGTCACCGACCTGCTCGAGCGCTTCCGCGATCTCATCGTCCTTCACAACGTGCCGAACGCGGCCGAGATCGGCCTGATCGACGCCCCGGAGGACCAGGTGGCCCGCGAGGTCGAGCAGTCGCAGCGGTTCGGGCCCGCCGAGCTCACGCGCGGGGCCGACGTCATCAGCTCCGCCCTCACCGAGCTGAAGGGCGCGACTGCCCCTCGACTTCACCTCGAGATCATGGTTGCCCGCCTGCTTCTGCCTGCAGCGGACACGGACGAGGCGGGCATGCGCGCCCGGCTGGACCAGCTCGAGCGACGCGTCGCCTCAGGCCCGGCAGTCACCGAGTCCGCCAGTCCTCCCGCGCCCGCCGAGCGGCCCGTCGGGCCCGTAATCGTCGAGATGGCCGAGCCGATGGTCGAGCCTGACCTTCCTGCTCCGCCGAAGCGGCTGTCCGAGGTCGCGCCGAGCAGTGCCTCTTCCGCCCCGGCCCCGACTCCTTCGCCTCCCGCTGCCCCGCCGCGCTCGACACCGCCGACGCGACCCAAGCCTGGCGCGGCGTCCGCCCCCGCTGCCGCGGACGTTCCATCTCCCGCCACGTCGCAGGCATCCGATGTGAGCCTCGAGCAGTTCGTGTCGATGTGGACGCAGATCCTCGAGTCGGTCAAGGTTCTCAGCAGAGTCGCGTGGCTGGCGTTCAGCGGATCTCGACCGGTGTCGCTGAGCAACGGCGTGCTTGCCGTCGCCGTCGACAGTCAGGGAAAGATCAAGAACATCAAGGACAGCAGCAACGACGAGCGCCTGCGGCACGCGATCCTCGACGTGCTGCACGCCGACGTGCGGATCGACGTGATCCTCGATCCGTCGGTCACCTCTCCGTCCGCCGGTCCCGTCGCGTCGGCGCAGACCTCGACCAGCACCGCGCCGCCCGCACCGGCGGAGATCGACGCACCGAGTCTGGACGACGCGGACGAGGACGGTACGACGGGAATCGACCTGGCGCTGCGTGAACTCGGTGCCACCCGGATCGGGGAGATCGAGCACTGATGTACGAAGGAATCGTCCAAGACCTCATCGACGAGCTGGGCCGCCTGCCGGGGGTCGGGCCCAAGAGCGCGCAGCGCATCGCCTTCCACATCCTTGCTGCCGATCCGATCGACGTGCGTCGCCTCGCGAACACCCTGCTCGAGGTGAAGGACAAGGTCCGGTTCTGCTCGATCTGCGGGAATGTTGCCGAAGAGGATCAGTGCCGGATCTGCCTTGACCCCCGTCGTGATCTCACGATCCTGTGCGTCGTCGAGGAGCCCAAGGACGTCGTGGCGATCGAGAAGACCCGCGAGTTCCGCGGGAGGTATCACATCCTCGGCGGTGCCATCAGCCCGATCGACGGCATCGGTCCGGACGACCTGCGCATCCGCGAGCTGTTCATCCGACTGTCCGAGCCGGGCATCGGCGAGGTGATCCTCGCGACCGATCCGAACCTCGAGGGCGAGGCAACGGCGACGTACCTTGCCCGCATGATCGCCCCGCTCGGCATCGCGGTGTCGCGCCTGGCCAGCGGGCTGCCCGTCGGAGGTGACCTGGAGTACGCCGACGAGGTCACGTTGGGCAGAGCCTTCGAGGGCCGTCGCCGACTCAACGCGTGACGAAAGCGCTCTGAACGCTCGGTAGACTCTGTGCCTGTGTCTCTCATAGTGCAGAAGTACGGCGGATCCAGCCTGGCCGACGCGGCCAGCATCAAGCGCGTCGCGCGCCGGATCGTCGATACGAAGAAGGCCGGCCACGACGTCGTCGTGGTCGTCTCGGCAATGGGGGATTCCACCGACGAGCTTCTAGAACTGGCCGAGCAGGTGTCGCCGCTGCCGCCCGCCCGCGAGCTCGACATGCTGCTGACCGCGGGAGAGCGCATCTCGATGGCTCTCGTCGCGATGGCGATCTCCGACCTCGGCGCCGAGGCTCGTTCGTATACCGGCTCGCAGGCCGGGCTGATCACCGACTCGGCGCACGGCGCCGCCCGGATCATCGATGTGACTCCCGGGCGCATTCAAAGCGCGGTTGCCCAAGGAGCCATCCCGATCGTTGCCGGATTCCAGGGCGTCGCGCAGGACACGAAGGACATCACGACGCTTGGTCGCGGCGGCTCGGACACGACCGCCGTCGCGCTCGCTGCTGCGCTCAACGCTTCGGTGTGCGAGATCTACACCGACGTCGACGGGGTCTTCAGCACTGATCCTCGGATGGTGTCCGCTGCGCGGCAGGTCCCGTACATCACGTACGAGGAGATGCTCGAGTTGGCGGCCGTAGGCGCGAAGGTCCTCCACCTGCGATGCGTGGAGTACGCGCGTCGTTTCGAACTTCCCATCCATGTTCGTTCGTCGTTCTCGCAGCGCGAGGGCACGATGGTCATGTCGCCAGAAGCAATCGCCGCACTCATCGCCGAAGGAAGTGTCATGGAGCAGCCGATCATCTCGGGGGTCGCCGCGGACGTGAACGACGCCAAGATCACGGTCGTGGGCGTGCCCGACAAGCCGGGCGAGGCGGCAGCCATCTTCAAGTCGCTCGCTGTCGCAGGCATCAACCTCGACATGATCGTGCAGAACGTCTCCGCTGCGTCGACGGGACGCACGGACGTGACCTTCACCTGCCCCCAGGGCTCGGCCCAGGCCGCGATGCGCGCACTGAATGCGGAGCGCGACTCGATCGGCTTCGAGTCGCTGCGCGTCGACGACCAGATCGCGAAGGTGTCGCTCGTCGGTGCTGGAATGCGATCGCATCCCGGAGTCTCGGCAACCTTCTTCGAGGCACTTGCCGACGCGAGCATCAACGTCGAGATGATTTCCACGTCGGAGATCCGCATCTCTGTGGTGACACGTGTTGACGATGCCGTGCGCGCCGTGAAGGCCCTGCACACCGCATTCGGCTTGGACTCCGATGTCGAGGCCGTCGTGTACGGAGGGACCGGACGATGAGCCGCAGGCCCGTAGTTGCAGTGGTCGGCGCGACCGGCCAGGTCGGCGCGGCGATGCGCTCCATCCTCGAGGAGCGTGACTTCCCTCTCGAGAGCATCCGTTACTTCGCATCCGCGCGCTCGGCCGGCACCACGCTGCCGTGGCGTGGCACCGAGATCGTGGTGGAGGACGCCGCGACCGCGGACGTCTCGGGCATCGACATCGCGCTGTTCTCCGCGGGCGGCGCGACGTCGAAGGAGCTCGCGCCGAAGTACGCGGCCGCCGGTGCCGTCGTCATCGACAACTCGTCGGCCTGGCGCATGGATCCCGACGTGCCGCTGGTCGTCAGCGAGGTGAACCCGCACGCGATCGCGCAGATGCGCAAGGGGATCATCGCCAACCCGAACTGCACGACCATGGCCGCGATGCCGGTGCTGCGTCCGCTGCATGCGGAGGCCGGACTGCGGCGTCTGGTCGTCAGCACGTACCAGGCGGTCTCGGGCAGCGGGCTCGCCGGTGTCGAGGAGCTCGAGGGCCAGGTTCGCCAGGCCGTCAGCCAGGACATCGCCGCCCTCGCGCACGACGGGTCGGCCGTGGATTTCCCGGACGCGTCGAAGTACGTGCGCACGATCGCCTTCGACGTGATCCCGCTGGCCGGCAGTGTCGTCGACGACGGCTCGTTCGAGACCGACGAGGAGCAGAAGCTCCGCAACGAGAGCCGCAAGATCCTCGAGATCCCCGACCTGCTCGTGTCCGGCACGTGCGTTCGGGTGCCGGTGTTCACGGGCCACTCGCTGTCGATCAATGCCGAGTTCGATCGTCCGATCTCCGTCGAGCAGGCGACGAAGCTGCTGTCCGACGCGGTCGGCGTCGAGCTCTCCGAGGTCCCGACTCCGCTTCAGGCCGCGGGCGCCGACCCGTCCTTCGTGGGCCGGCTGCGTCAGGATCCGGGAGTGCCCGACGGACGAGGTCTCGCGCTGTTCGTGAGCAACGACAACCTACGCAAGGGCGCCGCGCTCAACGCCGTGCAGATCGCCGAGTTGGTCGCCGCCACTTTCTGATTTGAACCGCCTCCCGGGTCAAATCGGTGTTCTGAGGGCGATTCGGGGCGCGAAAGCCGGATTTGACCCGGGAGGCGGTTCAAATCTGGCCGGGTTGGCTAGGCGGGGCGGGGGTAGTCCAGGAGGTCGTAGTCGCGGGCATAGGTGTCGGCGACCTTGGCGAGCAGCTCGGGGGAGTAGTACTCGCCCATGCGCGCGCCGGCGCCAGTGGAGTTGCGGCAGTAGAACTGCTCCTGCAGGTCAACGATGCCGGTCAGCTCCCCGATGCGTGCCCACGAGGCGTCCAGGTTCTCCAGGTGGATCACCGAGTCGTAGTCGATGATGCCTAGGCCGAGGTGATCGGCCTGGCGGCGCCAGTGCGGATCCTGGTCGCGTGACTCCTGCGCGGACACCACGTCGACGAACTGCTCGAGAGTGACGTCCTCGGGCGCGATCTCCTGCCCCGTCGATGACTTCAGGTCCTCGACGATCCCGCGGCTCTGCTTGAGACCCTGGCCCACCTTCTCCAGGTAGCCCGACAGCAGGCGCGACGCGGGCTCGCGCACGACGGTGAACCGCGCGAACTCGCTGGAGGTCAGCACGTCCTCGAGCATCGCCGGCGGCAGCTGGAACGGCTTGACGAACGGCGTGGCCTTCATGCGGTCGTGCGGGTTCTCCTGCACCCGCGCCACCATGGCCGGTCCCATGCGCGCGGCTTCGAGGCCGCCCAGCGTCGCCTTCATCGTGCCGCAGCCAGCCTTGGGCACCTCGACGTACATGTAGCCGTTGACCAAGGAGATGTGCGCATGCAGGTTCAGGGAGCGCCAGCCCATCGACTTGACGTACGCCGTCGTGACCGGACCGAGTTCGGTCCTCTTCGGGCGGCGGTCGGGGACGGTCATCACGTTCTCCTCGTCGGGGTGGCGGGTTTCGAACCCGTCCCGCCGAACGTACCGTGTGCGCTTTCGTCTCTTCTGCCGGCAGGATCAGGCCGGCGCGATGAGCCCCTGCAACCAGGCCTGCCAGCCTGGCTCCTCGCGCCGAACGTACTCGGCCGCGTCGGCGGAGAACAGGTAGGCACGCACGCCCGCGGTCGCGCTGCCGTCCTCGCCGCCGTACGTCCAGAAGCTGAGCATCCCGGGAACCGGCGCGGTAAGGCGGACCAGCGTCTGCCGCTGCCCGACGCGCTCGACCGTGCCCGTGGCACCGCGGACCTCGACCGCCGAACCCACCTCGCCGAGTCCGAGCGCTTCGTGCATGGTCGACCAGAACGCCTCCGCGTCGCCAGTATGGGAGACGCTCACCTCGAGCATCGTCGCTTCCTGGCCGGGAAAGTGCGCCAGGTACAGACGCAGGTTGTCGAAGTACGGCATCCAGTTGGCGCCCATGTCTTCCCAGAACTCCGACTCCCATTCGGCGCCGGTCCCGAAGCCGCTGCTGGTGACGCGCACGATGCACGTGCCGCCGGACTGCGCCTCGACGAGGAACTGCGAGGTAAGCGGGCTGAGGGCATCGGGGTCCATGCCCATCAGGGCGGCCCAGTCCTCCTCGTAGACGATGCGGTGCGGCGGTTCCCACGCGGTGACGTGGCCGTCCGAGCCCATCTCTAGGCCCATCGTGAAGTGGATGGGTCCGCCTTCGCGTTCTTCCAGCTCGGTCGGCAGGAACCAGGCGCTCATGCCCCTCGCGGTGGCGACGGCCTGCCAGACCTGCTCGGGCGTGCCGGGTACTTCGACGCTGAATTCCAGGCGGTACGGCACGTTCGGGGTCGCGCTCATGTGGTCTCCTCGGGTAGCGGGTGCGCAGCGACGACGAGCCGGTGCGGGAGTCCGTCGTCATGGTGGTAGCGGGCGGCCAGGTCGATCACCGCAGCGGTCAGGTCGTCCGCGAACGCGGCTCGGTCGGCTGCGGATCGAAATCCGATCTTGGTATCGATGGTCAGCGTCGGCACGCGCTTGCCGGACGCTCCGGCGCGGCGGGCAAGGGAGCCGACTTCGCGCACCATGCGGCCGGCCAGCGCGACCAGGTAGGCCGCCGAGAGATGGTCAGCATTGGCATCCGGGTCGGCGGCGTCCGCGCTGACGGCGGCCGGCGACACGACGTAGTTCGCCGCCGATGCCTGGAGCACCCGCTCGGTGATGCCCCCGTGCTGGCGCTCCTCGGACAGTTCCACCAGGCCGTGCGCTTCGAGCGCCTTCAGGTGGTAGTTGACCTTCTGGCGCGAGATGCCGACGCGCGCGGCGAGTCCGGCCGCGGACGCGGGTACGGCCAACTCGCCCAGAAGCCTGGCCCGGACCGGATCCAAGGCCGCAGCGGCGGCATCGGCTCTTTCGATGACTTCAACATCGCGCATGTCGTCACCGTAGCCATTGACAAGAAATATTGTCAATAGTCAATAGAGGCGGAGCGGTGGCAATCCTGCATAAGTCGCTAGTCGTCGGGGTCTCGCCGCTGTGCGGCTCGACCCCCTCCTCGTCGGATGTTGAGGGCTCGAGAGCGTGCTCTCGGCCCTCAACATCCTCCTCGTCGGGGTGGCGGGATTCGAACCCACGGCCTCTTCGTCCCGAACGAAGCGCGCTACCAAGCTGCGCCACACCCCGAAGGCCCTCGGGAGTCTAACGGAGAACGCCGTGCGCTCGATCCGGCGGGTGATCGGCGTGCGGGATAGGGTCCGGTCACCGAGGAGAAAGGTGATTCCGTGGCCCTTGAGGACTTCCCGCGCTACCCGCTCATGTTCGGGCCGAGCCCGGTCCATCATCTCCCTCGTCTGAGTGCTCACCTGGGTGGTGCGCAGATCTGGGCGAAGCGGGAAGACTGCAACAGCGGCCTGGCATTCGGGGGCAACAAGACGCGGAAGCTCGAGTACATCGTTCCCGACGTGCTGGCCCAGGGCGCGGACACCCTGGTCTCGATCGGTGGCGTGCAGTCCAATCACACCCGCCAGGTGGCGGCCGTCGCGGCGAAGCTCGGGCTGAAGGCCGTGCTTGTGCAGGAGACGTGGGTCGACTGGCCGGACTCGGTGAACGACCGCGTCGGCAACATCATGCTGTCGCGGATCATGGGCGCCGAGGTTCGCCTGGATCCGGCCGGCTTCGACATTGGCTTTCGGGACAGCTGGGAGCGCGCGCTGTCCGACGTTCGCGAACGCGGCGGCATCCCCTACGGCATTCCCGCGGGGGCGTCCGACCATCGACTTGGCGGACTGGGATTCGCGAACTGGGCTTACGAGGTCCAGCAGCAGGAAGCCGAGATGGGAGTCTTCTTCGACACCATCATCGTGTGCAGCGTCACCGGCAGCACCCACGCCGGCATGATCGCCGGCTTTGCGGGCCAGGACCGCCCCCGTCGCGTCCTGGGCATCGACGCGTCGGCGAAGATCGAGGCGACTCGCGATCAGGTTGCCCGCATCGCGCGCAACACTGCCGCGCTCATCGAGCTCGGACGCGAACTGCGAGACGACGAGATCACCGTGCTCGAGGGCTGGGCCGGGGCGTACTACGGCATTCCTGTCGAGTCGACGATGGATGCCATTCGTCTGTCAGGCAGCCTCGAGGGGATGATCATCGACCCGGTGTACGAGGGCAAGTCGATGGCGGGATTGATCGATCTCGTCACGAGCGGTGAAATCCCCAGTGATAGCAACGTTCTTTACGCGCACCTTGGCGGACAGCCCGCAATCAACGCCTATTCAGCGCTATTTCGCGGTTAGCGTCAACAGGGTCGCCTCGGGCGGACAGGCGAACCTGATCGGCGCGTAGGGCGAGGTGCCTAGCCCTGCCGACACATGAAGCGCGGAGTCGCCGTGACTGGACAGGCCCTTCGCGCGCTTGCGATCCAGGTCGCAGTTGGTGACAAGCGCGCCAACGCCTGGGACGCACAGCTGCCCTCCGTGCGTATGCCCAGCGAGGATGAGGTCGGCGCCGTCCTGCGACATGCCGTCAAGGATGCGCAGGTACGGGGCATGCGAGACGCCGAGCGCGAGGTCGGCGTCAGGATCGAAGGGGCCGGCGACGTCGGCGTAGCGATCGCGGCTGATGTGCGGATCGTCGACACCGCGCACGTCCACGTAGCGGCCATCGATCTTCATGGTCGCGCGAGAATTGCCGAGGTCGAGCCAGCCGTTGGTCGTCAGTCCGTCGACGAGGTCGCCGAACGGAAGCATCGGTCGATTGGGCTCCAGGCCCGACGGACCCTGCAGGTACCGAGCCGGGTTCATCGGCCGAGGCGCGTAGTAGTCGTTGCTCCCCAGCACGAACGCGCCCGGAAGGTCGAACATCGGATCGAGGGTGTCGAGCACGTGCGGGACGGCATCGGGATGAGACAGGAAGTCGCCCGTGACGACAACCGCGTCAGGTCGCAGGTCGCGCAGGGATGCGACCCAGTCCTGCTTCTTGGTCTGACCGGGAACCAGGTGCAGGTCGGACAGGTGGAGGATGCTCATCTGCGGCTGGCCATCGGGAAGCACCGGCACGGTCACGCGACGCAGCCGGAAACTCTGCGCCTCCCAGCGCGCGTAGGCCAGGCCGGCTGCCCCTGCAGCGAGGGTGCCGAGAACCGCGGCGGTGGAAGTGCGCATGGCACATGGTCGCACGAGCGGTGAGAGACTAGGAAGATGAGCGCTCTGAAGGATCAACTGCAGTCCGACCTCGTCATCGCGATCAAGGCGCACGACGAAGTGACGTCATCAACCATCCGCATGGCGCTCTCGGCGATCACCAACGAAGAGGTCGCCGGCAAGCAGGCGAGGGCGTTGAGCGACGACGACGTGCTGACCGTCCTCGGACGCGAGGCGAAGAAGCGGCGCGAGTCGGCGGAGGCATACGAGTCGGCGAACCGTCCAGAGCTTGCTCAGCGAGAGCTCCTCGAGCTCGACGTGCTCGGTCGCTACCTGCCCGCGGGGCTGTCCGACGACGAGGTGCAGGCGATTGTCGCCGCGGCTGTCGCGGAGGTTGCGGCGACGGGTGCTACCGGAGGTCAGGCGATGGGGCAGGTCATGAAGCTCGTGCAGCCGCAGGTGAAGGGACGTGCCGACGGCGGACAGGTCGCCGGGCTCGTGAAGTCCGCTCTCGGCATGTGAAGGACCGCTAGCCGGCCGGCGCGAACGTCGGTGCCGGATCGACCGGAGCGGGATCCACGGGCGCCGGATCGACCGGTGCCGGATCCACGGGTGCTGGAGTCTCCGGCTCTTCGTTATCGAAGGTTGGCGGCTTCGGCTCGTCGGGCTTCGTCGGGGCCGGGGGCACGTAGACGTACTCGTTCGGTCCCCGAGTCGTGAATCCGTACTTGCTCTTGATGTCGAAGTCCTCGGGCTCCGTACCCGCGAGGGCCGCCTCCATGGCGTCGCGCCAGATCGGCCCGGGCAGAGTGCCACCGAAGACCTGCGAGTAGTAGGTGCCGTTGACGGTGACGTCCTTCATCGGGTGGGCATAGCCACCTCGCGGATCGCCGACCCAGACCGCTGCGGCCAGTTGCGGCGTGTAGCCCGCGAACCACACGGCAGCGGAGTCGTTCGTCGTTCCCGTCTTGCCGGCAACCTGGCGCTTGTCCAGAGCCATGGCCGCGCCGGTGCGTCCAGAAAGGCTGCCGTTGACGACGCCGTTGAGCATGTACGTGACGTTGTCCGCGACCTCCCGCTTGAGCACTCGCGTGCAATCGCCGCTGGGCACCGGGATCGAAGCACCGTCGCGGTCGCGGATGTCGAGGATCACCACGGGCTTGCAGTAGATGCCATGCGCCGCGAACGTTGCGTATGCGTTGGCCATCGCCAGCGGCGTGACCTCCATCGTTCCGAGCGTGAACGACGGGACCCGCAGGAGCGGGTCGCCGTTGCCGAGGCGAACGCCCATGGACTCGGCGATCTCGGCCGGGCGGCACAGTCCAGTGCGCTCCTCGATCGACATGAAGTAGGTGTTGACGGAGTAGGCGGTCGCCTGCAGCATCGAGAAGGTGCCCGACGACGTCGAGTTGCGCACAGTCACCGGCTCGAAGGGCTCGCCCGTCGTGCAGTTCGTGAAGTCCTCGAACGTCTTCGGGCTGTAGGACGCCACGTACTCAAACGGCGAGATGTCGTCCTCGAATGCCGCAGCAAGGGTGAAGATCTTGAAGGTCGAGCCGGCCTGCATGCCGATCGTGCCGCCCATGTCGGTGCCCACGTTGTAGTTGTACGTGGTCTTTCCGCGACCCGACGTTCCCCACTCACGGTTCTGCGCCATGGCGAGAACCTGGCCGGTGCCCGGCTGGACCATGGAGATTGCGGCCGCGCGCCGGCTGGCGTCGTTCGTCGGGATGTACTCGGTCACGGTGTCGAACGCCGCAGTTTGCGCCTTGGGGTCAAGAGTCGTGCGAATCGTGTAGCCGCCGCGACGAAGGAAGGCCTCGCGCTCCTCAGGCGTGGTTCCGAATGCAGGGTCCTCGCGGATCGTCTGCACCACGTAGTCGCAGAAGTATGGCGCGTAGGACGACGTGCAGCCGTTGGTCGCCAGTGAGGGATTCAACTCCCGTGTCATCGGCAGCAGCGCAGCCCGGTCTGCCTCGGCAGTCGTGATGTAGCCGAGCTCGGCCATGCGCTTGAGCACGACGTTTCGCCGGGTGGTGCTCAGCTCGGGATTGCGGAGCGGGTCGTATGCGGTCGGCTGCTTCACGATGCCGGCGAGCGTCGCGGACTCCGCCAGGGTGAGGTCCGACGCCGGCTTGGAGAAGTAGCGTCGCGCCGCAGCCTCGACGCCGTACGCGCCCGCGCCGAAGTACGCGATGTTCAGGTAGCGCTCGAGGATCTGCGCCTTGGTGAAGATCTTCTCCAGGCCGAGTGCGTATCGGACTTCGCGCAGCTTGCGCGTGGAACTGTCGCCTCGTGCGGCGTCGAGTTCTTCCGCGCTCGTGGCCTGATTGACGAGGACGTTCTTGACGTACTGCATCGTGAGTGTCGAACTGCCTTGCTCGATACCTCCGGCAGCTGCGTTGGTGGCAACCGAGCGGAGGATGCCGCGCAGGTCGACGCCGTTGTGATCGAGGAATCGAGAGTCCTCGATCGCGACCGTGGCCTGGCGCATGAGCGGGGAGATGCTGGAGAGCGGAACTTCGACGCGATTTTGGTAGTACAACGTCGCGAGCAGGGAGCCGTCCGACGCGAGGATCATCGACCGCTGGGCGAGGGGCGGGGTGGCCAGGGAGTCCGGGAGATCCTCGAAGTTCTTGATGACATCGCGGGTGACCGTGCCCACGCCGCCGACGAAGGGCGTGAACATCAAGCCGACCAGGACGCCGGCGACGATCGCGCTCGCCAAAATTCCGCCCAACCGGGCCAGAATTCCTAGTGGCCCGGGGCGGCGACCCGGCGGCTGGAGCATGCTCATCAGACGTTCAGAGTAAGCGCCTTGGTTCCGTTTGCAGTGCAGGGGCGCATCCGCCGAGGCTCCTGCGTCACGCCGGTCCCACATATGCACAGATATGGCTAGATAGGGCTAGTTCATTATAGCCTTTCTGCGAGTGTTCATCTGGGCGTAACGTCCGCCGACACCTGAAAAGGTGACGGCCGACACATGAACAGGACAGGGGTGTGCACGCAGCATGACTTTGGACACCGATTGGGCCACGCAGGCGGCATGTCGCACGACAGATCCGGACTCCCTGTTCGTTCAGGGAGCGGCCCAGAACAGAGCCAAAGCCATTTGCGTCGCCTGCACGGTGCGCACCGAGTGCCTGGCCGACGCGCTCGACAACCGCGTTGAGTTCGGCGTCTGGGGCGGCATGACCGAGCGCGAGCGCCGCGCGCTCCTGCGCCGTCGGCCCAACGTGACCTCGTGGCGTCACTTGCTGCAGACGGCTCAGGATGAGTACGAGCGCCAGCACATCCTCACCGGGACGTCCGAGCGCGCGAGCTAGTCGGTCCGCTCGTTAGAGCGACTGAGCCAACAGGTCGCCGATCATCCGCAGCCCGTCGAGATCGTGAACATCCTCGGCGAGAGCGGGTACCGAACTCACGGGCACGCCCGGATGGGCAGCGGTGAATCGGTCTGCGAGATGCTGCTGACGCCCCGCGATGCCCATGCGCTGCGCGTGCAGCGAGAGGAGCGCGGCCGTCAGTCGCTGCGTCTGTGCCTCCTGCGACGTTGAATCGCCCGACAGCTCGGTCAGCGTCTGGGCGCCGGCCGCGGCCTGCTCGGCCGTCAGTCCGACGTCGTCGAGCAGCTGCACGCGATTGAGCAGGAGCCCGGCGAGGGGCATGTCGTCGGTGCGCAGGCGTTCGACGAAGTAGGCGGCCTCGCGAAGTGCGTCGCGTTCGGGAGCAGCGACCACCACGAACGACGTGCCGGAGTCCTTGAGCAAGGCGTAGGTCTCATCCGCGCGCTCCCGGAAGCCGCCGAACGTCGTGTCGATCGCGGCGACGAACGAGCCGACGTCGTTGAGCACCTGAGCGCCGAGGATCTTGCTGAGGATTCCCGTGAAAAGGCTGAAGCCCATGCCGACGATGCGCCCGATGCCCTTGCCGGCCCCGCGCGCGGGAGCAGTGAGGATGCGGATGAACCTACCGTCGAGGAACGAGCCAAGGCGTGCGGGCGCGTCGAGGAAGTCGAGGGCGCTTCGAGAGGGCGGGGTGTCGACGACGATGAGGTCCCACGTGCCCTCCTCCTCGGCACGAACGCGCAGCTGGCCAAGCTTCTCCATCGCCATGTACTCCTGCGTACCGGCGAAGGAGGACGACAGCGTCTGGTAGAAGGGATTGGTCAGAATCTGTTGCGCCCGAGCGGGATCGGCGTGGCCCTCGACAACCTCGTCGAAGGTTCGCTTCATGTCGAGCATCATCGCGAACAGCGAGCCCGAGCCGTCCTCCGCGCACACGCCGGGCACCTGCCGCGGAGTGTTGTCCAAGGACGTCAGGCCCATGGCCTGCGCAAGTCGCTTCGCCGGATCGATGGTGAGGACGCACACATCGCGTCCGGCCTCGGCCGCGCGCAGTCCCAGCGCCGCCGCCGTTGTCGTCTTGCCGACGCCGCCCGCGCCCGTGCACACGATGATGTGAATGTCGCGATTCGCGAGGATCTCGTCGATGCGCAGTGCAGGGGCCTTCGCGAACGTGGAGCGCGTCATCGAACGCCCGCCGCGGTGAGGATGTCGGCGAGCTCGTAGAGACCGCCGAGGTCGACGCCACCGGGGAGCAGCGGCAGGACGAACGTGGGCAGATCCAGCTCCTCGATACGCGCCATCTCGCGGCGCTCCAGCGCCACTCGCTGGGCATGGTCGGAAGCCTCGACCGCAAGGGCCGGGAGAATCTCGTCGCTGTGCGCGGAAAGCCCGGCAACGGCCAGTGCCGAGCGGATCGCGGCAGCCGGCAGCGTCTGGTTCTCGGCCATCAGCAGCTGCGCGTCGGTCAGCAGGGGCGGTCGGGTCATGTTGACCATCACGCCACCGACGGGCAGGTCGTTCGCCTCGAGGTCGGCGATGCCGTCGATCGTCTCCTGCACGGGCATCTCCTCGAGCAGCGTGACGAGGTGCACGAGTGTCTGCGGAGAAGCGATGACGCCCATGACCAGGTCCGCGTGCTTGCGGATCGGGCCGGCCTTTGCCAGCCCGGACACTTCCGAGTTGACGTTCAGGAACTTGGTGATGCGACCCGTGGGCGGCGCGTCGAGGATGACCGCGTCGTACGCGTCGGCACCACGCTTCTCCTTGCGCCGGACGACCTCGACGGCCTTTCCGGTGAGCAGGACGTCACGCAGGCCCGGCGCCACCGTCGTCGCGAAGTCGACGGCGCCCATCTTCTTGAGCGCAGCGCCGGCTCGACGCAAGTTGTAGAAGGACTCGAGGTAGTCGAGCAACGCCTCCTGGGCGTCGACCGCGAGCGCCCACACCTCTCCGCCACCTGGCGCGACCGCGATCTTGCGCTCCTCGTAAGGCAGGGGAGGTGTGTCGAAGAGCTGCGCGATGCCCTGTCGGCCCTCGACCTCGATGAGCAGCGTTCGACGCCCGTCGCGCGCGAGCGCGAGAGCGAGCGCCGCAGCCATGGTGGTCTTGCCGGTGCCGCCCTTGCCCGACACGACGTGCAGGTTGACGCCTGGCCACTTACGCGCCGCCCGCGCTTCAGTGGCAGCAGTGGCCGCGGCAGTCATTCAGTCACCCTAATCCGCTGCGGCCCGTCAAGCAGGACGGGCTAGGGTCGGGTCATGACCACCTGGGAGTACGTCACCGTTCCGCTGCTCGTCCACGCTACCAAGCAGATCCTCGACACGTGGGGCCAGGACGGCTGGGAACTCGTGCAGGTCGTGCCGGGCCCGAACTCGGAGAACATGGTCGCCTACCTCAAGCGGTCGAAGGAGAGCTGAGCCATGTCCGTTGTCGAAGATCGCCTGGCCGCCCTCGGGCTCACCGTGCCGACTGTCGTCCCGCCGCTGGCCGCGTACGTTCCGGCGATCGTCAGCGGCAACTACGTCTTCACCGCAGGACAGCTGCCCTTCGTGGATGGCGTGCTGCCGGATACGGGGAAAGTTGGCTCGGACGTCACGCCCGAGCGAGCGGCCGAGCTCGCCGCCATCTCGGCACTGAACATGCTGGCCGCGGTGAAGTCGGTCGTCGATCTCGATCGCGTCGTCCGCGTGGTCAAGGTTGTCGGCTTCGTGGCGAGCGCACCGGACTTCACCGGGCAGCCTCTGGTCATAAACGGTGCGAGCAACCTGCTGAAGGAAGCATTCGGCGATGCCGGGATCCATGCGCGCTCCGCGGTCGGCGTCGTCGCGCTGCCGATGGACGCACCGGTCGAGATCGAGATGATCGTCGAGATCGCAAACTAGGTGGCAGGTCAGCCCGTCCCCGCGTCGACCGTCGTTCTCGTGAGAGATGGCGATCGCGGTGTCGAGGCCTTCATCATGCGACGCGCGACCACGATGGCGTTCGCGCCGCGCATGCACGTGTTCCCTGGCGGTCGCGTCGACAGCCGTGACTACGAGATCGACGTGACGTTCGTCGGCCCCGACTCAGAAGCGCGAAGGCTGGCCAGGCGGGCGAGCGCCCACGAGTCGGACATGCGGGCGCTCTACGCCTGCGCCGTGCGCGAGACGCAGGAGGAGACCGGGGTCGTGCTCGCATTGGCCGGAGTCGATGGCGGAATAGTGATCGACGCGGCCGTGATGCCGATCGCTGACCACTGGGTAACTCCGGAGTTCGAGAGCCACCGCTACGACGTGCGCTTCTTCGCCGCGCTCCTGCCGGCGGGCCAGGATGCGCAGCTGACGACAACCGAGGCAGATCACGCCGACTGGATCCCCGCAGCTGCTGCTGTCGAGAAGTTCGATGCGGGAGGCATGGCCATGCTTCCGCCGACGATCACCATGCTGCGTTACCTCGCCGGGTTCGGGGACTGCGCCGGGATGCTGGCTGACGCCGGCGCGCGGAACGTTGTCCCGTTGCTGCCGGTCAGGACGAACCACGACGACGGAACGACGACCTGGGCGCTGGTGCACGACACGGAAGGGCGGCCGTGAGCGGGCGGGTGCTCCCGTTGCAGGGATCAACGGCGCCATGGTCCAGCGGTGCGGTGACCGACTCGTCGTATTGCGTGCTCGCGCCGAACGCGTCGCCCGCGACACTCGACGGCACGAACACCTGGCTGCTGACCGGCCCGGACAGCGATGCGGTCGTCGTCGTCGACCCCGGACCTGATGATCCCTTGCATCTTGCGTCCGTTCGCGATCTCGCCGCTGCTCGCGGTGGGGTCGCTCTCGTCCTCCTCACGCACGGCCACGTCGACCACTCGGAGAGCGCGAGGGCATTTGGGGAGTCCCTAGGAGTGCCAGTGCGCGCACTCGATCCCGAGCATCAGCTCGGGGCCGAAGGGCTGCGAGGCGGCGATGTCATCGACCTCGGCGGCTGGACGCTCGACATCGTGGGAACGCCCGGTCACAGCGCGGACAGCGTCTCGATCGTGGTTCCGCACGACGGCTCGGTGCTGACCGGTGACACAGTGCTGGGCCGCGGGTCGTCCCTCGTCGCGTGGCCCGACGGACGCCTCGGCGATTATCTCGACAGCCTGCGCCGGTTGCGCGAGCTCGTCGATCTCGAGCAGGTCGCCAGGATCCTGCCTGGCCACGGTCCCGCACTTGACGATCCGGGACGAGCGATCGACGACTACCTCGAGCACCGGATGCAGCGCCTCGCCGAGGTCGGCGCGGTGGTGGCGTCCGGCGTCACCGATCCTCGGTCGATCGTGGAGATCGTCTACGCGGACGTTCCGGTGGCGGTGTGGCCGTACGCGGAGCTCACGGTCCGCGCGCAGCTGGATTTCCTCGCCGCCCACTAGCTAACGGGCGCGGCGGCCCAGTCGCTCGACGTCCAAGATCAGCACCTGGCGGGTCTCAAGGCGGATCCAGCCGCGCTGCGCGAAGTCGGCCAGTGCCTTGTTGACAGTCTCGCGGGAGGCGCCGACCAGCTGGGCCAGCTCCTCCTGAGTCATGTCGTGGGTGACCATCAGTCCGTCGGGGGTCACCGTGCCGAACTTCTCGCCCAGGTCCATCAGCGCCTTCGCGACCCGGCCGGGGACATCGGAGAAGACGAGGTCGGCCATCGCCTCGTTCGTGCGACGAAGGCGGCGGGCCAATGCCTGCAGCAGCGCGGCGGCGACCTCGGGTCGTCCCGCCAGCCATGGCCGCAGCTGCTCGTTGCCCATTCCCAGGACGACGGCGTCGGTCAACGCGGTGGCCGTTGAGGTGCGCATGCCGGGATCGAACAGGCTCAGCTCGCCGAACATCTCGCCGGGGCCGAGCACGCCCAGGAGGCTCTCTCGGCCGTCGCTCGAAGTCTGGCCGAGCTTCACCTTGCCCTCGAGGATGACGTACATCCGGTCACCGGGCTCGCCCTCGTTGAACAGGGCCTCGCCCTTGCCGACCACTGTCTCCTTCAAGGACGCGCGCAGCGCGGTAGCGCCCTCGGGATCGAGAGCCGCGAAAAGCGGCGCCTGCATAAAGACGTCGTCCATGCCGGCTCCTTCCGCGTCGCTCCCGGTTCCTACTAGCCGCATTGTGTCGCATGCGGCCTCGGGGGCGGGGGCGGGTCGCCGACATACGCTTGCGGCATGACCCCCAGCCGTGCGATTGACGTGGACCTTGCCACGCGTCGCCGGCGGGCCCGAAAGATCGTCGCCGTCCTGGGGGAGACCTACCCCGACGCGCACTGCGAACTCGACTTCGGCAACCCCCTCGAACTGCTCGTCGCGACGATCCTGAGCGCGCAGTGCACGGACCAGAGGGTGAACAAGGTGACGCCCGCGCTCTTTGCGGCCTATCGATCCGCAGCCGACTATGCAGCCGCGGACCTTGGCGATCTCGAGGCGATCATCGCGCCGACCGGATTCTTCCGGCAGAAGTCGAAGACGCTTCAGCACCTGGGCCAGCAGTTGTGCGAACGGTTCCATGGCGAGGTCCCTGCCCGCCTCGTCGACCTGGTGACCCTGCCGGGAGTGGGACGCAAGACGGCGAACGTGGTGCTCGGCGACGCCTTCGGGATTCCCGGCATCACGGTCGACACCCACCTGGGCCGGCTGGCCCGTCGCTTCGGCTGGACCGAGGAGACCGATCCGGTGAAGGTCGAGCTCGAGTTGCAGCAGCTGTTCGCCCGCAAGGACTGGACGCTCATGTCGCACCGCGTCATCTGGCACGGACGCCGCCGGTGTCACGCGGTGCGTCCGGCGTGCGGAGCGTGCCCGGTCGCGCGCCTGTGCCCGTCGTTCGGCGAGGGTCCGACCGACCCGATCGTGGCGGCGAAGCTCGTCAAGGACTCGGGGCGAGCCTGATGGCGGACTGGGCGAGGTCCGGGTCGGCCGACCTGTCAGTGGTCCCCCTGCTGCCCGAGTGGCTGCAGGACGTGGCGGGCGTAGTTGCCGGTCTCCAGGCCTCGGACCTCACCCGATTCATCCCGCCGCACGGCGAGGGCCGGCACTCCGCGGTTCTCGTCCTGTTCGGCGACGCTCGTGACCTCCTGCTGATCCAGCGGGCGAGCACCATGCGGTCGCATGCCGGACAGCCGGCGTTCCCGGGCGGGGCGATCGACGAGGACGACGAGGACGCCGCGGCCGCCGCACTGCGCGAGGCCCAGGAAGAGACGGGCCTTGATCCCGCCGGTGTGGTCGTGTTCGGAGCCCTGCCGGACCTGTGGGTGCCGATCACCGGCTACGTCGTCACCCCTGTCCTGGGGTGGTGGCGCGTTCCTTCGGACGTGCGCGCGCAGGACCCGGCCGAGGTGGCCAGCGTCCATCGCGTGTCGATCGAGGCACTCGCGAATCCGGCGAATCGCTGCCGGGTGCTGCATCCGTCCGGCTACGTCGGTCCAGGCTTCGAGGTCGAGGGCATGATCGTCTGGGGCTTCACGGGCGGCATCATCGCCGGCCTCCTGGACCGCCTGGGCTGGTCGGTGCCGTGGGACGAGTCGCGGCTCGTCCCACTTCCGGTGGAGACGCCCGACCCATGACGGCACGCTCGTGAACATCGTCGACTGGGTGCTTATCGGGGCCTTGATCGTCTTCGCGATTGCCGGCTGGCGCCGGGGCTTCGTTGCCGGCGTGCTGTCGTTTGCGGGCTTCCTCGGCGGCGGGCTCCTCGGTGCCTTCATCCTGCCGCCGATCCTCGCGAACACCGGGCTGTCGGACATCGCCCGAGGGTTCGCGGTCGCCGGGGGCGTGCTCGTGCTCGCCCTGGCCGGCCAGTTGGGGGCATCGATCCTCGGCAGCATGCTGCGCGGATCCATGACGTGGCAACCGGCACGCGTGGTCGACAACGCGGCCGGCGCAGCGCTGAACATCCTCGCGCTTGCCGTGGTCACGTGGATCGTCGCGAGCGCGATCGCCTATCTCCCCGCGTCGTCCGTGTCGCAGCAGATGACCGAGTCGAAGGTCCTCGTGGCGCTGGACTCGATCGTTCCGCCGCAGGTGCGCAACGCGTTCGGCAGCCTTCGAGACCTCGTGAGCTCGACGGCCGTGCCGCGCGTCTTCTCGGGCTTTGCACAGATCACCGGCCCCGATGTTGCCGAGCCCGATGCCGCGGTCGACTCACTCCCGATCGCAGCTGCGCGTGATTCGATCCTCCGGGTCAGCGGGAACACCCCGCAGTGCCGTGGGTCGGTCACGGGATCGGGCTTCGCGTTCGGCCCCAACAGGGTCCTGACCAACGCGCACGTTGTCGCCGGTGTTCCTTCGCCGATCGTCCAGGTCCGCCTTGGCGACGAGGGCCTTCCCGCGACGGTGGTCTACTTCGATTCGCAGACCGATGTCGCGGTGCTCGACGTTCCCGGACTGGACGCGCGCCCCTTGCAGTTCTCTGCCGATCCAGCGCAGTCCGGAGACTCGGCCGTCATCGCCGGGTTCCCCGAGGGCGGCCCGTTCCGCGCCGAGCCGGCCCGCGTGCGAACGGTGGTCACCGCTCGCGGTGACGACATCTACGGAAATGCCGGTGTCGACCGCGAGGTCTACGTCGTGCGGGGAACGGTCCTGCCCGGCAACTCCGGCGGGCCACTGCTCGATCTGGACGGGCGGGTACTGGGGATGGTGTTCGGGTCCGACGAGCAACTGGCGTCGGTCGGCTACGCGCTGACGGCCGCCCAGCTCGAGCCTGCGGTCCAGGCCAGTGCCGACCGAACCGAGGCCGTCGACACCGGCACCTGCAACCTGCGCAACTAATCCATTCCGTTTGTCCCGGATCCCGGGACAGATTGACGAATTCCGCCCCGGAACGCCCAGATTTGACTGTCTGTCCCGGGATCCGGGACAAACAGTCAAGGGGCGTCGACGAGGGCGGGGACGTCCGCTGGGGTCTGTGCTGCATGCCGGGCTGGCAGGAGGAGCAGCGCGACGACCGCACCCAGGCCGGCGACGGCCGCCGCAACGAGCGATCCGGTCGACAGGCCGTCGATGAACGCGTTCTGCGCTGCGGTTGTCACCGCTGCCGCGGCGTCCCCCGGCAGGTCGCCGGCGACAGCGATCGCCGCGGCGATCGATCCTTCGGCCGTCTCCAGCACGGAGGCCGGCAAGCCGAGCGGACGCAGCGCGTCGAGCATCGCCGAGCCGTAGACGCTCGCGAACACCGAGCCGACAACGGCGACACCGAGCGTCCCGCCGATCTCCCGAGTCGTGTCGTTGACCGCGGAGCCGACGCCCGCCTTGGCGGCGGGCAGCGCTCCCATGATCGACTCGGTCGCCGGGCCCGTGGTCAGTCCCAGGCCGATCGCCATCAGCACCATGCTGAACAACGTGAGGCCGACGTAGGGCGTGTCGACCTCGACGAAGGAGGCCGCGACGAAGCCGAGCGACATCACGGCCAGGCCGCTGGCGACGACGAGCTTGGTGCCCCAGCGCCGGACGGCCAGCATGGCCAGCGGGGAGGTGACGCCCGTCGCTATTGCGAACGGGAGAGTGCGTAGTCCGGCCTCGAGCGGGGAGTAGCCCTGCACGATCTGCAGGAACTGCGTGATGAGGAAGATGAAGCCGAACAACGCGAAGAACGCGGTCGTCACGGACAGGCTCGCTGCCGTGAACCGCAGGTTCCTGAACAAGGTGACGTCGAGCAGGGGATGCGTGAGGCGCTGCTCCCACCACGCGAAGAACACGATCAGCAGAAGACCGACGGACCCTGCGAGCATGATCGAAGGCGACGTCCACCCGCGCCCCGGTGCCTCGATGATCGCCCAGACGATCAGCGCGATGCCGGAAGCTGACAGCAGCAGTCCCGGGTAGTCCATGCGGCCGGCATCGGGGTCCTTGGAGTTCGGCACGAGGATCGCGCCGAGTGCCAGCGCTATCGCCGCGAGCGGGAGGTTGACCAGGAAGATCGCGCCCCAGGAGAAGTGCTCCAGCAGGAAGCCGCCGGTCACGGGTCCAAGCGCGACAGCGAGCCCGGTGCACGCGGACCAGATGCCGATTGCGGTCGCTCGCTCCTTGCGTTCGGTGAAGACGTTGACGAGGATCGCCAGCGTGGCCGGGAAGACGAGCGCAGCGCCGACGCCCATGAGCGCGCGTGCCCCGATGAGCTGCCCTGACGTTGTCGCGAAGGCGGCGAGCAGTGACGTGCCGGCGAACAGCACGAGGCCGAGCTGCAGGGCACGCTTGCGGCCGAATCGATCGCCGAGGTGTCCGAAGGCAAGCAGCAGGGCGGCGAACACCAGGGTGTACGCATCGACCACCCATTGCAGGTCCGTGATCGAGGCATCAAGGTCCGAGCTGAGCGTGGGCAGCGCCACGTTCACGATCGTGTTGTCGATGACGACCATGAGCAGCGACAGGCACAGCACCGCGAGGATCGCCCAGCGGCGAGGATTGGTCTGGTTCATGCTCGACTCCTATAGAACGTTGTTCTAGTAATATGGCACGTTATACTAGATCCATGAGTCGAGCGCAAGTGCCACCCAGGACACGCACACGCAGTGCCGACGTGACCGATTCGCTCCTCGATGCCGCGCTCGAGATCCTCGAGGAGGACGGCGCAGAGGCGATGACGGTGCGCGCTGTTGCCGCTCGCGCGGAGGTCGCCCCGATGGGCGTCTACTCGAAGTTCGGCGGGAAGACGGGACTGATCGAAGCGATCTTCGTCAGGGGATTCGCCGAGCTGCTCGCGAGCATCAACACGGCGAGCGGACCGAACGCCATCGAGCGAATCCGCACCGGATGCCAGGCGTACCGGCTGTTCGCGATCGCGCACCCGCACCTGTACCAATTGATGTTCAAGCAGATGCTCGAGCTCGATCTATCCGAGGAGGCGCTCGAGACTGCCGCGAGTACCTTCGCAGTCCTCGTCAGCCGCATCGATGACGCGATGAACGCGGGACTTCTCGAGCGGCGCGACGAGGTCGAGGTTGCTCAGCAGTTCTGGAACGGCATGCACGGCGGCGTTCTCCTCGAGCTCGCGGGCATCGCGTTCACTGCCGATCCCGAGCAGACGTTCGCGGACATGCTCGACGCGTTGCTGCGCGGATCAGCCGCGAAGTAGGGACAGTCGCACGCAGGAGTCGCGGACGAGCGTCGCATCGACGCAGTCCGGAATCCGCTCGGCCGCATCGAGGTTCGCCAGCGCTCGAGACGCCACTGACGCTGCGCCCTTGGGATTACCGCGGGCCTCGTGCGTCAGTGCCGCTCCCCACTGGGCGAGCGCCTGCCACGCGGGCCTGTAGTCCGCAGGCACGAGGCGCCACCTGAGCTCGAAGACCTCGTGCGCGTGGAACGGATGCCCGGACTCCAGGAAGGCCATCGCCTCCGTCCACGCCTGCTCGTCCGAGAGCGTCGCACGGATAGAAACGCCGGGAACGACGAGACCAGGATCGGCATCGTCGGGCAGCGGCCGCCCTAGGGAGTCCCGTTGCCGCTCCGGGCTCATGTGCTGACGACGTCCTTGAGCCAGGCCAGGAGCGACGCGTTGAACTGGTCGGGCAGTTCCTCGTGCGGAAAGTGACCGCAGGGCAGGTCGACCCGCTCGTAGCCGCCACGAACGTACTGCTCGCTTCCGTCGACAGACGTCGGCAGCATCATCGGATCAAGAGCACCGTGAACCTGCAGGACGCGTCGTTGGATCGGCGCCTCCATCAGGGACATGTACGACAGTCCGTCGGGTCGAATCGACGAGCGAGCGGCCCAGCGGTGGTACTCGACAGCGGTGTGCGGGGTGGGCCAGCGCACGAACGCGGCACGGTAGGCATCGGTGGTCCGCTCGTCGAGCCAGTCCTTCTCGTGCGACCACGCGTTGATGAGATCGGCGATGCGCTGTCCGTCGCGCGCGGCGAGCCTGTTCTCGGGAACGAAGGGAAGCTGGAAGCTGCGCGAGTAGCTCATCGCCGAACGCTGCTGGCCCCGACGCAGGAGCGCTCGCCTCAGTTGACGGGGGTGGGGCATGGAGACGGGAGCGATGGCACGCACCGTGTCCGGCTCCAGGACCGCGGTGGACCATGCGACGAGTCCGCCCCATCCGTGCCCGACGATGACCGCGTCCTCCTCGCCCAGGCATCGGATGACGCCGGCGACGTCGGCCGACAAGGTGCGCGGGTCGTAACCCTCGGGAGGGTGGTCGGATCCCGCGTAGCCGCGAAGGTCCATGGCGATGACTCGGTAGCCGGCCTCCGCCAGTGCGACCACCTGTCGGCGCCACGTCCACCAGAACATCGGAAAGCCGTGCAGGAGGACCACGGCCGGGCCGTCACCCGCGTCGACGACGTGGAAGCGCGAACCATTCGCTGACACGTCGCGATGGGTCCACGGACCCGCGACGCGGATGAACGTCTCTGGGTCGGGTAGCGGCACTCGCTAGTTGCCCGGGAGCGGGGGAAGCTCAGTCGAGCCGTCCGCCTCGGGTGCGAGCGCGCCGCTGAGGGCCGCCTTCGTCTTCTCGAACTCGGCCATCGCCAGGCTCGGCGGCTTCACGTCGGTGAACGACTTGCGTGCGAGGAGGGCGGTGATCACCGCGGTGAGGAGGAGAACGCCGGTGATGATGAGGAATCCCGCCCATGGCTGCAGGCCCAGCTGGACCAGGACCAGGGCCAGGGAGATGAGCAGGAACATGACGAAGAAGAACACGATGCCCAAGGTGGCGATGCCCAGGCCTGCGCCACGGCCCATGCGTGCGCCGGACTCGCTGATCTCTGCCTTGGTGAGCGCCATCTGGGCATTGGCGAGCCGCTTGCTGTCGGCGACAGCCTTCGTCAGAAGTTCCTTGATGGACGGCGGTGCTTGGGGCGGCATGGGGTCCTCCAACTGGTCAGGTAAGTCAGGCTATCGGGACTCAGGCGCCCCGTACACGTCCGGGATTCCGTCGCCGTCCTCGTCGGCCTCCTCGCGCGCGTAGACCTCGGCGTAGTGGCGACTGCGCAGTCGAAGCGCCAAGGCGGCGAGTGCGGCCGCGATGACTGACGCTGTCAGGACGGCGACCTTGGCCGATTCCAGGCGGCCGGAGTCGCCCTCGTAGGCGAGTTCGGTGATGAGCAGTGCGACCGTGAAGCCGATGCCCGCGAGTACTCCGACGGCAGCGACGTCGCGCCAGTTGATGTTCGGGTTCAGCGTTGCGCGGGTGAAGCGGGCGGTGAGCCAGGCCGCGCCGAAGACGCCGATCGGCTTGCCGATGACCAGGCCAAGGATGATGCCGATCGCGACCGGGGTGGCGAGGGAATCGCCAAGGCCGACGGATCGGAAGTCGACGCCGGCCGCGAAGAACGCGAACAGAGGGACGCAGATGCCGGCGCTGAGCGGATGGATGCGATGCGAGAGCCGGTCGGCGGGGGACTTCGCCTCGCCGGGATCCAGGCGCACTCGCGTCAGCAGGCCGAACACCACCCCGGCGATGGTGGCGTGCACGCCGCTCTCGTGCATGCAGTACCAGCCGATCAGGACCAGCGGGACGTACAGGAGCGGTGATCGGATCCGTTGCCGCTGAGCCCATGCGTAGATCACGAAGGTCGCGAGTGCGGCGGTGAACCAGATGGCGGAGAAGTGGTCGGAGTAGAAGATCGCGATGACCGTGATGGCGCCGAGGTCGTCGACCACGGCCAGGGTCAGGAGGAACGCGCGTAGTGCGACCGGTAGGCGCTTGCCCACCACGGCAAGCACCGCAAGGGCGAATGCGATATCGGTGGCCATCGGGATGCCCCAGCCCACCACGGATCCGTCGGCCATCGTGGAGTTGATGACGACGAAGATGATCGCGGGCACTGCCATGCCCCCGATCGCCGCCGCCACCGGTACGACCGCCTGTGTGGGCTTGGACAGCGAGCCGAGCACGAGCTCGTGCTTGAGCTCAAGGCCGACGACGAAGAAGAACACCGCGAGCAGCCCGTCGGCTGCCCACACGCCCAGTGGCAGGTCCAGGTGAAGCGATACCGGACCGACCTTCAGGTCGACGAGTGCCGCATACGAGTCGCCCCACGGGGAGTTCGCCCAGACCAGCGCGATTGCCGCAGCAACAAGGAGAAGGACACCGCCGACGGTCTCGTTGCGCAGTTGCTCCTGCAGCCAGCCGCGCTCACCCAGGGTGGGACGGCCCAGGAACTCCCGTTCGGTCATGGGTCAGTCTTCGTTGGTGCTCGTCGCGAGGCCGGTGGTGATGAGTGCCATGACGTTCGGGTCGGCCAGTGTCGTGGCGTCGCCGAGGGTGCGGTGCTCGGCGACGTCGCGTAGGAGTCGGCGCATGATCTTGCCCGAGCGGGTCTTGGGCAGCTCGGCGACGACGAGGATCTGTCGGGGTTTGGCGATGGGTCCGATCTCGTGGGCGACGTGGTCGCGCAGTTCCTTGCTGATCGCGGCTCCATCGTGTCCATCTACCCCGCCTCGGAGGATCACAAACGCGACGATGCCCTGACCGGTGGTGTCGTCATTGGCACCCACTACGGCGGCCTCGGCGACCTTGGGGTGGGACACGAGGGCGGACTCGACCTCGGTGGTGGAGATGCGGTGCCCGGAGATGTTCATGACGTCGTCGACGCGACCGAGCAGCCAGATCGCGCCGTCGTCGTCGAGCTTGGCGCCGTCTCCGGCGAAGTAGACCCCGTCCCAACGGGACCAGTAGGTGTCGACGTAGCGCTGGTCGTCTCCCCAGATGCCGCGCAGCATCGCCGGCCACGGCTCGTCCAGGATCAGGTACCCGCCCCCGCCATTGCCGACGGGCACGCCGGCGTCGTCGACGACCTGGGCGCCGATCCCGGGCAGGGGTCCCATCGCCGAGCCGGGCTTGGTCGCGGTCACCCCCGGCAGCGGGGCGATCATGATCGCGCCGGTCTCGGTCTGCCACCAGGTGTCCACGATCGGGCACCGGTCACCACCGATGACGTGGCGGTACCACATCCACGCCTCGGGGTTGATGGGCTCGCCGACCGACCCGAGCAGGCGCAGGCTGGACAGGTCGTGCGCGGCGGGCAGCTCGTCTCCCCACTTCATGAACGTGCGGATCGCCGTCGGCGCGGTGTACAGGATCGACACCCGGTGCCGCTCGACGATGTCCCAGAACCGGTCCTTGCCCGGGGTGTCCGGGGTGCCCTCGTAGACCACCTGCGTGACCCGGTTCGCCAGCGGCCCGTACACGATGTAGGAGTGCCCGGTGACCCAGCCGATGTCCGCGGTGCACCAGTACACGTCGGTATCGGGCTTCAGGTCGAACACGACCCGGTGCGTGTACGCCGCCTGCGTCAGGTACCCGCCCGAGGTGTGCAGGATCCCCTTCGGCTTCCCCGTGGTACCCGAGGTGTACAGGATGAACAGCGGGTGCTCCGCGTCGAAGAACTCCGGGGCGTGCGTATCGGCCTGGCGCTCGGTGATGTCGTGCCACCACACGTCGCGGCCCTCGGTCCACTCCACGTCGTTGCCGGTGCGCTTGACGACCAGCACGTGCTCGATCGATGGTGACGCCGCCACCGCCTCGTCGACCGCCGGCTTGAGAGCCATCACCGACCCACGCCGGTTCTGCCCGTCGGCGGTGATCACCACCTTCGCCTGCGCGTCGTCGATCCGGCTGCGCAGGGCCTCGGCGGAGAACCCGGCGAACACCACCGAATGCGGGGCACCGATCCGCGCGCACGCCAGCATCGCCACGATCGCCTCGGGAATCATCGGCATATAGATCGCCACCCGGTCGCCAGCGACCACGCCCAGCTCGGCCAGTGCATGCGCCGCGCGCGCCACCTCGACCTGCAGCTGCGCGTACGTCACGTCGCGGCGGTCACCGGGCTCGCCCTCGAACCGGATCGCGACCTGATCGCCATGCCCGGACTCCACGTGCCGGTCCACGCAGTTGTAGGACACGTTGAGCTTGCCGCCCACGAACCAGCGCGCGAACGGGGCGTTCGACCAGTCCAGCACCTCCCCGAACGGCTCGGCCCAGTCCAGCGCGCCCGCCTGCTCGGCCCAGAACGCCAGCCGGTCCGCCGACGCCGCGTCATACAACGCAGCCGTCGCATTCGCCTGGCCCGCGAATTCCGCGGACGGCGGGAACACCCGGTCCTCATGCAGCAAGTTCTCTAGCGCCTCGTGGCTCACGTCGCCCCTTCCACCGTCGATGACTCGCAACCTAGCCAACCCTGATTCGCCGCGTGGCACTAGCGTCGACCCGTGCGCGCCAGATCAGCCGATCCGCTCGCCGCTCTCGCGACCGATGTCGAGGTTGCCGCGGCCGTCGCTGCTGCGCGCGGTGAGGTCGACGCGCTCCTGTGGCGCCGGGATATCCGCTCGGCCGCCGCGGACGTCGCAGCGGCCTCGGTCGAGCGCGGCGCCCGCGACTCGGCGGCCATCGATGGCGCGGACCTCGCCGTGACGGATTCCTCGCCCATGGGCCGGGTCCTCGAGGCGGCGCTGCGCCTGACCGGCGAGATCCCGGGCCAGGTGGACGTGTTCTCGACGTCACCGCTGCAGGCGCTGGCTCACCTGAACGCGATCGTGGCGCACGGATTCGTTCCTGCCGACGAGCTCGGCCGTCCGCGGAGCAACGATGTCGCCGACGATCCGCTCAATCTCGGCCCGCTGCTGTCGGCTCCCGCAGCGGCGCAGCGACTCACCGGACTCGCGCAACTGCTCACCGAGCCCACCGAAGCACCCGCTCTCGTGGTGGCAGCGATTGCGCACGCCGAGCTCGCGTCGGTCCGCCCGTTCGCCTGGGGCTCGGGACTCCTGGCGCGGGCCTCCGTCCGCCTGGTTCTTGCCAGCCGAGGCGTTGATCCCTCGCTGTTCAGCATTCCCGAGCACGGCATGTTCGAGATGGGACGTCCGGCCTACGTGAATGCCCTGCGCGCGTACTCGACGGGCACCTCCGCGGGTGTCTCGACGTGGATCGTGTGGCAGGCGACGGCAATTGCACTCGGAGCGAAGGCGGTGGTGGTGCCGTGAGCAGCGCGCGGCCGCCAATCGGGAAGGCGTTCCTTCCGTTCCTTCCCGTCGCACTCGCACTGGTGTGCATCCAGATCGACTTCTTCTCCCTCGGCCTCGCGCTGCCCGTCATCGCCCGCGACTTCGGCACCACGACGACGGACCTGCAGTGGGCTCTGAGCGGCTACATGCTCACGCTCGGCTCGCTGATGATCCCGGCCAGTCGGCTGGCCGACCTGATCGGCCGCAAGCGCGTGCTCATGGCCGGTGTCGCGGTCTTCGGTCTCGCCTCCTTGGCCTGCGGCCTGTCGACAAGCTCGGAGATGCTGGTGGCCTTCCGAGTCCTCCAGGGCATCGGTGGCGCGATGATCCTGCCCGTCGCGTTCTCGCTGGTCACGAACGCCACCGATCCCGCGATTAGGCCGCGGATTCTTGGCATGCTGCTGGCGATCGCCGCGGTGGGAACGGCGATCGGGCCTCTGCTCGGTGGCACTCTCGCGTCCTCCGTCGGATGGCGCTGGGTGTTCTTCGTCAACGTGCCAGTGGCCATCGTCGCGCTCGCCTGGGGAAGCCGCACTCTCGTCAACACGAAGGAAGCCGGAGGTCACCGCCTTCGCCAGCTCGACTGGCTCGGTGCCGGGCTCATCGTCATCGCGGTTGGCCTGATCAGCCTGGGGATCGATGCCATCTCGGGGGTCGGGTTCCTGGTGCTCTCGACCATCGCGTTGCTGGTGGTCGGGATCGTCGCGCTCGTCTCCTTCCTCTTGCACGAGCGCAAGGCTCCGTGGCCGATGGTCAGTCGCGACCTCATGCGCCAGGGCTCGTTCTGGTCGCTGGTCGGAGCCGGCAGCTTCGCCAACGGCTGCTTCGGAATCTTCATCATCGTCACGGTGATCAAGTTCCAGCAGGTCTACGGGCTGTCGGCTGCTCAAGCGGGTCTGGCGTTCGTCTGCGCGGCCATTGCTCAGGCGCTGTGCGGGCCGATCTCTGGACGGCTCGCGGGCAAGGTCCCCGGTGGCCAGGTGATGGCGGTCAGCATCATCGTCGGGGGCCTCGGATTCGTGCTCATGGCGCTCTCCGACTACCTTGCGCTCGACCTCGTCGCCCTCCTGATCTGCGGTCTGGGCTTCGGCATGGGCTTCACCTTCACCAACGTGGCAACGCAGAGCGTGTTGCCCGAGGACCTGGCCGGCCAGGCGTCGGGCGTCTCGCTGACGTGCATGGTCACGATCGGCGGCCTGGCCGTGGTGATCGGTGCGATGGCGCTCGAGTTGGCCGGTGGCGCGACCGATATGGGCGGTGCCACGGTCTCCGTGTTCCTGTGGACCGGTCTCCTCGCCGTTCTCGTCGGGCTCGTGTTCGGCTGGACGCAGCGGCGCGACCGCATCGCGGCTGTGGCGGCCAAGGCATGAGCCTGCCGGCGCCCGTCGTGCTTTCCGCAGCGGGTGGCACCGGGGCTGTCTACGAGCACGGAGCGCACCTGACGTCTTGGACGCCCGAGGGGCACGCACCCGTGCTGTGGGTCAGTGCCCTCGCGCGGTTCATGCCGGGCGTGGCGATCAGGGGCGGGGTGCCGATCGTGTTCCCGTGGTTCGGGCCCGGACGATCCGGGGATCTCACTCCCGCTCACGGCTTCGCACGAACGCAGCCCTGGCGCATCGTCGATGCCGGTACCGACGGTGACGACGCGACCGCGGTGTTTGAACTCAGCGGCGACGGGAGAGCCGAACCGAACTTCCCCTCCGCATTCTCGGCTCGGTACGAGATCCGGCTCGGGCGAACGTTGCAGTTGGCGCTTACCGTGGTGAACCGCGACGAGCAGCCGTTCTCCTTCGAGGAGGCTTTGCACGCCTACTACCGCGTGGGTGATGTGCGCCGGGTAGTCGTCGAGGGCCTGGACGGCTGCTCTTACCTCGACCAGGCCGATGCGAATGGGCTGACCACCAAGGTCCAGTCCGGGAACGTCACTTTCCTAGCCGAGACCGACCGCATCTACGAGTCCTCGGGCTCCGTACGCGTGATCGACGAGGCACTTGGGCGCGTGCTCGTCATCGAGAAGCAGAACTCGGCGAGCAGCGTCATCTGGAATCCGTGGGCCGACAAGGCGCATCGCATGGCGGACTTCGGCGATGACGAATGGCCGTCGATGGTCTGCGTCGAGGGCGGCAACCTTCGTGCTGGCGCCGTGGAACTGGTTCCGGGCGAGCAGCACACGATGCGCTACTCGGTGAGGGTCGAGGAACTCGCCTAGGCGCGAGTCAGGCGCCGGCGCGCGTACCAAGCGACGCCGAGTGCAACGGCGCCAATCGCCACCACGCTGCCGGCAGCGACCGCCTGCTTGCGGTCGATGTGCGAGCGCATCGCGACCGGCCTGGCGAACTTCATGATCGGCCACTCGCGCTCGATGGCGACCTTGCGGAGTTCGCCGTCGGGGTTGACGACTACGGGATTGCCGACCGCCTCGAGCATCGGCAGGTCTGTGTGCGAGTCGCTGTAGGCGTAGGAGATCGACAGGTCATAGCCACGTTCCGTTGCGAGCGCGCGCATTGCCTCGGCCTTGCCCTCGCCGTACGCGTAGAAGGTGATCTCGCCGGTGTAGCGGCCGTCCTCGACGCCCACCTGCGTGCCGATGGCCAGATCCGCGCCGAGCCGTGCGCCGATGGGCTCGACGATCTCGCTGCCTGAAGACGAGATGATGATGACGTCGCGGCCAGCCGCCTTGTGGAAGGCGATGAGCTCAACCGCCTCCTCGAAGACGATGGGATCGACGATCGCGTCCAGGGTCTCGTCGACGATCGACGACACCTTCGCGACGTCCCACCCGGCGACGAGCTTCGACATGTACTCGCGCATGGACTCCATCTGCTCGTGGTCGGCACCAGCGGCGAGATAGACGAACTGCGCGTAAGCGCTGCGGACCACGTCACTGCGACCGATGAGGCCCTCGCGGTAGAACGGGCGCGCGAACGCGAACGAACTCGACTTCGCCAGGATCGTCTTGTCCAGGTCGAAGAAGGCGGCGGACGCGGAACCGGTCACGGGATGACGGTAGCGCGGCCGGGCCGAAACAGCATGTTCCACAAGCCGGCGGCGCCCGTGCCTGTCCACAGTCCGCGGACCATGTGGGCCAGGGGCGATGCACGGAGCAACTCTCGTCGGATGAACGCGCGGCGGCCCTTGCTCATCAGTGGCGACTCGGACCTCATCGACGACGTGCTTCGACTCGCGGCCGCGAACGGGATCGAGGTCCATCTCGCGAGCGACGCCGTGTCCGCGCGCAGCCACTGGCAGCTGGCGCCACTTGTCATCGTCGGCACCGACGTCGCGGGCGCGGTCGCGAGTTCTCGGATGGCGCGCCGTCGCGATGTCGTGCTGGTCACCCGCGAGCCCACGCCCGAGACCTGGGAATGCGCGGTCGACATCGGAGCCGAGCATGTGGTCGCCCTCCCGGAAGCCGAGCGCTGGCTCATCGACCGGCTCGCCGACAGCGGCGAGGGCCCGACACGGGGCGGCCGTGTCGTCGCCGTCGTTGGCTCCGGCGGGGGAGCAGGTGCGTCGACGTTCGCCGCGACGCTCGCCGTCGTTGCCGCGGCTCGCTCGTTGCGCGTCCTGCTCGTCGATGCGGATCCGACTGGCGGGGGGCTCGACGTCCTGCTGGGGATCGAGGACGTACCCGGCGTCCGTTGGCCGGACCTCGCCGAGTCGCGCGGCCGGATCGGCAGCGACTCGCTCGGCGGCGCGTTGCCGGCCGCGCAAGGAGTTGCGGTGCTGTCGTGGGGCAGGACCGGAGCGGTCACGCTCGCTCCCGAGGGCATGTCCGCGGTCCTCGACGCTGGCGTGCGCGGCTATGACCTGGTCATCGTGGATACGCCTCGGCACCGCGACGCACTGACCGACACGGTGCTGTCGCATGCCCGCGAGGCCCTGCTCGTCACGACCAATCGCGTGCGGTCGGTGTCCGCGGCCGCGCGAATCCTCGAGATCCTGCGCGCGCGATGCTCGGCGACATCGCTGGTTCTCCGCGACGTTCCCAGGGGCGTGCAGGACGACGCGGTTCTCGCGGCACTCAACGTCGCCGTGGTCGCACGCCTGCCCGCAAGCAACGCCGTAGCTGGTCGCGCGGACGAGGGCGAGCCGCCTGCGGTGCGCGACGCGTATGGCCGGGCTTGCCTCACCGCACTTCACGCGATCGTCGAAGGGCTCGGCAACGCGGCATGACGCCACTTGTCGACCGAGTGCGCACCCGGCTCGTCAGCGAGCGATCCGATGCCACTCCGTCGCGCGTCGCCGCGGCGCTTCGTGCGGAGGGTTTGGTACTGGGCGACGACGCCGTGCTCGAACTCGTGCGGACACTGAGGCAGGAGCTTGTCGGTGCCGGGCCGCTGGAGCCGCTGCTGCGCGTCCCGGGAGTCACCGACATCCTGGTGAACGGTCCCGATCAGGTGTGGATCGACAGGGGATCAGGGCTCGAACGCATGGACGTGCAGTTCTCCGGGGAATCGGACGTTCGACGACTGGCCCAGCGGCTTGCGGCGTCCGCGGGTCGTCGCCTTGACGAGGCGAGCCCGTTTGTCGACGCCCGACTGCCCTCGGGGATGCGCCTGCACTGCGTCCTGCCGCCCATCGCGAGCGCCGGCACCCTCATCTCCTTGCGCGTGCCGAACCGTCGGGCCTTCACCGTCGACGAGCTCATCGAGCGGGGAACGCTCGACGCTATGGCGGCCGAGTGGATCCAGCGTGTCATCGCGCATCGCCTCGCGTTCTTGATCTGCGGAGGGACCGGCACTGGGAAGACGACCGTGCTGTCGACGCTGCTCGGTCTCGTTCCGCGTGACGAACGGATCGTCATCGTCGAGGACTCGTCCGAACTGGCACCCGATCATGAGCACGCGGTCTGCCTGCAGTCTCGAACGATGAACGTCGAGGGCGCAGGCGTCGTCACGCTGAGAGACCTCGTGCGGCAGGCGCTGCGCATGAGACCCGATCGAGTCGTCGTCGGCGAGGTGCGCGGTGCGGAGGTCGTCGAGATGCTGTCGTCGATGAACACCGGCCACGAGGGAGGGTGCGGAACCGTTCATGCCAATTCGGCTGCCGACGTGCCAGCACGTCTTGAGGCGCTTGGTCTGATGGCCGGCCTGGATCGGCTCGCCACCCATGCCCTCGTCGGCGCGGGCATCGACGTCATCTTGCATCTCGAGCGTGGCGCCGACGGCCGCCGCGTGCTTGAGGGCATCTATGCGCTGACTCGAGGCGACGACGGCTTCGTGCGATCTGTCCCCGCGATCGTCAGGACCGGCTCGAGGCTGGCCGAAATGGAGGGAGCGGCCCTCATCGAGGCGCGGATGGGCAGGACGAGCAAGGTCGCGAGATCGTGACCACGATGGTCGCGGTGCTCCTCGTCGGGTTCGCGACGTGGTGGGCGATACCCCCGTGGAGCAGCATGCGCGCGGGAGTGATCGCCGACGCGGACGTGATCCCCTCCGCTCCGCGATGGGCGGGGATCCGCGATCGGGCACGGGTTCGATTCGGCCCGGCCGCGCGACGGCGGTCCGCACGTGAGCGGGCGCGAACAGTCCAGGCCCTCGGCGCGTTTGCCGCCGAACTGGAGTCAGGCCAGGCGCCGACCGCAGCCCTGCTCGGGTCAGGCGGTGATCCGTCGGTCTGGCCGACCGCGGCGGCGGCGGTACCCCTGGGGGAAGACATCGCCGCTGCCCTGAGGCTCGATGCAGTGGAACGCCCCGCGCTCCTTCCGCTGGCCGCGTGCTGGAGCGTGTCCGTGTCGACGGGCACGGGTTTCGCGGCCGCGGTATCGCGCCTGGCGTCATCGGCGCGTGCTGCAGAGGTCGTCCGCGTCGATCTTGAAGGCGAGCTCGCCGGTCCGCGTGCCACCGCGCGGATGCTGACTCTCCTTCCACTGATCGGCCTCGGCTTCGGCATCATGCTCGGCTCGGATCCGCTTGCCTGGCTGCTGACCAGCGCTCCCGGCGTCGCATGCCTGATCGCTGGCATCGGGCTGACCGGCCTGGGCGCCCTATGGACTGGCCGAATTGCGGCGTCGGTAGAGCGCCTGCTGTGACACTCGTCGCCGCGGTCCTCGTTGCCGTCGCAGCCTGGATGTGGCTGCCGCGCGGAGTGGACCCGCGGGTCAGCGCGCTGTTTCCACCCCGCGCCGAGAGTGCGTTACCTCCGCGACGGCTTCCCTCGACTCCTGCTATTGCGGGTTTTGCCGCAGGCGTCGGCTCGTTCGTCCTGCTCGGCGGGATCACCGGCCTTCCCGCCGCGATCGCGTGCATCGTCGTCGTTCCCCGTGCGATCAGGCTGCTCGAACCGCGCTCGAGCCGGGAGCGTCGAACGCGCTTGGCGGCGCAGGCTCCGCTCATCGCGGACCTGCTCGCCGCGACGATGTCAGCGGGCTCTCCCATGCGCCCAGCCCTCGGTGCTGTCTGCGAGGCAATCGGTGATCCTGGCCGGTCAGCACTTGAGCCTGTGGTCGCAGCACTGGATCTCGGTGCTGATGCGGCGCTCGCATGGTCGCCGCTGGTGCATGACGAGTCGCTCGGAGCTATCGCCTCGGCCGTTGTTCGTTCGGCGACCTCGGGCGCGCCGCTCGCGTCCGTGCTGACACGAATTGGTGAGGACCTTCGTCGCGAGCATCAGGTCGCCGTGCACGTCGCGGCGCGTGCTGCGGGTGTTCGAGCAGTGTTGCCACTCGCGCTCTGCTTCCTGCCGGCCTTCATCCTTCTTGGCGTCGTGCCGGTGGTTGCGTCGTTGGCAGGCGGACTGTTCTCCTAGCGCGCTCCACAGACGTCCCAACGCAGTGGTCCCTCGCCCCCAACGCCAGCGCGCGCACTGATGAGTCGGCGCTCTCAGCGCGAGTGTTTCGGCACGGCGGATCCCGCCGGTGCCGAGATCCGGCACAGCCGCCATGAGCGGTAACGAGAGGGGAATCCCATGCGTCACCTTGCCCGAATCATCACGAGAGACGACGGAATGACGACGGCCGAGTACGCCGTCGGCACGGTTGCGGCAGCAGGACTCGGAGGCATCCTCATCAAACTGCTCAGCAGCGACTCGGTTCGCGAGCTCATCTGGGCCGCGCTGCAGAGCGCATTCAAAGCGATCTTCGGCTAGCGATGCGCCGGTGGCATCGGGCGGTGGGACGGCGCGCTGGCGTCGTCCCACCACGCTCGTCCGATCGCGGCAGCGTCATGCTCGAGACAGCGCTGGCCATTCCGCTACTCATGGCGGTGTCCGTCGCGCTCGCCTGGGGACTCTCGTTGGCGGCTACGTCCGCGACTCTCGGAGATGCAGCCCGCAACGCCGCGAGGTCGATCGCGCGCGGAGAGACCGGCCCGCAGGTGCTGGAGAGGGCTCGAGCCGAGGCTCCCGGTGCCGTTGTCCTGGTCGACGAGTCGGCATCGGGCACGTCGGTGGTGATCACGCGTGATGTCGCCGCACCGGTGCCGCTCCTCGAGGGACTGACGATCACGATCACCCAACGCGTGGTTGTCGCGCGGGAGACGTCGTGAGGATCAGGCCTGCAGTCCGCGACGAGCGAGGGGCGGCAGTGGTGTGGACGCTCGCGCTCGTGTGCGTGGTGCTGACCGCCGGAGCACTCGCGTCAGCGGTCAGCATTCAGGCTGTCGTCAGACAACGAGTTGCGATCGCCGCGGATCTCGCCGCGCTGGCCGGAGCGCAGTCGCTGCACGAGCCGTGCGCCGCAGCCCAGTCAGCAGCTAGTGCCAACGACGCTTCGCTCGTCGCGTGCGCGCTCGAGGGTGCCGATGTCGTCGTCACTGTCCGCCGGCCAGCGCCCGAGTTCGTGCAGCGGGTCGTCGGGGCGTTCGGTGGTCAGGCCGCCGACGTCGAAGTCACGGCGCGGGCGGGCCCTGCGTAACTGACTTTCGGTATGTACTGCGTGCTGTGGCCGACAGCACGAGGTCGAGCAGGATGACAGCGAGCGCCTTGTCGAGCGGGTTGTTGCCGTTGCCGCACTTGGGCGACTGCACGCAGGCAGGACATCCGTCCTCGCACTCGCACTCCGCGATCGTCGCGCGTGTCGCGGACAGCCACTCGTGCGCGACGTGAAACCCGTGCTCGGCAAAGCCCGCTCCACCGGGATACCCGTCGTAGACGAAGACCGTGGGCTGACCCGTGTCCGCATGGCACGCGGTCGAGACGCCTCCGAGGTCCCACCGATCGCAGGTCGCGAAGAGTGGCAGGAGCCCGATCGACGCGTGCTCGGCCGCGTGCGCCGCGCCGGGTATGTCCGCTGCTGCGATCCCGGCAGCGAGCAGAATGCTTTCAGGCAGCGTCCACCACACCGCTCTCGTGCGAAGTTCCTGCACTGGAAGGTCGAGAGCCTCCTCGCCGATGGACTCGCCCGTGGTCCTGCGTCGCTGGAACGACACGACCTGCGAGCTGACATCGACGACACCCAGGCACAAGGTCAGCACACCGAGCTCATGGGAGTCCTCGATCTCGACGATCCGGATGTCGCTGATGCTCCGAGCGTTGGTGGTGTAGTCGACGACCTGCTCGACCACCGTTGCCACGGCATCGTCCAGGTCGAGTGCGGTCACGACATGCGTCACGCCCTGATGCACATAGACGGCTCCGGCGTGAACCGTCGACGCCGCGGCGGCACGATCGACCGTGCCCAGCATCCGGCCGGTGCCGTCCTCGACCACGCGGACCGCGGAGCCGCCGGAGCCACGTAGGTCGGTGAGGTCGCTGGCGCGCTCGCGCCGCGTCCAGAACCAGCCACCGGGCCGCTTTCGCAGCATGTCGGCCTCGACGAGTTCGTCGACTATGCCGCGTGCGGTCGGGCCGAACTCGAGAGCGAGGGTGTCCTCGGTGAGCGGCACCTCGGCGGCCGCGGCGCACAAGTGCGGCGCGAGCACGTATCTATTGCCGGGATCGAACACCGTGGCCTCGACGGCGCGGTCGGTGACCACCTCCGGGTGATGCACGAGGTAGGAATCCAGCGGGTCATCGCGGGCGACGAACAGCCCGAGCGCCGGCACGCCAGCGCGTCCGGCCCTGCCGAACTGCTGCCACAGGCTCGCGCGAGTTCCGGGCCAGCCGGCCGTGATCACCACGTCCAGTCCGCTGACGTCGATGCCCATCTCGAGCGCGCTTGTGGTCGCGAGTGCGCGGATGCTGCCGCTGCGCAGGCGGCGCTCAAGTTCGCGCCTCTCCTCCGGCAGGTAGCCACCGCGATACGCGGCGACCTGCTCGACGAGTGCGGGGTCCACGTCGGATAGCAGGTCCTGGGCCATGAGCGCGGTCGCCTCGGCTCCGCGCCTGCTCCGGATGAACGCCAGCGCCTGGGTGCCCTCGACGACGCAGTCGGCGAGCAGGTCGGCTGTCTCGGCAAGCGCGCTGCGCCGGGCCTGCCCGTCGTCATCAGCCGTGGGGCGCTGCAGCGGCGGCTCCCAGAACCCGATCGTCATGCCCGGCCTGGGCGAGGTGTCATGAGTGATGGCGTGAACGGGGGCGCCGACGAGGCGACCACCTGCCTCGTCAGCATTCGCCATCGTCGCTGACGCGATGAAGATGACCGGATGCGAGCCGTAGTGCGCGCACAGTCGTCGCAGTCGTCGGATGACGGCGGACACGTGCGAGCCCAGCACGCCCCGGTAGGTGTGGGCCTCGTCGACGATCACCATCTGCAGCCGGCGTAGGAATGGGGCCCATGCCGTATGGCCGGGAAGCATCGAATGGTGCAGGAGATCGGGATTGCTCAGCACGTAGTTGCCGTGCTGGCGAACCCATGAGCGTTCATCGTGCGGAGTGTCGCCGTCGTACGTCGCTGCCCGAAGCCACCTGAGGCCGAGGTCGTCGAGCGAACGCAATTGGTCGTTCGCCAGCGCCTTCGTTGGAGCCAGGTACAGCACGGTCGCGCCACGACCGTCGGGCGCGGCCGTGCCACTCGAGATGCGAGCGAGCGCAGCCATGCCGAAGCCCAGGCTCTTGCCCGACGCGGTGCCGGTCGCGAGCGCAACGTTCTCGCCTTCGTATGCGAGCTGGGCGGCCTCAACCTGATGCGCCCAGGGCGCAGTGATGCCGACGGATGCGTACGCGTCGCGAACGTCGTCAGGGACCCATGGCGGCCAGGCACTCGTCGTCGCGGACCGGGAGGGAATACGGTGCACATGCCGCAGCCGACCGTCGCGACCGTGAGCCAGCCGCTCGAGGAGTCCCGGGATGGCCGTCATCGCCCCATTGTGGGCCGGGCCGCTGACCGCTTGTGCCACAGTAGGTGCGTGGACTTCGCGGTCGAGTCGAGCCAGGTCGGTGACATCACTGTCATCAGCGCGTCGGGTGAGCTTGACTCCCATGCGGCACCGAGCTTCGAGGCCGTACTCAACCCCTTGTCACAAAGGTCGGGCTGCGATCTGGTCGTCGACCTCAGCGCGGTCGGGTTCATTGACTCGACGGGCCTGGGAGTTCTCGTATCGACCCTCAAGCACGTTCGCGAGTCCGACGGTCGCCTCGATGTCGTGGTGGCAACCCCCCGGGTGCTCAAGGTGTTCACCCTGACCGGGCTCGACGTCGTCATCCCGTTGCACGGCACGCTCGACAGCGCGCTCATTCGCTGACGCGAGGCCGGTCAGTGCAGCAGGGCTGCGATTCGCGCCCCGTCTTCGGTTGATACGTGTCGTGAGCCGTCCCACAACGTGATTCCCGCGACGTCCATCTCCAGCACGGATCGCGCATCCGGGTGGTCGCTTGGCTGCGGGTCGGCCGGCGACCACCACCCGATCAACTGCAGTCCGCAGAGGCCATCGGGCTGACGCAGCACGAACTCGCCCACCAGGTCGCGCTCGATCGTGGGCCAGCGCCAGCCGCCCGCGACGCCGATGCGCACGGTGCCGTCGCCGATCGTGCGTCCGAGGCCCTTGACCATGTCGTCGCCCACGATCAGGTGCATGACTGCGGCCGGGTCCTTGCACACGCTCTGCGCGGCGGCGCGGCACCACAGGGCGAACGGGGGGATGGCGGGCGGCAATGTCAGGTGAAACGGCCGGTGGTGTGAGGTCGACACGGGCATCCCGCTCTCGCTAGAGTGAGTAAGGTAAGCCTTACCTAACAAAGACTAGAGGAGACGTCCCGTGCGACACAAGCCCGTCGGCTCATTGAGCAGATCCCTCGGTATCGCCTTGTCACCGAAGGGCGCGAAGGTGCTCAATGAGCGTCCGTACCGGCCCGGAGTCCACGGTCGCGATCGCCATGTGCTCACCGAGTACGCCAGGCGACTGCAGGAGAAGCAGCGCCTGCGTGCCCAGTACTACATCTCCGAGCGGCAGCTGCGTACGGCGTTCGCGGCCGCGGCCAAGCAGAGCGGACGCACCGGCGACAACCTGATCGCCGATCTCGAGCGCCGCCTCGATGCCGTCGTGCTGCGGTCCGGCTTCGCCAGCTCGATCTACGAGGCCCGCCAGCTGGTGTCGCACCGCCACGTCCTGGTGAACGGGGACCGGATCAACCTGCCCGCCTACCGGGTCCAGGACGGCGACTACGTCTCTATCAAGCCCAAGAGCCACCTCATGCCCGTCTTCGTGGCCGCGCGCGAAGGCAAGTTCCTCGACTTCACCCCTCCGTACCTGGAGGTCTCGAACGAGACGCTGACGACCCGGGTGTTGCGCTCCGCGCTGCGCGAGGAGTCGCCGGTGATCTGCGACGTGCAGCTCGTGGTGGAGTACTACGCGCGCTAGGCGGGTCGCTCGATTCGTTGTCGGACAGCACAATTTCATGCAAGCCCTGTCATCAGGGGTTGGTTGAGAGGTGGCCCGGCGCGTGCGTAGACTCCCACGCACTGCGGCGCCCTGACGGACGCCGCGCTTCCATGATCCGGCCATGTGGCCAGCACCTGACTGTCCAAAACGAGGAGTCCCATGATCGAGTTGACCGGCAGCAACTTCACGACTGTCGTCGTGGTTGCTGTCATCGCACTCGCCGCGCTTGGTGTTGCAGCCATCCTCGTCCGCGAGGTTCTCGCGGCCGACGAAGGCACCGACAAGATGAAGGACATCGCGACCGCGATCCAGGAAGGCGCGTCCGCGTACCTGAGCCGTCAGTTCAAGACGCTCGCCATCTTCGCCGCGATCGTGTTCTTCGTCCTCTTCGCCCTCCCCGCTGATACCAACAGCGAGCGCATCGGGCGCAGCATCTTCTTCCTGGTCGGCGCCGTGTTCTCCGGCGTCACCGGATACATGGGCATGTGGCTTGCCGTGCGCGGCAACGTGCGCGTGGCCGCGGCCGCGAACGACTCCGGCGAGCAGAAGGCGATGAAGATCGCGTTCCGCACCGGCGGCGTCGCGGGCATGTTCACCGTGGGCCTCGGCCTCTTCGGTGCGGCGCTCGTCGTGCTCGTCTATAAGGACCAAGCGCCCAAGGTGCTTGAGGGCTTCGGCTTCGGCGCAGCACTCCTCGCCATGTTCATGCGCGTCGGCGGCGGCATCTTCACCAAGGCTGCGGACGTAGGCGCCGACCTAGTCGGCAAGGTCGAGCAGGGCATCCCCGAGGACGACCCGCGCAACGCGGCCACCATCGCCGACAACGTCGGAGACAACGTCGGCGACTGCGCCGGCATGGCAGCTGACCTCTTCGAGTCCTACGCCGTCACCCTCGTCGCGGCACTCATCCTCGGCAAGGCGGCCTTCGGCGAGCTCGGTCTCGTGCTTCCGCTGGTCATCCCGGCCATCGGCGTTGTGACTGCAGTCATCGGCATCTTCGCCGTCGCACCTCGCGCCTCGGATCGCTCGGGCATGTCGGCGATCAACCGCGGCTTCTTCATATCCGCGGCAATCAGCGCTGTCGCAGTCGTGGGCGCGGTATTCGCGTTCGTTCCTGCGACGTGGGCCGAGATCGAGTCGATCGGCGGAATCGCCGCTGAGCTCACCGGTGACTCGCTCAACCCCCGCGTGTTCGTCATCGGCGCTGTCTTCATCGGCATCGTCCTTGCCGCGGTCATCCAGCAGCTCACCGCCTACTTCACCGAGACCAACCGCCGTCCCGTCGACGATGTGTCGAAGAGCTCGCTCACCGGGCCGGCCACGGTCGTGCTCGCAGGCATCTCGCTCGGCCTCGAGTCGGCCGTCTACTCGGCACTCCTCATCGGAGCGGCCGTGTACGGGGCATTCCTGCTCGGCGGCGGCGTCGTGCTGCTGTCACTGTTCGCTATCGCGCTCGCGGGCACCGGCCTTCTCACGACGGTCGGCGTCATCGTCTCGATGGACACCTTCGGTCCGGTCTCCGACAACGCTCAGGGCATCGCCGAGATGTCGGGCGACGTTCACGGCGAGGGCGCAGCAGTGCTCACCCGCCTCGACGCTGTCGGCAACTCGACGAAGGCGATCACCAAGGGCATCGCCATCGCCACCGCCGTGCTCGCAGCAACCGCGCTGTTCGGTGCGTTCCGTGATGCGATCCTCGAAGCGACCGCGACTGCTGGTGTCGACCTGTCCAGCCGTGCGAACGACCTTGCGGACAGCCTGCAGTACCTGGGCATCCTTGATGTCGCCTCGCCGGCGAACCTCGTCGGTCTCATCATCGGCGCGGCTGTCGTGTTCTTCTTCTCGGGACTGGCCATCAACGCCGTGTCCCGCGCGGCGGGCTCGGTCATCTTCGAGGTGCGTCGCCAGTTCCGCGAGCACCCCGGGATCATGGACTACACGGAGAAGCCCGAGTACTCCAAGGTCGTCGACATCGTCACGAAGGACTCGCTGCGCGAGCTCGTCACGCCCGGCCTCCTTGCGGTGCTCGCCCCGATTGCCGTCGGCTTCGGCCTCGGCGTCGGCGCCCTCGGTGCCTACCTCGCGGGAACCATCGCCACGGGCGTGCTCATGGCGGTGTTCTTGTCGAACAGCGGTGGCGCATGGGACAACGCGAAGAAGTTCGTCGAGGACGGCAACTTCGGTGGCAAGGGCTCGGAGGCCCACGCCGCGACGGTCATCGGCGACACCATCGGCGACCCGTTCAAGGACACCGCTGGCCCGGCCATCAACCCGCTGATCAAGGTCATGAACCTGGTCGCACTGCTCATCGCCCCCGCCGTGGTGGCCCTGAGCATTGGCGACTCGGCGAACAACGTCGCGCGATACCTGATCGCGGTTGTTGCCATCTTGATCATCGTCGTCTCGACGGTCATCACGAAGCGGCGGCCGATCGCCGTGGGCGACGTCCCGGCCGACGAGGTCTCGGTCCAAGCCTGACCTGCATGACACGACCCCGCGCTCCGGTATCCGGACGCGGGGTCGTGGTCTGTCACCCTCATGGGGGTGCCGTGAAGTTGACACGGACGACTGGCTTACCGTCAGACTCCGCCCCGACACATCGCCTTTGAAGGGAAGTTCGTGGCAGACAAGGTTCTGGTGATCGTCGAGTCGCCGGCAAAGGCGAAGAAGATCGCCGGCTATCTCGGTCCTGACTACACGGTCATGGCCTCGGTGGGCCATGTCCGGGATCTGGCGTCCAAGGCCTCCCAGCTTCCCGAGTCCGAGCGCAAGAAGCCGTGGGCCAAGCTCGCGGTCAACGTCGACGATGAGTTCCAGGCCTTCTATGTGGTGCATGAATCCAAGAAGAAGACGATCGCCGACCTGAAGCGCGCGCTCAAGGACGCCGACGAGCTACTGCTCGCCACGGACGAGGACCGCGAGGGCGAGGCGATCTCGTGGCACCTGCTCGAGGTGCTGCGCCCGAAGGTCCCCGTTCGCCGCATGGTGTTCAACGAGATCACGCCCGAGGCCATCCGCGAGGCCGTCGCGAACCCGCGCGACCTCGACATGGAACTGGTCAACGCGCAGGAGACCCGGCGCATCGTCGACCGCCTTTACGGCTACCCGGTTTCAGAGGTGCTGTGGAAGAAGATCGGCTCTGGCGCCAAGTCGGCCGGCCGCGTGCAGTCCGTCGCCGTTCGCCTGGTCGTCGACCGCGAGCGTGAGCGCATCGCCTTCAGCTCCGCCGGCTACTGGGATGTCACCGGTGTGTTCGCGCCCGGTCCGTTCGACGCGAAGCTCACCTCGGTCGACGGCGTGCGTGTGGCCGGATCCGGCGACTTCGATCAGCAGGGCGGGCTGAAGAAGCAGACGGTTGTCATCCTCGACGAGGCTCGCGCATCGGCACTGGCCTCGGGCCTGGCCAACGCCGACTTCACCGTCCGGTCGGTCGTGCAGAAGCCGTCGCAGAAGCAGCCGCGCGCACCGTTCATTACGTCGACCTTGCAGCAGGAGGCATCGAACCGTCTCCGCTGGGGCGCGCAGCGCACGATGCGCATCGCACAGGTGCTGTATGAGAACGGCTACATCACCTACATGCGCACCGACTCGGTGAACCTCTCCGAGCAGGCCGTGTCGGCTGCGCGTCGTCAGGCAACTGAGCTGTTCGGCTCGGATTACGTTCCCGACGCGCCGCGCCGCTACACGAGCAAGGTGAAGAACGCCCAGGAGGCACACGAGGCGATCCGTCCTGCGGGTGACTCGTTCCGCACGCCCGGAGAGGTATCGCGCGAGCTGAGCGGCGACGAGTTCGCGCTGTATGACCTGATCTGGAAGCGCACCGTGGCCTCGCAGATGGTCAATGCGCAGGTGGCGACCACGACCGTGAAGCTCGGCGGCACCGCCGCGGACGGATCGGACGCGGAGTTCACGGCGTCGGGCACGGTTGTCGTGTTCCCCGGCTTCTACGCCGCGCTGAAGGACCTGGCCGAGGACAACGCGGCCGACGATGAGCGCGAGCGTGAGCTTCCCTCGCTCAGCGAGGGCCAGGGCCTCACGGCGTCGGACCTCGAGCCCGTCGGCCACACGACAAGCCCTCCGTCCCGCTACACCGAGGCCAAGCTGGTTGCGCGACTCGAGGAACTGGGCATCGGCCGGCCGTCTACGTACGCCTCGATCATGTCGACAATCGTCGATCGCGGCTACGTATGGAAGAAAGGGTCGGCGCTGGTCCCCAGCTTCACCGCCTTCGCCGTCGTGCGCCTGCTCGAGGAGCACTTCACCGCGCTCGTCGACTACGACTTCACGCGCAACATGGAAGAGGTCCTCGACCTCATTGCCACCGGGCAGACCGATCGCGTCGCGCAGCTGGAGGCCTTCTGGCGCGGTGGCCACAGCGTCAGCGGAGACTTCCCCGGCGTGAAGCCGCTGACCGAAGACCTCGGCGCTATCGATGCGCGCGCGATCGCGACCATGGCGATTCCCGGAAGCGATGCGTCACTGCGCGTGGGTCGCTACGGCGCGTACGTCGAGCGTGGCGAGGAGCGGGCGAACATCCCCGTCGACATGGCACCGGACGAGCTCACCGCAGCCATGGCGGAGAAGCTGCTCGCCGAGCCGTCCGGCGACCGTCAGCTCGGCACCGACCCCGAGAGCGGCCTGGAGATCGTCGCGAAGTCCGGCCGCTACGGGCCGTACGTCACCGAGGTCCTTCCGGAAGGCTCGCCGAAGTCGGCCAAGCCGCGCACCGGATCGCTGTTCAGTGACATGACTCTCGACACGATCACTCTCGAGCAGGCACTGCGCATCCTCAGCCTGCCCCGGGTGGTCGGCACCGATCCCGCGGACGGCATCGACATCACCGCGCAGAACGGTCGCTACGGCCCGTACCTGCTGAAGGAGAAGGACTCGCGCTCGCTCGCCAGCGAGGACGAGATCTTCACCGTCACGGTCGACCAGGCACTCGCGCTCTTCGCGCAGCCGAAGCCGAGGCGCGGCCGCGGCGAGGCGAAGCCCCCGCTGCGCGAGATCGGCAACGACCCCACGTCCGGCAAGCCCATCGTGGTCAAGGAGGGCCGATTCGGCCCGTATGTCACCGACGGCGAGACGAACGCGTCGCTGCGCGTGGCCGACGATCCGATGACAGTGTCCGTCGAGCGCGCGAGTGACCTGCTCTCCGAGCGTCGCGTCAAGGACGCCCTGGACGGCGGCGCACCGAAGCAGACGACCAAGCGCGTGGTCAAGAAGGCGGCCGCCAAGCGCGTCGCCGCGAAGAAGGCATCTACCGCGAAGAAGACCGCCGCGCGGGCGGGCGCGAAGTAGCGATGTCCGCCGCGAAGGATGGCTACTTCATCGTCTTCGAGGGTGGCGAGGGCGCAGGCAAGTCGACGCAGGAGGCGCTGCTCGCCGAGTCGCTGACCGACCTCGGTCACGTCATCGTTCGCACGCGCGAGCCGGGCGGAACACCAGCCGCGGAGATCATGCGCGACCTAGTCCTGAACCCGAAGTACGAAGGTCTCGATGCGCGGGCCGAAGCGCTCCTGTTCGCCGCGGCCCGCGGCGAGCATGTGTCGCGCATCGTGCGACCGGCACTCGAGCGCGGGCACGTCGTGATCTGCGACCGGTTCATCGATTCGTCCGTGGCCTACCAGGGCTACGGCCGAGATCTCGGCGCCGATCGCATCCGCGACCTCAGCCTGTGGGCGACCTACGGACTGGTTCCCGACCTCACCGTCGTGCTCGACATCAGTCCCGAGGTCGGCCTGTCCCGCGTGTCGGATCCCGATCGGCTCGAGTCCGAGCCGTTGGAGTACCACGAGTCTGTGCGCCAGGCCTACCTGGCGATCGCCGGGCAGGAACCGACGCGATACCTCGTCATAGACGCGAGCGGCGAGGTCGGCGCGATAGCCGCGGCAATCCTCGACCGGGTCCGCGGGGGTCTTGCCTGATGGCCCCGCCGATCTGGGACCGGCTCATCGGGCAGACGAATGCGGTGGAAGCGCTGTCCCGCGCGGTGTCCGACGCAGAACTGATCCGGTTCGGCGACTCCGGACCGGCCATGACCCACGCCTGGCTGATCACCGGCCCGCCCGGCTCGGGCCGCTCCACCGCGGCCGCGTGCTTCGCAGCGGCACTCGTGTGTCCCGAGGACGGATGCGGGGTGTGCGAGGCCTGCCGCACCGCGCCGTACGGCGGTCACGCCGACGTGGACATGGTCACCACCGAGACGCTCAGCTACAGCACCGAAGAGGCCCGCGATCTCGTCCTCCGCTCGGCAATGTCGCCTATCAAGAGCCCGTGGCACGTCATCGTCATGGAGGATGCGGACCGGCTGACCGACCGCGCAGTGAACGTCCTGCTCAAGTCGCTTGAGGAGCCGACACCGAGCACGGTGTGGGTTCTGTGCGCGCCCAGCGTCGAGGACGTACTGCCCACCATCTCGTCGCGCACTCGGCACGTCCCGCTGGCGACTCCGTCGACCGAGAGCGTGACCGACCTTCTCGTCGATCACTACGACATCGACAGTGCGCTCGCCTCCTTCGCCGCTCGCGCATCGCAGGGACACATCGGCCGCGCTCGGGCGCTCGCCCGCGATGAGCAGGTTCGACTGCGTCGGCAGGAGATCATGCGCGTTCCCCTGGAGCTTCACGACGTGCCGTCGTGCTTCAGCAGCGCGGCCAGCCTCCTGGCGTCTGCGACGGAGGACGCCAAGGCGATCACGGACCCGCTCGACGAGGCCGAGGCGGCGAACATCGCCGCTCAGTTCGGCGAGGGCGCCGAGGGGGCAACGCGCAGCCGAATCAAGAAGATGGCAGATTCCGAGACGAAGAAGCTGGACAAGCGCCAGCGCCTTCGACGCACCCGGACAGTCCGCGACCAGGTCGATCGCGCGCTCCTGGATCTCATGGGCCTGTACCGCGACGTGCTGGTGATCCAAGTGGGCGGAGCGGTTCCGCTCATCAACGAGGAGATGCGACCGCAACTGGCTCAGCTCGCCGAGCGCAGCACGGCCAATGACACCGGCCGTCGCCTTCTCGCGCTGTCTTACTGCCGCAAGCAGATCGAGGCGAGCGTGGCTCCTCAGCTCGCGCTGGAGTCCCTCATGGTCGAGTTGAAGGACCCGTGGATCCGGCTCGCGTCGGCTTGATCTTCTTCGCCGCGGTCTGAATCTCTGCACTGTTGGCCACGTACTCGGGCTTCTTCGCGACCGCCTGCTTCACGTAGGTCTGCACTGCCTTTGCGTCGATCGGCTCGCCGAGTGCGAAGTCCCACGTCATGAGGACCGACGAACCCTTGCGCAGAACGCCCCGCGGATCGTCGAGGATCACGCCGTAGAGGAAGCGCAGTGAGACGCGCTTCTTGCTCGCGTCGACCGCGCACACCCAGGTCCGCCAGTCGCCATCGAGCGCGTACATGAGGATCCCGTACTTCACGGCGACGTCGAGCGACGGATGCACGGCGCGAATCGCCTTGTCGAGAGCCAGCACCGTGGGCTCGGCTGCCGAGTCGACTCCGACGAGGTACGTCTGGATCGCAGTTCGCGTCATGTGTCCTCAGAGCTCCGACGCGCGCTGTAGTCCGTGCGCGTACGCGACCATCGCGTTGACTGCTGGCCCGAGGATCTCCGACGTACTTCGCGAGATGTCGGGGGAGGCGAGCAGGCGGGCGGCTGCCGCAAGCAGTTCCTCGTAGGTGTCGCAGCCCTCGTCGAGGCGCCTTCGCACGAGCTCGCTCGACGACGCGGCCGACCGTGCTGCCGACGTGCCCGGCAGTTCGCGTTGGAGTTGGTCGAGGACGACCAGCCGCTCGGCGAGCGCGGTGAGTGGCGCTGCCGCCTCGTTGTCGGCTCGGCGCAGCTCGTCGCCCGCGCCGGGATACAGGCGGTCGAGCGCGGGGATCATGTTCATCACCTGCACACGCACCGATGTGAAGCGTGAGACCTCCGCCGCGCCGATGCGGCCCTTGGGCATGGCCGGTGGCGGTGCGACGGGCTCGAGGACGACAGGCACCGGTCCGAGCCTGCGCAGGCGGCGGCGCCCGCGTAGCGACACGAGCAGGCCGATGGCGCCGGCCGCGAACCACATCCACGCGGGACCCGGGACGCCACCGCTCGATGATGCGGTCTCGGCGACGACGTCAAGCAGGCCGAGTGAGCCGCCGACGCCTCCGACGACCGCGCCGCCCGTGACCTGAGACTGGTACGACTTCGCCCTGACCTGGTGCTTCCGCAGCCGCTTGCGGTTCGCCTCGATGGTCTTTCGATGCTCGATCGCGAGCGCCTTGCTCGAGTTGCGGGGGGCCCTGCCGGTGGCGATGCGGAACGAGTCGACGAGGTCGAGGCCGCGAGCCACGCCCTGCTCGATCATTGCCACCACCTCGGCGGGGTCTCGGCGGCCTTTGGTCACCGTATTACGGTACGACCCATGAGACCGTGGCGTCAGTTCAGCGTCCTTCTGGTGCCCGTCCTCCTCCTGACGGCGTGCGGGAGCCTCTTTGCGGACGGCGACGTCGTCACGCCTTCGCCCCAGCCCTCGGCCTCGTCGTCGCCCGTAGCCGGGGTCCTCGCCGACTACTACAACCAGCAGGTCGACTGGAAGAACTGCGGTGACGCCGACTGCGCGACCATCACTGTTCCCGTCGACTACTCCGACCCGGCCGGCGAGACCGTTGCATTGGCGGCCACGCGGGTGAAGGCCACGGGCGAGAAGATCGGCACCCTGTTCGTCAATCCTGGCGGCCCCGGCGGCAGCGCCGTCGACTACGCGCGGGCCGCGGACTTCATCGTCGCGCCGGAGATACGCGAGCGATACGACATCGTCGGCATCGATCCGCGCGGAGTGGCCAAGAGCGATCCGATCCGCTGCTCGACCGATGAGCAGATCGACGAGTTCATGGCCGCCGACGGGACGCCGGACTCACCCGCTGAGGAGCAGGCGATCGTCGACGACTCGGCGGAGATGGGCGCCAGCTGCGCGGCGTCAGGGGATCCGCTGTACGCGCACATGGGCACGGTCGATGCGGCCCGAGACATGGACATCGCTCGCGCGGTCGTGCAGGACGAGGCCTTCAACTTCCTCGGCAAGTCCTACGGCACGATGCTCGGCGCGACCTACGCGGAGCTGTTCCCCGAGCGTGTTGGTCGCATGGTTCTCGACGGCGCCCTGCCCGCGAGCCTGGACATGGTCGCGATCAGCAAGGGTCAGGCCGAGGCGTTCGAAGTGGCACTCAAGGACTTCGTCGAGAACTGCCTGACGCATGACGACTGTCCCCTGACCGGAACGGCTGACGACGGAGTGCAGCAGGTACGTGACTGGCTGGCCAGCCTCGACAGTGATCCGATCACGTCGGGGGACCGCGACCTCAACGAGCCGCTCGCCGCGTACGCGATCCTGTCCTACCTCTACTTCCCCGCGTACGACTACGACGACTTGCGGCCGGCACTCGCGAGCGCGATGAACGATCGCGACGCGGCGCCGCTGCTGTCACTGCTGGACGCTCGGATCAGCCGGGACCCCGACGGGAGGTATCTCGACAACTCCACGGACGCGTTCTACTCGGTCACCTGCCTGGACCGGCCATTCACGGGAACCGTTGACGACGTGCGCAGGTACGCGGCGGAGTGGGCGGTGACGGCGCCGACGTTCGGCGCGGCCCTGGCCTGGGGGATGCTGCCGTGCAAGGACTGGCCGGCCAGCGGTGACGTGATCACCGACACGAAGGCAGCGGGCTCGAATCCGATCCTCGTGGTGTCCACGAAGAACGACCCGGCGACCCCGTACCAATGGGGCGTGCAGCTGGCCGACGAACTGGAGAACGCCACGCTCCTGTCGTGGAACGGCTTCGGGCACACCGCATACTTCGAGCAGTCAAGTTGCATAGACGACGCGGTGAACGCCTACCTCCTGCAGGGCACGGTGCCCGCATCCGGGTTTCTCTGTGAGTGAAACTGGCCCTTCCTTTGTTGCGCGGTCAACCAATTATCAGTAGTTTGCGGAACGCGTCGATCGGCGCACTTTCCGCTGTTTTGGAGTCTTCGTGACATCCCTCGCTGCCGAGCCCCCCATCCTCGGAACGGATCCCAACCGCTGGCGCGCGCTCATCGTCATCGCCATCGCCCAGCTCATGATCGTGCTCGACGCGTCGATCGTGAACATCGCGCTGCCGTCGATCCAGGCCGATCTGGGCATCTCCGATGCCGATCGCCAGTGGGCCGTCACGGCCTACACGCTCGCCTTCGGCAGCCTGCTGCTGCTCGGTGGCCGCATCGCTGACTACGCCGGCCGCAAGCGGATGTTCATCGTGGGCCTCATCGGCTTCGCGCTGGCATCAGCGCTCGGTGGCATCGCGGTCAACGCGCCGATGCTCTTCGCGGCTCGTGGCCTGCAGGGCGCGTTCGCTGCCATCCTGGCGCCCGCAGCCTTGTCGCTGATCTCCGTGACGTTCGTCGACTCCAAGGAGCGAGCCAAGGCCTTCGGCGTCTACGGCGCGCTGTCGGGCGGTGGCGCGGCCATCGGCCTCGTCGTCGGCGGCATTCTCACCGAGTACGCGTCATGGCACTGGTGCCTCTTGGTGAACATCCCGATCGCGATCATTGCCGTCTTCCTCGCGATTCCGTTCGTGCGCGAGTCGCGCGCGACCGGCGACACGAAGTACGACATCCCGGGCGCAATCACAGCAACCCTCGGTCTGTTCTTCCTCGTCTTCGGCATCACCAAGGCCGAGTCGGATGGCTGGACCGGAGGAACCACGCTCTCGTTCGGTGCGCTCGCCTTCGCACTGCTCGCCATCTTCATCGTCATCGAGACTCGGACATCGCACCCGCTGCTGCCGCTCCGGATCCTTCTCGAGCGCAATCGCGGTGGCGCCTACCTGTCCTCATTCTTCGTCGGCGCTGGGCTCTTCTCGATGTTCTTGTTCATCTCGTACTTCTTCCAGGCTGTGAAGGGCTACTCGCCGCTGACCAGCGGTCTGCTCTTCCTTCCGTTCTCGGCCGGCATCGTCATCAGTGCCGGCATCGCCAGCCAACTGCTGCCTCGTTTCGGGCCGCGATGGGTGACGTTCGTCGGATTCATCATGGCGACCGGTGGCATGGCGCTCTACCTGAGCCTGTCGCCCGAGTCCGGGTACGTCGACGGCGTCCTGCCCTCGATCATCATCATGAGCCTGGGCATGGGCCTGATCTTCGTGCCGCTTTCCGCCGTGGCGCTCTACGGAGTGGGCAACCACGACGCCGGTGTCGCGTCGGCTGTGCTCAACACCAGCCAGCAGATCGGTGGCTCCATCGGTGTGGCGTTCCTCAACACGATCGCCGCATCCGCGACGACCGCGTACGTGGTCACCAACCAGCTTTCCGGTCCTTCGCCAGAGGCCCTCGTCTCGGGCTTCCACGCGACGTTCATCTGGAGCACCGTGATCCTCGCTGTGGCCGGTCTCATCTGGGTGTTCCTCGTCCGGATGTCGAAGAACGACATGGCCTCGGGCGACGCCGCCCACGCCTTGGTCGGCTAGTACCTGCAAGCAACGAGAGCGGCCCCCGTCATCGACGGGGGCCGCTCTCGCTTGTTCAGTGTCCTAGCGAACGCCGTACGTTCGCTTGACTACCAGCGCGGACCACTGATTGGAGATCGCCGGCGCGGTCCCACGGACGCGACACTTGCCGCGATCGATCAGCTTCACCTTGTAGTACAGGCCTTTTGCGACAATGCGGCAGTTGGACTTCCCGGAGATGACCCGCCACTTGATCGGCTGGTTGACGTTCGTCACTGCGTCGAGTCGAGACAGGCGAAGGAACCGGCCCTCCTTGTAGAAGCCGGTCGGCGGGGCGAGGATGCGTGCGGTCTGCGCCCCGATGCCGGTCTGCACGGTGTACTTCTGCGTCGTCGCGCCGTAGCCGTTGCCGCCGGCGGACTTCGCTGTGAGGGCGCACGAGCCGCCGACGCCCTTCACCGTGAGCACGTTGCCGTTGAGCGAGCACGGACCCACGACGCTGAGCGTCACGGCCTGACCCGATGCCGTCGAGGTCAGCAGCTTCACGCTCGCGCCGTTGGTCAGCGTGATGGTCGAGTTCGGCACCCACACGCCGGCTGCTCCATCGGGATCGACGGTGATCTGATCGGCCTTCAGCTGGGCGTTGACAGTCACCTTGCCTGTGGCGGTAGCGGAGTTGATGCCGCCACCCCCTGAGTACTTCGCGGTGATGGTGTAACTGCCAGTCGCGGTGGGAACCCACGCGATGTTGGCCGAGCCGTTGTTCACCTTCGCGCTGCCGAGTGCCTTGCCGTTCACCGTGAAGTCAACAGTTCCGGGTGCTGACGAAGGGCTGATCTTGGCAGCGAGCTGGATGGACGTACTCACGTACGCAGTCGACGGGACCGCGAGCACGATCGTCGACGACTGGGCCGTCACCTTGATCGGACTCGCCGCCGTCTTCGATGCACCCGCGTTCGCGTCACCGGGATAGGCGGCCAGGACATACACGGTCCCTGTCGTCGTCGGCGTCGTGTAGTTGATGCTCGCGCGGCCGCTGCCGTCCAGCTCGCCGGTGCCAATCACGGTTCCGTTGTTGAGCTGGAACGTCACGGTCCCAGTCGGCACGTACGAGCCGTCACGACTCCGAACCGTGGCGATCAGCGGGATCTTCGTCGACGCCGCGGCCGAGCCCGGAGTCGTGATGCTCGAGGCTGTCGTGACCTTGGCTATGGAGACGGTGTCGCTGTCCGACGCGGTAGCGCCCGTCGTCGAGGTGTATCGAGCCTCGACGATCGTGGACGCTGCAGACGACGGCGTCCACGAGACCTGGGCCTTCGTGCCGGCGCTGCCTCCGACCGGTGCTGAGCCGATCGACTGGCTGTTCGCGAGGAACGTCACGGTGCCGGTCTCGGCAGCGCCGAGGCCTGAGACGGTCGCGGTCACAGTCTGGGAGACGCCCACCGTGCCGTTGCTGGCGCTCGCGGCGATCGTTGCCGCAGCGCTGGCTGGCGACGCTGCGCCGACCACTCCTACAGTGGCCAGGCCAGCCACTAGAGATAGGGCGAGCACGATGCTTCCTGGCCGGTTCCTGAGTACTCGACGTTCCATGGCTGCAACCCCTCATTCAGCGATGGCCAGAGCGGCCTCATGACATGTACCCGCCCCGGGACTGCGTGAATCAGTGGACGAATCGCCTTGTAGCATTGGCAGGCTTCCGACGAAGGCCGCAAGGAACCACGTGGGAAGCGCGCCGCCTTAGCTCAGTGGTAGAGCAACGCACTCGTAATGCGTAGGTCCGGGGTTCAAATCCCCGAGGCGGCTCGGCTCGAAAATCGTTGCGCTGCAACGCCGTTTGACATAATCATGGCACGGATTGTTGCTGAAGTTAGGCCGTGGATCGGCCAATTACACCGGAATTAAACCGGTCCATCTCACGCCGGCGCCCCAGGCGACCCTGCTCCCCGACCGATTCGGCATTGAAAAGGCGTTCTAGGCGGCAACAATCGGTTGAATGGACTCGTGCCGCTAGCTCTAAGGCGATCTGCGCGAGCACGGAGGGGAGCAGGTCGTGAAATCATCTCGGCTTGCGGGAAGCGCGGGGCAGTTTGCGCTCTAAGCGGTCGGTCTCGACAGGATCTGTTGTGGGCGCGGTCGCGCGGCGACCTACTTGGTTCGCAAGTTTAAGTTGAGTGATCCACAGGAACAGCGAAGGTTCTCTTCCTGGCCAGGAATCCCGACCACGTAGATCCACGACTCACACTCCTTGCCGTTGCAGGTGAACAGTGAAAGGAAGCCGCGGCACGCATCAACTACCGGCGTGAAGTCGGCCTTCGTCATCGTCGCCCAGTCGTTGCTGTGAACCAAGGCATTGATCGCCCAGTTCTCACCGTCTTGGGCGAGCACGATCTTGGCTCTCTCGTCTTTGAGTTCGTCGACCTGCTGTTTTGCTACTTCGTTGTTCCATGAGTTTGCTGACGCAGCAGCCTTCTTAAGCAATTGGGAGTGCCGACCCTTGACCGCTGCGAAGAGCGAAGAGAGCTCGTAGTTGTTGTCCGGACGGAAGATGATCTGGCCCTGGATGCCGCCGGCAATGTCGGTCAGAGATGCCTCGAGGTTTCGCCGCAACTTATGGGCGGCGCCGGGCACATCATTCTTGGCCAAGTCAGAATCAATCTGTGCCCAGGAGTCCTCCCCCTGCCCGTAGACCGGTCCTCCATCGACGGTCCATCCGTGGAAACGTGCGAACGCACGCTTCCCTATGAGTCCCGAGGACTGCATCTGCCTGGCCCAGACCTCGTCATGAGTCGTGATGATGAACTGAACCGACGGAAAGACGTCCTTGAGCAGTTTGCAGAACTGACGTCGGTGATTTGCGTCCACTGAGGTGACGACGTCATCGAGGACGACGAGACGGAAGTCCTCCTTCAGGAGTTGGCCAATCAGCGCCAAGTACAGGCAGACGCCCATTCCATCCTGATGTCCTTCGCTGTGATAGGCCATCGGTGGGAACATGCCAAGTCCGTAGAAGTCCACCTCCAAATCGAGCTTGCCTGATGTCGGCGACAGGCCTGCTGTGAAGGATGACTCGTCGTCGGAATTGATCTGGCGGTAATAACTGCTGAAGTCGTGCTCGACGGTCTTGTAGAGGGTAGCGAGAGCTGTATCGGCAATGCTGTTGTACACGTCATAAGTGACCGTCGCTGTCTTGTGCGTGGCCTGAAGCTTCGTAGCTGCTGATCGCGCCTGCCTGAGCAGAGTCCATCGGTCCTGTGCCACGCTGAGGAAGCTGAGAGCCGCCTCCGCGGAAGTCTGGTCCGGAGTTAACTCGATGGCTGACCGCAGCAACTCGAGTTGCGCAGGCAGGCCGTCTGGCGTTCCTAGCGGGTCCTTCGCGATTCTGTCCGAGTGCTCTCGAATAAGTTCGATCGTGCTCAGCGCGGCCGCGAATGCCGCTAAATCGTCCGACCATTCTTGCAGGACGGTCTGCAATGGCGTGTGGGCAAGTGTGACCGCATGCGGCTGTGCAGAGTGGATGCGTCCGCGAGTTGCTCGAAGTTCGCTGACCAAGTTGGCTGCCGCGGTCAGGAGTCCTTGGCGAAGCTCGTCTGCTGCCGCCGACCTTGAGAGTTTTACCTCGAGGTGAGTACGGAGGGCATCCTCGTCCGGCCAGCTGAGGTCGCAAAGTGGGCAGGCGGCGCCGGTGACGAGAGGTAGTCCTGCCTCGACAAGGTGTCGATGCTGGAGTGCGTCGAAGACTTCTGGGTCTGCTTCCAGCTCAATGAGAACCAGCGTCAACGTCTCAGCCGCCATGTCCAGTGCTGGGTGAGCAAAAAGCAACTGCTGGAGTGCTTCAAGATCCCTGCTCGCCAGCTGTTTGTTGAAGCCAGGAGAATCCCCGCGTCCAATGGCTCCGATGCTGAACTCGCTGTCGGGCGTGATGTCCGTCAGTGGATTCAAGCCGAGAATCTCTCGTTGCTTGTTCACTGCGCCCGCAACCTCCGTCGAGAGGAGCGACGTCACGTCGAGAATACGTTTGACTCCGTCCTCCGCAGCGCTGGCGGCGTCGATCGAGCTCTTCGACGTGGCGGCCGCCTTGTTGCGGGCAGCCATTAGCACTCGGCGAGTCTCGTCAATGCGATCGAGTTTCAGGAGGGCCTGAACCTCCTGCGCTCGACGGCCAGGTTCCGTGTTGACGTACTTCATGACCTCGCGGCGAGACAGGGTCAGTTCGGAATGCTCCGCCGCCCATGCGACAGCCGAAGTCAGCTCGGGAGTGTTTGGCTCCAACGTGAACTGCCCAGCCGTCTTGACGCACCGTGTCAGCACGGCAGTCTGGCCGCTTGTTGCGTGTGTGAAAGTGAGGGATACCTTTGCGGCTGAGGGATTGTCGCGTTGGTGCACGTGCGGGCCGTGCTTGGTCAGAGAAACCCCTCCCGAACCAGCGCCGCTGAGCCGAGAGATTTCGCCCGTGAGGACGAAATCGATGGCGTCCACGACGCCGCTCTTACCGGAGCCATTCGGGCCGACGATCACGAATGACAGGTCGTCCATGGTGAGTTCGAGATTTCTGATGCCACGAAACTCTTCAATGCGGAGGGACTTGATCTGAATCACAAGTTTGCCTCGCCACTCGACTCAGAATAGAGCGCCACAAGTACTTCTGGCTTAGGCAACTTTCCCGACGAGAGGAGCGGGCCAAGCGCCTCAACGACTGCCACAGGCACATCGTCGTGTCGTGATAGTCCCGTCAAGAATGCTTCCAATACCTCTGATTCGATGCCTGCCATGGATCCCCCGTCCGATTGCGTGCTGTCCCCTACGGTGACGTCCCCCTGAGTGGTGGCTTTTCGCTCTTCGCGCTCAGGTCAGTTCTTTGATCATGCCGACATGAGTTCTGGTGTCGTCACCTGCCCCTCGTTTTCGGTGGTGCTGGTCGTGACGAGGGTCATGGACCGCTCGGAGAAGTAGCGGCGGTCGGCGGCGGCCCATTCGTCGTGCTGCTCGACCAGGACCGCTCCCGCAAGGCGCAGCAGGGCCTCGGGATTCGGGAAGACACCGACGACGTCGGTGCGGCGCTTGATCTCCTTGTTCACGCGCTCGAGCGGGTTGGTGGACCAGATCTGCCGCCAGTGGACCTGCGGGAACGACGTGAATGCAAGCAGGTCGTCCTTCGCCTCACGGAGCATGGCCTCGACCTTGGGCAGCTGCCGGCCCAGCATCCCGGCGATGACGTCGAACTGCTCATCGACGTGCTCGGCGTCGGGCTGGGCGAAGATCGTGCGGATGGCTGCGGCGACCATCTCGGCGTTGCCCTTCGGCACGACCGCGAGGACGTTGCGCATGAAATGCACGCGGCATCGCTGCCAGCTGGTGCCGATGAGAACTGCTGCGATTGCTTGCTTCAGTCCGGAGTGGGCGTCAGAGATGACCAGCTGCACGCCGGTCAGTCCGCGGGCCTTCAGGCCGCGACAGAACGCGGTCCAGAACGCGCCGTCTTCACTGTCGCCGACATCCATCCCCAGCACTTCCCGCCTGCCGTCGGCGGTCACGCCGATCGCCACCACGATCGCCTGCGAGACAACCCGATGGTTCACCCGTGCCTTGCAATAGGTCGCGTCGAGGAACACGTACGGGTAGGTGGTCTCGGCCAGTGACCGGTCGCGGAACGCACCGACCTCGGCATCGAGGTCCGTGCAGATCCTGCTCACCTCCGACTTGGAGATCCCCGAATCGGCGCCCAGAGCCTTGACCAGGTCATCGACCTTGCGAGTGCTCACGCCGTGCAGGTAGGCCTCCATGATCACCGCGAACAGCGCCTGGTCGATCCGCCGCCGCCGCTCCAACAGACTCGGGAAGAACGACCCGCTGCGCAACTTCGGGATCCGCAACTCCAGATCTCCGGCCGTCGTCGACAGCAACCGCGACCTCGACCCGTTCCTGACCGCCGTGCGGCCCTCGGTCCGCTCCCAGAAGCCGGCGCCGATCACGCCCTCAGCCTCCGCATCGATCAACGCCTGATACATGCTCTGCGCCGCCAGTCGGATCCGCTCATCAACACCGGCAGCCTTCAACGCCTCCAGCAGTTCCAACAGGGCAGACTGATCCATAGCCATCGTGCAAAGTCCTCTCGTGAGTTGATTAGAGCCTTCTCACTGACCTTTGCACGATGGCCTTCTACGTCGTGGACAACGCCACGCTCAAGGCCGAAAACCCACCACCACCGGGGACATCACCGTCCCCTACGCCGCCATCTCTTGCGTCGCATCAGAGAGGGCCTGCCGCATCTGAGAAACGACCAAGCCTGAGTAGCCCGTGTCTAACCGTAGGGCTTGGGCGCCAACTTGCGGCCTCGGCGAGTTGCTTCGACCGAGTTTTCGCGGCATCTCCTCGCCGCGCCTCATTCTCCGACACCAACTCCTACTCACAAACCCAACACCTGATCCACAGCACGCATTCAATTCACTGTCGTGATTGGGTGAAGTGAGGCCGCTCGTGCGCGGATTCCGGTGCGACCAGCACTTTGAGACGCCTGCCACGGGTGGCCGGGGTCGGACCTAGGTTCCTGCGAGTCCGTGCTTCCCAGCGGGCTAAGTCGGCGTTGCCTAAGTCCGAGTAAGACCGTGACGGCGTAGCGACTGGCTGAACTGGCGATGGATCCTCGCGTTCGCCCTGTGCGCTCGGTTCGGGTGCCCCGTCGACGCCCACCATCGTGATGCCAGCCCCGTTGGTGATTTCGCTTGTTGTCGATCGCTGTTTGTGCGATCGACGTGCAGTGTGAATTGGGATTCGACGCATGGGTCGCGTTGTCGTGGGGTCTGCTGGAGTTGCACGTTCGCGTAGGGCTGGCGTCAGCGTGGCGGTGCTGCCTGGCCGGGGTGGATGCGAGGTACCGACCACCGCGCGTCGTTGACGTGAGTGGAGCCGGAGTGTCCGGCTGCGGCACACGTGGCGACGAGGTGAGTGCGATGCGCGGGCTGTCCACCGCCGGTCGCGAAGGGCGCGCATGGTCCACAGATGTCGTGGACTGCTGGAACCTCCTCGCGCGACGTGCTCCGCTACCGGACTGAGAGGACTTGATCATGACCACTGCTGGTGACCGAACGACGAACGCCGCCACCGAGCACGCCACGTCGTTGCTGAGCCGCGGCCTGTGGGACGGAGAGGACGTCGCCGCGTTCCTGGGCTTGGGCAAGTCCGCGGCGAACCTGGTGATGGCCTCACCCGACTTCCCCGCGCCCGCGGTCGGTAACCGCCGGTACCGGCGGTATGTGCCCGAGGACATCCTCCAGTGGGCGCGTGACCGCGCCGCGCGGCGCGCGGCGGAGCGGCGCGGACCTCGAGCGTCGAGCTGGTAGCGGGGGCGAGCGATGGGACACGGGACGGTCGAGCCGCCGGCGCGCGTGCGCCGCGATCTCGAGCGCGCAGTAACGTCAGGCCAAAAGGTCATGATCGCGGGCATCAGCCTCAATCCGCCGACGCCACCGCTGAACCGCTGGCGCGTGCAGGTCCACTACCAAGGACGCCGCTTCGACCGCACCTACGGGCCTGGAGTGGCGAACGCCTACAAGGGCTACCTGCAGGCCGACGCGTGGGTGATCCAGCAGAAGGCCGGGCATGTCGGGCGGCCGGAGTTCGAGTCCGCATGGCTCGCGGACTTCATCGACGATTACGTCAACCGGCGCGGCAAGGACGGGCAGTGGTCCGACCGCACCCAGCGTCAGCGCCGGCTCGACTTTCGTGGCCTGCGCCAGGTGGCCATCAAGGAGCGGCTGCGCTGCCTGGAACTGAACGCCATGCACCTGCGCGAGCACCTGGCCACCGTCAGCACCGCGGGCCGCGCCACCACCGTCAAGGGGGTCACGAAGACGATGCTCGTCTTCGGTCGGCATGCCGGCTACTTCACCCGCGACCAGGCCGAGCTCCTGGACGGCATTGCCTGGACACCACCGCGCGGGTACGTCCGCGCACCCAGCCGTCGCGAGCAGTCACGCCTGCACGGGGACATCGCGACAGGTGGTGAGGTCATGACGTTCGAGCAGCTCGATGCGTGGGCAACCAAGTGCCAGGAGAGGTGGGAGCACGGCTACGCCTTCATCCACACCTGCGCGCTGCTCGGCACCCGCAGCGGGGAAATCCGGGTGCTGACCGCCGATCCGACGATCGCCAACAAGGGCTTGGGCAACCTGGTCGACTTCGATCACGGGCTGGTCCGCGTCAGAGTCCAAGCCACCACCAACGCAGACGCGGTCCAACTACCCAAGCTCAAGAAGGTCCGCGACATCGCCATTCCCCGTGACGCGCCAGCAGGGTTCTCGCTCGTTGACTGGCTCCCAGCCCGCATCGCGTGCGCGCGAGCCGAGCAGGCCCGGGGTTGGAATCCCCGCGCGCTGATCTTCCCAAGCCTGTCAGGGGGAGTCTTCGGTGAGCAAAACTTCCGCAACCGCGTGTGGGCACCCGCGGCCGTAGAGCTCGGCTGGCTCATGGAGAGCCCTGGTGGCGCGAACCGACGCCTGCTGCGGTTCACACTGCACTCGCTACGAGACCGATACGCCAACACCGCCTTGCACTTGTGGAAGTACACCGAAGAAGTCCTTCTGCAACAAGGCTCGTGGAAGGACGCCGAGACTGTGCGGCGGTTCTACTCCGGAATCACCGACCAGACGCTCGCGCAGGCATTGTCAATTCACGGATGGGCTACCTGAGACTCAACGACATCACCGGAGATTTCGACCTTGAGATCTTCTATGCGGGCTCGAACGGCAAGAACACCGCAGGCGTGTCCGCCGGCTACTTCGCGATGCTCGCGGCGACCGTCGCGAGCCTCGCGAAAACGTGGGTCGCGGGCTCGACGGCCTACACCGATGACTTCGGGACATGGTCAACGTCCTGGTACTCAGTCAGCGCGTCGAAGTTCCCCAAGGGGCCCAGGTCCGGGCGACGCTCGAAGACTGCGCGTGATGTGCGAACGCATCGGCCATGACGCAGCTGACTTAAGACTCGATCCTGGGGACTACCCGCGCATTGGTTGCCGGGTCTGCAGCCGCGTAGCAGGATGGAGATGGCTGGGTCCTCGTGACCCTTGGGGCGTCGTGAAGACCCAGCCTTCCCTCAACTGTTGAGTGCGCCGTGAGCATGGCGAGCACTCGGACGCGACGGTATGGCGGCTGCGAGTGGTTGGGAATACCTACTGGTCAGTTGTGGTGGGAATCACGATCACGGATCGATAACGCGCACGAGGAGCTGCGGCTGACTCGCCAAAGAATGCCATTACGTTCGGCGCGTGGCGAAGGTGCGCGTGAAGGTCGCGGCGAATGTGTCGTTGGTAGCCGACATGCACGACTGGCGGTGGATAGACAAGGAGGCCGGCACCTGGGAGGGGTGGGTCGCGTTCAGGATGCCGGCGCATCACAAGGACCGATGGATCTCCGGGGACAGGATCGCCCCGTCACCGTCGGGCGGACTCGCGGTGCCGGTGGGCGTGCCTCCAACCTCGTGGCAGGCGGTTGCACGCTGACGTCGCCTTCTGCCCTTTAGGCCGCGTCGCGGATTTGCTTCCATTCCACAGGTCCGCACACGCCGCAGGCGGGGAACACCGAGCCCTTCGATGCGGATGTCTGCACCCTGCAGTCGCAGGTGCTCTGGAAAGCTCCTGATCGTTCGACGAGCCCGTTCGTCTTACCCATGTCACACCTCGTGCGCCGAATCCAATAGGGCGCCGCTACGCATCATCCGCGGGGTCTGGGCCGAAATGGATGGCGGTTACTCAGACGCTACCAGCCTCCTGCCGACCGTAGTTCGCACTCTTCTCAGGGAGGTACAGTCGAACTAACCGCATTCTGAGGTCAGAGCAATCGTGATCATGCTGGCGGCTCCATGCACGACGCGAGCATGATTACGAAAGCGGTCCCCATGTCGGCCTTTCGCCGCAGCATCCAGCGCCTTGGCCCGACCACGTCCTCGCGGCCTGAGGCCGTCGAGACCCAGTCATCACCTGCGCCCGCCAGCCATCCGACCAGGCGGGCGCTGGCCGTAGTCGACACGTGGATGACCGCCGTCGTGAAGACGCTGGCGCGGGACAGGGACCGCGCTGCGGCCGGCAAGCCGATCGCGACGATGCCGATGTCTGACGAGGAAGCCACCTACGAGGTCGAGACGCAGAACGTGACCCGGGCAACGCAGTTCGTCGTGCCCATCCACCTGCGGGCGGAGATCGGCTCCCTCGTCCGACTGGTCGAGCGTTCGTTCCTCGAGTGGGCGAAGTCTCCGCGAGTCGTAAGCGTGCGGACGATCGACCGCCACGCATCAGAGGTCGCCGCGACGTACACGAGGCTCAGGCGGCGACTGGGGGAAGCGTCGAGGCGACCGGTCTAGTCGACGGTGCCTCGCCTCTTGGGTGCTCCCCAGCTCAAGAGTGGCTCCCGAGCATGTGCGAGTCGGCGAGGAGCTGCAATTCGGACGGTCGAACATCGCGACCTTCGAGCATCCATCGGCACGCCGGCATGGGGCATTCGGCACGGAACCACTGGACAGACTCGATCTCGCGGCCCAGGGATTCGATCTGGATTCTACGTGAGCCGTCCATGAAAGCGATCCTGTCGGCGGATGCGTACCTACTGGTGAGTTGCCGCAACGCGAGACCAAAACGTGACGTACGAAGAGCAGAGCATCTGCGGTCGCGGGCTCGAGTGTCACCTTTGCGCCTCGTCATGCTTAGCACTCGAGAGTCCTGCGGCATGGGTGCGCACGCGAGCCATCATCGCAGCGCAGATCCTGACTACTGTTCAGGGGTGACTTCCCAGGAGCGTTCGGTTGTTGACGTGCGGTCGGCAGAGTTCGTCGAGGCGCCCGTGGGGTGCCTTGCTCGGATGCGGGCGCAGGGTGCGACGTGCCCTACAACTGACGGGTGGCTCGTGGTGACGAGCCATGAGCTGGCGAAGCGCGTGCTGACCGATCCTGCGACGTTCTCCTCCCGCATCAGCAAGCACTCCGCGCCTCCAGCCGAGATCGCCGAGCACGTCGCCAAGATCCGTGCGCAGGGGTGGCCATATACGAGTGCGCTCGGCGGCAGTGATGCTCCGGTGCATGCTAAGCATCGCCAGATGGTCAACAGGGCCTTCACCCCGCGCGCGCTGAAGACCCTTGAGCCCCTCGTGCGGGTGGCGGCGGACGACCTTGCCCGCGGCCTGCCGGTGGCGGAGGAGTTCGACTTCCAGGCACAGTTCGGTGAGCCGCTTCCTGTCTGGGCGATCTCCCGCGTGCTGGGACTGCCGATCGAGCGACGCAATGACATCCGCAGGTGGTCCACCGCAGCTGTCGCGACGATCGGCGCGAACCCAACTACCGAAGACTGGCTCCGGTACGAGACCGATCTGCTCGACTTCCAGCACGCGATGGTCGAGGTCCTCGAACGAAACAGGATCGACCCTCAGCCCGGCGTCATCGCCGAGCTCGCCCAGGTCATCGCGGAGGAGGACGGCGATGCGGCCGAGGGAGTTCAGATGTCGCTCCTCCTGACACTCCTGAGAGAGCTCGTCGTCGCAGGCAATGAGACAACCGGCAAGTTCATCGCCGAGTCCGAGCACTCATCACCGGGATCACCGGCGGTCGCCCACTCCACCCGTTCGACGCCGACGCATCGGTCTGGGACCGAGTGCGAGCCGAACCGGACTTCGCTGACCAGGTGGTCGAGGAATGCCTGCGAATGGCGTCGCCCACACAGTCCGCGATGCGGATCGTCACCACGCAGACGGAACTCGATGGCCGCATCCTCGAACCCGGGCAACTGATCATGGTGTCGCTCGCCAGCGCGAATCGCGATGAGGTTGTGTTCGCTGCGGCCGACAGCTTCCTCCCCGACCGGGAGGGCATTCGCGGGCACCTGGGCTTTGGACAGGGACCGCACATGTGCATCGGCGCGGGCCTCGCACGCATGGAAACGCGCATAGCGTGGCAGGTACTCGCCCAGGACGTAAGCACGATCGTGCCGGCGACACCGCCAGGTCCCTACACCCGCAGCTATGTCATCCGCGGTCCACTCGAGATGAGGGCAACCGTCCTACCCCGCTAGCTCTCCCGACGACTCGCTTGCGATTCCCGAAGCCGTCGGTTCGATCCACAGCTTGCAGTCTTGGCGCCGCCTTCGAGATGTACCCAACTTCGAAAGAGGTAGCAGGGACTTTCGAGCAAACGATGCGTAGCATGGCTAACTACATCTGGGCTGATCGGAGGGCTGCCTTGTGAACGGTCTAGCGCTACTTCTTGGCTTCATCGCTAGCGCGCTCGTCATCGCAAACAGCCTGCCGCAGACGGTGAAGATCTGGCGCAGTGGCAGCGATGTTGGGGTCAATGTCGCGATGTGGTTCCTGTTCTATTCTCTCCTGTGCATCGGCCTGGGCTACGGATTGCGGGTCGGCAACGTCACTCTTGTCATCGCAAATTTAGGAACGATGCTCACGGGTGGTTCCGTCATGGTGGCGATTGCCCGCGCGAATCACCGGAGCATGTGGTTCGCAGCGTTGCGGCTCCTCCTTCTCGCCGTCATCCTCGTCACTCTCGCACTGGTGGTGCCCAAGGTGGTGCTGTCGGTGGTCTTCGTCTCAGGCTCGGGACTTGCGTGGATGCAGGCGTACACGTCATTCAAGACGTGGCGCCTAGGGCGGGACAGCACCGTGTCGATCACGACGTTCGCGCTCCGCTCGGCGACTCAGGTCGCGTGGATCCTGCAGTGCACGATCACAGGAGACATGACTCTCATGCTGATCGCGACAATCACCTTGGTTGCGGCAATGACAACAATCGTGTTCGAGGTTCTCACAGAGGGTCGCCGCCGAACGCTGGCTTCGTCGCATGTTTTGGCCTAACGCTATGCGTTATCGGATGTTGGATCCACGAGTCGAAATCATCTTCAGTGGCAGCGAGGCGGACTCAGCTAATGCCGGCCGGCGAGGATGCCCTTGCGGCCGTAGTCGCCGGGATCGTTGAGCACGTCGAACAGGGCGCCGAATTCTGCGTAAGAGGAGGTGTTGGGATCGCCAATCGAACCCACTGTTTCCCCGGACTCGTCCGAGAGTGGTTGGAAATGGCGTGGCGTCTTCCACATCGTTGAACAGTTCAAGCAACTCCGCGAAGTCGGGTGGATGATCGGTCGTGAGCAATAGCCGCGCGATACCTGATCCCGCGCGATGCACCCGCGGGCTTCTCCCTCTTCGACTGGCTACCCGTACGAATCACCGACGCATTGCGCGAACAAGCCCGCGGCTGGAACCCCCGCGCCCTGATCCTCCCGAGCCTGTCCGGCGGAGTATTCGGCGAGCAGAACCTCCGCAACCGCGTATGGGCGCCAGCCGCCGAAGAACTCGGGTGGCGCATGGATCGCGCCGGGACCAACCGCCAGCTCTTGCGGTTCACCCTCCACTCGCGACGCGACCGATACGCCAACACCGCACTTCACCTCTGGCACTACACCGAAGAAGTGCTCTTGCAACAAGGCTCATGGAAAGACCCCGAGACTGTGCGACGGTTCTACTCCGGAATCACCGACCAGACGCTCTCTCAGGCACTTGCTATACACGGTTGGAACACCGAGTGAGCGGCATTGCAATCCCACACGGAACACCGGCTCGCTCCAGGCCCTCGAACTGCCAGCCACCTGCAGAAGCGGTCACCAGAGGCGCCGGCTTGAGCCACGGCGATGGCTCGGCCACAGATGGACCGATGCCGAACCCGAGCCCATCGTCAACGCCGTGGTGGCGCGGGTTGAAGCCAGCCCGAGGCCGAGGACGCCGAACTGCGGCGCGCGTACGCGCGGATCGCATGGCGCCTCTCGTAGCTCCAATCGGCTGGCGCTCAGCGGCGCCCTTCCCGCCCGGCCGACGTCCGCTCGCGCTGCTCACAGACGCTGATCGGTCTTGCGGTGACGGTCACGAAGATTACGGGCGGCTACACGATCACACCGACCGGGCAGGGACGCTGCCGACGCGCGCTCCTCTGTCGATCGGGTGCGAGCGGTCCGACGACGGCATGGCCATACGACCACGGGCACATGCATTCCAAGGCCGCGAACCGCGACGCATCGCGCGTGTTCACGCAACCCGAGGCATGGACGCCCTAGAAGACCGCAGAACTGACGGCGTTGTTCGATCAGCAGGGAGTACTTCCGACTATGGAATGGACACAGACTCCACGGCGACGTGTTTGACCACCGGCCACGAACATATATACAAGGCACCGATATGCATGCATAATCGTCGAGATAGGAGCTAAGTCAGGCTATGGTACATGCAAATCCAACCGGACCCGCCCTTGCCGCGCGAAGTGAGGGCTTGCCGAGAACCAGGAGGTGGTAGGGCCGATGCGGACATCCCACGCGGTACACGTGCCCGCCGAAGAGTATCTCGCGATCTGCGAGGTGATGGCGCGGTACTCATCGAGTATCGACACGAAAGACTGGGAGCTCTTCGCGACGTGTTGGACAGACGACTGCGTTGCGACCTTCAGCGGCCTCCGCTACGAGGGCTTGGCTGTCTTGACTGAAGCTCTTCGTGTGATGCACGCACCGCTCGACGGCAGCCTCCACCGGTGCGGGAACATCGTCGTGACCTCGTATGACAAGAGCACTGCAAAGGCCACGTCGTATGTCCATGCAGTCATGGTCCAGGCGGCTCACCCAGCGGGAGCAGACTTCCACATGTACGGCTACTACGAGGATGATTGGGTCAGGCGTGAGGGCGCATGGCGCATGGCCCGGCGCGACTTTTCTACTGTGTGGAGCTCTGGCAATCCAGGAGTGTTGGACTTGGATCCGTCGAGCGTTACCGCGCTCAGGAGTACGTGAGGTTCGGGTCTCCTTTCCGCGTTCAGAAGACGCGTGGACTCCCTTCGAGGGACGCCACCAGCGCCGGGTCCACTCGGCTGAGCGACTCCGGTAGCCATTGCGGGTTGCGATCCTTATCAATCACCGCAGCCCGCACCCCCTCAGCGAAGTCATGAGTGCGAATCAGCTGAGTGGCGAGTCGAAACTCCTGTTCAAGGCAGTCACGGAGGCTCGTCAGTGTGCTTGCTCTCCTCAACGACGCAAGTGTCGTCACGAGGGACGTCGGCGAGTGGCGCCGGATAGTGGACGCATCTTGAGCGGCTTGCGGCTCGGAACATCCGTCCAGTCGTCGGAGAATCTCCGAAACGGTTGCCGGGCCGTAGCAATCGTCGATCCATGCTCCAACATCTGTGGATGGTTCCGCCCCAGCGGGGCTCGCGCTGGCAAGATCGGCGAACGTGTCCTCTGGAGTGGAGGACTGCAGCCGCGACATCAGCAGCTCCTTGGACGTATGGTCAATTGCGACATCCGCGATGCCCATCGCCATTGCGCTCGTGCTCGAAATCGACTGACCCGTTAGAGCCAGCCGTGTTCCCGACTCGCCTGGGCATCGGGAGAGTAGCCATGACCCACCTACATCGGGTGTGAAGCCGATACCGACCTCAGGCATCGCAAGGCGAAGTCGGTCGGTCGATACGCGGTGGCGTGCATGGGCAGAAATGCCGACCCCGCCACCCATGACTATGCCGTCCATATAGGCGACGTAAGGCTTTGGAAACTCGTTGACGAACGCGTTTAGCCGGTACTCCTCAGCGAAGAAGTCGGCGGCGTAGCTAGTGCCCTTAAGTGCACTCTCCCGCAAGGCTGCGATGTCACCGCCTGCACACAGCCCGCGATTGCCGGCGCCGTCTACGACGACTATCTCGACTCGCGGATCAGATGCGAAAGCCTCGAGGCTTCGGTGGAGGTCTCTGATCATTTCGAGATTGAGAGCGTTGAGCGCGGCAGGGCGATTCAGCGTGATTCGGCCGAGTCGTCCCGCGATTCCGACGGTGACGCTCGCATCGGGATTCGGCCCCGCGACATGTTCCATCATCGGTCAGATGAGCACGACGGCGCGGCCGACGATTTCCCCGCGGGCCAGGGTGTCGTACGCCAGGGGCGCTTCGTCGAGAGTGAATGTGCGGGTGACCGTCAACTGCGGGTTCAATATTCCGCGGGAGGCGAGGTCCAGCACCATCGGGAGATCGATTCGTGTCCGGGCACCGTAGGAGCCAATGATCCTCTGGCTTCGTCGGACGAGCCTCGTGATCTCTACGTTCGCGGTTGTGGTGCCGGCCGCGATTCCAACAGCGACCATTCGTCCGCCATCGCGAAGCATGCTCAAGGCTTGCTCGAACGTCTGTGGATGACCCAACGCCTCAAACACCACGTCGACGCCAATGCCGTCGGTCGCAGTCCGAACCGCTGCGATCGGATCTTCGGTTCGACTGTTGACGACATGCGTCGCACCCAGTGAATGCGCGGTTGCAAGCTTCGCGTCATCTACGTCTACGGCGATGACCTTCGATGCACCGAAGGCACGTGCGATCTGCACGATGTTGGATCCCACGCCGCCCATGGCGACGACCGCGACAGTCTCGCCGGCCCGGACATCTCCACTGCGCCGCACGGCACCGTATGCCGTGAGCACGGCGCAGCCCATCACGGCCGCGCTCTCCATGGAGAGGCCTTCGGGAGTGTGAGCGAGACCGGTAGCCGGCACGACGGCGTACTCTGCCAGGCCGCCCATGGAGTACATGGCTATCGGCTCACCACGTTGGCTGTAAAGGCGCGTCTCGCCGTCGTAGAGGGTGCCGTTGAGGCGGTTCATGGCGAAGAAGGGACCGCACAAGTCGTCTCGTCCCTCGGCACATGCCTGGCACGTTCCGCAAGGCATGATGAAGGCGCCCACGACCTTGTCTGCGGGAGCGAAGCCCGACACGTCCGTTCCTATCTCGACGACGGTCCCGCTGACCTCGTGCCCAAGCACCGCTGGAAATGGGAACTTGACCTCACCTTTGAGTACGTGGAGATCGGTGTGGCAAACACCGCAACTCGCAACTCGAATTAGCACCTCGCCGCGCCGCGGTCGGGGCGTGCGAATTGTCTGAATCTCCATGGGCATGTTGGGACCGAGAGCCACGGCGGCCTGCATAAGTTCAGGGATGGTCACAGCAACTCCGGTCTCGGTCACTTGTTCTGGGGGAACGAAAGGTTCATCTCGGTGGGACGATCGTCGAGCCACCGAGATGTCGTGACTTTGCCTCGAGTGAAGAAGCTCACGCCCTCTTCGCCGTGAGCGTGCGCCGCGCCTAGGAGGGAGTCCTTCCATCCTCCGAAGGAGTAGTACGCCATTGGCACGGGAATGGGAACGTTTACGCCGACCATTCCGACTTCGACCTCGCGTTCGAACCTCCGGGCGGCGGCTCCACTTGAGGTGAATATCGCTGTGCCGTTTCCGTAGCGATGGCCGTTTACGACCGCGAGAGCCTCATCGAGATCGGCGACCCGAACCACGGAGAGAAGCGGGCCGAAGATCTCGTCTTTGTACAAGGACATCTCGACTGACACACGATCGAAGAGCGTCGGCCCCAACCAGAACCCGGTCGCGGAACCCTGCGGTTTGACCGTCCTGCCGTCTACTACCAGTGCTGCTCCCTCGGAGACTCCGGCATCGATGTAGGAAGCGACGCGATCACGATGCTCTCGAGTGACGAGCGGGCCCATGTCGCATGCGCTGCGGCCGTCGCCCACCTTGAGCTCCGCCATGCGCCGCGCTATCTCTCCTACAAGTGAGTCCGCCACGGAATCGATCGCGACGATGACCGATATTGCCATGCAGCGTTCTCCCGCAGAACCGAAACCAGCGCTCACGGCCGCTGCAGCTGCGGCCTGGATGTCTGCATCGTCCAGCACAACCATGTGGTTCTTCGCACCACCGAGTGCCTGCACGCGTTTGCCGTTTGCGCTCGCAGTCTCGTACACGTGGCGAGCAACGTTTGTGGATCCCACAAAGGACACGGACCGGACCAGTTCGTGTGTCAGTAGCGCATTGACGGCGGCGCTGTCACCCTGCACAACATTGAAGACCCCGTCCGGAAGGCCGGCTTCAGTCGCGAGCTCGGCCAATCTGAGGGAACTGCTGGGATCCTTGTCGCTCGGCTTCAGGACCACCGAATTACCGCAGGCGATCGCGATGGGGACGAACCACATCGGGACCATCGCGGGGAAGTTGAACGGACTGATGACGCTGACTACTCCGAGTGGCTCTCTGGTGGAGTGAATATCTACACCGGTACTCACCGAGTTCGAGTAGCGCCCCTTCAGCAGGTGTGGAATCCCGCACGCGAACTCAAGTACCTCCAACCCTCGAACAACTTCTCCGAGCGCATCGTCCAGGACCTTGCCATGTTCGCTTGTAATGAGTTCCGCGATGTCAGCCTTTTGAGCATTCAGCAGCTCGCGGTATTCAAATAGAAACCGTGAACGGGCCGAAAGTGTGGAGTCTCGCCACGCGTGCCACGCAACCTGCGCACTCTGGACAGCGGTGTCAACCTGGTTGGCATCCGCGAGCGGAACACTTGCGGTGACCTCACCGGTCGCCGGATCGTAGATCTCTCCGTACTTCGTGTCAGGACGCACCGAACTCTGTGGTCCACCATCGATCCAATGCGGCACGACTCTCATGAGATTCCTTGAGTGAGTTGAGTTGATGTCGAAAGCGCGGCCGACGTGGGTCCCTATCGATGACTAGCCATGCACGAGGTCGTTTACAACCGATCCCTCGGGTATCTCGTCGTTGTCGACAGCAGAGCCGACCTTCCGCCAGAGTTCGTATGCGATCTCGCGCGAGATTCGTCCGTCGCGCATCTCGAAGCAATGAACCATCCGCAGACTGATCTCAGTTCCCAATGGAAACGGAAAGTTTGCCATCTGAGTTGGGTCACCGACGACGTAGCAGTACACGATCTGATCGTCGAACACGAAGTCCTCGGTTGCGAAGCGGCGTAGCGAGATCATCTTCCGAAACGCGAGGGTTGTGAAGATGCCGCGGTAAGCAGCGAGAACCTCTACAGGATCGTTGAGGACGACTCCACGGCTCGGAGCTTCCCAGCTGATTTCCGGTGCGTACAAGGCGATGGCCTTCTCGACGTTCTCGGGAGTCTCGTTGTGGAAGTGGGCGTCGACTGCGTGATAGTTGCGATCGAGTATTTCTTCGTGGGTCAATTGCGAGTCTGGGCGGTGGTCGGCAATGAGTTCATCGATATTCATTGGTCCTCCAACTTGATCGGGTAGGTCGGTTCAACTGAGCGCTGATGAGGATGCGCCGGGCGCAACGCAGTGGTTTATGGCGACACCGAGCCCCTCGATCTCAGTACGAAGCGTTTGCCCGGGAGTAAGGAAGCGCGCTGGCGTTCGTGCGGCTCCAACTCCCGCTGGCGTTCCCGTAGCGATCACATCGCCGGGAACCAGAGTGATGATCTGGCTCAGGTACGACACGATGAACGCCACCGAGAAGATCAGATCGTCGGTGAACGAGTCCTGGACCACTTCACCGTCGACCGAACACTGAATGCGAAGGCGCCGCGCATGGTCAACCTCGTCCGGTGTAACGAGCGTCGGACCGAGCGGAGTAGACGCCTCGAAGGTCTTTCCTTGGAGGAACTGAGGAGTCCTTGTCTGCCAGTCACGCATCGAAATATCGTTGAGGACGGTGTAACCAGCGATTGCTTCCAAGGCCTGTCTCTCCGACGCATGGCGGACATAGTCACCCATAACGACCGCGAGTTCGGCCTCCCAATCGACCTTGTCAGAATTTGACGGAATGACCAGGTCATCATTGGCGCCGATGAGACTTCGCGAGTACTTGGCGAAGACCATGGGATAGGCAGGCACCGGCAGGCCCGCCTCCGCAGCGTGACCGCCGTAATTCAGTCCGACGCAGAAGATCTTCTCGGGATTCGGTATCAATGGTGCCCAATCGACCGTCGCCACATCCACGGGATCTGCGACGCCAGCGTAATCGTGGCTAGCCCATTTCCGGTCGGCACCGAGAAGAGCCCCGACGTCCGCGAATCCGAGTGGAGTAGCCGTATCCCCGTCGATCCGGACAGCACGGGTTCCCCCATCGATTCGAATTGTTCCCAGCCGCACGCCTGACCTCCTCTACGCTCAGCCAAACCAAATTTGTGTAGGATCAGGCTGCGAATATATGCAATCTAGCATAGACTACATCCAAGTCGCGGGTTTCTTTCGGAAAGGAATAGAGGATGCGCGAAGAGCAGGTTGACGTTCTGATAGTGGGCGGCGGCGGGGCTGGCCTGTCAGCCGCGTTGATGCTCTGCGATCTCGAAGTCGACTTTCGCCTCGTTGAACGGCATCCGAGTACGACGATCGCGCCGAAGGCTCACATCATTAATCCCCGGACGGTCGAGGCTTTCGCGCCCTACGGCTTCGTCGAGGACATCTACGCCGATGGAAGTCCTCACGAGAATTTCGCACGGACCAGGTGGTACACGTCCTTCGGAGGCGACGACGTCGGTGACCGCTGGAACTTCCACACCGAGGACTCATGGTCCGGCGGCTCACTACGAGCTCACTACGAGCCGCTTACGGCGTACCGGCATGGCAACTATCAGCAGAACAAGTTGGAGCCCGGGGTTCGCCGTCACGTAGACCGCCGGCGTCCGGGCGCCGCGCGGTTCAACCACGAGGTCGTTGACTTCGAGCAAGACGCGGACGGGGTGAGTGCGAGCATCCGGGATCGCATCACCGACGAGATCTACCTGATCCGCGCCAGGTACATGATTGGCGCTGACGGCGGCAAGTTCGTTGGCAGGAAGCTCGGGATCGAGATGCTCGGCGGCGAGCCCTTTTCGAACAACGTGTCAGTCTTTTTTCGAGCGGACCTCTCAGCGCACAAACCACACGACGACGCTGTGATCAACATGATTACTCGTCCAAACGTCGACGGAACATGGTCGCGAGGCGGCTTCTTGGCGATGGGTCCGGATCGGTGGGACCGATTCGGCTCGGAGTGGCTCCTGAGCATCATGCTGCCGGTCGGTGACACCACCTATGGCCCGGATAGCAGCAACGAGGAGCGAGCAGCTCTCGTGAGAGACGTACTGAAACTCCCCGATCTCCAGATGGAGGTACTCGCCTCCAATCACTGGCTGATTGAAGACGTCGTAGCGGAGCGGTATCACGTTGGTCGCGTCTTCCTGTGCGGTGATGCAGCTCATCGACATTCGCCGATGGGGGGACTGGGGTTGAATACGGGTATCCAGGATGTCCACAACCTGACCTGGAAGCTCGCGGCCGTGCTCCGGGGCGACGCTGGCGCAGGCCTGCTGGACTCGTACGAGCTCGAACGCCGCCCGGTGGGAGCGCAGAACGTTCGGTTTGCCACGGCAGCGTTCTGGAACCACATGAACACGGCAGCTGGCTTTGGCCTGTTTCCCAACGCTCCTGAGTCGTTCAATCGATCGGTGATTACTTCGCTGAGCTCCGATGACCTCGAAGGTCGCATGCGGAGAGCACGCCTGGAGGAGTACTTCCATACCATTCGCTGGGAGTTCCAAGCTGCGGATATCGAACTGGGTTTCGAGTACGCGGCCAGCCCCGTGGTGTTGCCCGACGGAACTCCTCAGCCGGATAGGGATCCGACCGGACATAACTACATCCAGGTAGCTCGCCCAGGCCATCGGATGCCGCATGCGTGGATGGAGTGGGACGGGCGTCGGTTGTCGACCCACGATCTCCTGCGACCGGGCGCTTTCATGCTGATAGTTGGTCAGTCTGGTGACGATTGGCTTGAGGCACTGAAGGAACTTCCCGACATCTCGGGCCTTGAAGTCGATGTGTACCGCGTTGGGCCGGGCGAGGGTGAGTTGCACGACGCCGACGGAGCTTGGGCTGAGTTGCGCGGCCATGACGAAGGTGGGGCTGTCCTCATTCGACCGGACGGGCATGTTGCGGCACGAGCGACTACAGCGGTGCGTAGTCATCGTGGATTTCTCACCGACGCATTCGCAGTGGCTCTCGCTCGTAGGTCTTAGTCCGCAAACTGTTCTCGGCCCGGTGATGGGCGGGGAACGCGACCGAAGGGAATCTCATGTCTAAGCAAGGTGACTCCGTGACGGTAGACGTCGTCGTGGTTGGGTTTGGCGCGGGAGGAATCTCGACCGCGATCACCGCGCACGACGAAGGTGCGGAGGTGGTTGTGCTCGAGAAGATGGTCGAGGCGCATGCGGGTGGCAACACTCGCGTCTCGGGGCAAGTCTGGTTCAGCCCCACCGATATTGAAGAGGCGAAGGTGTACCTCCGAGGATTCTCAGACGGCTTCACGATTCCTGAGGACGTGATTCACGCTTGGGCGAATGAGACAGCGAAGAATGACGACTGGATGCGAAAGCGCCTGGACGAGACGGCTGGCAAGCGCGTTGTCCGCCCCGAGGACTCGTACGGACCCGGAACTGAAGTGTCCGTTGTCTCCTTTGGCGATGAGACTCGTCGAACGGGGGTCGATGCGAACGCCAAGGAATACGAATGGCCAGAAATGCCCGGAAACGATTGCGGACATGAATACCATTACATAGGCGATTCGCAGGGATACTCGCGACTCTGGTACACCATCAAGGCCGCGCTCGAGTTGCGCCAGATTCCGGTCATGTACGAGACGCGTGCCAAGGAGTTGATCAAGAACAAGGCCGGCGAGGTGATCGGACTTCGTGCCGACTCACCCGACGGACCGTTGACCATCTTCGCTCGCCGCGGTGTCGTGCTCGCTTCAGGCGGATTCGAGGCTAATCAGGACATGGTCCGCGAGTTCCTCAGACTGCGCCACTCGACACCTTGGGGCAGCCCGAGTAACACGGGCGACGGAATCAAGATGGCCCAAAAGGCCGGCGCCGATCTTTGGCACATGACGAGCTACTGCGGAATCAACGGAATCGGCGCCCCGGAGCTCAATACCGGTCTGCTCGCGAACCCGCCGGGGCCAAGCCACATGATCGTGGGCAATCACGGCAAGAGGTTCATTAGTGAGCTCGCGGGCTGGCGGCACGGGAAGCTGTATGTGGACGGCGCTACACAGCATTGGCCCGGCAATCCGATGCATTGGGTCTTCGACCAGAAGGCGTTGGACAACGCGCCGGTTTCGGTCAGGTACGGGCAGTACGCGGGTAGTTGGGGCCTGGCGATCCTTGGATACGAGTGGAGCGACGACAATCAACCTGAGGTCGACAAGGGTTGGATCTCGAAGGGCGACACAGTCGAGGAACTTGCTGAGAAACTGGGAGTGAATGCTGAGGGTCTGAAGCAAGAGATCGACCGGTACAACACGCTCTGCGCTGAAGGCAACGATGTCTATTTCGATCGCGACCCTGAGACCCTCGTGCCGATCGAAGGACCTCCCTACTACGGATATACCTGGCCGGGCCTGATCATCTTCACCCAAGGAGGACCAAGGAAGGATGCGGAAGGGCGGGTCGTTGATCCGTACGGCGAACCCATTCCTCGCTTGTACGTTGCCGGCGAGATCAGTTCGACCTACAGCTGGATCACTGGCGGAGGATTGATGATTGGCGATGCGCTGGCATTCGGCCGAATCTCGGGCAGGAATGCGTCCGCCCTGGCACCTGTCTCTGATTCCCAGCCCGCCTGAGTCTTGCTAGTCGCCAGGCCCAGCCCAGATAGCGCCGGTACGAGGCGATGAACACGGGGAGTAGAGCCGCCAGGAATCACCCAAGCGGGCGGCTATACTCCCCGTTTGCCCAACGACCCGCAGAATCTCCGCCACCCCGGGGGATACCGCTGATCAGAGTCCGAGCGTCGCCAATGCAGCTGCGTCTGCATACTCGTCAAGCCGCGTGACCTGGCCATCCCTAACGAGCGCAACACAACAAGCGGGGATCGAGAATGCCTTTCCCTGAGGCGAGGTGCCGCGAATGACATGCTGCTGCACGAAGCCCGTCGGAGTGGGCTCGCATCGGACCTGCTCGTATCTAAAGTCGGGAATCTCGCGGGCCAAGACTTCCACGAGTCCGCCGATCGCATCGATTCCCATGGCCGAACCAGTGGTGGCGTTCACCAGTTGCGTGTCCGCCGAGTAGCACTCCCGGACAGTGACGACGTCTCCTGCAGCTATTGCGGAGAACAGGCGCTCCGCGAGCTTCACGTTATCGCTCATATCACTCCTCCGAGAGGGGCTCCAGTGCCGGGAATCGGCGCCGCGTCCAGGTACAGGTACTGGTAGCGACGCTGCGAGAATCGCCAGCCCTCATCGGTCCGCTCGAGCCGGTCCACGTAGACGCCATGATTGAAATAGCCATGCTCGCCGACGAGGGGAACCCCCATCTCCGTCATGTACGACCGTGCAGTTGCCGTGTCTCCCGTGATGTCCACCATCGTGCCGTCAACCAGCTGAACGAAACTCTTCCAACTCGATGTAAGTAGTTCTCCGAAGTCGGCGGCGAGCTTCTCTCGGGAACCGGAATTCGTGTAGTCGGTCGGCGGATCGATGATCCAGGTCGCCTGCGGCGTCCACACGTTCTCCCAAGCCTGAACGTCGAGCCGGTTGACGGCATCCGCGAAGCGCACAACCAGTTCGCAGATGTCCGCTCTATCTGACATTGTTCCTCCTGCAGTAGAGTAGAGACGATAATCACGGCTCGACCACATATTTTGTCCACGAAATTGTACGCAGTCAAGGATGAATTGTATTCGACGCCACGAGGAACGAGATTGCGAGGCAGGCGGTGACACGAGAGACTCTCTCCGTGGTCGATGAATCCCAGCCCGACAGGGCCGGCCGGCGCACCACGACTACCCAGTCAGTTCATCAGCAGCTTCGAGAGATGATTCTTCGTGGAGAGCTCCCCGCCGGAACCGTCATTTCGCAGGTCGCACTCGGCGAGCTCCTCGATGTAGGACGCACTCCGTTACGTGAGGCGATCCGACTTCTGGAGAGCGAAGGCCTGATCGACGAGGGACGCCCGAATCAAATGGTGTCGATCAGTTCGCTGTCGATGACCGATCTTGATGACCTCTATTCGATGCGCGTGCTGGGTGAATCAATGGGCATCTGGATGAGCGTGCCCAGCATGCGCAAGGCGGATTTCGACTACATGGCCGCTGAACTCGAGATCATGGAGACTTCGGAATCCAGAGCGGAAATCGACACGGCGCATATGAACTTCCATCGGCATCTGCGTACTGCGGCGAGTAGCAGAATGACCCACCACCTCGATGAGTTGTTCGCGCACTCAACTAGGTACCAGTTGCGGTACGTCCGCGACCCGATGGATGACACCGCGTCACAGGAACTCATGCGACAGAAGCAATTGGAACACCGAGCAGTGCTTGAGGCGTGCGTAAGGCGGGACACAACATCAGCACGGGATCTACTCATCGACCACATTGCCGGCACCGCAGTGGATCTAATGCTGTCTGAACGGCATTCGCCGTTCCTCCTGCCTGCGGCGGTTTCCATGGCAAAGAGCCCGCTCTAGATCGCAGACGCGGGAAGCTCACACCTTCCGGCCTTGTCCCTCCCAGTACTCGTCCCGCAGAGAGCGCTTGAGTACCTTCCCGACACTGCTTCGCGGCAAAGCACGGAAGATTACTGTCTTGGGGGCCTTGACGCTCCCAAGGCCTTCCTTGCACAACGCGATGATCTCGTCGGCCTCGACGTAGGCACCGGGCTTCAGCTCGATCACGGCGGTCACTGCTTCCCCCCACTTGTCGTCGGGTATTCCGATGACGGCGCAGTCGTTCACCGCCGGATGCTGCCAGATGATCTGTTCGACTTCGCTGGGGTAGACGTTGAAGCCCCCCGTGATGATCATGTCCCGAGTTCGATCAACGATGTATACGTAGCCATCGACGTCGATGTAGCCCACATCTCCAGTCGCATGCCAGCCGTTGGCTTTGGCGACGGCTGCGTTCTGCTCTGGGTTGTTCACGTACTCGTTCATGACGAGGGATGAACGGATCACGATCTCACCGATGACCCCATCACCGCATACGGTGCCTTCCTCGTCGAGAACTCCGATTTGGGCGACGACCGTTGGGCGGCCGCAACTGAGGAGTCGCTGTTCGGGGCCACCCGGAGCAACCGCCTCTGCATGCTCCTGCGGACTGAGAAACGTCGCAAGCATTGGCGCCTCGGCCTGTCCGTAGCACTGGGCCATCACCGGACCAAAGACGGCGACTGCCCCACGTAGCTTCGCGGCCGACATCGGCGCAGCCGCGTACAGGAAGTGGCGGAGCGATGAGTAGTCATAACTGGATACGGACGGGTGCGCCAGCAGGGAGTAGATCGCCGTGGGCGGCAGGAAGAGTCTTGTCACGCGGTTTCGTTCGATGGAACTCAGCACCTGAATCGCGTCCACGCCGGCGTGGATGACGTTGACACCTCCCACCGCCAGGGTGGGCCACACGAGACACCCGGCCGCATGCGTCAGGGGCGCCGCCACGAGGTGAACCGGGCTGCTGTCGGGCATATGCGCAAGGAATGCAAGTGTCATCGTTTCCAGCGCTCGATGTGACAGTGCGACAACCTTGGACCGCCCAGTTGTGCCCCCCGTTCCGTTGTAGTAGCCGATCCCCTCGCGATCGGGGGGCAACGGGGCCACTCGCACGCCCGCAGTATCCAACCAAGGTGCACCGTCCTCGTTGAAGTCACCTCGTGAATCGAAGAGGACGAACCGTTCCACTCCTGGCGCTGCTGCGCGCAGCTGAGGAATCACGCCTCTCATCTCGAAGGCAACGAAGACGAACCGGCAGGTGACCTGTGAGAGAACATCCCCAATGTCGTTTGCTGAGTTCCGGTAACTCAACTGAACCCAAGCGCATCCGGCACGACCTATGCCCAGCACATGCGGGAACATCGCGACGGAATTCTGGCTGACGATCCCAACGGCCTCGCCCGCGAGTATGCCGTCCCGATGGAGAGCTGCGGCGACCTGATGTGTCAGCGCCTCGGTGTCCTCGTACGTCAATGAGTGGGAGTTGTCGTGATTTGTGAACGCCAGCCCTTGTGGATTGACCAGGACGCCTCGGTCGAGAAATTCATATCCGCGCATGCGATCGAATGCCACCTTTCCTGACTGCTATCAGGCCTCGGGGAGCGATACCGGCCCGTCCGCTGTCGGATTTACTCTTGATTTGACCACAATATCCGTTCGACAGACGATAAAAAGACGGTGTTTGCATATTGTTACGTTAAAAGTGTCTACAAGTGATCCTTCTGGTGCTACAACTGTGACGAAGCAAGAGCACGTGGAAGTCGAGCACGCCCATGGTCGCGATTAGAAGGGACATGCAAAATGACAGAGAAGGGCATTCTGTTCGTCATCACGAACCCGTCCGCTCCGGACCGTGAGGGCGATTACAACGAGTGGTACAACGTCGTTCACCTTCCAGAGGTGATCTCGTGCGACGGATTCAAGGCCGCGCGCCGCTATACGCCAGTCGAGATGGGCGTACCCGAAGGCGTACCTGGGGCCCCCGCTGAGGATGAGATGAAGTACATCGCGGTCTACGACATGGAGGCCGACGACCTGGACGCGGCTGTTCAGGCCATGTTCGCGAAGGTGCAGGACGGCACGATCGGGATTTCGGATGCGCTTCAGGCAACTCCGGCCCCTCGACTCAAGCTCTTTCGCCAGATCGCGGAAGCAAGCAACTAGACGGCACTGTCCGTCCACGCATCCCGTACGGCCAGTTGCGGGATGGCAGGTCACGCATCAATCCGCCTCAAAGAAGCATTGGAGACAAAACGATGACAGGTGTTCGCACATTGAGGACTCGAGCCAAGGCTCCCAAGGTTCTCTTAGCTCTCGGGGGCGCCGTGCTCCTCACAACTCTCGCGGCATGCAGTGGAAGTGCGGACAGCGAGAGCTCTTCGTCCTCTGCACCAGCGACGGAGGCCTCGGCGGCATCCTCGGCACCAGCGTCGTCGTCGGCGCCAGCGAGCGAGGAGCCCGCGGCTTCGACCTCGATCACCGCGGAGCAGATCGGGCTCTCGGGTGAAATCGTCTGCGGTGCAACGGAGACCAGCGACGATCCTTGCCTCGTGCCCGGGGTCATCCCGGAGGGCGATCCCGTGCGCTTTGGGTTCTTCTGCCTCGAGAATGACAGCTACTCGGCAGGTCAGTCGGCAGCCATCAAGGAGCTTGTCGAAGCAAACAATGCGACCTTCTCCGACATCCCGAACCCGTTCAATCCGGCGCAGCAGGCGCGACAGATTCAGGACGCGCTGACAGCTGACCAGTTCGATGTTTACCTCATCTGCCCCGCTAACCCCGCGGCCCTCAAGCCCTTCTACAAGCAGATGGCAGAGGCGGGAATCCCGTTCGGCACCATCGACTTCATGAACGACGCCGACAACTCAACGGCGAAGTTGAAGGTCGACGGTCAGGCGATCCAGGTGATTCGTCCCCCGTTCATCTCGGGCGTGTCCATCGGTGAGAACGTCATTGCCGCTTGCGCCGACCTCAATCCGTGCAAGGCAGGCGCGATCCGCGGCATCGAGGCCTTCCCATATGACACAGCTCTGTGGGATGGATTCAACAGCGTCATTGCTGATCAGCCACAGATCGAGGTAGTCACCACCGTCTATGGCGAATTCTCAGTGGCGGGTGGCCGCAAGGCAGCGCAGGACATCCTGTCGTCAAACCCCGACGTCAACGTCATCATCGGGTTCAACGATCAGATGGGGCTCGGCGCCATCCCTGTCGTCGAGAAGGCCGGGAAGTCCGGCTCGATTCTGGTGACAGGAAACGCTGGAAGCGCAGGCGGCGTTGACGCAGTTCGCGCGGGAACGATGTTCGGAAGCAGCACGCAGGTTCCGGTGTCGGAGGCCCTGATGGCGACGACTGCCCTATTGGCGAAGGTCCGGGGGGCGGACGTTCCTGCTCTCGGCATCGACTCCACCCAGATCCTTGGCGACACTCCGGTGCTGCTGAATCAGGACAACCTGGATGAGTGGGCAGATTTCATGCCGCAGTGGACAGGCGCATAAGTCAGAACAGAGCGTCGATGGGCCCGAGCAGCAGTGCTCGGGCCCATCGACGTCATTGCTGCACGAAACGCTGCGATATGAATACATCCATAGGGTAGGTTGTATACAACTTGGAGGTAAAGGAGGGTGACGATGTCGGCGGATCTCCCAGACGACGTGGCGATCGAGTTCGCGTCCATAAGCAAGAGTTTCGGAGCGACACGGGCCCTGTCAGATGTCTCTCTCTTGATCAATTCAGGGGAGATTCACGCGTTGGTGGGAGAGAACGGCGCAGGGAAATCCACACTCGGCAAGATCCTCACGGGAGTGCAGCGGGCCGACTCCGGAGTCATGCGTGTCTTTGGATCTGAGCGGTCCTATGGATCGCCCTTTCACGCGCTCGCCGACGGGGTCGCGGGCATTGCCCAGGAAATAGCACTCGTCCCGCAACGGAGCGTTCTCGACAACGTGTTCCTCGGAAGCGAACCGACTCGAGCCGGAGCCATCAATGCTCGAGAACTGCGTCGGACGTTCGACGAACTAGAGGGCCGAGTCGGCTTCGGGATCGCCCCAGAGATTCGAGTTGCGTCGCTGTCGATGGCGGACCAGCAGCGTGTAGAAATCATGCGGGCCTTGGCTCGGGATGTGCGCATTCTCGTGATGGACGAGCCGACTGCGGCCTTGTCGATCACGGAATCCGAGAAGCTCTTCGCCATCATCCGTCAGTTGCGTGATCAGGGAACGACGGTCATCTATGTGTCGCACTTCCTTCAGGAGGTACTTGACCTATCGGACCGGGTAACAGTTCTTCGCGATGGTCGGTTCATCAAGACTTGCGACGCCCGTAGTGAGAGTCCTGACTCGTTAATCGAGTCGATGCTCGGGAGGTCGCTGTCCCGCGCTTCCTCGGCAGCAGCACCGCGGGTTCCTACGAACCGAGTTGTACTGTCCGTCCAAGGAATCACCCGCGGCTCAAGGTGTCGAGATATCAGTTTTGAGGTCCACGCCGGCGAGATTCTGGGATTCGCGGGGCTCGTTGGGTCGGGTCGGACCGAAATGGCGCGAGTCATCTTTGGCGCGGATCCCGGAGATGGCGGCAGTGTCACCATCGACGGCAAGTCGTTGAGGTTGGGATCTCCAAGCCGCTCGATATCCGCTGGTCTGGTGTACTTGCCCGAATCGAGGAAGGACGACGGGCTTCTGCTCAACGCGCCGATCATTCAGAACGTCTCGCTTCCTTACCTGGATCAGGTAAGCACCGCCGGCGTGGTTCGTCGGCAGCGGGAACGGTCGCGAGTCACAACTCTGCTGACACGCGTGAAGGCTGTGCTGAGAAATCCACGGGCACCGGTTCGTCTTCTGTCAGGAGGCAACCAGCAGAAGGTGCTGTTGGCTCGATGGCTCTTTTCCACCCCAAAGGTCATGGTGCTTGATGAACCGACTCGCGGTGTCGACGTAGGTGCGAAGTTCGCCATCTACGACCTGATCCGCGGTCTCGCCGCCCAGGGCCTTGCTGTTGTCGTGATCTCGTCCGAGCACGAGGAACTGATCGAGCTCGCGGACCGAATACTCGTCATGCGAAACGGGAGTGTAGTAGCCGAGCTCTCCGATGAAGACAAGACCCAAGACCGAATTCTCTCAGCCGCTCTCCAGGGATAACAGGAGTTCTCATGTCAGTGAACGAGCGGCAGGCGACTGTCGGCACCAGCGAGCGCGAGTCAGATCCAATCGTCCGAATCCTTGAACGCGGACGCAACCTGGGTGTGGTCGGCATCGTTGTCGTTCTGTTTGTGATCTTCTCATTTACGTCCGACGCATTCTTGTCGGTGACGAACCTGACGAACATCATCGACCAGTGGTCTGCGGTTGGAATCGTGGCTGTCGCCGGCACGCTTGTGCTGATTTCGGGTGGCTTTGACCTGTCGGTGGCTGCCGTCTTCTCGATCGCAGGCGTGGTGGCCGCGAAGGCAGTGCCGGAAATCGGCGCTTACAACTCCCTGCTGCTAGGAGTCCTCGCCGGGGTCGTCTTCGGCTTCATCAATGGGTTCATAGTGGTTGTTTGGAAGATCAACTCCATCATCGCGACTCTCGCGACTGCCATCATCATCGGCGCACTAGCGGTTCAGATCAGCGCTGGAACGCTCCTGACCGTTGATGACGAACGATTCTCTGAGTTGGGCAATGCTGAGTTCTTGGGCATGTCGGTGCTCTCGTGGATCTTCATCGTGGTGATCCTCGTCTTTGGATTCCTACTACACGGCACGAGCTTCGGCCGCCACCTTTACGCCGTTGGTGGCAACAGCGAAGCAGCTCGCTTGGCCGGAATCAGAACGGATCGTGTGGTCGTACTCGTCTACATGCTGTCGGGATTCGCTGCGGCCCTGGCTGGCGTCATCGTCGCTTCTCGACAGTCAACAGGCCAGGCCAACGCAATACCTGGTCTCGAATTCGACGTTATCGCGGCGATCATCGTCGGAGGCACGAGCATTCTCGGAGGGTCCGGCGCCGTGTGGAGGACGGTCGTCGGACTAGCGCTCCTTGCACTCATCCAGAATGGTGCGAACCTTCTCGGAGTCAGCCAGACCACGCAACAGATCGTCTACGGCAGCATCATCATCTTTGCCGCCGCGCTCGACGTCTGGGCCTACCGGCGAAGTTCCTCAGGTTAGGCAGAGGCCTGGTCAGAACTCCGGGTGGGTGATATGAGGACGCGATATGAATACAAGGTGCGGCGCCAGACGATGGCCGGCTGAACGACACGAATGCCGTTGGACACAAGCTCATCGGCGTAGTCAATGGCGAAGGAGGACAAGGTGACACTGCAGAAGCGATTCGGTACCGATGTGTTGATCACGGGATGGTCACACTCTCCTTTCGGCAAGTTGCACGAGTGGGACCTTGAGTCGCTGATTACGTCAGTTGCGAGCGAAGCGATCGAGGCAGCCGGGCTGCTTCCACGTGACATCGACGCTATCTATCTTGGGCACTTCAACCCGGGACTCCTTCCGCTCGCCTTCGCTTCCTCGCTCGTTCTCCAGACCTCGGATGATCTCTTCGGCATACCCGCTACCCGAGTGGAAAACGCTTGCGCCTCTGGTTCGGCGGCCGTGCATCACGGCGTCACGTCAATTCTGGCAGGCACGGCGCGCAATGTACTTGTCGTGGGTGCGGAGAAGATGTCGCACGCTTCGGCCGAAGTAGTGGGAGCGGGGCTACTCGGAGGTGACTACGAACTTGCGGGGCATGAGTCGACGACGGGCTTCGCTGGACTGTTTGCCGATGTAGCTGATGAGTACAGCGCGAGATACGGAGACTGCTCGGACACGCTCGGTCTAATCGCCGCCAAGAGTCATAGAAATGCCCTCGCCAACCCGTATGCCCAGATTCGGAAGGATCTCGGCGAGGAGTTCTGCCAAACAGTCTCGGAGAGAAATCCGATTGTGGCCTCTCCCCTTCGTCGGACGGATTGCTCACCTGTTTCGGATGGCGCCGCCGCACTCGTTCTGACGTCCCAGCCGACAGACGGTGCAATCACGAGTCCAGTACGAATTGTTGGTATTGGGCAGAGCAGCGACTTTCTTCCGAGTAGTAAGCGAGATCCGCTCGAGTTCAGAGCATCCGATCTTGCGTGGAGGCGTGCTCTTGAGATGGCCGACGTGGGCCTGGTGGACCTGTCCTTGATCGAGCTTCATGATTGCTTCACGATTGCGGAACTCAACCTGTATGAGGTTTTCGGCCTGGCTCCGAGGGGAGCGGGCCGCAGGCTTATCGAGGACGGTTCGGTGGCGCGGGACGGACGGATTCCTGTGAACCCCTCCGGTGGACTCAAGTCTAAGGGTCACCCGATCGGTGCGACCGGTGTGAGCCAGCACGTGTTGGCTGCCATGCAGCTCACGAATACGGCAGGTGAAATGCAGGTCCCTGACGCGACGTGCGCGGCGGTCCACAACATGGGCGGCTTGGCAGTTGCGAACTACGTGAGCGTGCTTCGTCCATGTGAATAGGTCGAGAGGCGCGTTCGCTATTCGTCGCTCGCCGTCCTCAGTAAGCGTTGGCGTGTGAGGGATTACGCTGACAGGTGGCGTCAAGTTCACCCAAGTTGAGTTCGATCTCGCCTTTGCCAGCAACAATGCCGCTCAGCGCCATCTAGGCCCTTGCGCGGGCCTCTGCCGGGGGTTTCTACACCGGTTTTACACCGGAAGCCGTCGCGAACGTGCGACGTTTCGCGGCCTCACGCGGAGTCCTGCCCTCATAGAACCGGGTGAGTAGGCGGGCCGGTGTCCGCTCGTAATGCGTAGGTCCGGGGTTCAAATCCCCGAGGCGGCTCCGCCTGAAAGTCGTTGCAGCGCAGCGGCTTTGCACCGATAGACCCGCCCCTTCTAGGGCCAGATCGTACCGTCTCTTCAGGCCAATGCCCCGGAAATGCCCCGGATTGAGGTTTCGAAGTAGGGACGCCCCCCTGAAGAGTCGCAGGCCGTCTGCCTGTTCCGATCGTGCGCCATCCAAACGCTCGAACCCCAAAAGGCCAAAGAGGTAGCATGTCGAGGTTCGTAGGGTCGGGGCTTCTAGGGGAGTCCTGAATCGGATTAAGCTGCACGTCAGCTTCACGCCCCGGCGCCATATGGCGATTCCGGAGTCCTTGGCGAGAAGTTCTGCCGTGAATCCCGGCCGGAAGTCGCGGTTGCTGGCCGCAGGATCGGTGACCTCGGCGATCGGATAACAGATGCGCAGCGGCCAACTGTCGCCCGATGGCGACGACGCGAGTTCCCAGAAGTTCGCGCGTCCAGGCCGAGCCTCTCGGCCAATACTGCGCCAGCGCATGTCGATGCGAGGTTGACGGCGACCATCATGTCGTCGACTGTCTTGACCACCTGACCCTATGCCAAGGTCACCCATGTGGAATTCGCCTCCGGCCATGGCATCGATCGCGGGTCGTACCTGATCGAGAACGTCCCGGCGGCCGCCAACCATGAACGTCAGTGCCTGTGTGCGCGCGGTTCGAGCCAGTCGAACCACGCACTCATACCGTCGCCAGTGCGGGCGCTGACGTGGATGACGGTCGCGTGAGGGTTAATCCGAGCGAGGTTCGCCTCGAACAGCGCAAGGTCGAAGTCGAGATGTGGCAGCAGGTCCATCTTGTTGACCAGCACGACATCGACAGACCGGAACATCACCGGGTACTTCAGGGGCTTTTCCTCGCCTTCCGTGATCGAGAAGACCATGACGCTGTGGTGGGTTCCAACGTCAAACTCCGCAGGACAGACCAGGTTGCCTACGTTCTCGACAAGGATGAGGTCGAGGTCGGCGAGGTCGAGGCCGCCGAGTGCCTTTGCAACCATTGGTGCGTCGAGATGGCACTCTCCGCCGAACCCTTCGCTCGTGTTGAGCAAGGAGATCTGCGCTCCGAACCCGCGTAGCCGGTCCGCGTCGATGCTGGTCTCGATGTCGCCCTCAATCACGCCTGTCCGAGTGCGGCCCTGCAGGTATTCCAGAGTTCGCTGCAGCAGCATCGTCTTGCCGGCGCCCGGGGACGACATTAAGTTCACGCCTACCACCAACGCCGCGTCGAGCGCTGCTCGGTTGGCTGCGGCGGTCCGGTCGTTCTCGTCGAATATCCGCTCAAGCACCTCGACCCGTTGGGCGCCGGTCTTGTACGACGAGTGGTCGCCGTGCTCATTGGTGTGGTCCGGGTGCTCATGGTGGTGGTGGTCGTGGTCGGTGCCGTCGTCGTGGCGGTGAAAGCGACCCATCAGGACTCCTTGAGGTCGAGAGAGGTAATCATGAATTCCTCGCCGGTGAGCATTGAGACGTTTCCGCTTCCGCATGATCCGCAGACCAAGTTGAGGCCTCTGTCTGGGCGGCTCTCCGCGCCGCAGGCGCCACACTCAAGTGTGATGGCGATCGACTCGACCGCTAGGTACGAACCTGCAAGTCTCGACGTCTCGGTCACCAATGCCCAGCAATAGACGAGGGTGTCGGGCACGACCTGGCGGAACTGGCCTACCTGCAGATGGACGGTATCGACGGTTCGACCGCCGGCGGCACGGTCGACGATGCTGACGATCGAGTTACACAGCGACAGCTCGTGCACGGTTCATCTCCTCAAGGTCTCGGAGGGCGATTCGCCGAAGCGTTTGCGGTAGGTCACGGCGAAGTTCCCGAGGTGACTGAACCCCCACCGCTCCGCCACGCCGGTCACCGTCACGCCGTCGCTCGGCATGGAGTCAGCCAGTTCAGCACGGACGCGCAGGAGCCTGCGTTCGCGCACATATGCCATCGGCGTGGTATCGAGGTCGTCGCGGAATCCCTGTTGGATTGACCGCGCCGACAGGTGCGTGTTCGCCGCGATTTCGTTGAGCGATATCGGCAGCGAAAGGTTCTGCTCGATGTACTCGATCGATTGCCGCACCGACCTCCGGCCGCGGCGCTGGCTCGCCCGCACAAGGTCGTTGTGCACGTTCGATTCCTGGATTAGTAGGAGAGACGAGATGATGAGTTCCTCGATCGGCCCACCGCCGAGGCCCTGTTGAATCAGCGACTGCTCGGTCAGGACCTCCGTGGACAAGAGTTGAATCGCGCCGTGCCAACGCACGGCAGCGTCGGCTGTGAGGTCAAGTAGCGGTGTGAACACGATCTGGTTCTCGATAGCTCTGCCGAGCATGCGCGACAGTTGTTGCTCAAGCGCCTCGCGCTCGATGCGAATGATCAACTGTGGCGTATCTTCGCCTAGTTCGAGGTGCAGGTTGGTTCCCGGGTTGACCACAAGCGCCTGATAGGTGGCCACGTCGAAATCCTTGCCGTCGTACTTGCATCGTGCGAGGCCGGTGGCAGGCATATGCACGGTGTAGTGGTCGCCGCTGCGAGGGATATCGAGTTGAACCCCTACATGGAAGTCGAGGTGAGCGAAGCTGACGTCGCGCAGCCGAACCGCGTGCAGCGAGGCGACGAAGCCGTCGGCCTGCGAACATGAGGGGTACAGCACCGTCCTGCCCAACACTTTGCCGACCAACTCGCCGGCCTCCTTGGGGTCATCCGTGCAGAACACCTCGTGGTTCTGCAACGCGGTGGGTACGCCTCTGGATCGGATCCGATTGCGGACCGGGAGCCTTGTACGACGCGAGTTGACGAAGCCGAGCTTCGACAGTCTTGACACGTCACCACCTCCCCGACGCAGTCAGAGTTCAGGCTGCCTCGACGTAGGGTTGCTCATCCTTCGCATCCGGGGCAACAAGTTTGCGCAAATTGGATAGCAGATTCGCGAATTTGATAGCGCTGTTTGGTGAGGCGCGCCTAACGTGACGCAGCCCACATCCCGCCCTGGTGTTGTGGGGCTCATCGGAGGAGCGACCACATGATAGAAACTATGCCGACCAGCGGCCCTCGCGAGGCGTCGCCGGAACTCGTCGCATTGATCGAGCGACTCGAGGACCCGCGGGTCGCGTCGGGTCTTCAGAACCTGCTCGACCACGTCGACTTGCTCGCGATCCTTGTTGTCGGGCTCGACGGTTTCGTTTCGCGCAGCGAACTCATCGGCGAGGCGTTGGTCGACGGCGTCTCCGAGATTCGCGAACTGTCCGGCGCTTCGGCAACCGCTAGGCCTCTTGACATTGGTGCGCTCGCGTCGAGCATGTTCGCGCTGTCGTCGGCGATTCCCAAACTCACCCCCGCAATCACCCGAGTGGCTGATGACAGTGTCCTCGGCAACCTGCTTGACTCCGGCATCGTCTCTCAGGAGTCCCTTGCGCACATCGGTCTGCTGGCCACGGCGGTCAATCAAGGTGCGGCCGACGCGACCCTGAAGCCGATCGAGGTAAAAGGGGCAAGGTCGATCTACCGACAGTTGAAGGATCCGGACGTTGCCCGGGGCCTTGGCTACACGCTCAACATACTCAAGGCCGTCGGGCGCGAGCTCGCAGCGGAACAACAGAAAGGGCGTTAGATGTCTTCAGTTCTCTGGCTCCAGGGTGGTGCTTGTTCCGGCAATACGATGTCGTTCCTGAACGCTGAGGAACCGAACGTGGTCGATCTGATCGTCGACTTCGGCCTCGACCTCCTGTGGCATCCGTCGCTGGGTCTCGAACTCGGTGAGAATGCGCAGAAGATTTTCAAGGACTGCGCTTCAGGTGCTAAACCGCTCGACATCTTCGTGTTCGAAGGCACAGTGATCGAGGCTCCGGACGGTTCCGGACGGTACGACATGTTCGCCGATCGGCCGATGAAGGACTGGGTCATCGAACTCTCGAACCAAGCCTCCATTGTCGTCGCCATCGGTGACTGTGCGTGCTGGGGAGGCATTCCAGCGATGGAGCCAAACCCCTCGGCCTCCACAGGCCTGCAGTTTCACAAGCGTGCCAAGGGTGGCTTCCTCGGGGCCGACTTCAAGTCCAAGTCAGGACTGCCTGTCATCAACATCCCGGGCTGTCCTTCGCACCCTGACTGGATTACGCAGATACTCGTCGCCCTGGCCACCGGCCGTGCTGGCGACATCACGTTGGACGACCTGCACCGTCCGGAGACCTTCTTCAAGACGTTTACGCAGACGGGCTGTACTCGGGTTCAGTTCTTCGAGTACAAGCAATCGACCACAAGCTTCGGCGAGGGCACTCGCACTGGCTGCTTGTTCTATGAGTTTGGGTGCCGGGGACCGATGACGCACTCGCCGTGCAACCGGATCCTGTGGAACCGGCAGTCCTCGAAGACCCGAGCGGGTATGCCCTGCTTGGGATGCACCGAACCTGAGTTCCCGTTCTTTGACTTGGCCAAGGACACAGTGTTCAAGACTCAGAAGGTGAGTGGAGTCATCCCCAAGGAGGTTCCGGAGGGGGCAGACCACCTCACGTACATGGCCCACGCGGCCGCTGCTCGTCTCGCCGCCCCGCAGTGGTCTAAGGAGGACATGTTCGTTGTCTGATCGCCGCTTTCATGACCCGCTGCCAGACCACAAGATGAAAGGCGTGAACCTCTCATGAGCACATCTATCGATATGTTCGTCAGCCCCCTTGGCCGTGTCGAGGGCGACCTCGACGTCCGTGTCACCATCACCGATGGCGTTGTGACGTCAGCGTGGACCGAAGCCGCGATGTTCCGCGGGTTCGAGATCATTCTTCAGGGCAAGGACCCGCAGGCTGGTCTCATCGTGACACCACGCATCTGCGGGATCTGTGGTGGCAGCCATCTGTACAAGGCGTGCTACGCCTTGGATACCGCTTGGCAGACCCACGTCCCGCAGAACGCGACGCTCATCCGCAACATCGCCCAGGCGTGCGAGACGTTGCAGTCCATCCCGCGCTACTTTTACGCGCTCTTCGCGGTTGACCTGGTCAACAAGAACTACGCCAAGTCGGCCCTCTACGAAGAGGCTGTGCGCCGCTTCGCCCCGTACGTTGGTACTGCGTATCAGAAGGGCGTGGTCCTCTCGAACAAGCCGGTTGAGGTGTACGCGATCTTCGGGGGGCAGTGGCCACACTCCTCGTTCATGGTTCCCGGCGGTGTGATGAGCGCTCCGAGTCTGTCCGACGTGACTCGGGCGACCGCGATCTTGAACCACTGGAAGGACAACTGGCTTGAGAAGGAGTGGCTCGGCTGCTCGATTGAGCGTTGGATGGAGATCAAGAGCTGGGAGGACATGCTCGCCTGGGTCGAGGAGAACGAGTCGCATTACAATTCCGACTGCGGATTCTTCATCCGCTACTGTCTTGACGTCGGACTGGACGAGTATGGCGCCGGTGTTGGCAACTTCCTCGCCACCGGCACGTACTTCAACCCCGAGCTCTATGAGAACCCCACCGTCGAGGGCCGCAATCAGGCACTGATCAACCGATCCGGCGTCTACGCGAACGGCGTTTTCTCCGAATTCGACCATATGCGAGTGGCGGAAGACGTGACGCACTCGTTCTATGAGGGCACTCGACCCCTGCACCCCTGGGAGGGCGAGACGAAGCCGATCGATCCTGCGATCGGTCGCGGGCAGGGCAAGTACAGCTGGGCGAAGTCTCCTAGGTACGACGTGCCCGGTCTGGGCCATGTGCCGCTTGAGGCGGGTCCACTGGCTCGGCGAGTCGCCGCTGCGGCCCCCGGTGCTGAGCCTCACCAGGACAACGATCCGTTGTTCCTCGATATTCTCCAGAAGAAGGGCTCGTCCGTTTTCGTCCGCCAGATGGCACGAATGCACGAGGCGCCGAAGTACTTCCAGTGGGTCATGGACTGGATCGGCCAGCTCGAACTCGGCGGCTCCTTCTACACAAAGCCACAGGAGCTCGTCTCGGGGAAGGGGTTCGGCTCCACCGAGGCGGCTCGCGGGTCGCTGTCGGACTGGATCGTCATCGAGGACGGAAAGATTGCTAACTATCAGGTCGTCACTCCGACTGCCTGGAATATTGGTCCGCGTGACGGCAAGGAGGTACTGGGACCGATCGAGCAGGCGTTGGTCGGATCGCCTATCGTCGACCAGGACGACCCAGTCGAGCTCGGGCACGTCGCGCGGAGTTTCGACTCCTGCCTCGTGTGCACTGTGCACGCATACGATGGCAAGACAGGTCGGCAACTGAGCAAGTTCGTCGTTAACGGAATGGTCTGACCAAGCCATGGTCACGCAGACCGACCGCCTCGCGTTGCTCGATGACGGCTTCGCGCCGTCCACATGCGACGTGCTGGTGGTCGGCTGCGGCAACATCCTGCGCGGCGACGATGCAGTTGGGCCGGTGCTAATCCGGCGACTCTGGGAAGACGGCGTGCCGTCGAACATCCGGATCGTTGACGGCGGGACCGCCGGCATGGACGTGGCGTTCCAGATGCGCGGAGCGCGACGGGTCCTCATTGTCGATGCATCGTCATCGGGCTCCTCGCCGGGCACGGTCTACCGTGTCCCCGGCGAGGAGTTGGAAGCCGTCGGCCCGCTCGACGGTATCCACACCCATTCGTTTCGCTGGGACCACGCGCTGACATTCTCTCGGTGGCTGCTCGGGCCAGAGTGCCCGACCGACGTGACCGTCTTCCTCATCGAGGTAGCCGACTTGACGCCAGGCGCTGAACTATCGACTGAAGTGCGGGCCGGAATGGAGCAGGTAATCGAACTGATCCGCGCCGAGTTCTACACCTCCAGCAGTGATGGCGAGTTCGTCGAGGTGACCGAGAGTGGTCACCTGCGGATTCCCTTGTCGCTGGCCGAGACGCGGTTTCCAGGAGATGCCTGCGGATTGGCGATTGCCCTCGAGAGCGGCCACCCCGAGCTGCTCTTGGTCCCGCTGCAGGGGCCAGCGAACGGTGGTCAGTTGCTTAAGCAGCGAAATCCCGCCGGAGATCGGGTGCTACTAGTACGAGAAGCCCTTTCCGATGACCTCCCGGTAGGGAAGCATCGTACGAGGTGGGATGAGGCACGGGGTGCCTTGATCGTGGACCTCGATTCGAGGGAGCACATACAGAATGGACGGCGAACGAAATGATGAGTCCAGACCCCATGTGGCCGTGGCGTACGCGGTGGAGACCGTCGTCGTGGCTGATCGCGGGCAATGGCATGTCGACATCGTCGTGGTGTTCGAGGACGAAATCGTCCGGCGACGCGTCGGTACATACCGCATAGAGCGGAGAGCACAGATCGCAGCCAATCTGATCAAGCGCGCAGCAGAAAGAGAGACCTCGGGTCCGATTCATGGGTGAAGGGCGAGTCAATCCATGCAACACACACGTACGGTTCAACCGATCGGCGCGTTCGCGTTCCCGGCCGGGTTGCTTTTGTTCGGAGACCATCCTGATGATGCTGAGGTCGAACGCGTTCGCGAATGCCTCGTTGGGGCCCGGTTGCCGGCGTCTTGGCCCGCGTCACTTCGCGGTCACGAACTCGCTCATGCGGGCGATCTAGCGGCCGCGGCAGCCTTTTTCGGGCGGGCCGCTGACGACGATGCGTTGGCCGCGTTCAATCGCTACGTGCTCGCTCCCGACGGAGTCGATACGACGCGACTCCGAGACGCTATGCCTGACCACCTTGCCCCCTTGGTCGACGTGGTCCGCTACATGCTGGGCGATCTCGACCATGTTCCGGACGGATCATCAGAGGCGAGTGAGGTAGACGCACTGCTCGATTCGGTCAGGGCGACGGCGTTCCTGTCTGCTGGCCATCCCGAGTCTGCGGTGTCGGTCTTGCACTCCGCGGCCGAGTCCGTAGCGCCCGAAGCGCCCGCGCTCGCGGCGATGCTGCTTGGCAACGCTGGAATGATCCTCCATGAGTACGACCTCGGATCCGCACAGGCACTCGATGACCTGAGGGTTGCGTGCCTGGGACTAGCCGAGACGGACCTCGTCGTGGCGCGGGCTGAAATGCACCTACAACTCGGATTGGTCATTCACGCGGCGGCCACGTCGGGACGGGTGCCTCTCAAGGACGCGGTCCATGAGTACTACACCTGTCTTCAGTTGGTCGACCGCGACAGCGCGCCATATGTGTGGGCGGCCGCCCATATGAACCTTGGCTCGGCGTACCTCACCATGCCGATGGTGGAGGCGACCGATCAGTTGCGTTCCGGGATCGCGATGCAGTCATTACGGGCGGCGCTTGAGGTGTTCACGCGCGAGGAGCACCCGGCCGAGTGGTCAAGTGCCACGTTGAACCTCGCCAATGCGCTCGTGTACACGCCATCGACTCATCAAGGCGACAACATTGTGGAAGCTGTTGAGCGGTACGAGGAAGTACTCGAGACTCGAGGTCGTGATACCGATCCGCTCGGTCGCGCGCGAATCCTTGCCAACCTCGGCAATGCACTCGCGCACCTCGGGATCTTCGACCACGCCAAGTCCCGACTCTATGAGGCTCGGTTCCTGTTCGAGGAGGCGCTTGACCACGACTCGGCGATGATGGTCCGCTCGATCCTCGACGAGATCTCGCGCGAAACGGTGCCGGATTCAGGACGCGGGGGACACGCGCTTCCATCGCGGCCGCCCGTGCGTGACGGTCTGGAGGTGGCGACATGAGTGACACCTTGACGCACCAAGACCCGTCGGTGCTGCCCGAGGACCGCGACGTCGAAGTGCTCGCCCAACGCCTCGACGCTGCGCTCACGGAGGTCACAGCCCTCGACGGCGCGGCACGTGTCGCTGCGGAGAAGCTAAAGTCGGCGCTTGAAGACGTTCACAGGGCGATGCTGGTTCCCGTCGTTCGCGCGTTGCGCGACGACCCCCGCGGACGCGAACTGCTCTTCGAGTTGGTGGACGACCCGCGGGTCCGGATGGTGCTTTTGATGCACGGACTCGTGCGTCCGGATCCGATGACACTCGCTCGGGACGCACTCGACGCTGTTCGGCCGCAACTCCAGTCCCACGGTGGAGACGTGGCCCTTGAACGGATCGAGGACGGGGTTGCCTACGTTCGGCTTTCGGGAGCGTGTAACGGCTGTTCGATGTCGGCGGTCACGATGCGCAACGGCGTCGAGCAAGCGCTGAAGGAACGGGTGCCCGCAATCACCAGCGTCGAGGTGCTCCCGAACGATCCAGGCCCTGCATTGATCTCGCTGTCGGAAATCGGCCTGCGCACGACCATGCCCCAGCCCGGATGGGCCGACGCTGGCGAGATCGCTCGGTTCGAGTTGGGCGCTTTGGTCGCACTCGACCTCAAGGCCACAGATGGGTCGGGCCGGGAGGCGATCGTGGTCAATCTCGGCGGTCAGCTCGCGGCCTACGTCAACGCTTGCCCGCATCTAGGTAACAGCCTGGAGGACGCGGAGGTCGATCCGGTCAGCGGCACGCTGACGTGTTCGTGGCACGGGTTCTGTTTCGATGCCCTTTCCGGCGAGTGCCGCTCGCTGCCTGGGGCGCAGCTTGAGCAGCTGCCGTTGCGCGTGGAGGCCGGCGAGGTGTGGATTCGGGTGGCTGGAGGATGAGGGTCCAGATCCTTCCCCCGGGAGCCGTCGCCGAGTCGCTACAGCCGATGGCGCTCGTCCCGACATCGGGCGGGCCGTTGCCGCAATGCTACGGAGCCTGGCGACCGCGCGCGGTCCTCGGGGCGAACTCGGACGGCGGGTTGCTTCTCCCATCTGCAGCTCCGACGGCTTCGCAGGTGTATGCCCCGCGCGGCGTGCATGTTGGCGCCGACTGCGTCGTGGTAGCGGACACCGGCAATCACCGCGTCCTCGTGTTCGACGGCCACCCCGACGAGGACAGCACCGAGGCGTGCGTAGTCCTCGGACAGGTAGACGCTCGGTCGGAGGGTCCTCAGGCCGCCGGACGTGGTCCGGACGGCGGCATGAACCTGCCTACCGGCGTACTGATCTCGAATGGGCAACTGGTGGTGGCCGATGCATGGAACCACAGGATCCTGATCTGGCATGAGGTGCCGAAGCGCTCCGACACGCGTCCGGACCTTGTGCTTGGCCAGGCGGACGTGAGCGGGGTTGAGCCGAATGCCGGGGCCGGGCCAACTGGCGCCAGTTTCTACTGGCCGTTCGGCGTGGCTATCGTCGGCGGCCATTTCGTGGTCGCCGACACCGGTAACCGCCGGGTGCTGATCTGGCAGGACGGCGTTCCGACCGACCCGATGACTCCAGCCGACGTCGTGCTAGGCCAAGACGGCCCGGCCGATCGCGAGGAGAACCGTGGCGGAGCAGTCTCGGCCTCTTCGTTTCGCTGGCCACATGCCGTCGTGGGAGACGGCCGCGGCGGCCTGCTCGTCGCCGATGCTGGTAACCACCGTGCCCTCGGCTGGTTTTCGATCCCATCAGGGGACACGGTCGCCGACTTCGTTCTCGGCCAACCCGACCTGACCACAGCCGTAGAGTTCCCATACCGGCCCCAGGTCGGCACCACCTTCCGCTTCCCCTACGGTGCGAGCACTGTCGACTCGCACCTCGGCACCGGCTTAGCGATCGCAGACACGGCGAACAACCGGGTGCTCTTGTGGGACGAGTTCCCGCGCGATTCTCAGATCCACCCCGACAATGTGCTGGCCCAGCCGACGTTCGCGAGCAACGGGGAGAACAGGTGGCAACTCGTCGAACGTGACACGTTGTGCTGGCCCTATGGTCTGGGCTCGTTCGACAACGGATCCACCCACCTGCTCGCCATCGCCGACTCCGGCAATAACCGTGTCGTCCTTTGGGAGCGATTGTGAGCGAGCCGGACCTGATCCGTCGGCGGCTCAACGTGCGCGGCGTCGTCCAGGGTGTCGGATTCCGACCTTTCATTGCCCGACTCGCCGGAGACCTCGGTCTCGCGGGAAGTGTCGGTAACGACGCATCGAGCGTGTTCGTAGAAGTCGAGGGCACCGCCGACGCCATCGACGAGTTCACCCGCCGCCTCGTCGCCGATGGCCCGCCGCTGGCGCGAGTCTCCACTGTGACCGCATTGGATCTCGAGGTTGCCGGCTCGTCTGGGTTCGCGATCGTCGCAAGTCGACCGGCAACGGGTGAGCGGACCCTCGTGCCGCCTGACGTGGCCACCTGCGACGCGTGCGTGTTGGAGCTGACCGACGAGCGGGACCGTCGCTACCGCCACCCATTCATCACCTGCACCAACTGCGGGCCACGATTCACAATCATCACCGACCTGCCCTACGACCGACCGGCTACCACGATGGGCGAGTTCGTGATGTGCGACGCGTGCCGCGGCGAGTACGAGAATCCGGCCGATCGCCGTTACCACGCACAGCCGGTCTCCTGCCACGATTGCGGACCTCGGCTGTGGTTCGAAGCCGAGGGCGAACGCGTCGATGGAGCACAGGCTGCGGTGGCGGCCGCTACGGCCTTCCTGCAAGGCGGCGGCATCGTCGCCGTCAAGGGCGTCGGTGGCTTCCATCTCGCCTGTGACGCTGCAAACCAATCCGCCGTCGATCGGCTTCGCCACCGTAAGCGAAGGCCCGCGAAACCCTTCGCCGTGATGGCGCGTGATCTGCTCACGGCTGCAGGGATCGCGGAACTCGACTCGGTCTCCGCTAACCTGCTCAGCCAACCCGCGCGGCCGATCGTCCTCGTGACGCGGCGCGAGGGCAGCCGCGTCGTTGACGCCGTCGCGCCGGGTCTGACTGAACTTGGGGTGCTTCTTCCCTACACGCCGGTTCACCATCTACTCCTTGAAGAAGTTCCACTGCTGGTGATGACGTCGGGCAACCTCAGCGATGAGCCCCTGTGCTACGAGAACGATGACGCGGTGCGTCGTCTCGATGGCGTCGCGGACGCATATCTGATGCACGATCGCAGGATTGCCGTACCGTGTGAGGATTCGGTGGTCACCGTGCTTGGCGGCGCCGAACTCCCGATCCGTCGCTCGCGCGGGTATGCACCGCTGCCCGTCATCCTTACCACAGACGGTCCCTCTGTTCTTGCTGTTGGAGCGGAGGTCAAGAACACATTCGCGATCACACGCGGCGACCTCGCGTTCTGCTCGGCTCACCTCGGCGACGTGGGCAGCCTCGAGAGCCAACACGCCTTCGAACTGTCGGTAGCCCAACTGACCGCACTACACGGCGTCGAGCCCGAACTGCTTGTTGCCGACGACCACCCTGGATATTTGACGACGGCTTGGGCCGAGCGGAGGGCCCTTGCCACCGGGACGCCTCTCGTCACCGTGCAGCACCACCACGCTCATCTCGCCTCGTTGCTTGCCGAACATGGCTTGACCACCACACCATGTCTTGGAGTCACGTTCGACGGCACGGGTTACGGGTGCGACCACACCGTTTGGGGCGGCGAGCTGCTCTATGTGGACGGTGACATAGCCACTGCAGTCCGCGTCGGGCATCTGGAATCCTTCGCGCTGCCCGGCGGAGACCGCGCCGTTCGCGAACCCTGGCGGGTTGCGATGGCTCTGCTTCACCTTGCTGGGGTCCGCGATCCGTGGGGATTGGCGGTCGGTCGGGACATCCCGGCGGCGTCGCGCCACTTGGTCGCTTCGCAGTTCGATTCCGGAGTCGCGATGGTGCGAACGTCGAGCGCCGGGCGACTTTTCGACGGGGTCGCGGCGTTGCTCGGTGTGCGGCTTGAGGTCAGCTATGAAGCGCAGGCCGCGATCGAGCTGGAGCATCTGGCACGGTCCGCAGTGCGTGCGGTTCGCCTGCGCATTGAGGTGAAGGACGGCGTGCTCTGCCTCGGTCCGATGATCGCGGCCATGGTTGGGGCGTTGCGCGACGGCGCCGACATCGATGCACTCGCGCTCGGCTTTCACGAAGCCCTGGCGGATGCGACGGCTCTTCTCGCTATCAGGCGGGCAGGTGAACTCGGCACCGAAGTCGTCGGCCTGACCGGGGGGGTAATGCAGAACAAGTTGCTCGTGACCCGACTGACCGAGGTACTGCGGCATGCGGGTTTGCGGGTTCTCACGCACCGCGTCGTTCCACCCAATGACGGAGGCCTCAGCCTCGGGCAGGCTGTCGTTGGCCGCGCACGTCTGCTGAGCAGGCAGCACTTCAACGACGCCATCGATGACCGATTCGACAACCAGCAACTCACAGGGCGAGGGGGAGATGAGTGACATGTGCCTAGGTGTACCTGGCCGGATAGCCGAGATCTGGAACGAAAACGGAGCGACGTATGCGCACGCCGAGTTCGTAGGGGAGATCCGCAAGATCTGCCTGAACTACCTGCCTGAACTAAAGGTCGGAGATCACGTGATTGTGCACGCCGGTTTCGCGCTGACGCGCCTCGACGAGACTGAGGCTATCGAGACGGTGCGAATAATGCGTGAGGTTGGATTGCTGCCACCGGACCACGTCGGGGTTGGATCATGAGTTCGCGGATCGCCGTCGACGAGTCGCCGTTGATGAGCGGGGAGTTGTCTACCGACCTTGCGGCAGCCGCACTCGCACTCGCACGCCGCTACCAGTCGGGAGCGACGCTATGGGTGCTCGCTCCCGACTGGGAGCCGCACGCGCATCACATCGCGGTGGAGTTCGTCCACCCAGTGATCATGGGCAAGCGGGCGCTGCCGGCCGTCGCACTCACCGGGCCTGACCCAGTTGCCGAGGCGCGCCTAGCGGCTCGGTCAGGCGATGTAATCGTGGTCGTCGCCGCGGCCAGCGACTCCCGCATCCGAGACCTCGTTCGGCGAGCACCGGTCTGGGGCGCCGAGACGATCTGGATCGGCTTCGGAGATCGTCCCGAGCCCGGCTCTGCAAACCACGTCCTCTGGGTGGATTCGATGGACCCGATGGTGCCAGTGACCGGCCAATTCGTGCTGATGTATCACCTGCTGTGGGAGTTGACTCATGTGTGCTTCGAGCATCCGGGGCTGTTCGTCGAGCGGGCCGTGGAGTGCAGCGAAGAGGTCTGCATCACCTGCAGTGACGAGGGCAGACTCGGCGAGATCCTGCTGGCGCCGGCGACGCGGTTCGGGCCTGCAATCGTTCGGACGGCCTCCGGTGAGGAAGAGGTCGACGTCACCGTTATCGGCGATGTTTCTCCGGGCGACCTCGTGCTTGTGCACGCTGGCGCGGCACTGGTTCGCCTTGCGGAGCTGGCGAGATGACCGACTTCCTCTACCCGTTCATCGAGGCGCAGGAGGACGACGCGGAGGCGTTGCTGCTGGACCTCGCAGCATCCGCTCGAGGAAAGGCAGCCGAGTCGGCAGCCCTTCAGGAGTCTTCCCTCCGTGAGTTGGCGTCGACGGTTGAGGCGTGTGCCACGGGCATCGCTCAGCGCTTCATGGCCGGAGGGCGGCTCTACACCTTCGGCAACGGCGGGTCATCGACAGATGCGGCCACGCTCGCGTCGCTGTTCTCGCATCCTCCCGTCGGGAAACCACTGCCGGCCTGGTCGCTGGCCTCCGACCAGGCCGTCGTGACCGCGCTGGGAAATGACGTCGGCTTCGACCTGATCTTCTCGCGCCAGGTCATCGCCCATGCACGAGCCGTCGACGTCGCTGTCGCCATGTCGACATCGGGCAACTCTGATGACCTCGTCACCGCGCTCGTCGAGGCACGCAAGCGCGGCCTGCTCACCATCGGCTTCGCCGGATACGAAGGAGGACGAATGGCCGAACTTAGCCGGGCCGGTGAACTCGACTACTGCTTCACCATCCGATCCCAATCGATCCACCGCATTCAAGAAAGCCAGGCTCGGGTCGGTCACCGGCTCTGGTTGCTCACCCAGGAAGCAATCTCGCAGTCAGGCTCGCGACCGACGCTTGCCTGGTCTGGAGGTGCCCGATGAGAGTGGACCCCAACGCCCCGCGCGCGGAGCGGGAGAGCCAGATGCTGCTCAAGATCGAGGACTTCAGGCAGCGCCGTCCCCGCCTGATCGACCAAGTGGTCACTCTCGCGCACGGAGCCGGTGGCAAGTCTTCGGCCGCGCTTACGGACCATGTGTTCCTCGAGGCTTTCCGGAACCCCGAGCTCGAGCAGCTGGGCGACGGCGCAGTGCTGATGTTGCCAAGCGGCGAACGACTGGCATTCTCGACGGACTCGTACGTCGTGCAGCCGATCGAGTTCCCGGGAGGCTCGATCGCCGAACTCGCAGTTCACGGAACCGTGAACGACCTCGCCGTCAGCGGAGCTCGGCCGACCTGGCTGTCGGCGGCGTTCGTGATCGAAGAGGGCTTCTCGATCGACAAGCTCAAGGAGATCGCGAACCGGATGCGTGATGCCGCACACGCCGCCGGCGTCACAATCGTGACCGGTGACACCAAGGTCGTCTCGCGCGGCAGCGCCGATGGGTTGTATATCACCACTGCGGGAATCGGTCTGATTCCTGAGGGCAGGCTGCTCGGGCCGGGCCTGGTGCGGCCGGGTGACAAGTTGATCGTCTCTGGTCGAATAGCTGCTCACGGGATGGCAGTCATGCTCGCGCGCGGCGACCTGGAACTCGAGGCCGACATTGAGTCTGACACTGCTCCGCTGCACGAGCTCTGCGAGGCTGTCCAAGACGCGGCGCCCGGCACTCGATGGATGCGCGATGCGACCCGTGGCGGTCTGGGCACCGTCTGCAATGAGCTCGCTCAGACCTCCGGGCTCGGAGTGATCCTCGACGAGCGATTGCTGCCGGTCGACCCGACAGTGCTCGGTGCGTGCGACATGCTCGGCATCGACCCGATCTACGTCGCCAACGAGGGCTGTTTCGTCGCTGTGGTACCGGCCGACCAGGCCGAGGCTGCCGTTGCGGCATTACGGAGCCGCGACCGCGGCACCGAAGCGACGGTCATCGGAGAAATCGTCACTCAGCCTGCGGGCATCGTCGCGATGCGTACCCCGTTCGGTGGCACGCGGATCGTGGACATGCTTGTCGGCGATCCGCTCCCGCGGATCTGCTGACCATCGCCGTTCGAGAACAGAGGAGATAGATATGTGCCTAGGAATCCCCGGTCAGGTGGTCGACATCGTCGATGCTGACCAGCACATCGCCATGGTCGATGTCAGCGGAGTTCGGCGTGCAATAAGTGTGCGGCTGCTGGCCGAACAAGGACTGACCGTAGGCGACTGGGTCCTGGTCCATGTCGGATTCGGGATGGCCCTCATCGATGAACGGGAGGCCAAGTCGACGCTGGACCAGATCATCAAGATGGGCCGGGAGTACGCCGACGAGATGGACGCCTTCCGGTCGTCCGAGATCGCCTAGGAAAGGATCCAGACAATGAAGTTCGTTGACGAGTTCAGGGACCCCGCAGCCGCACGTGCCTTGGTTCGGTCGATCACCGACTTGGCTGGCGACGATGAGTTCAAGTTCATGGAGGTGTGCGGCGGGCACACACACACGATCTACCGGCACGGACTCGAACACATTCTCCCGACAAGCATCGAGTTGGTGCACGGTCCGGGATGCCCGGTGTGCGTCATTCCTATGGGCCGGGTGGACGACGCGATGTGGCTGGCCGAGCAGCCTGACGTCATCTTTACGACTTTCGGCGACATGATGCGGGTGCCCGGGTCGGGCGGGTCGCTCCTGGACGCTAAGGCGCGAGGAGCCGACGTGCGGTTCGTTTACTCACCCTTGGACGCGCTCAAGGTTGCTGTTGAGAACCCCGACAAACACGTTGTCTTCTTCGCCGTGGGATTCGAGACCACTGCACCGTCAACCGCGGTGACGCTCGTGCGTGCGAAAGCACTAGGTGTGAAAAACTTCTCGGTGTTCTGCAACCACGTGACGATTGTGCCGCCGATCAAGGCGATACTCGAGTCGCCTGACCTGCGGTTGTCCGGCTTCCTCGGCCCCGGACACGTTTCAACAGTCGTCGGTACGGCGCCTTACCGCTTCGTTCCGCGGGATTACGGCCTACCTCTCGTGGTCGCCGGATTCGAGCCGCTGGACATCCTCGCGTCCGTTCACATGTTGCTAAGGCAGATTCGTGATGGTCGGGCCGAGGTTGAGAACCAGTACTCGCGTGTCGTGAGCGAGGACGGCAACATTGAGGCCCTGAAGCTACTCGGCGAGACGATGGAACTCCGACCGCACTTCGAATGGCGGGGACTCGGGTTCATCTCGCAGAGCGCGCTGAAGGTATCCAGCGCCTATGCCGAGTTTGATGCCGAGGAACGGTTCTCGATGCCGGGCATCAGGGTCGCCGACCCGAAAGCGTGCCAGTGTGGAGAGGTTCTGAAGGGCGTGCTAAAGCCGTGGGAGTGCAAGGTGTTTGGCACCGCCTGCACACCTGAGACACCAATCGGGACCTGCATGGTCTCGCCCGAGGGCGCGTGCGCGGCCTACTACAACTTCGGCCGTCTCCATCGCGAGACCGCGATCCTGGTCGGCCAGGGCATGGACTCCTGAGTGGTTGCCGCATGGACCCCGGGCGAGCGGCTCTTCGCCCAGTATGCGCACGCGCCTAACGCACTGGGCTATTGCGGTCCCGAGGCCGCAGGCGCGTTGCTGGGCGGTGCTCGCGGTGAGGACCCGCCGGTCGACGTGTGCGCTATCGCGCGAAGGTTCTCGGGCGCGTGGCCATACCAGCAGATCATCGCAGACCTCTCGTGCCTCGAGGACCCGCTCAATGTTGATGTGGTACGCAGCTATTGGACCGGGAACGATGTCACCCGGTCGGTTTGGGCCGATGCCTTCGGAACGACACTGCTCGATCGGCTTCGACCTCAAGCGGGGCACTACTGGGCTCATCTGGCGGAGGACCTGATCGCGGAGGCGGCCCCGACGCATGCGTTTCACGTGCTCGCCGTGTACCCGTGGAGCCGGTTGCTCGACACGATCCCGGACGCGCTCGGAGTCATCGAGTCCTGTCGCATCGGTTGGGGTGTGGTGCGGTCCGTGGGAGACGGACCTTCAGGGCATCGGCGAGTTGAGGTGCGCCAGTCGAAACTCGGCTACGCCGGAGAGCTGGAGCTGTCCGACCCCGAGATCCGCAGCGTCGTAGACGAAGGATTCACTGGACCCCTCGAGCCAGGTGACGTTGTCGCAGTGCACTGGGGCCGGGTTTGTGATCGACTCACCGCCGATGAGGCAGCTGAACTGGACTATTGGACTCGGTGGCAGTTGGCTGCCTCAAACCCGCGTATCCGCGCCGCCGCCGCAAGCGGCTGAAGGCGCACGCCACGGTCCTCGCCCGATCGTGCGCGTGCGCGTGGGGGCCGTGGCCGCTGAGGGTCACGGCCCCCACGCCTCATGCGGTGACATCGGTCGACGCGTGAAGAAGATGGTGAAGCAGGATCAACTGTGTGATCGCCAGTGCTTCGGACCGGGTCCCGATCGCTGTCTCTCCGAGCCCGACGGGAATGTCGCCAGGTTCGTCGAGTGCGGACCAGATCAGTTCCTCGATCCGACGCGTTTCCTCCGCTGGCGTGTGGCCATCGACGTGGAGGAGGTCGGTCGGGGTTCCTTCATCACGGACGATCTTGAGGTGTATCGCCGAGCGGTGGTCCTCTGTCAGAACATTTGCTAGAGGCGGATGTCGCACGGTGGGGCGCAATAAGAGGTCGACCGACAGTGGCTGAGCCGCGCCTGTCCCGTCCCCCGGTGCGGGGGCGAATCGGACGACGATATCGGCGTCGCGGCGTTGCGGGGCGACAAACTGTCGGGCGTCTGCCTGTCGGCGCTGCATCTCAAGCAGAACTTCCTCGGCTGCGTAGCCGCGTTGTTCGATATCGCGTTTGAGTTTCCAAGTTCGGCGCAAGTCGTCGTCTGGGTCGAGATACACGGCGACGTCGAAGCAGGCACGGGCCAGTTTGGTGGATAGCGGCAGTAGGCCCTCGACGATCAGGAACTCTCGTGAGGCGACGTACTCGGGTCGCACGAGGTGACCGTTGCTGTGGTCGTACACCGGCTTCAGAATCGGCCGCCCTAGCGCGAGCAACTGCAGATGTTGTTCCATCACGTCGATGTGGTTGCTGTGTGGGTGAAGTGGCGTCATGGCCAGCGACGCTCGTTCGGTACGGTCGTAACGGTGGTAGTCATCGACGCAAATCGATGTGCAGCGCTCAGGCCCGAGAGCGGACACGAGGCCGCGTGCGAGCGTCGTTTTGCCGGAGGCCGAGTCGCCTGCGATGGCTAGGACGATAGGCCGGGGCGCCGGTGAGCGCTCAAGCCGTTGCATGCGGATCAGCTTCGCAGGCATTGTCACCCCATTCCTTCTACTGCCAGCGCTTACGTCATTTCATCATGGCGCGAGTTCGCGAGCGAGCGCAGTCGAGTGACCGCGGCGGCAAGCCCGTCGGGTTGCTTGTAGAGCCAGCTGCCCGAGATGAACACGTCGGCGCCGGCGGCGGCCGCACCATGAATCGTTCTGTCCGAGATGCCGCCGTCGACCTCGAGTTCGATCGCACCCCCGTGGTCGTCGATTAGCGCACGAAGTGACCGGATCTTTGCTTCGACCGCAGGGATGTAGGCCTGTCCGCCAAAGCCTGGATTGACTGTCATCGCGAGCACAAGGTCAGTCTCATCGAGAACGTGGCGGACGACGTCGACCGGGGTATGCGGGTTGAGTGCCACGCCGCTTCGCGCGCCGAGATCACGGATCCGCGCCAGAGTGCGATGAAGATGGGTGCATGCCTCTGCGTGCACGATAACCAGTGCACAGCCAGCATCCACATACCGTTGCAGGAGCGTGTCAGGGTCGATGACCATGAGGTGCGCCTCGAACTCCACCGTGCTGTAGGCACGCGCTGCCGCGATGAGGTCCGGACCGAACGTGAGGTTCGGCACGAACACTCCGTCCATCACATCCCACTGGATGCGGTCGACGCCGGCGTTGCAGAGAGCCGAGATCTCCGAACCCAGGCAGGCAAAGTCCGCGGGGAGCACTGAGGGCACGATAAGGGCGACCATGAGCACACTGCATCGCATTCACGGTCGCGACGGCTCACCCGCTGGGGTGTAATCGGGTGTGATCCTCAATCGACCTTAGGGAGCCGCAGCAGCTCGGGGTCGTACGTCGCTCGCAGGCGCGCGGATTTTGCCGCAGCGCCGACGATCATCAGCGCATCGTCCAATTTGCCCGACGAGATCTCGACGGCTCCGCTTGAAGGCCCGTCGCGGTGCGCCATCAGCCAGTCGTGCAGCAGCCAGTCGATCGCGCTGGCGGCAACCATCGGATCGGCTTCAGGATCGTCTGCGGCATCCACTGCCCGCGCTAGCGCTGACCGATGCTCATCAAGCGCGGCGTCGCGCTGCACGCCTGATGAGTCGTGAAGGAGCAGCGACAGTGATGCGGGCAGAAGGCGATCATCCTCAGTTCGGATCACCCAACGAGCGCCATGCGTGCCCGGTGAATCGGGACGCACGTCTACCAATTCGCCGAAGCCAGCCACGACTCCAATTCCGGGGTCGGACAGGATGCCGGTGAGCGGCTCCGGTCCGACCAGACCGAGCGTCGAACGGGCGAGGTACCCCATCAAACTGGCAGTGCCGATGATCTGGCCTGCGCGAAGTTCGCTGGGCAGGCCGGTCGTGTGCAGTGCTTCGTCGTACTCGTGTGCCGCACGGTCGACGGTACGGTGCAGATCCTGGAGGTGCGGACGTTCTTCGGTCGTCGGGCGTCGCCCTCCGCCGAGTACTTCGCCTAACGTCCCGGCGGCAGAAATCAGCGCGTCATCGAGCGCCTCGAGATGCGTGGGTAGAAGGCGCTCGGGCTCGCTCGCCAGTTCACCGGCGACTGAGGCAAGGGTCGCCGAGCGGCCGGCCGAGTCCTTCCAGACGAAGCCAATACGGTCGTCCGTCTGGTGGATTGTCGCCCGCGTCATCGGACTACAGTACCGACATGTCTAGCGCCGCAGACAGCGTTGCCGCTCTGAGATTGGTCATGGTTGACGACCACGAGATGGTGCTCCACGGGATTCGCGCGATGCTGGCCCGACACGAGCGCGACGTCACCATCGTCGGCACCGCACTGACCCTGGACGACGCCCTCGCCGTCGCTCGACGCGAGGTTCCGGACATCGTGCTCACCGACGTCCGCATCGGCAAGGACTCCGGTCTGGATCTGTGCCGCCGGCTCAAGGAGCAGCACCCCACGATGCACGTTGTCTTTCTGACCGTTTATGACGACGAGCAGTACTTGTATCAAGCACTGCGCGCCGAGGCCTCGGGATACATCCTCAAGCGGGTCGACGGTGTCGAACTTGTCGGTCATTTGAGGCAGGTAAGCCGGGGTGAGGTAGTCATCGATCCGACGCTGGCTGGTCGCATCGCGCTGTCGGCGGCTCGCCTGAGCGCCGGCGAGTTCTGGCCAGGGGCGCACCTCGGGTTGACTCAGCGGGAGAGTGAGGTTCTCGCGCTCCTCGTTGCGGGTCACTCCAACAAGGGAATTGCCGCCAAACTGGTGGTCAGCGAGGACACCATCAAGACTCATATTCGCGGCCTCTACCGCAAACTTGGCGTGTCGGATCGCGGCGCGGCGATCGCTGTGGCACTGCGAGAGGGCCTGTTCGCATGATGGCTTGTGACTGGGACCTGCTCTCCGCGATTCTGGTCCGAAGTCCCCTCGACCTCGACGAACTGCTCAACGAGATCACCGCAGCATGGGAGAGCGAGGGCGCGTTGCTCATGACGGTTGCGCCCGGCGGGTCCGTGCTGCAGGTTGCAGCGGCCTATCCTGTGGTCGCCCCTCATGGTGAGAGTGCCATGCGACTGCCAGTTGGCTTCGGCGTGATGGGTCGCGTCGCGGCTAACGGCCACGGTGTCCTCCTCGATTACGACTCTCCACGCGACCCAGTACACCGAAATGTGCTTGGGCTCGCTGAAGGTGAAGCGGTCGCGAGGCTGTGCCTTCCATTGACGGGACTCCCTGGAACGGTGACAGGGGTGTTGAGCCTGCATCGTTCGCCGGAGCGGCCGTTCGGTGTGGACGCTCTCTCGTCGGGCATCGTGCTTGGCGCGATCCTCGGCCTGCGGATCGAGGCCGAGTTGCTCGGTGAGAAGGCCCGTGCGAGCACGACCCAGCGAGACGAGCTGATCGCTCAGGCGATTTCTGCTCAAGAGGCGGAGCGCCGCCGGATCGCAGGCGACCTGCACGACGGTGTGACTCAGGCGCTCGTCTCCTTGGACTACCACTTGTCTGCCGCTTCGGCCGCCCTGGACGCCCGTGAGCCGCTGGATGCGGCCCACGAGATCAGTGCCGCGCGCACGCTTTCCGCCCTGGCGTATGACGAGACGCGCGCGGCAATTTCCGGACTGCACAGCCTCATCCTTGACGACCTTGGCCTCGTGGCCGCGCTCGAGTCGCTGGCGCAGACGGTGAGCGCATCGTTCGGTGTCGTCGTGACATTCCACGGCGATGCCGACAGGTCGTTCGACGAACTGCCGGACCATGCCGCGGCTGCGCTGTACAGGATCGCGCAGGAGGCGCTCCGCAATGCGGCGAAGCATGCCGATGCCAGTCGTGCCGTCTTGTCGTTGCGGCGAGCTGGCGAGACGGTGGTGCTCGCCGTCACCGACGATGGTGTGGGCTTCGACGCACAGAAGGTTCGGTCGCGGTCGTTGTCCAGCGGTGATGCCGACCATTACGGATTGTCGTCTATCGCTGAGCGTTGCGCGTTGATTGGTGCGTCGCTGCGGATCGACTCGGTGGAAGGCCGTGGCACTGCGGTAATAGTCGAATTCGGACCGTAGCGAGGCGCGCCGAGATCACACGGCGACCGGACGCCGTGTTGCTGCCGCGGCTCGGCGGCAGTTCATCAATAGTCGCGTCTGTGCGTATGCGACGAAGCCTGGATTACCGGCCCACGCGCGGAGGGCGTCGCTTACGAGCGCCCGCCCGAACGAGTAGGTCAGCCGCCATGGCGCGTCGCCGGCTCGCTTATTGATCTCGGCTAGGTATTCGCAGGCGAACAGGTTGCTGTGGCCGCCTGAAAGGAACGCGATGCCGGGCACGTCTGCCGGAACGGTGGCACGAAGGACGTCGAGGGTCGCCTCGGCGACGACCTCAGCTCCCGCAGGAGCATCTGTGCTGCCCGTGCCAGGCGTTACCATGTTTGGTTTCAGCACGATGCCACGTAGGTCCACGCCGCGTTCAATCAGCCGGTCGAACACGCTCGTCAATGCGAGGGCTGTCGCGTCGGCACTCCGGGCCACGTCATGGCCGCCCGAACACAGCACCTCAGGCTCAACGATCGGCACGATCCCGTGCTGCTGGCACAGTGCGGCGTATTCGGAAAGGGCTTCGGAGTTTGCATCAATCGCTGCGGGGTTGGGATCAGCGACGTCGATCACAGCGCGCCATTTCGCGAATCCGGCACCGAGCGCTGCGTAGTCGGCGAGCCGTTCGCCGAGTTTGTCGAGTCCATGCGTCACTGTGGCAGTGATGGCGCCCGGGAAGGGCGATGTGCCGGTATCGACCTTGATTCCTGGCACCACACCGACGCGGCGGGCTGCGTTCGGGAACGTCTCCCCGTCCGACAGTTCCTGACGGAAGGTCTCATCGCAAAGGATGATGCCGCTCACCGTTTCGTCAAGGTCGGGTGCCGTGAGCAAGAGTTCGCGGTAGTCGCGACGGTTCGACTCAGTCGGCGCGATGCCTTCCTCGGACAGGCGGGATGACATCGTGGCGATGCTCTCGTCGGCGGCGAGGATGCCGCGTTCGCTGGAGACGAGAGTTGCCGCCACCTGATGCAGATCTACGCGACTCGGCATGGGCTACCTCCGGAACGACGAACGGGTGGGGATCGACCTTGCCCGTGATCGGACGTGGGCGGCTTCACCCGGTCGGGCGGTTCGCGGGGTGAAATGCATCGTCACCCATCACGGTGCGATCGGTCAGGTGATCGATGAATAGACCTGCAGGAGGTGGCGCCGTGCGGGCGGTCGCGACTACCCATGGCCGTTTCATCGGAGTCCGTGGCACGTCGAGTTGGACGAGGACTCCTCGGGCGAAGTCATCGGCAACCGCGTCCGCGTGGACCAGAGTGATCCCCAGGCCGGCTCGAGCCGAAGCAACCACGGCACCGTGGGTGCCAAGAGTGAGTCGTGGCGGGTCGAGCTCAAGTCGGTTGAGAAGACCCAGGGTCGTATCGCGAAGTCCTGAGCCGCGGCCTCGAAGCAACCACGTAGTTCGGGCGAGGTCGGTGCTTGTTCCTGGGGCGCCGACGACGACAAGAGTGTTGGCGCGAGTTGCCCGGAGTACGAGCCCGGATCCGTGGGGAGGACGGCCGCCGAGAGCGACGTCAACCTCGTGATGTCGCAAGTGGTCGACGAGCTGGTCTCGCGGGGCAACGGTCAAGCTGAGGACAACGTGCGGGTAACGATGACGGAACGAACCCAACGCTGGCGGTAGCACGACCTCGCTCGCCGTCGCTACTGCGCCGATCCGCAGCCGTCCCTCTTCGGCTGACTGGACCGCTGCATGAGCCTGCTCCGACAGGCCGATGATCGTTCGGCAGTAATCGGCGTAGACCTCGCCCGCCGGGGTGATCCGCAGTCCACGCCCCTCCCGCGCGAATAGTTCGACGCCGAGCTGCCGCGCGAGCTGGCCGATGGCCGTCGACACCGCGGGCTCCGTGACGTGCAGCTCAGCTGCTGCGGCGCGCACGGAACCGGTTCCGACGACGACAAGAAAGGTGCGCATCCGACTCGGACTGACATCAGGAACTGGGTCCACGGAATCAGCATACATAAGTTAGAACTGAACTATCACTCTGAAAGACTCAATTGTGCTAAAGGTGTTGTGGTGTCAGTGTGGTGTCCGAAGATCCGTAACCACTTGCTGAACACCCGCAATCCACGGAGGCCGAAATGACCGCAGAAGTAACGAAGGATCGTTGGGATCCCGGAGTCCAGAGCTACGCGGGCATGGGCTACTACGCGCCCGACTATGAACCTAAGGACACGGATGTGCTCGCGGTCTTCCGCATCGCCCCGCAGGACGGAGTAGATCCGATTGAGGCGGCCGCTGCGGTCGCCGGAGAGTCCAGCACGGCGACGTGGACCGTTGTTTGGACCGACCGCCTCACGGCGAACACTCATTACCAGGCCAAGTGCTACCGGGTCGACGAAGTATGGGGCCGTCCAGGCGAGTACTTCGCGTACATCGCGTACGACATCGACCTCTTCGAGGAGGCTTCGGTGGCGAACCTGACGTCCTCCATCATCGGAAACGTCTTCGGATTCAAGCCATTGAAAGCGCTTCGACTTGAGGACATGCGTATCCCAGTGGCCTATATCAAGACATTCCAGGGGCCTCCGCACGGCATCGTGATGGAGCGGGAGTACCTCAACAAGTTCGGCCGCCCACTCCTCGGCGCGACCATCAAGCCCAAGCTGGGCCTGAGTGCACGCAACTACGGACGGGTGATCTACGAAGCCAACCGAGGCGGGCTCGATTTCACCAAGGATGACGAGAACATCAACAGCCAACCGTTCATGCGGTGGCGCGATCGCTTCCTGTTCGGCATGGAGGGAGTCAACAAGGCGACGGCCGAGACCGGCGAGGTCAAGGGTCATTACCTGAACGTCACCGCCGCCACGATGGAGGAGATGTACGAGCGGGCGGAGTTCGCCAAGGATCTGGGTAGCGTCGTCGTGATGATCGACCTGACGATCGGCTACACGGCGATGCAGTCGATGTCGCACTGGGCACGCAAGAATGGCGTGCTTCTGCACTTGCACCGTGCGGGTCATTCGACGTACACCCGACAGAAGACGCACGGTGTCAGCTTCCGGGTCCTCGCCAAGTGGTGCCGACTCATTGGCGTCGACCACGTGCATGCAGGTACAGTCGTCGGGAAATTGGAAGGCGATCCGGCGACTACCCGCGGGTACTACGACACGCTTCGGGATGACCGTATCCCGATTAACCCGGCAAACGGGATCTTCTTCGATCAGGACTGGGCGAGCATGCCGGGCGTGATGCCGGTCGCTTCCGGTGGTATCCATGCAGGTCAGATGCATCAGCTCCTTGATCTTTTCGGCGATGACGTGATCCTGCAGTTTGGTGGCGGGACGATCGGTCACCCGTTGGGAATCGCGGCCGGCGCTGAGGCGAACCGAGTAGCTCTTGAAGCGGTGGTCAAGGCTCGAAACGAGGGCCGTGACTTCCTTCGGGAGGGTCCGGACATCCTGCGGTCTGCCGCATCCAACTGCCGGCCTCTAGAGGTTGCGTTAGCGACCTGGGGGGACGTCACGTTCGACTACACCTCAACCGACGCGCCCGACGCTGTCCCTACTGCCAGCGCCTGATCGAAGGAAGGAAGCTCACATGTACCTGCGCCACGGAGCCTTCTCGTACTTGCCCGACCTCAGCGACGACGAGATCGCCGCACAGGTCAGTTATGCGCTGCTGCATGGCTGGCCGATCTCGATCGAGCACACGACCGACCCGCATCCACGAAACATCTACTGGGAGATGTGGGGTCTGCCGTTGTTCGACTACGCCGAGGCGGACGGCGTCCTCGCGGAGATCAACGCGTGCCGCGCGACGTTCCCGCGCCACTATGTGCGTGTACTGGCATACGACGCGTCGCTCGGCCGACAGACGACCTCCATGCAGTTCCTCGTACAGCGGCCTGAGGTCGAGCCAGACGTCGTCCTTACTCGGACAGAAGGCGCAGACCGTCGACAGGGCTATGGCATCGCAGTTCGGCGCCCGGCCGCGCTCGGAGCTCCCGGTGGCGGCTGACGCGCCGGTCAGGTTCGGGTTCGAGCGGCCCGTGCCCGACGCGGGGATTCGTGGCGTCCATGAAGACGATTCGGCAACAGACGGCGCGACGACCACGCTCGCCGATGGCGACGAGCTGGACCTGCGGGGCGGTGACGTTCGCGTAGAGGTCGAGGCGACATTGACGGCGCTCGACAGCGAGCTCGTCGGCCTCGGACCGGTCAAGACCCGCGTGCGAGAGATCGGCGCCTTGTTGCTCGTCGACCATGCTCGTCAACAGTTCGGACTCGCTTCCTCGCGGCCGACCCTCCATATGAGTTTCACCGGAGGGCCTGGCACCGGAAAGACCACGGTGGCTCAGCGGATGGCACAAATGCTTCACGCCCTGGGATACATCAGGTCGCCGAGGGTGCACACGGTGACGCGCGACGACCTCGTTGGCCAGTTCATCGGACACACCGCGCCGAAGACGAAGGAGGCGATCGCGAGAGCCGCAGGCGGCATCTTGTTCATCGACGAGGCGTACTACCTGTTTCGCCCGGAGAACGAGCGCGACTACGGCCAGGAGGTCATCGAGATCTTGTTGACCGAGATGGAGAGCGAGCGGGCAAGTCTCGTGGTGATCTTCGCCGGCTACGAGGACCGCATGGAGACGTTCTTCTCAGCGAACCCGGGCCTTTCTTCGCGGGTACCTCACCACATCGCGTTCGACGACTACACCCACGAGGAGCTCGTAAGAATCGCGGACCTCATGGTCGCGAGGGAGAACTTCCGATTCGACGATGAAGGACGAGCCGCGTTCTCCCGCTATCTCGAGTTACGTATGCGCCAACCCCGATTCTCCAACGCTCGCAGCGTTCGCAACGCGATCGAACGCTGCCGCCTACGTCAGGCCAAGCGTCTTGTGGAGCTGGAGCGCTCGCTCACGCGAGATGACCTGATCACTCTCACAGCTGAGGACGTGCACGGGAGTTCACTTTTTCATGCCGACGCAGGACGACACATCCGTGAGCTAGAGGAGAACTGACATGCCTCCAGGACTGCGCACGCTGACCCGATGGACGATCGAGGCAGAACACAAGCATCCCGGTTCGACGGGCGACTTCTCAAGCTTGCTCAACGTGATCGCCACGGCGGTCAAGGTGATCGGCAACCAGGTCAACAAGGGCGCGCTCGCGGGCGCCCTCGGTTCGGCCGGAGTTGAGAACGTCCAGGGCGAGGTGCAAGCGAAGCTTGACGTCATCAGCAACGACGTAATGATCAACGAGATTCAGTGGGCGGGTCACGTTTCGGCGATGGCCTCGGAGGAGATGGAGGACATCTATCGGGTGCCCCCTCAATTCCGGCAGGGGAAGTATCTGCTCGTGTTCGACCCTCTCGACGGCTCGAGCAACATTGATGTGAACATCTCGGTGGGCACGATCTTTTCGGTTCTCAAGGCACCGGACACGGGACGGCCATCGACGGTCGAGGACTTTCTCCAGCCGGGAACAGAGCAAGTCTGTGCAGGTATCGCGATCTATGGACCGGCGACGATGTTGGTCCTGACGGTCGGCGACGGCGTAGATGGATTCACCCTCGACCGCGAGATCGGCGCGTTCATTCTCACCCACCCTGCCATGTCCATTCCCGAACGCACGTCCGAGTTTGCGATCAACGCCTCAAACGAGCGCTTCTGGGAAGCCCCGGTTCGTCGTTATGTCGCGGAGTGCCTCGAGGGAGCTACCGGGCCGAGGGAGCGCGACTTCAACATGCGCTGGGTTGCTTCGGCGGTGGCCGACACTTATCGAATCCTCACCCGCGGTGGCGTCTTCTTGTACCCGGCGGATCTGCAGGATGTGACGCGTTTCGGCAAGTTGCGCCTGCTTTACGAGTGCAATCCGATCGCCTTCATCGTCGAGCAGGCCGGAGGCGCGGCCTCAACGGGTCGCTCGCGGGTGCTGGACATCGTACCGGAGCGTCTGCACCAGCGCGTGCCGCTGGCGTTCGGCTCTCGCGAAGAGGTAGAGCGAATCGAGGCATATCACGCGGAGTACGACCGCCATGTCGCCCGCGGCCTGGAGGCCGCCGAGGACACCTTCGATTCGTCACTGTTCAACACACGTTCGCTGTTCCGCGCAACCCCCTGAAGGGAGACCCACCATGACCGCAAGACATCCCGTAATCGCTATCACTGGGTCATCTGGGGCGGGCACAAGCTCGGTGACCCGTACTTTCCAGCACATCTTCCGTCGCGAAGGCATCGTCTCAGGCATCGTCGAGGGGGACTCGTTTCACCGCTACGACCGGATCGGCATGCGTGAGGCGATAGCAGAAGCGGAGGCGGGTGGTCACCATCACCTGTCGCATTTCGGGCCGGAGGCCAACCTACTCGCCGAACTCGAGGCCTTGTTCCGCGAGTACGGCGAGACCGGCGCAGGCAGCGTTCGGAAGTATCTTCATGACGAGGAGGAAGCCGCGCCTTACGGACAGGAACCGGGAACGTTCACCGATTGGGAGCCGATCGCCGACGGCACCGACCTGCTCTTCTACGAAGGCTTGCACGGAGGAGCCGTCAATGACGAGGTCGACATCGCTCGCCATGTGGACCTCCTCGTCGGGGTGGTTCCGATCATCAATCTGGAGTGGATCCAAAAGGCGACTCGCGACAGGGAGGTAAGGGGCTACTCCGAGGAGGCGGTGATGGACACGATCCTTCGTCGGATGCCCGACTACATCCATCACATCTGCCCGCAGTTCTCTCACACCTACGTGAACTTCCAACGTGTACCCACGGTGGACACCTCGAACCCGTTCATTGCACGGTTCATTCCGTCCGCTGACGAAAGTTTCGTCGTCATCAGGTTCCGTGACCCCCGGGGCATCGACTTCCCGTACTTGCTCTCGATGCTGCACGACTCGTTCATGTCTCGGCCGAACATCATCGTCGTCCCCGGCGGCAAGATGGAATTGGCCATGCAACTGATTTTCACGCCATTGATTCTTCGATTGATGGAGCGGCGGCAGAAGGCCGCGCTGGCCGGAGGCAGGTGATGGGTCGATGAGAACTGCCCCGGAAACGTCCGCATTGCGCATGCTCGCCGTCGATGCCGTAGAACGCGCTGGCTCCGGTCACCCCGGCATGCCACTGGGCATGGCTGAGATCGCGAATGTCCTGTGGCGCGGTCACCTGCGCCACGACCCGGCCGATCCTGACTGGGCTGACAGGGACAGGTTCGTGCTGTCCAACGGGCACGGGTCGATGCTGCTGTATGCGCTACTGCATCTGACCGGGTACGACCTGACGATCGACGATCTGAAGAACTTTCGCCAGTTCGGCTCCCGTACTCCCGGTCACCCGGAGCGTGGCATGACCGCAGGCGTCGAAACGACAACAGGGCCGCTAGGACAGGGCTTGGCTAACGCCGTCGGCATGGCTCTCGCCGAGCGGCTTCTCGCTTTGGAGTTCAACCGACCCGGATTCGATGTTGTCGATCATCGCACCTTCGTGTTCGTTGGGGATGGCTGCCTCATGGAGGGCGTATCCCATGAGGTCTGCTCCCTCGCCGGGACTCTCGCTCGCACAGTCGGGCTCGGCAAACTCGTAGTGTTCTACGACCAGAACGGGATCTCGATAGACGGTCACGTCGAAGGCTGGTTCACCGACGACACTGCGGCTCGCTTCGCGGCGTACGGCTGGCAGGTGATCGCAGATGTCGACGGCCACGACGCGCAAGCAATTGACGGGGCCATCACCAGAGCCCTGGCTGATGCATCGCGACCGACACTGATCTGTTGCCGCACGGTTATTGGTCTCGGTGCGCCGACCAAGGCGGGTTCACATGAGGTCCACGGTGCCCCGCTCGGCGGTGACGAGGTTCAGGCGATGCGCGCCAGCCTCGGATGGGACCACGCCCCCTTCGAGGTGCCCGCAGACGTGCAACGGGCCTGGGATCATCGCGCAGCGGGTGCGCAAGCCCATGCGGAGTGGGACGAGCTGTTCGAGGAGTACCGTCTCGTCCATCCGGAGCTCGCCAGCGAACTCCTACGACGTATTGCGGGCAAGCTACCGGATGACTGGGAACTGCTCGTCGCGGGCCTCGTCGACCAGATGACAGACGCAGAGCCGATCGCGGTCGCTACTCGACGCGCCTCGCAGATCGCGCTTGAGCACCTCGCGCCGAGTCTTCCGGAGCTCTTTGGAGGCTCGGCAGACCTCACCAGCTCCAACCTGACGAACTGGTCGGGCAGCGTGCCTGTGGCCGCGCTGGGTGGCAACTATTTGTCCTACGGTGTTCGCGAGTTCGGCATGGTGGCGCTCATGAACGGCCTTGCGCTTCACGGCGGATTCATTCCGTACGGCGGAACCTTCCTGATGTTCTCCGAGTACGCCCGCAACGCCATCCGGATGGCGGCGCTCATGGGGATACGGGCGATCTTCGTATTCACGCACGACTCGGTCGGACTCGGGGAGGACGGACCTACCCATCAGCCGGTCGAGCAGACCGCGACCTTGCGACTCATGCCGAACCTGCATCTGTGGCGCCCGTGTGACCTCGTCGAGACCCTGGTCGCATGGTCGGCGTCGATCGAACGTGATACTGGCCCAACTGCTCTCGTGCTCTCGCGTCAGAACCTCGCCCCACAGCACCGGTCATCCCAGCAGACGTCAGCGATCGCTCGCGGTGGCTACGTCCTGCGCGACGTCCCTTCGCCGTCGGCAGTGATCGTCGCAACCGGGTCGGAAGTGGACGTCGCAATGCGCGCTGCTGCGGATCTCGCCGACCAAGGGATCGCCGTTCGGGTTGTGTCGATGCCCTGTGTGGAGGTGTTCGACGCACAGGAATCGGACTACCGCGACGAGGTCCTGATTCCCACAGTGCCTCGCGTCATCGTTGAGGCCGGCGCGACGGGTGGGTGGTATCGCCTTGCTGGAGGTGGAACGGTAGTCGGCATCGACCGGTTCGGGGAGTCGGCACCCGCGCCGGCATTGTTCGAGCACTTCGGGATCCACGCCGCGGCCGTCGTCTCGGCTGTGCAGGACCTTGTCGGTGTACGCGCGTGACGGCATCAACTCACGAGATGATCGCTCATTTCGTGCCTGCTGTCGGACTTGCGACGTCTAGCTCGGCCATGACGTTCTGCGTGAAGACTTGCCTGCAGCTGAACGTGATGGGGCGATGCCGACGCGCCGCGTGAGGTCCGCGATCACGGGCCGCCATTACTTTTCGGGCCGAGTCGCGGCAGACCGAGCGCGTGTTTCGGACACGCGAGCGAACTCGATCGCTACGAGCACCGCGCGACTCGATGCAGTGATCTTCGATGTCGACGGGACACTCGTCGACTCGGAGCGAAATGGCCACAGGGTCGCGTTCAACCACGCCTTCGCCGCAATGGGAATGTCGGACCACTGGAACGAGGCGTATTACGGAGAGTTGCTCAAGATCACTGGCGGGCGGCGACGCATCTATTCACATCTCGTGAAAAGAGGTGTTCAGCCGGCTGAATCCTGCGCCCTTAGCGACGAACTCCACCGGATCAAGACTGTTCAGTTTCGTAAGATGGTTTCCGAGGGAGCGGTCCCGCTGATACCCGGAGTAGGTCAGCTGGTGAGCGACCTTCAGCGAAACAGCGTGCGACTGTTTGTCGCGACCACTGGGAGCCCACACTGGGTTCAACCATTGCTGGGGCGCCATTTTGGCGACCAAACATTCGAGTGCGTCGTGACATCTGCCGACGTTCGGGAACTGAAGCCCTCGCCCGACGTTTACCTGACCGTGCTCCGTCGAGCCGGTCTCAGGTCGGATCGCGTAGTCGCAATCGAGGACTCGGCGAACGGCTTGCGTGCGGCACATGGAGCCGACATCCCATGTCTCGTCGTGCGAAATGACTACACCTGGGACGATGTTGGAGAAGCTGAGCTGGTCGTCAGCGGGTTTGGACCTGACAGCCGGTTCGAGTCCGGTGTCGACGCGCCACTGCCGCACGGGTTGGTCACGATTGACACGCTCAACGCGCTGGTAGGACTTCGACCCACCAGCGCCCAAGCAGGGGCAAGACCGCGGAAGAGATGGTTTCGCCGGCAGGATCGGAGCCAAGGATGACGCCTCGGAAAGTTGGGAACGGTGAGTCGATCTTAGCCGCGTACGGTGCTGTGATCTGCGATCTCGACGGCGTCGTGTACCGCGGCTCAAGCCCGATCCCCGGGTCGGTGGGGGTGCTGCGGACCGCACTCGAGTCGGGTCGGGCAATTACGTTCGCGACCAACAACGCATCTCGCGAGCCCAGCGTCGTCGAGGAGCACCTCTGCTCGCTCGGCCTGGAGCCCGGGGGTTGGGGCGTGGTCTCAAGCGCCCAAGCGGCGGCGAGCTATGTGGTCAGCGTTGTGACGGACGCGAGCCCGGTTCTCGCAGTGGGCGGACGCGGCGTCGCGCATGCCCTTCGCGAGGTTGGCCTGGTTTCATTCTCCGCACGCGAAGCGAGCGCCTACGGTCAGGCCTCAGCTGTCGTTCAGGGCGCCGGGACTGGGGTGAATTGGCGTGATCTCGCAGAGGTCGCCTATCAGGTCACAGGTGGGGCGTTGTGGGTTGCAACGAATCCGGATCGGACTATTCCCACAGCGCGGGGTCTCGCACCAGGCAACGGGGCCCTCGTAGAGGCGGTGCGAGCTGCCGTCGGCGTTGAACCGATCGTTGCAGGCAAGCCCGAACCTCTTCTTTACGATCTTGCCCTTAGGCAGCAATGGATGGCTGCGGAGAACGTGCTCGTCATCGGCGACAGGCTCGACACAGACATCGCTGCCGCTCACGTAGCCGGACTCGACTCGCTGTTCTTGCTCAGTGGTGCGCACAGTCTTCTCGACCTTGTGTTCTGCGAGCCGAAAGCGCGGCCAACCTACTTCGGCGTCGACATGGGCGCGCTCCTCGGCCCGCGGCTGCACAATTTGGATTCGAGAAGCTCGGATGTGGCAATCCATGAGGGTCTAGTCCGAGTCAGAAACACTGGTCGGTGGCCGGAGGAGGCGCTGACGGCCATCGTCACGCTGGCCTGGCACGCACGTGACTCGGGCCAGGAGCTCAGCAGGAGTGTGGAAGACTGGCGGAGCCTTGAGCAGCGGATACTGAAGGAGTGTTGGACCTCGCGATCTGTGCGGGGCGGTGACACATTCCCGGGACAGGCGAGGTCGATGACGTAGCCGACGCAAATTCGGCAACGCCGTCTGCCGACCTTGACTCGGCCGCAATGGAACGCGATCACATCTCCGCCGGTCGCGCTGCCGCGGCGCGGCGCTCGAGTGAAAGCCACGACCCGGAGGAACAGTTCGTCCGGGACCGCGCCGGACTAACTGTTCAGCGTGAACTCGTCGTCCTGGGCTGCAGTTCTGTCAATCAACTCGAACAAACCGGTATCCCACGTGTCGTACCGTCTGCAGCCGAGACGCGTGCGGACCGAGTTTGCGTCTGACTTGGTGCACAAGCAGTCTGACCGAACCCTCTCGCGTATTGCGCCCTTCCCAGCCCCACACGAGCCGGAGCAACTCCTGGCGACTGAATGTTCTGCCGTCGGAACCGAGCAGTAGGGCGAGCAGATAGAACTCAGTTCGCGTCAGCTGCACACGCCTGTTGTCGAATAGCGCCTCGCCCTTCCCGACGTCAAGGCTCAACTGGTTCGTGGTGTCCCGGTGTGACACGACTCGACTGGTCTCGACCGCTTGGGTCGGGTCCACGATCATGGCCACGAGCTCGCAGTGCGGGCTCAACTGGGCAACCGAGACGAGCGCCAGTGAGGTCGTAGGGGCGTCGAATTCGCGGACAGCCACGAACACCGTGGGATCATCCAGTGGCCTGGATTCCGATTCGCTGTTCCCGTTGGCAGCACGGAGGTCTGCTTTGCGTGAACTCCGTCCTCGCGGCGGCTGCTCTTGTCGATGGCGCGAGGACATTCGCGGGGCCTCCTCCGGGGCACGTCTCGGGTGAGCGGGCGACCAGCCGGCAGAACTGTTACGCATTCGTTACTATCTGGCGCGGACTTAATCTACACATTAGCATAAGTTATAACTGAACCCGCGCTCACGCCCGTTTCGAGATAGCTGAAACGTCCGGGGCGCACGGCCACCTGAGAGGTGAACATGTTGTCTATACGCATGATGCTCATCGCGTCTCTCGCTTGTGCCGTCGGCGTTATATCGGCTGGCACGCCTGCCGTGGCCGACCCACAGGGGTCGGTTCAGGTCCTTTTGACCGACCCCAACGGATCGGAGCGACTCCTGCAGTCGCCGCTGGACCTGCAGCACGGGACGTCTACGGAGCCGGTGACCTTCCAGGTTGACGCTGGAACCACATTTCAGTCGATCGCGGGGTTCGGTGCGAGCCTGACTGACTCCTCGTCCTGGCTGATCAGCGACCACCTCAGCCAATCGCGCCGAGATCAACTCATGTCAGACCTGTTCAATCCCGACTCGGGTATCGGGATCTCCCTGCTGCGCCAGCCGATGGGCGCCACCGATTTCAATGCGCCTAGTTCTGGGTTGTACACGTTCGACGATCAGCCGTGTGGCACCACTGACGCGACACTCGCGGGATTCTCGGTTGCCCATGACGAGGCATACATACTTCCGTTGCTGCGCCAAGCCATCAGCAATTCTCCGGGGCTCACCGTCATGGCTACCCCGTGGAGTCCGCCAGCGTGGATGAGGAACGGCGCGTGCACCACGCTTGGAACTCTGGGTGGCGGATTCAATCCTGAGTTCTATGCGGCATACGCGCAGTATTTCGTTAAGTTCCTTCAGGCGTACCTGGCTAACGGCGTACCCGTGACATACGTGACACCGCAGAACGAACCGACGAACGAACTGGTGCTCCTCCCTTCGATGAACTTCCCTGTTGACCAGGAAGCGACGTTTATTGCTTCCCACCTCGGGCCGGCGCTTCAGGCCGCCGGCTTGTCGACCAAGATCCTTGGCTGGGATTATGTCTGGGATCAGGCGGGTGCCTACCCGACGCGACTACTGGGACGGCAGGATTCCCTTGCCTACCTTGCGGGAACAGCGTGGCATTGCTACGGCGGCACTCCGGAAGCCATGACACCGATCCACGAGTTGGCGCCGACGAAGGACATCTTCGTGACAGAGTGCAGCGGCCTGACGTCGAACCCACCCTCGGCCCCAGTGGTGTCAGATCAGGATCAGTTCAAGAAGACGATGAACCTGTTCGTGAACTCCACTCGAAACTGGGCACGCAGCGTCGTGTTATGGAATGTCGCGCTCGATTCCTTCAATGGGCCATCGAACGGATGCGTCGTATGTCGCCCGCTCGTTCACATCGACTACAGCCTGTTCGACGGTTGGGTAGCAAGTCCGCAGATCGAGTACTACGCGATGGGTCAGGTCTCCAAGTGGGTGCGTCCAGGCGCGCTGCGAATTTCTTCGACAACGTCGCCCACAGGAATCAATAACGTCTCGTTCCTCAACCCCGACCACTCCAAGGTTCTGGTCGCCGTAAACAACGGGCCCTCGGCTCAGACGTTCGGTGTTCAGCAAGGCGGGAAATGGTTCAGCTACACCCTCGCGGCAGGCGCGGGTGCCACATTCCGCTGGACGTCATAGCCGACCTGAGCACCGCTCACTTCGGCCGGAGATTGCTGAACACCTGCAGTGTGCCGGGGTCCTCGATGGTTGGTGGAATGACGACGGTCTCGCCGTTGACGATCTGACGGATCGTCCTTCGCAACACCTTCCCCGACCTGGTCTTGGGCAATGCCGGGACGACGCGGATACCGGAGAACGCAGCGACGGGTCCGATTTGCTGCCGCACCATGTCTGTGAGTTCTGCATTGAGTGCGGTCTCGTCGACTTGGACTCCGGTCTTCAGCACCACGAACCCCATTGGGAGCTCTCCCTTGAGAGGGTCGCGCTTGCCGATGACGGCGCATTCCGCCACGGCCGGGTGTTGCGCCAGGACCTCCTCCAGCGATCCGGTGGACAACCGATGGCCGGCGACGTTGATGACGTCGTCGGTGCGACCGAGGACGTACAGGTACCCGTCGTCATCGACGTATCCGGAGTCCCCCGTGAGGTAGAAGCCGTCGAAGGCTGATAGGTATGAGGAGCGGAATGCTTCGTCGCGGTTCCACAGTGTCATCAATGTTCCGGGAGGCAGGGGTAGCCGGATGACGATGTTGCCTTCCGTGTTGGGTGCAACGACTGCGCCCGCCGAGTCCACGATCTCCACGATGAACCCAGGCATCGGACGTGAGGGGGATCCCGCTCGGAACTCGAGTTCTTCGAGGCCAAGGGGATTGGCATAGATCGGCCAGCCGGTCTCGGTCTGCCACCAATGATCGACCACCGGTAGGCGCAACGCCTTCCGCGTCCACGTATAGGTCGCGGGGTCCAGACGCTCGCCCGCAAGAAAGATGGCCCGCAGGCTCGAGAGGTCGTACGCATCGAGCAGGGTCGCGTCGGGGTCCGCTTTGCGTATGGCGCGGATGGCGGTGGGTGCGGTGAAGATGACGTTGACACGGTGCTGGTCCACGACGCGCCAGTAGGCGCCCGCATCGGGCGTGCCCACAGGCTTGCCTTCGTACAGGACGGTCGTCGCTCCGACGAGAAGTGGCGCGTACACGATGTAGGAATGCCCGACGACCCAGCCGATGTCGCTGGCGGTGAACATGACGTCACCGGTACGCACGCCGTAGACGTTCTGCAGGGACCAGCTCAAGGCAACCGCATGCCCGCCGTTGTCACGCACGATGCCCTTCGGAGCGGCCGTCGTTCCCGACGTATACAGAATGTATAGAGGGTCGGTCGAGTCAACGGGAACTGCATCGTGCGGGTTCGCGTCAGCGACTGCCTCATCCCAGTCGAGCCACGTCGCATGGTGTGGCAGTGGTCGCGGGATACTGGTGCGGTTGCGGACGATGACCGTGTCGAAACGGTGCTTGGCCGTCGATAACGCCGCCTCGACGATGGGGAGATACTCGACCACTCTTCCTGGCTCCAGGCCACCAGATGCGGTGACAAGCGCCTTAGGCTCGGCGTCATCGATCCGTGCCGCGAGTTCTCGGGCGGCGAACCCACCGAAGACCACCGAGTGCACGGCTCCAAGTCGAGAGCAGGCGAGCATGGCGATGACTGCTTCGGGGATCATCGGGAGGTATATGAGTACGCGGTCGCCTTTCGTGATCCCGCGCTCTGCCAGCGCGCCGGCGAAGGTAGCGACTGCCTCGAGTAGTTCGGCGTACGTGAATCGTTCAGCGCTACCGAGCATTGCCGAGTCGTAAATGAGAGCCGTGGTCCCTCCGCGCCCTGCAAGGACGTGACGATCCAAGGCATTGAAGGATGTGTTCAGCCGTGCGCCGGTGAACCAGCGATAGAACGGGGCGCGCGACGCGTCGAGTCCGTCGACCGGGCTCTCCCGCCAGTCGATCGCCGCCGCTTGTGAGAGCCAGAACTGATCGGGATCGTCGGTGCTCTGCTGGTATGCACGTGAGTAGGCACCGGCGTCACCTTCGCTCACCGGCCCACCTCCTCACTTAGGGGCATTGGCAGAGTGCGGGTTATCTGATTGTTATGTCATTGCCTTGATCGCAGATAATACACACCTTACGATAAGGACACACTTAAAGGGAGAATCTCATGAATCGCGGGCCGATCGCCAAGGATCTTCGCCAACGCAATCGCGCGCGGGTGTTGCGTCACGTCCTTCATGCGAAGGAGACCACCAGGGGGCGCATCGCGACCGAGTGCAACATTTCTGCGGCCTCCGCTGCGAATGTTGCGTCCGATCTGATCGAGGAGGGACTCGTGCGTGAGACGGGGTTGCTGCCCTCCCTTGGCGGCAGGCCCGTCGCGCGACTGTCCATCGATGCTGGGGCCGCCTACTCGATCGGAGTCGACGTGGGCGAGCAGGGCGTCACCGTTGAGTTGTTCGACCTCCAGTTCAACCGGATCGATCGGGTCTTCGCGGACGTCGCCAGCCGCGCGGTCGATCCTGGACCTGTCGCGAGGGCAGTGCTGGAGGGCGCCTCAATCCTGCGCTCCCGGCACCCCGAGATCGAAGGCCGACTCCTGGGAGTCGGTCTTGGCCTCCCCGGAGTCGTCGACCTCGACGACGAGCGCGGACCGGTCATCTACGCGCAGAGTCTTGGATGGCCGCCGGTGCGGCTCGCCGAACTGTTCGACGGCTCGGACTTGAGCATTTACGCAGACAACGGTGCGAAGACCCTCACCGTGTCGGAGATGTGGTTCGGGGCTGCTCAAGGCGTGGAACACGGGCTCGTCACCTTGATCGGGCGCGGCATCGGCATGGGCATCATCAGCGCATCGCGATTGTTCCGTGGAGTGTCGAGCAGCGCCGGCGAGTGGGGGCATACCAAGGTCTCCATCGGCGGCCCGGCCTGCCAGTGCGGCGGCAACGGCTGCCTCGAGGCGTATGTCGGCGGCGCGGCAATAGGTCGTAGGTGGCGCGGCAGCGGCGGCCGCTTCAGCGGTACTGATGAGGAGACTCTCGCCGCGCTGATCCGCGAGGTCGACGCCGGCGAGCCGTTGGCGACACGGGTGATGAGCGAGACGCTAGAGATTCTCGGCATCGGGTTGGCGAATCTGGTCAACCTGTTCAATCCCGAGCGGATCGTCATCGGTGGGTGGGCCGGGCAGGTCATTGCTGCCTCCCGTCTGGCTGAGTTGGACGCCCATGTCCGAGCAAGTGCCCTCGAGCGGCCGGGTCGCCAGTTCGACCTCGTGCCATGCGTGCTCGGATCCGACTCGATTCCGCTGGGCGCGGCCCTGCTGCCGATCGAACAGCTCATCGAGGGCAACGTCCACAGTGGGGTCATGGCATGAGCGGAGTTCAGCCCGGACTTCTCGACCGTTCTGAGCGGCTTCGGATCTTCCCAAGGGATTTCGCGTGGGGTGCTGCTACGTCCGCGTACCAGATTGAGGGTTCCGTGCGCGAAGACGGCCGCGGGGTCTCGATCTGGGATACCTTCGCACACACGCCAGGCCGCACCGTCAATGGAGACAGCGGAGACGTGGCTTGCGACCACTACCGCCGCTGGGACTCCGACCTCGAACTCGTGACGGAACTCGGGCTACGCGCTTACCGAATGTCGCTGTCGTGGTCGCGCCTCCAGCCGCACGGGCAGGGCCTGCTCAACCCCACCGCCGTCGGTCACTACCGCTCAGTGCTCGGGCGGCTCCGCGACAAAGGTGTGCGGACCTTTGTAACCCTGTACCACTGGGACCTGCCCCAGGACCTCGAGGATGCCGGCGGGTGGCCGGCACGAGTCGTCGCTGAGCGATTCGCGGCATTCGCCGCCGCCGTCGCCGTCGAACTGGGCGATCTGGCCGACGACTGGATCACAGTCAACGAGCCATGGTGCTCGGCCTTCCTGGGCTACGGGTCCGGCAAGCATGCCCCTGGTCGTACCAGTCTCAGTGACGCGGTTGCGGCCGCTCACCACCTCAACGTCGCCAGCGGGCTTGCCATCGCTGCGTTCAGATCCGAGCGCCCGTTGGCTCGACTGGGCCCGTCCCACATCATCACTGATCTAGCACCAGCCACCGGGCGTACTGAAGACCTGGCCGCCACATTGCGCCTGGATGCGAACAACAATCAAGTGTTCCTCACCCCGCTACTCGAGGGCAGCTACTCCGAGGATGTCCTCGACCTGTACGCCCGCCACGGACTGGAGTCCGCGATCGTCGATGGCGACGAGGCGATCATGGCGACTCGCGCAGACTTCCTCGGGATCAACCACTACCACCGGTTGACAGTGCGCGACGATCCCTCCGAGGCCCTCTCACAGGCGACAACGAGGGCAGCCGAGCCAGCGGCGACCCATCTTGGATGGTCGATCACGCCTGACTCACTGACCAGTGTGCTGCGACGCGTCGCGCGCATGGCGCCAGGACTCCCCCTCTACGTCACTGAGAACGGAGCTAGCTTCTGCGACTACGTCAACCCGGATGGCCGAGTGGATGACCGCGAGCGAGTCGCATACATGGACGGCTACCTGAATGCCGCGGCCGACGCCATCGAGTCAGGCGTCCGCCTTGAGGGCTATTTCGCGTGGTCGCTCATGGACAACTTCGAATGGGGCGAAGGCTTCAGGCAGCGCTTCGGTCTGTACTACGTCGACTACCGCACTCAGGATCGAATCGCCAAGACGAGTGCGTATTGGTATCGCAACCTGATTGAACTCCATGCGCGGGTCACCGGTGAGGGTGACCCGCGCATGGAGGTTGCGAAATCACATCCATCAGCTCCAAACCGGGTGGAAGGGAGGCCAACTCTCCCAGCATAGCGCTCCGAACGGAGCGAGCTTCTTGTCCAACGTCGTAAGTCCAACGTCGTAAAGGGGAGATCATGAAGTGGATCGGCAAGCGGGGGCGTGAGGCGGCCTTGGCCGTCGCGGCCCTCGCCACGGTGGCGCTCGCAGGGTGCTCAAGCAGCACTCAGGGCAGTGGCACCGATCAGAGCAGTAGCGCTGACTCGACCAGTAGTAGCAACGCGAGCGCGAGCCCAAGTGACTCGGCCGGCGACCCGGTAACGATCAACTGGTGGCACATTCAAACCGGAGAACCCACGAAGCCAGTCTGGGACGAGGTCGCCAATGCATACATGGAGCTGCATCCCGACGTCACGATCGTGCAGACCGCCCTCAGTAACGAGGACTACAAGGCGAAGCTGGCCACGGCCATGCAGGCCGGAGACCCACCGGACATCTTCCACAGTTGGGGTGGAGCGACACTCGCCGACTACGGCAAGGCCAGTCTGATCAAGGACCTGGCAGACAGTGTCAACGGAGAGTGGGCTGACAGCCTCAGCGCTGCTGCGCTCAACATGAACAGCCAGGACGGGCACGTGTGGGCCGTTCCGTTCAGCCTGTCCGGTGTGGGGATCTGGTACAACAAGGCGCTCTTCGAGAAGGCCGGAATTACCACGCCCCCCGCGACGTGGCCGGAGTTCATGGACGCGGTCAAGAAGCTGAAGGCCGCCGGCATCACGCCAATCGCACTCGGCAACAAGGAGAAATGGCCGGGCATGTACTGGTACAGCTACCTGGCGTTGAGGGCTGGCGGGGAAGCGGCCTTCCAGGCAGCCGTCGACCGGACGGGATCATTCGATAGCCCGGCATTCGTCGAGGCAGGCGCCCGAGTTCAAGAATTGCTCGACGCCGGCGCCTTCCCAGACGGATTCCAAGGCCTTGACTACGGTGCCCAGGAGGTCCAGATGGCGACCGGTAAGGCAGCAATGGAACTCATGGGCGACTGGTCGCCGAGTGTCCAGATCGCCAGTGATCCCGCAAAGAAGGGCCTGGGGGAGGACCTCGGATTCATGGCCTTCCCGACGCTGCCCGACGGCGCGGGCAACGCGGGCGACATGGTCGCCGGGACAGGCTCGTACGCGGTGGGAAGCAATGCCCCCGACGCAGCGGTCGACTTCCTCAAGTTCTTCACGAGCCTGGAGAACGAGTCGAAGTATGCATCAAAGGGCCTGTTCCTCACCGTCGCTAAGGGGTCCGACGCAGCGATCGCCGACCCCAACCTGCAGGCCGTCGAGGAGGCGCTGATCAGCGCTCCCTACCTGCAGAACTTCGTCGACCAGTTGCTGCCGCCGTCACTGGCAGCCCCATTTGTTGACGCGATCACCGGCCTGTTCGCCGGCACAAGTACGCCTCAGCAGGTGGCGTCGGATATCGAGTCCGCCGCGCAGCAGTCGCTCGACTGAGTGCGGGTCCTGGTGATGGGCCGGCCGACCGTTCGTCTGGCCGGCCCATCACCAACTAAGCGAGAGGCTCGGAACGTGGCGACATTTCCAGCGCTGATGGTGCGAGAGACACGCGCCTCACGGCCGTCGCAGTCGGTGCGGCTGCGAAAGGCGCTGCTGGTCATCGCTTTTCTCGCACCCGCGGGCATCCTGTTCTGTGGATTCGTGGTCTACCCGATTGCCCAGGCGCTCAGGCTCGGTCTATACGACTGGAACGGGCTTGGTCCTCCGCAGGACTTCATCGGCCTGGACAACTTCCGTAGAGCGCTGACCGACTCCACGTTCATCGGCGCGACCGGGCACACGCTGTTCTTCATCGCCGCGGCCGTGGTCCTTCAGGTGCCCGTGGCTCTGGGACTGGCGCTCCTCGTCAGGCGGAACCTGCCCGGGGGCCGGGTGTTCCGGCTCATCTTCTTCCTGCCGTTCGTCCTGTCCGACGTAGTCGCGGCCCAGATCTGGAACTTCCTCTACCAGCCCGGCTTCGGAGGCGTAGATGCGCTTCTGACCTCGGCAGTGCCCGGGTACCAATCACAAGACTGGCTAGGCAGCAGTCACCTTGTCCTCTGGGCGATCTTCATCGTGTCAACATGGAAGTACCTGGGATTCTCGATGGTCCTATTCATCGCCGGCTTGAACAAGGTTCCCGCAGAGATCGAAGAGGCCGCGCTGCTTGATGGCGCTTCGGCCACGCAAACCTTCCGCTACATCACCCTACCGATGCTCGGGTCGACGGTTCGCCTGGTGATCTACCTTGCAGTTCTCGGATCGCTGCAACTGTTCGAGCTCGTGTTCGTGATGACGGGTGGCGGCCCAGCGCATGCGAGCGAGACGATCACGACATACATGTACAACTACGGATTCAAGACATTCGAGCTTGGATATGGCAACGCCGTGGCAGTAATCCTGTTCCTCGTGTGCTTTAGCTTCTCACTGGTGTATCAGAGGTTCGTCTTCAACCGAGACTTCTCTACAGAGGACACCGCCCGTGGCTAGCGCGGTCGCAATCCCAAGACTTCGCAGCCGCAAGCGGCGGCTGACTCCAGCACAAGTGGCGCGGCTGGCGCTTGCCGTCGTTGTCAGCCTCTTCGTCATAGCACCGCTAGTGATGGCCGCTGTCGGCGGACTCAAGACGACCGGGGAGATGTACCTGAATCCGTTGGGGCTGCCGAGCGAGCCTCACTGGGAGAACTACGGATCAATTCTGGGCAATCGGTTCTTCTGGTCCGCGCTCGTCAACAGCCTCATCGTCACCGCATGCGTCACCGTCGGGGTAATCGTTGTCGCCGCGATGGCTGCCTTCCCATTCGCCCGTATCTCATTTCGAGGGCGTGAGCTTGCATTCAACTTCTTCATGCTCGGTCTGCTCTTCCCGATGGCCGTCGCCGTTCTGCCGCTGTTCGTCACCCTGCGCGGGCTGCATCTGCTCGACAGCCTCGTAGGTGTGATCATCGTGGAGATCGCATTTGCGCTACCTGCGAGCGTCCTCCTGCTACGCAGTTTCTTCATATGGTCCGTACCCCGAGAGGTCGAGGAGGCGGCCTACATGGACGGCTGCGGATCAGTCAGATTCTTCCTTCGGATCCTGCTGCCGATGAGCCGATCGTCGATAGCAGCCGTAGCCGTCCTGACAATGGTCAGCAGTTGGAATGCGTACTTCCTGCCCCTGCTTGTGCTCAACGACCAATCGAAATGGACGCTTCCACTGGGCGTGTCCCAATACCACGGTGAACACGGGTCCGACTGGCCGTCGATCATGGCGTTCGTGACCTTGTTCATCATCCCCGCTGTCATCTTCTACTTGATCGTGGAGAGGTACCTGATCGCCGGCCTGACGGCCGGAGCCCTCAAGGGTTAGCCCAAGCAGCCACGTCCAAATGGAGGAATCGTGCTATTCGACATCCCGCTCGCCGACCTCGAGGCCTTTCGGCCCGACGTGCTCGAACCGCGAGACTTCGACGAGTTCTGGAGCTCACAGCTCGATATCGCGCGTCGGCACCCGCTGAATGCGGAGTTCACTCCGGTCGAGTCGAGAGTCACGCACGCGGACATCTTCGACCTAACGTTCGCAGGGCACGGAGGGAACCGTGTCAAGGGATGGCTGCTGGTCCCTCACCACCTCGCCGTCAACCCGTCGATGGTCGTCGAGTTCGTGGGCTACGGCGGTGGTCGCGGCTCGGCTCTCGACTGGCTCAGTTTCAGTTGCGCGGGCCACGTGCACATGGTCATGGATACGCGGGGCCAAGGGGGCGCATGGCGTGGCTCCGACACTTCCGATCTGGGCGAGACCGGCGCGCCGGGTGGCCGCGGGTTTCTCACGCGCGGGATTCTCAAGGCGGACGAGCATTACTACACCAGACTTTTCGTCGACTCGGCCCGCGCTGTCGAGGCGGCCCGTGCACATCCTGGTGCGACGAATCTGCCGATCGTCACCACCGGCGGAAGCCAAGGCGGCGGACTCGCTCTTGCATCCGCACATCTTGCGGACAACGTTGCCGGCACGATGCCCGACGTGCCGTTTCCGTCGAACTTCGCCCATGCGGTTCGCACGACCCCACTAGCCCCGTACAGCGAGATCATCGAGTACTGCGCGGTGTATCCCGACCGAGTGGAGCGAGTCTTCGAATCCCTGTCATACGTCGATATCGCCAACCACGTCAAACGCATCGACTGCCCCGCGCTCTTCTCGGTCGGACTGGTCGACGAGATAACTCCGGCATCGACGGTGTACTCGGCGTACAACCGCTACGCGGGTCCCAAGGCGATCGAGGTCTATCCGTACAACGGTCATGAAGGAGGAGGCACTCGGCAGTTCGCCCAGAAGCTGGCCTTCCTTGCAGAGCTACCCGTGGTCCGTGAGGTCTGAGCGACGGCCGGTGCCTACTGCAGGTTGGTCTCGCGAACGAGTGCACGTACCTTGACGCATCACCGTCGTTCGCTCATTTCCGATGCACGAGACGTCCCGGGCGCTTCAGTGCCACTTGTCCCGCTGACTTCGGTGCGTCACCTCTATCCGAGCTGGAGAATTTCGCTCACTTTTGCCGTTGCCGCAACTCTCGTCACTTGTTACTGCGACCACAGGCGCATGCGCAGTGCGTGGGTCCGAGACATACGCTGCCGCAGGCCGTGGCGGCACCGTTGGCCCGTTCTTCCTGCATCTCAATGCCACTCGGTGCATCTCAGCGCCACGAAAGGCGTTGCAATCCCTAGATTTCCCTCATGGATAGATGAGCCGTACGAGAACTCGTAATGCGTAGTTCGACCAAATGTGCGTAAGGAGGATTGGAGTTCGATCTGCTTGAATCGCCCTCGCGGTCATGCCTCAACCTGGAACGATTCCGGAACGATCGGCTCTGCGACAGAGGGACAGCCAGTGCCAAGAGATCCACGCATTCGAGAGGGATTCCGCCGGTCCGCACGGGGCGCCCAGTTACCTGAACATCTATTTAATCCGTAGGTTCTGGATTCGAGTGCAGGCGCCCCCGCAGTAGGTGAGAAACTGCGGATCGACGTAGTTGGTGTCGAGCCTCTCTTGACGCCCAGAGCGTGAGGCCGCCGGTGCACAGCAGCACGACCGTAAGCCACGCGAGTCCGGCGGCTACCGCTTCGTTAAGAGGCGCGACGGCATCGGAATGGGTCGCGGATACGTCGTCCAGGCGAGGCACGATCCACCACCAAGCGATGGCGGATCCGATCAGCGGGAGTAGAACCCAAGCCGTTGCTGTTGCGGGATTTGGGGGTCGTACGAGCCTTGTGATGGTGGGTGTGCCGGCTGTCGCCTCCTTGCACGAGGTGTGGCGCAGGCGGTACCGCGCGAACGAGACCAGCCAGATGGAGCAGCAGGTGGCGGCGAGCAGGAGGATGACGGCCGTAATCGCTGCCGTGATGGTGAGCTGGTGTACTGCTTCGGCTCGGTCGCGGCGTGGGAGTCCGGTGATCGCGGTTAGACGGTAACTGGGTATGAGGAGATTGACTGCCACCCAGCCGGCGGCACCGGTGAGCATCGCGCCCATCGCGAGCGGGTGCATTGTCGGCCGGCGTGGGAAATGGACGACCATCGAGCGCGGCGCTTCATCGTCAACGGCACGTGTGTCAGCGTCTTCGTCCGCGTCTCGCATCGACCCTGTGCCGCTTTCGAGGTCGGAGGGCCATTCGTTGGCGACGATGGCGTCCCACTGGTCTTCCTCCTTGGAGTCGAGGGTGAAGTCGTCGCCGATCATCGAGAGGGTTTCTCGACTGGGGTGCATCGTCGTCCCGGCAGGGTCGCGATCGCCGCATGATCCTCGGGTTGTTGTGGGCGGCGCAGTGCGAGAGCGAGGATTGCGAGGATGACGAGCGGCAGGGCGAGCCCGGCGGTGCAGGTAACTGCGAACGCTAGCGCAATGGCAACGAGGACCGGCATCTAACCCGCCTTCGGGCCACGTCGGGAGTTGGCCGGCCGCACAACGAGAGGCAGAGCAAGGGGTGCGCTGTATGACGGACCCATCTCCATCGTCATTCGGAAGCAACCTGGGCAATCTTGGCGACGTTCCGTACCCACTGTGTGCCGTCGTCGGCGTAGCCCGTCGGGGTGCCGTTCTTCTTTGTCCATGCGGTGCCGGTGTCGGTGTATCCGGTTGGGGCGGCGTCCTTGATGTCGCCGAAGTCGTCGACGCGGTGGTAGGTCGCTCCGGTGCACAGGTCACCGTCGTAGTTGCCGCCCCATGGGCAGTAGGTGCCGGTCGATCTTGCCATGTCTGCTGCGTACGCGTCGGCGACGTCGCGCCCGCCCACCACTCCCCAGTGGTACGTGTATTGCTTCGTGTCGTACGTGTAGGGGATTGCCTTCTGACACAGACCGCCGGTCGTCTCGGCGTAGCCGGAAGGGCACACGTAGACCACCTGCGTCGCAGGCGCTGCCGGCGAAACGGGCGCGGATGCAGGTGGCGCCGCGTCTGGTGTGGGAGCCGGGGCCGCTGTCGTCGGCACGACCCTCGCGGTGCCCATCTCCGCAAGGGTGCGGGTCATCGTTGCGGTGGTGGGTTGACCGGTGCTGGCGCTGTTTCGCGGCGTGACGGAGAAGGTGTACTTCGCGGTCGGGCTCACGGCCATCGTGGTGATTGTCGTGGATGCGGTGCCTGCGATCACGGGAGACTCCGTTGCGCTGGTTCGGCCGATGGTGGCGATGGGTGTGGCCACGACGTCGTAGGTGACGGCGGGGCCCTGGCCTTTGGTGGGCGTGTAGTTCCAGCGCAGCAGCACCTCATCGGCGGTGGCCGTCGTGGAGACAGTCAGTCCATAAGCAGGGCCCACGGCCGCGACGGGAACTCCGGTGCCGACCCTGGCGCCGTCGATCGACACGGTGTAGGTGACGCCTGCCGTGAGCTGGCGAAAGACGGCGGGTGCGTTCGTCGTCGGAGTCACGGTGCGCGCCTTCTGTCCGCGCGCGGTAAGTGTGACGGGCGCGCCCTGAGCGCCGGAGACACTGAGGCCGTTGACGATGTTGGCATCGATCCCGACGACGCGCTGGGCCGCTGGTGCCACAGGCGCTACTGGCGGGGTGGGGCTGGGATCGGCCGCAATCACCGTGTCCGCAGCAGTCACCGCGCCAGCAGTGGCGGCGAGAGCTACAGGAGCGCCGACCACGGCGAGAGTGACCACCACCGCGGCCGTGCGATTGGACATCGTGCGCAGATTCATCGTGCGGTCCTCTCAGTGGTGCCGGGGAAAGCGTATGCAATCTGACAGTTAACGGTATACCCGTGCACAGGCAGAGGTAAACCCCTGTCTGTCACACAGTTGCTACGGTGGGCATCATGGCGACGGCGAAGAAGGCCCCGAACACGACGGCCGGCGCGGCGCGGGATCTGAATCCGGAGAATCGGACGCCCGGTGGACGGCGCCGCGTGCCGCTGGGAATCCGGGAAGGCGGCGCGGAGTGGGGACGCCTGCACACCGAGCTCGCCGTCACCGCCCTGGAGGTCCTCGCCGAGCGTGGATACGCGGACATGGTGATGGACGAGGTCGCCGAGCGCGCCGGTGCGAGCAAGCGCACCGTGTACCGGCACTACCCCACCAAGGTCGACCTCGCCGTCGCGGCGATCCGCCAGGTCCCCACCTTCACTGGGTGGGGCGTCGGCGCTGGGACGATGGCGCAGCGGCTGGCGCGCGCGATCGCTACTGCAGCCGATCACGCTCCCGTCTTCGCGCCGGTCTGGGCGACCGCGATCGTGCACCGCGACACTGTGCCTGAGCTGCTGGCCGCAGTCCGCGAGTACGTCCTGATCCCTCGGCAGGCCGGCGTCGCCGCCTTCCTCGAGCAGGGTGTCGCTAGTGGGGAAGTCAGACCGGGACTGGATCCACTCGCCGTCGCTGCGCTGTTGACCGGTGTGATCACCCAGCACATGGACGGCACCCGCACATCCACCAGCAAGGCCGGAGCCCGCGTGGACTTCGACCACATCTGGTCCCTGCTGCGCGCCTGAATCGAGTGCCGGGAGCGCCTGCGCCCCGGTCGCGAGGAGTGAGTCCTCATCGCGACCATCCATTGGGCGTGGGAACGGCGCTCGGCCGGCGGCCGTCGACGGTCGTAGGCATCTGCCGGTGCGCTTCTCACAGGACACGGGACGTCCTCCATGCGGTGTACCCGGGGCGGGCAGGAGCAGACCACGTCACCGTGACGGACGTGCCCGCCGCGACCTGGAGTTGAGTCCCGCTCATTGAGCACCCCCTGCCCGGGGCGCAGGCAACCGTCACCGACACGCGCGCGCCAGAGTTGAGCCGCGGACGCGTGATGCTTGTGATTCCGACGTGCAGCGTCGGTGGCTGCCGCCAACTCTTCACGACCGTGCGGCGAGGTGTCGGGGCGGACCGCGGCGGCGTCGGCGGTGGGGGAGTCGTGTCGCGCGGCGTGGGCTTTCTGGTTTGCGCGGCGCTGCTCTCGCCGCGCCCGTCGTCCTCGCTGCGTGAGGTCGTGGCCGGTGCGCTTGCCGACGGTGTCGGACTCGACGCGATCGGACTGGGCGACATTGATACCGCTGTTGGCGTGGGCAACTCGGGCTCGGCGGGTGCCGTCGCGAGTGCCCTTGACGCGGCCTCGACGCTTGTGTCGACCGAGTCGGACGGTGCGCTCGTTGGTGTCTGGCTGAGCGATGTCGTGTTACCAGTGTCAGCGGCTACCGGTGCTGGTCGGTCGAGTGTGCCGATGATTCCGACCAGAGTGCAGGCAGTCAGCGTTGCTGCGGCGGTGAGAAGGAGCGTTCGCGGAGTCAGGTGCATGGGAGGTCCTTGGCTCGCGCGATCCAGCGACTGACCGTCGACTCGCTGGTTCCACCGATGCGGGCGGCCGTGCTCACTGTCATCCCGGGCACCTCGAGCAGTGCTTGCCAGCCGACCGCCTCCACGGACGCGGCGTCAGCGGTCTCGGCGCGGTGGCGCAGCTGCGCGTCCTCGAGGCGACGGTCGGCCCGGGCGCGCAGGCTGGCGTGCTTTCGTTGCGCTACCTGCAGCCGGCCGGCCGCGTCCGTTGAGGCCGCGAGGAACTCGTTCACCACCACGGACTCCCCTCGTTCGGTCGAGACCGTCAGGTGGTCGGTCTCTATTCGGGTCAACGACGTCGCGTGCGGTGGTGCCTCGCAATATCGCGCGGCATCGAACTCGGGTCGCCGCTGCGAGTCACCAGCACCTGTTCGTCGTTGGTCTGTCAGGACGCGCGCGCGACCTGACAGGTACGGGCTACTTCCAGGAGCCACTGCACGCGATCAGCAAGCTGTCTCGCCTCACCACCAGCTCGACGAAGACCACGACGCGAATGACGAGGAGACCACCATGTCCAGCATCCGACGCGAGCCTGACGACACTGACGATCAGCGCCACAGCCGATCGCAACAAAGCCGAATCACCAACGGGGCTGGCATCACGATGGTGGGCGCCGCCGTTGGTCGGCGTACCCGGGCCGCGCGAGCAGCGATTCTCGTCGCGCAATTCTGGCTAATGGTGATCTGTCGTGGCGCGTAGTGGACACGTCCAAGTGCTCAAGCACGGCACCGGATTGGCGACCCAAGTTGGGTACCGGCTGTCCGGAGTCACGCCCGAGAAGTCGGCCTCGCGTATCGCCCAGGAACGGCAGGTCGACTACCGACTTGGCCGAGGAGTTGTCGACTCTCGACGGGTCTGGTTCCTCGGGTTCGGCGCAACCGCCCAGCGGTTGGAATACCGACCGGGCGAGGTACTGAAGTCCTCCGATGGACACGTCGTTCGTGACGCGATGTTCGGCATCGACCGCGCCACCGGGCAGCGAATCGCCATCAAAACCCGACGCAATCCGCACGCCCAGATCGCCGCGGAGCCTTACCACTCCGAGATTGCCCGCGCTTGTGCGGAAGCGGGAGTGGACCCGGCCGATCTGTATCCGGGAATCGCGAACTCCGCCCGCTGGCGCGCACTCGCCAACACTGCCAAGCGCATTCCGGGCGGCACAGTCGTCTTCCGAACGGCAGAGGTCCTGCTTCGCAGCAACGAGGCGGCCTGGGAGCGACACGACCGAGGGCGATCCAAGCGAGGCGTCACCCACGCTCGACCGCTGGTGCGCTTTGATCGCGGACGGATCCTCGCGCGACTCGGTGCGCACTATCGGCGTCTGGCCGAGGCGGGTATGGACAGACTGCCGGCCGCGCCGCTGGACCTATCTCGCACCGACGCAGATCTCGGAGCGGACGTGCATGGCGCGGTCGCGGCCGATTACGACCGACTCGTGCCCTACGGAAACGCCGGATACGAGCAGACCCTCACCTGCCCGAAATCACTGAGCATCGCCGCATTCCTCGCCCCCGAGGACGCCCGCGAACAGTGGCTCGCCCTCGTCCACGACGCCACCGTCGCCGCGGCAGACGCGCTGATGGCGCGGGTCGGCAACGCCCGCACCGGACACGAGGGTGACGGTCAGGTTGCGGAGTTGATCGACGGCGATGGATATGCCGCCACCGTGAGCATCGAGTCCTACTCCCGATCCCTCGATCCGCACCTGCACGGACACGTCATGGTCCCCAACCGCATCGTGTGCACCGACGGAATCGAACGCGGGATCGCGAACGGCGGCCGCGACCTCATCACCCATGCCCCGTGGTTCCAGGCCGAGTTCGAACGCCACCTACGCACCCTGTCGGTCGACCGCGGCCTGGTCCCCGGGTGGGAGTTCGACACCGTCAACCAGCAGTACGAAGTCACCGGCTCAGACCCGATCGCGCGCGCCATGTACTCCCGCGGTGGCGCGGATGTCGAGGAGGAACTCGCCGCGTTGCTGGAGGACGAGACCGCGGCGGTGACCACGCGCCGGCGATACGCCCTGCGTAGCCGCGCGAAGCGCACCGTCACCGCGAACAAGGACGACCAGACCCGCACGTGGGCTGACATCCGCGCCCGCATGCACACCCGTGCCATGGAAGAGGACATCGACTTGGCGGTCGCTTTCGCGGCTCCGGCGCAGCCCGCCTATACCCAGCCCTACCAGTGGGACGACGCCACGTGGGCAGTCGCCGTCGACGAATACGTGTGCGAACACAAGGCGCACGCCCTCGATGTCCAGATCGACGCCGCCGTTCGCGTCTTCGCTCCCCACGAATGGTCCGAGCACCAGATCCGTTCAACCACCGCCACCGTCCAGCGCATCGCGTTCATCCCCGGCCTCGCCACTGAGGCCTCGACTCGACGCGGCCGCATCGGGGCCGGCGAGTACGCATCACGGCGCGTCCTGGCCGCCGAGAAGCAGGCGGTCGAGGCGTTCACCGGAGGCATCAACGCCAACTCCCGTCGCCTCGAACCCTCGGACGCCGATGCGCTGCTCACTGAGTGGATGGAACACACCGGGCCACTCGGACACGGGCGCGGATTGACCCCCGGGCAGTTGGCCCTGTTCCGTCAGATGACCACGGGGCCGGACCTCATCGCGACCGTTGTCGGGTCTGCCGGCAGCGGTAAGACGACTGCGATCGACGCTGTCCGCTACGCCCTCGGGCGCCGGGGGCAGACCGTCTACGGCGTCTCGACCGCGGCGATCGCCACCCAAGGACTCAAGAATGCAGCCCGCATCGAGGGCAGCACCGTAGCCAGGCTCCTCGGACGCATCGACTTCGCCACGAACGACCAGCACCCCGCTCGTCTTCGCGTCATGGCGCTCGAACGCTCCGAGAAGACCCGAGACCACTCGCGCGCCCGAGCACTACGTGCCGCGTATGCGCTCCCCGCGATGGACCATCTCGTGGTCGACGAAGCATCCATGCTCGCTGCGCCCGAGACCGCACGCATCCTCAGCTGGGCCGTCGACAACAACATCTCGGTCACCCTCGTCGGGGACACCAAGCAACTTCAGGCCATCGGACCAAGCTCCCTGTTCACGGCGCTACATCAGGCCGGCGCCGGGACCGAACTCACCGAGAACCTGCGCCAGAAGACCGACCTCGGTCGCGCCTGCGCGGCCTTCCTTCGCGACGGCAACGCACTGGACGCGCTCCAGATCCTGGCCGGCGCCGGACAGTTCCGCGTCGCCCGCAGCGAGGTCGACAAGAACCGACTACTCATCGACGCGTGGCTCACTAACGCCACCGCCTTGCCCACCTCAGAAGAGCGGATGCGGCGCACTGGACTTGACGCCGACCGCAACGACCAAGTCGACATCCTCAATCACCTCGCCCGCCACCACGCACGCGAACGCGGCTGGCTCACCAGCGACGACGTCACCTACCTCCACGCCGGAGCGCACCGCGTCTATGCCGCCGGTGACCACATCCAGATCACCCGAAACATCTACCGCCCCGCAACGCAACGTGACCTCCACAACGGCACCCGCGCCCTCGTGACCGCTGTCCAGGCAGAGTGCTTGAGCCTGACGTACTGGGATGCGGATGGACCGCACCACGACCAGCTCACCGCGGAGCAGTCCGTCACGCACGCGCGCCTCGGCTACGCGACGACCACCCACAAGCTCCAAGGACAGACGCTCTCCTCGCTGGCTATCGACCTAGGCGCCGACCGCGACATGTCCAGCGCCTACGTCGCATTCACCCGCAGCCAGAACGAGTCCTTCGCCGTCGTCAATGTGTGCGATGTTGCCGACGGTGCCCAACTCGAGACCCTCCTCGCTCTCGATCCAGACGCACGTCGGGACGCGGTGCTGGAGATCGTCGCCCACCGCATGCAGACCATCGGATTCTCCGATGCCCGCACAGCTCACGACGTCGCGGGCCTCCCACTCTCGCTCGGTAAGGCGCGCTCAATGCGCAATCCGAGTTTCTATGCGCCGTCGGATGGACACACTTAGCTACATTTCGGTCGCGCAGACGTCCGCACCGATGAGTCACAGGCAAACGATCCAATCTGCATCTTGGATCTCGTGACAGGTAGGCGCGATGCCGTGGGAGCGGTTCGCTCTTGCTCCTGCGGGGACTATGGGGTGAAAGGATCTAGAGTCCGACGATGCGTACCAGATCCTTGGCATTTCCGAACTTGGTCCACGACGAACTAGTTGGCCTGCCGAGCGGCCGCCGGCAGAGGCAGTAGGACGATTGCGATGGGACAGCTCCTGCTGTCCGGTACAGGACCGACCTCAGGCAGATCAGTTGACTCGTGGCCGCAACGCCTCGGCCAGCGTGAGCCGGTCCCGATGATCCGATCTGGCTTGCCGCCGCCGCGTGGCGACCACAACTTCCGTACAGGGGCTGCGCGATCATAGGTAGGTGGGCCCGACCTCGAGTGATCGCGTCGCGCAGGCTGCCGAGCCTCGCCGTCCCGAGAATGGCCTCAGCATCGAAATTGCGCGCACCTACACATTCGACGCGTCCCATCAGCTCGCATGGCATCCCGGCAAGTGCTCACGGCTGCACGGACATACCTATCAGCTGGACGTGGTTGTAGGAGGACCGTTGAATCAGTACGGGGTCATCATGGATTTTGACGACATGGATCAGACAGTCCGAACTCGAGTTCTTGACGTGTTCGACCACATGCATCTGAATGACGTCGTCGACAACCCGACCGTTGAGAACTTGGTGATCAACGTCTGGGACCGCTTGCGTGATCCGCTGCCTCTGACTGAGGTGACGTTGTGGGAGTCTCGGCGGTCTTGGGCACGGCTGCGGTCGTGAACGAGTCCCAGGCCAATCCGTTGGCGTTCGATTTAGCGACGAGTGGTCGCGCTCTCCGTGTCAGCGAGATCTTTGGCCCCACCATCCAAGGTGAAGGGATCTCGATCGGAGTTCCGGCGATGTTTGTGCGGGTTGCCGGCTGCCCGCTGTCTTGCACTTGGTGCGACACGGCGTACTCGTGGGACTGGTCTCGTTTCGACCGGGGACGAGAGACCGCACTGCTTTCCGTAGAGGAGATTTGGGACGACGTCGTTGCGCGAGCAGGCACGTTCAAGGTCAAGACGCTTGTACTGACCGGTGGAGAGCCCGCGAGCCAAAGCGACGCGCTCGAGGACCTAGCTCGACGCGCGATACAAGTTGGATGGCGCATCGAAGTCGAAACTGCAGGAGCGGTCAGACTCGGCACGCTCGCTAAACTTTGCGATGTCATAACTGTGTCTCCGAAGCTGCGTAGTTCCGGCATGCCAGCGGCTCGGCGCATCCTTCTTCCGGTTCTTGAAGAGTTCGCGAGTTATGGCCAAACGCAGTGGAAGTTCGTGGTGCAGGACGAGGCTGACCTTCGCGAACTGGACGCCCTTGTTTCCCGCCTTCAGCTGAATGAAGTCATGGTGATGCCGCAAGCGCAAACGCCGGGGGAGTTAAGCGACGCCATGCGTCAACTCGTCCCCGCAGCGATCGAGCGCGGATACCGCGTGTCGACGCGCTTGCATATCGAGCTCTGGTCCGGCGAGAGGGGTCGCTGAAGCCAATCGCCGAACGCGGAGAGGTGTCTTCATCGCTGAGCTTGTCAGGGAGACATGCCCCGTCGAGTTGGAGTCAGCGTCGTGATCGCCCTAGGAGCATCGATGCGGACGACGTAATTCTGAAAGAATCCGCGGATTCCAAGAAGGAAATGCCCTGGCTGCCAGTTCTCGGTGAAGCTGACAAGTGTCGGGCGGGTGTGTTTGCCAATTGTGAGGTCGACCTCGGCGACCAGAGAGCGGTAGCGCTGGGCGCCCGCGTAGAAGGTCTCTTCTTGCGCACCCTGCAAGTCGACGCCTAGCTCACCTGCGAGTTCCGCGGGAACGCGCGTCCCAGAGGCACCACTATCGACTAATCCTAAGAAGCTAAGTCGAGGCTTTCCTGGGAACGTGACCGGGACAACCGGCATCGGGCGTCCGCTCCCGGATATGTCCACGAATGGAAAGTCCATCAGCCGGCTTCATCCTTCTGAGGCACGTACAACACCGTGACTTCTAGTCGGCCCACATCTTCCAGCAATGACGAAAGCGACTCAGAGTCCGCGACGATGTAGCCATCGCGAGCCGCGACCCAGCGACCGCGCCTTCTTTGCAATTCCAGCGCAAGATCCGGAGTAACATCCACTCGTTCACCGCCGACAGTTTCAAGATCCGTCTCCACAAACTCATCGGCGCCATCATCCTTGGGTGCCACGATCCGCACGCCGTCTTCAATGTGCATCTTGAGGTCTTGCAAAGCTCGGAATGCGAGCCTCGGTCGTATCAAGTCTGCGCCGACGTTGAGAGCCTTTGCTACCAATGCCATCGCGTCATATCTATGATCGTCAAGAACGACCAACGCCCGGCCTTCATCACCTTCCGCAATAGGCGCCGATGCGGCTGCAGCGGAAAGCACGGCGTCCCGCGTGAGTACTACCGACAGTCCGTTCGTGAGGTCGATTCGCGACCCTTCAGCTTCTGTCACGGCAGGCGGTCTACCTGGGGGCCGCCGATCGCGACCGCGCCTACCGCGAACGCGTCGCCTCCGAGAGGTGACGCGCCCACGTCAAGGCAGATCCCCACGAGGGTCGAAGTCAGCCCGAAAGCGTGCGCGATGAGCTGAGCCGCCATCATGAAGGCACCTGCATCGCGCCACATCAGGCTGCTGCCTTCGGGGTAGCGCTCACTAAGCCGGATGGGATCGCAAATTGCATAGATGACTGCGCTCGGAAGTACGGGTGAGTGGAGCGCACCGCTAACGGCATCTGTTAGCTGCTTCGCGCAAGGCACTTCGACTCGCGACACGTCGGCCGCGAAGGAGCCGGATTGGAGGTACCAGCCTGAGGCAAGTCCAAGAACGTCATTCGCTTCAAGCAAGGGTTCAATGCTGTGTGTCCCGCCTGCCGATGGATGGCCTCGCGACTGCCACAAGCGTCCGGAGGCGTCGAGGCGCATTGCTTTGGCTGTCCCCAGAAGTTGAAGGCAAGCAAGGAGGGGGCCCACTGTGGCTGGACCAACCGCCAGCCCCGATCGGCGCGAGTCCAGCAGCCCAACCATGGCCGAGGCCTTCGGTGATGTCGAGCGATCTGTTGATCCGGTACCCGCGCGATGCACCGATGCGTCCTGAACAGGTAGTCCGCGTAGCCAATGGGCCTGCACGTCCCTGGTGTTGCGCGGAAGGTCTCCCGCTGCGGTCGAACTACGCGACTCGTCTCCCTGCCCGTTCACATCGTCGGCGTTTACAGGACGCAGCTGAGTTGCAGCAAAGAGCGACACCAGTACTTCTCCAGGCGGGTTCATGTTCACCGAGGTCGACCGAGACTGTCGAGGAGTTGCTCTCGTTTGAAGCAGCCAGGACACTCACCGCAGGGAGTATCACTCCGGTGGCACGAATGCGTCCATCCCAGTGTAGCTGCGTCCACTTCAGAGACGGACAAGAGCTCGTCGGACGTCATGCTGATCGCAGGCGCCTGCACGCGGATACGGCCTTCCTGCAGTTCTAGAAGCCGATCCATCGTTTCGTAGAAGAGTTGAGTTCCATCCGCGTGTCGTGCGCCGTCTGACGCGACCGTCCCGCATTCCACCAAGATGCGCCTCGGCCCCTCGACGATGTCGTTGAATCGCGTTAGGGTCCAGGCCGCTGCTGCCGAAATGAGAAACTGGTTTCTGTAGGGCCACCACTCGGGGCTAGGCCAACTCGGCTGCTCTTCGTCGTCGCGCAATAGCCCGCCGCCAAGGGAGCCTAGATCGAGTTCCACGCAGGCAAATTCGATTCCTAGTTCGCGAGCCACCGCCCCCGCTGCCCGGTACTCCGCTTTGGCGGGGCGCTGGCCGTAGTCGACGAAAAGGCCTACAGCAGGTCGGCGCCACGCTGCCACCGCGGCGCTGTCTACACCGCCCGAAAGGAGCAAGACCGAGGTTGTGTCGCCTGTTGGAGCGGGCAGAGCGGTGGGCCACGTCCCGATGCTGCTCACTGCATCCAGCCAGGACGGACCCGAAGACCCATCCCCGCCCAGGTAGCGCGGTAGCAGGCTGTTGAAATGTCTCCATGGAGCTCCACGCTCGTGCCGGTCATCATCTTTAGACCCTCTGCATCTGCGCGCGACGCATAGCCCACCACCGGAATCCCCATACGAACTGCCCAGCCAACCTCAAATACCGTGCCTGGGTCTGAGTTGTCCAGCAAGGCGAGCACGACATCGCACCGTTCCAAAGCTTCCAAGTCCAGTTTTGCGACCTCGTCACCGCCTGGACCCACCTCGTGCACCGGTGACCACACATTTGCGCCGAGGGACGTTAGCTCATCGCGCGTCGTCTCCACGAGCCAACGCTCGCTGATTGTGAAGAACGGACCCGCTAAGTACACCGACGGAGTTGTCGGAGTAATCGGCGCGCCCAACGCACTGAACACTCCGTCGAGAATCGGGCGTGGCACGGCGTGGACGCGGGTCGAGCACCAATGCGCGGCCGCGGCGGAGCCGACGCGTGCGGCGTCGATTAGCTCTGCCCCGGTATCCAGCGCGTGGGCGAGACCCGCCGAAAAGACGTCTCCGCTTCCGATCGGCCAGACATGTCGAGTTGGGTGCGCTCCGGCGGCTGCGTGCACATACTGCTCCGAGGAGTGACTCCGTTCAGTGACGAGGCAGCCGGCCGCGCCACGTTTCGTCACCACTCCGCTAACCGCGCTGTGGTCGTTGAGAATGTTTGCGGATGCCTGCCTCAAATCGGCGGAGCGGCCCAAACCGCGAACTTCGCCCACGTTGGCGACCACAACGATGCGCTTTGCATCTATCCCGTCGAGTGCCAACGGCTTTGCGTCGCGCGGACGCTGCGGGTCCATGATGACCAAGTCGGCGCGCACCCGTGGCAAATCATCCTGGGCCTCGATCATTCCGAAGACCAGCGCCGTTGATGCTTCTACGTCGATACGCTCCGCGATGCGCGAGTTCGGTCCGTTCACTGCTGGAGCGGATATTGGCGTCAAGTAGTGAAAGCCGACTCGCTCCGTTCGCTCGCTCGGCTGCATTCGGACGCTAAGTGCACGAGCGACGGCCCGGATCTCTTGGTAGGAGTTCGATTCTTCCGTCGAAAAGCCTTCCGTGTTCGACGTGAGACCGTCGACGGCAGTGCGAAGGAGCGGTGCATCATCTCTAGAGGCGAGTGCAGCAGCGGCACGAAGGCCCGATCCCGCCCACTCTCGGCTTTGCGGAACAACGACGGTCTCGAGATACGTGCCCCCGACAATGATCATGCTTGCGCCGGCTTGACTTCCACGATGACCGAGCCGCCCGCCTTCTGAACCACGATCGCCTCGTACCTCCAACCAGCGGCCATACAGGATCGGAGCCGCAAGATGTTCGTGACCAGGGCTCCGACGTCCGCGCCCTCCAACGTCCGAAACAGGACGCCTCGCACGCCGTCGTCGTCAACGGGTACGACGTCGAGGAGCTCTCCCGGCAGCAAACCGTCGACCGCGTCGGGATACGGTGAACCGACTGCGGTCTCGAAGGCGGTTCCGGGGCAACCGTCTCCCGGACCATCCCCTCCGAAACTTGCGCCTGCAACTCCTCCTGAAACTGGACGGCCTACGCTCGGGTCGCTACCGCTCATCTGCACTCCCCTCAGATACTCCGAGAACGCGCTTTGCTCAGGCCTTACTCCAGTTCGCCTTGCCAGAACCGGTGGCGCTCGCCGGACTATATCGAGGGAGACAGGTCCGCGTCTTCGGTAGGCGTCAGACCCTCCATCGCACCGGCCAGACTGACTGCAACTGATCAGACCCACGAACCATGCCGAGGATGTCGCGAGCGGCCGTTGAATCGCGCGCGAGTATGCCCCAAATGCAGGCATCCAGGAATCGGGGCGCGATCTTGGCCTGGCGAGACCACGCCAAGAACGCCTCCTCGAAGAGTGGGTAGTCGCGCTCAATACGCCACGACGGATGAAAGACGCCCGCCACGATTCCTGCGCGGGCCAAGTGGATGTCGATGATTGCGACGTCGTTACTTGCTCGTCGATTTCGGACTACCCAAGAAGCAGTCTTTGGGCCGATCCCGGGTATAGCCAATAGGAGGTCCCGGAGAGCTCGATCCGCTTTGGGCTCGTCGCTCAGGTTCCTATAGGGACGCAAAGAGGCTAGCGCCAAAGCTAACCTTTCGGCGCGCTGCTTCGGGAACCGATAGCGACGGGGCTTGCCCTCGACCAGAAGAGGGAGGAGGAGCAAGATCTCGATCTGGTCGGCAGACCAGCGTGCGTCGGTTTCGAAGACGCCTTCCTCGCGGAGCCGCTGGAAGGCCGAGTTCGCTAGCTCAAACGGCATCCCGTACCCGCCTAGGAGGCAGGCGCCAACCTCCTCAGCGAGCGACGACCCGAGACGAAACGACTGTGGTTCTTCGGCCGCCAGCGCTATCGCCTCCCAGTACGCCGCGCTGCCGAGCTGCCAGACCTGGCCGGTCCAGTAGTCGACCCGGACGGCATCCCGACGTGCGGTAGAAGGGCGTGGACGTCTAGAAGCGCTTGATGCTCCCGCGACACGACCTGCCGAGAATACGATCGTACGCAACTCGCCACGTTGATCACGCACCTCAATCTGGCTGCTCACTGGAGCCCGCTCCATTCAAGACGGCGCTGACGGCGCTTCATCGAGATGCTCTTCTTGCGGGATATCGATAGTTCATGAGGATCTACTCGGCCGACGAGACTTGGGAGCCGGAGGCTCTCCGACCGGCGACGTCGGAACTAACCGGGTCGGGGCCCCGGGTACGAGGCTGTCAATGGATACCTCTAGAACTCGGCACAGGCGGGCCACGGCGTAGAGGCCCGGGCTCGCGACGCGGCCAGACTCAATGCTTCGGATGGTGTCGATGCTGACCTCCGATAGTCGGGCCAGTGCAGGTCCAGAGATCTCGAGCTTGGTGCGTTCACGGGCAAGCGCGATACCAACCTCAGTGCCGAAATCCTTCTCTGCGGGAGTCTGAGGCGTTCGGGGCATGATGAAAGTATACATGTATTGTTTACCGGCACACCTCTTCGTGTTTGTCCTCTGCATGCCACGCATAAGTGCTGATGACCTCGGGAGTTGGAGTTTCTTGTCGCGGACGCCGGTAGTCACATTCCATCGATGAGGGTGCGGTCAGGCCTTCTGATCGGACGATCGATCGGGTGCACTCACCTATCGCCTCAGTGCAACAGGCGTCCGCAGGCGCCCGGCGGAGCGCGATGTTTGGATGACGGGCCTCGGTGGAGGACGTCATCAGAGAGTCTCTAGGTCGCTTTGGTCGGGAGCTGCGACCGTCGGCGTCGCGGGGGCCGTCTCGTGTTGGTGGCGGCAGCGTCCGCGGTAGGTGTCGGTGAGGCGTTGCTTGAGGAGGTCGGTGCGTTCGTGGAAGGTGAGGGCGTCGGCAATGTGGGCGTGGGAGTTGCGGACGTAGCCTTGCCATAGTCCCCACCAGGCCGTGATCTCTTCGAGGATGTCGGTGTGTTGCCACCAGCAGTGGTAGGGGAATTGCTCGGTGGTGAAGTTCCATCGCGGGATGGCCCACTGGAGGAAGTCGCACAGCGCGCCGAAGGTGTCGGAGAATTCGTCGTCTTCCATCTCGTGCCAGTTGACCGGTGACCCGGGGTCTCTCGGGTGACCTTCTCCGGGTCGTGGTTCGGGTGCTCCGGGCTGGTGCCAAGGCTGGTCGACCTCCTCCGCGCGGTGCTCGATGTCGGACAGGGTGTCCTCGAGTTCCTTCTGCGTGATCGGATTGACCGGTGACTGGCCGTCGATGCGATGGTTGCGATGCGTCACGACCGCGCTTCCGCCTGCTCGCCGCCGCGCTTGGCGGTGCGGGTGAGTCGTCCCAGGTGCCAGCCCCCGCAGAGGTCGCACGGATAGGCGCGTCGTGGGGCGCCGGGGTACCGCTTGCGCGCCCTGCGTGCGTCGGCGCGAGTGTCGAAGACTCGCTTGCCGGTGGGGCAGGTCATGGCGTCGGTATTTCGGACGACGGGGTCCAGGGTGTGGCGAGACCGGTTCCTCCGGAGGCGAGGATCGCGTTCTCGACGTCGCGCTGCTCGGTGGTGATGCGCGCGGCATCGGGTCGTGCGGTCCACGGTCGCATGCGCAAGGGGAACGGATCGGTCTGGGATTGCAGCATGACGGCGGAGCCGAAGGGGATCGCGCGGATCGCATCCGGGGGCAGGATCGGGACCTTCCGCAGTGAGGTCGATGTCGTCGCGGTGGCGTCGATGGCGAGGGCGTCGGCTGACCTGCTGCTGGTGGCGTACCAGTCGTCGCGTTCGCCGATGAGCCCGGAGATGTCGCGGCAGTCGTCGGCGTCGTCGGAGCCGCCGAGGATGAGCTTGATCTGGCTGGCGCTGAACACGGTGGAGGCGTCCTCGGACCCGTACCGGGAGCGGACCTGGGCGAGGGTCTGGAAGATCGGGATGATCGTCAGCGACTGCCCGCGTCCATCGGCCAACAGGTTGGGCAGGGAGGGGATGGGGGCGACGTTGGCGCATTCGTCGAGCAGGAACAGCACGGGCGGGTCCATGCGTCCGCCGGGGGATCGGGCGGCGGTGACGCGGGCGGTGTAGGCGACGTCCTCGATGAGCGCGGACACGAACCCGGCTGATGCTGCGGCGCCGCGGTCGGTCGCCAGGCAGTACAAGGTTCCGGCGTCGCGGAGCAAGGACTCTGCGGAGATCGCTGGACGAGAATCCGTCGGTGTCAGGGCGGCGCGGACCGTCGGCAAAGAGAGTGGCGTGATGGCGGAGGAGACGACGCTCATGACGGAGCCGACGAACCGGGGGTCGGGGTTATGGATGACGCCCCGCAGCCGGGAGTCCCACGTCGCGCAGGCGTCGGGGTGGGCTTCCAGAATCGCCAGCGGCAGGTCCATGGCGTGCGGGGACTGCATCCACCGGTAGGCGACCTCGATGGTCTCCCCGTTGAGGGCGGCGGCGTGGAGGATGCACTCGAGGACCGTCTTGGCGTGCCCGCGCCACGCAGCGTTCTCCCCGGTGGAGGTGATGCCGGTGTTCGCGGCGAGGGCCTCGGCACGTGTCGCCGCGCGGATCGGGTCCTCGCAGCCGGCAATCGGATCCCACGCGACCAGGTGCTCGAAGCTCGCGCCGAGCATCCCCTGCGGGTCGAACACCCCGACCGGCCCGAGTCTGGCGCGGGCGGTGAGCGTGGCCTTGATGTTGTCGGGCTTCGTCGAGGTGGTGATGACGGCGCCGGGGGCGTCGAGGATCGCGTTGATCGCCAGGTGCAGGCCCTTACCGGACCCGGGCGGTCCAACGATCAGGATGCTGCGCTCGCACGACGCCCACACCCCCTGCCCGCGCGACGTGCCCAGGTGATAGCCCACATCCGCCGCCGTCGGATCGTGAAGCGTTGGGCGCAGCGTGGCTGCCTGCGCCATCAGCGCCCGTGGTGACGCGGCGCGTTGGACGGCCTCGCGGGTGGCCCACCCGTCGCGGGCGTCGAACGCGTTCGCCCGTTGCTTCGCAGCGGTGGTGCGGTATCGGCGATGACGCCGGACGGCCATGACCGCCAGAGTCACGGCCGCGGCCAGCACGAGAAGTACGCATGCGTGGACGCCGGGGTGGATGCCGGGCACATAGGGCTGCAGGGCGATCGCGGCGATCGCGCGCGCTGGAGTGAAAATCGGAGTCGGTTTGTTGGTCGCGACAGCCATTAGCCAGCCCGTCGCGTGGATCGCGACGACGAGTCCGGCACCGGTCGCGGTGATGATGACGACGGCCTTCTCCATCCCGAATGCGCCGGGATTCGGCGAGGATGGGGCGCTCATTGCGGAACCGGGGTGGTGCGGGTGGTCATGCCGGCAGTGGTGTCCCACCACTCCAGCTCGTACGGGTGCAGGTCGATCATCACCCGGTAGGACCGCATGCCGTGGATGGTCTGGAGTTTGACGAGGAACTCCCCGCGGGAGGCGGTGGCGATGATCTGCGTCTCGGCCGCGGTGAGGTCGAGCGCGCGGGTGGTGAGGGGGATCTCCTTGGCGGGCTGGTAGCCGATGATCGTCGTGCCCGCGAGCGCGAGGAGGGATTCGGCCTTGTTGCGTTCGGCGGAGTCCGCGGCTCCGATGTTGAGGGTGTCGCGCAGGTTGTGCAGCACCAGGACGTTGGACAGGCCCCAGGAGCGGGCGAGGCGGAACTGCTGCTGGAGGCGGTCGATCGCGCCATGCGCGTGCGCGAGGACCCGCCACGCTTCGTCATACACCGCGAACCGCTGCCCGTTGCCCGGAGTGGCGAGCGCGGCTTCCATCCACGCGGACGCGCAGGTGAACGCGATCGACAGGTTCGCGTTGTCGTTATAGAGGTCGGACAGGTCGATCGCGACGATCGGGGCGGTGGAGTCGAACCGCGTCGTCGACGGCCCGTCGAACAGGTCCTTCGCGACCGTGGACAGCAGGCCGTCGAATGCCCACCGTGCGGTGTTCCCCGCGTCGCGGACCTCGCTCACGCTTCGCGCGATCCCTGCAGCCAGATCGGGGTCCGGAGCGCGGAGTGCGGCGGCGACATCCGACAGGATCGGTGATCCGCCCGACGCATGCAGGGCCTGCTCCAACGCGAGGGCCAGTGCGGTGCGCTCGTCGACGAGCAGGCTGCGATCCAGGCGGATTTCGATGAGCGCCTCGAGCAGTCGCAGTTGGGAGTTCTTCGCGACCGCGACCGGGTCGATCCGTTGTCCTTCCGCATCGACGCGGGCGGACAGAAGGGCGTCGGACACGTCGAGAGGGTTCAGCCGGTTGCCACGGCCGGGTCCGAGGCTGATGGCGGATCCGCCGTAGGCGCGGGCGAAGCGTGCCCAGTCGGCTTTCGCGTCGACGGCTGCGACCTTGTACCCCAGGGGAATGGATCGCAGGGTCAGTGCGCAGGTGGCATTCGTCTTCCCGGAGCCGATCTCCCCGGCGATGAGGATGTTCGGGTTCGTGATGAGTCCGTCGCGGTACAGCTCGAACGGGGAGAAACAGAACGGGGCACCGGTGCCCATGTTGGTGCCGAGGAACGTGCCGGTGTGGGTGAGAGGTGCCTGGGCGAGGAACGGGTACGCAACCGCGGCAGTCGCGGTCGACACGCGTAGCCCGGGCAGGGTGAATCGGGTGCGGTCTGCGCCCTGACGGCGACGTCCCGCGACCGGGTACGAGGTGCGGCTCCAGGCGATGTCGGGGTCGGCGGCGGCATGGTGGCGATGGGTGACGGGTCGCATTAGGTCACGACCTGGATCCCCAGCGGCAGGGCCGCGGCGGTGAACGCCTGCCACTGCTGTCCGTGCAGGCGACGCAAGTCCATCGACGCCTGGGTCGCGGCCGCATGCACCGTAGTCACTGCTGCCTCGAGATCATCGAGGGACGTCGCGCTGACAGTCACCATGCCGAGCAGGGAGACTTCCCCGTGACCGTGCAGAAGTTCGCTCTCGCGATCCAGGACATCGGTCATCTCCTTGGAGTCCGTCAGTGTCTCGACACGACCGAGCTTGTCCTTCAACCAGCTGGACTGAAGGATCTCCGAGTGCTTGGCGCGGATCGCGGCCTCGGACTGCGCACGCGTATACGGGCGGTAGAACAGCGACAGGGTGCGCTGCACGCCGGAGGGGAAGATCACCGGCCACAGGAAGTCCGCCGCAGCCTGGCCGTTGGGCCACTCGGCGACCCACAGCACAGCATGGAACGCGCCATCGGTGCGCAGGTGCGACCACTCCTCACGGCCTCCCGTCGGTCCCGCGAACGACGGGTCGACACCAGCTCCGGGTGGGATTAGTAGCGCCGATGCTGGGTCGAAGCCGGTGCGGATCACCTCACCGATCCGACGTGCGGACAGCGGGTCGATGACCTCCATTCCGGCGGCCGGGAGCATCTTCGCCAGTAGCGCGAACTCTTGCCGCCACACCGCGATCAGGCCGCTGATCTTGCCGCCGGCGGCCTTGATCTGCGGTCTGGCGTGGGTGCGGTCGATGGTAATAGCCAGGAAGGACTGGTGACGGTCGGCACCTCCGCGCCGGTCGCCGACCAGGTCGCGGTACGTGTCCGTCAGCGTCGCGTAGTCGGGATCACGCGTCAGGTGCTGGTCGGTGTACGTGGTCATCGCGGTTCCGTCGTCCGGGATCGACCGTTCCAGCAGCTGCACCTGGCGGATCGCCCCGGTCCGCGTCGCGGCAGCGAGGACGCGTCCCCAACCGGCGACGCGGGCGTTGCGATCAGCTGGGTCGCGCAGCAGGAACTCCGGACTGGTCACCTCCACGACCGCGGTCAGCGTTCCCTGGTGCGGGTGGTACAGGTAGCCGACACCGTCGAACTCGTGCAGCTGGATCGACGCCGCACGCCCGGGCAGCAGGCCGACCGCCCGGTCGATGGACGGGATGGGTGCGGCGCCGAGATGAATCGGGCGCGAGGCAGTCGTGTTGCCGCGCCGCGAGCGCGCCATGTTCGAGGCGCGCGCGGCGATCCAGCGATAGCCGGGTCGGTCCTCCACCGTCGTGATCGCGAGCAGGACGCACGTGCCGGCAATCCCGACGACCAAGCCTCGCGCCAACCCGGGAATCAGGCTGGAGAACAAGGCCAGGAGCACCAGGACGCCTGCGACAGCGATCAGGGCGATCTGCCCTGCGCGCAGGCCCATGACGATCCCCGCTCGTGGTCGGCGGGGGAACGCGGCCGTCACATCACCGATCTCGGTGCTCGGCGTCGTGGGCATGATCGGCTCCTTCATTCGTTAGACTGGCGATCAGGTGGCGGAGTGGGTGTCGATCGATGGACCGCCCGGGCTCGTCGTGGTGAGTTTCGCGGCGTTGTCGGTAACGCCATGCTTGATCCGGCGTCCGGCCTTTCTCGCGACGCCCGCTCCGACGACCACGACCGCGCCGACCCCAGCCGTCGCTGCGCCAGCAGCAACCGCTGTCCCCGCGGTGGCGGTGCCCGCCGCAGTCGATCCGGACACGGTTGCACCCATCGCAGCGCGCGCGCCGGCCGCTGGCGTCGTGCGAGTCGCGGCGCTCGCGTTCCGCGCGGCGGACGACGGCATCGGTGAAGGAACCCCACCCGGTCGCCCGTGTGGAGAAGTCGTCGTGCCCGGGCTACCGGCGGATTCCCCGGGGCCGTTCGCTCCGCTCGAGCCCGGCGTGCCGTCCGTCGATGCAGACTTGGGCGCGGTGCTTCCACGGAGCTTGGTGGCGGCGGACTTGACACCGTTGATGCCGGCGCGACCCATCTGACTGCCGTAGTAGGTGCTGCCCATTGCACGGCTCGGGCTCGTCGACGGCACGGGCGGCTTCGTCGCGGCGGTGCCCATGAACGAGAACAGCCCGTACGCGAGCAGCGGTGCCATGAGTGCGCCGATGCCGAGGATGAGTCCGGCGCCGGCGTTGACGAAACTCTGTGTGCCGCTGGCGTGCGCGGAGTTGGCGAACAGCGACACCGCGAGGGCGAGGAGGATCGCGATGGGGACTTTGGCGAACAGAAGTGCGAACATCGCGGTCGCCCATTTGGTGAACCACACCCGGGTCGGGGCCATGACCAGGCCGGCGAACGCGAACGGCGACAGCACGTACAAGACGACGGCGCCGGCCATGCAGAACAGCAGGACGAAGAACACCATCGACAGACCGAAAAGCAGCATCGCGGCGATGATCGGCGCCATCAGCCCCAGGCCCTCATACATGGGGTTCGATCCGGCGCCGGCGAGCAGCCGCATTGATGCCGCGAGGTCCGGTGTCGCGGAGGCGACGATCCCTTGCGCGAGGCTCGTGGAGGCGGCGGCGAGCCACGGCAGTAATACGGTGATGAACTGCGGCCCCAGGATCGCTAGTACCACCCCGGGCAAAGCTTCGAGCAGGTAGCGGTTCGACTGCGCGATCATCGCGCGGAATGCGGCGATGACCAGCAGGATCACCGCGAGCGACGCGGAGATGCCGGTGGTGATGGCCCAGATGTTCCTTACCGCCGCCGCGGACAGGTCGACGGTGGTGATCTCGAACAGTCCGGAGTACATCGAGGTGATCACCGTGGACAGGGAGTCCGCGAGCAGGGCCATCAGCGTGCGCAGGATCATTCCCAGTGGGTCGACCTGGTCGAACAGGGTCCCGAAGACCCCGTCCAGCAGACTGTCCATGAGCGTTGCGGGTCAGCGGGCGGCTATGCCGCGGTCGCTGCCCAGCCTTGCACGATCGTCACCAGGCTCGGTGCGCCGACGCAGACGATCGCGGCGAAGATGGCGGCGAACATGCCGCCCATCCACTTTGTGGCGTTCTGGGGGCTGACGCCCTTGGCGGCCATGTATCCGAACGCGCACACGACCAGCACGATCGTGGCCAGCGCGGTGCCGTACACCTGCACACTCGTGGCGAGTTCGCCGAGGAAGTTCTGGTACGGCATCGTCAACGCCGCGACGACGGTAGTGGTGGGCATCTGGGGACCTCATCTCGCGCACGGGCAAGGCCGCGGTTCGGCCTCCACCTGTGACAACGACATGCGCGGCGGCGGTGCCTCGCATACGGCGCGCTAGTTGGCGCGGATGACGCGTCCGAATCCGGAGAGATGGGTGTCGTCCCAGCCGCCGCCGAGGGTGCGGATGGTCAGTCCACTGGTGGGGTTGGCCGCTTCCGCGATGGTGAGCTGGTCTCGATCGACGGCGGTGATGATGGCGACGTGGTGGGCGTCGGCCCGAAACCAGAACACGAGGTCACCAGGTTGAACTGCGCTGCGGGGTATCGGGGTGGTGGCTTCGCGCTGGGTGTAGGAGTAGTCGACAAGCTGGACGCCAGCTTGTCGCCAGGCCCACGCGGTCAGGCCTGAGCAGTCGAAGTCGATAGGTCCGTTGCCCTCGGGGATGTAGCGGCCTCCCGAGCGGACGCCGGTTAGGGCGGCCGCGACGGCGATGGCCGCCTGCGCATCAGGTGCGGGGATCGTCGCTGGGTCGACGGTCGTCGTCTCGTCGAGAGCATTGGGGTCGCATCCGACGGTGGAACCGACCGAACCGACAGACCCAGTGTCGGGTCCGGCGAGCGCGGGAGCGATCGTCTGCCATGCGGCGGCGTACCCATCCGTCGTGAGATGCACGTCGTCGCCGGCGGGGTAGATGGCGGCGGCGGAGTCGAGGTCGAGAACGTGTAGCCGCGTGTCGCTCGCGGCGAGCTCCTTCAGCTCAGGATTCACCGTCGCGGCGGTGCCGCCCCACACCTTCGGCCACCACACCTGGGTGGACGCCGGGATGGCGTCGAGGATGGTGCGAGCATCGTCGGCGAAGTGCCCGATGGGTCCGTTCGTCCCCAGAGAGAGGAGGACGCGGTGCGGGGCGTCGCGGAGCCTGGCCATCCATGCGGGATCGGCAAGCAGGTCCGTAGTGGAGGCGCCGACGCGAGTGCTGGACTCGGTGGTGCCGCCGAATCCCCGAGCCGGCGCAGCGGTTGCGTAGCCCTGGGCAAGGGAGTCCCCGACGATGAGGAGTCCATCGCGCGGCAGGTCACCGACCGGATACCCAGCATCGTCCACGGGAATCGTCGAATTGTGCTGTGCGACGGCGAGCAGGTGCTGGTAGGTCGACGACTCTCGGCCGGTGAGGGCGTTGCGGTAGTTGGTGTCCGCCGGGTCGAAACGTTGGACCGAACGTGCAGCGGCGATGAGCTCGTCGATGCTCGCGGTTTCCGGTTGTGCTCCCCACGTTCGCCACGGGTCACCGTTCGCGGTGAGCGTGGTCTTGGCGGCGTCAGAGAACATCGCTGTCGCGGTCGCGATGTCCATGCGCCGGTCGTGGGTCGCCCACCCGTCCGGTCCCCACGCGGTCGCTGGCCCGAACCAGTCCGCAGCACTGTGCCCAGCGGGTGGGCGTTGGCCGGACCAGGGTCCCCACCAGCGCTTCGTCGGGTCGGGGCGTAGGTCGGTGCCGGCGTATCCCTCGAATTGCTGGAAGACCCCGCGGCTGGTCCCTGTCCCCGCGGTCGTGTTCGTGATGCGGGTCTCGGCCCAGGCGACGGCGATCGCGAGTTGGACGCCGCGCTCTCCCCAGCCTTCTGCCCGCATGACTCGGGCAACGGTGGAAGCGACGGCGGACTGGTCGCTCGTTCCCGGGAAGGCGCCGACGATTGGCGCGCAGGTTGTAGCGGCGGTGGCCGCGGTGATCGCGCCCGCGAGGACGCCGACCGCGCCGAGGCATCCGGCTGGCAGGAGCACGACCATGACGACGCATCCGGCAAAGGCACCGACCAGCTTGTTCACGTTCTGTCCCGACCTCGCGTCGACGGCTTCACTGGGATCAACGACATCGCCGACGTCGGTACCTCGCGTTCGGCGATTTGTTCACGCCAGGGTCAGTGATGGTCGCGGCGTCCGCTCGGGACGCATCCGCACCGTCGGCATCGCGGTGAGACGGCTCGCCGCGACTGAGGCCTGTCCCATCGCCGACATCGCTGCGCTCAGGTAAGCGATTCGGTTCTGCGCGAGATCCAGCCGTGGAGGGTGCTCGTCCATGCGCCTGATCCACCCCGGCACGCGAGCCATGGGCGACGGACTGAGAATCCGAGGGCGCAGGTCAGGGTCGGACGAGTGCACGAACGGCTCGGTGCCCTGGTGCGGCCGCATCGCCCGCCGAGCGTGCAAGGTCGCGCGCTCGACGACCGTCGCACGGGTCGGTGTGACGTCTGCGTCGAGTAGCTCGCGGATGCAGGTCGCGACCTGGAACTGCTCGACGGTCCACCACGATTCCAGTCCACATGCGACAAGGCGACGGGCGGCATCGGCATCGGTGCATCGGAGGCGTTCGAGCATCGCCGTCGAGCCAGCCTCGCTTGTGCCGTTCTGCTGAGCCGCGCGTGAATTGGTGATGTGGGTGAACGCTGTGGGCACGGCGTCGGCGATGGGGTCGCACAGTGTTTGGTACAGCAGAGCGTCAGCTTCGAGAATGACGTCAGCATGCGGATACGTCGCGAGGTCGGTTGTTGCGGAGATCAGGGCGTCGACGAGCCGGGCGATGAAGGCGGGGTCGTTGTCGGCGTAGATCGCGGCGGCGATTACCGCTGACCCGTGGGCCTTGAGGGCGGCGAGGACGACGTCGACGGTGGGCTCGCGCATCTTTCCTCCCCGGGGCGGGCCGCGGGCACGGTCCTCACCGGGTCAACGACGCGAGCACCCCGGTGCCGCGCATCCGTGGCCTCGCGTTCAGCCGGCGATCCGGCACGCGTCCGGGCCAGCCTCGGTAACTGGGTGGCCGTCGCGGTGTAGGTCGTGGCGGGGGTCGCGGGGTCGGACCGATGCTCGGATGATGTCGGGGTCGGTGAGAAGCCACGGTTCCCAGCGCATCTTGCGGGCGATCTCGACCATGCGTCGTTCCTGTCGCGGTGGTGGGGTCACGCCGGTGCGGCGCCAGTGCGCGATGTTCGCCGGGGTGGTGGTAAGCAGCGTGACGACCTCCGTCGACCAGCCCCATTCCAAGGCGACCTCAGTGAGGGCGGGCCAGGCTGCTGGTCCGGTGAGGTCCAGGCGCTGCAGGTCCATCGGTGAGGGGCAGCCCGGGCAGCGCACTGGGATCCCGAAGCAGCGGGCGATCTGCTCGAGCGCGGCCTCGATGCCGGGGTGGATGGAGCGCCCGGCACGCTGGCGGGGGATCGCCAGGGTCTGCAGGTGCGCCGGTGTCCAGCCGAGGTCCTCCAGGAGGTCGAAGATCCCGTGCGTGGGCGAGGCGGGGGGCGTGTAGACGTCCAGGGACGTGAGGTCTCCGTCGTCGGTCAGGTGCAGGACCCGCTTGTCGCGTCGGGTGTGCTTGAGGGCGTCGCGGGCGGCGTTCTTCGCCGCGGCCGTGAGCAGGGCGCACGGGTTCGGGTGCCCGGCCAGCGCACGGGCCAGGGATTCGCCCGGTCGCAGCCATGCGGTCAGCGCCAGGACGACGTCGCCGGCGATGTCCGGGTCGGTGGTGACCTCGTCGGCCAGCGCGATGAGCGCGTATGCCGCGGCGGAGGTGGTCATGGCGGGGTCGTGCACGAGGGGGGCCAGTGCGGTGTCGTCCATGGAAGGTCCCGGGGTCAGGCGGCCGGTGGGGCCGCTCGGCAATCTGTCAGTGGTCGGTATTCCCTTGCTGTGACGAGTGTAAACCACAAACTGTCAGATTGTTCCCAGTGATTTCTGACGCATCGCGCACGCAGGCGCGGCCGGGCGGTCATGGCTCACGCCCACGACAGCGGCGGCGGGGTGCGCGTTGTCCGCGGTGCCGAGAGCGGGCGCCCGTTCTCCAGGCTCCGGTCCACCAGGGGCTGGATGTCGGCGGCGTACGCGTCGACGCCGAGGTCGTCGGCGATCTGCTCCAGCACCTGCCCGGTCGAGTAGTGGGCCGCGCCACGGGCATGGAACACCGACACCGCTGCACCCGTCGCGCCGTCGAACCGGGTACCGGTCAGGTCGCAGCCCGCCAGGTTCGCACCGGTGACATCCGTAGCCGTCAGGTCGGCGCGCGTGAGGTCAGATCGGGAGAGGTCCGCCACACGCAGCGTCGCCCCAGTCAGGACGGCGTCGGTCAGGCGGGCGCCTTCGGCGCGGACCGAGTCCGCACGCGCCCCAGTCAGGTCCGCACCGCTGAGGTCTGCCCCGGTGAGGTCCGCGCCGGTGAGGTCGATCGACACGAGCCTCGCGCGGGTGAGGTCGGTGCGCGACAGGTCGGCGAACAGCGCGGTCGCCCGCGACAGGTCGGCCTCGGGCATGACCGAGCCCGCGAGGATCGCCGCGTCCAGGCACGCACCCGCGATCCGTGCCCCGGTGAGGTTCGCGCCGAGGAAGCTCGCGCCCGTCAGGTTCGCCCCGACGAACGACGCGCCGGTCAGGTCGGCTCGGTCGAACACCGCGTCAGCGAGGTCCCGTCCGTCGAACACCGCACCAGCCAGCACCTGACCACGGAAGTCCGCGGGGGACCCAGCGGCACCGCCGGTCATCGGGTGACCCGGTGTGGTCGTGGCGCGTGGTGCACGGATGACTCCTCGACGATCGTGGTGCGTGGGTCCTGTCATGGAGGACAACGACGTTCGACCCCGTGGTGCCTCGCAACGCACGCCTCTGGGACGCGACGGCTTCGGGTCTGACGTCCGGATGTCAGGTGATGTACGCGGGGGTGTCAGGTGCACGGATCGCGGTGCTGCGGGCCAGACCACTCTGGGGCCACGCATGCGGGGCCGGGGCGAGGAGCTGCGCGCGGGTGGACCACACGTGGACCGGCTGCAGGTACCGGGGGATGGGCTTCGGCGGCATCCAGAGGTCGGTGCTGGTCGCCATGAGGCGGTCGGCGATGTGTGCGCACTGGTCCAGGACCGGGGCGCTCTGGGCGATCGCGCGCAGGAGCCGGGCGCGCGCGTCCGGAGCGCCCGCGGTGGTAGCTGGCGAGGCAAGGGTCAGGAGCCGTTCCACGGTCGCGCGGTTGTCTGGGTCCCCTGGTTCGGTGCTGCGTAACGGGGCGAGGCGCGTGGTCGTCGCCTGCCACTGGGCCGTGAGTTCGTCCTGTCGAGGGATCCCGTGGCCGCTGGTGGACAGGACGTGGGAGACGACCGTCCCGAGGCGGGCAAGGTCCTGCAAGGTCCGCACCGACACGTGTCCGACGTCGCGGTGGGAGAGCATGCGTATATAGAGGTGACGGATGTGGTCGGTCCACTCCGCGCCGGGGTCACCGATCCGAAGCGGCGGGTGGACAACGGTGAGCTCGCGCAGTGCAGGGTCCGGGAATCCCCACGCGGTCGCCAAGGCCCAGGTGTCGTCGACGAGGGTGTCGTGGACGGGTAGATGCTGGTCGAGGTCCGCACGGGCCATCCCCGCCTGCCGGCACCGCAGGGCCAGCGGTTCGGTGCGGGCGACCATGGCGACGGTCCGTGCCACGTCGATCAGCAGCGGACCCCAGTCCGCTCCGGCGAGCATCGGGTCCACATCGGCGCCGGTTGCGCCGGTCGGCGAGGTGTGGGTGAGGACTAGGTCGGTCGCGGCGGCCACCGCGATCCGGGCGGAGACGAGCGAGCGGGCCGCCGGCGCCAGGTCCTGTTTGTGGCGCACAGGCGTGGAGGTGAGGTCGTCGGGTCCGGCATGAGTGCTGTGGTGTGACTGGTCGAGTCGGGCGATCCACGTCAGCAGGGCCCGGACGGTGGGATCGATCGTGTCCACCTCGCGTCGGCCCAGCCGATGACCCATGAGTGCGGCGGATCGCGCTGGTCCGATGACGGCGCGGGCGTTCATCCCTAGGGCCGTGAGGAGCTCATCGCGTGCGGCGAGGGTGTCCCGCGCTTGCCCTGCGGTCGCGAACGCTAGGTACGACAGGTGCCCCTGGGCTGTGTTCGCATGCCAGCGTGCCGCGTCCATGAACTGCCCGTACGTCGGGTGCGGGGCAGCCGGCGGTGAGTCGACATCCGGTGCCGCGGGTGAATCGGCGGCGGTCATGACGACGTGGCGAGCAGGTCCGCGCGTGCGGCCAACGCACGAGCCAGCGTGCGCACGGTCGCGTCGACCTGCGCCGGTGTCGCGCGCAGCGGCGGCGCGCCCGCGGAGGCCACGAGTCGATCCAGGACGGTCGCCAGGACGGTCGCCACGTGGCCGGGCGAGATCGTGGGGACGGGTATCGGGTCGGTGCGGACACCGACGCCGGCGAGGTCCTCCAGGATCCATGCCATCCGCGGCTCGACCCAGCACGAGGCGCTCGGAGGGATCGCGGAATCACCGAGCAGGTCGGCTTGGGCGATCACGTGAGCGATCCACGCCCATGCGCAGGTTCGCTCGAGCGCCCGAGGCAGGCGATCGACCGATGCGTCGATGCGCGCGATCATGGTGGTTCTATCCATGGGCGTCTCCTTTGCGGAGTGCTGATCGGTGATCGTCGCGATCGAAGGTGTCCGTGACCGCGTGAACCGGCGTGCCTGTGGAGGACCGCCGTCGTCCCCAGCCGCTGAACTACAGCGCGATCCCAGGGGAGGGTGCTGCGATGGGCGCGGGGCGTCGCGGCGCCGCGGCAGCACGAGGAGCAGGGCGTGGGGTGTTGCCGTGGCGGCAGCTCTCTCGCGACAGCCCGGCCATTGCCTCACGCCATGACTGCGGCGGTAGGCCCGACTGGATGCTCATGCCCACCAAGGAGGCCAGGGAGTACTCAGGGTTGTCGGCGACTGCCCGGTTGAGCGCGGTCGTCGCCCGGGCGCCGTCGCCGCTAGTCCAGTGACAGATCCCCAGGGCGGTCGCGGCGGGAGCGACGTGCCCGGGTGGTGCGTGCCGCACAACCGCCGTCAGCCCGGAGATCGCTCCGTGGGTGTCGGCTCCGGGCTGGGTCAGTTCCCACAGGACCGTGTCGCGTACGCGAATGTCACCCAGGCCGACCGCGGCATGCGCGAGCACCGACGGGGTGGTGGGCTCGCGGGAGATGATAGAGGTGATCGTGGCAAGGGACGCTTCGCGCCATGCCTCGAGCGCCTCGTTGCGCGTCGCACCACCTTTGCGTGCGTTGCCGAGGGATGCGCGATGAGCTTGTGCCGTGGCCGCGAGCTCGGCGACCTCGGCCAGGGCCGCTGCGTCGGCTGGTGCGACCTCGGAGACCAAAGACTCCCGCGAGGTGACCATCGCGGCTCCGGCGCCGGCGAACTCTGCCGCGACCAGCGTGCGGACGTCCTCGGGAATGACCCGTCCCGACGGCGGGCAGCACTGCGGGTCCATGCAGCCGTAAGACCACCGCGATGCCCCGTCTGTGAAGATCGTGTCCTTGGTGCGAACGCCTCCGTCGTCGAAGGCCGTGACGAGTTCGTCGACAAGCACCGCATCAGGTAGCACCGGATCCAGTCCGGCCACTGAGTCGCCGAACACGGTAATGACCACTTCGGTCGACCCGGATCTGATCATCGGAGCCGCCGCCTGCCGAGCGAGCTCGCGCATCGCCTCGTCCGTGCCCCCCGTCGGCGGGCGGTCGAACCGTTGCGTCAAGCGCACCATCGAGGACTCACCGACGCCATCAGACGCGATCCCGACGATCACCACCGAATCGGCGGGCGGGAAACCCAGCATGTGCGGGATCGACGCGACCAGTGCGTCAGGAGTCGACAACGTCAAACGGCCACCCGAGGGCGCAACAGGAACGGACATGACACTCGCCTTTCGCCAGACCCGCGCGACCGGGAGACCAGTCGCGCTCGACGCGAATACGTCGATACCCCCTCAACGACGTGGGTTCTGCCGTCCCTCGCATTTGGATCGGGCGAGGGATTTCGTGAAAGACGAACGCGAGGCACGGAACCCATGACGTCGTTGACCGCGTAGGAGAACCGTCGGTCCACGAATCGCCAAAGGGTCGTGACTCTCCAGACGGTCCGCGGATGTGTGAGCGCGTGACAGCGCTTTGTCCACACACCGGCAGTTCGGGTTCTGCGTCCACACGAGGCACGCGGTACTCCAGAACGGTGATACATCTCGCCTGCAAGACGACATGACACATCGCAGGGAACGGAGCGACGAGTGATGCACTACCGAATCGACAACGAAGCCGGAACGTTCGCCGTATGCGTCGCCGTGCACAACGGTGTCGACTCCTCCAGAGTCGCATTCGAGGCATGGCGCTTCACTGTCATCGGCACCGCGAAGGACTCGGCCGCTGTTCGGGCACTGATGATTCGCGACGCTGTCGCGGGCAGTGCCGAACGTCGTGAAGATATCGCAGTTCGCGCCGCTGGCCTGTGCTTGGCCGCAGCCCCGAACGCGGCCGAGGCACTCGTGTGCTTTCGCGACGACTCGACCAGCTACCAAGGAATGGTCACGATTGGAGCTAGCGGCCCGCGAATAGATATCCCGATGACCGACCGGGATATCTACACACTTCTACAGTCCGGCACGCCATCGGCGACCGTAGAGGTTCCCGTACTTCCCCAAGTCCGGAAGGAGGCGGCATGGACTCGACCCAGCAACCGATCCTTCTCATCCAGGACATCGCGGATCTCTTTCGAGTGAGCACGTCGCAGGCGTACGTGTACGTCGCGCAACCGGGATTTCCCCCGGCTCTGTTCGGGCATCGCCGGAACCGCAAGTGGCCCACGAGCACGGTGTTGGCCTACATCAACGATCCCCACGACGAGGCCACAGCGATTGCCCCGCCTCCTCCCGCACGGGTGAGTGACCGAAGCGATGTTCGCAACGCCACGATCACCGTCCGAGAACCCCGAGGTCCACGGCGTGCGTCCGCGTAGGCAGCCCATCGAGCCACCACCGCGCCTACTCAAGGCACTATCCGCGGGAGCGCGACTCGGAAGCGTGGTGCGCATCAACGAGGTGAGTCTCATCCCACCTGGCGACGGGCGGGCGCACTGGCGCATCAAGACGCACTACGGCGGACTAACTTTCGACGCCAAGACCGGATCGACCCCAGGCCTCGCGTACGCCGCGTATCTCGACGCGGTCACGTGGCTTTCGACCGTTCGCGCCGGACACACCGGCGTGCCGGAGCACGAATCAACCCTCCTTGCCGAGTTCGTCAAGTCCTACCTCGCTCGCCGCGGCCCAGATGGACGGTGGACTGACCGCACCCAGCGGGACCGCACCAACGACTTCTCGACCCTCATCGCGATCGGCGAGCGTCGCTCCATGGTGTGCCGGGACCTCAACGCGGCGGTGCTGCGAGAGTTCATCTCCCGCGCCGGCACTGCTAGCAGAGGACGCACCCTGCTGAACGTCACCGGCACGATGCTCAGATTCGGTCGGCACGCCGGGTACTTCACCCGCGACCAGGCAGACGCCATCGATGCAGTCCGCTGGGTCCCGCCCGCCGGCTACGTCCAGCAAGCCTCACGACGCGATCAGGCCAAAGCCCAGGTCGACATCGCCACCGGGGGCAACGTCATGACTCACCAACAGGTAACCGACTGGGCCCAAGCATGCCAACGCCGATGGAAGCACGGTGCAGCGCTCATCCACGCCAGCGCACTTCTTGGCACACGCAGCGGAGAGGTCCGCGCCCTGACAGCCAGCCGGGATGTCGCCGACGCCGGCGGGGGAAATCTCGTGTCCCTTGATCGGGGCGAGATCCTTATTCGGCACCAGGCCGGCACCGGCAAAGGCACCACTCTGGGTCTACCCAAGAACTCCAAGATCCGAGACATCATCATTCCCACACTGGACCCGGCCGGATTCTCGGTCTGGGACTGGCTGCGCGTCAGAGTCGACGAAGCCCTCGTCGAGCAGGCCGCCGGCGATAACCCGAACGCGCTCCTCTTCCCCAACGCCGCCGGCAACCTCTACGACGAGAACAGCCTCCGCAACCGTGTCTGGGGCCCGGCAAGCGACGAGCTCGGATGGCGCATGGAGGAGTACGTCACGGTCACGGGACGACGCATGGCACTGAGTCGATTCACCCTGCATTCCTTGCGCGACCGGTACGCCAACACCGCGATCCACGAATGGGGCTACACCGAAGAACAACTCCTCCAACAGGGATCATGGCAGGACGCCGAAACCGTGCGCCGCTTCTACTCCGGAACCACCGACGACACTCATTCCTCGGTCAGGCGACTCCACGGACTCGAGTGAGCACGGCCGCGCCGGGACTTCCGCGATGGAAACAGAGTCGTGACGTCCACACGGGCGTCGGCACGCAAACACCACCAGGCCGATTCCGACGGGTGAAAGCGCGAGGCAAGGCGTACAGACACGCGACGTGGGTGTTGACGGTGATGAGAATCGCCATCACGCGGGGACGACGGTGGCGACCTTGGCGGTGTGCCTCACCCACGCGGTGCCGTTGTCGGCATAGCCAGCCGGCGTCGCGTCCTTGGTGGACCAGCCGCTGCCGGTGTCGGTGGCGCCGGCGGGTGTGGCGTCTTTGACGTTCTGCGTGCCGATGACAGCGTTGTCTCCGTAGACCGCGGTTTGGCAGTAGGGGTCACCGTTAGCCCAGTTGCCGGACTTCCCCGCGCCGGTGCAGTGCCCCCAGGCGTAGGCCCAGTCGACCTGCCCGTACCCGTAGATGTTGACCGGGTGGTAGGTATACGCGGTGATGGTAAACGTGTATGGGGCCTGCTTCTCACACACCCCGGCTGCGTTTTCTGGGAACTCCGCCGGGCAGACGTAGATCGTCCTCGTGCTTGGCCCGGGAGCAGGTGCGGGGGTCGGGTCGGACACCGGCGTTGCGGCCGGAGCGGGCGCCGGTGTCGGTGCGGGTGCGGGGGTGATCGGTATTTCGGAGGCGGCGCCCATCTCGGCCAAGGTGCGGGTCATCGTCGCCGAGGTCGCATGCCCGGTGCTCGCGCTGTTGCGCGGGGTCACCGACAAGGTGTACTTCACCGCCGGGTCCAGGGCGATCGTTGTCACGGTCGCCGTGGTGCTGCCTGAGATCACCGGTGCGCTGGTCGCGCGGCCGATCGCGGCGATCGGCGCCGCGACGACGTCGAAGGAGATGGCGGCGCCTTGGCCCTTGACGTGCGTGTGATCCCAGCGCAGCAGGACCTCGTCGGCAGTGCCGGTGGTGGACACCGTGAGCCCGTGCGCGGGGCCGACAGCAGCTACGGGAACACCGGTGCCGACCCTGGTATCGCCAATCGTGATCGTGTACGTCACCCCGGGGATAAGCTGACGGAACACCGCTGGCGCCGTACCCGTCGGCGTCATGGTGCGGGGTTTCTGCCCACGGGCGGTCACCGTGACGGTCGCTCCCTTGACTCCCGAGACGGTCAGGCCGTTCACGATGTTGGCGTCGATGCCGACAACCCTCGCGACTGTCCCCTGTGCCGGGGTCGAGGAAGCAGCGGCCTGCGGGGCAGGGGTGGGGTCGGAGGCGATCACGGTGTCCGCCAGTGACGCGGCGCTCGCGCTGCCGGCCATGGCGACGGGCGCGGCGACCACCGCCAGCGCTGTCATCATGGAAGCCATCCGGGTGACCATCGCGGGTGTTGTCATCAGGCGGTCCTCTCGATCGGGTGTGCGAGTTGCGGCAGGCAAGGAACGCATCGCCCACGTCGGACTACTCCTGCCGGTTCGAGCGACGGACTCAGTACCTATGCCGACAACGACGTCGACAGGACCGGTGCCTCGCATCGAGTGGCCGCGGGGTTCGTACCGCGCGCTTGCGCGACACTGCAGCCAAGTCACGGTCCGCTGCCTTGTCGTCGGCCGCCAAGCCCGATGCGGGCGTCTGAACGGCTACGCCCACATCGACCGCAACCGGCTCGTGGTCCGTTTGGCAAGTATCCTTCTTCTGAGCTATCACTCTGGCAAATTTGCTCGGCTGATTGAGTTGCCAGTAGTAGGCAAACTGGTAATATAGGCAAAATTGTCGAGGAGGAGGCGAAAGTGGTCGCGGAAGCTGAACGAGACCTACTCGAACGTGGTCTGTCGCGCTTGCGCGAGTTACTCGGAGCGAGCGTGACCGTCGATGACTACACGGTGAGCCAGCCGCAAGTGGCGAACCTTAGTTCGCCACTGCTGGATCGCGGATCGGACCGGCTGGTTTCAGTTCGCGACGCACAGGCAGGCTCCTCGTCTCCGCCGGTCTACGTCGAAGCAAAATCAAACGTGAGTCCAGCCACGCTCAGCAATCAAGTCCGACCTCAAGTCGAACTTCTGCGGCGTTCCAACGGTGATGCAGCCGTCCTCATCATCTCTCCGTGGTTGAGTCCTCGAACTCGACAGGTTCTCGATGACCTGGACTACGGCTACCTCGACTTCACCGGCAATGTGTCGTTTCGCCTGACCCGTCCCGCGGTCGTCCTTCGCCTAGACGGTGACAAGCGCGATCCCTCTCCAGCCTCGACGCAGGATCGGCGACAACTACGCGGGTCGAAGGCGGGACGGCTCGTGCGTGTTATTGCCGACGTTCAGCCTCCGTACACCGCGACAGACCTGGCTGCGGCCACCCACCTCAGCGCTGGGTACGTGTCTCGGCTCCTTGACACGATGGAAGATCAGGCATTCATCGGACGCAGTCGCCGTCAGATCACCGACGTGGACTGGCAGGGACTGCTGCGCGCTAGAGCGGAGTCATACGCCCTACTCAAAGCCAACGACAGTGCTTCGTTCATTGCCGCTCAGGGAACCGACGCGGCGATGAGCCGACTAACCGACGCGGGGCGCACTCGGCGTCTGGCCGTGACAGGCTCGTTTGCCGCACGATCTGTTGCGCCGCTCGCGGTCGGGGGCCAACTCATGGTCTACGTCGAGAAGGTCGGTAAGGAGATCGACACGGATCCGTTCGACGATCTCCGACTAGACCTCGGGCTCCTGCGGTCAGATTCCGGGACTGACGTTGTCCTCATCCGTGCGGAGGATCCCGTCGTCTTCGCGTGCAGGCGAACAGTCGACGGGGTGCCCCATGTCAGCCTTAGCCAACTCGCCTTGGACAGCCTGAGTGGACCGGGGCGGATGCCCAGCGAGGGCGAGGAACTCCTCCGCTACATGGATTCCAACGTCGACCAATGGCGGCACACTGGTATCGACCAATGGAATCGATGTTCTGAACTCACGTCGACCACCTAGGAAGGGACGAAAGTGTCAAACATCCCTCCGAACGTCAACGAACAGGCGCTGTACGTTGCATCGCGTCGGGTGCTGCTCGATGCTCTGGATGCTTTGGCGGAGCAGCGCCGTGCCGTCGTCTTGGTCGGTGCTCAGGCGGTCTACCTCCAGACGGACACCGTCCTTATCGCGCAGAGCGCTTTCACGTCCGATGCTGATCTCGGCCTCGATCCGGACCTCATCGAGACCGATCCTCACCTCGATATCGCGCTGACCAACGCTGGGTTCAGCCGCGAGGCCGGCGACCGGCAGCAACAGCCCGGCACGTGGTGGAGCGTCCAAGTCATCAATGGCCTTGACGTGCCGATCGCAGTCGACCTCCTGACGCCCGAGACGCTGACTGACGGCGGGCGCGGAGCCGACTTGCCACCGCACGGCCGTGGCGCGGTTCGCCGTGTACCTGGAATCGAACTTGCCCTCGAGGACCACGGCCTGATGCGCATCTCCAGCCTCGAGCCGACTGCCGATGACCGTACATTCGAGATCCATGTGGCGGGGATCCCGGCGCTCCTGGTGGCAAAGGCTTACAAGATCGGTGACCGTCTCAAGGACGGTCGCCCGACCCGAATCAGCGACAAGGACGCTTCCGACGTGTACCGGTTGGCTATCTCTGCGAATCCTCGCGCCGTATCCAGCGCTCTCGAGCGTCTGGGCAGGAGCGGGAGGGTTGGCGACGTTGCACGAGCGGGGACTGCACTGCTAAACGCCCAGTTTGGCGCTCCTCGATCACCCGGTGTCGACATGGCCGTCAGGGCACTCGAAGGAAGCGTCGCTGAGGAGCGAGTCCGGGCAGTCCTACCCGCTTTCGTGAGAGAACTTGGCTTGAACTGACGATAGACCGCGGTGCTAGAACTAAGTAGTCACCGCAGGTGCCGTGCACCAGCCGCACCCGCGGAACGCTCCATGCCGGGTTCACTACTCCTTCGCAGTTGATTGCGACCGCGGTGCCGACATCACTGCTGGGACTCTCTCGATTGCGCTTCGACTACCCCGTCCAGCGACCCTTCCATACCTCCGCGCGAACTCCGCGACAGGCCGGGCAATTGGGATCGCGTCCGTAGCGGCGCACTCCCGAAGGCGCATTGGCGGAGTCCAGCAGGTTCATGACGAAGCGGGCCTTTGAGCCAACCAAAGGGACTTCATCCGCGGGCTCATGGAGTTGACGGGAACGCCGTCCCGCGTCTTTGATGACCTGCGCGGCGAGGACGACCCCTGCGAGCACGGACATGAATCCCACCGAGAACTGAGCGACACCACCATCTGACGGGCGCAGACGGTCCAGCAATGCGTCGCCTATCTGACCGCACCCCCCTACTCGACCCCACTCGCGTACCCGGCTTGGGTCTGTCCCGAGGGCAGCTGCGTGCGCAGCGATCGCGGCTTCGTCCATCGCCGCAACCGTCGAACGGACCTCGGTGTCCGACATCGCCTCTTGTGGCGGGTTGAAGCACCTAAGGCACGCGGTGCCGGCACTCGGATCGACTCGTAGTACCTCCAGGCGCAGTCCCGACGTGGACGCCTGGACCGTGGATACGGGGTATCGGTCTTGTAGTGCCTGGCGGGCCTCGGGGGTGTCTACGGCGCTGATGAGGTGCGTGGTGGTGCCGACCAAGTTCTCGGCGCGTCCGATCGTTGGCTCGATGATCAGGCCGTGCGGTCCGCTGAGTCGCTCGGCGGCGACTACGGCCTTTGGGCGGTCCAGGTCAGTCCAGCGGAACGGCACGCATCGGTTTAGGTTGGTGTCGTCGATGCCCTTCTCATCAGCGTCGGCCGCCCGGACGATGCCGGAAGCGTTCGGGTAGGCCCACAGGCTGAGTAGCAGTGCGGTTCCAACAGCACCCGTGCCGGCGAGAACGTGGTCCAACTCCACGATCGGCTCGCTGTGATCAAAGGTGGCGGCCTCGGACAGGCGGTCTGTCACCCGAGCGAGCGTCCAAGCGTTCAGGGAGATGGGTTGCAGTCGATGATTGCGGACGCGCGCGAGCATGTACACCTCGGCGGCCGCGAGGCAAGCCGCGACGTAGGGGCCGAAGGGGTTCTGGGCGCCCTCGAACCGTGGGACTTCGAGAGCGCCCGGACCGACAGCACCGGTCCAACCGCTCGCGGCGACGTGGAGAACTGGTACCTCCGGCCACGAAAGGTTCCCGTCACCAATCTGGAGGACCAGGTCAACTGCACTGAGGTCGCGTGCTTCGACGACCGGGGCGGCGTCCGGTCCGAAGGCGTCTGCGGTCGACTTCAGTGCCGCGATGAACGATGGCCCCCCGTCTGGCGCTCCCGGGTCGATGCCGGGGTTGAGCGGCACGTCTTGGACGCTGATGCCGACGGATGCGACGACGGACCTGGTGCTCCGGGTGAGAAGGGTGACAACGAGCCAACTCAGGTGTTGTACGTCCGGCATGCCGCCAACGGTTCTGTCTACGTTGAGGATGACCCGGAGTGGACGAGAGATGTCCATACTCTCCTCACCCAGGCCCGGAATCGGGAGGAGATGCCGCCATGCGGGGCGCTGTGCTGAGTCGGTAGCCAATTCGAGCTCCTGTGGTCGAGAACCGAGGGAATGACCTTGATGACGACGTCGGAACTGACGCGCCACCAGCCTTCGTCGGCGCGGATGTGGACCCCGCAGTCGGAGATGTCTGCGCGTGTGGAGCCGTGAAACGGGACCACGATGGAGATGGCACCTGACCGCTGGCTGTAGGCGTGATCGTCGTCGGTGGGCGAGTGGTCGACCGCGCCGTTTCCATGCGAGTGGACCTGCGCTACCCGCGTCATCCGATCGATACGCAGGTGGCGTCCCGCTGCGCTGATCGCGTCGGCTGACACGACATAGCTCCCGGGTTTCAGGATCGCGTCAGGCACAACGACTGTGGTAGCCACGAACACCTGATTACCCAGCGCGGCCTCCGGGTAGCCGGACTCGTCGATCCGGAATCCATCTAGGAACGCGACCCGTTCGACGCCCGGCGGATGCTCGGCGAACAGACCAAGGACGGTCTGCCAGAGCGCCTCCGGGATCCGAACCTCCGTGCTCACGCCGCCTCGGCACGGCTCGACGGTCCCGCGTAGGCGGGGCAGTTGAGCGCAGAGTGAATCCGACTAAGGGTTGCGTCAACCCGGTCCGTTCCCGGCCGCCACTTTTGGGCGTCGGTCGGGATGTGGTTGCTCGTGTAGTAGCCCAAGTTGTACGAGAAGCAGATCAGTTGGTCAGTGTGCTGGTCTGGCCATGTGTAGTCGTCATGCAGCGCAAACGGAAAGCCGACACCGATGCCTGGCGGTGCACCCGGTGAACCCCGCAGGAACGGGAATGCGGGTGTTCCGATACGCGCTCGACGCCATCCATTCTCGTCGGCCTCGACGAAGGTGGCCGAGACGGGCCAGGTGTCGTAGTACGTGGCGTCCAATTGCAGGGCGTAGATGTCGGGCGCGCCGGCGCCGACCGCAGCGGGCATGTGCACGATAGCGATCAGAGGGGCTGAGGTGATCTCGTATCGCCAGCCGAGTCCGCCCGCGACGCGTGCGGAGTTCGTGAAGAAGTCCTCGAGGTGCGACCGCAGTAGCGCGGCCGCGACCTCGGGATCGACCGCGTTCGGGTCAGACACAGGCACCACCTGTGTCGCGGGCGAAGGTCCAAACGAGGTCGCTGCATTTCCCGGACGCATACTCGCGCAAGTGCATCTCGCCGTACTGGCGGACATCCTCACCTGTGGACAGGCACGTCAGACGGTCGTCCGGCTTCGGTTCGAGACCCAATTTCTTGTACACGGCCTCGACCAACTTGGAAACCTTCTCGCCGGGGCCGCCGTCGACAGTAAAGGGCGGGCCACCGGCGTCCTCATCGTGCACGTGAACGACCAGGTGGCCTGGGGGGGTGGGTTTTACCTTCTCTTCCTGCATCTGCTTCTCCTATCACTGGTTTGCGCTGTTGCGCTGTGTACCTCTTCCGGACGTCGCACCGCTTGCTTCTGTCCGGGACTTCTAGGGCCGATGGTTGAGCGGTCTATGCCGGCCGCGCCGCTAGGGTTCGATTGCTGTTAGTCGAGCATGGGGAAGGAGCGGGGGTGCCAAAGAAGGCACACACCACCTTTGTCTCGGTGAGCGGACCGCGCTCCGCTCCGTTCCTCCCGCTGGCGGGCGAGTTCTACTGGGTCGACACCCTGCTCTACACAGCCTCAGATCCCGCGCCGCGGCGACCTGCCGTCGTACTCGACGTGCCAGAGCCGGCGCACAGCCCGATACGGATCGCAACACGCACGACCAATCTGGCCGTCCGCGGCGTCCTTCACTCAGCGCAGCCGCAGTGGTCCCTTGAGGAGGGAGTGTTCTCCGACCTGAGTCTGGTGAGGAAGGACGATTGGTGCAGTCCACGGGTCACTTTGATCGGATCGGTTGACCCGGACACGATGGCCGCTGTCAGAGGTCGGTTCTAGTGACAGCCTGGACGGAACTGTGCGAGGACGGCCGCTTCGGTGAGATGGGGGCCAATGCGCTCTACCGCAGCGTGTACGTCACGGCAGTTGCGCACAATTTTCCGCCTCCCGCCGGTAGCGGGCATTGGGACGATGCCGCGGTCGCCGAAGTCGCACATGACTTTCTAACCGGACCTAGAGGTCTGGCGCGGATGACCGAGCTCGCGTTGAGATCTGATGATGAGCGCTCGTTCGCGCGACTCTTGGACACCGCGGTTCTCAACCACCTGCGCGACGTCGCTCGCCGTACCGACCGTGGTCGGCTCATCCGGCGCCTCAAGGAGGTCATGACAGACGACGAGCGATTCGCCCGCGCACCCCATGGACAGGACTGGTGGCACCTTGCGGGTGGGTCGTCACAAGCAAGCTCGGTTCCAATGCGAGACATAGCACCACATTTGGTCGATGTAGCGGTAGTGATTCCGCGCTGGAGCAGCGAGGACCGTAATGCCCCGGTGGCGGACAGGCAGACGCTCATCGACTTACTGTCCGCAGCATTGACTGGCGCCGCCGGTGCACTTACCGATAGCGATTTGGCGGAACTCGTCTCCGGTCGCGTTGACACCAGGCGCTCGCCTCTGACTGTGGAGTTGGAGAACCTAGAAGGCGTCTCGGAGCCCGCAGCTGTCGAACTGCAACCCGCTGACCGTGTTGTCGCGCGCTCCGAAGCAACTGCGATCTTTGACAATCTGGGTGACGTGGCCCGGATAATCCTGACCCTTGCCGAACGGCCAGTTCGTGAGATCGGCCTTGCGGCTGGAATGGGCAAGTCGCAGGCCGCCGAGCAACGGCAGCGTTTGTATGACAACCTGCGCAATACGCTGGGCGAGTCCGAGGACGCGTTGGCAGTCTTGGAGGAACTGACTGCCTTATGCGTGAGCTGGACTCGATTACGGACAACGGACCACGGTTCGACGTCTATTGAAGAACATGGTGAAGAAGGTGGTGATTAGGGCATGAGTGACCACCCGACCTCTCAGGAACTATTCGAGGCAGCAGTTCACAACGCAACTGATGCAACGGACCGCCACATTGCGGCGTGCTTGAGGTGCCAGCTCCTGACCTCGCGGCTGCGTGAGCGCGCGCTGTACTCGATTGATCCGTCGGTATTGGTCGTCTCGGAACTCCGTGAGTCAGCGCAGTCAGTGCAGGTAAGCACACTGGATGCGCCTGCGGTCCAACCCGCTGAAGGTGATGTGTGGCGTACTCATGCCCCCGCGTCGCTCCTAGTCTGGGTGCGGCGACTCGTCGACATCGACACGGTAGAGGTGGTACCTCTCACTCTGGATCCGAGCATCGCCGACAACATGTCGCTCGTGGTCGGACCGGAACACACGCCTTGGGGATGCGAAGCCGTGTTGCTGGTCGACTACCGCAGTCATGTACACGTGCGTGCGCTCGCGGCTAGAGTCGGCTCCCTCGACGTCGCGTCAGACGTGCAGCTTCTACTTGAGGGTCAAGCCGACCAGGTGGCGGGTCGCGGCGGCGCGCCGATTCTGTCTTCGATCGACCAGCGGCTCGAGTATCGTGACTACCTGCGCTTCGAGCTCGGTGTTTATTCACCGAGCGTTTGGGCTGAGAGCCACCCGGCAACTCCACATTTCTGGGAGGTGCCGCGGGACGAGCTGAGCCTGCGCCTCGACGGGATTGAATTCATCGAGTGGGACGGGTTTGCTCGCGTAGTCGGCCCGGCGGCCGAGGTGGTCCCTTGTGTGAAGTGCGCCTACCTGGGTTCAGTCGTGCTCATTTGCAGGCTCACTGATCCCGCCTTCTTGGTAAATACCGAGCGAGTCATTGACGCCTGTCGAAGCATGGTGGCTGACGAGGATGACGCAGATGCTGTGGCGGTTTTTGCGGCGGACGAAGCTCAAGGGTCAATAGTTGTCCGCAGAGCAGATATGCGTCGCGCGATCGGACTTCCAAGCGGAGAACTAGTGGAACCGCGACCGTATCTGAGCGATTTGCCGCTCGTCGACATCTTGTTCAAGCACTTCGACCGCTACGCCTTTGCGATCTCGTGGTCAGCGACTGATCAAATGCCGGACGCCGGACAGCGTGACATCGGAGTTCTCGCATCGGAGCAGGTGCGGGCATCTGCCGCGAGTGTTGCCCTGAGAGGCCGGGCAGCGCATCAATTAGCGAAGAAGGTCGGCTACAGCAAGGCGGTTAACGACCTGAGCGCTGTCGAGGCATTCGTCCTTCAGGTGGCCCGCGGCGACTTGGAGGCTGCACTTCAAGGACTGATCGAGGACGAAGACCGATGATCCGACGGCTGATCCTTGAGAACTGGCGAAACTACGGAAGTGCTGATTTCGCCCTGTCGACGGGCACAACGTTCGTGGTCGCTTCAAACGGTGTCGGGAAGACCTCCTTTGTGGAAGCGGCCCGATGGGCCCTATTCGGATCGACCCTGACGACAAGTCCCGCACGCGTTGGAACCGATCGAACGAGCGCGACAGTTGAGTTAGTCCTTCCCGACAGCACCGTGCTGAATGCAAACCGCGTGTGGGATAGCCGCAAGACCAAGCCCGATCACCCACTGAGGTTGACTCGAGACGGTGTCGACCTTCGGCCGGAGGCTTGGGCGGATCTGTGCTTCGAACTCTTCCGTTGTACTCCAGATCTTCTAGAGCGACTTACGATGCCAGCGATCGGACCTGCTCTGCCTTCTAACCTAGGACTCCATGCGCATCTCAGTGCGTTGTACGGAGTGGACGATCTGAGCGAGGCTTCGGACCGTTTGTCGGCTGAGGTGCGGACGGTTGCGCGGGAAATAGCGGCGCTCAAGAATGCGAATGCAGTCAAGGCTGAAGAGTTCGAGGCACTCCAGGCCAGAGTCGACTTGGCCGCGGAGCAACTGGCCGAGACGACGGAAAAGGTCGAAGATGCTGAACGCCAACTGAAGCTCGCTCGCTTGCGCGACGACCGACTTGAACGAACCGCGGCCCGGGACCGCGAGATGACCCAGATCGAGGAGGCGCAAGGACAGCTTCTGCGGCATCTTGCCGAGTTGCTGGGCGAGCCTGTTTCCGCAACCGGTGTCGCCGAGGTGCTTGACCAACGCTTGCATGATGCCCGAAGCAACCTCGATGCCGTTCGCCTCGAGCTCCAACTCGTCAGTCGACGACGGCAAGACATTGAACGCGACCTTGCGGGCCTTGATGCGGCCACCGATGACTGCCCGACCTGTCTGCGTCCACTTGACGACGAGGCTAGAGAGCACGCCCACGCTATCTGGCGGATTGAGCTCGCAGATCTCGACGAACGTGAGACGGCTGCTCGGCAAGGTGAGCCCGCCGCAGTCGAACGGGTGACCGCACTTGAGGGAGCGTACAGAGATCTCACAACCGTGGGTCAGCGCGCGGCCGCACTCGCTGCTCTGGCTGATGAGCAAGAAGTAGCCGCGCCTTCGACGGGAGATGCGACCCAGTTCTATCGGGTGGCCGCAGAGGCCGACGCACTTGCCAGGGATGCACACCAGCGTGCGCAGGCCGCACTGAACGAAGCCCGCGCTGCGGACGAGAGTTTGAAACGCCTTGAAGTTCTCTTCGCCCGCGAGGCGCGGCTCGAGATCGCGAGGTCAGCAGCAGTTGCGACTCGCGAGGAGATTCTCGGTGAAATCGTCGGGCCACTCGCCGAGGCAATCAACATTCGATGGTCAAGTTTGTTCCCTGATCGGGGGAGCGTGATGACTGAACCTGACGGAACGATTTCGCGTAACGTCGGCGAACACAACCTGACGTTCGAAGCGTTCAGCACCGCCGAGAGTACGGCTGCGATGATCATCGTGCGACTGCTTGTTGCCGAGATGACGACCAAAGCGAGATTCGCATGGTTTGATGAGCCGCTCGAGCACTTGGATCCTGACGTGCGACGAAACGTCGCGAGCCTACTGGCTAAGGCCACGGGAGAAGGTTCGCTGGAGCAAGCGGTGGTCACAACGTATGAGGAAACCCTCGCGCGAAAGTTGCAAGAGCGCTCTCCAAGCAGAACGAAGCTTGTCGACGTCCGAGCAGACGGAACTGTCTGAGATCCACATTAGGGGTCGATTCGCGGCGGCCGTCACCGTATCCGCTTGAGAAACGCAGGCAGTTTGGAATGCCCCGGAAATGCCCCGGAACAAGGAGCGAAGATGGGTGAATGAAGCCGAAGAAGCCGGCGCATCTGTGAGTAAAGCGGGACGTCGTGGGGGGGTGTCGAACCGCTCGTAATGCGTAGGTCCGGGGTTCAAATCCCCGAGGCGGCTCCACGCAAAACTCGCCCCGACCAGGGGATACGCCAGACGTCATCCATGCAATTCGCTGCTCGGCATCCTCCGCACCCCCGCCGCACCCCCGGCCGCTCATCGACCAAGTGGCTGGCGGCGCGCTGCGCGTGGAGGACCCGGTCTGACGGGTAAAGGGGCGTAGGTTGCCCTTTGTGTCTGACGGTATTGCGAAGTTATGTGAACGCTTCCTGGATCGCATCGATGAGTACACGCATCCTCAATACAGTGAAGCCCAAGTCCGCATCGATTTCCTAAATCCCATGTTTGAGCTTCTCGGTTGGGACGTGACCAATCGATCAGGCCTCAGCGTGGCGCATCGTGAGGTCGTGACGGAGCCCCGCCAGCGAGGTAGCGATGGGGCCATCGAGTTTCCGGACTACCTCTTTCGGCTCGAAGGCCGCCCGATGTTTCCAGTTGAGGCGAAGAAGCCCTCCGTGAAGCTTCTAACCGATCCAGTACCGGCTTTGCAGCTTCGTAGGTACGCGTGGAACTCACGTGAGATGGGAATTGGCATTCTCACGGACTTTCAAGAGTTCGCTGTTTACGACACCCGTATTGCGCCGCAACCTGGTGACTCCGCCTCGAAGATGCGAGTGCTCTTCTATACGGTTGATCAGTACGTCGATGCGTGGCCAGAGATTGAGGCGTTGTTCTCGCGCGATGCGGTCGCTGAGGGCGCTTTGGACGAATACGTGCGCTCGTTGACCGCTCAGCGCGGTAAGCAGCGTGTCGACCAAGCATTCCTTCTTGAGTTGGATCGATGGCGTCATTCGCTTGCGCAAGGCCTGTCGAAAAGCAACAACCTTGACCGTGCCGACTTGAACTATGCGGTGCAGCTGACGATAGACCGCATCGTGTTTCTGCGAATCTGTGAAGACCGGGGCATCGAGCCGTACGGAGACCTCCTGGCTGAAGTTCAGCGGCCGGGCATCTATTCGCGACTGGTGGATCGGTTTGCCAGGGCGGACGAGAAATTCAACAGCGGACTGTTCCATTTCACGCCGGAGAAGGGTCGAGATTCGGCGGACGCGCTGACGCCCACCTTGGTCATTCCGGACGAGGACCTGCGCGGCTTCATCGAACGCCTGTATTGGCCGGATGGCCCGTACAACTTCGCAGTACTACCCGCTGACGTCCTTGGTCACGTCTACGAGCAATTTCTGGGCAGCGTCATTACTGTCGACTCCGACCACAACGCAACGGTGGTCGAGAAGCCTGAGGTGCGAAAGGCCGGTGGCGTGTTTTACACGCCGACCACGGTGGTTCAACACATCGTCGAGTCCACTCTCGGTTCGAAGCTCGCCGGACTGTCAGTTACGTCCTCTGTTGCGCAGGGTTTGACGGTTTGTGACCCGGCGTGTGGGTCAGGCAGCTTCTTATTGGAGGTTTACGAGTACCTACTTCGGTGGTATCTGGATCAGTACCTCTTGGATCCCAACAAGTGGAGCAAGACGCGCCCGAAGCGACTCCAACGAGATGTCCGCGGGGACTGGCGTCTGACGATCGACGAGCGGAAGCGCATCCTCGTTCAGCATGTTTTCGGCGTTGACATCGACTCTCAAGCGGTCGAGGTGACAAAGCTGGCGCTGCTACTCAAAGTTCTCGAAGGGGAGGACCAGGCCAGTCTCCACGCGCAGACCGAGCTCTTTCACGAGCGGGTACTCCCAGACCTTGACGCCAACATTAAGTGCGGAAATTCGCTGGTGGGCACTGCGTTTCACGCCGATGGCGCTCGACAGCTCGACATCACAGCCGAAGAGGAGGATGTAAATGCCTTCGACTGGCCCGTCGAGTTCGATGCGATCGCCCGACGTGCTGGTTTCGATGTCATTGTCGGTAACCCCCCGTGGTTGATGGCTGGCTACTACGTCGACAACATCGTCCCCTACCTAAAGAGCAACTTCTCTACCGCCAGCGGCAAGTTTGATCTGTATTACGTGTTCTTGGAGCAGTCTTTGCGATTGCTCGCACCTGATGGCGAGATCGGAATGATCGTCCCTAATAAGTTCTTCCACACCACTGCCGCGCGAGCGCTCCGCACGCTCCTGGCGACCGAATGCCGCATCGAATCCATCGCCGACTTCGGCATAGTCCGAGTGTTCGAAGGTGCCACCAACTACTCATGCGTCTTGCGTCTGTCACGTCGAACACCGTCGTCGACCATCGCGTTCACAGAGGTGGGCGCGGACCTTCGCGCTGTTCGAGAGTTCAAGGTCGACAGGTCGGTGATCGACCGCAAGACCTGGGTGTTCCAGGACGCGGACGCTACAAATGCCTTCGAACAGATGACAGCGAGCGGAGTTACTCTTGAATCGCTGGTGTCGCGCTTCGGGACAGGTGTTCAATCGGGGTCAGATACGGTGCTGACTTTTACCGCTGAGCGCGCGCAAGAACTCGGTCTCGAATCCGCGCTCTTGCGTCCAATCTTCCGAGGACGAGACGTACGAGCCTACCGACTCAACGGCGAGCCGAAGCTGCTGCTGTTCCCCTATGTGGATACGGAAGGCGGCTACAGGCTGCTATCGGAACGCGAGATGAAGATGTACCCAAACGCCTGGTCGTACCTCTCCAGCAACCGAAAGAAGCTCGCGGATCGCGTGTGGTTCGCGAAGTCCGCCCAAGAACTAAGCGGGGCGTGGTACGGCCTCATGTACGTCGAGCACCGCAGTACTGTCGCCGCTCCGCACCTCCTGACGCCCGCGCTCAGCAGCGGCAGCAACTTCGCGCTCGGCGACGGCTCCCTATGGTCGACAGGGACAGCTGGGGTGACCGCGCTGGTGCTCCGTGAGTCACCGCCGTGGTCCCTCGATGCGCTCTTGGGCATACTGAATTCGAAGCCCCTCAGCGTGTTTGCAGATGCGCACAGTCCCATCTATCAAGGAGGCGCACACAAATACAGCGCGCCCTACCTGAAGGAACTCCGAGTTCCAACGCAGAAATCCGGAGTCGACGGAGACCGGCAGCGGTCCGACTTAACGCAGCTCGTAGCTGACGTCATGGACGGGACCGAGCATTTGCGTTCGAACCCGACCGGCCTGGCCCGGACGCGCCTTGAGCGAAGAGTTGCGGGAAGCAGGCATGCGATAGACGAGATCGTGATGGATGCCTTCGGGCTTGACGGCTCGGCGCGCGCTTGGTTCGAGTCGCGGTAGGTGTCATCTTGTACGGGACGATGATTTGATCACCGTAGACTTCCGTAATGGAATTGACGAGCGAGCAACTCGCAATCCTCGCGCATCCGCCTAACCAGCACGGCCGAATATTGGCCGGACCGGGAACGGGAAAGAGCTTCACAAGCGTGGCGTACTTGGAGGCTGTTGCCAAAGCACGACCAGACCTTCGCCTGGGATACATCACCTTTACCAGAGCTGCTACCGCGGAGTTTGCCAAGAAGATGGGTGACTCCGACCTGCTCGCCCTCAGCGGGCGCCCGCCGAAGACGATGCATGGTTTCGCTCTCGGCCTACTAATGAAGTACCACTCGAATCGGCTGCCGTACCCGTTGCGTATTCCAGACTCGTGGGAGGTTGAGCAACTCATTCGACCCGACCTCGCCAACATGCTGACTGCCAAGGGCTTCAGCGACGTTTCGACGAGGCTGGTGAAGAAGCTTGAAGACGAACTTGCGGCCAAATTTCAGTCACTCGATGGCGCCAAGCTGCCACTCGCGGAAGACCAGCCAGACTTAGTTAATGCCTATATCGGTCTTTGGCATCGCCATCGGGCGGAGTACGGCTACACGCTTCTTGGCGAACTGCCTTTCCAGGCCGGCGGTGTTCTCCAAGATCGCGACGATATTGAAATTGATCTGGACCTTTTAATTGTGGACGAATACCAGGACCTCAATAGCGCCGATCAGCGAGTCCTCAGCGAGATCGCGGGGCGTGGTGTCTCGATTGTTGCGATTGGCGATGATGATCAATCGATCTACAGCTGGAGGAACGCCGCTCCTGTTGGAATTCGGACCTTTCTCTCGACGTTCTCGACCATCTTCGATTACCCGCTCACTCAATCGCAGAGGTGCGGCGCCCCACTTCTCGATGCCGCATGCGACCTGATCGAACAGGACACGGGTAGGCCGCGTAAGCCGCGTCTGAGCGCCTCATCGAACGCGCCAGCCACCGAATTGCGCTATCTGCGATTCAGCGACAATGCGGCAGAAGCGCATGGTGTCGCAGCGATAGTTGCGGACCGACTTGCGTCTGGAGCACGCGCTGAAGACATCGTTGTACTAGTTCGTTCGAGCGTCGCCGCATGGGCCTCAGAAGTCCGACCAGCCTTCGATAGTTTGGAGATTTCGCTTTGCCAGCCGGTGAATCTTCGGGAGCTACTGGGAGATCCGGGTGTCCGCTGTTCGTTGGCACTCGGTCGCCTTCTTCTCGATAGTCGGGATTCGCTGGCGTGGCGATCGCTGCTTCATATGACAGCAGGGATCGGGGCGCGAGCGGTTGAGCAGATTTCTTCGGTCTCTCCACAGGGGACGTTCGGCGATCGGCTGGTGTCGGCTAAGACTTCAGGCTTCGCTGGTCTGCCGCGCATGGGCAAGGTCCTTGAGCTGACTGATTGGGTCGCGAACGTCGCCTTAGTCCACGACGCGCTTGACGGGATTCCAGACGGCGGATGGGCCGTTTGGTTAGCCGACACAGTCGGTAGGGAACGGTTCGGAGACTCGGCTCTCAACGAGTTTCTGGGGACTGGCGAGACGTTGGGGTCCGAGTGTTCGCTAGCTGAGTTCCTAAACGACTTCGAGCGAACGACCGAAGACGTCGCGACGGGTGCCGTCGCGGGTGTGCGGATCATGACTATCGGCAAGTCAAAAGGCCTCACAGTCGATACAGCCATCATCATGGGGATCGAGGGTGACAATGTTCCGGCTCCGAGAGGCCTGCCCGATGAAGAACTACGTCTCCTCTATGTGGCATTGACTCGCGCAACACAGAAGACCGTCGTCACCTATGCGAGACGTCGGAAGGGGCCGACCGCACGAGTGGGCAACCCGCGGGTGTGGGTCCAGCGTGAACAATCGCGGTTCATGCGCGACCTCCCGAGCGTGGTTCTTGAGCAAGGCGAAACCTACGTCGCTTCTCTTGACTAGAAGCATTTGGCCGAGGACCCGGCGATGGATTGCCAGCACCTAGTCGGGCTTCCTTGGAAGTCGGGCGGCACTTGGCGAGTCACTCCTTGCGCCGAGGCGTGTCCCCATCGAGCGACACGTTATGTGACATGAGCTTGAAAATGATTCAAGCAAATGTCACACTACTGCCCATGGAACTTCTTCACAGCCTGGCGGACGAGCTCCGCGAAACGTTTAGTGATCGTGGGCATGCCATTGAGAAGGCTGTGAGCGCCGACCGGGCCTTCCGGCGCACTCGCCGTTCCCAGTCATCGCTCGTGCGCGATCTTGTGCTTGACGGAGTGGAATCGGCGGCGACCAAGATCGGCCTCGGATGTATTCCGGTGGTCGGAGGGAGCCGTGATATCCAGGCATTCATCGGCAACGCCGACTGCCGCTTCCGCGTGCTTAAGGCGCGTGTGCACCCTGACACGGGTGAGTACGAGATCGTCGCGAGCAGCGACGCGATCATGACTATCACCGACGCAGAACCTGATGCCTTGTACCCCACGGAACGTTGGGTGCTCGGCTACACCGTCGATACGGACGGCATCCTGGTCCAGGTCTTCGCGGCCAAGGTGAACGGACTGTCCCACGACGCTGTTCCTCGCTTGCTCCTCGGTCCAGTCACCGAACTTGGCACGGCGTGGATGTCACCGACTCCCGGTGGCGGTTTCCATCCGCTAGACGAAGACAACCTCGAAGGAATGGATGAGTCGGAGGAAGGCGAGAGCGGGGGCATGGCCGCCGAAGGATGATCTCGTCTCGGGCGTTGGCGCAGCGCTAGTGAAGGTGCGGCGTCTTCGACTCTCACCTCTTTCTGGAACCCTCGACGAGGATGGATTGATTGATCTTGAGTAGAACTCTCGACACTGAGCGCGTGCAGCGCCTGCGTAGTGCACGCGGGTTAACGCAGTCTGACTTGGCAACGGCCTTGGATGTGCCGCCCGGAACTGTTGCACGACTCGAAAGCGGCCGTCTGGAAGCAGACGACACGACCCGTGACACGATCGCGAGGCTCCTCGCGTGTTCGCCTGAGGTACTCAGTAGATCGACGCCGGATGCTCTATACACGCGACCGTGGCTTCGGGCCTACGCGGATGCGCCCAAGAAGACAGTTGACCAGTACATGTCTGACACGTTGATCGTGGTTGAGATGATCGACACCCTCAAGCTGCGGCGGATGCCAGATCGTCTTTCGACCTTTGACGGAGACCCGAGCAGCGACAGCGACATCGATGAATTCGCGGCCCACATCCGCTTTGCCACGGACACCAACTCCGACTCAGGGGTGCCAAACGTGACGCGCGCGGTAGAACGCCTCGGCTGTGTCGTGCTTCCGATGGACAATGAGTTGGGCAAACACCTGGGAATGTCAACCCGTGTCGACGAGATCCCGATCATCCGGGTGAGCCGCTCGAATGCCAAGGTTCCAGGAGATCGCCAACGCTTCACGGTTGCCCACGAACTTGGCCACCTCCTGCTCCATACAGATTGCCCGCCGCCCGAGTCGTCTGAACGCGCAAAGGTCATCGAGAGGCAAGCTCATCGCTTCGCCGGGGCGTTCCTCCTCCCGGGGGACCCATTCCTAGACGATCTCAATGGTGTAAGTGGCGGCCGTGTGACGTTGTCGACTTTGGCTACCCTTAAGGAGCGCTGGGGCGTATCGATCAAGGCGATGGTGGTGAGGCTTCAGCAGCTGGGTCGTGTTGACACGGATCACGCTCGTAGCCTCTATAAGCAGATATCAGCCCGCGGTTGGACTACAGGCGAGCCGGTCTACGTCGGAAACGAGCGAGCTGTTTGGCTTCGCAAGGCACTGCTCCAGCGCTTTCCGGGTGATGAATCGTTCTCGCAGGCCGCCGGACTATCTGGCCTTCAGTCATCTTGGTTTGAGCGATGGACCATGTGGGAGGAGTCATCAGCACCGGACGCAACGGTCTTCAACTTGGACGCTCGTCGCGTGAGTAGGCAAGGTCGCAACGACAAAGCCGGAATGATTCTTCCCTTAGCGCCTAGGTAGAGGAGCCCTATCTCGTTCGCCAAACTCACTTGGCCGTCGGAGTACCTACGTACAACGCGCATCCGTGTGGTCGGAGACCACTTTCATCGACGGCTAGGCACTGTGGCCCGTTCGATTTCCGACCTTTCGCGAAGACCTTCGGTACGTTCTGCGAGCCATTCACCGAATTCGAGCACAGCGTGGTCGAACTCTTCGCGAAGGAGTCCGCCGTAGATCATGTCGGTGGTCGATACGGAAGCATGGCCGAGTTGTCGGCTCACCATCGCGAGAGGCATGCCACTGCTAAGCATGAGTGAGGCGGCTGTGTGGCGCATGTCGTGAATTCGCAGCGGGTCGACGTTCGCCATCTTGATTGCGCGGGCCCAGATCCGACGCGAGAAGGCTAGAGCGTCGAACCGCTTGCGTGGGTCGAACGGCCGGGCTTCGGGTATCGGCTCACATCGAGCGTGCTTGCTGCGCACCAGTGTTGCTGGCTGAAGCCAGTCGTTCATGTATTGACCACCGCTGACCCGGCCTATGAAGAGCGGGGCGTCCGGCTCACCTAGACGGGGATGCGCAGCGAGGTAGGTCGATAGGTCTGGGACGACGCTCGGCAGCAGCGTCACGGTTCTGTTGCTTCGGGAGGACTTGGGCGTCGACTCCCCGTAGCGGGGGTCCCAGGTACGACGAATGTCGAGCTTTCCTCGGGTACCGAGGATGTGAATGTCCTCCATGTTGAGGCCTGCGAGCTCTCCGATCCTCATCCCCGTTGTACCTAGCAGCCGAACGATCAGTCCATATACGGGATGGAAGAACTCCGCGGCTTCTATGAGTCGAGCGAACTCCTCTGGCGTCAAGTAGCGTGCCTCGAACTCAGCCACACCAGCAGAGTTGTTATCCGGTAGCGCGACCTCGGTCGCAGGGTTGTCATGGATGTAGCGGCGACGAACTGCGAAACTCAAGATTGATCGCAGAAGGCCGTAGGCCTTTTCGATCGTCGTCGGACGCAGCCGGGCCGCAGACAGCGCATGGACAACGCGGGAACAATCCGAAACGGATATGGACGCGATCTGCCGCTTGCCTAGATTCGGAAGGATTCGTGAGTTCAGCACTCGACGGTGCTCTGCAATTGTTCGAGGCTTGCAGCGCTGCCGAGTTGCGAGGTACTCCTCGGCTACCTCTGCGAGCGTGAGTTTCCCCTTGCGATCATCGTGGTATCCGCGATCCTTTAGCTCCTTCTCGACGTCGATCTTGAACGCGACGGCATCTCCCTTGGCACGGAAGGTGCGCTCACGGTAGACGCCATCTGGGTCTCGCCATTTCACTCGATACGACCGGACTCCGGATTTCTGCTGGCGCACTGCGATATGTGCCATCTCATACCGCCCTAAGGGTGGAATGCGCATGTTGTAGTCGGCGCACTGTGCTTGCGTGCCAATGCGGCGCACCACCCGGCGTTGGGATACCGCACTCATCAAGTTGGCGCGCGATCGCCAGGAATGAGGAGCCTTGCGCTCGGGCGGCAACGATGCGATCCACCACGTCGTCCGAGGCCTGGCGTGTGCGCCCGAATGAGCGGCCCTGTCTCTTGGCCTCAGCCATAGCCACGGATGTTCGATGTCCGATTACTTCAGACTCCCACTGCGCGATCGACATAAGAATGTGAGCTACTAGGCGGCCATTGATCGTTGTCATGTCGAGACTCATGTCGAGCGCGACGATCGACCAGGTTTGTTTGCTTGCGAGATTGACGAACCCAGCGAAGTGCTGGACCGATCGCGACAGCCGGTCGAGTTTGGCGACGACAAGTGCCTCGGCCTCGCGCCGCCGAAGGGCTCCTAGTGCTATTTGAAGTCCTGGGCGGTCGTCCCGGCGAGCGGTGAACCCCTCGTCCTCGACCCACGTAACCGACCATGCGCGCCGCTCGGCCTCTGCTTCAATCGCTGCTCGTTGCGCAGCGAGCCCGTACCCATCGATCGCCTGTTCTCGGGTACTGACCCGGGTATAGCCGATGACTCTCACGCGATAACCGCGGCAAACCACCCGGCAAGTTCGTGAACTGCGTCCCGGTCTAGGTACGCCGCATGGCCATCGACGTAGACGGCGACGCCGCCCTCTGCCATGGCGAGCGTTCTTAGGTCCGCAGATGGTTCGCGGATCGTTAGATGGTCCTTCGTAGAGACGATCATTGCTCCTCCTAGCGTGATTTTCAGGCCTCGTCCGAGGCTTGAGGGGACCCTTCGGCCTCATCGAGGAGCGATAGCCAACCTGAAAATCTGCAGAATGGCTACAAGCTCGATGGGAAATGCGGGTTTGCTGTGCGCCCCGGCTTCCCGCGTGTGGAAAACGACCAACGAGATGGGCTACGAGGCCCGTACGGGCGAGGAGGACGCACCCCGTGAGGCGTACCGGCCCGCCTATAGGACTAGTCGGGCGGGCGGAAGCCGCGCCCGACGTCCAGGCGTCCCAGGTCCAGTGGGTTCGGCCCAGCCGGGGGCGGATGGAACGGTGTTGCGTAGGAATGGAACTCACAGCTTTCATGAGGTGATCCGCTCCTGGCCGCCCTCCGCAGGGGCCGATGAGGTGCTCCGTCCGCTTCCGCGTAGGCGGAGTTTCCCTTCGCGGCGGACCACCGGCTTGCCCTTTCTTGCGGGGCCCTTGGTCTCCGCGTCGATGAGCAGACCAGTCGATCCGAGTTCCTTCCATAGCGCGCGCTTGGTCTCGGACTTGCCGTAGATGTAGGCCTGGCCTTCCGCATCCTTGGCTGCGAGGGCGTCGGTCATGGTGACGCCCTCAGGGTGTTCGCCGACGTAATCCAGGATCTGGTCCTCGATACGGAGGTTCGACCGCTGCGCTTGATCGTTGCTGTCCCGCGATCGCACCGTCCAGGTGATCTCGCCGGTGTGCTCACCAGTGCCCGAATCGAACGCGCCGAGGTGCCAGTCGATGGCGTACGAAAAGGAGTAGCCCTCGCGTGAACCGAAGTCCGCGTTGACGCTGATCAGACCGGATGCCATCTCCGCGTGGGTTGGCACCTGCAGGATCCAGGAGTCTGCCCATGCAGCGGTTCCGGCCTGCGCCAGCGAGTCGAGGTCGAGCTGCTTAGAGCCGGTCTTGTTGAAATGGTCCGGCACGATCAGGCCAACGCCGTTGCGAGTGAACTGCGTGGACAGGGACTGGAGCATCGCGCCGCGGTCGTACAGGTTCGTCACCTCGACATCGCGCCCATGGAACGCATATAGCGGATCGACGATCACCAGCGCGGGGTCGTACCGCTCGCAGAGCCTCTCTATCGCTGATCGAAACACCCTGCTGTCGAGCGGTTCACGATCATCGACCAACACAAGATCGAGCTCGCGCCAGTCGCGTATGCCATGCGCTTCGGCGATTCGACGTAGTCTGCCTCGTGCAAGGCGCAGTCCACCCTCTCCGGTGATGTAGACGACTGTTCGTGCCCGCGGGACCGTGAACTCTGAGTGCCCAAACGCCGGTCGACCGGATGCCAGCGCGATCGCGATTGCCATTGCGGTGTAGGACTTCATCGACTTTTTCGGTCCACCGAGTGGCCCGAATGACTCTGCTGGCCATATGCGGTCGACTAGCCATTCCATGGGAGGTGGAGACGCCCACCAGTCTGCGGGCTCCAGCGCCTTGAATCGTGCTCGCTCTACTGACGCGAGCGATCGAGCGACCAGGCCACGCAGCTCGTCCGCAATTGTCGTCGTGGACGATCCAGCCTCGTGCAGCATCCTCCACCAGTCGGTCAGGTCCTTTGATCGCTTGTCACCTGTGAGCCCCGGAAGTTCCAGTACCGATACCTGTGCTGCGCAATCCGATGCAACGAGTGCTGCGTACACCTTGTCGGCCGCCCGTCGCCCCGGCTCGTCGAGATCCGCGACGATGACGATCTTGCGCCCTCGCAATGCGCCGACGTCCTGCGCTCGTGGGAGGTTTCCTTCACCCTGGGTGGGCGTCACGGCAACGAGTCCGAGAGCGCGTGCCACGAGTGCGTCGTAGAAGCCTGAGCACCACGCGACGGGCGCAGAGTTGTCGATTCCCAGATCGGCAATTCCCCAAAGCCGCGTGGGAGATCCGAAACCGCTCACTTGCGAGAAGCCTTTGACACCGCGGTGGAGGTAGGCAACGTTGAGGACGTCGCCTTTGGCGTCGATGATCGGGACAGTTACCGCGTCGCGGCCCCGGTCATAGCCGATGCCCCACTGGGCGATGACAGACTCGGTGACGCCCCGCTCCTGTAGTTCTCGAAACGCTGGCCGAGCAAAGCGCTTGGTGAGCAAGTCGACTGTTCGGGCAAAAACTTCGGATTCTGCGCAGGCCTGTTCCCCAGTTAACTCAGGACGTCCGTCCTTTCGCGGAAACCCCGCAACCGCGGTCGATGCGCCTCGCTGGAGTAGTGCATGAGCGCTGCCCGTCGTTCCTCGAACCAGGCGAGGCGGAACGCCTGCATCTAGCAGCGCATGTTTGAGCAGCTTCCAGTCCCCGCAGCCAGACGAAGAGCATCCGAAGAAGACGCTGCCGTCGTCCTTGAGCTTGATGTACATATCTGGCGTGCGCGGCGGCGTCGGATGGTCGAACTGATGTAGTGGGCAGTAGACCTTGAACTCAGTCCCATCGGCGCTGAACCTCGGTTTACCGAACCCGTTTAGAGCTTCGAGTTCGTTAGCAATGTCCCGGAGGTCAACGCCAGATGGGAGTGTCGCTGAGCGATCGGAACGACGGGCATTGGTGGATTCAAACATGCTTGCTCCCTGAAAGATGACGGAGCGAACGCGGCCGTAGGCCAAGCGCACGCCATGACGGTTGAGGGCGGAATGCCCACGGCAGATCAGGCGAGTGCGCGGTATAAAAATCAGAAGGCTGCTCGGAGACCCGAGCGAGGCTAGCTATCCGTCAGCACATCGCCTAGGCGACGAGCGAAGGGCCGCGCGGAGCATTGACTGACGAAGCCACGTCCCGGGTACGCGGAGGTACGACGGCAGGGACTCTCGTGCGCTTTGTCCATAGTGAGCGCCAGTGAGGCAGGGTCGGTTCGGCCGAAGCGATTGCAGTCTTCGTGCATAGTCCGTATTCGCGACGCCTCGCTGCTGCCTCGGCCAGGTACAGATCGGCACCGTCCATTGGATCCATGCCCGGAGGGCACACCCTGGACAGGCGTCGACGTCGCATGTCGGACTTGGTAGGCAAACCAGGGTCCCTATCGGACAAGCGGCATCGAAGGACCACGAGTGATCCTTTGCCTTGTTCCTTGCTTGTCTCAGACACGGTGAGAGCATTGCACGGGACGCGAAAATCGCCCTCATATTCGTCTCCGCAGAACCTAGGTTTTCGGTACTCGTGAATCCCCGGAATCGAACAACTGAGACGGGCCAACCCCGAGTGCATCAGCGATCGCGTAGATGTTGTCTAGAGAGATGTTCTGCTCACCGCGCTCGACGGCTCCGATGTATGTCCTATGGACCCGCGCCTTCTCGGCCAGTTTTTCTTGACTGAGTGCCACCGGCGTCATTGCTTTGCGCAGCTCGCTGACGCGCCTTCCAAACGCCTTCCTTCGGCGCATCTCGCGCGCTGTCGGCATTCGTGGGGCCATCGGGAGAGTCCACCGCGAAGATGCCGTCAACTCTACAGCCGTCAACTAGCACACGTGGAGTACCGTTCGCCTCGATTGGGACCGCACACACAGCGAGGGGACACCATGGCAGCGCCGTACCAACCGTTCTATCCGAAGCCCTACTCGTCGGCGCCATTTCTTGGGCTCGGGGGCCTTGCCTGGGTGTTGGGTTCGGTTCTTGCTGCCTTCGGCTACGCGAACTCCGACCCGAACAGCCTCACGGGCCGGACGTCACTCGATCCTGCATTTACTTGGGGCCTGGTCGGCGTAGGGATCGGCGGTGTTGTGTTCCTAGTCGGAGTGGTTCTGGCCGCGCGAAACATCGATCGGAACTCCGCCACCCTTTGGGCCGATGCCATCGACTACGCGGAGTCCGAGAGCGCCGACAATGAATAGGAGCAGGTCGTCGCGTCGAGAGCCCCGCGGCTAGTCTCTCAGGGCTGAGGTGCCGACGATCGCCTCGAATTCCATCCGCCAAAGCTCAACGACTGAGTCGGCTTCGTCTTCGGGTGGGTTGTAGAAGGTCATGTCTCCATACCTAACCGTCCTCCAGGTACGAGCGCCACATCCACGTCGTGCCTGTGGACGGCGACACCCGCAGGTTCTCGCGGCTAGCCCAAGCGCTTGTAGAAGAAGACGCCGTCACTAGACACGAACATCTCTTCCGACCCCACGACGCTCTCGTATCGCTGTTCTATCGCCTCCGGAGTTCCAGACGCTCTGCAGACGACTCCTTCGGGACCCGTCTCGAACAGGTAGGCGGTAGGGCACTCGCACGCGGATTGAAACGCATGCCGTGCACCTCGAAGCCCTTCCAGAGCCAGGAACTCAGGATAAAAGACGGAATGGAAGCCACAGATAGTCGGGAGATCAACCATTCCCCGAACCGACCCGCTCCGTTCCAGATCGATTGCCGGAGCCCACGGCCGGATCTCGTGAAAGCGGCCTCGGGCTACCAAGCCTTCCCCACGCGCGAACGGTCGGAAGTCAACCTCACTGATGACGTCTCCACCTAGTTGCGAAATTTCGCCGGAACTCGGCCAAAGGCGAGGTAGTCTGCGGCGGCTCGAAACAGCAGGTGGCTGTATCTCAATCCACCGAACGACCTGGATAAGCATCGCGCCGACAACCACGGTCGAGACATAGCCCTGTGGGAGCTCGGGGTCGCGGTCGCCCACCTTTAGCGTGAGGGGAACGGTCCACGCCGAGCCAAGTCTCACGCCGTGATAGCGCCCGATCCACGCTTGGCTGTTCGGAAGCGGCTGTGCTTCGACTCCCGACACGTACATCTCGTGATACTCGGAACGCGGAACTCCGTACCCACCGTCACGGTCGTCATCTGATGACACGAGTAGAGCGACAAGTGCGGTCTTTTGAGCCCAGGACGTGAGCGATGCATGTTCGTCCGTCGGTACGGGTGCCGAGTCACCCAGAATCAACGGGGTCAGCGCACGCTTCGCATGGTCTTCGAGTTGGCTCATCCAGCCGCTGTTGCATCCTTCGCAGACGTCTCGTACTTTCTGTCGAAAGGGCGGGCGAACTCCGAGATCGCGGCCCGTTCGGTTGATGGGACCCGACATGTGGAGCGTAGGGTCAAGCGGAAGGCCTATCTCGGAGAGCCAGTCCGGAAACACGTGCTCGCCCGTCATGCTGCCGTCGCTGCCGCAGAAGACGCATGTCGGCAAGGAGTTCTCCGGTTCCCGCGAGGCCGCTAGCTAGCGCCGTGATTCCTGATGATGTACCGACCGTGCCCGACCCGTTCGAGGTCGCGATATACCGTCCCGTGGTTGTCGGGAGCGTTGCTGCACATCCGTGAGGTGACGTGCGTTCGTATTGTGCTCTCCGCAAACCGTGACTTCCGTAAGCGCAATTCATCGACGACCGACTGCACCGTGAATGTTCCATCGGCCGATCTGCCTAGGACCGCGGGCAGGGCCTCAAGGATTTCGTCACGGCAAGTCGGCATTGGTATCCCCGCCTCGGATTCTCTCTATTGTTCAGTCACGTGTATTCATACAGGGTGCTCTACCAGCTGGGAAGAGATCTAGTTGCTCGGCCGAATCGGAGATGAAGGGAAACAACGGGGTGACCACAGTCTGGGGGATTCATAACGATACGCCGATCGACTTTGCCCATGGAGGATTCATCAGCATCGGCTGGGACAAGGTCGGAAACCTTGAGCAAGTAGGTGCTTCGAGGGAGAAGTTGAAGCAGCTACTTGCATCTGAATACCCAGAAACGAAAGCCGCTGCGATTCCGGGCTGGGCGGGCATTCTCTACCGTTTCGGATCGGACATGAAGGTAGGCGACGTAGTAGTTGCGCCGTACAAGCCTGACAGCACGGTCAACATCGGTGTTGTTTCTGGCGCGTACTATTTCGCCGCCGATGAACCCACGCACCGGCACCGACGTCCCGTGGACTGGAAGGTACTCGGGATTGCTCGACCCACGTTCTCCCAGCCCGCACTCTGGGAGATCGGCGCGTCTCAGACCCTCTTCAAAGTTAAGACGCATAGTGACGAATTCCTCGCTGCGCTTGCGGCCGGGTCGGCCGACGCTGCCGCAACCGCCGTCGCAGCTCACACGGGTGGTGGAGAGGGAGCACAAGAAGTCGTTCCACCGCGCGCCGACCAGATCACACAACAGACGCGCGACTTCGTGCTGGACCGGCTCAAGAACGGCATCTCGCATCAACAGTTCGAGGTTTTCGTCGCGGACCTGATGAGGGCTCACGGTTACGAAGCGCGCGTCACTCAGCAGTCAGGTGACGGCAACGTAGACGTCATAGCGCACCGTGACCCGCTCGGCATTGAGCCGCCGGTGATCAAGATCCAGGTCAAACAGGAGATCGGGTCGAAAGGCGGTCCAGACATTCAGCAGCTGGTTGGTTCCCTCGCTCCTGGTGACCTCGGAGTCTTTATCACCTTGGGCGGATACACAAAGGATGCGGTGGGAATGGAACGCACACGACAGGGCCTGCGCCTAGTCGACGGCAACGCGCTTGTCGATCTTGTTTTACAGGCATACGACCGTCTTCCAGACGTCTGGAGGAACCTGCTTCCCCTTGCGCGGGTGCTGGTAGTCGATGACTCAGCGGACGCCTGAGGAGACGCCGTGTCAGCTCACAGTCTGCTTGAGTATCGGGTCGTCTCCTTCAACCGCAAGTACCCCGCCACTGCTGGTGTCGCGAAGCACCAACCTCTGAAGTTCACCAACAATGACCTTGCCCGCGCTCTGTTTACCACTGGTCGCGAGCCTGCGCATTGGTTTGCTCACGGGCTCGCATCGACATATGAACTCCTTCATCGATGTCTAATGATTCCCGCGTACGTCCGTCGCGACAGTGTCGGGAATCTTCGCTTCTCTCGCCTTGCACGGGAACTTGACCGGTCCGAGAAGAGTGCGGTCTCTTACGCGATGGGACAGGCGCTCACCTCAATCTTCTGTAGTCAGGTACTGGGATGTACCCACCTTCTTCACGTAGACCGCTACGGTGCAGCGCATTCGATGACCTTCAAGGCAGGACGGTCTCGCGCAGATCTGTTTGGACCCTCGGCACGGGGCTGGGTAGTCGCCGAAGCCAAGGGAAGGTCGAACGGTGTGGAGACGCCGCTAATAGGGAAGCTGAGGTCGCAAAAGAAGACCGTCACAAGCATCCACGGCGCAGTTCCATGGATCGCTACGGGATGCGTAGCCTGTTTCCCGGACTCGAAGAGTCCCAGGATGCAACTTTGGACTTGGGATCCTGAAGAGAGCGAGCCGGATGCAATACAGATCGAGGGCTCAATCGAGATGTATATCGAGGCCTATTACGCGCCGATTCTGGCAATACTCTCGGCATTTCCGATCTCTCGTGATCGCCCCGGCTTTGTCGCCTCTCGCCTCACCGACCTGGGACTAACCGTCGGGCTTCGTTCAGATCTCTTCGAGATGCTTACTGCGCCAGCCGCACCAGGAACGGCGGCGGCCGTGCCCCCCAACTTGACGCAGGTTGCTAGAGCGACGCTCGGTGAGTCCTTCGCGCAGTTCTCAACTGCACCTGCCTCAGAGGATCGGGCGAGTGCCCGGCTCCCGAACGAATCAACCTCGATCACGCCACTGAGTGATCGTTCCGACGGAGTATTCGCGGATGGGACACTGTTCGAAACCGAGTGGGACGACGCCACGAGTCGTGGGGACTGGGAAGAAGAGGGCTAGTCGTACCCCCCCCAAATGCCCTCCACCTGTCGCCAACACAGACGAGTTGACGGAATCGTCTACGTACCTAGATATGCAGGAAAACCACTGCAGTTACTGGACTTTCGTGGATTCGGAGGGTGTGGCCCTGCTCATGTCCGAAAACATGAATCTTTGTGGGGCCCGGCTCGTAATGCGTAGGTCCGGGGTTCAAATCCCCGAGGCGGCTCGTTCGAAAAGTGTTGCATTGCAACGCATGTTTGTCTGTTCGAAGGTCAGAGTGACCGCATTGGCATGTCCGAATGCCCAGGAAGCGCCACGTTTGGGGGACTGCGCACTCGGCCGGCCGTGGGGAGTCAGGCGGTAGCTTCGGAGATGTGCGCGGACGTGGTCACCGACCGGGCAATGCCACGCGGGGAACTCAACGTGAGCCACCAACGTCGAAACCGCTGACCGACCCTTGCCCCGACGCACTGAGGAGATCACATGGCGATGAAGCGCCTAGTCGCACTGTTTGCCGCCGGGCTACTCCTGCCCCTATTGGCCGCCTGCGGCCAGGTCTCCTCGGAGGCGTCTTCGGGAGCTCCGAACCCCGCGCAGACCATCGGCGACCAGCCCACGGGCGGGGCTGACCTCTCCGGGACGTCGTGGGTGCTGACCGGTAGGCCCTTCGCGAGTGGGGATCCGTCAGGCAGCGGCATCACCCTTGAGTTCGCGGACACCGAACTGTCGGGCAGCGCCGGAGTCAACCAGTACTTCGGTGGCTTCACCTCGTCCACCGATGGTTCCTTGGAGATCGGCGTCCTGGGCAGCACGGAGATGGCCGGTGACGAAGCGGCAATGGCGCTCGAGCAGGAGTACTTGACCGCCCTTCAGTCGATCTTCGGTTACACGATCGTCGACGGGACCCTCACACTCGTGGGCGCGGCCGACCAGGTGCTGACCTACTCGGCCGCGTAGGCGCGCCATCGGGTGGCTGCCATCTACGCGCCCCTCGCCGCCGACGACGGGACCCCGGTGGTGAACGTCCTCGGCTTCAACGACATCCCGGTCGGACTCGACGACCTGCAGCACCATGGATCGCCGGCCGGCTGGTGGCACGCATGAGCGACTGAGGTCAGCCCGGGGAGTGGAACCACCGTCGCGCGGACGGTGCCCGGGTGAGGAGCAGCAGCACCACGGTGAACAGCACGAGGAGAATGGCCCGACGGTCGACGACGAGGGCGAGTGCGGCGTCGCTGACGAGGACGAACCACATCGCGACGAAGACGAGGCGCGAGCGACGGTGCGTGAACCAGGAGATGGCGACGTGGGCGCCGCCCAGCGAGAAGCCGAGGATGACCACGCCCCACCAGTTGTCCGCCTCACCGATGACTGCCTGGACGATCATCGACAGCCAGAACAGGATTCCGACGCCAGCGAGCGCATGAATCAGGACGATCGGGACGGGGATGTTTCTGGTTCCTGACCTAGCGTCGGCGATCTCGTCCACCATCTGACTGTAGGTGGTTCTGTTGCGTTGACGGATCGACGGGGTCGGTGAGGGTGGCGGGATGAACCGCAACCGCCGTCCGAGTCCGCCGTGCAGGCTCTTTCGGCGTTCGCCGGTTCCGGTTCCCTCCTGAGGAGATCCTGCTGGCGGTCTGCTGGTACCTGCTGTACGCCTACTTCCAAAGCAGCAAATTCCGGCGACGTTGGAGCGACGTGACTGTTCTTGCTTCTCGCGACGGCTCGTATCGTGAGCGTTAGAGACGAGAGGGTGGGGAGCCATGACAGCCGACAGGACTGCGCGTCGTGCCGACGGCAACGACCTGCGTCTCGAACTGGGCGAGGGACCCGTCTGGGATGCCGCGGCCGAGGTGCTCTGGTGGGTCGATAGCGAGGCCGGGGAGGTCTTCCGCGGGGAGATCGACGGTGATCGGGTCAGTGTCGTCGATCGCCGAGGTTTCGGCGAGAAGGTGGGATCGGTGTGCCCCGCTGCCGATGGCGGACTCCTCGTCACGGGGGAGCGGAGCGTTTACGTCGTGGACGACGCGGGACGTGTCGCCGCCAGCGTCCGCGTGCTCGACGAGGCAGTCGGCAGCCGGCTCAACGACTCCGCGTGCGATCCCCGCGGTCGATTCCTCGTCGGGAGCGTTCGCCTCGACGGTCGCTCGCGGCAGGAGCGTCTCGTCTCGATCGATGCAGACCGGACGTTGCGGGTCGTCGCGGAGGGGATAACCGTGTCGAACGGCATCGGCTTCTCGCCCGACGGGTCGACGATGTACTACGTCGACAGCCGGCCGGGCGAGGTGCTGGCGTATGACTACGACCTCGACTCGGGTCTGGCGAGCGACAGCCGCGTGGTGTACGAGTCGAGCGGCACTCCTGACGGGCTTTCTGTCGACGTCGACGGCAACCTGTGGGTCGCCTTCTTCGGCGAGGCCCAGGTGCGATGCCTCACGCCCGCCGGCCAGGTCGTCCACGTGATCGACGCTCCGGTCCCGCACCCCACCTGCCCGGAATTCGCAGGCCCCGAACTCGACATGCTGGTGATCACGACAGCACTGCTGAAGATGAGCGCGAGCGAGCGAGCCGCATCGCCCGACTCCGGTGCGATCTTCGTGGCAGACCCGGGAGTGCGCGGCCTGCCCGCGACCGCGTGGGCGGGCCGGACCAGTTCCTAGGCGAACCCGTCAAGCGGCACCTGGATCGCGCTGATGTAGGCCATCGACGGCTGATGGTTCGCCAGGAAGTCCCGATGCGTCGGGCTGGCCAGGTACGCCTCGAAGTCGGCCATTGAGACGAAGTCGAGGCACACCATCCAGGTGGCCGACACGGGCGCCTCGGGCCGGCGACCGAGGTCCCGATGCAGGGTTGCGCGCGTGGCATGCGGATGCTCGTCGGCCAGCTGACGAAGGTCGGTCTCCAGTGAGGCCCGCAGATCGTGGTCCAGGGCGGGATCGAGCCGGATGTGAACGACATGGCGGATCCCGCCTGATTCGATCGGGTCATGGGTAGTCATGGGCGCATCCTGCCCTGACCCGCGATTCCGCATCGCAGATGTCCGCTTCTGGAGGGATGCTGTGCAGATGACGGAACCGTCTGACCGATCGTCGTCCGAGGAGGACGAGCCAGGCCCGGACCCCGGCGCCGTTGCGCATCGCCTGCGGGAGGAGCGGGCCGAGGTCAACTCCCGACTGGCAGCATTGACCAAGGATCTCGGGTCCGTCATCGCCGCATCGGTGGACTCCAATGCCGATGACGAACACGATCCCGAGGGCCAGACCATCGCCTACGAGCGGGCCCAACTGTCATCACTCATACGCGGGGCCGAACAGCACCTCGCCGCAATAGAGATGGCTGTTGAACGACTGGAGCAGGGCGGATACGGAATCTGCGAAGTGTGCCTCCAGCCGATTCCGGCCGCACGCTTGGAGGCTCGTCCCACCGCCCGAACCTGCGTGCAGCACGCCGCCATCGAGAGCCGCTAGCGGCTGCTACGCGCAGCCTGAACTCGCTCAGCCCCAGAAGATGTTCGTCGGATCGTCGTCGATCTCGTCGAGTAACGACTTCAAGGATCCGGTCGGCCATGGCGCGTATCGACGGAACCGGTCTGCGTCGGTGCTAACCGCCAGATTCCATTCGCGCCTCGAGGTGACGTAGGTCAGGCGGGCAAGAGGATGGGAATCCCATGTTCCTTCTGCTCCGCCGTAGGACGGCGAACGCTCTTCAGCGATGACGACATGGCGACCATCGACGTTCGCCACGACCCTGATCTGATGAGCATGTTCGGCCGGGACCTTGTCACGGCACCACTTTTGGATGTGCGCCAGGTCAGTCTCGGGAATGGAAGCGGAGGCCACGGCACAATCGTTCCACGAACTACAAGAGAGCGGCCCTCTAGGAGTTCGCGAACGCGATCAAGGCGTCGAAGTCTCCGCGATCGGCTGAACGGAGTGCTGCCAGATAAGAATCGCGCGTCTCGCCCGGATCTTGAAGGTTCGGGCCGCCGCCCCAGCTGAGTGGCCGTGCGCCTGTGGAACGCATCAGTAGGTCGGCCACGAGCCGCGACCACCGACCGTTGCCATTGGGAAACGGATGTACGAGCACAAGCTTGTGCTGGACTCGGACGGCGACCTCGGTCAGAGTCATTGCGTTCGCTTCGCGACCTTCCACCAAGGACCTTGCGTCGTCCAACGCTTCGCGCATCGCTGTTGGTACTTGCCACCAGGCCACGTCTCCGATGTTGACCTCCTCCCGTCGGTAGCTACCCGCCCACTTCCAGATCGAGGAGAACATGCGCCTGTGAAGCTTCTTCAGCCATTCCTCCCGCAGGACCTGGTCGCTACTGAGTGGACGGGACCGCACCATTGCCCAGGTGCGTGCCTTTGCGATGGCAGCGGCCTCGGCGGCATTCAGCTCTGCTTGGTTCGTCAGTGGGAGAAGGAGGCCCGCCTTCTGTTCTTCCGTCAGCGGTGTCTGCCCGGACCCCTTCTGCTCAAGCATCCGTTCGCCACACAGCGGTGCCCGCGGCCATCGTCCGGCGCGTGAGCTCCTCCACGACACTGCCATCGGGAGGGACTGTCTGGTCCTCGAGCGCCATCGTGTGTTCGACTGCACTCCACTGAGCCCTCGCCACCTTCGCGGCCTGTTCCCGAAGGGTTGTCTCAAGTGGCTGGCGCGGGATCAGCGCGTACACCAGATCACACCCGAGTGCGTTGGCTGCCCGTTCGAGGCTTTCGAGGGTTATGGTGCCGACCACCTCGCGCTGCTCTAGCGCTTGCGCGGAAGGCTGAGAGATACCCAGCCGGCGAGCGAGCTCCCGCTGAGGCATGTTCAGCGCCTCTCGCACCGTCCTCAGCCACCCTTGCGCGGGCCTGCGCAATCGGGTGAGAGCCTCGGCGTCGGACGCGACGGCGGAGTCGAGCATGCTGCGCGCACTGTCGGCCTGCGGATATCGCATCCTCGCTCCTTGATAGTTCTAGATCTATACTTAACGGGATTGAGCATAGTCTACGTGCTGTCAGAATGCGAGATCAATATAGGCTGTGAACTATCAGAGACGACGTGGTTGAGCCGGAACTCGCAGTCGACTACGACTTCGGAGCGATTTGGTACACGTTGATGGTCTTGGCCTGGGGCAAGCCGTAGTTCATCGTCACGATGGCGCTGATGCCGCTGGCACCACCGTGTCCGAGCGAGATCAACGTGATCGGCTGGGGAGTCAGCGTGGTGCCCGGGATCGGCCCGGCGACGATGTACATCGACGGCACGTACTCGTAGTTCGCCAGCGGCAGTCCGTTCATGGTGATCTCGCCGGATGACGTGATCACCAAGGTGTTCGTCCCGCTCACGTCCTTCATGGTCGCGGCGAACTCACCGATCGGAACCGGATTGAACGGTGACTTGCCGCTGACCTTCTTCGATCCGATCGTGCCTTCCATGGAGAAGACGGATCCCGCCTTCGCGTCGTACTCGCGGGTGAACGTCACCTCGATCTTCTGCTTGGGCTTGCGCAGCGTGCGGCCATCGAACGACATGCGCTCGGACGTGTCGAAGTAGTAACTGCGCGTCTTCACGCCGTCCAGCGACATCGTGATGAGGACGCTGTAGAGACTCCCGGGATTCGATCCGGGAACTGCCTGCTCGATCCCAGGCAGCAAGGACAGCGTGGTCCCGGCAATGGAGAAGAAGGCCTTGGGGTTGGACTTCCGGTCGGCGAACTGGATCGGGAAGTACGCGCTGTAGTCGGCCAGCGAGACATCACCGCCGACCTGCATCGTCGTCGGACCCTGAGTCAGGTGGAAGTCGGGGTACCAGTTCTTCGAACTCGGCGCCACGCCGCGAGGAACAGTCGTGAGGTTTCGCGTGGATACCGGCTCGTTGTCCTTGACGACCATGTTGTTCATCGCGAAGCCCTGATTGCCCGACGTGCCCATGATGAACGACGTCTGGGAGCCGGCGGGGTCATCGAACACGAAGTAGTACATGTCCAGGTTGTAGGAGTACTCGGGCACAAGTGACAGCCGTCCGTCGTTGCGACCGCCGTCGTAGTAGAGGTTGCCGTCCTTGCTGATCCGCGCCGCGGGTATCGGCGCTCGACCTGCAGCAGCAGGCGTCACGTAGAACGTGTGGTCGTTCCAGAAGTCGGACTGGATCGGATTGTCGTACGTCACTCCCGACACCGACACTGGCTGCGCGCCCGGCAGCGTGACCATGCCCTTGACGGATGCCGTCGGACCGAGGCCGTGGCTTCGGCGTGTGAACGTGAGATCGAGGGCCATTCCAGACGTCTGGCGCAGGCGGTTTCCGTCGAAGGTGCCGGTGAAGGTCGCAGAGGTCGACGAGGTTCCGTCAAGGGAGACGTTGAGAGTTACCGTGTACTGCGGCTCGGGGCGCTTCACTGGCTTGCTCATGACGGCATCGATAAGAAGGAAGCCACTGGGAGTGCCCGCCAGGCTGTACATGCCGTTGAAGGCGATCAGCTGCATCGTCTGCTGCCGAGTGGCCGTACTGAGACCGCTGCTGCTGGCCGCTTGAGCGGGGATCCCGATCACGAGCGACCCCACGACCGCCGAAGCGACCGCCAACCACGAAAGTTTTGTCGAAAGACGCTTCATGGGGCGGCCCTCCCTCGCGCGTGGCCCGCGTCATGCCGCCACGATCTCCGCACGACGACCGTAGTCCGATTGGGTTGCTGTCGCGCGGCTATTGCAGGAGGCGGGCGACGTCCTTCAGTCCTCGATCTGGCGATTGATGAAGTCGGACATTCCCGGGACCGTGAACGCGACGCGGCCATGGGCGGGGGCGTAGATCAGCCCCTTGCCGATCAGGTTCGCCCGCGACGGCCCGAGGCTTGTGGTCTTGGTGCTCAGGCGATCGGCGATCTCCCCGGCCGAGCTACCGTCATCGCCGTCGTAAGCCATCGCCCGCAGGTATCGCTTCTCGCTTGGTGTCGCTCGTTCCCACCGCGAGCGGAAGAACCCGGTATCCAATGCCAGTTGGGCGCGCGCGGCGCCAACCCTCGCATCGGTCAGCGTGAGGACGTCCTCTTCTGCCTCGTTCCACGTCTCCTGCCCGTATTGCTGCAGGAAGTACGGATAGCCGGATGTCTTCGCGACCACGAAGTCGACGGCGTCGGCATTCCACGTGACTCCTTCCTGCTCGCAGGGCTCGGTCAGCGCGAGGCGCGCGAGGTCGTCGGACAGTCGCTCGATCTCCTGGAAGTCGAACAGGCGCTCGGCATACGACTTGGCCTCGGACAGCACGCGCGGCAGGCTCGGCAGCCCGGCGAGGGCGATCAGGAATGCCGTCCCCTGCTGGCTGGCCAGGTGCGCGGCGACGCACACCGCCACTAGCTCGTCGGTCGTGAGGTCCTGCGCCTCGTCGATGAGAATGGCCAGGCCGCGTCCTTGCTCTGCCGCTGCCGCGGCGAGGTCGAGGACGAGCTTGTTGAGGTCGGCTTCCAGGTGGCCGGTGTCGGCGCCCCCGCCACCAATCGTGCTGAGGTCGAGTCCGTACGTGAACGTCGATGCCGACGCGTCATAAGTCACGTGGAAGAAGCTCGCCGCGGTCTTGATCCCGCGCAGCAACTTCTGGCCGGCAGTAGGCAGCGCTCGATCGGCCAGCGGGCCTTGGAGCTTCTCGCTCAGGCTCGCTCGCAGCGACTTGCCCGTTCCGGCCTCGAGCTGGGCGACGATCCACGACCGGCCTTCGGCCTCTTTTGCGAGTCGGGTGAGCAGGACGGTCTTGCCCACGCCGCGAAGTCCGTAGAGGACCACCGGCCGCCCGGACCGGCCGGCCTCGATCCGGCTCAGGTTGGTCTGCCACTGGCCGATCGAGTCGTCACGTCCGACGAGGGCCGCGGGAGGGCGGCCCGCCCCGGGCTCAAAGGGGTTCTGAACCGCATCCATGCGGGAAGTGTAAGGGTTTATGCGCCCTTATTGGGTTTTGCTACACGGGTGCATATCCCGCTACAAGTCAGTCGCTCAGGTCGCCTCGACGCCTGGCGAGGGCCACGGCCTCCGTGCGCACCGATGCCCCGAGCTTGGCGAGGATGTTCGAGACGTGGACGCTGGCCGTCTTGGTGCTGATGAACAGCTGCTGCCCGATCTCCTTGTTGCTGCGTCCCGCGGCGACGAGGACGAGCACCTCGTGCTCGCGCGTCGTCAGCGGTGAGTTGAGGCGCTCCGCCGGTGCCGGCCGGTCTCGGCTCGTGGGCGGGAAGTGACTGTCGAGTTCTCGGAGAAGTGGGTCGGCGCCCAGCCGGAGGGCGACCGCACGGGCGTCCGCCGCCTGCGTCGCCGCCTCGTCGGCGTGGCCGGTCGCCGCGAGCACCGCCGCGAGGCGTGCCCGCGATCGCGCAGCCTCGAAGACATGGCCGAACCGCACGAACGCCTCCGTCGATTCGCGCCAGGCACCGACGAGAGCCTCGGGCGATGTCAGCGAGCCGGCGATCCATCGCAGCCGTGCGTCCTCCGCGTGGAGTCGCGCCAGCCACGCCTCGCTCTCCGGTCCGCGATAGCCCGAGCCATGGCTCGCGCCAATGTCGGCGGCGAGTATGGCCGATGTGACGAGTCCGGGTGCTCGGTCGGCAAGGGTCGCGCGCTCATCGCGGCCGACCCGTGACGCCTCGTTTGCTAGTTGCCCGAGCAGCAGGGCGTTGAGTCGAATCTGGGCCTGGAAGGTCGGTGACTCCCACACGCCGCTGAGCGTCTCGATGACGTCGCGATGGGCTTCGGTCGCTGCAGCAAGGTCGCCGAGGTCTCCGTGCAGGTCGATCGCAGTCCCGCCGGAGAGGACTCCGATGAGCCCCTCTCGTTCCCACCACCCGCGAAGGACGCCGAGTAGCGGCAACGCCGATGCATCGCCGCGACCGGCGGCCACCGCGAGGCCGACAGCGTTGAGGTAGGCCTCGGCCAGGGCCGGGCACGTCTCTCCGCTGACGTCGGCCAAGCGCCGCGACTCGTCCCAGTCGCCGGTGACGTACTCGACGAGAGAACGCATGACACGACCGGCAGGCCGTAGGGCGCCCACGGCCTGCCGGCCTCGCGAGCGCGGTCGACGAGCTGGCCGTAGACGTTTCGCGCATCATCGAATCGGCCGAGGCCAAAGTGCAGTCCGCCGAGCTTGAACAGGCTCCGGAGCTCGGCCATGAGCTCGCCCGCGGCGCGCGCGTCGGCAGCGCTGAGCTCGAGCGCCACTCGTGAGGAATCCGGATCGCCGGCTCGCTGGTCGAGGTCGGCCGCGTGACCGCCACCTCCGCCAGGACACCGACGAGACCGAGCCGCTCGCCCAGCCCGCGGGCCTCCATCGCCCATCGAGCGGCCTCGTCAGGCTGGTCGAACACGGCGAACGCGCGCGCACGGATGCTGGCCAATCGAGCACGCAGCGGCGTGGGCGGCTCCGCCGGAACGAGCTGTGCCGCCTCGGTCGTCAGTTGTAGGAGGTCGAGGCTGGTATCAAAGAGGAAGCACGTGCTCGCGAGCGCGACCAGCAGAGCGGCGCGGTCATGGTCCGGTGCGGAATCCGGCAGCGCCTCAAGCTGTGCCTGGAGGAGTGCGAGGGTGCGGTGAACCCGTCCCGCCGCCGCGGTTGCATCGGCAGCACTCAGCGTCAGCTCGACGACGTCGACACCGTACGAGTCGGTATCCGGCGCGTCCCTGCCAAGCAGTTCGAGTGCCAGCTCGTAGTGCTGCGCCGCCTCGTCAGGTCCGCCCACGGCGAGGGCCTCGTCGCCGGCCTGGATGCTGGCGAGGACGGCGGTGCGGACATCTCCCGCCAGCCGCGCGTGCCGTGCCAGTTCGGCTGCTGTCCCCTCGACCTCACGCGAGGCGATTGCGCGCGCGTACGCCGCGTGCAGTCGCATTCGCTCTCCGGACAGGAGATCCCCGTAGGCGGCCTCGGCGAGAAGCGCGTGTCGGAACGAGTAGCCACCCGTGGCGGAGGCCACGAGGACGTTTCCGTCGACCGCATCTCGGATCGCCTCGTCGAGCCGCGCGGTATCGAGATCGACCACGTGTGCAAGCAGTTCGTGCGAGACCCGGCGCCCGGCCACCGAGCTGGCCCGAACTACGTGCCGAGCAGCATCATCGAGCTGGTCGATGCGAACGAGGAGAAGGTCGGTGAGGTCGGTGGAGAGCGTGCCTCCGCTCACCGATCGTGCAGCGACCAGCTCCTCAGTGAAGAACGCGTTGCCCTCCGCGAGCTCGACGATGCTGCGCACGTCGCGGTCAGATATCGCGCCGGGAGCCAGGGAGCGCACGAGGACGCGCACGTCGTCGTCGGCCAGCGGGGGCAGGGCTATGCGCGTGACGCCCGGCGTCCTCGCCCACTCGGCCAGGGTTGCACGCAGCGGATGGCGTCGGTGCAGGTCGTCGCTTCGATAGGACGTCACGATCGTGGCGCCCGGGATGCCGCGCGCGAACAGGAAGCTGAGCATCTCGCGGGTCGAGCGGTCCGCCCAGTGCACGTCCTCGACCACAACGAGCAACGGAACGTCGGCCGCAAGACGTCGTAGTGCCTGCTCGACCGTGTCGAACAGCTCCATCCGCTGGATGCGGTCGCCGCCCGGGTCACTGGTCCCGCCGAGACGACGCCGGACCGGCATCAGTCTGGCGAGGCCAGGTCCGTCAGCGAGAAGCAGCTCACTGAGCGCGGGCTCGTCGACCGCGAGGCGTCCGAACATCTCCGTGAACGGTAGGTACGAGAGCGTCGAATCACCAAGGTCGAGGCAGTTGCCGCGCAGTACCCGCCAGCCAGACCGAGTCGCCTCGGCGGAAAGCTCGGCCAGGAGCCGTGTCTTGCCGACGCCGGCATCCCCGGCGAGGACGACCGCGGTGGACTCCGGTGTTCCCGACGAAAGCCCGATCACCCGGGCCAGGGCCGCGAGATCGCCCGCACGCCCCACAAGGGCGCCGGCCGGCGGAAGCGAGAGCGGCGGCACCCCGCCATCCTCGTGGACGGACCAAGCAATCGTCACACCGACCGGAACGTCAATCTGGCGCTCCGGAAGAGGGTGCGCAACTTCGGCCGCGCGCGCGCCACGGTGTGGCGGCGACGGTCGGTGCCTGAGCGCAGTTCGCCGTTCTTCGCCATCGATCGGCGGTTCTGGCCGTGGCGGTAGGCATTCTCGGCCTGGATCGTCTCGATCGTCAGTGCGGGTGTCATGGCCTTCTCCTTCGACGGCATCTGGCTTCTTTGATGAATCGAGCCTGCGCGTCTGAGGTAGGCCAGGGCATGGGGACGATGCCCTATTTATGAAGCGCGCAGCCTCAGGCGCCTTAGGCAGGCCCGACGGTTGGTTCCGTCCTCGAACGGGTACCCGGAGCAGTGCAGCCGCGGCGGACAGTGGGCGCACACCGCACGACTGAGCCCGAGAGGAAGCCCCCGTGACGTTCGACCCCGCCGGGCTGGTGTACCTGATCGTCGGTATCGCCACGCTGATCGCTGCGCTTCTTCCTCGACTCCTCGGCCGAGTCCCGGTATCCATGCCGATGGTGTTTGTCGGCGCGGGCATCGTCGCGTTCGCGCTGTTCCCCGACCTGCCGGATCCGGACCCCACGCAGCACTCGTGGGTCGCGCTGCACCTGACCGAGTTGTGCGTGATCGTCTCGCTCATGGGCGCGGGACTTGCGATCAACAGGGCGTTCGCCTGGCGCACGTGGTCGACGACCTGGCGGCTGCTCGCGGTGACGATGCCGATCTCGATCGCGGCGGTGGCGCTCCTGGGCTGGTGGGGGCTCGGGCTCGGGGCTGCCAGCGCATTGCTTCTGGCCGCGGCAGTCGCGCCGACCGATCCCGTGCTTGCGAGCGAGGTTCAGGTCAGCGAACCGCTGACTGAGGACGAGGAGGGCGCCGACGACGAGGCTCGCTTCGCGATCACTTCCGAGGCGGGCCTCAACGATGGCCTGGCCTTTCCGTTCGTATACGCGGCGATCGCGATCAGCCTTGCCGGCCTGGCTCCCGCCGGCTGGCTCGGAGAGTGGCTTCTGATCGATGTGGTCTGGCGGCTGAGCGTCGGAATCCTCGTCGGGCTGGCATCGGGATGGCTACTGCGGAAGCTGTTCTTCTCCGATCTCTCGCAGCGGCTCGGTTTCACGGACAAGGCCGACGGATTCATTGCGCTCGCCGCCACGTTCATTGCCTACGGCGCAGCAGAGGTCGCCGAGGGCTATGGATTCGTCGCAGTGTTCGTATGCGCGTGCACGATCAGGGCGGCTGAACGCAGGCACGGGCTGCACTCGGTCCTGCATTCCTTCGTCGAGCAAATCGAAAGACTGCTCACGGTCGCAGTTCTCGTGCTTCTTGGGGGCGCAGTCGCTCGCGGCATCCTTGAGCCGCTGACTGTTCCTGACATCCTGCTGGCCGTCGCAATCCTGCTCATCATCCGGCCGCTGGCCGGGTGGCTAGCACTCACTCCAGGCAAGACCGGCCCGCGCGAACGAGCCGTCATCGCCTTCTTCGGCGTCCGCGGAGTCGGCTCCCTGTTCTACATTGCCTACGGCCTGCAGAACGGGAGCTTCCCAGGAGACGACCGACTTTGGGCGATAGTGACGGTCGTGATCCTCGGCTCCATCCTGATTCACGGTGTCGCGGCGACACCGACGATGGCATTGCTCGACCGCGCGCGACGCCGACGGGCCAGGCGCAGCGGAACCACGGCGGTGGCCGAGACTCCTGTGTAGCGGGTTGCCGAGCAGCAGGTCGGTTCCATCTTTCCTTGCAGCACCTCTTGCTACGTTCGTTCACGTGACCGGACCGCTGCACCGCCCGTACCCGCCCGACCTATTCCGAGGCACGGTCGGGGAGGTGTCGGCGCGGATCCGGCCGAGCGACACGGAGCCTGAAGTTCGGTACCGCAATGGTGGGACGTGCGAGTACCTCGCGACAGGAGACCAGACCGGGGGCACGTTCGGTCTGTACCGATGGACCGTCGGCCCGGACCTCTCAGGCCCGGAGCCGCATTTCCACCGGTCGATCAACGAGTCGTTCTACGTTCTCTCGGGTGAGGTCGAGCTGTTCGACGGGAGTGGATGGAAGTCCGGTCGTCCCGGGGACTTCATGTTCGTTCCCGAAGGCGGCTTGCACGGATTCCGGGGCTCCGACTTCGCGTCGATGCTGGTCCTGTTTGCGCCCGGTGCGCCGCGCGAGGACTACTTCGAGACGCTGGCCGCCATCGCCGAGACTCCGATGACCCAGGAAGAGCGAACCGAGTTCATGCTCCGGCATGACACCTACTGGCCCTGAGCCAACGAGCACAGATTCGTCCCGGCAAGTTCGGACTGCGTTCATCTTCTGCATGTCTTGCAAGTGCACAGCCTGACTAGACATGCGGCATGCCCCGTCGAACCGTGCGCTGTGTCGCCGCTCTTGCTGCCCTGACCGTCTCCGCAACAAGCTTGGTCTTCCTGAGCATTCCCGCTCAGGCTGATCCCGCCGCCGTCATCCGGATCACGGAGGTCGAGTACAACGGTTCGGAGTTCGTGGAACTGACCAACGTCGGTGACGCGGCGCAGGACTTCACTGGCTGGTCGTTCGACGACGACTCTCGTACCCCCGGCGTGGTGAGCCTCGCGGCCTTCGGCTCGGTAGCCGCCGGCGAGTCAGTGATCCTGTCCGAGGCCACGGCGGACGCGTTCCGCACCGAATGGGGCCTGGCTTCGACGGTAAAGGTCATCGGAGGCAACCTGGCCAATCTGGGCCGAGCCGACGAGCCGAACATTTTCGACGGTACCGGTGCGCTGGTCGACCGCGTTACCTACAACGACCAGGCGGCTGACGGGAATCCCGCGAAGGGACCGCGCACCGACACCGCGTCGGCATGGGCGAGCGAGGCGAGCCTGGGTGCGAACACCTTCTCGGCGTGGACCCGATCCACGGTCGGCGATGCCGAGAGCTCGTGGACCTCCGCAAACGGCTTCATCGGCTCGCCGGGCGTCTCGACCCTTGCTCCCGATGCTCCGGCAGGGACTCCCGACATCCAGATCACGGAGGTCGAGTACAACGGTTCGGAGTTCGTCGAGCTGACCAATGTCGGTACTGCGGCCCAGGACTTCACGGGCTGGTCGTTCGATGACGACAGCCGGACCGCTGGCACGGTGAGCCTGTCCGGCTTCGGCATGGTTGCCGCGGGGGAGTCAGTGATCTTGTCCGAGTCCACGGACACGGCGTTTCGGTCCGAGTGGGGCCTGAAGTCCACGGTGAAGGTCATCGGCGGCAACCTGGCGAACCTGGGTCGTGCCGACGAGCCGAACATCTTCGACAGCACCGGGACGCTCGTGGACCGAGTCACCTACAACGATCAGGCGGCCGACGGGAATCCCGCTAAGGGTCCGCGCACCGACACCGCGTCGGCCTGGGTTAGCGCGGCCAACGTCGGCCTGAACACGTTCTCGACCTGGACTCGCTCCACCGTCGCTGACGCCGAGGGTTCGTGGTCGTCCGCGGGGGCCTTCGTCGGTTCGCCGGGAGCGAGCACGCTCGGAACCTCCACTCCCACCAGCGTCCGCGACTCGGGCGGCAGCACTCCTCCCGCGCTGCTGTGCCAGCCGGAAGCAGCGAGCGGTACCGGCGCGACGCCGAGCGGCGCAGAGGCATGGCCGGGAAGCAGCGCCCCGGTGGTGGCGGACAACCAGTGCGCATGGAAGACGACGACCGGGCCAGAAGGTCGTGACATCAGCGGCCTGATCTTCGACAAGGCGGACCCGAGCGTTCTGTGGGCCGTGAAGAACAAGAGCTGGATCTTCAAGCTCGTCAAGCAGGGTGGCCTGTGGGTTCCGGCGACGGGCTGGGAGAACGGCAAGCAGATCTCCTTCCCCGGAGGAACTGGAGAGCCGGACTCCGAGGGCCTGACCATCGGGCCGGACGGAGCGCTCTACGTCACGAGTGAGCGTGACAACACGGCGAACTCGGTGCCGCTCAACTCGGTTCTCCGGTTCGACCCGAACGCCGTCGGGACGACGCTGACAGCAACGCGGCAGTGGAACCTCACCGCAGAGTTCCCCGAGCTCGCGTCGGGCGGCGCGAACCTCGGCTTCGAAGGCGTCACCTTCGTCCCTGACAGCTACCTCACGGCGAATGGCTTCGTCGACCAGTCGACCGGCACCACATACCGGCCTAGCAGCTATCCGCTGCACGGCACCGGCCTCTACTTCGCCGCACTCGAGAACGACGGCAAGCTCTACGCGTATGCGCTCAACAGCGACAGCACCTTCCGGCGCATCGCCGCGGTGAGCACGGGACTGAGCCGCGTCATGGAGGTGCAGTACGACGCCGACCTCAGGCGGATCTGGGCGGTATGCGACAACACCTGCGGAGTGACCGCAGTTCTCCTCAAGGTCAGCGGGACCGGAGCATTCGTTCCGGAGAAGGTGTACGCCCGCCCGGCCAGCCTGCCAGTCAACAACTTCGAGGGCTTCGCCGTGACGCCCAGCTCGACGTGCGTGAGCGGGGTCAAGGAGGTCGTCTGGGGAGACGACAGCATCTTCGGCACCGGTTCGGGCAGCGCCGGCGAGGGACACGCCCTCTTCAGTGGCACGGTCAGCTGCAGCCTTGGACTCGGTAGCCAGGGCGTTGCCGCGCCTGCTTCCACGGGGTCCTCGTCGAGCACCCCGGCCTCGTCGTCATCGACAACGCCGTCGACCGGGTCGACGACTCCGACGACTCCGACCTCGCCGACCAGCGGGATCGTACCGTCGGTAGCGGTCTCGACACCGCCGGTGTTCACCCCTCCGACGGGAAGCACCAATCCGACTGCACCTCGACCGGTCGCCACGGGAGTGACCCTCGTATCGCAGGCCGCGGCCAACCGGCTGGATGACACGCAGGCCGCCCGACCGCCCGCGACGTCGATCGCCCGGGCACCGTTCGTGGACGCAACGGCGGGGGAGCCTTTCCAAGCGGTGGTCGAGGGCCTGCCCAACCGGGCCGAGGTTGAGGTCTTCATCGTCATCGACAAGAAGCGTGCTCCCCTCGCGGCGCTGACGACCGCGAGGAACGGAGACCTCACCCTCCCCGCGCTGACGATCGCCGAGACGGGCACCTACAACGTCGGAGTCGAGCTGCCCAACGGCAAGATCCGATGGATCAAGGTGCGCATCGGCTAGTCGGGCCGGCGGTTCGCCTTGCGCTGGTACATGAGGTGGTCGGCTCTCGCGATGGCGTGGTCAAGCGGCTCGTTGCCGCTCCAAGGAGAGACGCCGGTCGAGCACGCCGCGGCGACCTCGTTCTCCAGTCGCCTGGCGAGGGCGACCGCGGTGGCTTCGTCTGTATTCGGCAGGAGCAGGACGAACTCATCACCGCCGGAGCGCACGGCAATGTCCTCGGTCCGGCACACACGAAGGATCGTTGCCCCGACGTCGCTGAGGACTTGGTCGCCTACCGCGTGGCCGTGCGCGTCATTGACGGCCTTGAAGTCATCCAGGTCGATGACGATGATCGCGCGCGGTTCCGGCAGCCGCCGGTCGGCTTCGGGAGATGACGTGACGAGCTCGAGTCCGGCGCGGTTGAGGAGGCCGGTGAGCGGGTCGATCACGACTTGGTGCTTGAGGTCGGAGACGAGCGTTCCCAGGATCACGATCTGGGCGAAGCCCATGAGGGTGATGATTGCCCACGGGAGAATGAGCACCTCGAAGCGGTCGGCGATTGCGAACGAGAAGAGCATGCCGATCGCACAGGCGCCCACGTAGATGACTGCCTGGACGTACGACATCGTGTAGGCGGTGTAGGCGGTGTAGGCAGCGACGACGAGCAGGATCATCATCGCGGTCAGCGCACCGGTCGGCGTCTCGGACACAGCCGTCAGCCACAGCATGAATCCGATCGAGATGACGAGTGCCATGTGGATAAGCCAGGTGGGCGTCCGATCACCGAGCCTGATCATCACGGCCACGGAGCCAACGGTGAAGGCAAGTCCCACGATGCGAGGCGTGAGCGGGCTGTCGTTGTTGTACGGGAGGGTGAAGGAGATCACGTCGATGATGAACGCCACGGTGAGCCACATGGCGAGGGTCCATACGCGGACTGGCATGCCCAGCAGGCGCCGCTCGACGGGCTGTCTCACACTGCGCAGCATTCCCGCGTCCATGATTCCGCGGCTCGACATGGCCGAATCGTAGGCGCATAGTGGTCTGAAGGTGAGTTTGAGTTCTCGGGCCACGAAGGAGCGGTGATGCGCATAGTCCCCAAGATCCGAGTGTCGCTATGGCGCTGACCGCTGCGGGTATCGGGTCGATTCCCGTGTCAGCGTCGGCCGAATCCCGCGCAACCGGATGCTCGACGACGATGAACATCGCGAGAATCAACGTCCACGAGCCGGTGCAGTTCTACGACGGTTCGCCCGACGACGGTAGGGGCACCGCCATTCAGAACACCGGCATCCTCGCTTCGCCCGTGGGACGGTCAGGCGGCGTCGAGCCAGGGCAGACGGGCAACTTCCACGTTGACGGTCACCGAAATACCGCCGGAGGGCCGCTTCATGACCTGGTTGACATGGAGCGCGGCGATCGAGTGAAGGTGCGCGTGAAGTGCGCGGGCAGATCCGACACGACCTACACCTACTCGGTCAATCGCCGACCCCGATACATCAACTTCTTCACCGAGGCCGGGCGCGCGAAGCAGCTGGCACCTCGCCCCTTCCACGTCGGCCAGCCAGCCGAGAACGAGTACCTGACGATCTCCACGTGCGCGACGCAGGAGGACGCGGCTCGCGGTGAGCATCGCCGCGACCGGTACGGCAACCCGCCCGGCCGCTTCGTCGTTATCGCGACCCTCACGCAGACCACTCGGCACCCCATCAGCTAGCGGGTGCAGTCGCGGTCCCCGCTGATCTGGAACGAGGCGGACGGCAGGTCTGTCTTGCACAGCGTGGCCCACAGCCAGGGATTCAGGCCCGACTCGTTGACATTCCACGTCGATCCGGTCATGTCCGCGCTGGCCAGGTTCGCGAGGAACAGCGAGGGGTTGCTGAGCATTGCGTTGACTCCGTCGAGCCTGGCGTTGAAGAGATCGGTGTATGCCAGGTCGGGATGGATCAGGCGGGCGTTGGTGAAGGTCGCGCGACGAAGTGATGCGGCGACGAGGGGCGAGTCCGAGAGCGTGCTGCGATTGAAGTTGGCTCCATCGAGGTTGCGCGCATACAGCGGGCTGCCGACGACGGTCGACGAGCTCAGGTCCAGCTTCGGTGCCCACGCATCGAAGGCCGAGACGTTCGCCCAGTTCGCGCCGGATGCGTTGACGCTGCCGAGCCGCGCACCGTCCAGGGCCATTGCCCTCAACACGCCGTTCTGCATCGTGGCGCCGGATAGGTCGGCCTTGCGCAGGAAGCTCCCGTTCAAGGCGGCGTAGTCGAGCATCGCCCCCGACAGGTCGCAGTAGTCGAGGCTGAGAGGCGAATCGGCGACCAGGGCGAAGCGAGAGCAGTCGAGGTGACCGATCTGGCCCAGCCCTGGTCCGCGCTGCAGGACGTTCACGGTCACGTAACTGCGCGTCGTGACGTTGCCTCCGCGCGGCTTGGGCGCGTGCTGCGTGGCCGTCAGCACGATGCGGTTGCCTCGCGCCATGGCCTCGAGCTTGCCGGGGTTGTCGATCGTGACCTCGTAGTCCGGGTTGGCGGCCATGTCCGAGTAGGTCTGCGTATCGAGCACGGTCGCGACGCCGGTCGATGAGTCGACAGCGATCAGGCGCAGGTCACCGGTCGTCATGCCCCATCCGCTCGACTTGGCCGAGTCGGCGTTCCAGTTGATGCGCGCCTTCACCGTGCGCGGCCCGGGGCCGTCGCTGATGCTGTCGCTGGTGATGGTCACGTACGGCGTGGCTCGGTCTGGATTCGGCAGCGGCACTCGAGCCTGCTCGACGGGCGTGCGGCAGTCTCGCGAACCGTCGAGTACCGAGCCTGCGGGAAGCTTCGTGCGGCACAGCCACGTCCATGCCAGCTGCAGGTCGGTCAGTGTCGAACCCGTCAGGGTCGTGTCAGAGAGGTCCGCATAGTTGAGCACAGACGCACCGAGGCTCGCGCCGGAGAGGTCCGCGCTGCGGAATGTCGCGCCATCGGCGATGGATTCCCACACGGCGCCCTGCAACTGGGCGCCGTCCAAGCGGGCACGGCCTACGGAGATGCCACGGAAGATGGTGTCGCGCAGGTCAGCCCCGGCGAGATTGGCGCGGAATAGGTTCGCGCCGGAGTCCTCCGCGTCCTTGTCACTCGTCGCGCCTCGCGCATTGAGCTCGATTGCCTCGGCCCCGGCGAGCGAGAGGTTGTCGAGCTTGGCCCTGCGCAGGTCGACTCCGTTCATGCGGCCCCCGGCGACGCTCGCGCCGCTGAAGTCCGAGCGCACCGCCGTTGATCCAGTGAGGTCAGCCCGCTCCATGCGCGTGCTCAGACTCGGCCTCTTGCCCTCGGCGCTCTTGGGATCGTGGATCGATACGAGCGCGCCGTCGAAGTTCGCGCCGACCAGATCGCAGTAGCGGAGCATTGCCCCGGGGACGACGGGGATGTCGGAACAGTCCTTCGTGCCGATATTGGGCTGCGGAGAGCCGTAAGGCTGCACCTCAGCAACGGTCACGTAGGTGCGACTAGAGCGCGTGACCTGTCCGGGCAGCGCATGCTGGCTGGCGGTCAGAACGATGCGGTTGCCGTCGCGCATCGCTGCGAGCGCACGCTCGTCGTCGATCGTGAAACTCACGTCGCGGCTCAGGTCCGCAGTTACATCACGGGAATTGGTGTCCAAGACGTACGGCAGATGTCCTTGCTCGCTCACCGCGACGAGACGCAGATCGCCGATGGTCATCCCTTGATCGGCGGCACCATTGGCGTTCCATGTCACGTGGGCGGTGATAACGGCCTTGCCTTCGGTGCGTTGAAGCTTCACATCGTCGACGCGCACGAAGGACTCAGCTGCTGCCGCTCCTGGCAGCGCGTACGCCATGGGAAGAAGAAGCGCGGAAAGCGCTATGCTCCCGAAAATCCAATGGCGCGGTTTGCTGGCGCGTCCAACGCGGGAGCTGTTCACTTCGACATGTTACCTACCTGGGCACGAAACCAAACATCTGTGATTGCCGCGCTAGTCGTCTTCGCGACGTCGGCCATGTCGCTCGCGCTAGCGGGAACGACGCAGGCGGTGGAAGTTCGCGCCGCCGCTCCCGCGATCCAGGTACCCAGCGGCTGGAACTGGACGAACTACGGACCAGAGCTGATGTCCGTCTCGTGCGTGACGCCCAATACGTGCGTCGCTATCGGCCAGGGCGGGGCGGTCCTGCGTTCTCCCAACACCGATGAGGTGCCGCTCGCGTGGACCTTCGTCGACCTCAAGAAGGACCCGAAGGCCCCGGACAACCCGGTGGACCTGGTCGGCGTGACCTGTTCGGACACCAGCTGCCTCGCGGTCTCCAGCCCCAAGACACCCGCAGTCGACTACGGCTCGTGGGTCTACCGCAGCACCGATGCCGGCGTGACGTGGGCCGCGGTGCAGCAGCTTCCCCCCGTTGGAACCCGCAAGACGCTCATCGGTTCGGCGATCACCTGCGCACCCGATCTTGATGCGACCGCAGCGACCCGCGTGTGCTACATCGCCGGTGTCGACGGCGGCATCTGGCGCTCGGCCAACGACGGACTGTCGTGGACGGGCGTTGCGCTCCCGACGACCGCCCCCGCAACCGCCTCCTTCGACAAGATCGCCTGCGCGAGTGCGGACGTGTGCGTCGCCGCTGGCGGCGACGCCGATCCGTCCAGCGCCTTGATCCGAGTCGCGACGGTCAAGATGCTCGACACCCCCGTAGGCATCGACAAGCGCTTCGCCGCTCTTGCCTGCGCCGGGGCGACGCAGTGCGTGGGAACCGGTGGTCAGGGCAACTTCACCGTCATGAACATCGACGCGACCCCGACCTGGGGCGCGGCCCGTGCCTTCCGTAAGAACCCGCTGCAGGCAGCCCTCACGGTCAAGGTCCTGTCCTGCCCCGTGGACAACACCTGCATCGGACTCGATCTCGATGGCGACGTGCTTCGCACCGACGCGCTCGCCGACCCGAATACCAAGTGGGCCATGCGTCCGGCGCCGGGAATCATCAGTGCGCTGGACTGCTTCACGGCCAGTTGCGTCGGAGTCGGCAAGGCGGCTGCCTGGTATGCGAGCTTCGACCTCGGCTCCGGCTTCGAGCGGATCAACGAGGTTGCGGGATTCGACCTTGCCATCTGCCCCGCCGCGCTCAGCCCGACCTGCATTGCTGGCGGCAAGGAGAACGTCGGCCGGTCGATCACGGGCGGCACCCTGTGGACACTGCCGGTCGCTGATCGCGGTGCGCTGAACACCAAGGAGATCCGATGCTCATCGTCGATCGCCTGCCAGATCTACGGTCAGACCGAGGCGCTGGCGACCGAGGACATGGACGTGTTCCGTCCGCTCTACGGGCCGGTTCAGTCGGCCGCTGGCGCCGACGCCATCGCCTGCGTTACGGACACCTTGTGCGTAAGCCCGAAGGAGTCCGTCATCTACACGACGTTCGACGGTGGGAAGACGCAGTGGAGCTCGAACCAGTTCCCCAAGGTCCGACCGACAGGGATCTCCTGCATCGAGGGTCGAACTGCTCCCGTCACCTGTTTCGTCGCGATCAAATTCAACATCCTGATCGGGACCATGTCCCCCGATCCGTCGGGCCAGCCGCATTGGCTGTGGCGGTGGACGAACGCGGACTCCGATCAGGAGATCGCGGCGATCAGCTGCACGCCTGACGGGGCGCAGTGCGCTGCGGTAGGCAAGGCCGGAGAGGTCATGACCACCCAGGGCGGCAACCTGCTGGACTGGTCACAGCAGACGATCCCCGCCAACGTGCCGGTCGACGAACTTCCCGACTACACGTCGATCGACTGCCCGCTCGCGGGCTTCTGCATGATCGGCGGAAAGCACGGCGCCTTCTCGATCGTGACATCAACGGTGGACAACTTCGTGACGTACTCCTACGACGAGATCGGCGACATCAGGGCTGCGGTCGGCGTATCGGGCTTCGGCTGCGAGTCCATCAACCGATGCATCGCCGTCGGCAGCACCGTGCTGGTGGGTATTCGCAACCCACCGATCCCGGCGCCTGCGCAGTAGCGAGCTCCCAATCAGTTATCGCGCGCGGTGGATGGTGATGTCGCCGCCCTGGGTTCGCGCGCGCACTGCGACGGCCTGCTCTGATGCATCGGGGGCGCTGTCGCCGTCGAGCTCGTTGCGCACTCGCCCGTGCTTTGAGGCCAGGTCAAGCCAGACGGGGATCCCTTGGGGGACGCCTACGCTGACCTGCCCGAATCCGCTGTCGAGCTCGATGTTCCCGCCCGAGACTTCGCGTAGCTGGATGCTTCCGTAGGAGGTCTTGGTGGCAACTGAGCCAAGCGCCCTGCGAATCTCCAGGTCCCCGAACGAGAGCCGCGCGTCGACGTCGCCGCCGGACTCGTCGATCTGGATAGACCCGTGCGAGGACTTCAGGAGCGCATCGCCCGTCACCGTGCCGATCCGGATCTGGCCCTTGTCGGCAGTGATCTCGATCGCTCCGTCGGCCGAGGCGATAGACGTGTTGCCGAGTGACGAGCGCAGCCACAGGTCGCCGGTGCGGTCGACATCGACGGGTCCCATCGAGCTCTTGATTCGCGTATTGCCAAGGCGACCCACGGTTCTCACCCCGCCGACCGCAACCTCGGCAGTGAGCCGGGAACCCGTGGGCAGTTCGACCTGGACGTCGATCGACTCGCTCGGGCCGAGCCAGATGAAGCGTGGCCTCGGTCCCGTGATCGTGATCCGTGCACCGTCGAAGACGACCTTGGTGTCCTCGGCGCCTCGGCAGTCGGCGGCCTTCGCCGGGTTCGTGGGCGACACCGTGACCACCGTGTCCGCGCGATCGGTCGCGATGATCTGGATCGCACCCACCTGGAGGTCGATGGCAAGGTCGATGGGGACGGGGGTGTCGTAGGTGGGCATGGTGAGGACTCCTCTTTACTAGGCGTGTTCGTCCGGCCCCGCGGGATCGCGTGGCTGTGATGGTGATGCGGTGAGCGGGGCTAGCGAGCCCAGCCCGCGAAGCTGTCGCCGGTGCGCAGCGTGCGCTGCGCGGATCGTCGCTGCTTTGGTTCGAGGGCTGCCGCAGTCGCGCGGACCAGCCAGGTATTGACGGACAGGCCGTCGGCAGCGGCCGCCTCATCGACCCGAACCTTGAGTGCGTCAGGAAGGCGGAGCGTCGTGCGAGACGTGCTCGCATCATCGAGGTCGACGGTGGCGACGGGCTGGTCGGCACTGTCGGAGTCGGTGCTTGGCTGGGTGACGACGAACTCGACCTCACGACCGCGCAGTCGCAGGTCGACCGAGCCGGGGGCGAGGTCTCGGGAGATCTCGCCTACCGCTGACGTGAGCGCATCGAGAAGCACCATTCGCGTCGCGGCATCCAGGCTCGCCGACAGCCGCTCGGCAACGGCGCGGGTGTCGTCCGTGCCATTCGCGGCGGCGTCGGCCAACTGCCGCTGCAGCTCCATTGCGTACTGTCCAAGTTCCATGCCACCAATATGACACCACTATGGTGTCATGTCAAGCATTCGTGGTGTCAGTTGCCGACCGGCTCGAGCAGAATGACCGACGTCGGGGTAGATCGGGCGCTCGCGTACGCGTCGAGGGAGGCATCGACGTCGACCCACAGTTGCCACAGGCGGTCGCGCTCGGCCCCGTCCGTAAACCGTGCGCGAACCGCTCGTTCCTCATGGCTCGCCAATCGCACCCGGGCGCGCGGATCCGCGTGGAGGTTCAGGCACCAGGACGGGTCGCCCTCATCCCAGCCATTCATCGCGATGAGTACGAGGTCGACGCCGTCCTCCAGGTAGCCGACTATGACCGTGCGATCGTGTCCCGTCGTTCGCCCGGTCGTCGTCAACGACAGAGCTCCCCATCCCCGCTTGTTCCTCGGAGTCCACAGGAAGCGCCCCCGGCTGAGTCGGTACAAGCCTCGGTGCACGCGCCAGGCCGCGTGCACGAACCATGGCGGCGGGAGTCTGGGGGGTCGGCGATCTGCTGAGTTCACTGCCATGTCGTGAGCCAATCCGTGATGGGCGCTGCGACGTTGTCGGCTTCGAACACGTCCAGATGGTCGAGCCCGGGAAGGACGATTGTCCTGACGTCGATCTCCGCTGCTGTTAGTTCGCCTTCGAGTGCCGTCGTCTGTTCCAGCGGGACGATGGTGTCAGCATCTCCGTGAACGAGTAGGACGCGAAGTTCACCGAGCTGTTCCGTGCGATCTGTGAGCCAGTGCACGGGATTGACCATCTGCCATGCGACGGGATCGCCGGACGGGCTGTCTGGCATCCACGGTGACAGCACTTGCGCGAACTCGTCAGTGTCGTAGATCCCGGCAATGCCGATCAGTCCGTCAATCGGGACGCTCGGGTACGGACATGCACCGCCGAACTCATCGCCCGAGAACGCAACCAATGCCGCGAGGTGCCCTCCCGCGGAGTGACCCATGACGATCGTGCGGCTCGGCGGATGGCCGGATGCCTGTGCCTGCTGTGCGGACCAGCGAATGGCGCATGCGACGTCGTCGACTGTGGTGGGGAATCTGCTCCCGCTGCTCGTGGTCGAGTAGGTGATGAGTGACGTGCTCGAGCCGCCTGCGGTCAGCGCTTCGGCCAGCGGGACCAGGCCGGTCGGATCGGCCGTCGCCCAGCCACCGCCGGGCACGAGGACGACCAGAGGCGCAGGACCCTCGCCCGCCGGCGCTCGCAACTGCGCGGCAAGCCCCGGCAGATAGTCCTCGGTTACGACACTCTGCTCTGACGCTCGAGGTGACGAGCTGGCGGGACTCGGCGATTCGACTGGAGCCGGGCCCGCGTCAGTCGAACTCGTGCAGGAGGTCAGAAGACACGAGCACGCGACGACGACCACGCCAAACCAACTTCGCACGAGGCGATCCTCCCACCGAAAGCACTGGTATCTCGGGCGCCGCAGGCTTCGGGCACGATGTCGCCATGCTGATCGCAGGCGAGATCGTGAATGTCGACGGACGCGCGCTGAAAGTGAACCCGCGCGACATCGTGCACGTGGACGCGATGCGCGAGTACCTGATCGACGTTGCTCGCGCTCGCGACAAGGCGACGTACGGAGAGCTGGTCGACGGCGCGGAGCTTCCCTACCCCGCTCGAGGACTGGGCCGTCTCCTAGAACTGCTGAGCGAGGACTGCGATCGCCGAGGCGAGCCCGGGCTGGCCGCACTCGTCGTCGCGAAGAGCACTGGCGAGGTCGGCGCCGGGTATAGCGGGGATGCGCAACGAGAACGCGCTCGCGTCTATGCCCACTGGGTCTAAACCATTGCGAATGCTTGATTTAAGTCTTGGCACTCACGATAGGAGAGTGCTAATATCGGCGTGCAGACACTGGCAGCGCCCGCTACTGGGGCGGGCGTCTTGAACGCTAGGAGGTAGCCATGTCCGTGTTGCGTTTCGATCCCTTCCGCGACCTTGACCGCCTGTCCGAGCAGATGCTTGGCAGCGCTGCGGGTACGCGTCGAGTCCCGCGGTTCATGCCCATGGACTTGTTCAAGTCGGGCGACCACTACGTGTTGCTCGCGGACCTACCGGGAGTCGACCCCGGTTCGATCGACATCGACGTCGACAACGGAACGCTGACGATCCGGGCCGAACGCTCGTCCCGCAGCGACGATGCGATTGAGTGGCTGGCCAGCGAGCGCTTCACCGGTTCGTTCATGCGGCAGATCTCGCTGGGGGACGGAGTCGATGGCGAGTCGATCTCGGCCTCGTACGACAACGGCGTGCTCAGCGTGACGATCCCGCTCGCCGAGAAGGCGAAGCGGCGCAAGGTCGACGTGGCGGTCAACGCAGCACACCCCGACATCGTCGAGGGTGTTGCCCAGGAGCAGATCGCCGGATAGCCATCGTCGTGGCGTCGGGCTGTGTAGCCACGGCCCGACGCCACGCCGCGTTGTGACTATGCCGACTTCAGGCCTCGCTCGAGTCCGTCGAGAATCAACTCAAGACCGAAGGTGAAGTCCTCGAGGCGTCCCTGGCTCATGACGTGGCCGATGACCTCGGTGACGTGCGGGAAGTCATCGGCTGAGATCTGCGGCAGGACATCGGCCGACACCGTCGGCGCGTCCTCGGCATCGAAGGGCAGGTTGAGTTCCTGGAGCGTGAAGCCGTACAGGTGACTATCGAGGGTGTTCCATGCGTCGAGCGCTCCTTCGATCGTGAAGCCGCCTTCGCGCAGGCGTCCGAGGGTCGCGTCCAGGTAGCGAGTCATTCCGGGGCCGATGTTGTAGCGGGACATAAGCAGCATCGCGGCCCACGGATGCGCCAGCAAGGTCTCGTGCGCCGACATCGATCGCTCGCGCATGGCCTGCTTCCACGGCGTGCCTGTCGGCGGGACGTGAATATCTCCGACGACGATGTCGGTGATGCCGTCGAGGATCGCGTCCTTATTGGGAACGTGGTTGTACAGCGACATCGCCTCGACGCCGAGCTCTGCGCCGAGGGCACGCATCGTCAGCGACTCGATCCCGCTCCTGTCCGCGAGCGCGACCGCCGTGCGCAGGACGCGTTCTCGAGTCAGGGGTTCACGCGTACGCGCCTTGCGCGCGGAGCCGGCCATGCATCCCCCTTGATCGTCGTACATACATCGTAAGGCTTGACATCGGCGAGCGACTCCCTTAACTTACGACGTAAGCATACAACGTAAGTATCTGGGACCATAGGTCCGAAGGAGTCAGCAATGAAGGCGATAGTCCAGGACCGCTACGGCACCAGCGACGTGCTCACGCTCAGGGAGGTCGACGTTCCGAAGATCGCGGAGACCGAGGTCCTGGTCCGTGTCGTCACCGCCTCGCTGGAGCGCGGAGTCAGTCATCTCATGACCGGGCTGCCGTATCCGGTCCGTCTTGCCGGGTATGGCGTGCGCGCTCCGAAGATGGCCACGCCTGGTCGCGAGCTTGCGGGCGTAGTCGAGGCTGTCGGCTCACTCGTCACCCGCTTCGCGCCAGGCGACGAGGTCTTCGGGATCGGCTCCGGGGCTTGCGCGGACTTCGCCGTGGCGCCCGAGGACAAGCTGTGCGCGAAGCCCGCAAACCTGTGTAAGTAGCCCCGAAAGCAACTGTCAACAGTTGACTATCGCGACCAGCGGAGGGCCTAGGCCGACTTGAGCTCTCGACGCAGCAGCCTCATCCAGCCGAGGACGAGCGGCAGCAGCACCCAGATCGAGACCGCGACGGCCAGCCGAAGCCAGGCCTCGCCGTCCATCTCGTGGGTGCTCAGCGGGATCGTCGTCGTGTTCAGGTCGACCCACGTGCCGATCTGGGCGAACCATGTCACCGTTCCGGTGAGGATCCCCCAGATGGTCGGGATGGCGAAGTAGGTCACGATCGCGCCGGCGGAGTTCATGATGAGCATGCCGAGGGCAAGTCCCTGGACGACGCCGATCAGCTGCAGCGCGTAGACGTCGACGAACCCGGCGACTCCGAACGCCCAGCTGCCGTTGCCGTCCTGCAGTGCAGCGCCGAGCACGTTGCCAATTGCCGCGAGCACGAGCGCGACGAGAACGACGACCGCTCCCATCAGCAGCACGGCCACGAGCTTCGCGACGACGATCCGGCCTCGATGCGGCTCAAGGGTGAACGTGACCAGGCCGGTGCGCTGACCCCACTCGCTGGTGACCGTGAGGATTCCGAGAATCGGCAGCAGGATCGCCTGCGGGATGATCGTGGCATTGACGAAGTTGGAGTAAGTCAGCTCCTCGCTCGGAGCAGCGAAAAGGAAGATCGTCACGACTGCGGCAGTGATGATGGCGATCGCGATCAGCAGCCACCGACCCGACCGGGTGTCGACCAGCTTGCGCAGCTCGACCCTGATCAGGCGAGACATCGGAACCTGATGGGTGTCCTGCACGGACAGTCGGGGTAGTGCGCTCGACATCGCGTTGGTGGTCACGAGGCAGCTCCTTCGGCGACGGACTCGCGTGCGTCATCTGCGGTGAGGGTGAGGAACATGGCCTCGAGGCCTGCGCCGTCGGCGGTCCTGAGCTCGATCAGCACGACGGACTCGGCTGCTGCCGCCCGGCCGACCAGCTCGGCGTTCGCCTCGGTCGTGAACCCACCGCTCGGGTTGACGGTGAACTCGATGCCGGCGCGGGTCAGCGCGCCCGCGAGATGCTCGTTGTCGAGGCCGCGGACAAACACGCCGCTCGATGCCAGGAGCGAGTCCTTGCTTCCCTGCGCGACGATCTTTCCGCGGCCGATCACCACGAGCTCGTCGGCGATGACCTCGATCTCGTGCAGGAGGTGCGAGGAGAGCAGGACGGTGCCGCCGCGATCGGCAAACTCGCGGCTCCGCTAGCGAGGTGGGGTGCGACTGCAGTGAAGACGAAGGCCGCCGTGATGTGGCAGAGCAAGGGCGAGTTCGAGATCACCGAGCTGGACGTCGACCCACCTGCGGCCAACGAAGTGCTGGTCCGGTTCGACTATGCCGGCCTATGCCACACCGACGAGCACATGCGCACCGGCGACCTGGAGTTCGCCATCCCGATGGTTGGTGGGCACGAGGGCTCCGGCGTGATCGAGGAGGTCGGCCCAGGCGTGCGGAACCTCAAGGCCGGTGACCACTTCGTCACCTCCTGGATGCCGTACTGCGGTTCGTGTCGCTTCTGTCTCACCGGCCAGACGAACCTGTGCGACAACGGTCGGTTCCTCATGGGCGGCACGATGCTCGACGGGACCCAGCGCCTGCACGGGCGAGGCGTCAGCATGGGCTCGTACGACCTGCTCGGGATGTTCTCCCAGTGGAACGTGATCCCCGAGTCGGCAGTGGTCAAGATCGACTCAGACATTCCCTTGGACTCGGTAGCGATCACGGCGTGCGGAGTTCCGACGGGCTGGGGCTCGGCGGTCTACGCCGCGGACACACGGCCTGGCGACGTCACCGTCGTGTATGGCATCGGCGGAATCGGCATCAACGCGGTGCAGGGCGCTGCGCACGCCGGCGCCGAGTTGGTCGTGGCGATCGACCCGATCCCGTTCAAGCGAGAGATGGCGCTCAAGCTCGGCGCGACGCACGCCTTCGGCGATCCGGCAGAGGCCCACGAGTTCGTCTGGAATGAGACGCGCGGACAGGGTGCCGACGCCGCGATCATCACCGTCGGCCTGGTCGGCAAGCAGGTGGTCAAGGATGCGTTCACGATCATTCGCAAGGGCGGAGTCGTGGTCGTGACGGCCGTGTCCCACCCCGACATGATGCTCGAGGTGCCGGGCTTCGAGCTGACGCTCTACCAGAAGCGACTCGTCGGGAGCCTGTTCGGATCGGGAAACCCGCACCACGACATCAAGAAAATGATCCGTCTCTACCAGCGCGGGCAGATCAAGCTCGACGAGCTCATCACGACGCGCTACTCGCTGGATGACGTCAATGTCGGATACGACGACCTGAACGCGGGCAAGAACATCCGCGGACTACTGGAGATCGCCCACTAGCGAACCTTGAAGTGCTGCACGACGTTCGGATCCCCGTTCGGGTCCTGCAACAGGTTCGCGCCGACACGCAACTCGGTCAGTCGCGCACCGGACGGAACCTTGGGCAGGCACAGGTCGTGCATGTTGTCGTCCATCGGCGTCGTGCTGTGATCGGCCAGGTCGGCAACGGCGAGGGGTCGAACGTTGATGACCTTGCCATTCGGAATTGTGAAGAGCGCGCGGTAGGACTTCACCACTGCATCGCCGACTTCCCCGCCGTCCGGGTACGCCGTCATTCCGTTCGACCACATGACTCGCACGAAGGTCTTGCCGACCGTGCACGCGTTCTTGTCGTTCTTGAGCATCCTGGGAGGAATGACCCACGCGTCGCTGATGTCCGGGCCGGCCTCGATCTGAACGATGCTGTGCGACAGTCCGGGCGGAATCGGCCTCCATTCCTGGCGCAGCGGCGCATGACCCTCGAGGTCGCCGACGACCGTCACGGTCACGGGCCGCGCCGCAGCGGGGTCACCGAAGTTTCCGATCAGGTTGACCGTCTGAAGCTCGTTCGGCTCGTCGGGCGGGAACTGCAGCGCGCAGGTCGGATTGACCGTGGTGCCATCGTCGCGGGTTATGACGAAGTCGCTCGTGGAGATCGTCGACGTCCTGATGAACCAGTTGAAGGTGACGGGGATGTTGTCGAGACCGGTCTCGCCGGTCGGGCAGTTGTTGGCATTGTTCAGCCCCCACGCCGCGCTCAGGATGCGCGCCTGATCGCGCACGCCCTGGGCGAGCGCGTCCGGCTGACCGGCGCTCGCGGTAGACGGCGCCAGAAGGACTGCAGTGGCGATCGTGCAGGCGGCGAGCACTCGCTGCAGCTTCATTGGCGACCTTCGTTTGTGGATTCGACGCTCGGGACCGAAGCAGGATTCGAGAGCACCCTATGGGGGGGCGGTGCAAGCAGGCGAAGGCAGACTTCGCCGTGCTCCCGGACGACGAACTACGCGGATGCACCCGCGATGTTGACCATCCACTTGACGCCGTAACGATCGGTGCACATGCCGAAGGTGTCGCCCCACATCTGCGGCGCGAGTTCCAAAGTGACGTCGCCGCCATCGCTTAGCTTGGCCCAGTAGCCGCGCAGATCGGTTTCGTCGTCGCCGCTGAGGCTGATCGAGATGTCGCTGTCTGGAGTGTCTGTGCCCTCGGTCGAGTCGGCGGCCATCAGGGTGAATCCCGCCGGCGTCTCAAGTTGGGCATGCATGATCAGGTTCTCGTTCGGCGTCCCCGCCTGGCCGAAGTCGCCGTAGGTGTTCATGTTCAGGACACCACCGAACACGTCCTGGTAGAACACCATCGCGTCGCGCGCCGATCCGGCGAAGCCGATGTACGGGTTCAAGTGGGACGACATGGCTACCTCCTGCGTTGACGGTCGAAGTGAGCGTAGGGCGAGGTCGGTCGCCGTGTAAATGACGCGGGAAGGTCAGCCAGTTGACCAGTTGGGGTCGCGGCCGATGAACGCGACGAGCCTGGTCTGGACGTCGGCGTCGCCAGGAACGTCGACCCGCGTTCCGTAGTGGCCCGACGAGCGGAGCATCTCCTCGATGCCCTCCATTCCTGCCAGAAGTCCAGCGCAGTAGTCGGCGTCAAGGTCGATCGGCTGTCCGGTAGCGCGGGCGAGATCCCAGCTGTGCATGAACACGTCGGGCGTGTACAGCATGTCGATCACTGCACCCACGGTCATGGTCCCGGCCTGCGGATGCGCGAACGGTCCGTTCGCGATCTCCGGCCGCGACCAGATCGATCGCACCGCACCGTCGAGAATCGCCCAGTCGACGGCCGGGTCAGGGGTGGTCGGATCGCGTCGGGAGAGTTCGATGGACGCGCCGCTGCTGAGCAGTCCGGGCAGCCAGTCGACCAGGTGCCACACGATGTCGCGGGCTGTCCACCCGGCGACCGGTGACGGGGCGCTCCAATCGCGAGTGCCGTTGACGAGCTCAGTGAATCCGTCGGCGATTGCTGCGTATCTCTGCGCCGGGTCGTCAGGAAAGGTCATGGGCCGAGTCTCGCTGATCGGCATGACAAGATCGTGGGCATGAGCTTCTTTCGTTCGCGCACCATGCTTGTGTCGGTGGCTGTCGTGACCATCGTCGCGCTGACGATGTCGATGGCGGTCATGTTCATCTGATCGCCGCTTATCAACTTGCCTGATACATGGCAGAACCCCGGACCGGTCACTCGGCTTGCCGTTGGGATCCGATGACCGGTCCGCGGCCTTCAGGTGGAGGTCTGCCCGTCCAGTGACTCGCGAATGATGTCGGCGTGCCCAGCGTGCTGGGCCGTCTCGACTATCACGTGGAGCACGACTCCCCGGAGGCTGAGGACGGCGCCCGGCTGGTGCCACGGCGCTGCCGGCAGTGGGTGCGTCACGGAGAGATCGGGGATGGCAGCGATGATCTCCTCGCTGGCGGCCGCGACCTTTTCGTACTGCGCGACGATTCCCGAGAGAGTGTCACCGGGCAGCATTTGGAACCCGTTCTGGTGGTCGATGGCCCACTGTGGGAACTCGGTTGCGGTTCCTGAGAAGAAGTCATCCCAGGTGACTCCGTCGGGCATGTCGTAGTTCATCGCCGAGGTGCCCTCGACGATGAACCTCATCCACGATTCCTCCATCGCGGAAACGTGCTTGATCAGTCCGCCGAGGCACAGGGCACTAGCGGTGGGCCGCACGCCGAGTTGCTCGTCGGTGAGGTTACGGGTCGTGTTGACGAGGTTGGCCCTCACGGTCGCGAGCTCGGTCACGAGAGCAGCACGCTCGGGGTCGAGGGTCGCTGGTGAGGCGGTAGAGGCGGTCATGGCCGTTGTCCTTTGGTTGGTTGTGTGGGGCGATTCCCACGTTCGCAGGTGAAGCGGTCAGGAACTGTCCTCTACTCGTGGCAGTATTTCGACCGTGGCCACGACCTCGGCGCGACTGCTCGTACTGCTCTCGCTCCTCCAAGCCAGACGCGATTGGCCAGGCGCACTGTTGGCCGAACGCCTCGAGGTCAGCCCCCGCACCGTTCGTCGAGACGTCGACCGTCTGCGGGATCTCGGGTATCCGGTGGCCGCGACCAAGGGCCCTGACGGGGGATACCGACTTGATGCCGGGGCGGACCTGCCGCCCTTGCTGTTCGATGACGAGCAGGCGGTCGCGCTGGCTGTCGCCTTGCAGATCGCGAGCAGTTCGGGAGCTGGAATCGAGGACGCGGCGGCCCGTGCGTTGAACACCTGCGGCAGGTCATGCCTGCGCGGCTGCGGCGACGGATCGACACCTTCGAGTTCACCTCTGTCGAGCGCTCATCGTTGACGCCGCGGCCCCAGGCCGACAGCGCCGTTCTCGTGGAGTTGGGCGCCGCTGTCCACGCCCGCGAGGTGCTGCGCTTCGACTACGCACCAGTCTTCCCGAAGTCAGGTGCTCTCGATAACGAGCCGCCGCCGCGCAGGGCCGAGCCACACCACCTCGTCACGTGGGGCGGCCGTTGGTACCTGGTCGCCTGGGATCTGGACCGAGCCGACTGGCGAACATTCCGCGCGGATCGGATCACTCCGCGCATCCCGACGGGTCCTCGCTTCGCGCCCCGAGCTCTCCCGGGTGGCGACATCGCCGAGTACATCTCCAGCAAGTTCCAAGGTGCCGCGGTCTGGCCCTGCCGAGGCGAAGTCATCCTCAACCGACCGGCTGCGTCGGTCGCCCCGTTCACTCGCGACGGACTTGTAGAGGCCATCGGCCCGGACCGCTGCCGTCTCGTCGAAGGCTCGTGGTCATGGGCCGGGCTTGCCTCGGCCCTCGGGAGGTTCGACGCCGATATGGAGGTCGTCGGCCCAGACGAGTTGCGCGATGCGTTCGCTCGCCTCGCCCATCGCTTCGCAATTGCAGCCTCGGACTATGAGTAGTCCGCCAGGGTTCAGGCAGCAAACCGCTCGTCGAAGGCCTGCTTGACCGTCGCGAGGTAGTCGATGTGACCAGCAGTTGAATCGAAGCCGATCTTCTGCGTGAGCACTGAGACGCCGTTGCCGCCGGCGTCCTGCCAGCGCCCGGTGGACTCGATGACCGACTTCGCGTCCCGCGCTCGGGTGAGCGTGTACTCGAATCCGAAGCCGGCATCGCTGCGCCCGTTCTCGGCCAGCAACTCGCGCACGCGGGCCATTCCGACAAGGCAATCGTCGAGGTCGCCGGCGAAGGTGAAACCGTCGCCGAGGCGTGCGCCGCGCCTGAACGCTGGCTCGCTGAAGCCCCCGATCCAGATGGGGATCTGCCGCGTTGGCCGTGGGTTGATGCAGCAGCGATCGAGGCTATGGAAGGTGCCGTCGAAGGTAACGAGCGGCATGGCCCACAGTTCGCGCATGAGCACGATCTGCTCGTCCAGCCGTGGACCGCGCGTCGCGAAGTCCTGGTTGAGTGCGTCGTACTCCACCCAGTTCCAGCCGGTGCCCACGCCGATGCGCAGGCGTCCACCGGACAGCAGGTCCGCGTCTGCTGCCTGCTGCGCGGCGAGAACGGTCTGCCGTTGGGGCAGGATCATCACGCCGGTGGCGAGCTCGATCCGAGACGTGATCGCGGCGAGGTAGCCGAAGGCGACGAACGGATCGTGGAATGAGTGCGCCTCGGTGTACGGACCCCACAGCGGTGGCTCTCGGTTCGCGTGCTCTGCTCCGACGACGTGGTCGTAGAACAGCACGCTGTCGTAGCCGAGCGACTCGATGGCCAGTCCGATCTCGTGAAGCGCCAGCGGGTCGCCGTGGGTCTCGTTCTGGGGGTAGACGACGCCGACCTTCACTGCTTGGCCCGTCGCGGGTTGACGACTCCTCCGTCGCGGCGCGGCTCGATGCCGGCCTCGAGAACTCGCCTTTCGCGAATGCGCCACGTGCCCTCGATCTGCTCCCACTTGTCGTGGTACTCGCCCCACAGGACCATGTCGGGCTTGTCGTGATCCAGGAAGCGGTGCCACGCGCGCACGTAACTGACGGCGTCCGCGGTTGCCGGGCCGGTGAAGGTGATGGCGATATTCGAGATGAGGTGCTGGGTCGCCTCGAACTGCAGCAGCACACGGTTCATCCACTCGACGACAGCGTCGACTCCTGCCATGTCGCCGCTGTGCGGGGAGGCGAAGACGCATTCGTCGGCGAAGACGAGCCGATGATTCTCGGTCTCGAACCAGTCCGTTGCGCGCGCGTAGCGGAACATCTGGTCGGCGATCTCGGCCCGATCATCCAAGCGGTCCATCTCTGATCAGTGCTCCTGTCCGGTGCTCGTAGGTATCGTGTTTGATGAGTCAGCGGGGACGCCGAGGCGGGCTATGTCGCCTTCTCGGTCCGGATACTGATCGCTCAGCACGTGCGCGTAGCCGCCCTCGAAGCACGCAGGCGTGAAGCCCGGCGCCATCGTGCAGCCGAACAGCGTCCAGCGACCGCCCGGCACGATCTCCCCTGCCTGCCATACCCCGCTGGGGATCACGTGCTGCACGCGGTGTCCTGCCGCGATGTCCGGCCCGAGGATGACCTCCTCGGTCCCTCCGTCAGGGTGCAGGAGGATCAGCCGCAGCGGGTCTCCGCTGTAGAAGTGCCACACCTCATCGTGGTCGAGGCGGTGGAAGAGGGATCGACTCAGCGGCTCCTGGCAGTAGAGCCCGATCATCGCGGTGCCGAGGGGGTCGCCCGAGACGGTCAGCGCTGCGCTGGCGTAAGTACTGGTCAGGAGAGTGCTCTCCACCGGCAGGATCTTCATGCCGTAGTGCTCGATGAGCCACTGGGCGGTTGTCGGCTCGCTCATGGATGAAACGTAGTGTGCGTAGATTCGCGAAACTTGCGGAAGGTCGGACTACTGAGGATGCTGCAAGGCGAGGTGAGGCAGTTGAACAGCCCAACGCGGCGCGTTTATCTACGAGGCGGACCAAAGGCAGGGACCTTCTACACAGTGGGCAATGTCAAAGGCACCCGCCTGTACTACCAAACGGGCAAGGGCCCGACGACGAAGACTGCGGTGTACGCGCAGACCACGGAAACGGTGCGGCGCGACGGCTTGGAGTACGAGATCTTCGAGTTCGACGTCACGCCCGCCCCGCCGGGCACCTGACGCGGTTCTCGTCGAATTCGCGATTCTCCCTGAACCGGTAGCGTCCCGCTTGTGGATGAACGTCATCAGCAGGTGACTGGCCAGTCGCCGACGAGCGATCTCCCGCATGAGCTCATCGATGCGATCGTCGCCGTCGGCAGCGAGTCGAGCCTCGACGCCGTACTCCGTCGAATCGTGAAGGCGGCGACAGATCTCGTCGACGCCGAGTACGGAGCACTCGGGGTTCTCGCCGGTCCGGGATCTGACCAGCTCGCCGAGTTCATCACCGTGGGCATGACTCCGGCAGAGATCGCTGAGGTCGGGCAGTTGCCCACCGGACGGGGGGTCCTCGGGCTGCTGATCCACGAGCCGCACCCATTGCGACTGCCGGATCTCACGGCGAGTCCGGCTTCCTATGGATTCCCGCCGGGACATCCGCCGATGCGTACGTTCCTCGGTGTTCCCATTCGTGTTCGGGACGAGGTGTTCGGCAATCTCTACCTCACCGAGAAGCGGGGAGGAGACTTCAGTGGCGACGACGAGCGCATCCTCGTGGCGCTGGCCGCCGCGGCGGGCATGGCGATCTCCAACGCGCGACTGCATGAGGCGGGAATGCTTCGCGAGCAGTGGCTGGAGGCCGCCGCTGACATGACGACCGAGATCCTCGCCCTGCCCGCCCGGCGCGTGCCACTCGAGATCATCTTGACCCACCTGCACGGCGTCGCACCGATGGGCCGGATCCTCACCACTGAACGTGACGGTGATGACGGCTCGCGCATCACGGCCGCGCGTGGGGATTCATCGGATGCCCTTATCGGCGTATGGGTGCCGGACGACTCGTCTCTCGCGGAGGCGGTTGCTGCGGCCTTGGACGATGCGAGCGCCCGCCTTGTCACGGCCGACCTGGTAAGCGACGGCGCTGCCGACGTCACCATCGGGATCGTGGTGACGGGAGAGAACGCGGCGGCGGTGATCGAACCCCTGGGAGCGATGCTGGGTCGATTCGCGCTGCAGGCGAACCTCGCGATGCGTGTTGCGGACAGTCGCAGTGTCGCCGAGCAGGTTGCGCTGTCCGAGGATCGTGACCGGATCGCCCGCGACCTCCACGACCTCGTCATTCAGCGGCTCTTCGCTTCGGGAATGGCGCTTGAGTCGTCCGTGCGCCTGATCGAGAGCCCCGTCGCCACGGAACGGATCCACCGGGTCGTCGACGAGCTGGACACCACGATCCGCGAGATCCGCACTGCGATCTACGCGCTCCAGAGCCCCCCGGATTCTGTTGAGGCGCAGGGGTTGCGATCGAAGGTGCTTGCGATCGCCGAGGCGTCGGCCGAGACGCTGGGCATGACACCGAGCATCCAGTTCGACGGACCCGTCGATAGCGTCGTCTCGCATCAGATCGCGACGAACGTCGAGGCCGTGCTGGTCGAGGCCTTGTCCAACGTCGCCCGGCACGCGCACGCGACGTGGGTTCAGGTGTCGCTCGTCGCTAGCAGGCACGAGCTCGAGGTAACTGTCAGCGATGACGGAGTCGGGATTCCGGCGGCCGCGCGCCGCAGCGGGCTGTCGAACCTGTCCGTTCGAGCGATCGAACTGGGCGGCTCGTTCGAGACGAGCCGGAACGACGGGGGCGGGACGCGGCTGGTGTGGTGCGTTCCCCTCGCATCGCCTGGAGCTGGCTCGTAACACAGGACCTTCGACTCTTGGTTGTCGAGACCGGGTGGGGCAGCCTCAGTATGTGAGCAGCGTTGACGCCGGACAGCTAACCCGTGCTGAGTGCGAGATCCTCCTGGCCTCTCGGCACGTCGGTCGCGTCATTCACACGACGTCGGCGCTGCCCACCGCGGTTCCGGTCATGTACGCGGTGATCGACGGGAGCGTCATCTTCCGCGAGTTTCCCGGACTCGATCTGCGAAGCGGCACGGGCATGGTGATCGCCTTCGAGGTGGACACATTCGAGGATCGCTTTGAGGAGGGCTGGTGCGTCGTGGCAACCGGGCTTGCAGTCGAGGTCACCGATCGTGCGGAGATCCAGATGCTCGACGGCCTGGGAATCGCGTCATGGGCGCCCGACCAGCGCAGCGCCTACGTGCGGCTCACCGTCGGTCCGTTGAGCGGAACCGCTCTCCAGCAGAGAGCCGGCTAGTCGCCGTCTCGACGAATCTCGGTGGCGAGCACCGCGACCTGAGTTCGGCGTTCCATGCCGAGCTTGGCGAGGAGTCCCGAGACGTAGTTCTTCACGGTCTTCTCGGCGAGGAACAGCCGCTCGCCGATCTGCTTGTTGGTGAGTCCCTCTCCGATCAGCGTGAGGATCTCCTTCTCGCGCTCGGTGAGATGACTGAGCGGGTCGCGGGTGGCGGCCTTCTGCCTCATGCGTTCGAGCACCGAGGCCGTCGTCGCCGGATCCAGTAGGGAGCCGCCGGCCGCGACCGTCCGGACCGCGCTGACGAGGTCATTTCCCCTGATCTGCTTCAGGACATATCCCGAGGCGCCGGCCAGGATCGCATCGAAGATCGCGTCGTCGTCCGCGAACGAGGTGAGCATCAGGCAGTGCAGTTGGGGCATCTGCGAGCGGAGCTCTCGGCACACGCTGACGCCGTCGCCGTCTGGAAGCCGAACATCCAGGACTGCAACATCGGGCTTCAGCGCGGGAACGCGACGCTGCGCCTGCTGTGCCGTGGAAGCATCGCCGACCACCACGATGTCGGGCTCTGCCTCAAGCAGGTCCTGGACGCCACGACGAACTATCTCGTGGTCGTCGAGGAGGAAGACGCGAATGGGCGGCGTGCCCACCGGGCTCCCTGAAGCGGCCACGCTGTCACCTTCCATGCCGTGAACGGTACTCGTTCGTCGCTCGTGGAGCTGTCATCGAATGACGGCGACTGATGACGGGGACTGATGAGCGACCGCAGCGCTCACGGATCCGAGCAGGATGCCCGCGAAGTATCCGCGCCCCCGAGACCCGACCACGAGGAGCTCGGCCCTGTCCGCCCAGTCGAGCAACGCGTTGACGGGTGAGTCGCACACCGCGACGGTGACGACGCTCACGTGCGGGTACGCCCCGTGCAGCGGCTCGAGCTTCTCGGCGAGGGCGCGCTGTGCGGCATCGATCGTGATGATCTCCGCGTTGTCGGTCAACTCGTGCGCGGACCAGGCCTGCACTGCGACGAGTTCACGTCCATTTCGTGATGCGTAGTCGAAGGCGTACGCGAGGGCACCGAACGATGACTCGCCATGATCGACGCCGACGACGACCGGGCCGACGAACGGCTGTTCCTCATCCTGCTGGCGCTCGCGAACGATCACGACCGGGCACGGCGCGTTCGACAGGACGTGCGTCGTCACGGAGCCGAACGTCATGCGATCCAGAAGTGTGCGGTGATGTCCGCCGATCACTATGAGCGAGGCATCGTCGCACTCGGCCAGCAACGTGAGCGCGGATGGCCCGCTCGGCGTTCGCAGGTCGCATTGCACAGACGGAGCCGCGGCGACGGCCACCGTGACCGCCTTGTTGACCGTGTCGCGATCCGGGTCCGGAGTAGTGATGATCGGATCGGTGGGGTAGACCGGCAGGTGCCAGACGTGCACGATGCGCAGCGGAGAATCCTGCCTGCGGGCCTCTCGAGCCGCCCACGCGACCGCGCCGAACGACTCCGGTGATCCGTCGACGCCGACGACAACGACATTTCGCGTTTTCATGGTTCCTCCCGAGAGCCGCTAAGGCTCCACTTCGACGGTACGTCGCTGCGGATGCCTGGCACATGGGGCTTTCGTCCCGGACTTGCGAGTCATTCGGCACTTCACGCCGATCTGGCAGGCGATCACCGTTGTTAGGGAGGTGCGTGATGACCATGACCTTTGCTGCACCGCGATCAGTTGCCCCGCTCGACGCGAGGACCGTGCTCCTCGCTTGTGACTGGGCGAAATCCCTGGACACGATTACCGGCTGGGCCGCGTACGTGGACGAGGAGTTCGGCCTGACCGATGAGGAACGTGCCTTGTGGAGGGCTCTGCAGACCGTCCGAGATGCCCTCGGCGACATGTCGACTTCGCATTACGATCAGGGGACATCCTGAGGAGTCGACATGGTTGCCGTGCAGGGCATTGACCCATCCGCCGTTCCGAGCGGGTCGGGATGCGTGGAGTGCGAGGCCACGCAGGGCTGGTGGTTTCACCTGCGTCGATGCGCGCTGTGCGGTCACATCGGATGCTGCGACTCGTCGCCATCGCAGCACGCGAGCGGCCACTTTGCTGAAACGACGCATCCGATCATCCGCAGCTTCGAGCCGGGCGAGGACTGGTTCTGGGACTTCACGACTCAGGACTACTACGACGGCCCTGATCTCGTCGACCCGCAGAGCCACCCCCTCGACCAGCCGACTCCCGGCCCGGCCGGACGAGTCCCCGCGAACTGGGAGCAAGAACTGCGATGAACCAGCCGGCGTCGATGCGTGTCGCAGTGTTGTCCGTGACTCCGGTGAAGAGCCTCGGTGTGCACCACCCCGAGCACGTCGATCTCGTCGCCGGGGGAGTGGACGGCGATCGCGCGTTCTTCCTGATTGATGACGCCGGGAAGATGGTCAACTGCACGGCCGTGGGCGACCTCCTTCGGTACCGCGCCGAGTTCGACGCGAACGCGGGAGTTCTGGAAGTCCACGGACCGGATGGGCTGCTTCGCTCTGCCGGCCTGGAGGATGGCGAGGCCGTCGTCACTGACTTCTATGGACTTCGATCAGTGTCCGGCCGCGTGATGCTCGGCTGGGATCAGTTCTTCTCCGAGATCGCAGGCTTCCCTCTGCGTCTCGTTAGAGGAGACACCGGCGGGTTCGACGTCGCAGGCGTCACGGTAATCGGATCGCCCTCAGTCCGTGATCTCGCCGAGCGCAGTGCCGCCGATCCCGTTGATTCTCGCCGCTTCCGGATGAATATCGAGATTGCGGGAGGACAGTCGCTGGCGGAGGACACCTGGGAGGGGCGCGAGGTTCAGGTGGGCGCGGCGCTCGTGCGGATCGGTGGCCCGGTTAAGCGCTGCGCTGCGACAACCCGCGATCCCGACACGGGCGTCATCGACCTCAAGACCTTGGAGATGATCGGCACGCTCAAGGGCCGCCAGGAGACCCCGCAGTGGGGCGCCGGGTTCTATCTCGGCGTCTACGCGGACGTCGTGGTTCCGGGTCGAGTCAGCCTCGGCGACGAGGTCTTTGTTCTTTGACTCAGTCCAAGATTGGACATAGTCTGCGCTCGTGATTGCCAACGCGGTCGACCTCTTGCGCCAGCACGGCGTCCAGGTCACGCCTCAGCGCCTCGCGGTCCTGCGGGCCGTGTCGGGCCAGCCGCACATCACCGCCGACGTCGTTGCCGAGATCGTGCGAGCGGAGATCGGCTCGATATCGCGCCAGTCCGTCTATGACGCGCTGGCCATGCTCGATGAGGTCGGACTCGTGCGCCGCATTCAGCCGATCGGATCGGCCGCTCTCTACGAGGATCGCGTCAACGACAACCACCACCACCTGATCTGCCGCGACTGCGGACGCGTCGTCGACGTCGACTGCGCGGTGGGCTCCGCACCGTGCCTGACACCTGCGGATGACAACGGCTTTGAGATCGACGAGGCTGAGGTTGCCTATTGGGGCCGCTGCCCGGAATGCATGACCAACGACACAGAAATCGACAGATAACCGCGAGAGAGAAGGATCGACGTGAGTGAGTCCGAAGGCGTGACCGAGACCGGAAGCGACAGCGAGAACCCGGCAATCCCGACGCCGACCGTCAAGGCGACCGCACCGCGGTCGAACCGCGACTGGTGGCCCAACCAGCTGAACCTGCAGGTCCTCGAGCAGCATGCGTCCGGACCGAATCCGCTCGACCCCGACTTCGACTACTCCGAGGCGTTCGCAAGTCTTGATGTCGAGGAGCTGAAGCGCGACGTCATCGCGATCATGACCGACTCCCAGGAGTGGTGGCCCGCCGACTACGGCCACTACGGCCCGTTCTTCATCCGCATGACGTGGCACGCGGCAGGCACCTATCGCATCGCCGACGGTCGCGGTGGTGGCGGAACCGGGATGCAGCGCTTCGCGCCCCTCAACAGCTGGCCGGACAACGCCAACCTCGACAAGGCTCGCCGGCTGCTGTGGCCGGTCAAGCAGAAGTACGGCCAGAAGATCTCCTGGGCCGACCTGCTGGTCTTCACTGGCAACTGCGCTCTTGAGTCCATGGGCTTCGAGACCTTCGGCTTCGGCTTCGGCCGTGCGGATGTGTGGCAGCCCGACGAGGTCTTCTGGGGTCCGGAGGACACCTGGCTCGGCGATGCGCGCTACGAAGGCGATCGCGAGCTGCAGGGTCCGCTCGGCGCCGTGCAGATGGGCCTGATCTACGTGAACCCCGAAGGCCCGGCCGGCAACCCCGACCCGATCGCCTCGGCTCGCGATATTCGCGACACCTTCGGTCGCATGGCGATGAACGACGAGGAGACCCTCGCGCTCATCGTCGGAGGTCACACCTTCGGCAAGGCTCACGGAGCAGTCGACCCCGAGTACATCGGCCCGGAGCCCGAGGCGGCGCCGATCGAGGCGCAGGGACTTGGCTGGCACAACAGCTACGGCAGCGGCAAGGGTGTCGACACGATCACCAGCGGCCTCGAGGGCGCGTGGACGAACGAGCCGACCAAGTGGGACAACGGCTTCCTGGAGAACCTGTTCGGCTACGAGTGGGAGCTGTCTGCCAGCCCGGCCGGCGCCAAGCAGTGGACCCCGACCGATCCGTCCGCCAAGGACAAGGTGCCCGACGCACACGACCCCAACGTGCGGCATGCGCCGATGATGCTGACGAGCGACCTCGCCATGCGCATGGACCCGACCTACGAGCCGCTGGCGCGTGAGTTCAAGGAGAACCCCGACAAGCTTGCCGACGCATTCGGCAAGGCGTGGTTCAAGCTGCTGCACCGCGACATGGGTCCGATCTCGCGCTACCTCGGCCCGTGGGTTCCCGCCCCGCAGATCTGGCAGGACCCGATCCCCGCGGCCGACTACGACCAGATCGGCGACGCGGAGATTGCCGCGCTCAAGAGCGCGATCGCCGCGTCCGGGCTGTCCGTTCAGCAGCTGGTGTCCACCGCGTGGTCATCGGCAGCGAGCTTCCGCGGCACCGACAAGCGCGGTGGCGCCAACGGTGCGCGCGTGCGGCTGGCTCCCCAGAAGGACTGGGCCGTCAACGAGCCCGCGGCCCTCGCTACTGCGCTTCAGGCACTCGAGAAGGTGCAGCAGGACTTCAACGCCTCGCAGTCCGGCGGCGTCAAGGTCTCGCTCGCTGACGTGATCGTTCTCGCCGGCGGCGTCGGAGTCGAGAAGGCCGCTGCGGCGGCTGGCTTCGACATCGTGGTGCCGTTCGCGCCGGGACGCACCGACGCATCGCAGGATCAGACCGATGTCGAGTCGTTCGCGGTTCTCGAGCCGACGTCCGACGGATTCCGCAACTACCTGCGTGCGGGCGAGAAGCTCTCGCCCGAGACGCTGCTCCTCGATCGAGCGAATCTCCTCTCGCTGACGGCGCCGGAGATGACGGTCCTGGTTGGCGGCATGCGCGCGCTGGGTGCGAACGCGGGGCAGTCGACGCTCGGCATCCTCACCGAGAACCCGGGCAAGCTGACGAACGAGTTCTTCGTCAACCTGCTCGACATCAACACCGCATGGAAGGCAGCGGAGTCGGGCGAGCATGTCTACGAGGGACGGGACCGCAACACCGGTGACGTCAAGTGGACGGCCACGGCTGTCGACCTCGTGTTCGGTGCGAACTCCCAGCTCCGCGCTCTTGTCGAGGTCTATGCCTCGGACGATGCGAAGGAGAAGTTCGTGCGCGACTTCGTCGCCGCGTGGGACAAGGTCATGACTCTGGACCGGTTCGACCTAGCCTGACCTAACGCTCAACAACGATGCTCGAGTCGGCGCTGGATGCCGACTCGAGCATCGTTGCGTTTGCCCGTGTCCCGCCATCCATGTCGACGACCGGGAGCAGTCGGTCGAGCCATGCGGGCAACCACCAGTTGGCCTTCCCCATCAGCTTCATTGTCGCGGGAACGAGAATCATGCGGACAATGGTTGCGTCGATGAAGATCGCGGTCGCTAGACCGAGGCCCATCATCTTGGTTGCTGGATCTTCCCCAAGGACGAAACCGAGGAAAACGCAGATCATGATGAGCGCTGCTGACGTGATGACGCGCGCTGAGCTGGCAATGCCGCGAATCACCGAGGCATCGCTGTCTCCCGACCGCACGTACTCCTCGCGCACTCTCGAGAGCAGGAACACCTCGTAGTCCATCGAGAGCCCGAAGAGCACCGCGAACATGAACATGGGAATGAACGGGATGATCGGGACCGTCGACTGCAGATCGATGATGTCCATGCCCCAACCCCACTGGAACACCATGACGAGGACTCCGTATGCGGCACCAAGGCTGAGAAGCGTCATGAGTGCGGCCTTGATGGGTACGAGGATCGATCGAAACACGATCGTGAGCAGTACCAAGGACATCAGGATCACGGCTGCGATGAAGAGCGGAAGCCGATCGCGTACCTTGCCGCCGATATCAGCCCAGCTTGCGGTCTGCCCACCGATATGGGCTTGCGTTCCGGTACCGGACAGAACTCCCGGGAAGACCTCCGATCGCAGCCGCTCGATAGTCGCAAGGGTGTCGGCCTCCTGCGGCGCAGTCGTCGGAAAAGCAATCAGTGTTGCGACTCCTCCGTTGACGTTGATCACCGGTGGAGCCACTGACGCGATGCCGGGATCGGCCGCAATTGCGGTGTGCAGCGGGCCAACGGCTTCTGCACTCTGCGAGATGTCGACGGCAATGACAAGCGGCCCATTCGCACCGGGACCGAATCCCTCCGAGACCAGGTCATACGCCTGGCGTTCGGTGCGGCTTTGGGGAAGAGAGCCTTCATCGGGGAATCCGAGGCGCATGGCGAGTGCAGGCGCGCTCAGCGCGAGCAGTAGCGCTGTAGTTCCCGCGACGTAAGCCCACGGGTGGCGCGAGACGTGCTTTCCCCACTTCATCCAGCGGGGGCTGATCTCCTGATGCTCGCTGACGACGATGTTGCGACGTCCGCGTCGATTGATCCGCTGACCCGCAACACCGAGAAATGCGGGAAGGAGTGTCACAGAGGCGAGCACCATGATCAGAACGATCACGGATGTTGCGATACCTGCCGCAGTCATGAACGGGATGCCGGCGACCGCCATGCCGAGGATCGCGATGACGACTGTGCCACCCGCGAAGATGACAGTCTGCCCGGCGGTGGCGACCGCACGGCCCGCGGCTTCCTCGACGGGCATCCCGCGGGAGAGGAACTCCCGGTGCCGAGTGACGAGGAACAGTGCGTAGTCGATGCCTACGCCGAGTGCGATCATGCTCGCCATCTGCGGTGCCCAGCTCGGGATGTCGATGATGTAGTTGATGAGGGACATTGCGCTGACGCCGACGGCGAGTCCGAAGAATGCCATGCCGATGGGCAGGCCCATGGCGATGAGAGATCCGAACGCGACCAGCAAGATGATGATCGCGGCAAGGACTCCGATGAGTTCGCCAGTACCGGTCTGGGCATCCTCGAACGCAAAGAACAGATTCCCGCCCATCTCAATCTGCAGAGGCGATCCCGCGCGCTCGTCGTCGACGGCCTGCTTGAGCAGCGAAAGGTCGGTGGAATCCAGCTCGTCGGACATCGGGTACTGGACGCGGACAAGCGCCACGGTGCCATCCGGCGAGATGAGCTGAGTCGTGTCGAGAACATTCGGAAGGCCTTCCAGCGTCGCGCGCACCTCCGCCAGTTCGGAACTGGTCTCCATTTCGTAGAAGGTCGAGGCTCCGTCCACGGGAGCCATGACGACCTGGGCGGTGAGGCCCGCAGTCGTTGAGCCGGCGGCCTGCTGCAAGTCGACCGCGGCCTGCGAGTCCAGTCCTGGCACGACGAAGGAGTCCTCCATCTGCTTGCCGAAGCCCGCTGATGCGACGATGACGACGATGGCGACGGCAAGCCACGTGCCGATCACGATCCATGGTCGGCGGGCCGCGAAACGCCCCAGGCGGAACAAGTACGTCGTCATCGTCGATTCTCCTCGTTGCGCTTGCGGAGTCGACTGTCTGCCGACCGACACTCATGTTGGATGCGCGCAGCGTGACGCGGATCAGCGTCCAGGCCAGACTTCGCTGGTCCTGCCGGTTGAGGTCGATCTCGTACTTTTGGCCGAGCCCCCAGCGGGCTGAGGTCCTCTACTCTGCAACTGTGGTGAGACGAAGACTGCGGTCACTCTGGGATGAGCCGGCCGTACCGAATCCGCCGCGTCGCGTGTGGCGGGACTGGGCGCTCGTCGGCGTTCTTGTGCCACTGGCAGTTGTCGAGTTCCTCCTTCGCGATGATCTGATCTGGGCGCCAGTTGCGCTCCTGCTTGCTGTCGGCTTGGCTCCCACCTTGCTCTGGCGGCGAACCCGACCGCTGCTCGTGATGGTCATCGCCTTCGGGATCCTGATTGTCCTCAACATCTCCGCCCTTGCCGCGTCTGCGGGATCAGTAGGCATGTACTCGTCGGTTTTCGTGTTGCTCCTGCCCTACGCGCTATTGAGGTGGGGTAGCGGTCGGGCGATCCTCATCGGGATGCCACTCGCACTGGTGACTGCCGGGATCGGGATCTGGGCGACATACACGAGCGTTGGAGACACCGTCGCCGCTGTCATCTTCTTCGTGTCTCCCGCAGTGCTTGGTGCCTTCGTCCGCTACTGGTCGACGTCGCGAGGTCGCGAGGTTGACCAGGTCAAGTTGCTCGAACGCGAGCAACTTGCGCGCGAACTGCACGACACTGTCGCGCACCATGTCTCTGCGATCGCGATCCAAGCTCAGGCCGGACGGGTCCTCGCACAGTCGCGACCGGACGCCGCGGTCGAGGCGCTGACGGTGATCGAGGCAGAGGCTTCCCGTGCTCTAACCGAGATGCGTGCGATGGTCCGCGCGCTTCGCGATGGCGATGACGCGGACCTTGCCCCGCAGCGTGGAGTTGCCGATATCGCGCGTTTGGCCGCAACTGTTGCGGACGCACCGCGCGTGGAGGTCTCGATAGCGGGCGACTTGGACGATCTGAGTCCGTCGATTGAGGCCGCGGTCTATCGCCTTGCCCAGGAGTCGATCACGAATGCCATTCGGCATGCGCGCCACGCCAGTCGGATCGACGTACTGATTCGAGGGGATGCCGACTGCGTTCGTCTGACCGTCATTGACGACGGTGACTCAACGTCTTTGGGCCGCGCATCCTGGGGCTACGGGCTCATCGGAATGACCGAACGGGCCACGCTGCTGGGCGGCTCGCTCGATGCTGGCCCACGCTCCGACCGTGGGTGGACCGTCAGTGCGGTATTGCCCCGAGTGGGAGCGCCACGATGACGATCCGCGTAGTCGTGGCCGACGACCAGGAGCTGGTGCGAACCGGGCTGTCGATGATCCTCGACGCGCAGCCGGACATCACGGTCGTGGGTCAGGCTTCCGATGGACGTGAGGCGGTGTCGATGGCGCGCAGTCTTCGTCCCGAGGTCTGCCTGTTCGACGTACGCATGCCCGAGCTTGATGGCATCGAGGCGACGCGGCTTCTTGCCGGTCCCGATGTCGAGGATCCGATGGCGGTGGTCGTGATCACGACCTTTGACCTTGACGACTATGTGTACGGAGCGCTGAAGGCCGGGGCTCGTGGATTCCTACTGAAGGACTGCGGACCGGAGTTGTTGAGTCAGGCGATCCACGCTGCGGCGAACGGCGACGCGCTGATCGCTCCCCGCATCACGGCCCGGCTCCTTGGTGAGTTCGCCGGCGCCAAGCGGGACGCGGAGCCGGCGCAGCCGATCGTGCCGCTCACGGGTCGTGAGGAGCAGGTCCTCCTTGCCGTCGCGCGAGGTCGCACCAACGCGGAGATTGCCGATGAACTCCACATCAGCCTCAGCACCGTGAAGACCCACCTCACCGCCCTCACAGCGAAGATCGGAGTTCGCAACCGGGTGGAACTGGCGATGTGGGCCTACGACACCAGACGCGTCAGCGTCTAGTTGACCAGGATCGACTGCAGCAGCGCGACCTTCGCGCCATTGATCGTCGTCCAGTCGTCGTTGAGGACACCGCCTGTGTCGCCCGAGTTCGGGTTCCATGACCAGAACGTCCAACTCGTCCCGGTGCTCTTCAGGTACTGAGCGAACTGCGTGATCCACCTGCCCTCGACGGTGTCCGGGGTGACGTTCTTGGCGCCGAACTCACCGACGAGAACGGGCGCGATGCCCTTGTCGATGATGTATCCGAACCCCTTCTGCCAGCGATCGGCGAGCACCGACGACATGTTCGGGTCGGTGAACCACGGCTGGGCGAAAACTCCGGGGCCGTACTCGTGCGGTGAGTACACGACGTGCCCCGGCTTCCCGAGCCTGATCGGCTTCGTACGCACGCCCTCGAGGTTCCCGCCCCACCAGTGCCGGTCTAGCTTCCCGCCCGCCACCTGGCCCTCGATTCCCTCGACGAGGATCAGCGCGTCCGGATCCTGCCGAAGGACGGTTCTGCCGGCGCGTTCTGCGGCGAGGCGCCAGTCGGTGGGACCACCGGTACCCCACGTTGCCCGGCCGTGCGGCTCGTTCTTCAGGTCATATCCGACGACATTGTCGACGTCGCCGTACCGGTCGGCGAGCATTCGCCAGGTCGAGATCCAGTCCGCCTTCGTGTAGCCGTCCTGCCCGTACCAGAGGTCGTACGTGTAGCCGTCGTCCGACTGAGAGTGGTTGTCGAGGATCACCATGAGCCCCTGCCGACCGGCCTCGGCGATGATCTCGTCCATGATCTGCAGCGGGCGCTTGCCCTGCAGTGCCGCGTTGCGCCCATTGCCGAAGTCGATTCCCGTGGCACTTGACGAGCGGAGCGCCTCGATAGAGAAGGGGAGCCGGACGACGTTGAAGCCGAGATCGGCAATCTGCTTCAGCATGTCCTTGTAGTCGCGCGTCCACAGCCCGTGCGGCGCGTGATTTGCAGTCTCCATGCCGAACCAGTTCACGCCTTGCAGGACGACGGTGTCGCCGTCTGCATCCACGATGCGCGATCCCGAGGTCGACAAGGGAAGGTCGATATCCGAGTGCGCTAGTCGAGTGGCACTCGCCGACGACGGAGCCGATGCATTCGCCGGAACTGCTAGTACCGCCGCTGCGAACGCTGCGCTCAGCGCCAGGAGCGCTACGCGATGCTGACGTCTCATTCAGCGATGCTACGTCAGCTACTGCGATACACCGCAACGATCGCGTTCGCGTGACCGTGACCAAGTCCATGCACCGTCTTGAGGTACTCCACTTGCTGCATGTGGGTCTTGTCCGACACGTTCGCCAGTTGAGTCATCCAGTAGTCGATCGGCCGGCCGTACTTCTTCTCTATCGACGGGAAGTATGACTTGGGTCCTGTCACCTTGTCTGCCATGGCACGACGGTAGCCCGTCTGTCGACGTCCACGATTGCGTAGGCTCAACGTGTGCGGTGGACTGCTCGGTCGGCGACGACGGCCGCATCGGGCCTGGCTGCGACCGCAGCCGTTGTTGTCGTCCTCGGCGTTGTCTGCCGGAACGGACGGGAATCACGCCTGGTCGATCCGATGCTGCGGACGTGGTCGCGTGCCTGGCTGGTACCTGCAGGCGTTCGACTACAGGTCGAGGGTGCTGATCGCATCGAGCCGGGTCAGGCGTACATGGTCGTGTCGAACCATCAGTCCAATCTCGATCCGATGGTGCACATCGCCGGTATTCCCCTGCCGCTGAGATTCCTGGCGATGCGGGCGCTTTTCGATCTGCCTCTCCTGGGCACGGCCATGCGGAGCATCGGCATGATCGAGGTGGATCGAGAAGACCCGGACATGCGAACGATCCGTGAGGGAACGCATCGCGCGCTAGCGAGAGGACTGAGCGTGCTGGTGTATCCCGAGGGCAAGACCTCTGGAGACGGGACCATCGACCGCTTCCATACGGGGGCGTTTGCCCTCGCCGTTGCGAACGGGGTGCCGGTCCTTCCCGTGACGCTGATGGGAACCCGAGCCGTATGGACTCCGGGTAGCAACGCGATTCGTCGCGGGGTCGTGCGGCTGGTGGTTGGGGAGCCGATCGCTACCGACCAGATGACGACGCGCGATGCCGTGGCTCTGCGCGATGAGGTCCGCGCGTGGATCGTGGCAACCTACCTACGCCGCGACGCCTCGCGCTCGAAGTGAGTTCTCCACGATCGTCAGCCCGGCCATGCCGGGAAGTTTGGCGAGGTTCGAGTCGATGCGCCGGACCTCGTCCATGCCCTCGTCGCCGGAGAACAGGTGCGCCATCACGTGCTTGACCTCCGATGGGGCGGAGATGCTGGTGCCGACCGGCTCCCAGGCCTTCTCCAGCGCGAAGCGGGTGAGCTTCTGGGCCGTCTTGCTCCGCTCGAGGCGCTCGCGCGCCTGTGATGCGTAGAAGGCGACGTGGCGTGTCTCCTGCTGTGCGATGCGCTGAAGCAGGGGAGCCAGCGTCGGGTGCCCCTCGAGCTTGGCCAGGCGACGGTAGGCCGCAACCGCGCTCCACTCGTTGGCCGCTCCCCACGTCATGTGGACAGCGACGAAGTCCATGCCGACGAGGTTGCCGAGAACGGACTGCTTCAGCGGGCCGATCTTGTCCTTCCACCCGAGCTTGATTCGCGATGCCTTGAGCTCGTCGAAGTCGACAGTGATGCCGTGCATGAGCAGGACATGAGCGAGCGCCTCGCCGTGCCAGAACTCCTCGCGGTTCCACATCGTCATGAACGCGGCAACGTCGCGTTCCTTGTGGGAAGGCGTGACGAGCAGATCGCGCAGGTAGCAGACGGTGTGGTACTCGACATCGCACATGTAGCGCAGGCTCCGCAGCGTCTGCTCGGGCAGGGGGTTCGTCTTGAACGCCTCGAAATCGAGGTCCTCCCACGTGACACCCTCAGAGGTCTCGGTGTAGTCATCAATGTCGAATGCCATGCCGACCTCCTCTCCCGTCCGTCCTGAGGTTCCAGTCCACCACATCCCAACCCTTGCTGCCCGCGTGGCGGTACAGGTGGATGTCGGGGTTGACCGCGGTGGGATGGCCCAGCATCTGCAGCCAGGCCTGGTCGGCGAGGCTGTCGCCGTAGCCGTAGGACTGGCTCAGGTCGAACTCGCACCGAGTCGCGTAGTGACGAAGCCACGCCGCTCGCGCCTCATCGACTAGTGGCGGCGTGGCTAGGTATCCGGTCAGCACACCGTCGCGCTCGTGCATCCGCCCAGCGACTACCTCGTCGAAGTAGGGCGCGGCGAAGGCGGTGAGCAGGTCGATGCTTCCGGTGACGAGGATCGTGCGGTGACCGGCCTCGCGATGCTGTCGCACACGTTCGAGGGCTTCGGGCAAGAGGTGCTCGGTAAGTTGACGGCCCACGCGGCCCGCGACCAGCTTGTCGATGTCGGCGACGTTCATGCCCTTGTAGTTGCGCAGGAATGTGCGGATGAACTCGCCGCGGTCGCGCCGCTCGGCAGCGACGTAGCGCGGAATGCCGGCGATCAGGCGCGCGGCCTCGAGCGGCCACCGGACCGGCTCCTCATCTGAGAATCGCAGCCAGACGTACTGCTCCACGAGGTTCGCCTTGAGAACGGTGCCCTCCAGGTCGAACACGGCGACGACATCGGTGCGAGGAGTCAGCGGCCGCTCCCGGCGTACGGCGCCCGATGACCTGTTCGCGAACGCTCGCGTCAACGTCGTGATCGACGGGAAGTGCACGTCCTGCAGGTAGTGGTGCCAGTCGATGTCGCGCACGTCGAAGCCGTGATCGGCCTTCGCGTCATCGGGAAGCGCATCGTGCAGGGCTCGCGTCTGCGCGTCGTCGAAGATGAGCTCGGTCTGGACGTAGGCCCGGTACAGGTCCGTCAGCGCTCTTTCGATCTCGAGCTCGCCCTTGATCGTCGCCAGCCGATCTACCCATCGGCGCGTGAATGGGATCGTCGGGAGCCGTCCGACCAGGTTCTCCGCTGCGGACGCACGGCGCTCGCGCAGGTTGACGCTTCGCTCGACGCTTCGGCCGCCGGGGAACTGCCAGGACGGCACGATCACCGGTCCGGCGTCAGTGGGGATCGGGTTCTTGGTGAAGTACTCGTTGACGTTCTCGTACATGCCGTGGAACGGAAGCGGGTTGCTCGACCCGGAGGCGATGTGGAAGTACTGGGGCTGCTCGGGCTCCGGCGGGTTGGCGGCGACCGCGAGGATCGCGTTGACCACGTAGTCCACGGGGATGATGTCCAGGACGCTGTCGGGAAGCGCCGGGAAGTCGGGCAGCTGCCCGCGCCCGTAGGCGAGGATCAGTGGATCGGCCACCTTGAATCCGTCGATCCAGCCGGGATACGGGTGGTGCAGCGAACTCTCGATGATCGACGGCCTCAGGATCGACAGTCGGCGACCCGCCCACGTCTCCTCGGCGACGCGCTCTCCGAGCGCCTTCGTGAACGTGTAGACGTCGGTCCAGCCGAGGCTCTCGGCCCGCGCCCGGCCCCAGTCGACGAGCTGGCTCTCGACCCACTCCTTGCGAGCTGCTTCGGATGCCTCCGCGACAGCGCGCGGGCCGACCTTTCCCAGTCGTGCGCGGGCAGAGTCGAGGAATGAGCGCAGCGCCTCGGGTCGACGAGAGCTGAACTCGACGCGCTCGCGAGCGGCGACCGCGGCGACCTGCTCCACTCGCCAGTCGACCGCATGGTCGAGCCGAGACTCGGTGGCAATGCCCTTCCGCGAGCCAGCGACGTACACCGTCGAGATGTGGACGACATGAGGGTCGGTGTCTGCCGCGAGCAATGCGCCGTACAGACCGGTCGCGCCTCCGACGTTCGTCTCGAACGCCTTGTCTATCGGCGGGTCGAAGCTGACTGCCGACGCGCTATGCAGGACGACGTCGAGATCGGCGGGCAGCGGGGCAACGCATTCAAGCGGTCCCTCGACGACGCGGACGCGATCGCGGAGCGCCTGCCTGACTGCCTCATCGCCGATCTCCTCTCGCCACGGCTTGAACACAGACTTGCGCGCGAGGTTGTCGACGCGAGCCTGAGCGGTCACCGTCGCCTTCGGGCGGACAAGGACGCTGATCGTGGTCTGCGGCTGCGAGGTGAGCAGCCGCTCGAGCAGTGCCTGGCCGACGAACCCGGTGGCGCCGGTGATGAGGACGTGCGACTCGCCAAGGTCGAGTGCGGCTGTCATCGCGAGCCCCCGCGGGCCGCACTCATGGCGGATCGGTGGACAAGGCGCAGTCCCGCCAGTCCGGGGTATCCGTCGACCCGCGCGTCAATCGACGCGACCGTGCTCGCATCGAGGAGGCTGCGATAGAAGCTGAGCGTGACGTCGGAAGATTGCTCCATCGATCCGAGCGGCCAGCGGATCTTCGACAGGCGACGACGGGCCAGGCGAGCGGCCTTGGGTGACCGGGCGAACCTGTCGCGCGACTGCGCCGCGAAGAACGCCTCGTGGCGCTCCTTGACCTTGAGGATGTCGGTCACGGTGCGAGTGAGTTCGACGTTCGAGGTGCGCTCGATGAGTCTGGCGTACGCAGCCTGGGTTACCCACTCGTCGATGGCACCGGTCATCGTGTGGACGGCGACGACGTCCTCGCCCAGGGCATTGGCCACCACTGACTCGCGGATTGGCTCCACTCGCTCGGCCAGTGCTCGGAAGGCCGTTCTCACCGGATGTGACCGCGGAGCCGCCGAACTCCGGGGGAGCGGATGCGCGTTGACGATCGCCTCGAGTGCGTCGGCAATCCAGTACTTCTCGTACGCCCAGGTGACCAGGAACGCCGTCACTCGCGCGTCCTTGTGCGTCGGCGTGACAAGCACGCCGCGCAGGTACTGCAGGGTCGATCTCTCCAGGCCCGCGAGGTAGTCCACGAGAGTCACCGCGCCCGGGCTGAGCGGGTGCTCGGCGTAGGACGCGAGGTTCAGGCTCGATCGGTGGCTGCCCACTGCGGTCCGCGCGAAGTCGCGGACATTGAACTCGGCCGCTGGTACACGCTCGTTCGGGTTGGCTGCCGTCGGCACGGTTGCGGTCACCTCCCTGCGCCCTCCATCAGCCGTCCGACGCTAGTGTCCCGGTCCGCCTCATACCTCGGTTTCCGACGCGTATGGTGCGTTCATGTTATGCGCCCTCATCACTGGAGGCACATCAGGCATCGGTGCCGCGTTTGCCCAAGCCCTGGCGGGCGAGGGCTATGACCTTGTCCTCGTCGCGCGCGACGAGGAGCGCCTCTCGGAGTGCGCCGAGCGTCTGCATCGTGAGCACGGCGTCCACGTCGAGATCCTGGTGGCCGACCTGGCGGAGCGCGATCAGGTGGCCCGGGTCGCTGCTCGTCTAGAGGATTCCGAACGACCGGTCGACATGCTGATCAACAATGCGGGCTTCGGCGTCCACTCGTCGCTCACGGCGGTGGACACGTCCCGCCACGAACAGGCGATAGACGTGATGGTGCGAGCAGTCCTGATCCTCGGTGGAGCGGCCGGACGCACGATGCGTGCACGTGGTCGCGGAACGATCATCAACGTGTCGAGCGTCGCCGGCTACATCACGATGGGCGGCTACTCGGCTATCAAGTCCTGGGTGACGACCTACAGCGAGAGCCTCGCCGTTGAGTTGAGAGGAACCGGGGTTCAGGTCACCGCGCTCATGCCCGGCTGGGTGCGCACCGAGTTCCACGAGCGCGCGGGGATCGGGGTCTCCTCGATTCCGTCATCCCTGTGGATCGATGTCGACCACCTTGTGGCCGTCGCGCTGAAGGACGCGCGCCGCGGGAAGGTGATGTCGACGCCTACGCTTCGCTTTTGGGTACTGCAGTCCTTGTGCCGACAGCTGCCTCGAAAGACGATCCGATGGGTGTCCGGCAAGATGTCCTCCAGCCGTCGGTCGGGCGCCACCGTGGAGAGTGCACAAGTATGAGTGATCAGGCGGGGCGATTCCGATCGCATTGGCTCGCGATCTTGAGGTTCGTCCTGCAGCGGGGCCTCCTGAAGTCGGTGGTGTGGACCACGACGAAGGTCACCGTCCAGGGTCGCGAGAACCTCGGCAGCCTCAAGGCGCCGTTCATCGTCGTGGCCAACCACTCAAGTCACCTCGACGCTCCCCTCGTCTTCGGCGCGCTTCCTCGTCGGCTCGCTTGGTGGCTGGCCGCGGGCGCGGCCGCCGACTACTTCTTCGATGTTCGCTGGCGACGCTGGCTGACGGCATGGTTCTTCAACGCCTACCCGGTCGACCGCACCGGCGGAAATGCCCGCCCCCGGCTGTCCAAGGAGCTGCTCAACGCCGGTGTTCCGATCCTGCTGTTCCCCGAGGGCGGTCGTGCACGCAACGGCGAGGGCATCCGCGATTTCAAGGCCGGGGCGGCGGCGCTCGCCATCAGCAACGGCGTGCCCGTCGTTCCCGTGGGGATCATCGACGCCCAGAAGGCCATGCCCCGCGATCGCAGCTGGCCCGTGCGCCCGCGAGTCCGCGTGGGCGTCGTGTTCGGGGAGCCGATCCTTCCATCGCCCGGGGATAGCGTGGAAGACTTCACGAGGCTCCTGCAAGATCAGGTGAGCCTCCTCAGTTCGGGTCCTGTGGCGCGCGCCACTCAGCAAAGGTGGTATGGACGGCGATGACCGACGTCAAGCACATGAAGTGGTGGGGCTGGGGCGTCGAGGGCGTCAATTTCCACTACGACGACAAGCCGGAGTTCGCACCGTTCGTCCTCAACGCCGTCGGCCTTGATCTCTCTGCGCCCGCGGGCTCGCCACCGTCGTTCGACGACCTGAAGGTGCCATCGTCGGTGCTGCCGGCGCAGCTGCGGGATTCGCTGGTCGCGGCGCTCGGCGAGGAGTACGTCGTCACGGACGACCTCGCACGCGTGGTGCACACCTACGGCAAGAGCCTGCGCGACCTCATGCGCATTCGCGCAGGACTGCTGCCGCGCGTGCCGGATGTCGTGGTGTACCCGGCCGACGAGGCTCAGGTGCAGGCGATCGTCTCGCTGGCCGCGGAGACCGACGCGGTGATCATCCCGTTCGGTGGCGGCAGCAACATCTCCGGAAGCCTCGAGCCCGAGCCGCACGAGTCACGGCCCGTGATCTCCCTGGATCTCGGCCGGCTCAGGCTCGTGCTCGACATCGACGAGGACTCCGGGCTGGCTCGGATCCAGGCTGGCGCTCAAGGCCCCGACCTGGAGAGCCAGCTCAACGAGCGTGGCTGGACGATCGGCCACTTCCCGGACAGCTTTACGCACTCGACGATGGGCGGCTGGGTTGCCACGCGCTCATCGGGCATGCAGAGCGACAAGTACGGCGATATTGCCGACATTGCCCGAGGCATGCGGGTGGTTCGTCCGTCGGGCGTTGCCGTGATCAGAGCCGTGCCCAGCGCCTCGACCGGACCAAGCGTGCGCGAGATGTTCCTCGGCAGCGAAGGTCGCCTCGGCGTCATCACCGAGGTCACCGCACAGGTGCACCGTCGCCCTCCGCAGCGCGAAGTTCAGGCGTACCTGTTCCCCACCTTCGAGGCCGGCATGAAGGCAATGCAGGAGATCTCGGAGTCCGACGCGCATCCGTCAGTCACGCGAGTGTCCGATGCACGCGAGTCGGCATTCTCCTTCGCCACGCGCAAGAAGAGCGCCGGAGTCTCGGCGCTGGTCACCAAGGGCCTGATGGCTGTGCTGCGTCGTCGCGGGTGGGATCTCGAGCAGATGGCGTTGTCCTTCATCGGCTTCGAGGGCTCCGAGAGTCACGTGAAGTACCAGAAGAAGCTCGTCAAGCAGATCGTCAAGAACCACCGCGGCATGGGGATCGGCTCCGGCCCGGGCGCGCTCTACGACCAGAAGAAGTTCGACACCCCATATATTCGGGACTTCCTGCTCGACCATGGTGCCGCCGCCGACGTGTCGGAGACGGCTGCTCCGTGGTCGAAGCTGCAGGGCCTCTACGACGCGACGATCGCCTCGGCGAATGCCGCATACGCGGAGCTCGGATGCACCGGATGGGTCATGTGCCACCTGTCGCACTCGTATCACTCGGGCGCGTGCCTGTATTTCACGTTCGCATTCGTCACCGGCGAGGACCCGATCGGTGAGTACGACATCGTCAAGCATGCGATCCAGCAGTCCTTCATTGACTGCGGTGGAACGCTGTCCCACCATCACGGCGTAGGCACCGAGCATTCGCCCTGGCTCGAGCAGGACATCTCGACCGAGGGCACGGCGATCCTGCGCGGCCTGTTCGAGAGCACGGACCCGCAGGGCATCCTGAACCCCGGCAAGATCCTCAACTAGTCGTCGGAGGGCAGGCGACCGGCGGACCGCATCTGCCAGGCGTCCTCGATCAGTTCGCTCAGGCGCGCGACCTTGACCTTCGGCAGCCGAACCATCACGAGTGGAGATTCGCCGTATCCCGGCGCGGTAAAGAAGGTCTCCGGCTCTCCCAGCAGGAGTGCCTGCTTCTCCTCCTCGTCGCCCACGTAGAGCACGGCGATGTCGGAGCGAATCGTTCGTCTCTGGCCGGGCAGCCGCTCAGGGTAGGACCAGATGAAGCCGCTCCCGGCCACCCTGAAGTCGAAGCCATCGCTCTCGATCTCGACGACTCCCGGCAGTGACATCGCGATCTCGCGCACGTCATCCGCGTCGGACAACCGGACTCCTCTCGCCGTGCTTACGAGATACTCAACACCATGCAGATGACACCGAGGTCGCACTCGGTCCTGACGCTGCTGAACGCGCGCCAGTCAGATGCCGTGCTGACGAACATGGCCCCGCGGTACGGCATCCACACGACCTCGGCGATCGGCGTCTCGATGGCCGACATGAAGGACATCGCCCGTCAGGTCGGCAAGGATCACGAACTAGCGCTTGAGCTGTGGGCGACCGGCATCTACGAGGCTCGGACCGTCGCCGCGCTTATCGACGTTCCCGCGTCGGTTTCCGCGAAGCAGATGGATGCGTGGTGCCGCGACTTCGACAACTGGGCGATCTGCGACACGGTGTGCTTCAACCTTTTCGACCGATCGAAGCCCGCGTGGACCATGGTCGACAAGTGGGCGGCACGCACGAAGGAGTTCGAGAAGCGCGCGGCGTTCGCGCTGCTGTGGTCCCTTGCCCTGCACGACGAGGCTGCTGACGACGAGCGCTTCGTCCATGGCCTGGAGTTGATCGAGCGTGAAGCGGCCGATGACCGCAACTTCGTCACCAAAGCAATCGCCATGGCCCTGCGCGCGGTGGGCCGACGAAATCCGGTGCTGGCCTCTGCGTCGATCGATACGGCCCGCCGCATGATGGACTCACCCCACCCGGCTGCACGACGGACCGGCAGGACCGCGCTGAAGGAGATGGCTGCTACCGCGTGACCAGTCGCGTCTGCCTTGTCCTACTGTGAAGCAACACTCACGGCGGTCGGTTCAAGGAGCGGGGGCAGTGATGATCACGTACCTGCGACGCCTGCCCGGTCCCGTGGCGGCGATGGCCGGCTGGTCCCTCATCATCTTCCTCGACCTGGTGGCCGTTACCTGGATAGCTCCTCAGCACGCGAACCCCACCGAAAGTGCCGCGTGGGTCACCGGCGCGGCGTTCGAGCTCCTCGTCGTGATCGTGTGCGTCGTCGCGGGCTCCCGAACACCGATGTGGTTCCTTCGCGTCGTCCTGTTCGCGCGGCTGGTCTCCGTCGTGTTCCTCGCAGCCGTCGGATGCCCAATCGACAGCCTGCTGTTCGGCTACGCCACGGCAGTGTTCGTGGTTGTCTACGCGGCGTACTTCTGGCACAACTGGCTCACGTATTTCTATGCGTTCTTCGCAGCCGTGGCGATGCTGCTGCTGGGCTTCATCCCCGAGACGATCGACCGCGTCATCCAGACCTGGTTCGTGGTCACGTCGCTCTTGGTCCTGATGTCGGTCGGGCTCAATCGAGTGGTGAGGGAGCAGGAGAGGCAGGCCAAGCGCGACTCGATGACCGACCTGCCCAATCGAGTCGCGCTCGACGCGTACCTGACCGCGCATCCTCGCCCGGGTCGCGCGGTCGAGCCCCAGGCACTCGTCGTCATCGACCTCGAGCGCTTCAAGGACGTCAACGACAGCCAAGGCCATGCAGCGGGCGACCGGCTCCTACGCGAGACGGCCGCTGTCTGGCGCGCCGCCCTTCGGCCAGATGACCTGCTCTTTCGGGTCGGCGGAGACGAGTTCCTTCTCATCCTCCCGCAGACGACCACGGGCAATGCCGACGAACTCGTCGCCCGCCTGCGCGACGTATCGCCTGGGCCGCTGTCCTACGGCGTGACCGAGTGGAGAAGCAACGAGGACTTCGACACGGCGTTCGCGCTGGCCGATCGCCGCATGTACCAGGACAAAGAAAGTCGCCGCGAGGCGTCTGGATGACTCAGGTCCTCAGGCCGGCCAGGAGTCCATCCACGCCTTGATCGGTGGCTCGGCGATGCCGGCCTCGATGACCTGCATGTGACCCAGGCCCGGGAACACCGAGGCGCTCACGTCCATGTTCGCTGCACGCAGTGCGTCGGCGAGCGCCGTCGTCTGTGCGAATGGCACGTTCTCGTCCGCGTCGCCGTGAATGAGCAGCGTGCGGATGCCGCTCGGAGCGCGTCCGTCCTGCACGCGGAGGATCGGGTTTGCCTTCGCCCACGCGTCCGGTGCCTCGGCTGGGGTCGATCCCATCCACAAGGACATGCCCGATGCGAACCAGTCGGTGTTGTAGACGCCCGCAATTCCGATCAGGCCGTTGATCTCGACCTCGTCGTAGGGACAGTCGCCTCCGAACTCGTCGCCGGAGTAGGTCGCCAGCGATGCCAGTTGGCCGCCCGCGGAGTGGCCGAGCACGACGACGCGGGTCGGGGGGTAGCCCAGTTCGTTGGCCTCCTGCACGGACCATCGGATACCGCAGGCGATCTCGTTGACAGCGACTGGAAAGCGACTATCGGTGGCGGTGGTCGAGTACGTAAGCACCGACGTCGTGGCACCGTCGGCAGTCAGGCGTGCCGCGAGCGGAGCCAGCATGTTGGGATCGGCCGTCGCCCAGAGCCCGCCCGGCACCATGACGATCAGCGGAGCCGGCCCCTGCGTCGCCGGGACGCGGACCTGGGCGGGCAGTCCGGGCAGGTAGTCCGCGACCATGGCGCCGTCCGCTGGCGCGGGATACGTCGGCGTCGGTGCGGGCGGGGCACTTGCCGGAGGCGGCGACACCACCGGTGAGGGCGCGGGAGCGGCAGGGCTCGATGCGATGGTGGGGGCCATGCTGGGTGTCGGCGTGGAGGGCTCCGCAGTCGTGGACGATCCGCAGGCGGCCAGCGCACAGACTCCCGCCACGAGAACAGTCCCAAGAATTGCCCGGCCGGTCCGATTTCGTATCACGTCATGATGATCGCATTCGTGGGCCTGTTCACTGCAAAGCGGTTCGCGTCGACGTGGCTTGGGTAACGTGATTGGGGTCGAAGCCGCAGAGATGAGCGCACGAGGGGAACCACGTGAGAAGGATCAATAGGTCGCAGGTGGCCGCAGTGCTCGGCATCGCGATCGCTCAATTCGCCGCTGGCGCAGTGGCTGGTCGGCCGAGCGACCCGGCGTTCTACCGCGGTCTTCGGCAAGCGCCGTTTGCCCCACCCGCGTGGGTGTTCGCTCCAGCATGGGCCATCGCCAAGACCGGTGCTGCAGTGTCAGTGGCACGGGTCCTGGGCAACCGCGACATGGAGGGTCGGCGCACCTTCCTCGCGCTGGCTGCCGCTGATGCCGGCATCTACGTGACGTTCTCCTACGTCTACTTCCGCAAGAAGAGCCCGCTGCTTGCCGCCGTGTGGACGTGCGCGAACGCGGCGGTCACGGCCGGTGAGCTCATCGTTCTGTCTCGAGCAGATCGCGTTGCCGCCATCGCATTGGTCCCGCAGGCCGCGTGGCTGAGTCTGGCGACCCCGGTCGCGCTATATCAGGCGGCTGCGAATCCAGGCCCGGTCATCCGAGCCTGAATTGAGCTAGTCGAGGACCTGGATCTGGAATCTGTCCGGGTAGAACGCCACGTATCCGGCAATCTCGCGAACGCTGTCGCTCGGATTCTCGTATCTCCAGATCCCGTCCTCTATACGCGTGTCGTCGACGACGACGCTGAGATACGTGGCATCGCCCTTGTACGGGCAGTAGGTCGTGTGGTCGGACTCGCGAAGCACCGAAGGCTCCACGTCGACAAGCGGCACGTAGGCGACGGCAGGGTAGTTCGCCTCTTGCAGTGACAGCGCGCTCGACGTCTGAGCGATGACCGTCCCGCCCACTGAAACAACGACACGACTGGCCAGTGGCGTGATGGTGATCGGGTGCGTCGCGTCCGGGATGAGTACCTGTCGTGAGGTCATACGGCGGTAACGACAACGGCGGTGCCGTAGGCGAGGATCTCGGCCATGTCGCCGTTCTGGCCCATCTCGGACGAGTCGAACCGCACGCCGACAACGGCATTCGCGCCCAGTGAGGTGGCGTGCTCCATGAGTCGTTCGACGACAGCCTCGCGCGCCTTGTTCACGACGTCGGTGTACTGGGGGACCTCGCCGGCCTGAAGGGACTTGAAGCCGCCGGTGAAGCCCTTGGCGAAGCCGACGCTTCGGACCAGGGTGCCCCAGCACAGGCCCAGGTGGTTGTCGATCTTGTAGCCGGGGATCTCGAAGGTCGTGGACATCATGAGCTCGGTATTGGCCATGACCGGAATCTAACGCGCGAGCCGCGTCACTGCACGATGTAGCCCTCCGGCGGCGTGAGCTGCGTTCCAATGTCCGAGAACGATGACCAACCCGGATAGAGCAGGTCGCCGTCCCACATCAGGGGCACCGGGATGATCGAGCAGACGAGAGCCGACCACCTCCAGCCACCCAGCAGTTCGTCCTCGTCGCTGCTGCTGACGACACCGAGAATCCACGTCAACGTGACCGCGTACAGCGCCAGTGCGACGATCCGGGAGGAGTCCAGGCTGATGAGAGGAAGCAGCGCGCACGCGATCAGGGCCTCGACGATGAGAAGCCGGGTGGTCACCCGCGACCTGACACTCGGATTGAGAACGACGATCCAGAAGGCGCCCAGTGCTGCGAAGAACACGTAGGGCAGGCCGGCGACGTACTGCGAGATGAACTCGTCGAATCCGCGGTCCTGGAGCCAGTCCCACCTGCTCGTCGTGCCGCCCCAGGAGTCGGTGACAACGCGGTTGGCGAGATAGCCGGCGGCGACTCCTAGCGCGCCAACCGCGGCAGCGATGATGGGCGTCCGGCCGCGTCTGCGCTCGCTCAGGAGCCACATCATCGGCAGCCACAGCACCAGGGCGGCGACCGCGAGGACAGGATGATTGAGCGCGACGAGGAACCAGCCGGCCGCGCTCACCACGCGATGGCGAGCGAGCACCGCGATGCCTAGGCCGATGACGCTGATCGCGTCGTAGCCTCCGACCCAGCTGAGCAGGACGATGGAGATCGGCCCGCCGACCACGAACATGAACATGTAGCGCGGACCCATGCGGGTGCTGCGCACCGAGGAGAACATGAAGGGCACAGCCAGCGCGATCAGGCTGAGCGCGAGGTTGAAGATGAAGTACTTCGATGGCGTTGACATGCCCAGAAGTCCGCTGAGCCATGCCGCCGGGAAGTTCGTGAGCAGGTAGTCGGCGGGCGGGACCATCAGTGGTGCTGCGCTCGGGTCGGTCCAGTGGGCAGTGATGTCGAACAGGTGGAGCCACGAGGGAAACACGCCAATGCCGTACTTCACGACGCAGATGCCGATGGCGAGAAGCCCGAGGGCAAGGCTCGTCCATGCTCCTTGGCGCAGCCGGGTGCTCGGCGCGGTCACGGGCTGACCGCCAGGACGATGAACCCGGTGAACACGGCCACATGAACCCCACCCTGAAGGAGCGTGGCCCGGCCGGGAGTGACGGTCAGGACGCCGACGATCACGGTGAGGGCGAGCAAGACCATCTCGACGGAGCTGAGGCCGAGCTCGAGGGGGAAGGCCAGCCAGATCGAGGCGACGGCGATGACCGGGATGGTCAGCCCGATGCTCGCCATTGCCGATCCGTAGGCGAGGTTGAAGCTCGTCTGGATCTGGTCACGCACGGCAGCGCGGACGGCCGCGATCGATTCGGGAAGCAGGACCAGCAGCGCGATGACCACGCCGACGAAGGTGAGCGGTAGCCCCGCTTCGCGCACCGCAGACTCGAGCGCTGGCGAGACGGCCTTCGACAGGCCGACCACAGCGATGAGCGCGACCGCGAGCATCCCCAGGCTGATCCACGCGGCGCGACTTGACGGTCGGTCACTGTCGCTGTCCTGTGGAGGTTTCTTCTGTGCGCCGTCCGCGGAGGCGGGAAGGAAGTCCTCGCGGTGACGCACGGTCTGGACGAACACGAACAGCGTGTACAGGCCCAGCGATGCGATCGCCGCGAAGGCCAGCTGCGCTCCGGAGAACGTCGGTCCTGGCGTGCTTGTCGTGAAGGTGGGCAGCACCAGGCTCAGCGTGGCAAGCGCGGCGATCGTCGCGAGCGCAGCACCGGTTCCTTCGGGGTTGAACACCACGACCCGACGACGCAATGCGGCGACCAGCAGGGAGACGCCGACGATCCCATTGCACGTGATCATGAGCGCGGCGAAGACGGTGTCGCGGGCCAGTGATGCCTTCTCCGGTCCGCCCGAGACCATGAGCGAGACGATGAGGGCGACCTCGATCACCGTGACCGCCACCGCGAGAACGAGCGAGCCCAGCAGCGATCCGACTCGATGAGCGACGACCTCCGCATGCTGCACAGCGGCGAGCACCGTCCCGGCGAGCAGCAGCCCGACGATCACGACGATGACGCCTCCGAGTTCGCGGCCCCAGGTCGCGACGAGGAGGACGATCGCGATCGCCGGCAGCCATAGCGCCCAGGAAGTGGCGATAGAGCGGACCGGTGAGCGCATGCGCCAAGACTGTCAGACTCGGGGGCCCGCCCTTGACGTGCGCGGCGTCGGGTGTTTAAATAACACCAAATGGTTGTAGATCAGTTGTCAGACCACGAGGTGGACCGGCTGTTCCACGCGCTGGCGGATGCCACGCGCCGCGACATAGTCCGCCGCGTTATCGACGGCGAGTACTCGATCTCCGACCTGGCCCGGCTGTATCCGATGAGCATGACCGCAGTGCAAAAGCACGTCAGCGTGCTCGAGGAGGCGGGGCTGGTGGCCAAGCAGCGGCGGGGACGTGAGCAGCGCGTCCTGGGCCGGGTGGAGGCCCTTCAGGAGGCCCAGCGCCTGCTCGGTGCATTCGAGCAACTCTGGCGCGACCGATTCGACCGCATGAGCGACCTGCTCGCGGAGACCAAGGGAGACAGCGCGTGACCGTGACCAACGTCCACAAGGACACCGACCAACTGACGATGACCATCACGGCCGAGTTCAGCGCGCCGATCGAACGGGCGTGGCAGTTGTGGGAGGACCCGCGCCAGCTCGAGCGCTGGTGGGGACCGCCGACCTACCCGGCGACATTCGTCGATCATGACTTCACACCGGGCGGGAAGGTCAGCTACTACATGACCGGTCCCGAGGGTGACGTGCACCATGGATGGTGGCGAATCCTCGAGGTCGACGCGCCTCGCCGGATCTCGCTCGAGGACGGGTTCGCGGACGACTCGGGCAAGCCGGTCGACGGAATGCCCGCCATGGTCATGGTCGTGACCTTTGACGAGTCGTCCGGCGGCGGGTCATCGATGTCGATCGAGACCACCTTCCCGAGCCTGGAAGCGATGGAGCAGATGGTCGCGATGGGCATGGACGAGGGCCTGAAGGAAGCGATGGGCCAGATCGACGCGATCCTCGCGGAGTAGCGGCCTCAGCCCGAGGAGGGAACCCGCGGCACGGACGGGAAGCCGGTGTCGAAGTGCATGTAGTCCGGCACATCAATGTCCTGCCAGATCCAACTCCGTTCGGTGAACAGCTTCCACGGCAGGCTGCCCTCCGTGATGACTCCCGGACCGATGCGGACCGTCGAGAAGTCGTCGGACGGGACCCAGCAATGGCATCGGGGATCGGTCCACGGGTTCTGGTACGGGTTGATGTCGATCGCGCGGCCGTTCGCGTGCGGTGAGTCCATCACCGGCGCATTGATCTGGTCGGGACGACGGCAGTTGAACGCCGAGGTGTTGTTGGCCGTGAGGCTGACAACAACGTCGCCCCCGAACGTCTCCACCGGTTGCATGCGGCCGATGGGAAACTCCGCCTCGAACAGCTCGGTGAAGATCTCCGCGAGATCCTCGATGACGTCACGGTTGGCAACCATGGAACCGCGGTCGACGTTGCCGTCGAAGTCGATGTAATTGATGTCCAGCCTGCGCAGGTCCTCGCGGCCGGCGGGGCATCCCGGGCGCCAGGTTCCGGTGAGAACCATGCGGTTCCACTGGATGTTGGCAATCGGGGTGATGACCGGGCTGGCCGAACGAGCGGCGGGTTTCGGTTTCGGCTTCGGTTTCGGCTTCGGTTTCGGCGTCGGCGTGGGCGTGGGTGTGGGTGTCGGCGTCGGCGTCGCTACAGGCGTCGGCGAACTCGACGGTGAAGGCGAGGACGGCGGACGACTGGACGTCTGGATCAACGGCGTGCTCGAGCACCCGACTGCCGCGCATGCGACAGCGAGCAGCGCTACGGCAGCGCGGATGGATCTGCGTTGAGCCTGGGTCACACGTGCTGGTCAACCAGGATCGGGTTGCCGTCAGGATCCACGGCTATGAAATTCGCCAATCGCGTGGCCATGGACTGCCCCTCTCGGTAAGACGCTGCTCGCCATCGAGGGTATGCAGGACTTACGGCTCCTGTCGAGTCACTGTCGTCGAGGTTGTTCCCACCGGCGCGGCCGTCGGAGCGGACTCCACGACAGTCGTACGCCGACCGAAACCGCCCCAAGAGGCCCAGAAGAGGAGCGAGAGAACCACGCCCACGCCACCGACGATCATGAGGATGAGGCCTGCGGTCTCGAGATTGATGCCGTCGGCATCCGCAGTGACAGCGAACTTCAAGATCGCGCCTACGGCGATGAGCAGCAGGCTAATGACGATTCCCATGGAGTCCTCCTCGACTCGAGCCCGCTCATCGAGGTGATCAGCGTGCGACTCGGGGGTACCCAGCCGGTTGCGGAATGAATCGTCGGGCTAGGCGAGCGGAGTCGGGAAGGCAGGAGGGTCGCGCCGACCCGACCTCTCTGCACCAACACCCGCGATGACCACAAGCACGACTCCCGCGAGCTGCAGCGCAGCAGGGATCTGCGAAAGAAGCAGCACTCCCCAGGCGGTCGCGATGGCTGGCTCGAGCGCCATCAGCGTTCCGAACGCGGCTGCGGTGAGGCGTCGCAGGGCGAGCAGTTCGAGCGCAAAGGGGATGACCGGCAGCAGGATCGCCAGTCCGATGGCCTGAAGGATCACCGTGGGCGTGATGTGACCCCAGGATTGCGGGATGCCGACGACCGACGCAGCGATCGCGGCGATCGGAATCGTGATGGCCAGCCCGTCGAGGCCGCTGAACCGATCGCCCACCGCTTGGGTCAGGAGGATGTAGGCCGCCCAGCAGGCCGCGGCGATCAGGGCGAACATCACCCCAAGGGTGTTGATCTCCCCGGTCCACGGCTCGGTGAGAAGCACTACCCCGGCTAGCGCGAGTGCTGGCCACACGAGACTGCGCCTGCTGTGAGAACGGAACACGGCGACCCCGAGCGGGCCGAGGAACTCGATCGCGACCGTCGTGCCCAGCGGGATCCGCTCGAGTGCGAGCAGGAAACTGACCGTCATCAGGGCCGTGATGATGCCAAGAGCCAGGGGCACCCGAAGCTCGTGAAGCGTGTAGTTGGACAGTCGTGGCCGCACGATGGCCAGGAAGATCAGGCCGCCAGCGACGAGCCGGAGCCAGGCGGTGCCGCCGGCTCCGACGTCGTCGAACAGGTGCGTTGAGAGTGCAGCCCCGAGCTGCACCGTGATGATCGCGACAACCGCGAGCGACCATGCGGGGACGCGATCAGTCACTGCGCAATGCGTCCTTCAATCGAACGCGTCCTCCGGAGTGGAGGACCGCATTCGAGTACACGCGTCCGGCGAACCAGACCAGCAGTGGAATCACGGCGAGGGACAGTCCGACAGAGAGGAGGATCTCCCAGGTCTCGACTGCTCCCAGAGCGATGCGGATCGGCATGATCAGCGGGGAGCAGAACGGTATGTACGACAACCACACGACCAACGGGCTGTCGGGAGCCCACGGTGCGATGCTGACGCCGATCACGTAGGGGATGATCATCAGTGCCGTGACCGGTCCGATCACTGATCCCACGTCCTCTTGGCGCGACACGAGCGCACCGAGGGCGGCCAGGACTAGCGCGTACGACGCGAATCCGATGACGAACCAGACGATTGCCCACGCGGCCGTGCTGCCGAGATTCAGCGTCGACGAATCAAGAAGACCGAGTGCGAGCGCGGTGCCAATGCCCGCTGCGACGACCAAGACGACTTGCACGAGTCCGACGATTCCGATTCCCAGAACCTTGCCGGACATCAACTGCCATGGTCGGACGGTGGCGAGAAGGAGCTCGACCACTCGACTGGTCTTCTCCTCGACAACACCCTGCGCGACCAGCTGACCGGCGGTCATGAGAGCGATGAAGAGCAGGATTCCGGCCACGAATCCCGCGACGATCTGAGCGCCGTCGACCTGTGTCGGCGGTTCGAGCGAGGTCACGGCAGGCGTCGCTGTGGCGATCTGGGCGGAGACTGTCGCGGCATCGCCGCCGAGCGCACTCACGGCATCTGTCAGGGCACCCTGCTGGGCCAGCGACGTCAGGAGTGGGGCCAGCGAGTCGTCAAGCTTCTCCTTCACGATGACGGTGAGGGTCGGGGAGACGGCCGTCACGAGTGCCTCGATGTCACCTGAGCGCAGCAGGTCCTCGCCGGCCGCCTGCGTCGGGACCTCGGTGGTGTCGACCGTGAGCCCGCTTGCCGCGGCGCTCGCCGCGAGGGAGGTGGTGATGCCTGCAGCGGCCGGCGTGTAGCCGACCTGCTTGGCGCTTTGACTGGACCCGATCAGGTTGAGCAGCACGCCCCCGGCGACCACGGCGGCCACGAAGGCGATGGTCGTCCACACGAACGCCTTCGACGTCATGCGTACGCGGATCTCCCGCGTCGCAATCAGCTGGATTGCCCTACCGGAGCTGAGGCCCTGAGAGGGCGAGCTCATGCTGGTACCTCCTGCTCCTGCGGTGCTGCGACGACATCTCGATAGAGATCGGTGAGGGACGGACGCTGGCGGGTGAACTCCCGGACTGGACCGAGCGAGAGGGCGGCGGACAGCAGTTCCTGGTCGACCTGATCGTCTGAACGTTCTGCAACCTCGACGATGGTCCGCGATCCGTCGACGTGAACGACCTGGGCGCCGGCGACACCGCGTATCCAGCCGTCGGCTGGTGCGGCATCGATCAGCCAGCGGCGGTTGTCGGTCTCGCGAAGCTCGTCGATCCCGCCGATGGCGACGATCTCGCCCGCCTTGATGATGCCCACTCGATCGCACAGTCGCTCGACGAGTTCCAGCTGGTGCGAGGAGAACATGACGGGAACCCCGGCGGCGGCCTGCTCGCGGAGCACTCCGCTCATGACATCGACCGCGACCGGATCGAGCCCGGAGAACGGTTCGTCGAGGACGAGGATCACCGGCTCGTGGACGAGGGCTGCTGCGAGTTGCACGCGCTGCTGATTTCCCAGCGACAGCTTGAGCACCTCGTCGCCCCTGCGACCCTCGATTCCGAGAACCTCGGTCCAATGCTCCATTGACCGCTTCGCCGACTGGGCGTCCATCCCGTGGAGACGAGCGAGGTAGACGAGCTGCTCGCCGACCTTCATGCGGGGATAGAGGCCTCGCTCCTCGGGCATATAGCCGATGCGACGTCGGGTCTGCATGTCGATGGCGGAGCCGTCCCACCGGACCTCACCGGAGTCGGCTGCCAGCACCCCGAGCACGATGCGCATCGCGGTCGACTTTCCGGCGCCGTTGGAGCCGACGAATCCGAAGATCTCGCCTCCGGAGACCTCGAACGACAGGTCATTCAGGGCGCGCACCGAACCGAAGGTCTTGTTCAGGTGATCGAGTGTTAGTGACGGCATCTGGCTAGTCAATCAAACCTGTGCTGGCCGCGGTCCCTCGACTTCAAGAAGCGTGACGGTCCACGTGCGCAGTAGTCCTGGTCCGACCGCAGCGCATGTCAGTCCTGTCTCCACCGGCTCATGAGCCTCGTGGAGCTCGGCGACGAACTCGCGACCGTCACCAGCGTGCTGGCCGTTCACCCGCCATACGTCGTGGCCTAGATGCGCGACCGATGTGATGTCGATGGCGTCGCTGCGGAACTCCATCCAGGCCTCGCGGACATGCGACTCAGCGACCTGGGCGACTGGCGCGATGCCGCACCTGCCTCGAAGCAGATCGGGAATGAGGAGTCCGTCCGACTGCGCGGTCACCAGTCGGTCGACATCTCCAGGGGTGACGCGGCCGTAGACAAGTCCGGTTGGCAGAACCAGAACGTTGGCAGCGAAGCGGTCACCGCCCACGTGACTGCATTCCCACGTCGACTCGGGAAGGCGCCTCGCGAGCGCGGCAGCTACCGGACGGCCCTCCGCCGCGCAGCACACGTCGTGCCGACCCTGGGCGCAGACAAGGTACGTGTCGGCCGTGGTCGACGTACCACCCGAGAAGTAGTCGACATCCTCAAGGTCAGCCACGGTTGCCGCCGTGCCCCAACGGATCTCGCCGACGTCGATGTCGGCTACCGCCCACGCGCGTTGCGGCGAGATCGCCTGGCGGCCTGGTCGTCGAATGAGCAGCAGGCGCGCCGAGAGCTCATGGGCAACGGCGTGAACGACCGAGACCACCTCGGCGGGCAGCGTCCCGGTCGGATGAGCCTGCGGACCCCACGGCCCGGGATCCTCGATGAGGAGAAACCGACGGGTAGGCAGGGCGGTTCCGGCAAGGACATCGCCGCGCGCTCGAGCTCGGATGGAGCAGCGGTCCGACGAGGCGCTGTCGCTCACTGCTGCACCGGGACGACGATGCCAGCGAGCAGCAGCTCCCGAACGAGCAGTCGTCCTGCGGCGTCATCGAGTGCTGGCAGGTGCGTCGTGTGAACCTCCGCTCCGGAGGCGATCGCGCGCAGGGATTCGGCGTGATCCGCGGGGAACGTGCGCTCGACCCCGTCCGCCTTCACCGTCACGCCCGCATCGCTCTCCTCGACTCGTGGGGCGATGCCCGAGCGCAGGATGATGGCCGTCGGTCGGTCGCCGTCGAGCGAGGCGACCGCATCCGCCTGGGCTACCGGACGAATCGGTGCGGCGCGCATGTCGCGACCTCGCCTGCGCGATAGGCGGTCGGCGACGTCGCCATCCTTCGTCCGGTTCAGTGCATCGGACAATGCCGTGCGGACCTCCTGGATGGTCGACGAGAGAGCGTCCGGATCGGCGATGTCGAGGCCCAGTGGCAGCGAGCCATTCAGGCGAAGCCCTGCAACAGCTTCGGCAATGAGCTCATCAAGGACGTCGCGCTCTGTGTACGGGTGAATGCCGAGGGTCAGGTGCAAGGACATCTGCTCGCCTGCCTGCGCGGAATGAATCCAGCCACGGGGCAGGTAGAGCACATCGCCGGGGGAGAGCGCACCGTCGAACGCCGGGGCCGCCTCGGCCGCGGCCACAACCTCGGCTCGGTGCTGCGTCCACTCCGCGAGTCCTGCGTCGACATCGACTGCCGGCGGATGGACGGTCCAGTGCTTGCTGCCCGCGAGCTGGACGACGAATACGTCATGGGTGTCGTAGTGCGCCGCGAAGCCGCGGGCGCTTGGCGGGGTCAGGTAGCCGTTGGCCTGGACGGGATGGCCCAACTCGACCGCCAGCTCAGTAGTGAACTGCTGAACTGTCGGCCAGGCGCGATGCAGGCCCTGGAACACGACAGTCGAACCGTCGACGAGCAGCGCCGCGACGCGCTCTGCGTCCACCTGGTCGCCGACCGTTGCGCCGACCCCGCCCGATCGCGTGAACGTCGATGACGGCGCGACGACTCCGTCCTTCGCGATGCGAAGGAATGGGGTTCTCAGGGCTCGGCTGCCGAGCAGTTCGTCGGCGTCGTCGAGGCTGAACAGGTCGGTGAGGTCGGCACCGTCGCGTGCTCGGCGCATCAGCAGGTCTCGCGACCAGACCTCCGCCGCGAATTCCGCGACGGAGGCCGGTCCGAGCAATGCGACTAGCGGCGACCGGGCCTGTGCCCGTTCGCTCATGGGCTATGCGGCGCCGTCTGCTCCGCCGTCAGCGCCGCCATCGGCTCCACCGTCAGCGCCACCGTCGGCCCCACCGTCAGCGCCGCCGTCGGCCCCACCGTCAGCGCCGCCGTCGGCTCCACCGTCGTGACCCGCGCCTGCGCCGCCATCAGCCGCACCGTGGTCTGCGCCGCCGTCGGCTCCGCCATCCGCGCCACCGTCGTGTCCCACGCCCGCGCCGCCATCTGCCGGGCCTTGCTGTGTGGTCTCGTCCTCGCTCATTGCTGTCTCCTGTCGTCATGTTGGGTCGTGCCGGGGAATTACCCCCAACGCGCGCCTGCGAACCGGACGACGTCCCGTCGCATTCGCACACTAGCGCCGCGCGGTCACCGTGGCATCCCCGTCGGTTGGGCCCTGCTAGCGAGGACGGCACGCGTGGGACACTTCATTCGTGTCCAAACTGAGCTACTCGTCGATGATGTCGCTCGACGGATTCACTGCGGACGAGTCGGGCAATTTCGACTGGGCCGCGCCGGACGAGGAGGTGCATGCCTTCGTCAACGATCGCGAGCGCCCGATTGGGACTTACCTGTACGGGCGTCGGATGTACGAGGTCATGTCGGTCTGGGACTCACCGGACATGACGGTCGACGAGCCGCCCGTGATCGTCGACTACGCACAGATCTGGCGAGGGGCCGACAAGGTGGTCTACTCGACAACGCTCGAGGCCGTGACGACCGCGCGTACTCGAGTGGAGAGGGTCTTCGACCCGGCGGATGTCGCCAAGTTGAAGAAGCAGGCCGACGCGGATCTCGGCGTCGGCGGGCCCGAACTGGCGGGTCAGATGCTGCGTGCCGGCCTCGTCGATGAGTGCAGCTTCTATCTCTCGCCGGTTCTCGTCGGCGGGGGAACGCGTGCGGTCCCACGTGGGTATCACGCGGAACTTGAACTACTGGAGCAGCACACCTTCGCCAACGGCGTCGTGTACGTCCGCTACCGCACGAAGAACTGAGGAGAGCCATGGCGACAACGTCGCAGAATAGATTCATTCGCACGCTGCGCTACTTCCTCGGCCCCGCCGACTCGTCGCCCATGGAGACCGAGCCCGTCGACACGTCCGGACATGGCCAACGACTGTGCCCCCAGTGCGGAAACCCGTTCGACGATCACCTCATCGAGCGGACGTCAGCGACCAACCGGATCTACTGCCCGGGATCGTGAGGGCAGCGTGACCACGCCCGCGGGCTACTCCGGAACACCGCAACTGCGCAAGCTGGGGATCGGTGAGGGCACAAGTCTGGCGGTGGTGAGAAGGCCGGTTGGCTGGGCCTTCGCGGAGCCCCTGCCGTCGACGGTCCAGCTCCTTGGCGATCGGTCGAGATCTGCCGTTGACGTCCTGCTGTCGTTCGCCCGCGAGCGGCGCCACCTCAGTTCGCTTCCGACCTGGGGCCGACGGATCTTCCCGTCCGGAGCGATCTGGATCGCCTGGCCGCGGAAGGCTGCTGGTCATCTCAGCGATGTGTCCGAGAACCTCATTCGCGACCGCGCACTTGGGCTGGGACTTGTGGATGTCAAGGTCGCGGCCATTGATGTCGACTGGTCGGGATTGAAGCTGGTCTGGCGCAAGGAGCTTCGCGGTTAGGCAATGGCGCGACGGCGCGCCGCCGTGCTGCGGGCGAGCATCGCGACGAGCGGAACTGACGCGAGCGCTATGACGACGTATCCGTATTGGTGCGCCGTCGTGATGAGGTCACCGCGCGTCACCAGCACTCCGGCGATCACCGCCGGAATGCCCATCGACAGGTAGCAGACGACGAAGATCGTCGACAGCAGTCCCGCTCGTTCATGCATCGCTGCGAGCGGGAGGATCGTACGAAGCGCGCCTTGGAATGCCGTCCCGAAACCCACTCCAGCGATCGCTGTCCCGAGGAAGTAGACCACGACAGACGACGCGACCAGTGCAACCTCCGTGATGGCGATTCCCGCGATCAGCGCGAACGCCCCGCACGCCTGAAGTCTCCCGGCGTGGCCGTTGCGCGTGACCAGCACGGTGATCGATCCAGCCCCGGCGAGGATGAAAAGCGACAGCCCTCCCAGGATCGCCGAGTCGGAGCCCGCCACCTGACGGGTGAGGGCGGGGCCGAGGGATCCGTAGAGACCAGTGAGCGACCAGGTCGCGATGAACACGGGAACGCCGATGAAGAAAGCGGTGCGTGCGTTCGACGGGACGCCGAGGCGTGGGCGCAGGGATGCCACCGCCCCCGGTCGAGGCGGGGCGGTCTCCTTCATCAGCCACACGCCGACTCCCTGCACGAGGACGATGGCGAGGAGAAGGACGTAGATTAGGTGGGTCGGGGCAGGCAGGAGCTGGACGAAGAAGCCGGCGATCAGTGCGCCGACCGCAGTTCCCGCCATCGCGCCGACGCCGTTCGCGAAGGTGCCCTTGACTTTGTCCAGGTCAAGGAGTCCGGCGCCGAGAGCGCCGAGCGCTGCACCCGCCGCTACGCCCTGTAGAACACGGGCGATCATCAGTGACGCGACTCCCGAGGCGGTCAGGAAGACGACGAGCGCGGCGACCTGTGCCAGGACCGCTCCGATCAATACGGGTCGGCGCCCCACGTAGTCGGACAGTGCGCCGACGGTCAGCAAGGTCGCGAGGACCGCGAGTGCGTACACCGCGAAGATCTCGGTCGTCACCGTCGGGGTGAAGCCCCATTGAGCCTGGTAGCTCGCGTAGAGCGGAGTGGGCGCCATGGACGCGGCAAGGAACAGCACGAGCATCGACACCAACACGGTGCTCAAGGCGACGGTCATCTACCCGTCGACGCAGGCGGCCGATGGCGTCGATCTTGCTCGCATGATCGTGCAGGGCAAGGCACTCGGCGATCTCGTCGAGGTCGAGATTCCTCGCGAGATCAAGCTGTACGCACCGGTGGTAACGAAGGACAACGTCGAGCAGTACCTGCCGACGGCTTTCGAGTCCTAAGCAGCGTCCCGGCGGGGGCGAGGCTCGCCCCCGCCGGGAACCATCGGCCAGATCTAGTACCGAGGAACCCGTAATGACATCAGCACAAGGCCGGTCCCTGGGGATCGGCATGGTCGGCTACGCCTTCATGGGCGTCGCGCATTCGCAGGCGTGGCGAAACGCGCCCAGCTTCTTCGAGCTCAGCTCGACGCCGGAGCGGGTCGCCGTCTGCGGCCGCGACCGCGATGCAGCGTCCGCTCTTGCAGACAGGTTCGGCTGGAAGTCGGTGGAGACGGACTGGAAGACCCTGATCTCGCGCGACGACATTGACCTTGTCGACATCTGCTCGCCGGGAAACACGCACGCGGAGATCGCCATCGCGGCACTCGAGGCTGGCAAGCACGTTCTGTGCGAGAAGCCGCTGGCAAACACCGTCGCCGAGGCCGAGGCCATGGCCGAAGCGGCGGATCGTGCCGCGCGCAGCGGCGTGCGGTCGATGGTCGGCTTCACCTATCGGCGCGTTCCCGCGATCGGGCTGGCTCGTCAGCTCGTTGAGCAGGGTCGAATCGGTGCCATCCGGAATGTGCGAGCTCAGTACCTGCAGGACTGGCTCGTCGATCCGAGTGCTCCGCTGTCGTGGCGCTTGCAGAAGGAGATCGCTGGATCGGGCGCCCTCGGCGACATCGGCGCACACATCATCGACCTCGTCCAGTTCATCACTCACGAGTCGATCGTCGGCTTGAGCGCGTTGACCGAGACCTTCATAGGCGAGCGGCCGGTGTCCGAGGGCGGTAGCGGACTGTCGGCAATCGGGGGGTCCCAGACGGGGCCAGTCACGGTCGACGACTCGGCAGTCTTCATCAGCAGGCTGAGCGGAGGAGCGCTCGCAACGTTCGAGGCGACCCGCTTCGCGACGGGACGAAAGAACGCCATTCGAATCGAGGTCAACGGATCCGAGGGCAGCATCGCCTTCGACTTCGAGGACATGAACCTCCTGCACTTCCTCGGCAACAACGACGATGCGCAGATCGCCGGATTCCGGCGCATTCTCGTGACCGAACCTGTGCATCCGTACGTCAAGGCGTGGTGGCCGGCCGGGCACCTCATCGGCTACGAACACGCCTTCACCCACCAGGTCGTCGACCTCGTCGAGGACATCGCTCTTGGCCGGAACCCGAGTCCGTCATTTGCCGACGGTCTTAAGGTTCAGAGAGTGCTCGACGCCGTCGAGAAGAGCTCAGCAGCTCACAGCGCCTGGATGGAGATTCCTCATGACTGATCAGTGGCAGCCGGTACCCGCAGACAAGCTCTCGTTTGGGATGTGGACAGTGGGCTGGCGTGGTGTCGACGTCTTCGGCGGGGCGGTGCGCGAGGCGCTCGATCCGGTCGAGGCCGTCGAGCAGCTGTCCGCGCTCGGTGCTGCAGGCATCAGCTTCCACGACGACGACCTCGTCCCGGACGAGGCGAACCGCGAGGAGACACTCACTCGGTTCAAGGCGGCACTGGCGTCCACCGGCATGGTCGTGGAGATGGCCACGACCAACCTGTTCTCCGCGGCGGTCTTCAAGGACGGCGCCTTCACATCAAACGATCGCGAGGTACGTCGCTACGCACTGGCCAAGGCCGCACGCAATATCGACCTCGCGGCCGAGCTGGGCGCCAACACGTACGTGTTCTGGGGAGGGCGCGAAGGCGCGGAATCCGGTGCTGCCAAAGACATTCACGCTGCTTTGGATCGTATGAAGGAAGGCCTCGACACCCTCTGCGAGTATGTGCGGGACCAGGGATACGACATCCGCTTCGCGCTCGAGCCGAAGCCGAACGAACCCCGCGGTGACATCCTGCTGCCGACGATCGGTCACGCGATCGCGTTCATCCACGAGCTCGACGAGCCCGATCGTGTCGGCCTGAACCCGGAGGTCGGGCATGAAGAGATGGCCGGCCTGAACTATGCGGCTGGCATCGCCCAGGCGATGTGGAACGGCAAGCTCTACCACATCGACCTGAACGGCCAGAACGGTCCGCGCTTCGATCAGGACCTGCGATTCGGTGCCGGAAATGCGCGTGGCGCGTTCTGGACAGTCGACGTCCTCGAGGGTGCGGGCGGCCGGTCTCCCCGGTATGACGGCTTCGTCCACTTTGACTACAAGCCACCGCGCACGGAGGACATCGGGGACGTGTGGGGCACGGCGCGTTCCAACATGCGGAACTACCTGATCCTTCGCGACAAGGTCCGCGCGTTCCGCGCCGACCCGGAGGTCCAGGCTGCGGTCGCGGACTCGCGGGTCATGGAGCTGTGGGAGCCGACGATCGGGCCGGGCGAGACCCTCGCCGATCTACGCGCGGCCACCTACGACCTCGACGGCCTGGCCAAGCGCGGCATGCACTTCGAGCACCTCGACCAGCTCGCACTCGAACACCTCTACGGCGTGCGCTGATCAGCGCACGCCCGAACCGAAAGGCGCAGGCGATGACTCGACCCGTCACCCTCTTCACCGGTCAGTGGGCGGACCTTCCTTTCGAGGAGGTCGCGCGACTGGCCTCGGAGTGGGGCTATGACGGGCTCGAGATCGCCTGCTGGGGCGACCACCTCGACGTGCAGCGCGGCGCAGAGGACGATTCCTATATCCAAGGCCGCCTCGACATCCTCGAGAAGTACGGCCTGAAGGTATGGGCGATCTCGAACCACCTTGCCGGCCAGGCGGTGTGCGACGACCCGATCGACCAGAGGCACCAAGGCATCGTCAGCCCGCGGATCTGGGGAGACGGCGAAGCCGAGGGAGTTCGTCAGCGCGCCGCCGAGGAGATGATGCTGACAGCACGCACTGCCCGGCGGCTCGGGGTCGACACCGTCGTGGGATTCACCGGTTCGTCGGTGTGGAAGTACGTCGCCATGTTCCCCCCGGTGACTCAGGAGATGGTCGACGCGGGCTATCGGGACTTCGCCGATCGCTGGAACCCGATCCTCGACGTCTTCGACGAGGTCGCGGTCCGGTTCGCCCACGAGGTTCATCCGTCGGAGATTGCCTACGACTACTGGACAACGGTGCGCACGCTGGAAGCCATCGATCATCGCCCCGCGTTCGGGCTCAACTGGGACCCGAGCCACTTCGTGTGGCAGGACCTTGATCCCGTCGGCTTCATGTGGGACTTCCGCGACTTGATCTATCACGTCGACTGCAAGGACGCGAAGCGCCAGGTCGGCAACGGACGCAACGGGCGGATGGGCTCGCACCTGCCGTGGGCCGATCCGCGTCGGGGCTGGGACTTCGTCTCGACCGGTCACGGAGACGTGCCCTGGGAAGCGTGCTTCCGGATGCTCAACACGATCGGCTACACGGGCCCGATCTCGGTCGAGTGGGAGGACGCGGGGATGGATCGGCTTGTCGGCGCCCCCGACGCGCTCGCCTTCGTCCGCAAGTATGCGTTCGATGCTCCTGAGGCGGCCTTCGATGCGGCGTTCAGTTCGGCTGAGTGACCGTCAAGCAGATGCGGAATCCAGGGCCGCGAGGTCGTCGGCGCTGAGGTTCACGCTGGCCATCGGGACGAGACCCGCCAGCTGGTCGACGTTGCGTGCGCTCGCGAGCGGGCAGCACACTCCCGGCTGAGACAGCAGCCAGGCGAGCGCGACCGCCGGCAGCGTTGTCTCGTGGCGGCCGGCGATCTCCTCGAGTGCTGTGAGCACCCGGTCACCTCGCTCGCCGATGTAAGGCGACGCGCCCTTCGCGCGCGGGCTGTCGATCGTGACACCGGCGCGGTACTTGCCGGTGAGGAACCCACGCGCGAGCGAGTAGTAGGGAAGTGACGCGAGACCGTGCTCGAGAACGACGGGCTCGATCTCGGTCTCGTAGGTGGCGCGCTCCATGAGGTTGTACTGATTCTGGATCGCGATGTAGGACGCGAATCCGTTCTCGGCTGAGATCGCCAGGGCCTCGGTCAGGCGGGCAGGGGTGAAGTTCGACGCCGCGATGTGGCGGACCTTGCCGGCCTCCACGAGCTCGTCGAATGCCGCCAGCGTCTCAACCATCGGCACCTCGAGGTCGTCCTCGTGGGCGTAGTAGATGTCGATGTAGTCGGAGCGCAGGCGCTTCAGGGATTCGTCTGCAGCGGACTTGATGTTGGCGGGCGAGAGGCCGCGGTGGGTCTGCTTCTTGGCGACCTTCGTGGCGATGACCATGTCGCTGCGATTGCCACGAGCATGCATCCAGTCACCGATGATGCGCTCCGACTCACCGCCGATGTTGCCGGCGACGAAGTCCGAGTAGCCGTCGGCGGTGTCGATGAAGTTGCCGCCAAGCGCCGCGTACGCATCGAGGACAACCTCGGACTCCTCGACGTTCGCTGTCCAGCCGAAGACGTTTCCGCCAAGGCACAGGGGAGATACGACGACACCGGTCGAACCGAGCTGACGGGTCGGGGCGAGGGTCTGATCCGTAGGCGACATTCCCGAATCGTAGGAGGGCAAGCGAACGGTGCTAGTGTCACACCTATTGTTGAATGAACAACTACTTGAAGAGGCCACCATGAGCACCATCGCCGACCGGTCGATCGCCGTCCTGCGCACCAATCACGATGAACTCGCCGCGCAGGTGCGGGGCTTCGCTCCCGCGGACCTGGACCGCCCTTCGGGCTCCTCGGAGTGGGACGTCGCGCAGGTGCTCAGCCATCTCGGCAGCGGCGCGGAGATCATGCTCGCGAACCTCGAGGGCGGCATCGCCGGGGAAGGCCCGCCGGACCAGGACTTCAACGTCTCCGTCTGGGACCGCTGGAACGCGATGAGCCAGCAGGAGAAGTCCGACAACTGGCTCGAGTCCAGCGAGCGCCTCGTCGCCGCTCTCGAGGCACTCGACGAGACCGAGCGCGAAGACATCAGAGTGCAGTTGTCCTTCCTCCCCTTCCCCGCGGACCTTGCGCTCCTGACGGGCATGCGCCTCAACGAGGCCGCGAATCATGCGTGGGATGTGCGGGTCGCCTTCGATGCGGACGCAGTGCTGCCGGCGAACGAGGCCGGCGTCCTGTTCGACCAGTACGCGGGACCGCTCGGCTTCATGGTCGGATTCCTCGGGAAGCCCGAAGCGCTCGACGGCGCCACGGTCACCCTCGCGGTCGACGTGGATGATCCCGAGGGCAGTCTCGGTGTTGTCCTCTCGGACTCGGTGGCCATCACGGGTTCGCCCGCCAGTGCCGACGCGACCTTCACCGGCCCGACAGAATCGTTCGTGCGCCTGCTGGTAGGTCGACTCGATGCGAACCACACGCCGGTGACCGTGACCGTGACCGGGGACGGCGTGAGCATCGACCAGCTCCGAAGCATCTTCCCCGGCATGTAGCGGCGCGTTGTAGCGTCCGCTCCATGCCCACCGCCGACGCGCCAGGTGATCCGGCTCCCGCACGCGGTGGCGCTTACGCGTACTCGGGCACAGTGCACTGGGAGTACAGCCCGCACCTGGACCGCGACGCCGATCCGGGCGAGGTCGTATGGACCTGGGTCGCGTACGAGGACGACCCGTCGGTGGGCAAGGACCGCCCCGTCGCCGTCGTGGGTCGAACCGACGATCACCGACTTGTCGCGCTGATGCTGTCCAGCCGTAACCACGACGGACAGCCGAACTGGACTCCGGTGGGCGCGGGGCCGTGGGACGCGGAGGGTCGCAACAGCTGGGTCCGTCGCGACCGAATCCTCGCGGTGGACCCTTCGTCGGTGCGCAGGGAGGGAGCGATCCTTCCGCGAGCGACTTACGACGTGATCGTGCGAGGGATGCGGGGCTCGGCTGCAGCTCCGACGGGCATACGAGCGCGGATCCGTCGACTGCTCGGCAGAACGTCGTGACCTCGAATCCGTGGGACGCCGCGACCTACGACAACCGGTTCGGCTTTGTCGGTCGATACGGCGACGACCTGCTCGAGCTCCTCGCGCCCGCCGCGGGTGAATCGATACTCGACCTCGGCTGCGGAACCGGACGGCATGCCGCGGAGATCGCGAGACGCGGTGTCCGTGTGGTCGGTCTTGACGCGGACCCCGACATGCTCACCAAGGCGCGACGCGATCATCCCGGCATCTCGTTCGTCGCTGGCGACGCGACGGCGTTTACCTTGGCCGACCTGGGTGTCAGCGCACCCTTCGATGCCTGCTTCAGCAACGCGGCGCTGCACTGGATGACTCCCCAGGATGCCGTGCTTCGCAATGTCAGGGCCGTGCTGGTGCAGTCTGGCCGCTTCGTCGCAGAGATGGGCGGGGCGGAGAACATCGCATCGCTCGACGCTGCGCTTCGCAGTTCACTGCAGGACATCGGTCTTAGCCAGATCCCCGTTGCCGCCAACTACTTTCCCACGGTGGGAGCGCAGTCGTCACTGCTCGAGGCAGCAGGGTTTCGCGTCGAGCTCGCGACCTGGTTCCGTCGCCCCACGCCGCTGGCGGAGGGCACGACAGCAGCGGACTGGACCCGTCATTTCCGCGCCGCGACCTGGGCGCGCGTCCCGGACAGCGCCGAGGATGAGTTGGCGCGTCGGATCAACGAGCATGCTGCTGCCGCCGGGCTGCTCACCGCCGACGGCTGGTTCGCCGACTACTGCCGACTGCGCTTCGTCGCCACGGCGATCTAGGTCGCTGCGACCACTCGCCGCGAGTCGACCGGCCGACGCCACTTGGTCGAGCGCCTCCAGTACAGGTAGGTCACGAGCCCGATCGGAATCGGGACGAGGAACGTCGCGATCCGATAGAGGATGACGGCAGCGAGCACCGCAGCCTGGTCGGATGCTGGGAGCCCGTAGCTCAGCACGGCAACAAGGACGACTTCGGCAACCCCAAGGCCGCCGGGGGTAGGAATCAGCAGCGAGGCGAACGTCACTGCGCTGTAGGCGAGGACGATCATCGCCCAGCCGATGGCGGCCTCATCGAGCCCTTGCATGCGACATGCGACGCCGAGGACGAAGCACGCGGTCAGCTGCGAGAGCACCATCGTTATCGTCAGTCGCCCCCAGCACTCGCTGACCCGTTCGACCATCTGTCCGCGGAACTTAGGGATCTCCGCAGCCATCGACGGAACCGACAGTTTCTTGATGACGTGCTTGATACCGCGAACGAGATCGTCCATCCACTGGCCCAGGTGCGTCGCGAACTTCTCACTGCGCAGAATCAGCGCGAGGAGGACGGCCGCAACGATCACCAGGACCGTCAGGATCAGTCCGAACCAGATCGTGCCGCTGGGCGGTGAGTCGAGGGCGGAAACCGCGAGGAGGGAAAGCGCGAACAGAGAGAACTTCGTCATCTGAGACCACGTGCCCGTGATGATGACTTCGGACGTGATGTCGTCGAGCGCGAAGCCCCACGAGCGCAGCATCGCGTAGTTGAGACCGGTCGCGATCGCCCCGCCCTCGGGCACAGTGTTCGACAGCGCGGCCGACGCGGTGTTCGTGACGGCGGCCTCGCGGAACTTCAGGCCGGGCAGCGTGACGACAAAGGGCGGGAGGTTGGTGGCCAGGTTCACGACTCCGAGCAGGCTGATGATGACCACCTGTGGCGCAGTGATCATCGCGAACGCCGCAGCCATGTCCTCGGCACCGTCGAGCTTGGTGAACAAGAAGACCAGGCAGATGACGACTACGCCGTAGGACAGGAAGCCAGACCAGATCTTGTGGAGGATCCCTCTGGGGCGGTCCTTAGGCAGTCCCTCGTCCCCGGTGCTCACGTCGGAATTCGACCACACACGGAAGGGTCAGATTGCCTCGCCTCGCCATAGGATCGAACGCGTGACGCAGGATGAACGATCACGTATCGATGAGATCTGCCTGCGCAACCTCCTCGATACGCCCGCCGGCATCTTCTTCTTCAAGGACCTCGACGGTCATTTCCTCAAGGTGAGCGTCGACTGCGCCCGCCTGACGAACCGAACTCCTGAGGAGATGGTCGGACTCAGCGATCGAGACCTCACCGACGCCGCCCATGCCGCCGAGTTGCACGAGGACGAGCAGATGGTGATCAGCACGGGTCTGCCGCTGATCGACAAGGAGGAGGCCGATCGCCTCGCCAATCAACCCGGAACATGGGTCGAGACGAGCAAGTTCCCTTTGCGAGATGACGACGGGACGATCATCGGCACGTTCGGCTACTCGCGCGACGTGACTCGATGGGAACTCGCGGAACGCCGACTGGTCGAGGTCGAGGCTCAGTTGCGCGCGCTGTTCGACGCTTCCACTGACGCGATCGCGCGATACGACCGGGAGCTGAGGTACCAGTTCGTCAACCGTGCCGGCGAGAAGGCGCGCATGGCCTCCCTGGCCGAGCTGGTGGGTCGCACCGACGAGGAGGTCGGCGGCGAGGCAGCGATTCCGCCGATGCACCTCGCGGTCCTGCGACGCGTGGTGGAAACCGGAGTCCACGAAGAGGTCGAGCTCACCTTCACCCGAGACGACGTCGAGCGCTGGTTTCACATCTCCGTGTCACCGTTGGTCGACGCCGAAGGAGCCGTCGACGGAGTCATCGCCTCCATGCGCGATATCTCCGAGCTCAAGCGCGCCGAGCGCGCGCTCACCCTCCAGGCTCTCCACGATCCGCTCACCGGTCTGGCGAACCGGTATCGACTCATGGATCGCCTGGGTGCGGCGATCGGGCGGCTCGACAGGAGCCCGGGACTGCTTGCCGTGCTGTTCATCGACGTCGACCAGCTCAAGGAGGTCAACGACACGTACGGACACGAGGTCGGTGACCGTGTACTCGTCGACGTGGCTCGCCGACTCGAGGCAGTGGCACGGCGGGAGGACACGGTGGCCAGGCTCGGTGGCGATGAGTTCGTCATGCTCTGCGACCGCGCGACCTTCGACATCAGTGCCCTCGCCGGCCGCGTCGTGCGCGCATTGGCCGAGCCATACGCGCACGGGGATCTCACGTTCCCGCTCTCCGCGAGCGTCGGCGCCGTCGTGACTGACAACGCCGACGCGAACGCGATGGAGTTGCTGCAGATTGCCGACACGGCCATGTACCGGGCCAAGTCCGGCGGCCGGAACCGCTTCGAGATCGTCGGCTCGGTAGCGCTGGCTCCTCGCGCTTAGCGATTCCTCAACGCTCGCCGCGTCCGCCCCGCGGCACCCGCTCCGCTCCGCTTCCAACCTCGTCGACCTTGAGGTTCCGCCCACATTTCGACGACGAATCTGGGCGGAACCTCAAGGTCGACGAGGGCTTCCGGTCGCAGATCGGTATGGACGTTGTCCGCGCGGGCCTAGTCTGCTGACGTGAGCCGAATGCCCCGATGGGGCGTAATTACCGCAGCAGCCGCACCAGTGCTCCTCGTCGCGGGCTGGACGATCGCGGCGCGACTCCAGCCCGAGGGCTTCGATCAGGTCACGCAGACGATCAGCGCCCTGGCCGCCGACGATGCGACGGACCAGTGGGTGATGACTGCCGCGATCATCGGAACGGGCATCGCGCAGATCGCTACTGCGGTCGCCCTGCGTCCTGCCGCACGACCGGGACGGATCCTGCTGGCAACCGGCGGGGTGTTCACCGTGCTGATCGCGTTGAATCCACTCCCCGCCGGCGGTGAAGGATCGACGGCGCACGCGGTCGTCGCGGCCGGATCCTTCGGCGCCCTGGCGTTGTGGCCGTTCCTGAGCTGGCGCTCGGGCGATGCGGTGCCGTGGGCGCTGCGGCGTGGGGTCGCTCTCGCTGCTGGCGCGGGACTGGTCGCCGCGACGGCCTGGTTCTTCCACGCTGCTCTCACGGAGAGCGCAAACGTCGGCCTCGTCGAGCGGGTCGATGCCCTGCTCCTGAACCTCTGGCCGCTCGCGGTAGCCGTGAGCGCCGTCCGAGGCAAGGCATTGACAACGCCCAATAGGTAGTAAATAGTTTACGTAATGAAAACCGAACCTGAGGGCGAGGATGCGGTCTGGCGCGCGCTTGCTCACCGGACGCGTCGGCAGATTCTCGACGCGCTCGTGGAGGCGCCCCAGACAACGGGGGAGTTGGTCGCGGTGCTCGAGATTGATCGCCACGTCCTCATGGCCCACCTTGGCGTCCTGCGCGAGGCGAACCTTGTCCTCGCCGAGAAGCAGGGGCGAAGGCGCGTCAACTTCTTGAACGCGGTCCCGATTCAGGAGATTCACCACAGGTGGGTCTCGCCCAGCGCCGCTCCCTGGGCAGCGGCGCTGATCGCGGTTCGTGACGGCGCGGAGCGCGCGGTCGAGTCCGACAACGCGAGAGGAAGAAAGAGTGGATGACAAGGAGATTCGGCACTCGATCGTCATCGCAGCGCCGATAGAGACGGTGTGGGCGGAGATCACGAAGGTCGGCCACCGGCAGCGAGCGCAGCTGGACGCGGTGCTCGACACCAGCTTCGTTCCCGGTGACCCGCTCTACTACAAGTCGCAGGACGGTTCGCGCATCTTCATGGTGGGCAGGGTCGTGGAGTTCGACCCGCCGCGGACCTTCAGTCACACTCAGGTGCTGACGATGCGCGACGACCCGCTGACGCTGGTTACGTGGCACCTCGAAGCCGTCGACGAGGGCACGCGGGTGACGCTCGTCAACAGTGGCTGGCCGGCCGACGCGAGGATGGAGAAGGTCGACGCGACGTGGAAGGGGATTCTCGCCTCGCTCAAGGATGTCGTCGAGACGGGCGACGTCGGGGGGAAGCAGAAGGTGACCTTGTTCTTCATGCGGACGTTCATGTTCATGATGCCGTCGAAGACGAAGGCAGCGAACGTCACCGTTCCCGACTGACTCGCGGTCAGGGAGCGAACCCGAGAGTACGGTCGACGCATGCGCATGGCGGTCGCGGGAGGAACGGGAGTCTCCGGGGCTTTCGTCGTATCCGCTGCGCGGAGCGCTGGCCACGATGTCGTCGTCCTGAGCCGGTCCAACGGCATCGATCTTCTTGCGGATGACGGGCTTGCGGAGGCGCTGTCTGGAGTGAGCGTGATCGTCGATGCGACGAACACGACGACAAGGAGCAAGGAGAAGGCTTCGGCATTCTTCGAGTCCGTTACCGAACGACTGCACAGGGTCGGCGACGTCGCCGGTGTCTCGCGCCTCGTGACGTTGTCGATCGTCGGAATCGACCGAGCATCAGCCTTCGGCTACTACGCGGCCAAGCTGCGCCAGGAAGCCGCAGCCGCTCGAGGACCGCTTGCCAGCACGATCGTGCGGGCGACGCAGTTCCACGAGTTTCCTGGACAGGTCATCGCTGAGACGAAGGTCGGGTCTGTCGCCTTCGTTCCCGTGATGCGTTCGCAGCCCCTTGCGGCGCGCGTCCTGGGCGAGTTGCTCGTCGACGTCGCAACCTCTGCACGCGGGGAGGCGCTGATCGAAGTCGCCGGGCCGGCACCCGAAGACATGGTGCAGTTGGCTCGCCGACTGGTCAGGCACCGCCGCCGGCGCTTGCGCATCATGCCGATCCGCATGCCCGGCGATGCCGGTCGAGCCTTCCGAGGCGGGGCGCTCCTGCCAGGGGAAGACGTGCGCATCATCGGACCAGCATTCGACGAGTGGCTTGAGTCTGAGGACTCCGCGTCACCGGCGTTCTGACGACGCTCGTCACTCGACAATCGGGACAACGTTGACCTCGTAGGCGGCAGCATCGGGAAACAGGAACTGCACGAGCCGGAGTCCCTCGGACTCGACATCGTGTCGGGCCGAGCCAGTAAGCGCGTCGACATGCTCGACGACGATCGTGGCAGCAGCTGCGGACGCCGGTCGATGGGACGAGTCCCGCTCGATGTGCCACGCGGCACTGACCAGGCCGTCGACCAGGACCGTGCCCTTGACCGCGGATGCCAACCCGAGCTTTCGCTTGCGTTCGTCGTCGCCGAAACGCGACCTGTCTTGATGGGAGAGCAGCAGGTTGTCGTACTCCGGGAGATACCGCGCTGGAGCGTCTGCGTCTCCACCGATGAGTTCCGCGTTCGGGGAGTCGAACACCGATCGACCGTTCTCGGTCACGTACTCGCGCAGCGTCGGGATCAGGTCCTCCATCGTCTGGCCGAGCGCGGTGGAGCGTGACCACGCGACAAGGTCGCGTACAGATGCGGGACCGAAGGCCGCGAGGTACCTGAGCACGATCTCCGCCCTGCTCGCGTCGGAGGTGGGCTCGATGTTTCGGCCGATCCAGCCTTCAAGGGTCATCGTGCGAACAGTTCCTGACCGCTGCCACAGCCCGCGCGGCGGAGTCTGCACGAGCGGAAGCCGATTGCGGCAGGCGAGTGCGAGCGCTCCGGCGTGAAGCGCCGGGAACTGCATCGACAGCTGATCGCGAAGCTCCGTCGGCGTGAGTGCCTCGCGGGTAAGGAGCGGTCTCGCGAAGGCGATCACCGGGTCGAGGTCAACGTCGCGAAGGTGATCACGAAACTCCGAGTGTGATCGCATCTCCTGATCGAGGACGGGCTGGGCGAGCGCGCGCAGGCGCACGGCATCGTCGGCTGTGACGAGATGGATGGTGCCGCGAATCACCACCATGCGGACCACGTCACGCGATTCGAAGAGATCAGACACGGTCGTGGGGTCGAAGTCCGCGAAGCGTGACCACAGCGCGACATAGGGATCGCCGGGGATCTGCGCCTGGAGCCCCACCAGGTGCTCGACCATTGCCATGGCGGGTGCTGATGACCGCGTGAGCAGGCCCTGGCGCCCGAGAGTGGTCCTGTTCAACGTGCGCTGGTCGATGCGGTCGGCGCTCACGACGCTCCTCTCGCGGCCGTTGTCACCCCCTGTCACCAGAATGCGGAGATGAGCCATGTTGCGAACTGCTGCTCGATCGTCGAACTGCGTGAGTACACCCTGCACCCGGGCGCGCGTGAGGACCTCATCGACCTGTTCGACCGTGAGTTCGTCGAGACCCAGGAGGTGCTCGGAGTCCACGTGATCGGCCAGTTCCGCGACATTGACCGGCCTAATCGATTCGTGTGGCTGCGAGGGTTCCCGGACATGGACTCGCGCCTCGCGTCGTTGACTTCGTTCTACGGCGGACCGGTATGGGACGAGTACAAGGACGCCGCGAACGCGACGATGATCGACTCCGACAACGTGCTCCTCCTCCGCCCGGCCCGGGATGGATCAGGCTTCGCTCATCCGCCACGGCGCTCACGCGACGAGTCGCCGACTGCCTCGCACGCGTACTCCGTCAGTGTTGTCGCGCGTACCGAGTACTCCGAGACTGTCGGTGACGGCGGCGGGATTCTCCTTGCCGAGCTCGAGAGCGAGCCATCCGCGAACACGTACCCGCGCTTGCCGATTCGCGAGGGCGAGGATGTGCTCGTGACCGTCAGGCGTCACTCGACAGTCGACGACATCGATCCCGTCCGTACGGCCACTGCACTCACCATGAGGCTGACGCCGACATCGAGGTCCGAACTTGCCTGAACGAGTTTGCAACGCGGTCACAGTCTTGAGACATGTTCGTCACGTTGCCGTAGGACGCTGACCACGAGTTCGGGTGAGCACGCCGCTGAATAACGGGAGAGTTCAGCGTCAGGTCGCCCAGACGAGCGTCGTGCTGACAACGATCAAAAGCGGCACGCCGACGAGTCCGGCGAGAGCGAACTGTCTCGCGGAAACGGGCACCTCGGCGCTGCGGCAGCGCTCGCGCCACAGGAGAGTCGCGAGGGAACCCCAGAGGGTGACGAGCGGACCAAGGTTCGTCCCGACCAGCAAGGCGAGCATGCGGTCCGGCGACGTCGAGGCGACCGGCTCGAGGGCGACGTAGGCGGGCAGGTTGTTGATGAGGTTGCTGCCGATCGCCCCGCTTGCGGACATGCGCAGCATTCCCCACAGGTCCTGGCCCTGACCCGCGACGCTGCCGAGCCAGTTCGTCAGTCCGTGCTGCTGGAGGAATCCGACGGCGATGAACAGGGCCAGCGTGATGGCGACGAGGCGCCACGGGAGCAGGTCCCATGTCAGGTGCTCGCGTCCCCGCCAGGCGAACAGTGCAGCAAGAACAAGTGCGCCGGCAACGGAGATCGCCCACGGCGGCACGCCGACGACAACGAGCGGGCCGATGAGCGCGCAGACCGCCACGGCTGCGCGGAACAGGACGTTGTCATGCGGAGTCGGCGGCGGGCTCGCGGTATAGCGCCCGCGAAGTGATCCACGAAGCAGCAGCCCGAGCACGAGCACGGAGATAAGGATCGCGGCCAGAGCGGGCAGCCACATCCGCGCGGTGTACTGCGCGACGCTCCATCGAAGCTGGTCGACGAGCAGCAAGTTGGTGAGGTTGGAGACGGGAAGGACGAGTGACGCGGTGTTCGCCAGCCACACGGTTGCCAGAGCGAACGGCCACGGAGAGACTCCCAGCCGTCGGGCCAGGACGAGGACCACTGGAGTCAACAGCACTGCTGTGGTGTCGAGAGACAGCAGGATCGTCGTGACCGACGCGAGCGCGACGACGACCAGCCAGAGCCGACGAACCGATCCGCGGCCTGCGCGGGCCGCGAGGCCGCTCGCGGATGTGAACACTCCGGCGCGGTCGGCCAGCTCGGCGACGATGGTGATTCCGGTAAGGAAAACGAGGATCGGCAGCACTCGAAGAACCGCGTCCGCGACCCATCCGGTCAACACTTCTGCACCCTATGTCACGACTTTGCAACACTCGCCGGTGCGAGACTGGACATCAAGTTGTCGAGCCGCTAATGTCACGAACTCGCGATGGAAACTGCATCGCATCACCGGCTGACAGGGGACAGAACATGAAGGATACGAAGACCTTTTAGGTCGTCCAACCCCTAGCCGCGTGTGTCCGTTTTCGGACTAGCGCCCCGGATTTGCCTCGGCTCCGGATTACGTTGCACTTCCCGCAACTGCTCGTGACGTTCCTTCCATTTCCCGACTAGTCGGTCGGCAGCGGCGTCGCCCTTTCATTTCTCACCCTCATCCCGGCGTGCGTCGATCACGCATGCCTGAATGGAGACATCATGGAAAGCTCGAAGTCCTACCGGACCTCGATGCTTCCCGATCTCTCAGGTCGGGGAGCAACAGCGGCGCAGGCACTTTTCGTCGCTGGGCCAATCGCCCTTCTGGGGGCGTCGCTGGCTGCGAACCTGCAGTCGACCTCCAACGCGGAGGCAGCGCTGAACCGCCTTGCGGTTCCGCTCATGCTCGCGTGGGCGGCCGCACTGTTCTTGGTCATCAGGACTACCTCGCCGCTCCCGGCGTGGATCGGACTGGTGGCGGTCACGCTCCAGGTCACCCTCGTGCAGGAAGTGTCCGACGGATGGATGCTGCTGGCTGTGGAGGCGGTTGGGTTCACCGCGTTCGCGGTCGGCCTGTGGCGCCTCTCGTGGGTGCCCCGGTTCGTCCCGGTGCTGCTCGTCGCGGTGCCGCTCGTGGATGCAGTGACGCCGAGCCAGGGCAGCCTCCTGCAGTTGGCCTCGATCGCGGCGTTCGTCGCCGTGGGACTGGCACTCGCCGCGTGCTTGCGCACTGGCGACAACCGGCCCGTCATCGACGACGAGCGGGTGTGGGTAGGGCGTACTGGACCTCGCGTAACGGTTCGCTCGGGTACGAAGTCGGCAGACGTTCCGCTCAACCTGCGGATCCTGCCGCCGCAGGGATGACGAGTGGGGTTCGGGGCCAGCCGCGGCCTCGAACCCCACTTGTCTGCAAGCATTCAGCGATGAGTGGCGATCGCTACGACCAGCTCGGCGTCGGGTACGCCGTCGTACGTCGTCCTGATCCCCGGATCGCAGCCGACCTTCGTTCGGCCATCGGTGCGGCCACGTCGGTAGTCAATGTCGGTGCTGGGACCGGGTCGTACGAGCCCGTCGAAATCGCCACGATCGCGGTCGAGCCCTCCCGCGTCATGCTCGCACAGCGAGCGCACTCGGCGGCTTCCGCTGTCCAGGCGTTGGCGGAGGCGCTGCCCTTCGGGGACGCCAGCTTCGATGTCGGCCTCGCGATCCTCACCGTGCACCACTGGAACGACGCGGATGCTGGCCTGTTAGAGCTGAGGCGGGTCAGTCGCCGCCAGGTCGTGCTTACGTGGGATCCGAGCGTTGTCGCCGAGCAGTTCTGGTTCGCACGCGACTACCTGCCGCAGGCCTCGATTCGCGAACGCGACCTCGTCACGGTCAGCGGCATCGCCGAGCGGCTCGGCGATCGTGCAGTGGTGCGCAACGTCCTCGTCCCGTCCGACTGCACCGACGGCTTCTACGCGGCCTATTGGGCGCGACCGCATGCCTACCTTGATCCGCATGTGCGCGCGGGAATCAGCGCGATCGCGCTCACCGACCCGGCACTCGTGAATGCCGCGGTCGCTCGACTCGAGAGGGATCTTCTCTCGGGTGACTGGAACGCTCGATACGGCCGACTTCTCGACTGCGACGCAGTAGACATGGGCTATCGCATCGTCGTCGCGGGCGACGCGGACGAACCGTGCGAGGGTCGGCTGGCTGCTGGAGCTCAGAGCAGTAGTGCAATACCCACGGCGACGAGCCAGAGCGACCACACCACGTAGGTAATAGGTGTCAGCGTTCCCGCAAGCTTCCACCCCGAGGGCTCGAACGGCCCGACGAACTCGAACGCGCACACGATGAGCAGCAGTCCGACGACGATTCCGATCACCCCGATCCAGCCGGGAACGACGACGGACTGCGTGATCGCTACGCCGACGAGGGCGCTCCACGCCCCGGTGAACAGGTAGCCAATATGCTCGCCCACCGCGACGCCGAGGTAGCGGTTGAAGGACTGGAACACCACGTCGACCGCTTCCTTGCGAGCCGGGCTGGCGTCGGGCTCTGCCGCGACCCGGGCCAGATAGGGGACGAGGAATGGCCAGCGGATGAGGCCCAGGAACTGCACGGTCGCGGCGATGATGCCCAGCGCCGCGGCCAGCGTCCTGATGGTCCCGCTGCCCCCGACGAGTGCTATCGAGAGCAGCACCGCGAGCGGTGCGACGAGGACCGCCGTCATCGCGAAGACCCACCACAGCACGACCAGTCGCGTGCCGCCCTGCCGGAAGCGGGCCAGGACCTCGTCGGTCGGCTGGCGGAGGATGTCCGGATAGCCGAACGTCGCGGACAGCGCGGCGAAAGCCAGATTGAAGGCGATGGGCACGGCGATCAGCAGCACGCCTACCAGGATCGGGCTGTTCACCGCGGACCGCCCTTCTCACCGATGGTCGCCGAACACGGGACCTTAGCCCCTTATCCGGGGGTGGCACTGACGCCAAATTGTGATGGGTGCTGGTCGTCCAGGGGAATTCCACCTGCTTACGCTCCGCTATATTAGGTAACCCTTGCCTTAACTCTTCCCGACTTCTGAGGGCCGCATGTTCGCGAACTACCTGATTGGGCTCCGCGAGGGGCTTGAGGCATCCCTGGTAGTCGCCATGCTCGTCGCCTACATCGTCAAGCTCGAGCGCCGCAGCCTTCTTCCGCGCCTGTGGGCCGGAGTCGCGCTGGCCGTGCTCATCTCCCTAGGTGTCGGGGCCTTCTTGCAGCTGACCAGCCAGACACTGACCTTCCAGGCGCAGGAGGCATTCGGCGGGTTCATGAGCCTGCTCGCGGTCGCGCTCATCACGTGGATGATCTTCTGGATGGCCGCGCACGCCAAGGGCATCCGTGCGCATCTGCACGGCGAGGTCGACAAGGCCCTGCTCGGCGGCGCCTGGACGCTGACGATCGTGGCCTTCGTCTCGGTCGGCCGAGAGGGACTCGAGACTGCGTTGTTCCTGTGGGCCGGCATCAACGCGAGCGGCGACACCATCGAGCCGATCCTCGGAGCGATCCTCGGTCTGGCCACCGCCGTCGTCATCGGGATCGTCATCTACCGCGGTGCCGTACGCCTGAACATGGCCCGACTGTTCACGTGGACGGGCGCGGGCCTGATCGTTGTCGCGGCCGGGGTACTCGCCTACGGAATCCACGACCTTCAGGAGGCGTCGATCCTTCCGGGGCTCAACAGCCTCGCCTTCGACGTCAGCGCACAGATACCCCCGGGCAGCTGGTACGGCACCCTTCTCAAGGGTGTCTTCAACTTCTCACCGGCCACCACATGGCTGGAGTTCGTCGCGTGGTGGGGCTACCTCATTCCGACGATGTTCCTGTACCTGCGCACCATCCGCCGGCGACCCGTCGCCACGACCATCCAGGAGACACCCGTTGAAGCTCCGTCCGTCTAGCCGTACATCGGCGACGCTGATCGCGCTGGCCGCGACATCAGCGGTCGTTCTGAGTGCGTGCACGTCCACGAATCCGTCTGCCGACGGCGGTGCGATTGCCGTGTCGAGCTCGGATGACACGTGCGACGTCGCTTCGGCGGAGGCGCCATCGGGCGTTGTGCAGTTCAAGGTGGAGAACACCGGCTCGCAGGTCACCGAGTTCTACCTGCTCGCGTCCGACGGACTGCAGGTTGTCGGCGAAGTGGAGAACATCGGCCCCGGCCTGACCCGCGACCTGGTCGTCCAGGCCGGCCCCGGCACCTATCAGGTGGCGTGCAAGCCGGGCATGGTCGGCGACGGCATCCGGTCGGCCTTTACGGTCACGGACTCGGGCACCGCAGTCGTGCCGACCGGATCGGTCGGTGACCTGCTCAATGCCGCGACCGTGGCGTACGCCGCGTATGTCAAGGACCAGACCGAGCAGCTGATCACGGACACGAAGGAGTTCGCCGACGCCTACAAGGCTGGCGACGACGACTTGGCCCGTTCGCTCTACGCCACCACCCGCATGCACTGGGAGGGCATCGAGCCCGTCGCCGAGTCCTTCGGTGATCTCGACCCCCGCACGGATGCTCGTGAGGCTGACCTGGAGCCCGGCCAGGTCTGGACCGGCTGGCACCGAATTGAGAAGGACCTGTGGCCGCCGGCGGACTACACGCCGCTGACCCCAACCGAGCGCACCGAGATGGCCGACCTGCTCGTGTCGGACACGCAGGAGCTGTACGACCGCAGTCGCGACCTCCAGTTCACCGCGTCGCAGATGGGCAACGGGGCGAAGGAACTGCTCGACGAGGTGGCTACCGGGAAGATCACCGGCGAGGAGGAGTTCTGGTCGCACACCGACCTGTGGGACTTCCAGGCGAATCTTGATGGCGCGAAGGTCATGTACGCGGGGTTGAAGCCGGTCGTCGAGCAGAAGGACCCGGAGCTGGCTACGACGCTCGACACCGAGTTCGCGGCCGTGCAGACGCTGCTGGACAAGTACAAGGACGGCGATGGCTGGAAGTACTACACCGACCTGACGCCAGAGCAGATCAAGGAACTTGCTGCCGCGGTCGATGCGCTCGGTGAGCCCTTGTCGCGACTGACCTCCACGGTGCTCCTGTGACGGCGCCTCGACCATGACCCAGGCACCCGAGGCTTCGAGCAGCGCGCGGTTATCCCGCCGCGCTCTGCTTGGCGCGTTCGGGGCCGGCGCGGTCACGGTGGCAGGCATCGGCACCGCCGCTGCTGTCGTGCGCAACTCGGAGTCGGACTCCGGGTCTGCGGAGAGCCTGCGCTACGACTTCTACGGCCAGCACCAAAGCGGGATCACCACTCCCATGCAGGACAACCTGCACTTCGCGGCCCTCGACGTCACCACGGATTCCGGGGAAGCCCTCGTCGATCTGCTGAAGCAGTGGACTGCTGCGTCGGCAGCGATGATGAGCGGCGACCTGATCGGTCAGTTCGGTGCGGTGAACGGACCTTACGACGCTCCGCCCCAAGACACGGGCGAGGCACTGGACCTGCCGGCATCCGGCCTGACGATCACTATCGGCTTCGGGCCGACGCTGTTCGTCACCGCAGACGGGCAGGACCGGTTCGGCATCGCGGACCAGAAGCCAGCAGGCCTCAATCCGCTGCCACATTTTCCTGGCGACATGACGATTCCAGAGCTCAGCGGGGGAGATCTCTGTATTCAGGCATGCGCCAACGATGCGCAGGTTGCCGTGCATGCGGTGCGGAATCTGGTCCGCATGGCATTCGGAACGGCCACCGTCAGGTGGTCGCAGCTGGGATTCGGCAAGAGCTCGGCAACGTCTCATGACACGCCAACTCCGAGGAACCTCTTCGGGTTCAAGGACGGCACGAACAACATCGTCAATTCCGACACCGAGGCTCTCGAGAGCTTCGTGTGGACGCAGCCGAGCGACCCGCCGCCGTGGATGGTCGACGGCACGTACCTGGCGGTGCGCAAGATCCGCATGACGATCGAGACGTGGGATCGCACCTCGCTGCGTGAGCAGGAGGCTGTGTTCGGGCGCACCAAGCTGGAGGGCGCACCGCTGTCCGGGGGCACGGAGACGACCACTCCGGACTTCGCCGCTGCCGGTCGCGAGGGCGTTCCTCTCATCGACGTCAACTCGCATGTCGCCCTCGCCCACCCCTCGAACAACTCGGGCGTACGCGTCCTTCGAAGGGCCTACAACTACACCGATGGAAGTGATGGTCTGGGCCGGCTCGATGCGGGACTGTTCTACCTCGCGTTCGCCCGTGACCTCGACAAGCAGTTCGTGCCGCTCCAGATGCAACTATCGCGGTCTGACCTGATGAACGAGTACGTGCGCTACATCGGCTCCGCCGCGTTCGCGATTCCCCCGGGAGTGGCTTCTGCGGGCGGCTACATCGGGCAGACCCTTTTCGATACGCTGGGGGCGGCCTCGTGATCGTCTGCCATTGTGAACGCGTCAGCGACCGCCAGGTCGAGCGCTGCATCCGCGGTGGATGCACGTCCGTGAAGGACTTGTGCCGGGAGACCGGTGCGGGTACGAGTTGCGGGTCGTGCGTCGGATCGTTGAAGCAGTTGCTCGCCAAGCATCTGGTCACTGACGAAAGGGACATGGTCTCCCATGCAGCCTCGCAGCCCGCGAATCGTTGAACTGCTCAACGACGCGCTCTCGGCCGAACTCACCGTTGTCAACACGTATTTCCTGCACGCGCGGATCCTCGACTCGTGGGGATTCACGCGACTGGGCAAGGTCTTCTACGACCTGTCCATCGGCGAGATGCGCGACGCGGACTCACTGATCCAGCGCATTCTCATGTTCGACGGGCACCCGAACGTGCAGAAGCTGCTGCCGATCTCGGTCGGCGAGGACGCCGAGGAGATGCTGAACCTGGCGTACGCCGGCGAGCTCAAGGTGATCGAGCAGTTCAACAGCGCAGCCCGGGAATGCCGTGAGCTAGGCGATCAGGGCACCGCATCCGTTTTCGACGCGATGGTTCTCGACGAGGAGTCGCACGCCGACTGGTTCGAGTCACAGTTGCAGGCGATCAAGTCCGTCGGAATCGCCGGCTACCTCACCCAGCAGGTCACCGCGGGTGCAGGACCGGAGTAGTTCACACAGGCACGAGCTCGGGGGCAAGTGATCGGCTGGCAGCCTGCCGGGCCGATGCCTCGAGCATGAACACGGCGATGATCGTCGCCGCACCCAGGACCGATGCGATCAGCACGGGCAGGTCCATGGTGATGACTGAGTAGGCCAGCCAGCTCGCGGTGGCGGCGAGCTTGACCCACCAGGTCGGCAGTGACACACCGGACTCGATGCCGCTTCGCCAGTTCTCGAACGAGTCAACGAGCTGCGGCCATCCCGCGAACAGGCCGATGCCGAACGCGAGGTAGCCGACGGCCACGGGCGGGATGACGAGCGATGCCACGACGATCACGAAGCCGATCGCACCGAGCAGCACTGCCCGGCGACGCTTGGACCACGCGCTGGGAACGAGCAGCACCAAGGCCACAGATCCGATGATCAGCAGGATGTTGCCGGGAACCTGTGGCAGCACGTCTGCCCGAAGGCCGTAGATGAGCCAACTGAGGCAGGCGATCGCAGTGATAGCCCACGAACTCGGGGAGACCCCCGGCAGGTCGGGATTCCGGATCGTCCTCACGAGTTGCGGAACGACCATGGCGAAGCTCAGGACGGCGCCCAGATAGGCGAGCGGCAGGGCAAGTGAATGAAGATCCATGGTTCCTCGACTACTACTGTATTGATACAGACTGTAACGATACAGCCGTGCCAGTCGAAAGTCACTTCCGGGGGTCGCATGCCGATGGCTGAGGGACGCCAGACGCTGGACACCGTGGCCACGGCCGCTGGCGTCTCGCGGATGACCGTGTCGAACGCGTACAACCGGCCCGACCAGCTGTCCGCCGCCACCCGCGAGCGAGTACTCGCGGTCGCGGCCGAGCTCGGCTACGGAGGGCCCGATCCCGCGGGCCGGTCACTGCGTCGCCGACGGTCGGGCGCGGTCGGCGTGCTGATGTCGGAGAACCTCGCCTTCGCGTTCACCGATCCCGGGCTGGTGGCATTCATGAGCGGGCTGGCCAGCGAGCTCGGGGAAGGTGGAATGGCGATGCTGCTCCTGCCTCCCGATGCTGATCGGGACGGCGCCCTGGTGCGAAGCGCGATCGTCGACGCCTTCATCATGTGCGCGGTCGACGAGAACGATCCCGCGGTCGCGGCCGTGGTGGCGCGTCGCGTGCCGATCGTCAGCGCGGGCAGCCCGCGCCTGCCCGGGGTGCCGTTCGTCGGCATCGACGACCGCGCGGGGGGTGTGCTCGTCGCGAACCACCTTCTCGGGCTGGGCCATCGGCGCTTCGGCATCGTGACTCGTCCGGCGCGGGAGGATCCATCGGGCACGTGGCGCGGGGGCGCCCCGCGAATCGGTCTGCGCCATCGAGTGGAGGGGTTCACTCGCGCCGTTCGCGAAGCGGGGCTGCCGGACTCCGCGATCAGCGTGGTCACCGCGGATGCGAACACCGAGGAGGCCGGCGCTGCCGCCTCAGCGAGCCTGCTCTCCGGTTCGGAACGGTCGCGTCCGACCGCAGTGTTCGCGGTGACCGACGTCCTCGCACTTGGAGTCCTCGCTGCCGCAAGGTCAGCACGGCGCGCCGTGCCGGGCACCTTGTCGGTCGCGGGATTCGATGACATCGTCGCCGCGGGTCGGAGCGTTCCCTCGCTCACCACCGTCGAGCAATCGCTCTACGAGCAGGGGGTGCATGCGGCTCGCATGGCGCTTGCGCTGATCGCGGGAAAAGCGCTCCACTCGCCGAAGATCAAGGCAGAGCTTGTCGTACGGAACTCGACAGGCCCGCCGCCATCAGCCAAGCGCTAGGGCGCGTGCGACCGCGAGCCTGGTGAGCAGATCGACGACCGAGTAGGGATCGGGCAGCCTCCAGTTGGCAAGAGAGTCGCCGTCGCCCACTTTCACGCTGACGTCCCCGGTGCCCAGCGCAGCGAATGCGGATTCGTCCGTGACGTCATCCCCGACGAACAAGGTTCCCGTGATCTCCCATCGGTTCTGGAGTACCGAGATCCCGTCGCCCTTGGCGCCGGGGAACACTGCAAGTTCGACGACTTCCTTGCCCTCGAGCACGTGTACCCCGGGCAAGGAGCCAGGACCGCTTCGAACCGCGGAGAGCAGGCGATCAGCGTCCGCACGGGCGGCCCGGCGCACATGGACGGCGACACTCGCTGGCTTGGTCTCGATGACTGCGCCCTCAACACCGACGCACAGGACGCGGCACTGGGCGATCACCGTGTCGAGCAGTGCGGTCTCGGTCGGGCTGACAGCGATGATCGAGCCGACCTCGAACTCGGTCCCGTGGCTGCCGACGAGGTGGACGCTGTCAGGCATACCGGCCAGTTGCGTGAGGTCGATCAGGGCGCGTCCCGAGACGACAGCAGCCCATGTGTCGGGCAGGCTCGCGAGAGTCTCGAGCGCAGCGACCGCGCCGTCGACCGGACGCGCAGCAGAGGGATCGTCGGCGAGCGTGGAGATCGTTCCGTCGAAGTCACAGCACACGAGCAGTCGCGGTGTCGCGGCCAGGTCGACGAGCGCGACATCGAATACCGACGGCGTCGGCGACTCCTCGGTCACGGGACCGCGCCTTCCAAGGTTGCAAGGAAGGTACGGACCCAGCGGTCGACGTCGTCCTCGAAGACGTTGGCGCGGAGCAGTTGCATGCGCCGGGTCAGCTCTTCGGGAGTCGACTGGGCGACTGCGGACAGCGCTCGCTTGACGGCTTCGATGTCGTAAGGGTTCACGATGAACGCCTCGCGCAGTTGGCTGGCGGCACCCGTGAACTCACTGAGGATCACCGCGCCTGTCTCGTCCGTGCGTGACGCGATGTACTCCTTCGCGACCAGGTTCATTCCGTCTCGCAACGGCGTGACGAGCAGGACGTCCGCCGCGACGTACATCGCGGCGAGCTCCTCGCGTGGCACGGACTGGTGCAGGTAGTGGATGGCGGGATCGCCGACCCTGCCGAGGTCGCCGTTGACACGACCGACGAGGAGCTCGACCTCGTCGCGAATCCGGCGGTACTCGTCGACGTTCTCGCGACTGGGTATCGCCAGCTGCAGCATGGTGACCTCGGTCATGTCGAGCAGACCCTCGACGAGCGCCTCTGAGAATGCGCGCAGCCGTACGTCGATGCCCTTCGTGTAGTCGAGCCGATCGACTCCGAGGAACAGGATGCGAAATCCGCCCATCTCCACGCGCATCTGCGCAGCGCGAGCCTGGACCTCGGGAGTGCGGGCGAGGGCGTCGAATGAGGCCGCATCGATGCCGATCGGGAAGGCGTCGACGCGGACGGAGCGATAGCCGGCCTCGAGCGGGACGTCGACTCGGTCGCCTCCGGGGTCGAGGGCGAGCAAGCGGCGGGTCGCCGCGAGGAAGTTGAGCGCGCCGTCGTGCGTCTGGAAGCCGACCAGATCCGCGCCCAGCAGGCCTTCAAGAATCTGTCGACGCCACGGCAGCTGCGCGAACAGTTCCACCGGCGGAAACGGGATGTGCAGGAAGAATCCGATGCGCAGGTCAGGACGCATCTCGCGAAGCATGCGCGGAACGAGTTGCAGCTGGTAGTCGTGCACCCAGACGGTGCCGCCCTCGGGCGCGCGCTCGCTGACCATCGTCGCGAAGATGAGGTTGACCGCGTGGTACGCCTCGAACTCCGGGCGGTGGTAGGCCGGGTTCGCCACGGAGTCGTGGTACAGCGGCCAGAGTGCGCCGTTGGAGAATCCCTCGTAGAACTGCTCGACCTGCTCTGCCATCAGCGGCACTCCGACGATGCCCAGTTCGTCGATCTGCTCGGGCAGCGGCGGCGAGTCACCCTCGCTCGCGGTGTGACCGCTCCACCCGATCCACGTGGCCCGCCGGCCGCGGAGCGCGGGCTCGAGGGCGCTGACCAGGCCTCCGGGGGCGCGTCGCCAGACCGCGTCGGCGCCGTCCCCGGCCAGCTCAACTGGCAGTCGGTTCGCGACGACGACAAGGTCCGCCTCGTCCGTCCCTTCGGTTCCCGGGTCAGTGTTCGTCACCTCCCGACCTTAGCGAGAGGGCGAGTAACGTCCGGATATGGGAAGACCGATCGCCAGGGAGGCCTGATGTCCGAGTCCGACAATTTCGATGTCATCGTGATCGGGGCGGGACCGGCCGGCGAGAACGTGGCTGGTCGCGTGACCGGCGGGGGCCTTACCGCAGCGATCGTCGAGCGCGAGCTCGTCGGTGGTGAGTGCTCCTACTGGGGTTGCATGCCGAGCAAAGTCCTCATCCGACCGGGCGACGTCATCGCGGCGGCCCAGCGAGTGCCCGGAGTCTCCACCGGTCCGCTCGACGTTGCCGCAGTATTCGCGCGCAGGGACGAGATCACCAGCAACTGGGATGACACCACCTCGGTTCCGTGGCTCGACTCCGAGCACATCGCCCTGGTGCGAGGAATCGGCCGGATCGCCGGCGTCAAGAAGGTAGATGTGACCGACGCGAACGGAAACGTCCGCCACCTCACCGCGAACGTGGCCGTAGTGATCGCAACCGGGACACGAGCCGCGATGCCTCCCATCGACGGTCTGGCGGAATCGCGACCGTGGGACAACCGCTCGGTCACCGCCGCGACGGTCGTGCCAGAGCGGCTGTTGGTGCTGGGTGGAGGAGCCATAGGCGCGGAGATGGCTCAAGCATTCCGTCGACTCGGCAGTACGGAGGTAACCGTCGTCGAGGGAGGCGAGCGCCTCGTGTCACGGGAGGAGCCGTTCGCCGGCACCGAGCTGCGGGAGGCTTTCGAAGCAGAGGGCATCGTGGTCATGACTGGGGTCACCATCACGCACATGGCCAGGCCCGCGGTCAACGGTCCGCTGACCGCGACACTCGCCGACGGGAGGTCCGTCGAAGCCGACGAGATCCTCGTTGCAGTCGGCCGGAAGCCGGCGACGTCCGATATCGGGCTCGAACTCGTGGGGCTCGAACCCGGGCGCCCTGTCGACGTCGACGACCAGTTGCGGGCGACCGGTGTTGACGGCTCATGGCTGTATGCCGTGGGTGACTGCAATGGCAAGGCTCTCCTGACGCACGTCGGCAAGTACCAAGCCCGAATCGCCGGAGACGTGATCCTCGGCAAGGATGTCCGAGACGAGGTCAGCCGCGATGCGGTACCGCGGGTGACCTTCACCGACCCGCAGGTCTGCGCGGTGGGACTGACCCAGGCGCAGGCGCTCGAACGCGGCCTCACGGTGCGCGTCGTCTCCTATGGCGTTGGCGATGTCGGGGGTGCGAGCGTGCTGGGCAAGGGAATCTCCGGGACTGCGCAGATCGTCGTCGACGAACAGACTCACCTGATCGTCGGAGCGACCTTTACCGGACCCGATGTGCAAGAGCTCCTGCACTCGGCGACGGTGGCGATCGTGGGTCGAGTCCCGGTCGAGCGCCTGTGGCATGCGGTGCCGTCGTACCCGACGGTCAGCGAGGTCTGGCTCAGGCTGCTCGAGGCCTACGGCCTCTAACCGACACGGCGTCGCGAAGATTTGTGGATAGTCCTGGTCGATTCGCTGCCCTGCACTTGCGCCAGCAGGCCAATGTGTTGATTATTTGCGCTTCGGAACGGACGAAGGGGGCTGGACGATGAACCGCCGGTGGCCTTCGCGGCAGTACCTGGCACTCGCAGCGATCCAAACCCTGATCTTGTTCACCGTCGTCGCCTACTCGATCTGGCCGCCCGTGCCCGAGAGTCCCGTCGACAACGACCGATGGCTCGTCCCGGTGGCCCTCCTCATCGTTGCCTACACGGTCCTGCTCGCGCCGCGACTGCCGTGGTGGGGGCTGGACCTGTCCATCATCGCCACGTGGCTGATGCTCGCCGGACTGACGTTGACTCGGGCAACCGGCCAGGGCCAGATCGTGCTCGGCCTGTCGGTGGTCGTGCTGGCGGTGTACATCGTGTACTTCCTGCCTCGAACGAGAGCGTTCGCGCAGGTCGCGCTCATGCTGGTCACCTACGGCGTAGCCCTGGTGATCAACTCGCACATCGTAGGCCCGTTCCTCGTCGTCCTGGTGGTTCTCAGCGTGCTGCTCGCCGCGCTGATCATGAGCGGCCTGCGCGAGACCGAGCGGCGGTACCGCCTGATGGTGGACAACGCCGCGGAGGTGATCTTTCACAGCGATCGAGGAGTGGTCCAGTGGATCTCGCCCTCGGTAACTCAGGTGCTCGGCTGGACTCCGCATGAACTCATCGGCACGAGCATCCACCGGCTGTGGCATCCGGAGGATCACGATGCCGCAGTGGCGCTGCGTGATGCGGCCTACCGCGGAGACCCAGGCCTTGGGATATTCAGGTTCCTCACTCACGATCACGACTACGTGTGGATCGAGATCTCCTTCAAGCCCTACGGCGAGCACGACCGCGGTGGTGCGGTGGGAACCATGCGTGACGTGTCGGCGCGCGTGGCGGCCGAGCAGGCGCTGATCGCCTCCGAGCAGGAGTACCGCATGCTCGCGGAGATGGAGTCCGAGCGACTGCAGCAGCTGGCCAGTCTCGATGATGCGAAGTCCCGCCTGTTCCAGAACATCAGCCATGAGCTGCGCACGCCGATCGCCGTGATCCAGGCGCCACTCCACGGACTGCTGCGCGATGACCGTTCGAGCAATCTCACCGACGAGCAGCGTGCCGACCTCGAGGCGGCGGCCCGAGCAGCGGACAGCCTGCAGCGACTGGTCGACGGGCTCCTCGATGTTGCCCGCGGACAGGCCGGGCAGCTTGTGGTCGAGGAGGAGCCGACCGATCTCGCGACGCTCACCAGCGATGCCGTCGCCATGTTCCGCTCGAGCGCCGAGCAGGCCGGACTCGACTTGACGGTCTCGAGTCCCGGGTTCCCGCCGCTCGTGCGCATCGACAGGGACTTGTGGCTGAAGGTGCTGTTGAACCTCGTCTCCAATGCGGTGAAGTTCACCAAGGAGGGCGAGATCGCGGTCCACCTTCGGCACGACGGTGCGTTCGTGGAGCTGCGGGTCTCCGACAGCGGAGTTGGTATCTCCGAAGAGGATCTGCCCCACATCTTCGAGCGTTTCCAGCAGGCGCGGAATCAACCCGTGCGTGGCCAGGCGGGCTCCGGACTTGGTCTCGCCCTTGTCGCCGAATTGGTGCGTGCGGTCGGGGGTGCCATCAGCGTCGAGACAACCGAGGGCCTCGGCACGTCATTCACTGTGCGGATGCCCGCCGAACGCTGTGTCGGGCCAGCCACCTCGGTCGCGCCGTTGCGTGCCACCACGACCACCGATGTGCAGTGGCTGGGGGACAAGCAGGCGGATACCCAGGCCACCACTGATGAGGTCGAGGAGGACGAGGAGCAGCAGGGCCGCATTCTCCTCGTCGAGGACCACGAGGACCTGCGCGGCTACATCTCACGGCTGCTGAGTGAGACCGGGTGGTTCGTGACGGCGGTGGGTGATGCCGAATCCGCTCAGGATCTGCTCGCCGACCACGACCTGCTGCTCAGTGACGTGATGCTGCCCGGCATCGACGGTCTCGACCTGGCACGGTGGGTGCGTCGCGATGAGAAGCTGCGATGGACACCGATCATCCTGCTTACCGCTCGGGCCGATCGCGAGTCCATCATCGAGGGACTTCGTGCAGGCGCAGACGACTTCATTAGCAAGCCCTTCGACCCCGAGGAGCTCATCGCCCGGGTCAGCACCCATCTGGAACTATCGCTCCTGCGCAAGGTCGTGCTCGACGAGGCCGACAGCAGAGCCGACAATCTACAGCGAGCGCTGGGAAGCAATCGGGTCATCGGAACTGCGCTCGGCATCCTGATGGCGCACGAGCGGATCTCCGCCGACGAGGCTTTCGTGCGACTACGCGAAGCCAGTCAGGCCAGCAATCGCAAGCTTCGGGACGTGGCCGACGACGTGGTGTTCACCGGCGCGCTGTCCGTATGACGCACGCCCTTGACTTACTCCGGCTCGACACCGGTATCCGTGGGTGCGTACGCGGACTCGTCGACGTGGCCGTCGACGTGGCCTTCCTTCTCCATCGCCTCTTCGGCGGTGGTCGAGGGGCCGGCCTCGTTCTCGTCGTCGGTCGCTGGGGGCGTGGGCATGGATGCCATCCTTCGTAGTCGTCGCTCTTATCCTCCCGCGAGTGGGCACGTGTCGGGCTAGCTTCGCCCCCAAGGACCCCGACAAGTGCCCACTCGCGGGGGATATGAGTGCCGGGTACCCCGCGCGGTCGGGGTCTAACCAGCCTTCTTGCGCGGAGCCTTCTTGGCAGTGCTGCGTGGCGCCCGCTTCGCAGTCTTGGTCCGCTGGCTCTGCGCCACGCTTCGACGCAGTGCTTCCATGAGGTCGATTACCTCGCCGTCGGATGCTGGGGACGGCTCAGACTCCGGCGTCACGACCGCGTCGCCATGCTCGAGCTTCGCGGCGATGAGTTCTTGCAGCTGCTGGTGGTAGTCGTCGGAGAACGCCGTGGCATCAAAGTCAGACGAGAGGGACGACACGAGCTGAGCGGACATCTCCAGTTCCTGCTTGGAGATCTTCACCTCCGTATCAAGCGCCGGGAACGCTGGTTCGCGAACCTCGTCACTCCACAGCAGCGTCTGCAGCATCAACACATCGCCGTAGACGCGGAGCGCCGCGAGGCGCGAGCGCTGCCGCATCGAGAACCTGACGATCGCCGTGCGATCGGTCTGTTCAAGAGTGCGGCGCAGGAGGATGTAGGCCTTGGGCGACGTGGCGGCCGGCTCGAGGAAGTAGCTTCGATCCAGTCTGATCGGATCGATGTCGCCACTGGGTACGAACTCGACGACCTCGATCTCGCGACTCTTCTCCGCTGGGAGCCCGGCCAGATCCTCATCGCTGAGGATGACCGAGCGCCCTCCCTCCTCGAACGCGCGATCGACGTGGTCGTACGCGATCACCTCGCCACACACCTCGCACCTGCGCTGATAGCGGATCCTGCCGCCATCCTCGTCGTGAACCTGGTGCAACTCCACGTCATGCTGCTTGGTCGCGCTGTACAGCTTGACCGGAACGTTGACCAGACCGAATGTGACGGCACCGGTCCACATCGAACGCATGTCGCTGTGCGGTCCGGCCACTTTAAGCGACCTCGGTGCGCCCTGCGCGGGCGCGCAGGTCCTCGACTAGGACGCCCAGGCGACGCGAGACCATCATCTGGCTCATCCCCATCAGCTCGGCGATCTCTCGCTGAGTGCGGCCGTCGACAAATCGCAGCCAGAGCATCTTCCGCTCGTGCTGGTTGAGGTCCTTGAGGAGGTCGGCGAGCTCCAACGAGTCGTTCACCGAGTCGAAGTCGAGGCACTCGTCGGCGAGGACGTCGCCGAGGCAGTGACCGGACGGGTCAATCGGCTGATCGAGGGACACCGCCCGGAAGCAGGATCGTGCGGCGATCGCCTCGCCGACGTCTGATGCGCCGGCGTCGAGTTCCTTCGCGAGAACCGTGACGCTGGGCATCTCGCCGGTGGCCTGTGCGAGCGACTCTGTCGCCAAGCCGACCTGCGAGTGCAGTTCCTGCACGCGACGAGGCGGACGCACGCTCCAGCACTGATCGCGGAGGTACTTCTTCAGCTCGCCGTTGATGGTTGCGTGTGCGTACTTCTCGAACTCGCCGCGTTCGGGATTGAAGCGCCGAATCGCCTTGACGAGGGCGAGGCTAGCGACCTGAGTCAGATCGTCGAAGTCCGCACCAGTTCGAGTGAAGCGAGAGGCCAGCCGCCGAGCCATCGGCAGATGGGTCCGGGCAACCGCATCCTCGAGTTGCGAGCGTTCGATGGGCGTCAGGTCGCTGTTCGCGAGGCTGACGAGCCGGGGGTCGGAATGGGCATGGTCAGAGGCAATAGAAATAACGGGATCCACGAGAATCTCCCACGTGAAGGAAGCGTCGATCCGGCTATTTGCTTAACCGGTACTGATGTCAATCTGTCAGGTGCCGGGGAGTGTTGGCAAGTCGATCCGTGTGTGCCGCGACACATTTGGGACGGATTTTACCTAGCGCCGGAACAGGACGAGGCCCCCACCCGTGGGGTGAGGGCCTCGACGCGAATCGGCTGTGGCATCGGATACGTCTAGATGCCTCCGCCGCGCCCGCGGCCTGCAACGAGGCCGATGAGACCGACGACAAGCAGAATGATCGCGATGATGAAGAGCCACTTCGCGGCCGTCCCGAATCCGATGAGAGCGGCCACGAGGGCGGCGATGAGAAGGATCAACCAAGCGGACATGTTCACTCCTAGTCGTGTTCAGCGTGGCCGCTGCTGCCGATGATGTACCCGACCGTTCTGCTTCTGAATCGGGAGCCCGACTGCGCAATGTGTTAGCGTCAAGACGGCAGTCTCCCGGTTCAGAACAGATGCTGCGGAGGCTGATCGCCCCTTCGGGGTGGCTCGTCTGGGTGGACCAATGGACACCGTGCCGAAGCTCATGGATTACAACAAGCGCATCGAAGAACTCTGCCGCCGGGTTGAAGCCGGGCGCCTTGATGCGACGTCGCAACTGTGCGAGGCCTGGCATCACCACGCCCGCATGGATATCGAACTCGTGTATCCGTCACTGCCCGCATCGAACGTTGACGCCGCCGTGATGGCTGCGCGCGCCCAGGCCGATCGCAGGCTGATCGATCGGCTCGTCGAGCAGATCGAGCGAATGCACACAGAGGGGGAGAAGGATGCCGCCTCGGCAGGCCTGCTGGTTCGCCTCATCCGAGAGCACGTAATCGGCGAAGAACTGAGTGTCTTCCCCGTGCTCCTGTTCGACGCTTGAACCCCGCTCTCCGCTGATTCAGTTCTAAACCCGTCGGGTACCACCAAGTAACCGTGAGCAGCGTTGAAGGAGTCACCGTGTCCATTCCGAGCCCGCAACTCAATGACCTACCCGATCCCTGTTCCTTCGGAGTCCACGACTGGGTCACCAAGCGCAACGATGAGCGTGAGGACTACGACGTCTGCCTGCGCTGTGGGCAGCAGGCCGCATGGACCCCGCTGCCGCCGGAAGGACTCGTTGGCTAGATTCGGGTGATTGGGCCACGATGGATGAGATGGGGGATCACCGATGACGGCCACGCGACTTCGCGCCGCCTTGGCCCTGACCATCTCCGCGTTTCTTGCGGTGAGCCTGATCGAGCCCGCTGCGGCAAGACCGGATGCAGTCTCCGACCATCCAACCGCCAAGACCGCAGCGCTGACCCGCCTGCTTGAGAGGCGGATCGATGATCCGCGCATCGGCGGCAACTTCGCGATGATCGTCACCGACGCCGCGACCGGAGAGGTGATCTGGTCCCACGATCCGGATAATCCGCAGCGCGCGGCGTCGAACGTGAAGCTCGTGACTGCGGTGACGTCGCTAGCGACGATGGGCCCGGACAAGCGATTCGTGACGCGGGTGCGCGCGGCGGCGAACGGTACCGATCTCATCTTGGAGGGCGGCGGGGATCCGCTCCTGTATCGAAGTCAGGTCGTGGCCCTTGCCGATCGGACGGCGAAGGCCCTACAGCGGGGCGCACGTGTTGTCGTGCACGTCGACGGCGACCTCTTCGCTCCGCCGCGTCGGGGGCCGGGATGGACGCCCGGATATGCGAACTACCTCATCGCGAGTGTGCAAGCACTCGCGATGTTCGGCGACCACTCGCACCGGCCGGCGCTTAATGCCGCCAAGGTCTTCACTGCTCGGTTACGGGCACTGGGCATTCGTGCCAGCATCGGAATGAACGAGGACGCAGCGTCGGATTCCCGAACGATCGCCAAGACCAGGGGTCACACGGTCGCTCAGGCCGTAGCCGTGATGCTGAGCCGGTCGGAGAGCAACGTGTCGGAGGTGCTGTTCCGCCAGGTCGCGGTGGCGTCCGGCCTTCCGGCGACATGGGAGGGTGCAATCGAGGCGACGACGCGAGCACTCACCTCGCTCGGCGTGGACAGCAGCAAGGTCAGCATCTACGACGGCAGCGGCTTGTCGCGCAAGGACCGGCTGACTCCCCGGTTCATGGTCGAGCTTCTTCGTGCCGTCAAGGAGCTGCAGGGGCCGCGGTTCGCAGCGTTATTCAAGCCGTCCTCCCTTCCGATCGCTGGGCGCACGGGCACGCTCGACACGTCCTATGGCCGCTACGACACCTCTCCCTCGCGTTGCGCGGCAGGACGAGTTCAGGCGAAGACCGGAACTCTCTACGATGTGATTGCCCTGTCTGGAGTCGCGAAGTCGGTGGGTGGTCGGCAGTTGCTGTTCTCGATGATGGTCAACAGCAGGCCCACGGGCTACTCGAAACTGTCGACCAGGCGCGCGCTTGACGGACTAGCCGCAACAGTCACCGGATGCTGGAGGTAGTCGCTTGAGTAGCACGCTCGGCGACGACATCACCGATCTGATCCTGCGTCAGCACGAGGACTTTCGCCGCAGGTTCGTCGTCCTGTGGGACCTTCGGCCAGAGGGCGACGTCACGGCTCTCGGCTCCTCGTGGCGCGAACTCGCTGATCTCCTTGAAGTGCACGCGAGCGCGGAGGAAGCGATCTTGTATCCCGTCCTGCTCAAGAAGGGTGGTGATGAAGCACCCGACGAGACGCTGGATGCGATCGGCGACCACAACGAGATCCGGGACGCGGTTCGCGAGGCCGCGAAGCATGTGCCAAGCAGTTCACCGTGGTGGGACGCGGTGCTCGAGTGCCGCAAGGCCAACGATGAGCATCTCGCCGAGGAGGAACGCGACGTCATTCCTGACTTCCGCGAGCACAGCGATCCGACGTTGCGGCATTCGCTGGGCAAGGCCTGGCTCGAGTTCGAGGCCGCGCATGCCGGCGCCCGGGACATTTCCGGCGAGGACATCGACCCGGACTCGTACGTCAAGGAGAACTCCTGACCATGGACATGCTGCTGGGACACAAGGCTGGACCAATGTCACCTGAGGACCTTGCTGCCGCCTATCCCTGGCCGGCCGGGCGGATGTGGGTGCGGGCGATGATGGTTCTCACATTGGACGGCGCGTCGACGGGAGCGGACGGGCTGAGCGGCTCGATCTCCTCCGAAGGGGACAAGAAGGTGTTCGCCGAGACGCGGCGACTGAGCGACGCCGTGCTGGTTGGCGCGGGAACCATTCGCGCGGAGCACTACAAGCCTTTCCGTGCCAACCCGAGAGCCGCGGACGAGCGCGCCACTCTCGGCCTGGCGGTGGCGCCCCTGCTCGTGATCGTGAGCGCTTCGCTGCACCTGCCATGGGCCGATCCCGTGTTCTCCGAGTCAGCGTTGCGGCCACTCGTGATGACCGTCGAGAACTGCGACACAACAGCCCTGGCGACCGCTCGCCAGCATGCCGAGGTCGTGCTCTTGCCCGGGACTCACGTGGATCCCGCTGCGCTCCTTGATCATCTCCGCTCACGAGGTCTGCTCCGGATCGTGTGCGAGGGCGGACCGCATCTGTTGTCGGAGATGTCGCACGCGAAGGTGCTCGACGAGGCCGACATCACGGTGGCGCCCCTGATCGTCGGTGGCGGGCAGAAGGTGACCGGCACGCCGATGTTCGAGCCCGACCGTTTCCGTCTGGTCCACTCGATCGCCGATGATGGGTACCTGTTCAACCGCTACGTGAGCGCGTGAACGACCTACGAGACTTCCGCCTCGTACGGATCGCATAGCCGCTCAAGCGCGGGGAGTGCCAGCAGCAGTACCGACCGCTGGTCAGGGCTGAGGAGGCGCAGGCGTTCTGTGAGCCACTCCTCGCGCGAGCGGAGAATGTTCTCGCGCTCCTTACGGCCAAGATCGGTCAGGCGAATTCGGGTGACTCGGCCATCGGTGGGGTCCGGATTCCGTTCGATGAGGTGCAGCGCCTCAAGCCGGCTCAATGACCGACTTACCGACGGTGGCGTGACCTTCTCAGTCTCGGCTAGTTCCGTGGCTGTCGCGGGTTCTGTGCGTCCGATGGTGAAGAGCAGCGACGTGAGTGCGTAGGAAAGCTCGTCGTCGGACTGCTGGCGAAGCACACGACTTACCCGACCCAGGGCCATCCGCAACCGCTGCAAGTCGTCGCGCGAGACGACCGAACCACTCCTAGGCCGAGCGTTCATCGGATGAGTACCCCCCATGGCACCGCGTTCGCGATAGGACGTGAACATAGCAAACCAATGGTGATTGAGGCTCCTCGCTACAACCGCTGCAACTGAGCAAGTACTGCACGGTGATGAGCTGGAGAGCCGAGTGCCACCTGATCTGCCTTGGCTCGTTTGAGATACAGATGGGCGGGGTGCTCCCACGTCATTCCGATCCCGCCGTGCAACTGAATGCACTCTTCAGCCGCGAGGACGGCGACATCTGAGCAGTACGACTGAGCAAGCGCCACGGCCTCGACTGCCTCCCGCCCGCCGGCATCGATGAGGATCGCGGCATTGCGCGCGGCCGCGCGAGCGGAGCTGACCGCGATCCACAATCGCGCGAGGCGATGCTTGATTGACTGGAAGCTGCCGATGGCCCTGCCGAACTGATGGCGCTGCCTCGCGTACTCCACCGTCTGCTCCAAGCACCACTCGGCAATGCCCAGCTGCTCCGATGCCAGCATCGCTGCACCATGAAGCAAGCCGGACTGGATCGCTTCGGCCGCGGCTTGGCCTCGGGCAAGTTCCTCACTTGGGGCACCGGTGAGATCGACATCCGCCAGCTGTCGGGTCATGTCCAGGCACGACAACGACGTGATGGCGGCGTCGCTGGCGTGCACCGCGTGCAGGGTAAGAATTCCGTCTCGCACGGCGGGAACGAGCAGCGTCGTCGCGAGCTGGGCATCGGCAACGGCGCGAATGTTCCCGACGAGATCAGACTCCGCCGTCACGCGCGTCAGTCCCGCTCCCGACAGGCTCAGGGTCGTCCACGGGGCCGCGAGGACCGCGACGCCCGACCCGTCGACCAGCGTGCGTGCGACGTCGTCTGCACCACACGAGGCGAGGATGTTCGCGGCGATGACCGACGAGGTGAGAAACGGAATCGGGGCAACATGCCGGCCGAGTTCCTCGGCCGCGATGGCGACCTCGCGCGACGTGGCAGCGCCGCCTCCGAGGGAACTGGGCATGCCCAGTCCGGGCAGGTCCATCGCGGTGCTGACGGTGCGCCAGAGCTCGCCGACGAGGGCGTCGTCTCCGTCGTACAGCGCGGTCACGCGTGTCGACGGGCAGTGCGCGGCGAGCAGGGATCGCAGGCTGTCGCGAAGTGCATCCTCGGTGTCGCTGTAGGTCAGGTCGACGGTCATCGTGGTGAGTCCTTCCACGCGACGCCCTTGTCGGGTCGCTGCTCCTGCGGAAGGCCGAGCACCTGCTCAGCGAGGATGTTGAGCAGGATCTCCGTCGTGCCGCCTTCGATGGAGTTCCCCTTCGCACGCAGGTACCGGTACGCGGCATCTCGCCCAGTGAACTCGACGATCTCGGGCCTGACCATCTCCCACTGGCCGTAGGTCAGGCCGTCGGCGCCGAGCAGTTCGACCTCCAGCCCGCTGAGCTCTTGGGCGAGGCGGGCGAATGTCACCTTCATCGCCGAGCCTTCGGGTCCAGGACGCCCCGCTGCCAGTTGCTGCTTCATTCTCAGCGCGGACAGTTCGGCAACCTGAGCGTCGACCCACAGTCGAAGGAAGCGGTCCCGCAGGAGGTCTCGCGTTGGATCTGGTGCGGCGCGCCACGCGCGCTCCACCACGTTGAGCATGCTGTCGCCAGCGTCGGCATCGTTGCTGCCGATCGCTACGCGCTCGGAGGACAGGGTGGTCATGGCAACCAGCCAGCCGCCGTTGACGTCGCCGAGTCGGTCCTCGTCAGGGATGAAGACGTCGGTGAGGAATACCTCGTTGAACTCCGCTTCGCCGGTCAGTTGACGCAAGGGCCGCACTTCCACGCCCGGTGCGCGCATGTCGCAGACGAAGTAGGTCAGGCCCTTGTGCTTGGGAAGCTCGGGATCGGTGCGGGTCAGCAGTAGTGCCCAGACGGCGTTGTGGGCACTGCTCGTCCAGACCTTCTGCCCGTTGACGATCCAGCCGCCCTCGGTGCGCACGGCACGCGTCGCGACGTTTGCCAGATCGGAACCGGCGCCTGGCTCGCTGAACAGCTGGCACCAGATCTCCTCACCGGTCCACAGCGGCCGAAGGTACTTCTCCTTCTGCTGCTGCGTTCCCACGGCCAGGATGGTCGGAGCCGCCATTCCCAGGCCGATGCCGTTGCGCTGAGGGCTGTTGTCGGGAAAGCCGGCCCGTACGAATAGGTCCTCGATCGGTTGCTGATCGGCGGGTGCCAGGTCGAGTCCGCCAAGTCCAACCGGCCGATGGACCCACGCCAGTCCCGCGTCGAAGCGGGATCGAAGAGATACCTCGCGAGGTGAGTTCGGATCCCAGTCGTCAAGGAACTGGTGCGCAAGGGCGAGCGCTGCCTGCGCGTCGATGCTCACTCGCCCACCAGGACGGTGATGAGCTCGGCTACGCATGCCGGCTTCCCCCCGTCGTCGAGTCGGACCTCCACACTCAGAACGGCGCGCGTTCCCATCGCCGTCTCCTCGCACGACTGCAGGGTCACGCTCGCCTGCACTCGGGAGTCGACTGGAACCGGACGCAGGAAGCGCACCTTGTCGGTTCCGTAGTTGACGAACGCGGCGAGGTGGCCAATCTCCAGTACGTCGGCCAGCAGCACCGGAACGATGCTGAGGGTGAGGAACCCGTGGGCGATGGTGGAACCGAATGGACCGTCGGCGGCTCGAACCGGATCGACATGAATCCACTGGTGGTCTCCGGTCGCTTCGGCGAAGAGATCTATTCGGGCTTGGTCGATGACCAGCCAGGAGCTGTCGCCAAGGTGCTCGCCAACCGCAGTTCGAAAGTCCGCGATGTCGTCGAAGGTGCGCATACGTCGACCTCTCGCTAGTTCGTAGGTCCGCCGGCTACGTAGATGACCTGTCCGGAAATGAACGAGGCGTCGGACGAGCACAGGAAGGAGACCGTGCCCGCGATGTCCTCGGGTTCGCCGATCCGGCGAACGGCGATGGTCGCCGCCGCTCCTGCCTTGAAATCCTCGAAGGACATACCCATGCGTTCGGCGGTCGCCACCGTCATGTCCGTGGCGATGAACCCGGGCGCGATCGCATTGGCTGTCACGCCGAACGGTCCCAGTTCCAAGGCGACCGCCTTGGTGAACCCCTGCAGGCCGGCCTTTGCCGCCGAGTAGTTCACCTGTCCGCGATTGCCCAGTGCGGAGATGCTCGACAGGTTGACGACCCGTCCCCATTTCGCCTCGACCATGTGCCGCTGGGCGGCACGCGTCACGAGGAACGCTCCCCGCAGGTGGACAGACATCACGGAGTCCCAGTCATCGATGCTCATCTTGAAGAGCAGGTTGTCGCGAGTGATGCCCGCGTTATTCACGACGACGGTCGGGGCGCCTAGTTCGTTCGAGACACGGTCGATCGCAGACGCGACCGCGTCCTCGGAGGTGACATCTGCACCGATCGCGAGGGCGCGGCCGCCCGCAGAGGTGATTTCCGCCACGACTGGCCCGCAGGCGGACTCGTCGAGGTCGATGACAGCGATAGCGAATCCGTCCCGAGCAAGGCGCCTGGCGGTTGCCGCACCGATCCCCCGTGCGGCTCCCGTGACGACGGCGGTTCGTGCTTCGGGCAGAGCATCCTCGACTGGCATGGGGAGCAGTATGGACGGCACATCCGGGCACTAGTGGCTTATCCCGGCTACTCCATTTCGGGCATTGTCGGCTCAGCCGCGGGTTAGGACGGCGCCTTGTCGTCGCCCTACCCTGTGGTGCGTCCCTACCCAATTTCGGTGTGGCTGATCAATTCGGCCCGATGGGCATGACGTCCGTCGAGGGACACCACACCCACGATGGAGGAACACTGCAATGACAATCACCGTAGACAACCCGACAACCGTCGGATCGTCCGTGACGTCGGCCGAGATGGTCGACCTGGCCCCCGAGATCTACCGTCAGCGCCTGGTCGTCGAGGGCCTCGTTGACCGGCCCATCGAGCGGCACGAGATCGTGGCCTACCTCTCGCAGCTGTCAAAAGTGCTCGACATGATCACAGTGCTCGAGCCGGTCACGCATGAGTCCGATCTGTACGGATGGGCCGGCTGGATTCACTGGGAGACTTCAGGTGCCCACTTCTACGCCTGGGACCGGCCGCGGCTGTTCTTCAGCGTCGACATGTACACCTGCAAGTGGTTCTCCAACGAGGAAGCCGTCGAGTTCACCCGCGAGTTCTTCAACGCTCGTCAGGTGGTGTCCCGTGCGTTCTGACACTCTCGTCCGGCCTTCGGCCCGGACCACAGGCGTCTCGTCCATGCTGTTCCTCAACTTCAATGTCACTGGCAGTCTGCTCGATGCAGCGCGCCAGTGCGAGGAGGATGTCTTCCTCAAGGCTTTCGGCAATACGCGGGAGCAACTCGATGCCGAGTACAGCCAGTACGACGATCAGTCGGTGTTTCTCACCGTGTCCGATAGTGACGACAACGTGCTCGGCGCCTGCCGGATCATCACCCCGGGTCCGGCGGGATTCAAGTCCCTGAACGACGTCAAGGGCGCACCATGGCATATCGATGGTGAGCGGTCGGCGCGTGCGGCCGGGGCGGACTTGAGTGCCACGTGGGATGTCGCGACGCTCGGCGTGCGTGACAGCGCGCGCGGCAGCAAGGTGCAAGTCGCCATGGCGCTGTACCACGGCATTCTGCGCGCAGGGAAGGCGAACGACATCCGGACTCTCGTCTCGATTCTCGACGAGCAGGCTCGGCGCGTTCTCGCGGCACTTGACCTGACCCACGTGACGCTGCCCGGCACGTCGTCAGCGCCGTACCTCGGGTCGAAGTCGAGCACGCCCGTGTACTTCCACGGAAGCATGCTGGACGCCTCCCGTCGGAACAATCCGGAGTCGTTCCGGATGGTCGTCCAGGGCAAGGGCCTGGAAGGAATGGCCATGCCCGATGACTCGGCGTGGCTGCTGCCGTCTGCGGCGCCGATGCGTCCCAGCCGGGAGGTCGCCGCGTGATGGGTCACGCGGAGTCTGGCTGGTCCACCGCCGGAGGGACGATGTGCATCGAGGGGAGTGGGCGGCCCCAGTCCTGCGCCCACTCCTCGACGTCTTCCGCGCGCATGGGGGGCGCGATGTAGTAACCCTGAAGGAGGTCCACTCCTAGTGCCGTGACTTCTGCGGCCACCTCTTCGGACTCGACGCCTTCCGCGACGACGCGGACGTCGAGTGCGTGCGCCATGCTGATGGTCGACGCCACGATGAGGCGGCTGCGTGGGTCGGAGTGGACCGACGCTACGAAACTGCGATCCATCTTCAGCTCGCTGAGGGGCAGGTCGCGGAGGTACGACAACGAGGAGAAGCCTGTCCCGTAGTCGTCGATCGACGTGCGCAGGCCGTGCCTGCGGATGTCGAGCAGCAGCTCGCGGGCGCGCTCGGGATCGGCGATGAAGGTGTCCTCGGTTACTTCGATCGTGATGTCGTCGCGGGGGACGGACGTGCGTGACAGGGCCTTGTAGATGAACGGCATCAAGCCGCCGCTCAGCAGCTCCGGGGGAGCGATATTGATCGACACGTTCAGGTGCAAGCCCGACCGGCGCCACCGCGCCGCGTCGCTGATGGCCTGCGTGACAACGACCTCCGACAGCTGCTGCATGAGACCGGCTCGTCGCGCGACGGGGAGGAAGAGCATCGGCAGCACCATGCCGCGGTCGGGATGCTCCCACCGGACGAGTGCCTCGACGCCGACCAGCTGTTGCGTGGCCGAGTCCACCTTCGGCTGGTACCAGGCCTTGATCTGACCCTTGTTCAATGCGCGACGCAGCTCGTCGCCCATCTGCAGTCGCTGGCGGGAGAACTCATCGCGTTCAACGTTGTATAGCTGGGCGCCCGCGCGATTCGACTTGGACTCATACATCGCGACGTCTGCGCGGCGAAGCAGGTCTGCCGCCTCGGTGTCGCCGGGCTCGCGCACCGTGATTCCCATCGAGGCATCCATGGCCAGGTCGAGCCCGTCAATGCGCGCCCTGGCGAGAAGGGTCTGACGAATGGCCTGCGCGTACTCGAGCAACTGGATCGGATCCTCGGTGTCGTACACGACCGCGAACTCGTCGCCGCCGACCCGAGCCAGCATGACGTTCGGGGGAAGAGATTCGCGAACCCGCAGCGCGACCAGTTCCAGGAGCGTGTCTCCCGCACTGTGACCGAGAGTGTCATTGACTTCCTTGAACCCGTCGAGGTCAAGCAGGAGCAGCGCGAGTGGGCGGTCGGTATGCAGTCGCGTATCGAGCTCGCGAAATATCGCGCGACGGTTCGGCAGGCCCGTGAGGTCGTCGGTGACCGCCAGCCGGAAGGCCTCGGCAGCGGCGCGCGAATCGCGCAGCGCAATCGTCAGTCGCGCGCTCGTCGCGAGAAGCGTCATGACGGCAGGGATGGCGACCGCGTAGCCCATCGCACCTTCGGGCCGCGCGACGAGTAGCAGGACGGCGAGCAGGAAACTTGCGACCAGGAACCACTCGGGCAGTCGTCGCCCGAGGGTCGCGGTGGGCTGCCTCGGGGTGCATGCGGCACCGGTGATGAGGAGCAGCGCGCTGCCCCACAGCACGATGAGCGTCATCGTGAAGTTGTACGGGCCGGTGGACAGCTTGAGCACGAGGCTGGAGTCGGCGACGGCCATGACGACGAATCCGGCGATGAGCGCGATCGCTCGCCGCGACAGGCTTCGCGACGCGAGTGCCCACTGGCCCACGACGACGAGGGCCAGGCACAGGTCGAGCACCGGGTAGATCAGTGCGGCGAGGAGGGTGACGCCACCCTCGGGGAACGATCGAGTGAAGGGCGTGAGCAGCAGCACGGCCGCGAGCGCGCCGCCGCTGCCGCACACGATCAGCGCGTCGAGCCAAGCGGTAGCGGTGCCCCCGCGTCGGTGGCCGGCGTCCAGCACGACGAAGGCCGCGAAGCCGATGTATGACGACAGGAAGAGGAATTCCCCTGGAGACGGGAACGACGCGTTCTCGGTCGAGCCCGCGCCGCTGATGGCCATCGAACCGGCGGCCCACAACGCTACGCCCGCGGTCAGGGAGCCGAGCGCGACGCGGCGCTCGGGCCAGCGAATCATGGCGCCGATCAGGCGAGCGAAGATCAGGCCGAAGAAGACGACCATGCCCACGAACAGCCCGATCTCGTTCGGCGACCCGCCATTGATGAGGCCGAGGGTGAGGCCGAGGGCGCCCATGAGGATCAGGTAGACCCATGAGGCTCGGCCCAGATCGCGCACGAGTGACCGATTATTGGACTGCGTGGTCGCAAAAGCGTTCACCCACGCACCCCCTCACGCTGCCCCTCATACGGGCTCCTGCACAGGAGGGTACAAGCAACGACGGTGCCGCGTCCGGCCCCAACGCCTCACTAGTCTTGTTTGATGAGCACGCCGACCGCTTCCCTGCCCGCTCGCGCGCGCGTGGTCATCATCGGCGGTGGCGTCATCGGCACGTCGATCGCTTATCACCTTGGACATCTGGGGTGGTCCGACGTGCTCCTCATCGAGCGCGATCGACTGACGTCGGGCACCACGTGGCATGCCGCGGGACTGATGACCTGCTTCGGCTCGCTTTCCGAGACGTCGATGACGATGCGGCTTTACACCCGCGAGCTGTACCGGCGCCTCGAGGCTGAGACGGGACTGTCTACCGGCTTCAGTGCGGTGGGCTTCATCGAGGCGGCGGCCGATCCGGGTCGGCTCGAGGAGTTCCGCCGCGTAGCCGCGTTCAACAGGCACGTGGGCCTGGACGTTCACGAGATCGGGCCCGACGAGATCGCGGCGATGTTCCCCATCGCGGATACCTCAGGCCTGCTGGCCGGCTTCTACGTTCCTGCCGACGGTCGGGTGAATCCCGTCGACGTGACGATGTCCTTGGCCAAAGGCGCGCGCATGCGCGGCGTGCAGATCGTCGAGGGTGTCACCGCGAGCCACGTGCTCACCGAACGCGGACGAGTCGTCGGAGTCGCGACATCCGCGGGCGACGTGGAGTGCGAGTTCGTCGTCAACTGCGCGGGCATGTGGGCACGTCAGCTCGGCGAGCGCAATGGTGTGAGCATCCCGCTGCAGGCTGCCGAGCACTACTACCTGATTACCGAGCCCTTCGATGGAGTCGAACCGCGATGGCCCGTGCTCGAGGACCCCTCCCGTCACGGCTACTACCGGGAGGAGGGCGGCGGACTCATGGTCGGGCTGTTCGAGCCCGTATGCGCGCCGTGGAGCGTCGGCGGCATCCCCGACGACTTCTCGTTCGCCGACATCGCGCCCGACTGGGAGCGGATGGGACCGTATCTCGAGCGCGCCATGCAACGCGTTCCCGTGACGCTGGAGACGGGCATCCGCACCTTCTTCTGCGGTCCTGAGTCCTTCACCCCGGACCTGGCACCGATCGTCGGCGAGTCGCCGGACATCGACAACTACTTCGTGGCAGCGGGGATGAACTCGGTCGGCATCCTCACCGGTGGGGGTCTTGGCCGGATCCTCGCGCAGTGGATCGTCGATGGCCACCCGGATGTCGACGTGACAGCCTTCAACATCGATCGCATGGAGTCCTACCAGCTCAATCCCCGATACCGGGCCGAGCGGACCGTCGAGACGCTCGGCATGGTCTACCAGACGCACTTCCCCGGAAGGTCCATGTCCACGGCGCGCGGGGTCAAGCGATCCCCTGTTCACGCCGAGCTTGCCGCAGCCGGGGCCTATTTCAAGGACGTCAGCGGATGGGAGGGGGCCGATTGGTACGCACCCGCTGGCATCGAACCGCGAACAGGCGAGCTGTCGTGGGGTCGGCAGAACTGGTTCCCGTACTGGGCCGATGAGCACCGAGCCGTGCGCGAAGGCGTGGGGATCATGGACATGTCGTTCATGTCGAAGTTCATGGTGCAGGGTCGCGACGCGGGACGTGCGCTTGACCGGCTGTCGGCTAATGCGGTCGACGGGGAGCCGAATGTCATCACCTACACCCAGTGGCTCAATGAGCAGGGCACGATCGAGGCGGACGTCACGGTGACGAAGCTCGACGAGGAGTCGTTCCTTGTCGTCGCTTCGGACAACGCTCGCGGTCACGTGCAGGCGCGCTTGAGGCGTCACCTCGACTCTCACCATGCGTTCGCCACCGATGTCACGTCGGCCTTCGCTCAGATCAACATCCAAGGCCCCCTGTCTCGAGCGATGCTGCAGGCGGCGACGTCGGTCGACCTCGAAAACACGGCCCTTCCATTTCGCACGGCGCGATACATCGATGTGGGCTTCGCCCGCGTACTGTGCGTGCGCATCACCTATCTCGGCGAGCTCGGCTACGAGCTGTACGTGCCAGCAGAGCAGGCCGTTCATGCGTACGAGCAACTCCGTGAGGCAGGCACCCAGTTTGGGCTTCGGCACGTCGGCCTGAAGTCATTGTCGAGCCTGCGCATGGAGAAGGGCTACCGCGACTATGGCCACGACATCGACAACACCGACTCAGTGTTCGAGGCGGGCCTAGGGTTCGCGGTTGCACTGGACAAGCCGGGCGGCTTCATCGGCCGCGAGGCGGTTATCGCACAGAAGTCCGCTGGCACCCCGCATCGTCGGCTGCTCCAGGTGCTCGTCTTGGACCCCGAGCCGTTGATGCACCATGCGGAGGTGGTTCTCCGCGACGGCGTGGAGGTCGGCTACGTGCGTGCGGCCAGCTACGGGCACACCCTCGGCGGCGCAATCGGGCTGGCGATGATCGATGCGGGCGAGCCGCTGACCGCCGACTGGATCGCCGAAGGCTCGTGGGAGGTGGACATCGCCGGCGTTCGGTACCCGGCCGTGGCCTCGCTCAGGCCGCTGTACGACCCGGAGAATCTGCGGATTCGGTCCTGATCAGGATCCCGGTGGGCCGCTGATCACTCCGAGCCTGGCCAGCACCGAGGCGGTGTCGCTGTTCGTCGGGTCGAGGTCTGCGACATCAATCGTGGGAGACCCCCAGTCCGCAAGCTGCTTCTGGATCGCGCGACGCGCCTTGTCGAGCTTGCGCGCCACCATCCTTCGGGTCGCCCACTCCTGCTCGCGCCTGCGCAACGCGTCCTCGATGGCGTCGGCCTGCTCGGGAGTGCTCTCCAGGCCGAATGCGCGCTCAAGCCCGCTTCGGATGTCGATGCGGTAGTCGTGACCGCGTCGCACGAACGTGCCCGGCTTGGACTGCATGCCGTTCAGCAGGTCGACGGTCGCGAGAACGAACGAGGTGATCGGACGGAACTTCACCTCGCGCGGGACAAGTGGCGGACGCTCGCTCGGCGGTCCCATCCACCACGGCGGCTGGAGGACCATCCGGAAGCTGTACTTGTTCACCGGATCGTCGTGATGAACGATCATGAGGTGTCGGGACTGCCCCGATGGCAGGGGCTGGGCGTTGTCGGGCTCGCTCACCAGGAGCAGCCGGCCCTCCGGATCCACGGCTGCGGGATCTGCGCGCCATGCGTTCCACAGGCGAGTGCGAAATGGCACGCCGAGGTACAGCCCGCCCGCGACTCCGAGCGGATTGAAGTCGGGAAGGTAGGACCGATCGCCGGCGGGCAGGTCGAGAGCGACGTTGGCTCCCAGGCTCTCACCGATGAGGACGACGCGCGGCCGACTGTCGGGCGGCATCAGCGCCAGACGGTCTCGTATTCCCTCCAGCACGAGTCGAGTGAGCCGCTCGGCCTCTCCTGTTCGCGTCAGGGCAAGAGCGGACGGCACGAGTGCATACTGCGGAACCACGATCGCACTGTCGCCGAGAGTGAGGTACTCGATCGCTTCGGCGATCGAGTAGTTGAAGTAGCCCACGCCGGTCGGGGAGCCGATGCAGATCAACGAACGCTCGTAGGCTCCGCAGTCCTCCATGTCCTGGAGGGTCAGACGGGCACGTTCGGCGACATCGTCGGCACTCTCGAATCCGCCGACCACTCGCACAGGGTCGGTGGCCTTCGCCCCCATGACCGACTCGATGTCCTGTGCAGGAAGTGCCATGAGGACGAACCGGCGACCCTCCTTGCCGAGGGAGTCGAATGGCATGGCGCTTGCCGGTCCGCTGGACACGTGCCGCGACGTTGGCGGCGTGGGATAGGCGGGCTCGACGATGTCGTCGCGCCGCTGGACGCCCACTGTGGCCTTGCTGAGCGCGATCACGCCGGCCGCCGCCATCGACCCGAGGATGGTGCCGTGCGCTACCAGCGCACCGAGTGCGCCCGGATCGCGGCGAAGAACGCGAGCGATCCCCGCCTCGAGCGCATTGGCGAGCAGCTGCTCCCCGCCGGTGGCCGCCGCGAGACCGAGGCCGGAGGCGGCGCCCAGGGCCGCGGACCGCACTGCCGCCTTAGGACCGACGTGTGCAATCGCGCGTCTTTCAGGAGCGACGATGCCGTACTTGGCTGCTCTTCTATTTCGATTCAGCGCGCTCGCCGCCACCACTGCAGCACCCGTCGCGACCGCAGGGATGAGCGTCGTGTCAAGTCCGGGCTTGAGGCCTAGGCGCGTGTGCAGCAACGCATCCCATGCGGACGAGGCGCCCCCGGCCAGTGCGGCAAACGCGACGATGCGACCGCCCGTCGCGGCGACAGCCGCGGGCATCGACCGGTCGGCTATCCGGCCGGCCGCCGCGGAGACGCCCAGGCCACCGACGACCCCCACGCATGACAAGACCACGTTGGCCCGAGTTCCTGGATGAGTTCCTGGCTTGGCGCCGAGTGCCTGAAGCGTCGCCCATGCGGTTGCTGTCAGCTGGTAGTGGGCCACAGCGACGACACCGGTGGAGATCGCCTGCTGGGTTGCGCTGCGCGGCAGCAGTCCGCGCGCGAAAGTTCCCGAGATCGACCACGATGCGCCAGCGATGCCCGCCTGCACGGGGGCCTCTGTCGCCCATCGGGTGAGCCACCCATGTCCGCGAGAGAGGAATGCCATGGCTGGATTATTGCGATGAAGCGGCGTACGCGTCGATTTCGCTCAGAACTCGGTCGCGCGTGTCCGGGCTTGCGAAGGATGCGCGGACCGACTCCCTGGCCAGCTCGACGAGCGCGGGTCGATCGAGCCCGAAGTGCTCGTGAGCGACCAGGTACTCGCGGTTGAGGTCGGTGTCGAACATTCCGGGGTCGTCGGTATTCACCGTCACGCGCACCCCGGCATCTCGCAGGAGGACGAACGGATGCTCATCGAACGAGGAGACGGCGCGCGTGCGGATGTTCGACGTCGGGCAGACCTCGAGCACGATGTCGCGATCAACGAGCTCCGCCATGAGCTCTGGGTCCTGCGCGGAGGAGATGCCGTGGCCAACGCGGACTGCGCCGAGCATGTCGATCGAGTCGCGCACCGTCTGCGGCCCCGTCGTCTCTCCGGCATGGGGCACGCTACGCAGCCCGAGGTCGCGAGCGCGACGGAAGACGTCCTGGAACTGGTCGCGCGGAACTCCGAGTTCGGGACCACCGAGACCGAATCCCACGCTGTGCGGGGGCAAGAACGCCTCCGCCCACTCGATGGTCCGCGTCCCGGATGCCAAGCCCAGCTCACCGGGAATGTCGAAGATCCAGCCAAGCTCGATGCCGTGGGTCACGAGCACCGCTTTCCGTCCCTCGTCGAGCGCGTGCGCGAGGCCATCAGGTTCGATGCCCATGAGCAGGTGGCTGTCCGGCGTGACGGTTACCTCGGCGTACCGAACGCCGACTTCCGCGAGATCGCGCCCGAGTCCCTCGACAAGCGATCGCACGTCGTCGGCGGATCGGACGAGGTTGTTGACGCTGATGTACACCTCGATGAAGTGCGCGAAGTCCGTGAAGTCGTAGAACTCGCGCAGGGTCGCCTCGTCCGTCGGAACTCCCGCAGCGGGATAGCGCCGCGCGAGGTCCAGGACGGTGGGGACTGACGCAGCGCCCTGCAGGTGCACATGGAGCTCGGCCTTGGGCAGGGCGGCAATGAAGGTGACCACGTCATTCATGCGGGACCTACTTCGTCTCTGGCAGGCGTCGCCGCCGCTTGTCGTGATACATCGCCTCGTCCGCGTGCGCGATCGCTGCAGAGAAATCGCCATCGAGCACTGCCGCACCAAGCGATACGGACATGCCGATCACCTCACCGCCCACCGCGACCGGTCCGTTGAGGGCTTGTCCCAAACGGGCGATGACAGTCTGCGCGGCATCCTCACTGGTAGCCGGTGTGGTGGTGACTAGTAGGAACTCATCGCCGCCGACTCTCGCGACGATGTCGCCGTCGCGCGTTGTCTCCGCGAGGCGTCGAGCCACCTCGCGGAGCAGCTCGTCGCCCGCGGCGTGTCCGATCGTGTCGTTGACGACCTTCAGTCCGTCGACGTCGGCATAGACAACGGTGGTGACGAATCCGCGATGGTGGGAATCACTGCGCAGGCGAAGTTCCCGCGTCAGTCCCTCGCGATTCAGCAGCCCGGTAAGGGGATCACGGGCGGCCTGATCGGAGAGCACGCGTTCGAGATGCTTGCGATCGGTAAGGTCGCTGCACTGGATGACGACGAGAGTGACTCGTCCTGCGATGTCGCGAACCGGAGCCGCGCCGAGGTCAACCCATACCGCGCCGCCTTCATTGCGCTGCAACTGAACATCGAGCCTGAAAGCCTCGAGTCCCGACATGACCTCGGACAATCCTGACGCCACTGCTGATCGGTCCTCGTCAGCAACGAAATCGATGAACGCGTGGCCGATCAGGCGCGTTTCGGTAGTGCCGAGCAGCCGACCGATTGCAGCATTGGCGAGCAGCAGGCGGCCTTCGAGGTCGAGCATCGCGGTAGCCGAAGGAGTGCTGGCGAATGCGTCCCACAGGCGTTGGCGCTCGGAGGCGAGTGACCGTCGCGCGCGACTCTGGCCGCCGACGGCGGCGATGATGATGACGATCAGGATCACGACGGTGATCAACTGCGTGATTGCGGTCGCAGATGCCATGTTCGGCTCGAACTTGCCCACGACCCAGGAGATGATCGCTGGCAGGAATGGCACTGCGAGAAGCGGAGGCACGACGTAGCGCAGCAAGGCGCTGTCGTACCTCTCGTCGAGAGAGACCAGCGGCGGTCGATCTGGTCGTGCTGTGATCGCGGCACCGATCACGAGGAGACCGACGATCGTCGTGACGATCGACGTGCCCGTGAGCCCCAGGCCGTAGAACAACGACGTCGATCCGTAGACATACGACAGCAGCCCGAGCAGCGTGCAGATTCCGGCGAAGATGGCCAGCCAGAATCGGACGCGGGGCCATCGGTCTGCGGGCAGACCCAGCATCAGGACCGACATGCCGATGGCGATCGCTGCCAGGGACGGGATGGCGGTAGTCCATGTCGCGACCCCGAAGGCCGGGTCGGCGCTGGGGATCCAGCCGCGGTTGACGGCCGTGTCGATGGTCACGCCGAACAGCACCACCAGGCCCGCCAGCAGACGTCCGATGATGCGGCCGCCCTTGCCGCCCCGGTCGAAGAGCACCATCGCGATGACGAGTGCGCCCAGGCCGATGACCGTGTATGGGTAGATCTTCGGCCAGTCGTGTTGGACGCGAGTGACGATGTCCCAGCCGAAGATCGTTCCCGCTCCCACGATGACCACGAGGCCGGCGCCAATGGCGAGCAGGTACCTGTGCAGGACCCCGAGGTCGGACGCGACGGTCCCGCCGCGGCTCACGGGCTCGTCCTGATCCACCCGTGCACCCCCGTCGGTCGTGATTGGCGGCAGTCTAGGCGGGGCCTTGGACGCGACCCGAGCGTGCCGTCCCGCCCAGTGCGGGACAAATGCCCAATCTGTCCCCGATTCCGCTGGGCATTTGACTGTTTGTCCCGGATCTCGGGACAAACAGTCAAATGGGGAGGGTAAAGCGGGCCGAATTGTCGATTTGTCCCGGTCGGAACTCCCATTCGGACAAGTGGAGACGACCTCAGTTTAGGCAAGGCTTGGCTTAGTTTGGGAAGTATGCGACACTGTGTCGGAAACAGCGGAGCCGCTGTCAGGCGACCGGAGGAACCATGGCATTCGCGGATACGGTCCGACTCGATACGCGGATTGACCACGAGCGCGCAGAGCGCAGTCCCTTCATCGTCTCGCTCCTGGCCGGCGAACTCGACAAGCGCGCCCACGTCGAACTGCTCAGGTCCCTGCTTCCCGTGTATCAGGCACTCGAGCAGTTGCTGCTCGTGCAAAGCGAGGATGCATCGATCCAGCTGTTCGATGATCGCCGCCTTGACCGTCGCGGGCGCATTGCCGCGGACCTTCGCACTCTGGGCCATGAGCCCGAGGCGGCCGACCTCACGTCACTGCCCGCGAGTCGCGCATACGTGCGCGCCATTCGCGAGGCGGCGGTGAGCCCGCAGCGACTGCTCGCCCACCACTACACCCGCTACCTGGGAGACATGGCCGGCGGCCGGGTCATCGCCAGCCGTCTGCGCAGCGAGTACGGCATCGATCCTGCCGCTCTCACTTACTACGACTTCAGCGGCCTCGACGACGTGCACGCGTATCGCAAGCAGTACAAGGTGAATCTGGACGAGGCGCCCTGGAGCGAAGCGGAGCAGGCGGAGTTCACCGAGGAGTGCAGGGTTGCCTACCGCGCCAACTCGCAGCTCTTCGCAGAGCTCGGCGCCTTGGTCACCGCACCCTAGGCTGCGGTCACCGTCACCGGAATGCCGTTGAGCACGGCGGTGCCGGCAAGGTCATCCAGGCCTGACGACGGGGTGAGCAGATTCGAGTTCACGCCGGGATTGGCGGCCGCGACCGCGCCCCAGGTTGCCGAATCCAGGTGACCCCAGCCATGCGGCAGGCAGACCACGCCGGGTGCCACGGCATCGGTGACCTCCACCTCGACGCGAACAGTGCCGACGTCATTCACGACGTTCGCCTGTCCGCCATCGAGCACGCCCAGGCGCGACGCGTCGTCGGGGTGAAGCCACAAGGTGCATCGATTCGAGCCCTTCGCGAGCAGCGGCACGTTGTGCATCCACGAGTTGTTGCTGCGCAGCCCGCGACGGCCGACGAGGACGAGACGGTCGCTCGGCCCGGCTGCCGTCGCCGCCGACAGTGCAACCGCCATGCGGTCTGCTTCGGCGAGCAGCTGAGGGGGAGCGGCCTCGATGCGACCCGACGGGGTGCGCAGCACCTCAGGAAGCCGTGGCTGCAGGGGTCCAAGATCAAGCCCATGGGGTGCCGCCGCGACGATGTCGAAGGTGAGCCCGCCGGGGTAGGTGCCGAAGCCGTCGCCGTACGGACCGGACCTGATCATGAGATCGAGAAGTCGCTGCTGGCGCGTCCGCGGAGCGAGCATGGCGAGTAGCTCTGCTGGATCACGCCCATGCACTCGGGAGGCCTCGGACTTGCATGCACGGGTCGCCAGTTCGCCAGCGACGAGGTCGTCCAGCCCATCCGCGTCGAGTCCTCCTCCGATGACGACGCACGCGAGCCGAAGCAGGATCTCGCCCTCGTCGAGCTCGTCGGCCTCCGCGTCATGGCGAAGCGGGACCGACGGGGGTGACCAATGCGCGATGTTGCGAACCGACAGGTTTGAGAAGGCGAGGTCGAAATGACCTCGCGCGAGCGGCGACGGGGCGGGCAGTACGACATGCGCATGCCGGCTGGTCTCGGTCAGGTAGGCGTCGATGCTGATCATCACGTCGAGGGTTGCCAGGGCAGCGTCAAGGCGTGACCCGTCGGGCGTGGACACCACGGGGTTGCCGGCGATCGTGATCATCCCGCGCAAGCGGGTGCCGTCCTCCGAAGGCGTATCGATCTCTTCGGCCATCACCGCGGCAGGGAACTCGCCCAGGACGCTGGCTAGTCCGCGCACTCGAGTGCGCTGCGCACCTGGCACGCGGATGCCGCGACCGATGCCGGGTGTGCCGGATGTCGAGGGGCCGCCCGCGGCGGGGAGCGGCCACATAACCCCGCCCTCCCGGTCGAGGTTCCCGGTCAGCAGGTTGACGACCGCGATCCACCACGAGGTTGCGGTGCCGAATGACTGCGGTCCCGTGACATTCACGGTGATGCCGGCGGTGGACGTGCCCATCCGGCCGTAGATCGCCGCTGCGGATGCTCCCGCGAGCTCACGAGCCAGTCGCATGATCGTCTCGGCCGGGACGCCGGTGACTTCGGCTACATCCGCTGGCGCGAACGGGGCGACGGCGGTGCGGAGCGCGTCGATGGCGCCGTCGGCAACATGGGCCTGGCACGCGCGAAGATCGACGAGATCCTCGGCGAAGAGCGTGTGCGCGATGGCGGCGACCAGGAAGCCGTCGGTGCCCGGACGAATGCGCACGTGCTCGTTGGCAACCTGCGCGGTCCTCGTGCGGATGGGATCAATGACGACAAGTCGTCCGCCGCGCGCCTTCAGCTCGCGAATGCGACCGGGAAGATCGGGGGCGGTCCACATCGAGCCGTTGGACACGATCGGGTTGGCGCCCAGGACAAGCAGGTAGTCGGTGCGGTCGATATCGGGGACCGGCACCGACAGCCCGGTGCCGAACATCAGCCCGACCGCGACCTGCTGAGGCATCTGGTCGACTGTGCTGGCACTGAAGTAGTTCTTCGTGTCGAGAGCGCGCATGAGGGCAGGCACGTAGAGAGCCGACGAGACGTTGTGGACGTTCGGATTGCCGAGGTAGACGCCGATCGCGTCGTTGCCGTGCTCGGCGCGAACCGGAGTAAGGAGCCTGTCGATCTCCGCCCACGCCTGCGACCACGTGGCCCGACGGTGTGACCCGTCGGGATTTTTGATCAGGGGGTACCTCAGGCGTGCAGGATCGTGATGCAGTTCGCCGATGGCGACGCCCTTCGGGCAGATATATCCGTGGGAGAAGACGTCATCCTCGTCACCGCGAACCATCGTCACCTGGCCGGATTCGATCGTCAGGGTCAGTCCGCAGGTCGCCTCGCACAGTGGACACGTGCGGTGGAGGGTTTCGCTCATTCCGCGAGAGTAGAGGCCGAAAGCGGCGGCCGCGGAGGATTGACCCTCGCGACCGCCGCTTTCGGCGTGACCTCTGGCGAACCTACGAGACGAGGCCCTTGGAGACGAGCCACTCCTGCGCCACTGTCGCGGGATCGGCCCGATCGATGTCCACGGCCTTGTTCAGCTGGATGAGGTCGTCCGTGGTCAGTGCCGCGGCAACGGCGTCGAGCGCCTCCTGCAGCGCTGGGGTCACAGATGCGGAGTTGACCGCGGCGACGATGTTGTCGACGGTCTGCAGTGACTTGTCGTCGACGAGAACAACGAAATCGTTCGCTGCAACTCCGCCGTCGGAGGAGAACACCAGCCCGACGTCGATCTTGCCCTGGGACAGCGCCTGCTTGGTCAACGGGCCGCCGGCATCGAGGGAGACGAACTCCGACAGCGTGAGTCCGTAGGTCTCCTCAAGACCGGGCTGGCAGAACGCGCGGGTCGGGCACTCGGGCGGTCCGCCCAGGCGCACGTCATTGCTTGCCGAGTAGGCGGCGAGCTCGGAGAGCGTGGTGATGCCGTTCGCCTCGGAGAACTCGCGGGTGACCGCAAAGGCGTTCTGGTCGGCTGCGGGCGACGGGGTCAGCAGCGTGATGCCGACCTCGTTGGCGAGAGTCTGTGCTGCGGCGAAGGTCGCGTCGACATCGCCCGAGGCGAGAGGTGCTGCGTCCGGACCGTTTGCCTTCGCATTGAGGAACTCGGTCAGCGTGCCGAGGTACTCGGGGACGACCTGGATCTCGCCGCTTTCCAGGGCTGGCTCGACGACCTCACGGTTGGTCAACTCCGTGACGGACGGCTCGAACCCGGCTGCCGTGAGCACGCCCGCGTACAAGTGGGCCAGGATCTTGCTCTCGCCGAAGCCGAAGGCGCCGATGGCAATGGGTCCGCCCGCGACCGGCTCGGCCGATGCCGGCGCGCTGGACGCGGCCGGTGCCGATGAGGGCGCATCGGTGGCTGCGGAGGATGACGAAGTGGATGACGAACTCCCGCACGCGGATAGGGCGAGCGCGGCGCCGACGGCCACGACGGCCAGTCCTCGCCGGGCGAAGCTGGTGCTGAGCATGAGGTTCCTTTCGATGTCAGATGTCTAGGTCAAGTACACGATCTGGGACTGACAGTCCCATTAAGCCAATAGGAAAGGAATGGGATTTTGCCGCTCGCGCGGGTTGAGTCTGCCACTGTCAGTGCTAGACGGCACTTCGGATCCGACCCCCACGAAGCGGCTTGGGCGTCAACGCCTTCTGTACCCCGCCGAGCACCAGCTCGATCGTCACGCACACGACTGCGACGAGGATCACTCCCGCCAGCATCAAGGTGGTGTCCTGTCGTCCGAAGCCGTCGACGACGAACCTGCCCAGGCCGCCTCCCCCGACCAGCGCCGCGAGCGTCGCGGTCGCGACAACCTGAACCGTCGACGTCCGAATGCCGGCCGCGACGACGGGAACAGACAGGGGAAGTTCGACCCGCCAGAGCACCTGAGATCCCGTCATGCCCATGGCCCGCGCGCTCTCGCGCGCCGTGCGGTCGGTGTCGCGGATGCCGACGAAGGCATTCGTGAGAACCGGCGGGATCGCGAACACGGCGAGGGCAAGGACGGCAGCGAGGTCGCTGACGCCGACCGTCTCCCAGGACGCGAGAATGATGAGGAGCGCAAAGGTCGGGATCGCACGGCCGAGGTTCCCGATGCTCGTCACGAGTGTGCCGTAGCGACCCTTGTGGCCGAGCCAGACGCCCAGCGGCAGGGCGATCACGAACGCGATGAGCAGGGCCTGGGCGCTGATCCACAGATGCTCGAGGAGACGGGCAGGGACCCCGGACGACCCAGTCCAGTTGTCCGCGTTGGCGAACCACTCCCAGATAGACGCCATCGCGGTCACCACGATCCTTCGACGCGCAACCACGGCGTCAAGGCGCGCTCGACGAGGATCAGAGTGCCCTCGAGAGCAAGCGCGAGGATGACGACCGCGATCGTGCCCGCCAGGATCTGCGCGTGATAGAAGTTGTTGACGAAGCCGCCGAGGATCACCGTGCCGAATCCACCGTGGCCGACCAGCGAGCCGATCGTGACGAGCCCGACCGTTGACACCGTGGCGATCCTGACGCCCGCGAGAATCGTGGGCGTCGCGAGCGGCACCTGAACCCGCCACAGCAGTTGCGTGCCGCTGTAGCCGACGCCGCGTGCGGCATCAACGACCGACTCCGACACGGCCTCGAGCCCGACGACCATGTTGCGAAGGACGACGAGAAGCGCGTACAGCGCGAGAGCGACGATGACCGTCCACGGAGTGAGCCCGAGCAGTGGCCACAGTCCAGCGATGAGAGCTAGCGACGGGATCGTGTAGATGATGCCGGAGCCGGCCAGGACGGGCACCTGAAGTCGCGGAAAGCGGCGGATGAGCAAGGTCAACGGGATGGCGACGGCGATCGCCAGTGCCATCGCCGCGATGGTGATGATCACGTGCTCGCGACCGGCCTCGAGCAGATCGTCAGTGTTGTTCTCGAGGTACGTCCAGCTGAACCACGGGTTCGGCGCCGACTCAGCGAATACGGCCACCGTCACACGCTATATCGGCGTGCCGACGTGCGCGTGCCGGAGCCGCCGATGCGGATCGGCCCTACGCTCAAGGGCATGGCTCTCGACCCGATGATCCGCCTAGAAAGCGTCGCCAAGCGTTATCCCGACGGAACGATGGCCGTCAACGAGCTCTCCTTTGACGTGCTTCCCGGCGAGCTCGCCGCGCTCGTTGGCCCTTCTGGGTGCGGCAAGACGACCACGATGCGCATGATCAACAGGCTGGTGGAGCCGTCGTCAGGGCGAATCCTCGTGGATGGTCGCGATGTCTCCACGATTGACGCGGTCGAGTTGCGTCGCTCCATCGGCTACGTGATCCAGCAGGTAGGACTGTTTCCTCACCAGACGGTGCGCAAGAACATTGCCACGGTTCCCAGTCTGTCGGGGTGGGACAAGAGCCGGATCCGAGCGCGGGTCGACGAGATGCTCGACCTTGTCGGACTTGATCCCGGTACCTACGGCGATCGCTATCCGCAGCAGCTGTCGGGCGGTCAGCGGCAGCGAGTCGGGGTGGCCCGCGCACTTGCCGTGGATCCGCCGGTGCTGCTGATGGACGAGCCGTTCGGCGCCGTCGATCCCATCGAGCGCGATCGGCTGCAGGAGGAGATGCTGCGTCTGCTTGGCACGGTGAACAAGACTGTCGTGTTCGTGACCCATGACATCGACGAGGCCGTGCGCCTGGGTGATCGGATCGCGGTGATGCGGCAAGGCGGATACCTCGAGCAGTACGCGACTCCTGTCGAGATTCTCGGCCGTCCCGCGACCGCGTTCGTCGCGGATTTCGTCGGCACGGATAGGTCGGTGAAACTGCTCGCGGTGACCGCGGTTGATCAGGGCGTCCTCGAGCCCGTTACTGCCGCGGATTCCGGCGCACCCCAGATCTCGGCAGACGCGAGTCTCCGCGATGCCCTAGGGGTGCTTCTCGAATCGGGCGCTGGTCGTGTTCGCGTCGGCGGCGCTGGCATCTTGTCGATGGATGGCGTCCGTCGAGCGTTGCGATCCAGCCAGGCCTGACCTCACCTCGTGTGGTGCTCGCGTTCTCGGCGCCTGATTTCCGCCTGAAGCTCAGTCAGCGACTCCTGGAGATCGGAAATCCGCTGCAGGATGTCGGAATCCTCCTGCGTGCGGTCGACCTCGGCCTCGTGCTCACGCGCCTTCTCCATCGAGCCGATGACGATGCCGATGAGCAGGTTGAACACGACGAACGCCGCGACGAGGACGTACGTCACGAAGAAGACGATCGCCCACGGCGTCACGGCCTTGGCCTCGTCGAGGTATGTCGGGAAGTTCTCCAGCGTGAGCAGGATGAACAGCGTGAGCATCGCCTTGCCGATGGTTCCCCACGTCTCGGGCAGCGCCTCGCCGAACATCGCCCAGCCGATCATCCCGTAGAGGAACAGCAGGAGAACGGTCAGGACGATCATGCTGACCATTGACGGAATCGACTTGACGACGGTGAGCAGCAGAACGCGAGCGTCGGGAAGGAAGCGCACGAGTCGGACGATGCGCAGGAGTCGAAGCAGGCGAAGGAGCTGTGCCTGCTCGCGAACCGCGGGAATCAGGACTCCGCCGATGATGATGAAGTCGAAGACGTTCCACGGGTTCTTGAAGAAGGCCTGGGGGCGGCGTCCGTAGGACACGAGGCGGAGCACCAGCTCCGCGACGAAGATCACGTAGAAGACCTCGTTGAGCACGATGAGCGTTGATCCGAACGAGTCGACTACTCCGGGGAATGTCTCCAGGCCGAGCACGATGGCGTTGGCGATGATGACCGCCGAGATCGCGAGATTGAATCGGTCGGAGTCGACAAGACGCGCCAGTCGACCCGTGCGTGTTGCGTCCGCGGCAGCCAGGGTGATGTCGCTCATGCGCAGACGTTATCCGGTAGCGGCGGCGGCCATGGCCGCTGGACCCGCGGCGGATTCGATGGCGTCGAAGTCAGCAGGCGTCATCGCCGCGGAGACGAACCAGGCCTCGAATGCTGAAGGCGGCAGCCACACTCCCCGGTCGAGCATCGAGTGGAAGAAGCGAGCGAAGGCCGCGGTGTCCTGGGACTTGGCATCGTCGAAGTTCCGGACTGCGTCTTCGCTGAAGAACACGCTGAATAGGTTGCCGGCCGACTGGATCGTGTGGCCCACACCGGCACGGGTCAGCGCGGAGTCGACAATCGCCGCAACGGTCCTGGCGTTCTCATCGAGGATCCGGTAGGTCTCTGCAGTGCAGTGGCTCAACGTCGCGAGTCCCGCAGCAGTGGCGGTCGGATTGCCGCTGAGCGTGCCGGCTTGATAGACCGGTCCGGCGGGCGCCAGCAGGTCCATGACCTCCGCGCGTCCGCCGACGGCAGCAAGGGGCAGTCCGCCGCCGATCACCTTGCCGAACGTCAGGAGGTCAGGTGCCCAGCCCTCGATCTGTCCCTCGATTCCCCACCACCCACGCTCTGAGACCCGGAAGCCAGTGAGTACCTCGTCGAGGATCAGCAAGGCCCCGTGGCCAGCGGCGATGCCCGACAGGCGTTGGTTGAACCCTGGAGCGGGCGGGACTACTCCCATGTTCGCCGGAGCGCCCTCGGTGATGATCGCGGCAATCTCATGCTCGGCGAATGCCTGCTCGACCGCTGCCACGTCGCCATACGGCACGACGATCGTGTCCGCCGCCGTTGCTGCTGGCACTCCGGGTGAGTCGGGTAGTCCAAGGGTTGCGACTCCCGAACCGGCGCCGACGAGCATCGAGTCCGCATGCCCGTGGTAGCAGCCGACGAACTTGACCACCTTGGTGCGCCCGGTCGCGGCTCGTGCCAGGCGAATGGCCGTCATGACCGCCTCGGTGCCCGAACTGGTGAAGCGCAGCCGATCCACGACCGGGACACGGGAGACGATCTGCTCGGCAAGCAGCACTTCGTCGGCGCAGGGAGCACCGAACGATGGCGAGGAGGCCGCCGCCCTCGCGATCGCCCCGACAACCGCCGGGTGGGCGTGACCAAGAATCATGGGTCCCCACGCCCCCACGAGGTCTACGTACTCGCGTCCGTCGACGTCCGTGAGTCGCGAGCCGTGCGCCGTAGCGACGTACCGGGGAACGCCGCCGACGGAGCCGAATGCGCGGACCGGCGAGCTGACCCCACCGGGCATGACCCGGCGCGCGCGGTCGAACCAGTCCTCGGAAGTACTCATCGCAACGCGCGGGCTACCTCTGTTGCCCAGTAGGTGGCGATGATGCCGGCGCCTGCGCGCGTGACGGACGTCAGCACTTCGAGGATGGCTCGGTCACGGTCGATCATGCCCGCGGCGGCGGCGGCCTCGATCATCGAGAACTCGCCGGACACGACGTACGCGGCCACCGGAACGTCGACCGACGCGCGCACGTCGGCAATCACATCGAGGTACGCGAGTGCCGGCTTGACCATGACGATGTCCGCGCCTTCGGCCACGTCCAGGCGAACCTCGCGCAACGCCTCGCGCCCGTTCGCGGGATCCTGCTGGTAGGCGCGGCGGTCGCCGTCGAGTTGCGATTCGACCGCGTCGCGGAACGGTCCGTAGAAGGCCGAGGCGAACTTTGCCGCGTAGGCGAGAAGTGCAACATCGGACCGGTCGGACTTGTCCAGTGCCGCGCGCACTGCGCCGACCTGGCCGTCCATCATCCCACTGAGTCCAAGGATGTCGGCTCCGGATCCGGCGAGCACCACGGCCATGCGCTCGTACACCGCCAGAGTCGCGTCGTTGTCGACGTTGCCACGTGAATCCAGGACACCGCAGTGTCCGTGAGTGGTGAACTCGTCAAGGCACAGGTCAGCGATCACCGGCAATGCGTCGCCGACCTCGGACCTCGCCCAGCCGATTGCCTGGGCGAGGATGCTCGACTCGTCGCATGCTGCGTCCCCGTGCGCATCACGATGGTCTGGAACGCCGAACACCATGAGACCGCCGACGCCGGCGTCGGCAGCATCGCTGACTGCTGAGCGGAACGACGACTCCGAGTGCTGCATGACGCCGGGCATCGACGAGATCGTGACCGGAGACGTCAGGCCCTCCTTGACGAAGACCGGCAGCACGAGGCCGGCCGGCCGGATCGTCGTCTCCTGCACGAGGCGCCGCACTCCGGGCGTGCGCCGAAGTCGGCGCGGACGCTCGGTCAGGAATCGGCGGTCGCTCATGTGATCACGCTAGTGCGCGTGGACATGACAGCCTCCGCGATGCTCTCGGCGCGAGAGTCGGCCGACACCGCGGTGACCTGCAATCCGAGCCGGGACGCGGCGAGCGCGGTGGTTGGCCCCCCGGCAACGATGGCCGTGTTCGATGCCACCGCGCCGAAGTGGACGACGGCCCGAGCGGCAGACGGTGATCGCAGGACGAGTGCGTCGAACGCTCCCGCGGCGAGCTGATCGGCCGATCCGGGCCTGTCGGTGACCGTCGTCGTCTCGTAGACGATCCGTGACAGAACGGTCCAGCCGCGAGACTCGAGCACCTCGGGAACGTGCTGGTCCCCAATAGTGCTTCGCGGCATCACGGCGAGGCCGGGCGAGATCAGTCCCAGGCAGTCCAGCAGGGCGGCGGCCGTGTGCGCCTTCGTCGGCATCAGCACGTCGATGACTCCGTGGTCATGAAGCACCTGACCGGACGTCGGCCCGACTGCGGCGAATCTGGCTCCCGCACGTTCGGCCGTGCGGATGCGATTGCCCACCTCGCCTGCACCGAGCAGCGAGTCCAGAGCCCGAATGCCAGCCGCGGACGTGAGCACGAGCCAGGCTCCCGGTGCGTGCAGCCCGTCGACGATCTCAGCAGCGCGATGTGTCGCATCGGCATCCGCAGAGGGCTGAACTCGGATGAAAGCCTCTGCAGTGACCTCGACTCCGCGCTCGGCAAGTGCTCGAGCATCGGCGTCGGGGGTGTCGTCGGCGCGGACAAGGAGAACCTTCATGACGCGAGTGCTGCTGCGGTTCGTCTATGCGACCTCAGGAGGGCCACCGCAGTCCGAGCGCCAAGCGCGCGCGCAGCATCGATGCCCCCGCGCGGAACGCTCGCGCTCGCACGCAGCACGGTGCGGTTGCCTCCGTCGGGATCGCAGATGTCGACGAGCAGGTGAAGCAATCCGGCACGCAGCGTGGCGATTGCCCCAACGGGGAGGAGATCGGTCGGATCGACCGCGGCAAGGACCTCGCGCTCGGCGAGGGCGGACAGGTGCGTCCCCTCGTGATCGAGCATTCGGAGCAGTCGCCGGGTGGTCGTGTCGTCCCCGCGGCACTCCAGGGCGAGCGCTCCCTGCGCGGGAGCGGGAACGAGGTCCTCGACGCTCATCGACTCTCGCGCGGGCGTGAAGCAGGCGAGGCGGTTGAGTCCGGCGGCAGCAAGGACGATCGCGTCATACTCGCCCGCAACCACGCGCGCGATGCGCTCATCTATGTTGCCGCGAATGGGAACAACCGTCACGTCTGGTCGGTGCCGGTGCACCCAGGCCGCCCGTCGGGCTGAGCAGGTCCCGACGCGAGCACCGGCAGGAAGGCCCTCTATCCCTCGACCACTGAGATCTGCACGTGAGACGAGTACGTCGCGAGGGTCCTCGCGCGGCGGGACCGCAGCGACGACGAGTCCGGGCGCAGGCCCAGTGGGCAGGTCCTTGAACGAATGGACCGCAAAGTCGATCGACCCTTCGACAAGGGCGTCGCGTACCGACGAGACGAAGATGCCCTCATGCGCGCGGCCCGGCAGCGGGCGGGAGTCGACGTCCCCCGGAGTCTGGAGCTGCACGATCTCCACGTCGGCTCCGAGCCCGCGCAACGCGCTGGCAATCTGTCCGGACTGCGCGAGCGCAAGGGCGCTGGCCCGCGTTCCCAACCGCAGCGGCGCGGTCATGCCGCGCTGCCTTCCGCATCTGCCGCAACCTGCGTGAGTCCGAACACCGTTTCGAGTGCAGTGCGGTAGCGCTCGAGTTCCCCGTTCGCAGCCGCCTCGCGGGCTCGTTGCGTCGGGTCGTGAAGGAGCGCCTGGGTGACTCGGCGGATTGCTTCGACAGCGGCGGGATCTGCGGCTGCGCCGAGTTCTGCCTGAGCCACGTCGTGGACGTGCTGGCGAAGGCGAACGATGAGGTCATCGAGTTCGCCGCCCTCGATGCGCGGGTAGAGCACGCGGGCCTCATTGCGAACAAGCGTGCTGGCGGGGCTCGTACCTCCGCCGTCCTGCGCTATGTCCGCGATGCGCACGACCCGAACGTTCGGGTCGTCGTCAAGGTCGGTTGCGACGTCGCCCGATCCGGCAAGATCGACGAGCACAAGCGGCGTGCTGCGCAGTGCCAAGGCCGCCGACGCTACGTCGCGGGTGATCACGTCGGGACCGTGGCCGCTGGCCGTCACCGTGACGTCGCTCAGTGCGAGGGCGGAGGCGAGCTCGTCAACGGCGACGAGATGATCCGCGCCCTCGGGGACCTCGCGCCGGTCCGACGGCGAGTAGACCAGCACCGTGTGCGAGCCGCGTTCGCGAAGCTCGGCGATGCAGGCCTCGGCATACGAGCCGGTGCCGATGACAAGCGTCGTGCCATAGGTCGGCTCGATGTCGTGCAAGCTGTCGAGCGCTACGCCGGCCATCGAGGGCTGGTGTGACAGGAGCGCCCGAGCCTTGCGCGACACTCGCAAGGCGTTCTCGAATGCCACATCGAGTGTGCGTGTGGACTGGCCGCGTGCTCGTGATCCGAGTATTGCGTCCTTGACCTGCCCGGAGATCTGCGCCTCACCGACTACCGCCGACTCGAGTCCTGAGGCAACGCGGAACAGGTGCTCGAGTCCCTCGCGCCCTCGGCGGCTGGTGATCAACGCCGGGTCGACTCCGACCATGTCGACGAAGGTTCGCTGTGGCCCATGGAAGGTCGAGGCGTCGACGTACGCCTCGACGCGAGCACAGGTGGCTAGCACGACGGCGCCACGGACCGACGGCTCGGCGCCCAGGCGTGCATAGAGATCACTGACGCGTGCCCCGAGCTCGGCGATGGTGGTCGCATTGAGTGATGCGTGATCGAGGCTGAAGACGTGCATCACGCCACCCGTCGCTGGGCGTTGGCAATCCGCGATTCGATGAGCGTGATCGTCTCGAGCGCGCTGGACAACGGCGCGGACACGGGTCGATCGGCCGCTCCTGCAGCAATCCGGTCAGGCAGCACGCCGGGAAACAGAACGAACGAGCCGACCACCGCGCGCTCGCCGGTCTGCTCCTCCAGCAGGCGAACGGCCGTTGCGACGTCGGGCTCGGCCAGCGACGCGAACGCGACGATCACGGGAGCCTGCCGGGTCTTGGCCCACGTCTCCGCGATTCGCGCCAGCGATCGCTGAGCCTCCGGATCGGTCGAGCCGGCGGTCGCGAGCACTGCGGGACCCGCAGGGAGAAGGCGATCGAGCGCGGCGAGAAGCATTCCGTCCGGTCCGATGGGATCGGTGACGTGAAGGCTCACCCCCGTCGCGGCTTCCGCGGCGTCGACGGCGGCAGGGACGTCGACGCGAACGTGGGACGCGCCGCTGAGGAAGGCGGGGACGACGATGATGTCCTCGTGCCCCTCCTTCGTCAGGGCGGCGACGGCGTCGGTGAGGCTTGGCTCGTCGTGCTGGATGAATGCGGCCCGCACTGTCGTGCCGAAGGTGCGGCTCTGCAGCGTGGCCGCAAGCGCGTGAGTTGCCTCGCTCGACCGGGCATCGGGACTGCCATGGGCGATGAGGATCACGGCGGTCATGACGCGACTCCAGGCGTCGCGATTGCGTGTGCTGCCAGCGCTGGTACGACGTTCACGACATCGCCGATGACGATGACTGAGGGATTCGCGATTGCCTCGGCGGCGACGCGCTGCTCGATATCGGCGAGCGTCCCGACCACGACCTTCTGGTCCGGATCGAAGGCCCGGTGGATGACGGCGATCGGCGTGCTCGCCGGGCGTCCGGCGTCGATGAACTCCGCGACCAGGCGGGGCAGGGTTGCGACTCCCATCAGGACGACGACGGTCAGGCCGGTGTTGGCGACCGCGGACAGATCGTCGATGACGTGTCCGCTGATGACGACGAAGCCCGTACTGACCCCGCGGTGAGTGACCGGGATGCCTGCAGCCGCGGGTGCGGCGACGGCGCTGGTGATTCCGGGGATCACCTCGACGGGGATGCCCGCTGCCGCGCACGCGAGGATCTCCTCCGATCCTCGGCCGAGCACGAAGGGGTCACCGCCCTTCAGGCGAGCCACGCGCCGTCCTGATCGTGCTCGATCGACGATGACCTCGTTGATCTCGTCCTGGGAGAGGGCATGCCGCCCGGGAGACTTCCCGGCATCGATGACCTCAACACCGGCGCCGAGCAGGCCGAGAAGCTCGACGGGCGCGAGCCGGTCGTGCACGACAACGTCTGCGTTGAGCAGTTCCCGGCGACCGCGGACTGTGATCAGGTCGGCTGCGCCGGGGCCACCGCCGATGAGAACGACGCCGCCTCGTTCCCGGGGCCGCCGTGCTGTCGCGGCCAGGGAACCATCGCCCAGGAGGCCGAGGATCGAGTCCCGCAGCTCGATGCTTCGTCGCGGATCGCCCGTGGACACCGATACGACCGCACCGGTCGCGCGCGCGACGGCAGGCGTCGTCGCATCTGAGTTGCTCGCGTCGTCGGCGCGTACCGACCACACCATGCGTCGCCTCGACTCGGCAATGACTCGTTCGTTAACTTCTGCAGAGTTCGTTGCGGCGTGCACGAGCCACGCGCCGTTGATGTCACTGAGGTCGAACTCGCGCGGGCGCCACGTGATCTGACCATCGTCGGCGAGTGCCGTGATGTCGGGACCCGCCTCGGGTGCAACGACAACGACGCTTGCTCCGGCCTCGAGCAGGCTCATGACGCGTCGCGAGGCGACCTTCCCAGCGCCGACCACGAGCACTCGCTTGTCCCTGAGATCCAGGTGCAGCGGATAGCTCATATGTGCAGACCACACTCGGTCTTGCCGAGACCTTGCCACCGACCGGCGCGGGGATCATCGCCGGACGTCACGGGGTGCGTGCACGTCGAGCAGCCGATCGAGGGGTAGCCCTCATACATGAGCGGATTGACCGGGACGTCGTTCTCGATCGTGTAGCGGAGCAGTTGCGCATCGCTCCAGTGCAGGATCGGGGAGATCTTGAGCACGCCGCGGCGCTCGTCGAACTGCACGACCGGGGTATCGGCACGGTGCGGCGCGGCTGCGATGCGCAGGCCGGTGATCCACGCGTCGAAGCCGAGGAGCAGTTCCTCCATCGGCTCGACCTTGCGCATCTTGCAGCACAGGTCGGGGTCGCGCTTGTACAGATCGGGTCCGAACTCGGCGTCCTGCTCGGCGACAGTCTGGCGCGGCGTGACGTTGATGATCGTGAGGTTCGTACGCCCGGCCAGCGCATCGCGAGTCGCGAGGGTCTCCTCGAAGTGATAGCCGGTCTCGAGGAAGGCAACGGGGATTCCGGGAGCCACGCTGTTAATCAGGTGCGCAAGGGCGGTGTTCGCCATCGACTGGCTGACGACGACGTGATCGCCGAAGGTGTCCCATGCCCAGCGGATGATCTCCTGGGCGCGCGCACCACTGAGGTCGACGGCGGCGTATCGGGCCAACTGCCGCAGTTCCTCGGCCTCGTAGCGCGCCTGCGGTCGCCGGATCCCCGGCCACGCGGTCACAGGAGTGCCATCTCGTCGGTGCGGGTCGCCCAGTCGCTGAACGTCTCGTCGCCCTCACGCTCGTCGACGAATCGACGAGTCAGGCGCTCGACGTAGTCCGGGAGGTCGTCTGCCGGCAGGCGAAGGCCCTTGACGGTGCGGCCGAAGTTGGCCTCCTGGCCGATTCGCCCGCCCAGGTGCACCTGGAAGCCCTCGACATCGTTGCCATCGGCGTCAAGCGCGCGAATGCCCTTCAGGCCGATGTCCGCGACCTGGATGCGCGCGCAGGAGTTCGGGCAGCCGTTGACGTGGATGGCCAGCGGCAGCTTGTACTCGGGCAGCCGGGCCTCGAGCTCGCTGATCAGCGCCACCGCGCGACCCTTCGTCTCGACGATCGCGAGCTTGCAGAACTCCACGCCGGTGCACGCCATCGTGTTGCGGCGGAACGGCGACACGTCGCCGACCAGCAGGTCGATCTCCGTGAGTCCCAGGATCAGGTCGTCGACGCGATCGGGATCGACATCGAGCACCACGATCTTCTGCTCGGGAGTCAAGGTCACGCGGCCCGATCCGGCGGCCTCGGCAAGGTCGGCGAGCGCGGTCAGCCGCGTGCCGGACAGCCGCCCGACGGTCGGCGCCGCGCCGACGTACAGGCGCCCGTCGTTCTGGGGATGGATGCCGATGTGATCGCGGCGGCCGTCGGCGGGACCGGTCGGAGCGGGACCGTCGACGAGCTTGCGCTCGAGGTAGTCGTCCTCGAGGACCTGGCGGAACTTCTCCGCGCCCCAGTCCTTGACCAGGAACTTCAGGCGGGCCTTGGTGCGCAGGCGCCGGTAGCCGTAGTCGCGGAAGATGCCGATGACTCCCGCCCACACGTCGGCTACCTCGTCGAGGGGCACCCACGCGCCGAGGCGCACTGCCAGGTGCGGGTTCGTCGACAGCCCGCCGCCAACCCAGAGGTCGAAGCCAGGACCATGCTCGGGATGCACGACTCCGACGAAGGAGATGTCGTTGATCTCGTGGGCGACGTCGAGGCGGGGAGACCCGCTGATCGCGGACTTGAACTTGCGCGGCAGGTTCGAGTACGCGGGATCGAGAAGGTGGCGACGGAGGATCTCCTCGATCGCGGGAGTCCCGTCGAGGATCTCGTCGGTCGCGACGCCGGCCACGGGTGACCCGAGAATCACTCGGGGCACGTCGCCGCAGGCCTCGGCGGTCGACAGGCCAACGCCTTCGAGCCGTCGCCAGATCTCGGGAACGTCCTCGATGCGAATCCAGTGCAGCTGGATGTTCTGGCGATCCGACACGTCCGCGGTGTCGCGGCCGAACTCGGTCGAGATCGTGGCGATCGTGCGCAGTTGCTCAAGGGACAGCCGGCCGCCGTCGGAGCGCACGCGCATCATGAAGAACTCGTCCTCGAGTTCTTCGGGCTCGAGCGTTGCGGTCTTGCCGCCGTCGATGCCGGGCTTGCGCTGCGTGTACAGGCCCCACCAGCGCAGTCGCCCGGTGAGGTCGGCGCGGGGAATGGATCCGAAGCCATCGCGGGCGTAGATCGTCTCGACGCGCTCGCGAACGTTCAGCCCGTCGTCCTCCTGCTTGAGGATCTCGTTGGGGTTGAGCGGTGTCTTGCCGTCGACGAGCCACTGGCCGTTGCTCTTCACCTCGCGGGCGGGGCGCGCCGGAGTCCCGGAAGCGGGAGGGCTCGTGGTCATGGGAAGTCCTGTCGGTCAGATCTGGTCGGCTGGGTGCGACGAAAGGGCCGCGGGGTGGTCCGAAGGGACCGGGTGTCGACTAGAGACAGACCATCGAAGAGACGCGCTGGAGGTCGATGTGCACCCGTCGGGTGAGCAGCATCGAGGACGCGTTCATGGGGCGGACGCTACCCGACTTTCCGACATAGCGTCCACGCGGCCCTCGCCAGTTGCGAATCCCCCGCATTAAGAGGGAAATGCCTCAAGATGGCCAGTAACCCCATCGACAAACTCCGCTGCCCTGTCCGCCGACCTTGAGTTTGGCGTGGATCCAGACGAGTGAAACCCACGCCAACCTCAAGCTCGCGCCCCGAAGGGATCGGGGCCGGGGCGTAAGGAACGCGACAAGATCCCGGGCCGGCGCGTAAGAGGCCCGTCAGGAGTGCACGACGCCCGACCCGGGCGGGCCTTTCATGGGTGCAGACCGCCTCTTTCCCGCGCGCTATTCAAGGAGGACCCATCCATGGCTGATCTAGCTGCCATCGGAATCATCGTCGGATTGGCAGCCATCGTGCTGTCCATCGCGTTCTCGCTGGAGAAGCTGTGACCTGGCTCGGGCCGCTGGCCCTGATCGTCGGTGCCGCTGTTCTCGTCTACCTGGTGGTGTCGCTCGTGCGCGCCGAGAAGTTCTGAGGCTGCCGTGAATCCCACGCTTGCCGCCGTCCTCCAGGTCGCGCTCCTCGTCTTGGCGCTGGCCGTCGTCTACCGCCCCCTCGGCGACTACATGGCCCGCGCGCTGGAGTCTCCGCGCCACACACGAGTCGAGCGGGGCATCTACCGCGTCATCGGCGTGGATGCGTCGGCCGATCAGCGCTGGACCGTCTACCTGCGCTCGGTGCTCGCCTTCTCGATCGTTTCCATCGTTGTGCTGTTCGCGCTGCTCCGACTGCAGGCGTACCTGCCGTACTCGCTGGGCCGGGAGGGCATGCCCTCACTGCAGTCGCTGAACACTGCGGTCAGCTTCGTCACGAACACGAACTGGCAGTCCTACTCGGGCGAGGCGGCTCTCGGTTACACCGCCCAGATGGCCGGACTCGCCGTGCAGAACTTCCTCTCGGCGGCGGTCGGCATCTCGGTGGCTGTGGCACTCATCCGAGGCTTGGCTCGACGCAACACCGACAGGCTCGGCAACTTCTGGGTCGACCTCACCCGCATCACGCTGCGCATCCTCCTTCCGCTCGCTGTCGTCGCGGCGATCGTGCTCGTGTTCCTCGGAGTGATCCAGAACTTCGCTGGCGACACCACCATCACCACCTTGACGGGCGGAACCCAGACGATTCCCGGCGGCCCGGTCGCCAGTCAGGAAGCGATCAAGGAGCTCGGTACTAACGGCGGCGGATTCTTCAATGCCAACTCCGCTCATCCGTTTGAGAATCCGAACGGGCTGAGCAACCTCGTCGAGATCTTCTTGCTGCTGGTGATCCCATTCAGCCTTACGCGCACATTCGGCCTGATCGTAGGCGACCTTCGCCAGGGATACGCCGTTCTCGCCGCCATGGTCACTCTGTGGGGATCGATAACCGCTCTGCTCGTGTGGGCAGAGGTCAACTACGGCGGAACAGCGCTTCAACTGGCTGGCTCGGCAATGGAGGGCAAGGAGGTGCGCTTCGGCGTTCCTATGTCCGCCGTGTTCGCATCCGCCACGACGGGCACGTCAACAGGCGCCGTGAATGCGATGCATGACTCGCTGACCCCGTTCGGCGGCGGTCTGACGATCTTCAACATGACGTTGGGCGAGGTCTCGCCCGGCGGCACCGGCTCGGGTTTGTACGGCATCCTCATTGCGGCGATCGTCGCGGTGTTCATCGCCGGTCTCATGGTCGGGCGAACTCCGGAGTACCTCGGCAAGAAGATCCGCGCCCGTGAGATGAAACTCGTCTCCCTCTACATCCTGTTCACACCGGCACTGGTACTTGTCGGCCTAGGAGTGGCAATGGCCACCGAGACGGGGCGGGCATCGATCTTCAATCCCGGCTCGCATGGGTTGTCGGAGGTGTTCTACGCCTTCGCGTCCGCAGCGAACAACAACGGGTCGGCATTCGGCGGGCTGGGAGCGAACACGGACTTCTACAACATCGCACTGGCAGTCGCGATGTTCCTCGGCCGCTTGGTGCCTATCTGCCTGGTACTCGCGCTGGCGGGATCCCTCGCCCAGCAAGGCAAGGTCCCCGAGTCGGCCGGGACTCTGCCCACTCATCGACCGTTGTTCGTCGTTCTCGTCGTCGGCGTGGTCATCATCGTGGCCGGCCTGACCTTTGTACCTGCCCTGGCTCTTGGACCGATCGCGGAAGGACTGTCATGACCACCACCACGCCCGAGGCAGTGCCGCAAGCGCGGGTCGGATCTGGCCTGTTCCAGCCGCGCTCCTTGCTGGTCTCGCTTCCCGAGGCCTTGCGCAAGCTCGATCCCAGGCTGATGTGGCGCCAGCCGGTGATGTTCGTCGTCCTGATCGGTGCGCTCCTCACCACTCTCGCGGCGATCGTCGAACCGAGCGTGTTCGCCTGGTCGATCACTGTATGGCTGTGGCTGACAGTGGTGTTCGCCAACCTCGCGGAAGCCGTCGCCGAGGGTCGGGGCCGTGCCCAGGCCGCCACGCTGCGGGCGACGCGCCGGGACTCGATGGCTCGACTCCTGGCCGAAGACGGCAGTGAGTCCCTCGTGTCCGCCACGACGCTCAAGCTCGGCGACCTCGTGGTCTGCGAGGCCGGCGACGTGATCCCCGGCGATGGCGACGTCATAGACGGGGTCGCCAGCGTTGATGAGTCAGCGATCACCGGCGAGTCCGCTCCCGTCATTCGTGAAAGCGGTGGCGATCGGAGCGCGGTCACGGGCGGGACGAAGGTGCTGTCCGACCGCATCGTCATCACGATCACGGCAGCGCCCGGGCACACGTTCATCGACCGGATGATCGCGCTCGTCGAGGGCGCGAGTCGGCAGAAGACCCCCAACGAGGTCGCGCTCAACATCCTGTTGTCGTCGCTGACGATCGTCTTCCTGCTCGTCGTGATGACGTTGCAGCCGCTTGCCGACTACTCGGGCGCCTCGCAGAGCGTCATCATTCTGGTCGCGCTCCTCGTCTGCCTGATCCCGACCACGATCGGTGCCCTGCTGTCCGCCATCGGGATCGCGGGCATGGATCGACTGGTGCAGAAGAACGTACTGGCGATGTCCGGCCGTGCGGTCGAGGCAGCGGGAGACGTCTCCACGCTCCTGCTGGACAAGACCGGAACCATTACGCTCGGAAACCGGCAGGCCGTCGAACTCATGCCAGCACCTGGCGTGACCATCGAGCAGTTGGCCGACGCCGCTCAGCTGAGCAGCCTGGCCGACGAGACGCCCGAGGGACGCTCGATCGTCGTGCTGTGCAAGGAGCGATACGGCATGCGGGCTCGCGAGGAGGGCACCCTCCTCCACGCGACGTGGGTGCCGTTCACCGCGCAGACCCGCATGAGCGGAGTCGACGTCGACGGTCGCAGCGTCCGCAAGGGTGCCGCAGGCTCGGTTCTCGCCTACGTCTCATCGATCGGCGGGCGCACGCCAAGCGACGTGACCACCATGGTCGACGCGATCTCATCCGCGGGCGGAACTCCGCTCGTCGTGGCGGAAGGCGATGAGGTGCTCGGAGTCGTGCACCTGAAGGATGTCGTGAAGGCAGGAATCCGGGAGCGGTTCGACGAACTGCGGCGGATGGGAATCCGCACGGTGATGATCACCGGCGACAACCCGATGACGGCCCGCGCGATCGCGGAGGAGGCGGGGGTCGACGACTACCTGGCCGAGGCGACGCCCGAGGACAAGATGGCGTTGATCAAGCGGGAGCAGGAGGGCGGCCGGCTCGTCGCGATGACTGGCGACGGCACGAACGATGCGCCAGCGCTCGCGCAGGCCGATGTCGGAGTGGCGATGAACACCGGCACGTCGGCGGCGAAGGAAGCCGGCAACATGGTGGATCTCGACTCCAATCCGACGAAGCTCATCGATATCGTCGAGATCGGCAAGCAGTTGCTCATCACGCGCGGCGCGCTCACCACGTTCTCGGTCGCCAATGACATCGCGAAGTACTTTGCGATCATCCCGGCGATGTTCATCGTGGCGTTCCCGCAGTTGGATGCGCTGAACGTCATGCGACTGTCGAGCCCGCAGTCGGCGATCCTCGCAGCGGTGATCTTCAACGCGCTAGTCATCGTCGCCTTGATTCCACTCGCGCTGAGGGGCGTGCGGTACAAGCCCGCCAGTGCATCAAAGCTGCTCAGTCGCAATCTGTGGATCTACGGACTGGGAGGCATCATCGTGCCGTTCATCGGCATCAAGCTCATTGACCTGCTCATCTCCCCAATCCCAGGAATCGGGTAATCGCCATGAACCTCACCATGCGCCAGGCGTGGATCAGCATCCGCCTGCTCATCGTCATGACCGTCGTCCTCGGGGTGGTCTATCCACTGGCCGTCTTCGCAGTGGGACGAATCGTTCCGTCCATCAGCAACGGGTCGTACGTCACGGGTGCCAGCGGCACCGTCGTTGGCTCGTCCTTGATCGGCCAGACCTTCGACGGCGAGCAGTGGTTCCAGCCGCGGCCCTCGGCAGCCGGCGAAGGCTACGACGCTCTCAGCAGCAGCGGCTCGAACCTCGGACCGAACAATCCCGACCTTGTAGAGGCAGTCGCCGAGCGTCAGACGGCTGCCGGACTTGCGGACGGTGTCGCTCCCGAGTCCGTTCCCGCGGACGCCGTGACCGCGAGCGGAAGCGGACTTGATCCCGACATCAGCCCGGAGTACGCGCAGCAGCAGGTTGCGCGCGTCGCCGCCGCTCGCGGACTCGACGCTGCTGTCGTCGCGACTCTGGTCGACGACGCAACGCAGGGCCGGTTCCTCGGGTTCATCGGCGAGCCGCGCGTCAACGTCCTCGAGCTCAACCTCGCGCTGGAGAATCTGGGGTGAGGACGCCGGCGGGGTCCGCGGACCACAATGGTGCTGTGACCCGTGGCCGGCTGCGCATCTACCTCGGTGCTGCTCCGGGCGTCGGCAAGACGTACGCCATGCTCGGCGAGGCGCACCGTCGTCTCGAGCGCGGAGCGGATGTCGTTGTTGGCGTCGTCGAGACGCACGGCCGCAAGCACACCGCGATGATGCTCGCTGGCCTAGATGTCGTACCCCGGTCGACCATCGAGTACCGGGGCGCGCAGTTCGAGGAGATGGATATCGATGCGCTGATCGACCGGCATCCGCAGATCGTCCTCGTCGACGAGCTCGCCCATACGAACGTTCCGGGCTCGCGCAACGAGAAGCGCTGGCAGGACATCGACGAGCTCCTCGACGCGGGCATCGACGTCATATCAACCGTCAACATCCAGCACCTGGAATCACTCAACGACGTCGTCGAGGCGATCACTGGCGTGAAACAGCGCGAGACCGTTCCAGACGCGATCGTGCGTGCGGCCGACCAGATCGAACTGGTCGACATGAGCCCGGAGTCCCTGCGCCGACGGCTTGCTCACGGGAACGTATATGCGCCGGAGAAGGTCGACGCGGCCCTCGGCAACTACTTCCGAGTCGGCAATCTCACGGCCCTCCGCGAGCTCGCTTTGCTGTGGGTCGCAGATCGCGTCGACGAGGGACTCGAGCGCTATCGCGCCGAGCACGGCATCCAGGACACCTGGGCAGCTCGTACTCGAATCGTCGTCGCCTTGACCGGTGGTCCAGAAGGCGAGACCTTGCTGCGCCGCGGGTCCCTCATCTCTGGCAGGAGCGCGGGGCGCGCGCTCGTCGGCGTCCATGTCGTCCGCGGCGATGGGAGCGTAGGGGCACGACCCGACGATGTGGCGCGCCTTCGCCAACTGACCGAAGATCTAGGTGGTTCCTTCCACACCGTCGTCGGTGAGGATGTCGCGACGGCCGTGCTGGAGTTCGCTCGCTCGGTGAACGGCACGCAGGTCGTCGTCGGCGCCTCGCGGCGGGGGCGTCTTAGCACCGCGTTGAGGCCGAGTACCGCCGACCTGATCGTTCGCGATTCGGGGGAGATCGATGTCCACGTCGTGACACACGAGGTCGCCGGGCGCCGGAGACCAAGCGTGCGTGCTCGACGAGCGGTCGGGGGTCGGCGCATATGGGCGTGGACCTTGACTCCCGTCATTCCGATCCTGCTCACACTCGTACTGGTGCCGTTCCGGGACTCGCTGAGCTTGTCCACGGTTCTGCTCACCTATCTCCTCGGTGTCATTGCGGTCTCACTCATCGGCGGCCTGATGCCCGCCGTCGTGACCGCGGTCGTCGCGGGACTCTTCGCGAACTACTTCTTCGTCTCCCCGATCGGCACGCTGACCATCTCCGAGCCAGAGAACGTCTTCGCGATCGTGACTTTCGTCCTCGTCGGATCCGTTGTCGCGACGATCGTCGATCGAAGCGCGGCTCGCGCGCAGGAGGCCGCGCGCCGGCGTGCGGAATCGAATGTGCTGGCCGCGCTCTCCGTTGGCGTGCTCGGACGCGGGAACGGAGTCCGCGCCCTACTTGAGCAGGCCTGCGAGACGTTCGGTATGCGCAGCGCAGCGCTGTTCGAGGCGACCGCCGACGGTCGAGAGTTCCATGTGGTGGAGGTGTGCGGTGAGGTGCCGCCGTCGACCGTGGAGGCGGCTGATGTCGCAGTAGATGCTGGACCTGGACTTGTCATGGCGCTGTCCGGCGCGCCGTTGCCGGCATCCGATCGGCGAATGCTCGACGCGTTCGCCGCGCAGGCCGCTGCCGTTCTCGAGCGAAACCGTCTCACGGCACGGGCTGCCGACGCGACCCGGCTACGCGAGTCCGATGCGATCCGCACGGCCTTGCTCGCGGCCGTCTCGCATGACCTGCGAACTCCGCTCGCCGGGATCAAGGCGTCGATCTCGACGCTGCAGGACGACACCATCCACCTTGGGGAGTCGGACAGGGCGGCGCTGTTGGAAAGCGCCGCCGAGTCAGCAGATCGCCTCGACTCACTGCTGTCGAACCTTCTCGACCTCAGCCGGATCCAGACGGGTGCCGTGCGACCGATACTCGAGCCGGTGTCTGTCGACGAGGTGATCCAGCAGGCGCTGCGCGGTGTTCCCGAGTCAACGGTGCAGGATGAGACCGATGACGATCTGCCCTTGGTGCTGACTGATGCCGGGCTGCTTGAGCGTGCCGTGGCGAACCTCGTTGAGAACGCGGTTCGGTACTCGCCCGGGGACCGGCCGGTCCGAATATCTGCCGCTGTCGTTCCCGGGGACACGCTGCAGATCCGGATCGTCGATCGTGGACCGGGAGTTGACGCCGCGGACCGCGAGACAATGTTCAAGCCCTTCCAGCGACTCGGCGACGTGCCGGCCGGGTCGGGGGTGGGCCTCGGGCTGGCCGTGGCTCGTGGACTCGCCGAGGCGGTCGGCGCGAACCTCGACGCCGAGGACACTCCCGGCGGTGGCCTGACGATGGTCGTATCCGTTCCCCTGGCACCGGCATGACGCGCGTCCTGCTCGTCGACGACGATCCTGCGCTCGGCCGCGCACTCGCCATCAACATGCGAGCCCGCGGATTCGAGGTACATCTCGCGACGACCGGCCAGGACGCGCTCGATCAGGTGGCGCGCTTCCATCCAGACGTGGTGATTCTCGACCTCGGGCTCCCCGATCTCGACGGTATTGAGGTGCTGCACGGCATCCGCGGCTGGAACCGGGTACCGGTTGTCGTGCTGTCCGCGCGAGCAACGAGCGACGAGAAGGTCGAGGCGCTCGACGCGGGCGCCGACGACTACATCACCAAGCCGTTCGAGATGAACGAGTTGCTCGCTCGTGTTCGAGCTGCCTTGCGCCGTGGCCAGTTCGTCGGAGATGACGCGGCGCCACACGTGGTCGTCACGTCGACGTTCGAGATTGACCTCGCATCCGCGGTCGTGGCGCGCGACGGTGCGCAGGTACGCCTGACCCCGACGGAGTACCACCTGCTCGAGGTGCTCGCGCGATCACCTGGGCGTCTGGTTCCGCAGCAGCGCCTGCTGCTGGAGGTCTGGGGACCGGGCTACGAGAAGGAGAGCCACTACCTGCGCGTGTACATGGCCCAGCTGCGCCGCAAGCTCGAGCCTGACCCCGCGTCCCCGATCCACCTGATCACCGAGCCGGGGATGGGCTATCGCCTCGATCCGTAGTAGTGGTTGGCCTACAGCCAGCCGTTGTGCCGGAACAGACGATGCAGGCCGATGCAAGCGCCTGCGATTATGCCGATGACGATGAAGTAGCCGTACTCCCAGCTGAGCTCTGGCATGTTCTCGAAGTTCATGCCGTAGATGCCGGCTATCGCGGTGGGCACGAGTGCGATCGCTGCCCATGCCGAGATCTTCCGCAGGTCCTCGTTCTGCCGAACGGCGATTTCGGTCTGCCGCATCGCGATCTTGCTGTGGCGCGCAGCGGCTCGTGACAGATCGGCCTGCAGGACGTCGGACAGGAGTCGGTCGTGCCCGTCGATCGCGTCAGATGAACGGCGCACGTGGTCGAGGACATCGCGAAAGTACGGAGCAGTAGCCGGGTCGATGTACGGCACCTGCGTGCTGGCAAGCCTCTCCAGCGGCTCAACCAAGGGGTTCACCGCCCGCCTGAACTCGGCGATCTCACGCTTGAGCTTGTAGATGCGCTCCGAATGATCATCGTCATCAGCGCTGAAGACCTGTGTCTCGATCTCGTCGACATCGTCGTTGATGTGAGCGATCGCGAGCTCGTAGTTGTCGACCACAAGGTCAGCAGTGCGATACAGGACACCCGAGGTGCCGTACGAGGCGCCGTCGGAAGACGCGGCATCGAATTCCGATCGGACCTGTCGAAGGACGTCAGTTTGGCCATGGCGAACCGTGACCACGAAGTTTGGCCCGAGGAAGAACGCGATTTCCGACACGTCCACGACCTCCTCGTGGTTGACGTAGTGGACCGGCTTGAGAACGACAAAGACGATGTCGCCGTAGGTCTCCAGCTTTGGGCGTTGATGCGCCGTGATCGCGTCCTCGACTGCGAGCGGCGGCAGGTGGAACGCCTCCGCCACGACGGCGAACTCCTCTGCCGTGGGCTGCTGGAGCCCGATCCACACGAAGCCGTCTGTCGTGAGCGACACATCGCGCGCGTCGTCGAGAGACAGGCGGCCAGGACGCCTCCTCCCGCCTTCGTAGACACCACAGTCGCCGATGACGTCATCGATGTGGCGCGGTGAGCGAGGGACATCGATGCTCGGCCCCTCGCCCGGCTCGACCTCGAGATCGCGTGGGGATCGTCGGGGCAGGAGGCCCCGGACCAGCTCTGCC